>NZ_QLMK01000001.1:0-559314 GCF_003259955.1 Falsochrobactrum ovis
ATGCAAAGTAAACAAGGACGAAGCAACCTGCCGCTAGCAGCGCCGCCGCCCTCGTTGTGAAGCCATATAGACCCCAACAAACAAAACTGTCAACACCGTCCAAGCGATTTTTGAAAGTTTTTTTACAAAAATAAACAAAGCCGGACTTTTCCACAGTGCGCCCATATGAGCGCTATATATAAGTGCCAGAATGGAGTGGCTCAGCCCAGCCCCGAAGCCCAAAAAGGGCCTTATTATCAATTTAGGAGGTCTAGTCAGTGGAAAAGCAATCAAGTCTCAGGACGGGACTTCGTAACGGCTTTACATTGACTTATATCAGCGGTGCAGGCAGAATCACTTCATCTGATCTTAAGGCTCCGCATCCGGAGTCACCTTATACCGGATAGGTAGTAGAGCTGCTTTTCTATATGTGACGTACTTACATCTTTATACGAACGAATAAAAAGGCCTGCGACAGCGGCATGAATGAATTTGGGCGGAAAAATCTTGAGTTAGGGGACGAACCACCACTCGCTGTGGGTGGAAGAAGGCGACCTCCGGATCGGCGGGAAGTTTCTGCTCGATGGCTCGCGGGAACTTTTTTGACCGGCGTGACCTCTTGCATGTTGATCGGTGTCGCTCTTTTCGCAGCGCTAGACGGCCGCGAACAGCTTGCCACGCCCCCTGAAATTCTTGCGCGGAATGAAATGTCCGGCGCAGCAAGTGAGGCAGACATTGCAAAAGGCAATCGGCTGGTAAGTGCGATTTCACGTCAGAAACCCAAGGATCGCCGACGCTTTGATCTTTCGACGATGCAAAAGATCGGGGAACGCGAAGTGATTCGCACTCGGCCTTTTGAACTCGTGCATATGTCACTGGGTGTTGACCATCCAACTAATCGCAAATACCCACCCTTTGACGCATTGGCTATATTTTCTGAAGGACCGACCCCACCTCCGCCCACCGATACTGGGCAAATTTACGGCGCCAAGGTTGAAAGCGAGATCAGCCTGCGCATGACAGATTTCCCGCTCCATCAAATTGCTTTTAATCCCGCAAATGATTTGTCGGTCGAAGAAGTTGAAGAAGTCGTGCGCGATACCGGGGCGTTGCTCACAGACGGCGATGTACAAGTGGCTTCGCTGCATTATGTCGACCCGGCCCGTTTTGGCGGCCATGATTCCACATTTTCCTTAGGCCCGACCCTCGGGGTAAAGATCATCCAGGAAAATGTCAGTATAGCGCCGCGCGCCGATGAATATTCCGGCGATGGCTTTTCAGAAGAGTTGATTCCTTTCCGACAAGCAATGTCGATCGAACAGGCTCTGCAAAATGCAGGCTATGGCGGTGAGAGCGCGTCCCGAATGGCGCAGGCATTGGCAAGATTGCTCAATTCCAATCGCTTGAAAGAAGGAAGCATACTTCGGGTCGGTACCGAATCGCGAGGGGGCGATGACAAAATCGTCCGCGCAAGCATTTATCACCGTACCACCCATCTCGTAACGGTAACGGTAAATGATCGGGAGCAATATACGCCTTCGGACGAACCCGAATCGACTCCCCTTCTCGCCTCTGCTTTTGATGGCGATGCACCTCCGACCGCGATTCGGGGAAATCTTCCGACGGTTTACGACGGATTAAGCCGAGCTGCGCTGGCCTATGGCATGACGGAAACCATGCGCGAGCAGCTTGTGAAGATGCTTGCCTCCGATGTCGACCTGCAAGCAAGACTTAATCCAAAAGATCGCGTTGACGCATTCTTCTCCCTACCGGACGGTTCCGATACAGCTAATGAAGAATCACAACTTCTTTTTGTAGCTGCCACATTCGGTGGAACAACGCGAAAATTCTACCGCTTTCAATCCGGCGATGGCAGCGTCGATTATTACGATCAAAACGGCAAAAGCGCGAAACAATTCTTGCTGCGCAATCCCGTTCCCAACGGTGTATTCCGCTCCCCCTTCGGAATGCGACGCCATCCGATTTTGGGCTATAGTCGTATGCATACGGGCGTGGACTGGTCTGCTCCGCGGGGCACCCCGATCATCGCTGCAGGCAATGGTGTGGTAGAAAAAGCAGGCTGGGCAAATGGCTATGGAAATCAGACACTGATTCGCCATGCCAACGGATATGTCTCAAGCTATAATCACCAAAATGCAATCGCACGCGGTGTAAAAGTCGGCGCACGTGTCCGACAAGGTCAGGTGATTGGCTATGTCGGTTCAACCGGTCTTTCAACCGGACCGCATCTTCATTATGAGCTGATCGTCAATGGCACCAAGGTGGATCCGCTTCGTATCCGTTTGCCTGACAACAAAGCGCTGACCGGCCGGGAGCTGGAAGCTTTCAAACAAGAACGCGACCGAATCGACGCTCTGCTTGAGAGCGATGATAACGGCACCCGGCTTGCCGCGACGGAAACAGTTAGAAGCTGATTTAGCAAAAAGCCTGCCTCAATATCGGCAGGCTTTTTTACTTAGTCGATAAATTCTACGGCCACACCCGGTTTCACCAATTTTGCCAATTCTTCCGCATCCCAATTGGTTAATCGGACACATCCATGACTCGATGTCTTTCCTATTCGGGAAGGTTCCGGCGTACCATGTATACCATAGGTAGGCTTTGACAGGGCAATCCAGACTGTTCCAACCGGCCCATTCGGACCCGGTGGTATTGTCAGAACCTTGTCATTATTTCCCTGTTTGAAATTTATCTTCGGATTGTAAGTGTAGTTCGGATTAATTGCGATTCGCTGCACTTCCACCAGTCCCGACGGAGACGGATTGTCATTGGAACCAATCGTCGCCGGATATGCGACGACGAGTTGCCCATTTTCATCATAGCCGCGAACTTGTTTTCGCCCCTTATCGGCAATGATTCGCGTAACGGGTTTGCGAACGGGTTTACCCACATTCGGCACCCGGATGATCGACCCTGGTTGGTTGAAATTAACGCCGGGATTGATTTCCTTCAAATAAGGCTCATCAATGTGAAACTTTTCGGCAAGCATTTCTGCCACAGACGTATAAGCCATGGCCGGAAGCTGTGCCTTTTGGGCATAGTCTTCTGGGATTGACGCCACATATTGCCTGCCCACATCTTCATTGGTGATTTGATATTCCGTAAAGGCCGGTCCGCCCGTCGCTTCCAACTCGGCCTGAATAGCTGCCATATCATTTGGATTGAGAGTCTTACCGGTCAGTTCATGATAGGCAGCCATTGCCTTATCGACATTGCTGCCGGCGCGCCCATCAATCACGCCGGGTGATGCGCCCGCCCGATCAAGCAATATCTGATATGCCGCAATTTTTTCCTTTGCCCCCACACCTTTCGGCATTTCTATTGCCGGTGCCATATCATTAAAATCGGGCACGGCTCGGGGATGTGCCAATGGCTGGTCAAAATCCGGCCGATCATAACCGGGTTCAATACTGGCCGTGGACCCATCCGGATATGGATAGGACCCTGGTGGCGGGAGTTCAGAGCGTTCTACCAAACCATCACGGTTATATTCATACCCTGGAGCAGCCGGCGCTTCCGGGAAATAATTTGGATCTTCCGGCACCGAACCGTAAACATCATAGGAAGGTTCAACTGGCCCGTTAAATGTCCAATTATCTTCCGGCCGCACATTGCGCCGGCGCCAGCGCGGCCGCCTTGGTTCTTCAATATGCAGAATACGTCCGTGTCGATCTACCGAGACTTGTCGTCCATATTCGTCAATATAAACATGTACATCCCTGCCACCGAAACCGCGATCAAACAATTGCGCCACCACGATCGGCTCGCCAATTTGGTCTGCGGAAAGTTCTGCCGCTGCGCGTGCTTGCTTTATGGATGGAAAGCCCATTGCAATCACGCAACAAACGAAAAAGAACAACTGTAGAATATGCGTCATGAAGGAAACCCTGAATAATCCAGTGTCCATGGATGCCGTTAATATGGTTAACACTTTACTTATATTGGCTTCGCAAATGATCTGGACATCAAGATGGCCACATAGCGTGCAAGTTGACATGAAAAAGGTGCCGCAACCCTTTAGATTGCGGCACCTTGAAGTTCAGGCCGACATTTTAAGCAGTTTCGCCTGCTGCAACCGTCTCCTCTGAGGGACCTGTGCGGATGGAACGGAAGTTTAGCCTATCCGAACCGGACAGAATTTTGACGATCGATTCGTCAAGAATATCCCCCAGCAAAATACGCTCCGCGAGCGGGTCCTGCACCTCTTTCTGGATAACGCGCTTGAGTGGTCGCGCACCATAAGCGGGGTCGTAACCTTTATTGGCCAACCATTCACGAGCATCTTCATCAAGCTCCAGCTTGATCTTGCGATCAGCCAGTAGTTTTTGCAGATGCTGCATCTGAATATCGACAATAGCAGCCATATCTTCCCGACGCAGCCTATGGAACAGGATGATTTCATCGACACGGTTGAGGAATTCGGGTCGGAACGCCGAGCGAACCACGCCCATCACCTCATCGCGTACGCTTTCAACCTCATCTGCTTCACCCAGATTGACAAGATATTCCGCGCCCAGATTGGACGTCATAATGATAACCGTATTGCGGAAATCTACAGTCCGTCCCTGGCCATCAGTCAGACGTCCATCATCAAGAACCTGCAACAAAACGTTGAACACATCAGGATGCGCCTTTTCGATCTCATCGAACAGAATCACCTGATAGGGCCGGCGACGAACCGCTTCGGTCAAAACGCCACCTTCCTCATATCCAACATAGCCGGGCGGTGCACCGATCAGGCGGCTCACGGAATGTTTCTCCATGAACTCCGACATATCAATGCGCACCATTGCGGTGTCGTCCTGAAATAGAAACGACGCCAGCGCCTTGGTCAATTCGGTCTTACCGACACCGGTCGGTCCAAGGAACATGAATGAGCCAATGGGCCGATTAGGATCTTGAAGTCCTGCCCGAGCACGACGCACTGCTTTGGAAATGGCCTGAACTGCTTCTCCTTGTCCAATCACGCGTTTGCCCAGCTCGTCTTCCATACGAAGCAGTTTTTCCCGCTCGCCCTCTAACATGCGATCAACTGGAATTCCGGTCCAACGTGAAACGATCTGCGCCACGTGATCAGGCGTTACGGTTTCCTCAAGCAGCGATCCTTTATTTTCCTGACTTTCCGCTTCAACAAGCTGTTTTTCTAGCTGCGGGATCTTTCCATAGGCAAGCTCACCTGCTTTTTGGAATTCACCATTGCGCTGAGCAATCGCCAGTGCGTTGCGTGCCTCATCAAGTTGTTTTTTAAGGTCTGCAGCAAGACCCAGCTTCTGCTTTTCCGCCTGCCATTTTGCAGTCAGTTCGGCTGATTCTTCTTCAAGATCGCTCAATTCTTTTTCAAGCCGCTGCAACCGATCTCGCGAAGCCGCATCGGTTTCAACTTTGAGCGCCTCTCGTTCAATCTTCAGCTGCATAACGCGACGATCAATTTCATCGAGTTCTTCGGGCTTTGAATCCACCTGCATCCGCAGTCGCGATGCCGCTTCGTCAACCAGATCAATCGCTTTATCCGGCAAAAACCGATCAGTTATATAGCGGTTGGATAAAGTTGCCGCCGAAACCAGTGCAGAGTCAGAAACACGCACTTTGTGGTGCTGTTCATATTTCTCTTTCAATCCCCGAAGAATAGAAATCGTATCTTCGATGGTCGGCTCATCGACAAATACCGGCTGGAAACGTCGCGCAAGCGCTGCGTCTTTTTCAACATATTTGCGATATTCTTCAAGCGTAGTAGCACCGACACAATGAAGTTCGCCACGTGCAAGCGCAGGCTTAAGCAGATTGGACGCATCCATCGCCCCATCCGATTTACCCGCTCCCACCAGCGTATGCATTTCATCGATAAAGAGAATGATCTGACCCGCAGCCGTCTGTACTTCAGAAAGCACAGCCTTCAGCCGCTCTTCAAATTCACCTCGATATTTTGCCCCCGCAATCAATGCGCCCATATCAAGCGCCATCAATTGTTTGTCACGCAGTGATTCGGGAACGTCTTCATTGACGATGCGCAGCGCCAGCCCTTCGGCAATCGCAGTTTTACCAACGCCCGGCTCACCGATGAGCACGGGATTGTTTTTTGTGCGACGCGAAAGAACCTGAATGGTCCGGCGAATTTCTTCATCACGACCAATCACAGGATCGAGCTTGCCCGATCTCGCATCCTCAGTGAGATCACGTGCATATTTTTTCAGAGCGTCATAATTGCTCTCCGCTGATGCAGAATCCGCAGTCCGCCCTTTTCGCATATCATTAATAACCTTGTTCAGCGCTGCCGGGGTAACACCCGCATTCGCCAAAATTTCGGAAGATTTGGCAGTTTTCTCAATCGCCAGCGCCGTTAACAGACGTTCAACAGTTACAAAACTGTCGCCCGCTTTGCTTGCAAGCTCTTCAGCGAGAGTGAAAACTTTTGCCAGCGGCTGAGCCAAATATAATTGCTCATTCCCGCCCGAAACTTTAGGCAATTTTTCCAATGCGCTTTGCAGGCCGATCTGAGCTTCTTTCACCCGCCCGCCTGCGCGCTCAATCAAGGACGCAGCCAGCCCCTCATCATCATCGACGAGAACTTTCAACATATGTTCCGGGGTAAATTGCTGGTTGCCTGACGAAAGAGCAAAGGTTTGCGCTGACTGAATGAACCCGCGAACTCTTTCAGTGTATTTTTCAATATTCATATGTGTCTCCTTTTCCCTCCGGCCCATTATGGCACCGGAAGACATTTGGTGACGGAGTCCCCGATTGCGGCAGACTCCTTATCCGTCAAAACATATGGGAGCGCTTTCCTCTTTCGACAAGACCCACATTAAGATCATCAGCCAAAATAAAAATGGCGCAGAAACCGCGCCATTTCAAACTCTTGCTAGCGATCACCCGCTGACGATCAAACATCCGAGGATGCAGGTTCTGCCACCGATACCTCTGAAGCTTCGGCTTCTTTGACCACGCGTCTAGGCCGGCCAGGACGACGCGTAACGCGCCGTACGGGTGCTTCCTCTTCAGCGCTTTCCTCTGCAGGCGCTGCTTTTTTGGCAGTCGATGCTTTCTTCGCTGCTGGGGCTTTTTCTACCTCATCAGCTTTTACAGTTTCGGCAGCTTTTGCAGCTTCGGTGACTTTTGCAGCTTCGGGTTCCTCAACCACCGGAGCAGGTGGAACAACTTCCGCCTTTGGCTCAACAGTTTCCTCGGTATGTTCCCGCGATTCGACCGATGGCTGTTCAGCCGATTCGTCCGAATTAAAACGTTCACGCTGCGGGCGGCGGCCACGAACTTGACGGCGCTGCTCGCGAGCATCTCTGGATTGGGTCCGGCCCTCGCTTGGCTCTTCTCCGTAGACCACTTCTGCCGGGGTACCCTCAATCACTGGCTGAGGCCCGGTTCCGCTGACAGACGGAGCTGGGGTCGGAGCGGCGGCGACATTCGCATCCTCATCGTCCCCGTCAACATCCAACGTTTCTTCACGCTGATATGGAATATTATTATGAGCCATAGCAGCCATAATGATGCGATTATAATGTTCAGCGTGCTGAAGATAATTTTCAGCCATGACACGGTCGCCAGACGCCTGTGCATCCCGTGCCAGAGCCGTATATTTTTCTGCAATATGTTGCGCATTGCCCCGGATTTTTACATCCGGACCGTTACTTTCATAATTGCGCGATAAAGGGTTGGGGCCTTTACGATTATTATTGTTATTATTCCCCCGTCCGCGCATGCGCCTGTTCTGCTGTACTGGCCTCATATTTATCTCTTTTCAGATTAAAGGGCGTAGAAATCCTGTAACCAAAACGGCTACTGGCTTCACATTGTCGAAATATGGAGGAAGTACACCCTAAACTTCCTGCATTTCGAATGTTCCTGAGCTCCGTTGATGCATTGCAAACAACAAGAACCTTGTGAGTTAGCGTTGCGTGTGCGACTTTTTCCGAAAATTATATTCTTCGGAAGTTCCTCTGAAAGTCTTGCGCTTCCGTACGAGCCATCCCGTCAGAGTTTTCTTAAGGGAGCATGACCTAAAATCGTCATGGAGTATTTCCGCCATCGCCCTTAAGCGGGCAAAACCATTCTGGCTGTATCGGTGATTGGAAACTAAACGGCTTCGCTGCAAAATCCAAGTGTTTTTTTAACACAAAAACGTTTTTTCGTCGCAGCGTCCGTTAGAAAAAATCAAAGCTCTCCGATGTCCACCAAGATCGCACGCGCTGTTGAGCAGGCTAAATCCTGCTTGCCTAAATATCTGGCTCACTTGATCAAATTGGTTCGCACCAATTTCAACGGCAATCATTCCATCCCTATATAAGAACTCCGCCCCCCCCTTTGCAAGATCTCGATAGAAATCAAGTCCATCAATCCCGCCGTCGAGCGCTGCTACTGGATCATAATCGCGCACTTCAGGCGACAAGGTCGCTATTTCTTGGCGTGGAATATAGGGCGGATTGGAGACGATAAGATGAAATTTACCACTCACATTTGCCCACCAATCGCTTTCCAACGCAGCAAACCTATTGCTGACACCATTTATACCCGCATTGATTCGTGCCGTAGCCAGCGCATCGACAGATTTATCGACGCCAATACCGCGCATTTTTTCGAATTTATGAAGCAAGGTGATGATAATTGCTCCAGTTCCGGTGCCCATATCCAGCACCTCGATAGGCCCATGCCGATTGATCAATTGCTCGACAACTGGCGTTACAAGCTCTATCAGCGATTCCGTATCAGGACGAGGTTCCAGCGTTTCGCATGATAGGCGGAACGGTAAGCCGTAAAATTCTCGCATACCAATAATGCGGTGAACCGGCTCGCCTGCGCAACGACGTTCGAGCACCAAATCCAGCTTCACCACCGCCTCACCATCAATGAGTAATTCCGGCCGGGCAATTAAATCAACGCGGGTAGTCTTCGTAATATATTCAACCAATAACTGCGCGTCCAAATCAGGCGTCTCTACGCCCGCAAGCGCAAGCTTCTTTCGCGCTGAATTCATCAGACTGTCCAGCCGTTGAGACCGAGCGCTGCCGTTTTCTGTCACGTCTGCGAACCCAGTTCTGTAAGCAATTTCGCCTGATGGTCCGAAATTAGCGCATCAACCAATTCGTCGAGCTCACCCTCCATCACGCGATCAAGCTTATAGAGCGTCAGATTGATGCGATGGTCCGTTACCCGCCCCTGTGGAAAATTATAGGTCCGGATTCGCTCTGAACGATCGCCTGAGCCGACTTGGCTGCGGCGTGATTCTGAGCGCTCACTTTCAGCCTTTTGTCGCTCCATATCAAAAAGCCGAGCGCGCAAAATTTGCATGGCCCGAGCACGGTTCTGATGCTGCGATTTTTCGGCCTGCACAACCATAACCCCGGTCGGAATATGTGTGATTCGAACCGCTGAGTCAGTCGTATTGACGTGCTGGCCACCCGCACCCGATGCCCGCATCGTATCGATACGGATATCTTCATTACGAATTTCAATATCAATTTCGGCAGCTTCAGGCAGAACAGCCACAGTTGCCGCTGAAGTATGAATACGGCCGCCGCCTTCAGTCTCCGGCACACGCTGAACACGGTGCACGCCGGACTCAAATTTCAATTTGGAAAAAACGCCTTTGCCCGAAACGGTAGCAATAATTTCCTTATACCCACCCGCATCACCGTCGCTGGCCGAAACCAATTCCACCCGCCAACCTTTCTCGCTCGCAAAACGCTCATACATGCGAAAAAGATCGCCGGCAAAAAGGGCAGCCTCAAGCCCCCCGGTGCCCGCTCGGATTTCAAGAATAGCATTTTTCTCGTCGGCCGCATCTTTGGGCAACAGAAGAATTTGTATTTCCTGTTCCAAAGTTTCGATACGGTCTTGGACTTCTGGCAATTCTTCATTCGCAAGTGCGCGCATCTCGGCATCAATACCGGGTTCATCGCGCATGGCACGAAGATCTTGCTCTTCCTTGCGCGCATCGGCTAATTCCCGGATTTTTCCAACAACTTCCTCAAGTTCAGAATATTCTGACGCCAGTTTAACATAGGTCTCGGAGTCCGGATTATTGGCCATCTGGCTTTCAATCATGGAAAACCGCTTCAAAAGCTGGTCCATCCGGTCCTGCGGCAATGAAATCATTTTTTGGTCCTAGAATTATGGCTGCTCAATACAAATCGGACTATGGGACAAGTCGGACTATGGACGTTACATCATCCCTCATTGCGAAAATCCTTTCGCTATAACGGAATATCATTGTCTTTCGCAAATTGAAGCAACAGCTCGCGCAGCGAATGGGATTGGTTAGGCTTATCAAGCTCTTCCCGCAACAACGCGTTCAGCTTGCTTGCATCAAGCTCGCCGAGCATAGCTTTAACGGGTCCAATTGATGCCGCAGACATAGAGATCGAACGAAAGCCAAGACCGATCAGCGCCATTGCAGTAAGCGGTCGTCCCGCCATCTCGCCACAAAGCGTCACTGGCTTGCCGTGACGCTGTCCTGTGTCAACAATATGACGAAGCGTCCGCAAAAAAGCTGGCGAAAGCTGGTCAAAACGGTCAGAAATCAATGAATTTCCACGATCCACCGCCATCAAAAATTGGAACAGATCGTTAGAGCCGACCGAGACAAAATCAACATTGTCCATCAATTCGTCAAGCTGCCAGACCAAGGCTGGAACCTCGACCATTGCCCCAACCTTGACCCTTAATGGCAGATTATAAGCAAAACGCGACAGGTGACGGACTTCACGATCAATCAACTCGCGCGCGGCTTTCACTTCGCACACTTCCGTCACCATCGGCAACATAAGGCGCAATTCTCGCCCGCCAGCCGCTTTCAAAAGGGCACGAAGCTGAGTACGCAAAAGCCCCGGACGATCCAGCGTCAAGCGGATGGCACGCCAGCCAAGCGCTGGATTTTCTTCCTGCACCGTGGTGCGGAAATAGGGCAGCACCTTATCGCCACCAATATCCAACGTCCGAAAAGTCACTGGCTTATTGCCAGCAGCGTCAATTACGGATCGATAAAGCCGCTCTTGTTGTTCAGCTCTGGGGAAGGTTGATGCCACCATGAACTGTAATTCAGTACGGAAAAGACCAATACCTTCAGCGCCTGAGGCAGCCAATTGTGGCAGATCGACCAGAAGCCCCGCATTCATCAAAAGAGCGACTTCAATTCCATCCTTGGTGATCGAAGGTTTCTCGCGCAATTCGCGGTAAAGCGCTTGCCGGCGGGCGCGAAAGCGCACTTTTTCCGCATAAACGCTTTCTACATCTGCTTGCGGACGAAGATGAACGATCCCTTCATCACCATCGACGATTATCGCATCATTATTTTCAGCCATGGAGACAACGCCTTTAGCCTGTCCGACCACCGGTATGCCCATGGCCCGCGCCACAATCACCACATGACTGGTTGCTGCGCCATCTTCCAAAACGACACCGCGCAAACGTTCGCGTGGATAGTCCAGCAGCTCCGCCGCTCCCATAGAGCGAGCAACAATAATTGCATCTTTTGCCAGAGATTCCGCCATCGTCTTTATATCGCGCCCCATTAGCTGACGCAGCAAACGATTAGCCAGATCATCAAAATCCGAAAGGCGTTCCCGCATATAAGGATCGGTCAAATGCATCATACGCGCACGCGTATCGCTTTGCACCTTTTCGACCGCAGCTTCCGCTGTGAGCCCATTGTGAATGGCCTCTTCCAGCCGCCGGACCCAACCCCGATCATGCGCAAACATCCGATAGGCTTCGAGGGCCTCGCGATGCTCGCCTTCAATCGCCACGTCGCGACGCGAAAGCATGTCATCAATCGAAATCCGTAAAGAGCCAAGCGCGTCTTCGAGCCGGTCGAGTTCAGCCTGGCTGTCTTCATTGAAAAGATTGGTGACCACAATACGCGGTTCATGCAAAACGACATGACCAAGCCCAATGCCATCATTGAGCGCAATACCGCCCATATTCATTGGCCGTCCCAAATCCAATTCTATACCCGGACGCGCCAGCCTCAGACCATCCCCGGTTGCGATAATCTCTGCTAGAACCATCGCAGTCGTCTCAAGTGCTTCCACCTCGTCTTCGCGGTAAGCGCGCTTGGTCCGGTTTTGCACCACCAAAACGCCAAGGGTTCGGCCTGCGCGCAACACAGGAACACCAAGAAAGGAATTATACGCTTCTTCGCCGGTCTCGGGCAGATAGGCAAATGCTGGGTGGGCCTGTGCATCTGTGAGATTAAGCGGACGTGCGTTTGCGGCAATTGTACCCACTAGACCCTGCCCCAGCCGCAATTGCGCCAGATGAACCGATTGCGGGTTCAAACCTTCCGTCGCATAAAGTTCCAGCACGCCATCCGCACGCAAAATATAAAAGGAGCAAACTTCCGCGACCATGTTTTGCGCGATCTCGCGGACAATCCGGTCAAGACGAGCTTGCGGCTCCAGCGGCTCCGCCATCAATTCGCGCAACCGTTTCAACAGCACGCGGGGACCGGTTGTCAGATCTCGCATGATCCTTAGGGACTCCTCAAAGCGTTGAGCGCAACAAGGCGCAAGCCGGTATCCAATAACCGTTTGCCTCGCGCCGCGCCAAGTCCTTTGTGAGCATTTTTACCCCCAACGTCCAGCGGTTTCGTCATAAATTTTGGCGCAAGCCCAAACCAACAGCGTCACGGACTCGCTCAAGCCCGCGACGCTGTTGTAATTTAGTGCTTTCAAATATTCCGTCGACTCCCCAAATGCCTCGTCGGCTACTCAAACGCCGCGCTGGCTAAAATGTGATCATTTATCCAGATCATAGACGCTGTGAAGCGTGCGAACGGCCAGTTCCGCATAAGGTCCGTCGATCAAAATTGAAATTTTGATTTCCGATGTTGTAATCGCGCGGATATTGATGCCTTTTTCGGCCAACGCCTTAAAAGCCGTGGCAGCAACACCGGCATGCGAACGCATACCAATGCCGATTACCGAGATTTTAGCCAAGCCTGATTCGGATTGGATCGTATCAAAACCGACATCGCTTTTGGCTTTTTCAAGCGCCTGAACAGCCTTTTCAAGATCGCCCGACGGAACCGTAAAGGTCATATCCGTCTTTGATCCATCTTCAGAGATATTCTGAACGATCATATCCACATTGATATATTCTTCTGCGAGCGGACCGAAAATAGCCGCCGAAACGCCTGGGCGGTCATTGACGCGCCGAAGCGAAATCTGCGCTTCATCCTTCGCAAAGGCGATACCTGTGACGACCTGCTGTTCCACGATTTCTTCCTCGTCGCAAATGAGTGTTCCGGGCGGGTTGATCGGATCGTCCATGCCCGGCGCATCAGGATCCGTAAAGCTGGAGCGCACAAAAGTGCGAACCTTATGTACCATGGCGAGCTCAACCGAGCGCACTTGTAAAATTTTTGCACCTAGCGAAGCCATTTCGAGCATTTCTTCAAAAGTAATGCGCGATAGCCGCTTTGCTTTGGGTTCAATGCGCGGGTCAGTGGTATAGACACCATCAACATCCGTGTAGATATCGCAACGATCAGCTTTTACACCGGCTGCAATAGCCACCGCAGAAGTATCCGATCCGCCTCGACCCAGCGTCGCCACGCGATTATCGGGACCAATACCCTGAAAACCGGCAACAACAGCCACTTGTCCCATTTCCATACGGCGCACAATCTCGCTGCCGTCGATTTCCTGAATACGCGCAGCGCCATGGGAATTATTGGTTTTGACAGGGATTTGCCAGCCCTGCCACGACCGGGCATCAACACCGATTGACTGCAGCGCGATAGCAAGCAACCCACTCGTTACCTGTTCGCCTGATGCAACAATCGTGTCATATTCACGCGCATCATAGATGGGAGAGGAGGCGCCGCAGACCTTGGGCATGTTCTGTACCCAGCTGACCAATTCATTGGTCTTGCCAGCCATGGCCGAAACAACGACAGCGACTTGGTTGCCGCTGTCGACTTCCCGTTTCACGTGGCGCGCCACATTATAGATGCGTTCCAGATCGGCCACCGAGGTGCCGCCGAATTTCATCACGATGCGCGCCATTTTAAGGATACGTCCCGTCTTTTGAAAAATTACTCTTCAGTCCGTCAAAACATTATTTTATTACGACGAACAAGCTCGCGCTCACATAACGAAATTGCTCGGTTTCTGCAAGCGGCTGATTGTAAACTGAAGCAGCTTCTCAATAATTATGCTAAATTCATTTGCGCCTTGACATTCACGCGCTACCTTGGGAGGCAGAATTTTACGCCCGCTGCCGCAGGAGAATGACATGACCGATCCCGCCCGTACTACGATTGATGCTTCCGAAATTGAGCATTTTTCCCGCATTGCCGCGGAATGGTGGAATCCTCAGGGTAAATTCCGGCCCTTGCACAAATTCAATCCCACCCGCCTTTCCTATATTAGGGAAAAGATCTGTGCACATTTTGATCTTGATCCATCCGCAGCGCACCCGTTTGAAGGTCTTCGGATCTTGGATATTGGCTGCGGCGGCGGTCTTCTTTGTGAGCCGATGGCCCGGCTTGGCGCAACCGTAATAGGCGCAGACGCTTCCGAAACCAATATTGAAGTAGCAAAGATTCACGCCGCTCAAAGCGGAGTCGAGGTTGATTATCGTGCCACCACCGCTGAAGCCCTGGCCGAAGCGGGAGAAAAATTTGATGTTGTGCTCAATATGGAAGTGGTCGAACACGTCTCCAATGTTGATCTGTTCATGTCTGCGACCAGCGAAATGGTAAAACCCGGTGGATTAATGTTCGTCGCCACCATCAACCGAACGCTGAAAGCCTATGGGCTGGCCATTCTTGGCGCTGAATATATTCTGCGATGGCTGCCGCGTGGCACCCATCAATATGAAAAGCTTGTACGGCCGCAAGAGCTCGAATCAGCACTTTCCTCCAACGGCTTGCGCGTGATCGATAAGGTCGGTGTGACCTATAATCCCCTGACGGATAGCTGGAGCCGCTCACGCGATCTTGATGTAAATTATATGCTGCTGGCCGAGCGCCCGGCCTGATCATCCTCGTTGGGCTCGGGTAGTCATACCCACCCCAACCGCGATAAAACCAGCGCCCGCTAATGTCATCGGCGGGTAGCTTTCCCCCAAAAACATTATGCCCGATAACAAGCCCAGCGCCGCCGCGACATAGCTGATCTGGCTTAAATAAATCGGCCCACCCACGACTTGCAGGCGAAAAAATAGTGCGAACATGCCGGCTGAAGAGATAGCTTGCGCTATTGTCACTGCGGGAATATCGGCCAATTTATAGATCGGAAATTCAGCCGAAAACAGCAAAACCCCGGCAAGAATCATCAGGGCTGCAACCAGGTGGCTGCCTGCCGCAAGTTCCGTCGGGTCCGCATCCTTTGGCCAATCAATTGTGCGATAAACATTTCCGATTGCAAGAAGCAACGGAAGTAAAAGTGCGGCAGCAATCCATAATGGTTCAGCGGGCTTGCCGACCTCGCCACGTGTAAAGGCAACCATAATCGCCCCGACAAACCCGACCACTATCCCTGCCACACCCAGCCTATTGGGCCGCCGCAGACCAAACCCAACTGAGATTAGCAAGGTCAGAACCGGGGATAAAGTATACATGATCCCGGTATAGCCCGCACCCAATCGCGGTATAGCAGATAGCATTAAAAGATTTGGAAGCGCATAAGAGATAAAGGCGGTAACAAGATAATAGCGCAGTCGGCCTCCAGAAAAACCAATCCGCTTTTTGCTCAACAGCAAACCGGACCAAAGGATGGTTCCGGCACTTGCAGATACTAAAAAAGCCCACAATACAGCCGGAATACCAGCTTCAGCCGCTATCTTTCCCAGTGGAAGCACCAAGCCAAGAAAGATACCGGTCCCCAAAAGAAGGAACAGAGGCGAATCCATTATTTTCATCCGTCACGCCTCCGACATGCGCCATAGCTCTCGAAATGCACCGCAATTTCCGTCAAAGAAACAGCAGAATCGCGAACGGTTATAATTAACCCGCAGGCGTATTGGACAAAAACACTTAAATGCCAGAGCTAGCTAAGACCTAGCTAATTATGATCTTCCGGGAAAACTGGTAGCGGCATAACTTCAACGCCATCTTCTAAAAGAGAGCTGACCTCTTCTCGTGAGGCTTCGCCGTAAATACCCCGCTGTTCAGTCTCCCCAAAATGAATTTTACGCGCTTCTTCGGCGAATTTATCGCCCACATAATCGGCATTTTCCCGCACTTGTTGGCTAAGCTTTCGCATTTCCTCAAGAGCTTTTTTCTGCATCTCATTAAGGCCCACAGCCAACTTCTCTTTCGATCTGCTGGTGGAAACGGCAGGGGCCATTAAGGATTTGCTGACCTGTAAGGACCCGCAGCTAGGGCAGGCAACAAGCTTCATTTCCGCTTGCCGATCGAAATCGGCATTGTTACGAAACCAGCCTTCAAATTCGTGGCCGTGATCGCAATGTAGCGAAAAGCGGATCATGGATTTATGCGTCCTCTTTAGTTTCAGCCAATGCAGTTTTAACCGTAAATTCGCGCGCATTTTTGAGGTTTGGCACCTTTGCTCGCGCCGCTGCACTTTCAGCAACGTCTATATCTGCAACAATAACGCCCGGCTCTTCGTGATCAGCCTCGGCCAGAACCTTCCCCCAAGGCGAGACGATGATAGAATGGCCATAGGTTTCGCGGCCATCTTCATGCACCCCGCCTTGCGCGGATGAAATAAGAAAAGCGCCGTTTTCAATGGCACGGGCGCGCTGTAAAACATGCCAATGAGCTTCGCCCGTCTGCCGGGTAAACGCCGCCGGTGCCGTAATCACATTTGCACCAGCCAGCGCCTGCGCACGGAAAAGCTGCGGGAAACGAATATCATAGCAAACTGCCATGCCAATATTGGCAAAGGGCAATTGTGCAATCACCGTCTCTTCGCCTGGCTGATAGGTTGCTGATTCGCGCCAGCTCTCACCATTGTCCAGATCAACATCAAACATATGAACCTTGTCATATGTCGCAACCTTCTCGCCGCTAGGCGCGAAAATAGCACCGCGATTGGCAGCCTTGCCATTGCCCCCATCGATCGCGGTGGAACCAATATGCAGAAAAATCCCATGCTTGCGTGCTAGCTCAGACGCCGCCAAAAATACCGGATCATTTGCTTCATCGCGCAAATTTGCGAAAAACACATCACGGTCACGCACCAGCCCGCCGGTCATTTCCGGCGTCTGGACATAATTGGCACCCTTGGCCACTGCTTCTACAACCAGTTTTTTCAGGTCTTCAACATTGGCATCAATGTCAATGCCCGAACGCATCTGAATGGCTGCCGCACGAAAGCTACCCATTGTTTAACCCTTCAATTCACCACTTGCCAGGAGGCTATCAAGCTTGCCCTGGCTTTCAAGTGCATAGAGATCGTCGCAACCGCCGACATGCACGGACCCAACAAAAATTTGCGGAAAAGTGTTACGGCCTGAACGCTCCTGCATTTCAGCCCGCAATTCTGGCGCATTACCCGCATTGATTTCGTTAAATACAGCCCCCTTGCTATTGAGAAGCTCTTTAGCACGAGTGCAATATGGGCAGCCCGACCGCGTATAGATAGTTATATCAACCATAATAAACTCCAATCATTACTACCTATATAAGCACCAATGCGCTGATCTGGAAGCCCTCCTATTGCTCACAATTCAGGTAGAACCCGACTAAAAGTAAGGACATCTACACTGGTTGCCCCTCCGCGCAAAAGACCGCGAGTTGCGGCTTTCACCGTCGCCCCTGTCGTATAGACATCATCAATCAGTAAAACGCGTCTTCCCCGCACGAGAATTTCGCGCTCCTTTGGAACACGAAAAGCCCCATCCACATTGCGCCGTCTTTCCTTCAAGCCCAGCCCCACCTGCTGTTGGGTACTGCGTACCCTTTTCAGCGCTTCCGGCGCATAAGTACATGAGTTGTTTTTCGCTAATGAACGGGCCAGTTCCGCTGACTGGTTAAAGCGGCGTTGCCACATGCGCCAACGATGAAGCGGCACAGGTACGACCACATCGCAATCTTCAAGCAATTCGGCACCAGCGCGTTGCATCCACCGCGCCATCCAGGGCGCAAGGTCTGTACGATCATGAAATTTGAGCGACACAACCATCCGCTGCGCTGCCCCATGATGCAATACGGCTGATCGTAAACGCCGAAAAGGCGGCGGATCAGCGATTGCTTCCGCACACATGAAATCTTCGCCAAAATCATGATTAAAAGGCGACCCCAATACCCGGCAGTAAGGCTTTTCAACAAAACGTAGCTGTGACCAACATTCCGGGCACAGCGTACCGGGCTGTGAGACCTGTACCCGGCACCCAATACAAGTGGCAGGAAATAGAATTTCCACACCACTTCGCAAACTCTGTCTTAGAGCGTCCATGGCTTTCAGCCTGAACGCATTAAATAGACCGTGATGCGGCCTGTCGTCATCCTCCATT
This sequence comes from Falsochrobactrum ovis, assembly GCF_003259955.1. Classification (GTDB taxonomy): domain Bacteria; phylum Pseudomonadota; class Alphaproteobacteria; order Rhizobiales; family Rhizobiaceae; genus Brucella; species Brucella ovis_A. The sequence continues at coordinate 18,433 of NZ_QLMK01000001.1, forward strand.
GCATTCGCCCCCGATCGAATGCATTTAACCTTAAGTTATTTTATCCATGCGGGCCCAAAAGAAAAGTAGGCCCAAAAGAAAAGAAAAACCCATGGTTGCTCCAAATTCGCAAAACACGATTTTTGATCGTGAACTTCTGCTCTCATTTCGGCGGCGTGCATTTCGGTCTGCGACTTCGGGCGCAGATTTTCTGTTACGCCGCACCGCAGAAGATCTCGCAGATCGGATTGATACAGTCGAACGCAGGTTTCCCATTGCGGTCGATCTCGCAGGACATACGGGACTTGCAGCAGATATAATCGCTCGCTCAGGCAAAGCTGATCAGGTCATACGCGTCGAACAAAGCGAAGAATTTCTCACTGGCCCTTATCCGGCAATTGTCGGTGATGATGAATTATTGCCGCTAAAACCCGGCAGCGTTGATCTTATTGTCTCGCTCATGTCGCTGCACACGACAAATGACACACCCGGTGCAATGATCCAGATCTCTCGGGCCCTTAAACCCGACGGGCTGTTTCTGGCAGCGTTAAGCGGTAGCGGCACATTGGGAGAATTACGCGAAAGCCTGCTTCAGGCAGAAATAGAACTAACCGGCGGCGCGTCACCGCGAGTCTATCCATTTCCTGATGTGCGCGATGTCGGCGGTCTGTTGCAGCGCGCGGGCTTTGCCCTTCCAGTAACCGATGTCGAAAATATCACTGTTCGCTATGATTCACTTTTCAACCTGATGGCTGATCTGCGCTCAATGGGGATGCAAAATATACTGCATGACCGCTCGCGTAAGCCCGTGCCGCGACAACTTTTCTTCCGCGCAGCAGAAATCTATGCCGAACGTTTCAGCGATCCCGATGGACGCATTCGCGCTACATTTTCAACCATCTGGCTATCGGGCTGGTCACCGCACGAATCGCAGCAAAAGCCACTCAAGCCAGGTTCTGCGAAAGTATCCCTGGCCGATGCTCTCAAAAATCCAGGTCAGAACTAATCAACAGCCCTTGGCATTATCTGGAGCGGTCAACGTGTTACATTCTGTCTTGGTAGACGCCTTGGCAGGAATGTCACGTTTGATTGAGCCCGTCATCGTCCGGTCAATACCGTTAGGCAAAACCGATTGCGAGGCGACCCGGTTCGCCTGATCGTTCAATATGGGGACAATGAGTAATGCCAGAGCAATCGCGGCCGAGCCGAAAAGCAACACAACGCGCAAAATTCCGCTCCCTGTCTTGGACAGCGTATTGCGCGTTTCAGCGGGACTTGATTTGAAAAAATTGTCGTCGAAACTCATTGAAACTAACTCCGGGGGCGTCTGGTCGAAGAATGCCGAACCGGAGTGAATCAACTCTTAACGAGCGCGCTAAATCGTAACTTTTTATAAGCCTTGTGCCGCTTGTTCACAGGCTTTTCCGCTACCAGACGATAAGTTTCTCTACCGCTATGCGTGCCCCATTCAACAGCTAGAGAAGATCAATCAGAAATGGAATAAGCGGTTCATCTGCGGGTGGCATAGGATAATCCCGCATATCCTTTGGCCGCACCCATTTCAAAGCCTGTCCTTCCAATCCGCGCGCAATGCCCTCAAAGCGCCGGCAAATATAAAGCGGCATCAGCAGATGAAAATTCTCATAAGCATAACTGGCAAAAGTCAGCGGTGCGAGACAGCCAACTTTCGTGGTAATGCCAATCTCTTCTCTTAATTCACGAATTAATGTTTCTTCCGGTGTTTCTCCCGGCTCGACCTTGCCGCCGGGAAATTCCCAAAGCCCTGCAAGCTGCTTACCTTCCGGACGCTGCGCCAAAAGCACCCGGCCATCAGTGTCAACCAGCGCACATGCGGCAACCAGCAAGATTGGATTGGACTTGATTTCACTCATATTTCTTCGCTTTCCCGATAGGCGTAGCGATAGACTTCTTTGAAACCAAGCTGCTGATAGAATGCCAGCGCTACTTTATTATCTGCCTCAATCTGAAGCCAGGCTAACCACGCACCATTTTTCCGCGCCCAGCACAAAGCCGAATGCATAAGCCGTTTTGCATACCCTTTGCGCCGTTCTGTAACCCGCGTGCAAAGATCGAAAATCCCTGCCAAATCCCGATCCTGCACACATAGAACATTCGCTACAGCAACTCCATTATCCTCAATGACAAACATTCCCTTAGCTGGCTGTATTCTGCCAAGAAGTGCTGAAAATGCTGCTTCCTGTTCATCAAGATGATCGTGATTTGCTAAAGATGCTCTCACATAATCCGAAATCGCGTTGAGCGGCGACAGATCATCTGCGCGATCCATCTCAATTGCGCTTAGTTCCAATTGCATAACAATGGTTTCGCGCTTTCGCACCCAATTGAGCTTTTCAAGCGCTTCATCAAGTTGCGTTGGGGCCAAAGGCGTCAGCCGAAAACAAGGCCGCTGGCCTGCAGCTATGAATTGTGCTGCCAAACGTTTAATCCGCACATCAATGTCACGCGTATCCCCCGGATCAAGCGGATTAATAGAATTTAGCCTTCTGGAAGCAAGGCCCGGCGTCATTCTAACGGCCCAAGCGCCATCATAGCTGACAGATGCCGCAGGCCATGCGCGTGCCCCCACTGCCTCAAAACGGCGTACTAATGCAGGATCATATGGAAATTCCGTGCTCATCATCGGCATCAACTGCGATAGTCGCCATTGATTGCGACATATTCCTTAGTCAGATCACAAGTCCAGACCGTTGCCGTCCCCTCACCCAGCCCCAGATCCACCCGAATGCGAATATCTTCGCCTTTCATATAAGCGGAAGTGGCTTCTTCTGAATAGTCTGGATCGCGCTCGCCTTCAAAAGCAACGCGAATATCGCCAAACCATATTGCCAGCAAATCACGATCCGCCGGCTCCCCAGCCTTACCGACCGCCATCACAACCCGGCCCCAATTGGCGTCTTCGCCTGCAACAGCGGTTTTGACCAAAGGCGAATTGGCAATTGAGAGCGCAATTTTCTTTGCTGATTGGCTTGAAGCCGCGCCGGTTACTTCGATTTCGACCATCTTGCTGGCGCCTTCGCCATCGCGAACAACCTGAAGCGCCAATGTTTTAAGAACCCGGCCAAGCGCCTTTTCGAAATCTTCCAATCTTGCATCATTAAGATCAGTAATTTCCGGCATGCCGCGCTGCGCAGCCATACCAGTGGCAAACAACATCAGCGTGTCAGAGGTCGAAGTATCGCTATCGACAGTCACCGCATTGAAGGTCGAATCAACCCCTTTTGAAAGCAATGCTTGTAAGACATCCGAAGAGATCGCCGCATCTGTTACCACAAAGGAAAGCATAGTCGCCATATCAGGGGCAATCATGCCAGCACCTTTGGCGATACCGTTTATCGTTACAGGCACCTGACCGATGAGAACAGTCTCCGTCGCAATCTTCGGATAGGTATCCGTTGTCATGATCGCGCTGGCTGCCTCGTTCCAGCCCTCCGGTTTTGCTTCTTTAGCCATCTGACCCAGCAAATGCGTGAAGCTGTCAGCCTGAAGCGGCTCACCAATAACCCCTGTCGATGCGAGGAAAATCGCGTTTGTCTCGCATCCCAGCGCCGCGGCTGCAGCTTCCGCAGTTGCTTGCGTCGCCGCCCGTCCCTTTTTACCCGTAAAAGCATTGGCATTGCCGGAATTCACCACAACTGCGCGCGCCTTTCTGTGCGAAAGATTACGGCGGCAGAAATCGACCGGAGCCGATGGGCAAAGCGAACGGGTAAACACTCCCGCCACCGATGCAGGCTGATCAAACACCATCATCATCAGGTCGGTCCGCCCCTGATATTTGATACCCGCCGCCGCCGTCGCGATACGAACACCATCAATCTCTGGCATGGGTGGATAATGTTTAGGCGCGAGAGGAGATATAGACGCAGACATGAATGCCTCTGACAATGCGATATTACTTTGTGTGCAGCATTGAAAATTTTACGCTTTAAAATCAAGCGTGAAACTCGAAAACTGTAAAAACGCCCCGAATTTCGGGGCGTTTTATTGAAATTATTCGGCGGGCGCTGCTTCGCTGCCGTCTGAACCTTGTTCCAGATCATCTTGCAAGGCGGCCGCGTCTTTCATAGCCTTCTCGATGACGGGATCCTTATACTCAATTTTAAGTCCATCCCGCAGCTTTTTCACCAGATCAACATAGCGCTCACGCATGACAATCGAACGGATCTGATCCTCGACCTGATCAAATGCTGGCGGTTGCTTGGTGCGACGGTCTTCTTGCTGAATAACATGGAAGCCGAACTGTGTTTCGACAGGCTCTTTCGTATATTCGCCCGGCTTTAGCGCAAAAGCAGCCTTCTCAAACTCCGGTACCATTTGCCCTTCGGTGAAATAGCCAAGATCGCCACCATTGGCAGCGGTGCCATCGGTGGAATTTTCTTTGGCCAATTCTTCAAATTTTGAACCGCCGTCCAGCTTTTTGATAATGGCCTCAGCTTCTTCTTTGGTTTTCACGAGAATGTGACGTGCACGCACTTCAACCTGCGGAGGAATGGCTGCGATTTCCTTATCATAGCGTGCTCGAACATCTTCATCCGAGATTTTATCCACCACTGCGTCCTTGAAATATTCATTATGCAGCGCGCGCTCACGCAAGAATTCCATCCGGCTTTTAAATTCGTCCGTCTGGTCGAGCTTTTCTTTTTCCGCTTCCGCCGAAAAAGCCTTGATATCAATCAGGGCAGCAAGCGCTGCTAATCGGCGCTGTTCTACCGGAAGACGCGAAAATTGCGGATCAAGGTCACCAGCAGCCTGATCAACCTCACCAACGGTTACTTCCTTACCATCCACGATAGCAAGAACTTTCGCTGGATCTTCCGATGCAGCGGCAGATGGCGCAGCCGTTTCAGCAGGCTGAGCATTGTCTTGCGCAATCGCGGTAAAGTTGCCGAAACTTGCCAAAGCAACAGAAGTAGCCAAAATCGCAAATGTTTTGCGGTAGGATATTTTGAGGACGGCTTTCATATGGAATTCTCTCCTTCGGGACTGCTTATCCGCCCGATGAATAAGGCATAATTTGGCCGAACCCAACCATAGTTTCAGCTAGGAACAAAATCTCCGGCCGCTTGAGCGACGTTGACATCGCCCCATCCCCCTCTTATCTGTCCTTCGAGTTTACGTCCAGTCAGGGCGTAGGGGGAATTAGCTTGGGGGAATTAGACTTGAAAGCGCCTTAAATGGCTGCTTATTGAGTGTACATTTCTTGCATTTGTTTCAATACGCGTGAATAAAGCATTTCGATATTGCCGGAGGACTTCTGGCTGAACGGACAGGAAAGGACCAGGAATGGTCAGCTTTGGCGGCCTTGCCCGCAGGATATTCGGTTCATCAAACGATCGCCGCATCAAGGCGATGCGACAACGTGCAGAGCAAATTACGGCTCTCGAAAAAAATTACGAAACGCTCACCAATGAGCAGCTTCAGGCGAAAACTGCAGAATTTCGCGCGCAGCTCGCTGACGGTAAAAAACTTGACGCTTTGCTTCCTGATGCTTTCGCAACGGTTCGCGAGGCGGCAAAACGTGTGCTCGGCATGCGTCCTTTCGATGTGCAGCTGATTGGTGGTATGGTGTTGCATGAACGCGGCATTGCCGAAATGCGCACCGGTGAAGGTAAGACGCTTATGGCGACCTTACCCGTCTACCTCAATGCGCTTGAGGGCAAAGGTGTTCATGTCGTAACAGTCAACGACTACCTTGCCAGCCGCGACGCGGAGACCATGGGCCAACTGTATAATTTCCTTGGCCTGTCAGTTGGGGTGATCAAGCATGGCCTCGACGACACCGAGCGTCAAGCGGCCTATGCCTGTGATATTACCTACGCAACCAATAACGAGCTCGGCTTCGATTATCTGCGCGATAATATGAAATATGAGCGCGATCAGATGGTCCAGCGTGGGCACAATTATGCCATCGTCGACGAAGTGGATAGTATCCTCATCGACGAAGCGCGCACACCGCTAATCATTTCCGGTCCGCTTGAAGACCGCTCTGATTTTTACAATCTCATCGATACTTTTATTCCTGCGCTGGAGCCAGAAGATTACGAGATCGATGAGAAGCAAAAGACGGCGATTTTCACCGAAGTCGGCACCGAAAAGATGGAAAACCTGCTTGAACAAGCGGGCCATCTGAAAGGTCAAAGTCTTTACGACATCGAAAATGTTGCGGTGGTTCACCACCTCAACAATGCTCTGCGGGCCCATAAGCTATTCCAGCGCGATAAGGACTACATCGTTCGCAACGATGAAATCGTCATCATTGACGAATTTACCGGCCGTATGATGCCAGGACGGCGTTATTCGGAAGGGCTTCATCAAGCGCTTGAAGCCAAAGAGCATGTGACAATCCAGCCGGAAAACCAGACCTTAGCATCGATTACCTTCCAGAATTATTTCCGCATGTATACCAAGCTCTCCGGCATGACCGGTACGGCTGCAACGGAAGCGGAAGAATTTGGTAATATTTACGGTCTGGAAGTAACCGAAATCCCAACCAATCTTCCTGTTAAGCGCATCGATGAGGACGACGAAGTCTATCGTACGGTGGAAGAAAAATATCGTGCAATTGTTCGCGATATCCGTGCAGCGCATGAAAAAGGCCAGCCTATTCTTGTTGGCACGACCTCCATTGAGAAGTCAGAGCTTCTGGCTGAAAGATTGCGCAAGGAAGGCATCAAGGATCTTCAGGTTCTCAATGCTCGCTATCACGAGCAGGAAGCCTTTATCATCGCTCAGGCCGGGGTGCCGGGTGCAGTGACCATCGCCACCAACATGGCGGGCCGCGGTACCGATATTCAGCTCGGCGGTAACCTTGAAATGCGCATTCGTCAGGAACTATCCGATGTCCCGGAAGGACCAGAACGCGACGCGAAAATTGAGGCCATTAAGGCCGATATAGCTGTGCTTAAGGAAAAAGCCCTCGCAGCGGGCGGGCTCTACGTTCTCGCCACAGAGCGCCATGAAAGCCGCCGTATTGATAATCAGTTACGCGGTCGTTCTGGCCGTCAGGGCGATCCTGGCCGGTCGAAATTCTTCTTGTCGCTTCAGGATGATCTGATGCGCATTTTCGGGTCCGACCGTATGGACGGCATGTTGCAAAAGCTGGGCCTCAAAGAAGATGAAGCTATCGTCCATCCTTGGATCAACAAAGCGCTTGAAAAAGCGCAGACCAAGGTCGAAGCGCGCAACTTTGAAATCCGCAAGAACCTGCTCAAATATGACGATGTGATGAATGATCAGCGCAAGGTGATCTTCGAGCAGCGCCTTGAAATAATGGATGAGGAAGATCTGACCGAAACAGTGACAGCAATGCGTCACGAGGTCATTGAAGACATGGTCGCGCTGCGCATTCCCAAAGACGCTTATGCGGAAAAATGGGATATTGCTGGCCTGAAGGAAGATGTAACCTCCAAGCTCAATCTCGATCTGCCGGTCGAAGAATGGGCTAAGGAAGAAGGCATCGCCGAAGAAGAGTTTGAAGCTCGTATCAAGGAAGCAGCCGATAAAGCTGCGGCTGATAAGGCCGAACGTTTCGGACCTCAAATCATGACCTATATTGAAAAATCGGTCATTATGCAGTCATTGGATAACCTTTGGCGCGAACATCTGGTCAATCTTGACCATTTGCGTTCAGTCGTTGGTTTCCGCGGTTATGCGCAGCGTGACCCGCTCAACGAATATAAAACCGAAGGCTTCGAACTGTTCCAAGCTTTGCTGGCTAATTTGCGCGAAGTTGTCGTTTCGCAATTAATGCGGGTAGAAATTGTTCGGGAAGCACCAGCTGAGCCGGAGCTTCCACCAATGACCGGCCACCATATTGATGGCTCGACCGGAGAGGATGATTTTGATGAGGGTGCATGGGAGGCCCATCGTCAGGACGCTCGTATAATCCCCCCAGCCGAACGGGACCCGACAGATCCAAAAACCTGGGGCAAGATCAGCCGCAACGAGGCGTGCCCGTGTGGTTCTGGCAAAAAATACAAGCACTGCCATGGCGCTTTCGATTAATCGGCTTTCGCTAAAGACTAATAGAACACCCGGCTCGCAATGCCGGGTGTTTCCCGTTTAAGAAACGGCTTTATAGGAGGTTAGAATAGGGATTTATTTAGACAATAATTACCATCTCTCAAACTATAAGGGCTTTGCTTCGCTATCGCGTTCTTTTTTTACTTTTATAAAGGTCTGCCAGTTAATGTCTGTGGCATATCAAAATTGTTGTGCCATAGCAGCTAACGAAACTGAGGGAGCGGGGGTGTAAAAGCGTGCGATTTTCCGCGGCTAAAGCAGCAGGACGATTATTGTCCCGCAGGATGGCTGACAGGCTCGCTATTTTAGCGGGAAAAGTGAAGGCTGTCTTGTTGGCGGATGACCCTCATGCCAGCGCACAACGCTCTTCCATTCTGGCATTTAGCGTACGCGCCGGTAGTGCCGCAATCGCGCTGCTCTCTCAAGTCGTGCTTGCGCGCTGGATGGGCGAATTCGAATATGGAATCTATGTTCTTGTCTGGCTTGCTATGCTCATCATGGGCGACCTGGCTTGCTTCGGCCTGCATACGACAATTATTCGTTACGTTCCGGAATATTTTCAGCGTAAAGAATTTGGGCTACTGCGCGGTATATTTTTCACCGGTATCTGGTTTTCATTCACTCTGGCCACCGTCATAGCCGTGCTGGGCTGCGGCTTGCTTTGGCTGCTCGCAGAACGGGTAGAAATCTATTATCTTGTGCCCTTTATTTTGGGCTTTATCTGCCTGCCTATGATAGCCCTGGACAATGTGCTCGACTGTATTGCCCGCTCGCGTAGCCGTATCATAATGGCACTGACGCCGGCCTATATCATACGTCCTTTGCTTGTGTTGGTTTTTATGATCGCAGCCCATGAAGCGGGCTGGCCCTCAACCGCCACCGTAGCATTAGGCCTCTCAATTGTGGCGACATGGCTGACAACCATTGGTCAATTATGGATGGTGCGCCGTGCGCTTGCACCCGAATTACCCAATACCAAACCTGACTATCAACTGGGCCAATGGCTTAAAGTAGCCGCTCCGATTTTCTTTGTTGAGGGCTTTTTCTTTCTGCTCATCAATGTTGATGTGCTGATGGTCGGGCGGGCGATGGACCCGGAACATGTCGCAATCTACTTTGCTGCAACCAAAATCATGGCGCTTGCACATTTTGTATATTTTGCAGTCAAAGCCAGTGTTGCACAGCGTTATTCCGCCTTGCTCCACAAGGGTGACCGCAACGAATTTGCAACTTTCGCTCAAGCTTCGGTACGCTGGACTTTCTGGCCGACATTGATGTTGGGATTTGTCATTTTGGCGATGGGCTATCCGCTACTGCTGCTTTTTGGGCCAGCTTTCACAGAAGGCTATCCGCTGCTTTTCGTATTGATCATCGGCGTAATCGCCCGTGCCAGCGTTGGCCCGGCCGAAACCCTTCTCAATATGGCAGGAAAGCAGAATATCTGCGCTTTGCTTTATGCCATTACATTGAGCGTCAATATCGTGCTCAATTTTCTGCTCATTCCCCGCTTCGGGCTTATGGGGGCAGCTTTTGCCACTGCCATTTCCATGCTGCTAGAAGCAACTCTTCTGTCAACTGCCGTATATAGAACCATGCAGATTGCCATGTTCATCCTTATTCCGGTTAACCCTAGCGTGAAATCAGAGGAGACGCACTAATGCCCGCGAAACCTTTGCTGGAGGAATCTGCGGGTGGGAATGCTGCCCGGATTGTTGCCGAACTGAAAGATCAACTCTCCAGTCCCGATGCTGCAAAACGGCTTGAGGAAAGTTTAAACAACGACGGCAACCCGCGGAAACTGGCCATTTACGGGCCCTATGCGGGGTTTGAACTGCGCGATGAATTGGACCACCTATCTAATCGTGCGGTCGAGCCAAACATCTTTTTCAATGCGCGTTTTCTCACGCCTGCCATGCCACGGCTGGAGGATAGGGAAGTACGGCTGATGGTTATGCGCGATGAAAACGAACAGCGCAGTCGTTTGCGTCTCCTTATGCCTTATACGATTGAGCGTCCCGGACTTCCCCTTTCCTCGCCCATAATACGTGCTTGGGCTACCCCTTTTGGCCCCCAGGGAACACCCCTCGTTGATCACGATGATCCAGAAGCTGTGCTCAATGATCTGTTTGATATTCTTGAACGTGATCATTTACAGATGCCAGAAGTGCTCGTTCTGCCGGAAATGCGCTCTGATGGAGCGGTAACCACACTGATTCGTTCGGTTGCACTAAGTCGCGATCTACCTTTTCAGTCGATCGAAAAAACGCAGCGTCCATTTCTGGAAAGCGAACTTGATGGCATTTCCTATATTAGCCAAGCCATTGGCTCGCATCATCGACGCGAATATAACAGGCTCTGGCGCCGCCTTTCTGAACGCGGAACTCTCAAATATAGCGTTTCTAGAAGCCCGGATGCGGTGCGCGAAGCGTTTGAGCATTTCCTAACATTGGAAGCGAGTGGGTGGAAAGGAAAACGCGGCACCGCTATGGCTGTCGATCGTTTCCGTGCGGCCTTCGCGCGTGAGGCAGTTAACAGCCTCGCCGAGCGGGATTGTGTACGTATCCACGCACTCAAACTTGATAATCGCGTCATCGCCACCTTGATCGTATTTACGGTTTCCGGTGAGGCTTGGACGTGGAAAACCGCTTATGAAGAAAGTCTCAGCAATTTTTCTCCCGGCATTTTGCTGATGATCGAAGTGATAAAAAACCATCTTGAGGATCCAAATATCTTACGCACAGATTCCTGTGCCATTGAAGATCATCCGGTCATGTCACGCTTGTTTCAGCAACGTGAGGCAATCGAAACTCTGATTATCGGCCTTAACCCCGGCGCAGACAAACAAGTGCGCCAAACAGCGTCACAAATTCACCTTTATCAACGCACCCGAAATCTGTCCCGGATCATTCGCAATCGCATCCGCAATTTTTCCGGAAGAAAAGGATAGTCAACAAGCGCAATACAGCGATTGACCTGTTTTGGATTAATCGTTATATCCGTTCCACTGTCCGTTTCCGGACCATATCAAGACTGATTTACAGTCACGTGCGGGTGTGGTGGAACTGGTAGACGCGCCGGACTCAAAATCCGGTTCCGAAAGGAGTGTCGGTTCGATTCCGACCACCCGCACCATTTAGCTCCACCACTGTTTAAGATCATACCGCATCCAGTGCTTGCGCCAGATCGGCAATTAAATCATCCGCATGTTCAATCCCCACGGAAAGCCGGATCGTTGATTCGAGCACACCAATCCGCTCGCGTATATCCTGCGGCACGCCAGAATGGGTCATGGAAGCCGGATGGCTTGCAAGCGATTCGGTCCCCCCAAGGCTGACCGCAAGCTTTATGATCTCAAGTGCATTTAAAAACCGGAAAGCCGCAGCCTGACCGCCCAAAACATCAAAAGAAAACGTAGAGCCTGCGCCCGTGCATTGACGTTGATACAATTTGCCACTCGCTGACGCCTCATCAACAAATGGCAGATAATGCAGCGTTCCCACCTTGGGGTGATCACGCAAGAATTCCGCAACCAGACGCGCATTATCATTGGCGCGCTCCATCCGAAGCCCGAGCGTTTCCAGCGATCGCCCCAGCATCCAGCAAGAATGCGGATCAAGCTGGGTGCCAATTGCTCCGCGCAGCGCCTTAACCTGACGAACGAGCGACTTTTCACCCAGAACCGCACCCGCAATCAAATCGGAATGCCCACCAATATATTTTGTCAGCGAATAGAGTGACAAATCTGCCCCATGCTCTAGCGGTTTTTGAAAAACCGGACCGAGCAATGTATTGTCGCAGACGATGATTGGCCGATGATTTTGCTTTTGCTCAATCTTGTCGGCAACGCGGCTGATAGCAGCAATATCAACAAGACTATTGGTCGGGTTGGCCGGGGTTTCTAACAAGATAATGGAGACACGGCCCCTGGTCAGCGCGTCTTGCGCAGCTTTTTCTATCTCCATTTCATGGACGCCATCTGCAAAAGGCACCGCTTCAACATTGAAATTGGAAAAAGTTCTCGCCAACAGCGTTTCAGTGCCTCCATAAAGCGGCTGAGAATGCAAAATCGCATCCCCTGGCCGCACAAAAGCAAAAAGCGTGGTAGCAATAGCCGACATGCCAGAGGAAAATACCGCACAGCTTTCCGCACTTTCATAGACCGCCAACCGGTCTTCAACTATCTCGCTATTGGGATGATTGAAACGCGAATAAACGAGCCCCGCACCAACACCCTCTGGCGGCTCTTTGCGCCCTGAAACAAAATCAAAAAAGTCGCGTCCATCTTCGGCTGTTTTGAAAACAAAAGTGGACGTCAGAAAAACAGGTGGCTTAACCGCTCCTTCGGAAAGCTCTGGATCATAACCATAGTTGAGCATCTGCGTTTCTGGATGTAGCTGATGATTACCAATAGTTGTTTTGGAAGGACGCGGCGCAGTCATGATGTTCTCCTGATAAACTTGGAACCCAATAGGTCGGTAAGTCTAACAGATAGGCGCCAGAATCATCCTGCCTAATTTATTGCCCAGAAGAAACGCTCCCGCCAAGCCCGGCTTTTCTACGCGAAACAAATGCTTTATTTTTCACCGGTAAAGGAAGTGAACGCATCGGCCTGATTGCCAAGCAGAACTTGTTAACGCTTCCGCCTTTGGAATGTATTTTCCCAGAGCTCTCCGACGAGTGCCAAAGTTATGCCTTTATGGTGGGGAATAATTTTCTATCGGCCCTTGTATAAGAGCATTTTTTTCTAATTTTACGATATTGCTAGCACATACACCGCTAGGCTTTGCTGCGCTTTACCCATAAACTTCGCCCAACGATAAGGAGATTTTTCATGACCAAGTCCCAAGGCACAAATAGTGATCTCACTGCGGGTCGCGGCCAGATATATAATTCCATCCTTGATACTATTGGAAACACGCCTCTTGTGCGCATCGATAAATTCGCGCGCGAAAATGGGGTGGTCGCTAATCTCCTGGTTAAACTCGAGTTTTTCAATCCGCTAGCAAGCGTCAAGGATCGTATCGGTCTTGCCATGATCGAAGCGCTGGAACAGTCCGGCAAAGCCACTCCCGGCAAAACAGTATTTGTCGAGCCTACATCCGGCAATACCGGTATTGCCCTGGCCTTTGCTGCCGCTGCAAAAGGCTATCGCCTGATCTTGACCATGCCTGAAACCATGTCGGTTGAGCGCCGAAAGCTGTTGAAGCTTCTGGGCGCTGAACTGGTGCTCACGGAAGGCGCCAAGGGCATGAAGGGCGCGATTGCCAAGGCAGAAGAGATTGCACAGGAAAATCCCGATGCAATCATTCCGCAGCAGTTTGAGAACGACGCCAACCCAGAAATCCATCGCCGCACAACGGCTGAGGAAATTTGGAACGACACCAATGGCGAAGCCGATATTCTGATTTCCGGCATTGGTACTGGCGGCACCATCACCGGCGTGGGCCAGGTGATCAAGGCACGTAAACCATCCTTCAAGGTGATTGCGGTCGAGCCAACCGATTCACCTGTTCTTTCTGGTGGCGTACCCGGACCACACAAGATCCAAGGCATCGGTGCAGGTTTCACACCAAAGACGCTCGACACCGAAATTTATGATGAAGTTGTACAGGTTTCCAATGACGAAGCCTTCGCCAATGCGCGTTTAATTGCACGTATCGAAGGTATTCCGGTCGGTATTTCGTCCGGTGCTGCGCTGACAGCCGCTATTGAAATTGGCAAGCGCCCTGAGAATAAAGGCAAAAACATCGTCATTATCATTCCATCCTTTGCTGAGCGTTATCTATCGACCGCTCTTTTCGAAGGTCTGGAATAATCTTTACCTCCCCAAGCAAAAAGCCAGAGCGTTTCGCTCTGGCTTTTTTAATAGCTAAATCTTGCCGGACTGGCCTAGCGTCCTGTGCGAGCCGCGCAAGCCGGACCAGGCCCGCGCATATAATGGCGCTCGGGCCGATAGCTCGGTGCGAGGAACTCACGGATGACGTTAAAGCAGTCGCGCAATTGAACAAAAACGCTCATCATCTTCTCCTCTTTACCACTGGATACCACTGATGCCCTCAAGCTTTTCAAGGGGTTAACAAACCCCTTTCACCACTTGCGCATCTTAAGAGAAAATTTAGCAGTTAAAGATGAATAAGGGCTGAATAGATAGTGTTAACAAAAGCTTAATCGGCTTTTCGCTCCTAATTTTGCACAGGCAAATAATGGGCACAAAACAACCAACCTCTAATGAGGCGGGTTTCGTTTCGCCCAAAATACAACTCCTAGCGCCATTAGCGTGTGGGGACCGGCTCCTCGCCACGATAATCGTAAAACCCGCGTCCGGCCTTCCGTCCGAGCCAGCCCGCTTCCACATATTTAACAAGCAATGGACATGGACGATATTTTGAATCCGCCAGACCATCATGCAACACCTGCATGATCGATAGACACGTATCCAGCCCAATAAAATCAGCCAGTTGTAGCGGACCCATCGGATGATTGGCACCAAGCTTCATTGCCGTATCAATCGCTTCCACCGAACCTACACCCTCATAAAGCGTGTAAATCGCCTCATTGATCATAGGCAAAAGAATACGGTTGACGATAAAGGCCGGAAAGTCTTCAGCAACCGTGATTGATTTGCCCAGCGCAGCCACAAAATCTTTCGACTTTCTAAAAGTCTCTTCATCGGTCGCAATACCACGAACCAGTTCCACCAGTTTCATTACCGGCACCGGATTCATAAAATGAATACCGATAAAACGCTCGGGACGGTCAGTGGTTGATGCCAGCCGGGTAATCGAGATCGACGATGTGTTGGTTGCGACAATGGCTTGCGGATTAAGGATCGGGCACAGCTGTGCGAAAATCTTGCGCTTGACGGTTTCGTCCTCGGTTGCCGCCTCAATGGCAAGATCAACTTCCGCCAGTTCTTCCATCGAATGAACCGGGCGAATGCGCTCCATCGCAGCCTTGCGCTGCTCATCTTCGAGTTTTCCTGAACTAACCTGCCGCGCCATATTGCCATTGATGGTGGCAATGCCCTTTTCAAGCCGGTCTGCCGCCGCATCATGCAGGAGCACTTCAAAACCCGCCAGCGCACAAACATGAGCAATACCGCTACCCATTTGGCCTGCGCCGATAATACCAACTGACTTTATTGCCATCGTCCCAACTCCTTCACCTTCGCAGATGATCCCACTATGAACAATTATCCGGTACAGAAACCATAAAACACTTTTTCGCTACGCGGGCAGATAAACACATAAAAGCCCGCCCGCGCTAGGCGCGAGGACGGGCTAAAGTCGCAATCCGCGTGGTCAAACACCCCGCTACTGATTAAAGTGCTTTTTCAAGCTCTGGCAGGATCGTGAAGAGATCACCCACGAGACCATAATCGGCCACCTGGAAAATCGGCGCTTCCTCATCCTTATTGATCGCCACGATCACACGGCTATCCTTCATGCCCGCAAGATGCTGGATCGCACCAGAAATGCCCACGGCAATATATAGATCAGGCGCTACAACCTTTCCGGTCTGGCCAACCTGCCAGTCATTAGGAGCATAGCCCGCATCAACTGCCGCACGGCTTGCGCCAATCGCAGCGCCCAGCTTATCTGCCACCGGCAGAATAACCTCTTGGAATTTCTCCGACGAACCCAGAGCACGACCACCCGAAATAATGACTTTCGCTGAAGTCAATTCTGGACGATCTCCACCCGAAAGAGCGTTGCCCACAAAGCTAGAGACAGCAGGATCAGCCGCAGCATTGATAGTTTCAACCGCAGCCGAACCACCCTCACCTGTTGCCTGGAAGGAAGCTGTACGCACGGTGATAACTTTCTTGGCGTCGCTGCTCTGTACGGTCTGAACAGCATTCCCAGCATAGATTGGACGCTTGAACGTGTCAGGCGCCACCACTTCCATGATTTCCGAAATCTGCATCACATCAAGAAGTGCTGCCACCCGTGGCAAGATGTTCTTAGCCGAAGTGGTAGCTGGCGCAATGATCGTGTCGTAATTACCCGCCTGCTCAACGATAAGCGCCGCAACCGGCTCAGCAAGCTGGTTTTCCAGTGCGTCGCTTTCGGCCAGCAAAACCTTGCGCACGCCATTAAGCTTGGCGGCCGCATCAGCCGCCGCCTGAGCACCCTTACCGGCTACCAGAATATCGATATCGCCACCGATTTGCGTCGCAGCGGTCAGTGCCTTCGCCGTCTGTTCGGAAAGGCTTGCATTATCGTGTTCGGCAATAAGAAGAATAGCCATAGTGTTCATCCCTTCCCAAATCTTACAATACGCCAGCTTCGTTTTTCAGCTTGTCGACAAGTTCGGCTACAGAGCCAACCTTGACGCCCGCCTTGCGTCCACCGGGCTCTTCTGTTTTGAGAACTTTAAGGCGCGGCGCAATGTCAGCGCCAAAATCTTCTGGTGATTTTTCCTCAAGCGGCTTCTTCTTGGCCTTCATAATATTGGGCAGCGATGCATAGCGCGGCTCATTGAGGCGCAGATCAACCGTCACGATTGCTGGAAGCTTGACTTCAATCGTCTGCAAACCACCGTCAACTTCACGCGTAACCTTGGCCGAACCGTCGCCCAACTCAACCTTGGAGGCAAAAGTTGCCTGCGCCCAGCTCAACAAAGCCGAAAGCATCTGGCCGGTCTGGTTGCAGTCATCGTCAATCGCCTGTTTACCAAGGAAAACGAGATCGGGCTGTTCAGCTTCGACAACGCCTTTGAGAATTTTGGCCACACCCAATGGCTCCGCCAGCTCATCAGTCTTAACCAAGATGGCGCGATCAGCCCCCATCGCCAGCGCCGTGCGCAAAGTTTCCTGTGCCTGTGCCGGGCCAACTGATACAGCGACGATTTCCGTCACTTTGCCCGCTTCCTTCAAACGGATCGCCTCTTCAACAGCAATCTCATCAAAGGGGTTCATCGACATCTTCACATTCGCAAGCTCAACGCCAGTCCCGTCTCCCTTGACCCGAATTTTGACGTTGTAATCCACAACCCGCTTGACTGCGACAAGGACCTTCATCCGCGATTACCTCTTCCTCGACTGTTTGGCACCAGAATGCCGTCTTTAACCCGCATTTGCGTGCCAGAATCTGACACAAAATAGACGCTGACAGAACCATTGCGAAAACATGCAATGTCCACCGCTCCCTTCGCGACCGGCGGGAAACCTAAAGAGCCATAACATACACGTCAATCGAACTTAGTCCGCAATATCAATTAAATTGGATTTATTACGGTAGATAGTCATTCCATTTTTTCAGGACATGCAATTTTACGCCAAAAACTCGCTCTTTCATGCCGTTACGACAAGAAAACACGCATTACGAACCCCGCACGCAGTTCCGGTCATGCCCTATCTGGTCAGTGACACAACAAAGAACACCAATTCACTAAAACCTGGCCAACTTCCAAGCCGCATGGTTGAGCTTCTTGCGGCACTCACTGTTAGTAAGCGCAACGGCTACGGCCATTTATAACGCTCTACCGCCGGAGAGAATTCACTGGCTGTATGAGCAATGCACAACACCGCTTTGCATGGCGAGTCCGCCCAGTGAGCTGCACACTAGGCATGGTTAATGGGGAATTAACCAACATCGGTCTAAAATTGGCTGATTCAGTATCTCTCCCGGCCTTGGGCGCCGGGGGCTTTTAGACGGTTCGGGACAGGCTATATGCGGCAAGGATACTCGCCTTCATACCCGCTGCGTGACGAGCGGCTTTCGGGGGACAGGTTAAAGCTGTCCAATATTTTTCGTCGGCAGATTAATATTCTGCTCGGCCTCGCTTTGCTCTGCCTCTGCGCAATGGCAGTAGGCGCACTTGCAACTTGGAATGTTGCAGATCCCAGCCTCAGCCACGCAACCGATAATCCTATAACAAATGCTTTGGGCTATCCCGGCGCGGTGTTTTCTGACCTCGCGATGCAGTTCTTTGGACTAGCAAGTGTACCCGCCTTATTGCCCCTTGCTGTCTGGTCTTTATTGCTCATCACCCGCGGCTATGTCGGCATTCTGGGCAAAAGAAGCTTTGCATGGATTTGCGCTGCTCTGCTTTTTGCTGCTATTGCAAGCTGTTTTGCAGCCCCTGCAAGCTGGCCGATGCCCATCGGTTTGGGTGGCGTATTCGGCGATCTGATGCTGCGCATTCCGGCAGTTTTTCTTGGAAAATTTCCTCAAGGTTCAGTCGCTTCGATTATTGCGCTTGTGCTGGCTTTGCCAGCCCTGTGGCTTTGCCTTTATGCAAGTGCAATCGTTGGGGGCCGCAACGCAGCTGGCCGCTCCTCGCCAGATAGCGAAGCCATTGAACAAGACTTCACGGACGAAGAATACGAAGAGGCTAGCTCCGGCGGTCTGCGCGTGTTCGCAGCGGAGCTTGCGGGAAGATTGACCCATATGGGACTTAGCACCATCGCATCTTTTAGACGCCTCACCGGCCTTGGCCGTCGCAGCGCGCAAGACGATGAATTTGCTGATATGCGCCATTCGCGAGGCGCTGCTAACGCCCGCACCCATATGCGGCGCGAGCCGGGCTTTGATAGTCCGGAAGAACTCGACGCACCCTTTGATCGGGAAGATACCCCGCTCGCTGGACAAGAATGGCACGACACCCCTCCCGCGCGTAACAAACGCGCATCGCGTGCCGCTTCCAAAACTGGTCGCGACCAGCGCGCAGGTCTGCGCAATAGCGGTGCATTTGAAATGCCTGCGCTGCATTTTCTTGCCGAACCCAAGCAAGTCCAGCGCGATGCTTCTCTTTCCCGCGAAGTGCTTGAGCAAAATGCCCGGCTTCTTGAAGGCGTCCTGGAAGATTTCGGCGTGCGCGGCGAAATCATCAATGTAAAGCCCGGTCCCGTCGTCACCCTTTACGAACTCGAACCCGCTCCGGGAATCAAATCCTCGCGCGTTATCGGACTTGCAGATGATATTGCCCGCTCCATGAGCGCAATAGCCGCCCGCGTTGCAGTTGTGCCAGGCCGCAACGTTATTGGTATTGAGCTGCCAAACCAAAAGCGTGAGATGGTCTATCTGCGCGAAATGCTCGCAAGCCGCGATTTTGAGCAATCCAAATCAAAACTTGCCCTTGCTTTGGGCAAAACGATCAATGGCGATCCGGTCATCGCCGATATCGCAAAAATGCCTCACCTGCTGGTCGCAGGTACCACCGGTTCCGGTAAATCAGTTGCCATCAACACTATGATCCTGTCGCTGCTTTACCGTATGACCCCGGATCAGTGCCGCCTGATCATGATTGACCCCAAAATGCTCGAATTATCCATCTATGATGGTATTCCGCACCTTCTTACACCGGTTGTAACCGACCCGAAAAAGGCAGTTGTAGCGCTCAAATGGACCGTGCGCGAAATGGAAGACCGCTATCGCAAAATGTCGAAAGTCGGTGTTCGCAATATTGATGGCTTTAACCAACGGGTTCTGGAGGCGCAGCGCAGGGGCGAACAAATCGCCCGCACGGTGCAAACCGGCTTTGACCGCGACACCGGCGAAGCAATCTACGAAACCGAACAGCTCGATCTTGAACCAATGCCCTATATCGTCGTGATCATCGACGAAATGGCCGATCTGATGATGGTCGCGGGCAAGGAAATCGAAGGCACTGTCCAGCGTCTCGCGCAAATGGCGCGTGCTGCCGGTATTCACGTTATCATGGCCACACAGCGCCCCTCGGTTGACGTTATTACTGGTACGATTAAAGCCAATTTCCCCACCCGTATTTCCTTCCAAGTCACCTCCAAGATCGACAGCCGCACGATTCTGGGTGAACAAGGGGCCGAACAATTGCTTGGACAGGGTGACATGCTGTTCATGGCAGGCGGTGGGCGCATCCAGCGCGTTCACGGACCCTTTGTTGGCGATGACGAGGTCGAAGCGGTCGTCCAGCATCTTAAGCTTCAGGGTGTGCCGGAATATCTTGATGCAATTACCGAAGAGGATGAAGAGGATATTTCAGGCGGTCCGGCCGGAACATCGGGCCTTGAAAACTCTGACGATCCCTATGATCAGGCGGTCGCAATTGTTCTTCGCGACAAGAAAGTCTCTACTTCATATATCCAGCGCCGCCTTAGCATCGGCTATAATCGCGCAGCCACAATCATCGAGCGCATGGAGGAAGAGGGCATCATCAGCCCGGCCAATCATGCGGGCAAACGCGAAATTTTGGTCCCTACCGATGATGATGAATTTTAGTAACGCCAAAACTCAATTAAACTCGCCACACTCGCGACAAACTGGGTAACTACGCTACAACAATGATGAAAAGTGAAAGATTGCCGATGATATTCTCAACAGTTCGCGCACGCTTCTCTCGATTGGCGAAATTCGGTCACTCTGTGTCTTTAGCGGCTTTGGGCGCACTGATGTTCGCAACGGCTGCGCCTGCGGTTTTCACATCGGCCCCAGCCTTTGCGCAAGGTGCAAACGATGCAGCAGTGGCGCAAAATATTGCCGATCATTTCTCATCCGTTCGCACCATCACGGGCGAGTTCGTTCAGTTCGGCCCTAAAGGCGAACAATCAGGCGGTACCTTCTATATCGAACGCCCCGGTAAAATTCGCTTCAACTATAATAACTCCCCGATCCGGGTAATTTCTGACGGAAATCAAGTCGTCATCAATAATCGCAAACTTGACACTTGGGATCTTTATGCACTTTCCACCACCCCGCTAAACCTGCTTTTGGCAGACCGGATTAATCTTGGCGGTGGACGTTTAAAAAGCGTCAAGCAGGAACCTGACGTTATCACCTTGGTATTGGGTGATAAATCCCTGTTCGGCAGCTCCACAATTACCATGATGTTTGACCCAAAAAATTATGAGCTCAAACAGTGGACCATCACCGACGCCCAAAATCTTGATACGACCGTTATGGTGTTCAATCTAAGAACCGGTGTTCGGTTCACCGATGATATGTTCAAGATCGACTATCAACGCATCGCAAACAAAACCAAACGCCGCTAATTCAACGCTCCTAATCCAGGGCCGCTAATTCAAGGTCAGACATCTTCCAAAAACGCATCCAGTGAAAGCGCTTCCCCGTCACGGTTGCAATAATAGGATAATTGTTTAGGTTCGCGGCCATCTTCTGATTGTCGCGAGTCTCTCCCATGGTTTTTTCCGTTGCTACTTGGAATATCAATTCCGTGCGCCTGCGCATGCCGCTTGTTGAGCAGTTTCTGCAAGATTACCAACCGGATGTGCTTTGCCTTCAAGAAACCAAGTGCCCCGATAATCTGTTTCCGTTCAAACCTTTGCGCGCTCTTGGCTATGATCATATCGAGATTAGTGGCCAAAAAGGCTATCATGGGGTGGCTACCATTTCCCGCCATCCGCTGAGCGAAGTTGAAAAAATCGGCTTCTGCGAGATGGGTGACTGCCGACACCTCAGCGCAGTAGTTCAGGCCGGAGCCAAAAAAATTCGCCTTCATAATTTTTATGTTCCCGCAGGCGGCGACGAGCCGAACCCGGAAATCAATCCGAAATTTGCCCATAAGCTTGCATTTCTTGATGAAATGCGTGCCATCACCGCCGAGGATGGCCAGCAATATTCATCGCTTCTGGTGGGCGATCTCAACATTGCTCCGCTGGAAAACGACGTTTGGTCGCATAAGCAACTGCTTAAAATCGTAAGCCATACCCCAATTGAGACCGAAACGCTTGAGGACCTTCGCGTAAAAGGTGGCTGGGCCGACCTGATGCGTCATTACATTCCTGCGGACCAGAAAATCTATACTTGGTGGAGTTATCGCGCGAAAGACTGGGACGCATCTGATCGCGGCCGCAGACTTGATCACATTTGGGGTTCTCATGATCTCGTAGATTCTTTGACAAAGATAGAGATCCTGCGCGCAGCACGCGGATGGGATCGCCCATCCGACCATGTGCCTGTGATTGCCAGTTTTGATCTGGGTTAAACCGGCTCAATGAGTGAAACACCTTCTTTCGCGCAAAGGGTGATTTCACTTTTTGGCATTTTAGGTTAGAGCTAACGCCACTCAATGCGTTTCGGGGAATTAATTTGATGTCAGGCCGCTCCGCAATTTCTTCAATTCTGATGATCGCTGCTCTTGCCGCGGCACTTTCAGCCTGTGGCCGCAAAGGCCCGCTGGAGCCACCGCCGGTAGCAACAATCACCAACGATCAGGGCCGCACCGTTGAGAAACCGAAGGAAGATAAGCCCTTCATTCTCGACAAATTGCTGTAATTGCTGATCGGACAAGGCTGTTTCCCGTGAATCATTTTGAATATCGTGACGGCGTGCTTCACGCTGAAAATGTCAGCATTCATGAAATCGCAAAATCTGTAGGCACACCGTTCTACATCTATTCCCGTGCCACGCTGGAGCGTCATTACCGCGTTTTCAATGAAGCCTTTTCCGATATGGACACGCTTGTTGCCTATGCATTGAAAGCAAATTCCAATCAGGCAGTGCTTAGCATTCTTGCCAAGATGGGCGCTGGTGCAGATACCGTATCAGAAGGTGAAATCCGCCGCGCTCTGGCCGCTGGCATTCCTGCAAATAAAATTGTCTTTTCCGGTGTCGGTAAAACCCCTCGCGAAATGGATTTTGCACTCTCGCAAGGCATCTTTTGTTTCAATGTTGAATCCGAACCGGAGCTGGAAATCCTCTCCGCACGCGCTGTCGCACAGGGAAAGATTGCACATGTCTCGCTGCGCATCAACCCCGATGTTGACGCAAAGACCCACGCCAAAATCTCCACGGGTAAATCAGAAAATAAATTCGGCATTCCGCATGTCAAAGCCCGTCAGGCCTATGCCCGCGCAGCCAGCCTGCCCGGCATTGATGTCGTTGGCGTCGATATGCATATCGGCAGCCAGATCATTGATCTGGAACCTTTTGACAACGCCTTTGCGCTGATGGCGCAACTCGTCAAGGAACTGCAATCCGATGGTCACAATATCCGTCATGTAGATGTCGGCGGCGGATTAGGTATTCCCTACCGCACCGACAACAATCCTCCGCCACTGCCTTTGGCTTATGCCGAAATCGTCGCCAAACACATAAAGCCTCTCGGACTAAAAACACTCTTTGAGCCGGGACGTCTGATTGCTGGCAATGCCGGTCTTCTCATCTCAGAAGTGATCTTTGTCAAAGAAGGCGACGCCAAAAATTTCATCATCGTTGATGCGGCAATGAATGATCTCATTCGCCCGACACTTTACGAGGCTTATCACGAGATAAAGCCAGTCGAGCTGCCCGCCAATGATGCACCGCGCATTCGCGCAGATTTTGTGGGTCCCGTTTGCGAGACCGGCGATTATCTCGGCCTTGATCGCGAAACAGCGAAGCCTTCACCGGGTGAACTCGTCGCCATTTGCACGACAGGCGCCTATGGCGCGGTTTTGTCCAGCACTTATAACAGCCGACTACTTGTGCCCGAAGTGCTGGTCGATGGTGATCGTTTTCATGTCATTCGCCCTCGCGGCACCTATGAACAGCTATTAGCGCTTGATTCTGTGCCGGACTGGCTCTGATTTATCAAGGAAAGCCTCGTCTTTGCCATGATGCGTGTTATCCTTAGAGGATCGACCAATCCGAAACCCCCATTAGAAAGATCGGATGACGCACCAGAGCCAAAACAGCAAGGATTTGCGGCCTCGCAAACAAAGAATATTGCTTCGTCTGTTGTCCGGCGATGGCGCTGCTTTGCACCGTCTATATCAGCGTAGTTTCCTCACTCTTAGCTTCGAAAGACTTTGGCCGCTCATCCTGCCATTGATCTTGCTAGCCGCGCTGTTTGCGAGCCTTAGCTGGTTCGGCCTATTCGGATTTATGCCGCGCTGGCTCCATATAGCGGTCTTGATATTATTCGGACTCGCCACAATTGCCGCACTCTATCGTCTTTCTTTATTCAATAAACCGTCAGACGCGGATGTAACTGCTTATATTGAAACTGTTAATGGGCTGCTGCATGAGCCTTTAGCGGTGCAAAGCGCCCAGATTGCAACCGATGCTGACGACCCCGTCGCACTCGCTCTCTGGCAAGAGCACCAACTCCGCATGGCCCGTCGATTGAAGGCACTTCAATCTGGTCTACCCCGCCCCAATATTCCGCAGCGTGATCCTTATGGGCTACGCGCTTTTATTGCCTTGCTGTTTGTCACTGCTTTTGCCTTTAGTTTCAGCCCTTCGAGCGGCCGCATCGCCGACGCGTTTCATATCCGGCCCGGTAATACAAAGGCGATTGCCCGCATTGATGCATGGGTAACCCCTCCGCAATACACTGCTCGTGCGCCGATTTTTCTTTCCGCTGATAGAAACCCCACAACGACAGATCCCATCATAATTCCGCAGAATAGCACCGTCTCGGTTCGCATTATTGGTGGCAATTCTGAACGTTTGACCGCAACCGATGCCACCGGACACCGCAGCGATATTAAGCCTATCAAAATCGGGGAAAATGACGCGGTTCCGTCAGACCAAACGGTGGTCGATGGAAGCCGCAATTTCCAGCTGGAACTGCAACAGGATACGACATTAGAGCTATCTGGAACCAATATTCGCTGGAGCTTTGCGATAATTCCGGACAAAGCCCCGCAGATTAATTTTACGAAGGAACCAGGCAGGGCGCTTAACGGTGCCTTGCAGCTCGCCTATGAAATCGATGATGATTACGGCGCAACGAAAGCCTTTGGCGAAATTATTCCGCTAGAATCGGATGAAGAAGACGAGGTTCTAGCTCTTTACGACGCGCCGGAACTACCGCTCGCTCTGCCCGCACGTGGATCCAAAACAGTCACCTTCTCCAAAGATCTCACCGAACATCCATGGTCTGGCGGCAAGGTGGCGCTGACTTTGGTCGCAATTGATGCCGCAGGAAATACCGGTCGGAGTGAAACTAAAATTATAACTCTGCCCGAGCGTCCCTTTTCCAACCCTCTTGCACGAGCTGTTGTAGAACAACGGCGCATTCTCGCACTTGATGCCACCCAACGCACGCATGTGCTCGACATGCTAGCTGCGGTTTTACTCCGCCCGGAAGAAACCATCAAAAACGCCGCCCATTATCTCGGTCTCTCAACGATTCGCAGCCGGCTTCGTCTGGCGAAAAGCGACGAAGAGCTTCGCCAAACAGCGGATTATATGTGGCAAGTAGCGCTTGGTATTGAGGACGGAAATCTTTCCGCCGCAGAAAAGCGGCTGCGGCAGGCCCAAGAAACCTTGCGTGAGGCGCTCCAGAACGGCGCATCACAAGAAGAGATCGAAAAACTTTCGGCTGAACTTCGCGAAGCTATGCAGAATTTTCTGCGTGAATTTGCCCAGCGCCAGCAGCAAAACCCCAATACACGAATGCCCGCCGACCCCAATATGCAGGTCATGACGGACAAAGATTTACAACGCATGTTGGACCAAATTGAAAATCTTGCGCGGCAGGGCTCGCGAGATCAGGCTGAACAGCTTTTGTCGCAATTGCAAAACATGCTCAACAATTTGCAAATGGGACAACAAGCGCAGCCCGGCCAACAGGGACAAGGCCAAAGTCAGGCCAGCCAAATGCAGCAGCAGATGAACAAGCTTGGCGATCTGATGCGCAAGCAACAGCAATTGATGAATGATACCTTCAAATTAGACCAGCAAATGCAGCAGCAATTTGGTTTCGACCCGGAGGAATTCGCTGAGGACTTTTTCCACGGTGACGATGGAACTTCTGATGAAAGCCAGCCACAAAACGGCCCATCAGACGACACCATTCCTCCAGAAATGGCAGAAACAATGCGCAAGCTGCAACAACAGCAATCGGATTTGCAATCTGAACTGCAAAAGCTTGGCGACGATCTAAGAGCGATGGGAATAGATCCCAATAAAGATTTTTCAGATGCAGGCAAGTCGATGGGAAGCGCGGCTGATGCTCTGGGCCAAAATGAAACCTCGCAAGCCGGTGACCACCAAGCAAATGCGTTGGAAGCATTGCGCCGCGGAGGCCGCGACATGATGCAACAAATGCAACAAGCTATGGGGCAAGGCCAAGGTTGGGGCCAAAGACAAGGTAGACCGGGCGGACGAGATCCGCTGGGGCGTAAGCCCGGCAGTAGCGGGCCGGACTTTGGTGATGATGTCAAAATCCCGGGCGAAATTGACATTCAGCGTGCACGTGAAATCCTCGACGAAATCCGCCGCAGGCTTGGTGATGCACTCACCCCGCAAATGGAAAAAGAATATCTCGAACGTCTGCTGAAGTTCGACTGATATTCATTAACTGCGACAGGTCACCGGCCACGCCGACACGAACTATTCGCGCACATAGCCAACATAGGGAAGCTGGCGGAAAGCATGCGCCACATCCATGCCATATCCCACCACAAAATAATCCGGGCACTCAAACGCCACGAAATCGGCATTCAAATCGACCTTGCGTCGCATGCTCTTGTCCAAAAGCACGGCAATACTGACACTGCGCGCGCCACGCTCATGCATAAGCTCGCGAACGAATTTAAGCGTCTTGCCGGATTCCAGAATATCATCAATCAGCAGAACATCGCGATCGCGCACATCACTGTCAATATCGCGCAACAACCGCACTTCGCCGCTTGACGTTCCAGTTCCATAGCTGGAGACCGTAATAAATTCGACATCTGGCTCAAGCCCAACATCGTGCATTGCCCGAATAAGATCGGCTGCGAAAATAAACGATCCCTTGAGGATGGAAATTGTTAGCAGCTTATGAAAATTATGTTTCGCAATATCCTGCGCCAATGCAAGATTTCGCGCAGCAATTTCTTCTGCACTGAAAAGCACGTCTATGGTTTTGCCGCCGACTTCAGGCATCTGCCGGTCTCCTGATTTATCGCCAAAAGGCTAGAAAGGGCGCTCTATAGCACGGATTTGCAAAAATGCACCATTATCCGCACACGATTGTGCTGAACATTTCCCAATCGTGCAAATTGATATAGCTTGCTGTCATGCACCCAGATATTATTGAACTACGCTCCTATTACGACACCAAACTCGGTCATCTCACCGAGCGCGCTATTCGCATGGCTTTAGCGTCCATGTGGGAGCCTGTAGCGGGTGAGAGGCTGGTAGGTCTTGGGTATAGTCTGCCATATCTTGAAAGATTTAGCGCCGATACGGAACGCAGCTTTGCTTTCATGCCAGCCGGTCAGGGAGCAATTGCCTGGCCCTCGGCAGAAAAATCCGCCACCGCGCTGGTTTTTGATGAAGAATTGCCGCTACCTGATTCATCCATCGACCGCATTTTGATGATCCATGCGCTCGAATATGCCGAAAACGCCGCCGAAACACTGAAAGAAATGTGGCGGGTTCTCGCACCCAATGGACGTTTGGTGATCGTTGTCCCCAATAGACGAGGTGTCTGGGCTCGGCTTGATCACACGCCTTTTGGCAGCGGAAGGCCCTATAGTCGAACCCAGATGAGCGCACTTCTTCGTGAAGCAAATTTCACTGTGACCCAGGTGAATAATTCTTTGCATTTCCCACCGGTATCGCGGCGCTGGATGATGCGCCCGTGTCTTGCCATGGAGAGAATAGGGCGCAGGCTCTGGCCACTTTTCGCCGGGGTTCTGGTTGTGGAGGCACAAAAACGACTTTATCAGGGATTGCCTGTGGCTCAACGTTCCTCGCGCCGGGTCTTCGTGCCTGTTCTGGCTCCCAATGGCCGTGCGGTAAGTGGAAAATCTGCAAATCCGCTGCAAAAAGAACGTTCCACCCCCCAGAAATAAGGTTTTTCTCGACTTGTCAGCACGGGCGGTTTATGCCCGCTGCATAACCTTAACTTTAGTCCTTTTGGCGGAGCCAATTATGACCAAACAGCAAAACTTCTCCCGTCCCCAGCCCAAGGCAGGCCTGCTTGAAATTGCAGCCTATGTGCCCGGCAAGGAACATGTTGAAGGCGTTGCGAAGGTCTATAAGCTCTCCTCTAATGAGACCCCTTTGGGCCCCAGCCCGCAGGCAATAGAAGCCTATCGATATTGTGCCGAAAATTTGTCCGTATATCCTGATGGCCAGGCGCTGGCATTACGTCAGGCGATTGCAGAAAGTCAGGGCCTGAATATCGGCAATATTATTTGCGGCAATGGCTCGGACGAATTGCTGGAACTGCTTTGCCAAACCTACCTTGCCCCGGGCGATGAATCCATCATTACCGAGCATGGTTTTGCAGTCTATAAAATCCAGACACTGGGTGCGGGTGCCACTCCGGTCACCGTGAAAGAAAAAGACGAGCGCATCGATGTGGATGCGATTCTCGCTGCTGTTTCGGAGCGTACTCGGATCGTTTTCATCGCAAATCCGGCAAATCCCACCGGCACCTATCTGCCTTTTGAGGAAGTGCGCCGCTTGCATGCGGGCCTGCCCAAAAATGTGCTTTTGGTTCTAGATGCCGCCTATGCAGAATATGTGCGCCGTAACGATTATGAAGCCGGTATTGAACTGGTTTCAGCCAATGAAAATGTAGTCATGACGCGCACATTCTCTAAGATTCACGGCCTGCCGGCCTTGCGTATCGGCTGGATGTACGCCCCTTTGCATGTGATTGATGCTGTTAATCGCATTCGCGGTCCTTTCAACATGAACTCGGTGGCAATTGCTGCCGGAGCGGCTGCGATTAAAGATCGTGCCCATGTTGAAAAATCCGTGGCCTATAATGAAAAATGGCTCACCTGGCTTACTGAAGAATTCACAGCCCTTGGGTTGCGCGTCACCCCGTCAGTGGCAAACTTCCTGCTGGTGCATTTTCCTGATGATGGTGCTCACACCGCTGACAAGGCTGATGAATGGCTTTCCCGTCACGGTTATATCCTGCGCCGCGTTGGATCATATGGATTTCCTAACGCGCTGCGCATGACCATCGGACCGGAAGAAGCCAATCGCGGTGTCGTCGCCGCCCTTAAAGAGTTTTTAAAATAGAACGATGACGAAGATCCATTTTAATAAGATCGCGCTAATCGGAATAGGCCTTATTGGCTCATCGCTGGCGCGTGTGATCCGTCGTGAAAATCTCGCCGATCACATAGCAATCGCAACCCGCAGCAGTGAAACCCTTAAAAGGGCCGAAGAACTGCAATTGGGTGACAGTTACAATACCGACAGTGCCGAGATTGTGCGTGATGCAGATTTGGTGATCATTTCTGTTCCTGTCGGCTCTTCCGGCACGGTAGCGCGCCAGATCGCCGCTAATCTGAAACCAGGGGCAATTGTCACTGATGTGGGTTCCACCAAGGCTTCGGTCATCGCTCAGATGCAACCCGAACTGCCCGACAACATTCATTTCATTCCCGGCCACCCATTGGCGGGAACAGAATATTCCGGTCCGGATGCGGGATTTGCAGAGCTTTTTAACAATCGCTGGTGCATTCTGACGCCATTGCCTCAAACCGATCAACAAGCTCTGGAAAAGCTCACCCAATTCTGGGAGGCTTGCGGATCGCGGCTTGAGCAAATGGATCCCCAGCATCACGATCTGGTTCTGGCGATTGTCTCGCATTTGCCCCATATCATTGCTTATAATATTGTTGGCACAGCAAGCGATCTGGAACAGGTCACCAAATCCGAAGTGATTAAATATTCAGCTTCTGGTTTTCGTGATTTC
Source organism: Falsochrobactrum ovis (assembly GCF_003259955.1). Classification (GTDB taxonomy): domain Bacteria; phylum Pseudomonadota; class Alphaproteobacteria; order Rhizobiales; family Rhizobiaceae; genus Brucella; species Brucella ovis_A. The sequence goes on from NZ_QLMK01000001.1 coordinate 48,055, forward strand.
ACCCGCCTTGCCGCGTCGGACCCTACCATGTGGCGTGATGTCTGCCTGCACAATCGCGATGCAATTCTGGAAATGTTAGGACGTTTTTCAGAAGATCTGGCGTCACTTCAGCGCGCTATTCGCTGGGGCGATGGCGATGCTCTCTTTGATCTTTTCACCCGAACCCGAGCGGTCCGCCGTGGAATTATTGAAGCTGGCCAGGAAGTTGACGCACCAGACTTTGGTCGTCGGGCAGCCCACCCTGATACCAGCCCCTCTAAAACTCCGGCAAACGACCCAGCGGAATAAAACCCGCAAAAGCTCGGCCTTTTCGCACGGCAATCTCAAGTACGGGATTGCCGTTTTCATCTTTCGGCATCGCAGAAAGTGCAAAGAGTATCGTCGCTATATTCCCGCCCTGCTCAGGAAAAACGATCTGCCCGGTCTGCGCAAAAAACTGCGGATTGACCATCGTCACCTTGAAATTTGCATCAATAAGCCCATCCATATCAACCGAAAACGGACCCGAGACTGACATCATTGCCCCGTTGGGCATCGATAAAAATGCCTGATTAATGGTGCCGCTTTGACCCCGCATCCGCTCATTAAATGGCAAGGAACTGGGCGCCAACAACGTCGCCGCATTTGCTATCTCAATATCGGCGAGCCCGTCGATTTCCGGACTGCTTAAATTGCCTAAAATGGAATTATCGAGCTTGAATGCTGCAAAGCGTCCGTTGAACTTGAAGGCATCACCAATCTGGCTAAGCTTAAGATGAATTTGCTCAAACGCGCCAAGCGGCTCGGTGGTGGTGATTTCTGTGCGCAGTCCGACAACGACATCGCGAGCGTCCAGTTCAACCTCTTTGGGGAAAGGACGCGCCAGACGGGTGCTGGAAGTAAACTTGCTCCAATTCACTTCCAGCGGCTCAATACCGGGAAACTCAACAAAAGCTGGACCAGACAGCTCATTGCTCAACCAATGCGGTGCAAAAACCGGTGACCCCGACGTTAAACGGCCTGCACGAATTGCCATACCGGCATCTTTTTTTTGCCAAGAAATATTGGCACAAACGACATTCACCCGAAAGGGATATCCGCTGATGCGAAGATCTTCGCATTGAACGCCAACACCTTGGGACGCTAGTTTATTTATATCAGCTTTAGCCCTCTCACCGATCTTATCGGCAAGATAAAACCACACGGCCGTATAAAGTCCTACTAGAATAAGAAAAATAAGAGAGATCGCGATAATACGCTTTCTGGATTTTCTCTGTTTTGTTCCAGCCTGCGCCATCAAAATATCCCGTCTCAATAATATTGTCGTTAAAAGCGTTGCCGGAATGCTTATAACATACCCGAATTTGCTCTCGCTAACTGGTGTCGATATTATGGCAAGAAAATGCCATGACGAGGGCCTCAAAGAAAAAATAGTATATTTCCTGTGCGTATTGGCAAAAAATGGCCATCGTAACTGAGTAACACCGTGTAAAGTTTAAGATGACCTCAAGCGCAGATGACCTAAATATGGATGATTTCTGGGTATTTGGCTATGGTTCGTTGATGTGGCGACCGGGTTTCGCACATGTTGAAACTGTACGAGCCCGCCTGCATGGTTATAGAAGAAGCCTTTGCATATATTCTCACGTTCATCGCGGCACACCAGATCGTCCGGGATTGGTGCTAGGGCTTGACGCTGGCGGGTCCTGCCTTGGCATGGCTTTTCGCGTTCCCGGCGATATGACCGACGAAGTAATGCTTTATTTGCGCGAACGCGAAATGTCTAATCGCGTCTATCACGAAAAATGGCTGCGGTTGAAACTGGCAGATGGTCGAGAAGTCAAGGCGGTTACTTACGTTGCAGACCGGAAACATTCGCAATATGCGCGCAATCTCACGACCGAAAACGCAGCTGCAATCATTGCTGCAGCACGCGGAGAATCGGGAGCGAATATCGATTATGTCACCAACACATTAGAGCATTTGCGCAATATGCGCGTTCGCGATCAAGCGCTTGAACATGTTCATCAGATGATACAAGCAACCATCTCCCGCCAAGCCAATAGTGCGGCTTAAAAACGAGATCTTATCGCCGTTCCCTCTTGTTCTCATGCGTATCAAAGGCTACATCTCGTCAAATTCTCAAGGAGACAATTATGATCGCATTGTTTCGCACCATTGACCTGGCGCTCGATATTTATACGTGGATCATTATCGCTAGTGCCGTATTTTCATGGCTATATGCGTTCAATGTCGTCAATTCTGGCAATCGTTTTGTCGGATCGATTGGCGAGTTCCTCTACAAAGCAACCGAACCCGTATTAAGCCCGATCCGCAATATTCTTCCAAATCTCGGCGGTATCGATATTTCTCCCATTATCCTTCTTTTGATTATATTCTTTATTCGGCAGTTTATGTGGACGACATTATTGCCAGCATTAATCTGATTATTCTAACGAAAAACGCCCGGCTTGGACCGGGCGTTTTCAATGAACGTTCAATAGGGATTATTTATTTTGCGCACGCTCAATCGCTTCGGCGATATATTTGCGCGCCTGGTCTTCATCACCCCAATCGCCAACTTTAACCCATTTACCGGGTTCTAGATCTTTATAGTGCTCGAAAAAATGTTCGATTTGCTTGAGGGTGATCTCCGGCAGATCGGAATAATCATGCACCTTTTCATAGCGCTTGGTGAGATGCGGTGATGGAACGGCAATGATCTTTTCGTCCTTACCGGAATTGTCTTCCATAACCAAAACGCCGATTGGACGCACATTGATCACGCAACCAGGCACTAGCGGACGGGTATTGCAGACCAAAACGTCGATCGGGTCGCCATCTTCCGAAAGCGTATGCGGCACGAAGCCGTAATTGCCCGGATAGGTCATTGGCGTATAGAGAAAACGATCGACAATGAGAGCGCCCGCGCCCTTGTCCATCTCGTATTTGATCGGCTGACCGCCGACCGGAACTTCGATGATCACATTGACGTCTTCGGGAGGATTGGAGCCGATAGAAATGGCATCAATATTCATGATGTGTCCTTTCGTGTCGCGCCCTGATAACGGGTTTCTCCGCTGGGTGCAAGAAAAACGAAAATTCAGCCCGACGCGGCGAATTGTCATGCACCGCTTGGAACTGAACGCATAGTTTTCCTCAAGTTGAAGTTTGTTCTCCAAGTTCCTTCAGCCTCTGAATAGCTGTTGGAGGCATGGGCGGGGGATTTGCGTCGCGGCTAGCTGCCAGCAAAAATTCATCACAACTCGTTTCGGTCGCTTCGATCAGCCTTTGTAAAAACTCATCCTTAGGCAGACCAGCCGGAATGGGGGGCAGAATACGGCACCGGATGGTGCCCGGATAACGCAGAAACTTGCGGCGCGGCCAGTAAAGCCCGGCATTATGCGCAATCGGCAGCACCGGCAGTTGCAGCGCATCATAAAGATGAACAATACCGTATTTATACTGCGGCTCGGCTCCGGGAGCGCGCCGCGTTCCTTCAGGATAAATTAGGATCTGTCGCCCTTCGGCGATGGCCTTTTCGGCACCTTCAGTAATTGAATGCAACGCTTTAACACGTGATCCTCGATCAACCGGTATCATCTGCATTTTAGCCAGATACCAGCCAAAAAGCGGTATCCGCATTAGCTCGCGCTTGAGGATAAGAACCGGATCATCAAGCTGTGGTAAAAAAGCATAAGTATCCCACGCCGATTGGTGCTTTGGCGCAACTATATACGCCCCTTCCGGGATGTTTTCGAGGCCATCAATAGTATAATCGGTGCCAGCAATAAGCTTTTGCAGCCACAAATTACTGCGCGCCCACGCCTTCGGCACGATCCACGCCTTTTTTCGCGGTAACAGAAAATATATCGGCGTAAAAATGATCAGCTGAATGGCTGTGCTTACATAGAATGCAAGATTGAACAGGATGGAGCGCAGATAGAGGAGCATCGTATCAGCGAAACCTTAGCTAGCCCATTCAGATTATTTCAACCGAATGGATGGAAAGAGTAAGATAGCTTTTCAGCAAAAGCAGCGGGCCCGATATACCAGGATTGCCAGCGTTTTCCATCGCGAATTAATGATTCATCTGGAAAATCGTCTATTTAACGCCCATTGCCGACAATCTGTAGCCAGCTTATGCGAATAACGGCGCCTAGATATTTTGTATATTCAATGAATAGCACCCGCAACGCGTCCCCCTCGGCTACCCAACTATGCCCACGATTTTCACCGCTCACGACCGGATATGGGATAAATTCCACATCTTTCATGCGATGAGACATTTCAAGAATGCTGCGCGGCATGTGATAATTATTTGTAACCACAATAACCCGCTGATACCCATTAGCGCGGATCCAACGCTCACTTTCCTCCGCATTGCCAACGGTGTTTAGCGCTGAGCGGTCCAGATCGACACAGCAATCAAATAATCCCTGCTCGGTTTGCGTAGCCCGCTGCAAGGTTTCTTTATTGGTCGCAGGATTAACACCGCTGATCAGTAACCGCTGTCCCTGCCTGTCTTTCAACAATTCAACCGCTGCCTGAATACGAGACTGCCCGCCCGTCAGGACCACAATGGCATCGACTGGCGTTTCAAGCACAGGCGGCCGCAACCCAGAAACTTTTTCGCTAAAAACAATAAAGCCAACCAAAAAGGCAATGATTGCAAAAAACAGAAAAATAGATACCGGTTGGAGACGTCGTATCACTCGCTTCATGGCCAACCACATAAATTTGAGCAAGGCAAGCATAGCCGCAGATAGGGTAGGACTGGTGCGACGAAGTCCCACCACCGCCGCAATCGACAAAGCTGAACTCGTCTGCCTCCCAGTCATTGCATTTCCGTTTCCCAGAGCCCTAAGGCAACCTGTCGCTCTTTTACTATTACCGGACGAAAGGCATGACCTGTGAACCCGTTATAATAGACAGTTTTATGGCGACAACAGGATGCTTCGCCAGCCCTTTCGATTTTTTGCCCAGCATTCCGAAGCGACTCATTCTGCATTGGAACCTGAAATATTACCTGTTCCGTCCACGCTCGCAAGTTGACGCACCACCGTGAGCCGACTGGTAAGCATTGTCAGCACACTGACCAAAAAAATAATCGCAGCCGCGCCAAAGTAACCATCCCGACCAATTGCAAAACTGCCAAACATCGCCGCAGCCTGATCGCCTGCGGGCGTTGCCATTTGCTGCGAAGCCCACCAGGAAAAAATGAGAAAAACCATTATTGCGGCTGCCCCTCCGAAGATCGCGCCCTTGAGCGCTGTACGGAAGAAGTGCCATTCAAATTCTCGTGCGACGAATTTGGGATCTGCACCAATAAGATGGAGCACCTCGATAATATGTGCATTGCCCGCCATCGCACCGCGTGTAGCGAAAATCACGGTCAAGATGGTAGCCGCTACCACGAGCGATAATACCGCTGTTCCAATAAGGACCGTGGTGTTTGCCATCGAAACCAGCCGATCTACCCATGTTCGGTGATCATCAAAACTAGCACTGGGTATCGCACGAACAATTTCTGTGCGCAGCATTTCAAAATCCGGTGGGGAATTCTCATCAATCGTCACCACGACCAGCCGCGGGACAGGCAATTCATCCATATCCAGTCCCCCGCCCAGCCAAGGCTCTAACAGCCTTGCAGTCGCGGCTTTATCAACAATGCTTGTATCTTTAACACCTGCGAAACCACGGGCAATATTGCTCGCTTCCTGCAATGATTCTTCCATATCAAGCCCATCCACGGGCTTGATTTGTATCGTGGCCTCACGCGCAATCTGGCTTTGCCAAGCCGCTGCAGACGCCCGCACCAGCGTAACCCCGCCAAGCGTGAGACAGGCAAGAAAAGTCATGATCGCAATCACGATCACCAGCGCTGTGCCGGTTACGCTTCCATCCGGAACAATCGGGCTTTGTCCCTGCCGTTTGCGCCGTTTGCCGAGCCGCACCATGAGTAAATCGACAAGATCATCAAAGCGCACCCGGAAATTGTCTTTGAACTGATGAACCAAGCCGTGCCGGTCATTGCGAGCGTCAGTCATAGATATCAAGCCGCCCATGTTCTAGGATCATTCGTCGCGCATTGACCTGATCCATCAAAGACAGATCATGAGTGGCAATAACAACCGCCGTACCAGAACGATTGAGTTCTACGAAAAGGCGCAGCAAACGCTTGGCAAGCGGCGGATCGACATTGCCTGTCGGCTCATCGGCAAGCAACAGTTCCGGCTGATCAATCAACGCCCTTGCAATCGCTGCACGCTGTTTCTCGCCCCCAGAAAGCACAGGCGGCAAAACATTCATCTGGTCTCCCAGCCCCACCCAACTGAGAAGCTCCTCTACCTCATGCCGATAGGTTACTTCTTCCTTGCCTCGCACCCGCAATGGCAATGAAACATTTTCATAAGTTGTCAAATGGTCGAGCAAGCGGAAATCTTGAAAAACAATGCCGATTCTGCGACGCAACAGCGGCACCGCCTTGTGATCAAGCCGGGCAACATCCTTACCGAAAATATTAACTAAGCCCCGGGTTGGCTTTAGAGCCATGAACAAAAGACGCATCAAAGACGTCTTTCCCGCGCCGGATGGCCCAGTGAGAAACTGAAATGAGCGCGGCGGGATATGAAAGCTGACATCTCGCAAGATCTCAGGCCCCATCCCATATCTCAGCCCGACATTCTCAAATCTTATCACAGCTATGCTTCTTCCAATTTCCGTCGTTCACATGACATCGCGGAACAAATCGACGTAAATTTGACACTTTAACCCACATGGTTAATGTGAGGTTAAATTAGGTGGAAATAAGCAATAATATTGGCTTTAGACGCAAATTTTCTGGCCCGTCGACCAGCGGCCCTACAACAAAGTGCGAAACCGTTATTGCCAACAACCCAGATTGCGACCTTTGAGATTATGCGCATCAATATCAATGGTAAGGCGCGGGTCCTCACGCAATAACAACATGGTTGTGCGCGGCTTCAATTCGATTTTCTGCCACCCCGCACATTCCTGCGGCATCGGCGCTTTACTATCAATCCGCACAGTTTCAGACCAGGCACCCGCAACGCAACCCGAAACTGTCGCTCCCAGAATCCCCAATAGAGGGATCCGCACCAGCGATCGAAGAAATGAATGTTTCAAGTTGGAAAACTCCATTGCGAGCTATACAGCGCATAACCGTTAAGTGACACCAAACGTTGAACCAGATTATACGCGGCCTCGCCGATGGCCGCAACATTGCAAATTTGCTCGAAATATTTTTTTACTCTAATTCGGTTCGATAAAATAAACATACAAATCGGTTAGTTAAATTTTAACCCTCTCGACAACAAGTAACGACTAAGTCATCATTGATTTAGTTTGAACAAATTCTAATCAATACCTCGTTAAAATCGACATTCAAAGGCTCTGGGGGGTTCATGTTGAATAGGCTTTCGGCGGAATTTTTTGGTACTTTTTGGCTTGTATTCGGCGGCTGCGGCAGTGCTGTTCTGGCAGCATCTTATCCTGAACTTGGCATCGGATTTTTAGGCGTGGCTTTCGCATTCGGCCTGACCGTGCTGACAATGGCCTATGCAGTGGGAAATATTTCGGGTGGTCATTTCAATCCTGCCGTCTCGCTCGGGCTGATGTTGGGCGGACGCTTTCCCGCTAAAGATTTGTTGCCCTATTGGATCGCGCAAGTTCTCGGCGCAATTGTCGCAGCCGCTATTCTTTATCTTATAGCTTCAGGACAGAGCGGGTTTACTGCAGGCGGTTTTGCGTCCAACGGCTATGGCGATCTTTCACCCGGCGGATATAATTTGATGTCCGCACTCATTATCGAAATCGTCTTGACGGCATTTTTCATCATCGTCATTCTCGGCGTGACAGATCGTCTGGCACCAGCTGGTTTTGCTCCCATGGCAATCGGCCTGTGCCTTACCCTTATCCATCTGATCTCGATCCCCGTAACCAATACTTCCGTCAACCCTGCACGCTCAACCGGTGTGGCATTCTTCGCCGAAACCGCAGCCCTGAGCCAGCTATGGATGTTCTGGGTAGCGCCTTTGATCGGTGCTGCAATTGGCGCGATCATCTGGAAAGGCCTGCTTGCCAAGGAATAAATCCAATTCATTCGCAACGAAAAGGCCGGTTCGCCGGCCTTTTTTGTAAGAACCTTTCAGATTGTGCAATTCTCGATCAAAGTTAAACCGATTGTCAAAACAATCTGCCGCGGCATAGAGACTAACGGTTAATACCCAAGCCGCATTAGACGCAACAGGTCGCAAAGCTTCAATCGTCGGCTACAAGCCCACCGTTTCGGTGCATGCGCGCTTCGATCAGTTTCTGGTCCTGTTCGCGAATACCGATCAGCCCGGCAATACGCCACATGACATCAACTTCGACTTCACTCGCCGTTCCGTCTGCATAAACCACATCCCACATCAACGCGATAAAATCGAGCCGAGCATTATAGTCGAGATCGCGCTTAAGGACTGATGTGAAATTGGAAAGACTGACCGATTCCTGATCCGCTTTCTGCGCAGCCTTTAACAACCGTTTGAGCTTTTCGCCTTTCAGATCATATTTCTGCGCGAGTATTGATGAAAGCCGCGCTCTTTCGCTTTCACGCGTCCTGCCATCTGCGTCCATGACATGAAACATCAATGCGGCCGCAGCCAATCGTGGATCGGCTTCCGAAAACGTCAGATCGCGCTCTCGTAAACTGCCCCCCGGCAATTCCCTGAGAAATTCCATGATCTTATCGAACATTGAGCCTCATCCATTATCAGCAGAACCAAGATCTGCCGTTGCCTGCAATCTTTAGCAATAATGAAATTAGCTGGATGTTCGCGCGACACAAGGCGGCAAACAGCGCTTGTGACTGTTTAACATTGTAAGAGTTCACAGCCGTGGTTTTTAAGCAACGTTTTACCGCCTCGCAAAGAAAACTCTCCCAAATTAGAACAGCTTCAATCCACCAGACGTTTTCTGAGCCACCTCGTTCTTATCAATCCCCGGATCATCAACAATAATATGCGATGGAGCACCCTGCTTATCATTTTTAGCGTCCGGCTCCACCGCATCCAAAATAACTGGATTTTTCACATTATCGACTTCCCGCCGGTGGGGTTCTGTAGCTTTGGTGGATTGCGGCTTAGCCTGCGGTGATACAGGCTTAATTGGCTCGGCATCGGGCATGATCACCTGTGCGTCCACCACATCATCCCGCTGCTCTGGCTGTGAGCTAACCACTGGCACAATGGCTTTGGTTTCGGTTTCACTTGCCTCGGCTTCACCGGCGATTATTTCTGGTTTCTCAATGTCGATCAGCGGCGCTATTCGCTCTACCGGCACTTTCCACTCAAAGCTGTTCAGTCTGCCCGTGACTGGCGAAACCGGCGCCCATTGTTCTGAAACATAGCCATCCGCGGTCCATGCCGGGTCTCGCGGCGCTTTAACCGCTTGAGCCAGCAATTGCCGTATCTTGCCCTGATCTCCGGTTTCGGCCTCTTCAATATCAGCTAAAAGCAAATAGGCACTTTCTCGCGGCGCGCTGCGCAAGACCTGTTCAATATTTTCCCGCGCCAAGCCATATTCACCCGCCTCATAGGCAGCGCGTGCCAATGCGAGACTTGCCTCCACATTGTGCGAACGCAAAGACACCAGATGACGCGCTCGTTTGAGCCTATCCTGCGCAGTGTCGCCCGGACGGGCATAGACATAGGCTGACGCAATATCTGGATGCGGATTGCGCTTCCATGCTGCCTCAAGGATTTTTGAACCTTTGCGAATTTCGCCATCTGTAAACAGTGCCCGAGCCGCCACAACTGCCGCTGGAACCAGATCGGGTGCGAGCTTATTGGCTTCCAGCGCTGCGGCCTTGGCATGAGTGTGATCGACATCAATTGTCGCCATAGCCTTCGCCGCTAGCAGCGCCGCCCGCTCTTTTTTGACGATATCCCTACTATGTGACAAAGCCTGTTTTCGTGCATCAACCAGCTTCAGCGCCCCATCCCAGTCGCCTTCGGCACAAAGTTGTCCCATTGCGGCTGACGACGCCCATTCAAGCTGCGGCGCATGTTTTACAGCTTCCGCTGCATAATGGCGTGCAGCCTCGCGCGCACCAACCCGCTGCGCTTCAATGTAAAGACCACGCAATCCAAGCAGCTTGGTTTCCGGGTCTTCAATCATCGCTTCAAAACCCTTGCGCGCATCATCAGTGCGGCCTTCAAGCATAGCCGTCTGCGCTTCAAGCAGTTTGATCAATGGTTCCTGATCAGAATTGAGCAATTTGCCTGCCTGCTTGGTCATGCGGCGTGCAGCTTCTGCATCACCGGCCCCGGCGGCAATTAGGCCAGTGGATAAAGACTGATAACCACGATCACGTTTGCGCGCACGAAAATGCCTACGCAAAGTGGTCGGTGATTGAATGAGGCTTTTGACAAGCCACCAGATGATCATAATTGCCGCAACCAGCGCAACCAGACCAGCAGCCGCGGTTATCAGCGGAACACTATAATGATTGCCGCCAAATATAACATTCAGTTCACCCGGCCGATCCGCAAGCCAAGAAAATCCAAAGCTTAGCGCGGCGATAATGATGAGATAAAAAATAACACGCAGCATTGCTGCCCCCTTAATTGCCGCTAGGCGCGGCAGCTGGCGCGGTAGTAGCAGGCTCTGCTGGCGCTGATGGAGCATTATTGGATGTTTTCGGACTGAGGCTTTCAGTTATCAGCTGCTGGATCAGCAAATTTGCATCGCGCCGCGCTTTCATCTGGGCAGCAAATTCTTCCGATACGACCCTGGCATCGGCAGGCAACTGCTCCCACTCACCAATCGCGCGCTCCAGATCGCCGCTTTGAAGTGCTGCTTCCATTCGCGCAGTTATGGCCCCCACCCCGCTGCCACTGACATTGCCCGCAACAGGACGAACGCTGACAAGTCCTTTGGCGCTTGCTTTCAATTGATCCCAAACACCGGCATCCGCAGGCAATTTATTCTCAGTCGCTATGATGCGGTTTGCCACATCATCAAATTCTGAATTAAGGCTGGCAATTGTCGGCACACCGGTTTCTGCAAAAGCGCTCAACCCCTCAAGACCTGCCTGATCGGGCGAAACAGCCGCAAATGTTTCCAGTTCAGCCTTAAATGAGCCACCCCGATCAATTGCAGTTTTAAGCGTATTGGCCGCGATCAATGCGGTGGTGTCCGGCTGACGCGCAACTTCACTGAGTTTTTGTTCCAAAGACGCAAGCTGTTGCTCAATCGCCGAAATGGTTCCGCTATTATCCGTTACATTCGCACTAACTTGCTCGGCTTGGCTTGTCGCCGCAGAAATTTGTGCCTCCAATGCGGATAGACGCTGCGTTAACCCGTCCAGATCGGCTGTATTCGCGGCTTGCTCCTGCGGCAAAGCATCGAACTGTTTTTGCATTTCATTAAGCGAACCAATAGCCGCTTCAGCCTTTATTTCTGCTGCCTCAACATTTTTCTGAAGCTGCGCCATTTCGGCCTTACTCGCTTCATCCAATGGTGCTGGCGCAGGATTGGCGCGCAATTCTGCTATTTGCTGTTCCATTGTCGCCAATTGATTGGTGTCGCGCATACCCGACATAGGCACGATATTGGCAAGCTGGAGCGCATAAAGGCCACATAATGCGATTACCCCGCCAGCGACGCCCGATAATAGATGAGACATTCCAGTTTTCGCCCCATTTTCTTGTGGCGTCCCTGCCTGGGCACTCGCCGCATTAGTGTGTTTAACTTCGGGATTGGGTTTAAATTCGGGCTTTTCACCCGCTTTGAACGGCGGCGTTTCCGGCTTTTCCGGGGTTTGATTTTTCAACATTTCCGGCGAGGCTTTCCGCTCGTTTTTCACATCCCTTTTCGGTTTTGTATCCACCTTTGGATTTGCAACCGATGCATAATCACCAACCGGCTCGGCGGGAGGAGGGGTTTTAGCGGGTGAAGCACCATCAACCTGCTTAATATCCGCAGGATCAAGATTGATGGTGACAGGCTTACGGGCCGGTTTGGAATGTCTCGGAGTGCCGGATTTCGCCATTGGTCCTCTCGTCGTCGCCATTTTTAAAAGCTTAGCAGATTAAATCACCAGATACAGGAAGGTTGCGCCCAAAAGCGTCAAAGTTTGGAAAACAAACGAAAAATTCCGTCCTCATCGGGATGATCTGCAATTAGCGCCTGTTTCTGCCATTGCGCGGGCAGAAGATGTGCCACCCGCTGCGATATACATAAAAACCGTGTCTTTTCATTAAACGACGCATCAATATGTTGCATCAATGAACAAAAAGCTTTCGTCGCAAATCCCGAATAAAGCAGCACCGCTGCAAAAAAATCAGTTCCCAAAATGGCACTTATTTCCTCACGAGGATAAGCCAACATCTTGGCATCATAGGCATCGCAGACACATATTTTAAAGCCCGCTTCTGTCATATGGTCTTCGAAGACCGGCTGACGCACACGGCCTGCAAGGTAAAGTACCCGTGCGCTTGATGGAAGCGAATGCGCAATTGTCGCTGCCAACCGCACCGCATCGCCACCGCCTTCGATCACCCGTGAAAACCCGGCCTCCCGTGCAGCTTGCGCTGTGCCTTCACCCACCGCAAAAAGCGGCAAATGTTTGAAAGGTGAAATTAGCTCATCGCGCACATGACGAAACACCGCCGCACTGGTAATGGTGAGCGCATCAAAATCTATTTCGGGGATCGTAAAGGACAAAGCAACGGTCTGCGTGACAGGAAAGTGCACTGGCACATAGCCTGCATCAATCAGCTTTTGCGCGGTCTTATCTGCCGCAGCTTCAGGCCGCGTTACCAGAACGCGATTGAGTTTTGCTGTTTGTGATCGCGCTGACAATGCTACTCCCAGCCTTCAAAGAAATCGGGACCTGCCATGGCTCGAACCCGCTTTGCCGCATCTGCCCCCAGCAAAGCTGCATCCTCAGCCGATCCTTCTGCGCTTACCTCATGCGCTTCACTTCCATCTGGCGTCAAAATCATTCCGCGGAAAGAAACTTTGTCTTTATCCACAATTGCAAGTCCGGCAATCGGTGTCCGGCAGGAACCATCAAGGCTGGCCAGAAATGCACGTTCACAAGCCAGCGCAATATGGGTGTCCCTATGCGCAAGCGGCTTGAGCAACGCATCCATCCGCTCATCACCAATCCGGCTTTCAATGCCGATTGCACCTTGACCCGGAGCTGGCAGAAAAAAATCTGGTTCAAGCAAATCCGTAATCACATCGTCCAGCCCCAACCGGCGCAGGCCAGCACAGGCGAGAAATGTTCCATCCACTTCGCCTTCATCCAGTTTGCGCAATCGCGTCTGCACATTGCCGCGAAACATTACCACTTGCAGATCGGGCCGCAACCGCTTGATCATCGCCTGCCGCCGCAGCGACGATGAGCCAATTGTAGCTCCCTCAGGCAGATCAAGAAATCGCTTTGCAGTGCGACCGACAAACGCATCGCGCGGGTCTTCGCGCTCCAGAAATGTCGAAAGATGCAAGCCTTCCGGCAGAACAGTTGGCATATCCTTGGTGGAATGAACGGCAATATCGATGCGGCCATCTTTGAGTGCTGCTTCAATTTCTTCCGTGAAAAGTCCTTTGCCGCCAACCTGTGCCAACGGACGATCCTGAATACGATCACCCGCCGTCGACATCGGCACTATTTCAATAGATTCTTGCGGCAGGCCGTGCGCTTCTTGCAAGCGCCGGCGTGTTTCATAAGCCTGCGCAAGGGCCAGTTTACTGCTCCTTGTGCCGATCTTCACCACGCCATTATTCAAGGATGCTGTTTGCATATCGCGCCGTCCATGATACCCGGTTGCCAGAAATTATGTGACAGGCAGGGTCTAACCGCAAATGCGCATTCTTGGAATAGAGACGAGTTGCGACGAAACAGCCGCCGCTATCGTCGAACGCGATGATAAGGGCAAAGGTCGCATCTTGTCCAATATTGTGCTCAGCCAGATCGCTGAACACGAGCCTTATGGTGGTGTGGTGCCGGAAATAGCCGCCCGCGCCCATGTTGAAGCCCTCGATACCCTTATCGAGAAGGCTTTGAGTGAGGCTGGCATGAAGCTTGATGAGGTCGATGCCATTGCTGCAACCGCAGGCCCCGGCCTGATCGGTGGATTGATTGTCGGACTGATGACCGCCAAGGCGCTCGCTTTGGCGTCGGGCAAGCCTTTTTATGCTATCAACCATCTCGAAGGGCACGCCCTTACCGCCCGGCTGACTGATCAGCTCGATTTTCCTTATCTTCTGCTGCTGGTATCCGGCGGACATACGCAAATGGTGTTGGTGCGTGGCCTTGATGATTATGAACGGCTTGGAACCACGATTGATGATGCACTCGGCGAGGCTTTCGACAAAACAGCCAAGCTTCTCGGCCTGCCCTATCCCGGCGGACCTGCGGTTGAGCGCATGGCCAAACAGGGCGATGCCAAACGCTTTGCCTTGCCACGCCCCCTCAAGGGCGAAGCGCGGCTTGATTTTTCCTTCTCCGGGCTCAAAACCGCCGTGCGCCAGACCGCGACAGAAATCGCACCACTGACAGATCAAGATGTCGCCGATATCTGCGCTTCATTTCAGGAAGCCGTCGCCGATACATTGTCGGATCGGGTTCGCCGCTCGCTTGAACGTTTCAAGCAACAATTTCCCGACCATCAATCGCCCGCATTGATTGTGGCAGGTGGGGTTGCCGCCAATAAAACGCTGCGCGAGGCATTGGAAACGCTTTGCAAAACGCATGGTTTCAGCTTCATCGCGCCACCGCATGAGCTTTGCACCGATAATGCGGCCATGATCGCTTGGGCTGGGGCAGAGCGCGCCGCATCAAAAGCTGCTGATTCACTTGCCATCGCGCCACGCTCACGTTGGCCGCTCGATGAAAAATCCGCACCCAAATTCGGAACCGGCCGTAGGGGAGCAAAAGCATGACGAAAACACCCAAAATTGCCGTGCTGGGCGGTGGAGCCTGGGGGACTGCGCTTGCAGCAATGGCTGCGGCAAGCGGCCACGAAACTTGGCTCTACGCGCGCGACAGCAAAACCGTAAAAACATTGAATGACCAGCGCCGCAATCCGCGTTATCTGGGCGATATCGATCTTCCTGAAGGTATCCGCGCCAGTACCGATGCAAAATCTGTTCTGCATAAAGCCGATGCCGTACTTGCGGTTCTTCCGGCACAACTCATGCGCGATGGCCTATCAAGCTTGAGCGAACTTATCCCCTCCTCTGCTCCCATTATCCTGTGCGCCAAAGGCATTGAGCGTGGAACGGGCAGGCTAATGTCGGAAGTGGTGGCGGAAGTTCTTCCCAATCACATAATCGCGGCCCTTTCCGGACCAAGCTTTGCCACCGATGTGGCCGCCGGGCTTCCAACCGCCGTCACCATCGCATGCGAGCAACAAACAATTGCCGAACAGCTTGCAACACTTCTCTCTGGTCCCTCCTTTCGCTGTTATTCCACGACCGATTTGATCGGTGTCGAAATTGGCGGCGCGCTTAAAAATGTACTGGCCATTGCCGCTGGTGCCGCGATCGGACGCGGCTATGGCGCAAGCGCACAAGCAGCGCTCGTCACCCGCGGTTTTGCTGAACTGCGCCGCATAGCGCAAGCGCTGGGCGCACGACCGGAAACAATCATGGGGCTCTCAGGTCTTGGCGATTTGATGCTGACCTGCTCATCTTCACAATCACGCAATTATTCCTATGGGCTGGCAATCGGACGCGGCGAAGACCTCACCAACCTGCCGCTTGCCGAAGGTGAGGCCTCCGCCCCCATCGCCGCAGAACTGTGCCATAAGCACAATATTGAAGCTCCAATCATCGCGGCAGTGGCCGCTTTGCTTGCGGGCCAGATTTCCATTGATGAGGCCGTCACAGCCTTGCTTAACCGACCATTGAAAAACGAGGATTGATCATGCTTTTCGCTATTTTGTGCAACGACAAATCCGAGCATCTGCAACTGCGTCTTGATACGCGTGCCGTTCATCTTGATTATCTCAAAGGTCTCGGCGACACGCTAAAATTTGCCGGTCCATTTTTGGATGAAAATGGCAAGCCAAATGGCAGCCTTATCGTCGTGGAAGCGGCCGATAAAGCGCAGGCTGAGCAAATCGCGGCAAATGATCCTTATGCTCTTGCCGGGCTTTTCAGTGAAGTTTCCATCCGCCCATGGAATTGGTCAATCAACAATCCGGCAAATACATAGGAAAAATTATGAATTACTGGCTGTTCAAATCCGAACCCTCCACATGGTCATGGGAAATGCAAAAAGCTCGTGGCGAACAAGGCGAAGAATGGGACGGCGTGCGCAATTATCAGGCACGCAACAATATGCGCGCCATGCAGCTGGGTGATCGTGGCTTTTTCTATCATTCCAATGAAGGTTTGGAAGTGGTCGGCATTGTCGAAGTCTGCGCTCTGGCTCACCCTGATTCGACGACGGACGACCCGCGCTGGGAATGTGTCGATATCAAAGCCATTTGCGACATGCCAAAACCCGTCACGCTGAAAGAGGTTAAGGCAAACCCAAAGCTGCAAAATATGGCGCTGGTCACATCCATGCGTCTTTCAGTCCAGCCTGTGCGGGAAGACGAATGGATTGAGGTTTGCCGCATGGGCGGTCTGGATCCAAGCAAAATCTGATGCAAATATTGGCGGAGAAAGACATAGGCGGCTTCATATTGGCAAATACTGGCCTGCATACTCCGCCCCATGTGCCTGAGATCCGTCTTTATCTTGCCGATGAAGCTCACGATCTCTGGCACAAGACCGAGGAAGAACTTGCGACAATCGGCCTGCCTCCGCCCTTCTGGGCCTTTGCCTGGGCGGGCGGGCAGAGCGTTGCGCGTTATATCCTTGATCATCCAGAAGTCGTGGCGGGTAAAACCGTGCTGGATTTTGCTTCCGGCTCCGGCCTCATCGCGATTGCCGCCGCAAAATCCGGTGCGCGCGATATACTCGCGACAGATATTGACACATTCGCCCCCTTTGCCATGCGCCTGAATGCAGACGCCAACCACGTATCTTTTAGATCAGACACTCAAGATCTGATCGGACAGGACCTTGGTTGGGATGTAGTTCTTGCTGGTGATGTCTTTTATGAAAAGCCGCTCGCAGAACGCCTTATTCCATGGTTTGATCAATTAGCCCAGCGCGGCGCCAGCGTGATCGTCGGCGATCCGGGCCGCGCTTATCTTCCAAAAAATAAGCTACGACGACTTGAGGAATACACAGTTCCGGTCACGCGAGCGTTGGAGGATGCTGAAATCAAACGCACGACCGTCTGGGCCTATGGCTAACGCAGCACTTCAATTCTTGTATCGCGGCTCAGATAAGGCAAAAGTCGCATCATATTCTCACGGCTAAGCGCGATGCAGCCTTCCGTTGGCTTATAGTCCGGCTTAGCAAGATGAAAAAAGATCGCGCTGCCACGGCCACGTTTGCGCGGGCTTATATTCCACTCCATCACGATACAGAGATCATAAAGCCCATCATCGCGCCACATCTTCTCATGCCCCACCGGATAAGGTAGCCGGACAAGCCGATTATAATTGGCGTCTGCGGGCGTATCGCACCAGCCGTCACTTTTTCTGATAGGATGCATAGGCAACATGGTCGCGGGCAGCCTTATTCTGTCTGCGCGATAATAACCGTAAAGCAACTGCATCGAAGCCAATGGCGTCGCACCATCCCCCTCGCGCTTGAAAGCGCTAATGCCCCCCTTGCCAAGTGCGCATGGGAGCACCAGATTGTTTGCAACAAGCAATCCTTGCGTTTTGCTCAAGGGTTTTGCGCGAACCTGAATGATATTCCTGGCCTCACTGTGTAGCGAACTACTCGACGGTGACCGGTTATCACGATGTTTATGCAACCTTTGCAAAGCCGAAAGCCTTTCTGTTTTGGCGACTTCAACTTGTCGCCAATAAATGTCATAAAACAATCAGATCGATTGATGCAAAGTTTACCGAGGACAAATATGACCGGTCGTACCATACTGATAGTAGATGATGATGATGATCTGCGCAGCATCCTCGTCGAGCAGTTAGAGCTGAGCGGGGAATTCCATATTCGTCAAGAAAACAATGCGACTTCTGGCATGCAGACAGCGCGGGAGAATCATGTCGATCTTCTGATTATGGATGTCGGTCTTCCGGATATGGATGGCCGTGATGCTGTTCGAGAGCTCCGGCACGGGGGCTTTAAAGCGCCCATCATCATGCTGACCGCCCAAGACACTGATTCCGATACGATACTTGGCCTTGAATCTGGCGCCAACGACTATGTGACCAAACCGTTTAAATTTGCGGTTCTTCTGGCTCGCATTCGCGCCCAGTTGCGCCAGCATGAACAAAGCGAAGACGCGACATTCACCGTCGGCCCCTATACATTCAGGCCCGGGCAAAAGCTTCTGCTCGGTGAAAATGGCGACAAGATCCGACTAACGGAAAAAGAATCTGCCATTATCAAATATCTCTATCGTGCTGGCGACAAAGTCATTGGCCGCGACATCCTGCTTGAGGAGGTTTGGGGGTATAATTCCGGGGTGACCACCCACACGCTGGAAACCCACGTCTATCGTTTGCGTCAAAAAATCGAGAAGGATCCATCCAATGCGACCCTTCTGGTAACAGAAAGCGGGGGATATAAGCTTGTTCCATGATGGACAGCAGCCAATGCGGGTATATTGAGTCCTCATGGCGCTCGATGATGATATTCGCATTCTCAGTACAGTTGGCCTGTTCGAGTCTTTTACGCCCGAACAGCTAAGGCTGCTTGCCTTCGGCGCAGAACGGCTTGTGCTGCGCGCTGGTCGCGAGCTTTTCCGTGAAGGGCAAAGTGCTGATTGCGGATATATTATCGTATCTGGCAATATTACTTTGTTTCAGGAAACCGAAACCCAGCGGGTCAAAATTCGCACTGTCGGTCCCGGCGCGATGCTCGGTGAAATGGCGTTGATTGCCCAGACCTCTCGCCTAACCGGTGCCGTGGCTGAAGAAGAAACCGAAGTCATTCGCATCAGCCGGGCGATTTTCCGCCGCATATTGGAAGAATATCCAGACGCCGCTGCCTCGCTTCACGCGCATATCAGTCGCGATCTGCTGCAATTGATTAGCGAAATTGAGGCCGTGGCCCCCCATCTGCAAACCGACGATTAACCTATGAAAAAGGCGGCCCATTCAGAGCCGCCTTTCCAATATTAAATCAGGCTGTGGTGATGCGCTTTTTCCAATAGCGGATCTGGTTCTCAACTTCTTGCGGAGCCGTGCCACCAAAAGACTGACGGCTTCTGACCGATTTTTCGACAGTCAGAAACTCAAAAACATCCTGCGTAATGCCCGGATGGATCGACTGCAATTGTTCCAGCGTCAGCTCTGCCAGATCAAGCTTGCGCTCTTCCGCCAGCGCAACCGCGCGTCCGGTAACATGATGCGCTTCACGGAATGGCAATCCCAATTCGCGAACCAACCAGTCAGCCAGATCAGTTGCTGTCGAATAGCCTGAACCGGCAGCTTTTTTCATCGCGTCAACATTAATTGTGAAATCGCGAACCATGCCCGCCATTGCAGCAATTGCCAGTTCCAGATTTTCCGCAGCGTCGAAAACCTGTTCCTTGTCTTCTTGCATATCTTTCGAATAGGCGAGCGGAAGCCCCTTCATAATCGTCAGCAAAGCAACCAACGAGCCATTAATGCGCCCGGTTTTCGCCCGAACCAATTCCGCAGCATCCGGATTCTTTTTCTGCGGCATGATGGAAGAGCCTGTCGAAAATGCATCCGACAATCGCACAAAATTAAATTGCGGCGTTGACCAAATAACAATTTCTTCGGCCAAACGTGAAAGATGCCCAGCACATATTGCAGCAATCGACAAAAATTCAAGCGCATAATCGCGATCCGAAACACTATCCAGCGAGTTCCGGGTTGGCTCACGGAAACCAAGGATTTGCGCTGTCATGTGACGGTCTATCGGAAAGCCAGTGCCCGCAAGCGCGGCTGCGCCAAGCGGTGATTCGTCCATACGCTCAATCGCATCCCGCACCCGCGAAAGGTCGCGGCCAAACATTTCCACATAGGCCATACAATGATGCCCGAAAGTTACCGGCTGTGCTGTTTGCAGATGCGTAAAGCCGGGCATAACCGTGGCTGTGTGCTCTTCCGCACGCTCTAAAAATGCTTCAATAAGATTTTTAAGCGAGAGCGCAGTTTTTTCCAGCTCCTGCTTGACCCAGAGGCGCATATCAACCGCCACCTGATCATTGCGCGAGCGTGCTGTATGCAAACGCCCGGCAGCCGTGCCGATCAGTTCTGACAGACGGGCTTCGATATTCATATGAATATCTTCAAGCTTGCGCGAGAAGGTAAATTTGCCGTCCTCAATTTCCTTGAGAATGGTTTTCAGCCCTTCTTCAATCTTCGCATGATCTTCTGCCGTAATTATGCCCGTCTTTGCCAGCATGGCAGCATGGGCGAGCGAGCCCTGAATATCTTGCGCATAAAGCTTGCGATCAAAGCCGATAGATGCATTGATCTCTTCCATAATCGCATCGGGGCCAGAGGCAAAACGGCCGCCCCACATCTGGTTGCTGGATTTTTGTTCGCTCATATTCATGTGCCCCGGACAGATTTGACAAAGGTTGGAAGGTTTTGACGAAACATCGGAAAGAAAAAATGGCAGAAGTCAACGAAAAGGCGAAATCCGAACCACGGAAACAATCAGGAACACGCAAATTCGTCCTTCTTGCCGCCCTTGCCGGTGTCATTGCCGGTGTCGGGGCGGTATACGTGATGGAGCGCCCATCTGGCAATCCATCAGTTGCCCCATCAGTTGCTAATGTTTCTACACAAAATGATAAAGCATCGGCCCAATGTGCGATGAAAGCCGGAAAACTCGCATCCCTTGATGCCGCCGCAACCGGCACAGTCGCTGCCATGCGCGCCGCCGAAAACCCTGTTTCCGTTGCCGACCTTGCCTTTACCGGGCCTGATGGCAAAGAGATGACACTTGCTGATTACAAAGGCAAAACATTGCTGGTTAATCTCTGGGCCACCTGGTGCGCGCCCTGCCGCGAGGAAATGCCGGAACTCGACAATTTACAGGCCCAAAAAGGCGGTGATGATTTTTCTGTTGTCGCCATTAATATTGATACCGGCTCCGACGAGAAGCCGACACAATTCCTCAAAGAAATCGGTGTAACCCACCTTAATCTTTATCGCGATGCAAGCATGGCAAGCTTCAATGATCTCAAGCGAAAGAACCTCGCTTTTGGTCTGCCGGTGACATTGCTGGTTGATAAGGATGGCTGCCAGATCGCGGCGATGAATGGCCCAGCCCCGTGGGATAGCCCGGATGCAATAAAGCTGATCGAGGCTGCGCAGCAAATTAACTGAGCACCCCCGCTAACTGGGCAACGGGTTCACCGGTCAGCTCGCTGCGCCCGGGCTCACGATTGCCCAGCGATATAAATTATGCATGCAGTAGAAAGTTGCCAAAGCATTAGCCTGCAACAAAGCCGGCCCGCTTCAGCCGGACAATGGCCAATTCCATTGCTGAAAGAAAAGCAGACCGGTCTTTGGCTGAGAATGGCGCTGGCCCGCCGGTGATCTCACCCGCAGAACGCAGGGAATCCATTAGATTTCTGGTTGCCAACCTATTGCCAATGGTCGACTCCGTATGTAGCCGGCCATTGGGAGCTATCACCACTGCGCCCTTTTCTATCGCACGGCTAGCAAGCGGCAGATCTGCCGTAATCACCACTGTGCCCGAATCACAATTTTCCGCAATCCAATCATCCGCCGCATCCAACCCATCCGAAACAATCACCCGCTCAACCTTTTCGGCATCACGTGGAATTGCGATGAAACTGTTTGCAACAAGAATCACCGGTAAATCATGACGCTCCGCCACCCGGTAGATTTCTGACTTAACCGGGCAGGCATCCGCATCCACAAGAATACGGATAGGAGGTTTTGTTTGCATATTACTGTCCAGGTCCACGCTTTTCTGTAAATTGATCGCAGTATTCCAATTTATAAGCTAAACAACATTGCCTTGCCATTTAAGCAAACCTTACAACTGAAAGTACGTGCATGATCACCCGCTTTATCCCAATCATGTTTGTCGTGCTCTGGGCCTCGGGCTTTATCGGCGCTGGTTTGTCGATGCCCTATGCCGAGCCCTTCACCTTGATGGCGATTCGTTTCTGCATTGCCGCCGCGATTATGACGCTATGGGCGCTGGCTAGTAAAAGCCTTTGGCCAAAAGGGGTGGAATTCTTCCACGCAGCCCTGATCGGCTCCTTAATCCACGGCATTTATCTTTCGGCTTTATTTTGGGCGGTAAATCACGGACTTCCTGCCGGAATGTCCGGGCTTGTTTCTGGGCTCCAACCCATGATGATCATGGTAATCGCAGCTTTACTGTTGAAAGAACGAGCCACTCCCGCGCAATGGGCAGGCCTGCTGATTGGCTTTAGCGGCGTGGTTATGGTCATATGGCCAAAATTCTCGATCTCAGGCGGGGTCGATCCGCAAAGCCTCGGCGTGGCATTTTTCGGCGTTGTTGCAATCAGCATTGGCACGGTCTGGCAAAAGAAATTCGGAGCTGCTGGCGATCTCAAAGCTGGGACCGCGGTTCAATATATTGCTGCCGCCTTTATCACCGGCATTGCCGCTTTTGCATTCGAAACCCGCATAATCGAATGGACGCCACAACTTATTTTTGCGCTGGCCTGGCTGACGCTTGCAATCTCAATCGGCGCCATACTTGCCTTGATGGTGATGCTGCGTGAAGGCGCGATTGCTAAAGTAGCCTCGCTTTTTTATCTCGTGCCCGGAACAGCCGCGTTAATGGCCTATCTGATTTTTGGCGAGACACTCAATCTCATACAGATTATCGGGATGATCATTACCACTTTGGGTGTCGCACTCACCACCCGCCGAAAAGTGACCAGCGCTTAATCTGGGCCTAATCCATTCCGGGTCTAATCAACTCCGGGTCTAATCTATGTTGAGTTGGGGCTGCTGCTCGCGCTTGCGCAACATCATGATTGAAGCATTGATCTCAGCTCCCAGAATGAAGATCACCGAAAGCATATAAAGAAACACAATTGCCACCATGATCGACGCAAGACCAGCATAGGTGGAAACATAATTGGCAAAAGTCGCCAAATATAAAGCGAAAGCAGAGGCCGATGCCAGCCAGGCAATCAGCGTAATTGTAATACCCGGTAAAATATCACTGATCCTGCGTTTTCCAGCCGGAAGCCAAATGTGAACGAGAAACAACGCAAAAATCAAAACCACTACCGCAATTGAATAGCGCCAAACTGCCAGAGTACCAGTGAAAGGCGCGATATCAGGAAACCATTGCTCGGCAATCTTGACGCCCAGCGGCGCGAGCACCAAAAGGAAGCTGATTGCCATTAAGCTAAGTGTCCCCAGCAAAACGAAACCCAGACTTTGCAGACGGCAAAATATGATGGAACGCTGATCATTCACCCGATAGGCGCGATTAAGCGCAATTCGCAATGCTTCAACACCATTCGATGCAAAATATGCCGCCGCGATCACACTCAATGTCAGCAATCCGCCCCGCTGTACGGTCAGGACGTTCATCACTTCATTCGCAATCGGGCCCGCAATATTAGAGGGCCACACGTCAAATATTACCGGTACGACCGTATCGGCAAATCGCTGTGCGCCTAAAAAGCTGGCCAGAGAGGTCGCAAAGATCAAAAAGGGAAACAGCGCCATCAGACCCGATAATGCAATATGGCTTGCATAAGCCCAACCATCGTCCCGACTAAAATGATTATAAACATCGAAAGTAATCTGACGGAGAAAACGCCTGATTTTTAGCATCCGTAGATTATTCCCTTAGTGCGACCTAATACCCTCCCTACATCTAGTAATAAACTTAGGAAAGCAAGCCATACCCGTTTCAACCATGTGATGTGTCACCAGAAAGGTAAATTTGATGAAAACAGGCACTACGGGGCGCAGTATAATTATAACTGGGTGCTCCTCCGGCATTGGTCAATACTGCGCAGTGGCTCTGCATAAGAAAGGCTGGCGTGTATTTGCGACGGCTCGCAAGGACGATGATCTTGCAGCTCTGCAAGCACAGGGCATAGAAGCCATCTATCTTGATTATACAGACGCAAAATCAATTCGGACACTGGTTGAAACGGTGCTAAAGAAAACCAATGGCCGCCTGGACGCACTGTTTAATAATGGTGCTTATGCACAACCTGGCGCCATTGAAGACCTACCCGTGGAAGCATTGCGTGCGCAGTTTGAAGCCAATTTTTTCGGCTGGCATGACCTCACCCGCCAAATCATCCCGCCAATGCGTGCACAAGGTCATGGCCGCATCGTGCATTGCTCGTCCATATTGGGGCTTGTGCCAATGAAATGGCGCGGCGCCTATGTGGCGTCTAAATTTGCTCTCGAAGGGCTAATGCTTGCGCAAAGAATGGAACTTGAAGGCTCAGGCATAGAAGTCTCGATGATCGAACCCGGCCCGATTGCCTCGCATTTTACCTATAATGCGGCGGCCAAAGCCCGGGCTAATATTGATCTGGAAAATTCTGTCCATCGCCATATTTACCAAAGCCAACTCGAAAAACTTGAAAACGGCGGAACAAAATCAAAAAACAAGCTTGGCCCCGAGGCGGTTTACGCGGTACTGCTTCATGCATTGGAGGCACCAAGACCGCGCCCGCATTATGCAGTCACGCGACCTGCAAAACTGGGTATTCTGGCGCGACGCCTGCTGCCATCATCTTGGCTTTACCGCATGCTCTCCGATCAATCCTGATCGAACTGGGCCGCGATAGAACAGCAGGTAATCGAAAGGGAGAGAGATGGATATTATTTTCAAAGTCGCGGCAGTTGTTGCGATGGTTGCCGTTGCCATCGTTCTAGCTCTCGGTCTTCGCAATATGATGCGCGGAGGAGATGCAAATTATTCAAACAAGATGATGCAATTGCGCGTTTTTTTGCAATTCGTCGCTATATTGCTGATTGTGGGCGCGATTTACTTCGCTCGTTGATTTCCATGTCCGTTCTTCAAGGTTAAAATGGTCAAGCTGAATAAGATTTACACCCGCACCGGTGACAATGGTTCCACAGGCCTTGCCAGTGGTCCACGCAGACTAAAATCCGATTTGCGTGTTGAAGCCTATGGCGCGGTAGACGAAGCCAATGCCTGTATTGGTATGGCTCGCCTTTATACGGGCTCCGCCACTTCTTATGCAGAAATTGATGCAATGCTGAGCCGGGTTCAAAATGACCTTTTTGATTTGGGTGCGGATCTAGCAACGCCCGATGATGGTAAGCCCTTAAGCTATGAGCCTTTGCGAATTGTCGCTTCTCAGGTGGAGCGACTGGAAGCGGATATTGATCTGCTGAATGCCAATCTTCAGCCCCTGAAATCTTTTATCCTACCCGGTGGATCACCCGCATCCGCGGCGCTTCATTTGGCAAGAACAGTGTCGCGCCGGGCTGAGCGCCTGATGGTCGCCCTTGCCCGCAAAGACGGCGAAATCGTTTCAGACGACGCGCTAAAATATATTAACCGCCTGTCCGATCTGCTTTTTGTTGCCGCCCGCGCTGTTAATAATAATGGTGAAAACGATGTGCTCTGGGTGCCCGGACAGAACCGGTAATAGGCTGTCGATTTTACTGCGCGTCCCCCCGCAATCGGATAAGCCCTTCCTGCGCCACCGAAGCGATCAATTTGCCATCGCGCGTATATAGTGCACCTCTATTCAATCCGCGCGCACCCGATGCGCTTGGCGTATCTTGGGCATAGAGCAGCCAATCATCAAGCTTGCACGGCCGATGAAACCACATCGCATGATCAAGGCTTGCTGCCTGCATATCGCGATCAAAAATCCCGCGCCCATGCGGATGCAATGACGTATCAAGCAATGTCATATCCGATAAATAAGCAAGGATCGCAGCTTGAACCCCACGATCTTCCGGCACAATTCCTTTCGCCCGAACCCAGACGTGCTGATATGGCTGTAGCTTTTCCCGCGAAAGATAATGTTTAAGTGAAACTGGCCTTATTTCGATAGGGCGCTCGCGCTGCCAATATTGGCGAACACCTTCGGGGACGAGATGGAGATAATTTTGCTTCAACTCTTCCTCGCCGACCAGTTCTTCGGGAAATGGCACCCCTTCCGGCATCCTCATATGATGCTCAAGACCTGACTCATCAATCTGAAACGATGCAGAAAGCATAAAAATGGCCTGGCCATGCTGTCGCGCCAGAACCCGTCGCGTATTAAAGCTTGATCCGTCTCGAATGCGTTCAACCTCATAAATTATCGGAATCGACGGATCGCCGGGTCGAATGAAATAAGCATGCAATGAATGGATAAAACGCGCCGCATCCACTGTTCGCTGTGCAGCGATCACCGCCTGCCCTAACACCTGACCGCCAAACACACGTTGCCAGCCCACTTGCGGACTGTTTCCGCGAAATAAATCAATCTCAAGATTTTCAAGATCAAGCGTAGAAAGCAGATTTTCCATTGCTGCGGTTTGTAACGGCTCTGAGTTGGCCGGCTTTTCACGATCAGTCATGGACAGCTCTCTCCTGCAAACCTATATGATGGTGCGAGAAACGTTTGGGACTGCGTGAGGGAATCTGTCAAGTCTAATAGAGACAGACAGAACAATCCGAGCAACAAAGCGGAAGGAACAGCCATGCCCGCCAACATGTCTACCAACATGTCTACCAACATGTCTGACGAAAACCAGAATCATGCAAAAGCCGATCTGGATATTGTAATTGCCGGTGGCGGTTATGTGGGTCTTGTAACGGCTGTTTCCATCAAATCCGCAGCTCCGCATCTCAGCGTAACCGTGATTGACGCAGCACCCGTCGGCGCATGGAAAAATGATCCGCGCGCATCCTCCATAGCTGCGGCCGCAACCCGTATGCTCGATAAAATCGGCGTCTGGCAGGAAATTCTGCCCAATGCCCAGCCGATCACCGACATGATCATCACCGATTCGCGCACGTCCGACCCTGTACGCCCGGTGTTTTTGACCTTTGCCGGTGAGGTTAACCCCGGCGAGCCTTTTGCTCATATGGTCGAAAACCGTGTGTTAAACACAGCACTTCATGATCGTGGCGATGCCTTGGGCATCCGTTTTGTGGAAGCAACCGGAGTTGAAACCTTCCGCACCAATCCAGAATCGGTAACCGTCACCCTTAGCAATGGCGAAACATTGCATACGCGCCTATTGATTGCAGCCGATGGCGCACGCTCGCGCCTGCGCGATCAGGCGGGTATTAAAACCGTGAACTGGGACTATGGCCAGTCGGGCATTGTTTGTAATGTCTCGCATGAACGCCCACATGGCGGGCGCGCAATCGAACATTTCCTCCCCGGTGGCCCATTTGCTATTCTTCCTTTGCCCGGCAATCGCAGCTCACTTGTTTGGACCGAACGCACCGCAGATGCGCAACGCCTGATCAAAACCGATGAATTTGTGTTTGAAGCCGAACTTGAACAGCGTTTTGGCCACCATCTTGGACCTTTGAAAGTCGAGGGACTACGTCGGGTGTTTCCGCTTGGCCTCACCTTGGTGCGCGAATATGTAAAGCCGCGCTTTGTGCTTGTTGGCGACGCAGCCCATCGCATTCACCCGATCGCTGGTCAGGGCCTCAATCTTGGTTTCCGCGATGCCGCAGCCATTGCTGAAATTATTGTCGAAACTGACCGGCTTGGCCTCGATATTGGTTCTTTTGCAGCGCTTGAGCGCTATCAGAGCTGGCGCCGCTTCGACACAGTACAAATGGGTGTAACCACCGATATTCTGACCCGGCTTTTTGCCAATGATCACCCAGCCGTGCGTTCGATCCGGGATATTGGTTTAGGAATGGTCGATCGTATACCGAGCCTGAAAAATTTCTTCATCAAGCAAGCAGCGGGATTGTCCGGCGATATTCCACGTCTGCTGCGGGGTGAAGCAATCTAGCGTCAGGAAACAGCGCTGCAAAAGCACTGGAAGCTGATTTCATTCGCCCTATCTTCTTTGGCAACCCAGCTAAAGGAGCTTCCCCATGGATAGAAAAGCAACAGCCATCTGGCAAGGCACTCTCAAAGAGGGCAACGGTCAACTCACCACCCAAAGCGGCGCAATCACCGATCTTCCCTATGATTTCAAAGCTCGCTTTGAAGATGAAACTGGCCGAGCTGGCACAAATCCGGAGGAATTACTTGGCGCGGCCCATGCCGGGTGTTTTGCGATGCAGCTTTCTGCACTACTGGCCGAAAATGGCACACCCGCTGAAAGACTTGAGGCAACCGCAATTGTCAGTGTTGGCCCTGCTTCAGGTGGCGGTTTTTCTATCAGTCGCAGCGCTCTGACACTTAACGCCACAATTTCGGGCATAACCGATGAGGACTTCCAAAATATCGCTGAAAAAGCCAAAGGGTCCTGTCCACTTTCAAAAGCTTTAGGCGCAATTGAAGTAACGCTCGACGCCAGATTGAGCTAACCCAAAGGAGGCTGGCTACAGCCTCTTTCCTTCCTCTTGGTCATTATTCTCGACATATCGTTAGTCTCGCTCGGGTTTGTTCTCGCGCGCGCCATTATTCCGGCAAGTGGCAAACCGCCTCTATATTATGCCCATCGGGATCAAGCACAAAAGCCGCATAATAATCAGCATGATAATGTGGGCGAAGCCCGGGGCCTCCATTGTCCTTGCCGCCCGAGGCAAGCGCGGCTTCGTAAAACCGGTTAACTTCGGTGCGCGTTCCTGCCGAAAAGGCTATGTGCAAAACGCCCTGCATCCGTGGTTTCCCGTTCTTGCCAATCCAAAATTCGGGTTTTCCATTGCGGCCATATCCGACCCAACCCCGAAATTCCATAATGGGTGTAATACCAAGAGGCGCTAGCGCTGCATCGTAAAATGCGCGAGATCTTTTCATGATTGAAACATCAAACCCTATATGATCCAGCATGCCTGTCTTTCTCAACTATAGTGCATGAAAAGAAATAGGGCGCTCCCCCACAAGTTCCAGTTCCCTCAAGTTTTGGCTCATCCGCCTCCCTTCCCACCCCCACTCCCACTCCCTCTCCCTCTCCTTCTCCCTGCCCCAGCAAAACTGCACGAAAAAGGGAGAAGGCAAGCCTTCTCCCTAATCAGTATTTGATGTCGAAACAGATGGTTGCCCAGAATGGTTGCAACACGTTAGACGCGACGTTCGACCATCATTTTCTTGATTTCCGCAATTGCCTTGGCGGGGTTCAGACCCTTCGGGCAGGTTTGCGTACAATTCATGATCGTATGGCAGCGATAAAGCCGGAAAGGATCTTCCAGATTATCAAGGCGTTCGCCTGTGGCTTCATCGCGGCTATCAATCAACCAGCGATAGGCTTGCAGCAACACGGCAGGACCGAGATAACGATCGCCATTCCACCAATAGCTTGGGCAGGAAGTCGAGCAACATGCGCATAGAATGCACTCGTAAAGCCCATCCAGCTTGGCGCGATCATCATGGCTTTGCAGCCATTCTTTTTGCGGCTCCGGTGAAACCGTCTTAAGCCATGGCTCAATAGAACGGTGCTGAGCATAGAAAGTGCTCATATCCGGCACCAGATCCTTTACCACTGGCATATGCGGCAAAGGATAGACCTTAACCGCACCGTTAACCTCATCCATACCCTTGGTACAGGCCAGCGTATTGGCGCCATCAATATTCATCGCGCAAGACCCGCAAATGCCCTCACGGCATGAACGGCGCAGCGTTAGCGTCGGATCAATCTTGTTCTTAATGTAAAGCAGACCGTCCAACACCATGGGGCCGCAATCATCGCGGTCAACATAATAGGTGTCGATTCTCGGATTCGCATCATCATCTGGAGACCAGCGATAGACGCGGAATTCCGTGACTTTTTTGGCGCCATCCGGACGCGGCCAAGTCTTGCCCTCCTGGACGCGGGAATTTTTGGGAAGTGCGAGTTCAACCATTGCTCATTGCCCCGATTAATAAACGCGCTTCTTGGGCGCAATCTTGGCCAGCTCGATGCCGCCTTCTTCTTCCGTGGTCAACGGATCAAGATGAACGGGACGATAGCCGAGTTTCACTTCACCATCTGGCGACAGCCAGGAAAGTGTATGCTGACGCCATTCTGCATCATTACGATCCGGGAAATCTTCACGCGCATGGGCGCCACGGCTTTCCTTGCGTGCCTCTGCTGAAACCACAGTGGTCATGGCATTGGCCATCAGGTTTTCCAGCTCCAGCGTTTCCACCAGATCGGAATTCCAGATCATCGAACGGTCCGTGACCTTCAGATCAGGCAGCTCATGCCAAAGTTCATGCATACGTTCGACGCCCTGCTGAAGGGTTTCCGCCGTACGGAAAACAGCCGCATCTTCCTGCATTGTCCGCTGCATTTTCTCGCGCAGCACTGCCGTTGGCGTCGAGCCATTCGCATGGCGCAGACGGTCAAACCGATCCATGATTTTTTCAACAGCAGCTTCGTTGATATCAGGAATCTTGGAATTGCGATCAATAACCTCGCCTGCACGGATTGCCGCTGCACGGCCAAACACAACAAGATCAATCAGCGAATTAGAACCAAGGCGGTTCGCACCATGTACCGATGCACAGCCTGCTTCACCCACGGCCATCAAACCAGGCTGAACGCGATCTGGGTCTTCCGGTGTTGGGTTCAGCACTTCGCCCCAATAGTTGGTCGGAATACCGCCCATATTATAGTGAACCGTCGGGATAACCGGGATCGGCTCCTTGGTCACATCGACACCAGCAAAAATCTTTGCCGATTCTGAAATACCCGGCAGACGCTCATGCAAAACATCCGGATCAAGATGGTCAAGATGAAGATAAATATGATCCTTATCCCGACCCACGCCGCGACCGGCCCGGATTTCCATGGTCATGCAACGTGAAACAACGTCCCGCGAAGCAAGATCCTTGGCTGAAGGCGCATAACGCTCCATAAAGCGTTCGCCCTCAGAATTGACCAGATACCCGCCTTCACCGCGCGCACCCTCGGTAATCAGGCAGCCCGCACCATAAATGCCGGTAGGGTGGAACTGAACAAATTCCATATCCTGTAGCGGCAGCCCTGTACGCGCCACCATACCGCCACCGTCACCAGTGCAAGTATGTGCCGAAGTTGCGGAGAAATACGCACGACCATAACCACCCGTCGCAAGCACCACCATTTTGGCAGAGAAGCGATGAATTGTACCATCATCAAGGTTCCACGCCACAACGCCGGTGCAGACGCCATCGGTCATGATCAGATCAAGCGCGAAATATTCGATGAAGAACTGCGCATTGTGCTTGAGCGACTGGCCATAAAGCGTGTGCAATATAGCGTGGCCAGTGCGGTCAGCAGCTGCACAGGTGCGCTGTACTGGAGGACCATCACCGAAATTCTGCATATGGCCGCCAAATGGGCGCTGATAAATTTTACCATCTTCAGTACGCGAGAATGGAACACCATAATGCTCCAGCTCATATACCGCAGCCGGGGCCTCCCGCGCCAAATATTCCATAGCGTCGGTATCGCCGAGCCAGTCCGATCCCTTGACGGTATCGTACATATGCCACTGCCAACTATCCGGCCCCATATTCTGCAACGAGGCTGCAATACCACCCTGGGCCGCAACCGTATGTGAGCGAGTTGGGAAAACCTTAGTAATACAAGCGGTTTTCAGCCCCTGCTCCGCCATGCCTAGTGTCGCACGAAGCCCGGCACCGCCAGCTCCAACCACGACAACATCGAATTTATGATCGACAAATTTATAAGACTTGCCACCCGCAGCAGGCGCCGCGTTTTTTACTGCACTAGCCATCGGGCTATCAACCTCCAAAGCTCAGCTTGAGGATTGCATAAAGACAGGCAAAGCCAACTGCCACCGTAAAGAAGGTGTTAAGCATTACCAATGCAACTTTCATGCCTTCGCTGTGTACATAATCTTCAATAATTACCTGCATACCAAGACGCATATGATAGACGCCGGTGAGAACAAAAATTGCCATCACCAAAGCGGTAAACGGATGCGCCAAAGCCGCCTGTACTTCCGCATAGCTTGCGCCATTAAGCGAAATCAGCAAACCAACAAAGAACAAAACCAACGGCACCAGTGCAACTGCACTCACCCGTTGAAACCAGAAATGGCCCGTCCCTTCTTTGGCTGAACCAAAGCCACGGACCTTTTTCAAAGGCGTACGCATATCTTTCATGACAGATGCCCCCTTAGCGCACTGAAAACGCCAGAACCCACACGACGATAGTCGCGGGTAGCGAGAATGCCAGTGTTGCCCAGGCAATTTTCGTCGCCGTATGTTTTTCTAGGCCCGCGCCCATATCCCAGATGAAATGGCGGACCCCGCCAGCCAAATGGTGAAGCAGTGCCCATGTATAGCCAAACAGAACCAGCAGGCCGATCCAGGAATTATAGATAGCACTGACCATGTTAAATGCATCTTCACTGAAGGCAGCAGCAATCAGCCAAGCGGCAAGAAGCAGCGTACCGAAATAAAGCGCAGCGCCCGTGATGCGATGCATAATGGACATAGTCATTGTGATCTTCGGGCGGTAGATCGACAAATGCGGCGATAATGGTCGCTGACGCGTTACGGTCGGTTGAGTCATGGCTCTTGCGGGCTTCCCTGACGTTACTGTTACTTCCTTGCGGCTTGACACCACATGGTCAACAAAAGCGGGTTAATTCCAACCCGTCCCAATAATCGATGAGGCGTGGGAGAACTCGGTTCATCCCAAACCATCACGACCCTAAATTTGTTGGGCCCTTATTACGGTCCCTCACGCGCTTTTACTGCGCTTTGGCCATAACGTCAAAGACGCTTTTTGACCTAACGGCTGCTAAATGGGCTTATGACCGGAGAAACCCTCAAAAATCAGCATTTCAAACGATTGAAGCCACTCGCCTCAAAAACATGAATATTTAATCAGCTTTTGCAGTTTGCTCTTCTTGCTCTAGCCACCGAATCGAATCACATAGCTTGACCAGTCGGCGGCTGTAGCAATCTGCTCATAGAGTTTGCGGCCATCTTCCGGTATGCGCGGCGCATTTAGCATCAGCTTGGCCCAGCTGCGCTCTTCTGCCTTATCGGCCAGCACATCAATCAGAGCCTTTGCAATACCCTTGCCGCGATGATCATGATGCACATAAATATGATCCACTTGCCCCGCACGCAAACCGGAAACAGGCTCGGGCAGATCGTAGAAAATTACAAACCCCACCAGCGCACCATCAATCCTCGCTCCGAGAATCTCGGTTGCCCGATCCTGCAAAAGTTGCTCGGCATAATAATCATCGGGGCGTCGTGGCGCACCACGTTTTAGGGCCTGAGCATAGCTCGCCAATAAGGGTGCAAGTTCATGCGCATCACGTAAATGAAGCAGCGCAATATCAACTGCATGATCTTGGTTCATTTCGCGCTCTCCCCTTGATTCAAACTGGCAGGACCTTAACGGGCTTATAGCACTATTGTCCAATATTTTGCCGAAGCTTTATTTAGGAAAGCAATAACGCGGTTACCCACCTGCACTATCTGGCTTGGTGACAACTATGCGCCCCAAATTGGCTTTGCTTCAAAGCCTTCTGCGCTTGTTCTCTGTCAGCCCTCACAAAAAAGCCGCTGGCAGAAACCAGCGGCTTTATTTCACATCAGATTTTTATTTTATTTCCAGTCGCGAATATCCACGAAATGTCCGGCAATCGCAGCGGCTGCTGCCATGGCTGGCGATACCAGATGCGTGCGTCCCCTAAAGCCCTGACGGCCTTCAAAGTTACGGTTCGATGTGGAAGCGCAGCGCTCACCCGGCTTCAGCCGATCATCATTCATGGCAAGGCACATGGAACAGCCTGGCTCGCGCCAATCAAATCCAGCTTCGATGAAAATTTTGTCCAAGCCTTCAGCCTCAGCCTGTTCTTTGACAAGACCAGATCCCGGCACGACCATCGCCCCAACAGTGGGCGCAACTTTCTTGCCTTCGATCACCTTGGCTGCGGCGCGCAAATCTTCAATACGGCCATTGGTGCAGGAACCAATAAACACGCGATCAATCGCAATATCGGTGATTTTAGTGCCGGGTTTCAGCCCCATATAATCCAGCGCCCGCCACTTTGATGCCCGCTTATTTTCATCTGCGATTTCATCCGGGTTAGGCACAACATCGGTTACCGCAACAACGTCTTCCGGCGACGAGCCCCAAGAAACGATTGGCGAGATTTTGGCAGCGTCGAGTTCGACGATCTTGTCGAAATGCGCACCTTCATCCGAATGCAGCGTTTTCCAGTAACGCAATGCCTGCTCAAACGCTTCGCCCTTGGGCGCACGCGGCTTATCCTTAATATAGGCAAAAGTTGTTTCATCCGGCGCGATCAGGCCAGCGCGTGCACCGCCTTCAATCGACATATTGCAGACGGTCATCCGTCCTTCCATAGAAAGCGAACGAATCGCTGAACCCGCATATTCGATCACATAACCAGTGCCGCCAGCAGTACCAATCTCACCGATAATCGCCAGCGTAATGTCTTTGGCAGTGACCCCCGGAGGCAATTCGCCCTCAACACGCACCAGCATGTTTTTGGCTTTTTTCTGGATCAGCGTCTGCGTTGCCAGCACATGCTCGACCTCAGACGTGCCAATACCATGCGCCAGCGATCCGAAAGCGCCATGGGTCGATGTGTGGCTGTCACCACATACAATCGTCATGCCGGGCAGGGTGAAGCCCTGTTCTGGGCCAACAATATGAACAATGCCCTGGCGCGGATCGCGCTCAGAATAATATTCAACGCCGAAATCGGCAGCATTCTTGGCCAATGCTTCGACCTGAATGCGGCTTTCCTCATTCTTGATCCCGTGGATACGATCAGGAGAAGTCGGCACGTTGTGATCGACAACCGCCAGAGTGCGTTCTGGATGGCGCACTTTGCGACCAGCCAAGCGCAGCCCCTCAAAAGCCTGCGGGCTGGTCACTTCGTGCACAAGATGGCGATCAATATAAAGGAGGCAGGTTCCATCTTCCTGCTGATCCACTACATGGTCATCCCAGATCTTGTCATAAAGTGTACGCGGCGCGCTCATAGAGAGTGTTCCTTTGATGGTTGCTGGCATCGGCAGCGAAACACGATGCGTAATTTAGTTTTCCCCAGCACCGTAGCAAAGCTGTGCAGAGGTTTAGCCTGACAGTCATATGCACCCGCTATTAGCTTTCGTCAAGAAAGCGAAAGCGGAACAGGGTGTCGCAGTAAGATTATTACGCATAAGAGCATAAATTTCACGCATAATTGCGCCTAAAGAAAAAGGCAGCCGAAGCTGCCTTATCCATCTCCAAAGGAGTAATCTTATTCAGCTGCGGCTTTTGCAGCTTTTGCAGCTTCTGCTGCCTTGGCTGCAGCGAGCTTATCAGCTTCGCGTTCAGCCTTGGTGCGATTGTCTTTCCTCTCAGCGATACGAGCTGCCTTACCGGTGAGGCCACGCAGATAGTAAAGCTTCGCGCGGCGAACCTTACCACGGCGAACCACTTCAACGCCTTCAACGATTGGCGAATAGATCGGGAATACACGCTCCACGCCTTCACCGTAAGAAATCTTACGAACAGTGAAATTTTCCTGAATGCCAGCACCCGAACGCGCAATGCAAACGCCTTCATAAGCCTGTACACGGGTACGCGTACCTTCGGTCACGCGGACTTGTACACGAACTGTATCGCCAGGCTGGAAATCAGGAAGCTTGCGCTTTTCTTCGATTTTTGCTGCCTGTTCGGCTTCAAGCTGACGAATAATATCGGTCATCGTCGTACTCCTTCTGAATTCTTCTCAAACAGTCAGAGCGCTCAGCACTCACCGTCCAGCATCTTTGGCCGAGCGGCTATGCCTTTTTGAACAGGCAGGAGCGGTACACCATTTATTGGTTTGCGGATGTCGGATTCTCCGAGCTGGCGCGGCAATACACTATTGTGGCCCATGAATCAATATGACCAAGCAAATTAGCCCCTAAGACTGATTATGAGACTGCTTATGAGACCCTATGCCCCCCAGTACTCAATGCGGTCATTTGCGTTTCTCGTCCATATAGGCTTGCCATAGGTCCGGACGTCGCTCGCGCGTAATACGCTCCGCCTCCCCCTGTCGCCATTTTTCTATGGCCCCGTGATTGCCCGATGTCAGAACATCGGGAATGGAGCGTCCTTCCCATATTTGCGGTCGCGTATAATGCGGATGCTCAAGCAACCCGGTTTCGAAACTTTCCGTCTCGCCGGATTCTCTATTACCCATCACACCGGGCAGCAAACGAACAACCGCATCAAGCAGCACAATAGCTGCCGTCTCCCCACCGGAAAGAATGTAATCGCCGATGGAGATTTCCTCCAAATTACGCCCTTCAATCACCCGCTCATCAACGCCTTCAAAACGCCCGCAAAGAATGATTGCACCGTCGCCCGCAGCCAATTCACGCACCCTGCTTTGCGTCAGCGGTTTGCCACGCGGCGTCATCAGCAGCATTGGCCGACCATCAGCCACACTATCCAGCGCCCGCGCTACCACATCGGCTTTCATCACCATGCCTGCGCCGCCACCCGATGGCGTATCATCGACCATCCGATGTTTGTCTTCCGCAAAATCGCGGATCTGCACCGTATTGAGCGTCCATGTGCCTTCAGCCAGCGCTTTGCCCGCAAGCGAGATACCCAATGGTCCCGGAAACATTTCCGGATAAAGCGTCAGCACAGATGCACGAAAATTACCGCTCCCAGTTTTGGAATTATTATTCTCACTCATCGCTATTCAGACCGCTTTCCAGGCTGCGTCTTTCCATCCGCATCACGATCATCATCGTCATCTTCTTGCGAAATCAGACCGGCTGCAAAAGGCTCTACGCGAATGATGCCCTGATCGAAATTGATCTCAGGAACGGCTGCTTGTGTGAACGGAATCAACATTGGGCGCTTGCCCTTTGCACTCAGTTCAATCAGGTCGCCGCCGCCAAAATCAAATACCGCACTCACCACCCCATGCGAGTTACCATCCTCGTCTAGCGCTTCCAACCCGATCAGATCGGTATGAAAGAACTCGTCCTCTTCCAGATCCTCATCGGGCAATTGCGAACGGTCGATAAATAATTCGGTTCCGTTAAGAGCCTCAGCGGCATTACGATCATTAACGCCCTTAAAGCGCACGACAACGACGGTCTTTGCGGGGCGAATTTCCAACACTTCATAAGCCTTGCCCTGAGCATCATAAAGCATGCCATAATCGGCCAATGCCAAAGGGTCTGCGGTAAATGTCTTAACCCTTACCTCGCCGCGCGTGCCATGGGCGGCACCGATCACGGCTAGCTGGATTGGATTTTCTGGACGGGGCATGGCAATCTCGTTTCTGATATAATTTCCTACCGCTTACCCAATTCCGCTATAAACGCCAAGAAATAACTCGCGCCGCGTTTACGCGCCTGCAACCTGTCGCTGGCAAACTGGTCTTTATAGTTCAACTGCTGAGGCTTAAAAATGAGCAAACAGAGCGAAATTCTCATTCCTGCACGAGCGGACCTGGTCGCCGCACGCGAGGAATGGCTAAAATCGCTCAAAGAAATGCGTCGTCTATCAGAGAATACGCTCGATGCCTATGAGCGTGATACACGCCAATTTCTGCATTTCATGACCCATCATCTTGGCGAACCTCCATCAATCCAGGATATTGCCAACCTGCGTGTCGCCGATCTACGCTCCTATCTGGCCAATCGCCGCAATGAAGGTGCAGCGGCAAGAACATTGGGACGAGGATTGGCCGGCGTGCGTTCATTGTTGCGACATCTGGAAAAGCGCGGCCTTGTTAATGCGGCTGGTGCCAGTGCGATACGCGCACCCCGCCAACCCAAATCCCTGCCAAAACCACTAAGTATTGAAGATGCGCGTCGCGTGGTAACAAGCGGTGAGCAAATGGCGGAAGAGCCATGGATTGCCGCACGCAATGCCGCGGTTCTAACCCTGCTTTATGGTTGCGGTTTGCGTATTTCCGAAGCGCTCGGCTTGCCCGGCGATGCACTTACCGATGATCAGGCGCGGTCCATCACCATCAAAGGCAAGGGCGGCAAATCGCGTATGGTACCGCTCCTGCCCGTGGTGCATAGCGCGGTGGCAGAATATCGCGCACTTTGCCCCTATGATCTGAGTGCCAACAAGCCTTTATTTCGCGGCGCAAAAGGCGGCGTGCTTCATGCAGCAATTATCCAGCGTGAGATGCAAAAAATGCGTGCAGCGCTCGGACTACCGGATAGCGCAACGCCGCATGCGCTGCGCCATTCTTTTGCGACGCATCTTCTTGGGCGCGGCGGTGATTTGCGCACCATTCAGGAATTGCTGGGCCATGCCAGCCTTTCAACCACCCAAGTCTATACCGGCGTCGATCAAGCCCGGCTGCTCGATATTTACGACAAAGCCCATCCACGCGCCTAAAAAAACGGCGAAGTTCATGTCGAACCTCGCCGTATCTTAATTTATTTCAGAAATACCTTACATATGGATCGGCTTTGCGTAAGTCGCCATTGCCGATTCCCGTATAGCTTCTGACATGGTTGGATGCGCATGGCAGGTCCGGGCCAGATCTTCTGAGGAGCCGCCAAACTCCATCAAAACCGCCAGTTCATGGATCATTTCACCGGCATTATAGCCCAAAATATGCGCTCCCAGAACCCGATCCGTCGCCTTGTCAGCGAGGATTTTCACAAAACCGTCCATATGTTGCATGGAGCGCGCCCGACCATTGGCTGTGAACGGGAACTTGCCAACCTTATATTCAACGCCTGCGGCTTTTAGCTCTTCCTCGGTCTTGCCCACGGATGCCACTTCCGGCTGCGTATAGACCACGCTTGGAATGACGTCGAAATTCACATGGCCTGCCTGCCCTGCAATGATCTCGGCAACAGCCACGCCTTCATCCTCTGCCTTATGTGCAAGCATTGGGCCCTGAACCACGTCGCCAATAGCATAAATGCCTTCAACATTGGTGCGCCAACGCTCATCAATAGCAACGCGACCGCGTTCATCCAGATTAACGCCCGCTTCCTGCAAGCCCAGCCCATCCGTATATGGACGACGACCAGTTGCCACCAGAACCACTTCAGCTTCCAGCGTCTGTGCTTCGCCGCCTTTAACCGGCTCAAAAATCACCTTTGCGCCGCCATTGCTGGTTTCGACACCGGTTACCTTCGAACCGAGTTTGAAAGCGATACCTTGCTTTTCCAGCAGACGCTGGAATTGCTTGGATACTTCGCCATCCATGCCGCCCAGCACTTTGTCGAGATATTCGACCACGGTAACTTTGGTGCCAAGACGCGCCCAAACCGAACCCAGTTCAAGGCCAATAACACCGCCACCGACCACGATCATCTGCTCAGGCACCTTGTCAAAGGAAAGCGCACCCGTCGATGATACGATGACCTTTTCATCAAAGGCCACATCCACGCCCGGAATACCGGCAACGTCCGATCCGGTGGCTATGATGATATTCTTTGCTTCAAGCTCTTCAACCGAGCCGTCTTCCGCCGTTACGGAAACCTTGCCTTTGGCAAGAATTTTACCGGTGCCGATATAGGTTTTGATTTTGTTCTTCTTGAACAGAAATTCGATGCCCTGAACATTAGCCTTAACGGTATTATCCTTATGGGCCAGCATCTTTTCCAGATTAAGCTTCGGCGTTCCCACTTCCACGCCCAAAGCCTCAAAGGAATGTCCGGCATCAGAAAAAACTTCTGACGCATGCAAAAGCGCCTTGGATGGAATGCAACCGACATTGAGGCAAGTGCCACCGAAAGTCTTTCGCTTTTCCACCACAGCAACCGAGAGGCCGAGCTGGGCAGCCTTGATTGCGGCTACATAACCGCCCGGGCCGGTGCCGATGACAACCACATCATATGACATTGAACCATCCTTCTTAAGTCTATTGCTTGCAACCTATTATTGGTCGCTATTCTTCTTCCTGAGCGCATCTTTGAAAACGGAATGTTTCCCATTGCAACGGCGTCGCGGGTTTGGCAGCACCAAAATCATAACCGTCTAGCGCAGTCACGAGATCGGGAAACAAAATCGCTTGCGCCGCTGGCTCTTCTGCTTTGGGCAGCACATCAGCTTCAGCATTTTCTTTCAGTGCATAAACGACATTTTGCCAGATGCTGCAATCATCGAAATCTTCCGCCTCATTTCCACCTTCAGAGCAATTATAGGTAATAAGAGCATAGGGCCGCTCGACCGCCTGTTCCGGCCAGATCACCACACCAGATAGCTTGAATTCCGGTGTGTCATTGGCCGTGATTGTAAACTCATTGGTGGGTGCCGGGACAAGCTGCATATCGTTTGTTTGAGCGGGCGTGAAGCTTAAGGTAAATGCATCATCGCGGTCGCGATAGACTGCCCTATTTTGTGTGCATGCCGCTTGAACCGCAGTTGAGAAAACCACCACACCAAGCAAAGAAACGGCGACCAACCTGCAAAGCTTTTTCACATCATGCATCGTTAGTCCTCCGTGTCGATACAATCAGACCCCTATAAACCCGGGCAGCCCGCTATAAATCCCGGCAGACCGCTATAAAACCAGCGCCACAAACATCAAAGCAAGTCCCGCAAGCGATCCGATCCAGACCAATGAGCGAATATAGGGAATCCCGGCCAGATAAAGCGGGATATAAATGATACGCCCGACAAACCACAGCCATGCGCCCCAAATGCCAAAGCCCGCTATATCGCCTTTAAGTACCAGCGCCAGCGCCAGCGCGATAAAGGCCGGATATGTTTCGCGGAAATTAGCAGAAGCACGCTCTGCACGCCCAGCAAGTGCGCCTTTGGGCTTTAACCCTTCATCGCGCGGGCCTGCATTCCATGAAGCGCCAAGTTCTTTTGTTGCTGTCATTGCTTGCAACAAAATATGCACAATGAGCAGAACAGCACTCCAGCCAATTAATGGCAGCAGAGGAGAAGCAGAGAAGATTGTCGGCTCCATCGCGCGCTCCTTTAATTATTCCCCGGCAGATGAGTCTACCGGGGAATATAACCGCTTGATTAGAGATCGAGAACCAGACGCTCCGGATCTTCAAGGCTTTCCTTAACCCGGACAAGGAACGTAACCGCTTCCTTGCCGTCAACAATACGGTGATCATAAGAAAGTGCGAGATACATCATCGGACGAATGACGATCTGGCCACCAACGACAACCGGACGTTCCTGGATTTTGTGCATGCCCAGAATACCCGACTGCGGTGCGTTCAGGATCGGCGAAGACATCAGCGAACCATAAACACCACCATTGGAAATGGTGAAAGTACCGCCCTGCATGTCAGCAACAGAGAGCTTACCATCACGGGCAGCGCGTCCAAGACGGCCGATTTCCTTTTCGATCTCAGCGATCGACAGCTGATCTGCATCCCGAACAACAGGAACCACAAGTCCCTTATCCGTGCCGACAGCTACCCCCACATGAGCGAAGTTTTTATAGATGATGTCATTGCCATCAATTTCAGCATTAACCGCTGGAATTTCCTTGAGCGCATGGGTTACAGCTTTGGTGAAGAAACCCATAAAGCCAAGCTTCACGCCGTGCTTTTTCTCAAAAATTTCCTTGTAACGCTTGCGCAATTCCATAACAGCCGACATGTCGACTTCATTATAGGTCGTCAGCATTGCAGCGGTGTTTTGCGCATCTTTGAGGCGACGCGCAATCGTCTGGCGCAGACGGGTCATGCGCACACGCTCTTCGCGCGCAGCATCATCTGCCGGCGATGCCGGACGTGCTGCGGCGGCTGGCGCTGCGGCGGCTGGTGCCGATATTCCTTTGGCGATTGCGTCAAGAACATCGCCTTTGAGCACTTGACCGCGCTTGCCTGAACCTTCGACCTGATCAGCCGAAATATTGTTTTCGGCCATAAGCTTTGCCGCTGATGGCGCAGGCTGCATAGCCGGACCAGAGGAAGCAGGCGCAGCAGGTGCTGCGGCCGTTGCAGCCGGAGCAGCGGCAGGCTTTGCTTCTTCTTTTTTGGCTGCAGGAGCAGCAGCGGCAGCACCGGCAGTATCAATCTGACCCAGCAGCGCGTTTACTTCAACCGTATCGCCTTCTTGCGCCACGATTTCAGCCAAAACGCCTGCGGCAGCAGCCGGGACTTCCACAGTCACCTTATCGGTTTCCAGCTCAACAAGCGGTTCATCGATAGCAACAGCTTCGCCGACCTGCTTGAACCATTTTCCGATGGTTGCCTCGGTAACGGACTCCCCAAGCGTGGGAACGCGGATTTCGGTAGCCATGGTTTTTTCTTCCGTTAATCTACAAACTTTGAATTTTCATAATGCCATTGGAGCAGCAACAAAGCTGCTCCAGACAGGTAAGCTCATCAATTGCCCAGTGCATCCTCAAGGAAAGCGGCCAACTGTTCAAGATGCTTCGACATCAGACCCGTCGCTGGCGATGCTGCCGCAGGACGTCCCGCATAGCGAACACGTTGATGCTTGGCATCAATATGGGCAAGTACCCATTCCAAATATGGATCGATGAAAGACCATGCGCCCATATTTTTCGGCTCTTCCTGACACCAGACAATTTCTGCCTGACGGAAGCGGGACAGCTCATTGATGAGCGCCTTGGCCGGGAACGGATAAAGCTGTTCCACACGCAGCAGATAAATATCGTCAATGCCACGCTTTTCGCGCTCTTCATAAAGGTCATAATAGACTTTGCCCGAACAGAGCACGACACGGCGGATCTTTGAGTCTTTCTGTAGCTTGATGCCTTCATTTTTATTGTACTGCGCATCATCCCACAGCAAGCGATGGAACGATGAATCGCCTGAAAGCTCGCTCAGCGATGACACAGCCCGCTTGTGGCGCAACAGGGATTTCGGTGTCATCAGAATAAGCGGCTTGCGGAAATCACGCTTCATCTGACGGCGCAGAATATGGAAGTAGTTTGCCGGCGTGGTGCAATTTGCAACCTGCATATTATCTTCCGCACAAAGCTGCAGGAAGCGTTCCAACCGCGCAGAAGAGTGCTCCGGACCCTGCCCTTCATAACCATGTGGCAGCAGGCAGACGAGACCTGACATGCGCAACCATTTGCGTTCACCCGACGAGATGAACTGGTCAAACAACACCTGCGCACCATTGGCAAAGTCACCAAACTGCGCTTCCCACAGAACGAGCGCTCTTGGGTCCGAAAGCGAATAGCCATATTCGTAACCAAGAACCGCTTCTTCCGAAAGCATCGAGTTGATAGCTTCGTAGATCGCCTGCCCCTTCTGAAGATTATTCAGCGGAATATAACGATCCTGCGTTTGCTGGTCATAAAGAACAGAATGCCGCTGCGAGAAGGTGCCACGTTCAACATCTTGCCCTGAAAGACGAATCGGATGCCCTTCAAGCGCAAGCGAACCAAAAGCCAGCGCTTCACCGGTTGCCCAATCAATTCCCTCACCCGTTTCAAACATTTTGGCACGGTTGTCGAGGAAACGTTGAATCGTACGGTGAACGTTGAAATCCTTTGGAACCTCCACCAGCTTCTTGCCGATTTCCTTGAGCGTCTTGAGCGGAACTCCGGTCTTGCCGCGGCGTGGTTCATCCGCATTATCCGCTGTGCGCAGGCCAGTCCAAGCACCGTCCAGCCAGTCGGCCTTATTCGGCTTATAGCTTTGACCCGCTTCAAATTCCTGCTCCAGATGCGCACGCCAATCGGCTTTCATCTGATCGATTTCAGCCTGCGTAACCAGACCTTCTGCTATTAGTTTCTCGCTATAAAGCTGAACCGTCGTCTTATGCGCGCGGATCTCTTTATACATCAATGGCTGCGTGAATGACGGCTCATCGCCCTCATTATGGCCAAAGCGGCGATAGCAGAACATGTCGATGACGACAGGCTTATGGAAGGTCATGCGGAATTCTGTTGCAAC
Organism: Falsochrobactrum ovis; assembly: GCF_003259955.1. Lineage (GTDB taxonomy): Bacteria > Pseudomonadota > Alphaproteobacteria > Rhizobiales > Rhizobiaceae > Brucella > Brucella ovis_A. Next base: position 92,024 of record NZ_QLMK01000001.1, read on the forward strand.
TTTCGCAGCAAACACCACCGCTTCCGGATCGTCACCATTAACGTGGAAAATCGGCGCTTCAATCATCTTGGCCACATCCGATGGATAAGGCGATGAGCGCGAATAGGCCGGATTGGTGGTAAAGCCAATCTGGTTATTGATGATGAAATGGACAGTCCCAGCCACGCGGTGGCCCTTAAGACCAGACAGACCAAGACACTCAGCCACTACACCCTGGCCCGCAAAAGCCGCATCACCATGCAGCAGAAGCGGCAGAACCTTGGCCCGCTCCGTCAATGGCACCATATCGTCACGGGTACGACCAACCAGCAAATCCTGTTTAGCGCGTGCCTTACCCATGACCACTGGGTTAACGATTTCCAGATGCGACGGATTGGCTGTCAGCGAAAGATGGACCGAATTGCCATCAAATTCACGATCAGACGACGCACCCAAATGGTACTTAACGTCACCTGAACCTTCCACATCATCGGGCGCAAAGGAACCACCCTTGAATTCATGGAAAATAGCGCGATGCGGCTTGCCCATAACCTGTGAAAGCACGTTGAGACGGCCACGATGCGCCATGCCCAAAACAACTTCCTTCAGGCCCAGCTGACCACCACGCTTAATGATCTGTTCAAGCGCTGGAATGAGCGATTCCCCGCCATCCAGACCAAAACGCTTGGTGCCTTTATATTTCACGTCCAGAAATTGCTCGAAGCCTTCCGCCGCAATCAGCTTGGAAAGAATTGCTTTTTTGCCTTCTGGCGTAAAAGCAAACCCCTTGCCCGGACCTTCAATGCGCTCCTGAATCCATGATTTTTCCGCCGGATTGGAAATATGCATGAACTCAACGCCAATGGTTGAGCAATAGGTGCGCTTCAAAATATCGAGCATTTCCGGAATGGTCGCATATTCGAGACCAAGCACATTGTCGATAAAGATTTTGCGATCATAATCCGCTGGCGTAAAGCCGTAATTTTCAGGCTCCAACTCGTTATAATCATTCGGCTTTTCCGCAAGGCCGAGCGGGTCGAGATTGGCATGCAGATGGCCACGCATACGATAGGCCCGGATCATCATGATCGCATGTACGCTATCACGGGCTGCACGGGTCAATTCGTCTTCGGTCAAAGAACCCGCAGCGCCATTGGCAGTCTGCGCTTCGCCCTTGGCCGATTTGGCTTTGAGTTTATCGGTGACATGTTTTTCAACATCAGCCCAATTGCCATCCAGCGCGGAAACCAGTTCGCCGCTTTCGGGCAATGGCCAGTTTTTCCGGGTCCAGGAAGCGCCTGCAGCATTTTTGCGAACATCATCAGCATCGTCCTGAAGCTGCGCGAAAAAATCGCGCCACTGCGGATCGACCGATGACGGATCGTCCTGATATTTGGCGTATAGCTCCTCGATATAGTCGGCATTGCCACCATAGAGGAACGAGGTAAGGGCGAAAACGTCGTTGGCTTGTTCTTGCCTTGCCATAGCCTATCCGGAGCTTTCCGCTCCGTCTCCTTTAAACGGCTCATTTAGCGCGGGCCGGAAGTTACTGAAACCTTCTTCCCTCACGCCGCCAGGGGGGAGCCGCAACGATCCCCGGCAAAATCTCGGTTGCACGCCAGAAGGGCAGCTTGCCACTTCTATTGCCGGAACGGTCCGGCGCCTATGCCAATCCCGGCAGCGACTTTCGCCACCGCCGGGGAATATTCAAGACAATAGCCAGCCTTAGCCTTTCAACACTTCGACAAGCGTCTTGCCGAGTTGTGCTGGCGATGGCGAGACGCGAATGCCCGCCGCTTCCATGGCCGCAATCTTGTCTTCCGCGCCGCCCTTGCCGCCAGAAATGACCGCTCCAGCATGGCCCATAGTGCGGCCTTCTGGTGCGGTACGACCGGCAATAAAGCCAACCATAGGTTTCTTGCGGCCACGCTTGGCTTCGTCCTTGATGAACTGCGCTGCTTCTTCCTCAGCCGAGCCGCCGATTTCGCCGATCATGACAATCGACTGGGTTTCATCATCGGCCAGGAACATTTCCAGCACGTCAATGAATTCAGTGCCCTTGACCGGATCGCCGCCAATACCAACAGCAGTTGTCTGGCCAAGACCTTCATTAGTGGTCTGAAACACTGCTTCATAGGTAAGCGTGCCCGAGCGGGATACAACACCCACCGAACCCTTCTTGAAGATATTGCCTGGCATAATGCCGATCTTGCATTCTTCAGGTGTCAAAATACCGGGGCAGTTCGGACCAAGCAGGCGCGACTTTGAGCGCTCCAAACGCTCTTTGACGCGAACCATATCCATGACCGGAATGCCTTCGGTGATGCAGACAATGAAACCAATCTCAGCTTCGATTGCTTCAATGATCGCATCCGCGGCACCTGCTGGCGGAACATAGATCACTGATGCATCTGCACCCGTGCGTTCCTTGCCTTCGGCTACCGTTGCAAAAATTGGAAGGTTTTCGCCACCCGCGCCCGTCCAGGTTTCGCCACCCTTTTTCGGATGAACACCACCGACCATCTGCGTGCCATAATAGGCCAGCGCCTGCTCGGTATGAAAAGTTCCGGTCTTACCAGTCAGGCCCTGTACGAGAACCTTGGTGTCCTTGTTAACAAGAATGGACATGCCTTAATTCCCCTTCACTGCGGCAACGATTTTCTGCGCCGCGTCGTCGAGATCGTCGGCCGAAATAACGTTCAGACCGCTCTCGTTGATGATTTTTTTGCCAAGCTCAACATTGGTGCCTTCAAGCCGGACCACCAGCGGAACTTTGAGCCCCACTTCCTTGACCGCTGCAATGACACCTTCCGCGATCACATCGCACTTCATGATGCCACCAAAGATATTGACCAAAATGCCTTCAACGGCTGGGTCAGCAGTGATGATCTTAAATGCGGAAGTTACTTTTTCCTTGGTAGCGCCGCCGCCAACATCGAGGAAGTTAGCAGGTTCTGCACCATAGAGCTTGATGATATCCATGGTAGCCATGGCCAGGCCCGCACCATTGACCATGCAGCCAATATTGCCGTCCAGTGCGACGTAAGCGAGATCGTGCTTGGAAGCTTCGATTTCCTTCTCGTCTTCTTCGGAAAGGTCGCGCAGTTCGAGAATATCCGCATGGCGGTAAAGCGCATTGCCGTCGAACGATACTTTCGCATCCAGAACGCGCAAACGACCATCTTTCATGACGATCAGCGGGTTGACTTCGAGAAGGCTCATATCCTTTTCGGTAAACGCTTTGTAGAGGATCGGAAACAGCTTCAGACCATCTTCACGCGCTTCGCCTTCAAGCGCCAACGCATCAGCCAGCTTGGCAGCATCTTCATCGGTCACGCCCTTGGCCGGATCAATCGCAACAGTGATGATCTTTTCTGGCGTTTCTTCAGCAACCGCTTCAATGTCCATACCGCCTTCGGTCGAAACGACAAAAGCCGGACGACCAACCGTGCGATCGATCAGCAGCGAGAGATAAAGCTCGCGCTCAATATCTGCGCCATCTTCGATGTAAATCCGATTGACCTGCTTGCCAGCAGGACCGGTTTGCTTGGTTACCAGCGTATTACCCAGCATTTCTTTGGCGTGGGCGACAACTTCTTCAATCGACTTTGCCAGACGAACACCGCCCTTGGCATCTTCAGGCAGTTCTTTGAACTTGCCCTTGCCACGTCCGCCAGCATGGATCTGGCTTTTGACGACATAAAGCGGTCCGGGAAGCGTCTTTGCCCATTCTTCTGCCTGTTCGACAGAATAAACAGCCACACCATTGGCGATCGGCGCGCCGTAGGTGTGAAGCAGGCGCTTGGCCTGGTATTCGTGAATATTCATCTGGTTGCCCTCTGCGGATGCCCGGGTTCGACCGGTACGGATTGACAGCCGGAAAAGGCGGGAGCCACTCTGGCAACCCCGCCTTATCTGGAACTTATTTCAGTGAGGGCGCAATGCCAATGCATGCCTCACAAAGACCGGCGACTGACGCCACCGACTTTTCAAATTCACTCTTTTCGTCGCTATTTAGATCAATCTCAATGATGCGCTCAACACCGTTAGCACCAATAACGACCGGAACACCGACATACATGTCTTTGACGCCATATTGACCGGAAAGCTGTGCTGCGACAGGCAAAACGCGCTTTTTGTCCTTGAGATAGGATTCAGCCATGGCAATAGCTGAAGAAGCCGGTGCGTAGAAAGCCGATCCTGTCTTGAGCAGACCAACAATCTCCGCGCCGCCATCACGGGTGCGCTGGATGATTTGATCAAGCTTTTCCTGGCTCGTCCAACCCATCTTCACCAGATCAGGCAGCGGAATGCCAGCTACGGTTGAATAGCGCGCCAATGGAACCATCGTGTCGCCATGTCCACCCAGCACGAATGCGGTAACATCTTCAACCGACACATTGAATTCTTCCGACAGGAAATAGCGGAAACGAGCACTATCGAGAACGCCGGCCATGCCGACAACTTTATGCGCTGGCAGGCCAGAGAATTTCTGCAATGCCCAGACCATGGCATCAAGCGGGTTGGTGATGCAAATAACAAAAGCATCGGGTGCATATTTTGCAATGCCTGCGCCAACCTGCTCCATCACTTTAAGATTGATACCCAAAAGATCGTCGCGGCTCATGCCCGGCTTACGCGGCACACCTGCAGTTACGATAACAACATCTGCACCTTCAATGGCTGCATAATCATTTGCGCCAGTGAATTTCGCGTCAAAACCATCAACGGGGGAAGATTCTGCAATATCCAGCCCTTTGCCCTGCGGAATACCTTCCGCAATATCAAAAAGGACAACATCGCCGAGTTCTTTCAGCCCAGCGAGATGGGCGAGCGTGCCGCCGATCATGCCAGATCCGATGAGAGCAATCTTGTTGCGTGCCATGATTGTTTCTTTCCTCAATTTTGATCCAGAAATGCATCAAGCCGATCCCGAGACTGCCCGGAAACCCTGAAGCGCTGCCATGCTCGATAGAGCTCTTTTCCAAAAAACTCAACTCATTTATTCACGATCAATGTTTTCAATCGGTTAGATTTAAATGGACTTACGTAAACGTAAAGATTTTTGGCAAAATCAGTCCTCCCGCGTCACCGCTATTCTCACTTAAATGAGAATCCCTTCGCTGAAAACATCTATCACCAGATTCGGCTGTCCGCCTAAATTTAGTTCAGACGATCGATTTGTCCAATCTATGGCAGCATAGAAATTATGCTGGCTTAGGGGTGTTTTTCGTCAAATGCTTGTAAATATTCCGCACTTTGCATTTCAAAAAGTCGGGAAGCCGTCCGATCAAATTCAAAAGCCTCAACACCAACACCCTGCCGGGCCTGATAGAGTTTTTCCGGTGGCGCATCCGCCGAAATAAACAATCGGGCATGGTGATCGTAAAGCACGTCAATCAATAGAATAAATCGCTTGGCTTCGTTGCGATGCGCAAAGTCTAATACCGGCACATCATCGATAAAAACTGTCTTATATCGTTTAACGATGGCGATATAATCTGCCGCACCCAAAGGCTGGGCACAAAGCTCATCAAAGCTAAAACGCGCCGCTCCCGGCACCGCGTGCCGCACGATAATCTCGCGACCCTTGACCTGAATTTTATCCGGTGTTTCGGTGGCGCCATTCTTAAGATTGGCCCAGGCAATATTCATGCGCTTGGTTGTTTCAAGCCCCAATGGCGTGAGATAAACGGGCTGCCGATCCAGCTTCTCCAACCGATAATCGGTCCGTGAATCCAGATTGATCACATCCACATGCTGCTTGAGTATTTGCACAAATGGCAAAAAAAGCTGCCTGTTTAACCCGTTAAAATAAAGATTATCCGGCGCAACATTTGAAGTGGCAATCAGCACCACACCTCGGTCAAACAATGCGTTAAACAGACGGGAAAGGATCATCGCATCGGCAATATCGGTCACGGTAAATTCATCAAAACACAACACCCATGCATCTTGTGCTAAAGCTTCCGCAACCGGCGGAATCGGGTCATCCTGCTTGGTTTCCCCACGCTTATGCGCCTGCCGATGCGCATAAATACGTTCGTGTACATCCGCCATGAAATCATTGAAATGGGCGCGACGCTTGCGCTCAATCGGCAGCAGCGAAAAGAAAAGATCCATCAGCATGGTCTTGCCGCGACCGACTTCGCCATGCACATAGAGGCCCTTTACCGGCTCCAGCGCCTGCCTGCGCTTACCAAACAGCCAGCCCAACGCACTCGATTTACGCGAAAGCCGCTTGGTGCAAATCTCTTCAATCAACTTATCATAGCGTTGAGTGAGATCGCGTTGCGCATCATCAGCTTCAATATCGCCGGCTCGCTCCATAGCGTCATAACGTTCTCGCACCGATGGAAAAGCTTTTAGGCTGCCATTGAAAGACATGTCAGGTTCCGTAACCCATATCAAATAGGGCGGAGCGATGATCGCCCCGCCACATCATTTAAATATTCTCTAAACCCTATCGGGAAAGTGAAAGTGCCTGCCCGCCGACAGTCTGACCATCAAAACGGCTCTGGCCGGACGAATAAAGCGTGGCGACCGTTCCACCATTGGCATCATAAAGCGAAAGCTGCTTGCCGTTAACGGCCCATGATGCAAGATTTGACAATTCACCGGGGCAGCGCAGCGGTCCCGCACGGTAACCCTGCCCATATTTGGTCTGCGGCGTTGCGATCTTGCACGATTGCCCCGCCATATTGGCGTTCCACACGCCAGCCACAGATCCGGGCGTCAGATCCGGCGCTGTTTCCGGCGGCAGGCTAGCCACTTGCGTCCCGCTATCGTCTGCATTCATTGAAGTATCGGGCGCAGTAGGAAAGCTTGTCGGGCTAGGCGTGTCCAGAGTGCTTTTCTGAACAGTCCTGGTTGGTGCCGGGCGCAATGGCGCTGGCGGAGGCGTCGAAATATAATCGGAATTTCCCATGCGGGAGCTTTGGCAGCCAGCTAACACCATCCCGGCTGCTGCAATGCTCAGCAAACTTGCTTTTGAAATTCCCATCTGGTTCTCCATCTCATCGTGATGCCGCGGCCAATGGGGGGCATCGACGGCTATTGCGACTTTCCATGACGGAAAGTTTATCCCAAAACATTATGCATCGATAAAATGGCCATATAGTTAAAAAATCAACCGCAGGCGCGGTAATTTCGCCGTCAAACCCGTTAAGATGGGTTGAAACAGCTCACAAATTTTGACAATGGGGCAGCAAGGACACATTTTACCGCTTATTTTGCTCTTGTGAGCGCGGATTTGGATGCTCCTCCAATGCGCCTCCACTGGCACTTTAGGGAATTTTCAGCCATATAAGCCTCTATTGCCGTGCAGAAACAGCTCAGGCCACAGGAACCATCGATGAATAAGGCAGTCTTCGCCAAAATGAACGGATTGGGCAACAAGATCATTGTTGCCGATATGCGTGGGCGCACCGATCGGGTTGCGCCGGCTGCTGCTATTCATCTGGCAGGCGAGAAAGAAACAGCTTTTGATCAGATCATGGCTATCCATGATCCCCGATCCGATGGAACAGATTATTTTATCGAGATTATCAATAGGGACGGCACCCAAGCCCAGGCTTGCGGCAATGGTACCCGCTGTGTCGTGCAATGGCTTGCACGCGAAAGCGGTAAACGTTCCTATTTTTTCGAAACCTTGGCCGGTATTCTCACCGCCGACGAACACCAAGACGGCTTGATCACCGTGGATATGGGAAAGCCCAATTTTGACTGGCAATCCATTCCGCTCGCCCATGCGATCAAAGACACCCGCGAAATCGATCTTTCTGCTGGCCCCGCTGACGCACCAGTTCTTTCCGCGCCCTCGGTTGCTTCCATAGGCAATCCTCATGCGATCTTCTGGGTTGAAAATGATGTGTGGTCTTATCCGCTTGATAAATATGGACCAACGCTGGAACATGATCCAATCTTTCCAGAGCGCGCCAATATCTCCATTGCCCATGTGAAATCAAAGACGCTTATCGATCTGCGCACATGGGAACGCGGTGCCGGATTGACGGGCGCTTGCGGTTCTGCGGCTTGTGCTGCCGCAGTTTGCGCCGTTCGCACCGGGCGCGCTGAGCGCAAGATCACTGTTCAAGTACCGGGCGGACCGCTTTTAATCGAATGGCGCGAGGACGATCATGTGCTGATGACCGGACCCGCTGAATGGGAATTTCAAGGCACATTTGATCCCGCAAGTGGCGAATGGAGCCGAGCAGCTAATGATGACCGAGGTGCTGCATAATGAGCGTTGAAGTAGTTACATTCGGCTGCCGCCTCAATACCTATGAATCCGAAGTGATGAAGCGCGAAGCCGATGCTGCGGGCTTGGGCGAGCTTAAAGATGGCGCCATTATTTTCAACACCTGTGCTGTGACCGCCGAAGCGGTGCGGCAAGCACGACAGGCTATCCGCAAGGCGCGCCGCGATAATCCGCAAGCGCGCATCATCGTCACCGGCTGCGCTGCCCAAACCGAAGCTGCCACATTCGATGCTATGGAGGAAGTTGACCTCATTTTGGGCAATGAGGAAAAGCTGAAAGCCAACTCCTACCGTATGTTGCCGGATTTTGGGGTCAACCAGTTCGAAAAAGTCCGCGTTAACGACATTATGGAAGTGCGCGAGACGGCCAGCCACATGGTCGATGCCATTGAAGGCCGCGCCCGTGCCTTCGTTCAGGTTCAGAATGGGTGCGACCACCGCTGCACTTTTTGCATCATTCCCTATGGTCGCGGCAATTCGCGCTCGGTGCCGATGGGCGGCGTGGTCGATCAGGTCAAACGCTTGGTTGATAATGGCTATCGCGAAGTGGTGCTGACCGGGGTTGATATGACCTCCTACGGCCCCGATCTTCCCGGCAATCTTCGTCTGGGCAAGCTTGTCAAAACCGTGCTTGCTCAAGTGCCGGATTTGCAGCGTCTGCGCCTTTCATCCATTGATTCAATTGAAGCTGACGATGATTTGATGGACGCGATCGCCAATGAAAAACGTCTGATGCCGCATCTGCATCTATCGCTACAGGCGGGCGATGATATGATCCTCAAACGCATGAAGCGCCGACATTTGCGTGACGATTCTATTCGTTTTTGCGAAACTGTGCGCAGCCTGCGCCCCGACATTGTTTTTGGTGCGGATATCATTGCCGGTTTCCCGACAGAAACCGAAGAGATGTTCCAAAATTCATTGAAAATCGTTGAGGAATGCGGCCTCACCAACTTGCATGTTTTTCCTTATAGCGCGCGCGAAGGCACGCCCGCAGCACGCATGCCGCAAGTCCGGCGCGAGATCGTCAAAGAGCGCGCCGCAAGGCTACGCGCCGTGGGTGAAATTGCCTATCAAAAGCACCTTGCCTCGCTAATCGGCACCCGCCAGCGCTTGCTCGTGGAAAAACAAGGCGTCGCCCGCACTGAAGGCTTTACCCTTGCCGCTATTGATCAGGGCAATGCAGGCGAAATTATTGAATGCAACGTGACAGGCCACGACGGTGAAAAACTTCTCACCCGTCAGGCAGAGCCGCAGGCCGCTTGGGCTACGACCAGATAAGGTATCGAATTCTATGGCAATCGGTTTCATCAAGAAAATGTTCTCCTTCGGCAAGAAGGAGGTCGAAGAAAAGCCGGTCGATCAGCCGACTGACACCGATGAGCTTAGCCCGCCACCCTCTGCGCTATCTGAAGACGATACTCCCCCAATTGCCCCCGCAGATCCGGAACCAGAATCCCAAAACCAATCGGTTTCTGAACCCGACCCGGAACCGCAGGCCGCAATTGCTGAGCACCCTGTTACCGAAATAGAAATTGCAATCGAGCAACCGCCCATTATGGAACCGGCGGAGCCCGATCTGGCTCAACCTGTCGCAATAGACGAAGAGCCTGCACCAGACCCGGAAGAAACCTATTCCCCCGCTCCGTCTGAAACCGAAGCCGAGCTTGTCAGCGCGGTTGAAAAGCCTAAAAAGGTCAAAGTTTCAAAGTCGGTCGAGGAAAGCCAGGAAGAAGAACCCATTGAGGAGACGCCCGAACCGCGGGTTTCCTGGTTCGAACGCCTTCGCCGCGGCCTTGCCCGATCCTCAAGCTCGCTAAGCGATTCGATTGGCGGCATTTTCACCAAGCGCAAATTGGATGATGACACGCTACAAGACCTTGAAGACGTGCTCATCCAGGCCGATCTAGGGCTTGAAACCGCAATGCGTGTCACCGATGCGCTATCCGCATCCCGTTATGGCAAGGATGTTTCCAGCGACGAAGTGCGCGCTATCATGGGCACGGAAATCGAAAAAGTTCTTGCGCCGGTGGCAAAACCGCTCGAACTCGACCTTTCACACAAGCCGCATGTTATTTTGGTCGTCGGCGTCAATGGCACCGGCAAAACCACCACTATCGGCAAGCTTGCAGCCAAGCTGACGGCTGGCGGGCTGAAAGTCATGCTCGCTGCCGGTGATACATTCCGCGCTGCTGCTATCGAACAATTACACATTTGGGGCGAGCGCACTGGCGCGCCGGTTGTCTCATCCAAATTGGGCGCAGATGCCGCTGGATTGGCCTATGATGCTTGGGAAAAAGCCAAACAGGCCGGAAGCGACGTATTGATTATCGACACGGCTGGGCGGCTACAAAACAGAGCTGAGCTGATGGATGAACTTGCAAAGATCGTGCGTGTTCTGGGCAAACATGACCCGGAAGCCCCACATACTGTTTTGCAAACACTCGACGCCACCACAGGCCAAAACGCGCTCAATCAGGTGGAGATTTTTAAAAATATTGCTGGTGTCAACGGATTGGTCATGACCAAACTCGATGGCACCGCGCGGGGTGGCATTCTTGTGGCCATCTCCGCCAAACATAAATTACCGGTCTATTTCATCGGCGTCGGCGAAGGTGTCGACGATTTAGAACCATTTGAAGCCAAAGATTTTGCACGCGCTATTGCAGGAGTCTCCTGATGCAACAACCCGTTTTCGAGCGCGATCCGTCGCAAAAAACCGAAGCCGAGCGTAAGGAAGTTCCCCCCCTGCTTAAATTGGCCCTAGAGCTGGGCCCGCTTCTGGTTTTCTTTTTCACCAATGCCCGCGGTGAAAGCTTAATTGAGCGCTTCCCCGTGCTGGGCCATATCGGCGAACCAATCTTTCTGGCCACCGCTTTGTTTATGGTCGCAACGGTGATCGCACTGACCGTTTCATGGATATTGACCCGCACATTGCCCATGATGCCGCTTATTTCCGGCATAGTAGTCCTTGTTTTTGGTGCCTTGACCCTGTGGCTGCACAATGAAACCTTCATTAAAATGAAGCCGACCATTGTGAACACGCTCTTTGGCACAATTCTTTTGGGTGGCCTTTTCTTCGGCAAAGCGCTGCTGGGCTATGTGTTTGATTCTGCTTTCAGACTTGATGCCGAAGGCTGGCGCAAACTAACATTTCGCTGGGGACTGTTCTTTTTGTTTCTGGCCATCACCAATGAAGTAATCTGGCGCAATTTCTCAACGGATTTCTGGGTGGCTTTCAAGGTTTGGGGCACCATGCCCATAACCATTGTCTTCACACTTTCACAAATGCCCCTTATTCAGAAACATACATTGCCTGAACCAAGTTCAGCCAAATAATTGAGGAGGATGCCATGTCGCCAATCAAAGCACAGCTTGATATCGAACAATTCATCTGCCGCAGCGATAATTATGGTGTCCTCATACACGATCCTGAAAGCGCATTAACGGCTGCAATCGACGCACCCGATGCAGATGCCGTTGAACAAGCGCTTGACCGCCGCGGCTGGACGCTCGACTTTATTTTCACCACGCATCACCATTTCGATCATGTCGATGGCAATGAGAAACTGAAACGAAAATTTGGCGTGAGCATCATTGGCCCCAAAGATGAAGCGGATAAAATCCCGGGCATTGATCGCACAGTTGAGGACGGCGATATATTTACCTTTGGCCTGTTCAATGTGCAGGTAATCTCCACTCCCGGCCACACCGCTGGCGAAGTTTCATACTATTTGCCCGAAGCCAAACTTGTCTTTACCGGCGACACGCTTTTTGCACTCGGATGCGGCCGTCTGCTAGAAGGCCGACCAGAAACCATGTATCACTCGCTGCAAAAGCTTATCGCGCTTCCCGGCGATACGGCCGTTTATTGTGGGCACGAATACAGCGAAAGCAATGCCCGCTTTGCGCTGACGATTGATCCTGAAAACTCCGCCCTTAAAGAACGCGCCACCGAAATTGCTCGCTTGCGCGCCGCCGACCGCATGACTTTGCCTTCAACCATCGCACTCGAAATGGCCACCAATCCCTTTTTGCGCTGGCATGATCAAGGCATACGCGCACGTCTTGGTTTGCAAGAAGCAAGCGACGCAGAGGTTTTCGCGGAGATCCGCAAGCGCAAAGATATGTTTTAAAATTAGTCTCAAAGCGCCAAGGCACGAGCATTTGGGATTTTAATCTTGTTTTGTCACATTTCTTTGATGAAATAAGACACTCAAATTTTCATGCCTGCGCGGGGAAAGAAATGTCAGCTTTATCTCAATTTAAAAAACTCCATCAAGCAGCCGTGGTTACGCTATCGCTTATCGTTGTGCCAATCTCCGGCCCGATCGCCATGGCGGAGGATTTTTTTGAAATCGCAACACCTCCCGCCACGCCACCTGAAATTAACAACATCAAATTGAGTGAAGATCTGCTTTCGCGCATGGAAAAAATCCACGCCGCACTTGAGGAGCTCGAACTTGCCCCCACTTCCGAAGAAGGATTGGATGCCCGGCCCTCAATGGATTCTATGATCGCAAGTCTGGAATCGCGGCCACAAGTCGTTGAGATCATCAACGCCCAGAATCTCACCCCGCGCGAATTTCTTTTGACCCATTTTGCCCTGATGAGCAGTCTGGCCGCCGCCGATGCTGCCGAAGAAACTCAAATTTTTGACGAGGCAAAGATCGTCAATCCCGAACATTTGGCTTTCGGCCAAAAATATAGCGAGCGTATCCGCGAATTGATGGGTGAATAATCACCCATCCCTAAGCCTATCAGCCAGGCTGCCTCAATAGACGCAAGGCATTGATCGTTACCAAAACCGTGGCGCCAGTATCAGCGAGGATAGCTGGCCAAAGCCCCGTGATCCCCAGCACTGTGGTTATCAGAAAGACGACCTTCAACCCCAGTGAAATGCCAATATTCTGATAAATATTACGCATAGTCCGCTTCGATAGCGCAATCATCCCCGCCACATCGCCGACACGCCCGTGCAAAATGGCGGCATCTGCGGTTTCAAGCGCCACATCGGTGCCGCCGCCCATTGCAATGCCAATATCTGCCGCCGCCAGTGCTGGCGCGTCATTGATACCATCCCCCACTTTAGCGACGACTTGGCCTTGCGCGCGCAACTCGCTGACAATACGCTGCTTATCTTCGGGCAAAAGTTCGGCTTGCACCTCAATGCCGATTTCCCCGCCAATCGCATCCGCTGTGCGACGATTGTCACCCGTCAGCATCAGCACACGAACATCCATATTTTTGAGCGTTTCTAGACCCGCAATCGCGTCCGCGCGAGGCTCATCACGCATTGCAATGGCTCCAGCAATCCGGCCATCAGCCACCAATACCGAAATCGTCTTCCCAGCGTCATTGCACGCTTCTATCCGCGCCGCCAAAGCATCGGAAATGGTGCCGCGCTCACGCGCTGCCTTGCGTGACCCGAGAAATAATTCCGCACCCTCAGCAATGCCTGAAACGCCTTTGCCGCCATGCGCCTTGCTCTGGGTGACTTCCACCAATTGAAGCCCACGCGTCTCAGCCTCGCTCACGATCGCCAGCGCCAGCGGGTGGCTTGATCCCGCATCAAGCGATGCCGCCAGGCGCAAAACCTCGTCCTCGCTCATCTCTCCGGCAATCACATCCGTTACTTGCGGCTTGCCTTGCGTCAGCGTTCCGGTCTTATCGAAACAAGCAGTGGTCACTTTCCCGATTGTTTCAAGAACCGCTCCGCCCTTTATCAGCAAGCCACGGCGCGCACCTGCCGAAAGTGACGCTGCAATTGCCGCAGGCGTCGAAATAACCAGCGCACAAGGACAGCCAATTAGCAAAATAGCTAAGCCTTTATAAATCCATTCGCCCCAGGCAGCGCCCATAAGCAATGGCGGAAGAACAGCAATCAGCGACGCAAAAATCACCACGCCCGGCGTATACCAACGCGAGAAACGATTAATGAAACGCTCGGTAGGGGCTTTTGATTCTTGTGCTTCCTCCACCAGCCGCACCACCCGTGCGATGGTATTATCTTGTGCTGCCGCTGTCACTTTGACGCGCAACACCCCATCGCCATTGATTGTACCGGCAAAAACCGTATCGCCAGAACTCTTGCCCACCGGGGTGCTTTCCCCTGTAACCGGAGCTTCATCAATCGCAGTTTCACCAGAGATAATCTCACCATCCGCAGCGATACGATCGCCCGGGCGCACGACAATCACATCACCGACGTTTAGACTTTCTGCAGGCACTTCCCGCGTGGAACTTTGGCTTTCAACAATAGCAATTTTCGGCACCAACGTGGTCAATGATTGAATACTCGCCCGCGCTCTGCCGGCGGCCACGCCTTCAAGCATTTCGCCGATCAGAAACAGCAACACAACCGCCGCCGCTTCCTCCGTCGCGCCAATGAAAACGGCACCGACAGCTGCAATTGTCATCAGCATTTCGATGGAAAAGGGCGTTCCGTTGATGGCAGCCATAAGCGCCCGCCGCGCAATTGGCACCAGACCGATCAACATGGCCACGGTAAAAGCCAAAAACTCAATCCGCGGAAAAATATTTCCGATAATATAAGCCAGCACCAACCCGGCCCCACAGGCCAGCGTCAATTGTCCCTTGCCGCTTTGCCACCAGCGTACCGGGTCTGAAACATTAGTAGTTGCTCCACCTTGATTTGTTTCAGAAACCGGAACGGCGCGATAACCCAAAGAGCCCACCTTGGCGGCAATTTCATCGGGGTTGGCCGAACCATCATGCTCGACCAACATCATCCCATTGGTCACGGAAACAGAAACCTTCTCCACACCCGAAACCCGGCTCACAGCCGTATCGATTTTGGCCGCGCAAGATGCGCAATCCATCCCCTCAACCTGAAAGCGCAACCCGCCGCCATTCTCATTCAATAGATGATCCCTATGCGCTTCGTGCGTATCCGTGCTGTGATCATGCTCACAATTGGCGTGGTGGTCGTGGTGGTGATCATGCGCTGGTGCTTTTTGCTTCATCACTTTATCCCTAAGGTCGGCATCCAAACCGTTCCACATTACTGTGGAAGCCTCTTGAACAATTTCAATAAGGGTCTACATCCTCTAGTGACTAGAGGAGCAAGCGAAAAATGATCGCAAATGTTTCGATTGGAGAAGCTTCAAAAGCCAGCGGCGTGAAAGTACCGACAATTCGCTATTATGAGCAGATTGGTCTATTGCCGCCCCCTCCCCGCAATGAGGGAAATCGTCGGCTCTATGATAAATCCGATATTCAGCGGCTTTTATTTATCCGCCATGCCCGCGATCTCGGCTTTGAGATTGATGCAATCCGCACTCTATTGGCTCTGCAAGACAATCCTGATCAATCCTGCGCCGCTGCCGATGCGATCGCGCGCGTTCGATTAGCAGATGTCGAACATCGAATCGCGAAGCTCTTGTCATTAAAAGCCGAATTGCTTCGTATGCTTGAGTGCTCGGCTCATAGCCGCATCGACCAATGCCGCGTGATCGAAATTTTGGGAAATCACGACGAATGCCTTAGCGCTACCCATTAAATCCTATTCCGCCGGTGCTGTCTCTGCACGTCGCGAAAAAATCATATCTTTTGCCGCCAAAGCCGCACCGGCCGTGATCAATAAACAAGCGGCAAGAATGCGCAAACTCGGCTCGGAAGCGCCTGCGATAATGAGCACCAAGGTGGAAAGAAGCGGCGCCGCATAGCTCGCAGCTCCCAGAACCTGTATATTCCCGCGCTTTATGCCAAAATCCCAAGCATAAAAGGCAGCCCCCACCGGCAGCAGACCAAGGGCCAGAACCGCTGCCCACTGCATAGGCCCCTCAGGCCAAACAGTTTGCTCTAAAGCAAGATGACAGATCAGCGAAAGCACCGCTGTTGCCACACAAAATCCTGTCACTGCGTCAGTTGGCACATGCGCTAATCGGCGCGATAAAAGTGAATAGGCCGACCAGGTGAAAGCGCAAAGCCCAGCCATGGCATAACCGAAACTATATCTTGCCTCAAAACCAAGGCTTCCGCCTTTGGTAACGATCAACACGGTTCCAACAAGCCCGAGCAGCGCTCCTGCAATATGATACCAGTGCAGCCGCTCACCGGGCATCAGCGCCGACCCCAGCACAATCAGCAAAGGCCAAAGATAGGCAATCAGACTGGCTTCTACCGCTGGTGCGTTTCGCAGCGCGGTAAAATAGAGAAAATGATAACCGAAAAGTCCAACAACTCCGACCAGCCAAACCACCGGCGGCTGGCGCAAATGTTTTGCAGCCCCCGGACGCCAGAGCCATGAGATAAGACCAATGGATGCACCAATGGCAAATGTCATGGCAGAAAGCTGGAATGGCGGAACCTTACCCGATCCTGCTGTAAAAAGCGCCAATAACGCCCACATAGCGATAGCGGAAAAACCAATCAGGGTCGCAAGCTTCATATTAATCCCCCCTCCGGGCCCCCATTAGACGCCTCCATCAGAGGCGCCATTCGAGGACTCTGCTTTCAAGCCTGCTTTGTCCTCCCCTATTTTACCTGCTCGAATCGCGTCGCCTGAATTTTTAATGTCCCCAATTGCGTACCGATCGTTGCAAGAACCGGGCCATAAATACCGGAATCCCCCATTGAAGCAAAGGAAATTGAGATCTTGCTTTTATCGCGCAAATAATTGATGGCTTTTTTGCCTTCTTGATAGCCAGCCAAAGGAACAAAGCCTGCCGAGCAGATCACCGATTCGCCCGTAAATCCACGCGTGGTGAAAGATCGCGTACCGCTGAATGCTAATTTGATGTCTGCCCTTGTCTGACCATCAAAAACGTTAAGCGTCCGGTTGCAGACAGAGCCAATTTGATCCGCTGAAATCATCAGCGCGGTAATCGGATCATTGACATTGAGCAAGTCACCCGGTGTCACCGTGATCCACGGTGCCCGCTTTTTAATCGCAGGCACATTCTTTACATCAATGACATTGCCACCGGCAAAGCGGATTTTAGTGCTTTTGTTTTTCCGCCCGTGCTTATAGGCAAGATCAAAACTGCTGGGCACGGCTCGGCCCATCACAGACCGGCCAGTGACGAATACCGTCCCATCCGTATCGTCAAAGATACGCGCCAAGCCGGATGTCATGAAACGGCCATTTACGCTATAATTCCGCCCCTTAACCGTAGTCTCTATGGCAGCGCGCGCCAGTGAAAGCCCAAAAATCGAGATTTCATATTCGGTTCGATAAACCGCATCTGCTTGGGCAATACCCATGGCACTGCCGCTTGCAGCAATCACGGCCAGCAACAATAAAACACAGCGCCATCCTGCTGCTCGTGTTCTTGTCAATCGTGATTGTTTCCCTATCAATCGTGATAATGTCCAAGAGAATCGTAAACGGCGTATCATCCTTGATGAGCCTTTCAGAGGCACCTCCCCACTTGATCTTTGTTCTCCCTCTACTCTATCTGTGACCAGTAAAAACTGGCGAAGTTATGATGCCATGTTATAAGAGGCGCGCAAAATGCCGCAAAACATCCTGTTTACGGCGTTAACTTCGAATCTGGCTTGACTGCAATCGCTGTGGTCACTATAGAAACGCGACTTTCCCAATAGGCCGCCTGTCCGAGATCGCGCGCCAGCAGCATCAAACTGCATTGATTGTCTGCTTTGATTGCATGTATCGGACATTCGGGTCGGGGCCTGAGAAACAAAATGTTGAAGGTGAGACCAAAATGTCCCGCGCTTGTGAATTGACCGGCAAGTCGGTCCAGTACGGCAACAATGTAAGCCACGCGAACAACAAAACGCGTCGTCGTTTTCTGCCGAACCTCTGCAACGTAACGCTTATGTCCGAAGCTCTCGGCCATAGCTATCGTCTGCGCGTATCTGCGAATGCTCTGCGTTCGGTTGAGCATCGTGGCGGCCTTGATTCCTTCCTCGTTAAGGCAAACGATAAGGAACTCTCGCAGCGCGCACGTCTGCTTAAGCGTCAGATCGTTAAAAAGCAGGCTGAAGCAGCAGCAGAATAAGTTCAGGCAGAATTGCCATCTGCCCGAATTTCGGCCTCGATTAAATCATCCTAAACAGGGTGTGATTATGTTTCTGAGTGCCGCTCATAGCAGTTAGACAAAAATGGCTGGCCTGCGCTGGCCTTTTTTGCTGGTTCCATTACCCAGGATAAAAAAATGTCTGATAATATTTCCCTCTCCCGGCTAATGCCGGCCATGCTGGCAATGTGTGCCGCAGTTGCTGCCTCCAATATTCTTGTCCAATATCCATTTGAATATTTGGGCCTGAATGAAGTTCTTACCTGGGGCGCTTTCACTTATCCTTTCGCATTTTTGGTCAATGACCTCACCAATCGCCGCTTCGGTCCCCTTGCTGCGCGAAGAACCGTTTATGTCGGTTTTGTTTTGGGTGTGGTGCTATCGATCTGGCTTGCGATCCCGCGTATCGCCATCGCTTCTGGCAGTGCTTTTCTTTGCGCTCAACTGTTGGATATCACCGTTTTTGACCGCCTGCGCCGTAAGACTTGGTGGAAAGCCCCTTTTGCTGGTGCAATGCTCGGCTCAATCTTCGACACAGTTTTATTCTTCTCAATTGCGTTTGCCGCGAACTTTGCATGGATCGATAAAATCACCGGAATGCCAGATTCATCACTGGCAGAGCCGGCTGCATTTCTGGGGATTGGCGTGCCGCTTTGGGCGTCCTTGGCCTTTGGCGATTTCTTCGTAAAAGTCGTAATGGGCACGCTAATGCTGATCCCCTATGGCGCTGTGCTGGCAATATTTGCCCCAACACTTTATGCGCCTGACAAAGCATCCTAAAACAAACGGCGCATGGACCACATGCGCCGTTTGTTTCATGAATTTTATCAAATCGCCTAGCGAGCTCTGCGTCCCTCAAGCCCCCTAGGCCCCCCTGCGCCCCCCAAGCCCCCTGCGTCCCGATGCTTCCTGCTGGTCTTCAAACAGCGAAGCCAATTGCTCGGTCATTGCTCCGGCCAATTCTTCGGCATCTACAATTGTCACCGCACGGCGATAGTAACGGGTCACATCGTGACCAATACCGATCGCAATGAGTTCCACTGGCGAGCGAGTTTCGATCTCCTCAATGACTGCACGTAAATGCCGCTCCAGATAATTGCCTGGATTAACCGACAGGGTAGAATCATCGACCGGCGCGCCATCGGAGATCATCATCAAGATTTTGCGCTGCTCAGGCCGCGCCAATAGGCGCTGATGCGCCCAAATAAGCGCCTCACCGTCGATATTCTCTTTCAGCAGCCCTTCGCGCATCATCAAGCCAAGATTGCGCCGTGCGCGCCTCCAAGGCGCGTCTGCGCTCTTATAGATGATATGACGCAGATCATTCAAACGACCCGGATTGGCTGGCTTGCCACCACCAAGCCACGCTTCACGCGCCTGGCCACCCTTCCAAGCTTTCGTGGTAAAGCCAAGAATCTCTACTTTCACGCCACAACGTTCCAGCGTGCGTGCTAATATATCAGCACAAGTCGCAGCCACTGTAATCGGACGACCACGCATTGAGCCTGAATTATCAAGCACCAATGTCACCACCGTATCGCGGAAATCCGTGTCTCGCTCCATTTTATAGGAAAGCGGCTGCGTAGGATCGATAATCACACGCATCAGCCGTGCGGTATCGAGATATCCCTCTTCCAGATCAAAATCCCAAGAGCGATTTTGCTGCGCCATTAGACGGCGCTGCAAGCGATTTGCAAGCCGCCCCACAACGCCTTGCAAATTGGCCAGCTGCTTGTCGAGAAATCCGCGCAGACGCTCAAGCTCTGCCTCGTCACAAAGATCGGTTGCCTCGACTTCCTCGTCAAACTCGCGGGTGAAAACCTTATAATCAACCTGCTCGGCAAAATTTGCAAAAGGTTGATTAGCGCGCCGCGTATCTCCGGGTGTTTCCGCGTCGATATCTTCGCTATCATCCATATCGTCCGAAGTCGCATCAGAGGCTTCCATTTCGCCCTGCTCGCCTTCGTCACTGGATTCATCCGATTCATCACTCTGCGCCGAATCAGACCCTTCCTGGCTCTCGTCGCCGCCCTCTTCATTCTCGTCTTGATCGGGCGATTGTTCCTCATTTTGCTGCTCGTCTTCGTCTTGCTCGTCAGACGAAAACTCTTCTGCCATATCCATGGCCGCCAGCATATCGCGCACAATCCGAGCAAAAGCCTGCTGGTCTTGCAGATTTTCATTCAGCCGCGCTAGCTCAGCGCCAGCCTTCTGTTCAATCCAATCTCGCCATAGATCAAGCACAGGCCCCGCTTCCGCAGGAGCCTTGCGACCGGTCAGCTTCTCACGCAGCAATAATGAAACCGCTTCTTCCAGCGGCGCATCTTCGCGCTCCGTTACCGTCGCAAAATTGGTGCGCGAATATTTATCCGCCAGCATAACCGCGAGATTATCGGCCACCCCCACCATTGCTTTGGCGCCAATCGCCTCCACGCGCGCCTGCTCCACCGCATCAAAAATTGCGCGCGCCTGCTTGCCCTCTGGAGCAAAGCTTGCATGAATACGCGCATTGTGCTGCGCTTTGCGCAAAGCCATGGAATCCCCAAGCCCCCGCGTAACCGCAAGGTCATGTGGGTTTGGGCGCTTAGGAATATCAGGAAGTCGGGCGCGATTGGCGGTTAAAGCAGGGCGATCATTGCTGAACGCCACTTCCAGCTCATTATCGCCGGAAATGGCCCGCATACAGGCCGTCATTGCGCGCTTAAACGGCTCCGCATCCACCGGACCCGCTTTGCGTTCACGCGAATTATCGCCCATTCCTGACATTTGGCCTGACATGCCTATCCAGACTCCTCATCCATCTGCCGCCGGAAACCTCCAGCGCCATATCCCATCAGGCCAGAACGATATTGGCTGCTGATTCAGGAAGTTCCTCGCCAAATGCCCGCTGATAGAATTCAGCCACAATCGAGCGTTCCAGCTCATCACATTTGTTAAGGAAAGTCAGACGGAAAGCAAAACCGACATCATTAAAGATCGCCGCATTTTCGGACCATGTAATCACAGTACGCGGGCTCATCACGGTGGAAAGATCGCCATTGATGAAAGCCTGCCGCGTGAGGTCCGCAACCCGCACCATTTTGTCAACGATCTGTCGGCCTTCTGCATTTTGATAATGCTTGGCTTTAGCGAGAACAATGTTCACTTCATTATCATGCGGCAGATAGTTGAGCGTCGTTACAATTGACCAGCGGTCCATCTGCGCCTGGTTGATCTGCTGTGTGCCGTGATAAAGCCCTGTCGTATCGCCCAGCCCCACCGTATTGGCGGTGGCAAACAGCCGGAAGGCTGGATGAGGACGAATAACGCGGCTTTGATCAAGAAGCGTCAGACGACCGGATGATTCCAATACACGCTGAATGACAAACATCACATCCGGACGCCCGGCATCATATTCGTCAAAAACCAGCGCCACATTGTGCTGATAAGCCCAAGGCAGAATGCCATCTTTGAATTCAGTAACCTGCATGCCGTCCTTAACGACGATTGCATCCTTACCCACCAGATCAATCCGGCTGACATGGCTGTCGAGATTAACCCGCACACAGGGCCAGTTGAGGCGAGCGGCCACCTGTTCAATATGGGTCGATTTACCGGTGCCGTGATAGCCAGAAACCATCACGCGACGATTATGAGCAAACCCTGCAAGAATTGCGAGCGTGGTCTGGCGGTCAAAGAGATAATCGGGGTCCAATTCTGGTACATAGGAATCGCCCGCTGCATATGCAGGCACCATCATGTCAGAATCGATTCCGAATTTTTCGCGCACCGAAACTGTTATATCCGGCAAATTGGCTATATCGCGCTCAACCTTGTTCATCATGCCTCCAGAGGCGGCAGGATTGCCCAGCCGCGACATTCACATTCCAACTGGAGCAAATCGCCGGCGAACCAGACTGACGCCCCAACTATAATAACTTGCGGGCATCCGTACTTACCTCCGCATAGATGCGGCAGAAGAATGTCCGTTGGCAGATGGGCCATTGGCCCACTGCATCCAGCTCAAAAAGGCTTTAGCAAAAACCTGCCTGTTTGAGCAATTGATAAGCCTGAATCACATCACGGAAACGATCTTCCGAACCACGATCACCACCATTGGCATCGGGATGATGTTGCTTCACAAGTTCTTTATAGCGCGCCTTAATCTTATCGCTACTGGAATTTGCATCTAAGCCAAGAGTTGCCAGAGCCTTTAGCTCCAATGCTCGTGGTTTACGATGCGGCGTCTTGGCGGATGCGCTCATCTTGGCTTCGTTCACAATATTGAACGGATCACGCATCCTGTTGTGATAGGCCGCAGAGCCCGAACGGCGCTGCGCAATATCCGGCGATGTCCGTGCGCGGGCACTAGCGCTGGCATTGGCGCCTGTCGTCCATGTCGGTCGATTACCGGTAATGGCTTCCTTTTGAAACTTGGCGACTTCGCTATCGGACAGGCCAGAGAAATAATTGAAACTCTTATTATATTCCCGGACGTGATTGATACAAAAGCGAAAATACTCGCCCTCACGCATACGCCCTACCGGTGCGCGATGCGTGCCCGGCTTATTGCAGCCATCCCACTGGCAGCAGGGTGCGTTTGATTTCGCCTCGGCCGATTTTTTTGGGCGGATGCGAATGCTATCGAAAAATTTTGAGCTCGTTGTCATCGAATCGAATTATGCGGATTAAGAGTCACTAAACAAGAATTGACATTTCGTCCCGACCAATTTGGTCTTTCATTTAGGGCGAAATTTGCTGCTAACTGCGAGTCCTGTGCGGATTTGCCCCACCAAATGCCGCCGAGGCGACGTCTATATGAAGCACAGCGTCTATATGGGGAGAACTGGCCCAAATGTCCATTCCTATTAACAAACAATCTGTGATCGAGCAAAAACTCAAAGCGGCTTTTTCTCCGCAACGTCTTGAAATCATAAATGAAAGTCATCACCATGCGGGTCATCACCATCCCGACAGTGATCACCATGATAGCTTTGATGGAACCGGAGAAACCCATTTTCGCGTGCGCATGGTCGCCGAAAGCTTTGCCGGAATGAATCGCGTGGCGCGCCATCGTGCCGTCAATGAAGTGCTAAAAGCAGAGTTGGATGGCGGCGTTCACGCCCTAGCGTTAGAGCTTTCCGCACCCGGCGAGCCGACAAGGCGCTAGGAGCACAGCTCAAAGAGGAAGCTTTGGCCCCACACCACCCGGAATAGGCTTTCCGTCAGCATCAAGCGGCACAATACGCAAGCGCGTCAATCGGTTCTTTTCCTTGTTTAAAACCGAAAAGCGCTTGCTGTGAAATGTGAAAGCCTGTTTCACTTCCGGAATTGTCTGCGTTTCATGAATAACCAACCCGGCAATGGTGGTTGCTTCCTCATCGGGCAGTGTCCAGCCTAGCGCACGGTTCACATCGCGAATGGGCAGCGATCCATCCACAATTACCGAGCCATCTGGCTGCCAGCGCATACCCTCTATGGCAATATCATGCTCGTCGGTGATGTCGCCGACGATTTCTTCCAAAATATCTTCGAGTGTTACTAGCCCCTGCACATCGCCATATTCATCCACCACAATGGCAATATGCGCTTTGTGCCGCAAAAACGCGTCCAATTGGTCTTGCAAAGTGGTTGTATCGGGAACGAACCACGGTTTGCGCACCACTTTCATTATATCAATGCGGGAAAAATCATTATCGAAGTCGTAAAGCGCACGCACCAGATCCTTGGTGTGAATAATGCCGACAATATTGTCGATATCCTCGCGCCAGACTGGCATGCGCGTATGCGGACTTGCCAGAACTTCCCGCACGATCTGATCCGCAGGTGCATCACCATTGATCGTGCGCATTCCCGTACGGTGCACCATCACATCACTAACTTCAAGCTCTTTAAGATCAAGCAATCCGCCCAGTTGATCGCGGTCCTCCTTGACCAGAGATTTATCGCGATGCAGCACTTCCACCGCGCCGCGCAGCTCTTCCTGCGCGCTGAGCATGGGCCGCCCAATGGCCAGATTGACGCCGAATAGCTTTAAGATAACGCGCACAATCCCATTCACCAGCGCCGAAACTGGGCCCAGCACCGCCACTACCCATGAGACTGGGCGGGCAATATGCAGCGAAAAACGATCCGGGTTGGAAATTGCCCAAGACTTGGGCAGCACTTCCGCAAAAACCACCAGAATGACCGTCATTGCCAAGGTTGAATAGGCAACACCGGCATCACCAAACAAAGACAAAAATATGCTGGCCGCCAAAGAAGACGCCAAAATATTGGTGAGGTTATTGCCGATCAACAACACGCCAATCAGCCGGTCACGCCTGCCGATCAAGTTTTGTACCACTTTGGCCCGTTCATCCCCATTATGCTCATGGCTGAGCATACGGGCGCGAGATGCCGCGGTTAGCGCTGTTTCCGCACCGGAAAAAAACGCCGAAAGAGTGACGCAAAGCAGAATGATGCCACAGATAATCCAGAGTCCTAACATCATTCTCTATCCTTTCAGGCTAGTGATGCGCCGCCCGAGACGGCGCATGTCAGTAGAGTGTCAAAGCCTATTTAGGCAGCAGGAAGCCGCTCCTTCAAAAATTCCAGCACGCTGGATGAAGGAACATCCTTCGCAATGAAGGACTGGCCAATGCCGCGGGTCAGAATAAAGGTCAACGCACCCCGTTCTACTTTTTTGTCCTGCGCAATATAATCCATCAATTTTTCAGCAGAAGGCAAACCGCCCGGCACATCGGAAAGCCGGGCCGGAAGTCCGACCGCTTTCAGATGAGTTTCTACCCGCTCTGCATCCTCAATGGCGCACAGGTTCATTTTTACGGAAAATCGATGCGCAAGCGCCATGCCAATGGCAACAGCTTCGCCGTGAACCAGACGCGTTGAATCATACCCGGTCGCTGTTTCCAGCGCATGACCGAAAGTATGGCCCAGATTGAGCAAGGCCCGGTCGCCTGATTCGCGCTCATCGCGTGCCACCACTGCGGCTTTCGAGCGGCAAGATTGAGCAATAGCCTCGGTGCGCGCCGGCCCACCTGCAAAAACATCCTGCCAGTTTTGCTCAAGCCATGCAAAAAATTCTGGCCGATCCATCAGCCCATATTTTGCCACTTCCGCATAGCCTGCACGAAACTCACGCTCTGACAATGTATCGAGAATTTCCGTATCCGCCAGCACCAGCTGCGGCTGATAAAAAACCCCAACAAGGTTCTTGCCATGTTCGGTATTGATGCCGGTCTTGCCGCCAACCGAAGAATCCACTTGCGCCAAAAGCGAAGTCGGTATCTGGATAAAATTCATGCCGCGCCGAACGATCCCGCTGACAAATCCTGCAAGATCGCCCACAACACCCCCGCCAAAAGCCACCACCGCATCGCCCCGCTCAAGCCGCGCCGCAAGCACCGCATTGGTGACCATCTCAAGCGTCGCAAATGATTTTGACTTCTCCCCCGGCGCTACAATAATCGGTGTTGACTGAATGCCAGCGCGCTCAAACGCTGCTGTAAGCCGCTCTAAATGTGCGCTGGCGACATTCTCATCGGTCACAATAGCCACGCGAACATCTTTGAGCCGACGAGCTATTTCTTCACCCGCCCGCTCGATCAACCCTTTACCAATCAAAATATCATAGGAACGCTCACCCAATGAAACCGGAACAGTGACAATATCGGCAGCGTTCATAGGCGCATTCATAATCTTTTCTTTCTCTTATCCAGAGCTCAGGCCCGTATTTTCTCCAAATGCGCTGCCAGAGCATCAATCATTTCTGCAGCGATCACTTCTTTTTTATCGTCGCGTGACATGATCTCAATATCGGCCTGCGCATAGATCGGATAGCGCCGCTCCATCAGACTTTGCATCACGCCGCGCGGATTGTCATTTTGCAACAACGGCCGGTTTTGACGCCGTGAAACTCGCTCCATGAGCACATCCAGTTCCGCATTAAGCCAGATAGAAATCCCAGCCCTCGCGATCGAAGAACGCGTCTCTTCATTCATATAAGCGCCGCCCCCGGTTGCCAGAACCATTGGCCCATCATCAAGAAGGCGCAAAATCACTCGCCGTTCCAGATCGCGAAACTCGTCCTCACCATAGGCTTCAAAAAGCTCCGGAACGCTCATGCGCGAAACATTTTCAATTTCTGTATCCGCATCTCGGAAAGGCAGGCCCAGCATCGTCGCAACCTTGCGCCCGACGGTAGATTTTCCTGCTCCCATTAGCCCCACGAGAACCACCACCCTTGAACCCAACAATTGATGGATAATAGGCGCTTTCCCATTAAGACCTGTCTGTTTTTCCGTACTGCTCATAGCCCTCGTCCATTTGTGTCGTTTCCACATCAAAAAGAACGCGGCGTCAATCGCTTTAGAATGGTTTCCGCATATCAAACCGGCTTTTATGACAAAAGCCCGGCTTAATCGGGCTAAAGCGCTCAATAGCAGCTTTTACCGCTGTGACTTTTCTTGCTTTCACTTCAATAGGGCAGCATAAAGCATCATGCCCACTTTGACGCGAATCTTCGGATTTCTTGCACTGATTGTCGCCATCATCTATGGCGCAATGTACGCGCTTGCGCATTTGGTAGAACCTTCTCGCCATATGATCAGACAGGAAATTCCTGCCGCAAAAATCAAACAACGCGTGATTGCTCCGCCTCGACCCATCAATTCGGATATGCTTGATAATCGCCAAGATGAGCCGGGCGAGAACAGCAATCAGGGCATAGAGGAGTAACAATGCGCGCATCCATTGCTATTGAAAATTTCCTTGAGATGATGAGCGCAGAACGCGGAGCCGCACAAAATACGCTCGATTCCTATCGCCGTGATCTGGAAGCCTGCGCAGAACTCGTGGCAAAGCGCGGTGTCGAGCTTCCGCAAAGCTCCACTCAAGACATTCGTCAGACCCTTGATACCATGGCCGCACAGGGCTTTGCCGCAACATCACAGGCGCGCAGGCTCTCAGCACTTAAGCAATTTTTCCGCTTTCTCTATACCGAAGGCATCCGACAGGATGACCCAACCAGTGTTATTGACGCCCCCAAAAAACAAAAACCTCTGCCAAAAATTTTGAGCGTCGAAAATGTCAGCCGTCTACTTGATCGCGCCGCTCTTGAGGCCAATGAAGCGAGTGAACCGATCGAGCAAATTAAAGCACTGCGCTTGCATGCGCTTCTTGAAACCCTGTATGCAACCGGCTTGCGCGTGTCAGAACTGGTTGGCCTGCCGCGAAGCGTGGTGCGCACCGATGATCGCTTTCTGATCGTGCGTGGCAAAGGCGCGAAAGAACGCATGGTGCCTTTGTCTCTAAAGGCACGCGAGGCGTTACAAGGCTTTCTTGCTTTGCGTGATGAATTGCCCGGTTATGACGAAAACCCGTGGCTTTTTCCGGCTTTTTCCGAAACCGGCCATCTCGCCCGCCAGGTTTTTGCCCGCGAATTGAAGGCGCTTGCCGTCCGCTCTGGACTTTCCGCCAGCTCTGTCTCACCGCATGTGCTTCGCCATGCTTTTGCGAGCCATCTTTTGCAAAATGGGGCCGATCTGCGCACCGTGCAGCAATTGCTGGGGCATGCCGATATTTCCACCACACAAATTTATACTCATGTTTTGGAAGAAAGACTGCATAAATTGGTAAGTGAGCATCATCCGCTTGCCGATTAGCGCGCTCGCTTGTATGAGAAAGCCAGAAAAATTTGCAACTTAGCTATGAAGTAAATATGTAAGGCCGCAAGATAGCCTTTTTTGCTCGGTCAGCTTACTGGCCAATAGCTTAGAAACTCACGATAGTCAGGCCCGATGTATAACTATCTCGATTTTGAAAAACCCGTCGCCGACCTCGAAGGCCAGATTCTGGAGCTAAAGAAGCTCGCTCAGGAACAAGGCAGCGTTGAGATGAGCGACGAGATCAGCCGTCTCGAGAAGCGCTCGGCCGATGCATTGAGGGATATTTACCGCAAGCTGACCCCGTGGCAGAAAGCGCAGATCGCGCGCCATCCGGATCGTCCGCATTGTCTGGATTATATCAATCGGCTTTTTACCGAGTTCACCCCTCTGGCTGGTGATCGCCAATTTGCCAATGATGAAGCCATTCAGGGTGGTTTTGCCCGCTTCAACGGCCAGCCCGTCGCCATTCTCGGTCAGGAAAAAGGCTCGGACACAAAAACCCGCCTAAAGCATAATTTTGGCTCCGCTCGCCCTGAAGGCTATCGCAAAGCCGTGCGCATCATGGAATTGGCAGACCGTTTCCAGTTACCGCTGATCACCTTTGTTGATACAGCCGGCGCATATCCGGGCGTAAGTGCAGAAGAACGCGGACAGGCCGAAGCCATTGCCCGCTCAACCGCTCAATGCCTAAAACTACGTGTTCCCGTGATCTCGATCATCATCGGTGAAGGCGGGTCTGGCGGCGCGATTGCGATTGCAGTGGCAAACCGCGTCTATATGCTGGAACACTCGATTTACTCGGTGATTTCGCCTGAAGGTGCCGCGTCGATCCTCTGGCATGATTCGACCCGCGCCAAAGATGCAGCTTCAAATATGCGCATCACTGCGCAGGATCTTTTCGATCTTAAGATCATCGACGGCATCATTTCCGAGCCAGTGGGCGGCGCCCATCGTGGTAAGGAGGCAGCCATTGATGCTACGGGTGATATCATCACCGCATCCTTACGCGCCATGAAAGATATTGACGGTGAAACGCTCAAACAGGAGCGTCGCCAGAAATTCCTTCAGATCGGCCGCAATATTTAAATTCCACAAAGCATGAAATAATCATTCTGGCGCGCTCGACAGCGCGCCGGATTGCATCCACTTGTCAATTCCGTCATATTGCGCAGCAAAGGAATTTTGGGTATTTGAGCAAGGATTTATCAACGATAATGAAAGGTTTTGCCGATAATATCCAAGCTTCGAAAGCGCAATCGATTGACGGCACGCGTCGCCTTACATTCGAAAGTGCTTGAAAAGATAAAATGATGACATGGTAATACCATTTCATCCAGCTCAAACTCTTTGTTAGATGGTTTTTCAAAGAGGTTTGAAGGCACTACTCCAGACGGGCGTGATGCGAAATGAAAATCAGAAGCGCAATTATAGCCACTATTCTTGCAACAACCTTTCTCGCAGGGTGTCAGGGTTCGACCGTTGCCGATCTTGGCATGCGGCACGAAACACCTCTGCCTAATAAGATCGTTGCAAAAATGAAGGCAAAGGGCATGTCTCGCCATTCGCCTATTCTTGTTCGCATCTTCAAAGAAGAAAACGTCCTCGAAGTCTGGAAGCAAAAGAATAACGGCAAATACGATCAGATCGCTTCCTATGAAATCTGCAAATGGTCGGGAAAACTGGGTCCAAAATTCATTGAAGGCGACCGTCAGGCACCGGAAGGTTTCTACACTGTCCGCCCCGCGCAAATGAATCCCACATCGCAATATTACCTTGCATTCAACATGGGTTTCCCAAACGCCTATGATCGCGTAAATGAGCGCACGGGCCAGCATTTGATGGTTCACGGCGCCTGCTCATCTTCGGGCTGCTATTCCATGACCGATGAAAGTGTGAGCGAGATTTACGCCTTTGGCCGGGATGCCTTTAGAGGCGGACAGCGGGATTTCCAGATTCAAGCTTTTCCATTTCGCATGACCAATGCAAATATGGCTCGTTATCGTAACGATCCAAATTTCGAATTCTGGAAAATGCTTAAGCAAGGTTACGATGCTTTTGAGGCCACGAAAACGCCGCCAAAAGTCGATGTCTGCGAAAAACGCTACGTGTTCAACGCAGTGCCGGAAGGCGAGACGCTTGATCCCGCCGGGGCATGCCCGCCATCTGTAGGCAACCAATCCATGGCCTACGCTTCTTCTTATGAGAAAACCTTCCAGAGCGCTTTCAGCGCCAGCCTGAAGGCACCTTCGCCCTCAATCCAGGGTATTGCCGAAGCAAAACTGGTTTCGCAATGGAGCGCAGCCCGCGCGCGCGGCGAAAGAGTGAGCCGCGAACCTCCGTCACTCACCCCAGCATCAGCAGAAAAGCCGAATGCACCGGATGTTGCACCTATAGCGCAACCCGTAAACGCCGTTGCAACACCACAAGCTGTTGACTCAGCAACCGTTCAACCAGTTTCCGTTCCGATACCGCAGAACAATCCTGAAGCGGTCCAATCACCTGTCACCACCGCAACCACCATTGCAGAACAGGTGATCCCGGAAAAGAAAAAGCCATGGTGGAAATTTGGCGGCAATTAGTCGTGCAACAAGCTGAAATACCGATCTATGATCTAAGAGGGCTTAAATGCCCTCTTCCGGTTTTAAAAACGCGCAATCGCCTGCGCTCTATGCAAAGCGGTGACCTTTTATGGGTCGAGACATCTGACCCCCTTGCCGGTATAGATTTACCACATTTCTGCGCACAGGAAGGCCATGAGCTGGTCCAGCATCTGCAAGAGCCCGGCCTTCATCGGTTTCTTATTCGCAAGAAATAGCCTTATCGTCCCGGTGAATAACCAGGTATTGCCAGCGGATTATCCATCATTGCCGCTCGGTCTGGCCGGTCTGGAGCCGGTTTTCCCAAAAACGCGTCAAATAATTCGCGCACATAGTTTTCTGACAAATCCTTGACGATCATCACCAGCAATGTTTCGCGCTGCGCCGCTTCTGGCCATTGAGGGAGCCGTGCCGGTGGATGAAAGATTTTCTGTACGCCGTGAATAACCAATGGCCGATCAGGATCTTCTGCAATCTGTACAATCCCTTTTACCCGCAACAGTTTTTCACCATGGGTTGATCGTAAAAGATCAAGGAACATTTCAAATGTCGAATAGGGAATAGGTTCCTTATGACGCAAAGAAAATGAACGGATCGCATCATCGCGATGATGGTGATGCCCATGTTTATGATCATGATGCTCGTGATCACAATCAGGACCGCAAATGTGCTCATGTTCAGCATGTTGATCTTCATAGGCTTGCGCCCGCAACCAGTGCTGAACATCCGCTGTTTTTGTCTCCGGATTATAAAGCCCACATTCAAAAAGCTGCGCATATCCGGTGCGATTGTCAGATGCTTCAAGAATATCCGCACCCGGATTAAGCTGCCTTAAACGCGCTTTTAGCGCTGCAAGCCCTGTCTGCGCTTCCGGAAGCTCGGCCTTGGTGATGATGATACGATCCGCCATTGCCGCTTGTTTAATGGCTTCCTCGTGATTATCGAGCGTTGCCATACCATTAACCGCATCAACAGTTGTCAGAACGCCATCCAGTCGGAACGCCTGCAACAATACCGGATGCCCCATGATGGAATGCAACACCGGTGCAGGATCAGCCAAGCCGGTTGTTTCAATAATCACGCGTTTTAAAGATTTGATGCGGCCTGTGTCCAGCCGATCAATCAGATCTGCAAGCGTATCCACCAGCTCGCCGCGCACGGTGCAGCAAAGACAGCCATCCGCAAGTTCAATCACACCTTCACTGGCCTGCTCAACCAAGAGATGATCAATACTGATCTCGCCAAACTCATTGATGATAACTGCCGTATCCGTCAGTGACGGGTCCTTAAGCAGCCGATTGAGAAGCGTAGTCTTACCCGAGCCGAGAAAGCCGGTGAGCACAGAAACTGGAATTGGTGTCGCCATGGTTTATTAATCCGCAACCTCATTGCAGGACCACGCCTGCAAAGGTTCAAATAATTTCAGAAATAATGTCGAAGCAAAGCGCCAGCGCCTAATTTATATTAGCCTCCCTAATCTCAGCTCTGCGCTGCGGACGCTGCATAGGCACGGGAATTCGCGACAGATCCATCTGGCTGACTTTGGAAACATTACGCGGCGGTTCGGAAACCAACCCAACTTTAACCGGAATCGGTTCACGGGTCATCGGTCGAATATAGGGTGAATCTATTTTTAACCGGCCTTCAACATCCCGGCCATCCCAACGTTTAGCCATGGCTTCTTGGCTACAAATCACGCTGCGTAAGTTCACTGCCTCATTGATCGCTGTGCCTGGCGGCGGCGCCATTGTCGCAAGGGTGGGCGCCCCAGCCCCATTGGAACGGAATGCGTCACTCATCAATTGCGCTGCCTGTGCAGCACGCGTTTCCTGCCGATCAGCGCCAAGCACAATTGCAAGAATTGTACGCCCCTGCCTGGTGGCAGAACTGGCCAGATTAAAGCCCGATGCACAGACAAACCCGGTTTTCATACCATCTGCGCCATCATAACGACCAAGCAGAATATTGTAATTGGGCTGTGGTTTCTTGCCGTCACCGGTATCAATCGCTTCGGTGGAAAAATAATGGGCATATTGTGGGAATTCGCGGCGCAATTGCACGCCCAAAACCGCCATATCGCGCGCGGTTGAATAGTTTTTGGGATCGTGAAGCCCATTCGGATTGGCAAAATTTGTACCAAACATGCCAAGCCGTTTGGCTTCCGAATTCATACGCTTCACAAACGCTTCTTGCGAGCCAGCAACAGCTTCCGCTAAAGCAACTGAGACGTCATTGGCAGATTTAACCAACATGATGGTCAGCGCCGTATCCAGTGTCATCACTGATCCGGGTCGATACCCCATTTTGCTCGGCGGTTCCTTCGCAGCTTTCACCGTCATGCGCACGGGCGAAGAAAGCGTGAGTTCCCCCGCTTCCAATGCACGAAATACCACATACGCGCTCATCATTTTGGTGAGAGAAGCCGGATACCAGCGCTGAAAAGCATCTTTTTGGGCATAGACTTTGCCCGAGGCCACATCAACAGCAATAGCGGGATTCGCCGAAGCCGCAGAGAGAGCCAAGCCTGAGATCGCCGCTACCGCGAGCCAGATTTTCAACGACTTCGATATCATTTGCGTAGTTCCAATCATCAATGGCCGCAATTTTGCGTATGATAGTTTCCCTCCCCGCCTGTTTTACGAACTTCGCCAGCCTTCGCTCCGGCTTGCATAAATGTCCATAATGCCAAGCAATACTCTTCAATAAGGAGGATCTGCGCTTTTCTATCTATGCCATGTGGCGAGGAAAAGGCAAACAGGGATTGCTGGCTTTCACCAATACGTCATATCTTGCCACCCAATAATTGGGCCCATCCTGATAATTGCGCTCAACCTTTGGGAGCTTAAATATGCCGATCCTAAACCGCGCCGCAGAAATCCAGTCTGATGTTGTTGCTTGGCGCCGTCATCTGCACCAATATCCGGAAACGCTTTATGATCTGCCTCTGACCATCCGCTTTGTGGAAGAAAAGCTAAAATCCTTTGGCTGTGATCGGATAGAAACCGGCATTGGCCGTTCTGGCATTGTTGCGATCATCAACGGAAAAAATGGCGATGGCCCCAGCATCGGCCTTCGTGCGGATATGGACGCCCTGCCCATCACAGAAACCAGCGGCGTCGAATGGGCATCAACAATTCCCGGTAAAGCGCATTCCTGCGGGCATGATGGCCACACCGCCATGTTGCTGGGCACTGCAAAATATCTTTGCGAAACCCGCAATTTTCGTGGTTCCGCCGTGCTGGTGTTCCAGCCAGCTGAGGAAGGCGGAGCAGGCGCATTGGCGATGATCAATGACGGCCTGATGGAGCGTTTTGGTATCTCAGAGATCTACGGTGTGCATAATCTTCCTGGCCTTCCCGTCGGCCAATTTGCCATGTGCAAAGGCCCGATCATGGCTGCAACCGATGAATTTGACTTCTTTATCAAAGGCCGTGGCGGCCACGCGGCTCAGCCTCATCGAACCATCGACCCGATCATGACGGGCGCACAATTGCTCACCGCCGTGCAGAACATCGTTTCACGCAATACGGACCCGCTCGATTCGCTCGTAATTTCTGTTACGAAATTCCATGCTGGAGAAGCCTATAATGTGATCCCGCAAGAAGCCAAACTTTCCGGAACCGTTCGCTCTTTGAGCAAGGAAACACGCGCCTTTGCCGAACAACGTTTGCGGGAGGTAGCGGCAGGTATTGCTGCGACCACGGGAGCAGAAATCACTGTGCGCTATAAGAATAATTATCCAGTGACCTTCAACCACGATGCGCAGACCGAATTTGCCGCCCGCATTGCAAAAGCTGTTGCAGGCGACGCGATGGTGCAGACGGATGTGAACCCGATGATGGCGGCTGAGGATTTTTCCTATATGCTCGAAGCGCGACCGGGCGCGTATATTTTTATCGGCAATGGCGATACTGCTGGCCTGCACCACCCGGCCTATGATTTTAACGACGAAGCGATCCCCTATGGCATCAGCTATTTCGTTTCTATTATTGAAACCGCCCTCGCCGCTTAATCGGCTGACGGATTAGGCATGTAGAAATTTCCCTTCCCCGTTTTTGCGGGGTTGGCGAATGATGCGAAAACCATTATGTGTCAAAAATATTTGTCGAACGGAATCATTTTTCGGCAAATGCCTAGTGCTTCAGGCGGTCCCGTAGCTCAGTAGGATAGAGCGACAGATTCCTAATCTGTAGGCCACTGGTTCGAATCCAGTCGGGATCACCAATAAAATCAATGTTTTAATTGCCATACTGCAAATGGCTAACGCGCGATTTCGATGGGTTACTCGGGTCGCGGCAACGGTGCGCGACCAAGCAGCAGCAACCTATTTTCCTTTGACTGGCACATAGGGTATCCATAAAATTAATCGTGTCTATATATTGTGTGGCTCTTGACTCTTAAAGAAAAAACACATTGCGGGCTTTACAAATCGATTCCCATATATATATTTCAAGCATACGGTCCCTTGGCAGTACGCACTCGATCGACAAAAGTCGTAATCAATTGAGTGCCGATCCCAAGGGCTTTTTTTGCTTTGGGGGAGGCAATAAAGCATATGACTATGCGTCGTCTGGCAATTATGATTGATGGAGCCTTTTTCTTAAAGCGGCTTAAAAACGTAGATCCGAACGTACCGTGGAATGAGCCATCTCAAGTGGCAAATTTGATCTTCCGCCATGCCTTAAGACACACTAATCAAAGAATTGGCACTAAGAACCGAACACCTATTTTTTGCGACTTTGAGCTCTATCGAATTTTCTTTTACGATTGTCCACCAATTGAAAAGAAAATGCATTTGCCTATAAGCAAGCGCTCCATAGATTTTGCGAAATCTGATATAGCAAAGTTCCGCTTAAATTTGCACAAGGAGCTTCTTAAGAAGCGTAAGGTTGCTTTACGTCTCGGTCACCTAATAGAAACAGCGACATGGAAGTTAAAGTTCGAAGCGCAGACCAAACTGCTTCGCAAAGAAGTAACGTGGGAACAATTAACTGATGACGATTTTTCATTAGATGTAATTCAAAAGGGCATCGATATGAGATTAGGAATCGACGTGGCATCTTTGGCTTACAAAAATGCAGTAGATCAAATCATTATGATTGTCGGGGATAGTGACTTTGTTCCGGCGGCCAAATTAGCGCGGCGAGAAGGGATCGATGTTGTGATAGATCCCTTGGGTTATGGTCTACATGACCACTTATATGAACACACCGACGGAGTTCGCGATCTATCTTATAAAGCAAAAAAACAGACACCAAGCGAACCCGAGCAGTTTGCTGATGAACTGCCGCAGAATGTCGACAATGGTAATCAACCAAATATGCAAAAGTCGTTTTGGCGCCGTAGAAACCAGCGTAAAGGGCATCGGCCACACGATTCCCAGAAATAAGCCGTTAATCGTTTATGCCTCGCTGGCATCCGCTTAGGCAATCTGGAATTCTTGATTTCTAAAATAGCACCACTGGTTTTTAAGCGATTAATCAGCTCTGAAGGCTTACCATCTTTTCTCACTCCTCATACGGCCAATTGGCCCGCGCGAACACACCGCCATCGACGCCTAATGTCTGCCCCGTCACAAAACGTGCAGCATCCGATGCCAGAAACAGCACCGGTCCTGCGAGGTCTTCCACGGTTCCAACCCTGCGCAGCGGCGTCACTCGCGCCCATGTACCGGCATAATCGGGCTGTTCTTCTGCCGTGCGCTCATTGAGGATCGCACCCGGCGCCACGCAATTAACCCTGATACCATGCGGCCCAAGCTCTACTGCCGAAACCTTAGTGAACTGCTCAATTCCACCCTTGGAAGCCGTATAGGAAACGAGTTTCGGGAAGGCCAATTTGTTACAACCAGAACCGATATTGATAATCGACCCTTCTTTACCCACTTCCACCAAGCGCTTGGCTATGGCTTGAGTATTGAGAAAGCAGCCCTTCATATTGGTTTGAATAACATCATCCCAATCTTTTTCCGAAAGATCGAGCAGTGTCGACCAAGTTTGAATACCCGCATTATTGACCAGCACCTCGGGCACATCGCCATACCAATCACAAATCTCATCGAAAAAGGCTTCCACCTCGGCGCGCACGCCCACATCGCAACCAAGCCCCAAAGCCTGCCCGCCCGCTTCTTCAACGCTTTCGACCAGTGACTGCGCGGCATCATCATCGTGCTTATAGCTAAAAGCCACAGCATAGCCTGCCTCAGCAAAAGCCGTCACAAGGTGCCGGCCAATGCCCGTATTGCCGCCTGTCACCACTGCGAATCCACTCATAAAATCCTCCCGAATATGCGTTTGGCGTGAGATTAAACGGTTTTGTGAATTGGTAAACCTTAGAGTTCAGATTGATGCCAATTAATGTCGCGCACGCGGCTTTTTCTCATTGCGCTCCCATGAAAATACCGCTGGCGGCAGCGGGTCATATCCGCGAATAATATCCGATCCCTTTTCACCAATCATAATGGTGGGCGCATTGGTATTGCATGAAGGCACCCGCGGCATCACCGAACTGTCACAGACCCGCAAATTCTCCAAACCATGCACCTTCAAGTCGAGATCAACAACCGCCATGGAATCCGTACCCATCCTGCACGTTCCCACCGGGTGGTGATCGGTTTTCGCATGGGCACATGCATAGTCAAATAGATCTTCATCGCTCGTGATTTTTGGCCCCGGCAAGCGTTCAGCCATCACGAATGGTTTGAGCGCAGGCTGGCTCATGATCTCCCGTGCGATCCTCAAACCTTCCAGCGACATTTTAACATCATGCGGATCACTCCAATAATTCGGATCAATCAGCGGTGAAGCGAGCGGATCGGAAGAAGAAAGCCGCACCGTCCCGCGCGAGCGCGGATGCAGATAGGCGGAATTAAGTGTGACACCAGCGTTTTTAAGCTTCTCAACACCCGCTTCAATCCCGGAACCAAGCCCCAAATGAAACTGCATATCGGGCGAACGGGCCTGCGGGTCCGCATACCAAAAGCCACCGGTTTCAAACAGGCTCGAAGCCACGGGCCCAGAGCGCAGCAAAATATATTGCAACCCCGCCGCAAGCGTCCGGTGTGGCTTGGCCACGCCATCATAAGTATGGTCACCGGTACATTCACAAATCACAAACAAATCAAGATGATCTTGTAGATTTTCCCCCACGCCCGGCAGATCATGCTTCACATCAACCCCCACCTGCTGCAAATGATCAGCCGGTCCAATGCCCGACTGCATAAGCAGCTTTGGCGAGCCTATGGCGCCTGAAGCTATAATCACTTCACGTTCAGCCCTGATGGTTTCACCGTTCATCAGCGCAACCCCGGTGGCCTTTGTTTTTTCCAGCATAATATTGCGCACCTGCGCATTGACGCGAATGGTCAGGTTTTTGCGATTTCGGATCGGCGAAAGATAGGCAAGAGACGCGGACGAGCGCCGGCGATTGCGTTGGGTTAGCTGATAGAACCCAACCCCCGCCTGCTCACGACCGTTAAAATCAGGATTATAAGGTATGCCTAATTCCTGCCCGGCACGAATATAAGCATCACAAATCGGCAGCGGGGCTGAAGGCATCGAGACGCCTAGCGGACCCCCATAGGAATGATAATCATCGTTGAAACGCTGATTGTCTTCCGCCCGTTTGAAATAGGGCAGCACGTGCCGGTAATCCCAACCGTCGCATCCGTCTTCTTCAGCCCAGAGATCAAAATCAGCCGCATTGCCCCGCGTATAAATCTGCGCATTGATCGTGGACCCGCCCCCGATCACTTTAGCCTGTGTATAGCGAAACACCCGGTTTTTCATATGTTTTTGTGGCACGGTTTCCCAGCCCCAGCTGCCCACACCCTTGGTCATTTTAGCAAAACCTGCAGGCATATGGAAAAGCGGGTTCCAATCACGGCCACCAGCCTCCAGCAGCAGTACTTTCACTGACGGATCTTCCGTCAGCCGATTGGCAAGCACACAACCGGCCGGCCCTCCGCCGACGATGATATAATCATAGGCCATGGGCTTATTCCCCCTCAAAGCTTTGCAATCGAAAGTCCACCATCCGCATGGATGGTCGAGCCAGTAGCAAAAATGAAATCTCCCCCCGCAAGTGCGGCAACCACCGCACCCACATCGCCCGCTTCACCCCAGCGCTTCATCGGTACTAGACCGGCTTCAATCAGACGGTCATAACGGTCCGCCACTTTGGCAGTCATATCGGTGCGAATAATGCCGGGCCGCACTTCAAACACCCCAATTCGCGCTTCCGCGAGCCGCAATGCCAGCCCTTGCACAAATGCGCTCAAGCCCGCCTTGCTGATGCAATAATCAAGCCGCTCCGGTGATGTCATCACCGATGAAACCGAACTGATCGTCGTGATGCTGCGCGCAAATGGGACTTCTGCTGCCGCCAACATAGCGCGCACAACCGCCTGCGTGAAAAACACCGTGCCGCGAAGGTTTACATTCATAATCGTGTCGAAATTTTCGGGCTTGAGTTTGAGAAAATCATCCCGCTCGACCGAGCCCATGCCGGCATTATTAACCAGGCAATCAATGCCGCCAAACTCGCAAACCACTGCAGCAACACTCGCCTCGTGCCGATCAATGTCGGCCAGATCACTTTCAAAGAAAATGATTTTTCGGTCCGTTTGCCGCAATTCTTTCATCGCCGCTTCGTCATGCTCTCGGTCGGTGATAGCGAGATCAAAACCCTTATCAGCGAGTGCGCGCGCAATAGCAAAACCAATGCCACGCCGTGCGCCGGTGACCAGCGCTACAGGTCTTTGTCGGATCATCCCAGCTCCTCCCGTCAAAGCTCCTCCCATCAAAGCACCTCGCGTGATATATGATCCGCAACGCGCAAAGCCTGCGCAGCGATTGTCAGCGCCGGATTGACTGCCGCAGATGTTGGCAAAAATGATGCATCCACCACATAGAGATTGGCATGATCATATGCCCGGCAATAAGGATCGAGCGGCGCTGTTGCGCCATCCTTGCCAATCCGCACGGTTCCGCATTGATGCGATGGTGTGCGGCGGTCAAAAGCCTGCGAAAGCACGATCGGAAAGCCCACCTGTTTGAGCACTGTTTTGAGCTTGTCCACCAGCATCAAATGCGCTTTCCAATTGGTGCGCACCCAGTGCAGCATGATGCGATCACCATCCACCGTGACGCGGCTTTCCGGTGATGGCAAATCCTCGCTCATCGCATAAAAATCAACGCTGCGACGTGAAATGCGCTCCAGCACCCATTCCGGCACCCGCATCATATTGGCTTTCAGCACTGCGCCAGATACCCGGCCCAGCAATTGCACATTGCCCAATGGTGGCCCGCCAGCCCCGTCGGATAAATAGAAATCATTAAATCCGAATGTCTTTTGGTAAACGGAATCATTGCGAAAGCGCGGATCAATCCCGATCACCGCACTGGCATTATGGTTCATAAAATTTCGCCCCACCTGATCCGAGCGATTGGCAATGTTTGAGCGCAATAACAGCGCTGCCGATTGCACCGCACCAGCCGAAAGCACCACCAGCTTGGGGCTCAAAATGTGCTCCTCGCCATTTTTTACATAGTGAACGGCTTCAATCTTGCCGTCTGCGCCCGCTTTGATGCGCGTCACTCTGGCCGATGTTTCTAGCCGGACATTGGGATATTTGAGCGCCTCGGCCAGCGGACATGTTTCTGCATCCATCTTGCCATCATCTGCATTAGGATGCGCGTCCCAAGGCGTTTTGCCTTTGGCAAGCCAGCGCTCAACATCCACACCAAGCGGCAAAGAAGCTGCGTGAATACCATTACGCTTGAGCCTTGCGCGCAATTCAGCCAATGGCCTTTCATCCGGCACTGCGGGGAATGGATAAGGTTCAGAATGATACGGCTCTGTGGGGTCATCACCCAGCTCACCACGCACCTGAAACAATTGTTCGGCACGGCAATACCACGGCTCCAACTCATCGTAAGAAAACGGCCATGCCGGTGAAATACCTTCAAGATGGGCTATTTCCTCAAAATCCTCGCGCCGGTAGCGGACCAGCACCGCGCCATAGAATTTTGAATTGCCTCCGACATTATAATAATTGCCGGGATTAAACGGCGTCCCATCCGCCTCAAACCATTGCTCTTTCGGCCTGAAAAATCCCCGCTGAAATATGGCTCGCGGATCACGGTTTTCTGGCCTGTCAGCGAGCCTCTCCCCGGCTTCCAGCACAAGAATTTCTGCACCCGATGCGGCAAGACCGGCGGCGGTTGTAGCACCGCCGATCCCAGATCCGATAATGACAATATCCGGCTGTCCTCCCAAAGCCGTCACTCCTACTTGGCCTGCGGCATCCACCAGGCACTACGCGCGCCAAGATGCATGTTCAGCGTTTTGGTTTCAGTATAATCTTCCACCGCATGGCGCCCGAGTTCGCGCCCAAGCCCCGATTGACGATACCCGCCAAACGGCAATTCCGGCGTGCCATCCATAAATGTATTCATCCAGATTGTACCGGCGCGCACTTTGCGGCCAATGCTCATGCATGTGTCAAAATCGCGGCTCCAAACCCCTGCCGAAAGGCCATAATCCACCTGATTGGCAATTGAGATTGCTTCATCAATCGTGTCGAAACTCAGCACCGAAAGCACCGGGCCAAACACTTCCTCGCGCGCGACCGCCATATCGGGCGTGACGTCTGAAAGTACGGTCAGCCCCATATAATGGCCCATTCCCAGATCCAGAACCTCGCCGCCATGCGCTAATTTTGCGCCAGCTTTTTGCGCATCCGCAACATAGTTGCCGATTTTATTAAGATGCTGTGGCGAGATGATCGCGCCGACCTGTGTCTGATCATTGAGTGGATCGCCAATCACCACTTTTTTCGACAAATCAGCAATCCGCGCCACCACTTCATCGGCAATCGAACGATGCAAAATCAGCCGCGAACCCGCATTGCAGCATTCGCCCGCATTGAACCACGCTCCAAACACCGCCGCATCTATGAACTCATCAAGATTGGCATCTGGAAACACGATCTGCGGATTTTTGCCACCAAGTTCCAGCGCCACTTTTTTGAGCGTCTGCGCTGCATTGGCCATGGTCAACCGGCCCACAGCTGTTGATCCGGTAAAAGAGACCATATCGACATCCGGATGGGTGCTCATATGCTGGCCCACTTCCGCGCCAGTACCGGTGATAATATTCACCACACCATCGGGGATTCCGGCCTCTGCAAGAATTTCACCCAGAACCAGCGTCGAACCAGAAGTCAGCTCCGAAGGCTTCACCACGGTAGTGCAACCCGCCGCCAGCGCAAATGGCAATTTCTGACTGACAATCAGGAACGGGAAATTCCACGGTGTGATAATGGAAACCACACCAATTGCCTCGCGCAGAACCACGCCCAGCGTACCATCGCCAAGATTATTATAGCTTTCGCCATGCAGATCACGCGCAAGCGCTGCCGCATAACGCCAAATATCGACCGCCCCGGCAATCTCGCCGCGCACCTGCGCAATCGGCTTTCCCGCCTCAATTGCGTCAAGATAGGCAAGCTCTTCCGTGCGTGCCTCGATCAAATCTGCCGCCTTGAGCAGTGCCAGAGAGCGTTGCGAAGCGGTTTTGCTGGTCCAACGCCCATCATCAAAAGCCTTGCGAGCACTCGCAATCGCCTGCTCCACATCGGCCTTGCCACCAGCTGGATATCGGCTGACAGTAACATCATGCCCCGGCGCCACACGGGCGATCTTCTCGCCATTGGCGCTGGTCACCCATTTGCCGTCGATCAGCATGGAGAAATCCCGGATTTCGAGCCCAGCCAAAGGCTGCGGTTTTACGATCACGCTCATCACCATTCTCCCTTAAATGCCGCTTCGCGCTTTTCACTAAAAGCGCTAACACCTTCTTTAAGATCACCTGTTTTTGCCACGAGAATTGAACCCAGCGCTTCCACCGCGGTTCCATTATCTTCGCCATTGGCAACGGCAATCATCAATTTAGAAATTTCAAGCGCCGCAGGTCCGCGCTTGGCCACCCGCATTGCATAATCCTGTGCTTGTTCCAGCACGGTGCCGGTTTCCACAACCGCATCGACCAAACCGTGGGACAAGGCTTCTTGAGCAGTAAACATCTCGCCGCCCAGCACCATGCGCCGCACGATCTGCGCGCCAAAACGCCGAACCAGACGCTGCGTGCCCGACCAGCCCGGCACCATGCCGAGCGAGGTTTCCGGCAATCCAATTTTTGCCTGCTCTTCAACAATGCGAATATCAGCCGCCGCCGCCAGTTCAAGCCCGCCGCCCAATGCATGGCCATTCATCGCTGCAATCAGCGGCATGCGCAAAGTGGCGAGCCGTTCGAAAACCCGATGCCCATAGCGAACCCAGGCATGGCCAAACTCTGAAGGTTCCATCCCGCCCCAGGCTTTAATATCGCCACCGGCTGAAAATGCCTTACCTTCCCCGGTGAGGATTGCCACCCGCACAGTTGCATCCGCTTCCACCCGGTCACAGGCGGCTGAAAGCTGCTGCAACATTTCAATATCAAATGCATTGAGCTTTTCTGGCCGCTTAATGGTGATAAAAGCGACATGGTTTTCGACCGTAACCGTAATTCTTTCTGTCACGCTCATGCCTCCAACCGCCTTGCAGGTTTTTGGGGCAGTTTAAGCCCGATCGGCTCCTCACCAAACAAGGCTGCATCCATAGTTTTCAAATCATCGGCAACGATCAGCGGAAATTCAGCTTGGTCCAAAATATGCGTTTGCAGATCAACGCCGGGAGCAATTTCGGTCACGACAATGCCTTGCGCAGTCAGCTTCATCACACAACGTTCGGTCACATAGGTGATATCTTGGCCCTGGCTCACACTGCGCGGTCCTGAGAAGGTGACATGCTCAACTTCATTCACGAGCTTTTTGAGTTTGCCTTCCTTTTCAATCACCAGCTTGCCATCGGCAACGGAAAGTTTCGCACCGGCATTAAACATGCCTGAGAAAACAATCTTTTTGGCCCGCGCCGTAATATCGACAAAACCGCCCGCACCCGCCGTCACATGGGGCCGAAACGATAGTTTCGATACATTGACCGAACCATCGCGCCCTATTTCAAGGAAGGATAAAAGCGAGGCATCAAAGCCACCACCTTGGAAATAGGTGAATTGATAAGGAGACGGCATATATCCATCGGCATTTGACGCACAACCAAAGGCAAAATCGAGCAGCGGCACACCACCCACAGCCCCCTGTTCAATCACCCAAGTGACAGAACCATGCAGGCCCTCTTCAATCAAAATACGCGGAACATTGGCCGAAATCCCAAAGCCCAGATTAACAGCACTTCCGGCTTCCAGCTCCTGCGCCACCCGCCGTGCAATCATTTTCTGAATATTGAATTCAGCCAAGCGGAACGTATCAATCGGGCGAATAATCTCACCAGAAATTGCCGGATCATACGCCGTTTGCGTCGTCTGCTTTTGTTCGGGATCAACAATAATATAATCGACCAGCGTTCCCGGCACGCGCACATCATGCGGGCGCAGCGAGCCTTCCTTAGCAATGCGTTTTACCTGCGCAATGACAATACCGCCATTATTGCGCGCAGCCAGCGCCTGATCGAGACCGCCAAGATAAGCACCCTCATGCTCATAGGTGAGATTGCCGCGCTCATCCGCAGTTGTGGCACGGATAATCGCTATTTGCGGCACAATATTGGGGAAATAAAGCCAGTCTTCGCCTTCAAAATTGATCTTCTTAACCACCGGCTCCTTGGAAGCCAGCTCATTCATCGCACAGCCCTGACGGGTAGGATCAACAAATGTTTCCATCCCAACCTTGGTCAACACACCGGGTCGCTTGGCAGCAGCCTCACGATGCATATCGAACAAAATGCCGGAAGGAATATTATAGGCCGGAATTTCATTATTGGTGATCATCTGCCAGATCAGCGGCGGCTCAGCGCTGGA
Organism: Falsochrobactrum ovis; assembly: GCF_003259955.1. Taxonomy (GTDB): domain Bacteria; phylum Pseudomonadota; class Alphaproteobacteria; order Rhizobiales; family Rhizobiaceae; genus Brucella; species Brucella ovis_A. The sequence goes on from NZ_QLMK01000001.1 coordinate 136,427, forward strand.
AGGTCCAGAAGGATATGAGCCGCCGATAATTTTCTTCAACAGTCCCTTTTTCGCAATGTAATCAACGCCTTTAATGCCGCTCATATCCCCCGCCGCAATTGGATGCAGCGTTGTGATATTCTGCGGATGACCAGTTTTTTCAAACCGCTCGCCAATTGCTTTCAACATCAGGTCGGGACACCCCAAACCACTGGACGAAGAAACCGATACGACAGCGTTGTCAGGAATGAGTGCAGCCGCTTCCGCCGGGGTAATATGCTTACTCATCGCTTAAACTCCAGGATTAATCGGGGTCGCTTGACCGCTTTTCGTCGATGCTAAAACCGCAAGACCAGTGGCAAGCGACCAGATACCGTCTTCCAGCGTCGCTGAAGGCTGGCCCTTGCCAGCAATGGCATTATGAAAAGCTTGCAGCGACGTTTCATAGAGATTGCGCTGATCAAGCTTGAGTTCGTGCTCGTCATTTTCATCGCGCAACACCACGCTACCCACCGGCTTTTGCGTCATAACATTACGCGCAATCAGCGAACCTTCGCTGCCATGCACTTCAAATCCGGTTTCAGCATATTTGGCTGTGAAAGCATCATGAAATTGCGCGATTATCCCGGAGGGGAAACGCAGCACCCCCATCACACCATCTTCCAGCCCCTCGCCGCTCAACCCGCCTTCCTGGCTAAAAGCAATGGCTTCACTGGGGTTTTCGCCCAAAACAAAACGCAGCGTATCGGCATCATGCACCGTAATATCCAAAATAACGCCACCACCGGCATCAGGCCGTTCAAGACGCCAACCTTGCAAATGCGGCGGCAGATAGACCGCATGAAATACCCGCGCTCCAAGCACTTTGCCGATTTTGCCCTCGCGGATTGCATCGCGCATAGCCCTGTGACTGGCAGCATTGCGCAAATGATGATTGGTTCCGGCAACAACACCCGCTTCCTGCACCGCTTTAAGCATTGCATGGGCATCTTCAAGCTTTAGCGCCAGCGGCTTTTCACACAATATATGCTTTCCGGCCTGTGCTGCAGCAATCACCTGATCCCGATGCAGTTCATTCGTCGTCGAAATATAAACCGCATCGATTTCAGGATCACCCAAAAGCACATCAAGCTGGGTAACAGAACGTTCAATCGCGTTCTCTTGCGCATATTTCTCACCCCGTTCGGCATTGGTACTCATCACCGATACCACTTCGCCGCCCGTTGCTCGAATAGCGCCAATCATCCATTCTTTGGCAATCGTGCTTGCGCCGATTAGACCCCATCTGGTCATGGCTAGACCTCCTATTTTGATGGCGCACCGCAACTTGCACGCACCACGAGACGCACCGATAAACGCTGCGCCTCTGCCTCCACCCGTTCTGAATTAATTTGCTTGAGCAATAAATGTGCGGCCCGCTCGCCCATATTTTGCGGATCGACCGATATAGTTGTCAGCGCAGGGACTGCGGTTTTGGCTTCAATCACATCATCAAAGCCAACCACGCCGAAATCCCGGCCCGGCTCAAGTTTTACCGAACGCAGCCCATCACAAACCCCAAAGGCCACCGCATCATTAAAACATACGGTCGCAGTCGGTTTTGCGCCTGACAATAACATCCGTTCTAGCGCAGCCACACCGCCCGCCCGCGAAGGCGATGAATGAAAAACCAGCTTGTCATCAAAATCCAAACCGGACTGTTCAAGCCCAAGCTGATAACCGGCCAGTCTTTCCGCAAAAACCGCCGTATCTGCATATCCGCCTATGAAAGCGATGCATCTATGCCCAAGACCAAACAAATGCTCGACCGCCTTTGCAACCCCGCCGCGATTATCAGAAACAATCGATGATACGCCGGAGCCGGGCACATCACGCACCATTTGCACCACCGGCAGACCGCTTTTCGCAAGCGGCCTAAGATCATTGGCGTCAGTACCCCGCGCTGGCGATATAATAAGCCCGGCAATGCCATGCTCGCGCATGGATGCCACCACCTCGCGCTGTCGATCAATGCTTTCCGCCGTATTGGCAAGAAACTGCACATAAGACGCCGATTGCATAACCCGATCGACCCCAACTGCCAGCTCTGCAAAAAAGCTGTTGGTCAAATCATTGACAACAAGGCCGATGATTTTGGATTTTGATTGGCGCAAATTGGCAGCGCTGCGATTATAAACATAGCCGAGTTTTTCAATGACCTGCTGCACCCGTTCCCGCGTTGCAGCTTGGACCAACGGACTATCACGCAGAACCAACGAGACGGTCGATTTCGACACACCCGCTTCCCGCGCAATATCAATGACCGTGACCCTTCCCCGACTCATTACCTCTCCCTTTAGCAACTCAGTCCAGTTAATTGGAACGTTCCAATTTTGTCAATACTCCGCACTTATCTTAAACTATCGGAAGAAAGCGGGGCGAAAAACTAAGAAACAATCGCTTAACTTCTTAATTTTTTAAAATTTATGACCTAATTTTTCACATCCCTTGCCATTTGGAACGTTCTAAACTAATTTCGCACACAGAGTTACGGGAGGAACGCTATGTCCATTTCATCAAATCTTATTTTGAATCTGCCTCAGGCCGATGGCAGCGTTTCACCCTATCAATTGACCGGCATCCCAACGAAACGCCCCACACTCGTTCCAAAATTTAACCGTATTGCTTATGCGGCAGCGCATGTGGTTTCTGATCCGAAAACTGACCACACTCCATGGAATAGCGCGGCACTTGATTGGGATGCCACATTAGCTTTCCGCCATCATCTCTGGGGCCTTGGCTTCAAAATCGCGGAAGCAATGGATACCTCACAGCGCGGTATGGGGCTTGATTGGACAAGCGCACAAGAACTGATCCGCCGCTCGATTGAAGAAAGCAAAACCGTTGAGGGTGCCGATCTTGCCTGCGGTGCCGGTACCGATCATCTTGATCCGCTGGATGCAAAAAACCTTGATGACGTGATCAAAGCTTACGAAACTCAAGTCGATTTTGTTGAAAAACACGGCGGACGTTTCATTTTGATGGCAAGCCGCGCGCTTGCGCGCATCGCCCGCTCACCAGATGATTATGCCAAAGTCTATGGCCATATCCTCTCCAATGCGCGCGAAAAAGTCGTATTGCACTGGCTTGGTGATATGTTTGACCCGCAGCTTAAAAATTATTGGGGCTCGGAAAAATTCAAGGAAGCGCTGGAAACGGTCGTTTCTATCATCGAAGACAATCAGGACAAGGTTGAAGGCATCAAGATTTCATTGCTGGACGAGCAATATGAAATTGCGCTGCGCAATCGCCTGCCCGAAACTGTGCTTTGCTTCACGGGGGATGATTTCAACTATGCGCCCTTGATCGAAGGCGACGGCACCAAACACAGCCACGCATTATTGGGCATTTTTGACGCTGTAGCGCCCCAAGCATCCAATGCGCTCAGTGCGCTTGCCAATGGCGATAATGAACGTTTCCGAGCGATAATTGAACCTACCGTGCCTTTGTCGCGTAAAATCTTTGAAGCCCCGACACAATATTATAAGGCTGGCGTGGTCTTTTTAGCTTGGCTGAACGGCCACCAGAACCATTTCACCATGCCCGGCGGCATGCAATCCGCTCGCGGTATTTTACACTATGCAGATATTTTTCGCCTCGCCGATCAGGCAAATGTTTTAGATAAACCAGAGCTAGCCACCAGACGCATGCGTAACCTGCTGGCAATATATGGAATTGAACAAGGGTAGGCTTTTCGAGACCAAGTTCTTTACCTATCTACATAGAACCTTAACTATAGTTGAGAACAATCACATGTCCGTGAGCGCGCACGACTTGTAATAATGCGCGCATATATTGGCTCGAATACTCAGCGCGGGCCGGTGATAAGCTGTGATTATCCAAACGCATATGCTGCCATCACGTAAATGTGCTTATGACTATTATAAATAGTTTCAAATTCTCTATCCTTGCCCGTTAAATACTCTCTGTCTGCTGAAGGAAGGCAAATAGATCTGTTTCAATGGGATCAAAAAAGAGAAGGTTTTCACAAAAACTGACTGCGAATAATAGCTATGAAAAGACTATTGTGCCTTTTGGCTAATCTTCACAGAAGATTAGTATAAAATAGAGGCGTCTATCTGAGAAACCCCACACATTGACAGCCTATACCGACATGATTAAGCCTGAATCCAGTCGGTCAAAACCTGTGTCCAGACTCACGGATTAAGGTCTAACCAACAAAGCAATATACGCTAAAACATGGGAGATTTTCATGCGTTCAATGCTTCTGGCCTTATTGGCCGCAACGGCAATTGCCACATCGGCACATGCCAAGGACGTAACCGTTGCCGTTACTGCCATCGTGGAACATCCGGCACTTGATGCCGCTCGCGACGGCGTTAAGGACGCGCTGGCGGAAGCTGGTTTCAAAGAAGGTGAAAACCTCACTTTTATTTATCAATCAGCACAGGGTAATCCCGCAACCGCAGCACAGATCGCCCGCCAATTCGTTGGCGATGGCCCGGACGTGATTGTTCCCATTTCAACCCCTTCTGCACAGGCGGTTGTTTCGGCCACGCGCGATATCCCCATTGTTTTCACGGCTGTTTCTGATCCGGTGGGCGCACAATTGGTGAAAACCATGGAAAATCCGGGCGGCAATGTCACCGGACTTTCCGATATGTCCCCGGTAGTCGAACATATCGCCTTTATTAAAGAAGTGATGCCAGACATTAAAAAGCTCGGCTATCTTTATAATTCCGGTGAAACCAACTCGGTTTCCCTGCTCGAAGCGCTCAAGCAAGCCGCTTCCGCCGAAGGTATCGAAATCGTTGAATCGGCTGCAACCAAATCAGCTGAAGTGCAGGGTGCCGCTCGCGCATTGGTTGGTCGCGCCGATGCAATGTATGTCCCCACTGACAACACCATCGTTTCCGCCCTGGAAAGCGCGGTTGGCGTCGCTGAAGAAAGCCAGATTCCGCTGTTCACCGCTGACACGGATTCGGTCAAGCGCGGTGCTCTCGCCGCTTTAGGCTTTAATTATTACGACGTCGGCAAACAAACCGGTGTTGTGGTTGCAAAAATCCTTAATGGTGAAAAAGCCGGTGACATTCCGGTTGAAATCGCCAAAGGAACCGACCTTGTAATCAATCTTGGTGCCGCAAAGAAAATGGGCGTTGAGTTTCCTCAGGCTGTGATTGATCGCGCCACGAGCAAAATTGAATAGTTAAATCAACTATTTACGGGAAGGGCGGAGCATGTCTTCCGCCCTTTTTTATTGGCGAGAATTTAGCCGGCCTGGACTGGCCGGACGCAAAACTTTGAGCAGATTAATGACAAAAATTGGCATTCTTCCAGACGATGATAAAACCAATGGCTGGACCCGCTATCTCCCACCGCGTACACCTAATCCCCCGCTTGAGGGAAAAATCCGTGCGGACTGGTTGGTTATCGGCGCTGGATTTGCAGGGCTCGCAGCCGCGCGGCGCTTGGCTGAAAATAGGCCCCATGACCATATTGTCATCCTCGATGCACAAAAGGCTAGCGACGGAACTTCAGGACGCAATGCAGGCTTTGCTATTGATCTGCCACATAATGTCAGCTCCTCTTTGGAGCAATTAGAAAAATCAAATAGCTATCGCGGTTTGGCGCGTGCGGCGATCGATTATCTCCAGCAACAAATTGACCGCTATAATATCGCGTGCGACTGGGAGCAACGCGGTAAATTTCATGGTGCAGTCACCGATCACGGCATTCGCGAAGTCCTGGAGCCAACCCGCGCTGAAATGGAAAAATTGCAGGAGCCTTATATATGGTATGAGGGCGAAGAATTGGCCAAAAGGCTGGGCACCAATCATATCAAAGCAGCGATCTATACCTACGGCACATATTTGTTAAATCCCGCAGCGCTGATACGCGGGCTGGCTGATAATTTGCCTGCAAATGTAACGCTTTTTGAAAATACTCCCGTCACCGCTATCGACTATGCAGAGCGTATCAACGCTACCACCAAAACGGGCAGTGTTGACGCCGCCCAGCTGATTTTGACCGTCAATGGTTTTGGTGAACAATTCGGATTTTTCAATCGAAGACTGTTAAACTTTGCTGCCCATGCAAGCCTGAGCCGTCCGCTAAATCATCAGGAATATGCGGAAATTGGTTGCATTGAGCCATGGGGGCTAACGCCTGCCAATTCCTTCGCCGGCATAACCATGCGCCTGACACCTGATCGCCGTATTCTGATACGTCAAAATGTGCATTTTTGCCCTTCGCTGCGCCAATCTGATGAACGCCGCAAAGAAATTAGCAAAGAGCATAAACAGCTATTTGATGAACGTTTTCCGATGCTGCCCGAAGTGGAAATGCAATCCACCTGGACCGGCTATATATGCATTTCACGAAATGGCGCACCCGGCTTTGGCCGTCTGGTCAAAAATGTCTATACATCTCTGTGTCAAAACGGCGTAGGCATCACCAAAGGCACGATTGGCGGGCTACTGGCGGCAGATATGGCCTGTGGGGTTGATAATCCTCTTATTAAAGACATGCTGGATCTTGGAAGTCCGACCAAACTCCCTCCCCGACCTTTTCTTGACCTTGGCGTCAGAACGCGCTTTGCTTGGGAATTGTGGCGCGCGCGGGGGGAGATTTAAGCCGAGTTGAGCAAACATATGTTGTCAGACGTCCACAGAGACAGCTTTTTGATAAAATTTGTTCGCCCGCTCTTGCATGACATGAACTTTTGAGCTGTATCGCTAAAAACTTATGATCAGTAACGCATGTTGCGCGTCATGTTGCGCGCCCTGTTGCGCGCCACGTTGCGTGATTGCGTATAACCGGGGGAGTTTCTGAAGGCGAAAGCCAACGGGGCAAACTCAAATATTGGACGGCTCGTAATTGACACGATCTTCAGGCGTATAGGCAGACGCCTCAACCCTGCAAGATCGAAAATAAATGCATGCTGAAAACAGCATCATTATTTTCGGTTACGGCAAAGAACAAGGAATGTCGCTGTGAGTCAGATCGCCTTTTGGGGAGCGGTCGAATTAGGCCTCGTCTTCGCATTTGTAGCCATTGGCGTTTATCTGGCGTTTCGCGTGCTTGATTTCCCAGACCTTACTGTGGACGGTTCTTTCCCGCTCGGCGCGGCCGTGACCGGCGTCATGATCCTTGCGGGCTTTAATCCATGGTTCGCTGCTATCGTGGCAATGGCCGCTGGATCTTTAGCGGGACTAGTGACTGCAACACTCAATGTCCGGTTTAAAATCCTTAATCTTCTGGCCTCGATCCTCACAATGATTGCGCTGTTCTCAGTTAATCTGCGCATTATGGGTCGGCCAAATATTGCATTGATCAACCAAGAAACAATGCTCTCGCCCTTCTATGGCCATGGCATTCCAGAATATTATGTCCGACCGGCATTTCTTTTCATATTGGTTGCCATCGCTGTTCTGCTGGTGTGGCGCTTCCTTGAAAGCGATATTGGCCTTGCCATGCGTGCAACCGGCGCTAATCCGCGTATGGCACGCGCACAGGGCGTGCGCACCGACCGGCAGATCTATCTGGGAATGGCGATCTCAAATGCTCTGGTCGCCCTTGGTGGCTCGCTCTTTGCCCAAACAAATGGCTTTGCCGACGTAACATCCGGCGTTGGCACAATTGTGGTGGGACTTGCCGCGGTCATTATCGGCGAAACACTGCTACGAACCCGCCTCATTTTGGTGATTCTGATTGGCTGCGTGATAGGCTCGATCATCTATCGCATCGCCATCCAACTGGCTCTCTCAAATGGCAGCATTGTTGGGCTTCAGGCATCTGATCTTAACATAGCAACCGCATTGCTCGTTACCTTCGCCCTTATATTGCCGCGCCTGCGCCGCGGAGGAGCCTCGGCATGATTGAAATTTCCAATCTCGATGTCATTTTTGGTCGTGGAACTCCGCTCGAAAAGCAGGTGCTTCACAAAATCAATCTGACCATGGAAAGTGGTTCTTTCGTAACCGTGATTGGCTCCAACGGAGCTGGAAAATCCACTTTGCTGAGCGTTCTTGCAGGGGATGTGATCCCAAGTGCGGGGAAAGTCATCATTAGCGGCCAAGACGTAACCCGCAAGCCCACAGCAGAACGGGCCGGGCTTGTAGCGCGTGTATTCCAAGACCCACTCGCCGGAAGCTGCGGCACGCTGACCATTGAGGAAAATCTCGCCCTTGCTGCCGCTCGGGGCCAGAGGCGCGGCTTAACTGCCGCACTGGGCTCGCGTCGTCGTGCAGAATTTCGCGATCGCATAGCAGGTCTTAATCTGGGGCTTGAAAACCGTATGCATGACCGGATGGAGTTGCTTTCTGGCGGACAGCGTCAGGCAGTATCTCTGGTAATGGCCACGCTCGCTGGATCAGAAGTTTTGCTGCTCGATGAACACACCGCAGCACTTGACCCCGGCATGGCCGAATTTGTCATGGAATTGACCCGGGACCTGATTGCAAAAAACAATCTTACAGCGCTTATGGTTACGCACTCTATGCGTCAGGCGCTTGATTATGGCGACCGCACTATCATGCTGCATGGCGGTAATATTCTGCTCGACGTCACCGGCGACAAACGCAAAACCCTTGAGGTGGAAGATTTAATCGAGATGTTCCGCAAAGTGCGCGGGCAAACGCTTGATGATGACGCCCTTCTCATTGAATAATTTTCCCAACCACTAACAATCAGCCGCCAACAATCCATTGGCGGCTGTTTCGTTTGACGGCAGATTACGTTAAACCAGTGCCATTCATATCGACACCAATGGATTGCGCGTGAATGCGCAGATGATAAATGGCGCAAAAAAAAGCACACGAAGTTGATCAGTTCATAAACCGTCCGGGAAGCTCCTTTCCGGTCGTGCTTCTTTATGGCCCGGACAAAGGTTTGGTCAGCGAGCGGGCACGGCGTTATGCGCAGGCAACCAAGCTTCCTCTCGACGATCCATTCACCGTCATACGCATGGAAGCTGAGGAGATCGATGCCGATCCCGGTCGACTTGCTGATGAAGCACGGACGATCTCAATGTTTGGTGGGCAGCGCCTTATCTGGATCAAAAATGCTGGCGGTCAAAGAAAATTGGCTGAAGCAATTAAACTTCTCGCCAACGATCCTCCGCAGGACACCTATATTTTGGTAGAGGCAGGCGATCTCAAAAAAGGTGCGGCACTGCGCAGTGCCGTTGAGAATGCCTCCGCGGGCATGGCCCTTCCCTGTTATAGTGATGACGCACGCGGACTGGATGGCGTCATTGATGATGTTCTTTCAGAATGGAAGCTCAATATCACCATGGATGCCCGGCATTTGCTGCGAGCAAGCCTAGGCGGTGATCGTCTTGCAACCAAAGGCGAGCTCGAAAAGCTTTGTCTCTTTGCGCGCGGTAAAGACCGGATTGACATAGATGATGTGCGCCAAGCAGTGGGCGATGTCGCTGCTTTCTCGACCGATGAGGTAATTGCTGCCGTCCTACAGGCTGATCTGCAACGTTTTGAGACTTCATTCGACCGCGTGGTAAAATCCGGTACAGCACCTTTTCTGCTGCTCAATTCCGCCATACGTCAGTTCCAACAAATTCAGACGCTTCGACATATGGTCGATAATGAACGAAAAACTCCAACTGTGGCAGTAGCATCTGCTCGCCCGCCGGTTTTTTTCACAAGAAGGAAACTGATCGAAAATGCGGTCAGCCGTTGCAATGCAGAGATGCTCAATCGAGTTCTGGAGCGCCTGCAACGAGCGGTACTGGAAAGCCGGCAAAATACAGCCCTCGCGATTCCTATCATAAGACAATCTTTGCTGGCTATTAGCCTAGAGCTTGCCAGGAATAATCGAAGATAATAAAAAGCCCCAATGCGCAGGCAAAGGGGCTTAAAACTCTATTAAATCCAACGGGTTAGCTCTGTAATCTGCGGCAGATTTCATCGAGCTGCTCTAGGGAACTATAGCGGATTTTTACATCCCCGCCCCGCTCTCGATGGTTTATTTCAACTCTCATGCCAGTGACATCAGAAAGCAATTTTTCCAACGCTTTCGTGTCTGCATCTTTCTCCACCGGACCAGATTTGCCAGCCTTTTGTTCTGTTTCGCCACGCAGCTGCGCCTGAACAAGCGCTTCCACCTGGCGAACCGACATGCCTTCATTCACAACCCGTTCTGCCAAAGCAACCGGGTCTTCGGCAGTAATAAGAGTGCGTGCGTGACCGGCCGATAGCGCTCCATCGGAAATAAAATCTTGCACCCGTTGCGGAAGTTTCAGCAATCGTAATGTGTTAGCCACATGGCTGCGGCTCTTTCCTATCACTTGCGCAAGATCATTCTGAGTATAATCATAACTATCGATCAACTGCTGATAACCCGCCGCTTCTTCAATCGCATTCAGGTCGGCTCGCTGAACATTCTCGATAATCGCAATTTCCAGCGCAACTCGGTCATCAACATCACGAATGATAACCGGAATAGTGGCAACCCCAGCCCGCTGCGATGCACGCCAACGGCGCTCACCCGCAATGAGCTCATAATGATCTGGATTTCCCGGCGCGGGGCGCACCACAATGGGCTGCACCACTCCGTGCTCTTTAATCGACTGCGCAAGATCTTCCAATTCCACCTCGGAAAACATCCGACGTGGGTTGCGAGGATTTCGCGTTACAAATTCGATAGGGATATTTCGTTCACTTTGAATTGGGGCTGAGCGTTCTTCCACCGGCCGATCAATATCACCGATTAAAGCGGCCAACCCCCGGCCTAAACGCTTTTTTGAAGGATCGTCGTTCATATCACCCAATTCCCGAAATTGTTACACCGTCGAATCGTTTAGCCAAATTAATCTGTCAAGCGGCCTGCAACTGCCGTTCGCGCTGGATAACTTCAGACGCAAGCTGAAGATAAGCCTGACTTCCTGCACATTTCAGATCATAAAGAATTGCAGGCTTTCCGTGCGAAGGCGCTTCAGAAACGCGCACATTGCGAGGAATAACAGTTCGGTAAACCTTCTCCCCCATATATGCGCGTACATCATCGACCACCTGTGAGGCTAGATTGTTTCGCCTATCAAACATCGTCAAGACAATGCCTTGGATCGTCAATCCAGGGTTAATTGTCGACTGAACCTGGCTTACCGTTTCCAGTAATTGGCTCAAACCTTCGAGCGCAAAAAACTCACATTGCAGCGGAACCATGACCGAATCCGCTGCTGCCATTGCATTAAGCGTAAGCAGATTGAGCGATGGCGGACAGTCTATCAATATATAGGAAAACTTATCCGCTACTTGCGAGTCAAACCGCAGCGCATCTCTAAGACGCCGAACCCGATCCGCAGCCTGCGCTATTTCCATTTCTATTCCCAACAGATCTAGCGTCGAGGGAACGATAAAAAGATTGGGCACATCGGTTGGGATTGCTGCTTCAGGCGTGGAAGCGGCCTGCGTCAGCACGTCATAGGACGATAATGGCCTCTGATGTCGATCAATCCCCAGCCCAGTGCTCGCATTTCCTTGGGGGTCTAAATCGACCACCAGAACACTTTCCCCGATAGCTGCAAGCGCAGTCGCCAAATTAATGGCTGTGGTTGTTTTCCCCACTCCACCTTTTTGGTTTGCAATCGTTATGATACGTGAACTTGTTCTCATCATCGCCGACCTGTTTTCACTACCGTTTTTGGCTTCCTTAAACTCGCTGCAGCTTGCTGATTTCGAGTATTACGGAATCCGGATCAACGGCGCTCCTATGTTCTAACAGATCAAACCGCCAACGAACACGGCTTTCATCGATTTCTCTTTGGTAATCCCTACCTTTTTGGAACAGCGCTGTAGATCCGGCCTTTAGCCAGGGCTCGGCTAGTCCAAACAAATCCGTTAAAGAAGCCAATGCACGTGCAGTTATCACGTCGGGCGTTGAGATTTTTGAATAAACTGTCTCAATACGGTCTGCGTGAATCCTTACGGGTAAATCGAGGTGACCCGAGACTGTTCGCAAAAAGGCCGCTTTTTTTCCCGCACTTTCGACAAGATCAATAGAAGCGTGAGGGATATCTTTTAAAAAACAACCTATCACAATACCGGGAAACCCGCCGCCAGATCCCAGATCTAGCCATCGCTGAGCGTTCGGAGCCAAAGGCAATAATTGAGCGCAATCTAGAACATGCCGCGACCAAAGATCGGCCAATGTCGATGGAGACGCAAGATTTATAGCCTTTGACCATTTTAAAAACAGGCTCTCAAAGCCGAGCAAGCGATCCACTGTTTCACGTGAAACATGCGGTATTACCGAACGCAAGCTTTTAGTTTTGATATCCACATTCATCTTTAATTGACTAAACTTTCTTTGGCACGCTTCGCTCTAGCGCTATGCTTTTTGATCTGCGCAATTAATAGCGCCACTGCCGCCGGGGTCATGCCATCCACTCTTTGCGCTTCAGCAATCGTGGCAGGCCGACGAAGTTTTAATTTCTGTTTAAGCTCGTTTGATAGCCCTGATATGGATTCCATATCCAGCGAATCCGGAATCGAAAGCCGCTCCTCGCGCTCCATAATTGCAATATCATTCTGCTGGCGCTTTAAATAAACTGAATATTGCGATTCAATTTCCAAAGCCTCGCGTGTTTTCGCGTCAACATCATTCAGTTCCGGCCAAATCTCAACCAACTGTTCGAAGGCAATATTCGGATAAGATAACAGCTCATAGGCTGATCGTCGCACACCATCCATATTCAAATTCAGTTGGAATTTGGCCGCAAGGTTCGGGCTTATGTTCAAGGCTTTGGTTTGCTGTCGGGCTTTGTCCAACATGTCATTCACGGCTTTAAACTTCCGGCGCCGATCTTCCCCTAAAATTCCCCAACTTTCAGCCATAGGCGTTAAGCGCTGATCCGCATTATCAGCACGTAAGGACAAACGGAACTCAGCCCGTGACGTGAACATCCGATATGGTTCCGTAACCCCTCGTGAGGTTAAATCGTCTATCATTACACCAATATAGGCTTCTGTTCTTTGTAAAATAACAGGTTCACTGCCGCTCGCAAACCGTGCGGCATTCATCCCCGCCAAAAGCCCTTGCGCCGCAGCTTCCTCGTAACCGGTGGTTCCGTTGATCTGACCAGCGAGGAATAATCCTATAACCCGTCTGGTTTCCAAGCTTCGTTTTAATTCACGAGGATCGATAAAATCATATTCGATCGCATAAGCAGGCTGCAGCATTAGAGCATTTTCTAATCCTGGAATGGATTTCAAAATCTCTCGCTGAACATCCTCTGGAAGTGAGGTCGAAATACCATTGGGATAAATGGTATGATCATCAAGCCCTTCCGGCTCGAGAAATATCTGATGACTATCTCTGTCTGCAAACTTAACGATTTTATCCTCGACTGACGGACAATATCGCGGTCCAATCCCTTCAATGGAGCCGGAATACATCGCAGATCGGTGCAGATTGGCCCGAATAATATCATGGGTCTTGGTCGTCGTGTGCGTGATCCCGCAATCGATCTGCGGCGTCGTAATCCGATCCGTCATCAAAGAAAACGGTATCGGGTTCTCGTCGGCAGACTGAAATGCAAGTCCGCTCCAATCAATTGTCCGCGCATCCAGCCGAGCCGGTGTACCGGTTTTAAGACGTCCCAGCGCAAATCCCAACTTGTCGAATTTCTCCGATAAGCCCAAGGCCGGCTTCTCGCCCATCCGACCCGCCGGAAATTGCTTATCACCTATATGGATCAATCCATTCAAGAACGTTCCAGTAGTAATAACGGCAGCAGCACACGAAATTACTCGTCCGTCCGAAAGAACGACTCCGGTAATCCTATCATCCTCTACCACAATATCATGCGCGCCACCTTCGATGATGGTCAGATTTTCTTGTTCAGATATTAGCTCTTGAATTGCGAGTTTATAAAGCTTGCGATCTGCCTGCGTACGCGGGCCACGCACCGCCGGACCTTTACGGCGGTTCAACAGGCGAAACTGGATCCCAGCTTTATCAGCCGCCCGCGCCATCAATCCATCAAGCGCATCAATCTCACGCACGAGATGGCCTTTCCCTAACCCTCCGATGGCCGGGTTACAGGACATAACGCCAATTGTATCAAATCGGTGAGTGATGAGCGCCGTATTCGCACCGGCGCGCGCCGCCGCTGCTGCTGCTTCACATCCTGCGTGCCCTCCGCCGATGATGATAACGTCGAAAGCCTTGACGTCGTGAGTTGATACAAGTTTCATCTGCAAATCCGAACTATTAGAATATTTGCTTCTTGCCACGAAAATTGAATTAACGGAAGTGTTAGCTGGAAAGATATCTAGCCAAGTTAAGGGGTAGACTCACAAGCTGAACCAGATGTCAACGAATTAGAGCAGACTCCACAGTTGTTTCACGTGAAACAAAACTATCGCTCGTTTAATCCCATCTTACACTGCCGTTCATGGATGTTTCACGTGAATCATCAAACTGTGTCTATTTTCCGATGCAAAATTGAGAAAAAATCACATCTAAGATTTCTTCTACGTCAACATCTCCGGTTATTCTTCCAAGATACTGGGACGCTAGTCGCATGTTCTCGGCGCGCAATTCCAGCGGGATATCTACGCTATTAATAGCAGTTTCAATTTCTGTGATGGCTGAGCGAAGTAATCTAATATGTCGTTGGCGGGTCGGTACTGCGTCGTTCATGTCGCCAATTCGATCTTCCGCAAACTGCTGCAGGCGGTCCAATAGTTCAGTTAACCCCGCGCCGGTTACGGTAGAAATTTTGAAATCCGTTTGTCGGGTCGTTGTGGCCGTTAAGTCGTTTTTGGTACCAATTGTCCAAATTTCCGTAGCTCCGGCGTCGATCGCTACTGATATTGGATTTTGCATATCCTCCAGCAATAGCACTAAATCTGCCTCAGATATGCGTTCCAAAGCGCGCTCTATACCTATTTTTTCAACCGCACTGGTTGTCTCGCGCAACCCGGCCGTATCGGTAATATAGACTGGAATGCCACCAAGATCTAATTTCACTTCAAGAAGATCACGCGTCGTGCCCGCCTCGTCTGATATGATCGCAACTTCTCGGCCCGAAAGAAAATTCAGTAAGCTGGATTTACCTGCATTGGGCGCGCCCGCAATGACTATATGCAAACCATCTCGCAGCATAGCTGCTCGTTTGCCGGCATCGATGTGATTTTCAATTTCTAATTTGAGTTTGCCCAGCTCGCTCCAAACCTTGTCGGATACAGATCCCGGAACGTCGCCCTCGTCGGAAAAATCAAGCTCAGCCTCAATAAGAGCTCGGGCGCGCAGAAGGCGCTGCCGCCAACCCGTATAAAGATTACGTTGCGATCCAGAGGCTACCTGCATGGCAAGACGACGTTGCCCTTCTGTTTCCGCGGAAATAAGGTCAGCAAGCCCCTCAGCAATGGTCAGATCCATTTTACCATTGGTAAAACCTCGCCGCGTAAATTCCCCAGCTTCAGCACTACGGCAATTTGGAAATCCGGCAAGCTCTTCTAAAAGCCGCTCGACCACAGCTTTGCCGCCATGCAAATGAAATTCCGCACAGTCTTCACCAGTAAAGCTATTGGGGCCTGGGAAAAATATAGCCAATCCGCGATCTATTGTGTCACTGTTACGGCTACGTAATGTCTTTAGTGCTGCGTAACGCGGGGGCGGCACTTCTCCGATTATTGTTTTCATTATAAATTGAACTTGCGGGCCTGAAACTCGGATAACAGCCACGCCGGATGGTAATCGTCCACTCGACAATGCAAATACGGTTTCGTGAAAACCATCCTGTTCGACCATTTTATTCTCTGCCCTATACTATCAATTAAGCTGATCTCAGCCCGGTGACGCCGCCTATAATCCGATCATGAAAGAATGCCACATGACAATTTCTAGCAACCGCCTCGCTAATGAGCCCAGCGCTTATTTACGTCAACATGCGCACAATCCCGTGCATTGGCAGCCATGGGATAAAAAAGCTTTAGAGGCTGCGCGGCTATTAGATCGGCCAATCCTTCTCTCCATCGGATATGCAGCATGTCATTGGTGTCATGTCATGGCGCATGAATCCTTTGAGGATGAAGCTGTTGCCAACGTAATGAATGAGCTTTTTATCAATGTAAAGGTCGACCGAGAGGAACGGCCCGATATTGACCAGATCTATATGTCTGCGCTTACAGCGATGGGGCAGCAAGGCGGGTGGCCGCTTACTATATTTTTGCGGCCTGACGGCAAACCATTTTGGGGTGGAACTTATTTTCCGAAGAAATCCACTGCGGATCGACCCGGTTTTGTCGATATTTTATACGCCATCAATAATCTATGGAACGATAATAAAGATAAAATAAACCATAATGCAGAAGCAATATTTTCTCATCTTGAAGGAAAACTCGCAGCTCAAAATGAGGCGGCGACTAACGATCCAACACGGTTTGAACAATTTGCTGATCGCATAAGCTCACTATTTGATCCCATATTCGGTGGCATTAGCGGAGCACCAAAATTTCCCAACGCACCGTTTATGGACGCCTTGTGGCTATCCTGGCTCAACAATCATCAACTCGAACATCGTGATCATTTTCTTCGATCTTTGAGAACAATGCTGCACGGCGGTATTTATGACCATTTGGGCGGAGGACTTTGCCGATATAGCACGGATGCTCAATGGCTTGTCCCTCATTTCGAAAAGATGCTTTACGATAATGCCCAGCTCATCCGACATTTGAATTGGGCCTATGCGGAAACCAATGACGACTTGTTTCGTATCCGAATCGAAGAGACGATTGAATGGATGATTGATGAACTGCGACTAGACGACGGCAGTTTTGCTTCCAGCCTAGATGCAGATAGCGAGGGGATAGAAGGCAAATTTTACGTCTGGCAGGCAGATGAAATAGATGGAATTTTAGGTGATCAAGCGCCTGAGTTTAAAGAATTCTATTGTGTTACCCGGCAAGGTAACTGGGAAGGACAGAACATATTAAACCGTCTTCACCAGGTTCATGAAAACCTACCGCTGCCGCAACATATCATCTCAGCAAAAAAGACACTGCTAAGCGAAAGAAATAAACGAGTACGACCAGCACGCGATGATAAAGCGCTTACCGATTGGAACGCACTTGCTATTAGAGCTCTAACTGAGGCCGGGCGTAGCTTGCAGCGCTCTTATTGGATTGAACATGCTCAACGCGCTTATCAAGCCGTGGCATCAACCTTTCAAAACGGCCAATTGGCACATTGCCGAATGGATGAAATCGTGGTCTATCCCGGACTTTCATCGGATTATGCATCGATGATCAACGCTGCCCTTGCCCTATTAGAGGCGACAGGCAACCCCGTTTACCTTGAACAGGCCAAGAGCTACAAAGACGCATTGGATAATAATCATCGTGATGCGGCCGGGAATTATCGTTTATCCGCTATTCATGCGGATGATGTTATTCTTCATAATTATGGCGATCACGATGAAGCAATCCCCAGCGCGACAAGCCAAATCATTGAAGCTTTCACACGGCTTTTTCTAGCAACTGGCGATACTGAACTTTATCAGCAGACCGCAATTTTGGTCGAACAAGCGATGGGTCGCGCGCTTAACCAGCACTATGGACAGATCGGAATCATGAATGCTGGGCGCTTATTCGCCTACCCTCTCTCGCTCACCATCACCGCAATCGATAAAAACGACCCGCTTGTTGCGATAGCTAACCAAAACCCAGATCCCCGACGGTTAGATCAATTTATCCCATTTGAAACCGGAAAATCGATCAACCTTCAAATCGGCGGCACCGTCGAAACACGAGCTCCCGCCGCGTGGCTGTGTAAGGGCAGTCTTTGTCTTCCACCTGTGGGAACAGCTCAAGAATTAAAATTACTGCTTGAGGAATAGGGCATAAAAATACCGGGTTTTTAACCCGGTATTCAATAGTCAGTGCGCTTGATCCAATTAATTTACGTATTCGCTGATTACGTATTCATTGAATCGAAGAATTCGCTATTGCTCTTGGTTTGCTTCAGCTTATCAATCAAGAACTCAATCGCATCGGTTGTTCCCATTGGTGCAAGAATGCGACGCAGCACAAAGATTTTCTGAAGATCAGCACGCGGCACAAGCAGATCTTCCTTACGCGTACCGGATTTAAGAATATCCATCGATGGGAAGATACGCTTATCGGCCACTTTACGATCCAGAACGATTTCCGAGTTGCCGGTACCCTTGAATTCTTCAAAGATAACTTCATCCATACGCGAACCGGTATCGATCAGCGCCGTAGCAATAATCGTGAGCGATCCGCCCTCTTCAATGTTGCGTGCGGCACCAAAGAAGCGTTTTGGACGTTGCAGCGCATTGGCATCGACACCACCGGTCAAAACCTTACCCGATGACGGCACCACCGTATTATATGCACGGCCCAATCGCGTAATGGAATCGAGCAAAATGACCACATCGCGACCATGTTCGACAAGGCGCTTCGCCTTCTCAATAACCATTTCCGCAACCTGAACGTGGCGTGAAGCCGGCTCATCAAAGGTCGAGGAAATAACCTCACCTTTCACAGAACGCTGCATGTCAGTGACTTCTTCCGGACGTTCGTCAATCAGAAGAACAATCAGATAGCATTCGGGATGATTAGCCGTGATCGAATGGGCGATATTTTGCAAAAGAACGGTTTTACCCGTACGCGGCGGTGCAACAATCAACCCGCGCTGGCCTTTTCCAAGCGGAGCAACCAGATCAATAACCCGCGACGACAAATCTTTTGAAGTTGGAACCTCAAGTTCCATTTTGAAACGCTCATTGGGATAAAGCGGTGTCAAATTGTCAAAATGGACTTTATGACGGATTTTTTCCGGGTCTTCAAAATTGATCGTATTGACCTTGAGCAACGCAAAATAACGCTCGCCCTCTTTTGGTCCACGAATAGGCCCTTCAACCGTATCGCCGGTTTTGAGCGAAAACCGCCGCAATTGCGACGGGGAAATATAAATATCATCTGGACCGGGCAGATAGTTGGCATCTGCTGAACGCAGGAAACCAAATCCGTCCTGCAGAACTTCAACGACACCCTCACCGATAATCTCTATATCCTGCGCCGCCAGCTTTTTGAGAATGGCGAACATCAGTTCCTGCTTGCGCATAGCGCTCGCATTCTCCACCTCAAGCGTTTCTGCAAAGGCTAGAAGCTCAACCGGCGTCTTGTTTTTAAGTTCTTGGAGTTTCATTTCCTGCATGGGCAAGGAGCTCTTTTAAAATGTAGGGAAAAATGCAGTGGTTCGGAAAGGTGGTCACTGATGTGACCGGCATCGAATGTCTGCTATTATGATGGGAAGAGGTCTCTTTAATACCGATTCACGACTAAAAGCGCAAGTAGCTGTTTTTGGTATCGAGATAAAAAAATTCCAAACTTATCAAAATTCTTACGCGCAAATAAAAAACCCGGAAAAATCCGGGTTTATTATATTCAAAATGGCTTCACAATCACCAAGATCACGATCAAGATCATCAAAACCGTTGGGACTTCATTGATAACCCGCCAATGGCGTGCAGCTTTGGTATTCTTATCTTGAGCAAACAATCTTGTTGCTTTGGAAAGATAACCATGAAGCCCAGATAAAAGCACTACCAGAAGCAGCTTTGCGTGAAGCCAACCACCTTTAAAGCTAAATATCTGCCAAGCAAGCCATAATCCGGCAATCCAACTTACGACCATTGCCGGATTGATGATGAAACGCAATAATCTGCGTTCCATGACTTTAAAAGTTTCTGATTTATCAGAGCCTGGGGCAGCATCGCAGTGATAAACAAACAGGCGCGGCAAATATAACATGCCTGCCATCCATGCGATAATCGCGATCACATGTAGCGATTTAATCCAAGGATAAAAAACCGTAGGATTCACGTGAAACAAAGCCAAAGTCCCCAGTAGAACAGCGAGAACACCGATAATCGCCCGTTTCAAAGCGCCTGAGCCTCGACTATCTTGGTTTGCCTCATTCATGCCTGCGATCCCCTAATCCGGTCAATCATCCGCTGAACATTCTCTATTGGTGCCTGCGGCGTGATCCCATGGCCCAAATTAAATATTAACGGGCCCTGCCCTAAATTTTTCAAAATCGCGTCCACGCCTTCGTCAAGCGCTTCCCCTCCTGCGACAACGCGTAAAGGATCAAGATTACCCTGCACCGCTCCTTGCTTTTGCAATTCTGCTGCAAAGGAATGAGGAACCGCCCAATCAAGACCTAACACATCGACCCCGGTCTTCTCACGATAGGTCGAATAAAGCGTACCCGCTCCTTTCGGAAAACCTATGATGCGAGCATCTGGATAAACGGCTCTGACTTTTTGAACAATCCGGGCGACAGGCCGAATGCAGAAACGCTCAAAACAATCCTCGTCCAGAACTCCCGACCAGGAATCAAAAATTTGTAGTGCATCTGCCCCCGCTTTCAATTGCTGAATAAGATATTCAGCGGAGACATCGGCCAAATCATTCATAAGTTTTTCAAAAGCTTCTGGATGGCGATAGGCAAAAAGGCGTGCCGGAGCCTGATCAGGCGTGCCATGACCTGCGATCATGTAAGTCGCAACCGTCCATGGAGCTCCACAAAATCCTAAAAGCGTTGTTTCATCTGGAAGCTGATCACGCAACAAACGAACTGTTTCATAAACCGGTTCTAATCTCTTTGCTGCCCCTTCTGTCTCAAGCCAAAATATCTCATCGGCATCCATCGGAGTCATCAACGGCCCTCTGCCTTCTTCAAAGCGAAGATCTCTTCCAAGAGCGTGAGGGATAACCAAAATATCTGAAAACAGAATTGCAGCATCAAAGCCAAAACGTCGAATAGGCTGCAAAGTCACTTCGACAGCCAAATCCGGTGAATAACACAGTTCCAGAAACCCACCGGCCTGTTTGCGAACTTCTCGATACTCAGGAAGATATCTTCCGGCCTGACGCATCATCCAGATTGGTGGTGGGAAGACTGCTTCACCATCGATCACTCTCAAGACTTTGCGTTTCATATTTTCCATCCTGCTGACCACGGCAACCTGATTAATGGATTGCCTGATTCCCTCTCGGGTTGCGAGCAAAGAGTTTTCCCAGCTGTTTTTCTAAAAGAAAGGAAGATTCTGGAATCTTTTGTTTCTTAGAGTCTGTTGGAATCGGGGATTAGGATGAGTGATGCATTTGCCCACAGATCCTGTTTGCTCGCATTACCATGTGTAATAACTTTGCCTAAGATGGGATAAAACCGATGATAACGCAATTTTTTCATTGAAAATAATGGGTTGCCAATTGCCGCAGCTAATGTTTGCATGTGGACAAGCTGGTGATAAATTTTGGTTATTACATGTTACGAGTCTTATCCACAACAGCAACAATTTGTTGCGCACATGTTCGCTCGCTGTGGATGACTGACCAAGTTTTCCCATCCTTCTCGGGTCCATTAATGAAGAGAAAAATTTACGCACACTCATCAACAGAGAGACCAGAAAACTGTGGCCAAGCCCGCATTCATGCTTTCATCTTCTCTTAATTTCTGATGCGAGGCAGAGAATCTCTAAAATAAGGGCTGGGGAGCTGCAATCTGGCAATCTACGGCCCGTTGAGGATTTATTCGTTCATTCGAACGCAGCCATGGATAAATATTATTCTCGGGGAGTTGATGTAGAACCCAGCATCGTTCTTATTGAAAAAATAGCTGCCGCGGCATTACTGGCTTTGTTGCGCAATTCCAAAGGAAGACTGACATGACCCAACTCATTCTCGCTTCAAAAAGCCCTTTTCGGGCAGCTCTTCTCAAAAATTCTGGTATCGAATTTACGACCCAGAGTGCTGATATTGACGAAAGAGCTGCGGAAACACCGCTTTATGAAACTGGCGCAACGCCCGATGATGTGGCTTTGGTTTTGGCCGAAGCCAAGGCGCTTAATGTCAGTGAAGCCCATCCGGATGCAGTGGTTATCGGATGTGATCAGACCCTTTCTTTGGGCGACCAAGTATTTCACAAGCCCGAAAATATGGAACAGGCCAGACGCCAACTTTTGCAATTTTCCGGTAAGACACATCAACTAAACAGCGCTGTGGTACTTGCAAAAAATGGTCAAACCCTGTGGCGCCATGTTTCGGTTGCGCGCATGACCATGCGCGATCTCGATCCGGGTTTTATCGGCCGCTATTTAGGCCGTGTCGGTGATATTGCGCTTTCCAGCGTCGGTGCATATCAAATTGAAGGCCCGGGGATACAGCTTTTTGATAAGATTGATGGCGATTACTTCACCATTGTCGGGCTGCCCCTATTGCCGTTATTGGCTCAGTTGAGGAAGGAAAATCTTATTGATGGCTAAGACCAGAGCCTTTGTAACCGGCTTTCCAATTAAACATTCCCGCTCGCCGCTAATTCATCAATTTTGGCTCAATCAATATGGGATTGATGGCTCATATCAAGCTATTGAAGTCAAACCCGATGAGCTTTCCTCCTTTGCTGCTGGCCTAGCAGCAAATGGTTTTGCCGGTGGAAATGTCACCATCCCGCACAAAGAAGCCGCCTTTGCAGCGGCGCAAAGCCATGACGAAGCTGCCATGGCAATTGGCGCTGTTAACACGCTTTGGTTTGAAAATGGCAGGCTTTGCGGCGGCAATACCGATGCCTACGGGTTTGCAGCCAATTTAGATGCTGGCGCACCCGGTTGGGACAATTCCGATACGGCTTTGGTTCTTGGAGCGGGCGGAGCCGGACGCGCTATTGTCCATGCTTTGAAAATGCGCGGATTTTCAAAAATTGCGGTGGTTAATCGCACTCTAAGCAGAGCCCAAGATTTGGCTACATATTTCGGGCATGGTGTTTTGGCGCACGGCTGGGAGGACGCGGACAATTTATTGCCCGGAGCGGGCTTGATCGTCAACACAACCTCGTTGGGTATGAAAGGCGGCGGAGAAACTCAAGCTTTTCCGCTTAATTTGGAATTAGCTGAGAAATCAGCTGTTGCAACGGATATTGTTTATATCCCACTCAAAACACCCTTTCTTGTTGCAGCAGAAACTGCTGGTCTGAGAACGGTCGATGGGCTGGGCATGTTACTGCATCAGGCTGTTCCCGGTTTTGAACGGTGGTTTGGCACCCGACCGCAAGTTACCAAAGCGCTGCGTGATCACATTTTGGCCGATATGAAAAAGGCTGGTGCTTTATGATAGTTATTGGTCTGACGGGTTCCATCGGTATGGGAAAGACCACAGCCGCAAAAATGTTTGCGGAAATGGGAGTGCCCATCTATAGCGCCGATGATGCTGTTCATAGGCTTTATGCTGGGCGCGCAGCACCCTTGATCGAAAAAGCCTTTCCAGGAACCGTGACCAATGGCGTTGTGGATCGGCAAAAATTATCAGCTCAAGTTTTGGGAAACGCGCAAGCGTTGAAACAGCTGGAAGCAATAGTTCATCCACTGGTGCGCCAGGAAGAAGCGGCTTTTATGGATAAAGCCATTAAAGAAAAAGCTGATATCGTTTTGCTGGATATTCCACTTCTTTTTGAAACGGGCGCGCAGCACCGGGTCGACAAAATTGTGGTTGTGTCGGCACCAGAAGAAATTCAACGCCAGCGCGTGCTCGCAAGGCCAGAAATGACCATCGAAAAACTGGAATCTATCCTCGCACGACAGATGCCGGACGCACAAAAGCGAGAAAAAGCAGATTATATCATTGATACAAGCGGCAGTTTTGAAGCGACCCGCCAGCAGATTGAAAATATCCTAAAGAATTTGCGTGGAAAGAATTGACCAAGCCCCGATCACCCGATGCCACATGTTATAAGAACGGGAAGAGATTGAGAGGCCAAAATGCGTGAAATCGTATTTGATACGGAAACGACAGGACTTGAACGGTTAGAAGATCGCGTCATCGAGATCGGTGGTGTTGAGCTGATCAACCGGTTTCCAACAGGTCGAACCTTTCATAAATTCATCAATCCGCAAGGCCGACAGGTGCATCCTGAAGCGCTTGCTATCCACGGTATTAGCAATGAGCAATTGCTCAATGAACCGAGCTTCGCGGAAATTGTCGATGAATTTTTGGAATTTTTCGATGGTGCCCAGCTCGTCGCGCATAATGCCATGTTCGATCTTGGCTTCATTAATGCTGAATTGGCTCGGCTGAACCGCCCGGAAATTCCAGTCGAACGGATTGTCGATACATTAGCCCTCGCCCGTCGCCGACATCCCATAGGCCCCAATTCACTTGATGCATTATGCAGGCGCTATGGGATTGATAATTCGCATCGAACATTGCACGGGGCATTGCTCGACTCTGAAATTTTGGCGGAAGTCTATATTGAGCTGATAGGCGGTAAGCAAACCGCGCTCGGTTTAAGCACTTCTGGCAGTTCTGACGAGGATGGGGGTTCGCAAAATAGCCAAACCATCATCTTGCGCCCGCGTCCACGCCCTTTGCCACCACGTATTAGCCCAAAAGAACGCGCCGCCCATGCTGCGATGATCGCAAGGCTTGGAGAAAAGGCCGTGTGGAATAAATATGTTCGAATTGAACAAGAGTTAAGAAAAAGCCCGGCCTAGCCGGGCTTTGCTCTTTGTTCTGATAAAAATCAGTTCTTTACTGCTGCTTTGGCCTGTTCCTCTGCCATACGCTGTTGGAACATTTGACCAAAATCAATCGGATCGATCATCAGCGGCGGATATCCACCGTTGCGAGTTGCGTCGGCGACGATCTGGCGCGCAAATGGGAAGAGAAGACGCGGGCATTCGATGAACAACAATGGCAGCGTACGCTCCTGCGGAACGCCCTGCACACGAAATACCCCGCCATAAACCAGTTCAATATTAAACAGAACGTCTTTGCCATCCATGGCTTTGGCTTCAAGTGTGAGCACGACATCAAAATCCGTCTCGGAAAGCGGATTTGCGTTCACATTCACATTAATATTGATCGCGGGAGCCTTCTCGCGTGGACGCAGCGACAGTGGCGCACCCGGACTTTCGAAGGAAAGATCTTTTACATATTGTGCAAGAATATTGAGGGATGGCTGAGTATTTGCGCCATTTTCATTCTTCACTTCGCCAGTTGCGGCCTTATCGCTGGGCGTTTGTGCCATTATTGGGTGCCTTCTTTTAAATCCATATTCCGTTCAGCCTCCGGTCTGAAAAACTCTCGAAAGAGGTGCTAGATTTCCCCTAGACCCCAATCCTCTGATCACACCACAAACCAAACTCTTATGCTTGGCTAGCATGGTAGACAGGTAGAGGCAAGAATGGGTTTTAACCTTAGTAGTCGTGCAATTACTGATCTTTCTTGTTGGGCGACCAGGGAGAATTCGGGTCAGGCTGGTCTGAATAATCATCCGGATCAAGATCAATCACCCGGTCATCAAGCGGCCGGCTATAAGGCTGATCCGTATAAGATTGTGAATAGCGCGTTGATGTGGTGGCAACCACCATCCGACCACGCAACAGCTTGTCCCACACAAGATCGCGCACAAAAGGAATAACCAATAGCAATCCAATGGCGCTGGTAACAAAGCCTGGCACAATCAGCAAAAAGGCCGCAAGCGCAAGCATTGCGCCATGCACGATTTCTCGATCAGGAACGCGACCAGCAGCGGTTTCGCTGCGCATACGCTGTAAAATTCCGGTCCCCTGCACGCGCAGCAGGAAAAAACCCAGCATCGCGCTGAGAATGATCAGGCCAAGCGTTGCCAAAACACCGATTTTACTGCCGACAATCACAAATCCGGCGATTTCTATGAAGGGCATCGCCAGCAGGACGAGTATGGCTAAAGAAGGAAACACGCTGCGTACGACCTTTATGTTTTGCGGTTACGAGGGCATTATGCTCGAAAATAATCATTTTCCGATTAAATGCATAGATCTGGATAACTGATCTTCGGCTGAGAATAATATAGTTATGCGAGATCAGGATTTGAATGATTAATGAAGCCGATCTATATGTAGAGACAACGAAATTTTGAAGACGGAAGGGAGCGACAAATCCCGGCCCGTCAGGTGGTGGCAGAAAGCATGGAATTTTTCGATTTTGGCACGTTTTTCTTCTTTATCGCGGCAGTTGTGATTTTTCTTCAGCTGAGAAATGTGCTTGGCCGTCGGACTGGGAACGAAAAACCACCTTTTGACCCCTATTCTGCACGAAGTGCGGAAGTGCCGGCCGGCAGTGCTGAAAGCGATAATGTAATTTCGCTTCCCCGCCGCAGCACGGAAAAAGACTTCACTGCCATCGATAAAATTGCTCCTGTGGGAACATCGGTCAATGATGGCTTGCGTGCCATTCTTGCTGCCGATCCGTCATTTGATCCGGACAAATTTATAGAAGGCGCTAAAATCGCTTATGAAATGACAGTGATGTCATTTGCAGATGGTGATCGTAAGGTTTTAAAAAATCTTTTGTCGAAGGATGTTTTTGAAGGCTTCATTGCGGCCATTGACGAGCGTGAAGCGCGCGGAGAAACCCTGCGTTCATCGTTTGTGGGGATCGATAAGGCGGAAATTTCCCATGCCGATATGAAGGGAACTGAAGCCCATATTACAATGAATATTATCAGCCAGATGATCTCGGCAACGCTAGACAAAGACGGCAAAGTGATTGATGGCGATCTGGAGAACGTCATTGAAATCAAGGATCTTTGGACCTTTGCCCGCGATACGCGCAGCCGTGATCCAAATTGGAAATTGGTTGCGACTGAAGCTGAGGAATAATTTCGCATTTCGGGTTGAATAACCCGGGGGTTAAGCGAACAGCCCGGTCTATATGCACCGGGCTTTGAGCAATCGGGCCTGTCCCGAAATCAGAGCCGGATTCGTGCGCGTGGTAAAATTGGCGAAGTTTTTACAGCCATTGGGCTTTTCAAACTGTCCCGGCTGGGAGTTGGACGATCAGTCGCTGGCTTTTCACGCCTTTCGCCGTTCGGCGGATTATACAAAAAACTCTTCTTATAAGTCTGGAAGCCTCGGCATATCGTTTGAAGCTCTCAAGCCAGCCTTTGCCGCAGCGCGTGAAATCGAAAATCCCGATAAATTTCAGGCGCGGGCATTTTTCGAAGATTTTTTCATACCCTGTCTGATCGCCGAGCCAAACCCAAGCGCTGAACCACTTTTAAACACTGGGGGCGAAGCTCAAGCTTTTGTAACCGGCTATTATGAGCCGGTTATAAAAGCTTCTCGCCATGCCGATCATCGTTTCAAAGTGCTATTTCTTTCGCCACCGGACGACCTGGTAAAGATCGCGGATAAGGACAGACCGACAGGGCTGGATCCTTCTTTTCGCTTTGCACGAAAAACCCAAACCGGTCTCAAAGAATATGATGACCGTCGTGCGATTGAGCAGGGAAGCCTCGCCGGTCGTGGTCTGGAATTGGCATTTGTCGAAAACCGGATTGATGCTTTTTTCGCTCATATCCAGGGTGCTGCTCGGCTGGAATTTGCTGACGGCACGACAATGCGCATTACTTATGCTGCAAAAACCGGACATCCTTTCACAGCGATCGGGCGCATTCTTGTGGAGGATGGCGAAATATCAGCGGATGCGGTCACTATGCGAACAATCCGGCAATGGCTGCAAGACAATCCGGAGAGGGCTGACGAATTAATGTGGCGCAACCGCTCTTATATTTTCTTCCGCGAAGCCCCGGTCGATGACCCTAATGCCGGACCAATCGCAGCCGCCAAAGTCCCGCTTACTGCCGGTCGCTCCATGGCTGTTGACAGAAATTTACACAGTTTCGGCACGCCTTTTTTTGTAAATGCACCTCATCTCACCGCATTCGATAATCGGCCATTTTCGCGCCTGATGATCGCTCAAGATACCGGCACCGCCATTGTCGGCCTCGCTCGTGGCGATCTTTTTGCTGGCTCCGGTGATGCAGCTGGTGAGATTGCTGGCGGCATCAAGCATCGGGCGGATTTTTATGCGCTGGTTCCCCGTCAATTGGTGGGAGCATAAAATGGCTACAAAAAAATCCCGGCCCTCCAACTTTCTTCGAGCGGAAGATCGCATCCTGTGGGAAATGGTGGCAAA
Source organism: Falsochrobactrum ovis (assembly GCF_003259955.1). Lineage (GTDB taxonomy): Bacteria > Pseudomonadota > Alphaproteobacteria > Rhizobiales > Rhizobiaceae > Brucella > Brucella ovis_A. Next base: position 164,413 of record NZ_QLMK01000001.1, read on the forward strand.
AACTGCAACGCCGCTTCCCGGTAAACAGCTTCCCCGTTTGGAGGCAGAAATAAAATCCGTTGAACCGGCACCAAAACTTGCCAAGCCTGCAAAACCAACAGCCAAACCTGTTTATCCGCAAGAGAAAAAAACAAAAGCCAGGATTTCCGCTCCGCGTGAAATGCCAATCTATAATTTTGATCGGCCAACCCACAAAAAAATATCCAAAGGCCGGGTTGATATTGAGGCACGCATTGATCTGCATGGTCTGACACAGAGCGAAGCCTATGAATTGCTTTATGGTTTTTTGCTGGGCGCCCATGCGCGCGGTCTTAAACATGTGATGGTGATTACCGGTAAGGGCCGGTCTTTTGGAAGCGCAGGCATATTGCGACAGGCGGTCCCGCATTGGTTTTCTACCCCGATTTTCAGACTTCTGGTCAGCGCCTATGAGGATGCTGCGCGTCATCATGGTGGAGATGGCGCCCTTTATGTGCGTCTGCGTCGTCAAACGCAGGGCGGAGGTTTTTCTAAGTGACGCCATTTGGAAAGAGGCTACGCGAGCTGCGGGCTGAACGAAACATCACCCAGAAGGAAATGGCGGCTGCTCTGCGGGTTTCGCCTGCCTATCTTTCAGCGCTTGAACATGGTCGCCGCGGGCAACCGACCTGGGATTTGTTGCAGCGTATCATCACTTTTTTCAACATTATCTGGGATGAAGCGGAAGAGTTGCAAAATCTCGCAGCTATATCTCATCCACGCGTGACGATTGATACGTCGGGATTATCACCGCAAGCGACCGAGCTTGCCAATTTATTGGCTAGAAATATCCGAATTATTGATCAGGAAACAATCCAGCGTTTGAGCGAAGAGATTGAAGCCGCGCGTAAAAGACGGCGCGGTTTGCGGCCGCTTTCCCCTCCGGCCAGGCCCTAGAAAAGCGCTTTCAGCTCGTCAGCTTTTGAATTGATCAGCCAACCATAATAGTTTTCTTGCGGTAAAAGAAGCGGCTCGCCTGCGGATTTACGGCGAGCATTTTCCCTTGCCAGATTGCGCGCGCGTTGTTCTGCCCCGCCAGTATTATAAAGGGTGGCGGTGATACCGGGATTTTTCGAAATATCGAAATTTGCGATTTGTCGATAGGCGGTGATCGACTGTTTGAGCGTCGCGGCAATATAAGGCAGCGTCAGATCGGGATCCATAATGGTTTTATAAACCGCATTACCATCATTCGCATCAAGCTTTGGCAAGCGCGAAACACGATGGACCATATCTGTCATCATCAGCGCCGTCAGCGGATTGATTTGACCCAGACCAAAGGTTTGTCCGGCATAAAAAGGCTGAAAAAACACAGCGCTGAAACGATTATTCGGATAAGATTTCCCCGCCACCGTCTTGCCACGAAACCTATTGTTCCAGATATTTTCACGACATGTCCACAGCGAGTAGCTATCGTTGAATTTTTGGCAGGAAGCAAATTCTGGGCGCCGGACAAAATCACCAATCCGCTCACCATTATAGCTGAAGATTACGCCCTGTTTTACATAGGACATAGCCTTTACATAATAGGTCTGTAGCCGGTCATAAACATCGACATTATAGGTGTGCTCACCCACAATGGCCCCGACGATATGTATCGGATCAATACCATATGCAGCGGCCGTTGATCTTATCTTCGAGCGCAACCCCGCATCGGCTTTCAGCAAATTATAGATTTTGCGATATTTCGCTTGATAGCTTGTGTTGAGCTGGCTGGTGCGGCGCGCAGATGCACCGGGAACCGCAGGTTGTTCAATATTACGATTGCCTGGAGGCACAGTAACCGCCGCTTGCGCGCTCTGCATGACCAGCAGGGATGTCAGGGCAAGCGCTGCCAGTGATGCAGCGGGTTTCGCTTTTGCGATTTTGTTAAAACAAAAAACCGCAATGCGGTCCCAACAGCTGGTCATTTTCGGAAGTGGTCCTTGACAATCGTCAGCAGAAACTATCCGGGAAATTAAAAAACCCCCTCGAACAAGTCGAGAGGATTTTTTGTTTTTGCAACAATGCTTTGGCAAGCGTGGCTTTATGGCCACTTTTCTTAAAGGATAAAGCGGGAAAGATCCGTATTCTTCGCAAGATCGCCAAGGGTGCTGCGCACATATTCGGCGTCCACGACAAAATTCGTTCCGGATTTATCAGGCGCATTAAAGGAAATATCGTCCAACACCCGTTCCATCACCGTCTGCAAACGCCGTGCACCGATATTTTCGACCGAAGAATTCAGATCAACCGCAATATCAGCGAGAGCGTCAATTGCGTCATCGGTAATTTCAAGCTTCACATCTTCGGTAGCCATCAGCGCAATATATTGCTTGATCAAGCTCACTTCGGTTTCTGTGAGAATCCGCCGGAAATCTTCACGGGTAAGCGCGCTGAGTTCAACACGGATCGGCAAGCGGCCTTGCAATTCGGGCAAGAGATCCGATGGTTTGGACACATGAAACGCGCCAGAAGCAATGAAAAGAATATGGTCAGTTTTCACCGGGCCATATTTTGTTGCAACAGTGGTACCTTCAACCAAGGGCAGCAGATCGCGCTGCACCCCTTCCCGCGATACGCCTGCACCTATTCCACCTTCACGCGCGGCGATTTTGTCGATCTCGTCAAGAAACACAATGCCGTCATTTTCGGTTGAGCGCAGCGCTTCTTGAATGACCTGCTCCTGATCCAGCAGCTTGTCTGACTCGTCATTGATCAAAACTGCATAAGAATCGCGGACGGTAGATTTGCGTTGTTTGGTACGGCCACCCATGGCTTTTCCAAACATTTCACTCAAATTGATCATCCCGATATTCGCACCGGGCATGCCGGGTATTTCAAAACTTTGCCCCGCTCCAGTATCGGCGACTTCAATTTCGATTTCGCGATCATCCAAAAGCCCGTCACGCAGCTTCTTGCGAAAGCTTTCACGTGTGGCAGGGCTAGCCGTCTTACCGACCAGCGCATCAAGCACACGTTCTTCCGCATTAATATGCGCTTTGGCTTTGACCTCTTCACGTTTTTTCTCACGCACAAGCCCGATCGCAGCTTCGACCAGATCACGAATTATCTGCTCAACGTCACGACCGACATAACCAACTTCGGTAAATTTGGTCGCTTCAACTTTGATGAAAGGCGCGCCAGCAAGCTTTGCAAGACGGCGTGAAATTTCGGTCTTACCCACACCGGTGGGCCCGATCATCAAAATATTTTTTGGCATAACCTCTTCGCGCATCTGGCCTTCCAGCTGCTGGCGACGCCACCGATTGCGAAGTGCAATAGCCACGGCGCGCTTAGCGTCGCTCTGGCCAATAATATAGCGATCCAGTTCCGAGACGATTTCCCGAGGTGAAAAATTACTCATAATAATAACCTGTTCTGTGACATTCAGACCCTATGCGCGGGGTGCGCTCAAAGTCTGGAATCATTCGGTATCGAGGCTTTCGACCACTAGATTGTGATTGGTGTAAATGCAGATATCGGCTGCAATCTCCATGGCACGCCGTGCGATTTCTTCTGCATCCTTATCCGTATCCATCAGAGCGCGGGCAGCAGCGAGCGCGTAATTACCACCAGAACCGATCGCCATCACACCATGCTCAGGCTCAAGCACATCACCAGTACCGGTTAGGGCAAGGGTAATTTTATTGTCAGCAACCAGCATCATCGCCTCAAGCCGACGAAGATAGCGATCGGTGCGCCAGTCCTTGGCCAGTTCAACACAGGCGCGCATCAATTGATCGGGATATTGTTCAAGCTTTGCTTCCAGCCGCTCCAGCAATGTGAACGCATCGGCAGTGGCTCCGGCAAATCCAGCAATAACATTGCCTTTGCCGATCTGGCGCACTTTGCGAGCATTGCCTTTTATCACAGTATTGCCAAGCGAGACTTGCCCGTCACCGGCAATCACCACTTTTCCGCCCTTGCGTATTGTGACAATTGTGGTGCCATAAATTGTCGTGGGATTATGTTCGATCATGAATCACTCCTTTGGCGGCCTGTGCGGTCCCTGAAGCTGGCGCTTCATATAAGGCGATCACATAAGCCCCGATTATTGCTGCAAACAACCTCGCCGCCCATTATGGCGACTGATTCAGCCTGCATTTTGACTATTTAAGAACGCGGTGCTGAAATGCAAACATTGAAAAGCATTTGGCAAAAGAGACAAGCTGTTCTAGAACGCCACAGGATTTGGCCACAATATATGGCTCATGGCTCTTTAAGAGGAAATGCTATGACGGCAGAAAACGCCCGCAAGGCGAGCATCGAACGTTCAACCAAGGAAACGAGTATCGCTGTTTCCGTTGATCTGGATGGTAACGGCAAATTCGACATCACCACAGGTGTCGGCTTCTTTGACCATATGCTAGAGCAGCTTTCCCGCCATTCGCTCATTGATATGCGCGTCATGGCCAAGGGCGATCTTCACATCGATGATCACCACACGGTAGAAGATACCGGAATTGCGCTTGGACAGGCTGTTGCCAAAGCTTTGGGCGAGCGCCGCGGTATTGTGCGCTATGCTTCGCTTGATCTTGCCATGGACGACACGCTGACAGCGGCTGCTATTGACGTATCGGGCCGCCCTTTCCTGGTTTGGAATGTCAAATTCTCTGCCGCCAAGATCGGTAATTTTGATACCGAGCTGGTGCGGGAATTTTTCCAGGCTTTTGCAATGAATGCTGGTATTACGCTGCATGTGAACAATCACTATGGTGCCAATAACCACCATATTGCAGAAACGATTTTCAAAGCGGTTGCACGTGTACTGCGCACAGCAATTGAAACCGATTCACGCCAGAAAGATGCGATTCCCTCAACCAAGGGTTCGCTGAAGGGATAATCCATATGGCGCAATTCGTTGTTCTTGAACCCGCCGGGTCAATATATTCTGCCAAAGCAGAAAAAGGCTTGTCGGAAAGAATTGCGCCACAGAACTCCGACGCGCTGCACACCGACGCATTGCACCGGGCAGAAAAAACTGTCTTTATAAAAGATGGATTTTCCGTGCTCGCTTTGATTCTTCCAGTCGTCTGGCTGCTGATCAACCGGTTGTGGTTTGAGGCATTTTGCGTGCTAGCATTGATCATCCTTCTGGGATTTGCTGGCACGCTGCTCGGCAATGCAAATGCGGGGCCCCTGCTCTCCCTGTTGCTTTCGCTTTTTGTTGCCCTGGAAGGCTCCAATTGGAAAATCATGAAGCTAAGACGCAAAGGATATCACGAGAGCGCAACCATTGATGCCCCAAATCTTGATGAAGCGGAGATCCGTTATTTTACGCTTTTTCAGCCGCAGGCAGAACATAAGCCCGCGCCTGATTGGACCTCAGAAACATCCAAACCAAACCTGACGCAAAATGCCACCATAAATCCAACCGCATCGACGATTGGGTTTGTTGGCTATCGCGGAGAAATCTGAGAATGCGTGTCGCTATCATCGATTATGGCTCCGGCAATTTGCGCTCGGCTGTCAAAGCTTTTGAGCGGGCCGCGCGCGACAATTCAATTGCCGCCAATATCGAACTGACCGCCGATGCGCAGCGTATTCTAAGCGCAGATCGTATCGTCTTGCCCGGCGTGGGCGCTTATGCCGATTGCCGCCGCGGGCTTGATGCTGTTCCCGGCATGGTGGAAGCGCTCGAAGAAGTTGTTCTGAAAAAGGCCCGCCCTTTTCTGGGCATATGCGTCGGCATGCAGCTCATGTCAGAGCGTGGTCTGGAAAAGCAAACCACCCAGGGTCTTGGCTGGATTGCTGGCGATGTGCGCGAAATGAGACCTTCCGATCCTGCTCTGAAAGTCCCGCAAATTGGCTGGAACAGGATTCACGTGAAACACCCACATCCGGTTTTCGACGGTATCCCAACCGGCGATAACGGTTTACATGCCTATTTTGTCCACTCCTATATGTTCGATGCGAGCAACGCCGGCGATGTGCTTGCTGTGACCGATTATGGCGGCATTGTTACTGCTGCCATTGGTAGGGACAATATGGTGGGCACCCAATTCCATCCTGAAAAGAGCCAGACCCTTGGCCTTTCACTCCTTGCCAATTTCCTGAAATGGAAGCCTTAAAACGATGATTCTTTTTCCCGCCATTGATTTAAAAGACGGTGAATGCGTGCGCCTTAAGCTTGGCGACATGGATCAAGCGACCGTTTACAATACAGACCCCGCCGCACAGGCAAAAGCCTTTGAAGATCAGGGGTTTGAGTGGCTGCATGTGGTCGATCTGAACGGTGCCTTTGCTGGTGAAAGCGTCAATGGCGCAGCTGTTGAGGCAATTTTGAAAGCGACCAAAAATCCAGTTCAGCTTGGTGGCGGTATTCGTACCCTCGCCCATATTGAAAACTGGCTTTCCAAGGGGTTGCGTCGTGTGATCCTCGGCACTGTTGCTGTGCGTGATCCTGCATTGGTGATTGAAGCTTGTAAGGCATTTCCCGGACAGATCGCCGTCGGCATCGACGCCAAGGGCGGCAAAGTTGCGGTTGAAGGCTGGGCTGAAGCGTCCGAATTGGGAGTGATTGAGCTTGCCAAAAAGTTTGAAGGCGCAGGCGTGGCTGCAATCATCTATACCGATATTGATCGCGATGGCATTCTGACCGGCATCAACTGGGATTCCACATTGGCGCTTGCCGACAGCGTGTCCATTCCGGTGATTGCATCGGGCGGGCTCGCGTCGATGGAAGATATTAAACGCCTTGCTGCACCCGATACACGCAAACTGGAAGGCGCGATTTCTGGCCGTGCGCTTTATGATGGTCGCATTGATCCGGCGGAAGCCTTGGCCCTTTTGCGAGCTTCGGCATGAACAAGACAGGCGAACAAAACGGCGCGGCGGAGAAAGACATGCTGACAGCGAGAATAATTCCATGCCTGGACGTTAAAGATGGTCGGGTTGTCAAAGGCGTAAATTTTGTTGATTTGATTGATGCTGGCGATCCGGTGGAAGCAGCGCGCGCCTATGATGCCGCAGGCGCGGATGAATTATGCTTTCTTGACATCACCGCATCATCCGAAAATCGCGAAACGATTTTTGATGTGATCGCCCGCACCGCCGAACATTGCTTTATGCCATTGACCGTTGGCGGCGGCGTTCGTGCAGTGGCAGATATTCGCAAATTATTGCTAGCGGGCGCTGACAAGGTTTCGATCAATACCGCGGCTGTGAAGAACCCGGAATTCGTAGCGGAAGCCGCCGATAAATTTGGCAATCAATGCATTGTCGTTGCAATTGATGCGACAAAAGTTTCGGCAGAAGGCGAAGCGGATCGCTGGGAAATTTTCACCCATGGCGGACGTGAGAAAACAGGCATTGATGCCATCGAATTTGCGCAAAAAATTGTAGATCTTGGTGCAGGTGAAATCTTGCTCACTTCCATGGATCGCGATGGCACCAAAGCTGGCTATGATGTGGCGCTGACCCGTGCGGTTGCTGATAATGTGCGCGTGCCGGTGATTGCATCGGGCGGCGTGGGCAATCTTGACCATTTGGTTGAGGGCATTCGCGATGGCCATGCATCAGCGGTGTTGGCGGCTTCCATTTTCCATTTTGGAACCTACACAATTGATGAAGCCAAACGCTATATGGCCAAAGCAGGCATCCCTGTACGTCTTGATCCAATCGGCTGAGAATTTGCGTAACGATGCGTAAAACAAACCGATAGAACAAAGGAAAACCGATGAGCCAATTCACGCTTACGGACCTTGAACGCATCGTCGCTGAACGCGCCAATGTGTCTGATGGGACCTCCTATACAGCCAGCCTTGTTGCCAAAGGACAAGCCAAGGCTTCACAAAAGCTTGGCGAAGAAGCAGTTGAGACTATTATCGCTGCCATGTCGGAAGACCGCGCTGGCGTGATTTCTGAAAGCGCTGATCTGCTTTATCACTTGCTCGTAGTGTGGAAAATTGCCGGGGTGCCGCTGTCTGAAGTTCTGGAAGAATTGCAGCGCCGCACAGCACAAACCGGGCTTGAAGAAAAAGCTGGCCGGCCTAACGGTTAGGCAAAAGCGGGACCGCTCTCATGTGGGAAAATGTCGATCAGCTAACGCCTTCGCGTTATTCACCCTATCGCTTCTTCACGGCGCAGGAGTGGTCAGGCTTTCGCGCCGACACGCCTTTGACGCTGACGAGCGATGAAGTCAAACGTCTGCGTTCACTTAATGACCCGATTGATCTTGATGAAGTGCGCAGGATCTATCTATCACTTTCCCGACTCTTGTCGGCGCATGTGGAAGCAAGCCAGTTGCTTTTTGAGCAGCGCAAGCAATTCCTCAATATGGAAGATCGGTTCAAAACGCCGTTTATCATCGGCATTGCCGGATCGGTCGCGGTGGGAAAATCGACCACCGCGCGCGTGCTCAAAGAGCTTTTGAAACGCTGGCCTTCCAGCCCAAAGGTCGATCTCGTAACGACGGACGGTTTTCTTTATCCCAATACAGTTCTGCGCGAGCAGAACATGATGGAACGCAAAGGTTTTCCGGAAAGCTATGATGTGGGCGCGGTCTTGCGCTTTCTCTCTGCCATTAAAGCAGGGGTGAGAAGCGTGCGCGCGCCTGTCTATTCCCACCTCACCTATGATGTTATTCCCGACGAATATCAGGTCGTAGACAAGCCTGACATTCTGATTTTTGAAGGGATTAACGTGCTTCAGGTTCGCGATCTGCCTGAAGACGGCAAAATGGTGCCCTTCGTATCCGACTTCTTTGATTTCTCAATTTATATCGATGCCGATCCGGATCTGATCCATAATTGGTATATTGAGCGTTTCATGCGGTTGCGCGAAACAGCTTTCCGCGACCCGGATTCCTTTTTCCACCGCTACTCCCAGCTTTCAGAAGACGCTGCCAGAGCAATAGGTGAAAATCTATGGGCAAATATTAACTTGCGTAATCTGCATGAAAATATCTTGCCAACGCGTCCCCGCGCCGATCTTATTTTGCGTAAGGGTAGCAACCATCTGGTTGAAGAAGTCGCATTGCGAAAAATCTAATGCCGGACCGACAGAGTGAGCCGGCATTGGATTTAAACAGCTGACCTAAACAGACTTATTCTTCAAGCGGTGGAATGCGCAGAACTTGTCCCGGATAAATTTTATCCGGATGGGTAAGCATTGGCTTGTTGGCTTCAAAAATAAGGTTGTTCTTTGCGCCTTTGCCTTTGCCATATTGGGCTTCGGCAATTTTCCAAAGATTATCGCCCTTTTTAACTGTATAGAAAACAGGGTCACTGCCAGTCTTATCGCCTTCGACTTTCAATTCAGAAGCTTCCACTTTGGAAACGCCAAGCGAATTACCGACTGCAATAATTGCTTTTTCAAAGGCTGACTGATCTTTAACATTGCCCTTGAGGATCGCCTTATCGCCATCAACGGCCACTTCGACGCCATCGGTGCCTAGATGGTGTGAATCGAGCTCTTTCTTAAGATCCTCAGCTTTCGGCTCATCATCACCGAAACCCAGCTTGGTACCGACCGACTTTACGAAATCGAAAATTCCCATTGGCGCTTCTCCCTATTGCAGGACCATCGCTAAATGGCTTTAACGTGGAACCGATGCGCGCACCGAATATCAGCGGTTAAGGCAGCGATGATAATGAACGATAGTTCCGAAACCGAGTTCAGTCAAACGAGACCTTGCCCCGGCCCTTCTTGATTTCAGATCGCCCTGCTTTGGCTTTCAGCCGCCGTTCGATCGATCCCCTAGTTGGTCGGGTTTTCTTGCGCGGAGGCGGCGGCGGTTCAGCCGCTTTAGATATCAGCTCAATGAGCCGCTGGCGTGCATCTTCACGATTACGTTCTTGGGTGCGAAAGCGATTGGCCTCAAGCAATATATCGCCTTCTTTTGTCGCCCTTTGTCCCGCAAGCTTAAACAGGCGTGAAAGCACATCTTCGGGAAGGCCAGAACGTGCCGCATGAAAGCGCAATTGAACGGCGGTGGAAACCTTATTAACATTTTGTCCGCCCGGTCCAGACGAGCGGACAAAGCTTTCCTCCAGATCATCCTCTCGAATGAACAAGCGCCTGCTGATACGGATAATGTTGCGGCTCTCTTCCATGCGAGAACACATATACAATTTCCGCGCCCGCTACAAACTTAACCCGGAAAAAAACCCGGCCTTTCGACCGGGCTTTCCCTCCTCCTCAGGAAATGAAGTTGGGCTATTCGGCAGCCATATGGATGATCGGCGCGGCTTGTCTTACCTCTTGATCGACATGGCTTTCGAATTTTTCAAAATTGCTCACAAACATATCGACCAGCTTTTTAGCCTGCGCGTCATAAGCGGCTTTGTCTGCCCAAGTTGAGCGCGGATCCAAAATGGCGCTGTCGACACCCGGCACATTCACCGGAACGGCAAAGCCGAAATTCGGATCGGTGCGGAATTCTGCATCGTTAAGTGACCCATCCAAAGCTGCCGCAAGAAGCGCACGCGTAGCCTTGATTGGCATGCGGGAGCCAATGCCATAGGCACCACCCGTCCAGCCAGTATTCACCAGCCAACAATCAACCTTATGCTCAGCGATCAGTTTGCGCAGCAAATTGCCATATTCAGACGGATGTCGCGGCATAAAGGGTGCACCAAAACAGGTCGAGAAAGTTGCTTCCGGTTCGGTGACGCCCTTTTCAGTACCAGCAACCTTGGCGGTATAGCCCGACAGGAAGTGATACATGGCCTGCGCTGGTGTGAGCCGTGCAATGGGAGGCATTACCCCAAAAGCATCCGCGGTTAGCATAATGATATTTTTCGGCTGTCCGCCCTTGCCCGTTTTGGACGCATTGGGAATGTAATCAAGCGGATACGCGCAACGTGTATTCTCGGTCAGCGAACCATCATTAAAGTCGGGCTGACGATTTTCATCAAGCACCACATTTTCCAACACAGTGCCAAACCGCTGTGTGGTCGAATAGATTTCTGGCTCGGCTTCTGCCGAAAGACGAATGGTCTTAGCATAGCAGCCGCCTTCAAAATTGAAGATGCCGTCTTCGCCCCAACCATGTTCATCATCGCCGATCAGCGTACGTTTAGGGTCGGCAGAAAGTGTCGTTTTACCCGTACCTGACAGGCCAAAGAATACGGCTGTATCGCCGTTTGGTCCTTCATTGGCCGAGCAGTGCATTGGCATGACGCCCTTGGCAGGCAAAATATAATTAAGCGCGGTGAACACGGATTTTTTCATTTCACCGGCATAGGATGTGCCGCCAATCAGCACGAGTTTGCGGGTCAGATCGACCGCAATCACTGTCTCGGAGCGAATACCATAACGCGCAGGATCGGCGCTAAAGGACGGCAGATCAATAATGGTCAGTTCTGGCACATATTCGGCAAGAGCGGCTGTTTCCGGGCGAATCAGCAGATTGCGAATAAACAGCGAATGCCAGGCAAATTCTGTAATGATACGAGCATTGATCTTATTGGCTTCATCCGCGCCACCGATCAGGTCCTGAACAAAAACTTCTTTTCCTTTGGCATGTTCGATGAAATCAGCATGCAGAAGATCAAACGCTTCCACGCTCATGGGCTTATTATTGTCCCACCAAATATGGTTTTCCGTATTTGCGTCACGAACAACGAATTTATCTTTGGGCGAGCGGCCCGTATGCTGGCCCGTACGCGCCACGAGCGCACCCTGCGCACTCAATTCAGCTTCGCCCCGACGAATGGTTTCTTCATAAAGCCGGGCTGGTCCGAAATTATAATAGACTGCGGCGAGATCCTTAAGTCCTGAAGTCGTAATGGAAGCGGCAATATTGTGGATGCCGAACTCTTTCATGGGTCTCTCCGCCATCTGTTTTTAATGTTTCCTCCCGCCCCTTTCGCAAGGCCGGTGGCAAGTGAGAACCAGATTAATTAAACTAAATCAAATGTTTAATCGATTTAAAAAAGTTTGAAAAAATTTTAAATCGTTTAATATGCAAAATAAAGCGGATGTTTTCTTGGACGCTGCTAAATTTCGGTACGTTAACCTCGTTAGATGAATCACAGAGCGTAGAAGAGAAGTTTTGCGCGTTGCCACATTTTGTACCTAATTTGTACTGCAAAAAGCGAATGCCTATTTATACTATAGGACGCGAACAGACGTTCGGTGGATTTCGCCGATAGGTGATTAAAAAGGAGAGAATGCGCATGAAGGAAGCTTCAGCAACGCAAACAATTGCGCTGGTCGATGATGACCGCAATATTCTTACGTCTGTCTCAATCGCATTGGAATCAGAAGGCTATAGAGTAGAGACCTATACAGATGGCGCATCTGCGCTTGATGGCCTCACCGCTCGCCCACCCAATTTAGCAATTTTTGATATTAAAATGCCACGTATGGATGGCATGGAGTTGCTGCGTCGGCTTCGCCAAAAATCTGATTTGCCGGTGATTTTCCTCACTTCCAAAGATGATGAGATCGATGAGCTGTTTGGTCTTAAAATGGGCGCCGATGATTTCATCACCAAGCCCTTCTCCCAACGCTTGCTTGTCGAACGCGTCAAGGCGGTTCTGCGCCGTGTTGCTGCGCGTGATGGCACAGCCAAGCCCTCGGGCCAGCAGGCCAAATCACTGGAGCGGGGCCAGTTGGTCATGGATCAGGAGCGCCATACCTGTACCTGGAAAGGCGAACCCGTAACACTGACTGTTACCGAATTTCTGATTCTCCACTCATTGGCTCAACGTCCTGGTGTTGTGAAAAGCCGTGACGCTTTGATGGATGCGGCCTATGATGAACAAGTCTATGTAGATGACCGTACGATTGACAGCCACATCAAGCGTCTTCGCAAGAAGTTCAAAGCCGTTGACGAAAGCTTTGAGATGATCGAAACGCTTTATGGTGTGGGCTATCGCTTCCGCGAATCTTAAATTTTCGCGCTTTGGGTCCGCACTGATGAGACATTTGATACGAATGGCAATGCCCCTTTGGGGCTTTAGGGGTAAAACCTAGCACATGGTCGCAGAGACCAGAAAAGAAGGCCTGTCTGGCACCAGAGAACGCAGGGCGCGGCGGCAACGCTCGCTTTTCATGCGGCGCATCATTGCGCCCGTGAGTCGCGTTGTGGGGCAATATTTCTTTTCGAGCCTGACCCGCCGTATCCTATTTCTTAATCTCGCTGCCCTTGCGGTGCTGGTTTCCGGCATTCTCTATATGAATCAGTTTCGAGCGGGTTTGATTGAGGCCAAGATTGAAAGTCTGCTCACCCAAGGCAAGATCATCGCGGCGGCAATTTCTGCCTCCGCTACAGTCGACACCAATTCCTTGATGATCGATCCTGAAAAACTGCTGGAATTGCAGGCAGGCCAGAGCATTACCCCCTCCCCTGATTCACCGGATAATTGGGAATTCCCGATCAATCCTGAAAAAGTGTCGCCCCTATTGCGGCAGTTGATTTCGCCCACCAGCACGCGTGCGCGCATTTATGATCATTATGCCAATCTCCTGCTTGATTCACGCGCATTATATGCGCCAGCTTTCGCGTCGGGCGGTCCGGTCTTTCGCTATGATCTTCCTCCGATGGAAGATGAAACGCCCGGCTTGTGGGAGCGTTTTGTTGATTGGTTATTCTCACTGATGAACCGAGGCGGGCTACCGCTTTATCAAGAACAGCCCGGCGGCAGCGGACTTGCTTATCAAGAAATCGTGCGTGCCCTAAGCGGTTCACCTCAGACTGCACAGCGCCGCAATCAACAAGGCGAATTGGTGGTTTCCGTTGCCGTACCCATCCAGCGCTCGCGGGCGATTTTGGGTGTCTTGCTGCTTTCCACCGAAGGCGACGACATTGATAAGATCGTGCAAGGCGAGCGTATGGCAATCTTCCGCGTTTTTGCGGTTGTGGCCGCTGTCATGGTCATCCTCTCGCTCTTTCTTGCCTCGACCATTGCCAATCCCTTGCGCAAGCTGGCGGCTGCTGCTGACCGGGTGCGACTAGCCGGTGTTAAGAGCCGCGTCGAAATTCCCGATTTTTCTGAACGTCAGGATGAGGTTGGGCATTTATCGACTTCGATCCGCGATATGACCAACGCGCTTTACACGCGAATTGAAGCCATTGAGAGCTTTGCTGCGGATGTGAGCCACGAGCTGAAAAATCCCCTCACCTCGCTGCGCAGCGCAGTTGAAACCCTGCCGCTTGCAAAATCAGACGAGTCCCGCAATCGCTTATTGGATGTCATCCAGCATGATGTGCGTCGGCTTGATCGGCTGATTACCGATATTTCCGACGCCTCGCGATTGGATGCAGAACTGGCCCGGGAACAGACGGACACGGTCAATCTCCAGACCCTTCTCAAAAGTCTTGTCGCCGCAGCGCGTGAAGTGCGGCGCAATAAGGTTGGAACCGAAATCATCTTCAAAACCGGCAAGCTGCCGACAGGCAAAAAGGGTTTCTTTGTTGCAGGTCACGATCTGCGACTGGGGCAAGTGATCAGTAATTTGATTGAAAACGCACGATCATTTGTTCCCGATGATACTGGTTGCATCACCATAACATTGGCCGGTGAAGGAAACCGCATTCGTATTCTGGTCGAGGATAATGGACCGGGTATTCCGATTGAGAATATTGAACGCATCTTTGAGCGCTTTTATACGGACCGTCCGTCAACAGAAGCTTTTGGACAGAATTCGGGACTTGGACTTTCCATCAGCCGGCAGATCGTCGAAGCGCATGGCGGAACGCTTTCTGCCGAAAATATTATCGACTCAAATGACCCCGAGAAAGTGAAAGGTGCGCGCTTCATTGTCGATTTACCAGCCAGTGCGTAATGAAGCGGTGCGACTAGCCAGTCTCAAAAGGCAAGCACATAAGCAATTCGAAGGGGCGGGGCGAATAGTTGGGGCGAAAAGGCCGAGCGAATAGGTGGGGCGAAAATGACGCCAGAAATCGAAAAAAGCGGTCTCCATGCCACAACCATTGCGCTGCGCGAGCGTGGTGTCATGATTATGGGAGAATCTGGCACCGGCAAATCAGAACTGGCACTAACATTGATTGAGCGGGCCGCTCTTCAAGGCAAAAAAGCAGCGCTCGTGGCTGATGATCGGACTTTGTTGAAGCTCGAAGGTTCTCAGCTGATTGCGCGTGCTCCCGCAAATTTAGCCGGTGGCGTCGAAATTCGTGGTGCGGGTCTGTTTAGCGTCGAATATGTTGCTCAGATTGCGCTTGATCTTGTGGTTACACTTGTAGAAAAAGCGCAAGCTGAACGCTATCCTTCTGGGCAGACATGGCGTTTTGAAAATATTGCTATACCGCAGCTATTTTTGCCTAGCCTCTTATCAAATGGTGATTCTAACGCGCTTTCACGTGCAATTGAGGCATTTTTATTCTATCCGCCATGGCCAACCGGGTCGACAAAGCCGGATGAGGTTAGAAATTTGCCCAACAACAGAAAAACCATGCTTTAATATGCGGCATTTTGCTTTTTTGAAGACAATGGGAGAATTTTTAACTTGCCATCAGCAAATGCCCTGCCAAGATGCACAACTCATCAGCGTGAAGCTGGTGAGTTTGAGTGCCATCTGCTTCAAGCAAGATGAAGTGGCGGGCACGTGACAGGAGCTTTTGAAGTATGATCGGACTCGTGCTTGTTACGCACGGAAGGCTGGCCGAAGAGTTTCTTCGTGCAGTTGAGCATGTGGTTGGCCCTCAGGATAAATTCGAGACCGTTTGTATCGGAGCAGATGACGATATGGAGCAGCGGCGGCATGATATTGTCGACGCTGTGGCGCGTGCCGAAAGCGGCCGAGGTGTAATCGTTCTCACCGACATGTTTGGCGGAACACCGTCAAATCTTGCGATCTCGGTGATGAAAGAGAATGAAATTGAGGTCATAGCCGGCGTTAATTTGCCGATGCTAATAAAAATTTCCAGCGTTCGGATAAACAGTGATATAAAATCCGCATTACGCGAAGCGCAGGAAGCTGGCCGCAAATATATCAATGTTGCCAGTCAAGTGCTGGCAGGGCAATAACATATGCATTCCAGCATTCCTCAAACCGGCACTAAGCCGGATAATGCAATAACCCGCTCTTTTGAAATCGTTAACAAACGCGGTTTACATGCGCGCGCATCAGCAAAATTTGTCCAGCTTGTCGAGGGGTTTAAAGCTCAGGTTCAAGTGAGCAAAGACGGGATGACCGTCGGCGGAACTTCCATTATGGGGTTAATGATGTTGGCGGCCTCACCCGGCAGCTTCATCGATGTACAGGCCACAGGAGAAGACGCCGAAGCTGTCCTTGCTGCCCTCGAAGCACTAATAGCTGACAAATTCGGCGAAGAAGGCTAACGGCCTCTCGTTAATATGAACGTATAAACATTTCTTTATGTTGCATTGTGCTGATCCCGTCGATCTGATATTCAGAGCGCAAGAGAGAAAGCCCATTCCTGCATATTATTTTCGGGCTTCATATAAATGATTGGAGCTTAGCATGAGCGCAAACCAAGATTATATCATCAAAGATATCAGTCTGGCCGATTGGGGCCGCAAGGAATTAGATATTGCGGAAACCGAAATGCCCGGTCTGATGGCTGCGCGCGAAGAATTCGGCAAGGACAAGGTGCTCAAGGGCGCACGTATTTCCGGTTCGCTGCACATGACGATCCAGACCGGTGTGTTGATCGAAACGCTCAAAGAGCTTGGCGCGGACGTGCGCTGGGCCTCTTGCAATATTTTTTCGACCCAAGACCATGCGGCTGCGGCAATCGCTGCAACCGGCACCCCGGTATTTGCCGTCAAGGGCGAAACGCTTGAAGAATATTGGAGCTATACCGACAAGATTTTCCAATGGCCGGATGGCGAGCCATCCAACATGATTTTGGACGATGGCGGCGACGCCACCATGTATATTCTGATCGGTGCACGCGCTGAAGCAGGCGAAGACGTGCTTTCAAATCCCAGATCTGAAGAAGAGCAGGTCCTCTTCGCACAGATCAAGAAGCGCATGGCGGAAACGCCGGGCTTTTTCACCCGTCAGCGCGATGCTATCAAGGGCGTGACCGAAGAAACGACTACTGGTGTTAATCGTCTCTATCAGTTGCAAAAAAACGGCCTACTGCCCTTCCCCGCCATCAACGTTAATGACAGTGTCACCAAGTCGAAATTCGACAATAAATATGGCTGTAAGGAATCGCTCGTCGATGGCATCCGCCGCGGCACCGATGTGATGATGGCTGGTAAAGTCGCAGTCGTTTGCGGGTATGGCGATGTGGGCAAAGGCTCAGCACAATCGCTGGCCGGAGCGGGCGCGCGCGTCAAGGTCACAGAAGTGGACCCAATCTGCGCATTGCAGGCCGCCATGGATGGTTTTGAAGTGGTGACGCTCGATGATGCAGCATCGACCGCCGATATTGTGATCACAACCACCGGCAATAAGGATGTCATCACAATCGAGCACATGCGCAAGATGAAAGACATGTGCATTGTCGGCAATATCGGGCATTTCGATAATGAAATTCAGGTCGCAGCCCTGCGCAATCTGAAATGGACCAATGTGAAGCCACAGGTCGATCTGGTTGAATTTCCTGATGGCAAGCGCCTCATCCTTCTCTCTGAAGGGCGGCTGCTTAATCTGGGTAACGCAACCGGGCATCCAAGCTTTGTTATGTCTGCCTCATTCACCAATCAGGTGCTGGCGCAGATCGAGCTCTATACCCGTAGCGAAAATTACAAGAATGAAGTCTATGTATTGCCCAAACATCTTGATGAGAAGGTCGCTCGCCTGCATCTCGATAAATTAGGCGCAAAACTGACAGTGCTTTCCGAAGAGCAGGCAGCCTATATTGGTGTCACTCCACAGGGTCCCTTCAAGCCGGAACACTACAGATATTAACCATAGGTTAAGCATTCCACTACATGTTGAGGTCGAGTGGTTGACATGCCACCCGACCTTTATTTTTGCGCAGGAGACGCTTCACGTGGAATCTCTTGAAGGGTATTGTGAAGGCGAATCAAAAGCATTCTTGGCTGTGGTATGAAGCAATTCTGCTCAGTAGAATGCGGGAAACAAGGTGTTTTGACGGGTGCTTGCGTTGGCGTCTTTTGCAGCTTGCAGAAGACGAATGGCTTATTCATCCTCAGCGCTAGGATCGTTTCGTGTCATTGTGGCGATGGACGAAATGAGACCGACAGGTTTTGGAATTGAACTTCTCTTCTGAAAAAGGAGGAAGTCGGGCGGCGGAGAAAAGGGAAACATGCCAGAGGTGGGCTTAAAAGAGCATGATTCCGAAAAGCGGGAACGGATTTTGGAAACGGAATCCTTCTTGCAACCCAAACCATTGCAAATTCGGCCGAAACGAAATTTTCAAGCCATTTGGCAAAAGCTTTCTGGTAGAAACACGCAAACCACAAAGCGCTTTGTTCGATTGATGCTGGGTTCTGCCGCATCTGTCGCAGCGCTCCTTTCGTCCCAAAAAGCTTTCGCTCAAGCATCCGCAGATTCGGCGCGAATTTCTCTTCCATTTGGCGGCAGTGTTGGCGCTTTTGAAGTTATTCAGTTTTCAATTTTTGTGGGAGCTATGGGCGCAGCATTGCTTTCAGCGGGCTGGCTCATCCGTGAACGGTCAAAAATCTCGCATGAAAACAGCGAGTTGCGAGCGCGTCTCTCAAAACTTGGCATTTCCGCGCAACGCAATGAAGCGCTGCTTAATCTCAAGGATCAACGCATTGTCGTCTGGGACGCCCATGGCGAACGTGCAGAGCTTATCGGGCAATTGCCTTTTGACAGTGGCGCGCCTCAGGATCGCTCGCATTTCCTCGCATTTGGCCGCTGGTTGCGCCCTCATTCCGTGACCGAACTTGAGCGCGCCATTAAAGCGCTGCGCGAGCAGGGGCATGGTTTTGAGATGAGTGTCGAGACTGTCCATGGCGTATATCTGGATGTTCAGGGCCATACATCTGGCGGTTTTGCGATTACGCGGTTTTATTCTCTGGAGGGTGTTCGCGCCGAACGAGCTGCCTTGCAGGCGCAGAATCGTGAACTATCGCAGAAGCTGGCGCTTTTGCGCCATCTGCTTGATCGTCTTGGCCAACCCGCATGGGTTCGCGACCGGGATGGCCGGATTGATTGGGTCAACACTGCCTATGCCCGCGCAGTGGATGCGGTGGACAGCACACAGGCGGTGATGGAAGGCCGTGAGCTTTTTGGTGCGCAGGCTCGCCAGCGGCTTGAGCGCGACAGAAATGTCGAAGCCGATCTTAAGGAAAAGCTCACCACCGTGGTTCGTGGTGACCGTCGGGTCTTTGAAGTGACCGATGTGAGTGCCGAAGCCGGTTCTGCTGGGCTTGGCTTTGATCTGAGCGAGATTGAGCAGGTTCGCGAAGAATTAAGCCGCACGCTTAGAAACCACGCCGAGACCTTGGACCAGCTTTCAACCGCGGTGGCAATTTTCGATCCGGAGATGAAGCTGCAATATTTCAATCCGGCATTTGTATCGCTCTGGTCGCTTGATGAAGCCTGGCTTGAAACAAGACCAAGCAATACGCTGTTTCTCGATCGTTTGCGCTCTGAGGGCAAGCTCCCCGAACAGCCGGAATGGCGCAAGTGGAAAGATTCCATGCTGTCCGTTTACCGCGCGGTCGAGCCGCAGGAGCATATGTGGCATCTACCGGATACTCGCATTATCCGTTCGGTTGCCAACCCGCATCCGCAGGGCGGCGTGACATGGTTCTTCGAGAATATGACCGAGAAATACGAGCTCGAAGGCCGCTACAATACGCTGATTAAAGTGCAGGGTGAAACACTCGACCATCTGGTCGAAGCCGTGGCTGTGTTTGGTTCTGATGGCAAGCTACGTCTTTCCAATCCATCCTTTGCCGATCTCTGGTCGCTGCCCGCACTGATGGTGATTGAAGGTACGCATATTTCTTCGATCGCTAAACTTTGCCGCCAGCGCGGCGGGGACGGGCTTTGGGATGATTTTGTCTCGGCGGTCACCGGGTTCCTTGATGAGCGCAATGGCCAAATGGGGCAGGTCGAACTGAAAGACGGTATTATTCTGTCCTATGCCGTGGTGCCGCTGCCCAAGGGGCAGACCATGCTCACCTTCATCGACGTGACCGACACGGTCCGTCTGGAGCGTGCGCTCAAAGATAAGAACGAAGCTCTTTCATTGGCTGATCAGATCAAGAACGACTTTGTTCAGCATGTCTCTTATGAGCTGCGCTCGCCATTGACCAATATTATTGGCTTCACTGAGCTGCTGCAAACTCCGACCTTCGGAACGCTCAACGAGCGCCAGCTTGAATATCTTGACCATATTGGCACGTCTTCCACGGTGCTTCTGGCCATTGTTAACGATATTTTGGATCTGGCAACGGTGGATGCAGGCATTATGCAGCTCGACATCGAAGATGTTGCCATTGCCGATGAAATTGATGCGGCTGCCAAGCGGGTCAAAGAACGGCTGCAAGAGCATGATCTATCGCTAAATGTAAATCTTGCCGAGAATATAGAGACCTTCAAAGCCGATCCGGCACGCGTGCGTCAGGTGCTATTCAACCTTCTTTCCAATGCCGCCAATTATGCACCCGAAGGGTCGAGCATTACGCTTCAAGTCGAGCGGGACGACACCGAAGTGGTCATTTCCGTGCATGATGACGGCCCGGGAATGCCAAGTGATGTCTTGGACACGGTATTTAAGCGCTTTCAAGCCTATCCAAATGGTGGCCGTAAGCGCGGCGTCGGACTTGGCCTTTCAATCGTAAAGAGCTTTGTCGAATTGCATGGCGGCAAGGTTGAAATTGAAACAAGCCCGGATACTGGCACAAGCATAATTTGCCGTTTTCCGGCGGAAGCGCGCAGCTTCCGTGCCGCAGCCGAATAGGATAGAGGGTGCTTATGAGCGCCTCAGAAACATCATTTGAACTTTTCCTGCCCGATGAAAACGCCACCCAACGTTTCGGGGAGGATTTTGCCCTTGCTTTGCAAAAGGGCGATCTGGTCACCCTGTCGGGGGATTTAGGTGCGGGCAAATCATCACTTGCTCGCTCCATCATTCGCGCTATTGCCGATGATGAAGCCCTCGAAGTGCCAAGCCCGACATTCACGCTGGTACAAACCTATGAGCAGCTACGCTTAGCCGTGGCTCATGCCGATCTTTATCGAATTTCGCACGGCGAAGAACTCGACGAATTGGGCCTGACTGAATTTCTTGAAGAGGGTGTGGTTCTTGTTGAATGGCCGGAACAGGCGGAAGGTCTTTTGCCTGAGCCCGCTTTTGCCGTCATCCTGACCCATGAAGGGGCAGGTCGGCATATCCGGATTGAGGGCTCCCAGCAATCAATCGCAAGGCTTGAGCGCTCAATCGCAATTCGCAAATTTCTGGATGCAAATGACCGAGAAGGTGCGGTGCGCCGCTATCTCGAAGGCGATGCAAGCCCGCGAAAATATGAGACAATAGCAACTGCGCAGGGCGTTGAAATTCTGATGAATGCACCTGCTTTGCCCTATGATCCACCATTGAAGAATGGCAAGTCCTATCGCCAAATCGCCCATATAGCGGAAAACATCAGAGCTTTCATTGCGATTGGAACTCTGCTTGAAAGCCGGGGTTTCCGCGTTCCGAAAATGCGGGCATGGGACATGGATATGGGCTTTCTTGTGCTCGAAGATTTCGGCACAGAAGGCGTGCGCGCTGCCTCGGGTGAGCCGATTGCGGAGCGCTATGAAGCGGCAGCCCGCTTTCTTGCACATTTACATGGTCAGAGCTGGCCGGATTGGGTGCCGGTCGAAGGTTTTGACGATCATCTGATTGCCGCCTTTGATCGCGATGCCATGCTGATGGAAGTCGATTTGGTCGGCGAATGGTATGCGCCGCGCATGATGGGCCGGGCGCTCAATGACGCAGAACAGGAAGCCTATCACGCAGCCTGGAATAAGGTGTTTGACGCTATTGCTGATGCTGAAACCAGCCTGCTTTTGCGCGATTATCATTCACCCAATTTGTTCTGGTTTCCGGAAAGTGACGGCAAAGATAAGATCGGCACTATCGATTTTCAGGACGCTATGATTGGCCCGGCAGCCTATGATGTGGCATCGCTTGCGCTGGATGCACGGGTGCGGATTGCGCCAGAACTTGAGGCCATAACCCTTGCCGCCTATTGCTCAGAACGGCGTAAGCTTGGACATGAATTTGATGAGCAGGACTTCCTTCGAGCCTATGCAGTGATGGGAGCGCAGCGCAATACCAAACTTTTGGGCTTGTTCATCCGGCTTGATGAGCGTGACGGCAAACCAAAATATCTTAAACTCCTGCCGCATATTCATGAATATCTTGGTCGTGTGCTGAAACATCCCGTCATGGCCCCACTGGCAGAGTGGTTTGCGCAGCTTGGCTTGATGCAGGATCAAGCAGAAAGAGATAAACAGTGATGAAAGCGCATTTGAAAGTTCCGGCAACCGCCATGATGCTGGCGGCTGGTCTGGGAAAGCGTATGCGCCCAATCACCGAAACAATCCCCAAACCATTGGTTCGGGTTGCGGGTAGGCCATTGATTGATTGGGGACTTGATGCGCTGGCTATGGCAGGTATTACCAAGACTGTGGTCAATGTGCACTATCTCGCTGACCAGCTTGTGGAGCATCTTGCGAAGCGCAAAGCACCAACAATAATAATTTCTGACGAAACGGAATGCCTGCTCGATTCTGCTGGCGGCATTATCCACGCTTTAGATGCGCTGGGAGAAGACCCGTTTTTTGTGCTCAACGCCGATACATTCTGGGTCGGAGATCAGCAAAATCCTAACTTGCACCGGCTTGCATCGCGGTGGAATGATGCTGCGATGGATATTCTATTGATGACCGCTCGTCTTGATCAGGCGACAGGATTTGAAGGGAAGGGCGACTTCGTTGCAGATCAGGAAGGCCGTCTTCGCCGTCTGCGCGATGGTTCAGGCGAGCCTCTCATCTATGCAGGTGCAGCCATTATCCATCCGCGAATTTTTGCACAGGCTTCGGCTGGTATATCTTCGCTCAATCAATATTTTGATGCAGCCATTGCAGCCGGGCGGCTTTATGCTATGCCAATGACAGGCCATTGGCTGACCGTCGGAACTCCGCAAGCTATAGCGGAGGCGGAGAACGCACTAACCAGTTTTGCATAGGGGAAATGATGAGACGGCAGAAATTGTTTTCCATTCCGTCTGGCACGCCCTTTTTGCCAAGTTTCGCACAAGCGCTGCTTGATGGCAGGCTGGTTGAAGGATTTCCGGGAAATCCGAATGATCCGCTAGCCCTTGCCAGTGCGACGATTTATGTGCCCACACGCCGTGCCGCGCGTGCATTGCGCTCAATATTGGTCGAATTAAACCCTGCCAAAAGCGCTATACTGCCCTCGATCAGGCCGCTTGGCGATGTTGACGAAGACGCGGCTTTTTTCAATCTGGGTGGCGCGGATGCGTTCGATCTCAATCCACCTATTGGCAACTCCGAACGCCTATTGCTGCTGGCGCGATTAATACGTCCGTGGCGCGAATCTTTGCCAGCCCATGTGCGAGCTTTATTTGGTGCTGACGATATTTCGGTTCCGGCAACTACCGCCGATGCAATCTGGCTGGCTCGCGATCTTGCGGGATTGATGGATCAAGTTGAAACAGATAATGCCCGCTGGAGCGAATTGGGCAATATTGCACCAGAAGATCTGGCGGATTGGTGGCAGGTCACGCTTGGATTTCTGGATATTGTCACCAAACTCTGGCCAGAAATTCTCGAAGAGCGCAAACTTTCCAATCCCGCAGCGCATCGCAATCAGCTCATTCTCGGTGAGGTGGCACGATTACGCGATAACCCGCCCGCTGGCCCGGTGATTTCCGCGGGCTCGACCGGTTCTATTCCCGCCACCGCAGAATTGATTTCCGCAATCGCGCAATTGCCACAGGGTGCCGTGGTGCTTCCGGGTCTTGATCGGGATCTGGATGAAAAAGCATGGCAGCTTTTAGGGATTGAAGAGGATAACCCATCCATATTTGGCCATCCGCAATATGGTTTGCGCAAGCTGTTACAAACAATGGGAACCCTGCGTGAGGATGTTGAGCATATTGAAAATATGCCTCTTGAGAAACGCATCCTAGAGCGTGTTGTTGCAGAAGCCTTGCGGCCAGCAGAAACCACCGATGCATGGAGCGCTCTGAACAAAGATGAGCAAATGCAGCCGCAAGTTCTGCGAAAAGTTGCGCAAAATATCGATCTGATTGAAGCGACCAATGAGCGCGAGGAAGCGCTGGCCGTTGCGCTGGTCCTGCGCGATGCAATCAGTGACGAAAAAAACATGGCAGCACTAGTGACCGCTGATCGTAATCTGGCGCGCCGTGTGGTGGGTGAGCTAGCCCGCTTTGGCATTGATGCGGACGATTCCGGCGGCCGTCACTTGCGTGATATTGAAACCGCCACATTAATGCGCCTTATGGTTGAAAATCTGTTTAATCCCGGTGATCCGGTTGCATTGCTGGCGCTGGTTAAACATCCGCATTTGCGTTTGGGCGCGCCTCGTATCGAGCGGCGATTGGCGGCAGAAACGCTGGAATTGCTGGTTTTTCGCGGTGGAACCGGCAGGGCTTCGATTTTAGATTTGCCCGAATTTTTCGACCGGCGTCTTTCTGAAAGCGCAGATCTCCCCTGGGCCCCCGCTTGGACGAATTTGGTCACCCAAGAAATGATCGAGGCTGCACGCGATCTTTGTGTGAGCCTATCGGAGGCTGTAAAGCCATTAGCGCCTTTCGCGCTCGCTGATCGGCGTACGGAAATTGGCGAAATCAGCCGTGCTACGGTCGAGGTGCTGGAAAATCTCGCCCGCGATGAAAATGGCAGTGTCGCTGGCTTTTATTCCGGTGAGCATGGCGAAAAGCTGGCAAACTTCCTGCGCGGTCTGGTTTCAAGCGAAGCAGCGCTGGATTTTGAGGCCAGCGAATGGCCTGCCATTCTTGAAGCGTTAATGTCGGGTGAAACCGTAAAGCCGCATCCCGGGGGCCATCCCCGCGTCTTTATCTGGGGTGCGCTCGAAGCGCGCCTTCAGACCATGGATACAGTGGTTATTGGTGGGCTTAATGAAGGTAGCTGGCCTGCAAAAACCCGCAATGACCCCTTCATGTCGCGGCCAATGAAAAACATGATTGCGCTTGACCCGCCAGAACGCCGAACTGGTCTGGCTGCGCATGATTTTCAAATGGCACTGGGCATGGACCATGTGGTGCTGACGCGTTCACAGCGCAGCGATAATGCACCCACAGTCGCTTCACGCTGGTTGCAGCGCCTGCAAACCGTATTGGGAGACGAAGTTTCCAATGATATGCGCGCCCGTGGCAGTCGTTTTCTGCATTGGGCAAGAGAAATTGACCGGGCGCCGGATGTGCCTTTCGTCAAACGGCCTGAGCCAGCCCCGCCGGTTGAGGCGCGGCCCGATGCTTTCTCTGTCACGGAAATCGAAACCCTGCGTCGCGATCCCTATGCAATCTTTGCCAAAAAGATCCTGAAATTGCGTCCGCTTGAACCATTGATCCGTGATCCTTCCGTCGCTGAACGCGGCACATTGTTCCACAATATTCTAAGCGATTTTACGCAAGAAGAAATTGATCCACTGTCACCGGAAGCAGCCAATAGGCTGGCCGAAATTGGTCAGCAGCATTTCGCAGAAATGGAACTGCCGGTTGAAATTGAAGCCGTTTGGTGGCCGCGCTTTACCGCATTGATAGAAAACTTTCTGCGCTGGGAGCGAGATCGCGCCCATAATGTTCAGCAACGTTTTGCAGAAATTAAATCACAGAAACGAGATATTGAAGGGCTCGGCATAACCCTGTCGGGACGGGCAGACCGTATCGATCTGATGCGCGATGGAACGGCTGAGGTGATTGATTATAAAACCGGATCCACGCCATCGCCGCGTCAGGCGCATGTGCTTTTGTCGCCGCAATTGGCGCTGGAAGCGGCACTGCTTGCGCGCGGAGCCTTTGAGGAGCTGGGCCCGGTTAACGCGTCTGATTTGACCTATATTCGGCTGCGTGCTGGCGGAGAAGTGAAGCCCGAGACCATTTTGAAAGTCGGTAGGCCCCCATCGGAAAAATCAGCGCCGGAAATTGCAGAAGAAGCCTGGCAGCGGCTGGCACAATTGCTGGCCGAATATAAAAAGCCGGAAAAAGGTTATTTATCTCGTGCTTTGCCGTTCCGAGAAACAGATTTAACGGGCGATTATGATCATCTGGCGCGAGTGCTGGAATGGTCCGCTGGCGGCGATAGCGGCGGGGAGAGTGGCGAATGAAAAAGCAAAGGATCATCCCGCAGGAAACCATCGCAGCCCAATCAAGCGCGGCCAATCCGCAAGCCTCTGTCTGGGTTTCAGCCAATGCTGGCTCCGGTAAAACCCATGTTTTGACCGAGCGGGTGATCCGTCTTTTGCTGGAAGGCACTGATCCATCGAAAATTCTCTGCCTGACCTATACCAAGGCGGCAGCGGCGGTGATGCAAAACCGGGTTTTTGCCCGGCTTTCTGAATGGGCGGTACTTTCCGATGAGCAACTGGCAGAACGGCTTATCAATTTGGAAGGCCGCAGGCCCGGGCCCGCGCGGCTTGCCGCAGCTCGGCGATTATTTGCCCGCGCGCTGGAAACGCCGGGTGGCCTGAAAATCCAGACCATTCACGCTTTTTGTGAAGCGATTTTGCACCAATTTCCGCTGGAAGCAAATATTGCTGGCCATTTTGAAATGATGGACGATCTCGCCCAATCGGCCCTTGTGGGCGAGGCGAGGCGGACCTTGCTGGAAGCTGCCCATGGCGGCAGCGAGGTTGAATTGGCGGAAGCCTTTGCCGATGTCATGCAGGCCGCAGGCGAGATGGGCTTGCAAGCTTTGCTTGATGAAGCCGTGAACCGCCGCAATGGTTTGCAGCAATATATTGATGCGCTTGGCGTGGCAGAGCAACGCAGCCAAGTGCTGCATAAACATTTCGGCTTTGACCCAAATATGCGGGTCGATGATATGCTTGAGGATTTCTGGCCTGCCCCGGAATTTTCTGATGATGTGCTGGATCTTATCCTTTCAATACCCAAAGGGGCTGCACGGGCACAGGACATTGCTTTGCAGCTCAAACAATATGACAAGGTAAACAGCGCGACAGAAAAAGAAGAGGTTCTAAGAGCAGCTTTCATCAAATCAAACGGCGAGGCCAAATCCGGTGCGTGGGTGGCGTCGGCGGCTGTAAAAAAACTGCTTCCTGACTTTGAGGAAAATTTCAACACAGTCGCTGAGCAGGTCGAGAAGGGGCTCGACCGGATGAAAGAATTGCGCCTTGTACGGTTCAATTTGTCGGCTCTGACCTTGATCGACAATCTTCTGCAACGCTATCACGATCTCAAACGCAAACGTGGTTTGCTCGATTTTGAAGACCTGATCACACGCACTGTTTCGCTGCTGGCGCGCGATGGAGCAGGGCAATGGGTTCAATATAAGCTTGATCGCGGCATAGACCATATTCTGGTGGATGAGGCACAGGATACCAGCCCTGATCAATGGCAAGTGATCCGCATGTTGTCCGATGAATTCTTCTCAGGGCTTGGACAACGGGATGTGCAGCGAACTCTTTTCGCGGTTGGCGATGAAAAACAGTCGATCTATTCGTTTCAGGGCGCGGTGCCAGAAGATTTTGCCATACAGGGTTCAGCGATCAGTGCACGCGCACTCAATGCTGAACTTAAATTCGAAAAAGTACGCCTGAATTTTTCCTTCCGCTCTGCTCCCGATGTTCTGCAGGCAGTAGACGAGGTGTTTTCGCGGCCGGAAGCGCATCGCGGGCTGGGAGAAGCAACAGTACATTCGGCAATCCGCGAGAATGAACCGGGCGAAGTTGAAATCTGGGATATGCTGACCCCGGAGGAAGTTGATGAGCCAGATGATTGGCGCGTGCCAGTCGACCACTTGCAGGCGCCTGCGATCAAACTGGCCGATCATATCGCACAGACCATACGCTATTGGCTGGATCGTGGCGAAACCATACCCGGACAAAACCGAAAACTGACGCCCAAAGACATTATGATTTTGGTGCGCAAGCGCGACCAGTTCATGCCAGCGCTATCGCGTGCTCTTAAAAACCTTCAAGTGCCGGTTGCCGGTGCTGACCGTTTGACCCTGACCAGCCATATTGCCATTCAGGACCTTATGGCATTGGGGCGCTTTGTATTGCAGCCCTCAGATGACTTGTCTCTGGCATCCTTGCTCAAAAGCCCGCTATTTGGCTGGGATGATGATCAACTTTTCAAACTCGCCTATCCAAGGGCCAAGGGTGAGACGCTGTTTGAGCGTCTGTTCCATGCATCTCATAAAGATCCGGCGCTGATACCGCTGCATAAAACACTCAGCCGCTGGCGTAATATGGCCGATACTATGCCGGTTTTTGAGTTTTATGCGCGTATCCTGAGTGCTGACGGAGCAAGGCGTAAACTTCTGGCCCGGCTTGGCCCGGAAGCGGGCGATATTATTGATGAATTTCAAAACTATGCGCTTTCGGCGGAGCGGGCAGGGCTGCCGGGCTTGCAAGCATTTTTGGAAACGCTTGAAGCCGCATCGCCAGAAATCAAACGCGAGCTTGATCAGGGGCGCGACGAAGTTCGAATCATGACTGTTCACGCCGCAAAGGGGCTTGAAAGTGCGGTGGTGTTTCTTGTCGATCCGGGAAGTGCGGTTTGGTCTGGCAATCGCGCGCCCAAGCTCATTCCTTTCGATCTTCAAAATGATGGACCGACGGTAAAAGGCTATCTTTGGCTGCCGAATAATAATTACAGAACCGGCTTTTTGGCGTCGTGTCTGGATGAGCTGAAAACCCGCACAGAAGAAGAATATCGCCGTCTTCTTTACGTGGGAATGACCCGTGCTGAGGATCGGCTTATCATCTGCGGGTATCGCGGCTCGCGTGAAAGTGGCGAAACCTGGCACCGCCTGGTCGAGGATGCGCTATCCACCAAAGCAGAGGCTTTTGTTCATCCCGTCTCTAACGAGACCGCAATGCGTTATCGCAAGACACCAAGGCGCATCACGGAAATTGAACAAGAGGATATAGAGCAGCAACCTGTTCTGCCGCCATTGCCAGCCGAATTCTTACATCCCGTTAAGCCCGAACATGGATTGCCGCGTCCGCTGGCGCCATCCGGCGCGGCAGCGTTGATCGAAGCGGACGAAGAACCGCCACTGGGTGTAACTTCGCCAGTTCTGGGGGAAGGGCCAAACGGACCGGGCTTTGCGCTGCGTCGCGGCACTGCAATTCACATGCTCTTGCAATATTTACCCGAAATAGAGCCAACCCGCCGCAGCAAGATGGCGGATGATTATCTTGCGCGAATAACCCCCGATTGGCCGGAAGCCGAACGGCGTAAAGCGTGGGAAAGCGTGGCTGCTATCCTATCTGACCCACAATTTGCACCGGTATTTGCGCCCGGTTCACGCGGCGAAGTCGCAGTGATGGGCACAATTAAGCTGGGTGAACGCGAACATGCCGTTTCCGGGCAGATCGACCGTATCAGCATTGATGAGGACCGGGTGCTTATTGTGGATTACAAAACAAACCGCCCACCGCCAACGACCATTGAAGCAGTTCCTGTCGCTTATCGGGCACAGCTAGCACTTTATCGTGAATTGCTAGCCCCACTTTACCCAGAACGCAAAATAGAAACCGCTTTGCTGTTTACGGAAGGTCCTTTTCTTCTGGCACTTACCGACGAAGTTTTGCAAGAAACACTGCAATCGCTCGGTGCCAGTCAACGAAAGGTGAGTAACTAAACTTGACGGATGCCTGCCATCGCGCCACATGCTATGGTATGAAAAGTTGAGCGCAGGCAAGTTTCGCCTGAGCACGAGAAAGGATAGAACCATGGCCACCGTAAAGGTTGATAAGGACAATTTTCAGGCGGACGTTCTCCAATCGAGCGAACCGGTTGTAGTGGATTTTTGGGCTGAATGGTGCGGCCCTTGCAAAATGATTGCTCCGGCGCTGGATGAGATTGCGGCTGAAATGGCTGGTCAGGTCAAAATCGCCAAGGTCAATATCGACGAAAATCCAGAACTGGCAGCCCAGTTCGGCGTTCGTTCGATCCCCACATTACTTATGTTCAAAGACGGCGAATTGGCAGCCAATATGGTTGGCGCAGCACCAAAAAGCCGCCTTGCCGATTGGATCAAGGCATCAGCCGCCTAATCAATCATATATATCAAGTAAAAAACCCGGCTCGTCCGGGTTTTTTATGCTAAGTCTAAATATCAGACGGGCGGTGTTCCATTATCTCTGAGAACTTCTCCGGCTAAATAAAGCGATCCACCGATTAGAATACGCGGCGGCGCTTCATCCGTAGGCCAAGTGTCACGCAGGATTTTCAGCGCATTTTCAACTGAATGCACCGGTTCAGCGGAAAGCCCGGCCTTTTGCGCACTGACAGCCAGCGCATCATTTGCTATGCCCGCATCGCTTGAAGGAATGGGCACTGTGAAAACATGGCGTGCAATCCCCACAAATGCCCGGAAATAACCAACCGGATCTTTTGTGTTGATCATTCCGATGATGAGAAATAGCGGGCGGGTGGTTCGCTCTTCCTGCTCGCCCAGCGCCTCGGCAATGACCAAGCCAGCGCCCGGATTATGTCCGCCATCAAGCCAGATTTCGGAAGCGGCAGGCGCAAGATCAACCAATGAGCCATGGGTCAGGCGCTGCATACGTGCAGGCCAATCGACGACCATCAATGCCTTTTCGGCCGCTTTTTCGGTAATGGTGAAACCCGCCATCTGAATGGCTTCAATAGCTGCTGCCGCATTGGCAATCTGATGCCGGCCTGCAAGTCTTGGCAGGGGCAGGTCAATCAATCCGTCCTCATTCTGGAACACCATGCGGCCATGCTCTTCATAGGCAACAAAATCCTGCCCGAAAATAGATAGCGGACAGCTAAGCCGCTCCGCGATAGAGGCAACCACATTGCGGGCCTCATCAAAATACTGAAAACCGATAACAACCGGGCAGCCGGCTTTTATGATTCCTGCCTTTTCCGCCGCTATTAGCTCTACACTATCGCCTAAATAGGCCTGATGATCGACCGAGATCGGCATGATCAATGAGACAGCAGGCTCTGCGATGACATTTGTAGCATCAAAGCGCCCGCCAAGGCCCACTTCCATAATCACAACATCGGCGGGATGTTCTGAAAAGAGGACGAATGCGACCGCCGTCAGAATCTCAAAGACGGTGATCTTTTGTCCATCATTGGCCGCCTCGACCCGCTCTATAGCGTTGGCTAAGATATCGTCAGTTACAAACTGGCTCCCACCCTTAGCGGCAAGTCGATAGCGCTCATGCCAATTGACCAAATGCGGTGAGGTATGAACGTGAACATTATACCCGCCCGCTTCCAGTAGCGCGCGGCAGAATGCGGAGGCAGATCCCTTGCCATTGGTACCAGCAATATGAATTACCGGCGGAAGTTTAAGATGCGGATTGCCGAGCTTCTCTAAAAGACCGCGAATGCGGTCCAAAGAAAGATCAAACCCTTTTGGATGCAACTGCATCAGCCGCTCAATCACGGCATCCGCTTTTCCTGACACGATCAGGCTACCTTATCGTCAGTTTCTGCTGGTTCTAGTTCAGAATCGGGCGCGGTCGCTGGTTGCCCTGTCATGATCTTGAGCAGCCGTGCGATTGTTTCCTTAAGTTCTAAGCGGGAAACAACCATGTCGACCATACCATGTTCCATGAGATATTCAGCGCTCTGAAAACCTTCAGGGAGCTTCTCACGGATTGTTTGCTCTATCACGCGTGGACCCGCAAATCCGATCAACGCGCCCGGTTCTGCAATGTGAATATCGCCAAGCATGGCATAGGAAGCAGTGACACCACCGGTAGTGGGGTTGGTGAGTACCACAATATAGGGAAGACCGGCTTCTTTAAGCATTTCCACAGCCACAGTCGTGCGCGGAAGCTGCATAAGCGACAAGATACCTTCCTGCATGCGAGCGCCACCGGACGCAGCAAAAAGCACCAGCGGACGCTTAAGCTCAATTGCTTTTTCGAAAGCCTGAATGATCGCTTCACCGGCCGCCATGCCGAGCGAGCCGCCCATGAACCCGAAATCCTGAACAGTGGCCACAATCGGCAAGCCTTCAATCGTGCCCAAACCATTGACGATTGCGTCATCCAGCCCGGTGCGCGAGCGATAATCTTTCAGGCGATCAATATATTTCTTTTCATCGCGGAATTTCAGCGGATCAACTGGAACTTTTGGCGATTCCAGCGTCTGATATTCGCCATTATCGAAGAAAAAGCGCAACCGGTCTTTCGCCTTGATGCGCATATGGTGTCCGGAAGAAGGGATCACGAATTGGTTGCTTTCGAGATCCTTATGGAACACCATTTCTCCGGTCAATGGATCTTTGATCCATAGATTTTCCGGCATTTCGCGGCGTCCGAGCATCGAATTGATCTTCGGGCGGACGTAATTGGTGATCCAGTTCATAGTTTCGGTTCCGTTTCTTGTCGTTTTTAAATGGCCGATTTATTGGGCAGCTTCAAGGCGTACGGCGCGAATACTTTGCGCCAGTGCATTTACAAGCTGAGAGGCGGCCGCCACGGGGTCGCCGTTTACATTTCCATCGGCATCAAGTTCGCCTGCTATCGCATTCACAATGGCAGTTCCAACCACAACACCATCGGCATAAGCGCCGATAGCGGCTGCATGTTCGGGTGTCTTAACGCCAAAGCCAACGCAAATGGGCAGATTTGTGCTCTGTTTGATGCGGTGCACCGCTTCTGAAACAGCGGATGTATCGGCCGTCGCGGTGCCAGTAATCCCCTTCATGGAAACATAGTAAACAAAGCCTGAAGAATTATGCAGCACCGCTGGCAGGCGTTTAGCATCGGTGGTGGGTGTCGTCAGCCGGATAAAGTTAAGACCTGCTTCCATCGCTGGAACGCACAATTCTTTATCCATTTCTGACGGCAGATCGACAACGATCATCCCATCAATGCCCGATGCTTTCGCATCATCTAGAAAACGCTCAACGCCATAAATATAGATGGGGTTGTAATAACCCATCAACACGATGGGGGTTGTATCGTCCTGCTCACGAAAATCTGCGGCCATTTTCAGTGTTTTCGCCAAAGACTGACCGGCTTTGAGTGAGCGCAGCCCCGCAGCCTGAATGGAAGGTCCATCGGCCATCGGATCGGAAAACGGCATGCCCAATTCGATTACGTCAGCACCAGCCTTGGGCAATGCGCGCATAATATTGAGCGATGTTTCATAATCCGGATCGCCGCCCATGAAATAGGTTACAAGCGCCGGACGGCCTTCGGATTTTAACTGAGCGAATTTGGTGTCGATACGCGTGGTCATATTCTTCCCCTCAGATATCCATGCCAAGCAGCTTGCCGACCGTGTGCACGTCCTTGTCGCCTCGACCGGATAGATTGACAATCATGATCTGATTTTGGTCCATTTGTGGAGCCATTTTGACTGCCTGCGCAATAGCATGCGCGGATTCAAGGGCAGGTATGATCCCTTCAACACGGGTGCAAAGCTGAAATGCGTCTAGCGCTTCATCATCAAGGATTGGCACATAGTCAACACGACCCGTATCACGCAACCATGAATGTTCCGGACCAACACCGGGATAATCCAGACCAGCGGAAACCGAGTGGCCTTCAAGAATTTGGCCATCTTCATTTTGCAGCAGATAGGTACGGTTTCCATGCAGCACACCGGGGCGACCGGCATTCATTGACGCGCAATGTTCATCGCCATCAAGTCCGCGACCGCCCGCTTCAACGCCAACAATTTTGACCGAAGCATCGTCAAGGAAAGGATGGAACAAGCCAATGGCGTTTGATCCACCTCCGACCGCTGCGATGATCACATCGGGAAGGCGACCTTCCTGATCGAGAATTTGTTGGCGCGCTTCAAGCCCAATCACTGATTGAAAATCCCGCACCAGTTCAGGGTAGGGATGCGGCCCGGCAGCGGTGCCGATCAGATAATAAGTGTCGTCCACATTGGTGACCCAATCACGCAGCGCTTCGTTCATCGCATCTTTCAGCGTGCCATGTCCCGCAGAAACTGGCTTCACTTCGGCACCCAGAAGCTTCATGCGAAAAACATTCGGCTTTTGCCGTTCAACATCGGTAGCGCCCATATAGACGACGCAAGGAATGCCAAAACGCGCAGCAACCGTCGCCGATGCAACACCATGCTGGCCAGCACCGGTCTCGGCGATGATGCGGGTTTTGCCCATGCGCTTGGCAAGCAGGATTTGGCCCAAACAATTATTGATTTTGTGGCTACCAGTATGATTGAGGTCTTCGCGCTTGAAATAGATTTTTGCGCCGCCCAGATGTTTTGTCAGCCCTTCGGCATAATAAAGCTTGGAAGGCCGGCCTGCATATTGGCTTGAGAGATTGGCAAGCTCAGCCTGAAATTCAGGATCATCTTTGGCGGATGCATAAGCCTCTTGCAATTCGAGGATCAAAGGCATCAACGTTTCAGCAACGAAGCGACCGCCAAATATGCCAAACATGCCCTCTTCATCCGGGCCTGTTCTGTAGGAATTGGGTTCAACAGGCTTATTCAACGTTCCGCTCCGTATGTTCAGCCGCGCTGTAGCGATGATTTCCCATCAGCCCGCGCAATAGCCTCAAAAAACTCTTTAATCAGACCCACATTTTTTTCACCAGGTGCAGTTTCAACACCCGATGACACGTCAATGCCTCCAATGCCCGACGCTTTGGTTTTTTGCAGCGCCTGGGCAATGTTGCCCGCATTCAGCCCACCGGAAAGCATGTAATCAATATCCGCGTCAAGTTCGGCCAACAGGTTCCAGTCAAATGCAATGCCGTTACCGCCCGGAAGCTCAGCCCCTCTGGGCGGCTTTGCATCGAATAGAAAGCGATCTGCAATGCCCTTATAGGCTTTAATTGCGGCAAGATCCGCAGCATCTCGAATGGCAAAAGCCTTCATCACCGGCAGTGCATAACGCTGTCGGACAGTTTGCACCCGTTCAACTGTTTCATCGCCATGCAGTTGCAGCATTTCAGGCTCAAGCTCGGAAACTATTTCATCAAGCATCTGGTCGGTCGCGTTAACCGTTACCGCTACGACCTTGGCTTTTCCGCGCACAGCTTCACGTAAGGACGCTGCCTGTTGGGGTGTAAGATGGCGTGGACTTTTTGGAAAGAAAATAAACCCAATATGCGTGGCTCCGCCCTCTAAAGCAGCCGCGACCGCTTCAGGCGTTTTTAATCCGCATATTTTTACATCAAAAACCATGGCATTCCCGTCGCACAATTTAGGGCGGGACTCAAGCTGGTTCGGCATCAAAGACCGATTAAGCTTTCTTGGCGTCGAAACTACCATCTATTCCCTGAGCAATCAGATAGTCATAAGCTTCGATCACTTCCAGAGGAACAGCCTGTGCGAGCTGATAGCCCATGGCGGGATATTCAAGGATACGGCTTAGATCCCCAACCATTTCATGGACGAGTTTTTCGAATGGAAAACTTTCGGTAGGCTGATCTTCAAATGAGGTAAGAGGCGCGGTGGTCATCGCTTTGGCCTCGGGCCATTGCCGCGCGACGGTGGCCTGAACGCGATGCTGGGTGTGAGGATTGGATACAAGAATGGCGCTAATTGCGCCGGGAGCCAGTAAATCGCGGGAGAAAGTAATTTTTTCTCCGATATTGGTGCCACGAGGCTCAATAATGATGGCTTTTTCAGGAACCCCACATTCTATCGCTTGGTTGGCGAAAGCTTCTGCAACACTCGCGCAGGAGATCAAACCCTCCGTATCGCTGCCGCCCTTACCAGAAAACAGCAATATTGGCGCGAGCCCTTCTAGATAAAGTTCTGCGGCTCTTTTAGCCACCCGCAGATCATAACTACCCAGACCGACAATAACATCGGCTTTTTCCAGCGGATCATAGATGCAGTGGTAATCCCACAACACCTTTGCGGCGGTTTTGATTGTGTGTGTCATGAAAATTCGATTGCCTGTAGTGCACTGCCGTTGCGCCTGAGCCAGGCTTTGCACCGCTCGGTGTCGGGACAAAGCTCAAGACAGAGTTTCCAGAAGTTCGGCCCATGGTTCATCTCAATAAGATGCGCCACCTCATGAGCCACGAGATAGTTTATAATAGCCGGTGGCGCCATGCCAATGCGCCATGAGAAAGATAAAACACCATCCGATGTGCATGAGCCCCAACGGCTTTTGGTGTCTTTGAAGCGAATAGCCTTAGCCTTGCGACCGATGGTCGAGGTATGCTGCCTCACCAATTGCTCAATTTCGCGCTTGACCTGCGCTTTAAGAAAATCTTCCACCCTGCGCGGCAGATGCGCCAAGTCGCCATAAACGAGCAATATATTGCCTTCGGCAAGCTCCACCGTACCTCGACCGCCTTGATGCACGATCAGATGCGGCACACCTCGAAGTGGGATTTTCACCCCCGGACGGACAATGGCGTCCGCTGGTAATTTAGCAATCCGGCTTTCAAGCCAGCCTTCATGCCGTTGCAGAAAACTGTCCACCTCCCGTTCCGGCACGCCCGGCGGGATGGTAACTCGCAACCCCTTGCCCCCTGCCTCTATCCGCAATGTGAGGCGCCGAGCGCGTGGGTTTTCATAGATTCGTAAAGGCAATTCTCGGCCCGCGACCGCATGGATGCGCTCGCGTCGAGTAGTCACCGGACCACGCCGCACTGAACGAAGGAGAGAAATGCCCATTCTTAAAGAATAGGTGATTCGCGGAAAAAGACAGTATTAATTCCGTAAAAATTCCAAAATGGCGCAAGAAAGCTGCGCCATTAAGGGTTATTTTTAGGGCAATGTTTAAGCGCCGGTAACGCCATCACCATCATTATCTTTGCGCGGGGCGGGCGCATTATCTGCGCTTGCACCAGCGCGGCGTTGGCTCATAAAACGATCAAACTCTTGCTTGTCGCGCGCACGACGAAGCTCTTCCGCATAGGTTTCAAACTCAGCGCGGGCTTCGTCAAGCTTGCGGCGTTCTTCGTCGAGCCGATCAAGTTCCTGTTTGCGCCACTCATCAAAAGCTGCGTTTCCCGTGCCGCCAAAGCTGCTGCTAAACGGCGAGCGATCTTTTTTGCAACAATTGCTAAAAGTGCTGAATACCGAATCGGTCTTCTCATTCACATTACGCTTAAAGCCATCGAGACGATCGCCCCAGATAATATAGGCGAGCATCGCAAGACCAAGTGGCCAGAAAAAGATGAAGCCAAGAACCATTAAAGCGATGGTGGCGGGCGTCCAGGCTGGGCGGATCAATGCGGAATTTCTCATGGTTTACTCCGTCAGATTGTGCCGGTTTAGCACCTGCACCATGCAGGGACAGTTTGCGCGGCTTGAATTTGACGTGGTAAGAAAAATGCGGCATTTCAAGAATACCGCATTCAATCATTTGGCGAGTTTGCGCTAAATAATGCAAATCACTCGATTATTTTTGCAACCTTTGTTGCACTATTCGGTAAATCGTTCTGCCAGCCCCGATACCGTCCGGATCAACAGATCCAAATCCTGCTCCCGTGAAAGT
Source organism: Falsochrobactrum ovis (assembly GCF_003259955.1). GTDB lineage: Bacteria > Pseudomonadota > Alphaproteobacteria > Rhizobiales > Rhizobiaceae > Brucella > Brucella ovis_A. The sequence continues at coordinate 201,925 of NZ_QLMK01000001.1, forward strand.
CGGTGATCCCCATCGCGGACCAGTGTGAGGGTGACATCATCCATCGGCAGGTGCTCAATCAAAGTGAGAGCATGCTGATATGGAACCGCATCATCTAGCATCCCCTGAACAATATGCACCGGACAGTCGGTTTCAATAATTCCCTTTAGCACCAGATTATCGCGTCCATCTTCAATTAGTGCTCGGGTATAAATATAAGGCTCGGCGGAATATTCTGACGGTTCTTCAAAATAACCTTTTTCCATAAGATCACGCTTCTGCGCTTCGGTCAGAGCCGGCTCAACGAGCGTTGCGGTAAAATCCGGAGCGGGTGCGATCAGCACCAGACCAGCGATTTTCTGCCCCTGTTTTTTCAATTCCTGCGCCATGCGCAAAGCGATCCAGCCTCCCATTGAGGAGCCAACCAGAATTTGTGGACCCTTTGCAAAGTGACGACAGACTTCGAGGCTTTCATTAAGCCAGCGTGAAATCGTCCCTTCTTTGAATTCCCCGCCTGATTCTCCGTGTCCCGAATAATCAAGACGCAGCATGGCGTGTTCATTTTGTGCTGCCCACTGATCCAAAGCCACCGCTTTGGTGCCAATCATGTCGGATCGATAACCGCCCAGCCAGACGATTCCGGGTTGTTTGCTTCCCTGACGATGCCGCACCGCTATGCTCACACCATTCACGTCGATAAATTCAAGGTTCACGTCGTTCATAGTTTACTCCTTTGCTGGCTGAGCTTTCTGCCTGCTCGTTTGGCTAACTCCTGTGCCACGAAAGCATGCAGGATTAAAGGCTGGTGATGCGAATGGGGAGCCAGATCAATATGCCCGATTGGGCTGATTTGCGCGGGAAAATACCGATCGAAAGACTGTTCTGTCTCTGGGGGTGATTTTCATTGTAAAAGATGCTATTGACTTTAGCGCGCACATAACGACATTTCCGCATGAACTGCGGTTCGTAGAGGGAAATGCCGTCAGGCCGCAAATTTAACTCGCACCAAACGAAATAATTCAGGAGATAACGACCATTCGCCGACCGTTCAGAGCGACGCCGGTCCAGAAAGACGGACCGCGCTCCAATCGCGATATCCGGGTTCCCCGGGTTCAGCTTATCGACGCCGAGGGACAGAACCACGGCACCGTTTCGATTCAAGACGCACTTGCAATGGCAGAAGAGGCTGGTCTCGATCTTGTTGAGATCGTGCCTAATGCCGAAATACCCGTCTGCAAGATTGTAGATCTGGGCAAGCTGAAATATCAGAATCAGAAAAAAGCCTCAGAAGCACGCAAGAAGCAGAAGACGGTTGAAATCAAAGAAATCAAGATGCGACCGAACATCGATACTCATGATTATGAAGTAAAGATGCGCGCTGCACAGCGATTCTTTGATGAAGGCGACAAGGTCAAGTTTACCTTGCGTTTCCGTGGTCGCGAAATGGCGCACCAGGAACTTGGCATGAAATTGCTGCTCCGCGTCAAAGAAGAGACCGCAGCCATTGCCAAGGTTGAGGCAGAGCCGAGGCTCGAAGGCCGTCAGATGATGATGGTACTTGCTCCGCGCTGATTGCGCTCATTTTAGCCATTTGGAAAACCGCCTTCGGGCGGTTTTTTACTGTCTTTGGGCCGTCGCGACGAGGTGCGTTGATTGGCTCTAATAATGATAAACTTTCGTAATTCCGCCATTGCCTTTTTTTCGCGTTATGCGTATAAGGCCGCGTTCGAACCGACCGGCAGGGCATGCCGTGGCGGTTTCGTATGCTTTTCGAACTTGGTCAGTTCGGGAGTGAAGCAAGGTTCTTCTCGCTTGCAGACACGATGATTTCTTAAACAAGGAATGTCGTGTGCCAAGCAAGAGACGGACCATAATTACAGAGACGTCGAGTGTTTTCGGGCACCAGAACGTCAAGAAGGAGTAGCAAAATGCCCAAGATGAAGACCAAATCATCCGCTAAAAAGCGGTTCAAGATCACTGCTACCGGCAAAGTCATGGCAGCCGGTGCTGGCAAACGTCATGGCATGATCAAGCGCTCGAACAAGTTCATTCGCGATGCTCGCGGCACGATGGTGCTTTCCGATGCTGATGCGAAAATTGTGAAAAAGTTCTTGCCTAACGGCCTTTAAGCCGTCCGCCCATAAGGAGATCATAACATGGCACGTGTAAAACGCGGCGTAGCTTCCCACGCCAAGCACAAAAAAGTTCTCGCTCAGGCTGCCGGTTTCCGCGGTCGTCGCAAGAACACCATCCGCACCGCCAAGGCAGCAGTCGATCGTTCAAAGCAATATGCTTATCGCGATCGCAAGAATCGCAAGCGGTCATTCCGCGCTTTGTGGATCCAGCGCATCAATGCGGCTGTCCGTGAGCATGGCTTGACCTATGGTCGTTTCATTGACGGTCTTTCCAAGTCCGGTATTGAAATCGATCGTAAGGTTCTTTCCGACATCGCGATCCATGAACCGGATGCATTCGGTGCGCTGGTCGCATCGGCAAAGAAGGCACTCGAATATCTCAAAAATACCGAGACGCCAAACGCATTTGAAGGCGCTGTTCGCTAAGCCAGCCGCCTTCCCAAAGCGTTATTTTTAATTTTGGGAACCCGCGCTGGCTCGGCTGGCGCGGGTTTTTCTTTCATGCGCTTTGTTTTGGCAGCTGCCGCAAAGTCACTGATTAAGATACAAGACCAAGAAGCGAGAAGCGCCTTTGGGCATTTTGCGTGAGCGTGAAGCAGCTTACCGTCAGAATGCGTAAGACCAAAGGATGGGCGCGACAGGGATTTAGATAATGAGCGATCTTGAACAACTCGAACAACAGATTCTTGGCGATATCGCCCGAGCCTCTGATGAGCAGGCCATTGAAGCAGTGCGCGTTGCCGCCTTGGGTAAAAAGGGCACCATCTCTGAAAAGCTTAAAACGCTTGGTTCCATGACACCAGAAGAGCGCCAGGCAAACGGGCCTGCGATCAATGGTCTGAAAAATCGCATCATGCAAGCTCTCACAACCCGCAAGACAGAACTGCATCGCCAAGCCGTTGCGGCACGACTGGAGCGTGAGAAACTTGATGTTACCCTGCCAGTGCGCGAAAGCGCTGCATCGCGCGGTCGCATTCATCCGATCTCGCAGGTCATTGACGAAATCACTGCTATTTTTGCGGATATGGGCTTCTCAATTGCCGAAGGTCCGGATGTAGAAACCGATTATTACAATTTCACCGCGCTTAACTTCCCTGAAGGCCATCCGGCGCGCGAGATGCATGACACATTTTTCTTCAACCCGGATGAAAATGGCGAGCGCAAGCTGCTGCGCACCCATACGTCTCCGGTGCAGGTGCATACGATGGAGAAATTCGCTGCCATCCGTGACAAGGAAGGCCGCGACGAGCCGATTCGTATCGTTATTCCTGGCAAGACTTATCGCATGGATTCTGATGCCACCCACTCGCCAATGTTCCATCAGGTGGAGGGGTTGGTTGTCGATAAATCGGCTAATGTCGCCAATATGAAATGGGTGCTGGAAGAATTCTGCAAAGCTTTCTTCGAAGTGCCATCCGTGACAATGCGCATGCGCCCAAGTTTCTTCCCCTTCACTGAACCATCGGTGGAAGTGGATATTCAATGCGACCGTTCCGGCCCGCACGTTAAATTCGGCGAGGGCAATGACTGGCTTGAAATTCTGGGCTGCGGCATGGTGCATCCAAATGTGTTGCGCATGTCAGGCTATGACCCAGAAATCTATCAGGGCTTTGCCTGGGGCATGGGTATCGACCGTATCGCCATGCTCAAATATGGCATGCCCGACCTGCGCGCTTTCTTCGATGCTGATGTGCGCTGGATCAATCATTATGGTTTTCGTCCGCTCGATATTCCAACGCTTTTCGGCGGCTTGAGCGCTTAAGACAGGAAGGACAAGACAAATGAAATTCACGCTTTCCTGGCTCAAAGATCACCTTGAAACCGACGCGACACTGGAACAAATCGTCGACAAGCTGACCGATATTGGCCTTGAGGTCGAATCGGTCGATGATCGCGCCGCTTTCAAAGCTTTCAAAATTGCCAAAGTTTTGACCGCAACCCAGCATCCTGATGCGGATAAATTGCGTGTTTTGAGCGTTGATGCTGGCGACGGCAAACCACTGCAAATCGTTTGCGGTGCACCCAATGCGCGTGCAGGTATGGTGGGTGTATTGGGCCTTCCCGGTGATTATGTTCCCGGCTTAGATGTAACGCTTTCGGTTGGAAAAATCCGTGGTGTTGAAAGCTTTGGCATGATGTGCTCGGAACGCGAGCTGGAGCTTTCAGACGAGCATGATGGCATTATTGACCTGCCAAAAGATGCGCCGGTCGGCGCAAGCTTTGCCAGCTATGCCGGTCTGGATGATCCGGTCATTGAAATCGGCCTAACGCCAAACCGCGCCGATTGCACCGGCATTCGCGGCATTGCCCGCGATCTTGCAGCCGCAGGTCTTGGGACTTTGAAAAACACCTTGCCAGAAGCAATCAAAGGTGAAGGTGAAACACCGGTAAAAGTCATTCTTGATCAGGACGAAGGGAACCCTTTCTGTACCGGCTTTGCACTTCGCATGGTCAAGGGCGTTAAAAACGGACCCAGTCCGAAATGGATGCAGCAACGCTTGAAAGCAATTGGCCTGCGCCCAATCAATGCGCTGGTTGATATCACCAACTATGTGACCTTCGATCAGGGTCGCCCGCTGCACGTGTTTGACGCAGCTAAGGTCAAGGGTAACCTTACCGTTCGTTCAGCTAAAGATGGTGAAACCATTTTGGCGCTCGACCAGCGCGAATATAAGCTGAAATCAGGCATGTATATCATTGCCGATGAAAACGGTCCTGAATCGATTGCCGGCATCATGGGCGGCGAACATTCAGGCTGTGATGAAAACACCACCGATGTGCTTATCGAATCAGCTTTGTGGGATCCGCGCATGATTGCGCGCACTGGCCGCGAATTAGGGATAGTGACCGATGCGCGCTACCGGTTTGAGCGCGGTGTTGATCCGGATATGATGGTTCCTGGTGCCGAAATTGCCACCAAACTGGTGCTGGAACTTTGCGGTGGTACACCAACCGAGCTTGATGTGGTCGGTTATCAGCCATACGAGCCGCGTATTGTTGATTTCCCCATTTCGGAAGTAAAGCGCCTCACTGGGCTTGAGGTTTCCTATGAGGAATCGGCGGATATTCTCAAGCGTCTTGGCTTTGGCGTTGAAGGCGACGGCCAAACCATCAAAGCAACTGTTCCAAGCTGGCGCGGTGATGTGGAAGGCAAGGCTGATCTTGTTGAAGAAGTCATGCGAATTCATGGCATTAACCAGATCGAGCCTCAGCCATTGCCAAACCGCGGCGCGGTCAATGGGCGGATTCTGACCACTTTGCAGATCCGCACGCGCCAAGCGCGTCGTATGCTGGCATCGCGTGGCATGTTGGAAGCGGTCACCTATTCCTTCATTTCCGAAGCTCAGGCCAAAATCTTTGGCGGAGGCAAGCCAGAACTCAAGCTCGCTAATCCGATCGCAGCCGATATGTCGGATATGCGCCCGTCGCTTTTGCCCGGCTTGCTGACAGCAGCGCAGCGCAATGCAGATCGCGGCTTTGGCGATATTGCACTGTTTGAGGTGTCGGGCATTTACGAAGGCGATAGACCTGAACAACAGCGTCGCGTCGCAGGCGGTATCCGTCGCGGCACCGCAACTGTTGACGGTTCGGGCCGTTTCTGGTCTGGCAATGCTGCTCCAGTTGGCGTGTTCGATGCCAAAGCCGATGCCTTAGCAGCTCTTGAGGCGGCAGGCGCTCCGGTTGATCGTATTCAAATCGAAGCGAACGCACCTTCCTGGTACCATCCGGGGCGTTCCGGTACGCTCAAGCTCGGCCCAAAGGTGATATTGGGCACTTTTGGCGAGTTTCACCCCGACACGCTCGAACAGCTGGATGTTTCTGGCAGCCTTTGCGGGTTTGAGGTCTATCTTGATGCAATTCCAGAACCAAAGGCGAAAGCCACCCGCACTAAGCCCGCTTTGAGCTTGTCGCAATTCCAAAGCCTCAAGCGCGATTTCGCCTTTGTGGTGGATGCAGAGGTGGAAGCTGGCAGTGTCCTGCGTGCGGTTACCTCAGCAGATAAGAAACTGATCGCAGGCGTGCAGGTTTTCGACGTCTTTACCGGTTCATCACTTGGTGAAGGCAAAAAATCCATCGCAGTTGAAGTGCTCTTACAACCCCAAGATCGCACTTTGACCGACGAGGATCTGGAAGCGCTAGCTAGCCGCGTTATCGCCAATGTTGCTAAACAGACAGGTGGCGTTCTTCGCGGATAAATGAGTTAAAAAGCCCGCCCATGGCGGGCTTTTGTTTACGATAATCGTTAAAAACGGGAGGAAGTGCATGTTTCGGTGGGGAATTCTTTCAACAGCCAAAATTGGTGTCACACAGGTTATTCCGGCGCTTTGCGCGTCTGAAAACGGCGTAGTGCATGCGATTGCAAGCCGTGATCACGCCCGGGCGCGTGCGGTGGCAGATCGCTTTGGCGCGCCTTTGGCTTTTGGTTCTTATGAAGAATTATTGGCCAGCGACGAGGTCGATGGTGTTTATATCCCGCTGCCAACCTCGCAGCATATTGAATGGACCTTGAAGGCTGCTCAGGCTGGTAAACATGTGCTGTGCGAAAAGCCTATTGCGCTAAAAGCAGAGGATATAGATCAGCTGATAAAGGCGCGCGATCAACATAAGGTTGTGATTTCGGAAGCCTTCATGGTCTATTACCACCCGCAATGGATCAAGCTGCGTGAGTTGATCGCCCAAGGCGCAATCGGCACGCTGCGCCATGTGCAGGGGGTGTTTTCCTATTTCAATGTCGATCCGGACAATATGCGCAACAGGCCGGATCTTGGCGGCGGTGTTCTGCCGGATATTGGGGTCTATCCGACTGTTGTCACGCGTATGGTGACCGGCAAGGAACCCATATCGGTGCTGGCTCAGGTGGAATATGACCCGAAATTTGGCACTGATCATTATGCCAATGTTTCGGCACGATTTGATGGATTTGATCTGAGTTTTTATGTCGCAACACAACTTGCTGGCCGTCAAACCATGGTTTTCCATGGGGACAAGGGCTATATCGAAGTGCATGCGCCGTTTAACACCGGCAAATATGGACATGGACGCATCACGCTCCACGATGTGGGTCACATGCAGCTCACCGAATGGTCTTTTAGCGATACAAACCACTATCAGCTACAGGCCGAAAGCTTTGTTCGCGCCGTAGAAGGAGAGGCCGTGGAACTGTTTACGCTGGAAAACTCTCGCGCCAATCAGAAGTTTATCGACGCGATCTATCGCGCCGGTCAAAATGGTGGTTTTACGGCTGTTTAAACCGACCTGTAAGCATTACTGGGCAAAATTCTTCATTTGTCCGGTAGCTTATAGCACCTTGTGACTTGCAGTGAAAAACTGCCTTTCTTATATACGCCTCGCACGAGGCTTTGATGACAGGCTCGGCGGACCAGTTTTTGGTCCCCGTACCGCAACCTTGAAGCAAGCATTGTGAAACCGATAGGAGCCGCCTTGGAAACGCTCGGTAGAGGTTAGGGCGGTTTGCTGAATGGAGAGAAATATGGCTAAAGTTATTGGTATTGATCTGGGAACGACCAACTCCTGCGTCGCCGTTATGGACGGTCAGAACGCGAAGGTCATTGAGAATGCTGAAGGTGCGCGCACGACGCCATCTATCATCGCTTTTAGTGAAGGTGACGAACGTCTCGCTGGTCAGCCTGCGAAGCGTCAGGCTGTCACCAACCCTGAAGGCACGCTATTTGCTGTCAAGCGTCTGATTGGCCGCCGCTTTGATGATCCAATGGTCACCAAAGACAAGGATCTTGTTCCTTACAAGATCGTAAAGGGCGACAATGGTGATGCTTGGGTAGAAGTTCACGGCAAGAAATATTCCCCATCACAGATTTCGGCGATGATCCTTCAGAAGATGAAGGAAACCGCAGAATCATATCTGGGTGAAACTGTTACCCAGGCCGTTATCACGGTTCCTGCTTACTTTAATGATGCTCAGCGTCAGGCAACCAAAGATGCCGGTCGTATCGCTGGTCTCGAAGTTCTGCGCATTATCAACGAACCAACGGCAGCAGCGCTCGCCTATGGTCTCGATAAGAGCGAAGGCAAGACCATTGCAGTCTATGACCTTGGCGGTGGTACATTTGACGTTTCGATCCTCGAAATCGGTGATGGCGTCTTTGAAGTGAAGTCGACCAATGGTGACACTTTCCTTGGCGGTGAAGACTTCGACATGCGTCTGGTCGAATATCTTGTTACCGAGTTCAAGAAGGAACAGGGCATCGATCTGAAAAACGATAAGCTTGCTCTGCAGCGCCTCAAAGAAGCTGCTGAAAAGGCCAAGATCGAACTGTCTTCTGCACAGCAGACCGAAATCAACCTGCCGTTCATCACCGCAGATCAGACTGGTCCAAAGCACCTTGCAATCAAATTGTCGCGTGCCAAGTTTGAAAGCCTCGTCGATGATTTCGTTCAGCGCACGATTGAGCCATGTAAAGCAGCTCTCAAGGACGCTGGCCTGAAGGCTGGTGAAATTGATGAAGTGGTGCTGGTCGGCGGTATGACCCGTATGCCTAAGATCCAGGAAGTGGTTAAAGCCTTCTTTGGTCGTGAACCGCATAAGGGCGTCAACCCGGACGAAGTTGTTGCTATGGGTGCCGCAATTCAGGGTGGCGTATTGCAGGGCGACGTCAAGGACGTTCTCTTGCTCGACGTAACTCCGCTTTCACTCGGCATTGAAACGCTTGGTGGCGTATTCACCCGTCTGATTGATCGCAACACCACGATCCCGACCAAGAAATCGCAGACTTTCTCGACCGCTGAAGACAATCAGTCGGCTGTGACAATCCGCGTTTTCCAAGGTGAGCGCGAAATGGCGGCTGACAACAAGCTGCTCGGCCAGTTCGACCTCGTTGGTATTCCACCCGCACCACGCGGCGTTCCGCAGATCGAAGTGACATTTGACATCGACGCCAACGGTATTGTTAATGTGTCTGCTAAGGACAAAGGCACCGGCAAAGAACACCAGATCCGCATTCAGGCATCCGGTGGTCTTTCGGATGCTGACATTGAACAAATGGTCAAGGATGCCGAAGCCAATGCGGAAGCTGATAAAAAGCGCCGCGAAGCTGTCGAAGCCAAGAACCAGGGCGAAAGCCTCGTACATTCATCCGAAAAGTCGCTGGCTGAATATGGCGACAAGGTTTCGGCTGAAGACAAGAAGGCAATTGAGGATGCAATTGCAGCCCTCAAGACCTCGCTTGAAGGTGACGATGCTGATGACATCAAAGCCAAAACACAGGCTCTTGCTGAAGCTTCAATGAAGCTTGGTCAGGCAATGTATGAGGCAGCACAGGCTTCAGAAGAAGCAGGTGCCGAAGGCAGCGAGCAGGCTTCGCCAAACGACGATGTTGTCGATGCCGATTACGAAGAAATCGACGACGATAAAAAGAAGTCGTAAGCCTTGTCCGTAAAGCTCAAGCCCGGGGTAATTCCCGGGCTTCTGCGGCCTTTCGGGACGGTTGAACCGGACGGACAAAAAGATACAGTCCAGCAGTATCGCCTTAGGCATATGCTGCAACAGTCAGGACCGTGGAACCGCGACCCGGTATGGGGCGATCCAGCCGTCGGGATAACGAACTGATGAAAATCGACTATTATGAAGCTCTGGGTGTAGAAAGAACAGCAGACGAAAAAACGCTGAAATCGGCGTTTCGCAAGCTGGCTATGCAATATCACCCAGACCGCAATCCGAATGATCCGGAAGCGGAACGCAAATTCAAGGAAATCGGCGAAGCTTATGAGACGCTGAAAGACCCGCAAAAACGCGCAGCCTATGATCGCTTTGGCCATGCAGCTTTTGAAAATGGCGGCATGGGCGGCGGATTTGGCGCTGGCGGCTTTGGTGGTGCTGGCGGATTTGCCGATATTTTCGAAGATATTTTTGGCGAGATGATGGGTGGCGGTCGCCGCCGCTCCGGTGGCCGCGAACGTGGCGCAGATCTGCGCTACAATATGGAAGTCACCCTTGAGGAAGCGTTTACCGGTAAGGCCGCTCAAATCCGCGTGCCCACATCCATCACCTGTGATGAATGCACAGGGTCAGGCGCCAAGCCCGGTTCACAGCCGACAACCTGTACCACTTGTGGTGGTATTGGCCGTGTCCGCGCCTCGCAAGGCTTTTTCTCGGTGGAGCGTACCTGCCCAACCTGTAATGGTCGGGGAGAGATCATCAAGGATCCTTGCGAAAAATGTCACGGTCAGGGCCGTGTTACGCAGGAGCGCACGCTTTCTGTCAATATTCCGGCGGGAATTGAAGATGGAACCCGTATCCGTCTGGCAGGCGAGGGCGAAGCGGGATCGCGCGGCGGACCATCGGGAGATCTTTATATCTTCCTTTCCATCAAGCCGCATGAATTCTTTCAGCGCGATGGCGCCGACCTTTATTGCAAAGTGCCGATCTCAATGACAACTGCCGCACTGGGCGGTCAATTCGAGGTTTCGACACTTGATGGCACTCAGACCCGGGTGAAAGTTCCGGAAGGGACGCAAAATGCCCGCCAGTTCCGTCTGAGGGGCAAGGGCATGCCAGTGCTGCGTCAATCAGCTTTTGGTGATCTCTATATCCAAATCGATATTGAGACACCGCAAAATCTCTCCAAACGACAGCGCGAGCTGCTTGAGGAGTTCGAAGCGCTCTCTTCCAAAGAGAATAGCCCCAAATCTGCGGGTTTCTTCGCTCGGATGAAAGATTTTTTTGAAGGTATCGGCGATTAAAGGGGGAGCCGAAAGGCTTCCCCTTTGCTTTTGCTTCTTTCTGTCTTGCTTCGAGCCCTAAACGCGGCATAGAGTTGTTTAATAACGACAAAGGGAGCGTAGAGAATGGCAGGACTGCTCGCCAAAAAATTGGCCGCGAAATTCGATGAAGAAATCCGTTTTTTCAAAGGTTGGATCGATGGGCCAAAGGCTGTAGGTGCAATTTTACCAACCAGTTCTGTTACCGCACGGCGAATGGCGAGCGTTATAGACACTGAATCAGGATTGCCGGTGCTGGAATTGGGGCCGGGAACCGGCGTCATTACAAAAGCCATTCTCAATCACGGCGTAAAACCCGCCGATCTCTATTCGATTGAATATTCTCAAGATTTTACCGATCACCTGCGCAGAAATTTTCCTGATGTGAACATTCTTCAAGGTGATGCATTCGATATTGATACGGCACTGGGCGACAAAGCGCATTTGCAATTTGATAGCATTATTTCCGCTGTTCCCATGCTTAATTTTCCGGTGGACCGTCGCGTCTGGCTGGTTGAAAATCTGCTGGCCCGGATGCCACAAGGGCGGCCGTTAATTCAAATCACCTATGGCCCAAGACCACCGGTTCCCGCAGGCAAGGGTAATTACGCTGTGCAACATTTTGAATTTGTCGTCCGCAATGTCCCGCCAGCGCAACTTTGGATCTATCGCAGCGTGCAGGTCTGATTAAGACTTTCTGATATGAGCGCGCGGCAGACGAACCACTAATTCCCACTATATCCGCCGAAATACCTATTTATTTTTTGAATAAGAATATCTGGGCATCTTTCGTCGGCCAGCCTGTTATGCGAAAAGAGAAAACTTTGTGATTTAAAGCGCCTTCCGCTCCGCGGTGGTGTCGCTCTGCGGTTGAGAGATATTCATGATAACGACAGAATTGCGCGATCGTCTGATCGTCGGCCTCGACGTGCCCACCATCGCTGATGCGGAAAAACTGGTTGAGCAACTTGGCGATACAGTTTCGTTTTACAAAATCGGCTATCAGCTTGTCTTTGCAGGCGGGCTGGATTTTGCACGGCAACTGATTGAGGCTAAGAAAAAAGTCTTTCTCGATATGAAGCTGCTTGATATTGACAACACCATCGCTAAGGGCGTGGAAAATGTCGCTAAAATGGGCGTTTCTATGTTGACCCTGCACGCATATCCCAAAGCAATGCGCGCGGCAGTGGAGGCCGCCGCCGGCTCAGAGCTTTGCCTGCTGGGAGTAACGGTTCTTACCTCCATGGATGACGCTGATCTGCGCGAGGCAGGTTACCTTGATACGCCAGAGAAACTGGTACTTAAGCGCGGGCAACAAGCACGCGATGCAGGCATGGGCGGTATCGTGGCATCGGCTGTGGAAGCATCAGCCATTCGCCAGACAATTGGCAATGAAATGGCAGTGGTAACACCCGGTATTCGCCCTGCTGGTGCGGAAAAAGGTGATCAGAAGCGGGTTATGACACCCGCAGACGCTTTGAAAGCTGGTGCAAGCCATCTTGTGGTGGCGCGCCCAATCGTGGCAGCATCGGATTGCAAGGCGGCAGCGCAAGCAATTCTTGCAGAAATGCAATCTGCCTGACAGTCAGAAACGGAGGAAATATGACAAAAGCCTATTGGATCGCACGGGTCGATGTTCGCGATGCGGAGCGCTATAAGGATTACGTCTCAACAGCCAAGCCCGCCTTTGAGCGGTTCGGCGCAAAATTCATCGCTCGGGGCGGCGCCGCCGAAGCTGTGGAAGGGCAAGGCCGGGCGCGTAATGTAATTATCGAGTTCGAATCCATGCAACACGCGCTCGACTGCTATAATTCTGACGAATATCAGGCTGCAAAAGCCATACGCCAGACCGTAGCAGATGGTGAGATTGTCATTGTTGAAGGCATCTAAATCCGCATAATGAGATAGTATACGCCCTGCGAGGTTTTCACCGGGGCGTTTTCATCCGGATCGGACCGACCGGATGCAGTTTGTTTTACGTAATCCTGTTACACTCCATGCGGAATATGTTCTAAGTTTCGGAAAATCCGAATCGCGAGGAAAGCATGGCTCTTAAAGTTGCGGTCCAGATGGACCATATCAGCACCGTCAATATTGCGGGCGACACCTCATTTGCACTTTCACTTGAAGCACAAAAGCGCGGATACGAGCTTTATCACTACACCCCAGATCGCCTTTCAATGCGCGATGGTGTTGTAACCGCAAAGATTGAGCAAATGCAGGTCCGCGACATTGAGGGTGATCATTATACCCTTGGCGAGCCTGTGCGCCGCGATCTATCCGAGATGGATGTGGTCCTGATAAGGCAGGATCCGCCATTCGACATGAATTACATCACCAATACCCATATGTTGGAACGTATCCAGCCAAAAACACTTGTGGTGAATGATCCTGCCTGGGTACGTAACAGCCCAGAAAAGATTTTTGTGACCGAATTTGCCGATCTGATGCCCGAAACACTGATCACGAAAGATCCGCAGGAAGTCCTCGATTTCCGCCGCGAATTTGGCGATATCATCCTGAAGCCGCTTTATGGCAATGGCGGCGCAGGCGTGTTTCATCTCGCCGATGGCGATCGCAATCTCACCTCATTGCTCGAAATGTTCGAGCAGCTTTTCCGTGAGCCTTTCATCGCCCAACGCTATTTAAAAGATGTTCGGGCGGGCGATAAGCGTATTATCTTGATTGATGGTGAACCGGTGGGTGCGATCAATCGTGTACCATCGGAAACCGATGCGCGTTCCAATATGCATGTCGGCGGACGGGCCGAGCCAACCAAATTGACAGCGCGTGAACGCGAAATTTGTGACCGCATTGGACCTTCGCTGAGAGAGCGCGGCTTCATTCTGGTGGGCATTGATGTGATCGGTGATTATATGACCGAAATCAATGTGACCTCTCCCACCGGAATTCGTGAGATCGAGCGTTTTGATGGAACCAATGTCGCAGCCCTGTTCTGGGATGCGGTCGAAGCCAAACGGCAATAACGCGACAACGCGACGCTCTTTCGCGCATCTATCCAAAGATAGTTTTCAGCATTCCCGGTTATTTTCGGGAATGCGTTATTTTGTTCTGGGATCGTTCTTGCTTGTCTGCCCATTAAATGGTTATTATCGGTGGGTGTAGAGAGCATTTCTCACTTTTGAGATGTGCTGCGTGGCAAGCGGGGGCTCATGGTCGCGCGGGTTGGAACAGTTGCCTTTCAGGGCATAGAAGCGGTGCTGGTTGACGTACAAGTCATGGTGGCGCCGGGGAAAATGGGCATGTCGATTGTCGGTCTGCCCGATAAAGCCGTGGCTGAAAGCCGGGAACGGGTACAGGCGGCGCTTCACGCATCTGGACTTTCCATGCCCGCCAAGCGTGTGACGGTAAATCTTGCACCGGCTGATCTGCCTAAGGAAGGTTCGCATTACGATCTTCCAATTGCGGTAGGGCTGATGGCTGCGATGGGCGCCATTCCGGCTGACGCAATTCAATCCTATCTTGTGCTTGGTGAATTATCGCTGGATGGGTCTATTACTGCGGTAGCAGGCGTATTACCGGCGGCAATTGGCGCCAATAGGCAAGAAAAGGGATTGATCTGTCCACATGCTTGCGGACCAGAAGCGGCATGGGCAGGCGCAAATATCGATATAATTGCGCCACGCAGCCTGATTGCGTTGGCCAATCATTTCAAAGGCACCCAAGTCCTGACCCCGCCAGAACCTTCCAGAAAAACAGTGAACGACACGCTGCTGGACCTTGCGGAAATCAAAGGACAGGAAACCGCCAAACGCGCACTCGAAATTGCTGCTGCCGGAAATCACAATCTACTGCTGGTAGGTCCACCCGGATCGGGCAAATCAATGCTCGCCCAAAGGCTGCCCTCAATCCTTCCTCCGCTTACACCCCGTGAATTGCTGGATGTATCGATGATTGCTTCGATTGCGGGTGAATTATCGGGCGGTAAACTATCGGATACGCGCCCATTCCGAGCACCGCACCATTCAGCTTCCATGGCGGCAATGGTGGGGGGCGGATTGCGTGCGCGACCAGGCGAAGTGTCTCTTGCCCATAATGGGGTTTTGTTTCTTGATGAATTTCCCGAATTTTCGCCCCAGGTTTTAGATTCTCTGCGCCAGCCGATTGAGACAGGCGAATGTATGATCGCCCGGGTTAATCACCGCACAACTTATCCCGCGCGTTTTCAACTCATCGCTGCCATGAATCCCTGTCGATGTGGCTTGGCCGGAGAGCCGGGCCATAGTTGTGCACGGGGACCGCGCTGCCAAAGCGATTATCAAGCGCGAATTTCTGGCCCTTTATTGGACAGAATTGATCTTAGAGTTGATATGCCTGCGATTTCGGCGATGGACCTGATCAAGCCAGCTGCATCGGAAAAAAGCGAGAGCGTCGCAAAACGCGTGGCACGTGCGCGTGCTATTCAATCGGCCCGGTATGAAGCACTCGGCCTCGATTCTTCCATGACCAATGCACAATGTGCGGCCAATCTGATTGAGGAAGTCGCCCGGCCCGATGCGGATGGTTTAAGACTATTGCAGGACGCCAGCGAACGGATGCGCTTTTCTGCACGCGCCTATCATCGCATTTTAAAAGTGGCGCGAACGCTTGCTGATCTGGATGGAGCAGAAAAAGTTGGCCGCCTTCACCTTGCCAGCGCTATTTCCTATCGCAATGGCGCAGATCGTTTAATCGTCTCAGCTTAAATTTAAGGTTTGACTCAAGCTTTAAACTTCAGACTTTTTCGAGGGCGAGGGCGAGGGCGAGGGCGAGGGCGAGGGCGAGGGCGAGGGCGAGGGCGAGAGTCTCGCGGGTTTAATCCACCGATCCAACCAAAAGATTGTCCAATACTTCAATATCGACCCAGCGACCGCTATGGGAAGCAGATTGGCGCTTGAGAAATGTATAATCTGATTCATCCCAGCGCATAACTTTATCGGTCAGATTATCCAAAATGAAATCACCATGATCTGTGCGAACGGTGAGGACTGCATGGCCTTCGCCATCGGGCTTGCGTACCACCGTGATCAATAGATCAGTCATCGGGATGCCGGCCTTAGCCAATTCACGCTGCTTAAGAAGCACATAATCTTCGCAATCTCCGACGCTGGTCGGATAGGCCCAATATTCCTCAACCCCGTATATTTCCAAATCGGTCATTGGCTGAATACGTTCATTGACCGAATGGTTGATTTCAACAATCTTTTGCCAATTGTCGATATTGAGCGCCAGCGGACGCGTATTGCGGCTTATAATATTGCACTCACGCGCTTCACGTTTGCAAAATTCGTAATGGCCGATCGGCTGAGATGTCAGTTTGCTCGTATGCATATAGGCGCTGGTGGAAGCTGCATCGGCGGCAAAGCTTGTGAAAAGAGCCGCAGCACCCAAACCAACAGCAACAACAAAATTTTTAGCCGAGCGAACTACGCAATACATACTCAACGCCTTTTTCACTGCCCGACGGGCACTTCTTAACAAAAAGTTAATGTAGAATTGGGGCTTAAGTCAATTCGGCGCGCTGTTTCCGCGCCCAACTTCTTAATTAATGGTTAACAAGGCAAAGGCGGTAAAAGCCTCGCATATTTTGAGTGGGTAAAATAAAAGCCACCGCAAAATTACGGTGGCCTATCAAATTCTTAATTTCATTTGCGAGATCAGAGTAGTGTGTAGCAAACCTTGGTGTGACCGGCATTGATGAAGCCCAGACGCGATGCGGCACCTTTGGAAAGATCCAGAATACGGCCCTTAATGAAGGGTCCGCGATCATTGATGCGAACAACGATCGATTTGCCATTTTTCTGATTGGTAACTTTAATTTTGCTGCCAAGTGGCAAAGTGCGATGGGCGGCGGTAATCCCTGCTGGGTTCATGCGCTCGCCTGAGGCCGTGCGTGACGTCAAAGCGTACCAGGATGCGCCGCCGCAGCGCGCTGATTTTGCCTCAGCCACATTAACGGACGCAATACCCGTCGCGGCCACGGCGAGCAAAGCCATACGAAAATTAATATGCATGCCATTTCCATGATTGTTTGAGGATGCGTGTCCGTTCCGTAAGAAAAGACGAGAGCCATTTGGAATCCAAATACGGCCCTAACGTGATGGAAATGAGAAGATTGCAGGGTATAAATCAATATAGGCAGGGAGGAAATATTTCCTACACTCTCAATTCTATGAGAATATATTGCATCATTTATTTATTATATTCCTGAGAGGAGTATTTTATTATGCGCTTTCCAAGCTATTCTTAATGTTGTTGCAGGGCTGTCCCTTGAGCTCCATAGAGTTATGATGCCGTTCAGCAGTAAAATCGTCGCTGGAAACTTTATTTAAGATGGACGGAGGGAGAATCTCTATTTCAGAGATAGACTTAACCGCCTCTGCCAAAGTTGAAAAATTAAGGCTTTTAAGCGCCATTTCGCAACTTTAAATTGAGCATAATCGCGGCTGCCTGTTTGTTGACATAAGGTTGATCAGGCCAGCTATGCAGGAATTCCACAATTCTGCTATGCTGGGATGCGCTTAAATTCAGAAATCTATGCTGGGTCAACTTTGCCGGGACAACTTTGAAAGATAAGCCTCTTCCACAAAAGCCGCACACTTTGCCCATGCGTGTTTTTTACCTTTGTTTGGGGTTTATTATGGTGGCGCTCGGTATCATTGGCGCTGTGTTGCCCGTCATGCCGACCACAATCTTTTTGATTCTTGCTGCATGGTGTTTTGCGCGTTCCTCGCCAAAGCTTGAGGCGCGATTATTGTCTCATCCACAATTTGGGCCATTGATCATCAAATGGCGAGAGCGCGGCGCTATTTCGCCGCGGGTCAAACTCTATGCCTGCGCTGGCATGCTATTTGGATATTGTCTCTTTTTCTGGACCACGCAGCCTAAATTGTGGCTCGCAACTGCGGTCGCGATCTTTATGCTTTGCTCGGCCATCTATGTGCTGACCCGCCCTTCCGATTAATCCATAACTATGGATTGTTACGGTTTGGTGGGTAAAGACCCTGTGATACAAAGCTGTAACATTACTGTCATATGAATGTTATATAGAGCGCGTAGACGACGACTGACGCTTAATGTCATATGTCTTTTACAGCAGGAGCTATCGCTCATGAACAAGATGATTTCCTCGACCGCGGCGCTTGCAATAGCTGCAGTTCTGTCGGTTTCCGCGGCTCAGGCGCGCGACCAGATCCAGGTGTCCGGTTCTTCAACCGTTCTGCCCTATGCCAAGATCGTCGCCGAGACTTTCGGTGAAACCTATCCAGACTTCAAAACCCCGGTCATCGAATCGGGCGGTTCTGGCGCTGGCATCAAGGAATTCTGCCGTGGTGTTGGTGAAGCGACCATTGATATCGCCAATGCATCACGCGCCATGAAAGATTCCGAACTCCAGTCCTGTATTGACGCAGGCGTCAAGGATGTGCAGGAAGTGCGTTTTGGCTATGACGGCATCGTTTTTGCGACCGCCGCAAATGGTCCTGACTGGAAGCTTAAGCCGGTCGATCTCTATCAGGCTCTTGCTGCCAAAGTGATTGTTGACGGCAAGCTGGTCGACAATCCATACACCAAGTGGAATGAGGTTAACGCCGATCTGCCAGATTGGGATATTGCGGCCTATATTCCAGGCGAAAAACACGGTACTCGCGAAGTTTTCGAAGAAAAGGTTCTTGCCGAAGGCTGCAAATCCTCGGGTGCTCTCGATGCGATTAAGGCAACTGGACTGGACGACAAGGCAGCCGCAGCGGCTTGTATTGCAGTTCGTAAAGACGGCAAAGCCGTTGATATTGATGGCGATTACAGCGAAACGCTGGCGCGTATCGAATCCAACAAAACCGGCGTTGGTGTTTTCGGTCTCTATTTCTACGAAAACAATGCAGACAAGTTGAGGGTTGCTAGCGTCAATGACGTAACACCAACGGCAGAAGCGGTTGCAACTGGTGAATATCCGATTTCTCGCCCGCTCTTTTTCTATGTAAAAAAGGCGCATCTGGGCGTTATCCCAGGGCTGAAGGAATATGTTGATTTCTTCCTCTCTGAGCAGATGGTTGGTCCCGATGGTCCTCTAGCCGAATATGGACTTGTTCCATCGCCGGATGCCGAGCGTGAAGAACAGCGTGTGAGCTTTACGGAAGGTAAAGTGCTGGCGGCTGAGTAATTATGATTGCGGGAATGCGGGGAGAACAGCCCTTCCCGCATTCTCTTTTTTGCAATGCTTCGATATAAGGCGCGCAATTCGGGATTGAGTCCGCCAATTGGGCCAGCCCTTTCATTCTGGACAACCGGGGAAATCGAATGTCCTTCTTTCTGGTTCTCATCAGTGTCGTCGCCATCGCGCTGATCGGTTTTTTTATCGGGCGGCAGCGCGCAGTCTCGCTCGATAGATCGCAGCCCACAACCAGTGCTTCCCCAAGGCGAGAAAAAATGCATTCTCGCCCGCACTATCACGGCTGGTGGGTGTTTCTTGTCTCGGCTCTGCCAGCAATTCTGTTTTTGGTGGTGTGGACTGTCGGCTCCACGATTTATCTGGATCAAACCGCTTCTTCGCGCTTGCCACAAGCAGTGGAGGAAAGCACCTCATTTAGTCGCAGCCTTCAGCTAAGCATGGTTCAAGGGCTGGCAGCCGGGCTTGATCGCCTCACACCGGAAGAGATCGAAACTTTTCCGCAAACCTATCAAGAAGCGCGCCAAATTTTGGGTGATAAGGGTGTTGCACTTGCGACCGAGGGTCAGGATTATATGGTCCCGATCGCGCTTTTCATCCACGAAGCTGATCGATTTCTGAAAACCATTGGCATGGTCTTGGCGCTGGTTATCGCCGTTACCGGTGCCATTTTTGGCCTTTCAGGCATTAGCCATCGCAAGCGAGCCCGCAATAATGTCGAGCGCGTCGTGCTTTGGGGGCTGATCGCTGCCTCAGCAATCGCAATATTGACGACCATCGGCATTATTTTCTCGATGCTGTTTCAAACCATCAGCTTTTTCAAGTCGATACACCCGATGGATTTCCTGTTTGGAACCGTTTGGGATCCGCGCTTTGCAGCAGCAGGATCTGGCGGCGAGGTCGGGCAATTCGGCCTTATACCGCTATTGGCGGGTACACTTTATATTGCATTTGTGGCAATGCTTTTTGCGGTGCCGGTGGGACTGTTTTCTGCAATTTATATGGCGGAATATGCGTCTCCCAGAGTGCGCGCCATCATCAAGCCGGTGCTGGAATTGCTGGCAGGCATCCCGACAATCGTTTACGGTTTTTTCGCGCTGGTCGCAGTCGGACCTTTCTTACGCGACCTTTCTGCCGCAATAGCCGGCGGCCAAGGTTTCATCATGGCGCAAAGCGTTCTGACTGCGGGTCTGGTGATGGGTGTCATGCTCATTCCGTTCGTTTCTTCTTTGTCTGACGATATTATCACGGCCGTGCCCAGCTCGTTGCGCGATGGTTCGCTCGGCCTTGGTGCCACCCGTTCCGAGACGGTTAAACGCGTGGTCTTGCCCGCTGCCTTGCCGGGAATCGTCGGCGCTCTTCTGATGACCGCCTCGCGCGCAATTGGCGAAACAATGATCGTTGTGCTGGCGGCGGGCGTTGCAGCGCGCCTGACGATCAATCCGTTTGAAGCCATGACCACAATCACTGTCAAAATCGTCAATCAGCTCACCGGCGATCTGGAATTTAACTCTCCCCAGACGCTGGTTGCTTTCGCATTGGGTATCACGCTGTTTGTGCTCACATTGCTGATGAATATTTTTGCGCTCTATATCGTTCGTAAATATCGGGAGCAGTACGACTAATGACCGATGTGACCTCTACTGCTGCTGGCTCATCCGCACGGCCACAGCGCCGCGATATCGGATTAAAGCGTCGCTACGCTGCCGAACGCCGCTTCCGCCTTTATGGGATTATCGCCATCTCCATTGGCGTCTTCTTTCTCTGCGCTTTGCTATTTTCGGTTTTCTCCAAAGGCTATACGGCTTTCTGGCAGACGACGATCTATCTTCCGGTAGAACTGAGCGAGCAGGTTATCGACCCTTCAAACAAGCGCGAAACGGATCCCAATGTTCTCATTACCGCCAATTATCCGCAATTGGTGCGCGATGCGCTGGCTGAAAAGCTCGGTGTCGAGAAAAAGGATCGCGTGGCAATGCGCGAGCTCGGCCGGATTTATTCCGATGGCGTTCGCGTTCAGCTTCGTGAAATGATCATGAACGATCCATCATTGATCGGAACCACTCAGACCATTCCGGTTCTGGCCGGTGCTGATGTCGATTCTGCGTTTAAAGGGCAGATTGATCTGACGGTTGCTGAAGCCAATCGAAAAATATCTGATCGCCAGATCGGCTGGATGAAACATCTATCTGAAGAAGGCTTGATGAAACTGGCTTTCAACAAAGGTCTCTTTACCTTTGGTGCCTCAAGCCGACCGGAAACCTCTGGACTTGGCGTCGCTTTGCTTGGTTCACTTTATATGATGCTAATTGTTCTGGTGCTGGCACTGCCAATCGGCGTGGCCTCTTCCATTTATCTGGAAGAATTTGCCAAAAAGAACCGTTTCACCGATCTGATCGAAGTCAATATTAATAATTTGGCAGCGGTGCCTTCTATTGTGTTTGGTCTTTTGGGGCTGGCGGTCTTTATCAATTTCATGGGCTTGCCGCGTTCTGCCTCCATTGTAGGCGGTTTGGTGCTGACGCTGATGACATTGCCCACCATCATTATTGCGACCCGTTCCGCATTGCGTGCTGTTCCACCCTCAATCCGGGCTGCAGCTTTGGGACTGGGCGCTTCAAAAACTCAAATGGTTTTCCATCATGTTTTGCCACTGGCCGCACCCGGTATTCTAACGGGTACGATTATCGGATTGGCGCAGGCCCTGGGCGAAACTGCACCCTTGCTGCTGATCGGCATGGTGGCTTTTGTTGCCAATGTACCCTCCACCCCCATGGATCCAGCCACCGCATTACCGGTACAGATATTCATGTGGGCCAATGAGGCAGAACGAGCCTTTGTAGAACGCACATCGGGCGCTATTATCGTCCTGCTTCTGTTTCTGGCCGTGATGAATATTGCCGCAATCATTCTGCGCCGCCGTTTTGAGCGCCGCTGGTAAACGGGAGAGAAACGATGAATCTGATGACAGAACGATCTCTCGAAAAAGCCGTAGGAGACAAGATGAACGCCAATGCCCATGCAATAAAAATGCGCGGCGAAAAGGTCAGTGTATTTTATGGCGATAAGCAGGCCCTGTTTGATGTGGATCTGGAGATCCCCGAAAAGATGGTAACCGCACTTATCGGGCCATCGGGCTGCGGCAAGTCCACCTTTTTACGATCGCTCAATCGTATGAATGATACGATTGAAAACTGTCGTGTTGGCGGACTGATAACGCTTGATGATGAGGATATTTACGATCCCAAAATCGACGTGGTCGAACTGCGTGCGCGTGTCGGTATGGTGTTTCAGAAGCCTAATCCATTTCCGAAATCAATTTTTGAAAATGTGGCCTATGGTCCGCGTATTCATGGATTGGCCCGCTCGCGTTCAGAGCTTGAGGAAATCGTCGTCACCAGCCTGAAAAAGGCAAGCCTCTTCGAAGAAGTTAAGGACCGGTTGCACGATGCGGGAACCGGCCTTTCTGGGGGCCAGCAGCAGCGGCTTTGCATTGCACGCGCAATTGCTGTCAGCCCCGAAGTCATCCTGATGGACGAACCCTGTTCGGCACTTGATCCGATTGCAACCGCAAAGGTTGAAGAGCTGATTGATGAATTGCGTCAGAACTATACGATTGTGATCGTGACCCACTCAATGCAGCAGGCAGCACGCGTTTCTCAGCGCACCGCCATGTTCCATCTGGGAAATCTGGTCGAAGTCGGGGATACTGACAACATATTTACCGCTCCCACCGAAAAGCGCACCCAGGATTATATTACTGGCCGCTTTGGCTAGTGATAGGGCCGCAATTGCAGCTGCAAGGCGGCTGCAACGGGATTGAACAATAATTGCGGCATTCCCGCAATCTTGATTACGAGGTTCATCATGTCGTCACAGCATACTGTTCGCTCTTATGATGAGGAGCTAAAGTTCCTTACCCACAAGATTGCTGAAATGGGCGGCCATGCCGAACGCATGGTCGAACAATCCGTGGCCGCAATTATCAATGCCGACAAAGCCTTGGCCCAACGTGTTGTGTCCGACGATCTTATCCTTGATGCCGGTGAGCGCGAAATCGATGATAAGGCCGTTATGATCATCGCAAAGCGTCAGCCAATGGCGGTGGATCTGCGCGAAATCATCGGCGCGATTCGCATTTCGGCTGATCTTGAGCGGGTCGGAGATCTGGGCAAGAACATTGCCAAGCGTGTGGCAGCGGTTTCGGAATCCCGTCAGCCTGTAAAACTTTATCGCGGACTTGAAACGCTTGCCGAACTTGCGCTTACCCAGCTCAAAGATGTTCTGGATGCATATGCCTCGCGTTCTGTGCAGCAGATTAATATTGTGCGTGACCGCGATGATGAAATCGACGCCATGTATACGTCGCTGTTCCGCGAGCTGCTGACCTATATGATGGAAGATCCGCGCAATATCTCAGCTTGTACGCATCTATTATTCTGCGCCAAGAATATTGAGCGCATTGGTGATCATGCCACCAATATTGCCGAGACGGTTTACTACATCGTCACCGGCATGCAAATGCCAGCGGAGCGGCCAAAAGAAGACCTTAGCCACGGTATCGTCGTGGACGAAGCACGCAAACCTTAAACCAAACCGGTTTTGACCGGACAGTATTGAAATACGCGGCGGCGCGCCGTCGAAGGGATTTTTGCATCCTGCGTTCAGCCGGAATTAGACAGGAAATTAGCAATGGCGCAAGCACCAAGAATAGCAGTAGTGGAAGATGAAGAAGCGCTGAGCGAATTGCTGCGCTATAATCTTGAGGCTGAAGGCTATCAGGTTACCGCGATTATGCGTGGCGATGAAGCTGAGCTTGAACTGCGTGAAAATGTGCCTGATCTTCTGATTCTCGATTGGATGCTGCCTGGAGTTTCTGGAATTGAGCTTTGCCGCCGTCTGCGACAATGGCCTGAAACCGAACGACTGCCCATTATAATGCTCACCGCTCGCGGCGAGGAAAGCGAACGTGTGCGCGGGCTAAGCGTGGGGGCAGATGATTATGTCGTAAAGCCGTTTTCTACGCCTGAACTCCTCGCCCGCGTTAAAGCCACGCTAAGACGCGCTAATCCCAGCATTCTCTCGCATATCCTCAAAGTGGGTGATCTCGTTCTTGATCGCCAGCAGCACCGTGTTTACCGGCAGGAAACGGAAGTCCGTCTGGGACCAACCGAGTTTCGCTTGCTTGAATATTTTATGATGTCGCCGGGGCGTGTTTTCTCTCGCAGCCAGCTTTTAGATGGCGTCTGGGGTCCGGATATTTATGTCGATGATCGAACGGTTGATGTCCATGTCGGACGTTTGCGAAAAGCAATTAATATCAACCGTGCACCGGATCCGATCCGAACCGTGCGGGGCGCAGGTTATTCTTTTGGCTGAGCTGAAATTTATATCTCGATTAAAAGCCGCTTTTGAGCGGCTTTTTTGATGCCGTTATCGCGCCCGATTCGCAAGCAATCAGCGAATTCAGGGTGAAAACAGCGGATATCACGCTTTGTTACTCCCCGACAGCTAGATTTGAACGTGACATTTTACCGGGGCGATAAAAAGCAAAATTGAAGCCTTCCCGTCGAATTAACAAAGCATTTTTCATTTTTGGAAAACACTCGTGAGGCACGGCTCATAATAATTCAATTAAGGCAAGTTTTGTTTCTTTCGAAATCAAACACTTATAGAAAAGCCAAAGTATATTTATTGTTTATTAACCTCTTTAGGTTGATGAAAAGGTTAAAATACTCTTAACATCGACACATCAAAAATTCTCTGCTCAGTATTTTAGAGGGTCGGCAAATTTGACCACCCGCCTTTATTTGGCCTAAAAATTCCAAAATCTTTGAGCGCATTAGATTGAGCGACAGCTTTTCGCAAAGCCGCTCATGGCCTTGCATATTGCAACCATTTCGACGCGCCGTCGCAAATACGGTGCAAAACTTTTGAGACCTGACAATGAGGCAGAGCTGCTGATGCGCCCGGCTATGTGGAAATTATCTTTTATTCTCGGCCTGATAGTGTTGCCAGCTCTGGTAAGTGGCTGCACGACGACCGGTTCGACCGGGGATAAGGCCGCAGCAAGCCATGTGAAAACGCTCAAGGGCAAAAAAGTTTTTGCTTATACGGCTCGCGATAGGGAATGTCTCGAACGCGCCATGTATTTTGAAGCAAATCGATCAAGCCAGGATGGTTTGATCGCGGTCGGAACCGTGGTGATGAATAGACTTGCCAACGAGCGCTATCCCAACACGATTTGTGGTGTGGTGGGTCAGAAAAATCAATTTGCCCCGGGAGTTCTTACCCGCAAGATGAAAACCTTGCCTGATGTGCAAGCCGCAGCCGATGCGGTGCTCAAGGGCAAGCGCCATCCCGCCCTGAAAAATTCGATGTTCTTCCATACTGCCGGGTTAAAGTTTCCCTATCGCAACATGCATTATGTGCTCGTAGCAGGGGGAAATTCTTTCTACGAAAAGCGCAAGCGCGATGGTTCGCTTGAAAATCCTGTTCCGCAAACGCCGATGCAAATGGCCTTTGTTTCCACCTCGGGTGAAAAAGAGCGCGTGGCGCCAGAGATGAAGCCCGCGACAGAAACGGTTCAGATAGCTTTAGCTGAAAAGCCTCAGGGACAGGAACCAGTGCAAGGAAAGAGCGGGCAAGATCTGCAACAGCTTGCTTTAGTCGCGGTCAAGCCGGTAGATAAGCCAAAGGCTGAGCAGTTTGAAACTTATGAATCTGCAAAACTTCATAAAACATCCGCCAATGAAAGCTCGAGCGAAATGCTTGGTTATGGAGCTGAGCGCAAGCATGTGGATGAAATAGGCGCCTTGTTGCTGGCTCAAGATCGCTCGACCCACCCACTTTGATCGTGAAGCCTTCAGCTATTTTTTAACGCGGACGGGAACCCGCCTATAGACCGGCTGATAGATCACCATCGGCTGTTCGGTGCGGATTTCCCATGCACGGCGCTCTGCCCGCCTGTCGAGATCAAGTTTCAGCAAACATTCAGCAAAAGCATCGGTGTTTTTTCGAAAACCATAATCCTGACATGCTTGTTCATCTGCTGCGCGGCGCTGTTCCGGGGTCATCGTGGTGCATCCTCCTAGAAAGACGCTAAAGCCCAGAGCGGTCGCAACTATTTTCATTCTCATAATATTGTTTTCCGGTGCCGATCTAATATTGCTGTCATAGTATATCTTGCACAAGCGAAAATGGGTGGCGAATTTACGAGGTCTGCTAAACTGTAGGTGATTCTTCGACAAAAAGGTTCGCCACTACATGACTTATGCCATTAATAATTCTGTGATCGATCCCGTAAAACTTGAACGTTTGGCCGAAGTTGCCATACGCGTGGGTCTGCAACTGCGTGAGGGGCAGGATCTGGTCATCACTGCTCCAGTTGTTGCATTGCCGCTGGTGCGTCTTATCGCAAAACACGCCTATAAGGCTGGCGCAGGCTTGGTAACTCCCTTTTTTTCTGACGATCAGCTGGCTCTGACGCGCTATGAAAATGCTCCTGATGAGAGTTTTGATCGCGCCGCCAATTGGCTCTATGAAGGCATGGCAAAAGCCTATGCAAATGGTGCCGCCCGCCTGGCAATTGCTGCGGATAATCCAATGCTGCTTTCTGCGCAGGATTCGTCGAAAGTCGCACGCGCTAACCGCGCCAACTCGATTGCTTATCAGCCCGCTCTCGAAAAAATTGCAGGATTTGATATTAATTGGAACATTATTTCCTATCCAAACCCCGATTGGGCTAAGCTGGTTTTCCCCGATGATGCGCCCGATGACGCAACGCGTAAATTGGCAGATGCGATTTTCGCCGCTTCGCGGGTGGATGTGGACGATCCTGTCAATGCTTGGAACGCGCATAATGCGGCATTGCGTTCACGCACCGGCTTTCTGAATGGCAAGAACTTCTCAGCCCTGCATTTCACCGGCCCCGGCACCGATCTGACGGTGGGTCTGGCCGATGGGCATGAATGGCATGGCGGCGCGTCGGTAGCGAAAAATGGAATTACTTGCAATCCAAACATTCCGACAGAAGAAGTCTTTACCACGCCGCACGCTTTGCGGGTGAGCGGCCATGTTTCAAGCACCAAGCCTCTCTCGCATCAGGGAACATTGATTGACAATATTTCCGTAAAATTTGAGGAAGGCCGTATTGTCGAAGCAAAAGCCAGCCGTGGTGAAGAAGTGCTGCTGAAAGTACTCGATACGGATGAGGGCGCACGCAGATTGGGTGAGGTGGCATTGGTGCCGCATTCTTCGCCAATTTCGCAAAGCGGACTGCTATTTTACAACACGCTTTTTGATGAAAATGCCGCCAGCCATATCGCGCTTGGACAGTGCTATTCAAAATGCTTTGTCGATGGCGCCAATCTCAGCGCCGAGCAGATCGCCGCACAGGGCGGAAATTCAAGCCTTATTCACATTGATTGGATGATCGGTTCCGATCAAATCGATGTCGATGGCATCAATGCGGATGGCAGCCGTGAACCTGTGATGCGCGGCGGCGAATGGGCCTAACGCAGCTTTGAAACGGATAAAGGAAAGGCCGGAATTTCCGGCCTTACCTGCTTTACTGCACATGAGCTTCCAGAAACCAAAGAGCTTTATCGAGGCTGCGTGAAGCGGCGGTGAAAATATCTGCACTATCAGCGTCACCGGCTTCATCGGCGTCATCAATGGATTTGCGCACCAGATTTGCGACATCTCCATAGCGTTCGATCAGCGCGTCAAGGTGATCAGCTATGGAAGAAATATCGGTCGGATAGGGCGCGAGCTTTGATTCTTTAGCGACAGTCTGAGTGGTGCCGAAAGCATACCCTCCCAGTTGCACAGCACGTTCTGCTACCGTATCGACATGCTGGTCGAGGTCTAATCGGAAAGTGTCTAGCATTTCATGAACCGCAATAAATTGCGGACCTTTGATGTTCCAGTGGGCTTGTTTGGTGATCAGCGCAAGATCAATCAGCGCCGCCAAATTTTGATTAAGCAGAGCAATCACACTGGTTTTGGTATTGGAGGGAAGATCATTGCGGGTAGGATGTATTTGTTTCTTGGCCATATTTTCCTCGTCATGTCCTATAATCGGTAGGAGCATCCGGGCCAGAATCGCTTGGTTGCACAATTGGTGGCAAGTTTGACAAAAAAAGCCCTCACAAACTACAATGCCTTACTTGCCCTTTTGTTTCCGACAGGGTGGTAATTTTTATCATGTTTGATGCTATGGCTTGTAGCGCGACGAATTCTGATCTACGCGAAAGCTTATGAAGATACTTTCCATTGATACCGCTGCCTCATACTGCGCCGTTGCGATCTACGATGCGACGCGCGATGCTGTGCTTGCTCAAACCAGCGAAAATATCGGCAAAGGTCATGCCGAAGTGCTGATGGACTATATTGAGCGCGCTGTGAGCAAGAGCGCAATCGCAATGTCTGATATAGATCGGGTTGCGGTCAATATCGGTCCCGGCTCGTTTACCGGAGTTCGGATCGGCGTGTCCGCAGCGCGTGGCTTCGCATTAGCGCTCAATTGCCCGGCAATTGGTATTACGGCATTTGAAGCGCTGGCTTTCGAGGCGCAAGAACTCAATCCGCTAAACCCGGTTCTTGTGCTGCTTGAAGCGCATCGCGGTGAAATTTACGCGGCAAATTTTAATGCCGACGGAAAAATCCTGTCTGCTCCAGAAGTGCTCTCGCGCGAAGAGGCTGCCGCGCTTGCAGCAAAGCAAATTGATGAAACAATATTTGCAGGCTCCGCTGCCAGCGCAATCAACGAGGCGCTGGGTGGGCGTTTTCAAGTCGCGCGGGGAGAACCCACCGCAAGCATTGCGACCTATGCAAAACTGGCAGCGCTAAAACAGCCGGGTCAGGCACCAAAGCCGCTTTATATGCGCGGCCCCGATGCCAAACCGCAGACCGGCTTTGC
This sequence comes from Falsochrobactrum ovis, assembly GCF_003259955.1. Taxonomy (GTDB): domain Bacteria; phylum Pseudomonadota; class Alphaproteobacteria; order Rhizobiales; family Rhizobiaceae; genus Brucella; species Brucella ovis_A. The sequence goes on from NZ_QLMK01000001.1 coordinate 230,861, forward strand.
CTTGCCGCGCCGGACTGCCGGGGATTAGCGCGATGATGAGTTTTTTGCTGGAGCGGTTTGCTAGAAAACCCGTTTTGGTCGAGCCACTCAATGCAAGCTTCAGTGGCGAAATTCATCGCATTCACGCGCATGTTTTTCACCATAGCTGGAGTTCGGATGATTTCCGCTCCCTGATTGCGCAGGATACGGTTTTTGGCTTTATCGCCCGGCAGCAAGGAAAGCCTGACAAAATATCGGGTTTTGTGCTGGCGCGACTGGTTGCAGGCGAGGCGGAAATACTCACCATTGCGGTGGAGCTTGATGCGCAGCGCCATGGAATTGGCCGCGCATTGATGGATGCGGTGCTGCGTCATCTTTACCAGGAACGCGCCGAGAGCCTGTTTTTGGAAGTGGATGAGACCAATATTGCAGCGCTCACCCTTTATCGCCGACTGGGTTTTAACAAAGTCGGCACCCGACCAGCCTATTACGAAACGAAGAATGGTCGCTCTTCCGCTCTTGTCCTGCGGCGAGATTTGGTGAGGCCGCAATGATCGGCCTTATCCGAACCTCGCTGGTGCTGGCTGCATTTGTTGTTTTGAGCCTCTCACTCATTCCCGTGCAGTATGTTTTCTTAAGGCTAAAGAATGGCTGGAAAACCGCTTTGCCGGTTTTCTTCCATCGCATCGTGGCGAGGCTGTTTGGGTTTCGTATCCACATTCACGGCGAAATGCAGACCGATAGACCGCTTTTGCTGGTCTCAAACCATATTTCCTGGAGTGATATTGTTGTTCTTTCGGCTGTAGGCCCGGTTTCTTTCATAGCGAAATCGGAAGTCAAAAACTGGCCAATCTTTGGCATGTTTGCAGTATTGCAACGCACCGTTTTCGTCGAGCGGGAACGGCGCGGCAAAACCGCAAAACAAGCTTCTGAAATTGCCCGCAGGCTAGCGGGCGGGGATGTTATGGTGCTTTTTCCGGAAGGTACAACCTCAGATGGTAACCGCGTGCTACCTTTCAAAACAGCCCTTTTTGGTGCAGCTCATGCCGCAATTCGCGAGACGGATGTGGATGAAGTGATTGTTCAACCGGTCGCCATCGCCTATATAAGGCTGCATGGCATGGCCATGGGTCGTTATTATCGCCCGATTGTTTCTTGGCCCGGTGATGTCGAATTATTGCCGCATCTCAAAGGCATTTTGCGTGAAGGTGCGATCGATGTTGAAGTCCGTTTCGGCGAGCCCATAAGGGTGACTGCCGAGACAAATCGCAAAACTCTGGCGCAAATAAGCGAAAAACGCGTCCGTACATTGTTGCAAAGCGCGCTGCTTCAGCGCGAAATTTCAGACGAATGATAGCTGAAGAGTTTATCACCTTCCAATAGAGCGATAAAAACTGTAGATAGCCGCCATGAGCGAAGATATGACACAGATCCAAAACACGCCGGACGTCAGCAAAACCCGTAAGGTTTTCGTCAAAACCTATGGCTGCCAGATGAATGTTTATGACAGCCAGCGTATGGCCGATAGTCTCGCAGCGGAAGGCTATGTCGCCACCGATACGCCCGAAGATGCGGATCTGGTGCTGCTCAACACATGCCATATTCGCGAAAAAGCTTCGGAAAAGCTCTATTCTGCGCTTGGCCGTCTGCGCAAAATGAAAAATACGCGTGAAGCCAATGGCAAGGAAATGACCATCGGCGTTGCAGGCTGTGTCGCGCAAGCGGAAGGGCAGGAAATTCTGCGCCGTGCGCCGAGCGTCGATCTGGTGATCGGACCTCAGACCTATCACCGCCTTCCCAATGCGTTGTCACGCGTTCGTGGCGGTGAAAAAGTGGTCGAAACTGAATATGCGCTGGAAGATAAATTTGAACATCTTCCTGCCCCCACGCGTGAGCAAACGCGCAAGCGCGGTGTGTCCGCCTTTGTGACAGTTCAGGAAGGCTGCGACAAATTTTGCACTTTCTGCGTTGTGCCCTATACCCGAGGTTCGGAAGTTTCACGCAGCGTCGCGCAAATCGTTGCTGAGGCCGAACGTCTGGCCGATAGCGGCGTGCGAGAAATCACTCTGCTCGGCCAAAATGTTAATGCCTGGCACGGCGTAGGCGATGATGGCCGCGAATGGGGCTTAGGCGAATTATTGTTCCGTCTGGCGCGAATTCCCGGCATAGCTCGGCTGCGTTACACCACCAGCCATCCGCGCGATATGGATGATGCGCTAATTGCCGCCCATCGTGATCTGCGGCAATTAATGCCCTATTTGCACCTCCCGGTTCAATCGGGTTCAGATCGTATCCTGAAAGCCATGAACCGGCGCCATAAGGCGGACGAATATCTGCGCCTGATCGAGCGTATCCGCAAAGCGCGCCCGGATCTCGCCCTTTCCGGCGATTTCATCGTTGGTTTCCCCGGTGAAACAGATCAGGATTTTGAAGACACAATGCAGCTTGTGCGAGAGGTGAATTACGCACAAGCCTATTCGTTCAAATATTCGCCACGTCCTGGTACTCCCGGTGCAGAACTTGATGACCACGTGGAAGAAGCTGTCAAGGATGAGCGTCTTCAACGACTACAAGCACTGCTTTCCGAACAGCAATATGCGTTTCAGGAAACGATGATTGGTCGTGAAATGGATGTGCTGATTGAAAAGCCCGGTCGTTTTGCCGGACAAATGGTCGGCCGTTCACCATGGTTGCTTCCGGTTATTGTTGAAGAGAATGACGATCCGATCGGCCAGATCATCAATGTAAAAATTATAGCCACCGGTACCAATAGTCTTGTTGCGCAAAAATGCGCCTGAAGGCATGATGGAGATGAGGCAGCTCAAGGTGAGGGAGACTTTGCGTGAACTCTGCCGGTAATATGATAGCAATACCTTTAACAGGTGAATTGGGGAGATCCGGTTGAGCGCCACGGAAAATTTGTCATCTGCCAAGCCAACCACTCAAATGCAAAAAAGCCCGACCGGCGGTCCAGCAGCCGGGGCTTCAGATATGGCCCATATCGTACTGACATTCGATAATAACCGCCTTGCCAGCGCTCTTTATGGCCAATTTGACGAGAATTTGGCTCGTATTGAGCAAAAACTCGGCATTGATGTTCGTTCAAAGGGTAATCAGCTTACGATTCGTGGCGAGCCAACCGCGACCGAGCAGGCGCGGCGTGCGCTCGAACAGCTTTACGAATATTTGCAAAAGGGCCATGAATTATCGCCTTCTGATGTCGATGGCGCATTGCGCATGGCTATTGCTGCGGATGATCAGCTTACGCTGCCCACCTTGGAAACAAAGGGAAAAATATCCGCAGCGCAAATTTCTACGCGTAAAAAGACCATCTTCGCCCGCACGGCAACGCAGGACGCCTATATGCGGGCGCTTGATCGTTCAGAATTGGTCTTTGGCGTTGGGCCCGCAGGAACCGGTAAAACCTATCTGGCCGTCGCTCATGCGGCAATGTTGCTTGAGCGTGGACTGGTTGAGCGGATCATCCTATCGCGCCCGGCGGTTGAAGCGGGAGAGCGGCTTGGGTTCCTGCCCGGTGACATGAAGGAAAAAGTCGATCCTTATTTGCGGCCGCTTTATGATGCGCTTTATGATATGATGCCTGCCGAAAAGGTGGAGCGCGCGATTATTGCTGGCGTAATTGAGATTGCGCCTCTGGCTTTCATGCGTGGTCGAACGCTCGCACATTCAGCCGTTATTCTGGATGAAGCGCAGAACACAACATCAATGCAGATGAAGATGTTTCTGACGCGGCTTGGTGAAGGTTCACGCATGATTGTGACAGGCGACCCAAGCCAGATCGACCTGCCGTCGGGGCAGAAATCCGGCCTCGTGGAGGCGCTGCGTGTGCTGGACGCAGTTGAGTCGGTCATTAAGGTCCGCTTCACTGAAAAGGACGTGGTGCGACATCCGCTCGTGGCCGCAATTGTTGCTGCTTACGATAATGACGCCAAGAAACATTCGCGCTCGGAATAATGGTCGCTCTTGTAAACGGGTAATCAAATAACGATTTTACAAAACTATATCCGAGATTTGTCGGACGTCTCTTAACAATCAGAAGGATGCGGTGCGTATTGAGCGTATCGCGCAAGACGTGTCAGAAGCGCAAATAGATATTGATATTTTGGTTGAAGCCGGCAATTGGCCCGATGCAGAGGCTCTTGAACGGCTTGTGCAGCCAGCGCTCAAGGCTGCTTGGAGCAAGCTTGGTCTTGCGCCTGCTCAAACCGAGCTGAGTGTAGTTTTTACTGATGATCGCTCCATTCAACAGATCAACCAGCAATGGCGCGGCAAGGATAAGCCAACCAATGTGCTTTCTTTTCCGGCTTTTCCGGTCAAGGTTGGAGATCAGCCCGGCCCGATGCTTGGTGATATTATCATCGCACGTGAAACGGTTGAGCGTGAAGCTCTCGAAGAGGGCAAACCGCTCGAAAACCACCTGACACATCTTATTGTACATGGTCTTTTGCATCTTCTGGGTTACGATCATCAAACAGAAGAAGAGGCCGAAGCAATGGAACGGCTTGAGCGCGAAATTCTTCATGCTCTTGCCATCCCGGATCCTTATACTGTATCCGGTTTAATCATCGAAACAGATTGATCATGTCAGACCAAAGCACCAATTCATCCGCAGGCGAAAGCCGCACTGAAGCACAAGACCCAGACGGGCCAAGTAGGCAACGGCCACCGGCCGAAAAGCGATCGCTTCTTTCAAATATTTTTCCTTTCATACGCTCTCGGCAAACTTCCACATTGCGTGAAGATCTTGTCGATGCTGTCGCCAGTTCCGCCAGCGATCAGGGCGGTGCATTCTCTCCCGAAGAAAAGGCAATGTTGCAGAATATTCTGCGGCTACGTGAAATTCGTGTTGAGGATGTGATGATTCCCCGCGCCGATGTAGAGGCGATAGAAATCTCAACACCGCTGGGTGAGGCGCTTGAACAATTTGAGGCAACGGGCCGTTCGCGTATGCCCGTCTATGCTGAAACGCTGGATGATCCGCGCGGTATGATCCATATCCGCGACGTATTGAACTATATCACCAAACAATCCCGTGAGAAGGCGAACCGGCGAAACTCGGCAACACGCAAGCCAGCGGAAACTCGAAACGGCTCGACATTTGATATGAGCCGTATTGATCTTACCAAGCCGATTGGCGAACTTAATATCATGCGCAAGGTGCTGTTCGTGCCTCCCTCGATGATGGCGAGCGGACTAATGGCCCGCATGCAAGCAACCCATATCCAGATGGCGCTGGTCATTGATGAATATGGCGGCACCGATGGTCTGGTTTCGCTGGAAGACATTGTTGAAATGGTCGTCGGAGATATTGAAGACGAACATGATGACGAAGAAATCATGATCGCGGAAGAAGCCGACGGTGTTTTCGTGGTCGATGCACGCGCTGATCTGGATGAACTCACCCAAAGGATAGGACCATCGTTTGAAGTGGGCGAACATGGTGAGGATGTTGACACAATAGGTGGTCTGATTTTCTCTGATCTGGGACGGATTCCGGTCCGGGGAGAGGTGGTTCACGCCGTGCCCGGCTATGAGTTTCACGTATTGGAAGTCGATCCACGCCGTGTGAAGAAAGTGCGTATTGTTCCGCTATCGGAGGCGCACCGCCGTAGGCAGCAGCGCACTGCCGGATCCGGCAAAACCGGCGATGATACGGTAACGGAACTTATTGTTCGCTCGAAAGAGGGGTAATGATAAAGCGGCTGCGTGCGAGGATTGTTGCGTTAACTGGCTGGCACAGACCAGCTGTCGCGTTCCTCGCCGGCATTGTCGCAACCCTCACCCAGCCACCATTCGACTTCATCATTGCAGGTTTTCTGGCTTTTCCTGTGCTCCTTTGGCTCATTGAAGGGGCAGCGCCACGGGCGAATGCAGGGTTTCTCGGTCGGTTATTACCTTCATTCAAAACCGGGTGGTGGTTTGGCTTTGGCTACTTTGTTGCAGGCCTTTGGTGGATCGGGTCTGCACTTTTGGTCGACGCTGAAAACTTCGCCTGGGCTTTGCCCCTTGCAGTTCTTGGTCTTCCAGCTTTCTTAGCTTTTTTTTACGGACTGGCCGCCGCGATTGCGCGCCATTTTGGATCGCCGGGCTTAGGGGGTGTATTCTCACTAGCATTGGGATTTGCTTTTGCCGAATGGCTTCGCACTTTCCTTTTCACCGGCTTTCCGTGGAATGCTTTAGGCTACGCAATCATGCCGTGGCCGCTGCTCATGCAGACGGTGGCTGTAATTGGGCTGACAGGAATGGCGGCGCTTGCCGTGTTCCTATTCGCATCTCCCGCGCTCTTGGCAGGCGGCAGATTGGCAAAAACCGGTTTGATAGCAGCCCTTTGTCTTGGCATGCTGCATGTGGGATATGGCGCAGGCCTATTGTTATATGCACCAGCGACGGGCGAGCAAGTAACCTCGCTTTCGGTGCGCATCGTGCAGCCTTCTATTTCCCAGACTGTGAAATGGGATCAGGCCGAACGTCGCGCGATTTTTGATCAATATATTGCCATGTCGGTAGAGCCGCCAGCAGAAGGTAAGCCTTTTCCCGACGTAATTGTTTGGCCGGAAACTGCCGTTCCCTACATCTTGTCCTCAACGCCCGAGGCGCTAGAGCGAATTTCAGCGGCCCTGACCGATTATCAGGTTTTGCTGACGGGGGCAGTGCGGGAAGAGCCTGTCCCAAACCGGCCTTCACGCTATTATAATTCCATCCTTGCCATTAATGGGCAGGGCGAGATCGTGGATCATTCCGACAAGGTTCATCTTGTTCCCTTTGGCGAATATCTGCCTTTTGAAGGCCTGCTTCGCAACCTTGGCCTGCAAGAAGTCGTCGAGATGCCCGGCGGATTTACCGCTGCCAAATCACGCCATGCGATCAACGTGATGGAAGGGCAAACCTTTTTGCCTCTTGTCTGTTATGAGGCGATTTTCCCCGATGAGCTTAGCTATACTGGCCGCCAGCCCACGGCGATCGTTAATGTTACGAATGATGCCTGGTATGGTAACACACCGGGACCTTATCAACATTTCCGTCAGGCACAGATTAGAAGCATAGAGCAGGGACTTCCCCAGGTGCGCGCAGGCAATAATGGCGTGTCTGCGATCATCGATTCTTATGGACGAATCACTGCTCAGCTTCCGTTTAACGCAGTTAGTGTGATTGATGCTTATTTGCCCCCGGCTCATGTTCCGTTTTGGGGCGCGCCACCAGGGTTAAAACAAACCTATACGGTTCTATTAACTCTACTGATACTGTGTGTGTGGCTAAGGCTGTCGTCGCGACGGCCTTTTGATTGACAGTTTCGTCTCAATACCTGTTATATTGTGCCAGCGACAGTTTTTTCTGCAAAACCGTCGGATTACCTCCCGCCATGGAATATTGTGCCTCGATCTCGGGTCGAGAAAGAATGAAAGCTCGCAATTGCGAGGAGAAACCGCGTTATGACTGATAATAAAAAGAAGCCAAATCCTATTGATGTTCATGTCGGCAGCCGCATCCGCCTACGCCGCAATATGCTCGGATTCAGTCAAGAAAAACTCGGCGAAAACCTCGGAATTACTTTTCAACAGATTCAAAAATACGAAAAAGGCACCAATCGAGTGGGTGCCAGTCGTCTGCAGGCTATTTCAACGATTCTTTCTGTGCCCGTTTCCTTCTTTTTTGAAGGTGCACCCGGCTCAGGAGAGACCGGAAAAACTGGCTTTGCAGAAGAGAATGACGCGACCTATGTGGTGGATTTTCTCAATTCCAATGAGGGTGTGCAGCTTACGCGAGCCTTCACGCGCATATCAGACCCCAAAGTTCGTCGAAAAATCATCGATCTGGTCAAATCGCTCGCCGATGGTGAGTGATCACTATTTTGCGGAAGTTTTTTCAACCGCACCTTCCTTACGATAAGATTATGCATTGACGGTCCATTCCCAACTTCGCTAACACATTGACGTGCCCGGACCGATCCGGCCGTTACTGTGTCTCCATAGCGGACGTCGGCTCCGTTGGATTTTCAAGAGGGGTTACCCGTGTCGCGCAGTTCTTATCTTTTCACTAGTGAATCCGTGTCTGAAGGTCATCCGGACAAGGTTTGTGACCGTATTTCGGATGAAATCGTAGATATGATCTACAAGGAGGCGCGCCGCACCGGCGTTGACCCTTGGACGGTTCGTATAGCTTGTGAAACGCTGGCTACTACCAATCGCGTAATTATCGCAGGCGAAGTAAGACTACCCGAAACGCTCTTGAAGAAAAACAAAGATGGCTCGGTTCTGACGGATGCCAACGGACATCCGGTCATCAACCCGACCCGCTTTCGTTCTGCTGCGCGTAAGGCAATCCGTGAGATCGGATATGAGCAGGACGGCTTCAACTGGCGCACGGTGAAAATCGACGTTTTGTTACATCCACAATCGGCCGATATTGCTCAGGGCGTTGATAATGCCGCAGACCGCCAGGGCGAAGAAGGTGCGGGCGATCAGGGAATCATGTTTGGCTATGCCTGCCGCGAAACGCCTGATCTGATGCCAGCGCCAATCTATTACGCACATAAGATTCTTGAGAGGCTTTCGCAGGCCCGTCACAATAATGAAGGCGAAGCTGGCAAGCTCGGCCCCGACGCAAAAAGCCAGGTGACTGTGCGTTATGAAAATGGAAAACCGGCCGAAATCACCCAGATTGTGCTTTCGACCCAACATCTCGATCCGACTTGGGATTCGCATAAGGTCCGCACGATTGTAGAGCCATTTATTCGTGAAGCGCTCAGCGATCTGCCAATTGCTGATGATTGCGTTTGGTATATTAATCCCACGGGCAAATTTGTCATCGGCGGCCCGGATGGCGATGCGGGCTTAACGGGACGCAAAATTATTGTCGATACCTATGGCGGAGCAGCTCCCCATGGTGGGGGTGCTTTCTCTGGTAAAGACACTACCAAAGTCGACCGCTCCGCAGCCTATGCGGCGCGTTATCTTGCCAAAAATGTAGTGGCTGCAGGTTTTGCAGATCGCTGCACGATCCAACTTTCCTATGCAATCGGGGTGGCACAGCCACTATCAATCTATGTTGATCTGCATAATACCGGCAAGGTTGCTGAAGCCGATCTCGAGGAAGCGCTGCGCAAGGTCATGGATCTTTCGCCGACCGGGATTCGTAAACATCTGGACTTGAACAAGCCGATTTACGCCAAGACCGCATCTTATGGCCATTTCGGACGCAAACCCGGTCGCGACGGTTCTTTTTCTTGGGAAAAGACCGATCTGATCAAACCGTTAAAGGCGGCGTTGGCCTGATTAATTATGAGCGATAACAACCACCCAACCCATGCGGCCGGAAATTTTTACGGCCGCCGTCACGGCAAGCCACTTCGTCCCCATCAAAGCGATCTGTTTGAAACCCTGCTGCCGAAATTAAAGCTGGACCCGACAAAGCCAGCGCCAGAAAATCTGACCAGCTTGTTTGATGGGCCTGTCGATCATATACGCCTTGAAATCGGATTTGGTGGCGGCGAGCACTTACACCATGAATCAGGCCGTTATCCGCAAACCGGTTTTATCGGCATTGAGCCCTTCATCAATGGTATGGCCAAAATGCTGGCTGCACTTGATAAGGACCCACGAAATAATCTGCGTCTTTACGATGAAGATGCAACTGAAATTCTCGATTGGCTCCCGGATGCTTCCATTTCGGGAATTGACCTTTTTTATCCCGATCCGTGGCACAAGCGCCGCCATTGGAAACGCCGTTTTGTAAGCGACGCGAACCTTGATCGCTTCGCTCGTATTTTGAGGCCGGGCGGCAAATTCCGCTTTGCGTCCGACATTGAGCATTACGTTAACTGGACGCTTCAGCATTGCAGAAAGCACGAAAGCTTTGAATGGCAAGCATCGGGTCCACAAGATTGGCACAATGCCTATGAAGGCTGGCCGGGTACGCGCTATGAAGCCAAGGCTTTTCGCGAAGGCAGGCGTGCCGCCTATTTGACCTTCATCAGAACCTAGCGTCGCGATCGCCCCATATGCAGACCGATGCACTCTCTAAAGAGAAAATTACTCAACTGCGGCTCACTGGGCGACGGATGCGCTTTCGCCGCATAGACCTATTGAAAAAAATCCGTTCTGCTGGTATTATGTCTCAAATTCTTGGTCGATAGAACAAGAGTGGGTCCACCCGGTCCCGCTCTTTTTTGTTACTTAGGGCTTGAAAAAGGGCCCGTCGACCCGTTGGAGAGGTTTTGAATTGACTGAACAGGTAGAGGCAAACGAAGCACAATCGGTTGACGCTCGCGCAGACGAGCGCTTTCTGCGTGAGACCGGTATTGATGCAAAAGTAGCTGCCATTGTAGAGCCAGTTATAAATACGCTGGGCTTTCGTCTGGTGCGCGTTCGTTTGTCTGGTCTTAACGGTCAGACCCTCCAGATCATGGCCGAACGACCCGATGGGACGATGACGGTCGAGGATTGCGAATTGGTAAGCCAGACGGTTTCACCCGTTATTGATGTGGAAGATCCAATCAGCGGAAGCTACCATTTGGAAATTTCCTCGCCTGGTATTGATCGTCCTTTGGTCCGTAAGTCGGATTTCGCCGATTGGGCCGGACATATCGCACGCATCGAAACCTCTGTCATGCATGAGGGTCGACGCAAATTTAGAGGTAAAATTGTTTTGGGTGACGCCGATTCGGTTGTCATTGAAAGCGATCAAATCTCTTACGGCAATGAGCCGGTTGTACGTCTGCCTTTTGATATTATTTCCGACGCACGTTTGGTTCTGACGGATGATTTGATCCGCGATGCCCTGCGGCGGGATAAAGCCATACGTGAGGGCCGTATTCCCGGTGATCAATTGGGCGAACACGGCGACGAGATCACCGAAGATGCCGCTTCTGACGAAAGCGACACGGAAAAGAAATAAGTTTCAGACGCTCGCATCGATAAGATCGTGGGCGCGTCACCAAGGAGAAACCTATGGCAGTCAGTGCAAACAGGCTGGAACTTCTACAGATCGCTGACGCAGTTGCACGCGAGAAGTCGATTGACCGTGAGATTGTCCTTGCGGCGATGGCTGATGCGATCCAGAAAGCTGCGCGCTCGCGCTACGGCCAGGAAAGCAATATTCGCGCCGACATCAATGCAAAATCTGGCGAGATCAAGCTTCAGCGCTTGCTCGAAGTGGTTGAAGAAGTCGAAGACTATGCCACCCAGATTTCGCTTTTCATGGCGCGTGACCGCAATCCAGATGCGCAGATTGGTGACTTCATCGCTGATCAGTTGCCGCCCATGGATTTCGGACGGATCGCCGCGCAATCTGCCAAACAGGTTATCGTGCAGAAAGTGCGCGAAGCCGAGCGCGACCGCCAGTATGATGAATTCAAAGACCGGGTCGGCGAGATCATCAACGGTACTGTCAAGCGGGTCGAATATGGCAATGTTATCGTGGATCTGGGCCGCGGCGAAGCCATCGTGCGGCGTGACGAACTGATCCCACGCGAAACTTTCCGCTATGGCGACCGCATCCGTGCTTATGTTTATGACGTACGGCGCGAGCAGCGCGGCCCGCAAATCTTCCTTTCGCGCACCCATCCGCAATTCATGGCAAAACTTTTCACCATGGAAGTGCCGGAAATTTATGACGGTATCATTGAGATCAAATCGGTGGCACGCGATCCCGGTTCGCGCGCAAAAATCGCCGTATTGTCGCGCGATGCGTCAATCGATCCAGTCGGCGCTTGTGTCGGGATGCGCGGTAGCCGTGTTCAGGCAGTTGTAGCCGAACTCCAGGGCGAAAAGATCGACATTATTCCGTGGTCACCCGATGCGGCGTCCTTCATCGTCAACGCGCTTCAGCCAGCCGAAGTGGCCAAGGTTGTGCTCGATGAAGATGCGGAACGTATTGAAGTTGTCGTCCCCAATGACCAACTATCACTTGCGATCGGTCGTCGCGGGCAGAATGTACGCTTGGCTTCGCAGCTGACCGGTTGGGATATCGACATCCTCACTGAGGATGAAGAATCTGAACGCCGCCAGAAGGAATTCTCTGAACGTTCTCAACTGTTCATGGAAGCGCTCAATGTCGATGAAATGGTCGGCCAGGTGCTGGCATCTGAAGGCTTTGGTTCCGTAGAAGAAATCGCCTATGTAGAACTCAGCGAAATCGCGTCTATTGACGGTTTTGATGAGGACACGGCGGGAGAAATTCAGGATCGCGCCCGCGAATATCTTGAACGGATCGAAGCCGATCAGGACAATCGCCGCAAAGAACTTGGCGTTGAAGACGAACTTCGTGAACTGCCCGGCATGACAACTGCCATGCTGGTCGCAGTTGGGGAAGATGGTGTAAAAACGATCGAAGACTTTGCCGGTTATGCGATTGACGATCTCGTGGGCTGGCGTGAGCGCAAAGACGGCGAAACAGTCAATCACAGTGGCGTCTTTACTCCGTTCGAAGTTTCCCGAGTGGATGCAGAACAGATGGTGATGGCGGCTCGTTTGAAAGCGGGCTGGATCACGGAAGAGGAAATGTCCGCTGGTTTGGAAGAAGCCGACGCAGAAACAGATACTGAGATCGAAGCCGCAGAAGGCGAGTAGATTCAGTTAATCTTACAGGGCCGCATCTCATTTGAATGATGCGGCTCTGGAGTTAGATATTGTGATAGGGCGGATGCTCTGATAGAGCATGTCCCCGCACATGCGAATATACTCCACAGCCGCTAGGCTTTGGTTTCACCGCGCACAATATTGAAACGTGACTGCACAAATTGCAGTTTTCGGAGTAAAATCTCGCCGTAAAATGGTATAGGACCGTTTGGCGTCGCGAATGTTGATGGAGTAATAAGCGGTTGAAGGCAGGCCGGAACAGCGTGAGGAGGCAGGATATGAATGACAGAACCTGTATCGTCACACGCGAAGCTGGTTCTGTTGAAGATATGATCCGTTTTGTTTCCGGGCCCGATGGTTCGGTCGTTCCGGATCTCAAACGAAATCTGCCAGGACGAGGATGCTGGGTGAAGGCCGAGCGACGTTTGGTGGATGAGGCAGTCAAGCGCAAGCTTTTTGCCCGTGGATTGAAAGAGAGCGTGATCGCTCAAGCCGATCTTGGCGCGCTGGTAGACCAGCTGCTGACGAAATCGGCGTTGGGAAGCTTGGCATTAGCGCGCAAGTCAGGTGCGGTGATTTCAGGTTCAACCAAAGTGGATCAAGCCATTCGCACGGGGACTGCAACGCTGGTTCTACATGCGCAAGAAGCCGCTGAAGATGGCGTGCGAAAGCTCGATCAGGCACGGCGCGTAGTGGTGCAAATGGGTGGCCCTCAAATCCCGGCCTTTTCTCTTTTCACAGGAGAAGAATTGGATTTGGCATTTGGGAGTGGAAATGTGATACATGCTGCGGTGCTGAGCGGTCAGGCGGCAGTTGGTGTCGTGCAACGGGTGCAATTATTGCATCGCTATCGTGGAGACAGCCAGGCAAACATAAATTGAGTGGGCACCAGACCGAAGGAAAACTTGGGTGAAGCCATGCAAGAAGAAAAGGAAACATGCTGCGGGATTGATGTCAGCGTTGCGTGTTTCAGCAGTTTCCCAGTGAGAACGGGAAAACAAAACAGAATGTGCAGTTAGATGCTGCAAATTATAAAGTGATGGAGCGGTTCCCCTAACCGGCAAGTCGGGATCCGCTCTGGAGTGTAATCAGCCTCGACTAAAAATTGGGAATGGTTACGCGCTAAGGTGGATGACTGGAGCCATATCATAGCGGATCGACCGATCTGGATATGCTCTGGTAAAGCGGCAGAAGCTGCGAAGGAAACGGAAACGTAATGAACGATAAAACGAACGACGACAAGACGCTTAGCGTCAATCCTAAAAAGACGCTGACCTTGAAACGGTCGGGCGTTGAGCAGAGCACCGTGCGCCAAAATTTCAGCCACGGCCGCACAAAGGCCGTCGTCGTTGAAACCAAGAAGCGTAAATTTTCTCGGCCTGACGAAAAACCGGAAACGGAAGCTACAGCACCTTCGCCGGCCGCTCAGCCAAAAGCTCCTGCAGCCGCGCCCGCTAAACCTGCTGCTGCTAAAGCTCCGGCTGCCGCGACGACTTCAGCCCCGGCACAGCCAAAGGCTCCTGCATCACGAGTAACAAAACCGCATGTCGCGCCGCAAAATCAGCGCGCTGCGCAGCGCTCTCACACGCAGCAGGCCCAGCGTCCGCGCCAAGGTGATCGCTCCGGCATGGTTTTGAACACGCTATCGCGCTCCGAGATGGAAGCGCGTCGTCGTGCGCTTGAAGGTGCGCTCATTCGCGAAGCGGAAGACCGTGAACGCGCCGCCCAAGAGGCAAAGCGTCGCGAAGAAGAAGAGGCGCGTCGCGCCAAGGAGCGTGAGGAATCCGCACGTCGCCAGGCTGAAGAAGAAGCTCGCCTGAAGGCTGAAGCTGAAGCACGTGCGCGTGCAGAAGCAGAAGCTGCCAAGCGCGCGCCGCAGCCTGCCGCTCGCAGTGAGCAGTCGCGCGGCGAGGCACGCCCAGCTTCCGGACGCTCCCAAGGTGCTCGCGCTGCTGCTGCTATTCCAGATGTTATTCCGAGCGCCAATAAGCCGCTTCCGCAGAGCCAACTTCGCAAGAATGTCACCTCTGATGACGATGATGTGCGCGGTCCACGCCGCGGCGCTCCGGCCAAGCCGGATGTTCGCGCGCCAAGGGTTGTCAGAGGCGCAGACGAGCGCCGTCGTGGCAAGCTGACGCTTACGAGCAATCTCGATGATGATAGCGGTCGGTCACGTTCGCTTTCGGCGATGCGTCGCCGTCAGGAAAAGTTCAAACGCGCCCAGATGCAGGAAACCCGAGAGAAAATCTCGCGGGAAGTGACTGTTCCTGAAACTATCACGCTTCAGGAGCTCGCACAGCGTATGGCTGAGCGCTCGGTAGATATCATCAAATACCTTATGAAACAGGGTCAGATGATGAAGCCCGGCGATGTGATTGACGCCGATATGGCTCAGCTTATCGCAGAAGAATTCGGCCATACGGTCAAGCGTGTTGCGGAATCTGACGTTGAAGAAGGCATCTTCAATGTTGAAGATAATCCCGAAGCAATGCGCCCACGTCCGCCGGTTGTTACCATTATGGGTCACGTCGACCATGGTAAGACCTCGCTTCTTGACGCTATTCGTCAGGCAAATGTTGTATCTGGCGAAGCTGGTGGGATCACGCAACATATCGGTGCTTATCAGGTCGAACAAAACGGCCAGAAAATCACCTTCATTGATACGCCCGGTCACGCCGCCTTTACCGCTATGCGTGCGCGTGGTGCTCAGGCTACGGATATTGCGATTTTGGTTGTCGCGGCCGATGATAGCGTGATGCCGCAGACGGTTGAATCAATCAACCATGCCAAGGCGGCTGGTGTACCGATCATCGTGGCGATCAATAAAATCGACAAGCCGACTTCTGATCCGCAGAAGGTTCGCAACGCATTGCTTCAACATGATGTGTTTGTGGAAACAATGGGCGGTGAAGTGCTTGATGTGGAAGTTTCCGCCAAGAACAAGCTTAATATCGACAAGCTTCTGGAAGCAGTACTGCTGCAGGCTGAAATTCTCGATCTCCAGGCAGATCCAGAACGTACAGCTGAAGGCGTCGTCATCGAAGCGCAGCTTGATCGCGGCCGCGGTTCCGTAGCAACGGTTCTGGTGCAGAAGGGAACGCTACATCCAGGCGATATCATTGCCGCTGGTAATGAATGGGGCCGTGTACGTGCACTGGTTAATGATCGTGGCGATCACGTGAAGGAAGCCGGTCCTGCTATGCCGGTGGAAATTCTCGGCTTGCAGGGTACGCCACAGGCTGGTGATCGTTTTGCAGTGGTTGCTAACGAAGCCAAAGCCCGTGAAATTGCTGAATATCGTCAGCGTCTGGCCCGTGATAAGGCCGTAGCACGCCAGACCGGCTCACGCGGCTCGCTAGAGCACATGATGAGCCAGCTTCAGATAACCGGTACGAAGGAATTCCCGCTGGTTATCAAGGGTGACGTGCAAGGTTCGATTGAAGCGATCAATGCAGCGCTCGAAAAGCTCGGAACAGACGAAGTTCGTGCACGCATCGTCCATTCGGGTGCGGGTGGAATTACGGAAAGTGACGTGTCACTGGCTGAAGCTTCAGATGCTGCGATCATCGGCTTTAACGTTCGCGCTAACAAGCAGGCACGCGATGCAGCCGAACAGCAGGGCATCGAAATCCGCTACTACAACATCATCTATGACCTGATTGATGACGTTAAAGCGGCTATGTCCGGACTTCTATCGCCAGAACGTCGTGAAACCTTCATCGGTAATGCCGAGATTCTCGAAGTCTTCAACATTACCAAGGTCGGTAAGGTGGCAGGTTGCCGTGTTACCGAAGGTAAGGTCGAGCGTGGCGCAGGCGTACGTCTTATTCGCGATAATGTTGTTATCCATGAAGGCAAGCTCAAGACGCTCAAGCGCTTTAAGGATGAAGTGTCAGAAGTACCAAGCGGCCAGGAATGTGGTATGGCGTTTGAAAACTATGATGATATGCGCGTAGGCGATGTCATCGAAGCATTCCGCGTCGAACACGTTTCACGCACGCTCTGATGGATTGTAGCTTGGGCGCCTTCTTGCGCCCATGCTCACTACCCGTCATGCCATTCGGGTGCCGGATGGGGCGGGTTCAACAGATAGAAACAGAGATTGGCCTGACAAGTTCAGGCCAATTTTTCACCGCCGGATCTATGAGGGTCTGACTCCCGTCTGGATCGTGGCCGTCACGCCCTTGAGGCGATTTCATTATGCGGATCAATTTCCGAATGTCCTTGAGGGCATCTCGGTTTTTTGTGCCGCTCATCGGAGTAAAAAGCGATGGCACATTCTCATGTTAAGAAAGGTTCCGGCGGCCTGTCGCAACGCCAGCTTCGCGTCGGTGAGCAGGTACGCCATGCTGTGGCTCAGGTGCTTCAGCGCGGCGAAATCCGCGATGAAATTATTGAGAATACGGTAATTTCTATATCAGAAGTCCGCATGTCACCGGATCTCAAAATTGCGACCTGTTTCGTTTCTCCCATGGGGGATATTGATCCGCAACTGGTCGTTAAGGCGCTTGCTTCAAATGCGAAATTTATTCGAGGTCGGGTAGCACCAGATCTTCGACAAATGAAATATATGCCGGAATTTCGTTTCCGGGCTGATACAAGCTTCGAAAATTTTGCGAAAATCGATGCACTTCTGCGCTCGCCGGAAGTCGCACGCGACCTGCAAAATCCAGATGATGAAGATGGTGACGCAGATGACGCCACCAGCAATGGAGAAGAATAAAGCATGGCAAGACGCGGCAAGAAAAAAGGTCGTCCGGTATCCGGCTGGGTCATTTTTGACAAGCCCAAAGGTATGGGATCGACCGAGGCTGTCTCCAAGATCAAATGGCTTTTCAATGCCGAAAAGGCCGGCCATGCTGGCACTCTTGACCCGCTTGCCTCGGGAATGCTGCCGATCGCGCTGGGCGAAGCAACAAAAACGGTTCCCTATGTGATGGATGGAACCAAAGTCTATCGTTTTTCTATCAGCTGGGGTGAAGAACGTTCTACCGATGATCTTGAGGGCGAGGCGACGCAGACTTCGGACAAGCGGCCTAGTCGTGAGGAACTGGAAGCAATTCTTCCCAATTATACCGGCGTGATTAAACAGGTTCCGCCTCAATTCTCTGCAATCAAGATCGGCGGCGAGCGTGCTTATGATCTTGCACGCGAAGGGGAAACCGTGGAAATCCCAGCCCGGGAAGTTGAGATTGACCGACTTGAGATCATCGAATTTTCTGACAATGGGCCAACCACTTTAGAAGTCGAATGTTCTAAGGGCACCTATGTGCGTTCGCTGGCTCGCGATATGGGCCGGGACTTGGGCTGCTTTGGCCATATTTCTGAGCTGCGCCGCATTGAGGTCGCACCTTTTACCGAAGATGATTTGGTAACGCTGGAAGAGCTGGAAGCGGCTTGGCCTCCGCTCCCACCAAAGGATGAAGAGCCGGCCGAACCTATACAGCGCCGCGATTTTAGTGCGCTTGATGCATTGGTGATCGAAACCGGTGCGGCGCTTGATTGTCTCCCACAGGTCGCACTAAGTGACGAACAGGCCCAACGGGTACGCCTTGGCAATCCGGTTATTATTCGCGGACGCGACGCCCCGCTTGATGCAGATGAAGCATATGTGACCGCGCGCGGTAAGTTGCTGGCCATTGGTTATATTGAGCACGGACAGTTTAAACCGAAACGCGTTTTTTCCGGTTCTTAACAATAGCAAAATATGGCGAGTATAATTCCTACTGGTATTCTCGTCATTTTTGCACTATATGCGCATGATCGGTCGATAGATTCAAAGAGATCGTGTGAATGGCCCGCGCTGGACGACATCCCGGCCAAGGCGACTGATTTTCCTCCCAAATAGAAAGGGTTTACGATGTCGATTACTGCTGAGCGCAAGCAAGCACTTATCAAGGAATACGCAACCAAGGAAGGCGATACGGGTTCTCCTGAAGTTCAGGTAGCCATTCTTACCGAGCGTATTTCCAACCTTACCGAACACTTCAAAGACCATAAGCATGATAATCATTCGCGTCGCGGTCTTTTGAAGCTGGTATCGCAGCGCCGTCGTCTGCTTGACTATGTCAAGGGTCTGGACGAAGCGCGCTACCAGACGCTGATTTCCCGTCTGGGTCTGCGTCGTTAACGGCAAATTCGGGCGGCGTTTTAAAGCGTCGCCCGCTTGATTTTGGGCAAATGCCCATGAGGCACAAAAGCGCGTAGGGCGCATTTGCATGCCGCTAAGGAGCCGAAAGGCTCGTGATCCGGACCCGTCATGGGGCAGGATTGCAGGCAGTTCGTTTTGCGAGCTTCCCGTTGTCTTGCCCATGGCCTGTCCGCCAACCCGGAAAGCCGCCAGCGCATTTATTGCGCTCGATAAAGCTTTCCATAGAGGACAAGATATGTTCAATACCCATAAAGTTGAAATCGATTGGGGTGGTCGTCCGCTCATTCTCGAAACTGGCAAGATCGCCCGTCAGGCTGACGGAGCTGTGCTTGCAACCTATGGCGAAACCGTCGTTCTGGCGACTGTGGTCTCCGCCAAGGAACCAAAGCCGGGTCAGGACTTTTTCCCGCTTACCGTAAATTATCAGGAAAAGACTTACGCCGCCGGCAAGATCCCTGGTGGCTATTTCAAGCGTGAAGGCCGCCCGAGCGAGAATGAAACTCTTGTTTCGCGCCTGATCGACCGTCCGATCCGTCCGCTTTTTGTAGAAGGCTACAAAAACGACACTCAGGTTGTGCTCACCGTTGTTCAACACGATCTGGATAATAATCCCGATATTTTGGCAATGGTCGCTGCCTCGGCAGCACTGACGATCTCGGGTGTTCCCTTCATGGGCCCGATCGGTGGCGCACGTGTTGGCTACATCAATGGCGAATATGTGCTCAATCCGAATATTGACGAAATGCCAGAATCTCAGCTGGATCTGATTGTCGCCGGTACATCAGATGCGGTGTTGATGGTTGAATCGGAAGCTGAAGAGCTGTCGGAAGATGTGATGCTCGGCGCGGTCATGTTTGGCCATAAGAGCTTCCAGCCTGTGATTGAGGCAATCATCAAATTGGCAGAAGTGGCTGCTAAAGAACCGCGTGAATTCCAGCCGGAAGATCATTCGGCTCTGGAAGCCAAAATGCTCGAACTTATCGAAGACGATCTGCGTGAAGCCTATAAAATCACGGAGAAACAAGCGCGTCACGTAGCTGTTGATGCTGCCAAAGCCAAAGCCAAGGCACATTTTCTGCCCGAAGATGTCGAAGAGCCCGAAGTTTCGGAAGAAGAATTCGCAACGGTCTTCAAAAATTTGCAGGGAAAGATTGTTCGCTGGAACATTCTTGATACGGGCAGCCGTATCGATGGCCGCAGCCTTGATGTCGTCCGCCCCATTGTTGCGGAGGTAGGAATCCTGCCACGTACGCACGGCTCGGCGCTTTTCACCCGCGGTGAAACCCAAGCTATCGTGGTTGCCACGCTCGGCACTGGTGAAGATGAGCAGATGATTGATGCCATGACTGGCACTTATAAAGAATCATTCATGCTGCATTATAATTTCCCGCCCTATTCGGTCGGTGAAACTGGCCGTATGGGCTCGCCCGGTCGTCGTGAAATCGGCCATGGCAAGCTGGCATGGCGTGCAGTTCATCCGATGCTGCCTTCAGAAGATCAGTTTCCTTACACCGTGCGTGTGGTTTCCGAAATAACTGAATCCAACGGTTCCTCCTCGATGGCTTCAGTTTGCGGTGCTTCATTGGCACTGATGGATGCTGGGGTTCCGATCACGCGTCCAGTAGCGGGTATCGCTATGGGCTTGATCAAGGAAGGCGACCGCTATGCTGTGCTTTCCGATATCCTCGGTGATGAGGATCACCTCGGCGACATGGACTTTAAAGTAGCCGGTAGCGAAAATGGTATCACTGCCTTGCAGATGGACATTAAGATCGACGGTATCACCGAAGAGATTATGAAAATCGCGCTGGAGCAGGCCAAAGGTGGTCGTATTCACATTCTCAATGAAATGAGCAAGGCGCTGTCTTCGTCTCGTGAAGAATTGGGCGAATTCGCTCCACGTATTGAAGTGATGAATATTCCAACCGACAAGATCCGCGATGTTATCGGTTCTGGCGGTAAGGTCATCCGCGAAATCGTGGAAAAGACTGGTGCCAAGATCAACATTGAAGATGACGGTACCGTAAAGATTGCTTCGTCCAATGCGAAGGAAATCGAAGCAGCCAAGAAATGGATTCACTCCATTGTTGCTGAACCGGAAGTCGGCGAAATCTACGAAGGCACTGTGGTAAAAACCGCTGATTTTGGTGCGTTCGTGAACTTCTTCGGTCCTCGCGATGGTTTGGTCCATATTTCTCAGCTCGCAGCTGAACGCGTTGCCAAAACCACTGACGTGGTCAAGGAAGGCCAGAAAGTCTGGGTCAAGCTGATGGGCTTTGACGAGCGCGGTAAGGTCCGCCTTTCAATGAAGATTGTCGATCAGGAAACCGGCAAAGAAATTGTTCCGGAAAAGAAAAAAGAAGAAGCGGACGCTGAATAATCGTCCATTCTTGCAGTTAAAGCGCGCCTTTTGGCGCGCTTTTTTGTTGCACGTGAATCATTTGAACGGCAAAGATTGAGAATGACGACACCAGCTCAGCAAACTCTCTTCCTGCCATTTGAGCGGGACATTCTGGAAATGCCGCGAAACGGCGAAACCTTTCTCGCCTGCGGAATTTCGGCAGATCGCCTGCTGGATGACCAGTGGAAACAGAACCTCAATTGTTTACAACCGTGGCGACCTGATTGGCTTCTTTTAAAAAAACACGGGTTCCATGCCGAGCCGAGAGTGCCCGAGGACAGCCGTTATGCAGGCGGCATGCTTCTGCTTGGAAAACATCGTGGACGCAATGAGGCTTGGTTTGCAGAACTTCTACAGCGCGTTCTGCCGGGCGGGTGGATTGTTGTCTGCGGCGAAAAAAAACTCGGAATTGATAGTTTCCGTAAATGGGTCGGCAATATTGCTGAGATCAGCGATCGCATGTCAAAAAACCACGCAGTGGTATTCTGGTTGCGCCGCCCGGAAGATATCGATGATGATTTCATTGATGCGCTTCGTCCACAATATAGCGCTATTGACGAAATATTTCGTACCGAACCGGGAATGTTTTCTCATGGCGTGATTGATAAAGGCTCGGCCCTATTGGCTACGCATATGAAGGATATTGTTTTTGGAAATGTAGCCGATCTGGGCGCGGGCTGGGGCTATCTCACCGTACAATGCCTCAAACTTTCAGATCGCATCAAAGCTATAGATCTTTTTGAAGCGGATTATGAGGCGCTCGATGCGGCCTATGGCAATTTGGAACGACTGGGTGCGACCGTACCGCTCACATTTAATTGGCATGATGTGACCAGTGAAAAAATACCGGGAATTTATGACACTATCATCATGAACCCACCTTTTCACGAGGGAAGGGTAAGAGACGTGTCACTAGGGCAAAGTTTTATTGCGGCTGCCGCTTCCCGGCTGAAACCGGGGGGCAGATTATTGATGGTCGCAAACCGTCAACTGCCCTATGAAGCCACCCTGAAAGGCCTATTCAAACATGTTAATCTGCTTGAAGAGGCCCAAGGATTTAAAGTTTTCGATGCCAAAAAGTAAATAAAAGCCGCCCTAAGAGGCGGCTTCTTTTGTCTATTGTCCGCGTTGCGCGTCCGAACTTTTCAACTCGTCCAATGTTGGCATTGAGACGATATTATAGCCCGAATCAACAAAATGGATTTCACCCGTCACACCGCTGGAAAGGTCCGATAAAAGATAGAGGGCCGATTTGCCCACATCGTCAATATCAACCGTGCGGCGCAGCGGAGAATTGCGGCGCTGATAGCTGAAGATCGCGCGTGCATCACCAATTCCAGCTCCGGCAAGGGTCCGCACTGGACCGGCCGAAATCGCGTTAACACGAATGCCTTGCGGGCCATAATCCGCAGCCAGATAACGCACCATGGCTTCCAGAGCTGCCTTGGCAACGCCCATTACATTATAATTGGGGATGGTGCGCGTTGATCCGCCATAGGTGAGAGTGAGTATGGAACCGCCATCTTTCATCAGTTTTTCGGCGCGTTGAGCCATTTCTGTAAATGAAAATGCAGATATCACCATCGTGCGCGAAAAATTTTCGCGAGTGGTCACATCGGCATAACGGCCTTTGAGTTCGGTTTTGTCGGAAAAACCGATAGCATGAACGATGAAATCAAGCTTGCCCCATTTCTTCTCGATTTCAGCGAACACAGCATCCACAGTTTCAATGTCTTCAACATCGCATGGAAGTACGAAATCTGAACCGACTTGCTCTGCCAGAGGTTTTACACGCCTGCCTAGCGCCTCGCCTTGATAGGTGAAAGCCAGTTCAGCCCCCTGAGCAGCCAGTTGTTTTGCAATCCCCCAGGCAATCGAATGATTATTCGCGACACCCATGATGAGGCCGCGTTTACCTTGCATCAAACTTTCCATATTCCCTCTCCCTCAGCCCTTATAACGCTGGAAAACCAACGTCGCATTGGTGCCACCAAATCCGAAGGAATTGGAAAGCACGGTATTGAGCTGAGCATTGTCGATGCGCTTGCGGACGATAGGCATGTCTGCAAAAGCTGGATCCAGTTCTTCGATATGTGCGCTTTCGCAGATGAAATTATTTTGCATCATCAAGAGCGAATAAATGGCTTCCTGAACGCCCGTCGCACCAAGCGAATGGCCAGTCAGGGATTTGGTCGCCGCAATCGGTGGGCAAGCCTCACCGGAGCCAAAAATCTTGCGAATCGCTTCGATTTCCGGCGCGTCACCGGCCGGAGTCGAGGTGGCGTGCGGGTTAATATAATCGATTTTGTCTTTGACGGTTGAAAGCGCCATCTGCATGCAACGCAACGCACCCTCACCAGATGGCGCGACCATGTCGTAACCATCAGATGTAGCGCCATATCCGATGATCTCGCCGTAAATCTTCGCACCGCGAGCAAGCGCGGTTTCAAGCTCTTCGAGCACCAGCACACCAGCGCCGCCAGCAATCACAAAGCCGTCACGATTCTTGTCATAGGCGCGCGACGCAGTGGCGGGGGTATCATTATATTTCGATGACATCGCGCCCATTGCATCAAAGAGCACTGACAGCGTCCAATCAAGATCTTCGCAACCACCCGCAAACATGCGGTCTTGCTTGCCATATTGGATCATCTCATAGGCATTGCCGATGCAATGATTGGAGGTCGCACAGGCGGACGAAATCGAATAATTAATTCCCTTGATTTTGAAGAATGTCGCAAGAGTGGCCGAGGCCGTTGAGCTCATGGCTTTGGGAACCGCAAAAGGTCCTACGCGCTTGGGGCCTTTTTGCCGGGTAATGTCCGCAGATTCCACGATCGTACGTGTTGAAGGCCCGCCTGATCCCATAATAATGCCGGTGCGATCATTGGAAACTTCTTGTTCCGACAAGCCTGCATCTGCAATCGCCTGATCCATCGCAATATGGTTCCAAGCCGTGCCGCGACCGTGAAAACGCATTGCGCGTCGATCTACTAAAGCTTCGACATCGATTTTCGGGGCCCCATGAACCTGGCAGCGGAAGCCCAGTTCTGCATATTCTTCTGCCCGCGAGATACCAGACCGCGCTTCGCGCAGCGATGTTGTAACTTCTTCGGTGTTATTTCCAATTGAGGATACGATCCCCATACCCGTTACGACGACACGCCGCATCGCGTTCTCCTTTACACATGTTACCTGGGGCGCTTGCCTGAT
The DNA here is from genome assembly GCF_003259955.1 of Falsochrobactrum ovis. Classification (GTDB taxonomy): domain Bacteria; phylum Pseudomonadota; class Alphaproteobacteria; order Rhizobiales; family Rhizobiaceae; genus Brucella; species Brucella ovis_A. The sequence continues at coordinate 255,201 of NZ_QLMK01000001.1, forward strand.
GCGGTTGCCCGGTCATCTGGTTACCCAATCATCTGGTTACATAGTGTTATTTTCGCATGTTTTGAGCGCGACAAGGTAAAAAACAATTCTTTTACTGCTGTCGCCCCCATCTTTGATCAGTATTTGATCCCGCTCAGGCAGGATTACTTTCTTTTGAAAGCCCGACACGTAAGTCTGTCGCTTGATAGATCATCTCGCCATCGGCCTTCAACCAGCCATCGGCGGTGCCCAGCACAAGGCGTCCGCGCATAACTCGTTTGAAGTCGATACCATATTCAAGCAGCTTTGTATTCGGGCGAACCATGCCTTTGAACTTCACTTCGCCAGTTGAAAGCGCCATGCCACGGCCCGGCTCACCCAGCCAGCCGAGGAAGAATCCGGTGAGCTGCCACATGCCGTCCAGTCCAAGACAGCCCGGCATGATCGGGTTTCCTTGGAAATGGCATGGGAAATACCAATCATCTGGGCTTACATCATATTCGGCGCGAACGTAGCCTTTATCGAAGGCCCCGCCCGTTTCAGAAATTTCAGTGATGCGATGAACCATCAGCATCGGAGGCAGAGGAAGTTGCGCATTGCCGGGGCCGAATAACTCGCCACGTGCGCAGCTCAAGAGTTCTTCATACCCGTAGCTGGATTTCTGTTCTGGCATTATGCCTCCCTTGAGGGTCATTCCATTTGACCGGCATTGCCGGTACGGTTGTTAGCTTTCCGGCTCATCTCTAACACAGAGTGTTTCCGGCAGTAAAATCAAGCTTTGCATTCCCGCAAAAGCGGGTAACGCCAAGCCCTATTGATACTTGTTTCGCTACGGCATATATCAATGTCAGTAGGCAATGGGCAACAGCCTGTTCAATCTTTGTCAACTTTGCTATGAGCTTGTGACGGGTTTAAGGGTAAAAATGCAACATCATCATGCCCAAGATGCGATGGTTTCCATGGAAGAACAGCTTCGGAACGCTGGTTTACGGCCGACGCGACAGCGTATCGCGCTCGCAAATCTCATCTTCGCTCAGGGGGATCGTCACCTCTCGGCAGAGGAACTGCACGAAGAGGCCGTGCAAGCCGATGTGCCAGTCTCGCTTGCTACCGTTTATAATACGCTTCATCAGTTCACAGAAGCAGGCATGCTGCGCATTATAGCGGTTGAGGGTGCCAAAACCTATTTTGACACCAATGTGTCTGACCATCACCATTTCTTCCTGGAAGGCGAAAATGTAGTCTTTGACATTCCGCATGGTGAGCGGGGTCAGCCGGTGGTTGCGAATATGCCCGATGCTCCGGAAGGCATGGAAATCGTCAATGTTGATGTTATCGTAAGACTGCGTCGTAAAAAGCGTTAGACCATCAATGCCGGCCTGAAAAAGCGGTCAGGAAACCGCTTTATTATGTTTCAGCGGTGATCAGGCCAAACGCATCCGAATATTTTCAAACGGTAATCCACTATCATCTTCGGCACGTCTGCTAATTTCGACAAAGCCTAGCTTTTGATAGAAGCGATAGGCGCTTTGGTTTTCGGCAAATACTTCTAGATCAAGTTCGCCCCGAAGCTTGAACGCATGTTCTACCAGCTTGCGGCCCACGCCCTAGCCTTGAGCTTTGGGATGGACGAACAAACCGCCGATAAAATGGTCGAGTAAGCCGATGAAGCCTATTATTTTGCCGCCCGATAGCGCGACCCAAATTTCAGCTTGTTCGAGAAAGATGTTTTCAACCATCTCTTTTTGCTCAAAAAGCAGCTCTTCGCCTAAAAAAGCATGGACTCTGAGTGATGCCTGAAACCAGATAGACGATAGCGTTTCTTTATCCGCTGGCTCATAGGCGCGGATAACGAGATCAGAATTTCTCATAATTTTCCAGAGCTTAATATGCGCTAATCACCGCCTTGACGCGGTTCTCAATCCGTTGATACGGTAAAGACAAACTTCTGCGCATAAACTCCTAGTCAGATATCGGCCATGGGTGGCCCCAAGGTATGGAATAGCGGGGCAGGGGACAGGCAAAGCATGGAATAGGCAGGGCATGGAATAGATGAGAATGGAAGATAGCCAAGGCAGCGCGCGAAATCAAACATCGCTGCAAGCGCTAGGACCGATTGATCTAATCAAAAACCTCGCCGGGATAAACCCCCCAGAGTTCTGATTGCTTAACCCAACCTTTGGCGCCTTTCATTGCGATTCGGCACCATTGCCCGTTGCATTCCTCCACATCGCCAATTGCGCCGGGCTCAATTTTTGCGGCAATGGCCGCCTGTTCGCTGGGAGAACGCCACATAGTGATCATGCTCCCTTCATCATTTTTCAGCCAAGGAGCTGCCGATGCGGTTCGCTTGCCGGATAAAAGCGATTGATAAATCCAACCTTCAGTGCCATCGGCATCGCGGATCCGGCGCCAATTGTCGTATTCCTGAATAATCTCAACCGGCAAGCCGGATCTAAGAAAAAGCCATGAAACCGCATATTCTCGCCCCGGCCCGATTCGGACATTTGCGCGTGAAGGTTTAAGACTAACGAAACGCGGCACTGGCAGCCCACTGGCGCCTAAGCTCGTTCCCGCTGGCGGCTTAGCGCTCGCTTCATGAAAACGGGATGCGCTAAATGGCGCAAAAATAAGAAGCATTGCGATGCTGCAAAATGCAGCCATCAAAAAGCGTCGCGAAACTATGCGGTACAATTTTGACCTCTTGCCGCCCTGCGGTTTCGGGCGACTCCCAAGGAAAGGCCATGCCCAATCCTTCGGAAGCACCAAAACTCATTCAGGTGCGGTTTTCCGCTTGTGATTTTCTTTGTCTTTGCCATGCTGCCTTGCTAGAGATGAGCAGCCGAAGCATTTACCTATATTGCATCTTCTTAGTTAAAGAGGTCTCAACATAGGTTGTCGGCTAAAGCATATTCTCGCGAGGCCGCAAGGGTTTAGCGTCTGAAAATGCGGAGAAATGAAGGCAGCTTTTTTGTTTCAACAGCTTTGAAGCAGCTTAAAGGCATTGCTCAAGAATGAGGTGGAGATGTCGAACAAGAAAAAACCGCTGGTTGTTCTTACCCGGAAATTGCCGGATGTCATAGAAACCCGTATGCGGGAATTGTTCGATGCTCGGCTCAATCTTGACGATCACCGCATGACGCAAGCCGAAATCATTTCAGCGATGAAAGAAGCGGACGTGTTGGTTCCCTGCATCACAGACGTGATTGATGCAGCAACAATTGAGCAAGCCGGGCCGAACTTGAAGCTTATCGCAAATTTCGGCAATGGCATCGATAATATTGATGTCGCCGCCGCTGCAAAGCGTGGAATCACTATCACAAATACCCCCAACGTCTTGACCGAAGACACGGCGGATATGACGCTTGCCTTGCTGGTCATGGTGCCGCGCCGTTTGGTTGAAGGCGCGAATGTACTCACAAAAGATAATGGCAATTGGCCGGGCTGGTCGCCAACCTGGATGTTGGGTCGCCGGCTTTGGGGCAAGCGTCTAGGCATCGTCGGCATGGGTCGCATTGGCACCGCAGTGGCCCGACGCGCTAAGGCTTTTGGCCTTTCAATCCACTACCATAATCGCAAGCGGGTCAGCCCTCAGCTGGAAGATGAGCTGGAAGCGACCTATTGGGATAGTCTTGATCAAATGCTGGCGCGGATGGATATTATATCGGTCCATTGTCCCTCGACGCCCGCGACTTTTCACCTTCTCTCGGCGCGTCGCATCGCGCTGATGCAGCCCACGGCCTATGTCGTAAATACTGCGCGCGGTCAGATTATCGACGAAGCAGCCCTGATCGACTTGATTGAGCAGGGTAAACTTGCTGGCGCAGGGCTGGATGTTTTTGAAAATGAATCTGCAGTAAATCCGCGGCTATTATCCCTGGCCGAACAGGGCAAGGTCGTGCTGCTACCGCATATGGGATCTGCAACCATTGAAGGCCGTGTTGATATGGGTGACAAGGTCATTATCAACATTCGGGCCTTTGTCGACGGGCATCGCCCGCCAGACCGTGTGCTTCCCAATCGTGTCTAGCTTGTTACGGTCGGCGGATGAAAGTCGGCAAACCATAAAGATAATCGATCCGCTTGATTGCTTCTTTAAGCGGTTCAACTGTGACAGTCATTGTATGACCGCTCGCATGGATGAGCATTTCAGGTGAAGTGCAGATTGCGACATGGCCTTTCCAAAAAACCAGATCACCTCTTTGAAGGTTGGAGAAATCCGCATTTGGCTCAATAATCTCGCCTAGCCCTGCTTGCTGCATGTCGGAATCGCGCAGAACTTTTTTCCCTGTAACCCACATGGCAAGTTGAACCAACCCAGAGCAATCAATGCCAAAACCCGACGTGCCGCCCCAAAGATAGGGCGTGTGCAATAAACTCTCTGCGACACGCACAAAATCATTCTCATAATCACCGATTGGGCGCAGATGCCGTGCAATCAGCGCTTCTCCACTTTCAAGCAAAGCATATTGCGTGCCGCGCTTTTCAGTCTGACCAACAATAGAAACCCGCGATCCAAGCGACAGCGCCATACTATGCGGGAAACGCAAATCCGCTCCCGGATAAACAAAAGTCCGCGGCACGATCACCATATGGGTCGCGTCATTTCGCGGTTTTTCAAGCATGGCCGACGAGACATAGCCGACATAACCGTCCCGCTCTGCCTGAACCCAGCTCCAGCCATCCTGTTCGTCAAAAACTTTTAGATCGTCGCCATAAATTGCCTGCGTTTGCAGCCCGCTATCGGGACGCGGATCGGCTCGAATATCCAGCACAGGGGCGCTCACACGCATAGAAATGCCACGCACAAACCGGTCCGCCTCAATCTGCCCCTCTAATCTTTGATCGGCAAGATCAGGACGATAAGCGTTCAGGCGCTGGTCGAGCAGCTTCACAATGGTAACTCCTTCGCTTTTTCAATGACAAGATCGCCCAGTCTTTCGACATAGAGCGCCCCGGCCACCGTGCGTTTTATCAGCACATTGCGCCGATCTCTTTCATCGCGGTGGCGCGATACCAGATCAATTTGGCCCATCGTATCAAGGGCTCGCGTGATCACGGGTTTACTCACATTCAATTTTGCCGCCAACCCACGAACCGTGTGCGGAGGTGGTTCAAGATAAATCGTCAGCAGAATAGCCCTCTGACGCGTGGTTAGATCCGGCATTTCTGCACGGATTTCTTCCAGCGAAACGGTCTTTAACAATGTCAGCGCCTGCAACGGCTTTAACTCAACGGGCATAATCAGTGTGATGATTGTTTCGGATGCGTATCATTCAACGTTCTTTTGCCTTTGCATGCAAGCGCAATTATTGCGCTGGGTAGCGCTGCCGCAATAATTGATAAAGAGCTCGAATGCCTTGCGCTTCGCCGCCTATGGGGGAAGCTGGTTTTTCAGCCGGGACCCAGCCGAAAATATCCAGATGCACCCAAGCTTTCGCCTTTTCGACAAAGCGATCAAGAAACAATGCGGCTGTAACGGAACCAGCAAAGCCATCGCGGGTGACATTGTTGATATCTGCTATTCGCGAGGAAAGCTTTGACGCATAGGGTTGCCAGAGAGGAAGGCGCCACAGCGGATCAGCCATTTCTTCCGCCTTGGTGGCAATATCCGCTGCAAGTTTTTCATCATGCGTGAAAAATGGCGGCAGGTCGGGACCAAGCGCAACGCGAGCAGCACCGGTTAGCGTCGCCATATCAATAATAAGTTCCGGCTCTTCCTCATCTGCAAGTGTCAGCGCATCAGCCAGAACAAGCCGACCTTCAGCATCTGTATTGCCGATTTCGACGCTGAGTCCTTTTCTGCTTTGCAAAATATCGCCGGGCCTAAAAGCATTGCCAGCAATTGCGTTTTCGACCGCTGGAATAAGAACGCGTAATTTTACCGACAGCCCAGATGCCATGATCATGAGCGCAAGCCCGAGCACATTCGCGGCGCCACCCATGTCTTTCTTCATTAACAACATGCCACTGGCAGGTTTGATGTCGAGACCACCCGTATCAAAGCAAACGCCTTTGCCCACGAGCGTAATTTTCGGGTCGCTATCTCTGCCCCAACGCATATCAATAAGGCGAGGCGCCTGACTTCCAGCCCGACCTACCGCATGGATCATGGGCAGATTTTGCGCAAGAAGCGCATCTGCTTCAATCGTGGAAATGCTTGCATCAAATCGCGCCGCGAGTTCACGTGCAGATTGTTCTAGCGCATCAGGCCCCATATGATTTGCTGGCGTATTAATCAGATCCCGGGCGAGCGTTACCGCCTCAGCCATAATTTCGATCTGTTCTTGCTCAGCCCCATCGGGTAGCGCGAGACGAAGCTTACGATCATCGGACTTCCGGTAGCGGTCAAAACTATAACCACCCATCAAAAATGCGAGAGCTGCAAGGTCAGGGTCCTGGACCCTGTTTGCTATGTGCCAATCCCCATCGGGCAAATTTCGGGCAAGTTTTCCGGCAAGAAGTTGAGACTGCCCATTGGTCTTGCCATCACCGGTTCCAAAAAGAGCGCCCGAGACGGAACCGTCGGCTCCTCCAAGCACCAAAACACGCCCGGCCTCACCGTCAAAACCATGCGCCTTGGCCCAGAGCAGCGCCTCGGGCGAGAGGCCCGCTTCAGAGATAGAGTTTCGGGCGATAAACCAGATCGGACGGCTTTGCGGGGACGGTTTAGCAATGATCTCGACGGCCATATTAATCCTCGACAGTGAAAATCTTTTCTAATTCATAAACAAATAGCCACCGCGGGGAAACCGGGTGGCTATTAATCGACGACAGGCTTGGCTTTAGCGCTGATCCAGTTGCTGAATCTGTGCGGACTGGTAATCGAGTATCGAGTGGGGCTTGCCAGCAAATAGTGCAAGCCCGCTGATTACAGCGATGACTGCAATTGCACCAATGAGCGTGCATTCTATCAGCGCAGCACCTGATCTATTTCTCAAAAAGCGCGTCATTAAAGCCGGCATATTCGTAACCCTGATCAATCTCTTATTGGGTAGGGTTTTACTGCCTGCCAATTGTGATGAGTTTAAGAAACACGGGAAATAAAAAGTTAATTTGCATTCTGGCGAGCTTTGCTCCATTTGCAGTTAACAGATGGCAAACATCCTGCGCCAAACCTACATGCACCCTATCGCTATTGCTCATGGAAGAATGAAATGCCCGAATTGCCTGAGGTCGAGACCGTTCGCCGTGGATTGCAACCCTTTATGGAGGGCGCGCGCATTGAACGGGTTGATCAGAACAGGCCGGATTTACGCTTTCCATTTCCAGACAGATTCGTTGAGCGCCTGGAAGGCCGAAAGATCAAAGCGCTCGCCCGGCGTGCAAAATATTTGATCATCCATCTTGATGATGGATTAGCCCTCATCTGCCATCTGGGCATGTCAGGTTCATTTCGAATCGAGATGAATGAAGCGGACGGCGTGCCGGAGGCATTGGCTCAGCAACGAGCAAAACTGAGCAAACATGATCATGTTGTCTTTCATCTTGATCGCGGAAAGGATGGGGCAAGCCGTATTGTTTATAATGATCCCCGACGCTTCGGATTTATGCTCTTTTCTGAAGCGGGGCTTTTGCAGGAGAATCCTTTTCTCAAAGGACTGGGCGTAGAGCCCACCGGGAACCGGCTTTCTGGTGCGTTGCTAGCCGAATTATTCGCGGGGCGAAAAACACCGCTTAAAAGTGCACTTCTGGATCAGCGTCTGATTGCGGGGCTTGGAAATATTTACGTTTGTGAAGCCCTGTGGCGCACCCGCCTGTCCCCGCAGCGAGCGGCGGGATCGATAGCAGATGACCTTGTCCTCACGGAACGTTTGGCCAGTAATATTCGCAATGTGATCAATGAAGCGATTGAGGCTGGAGGGTCTTCGTTAAAAGATTACATTCAAGCTGATGGCGAGCTGGGCTATTTCCAGCATTCATTTTCTGTCTATGGACGCGAAGGCGAAAAATGCCGCAATCCTGAATGTAGCGGAACGGTGGAACGTATAGTTCAATCGGGCCGGTCGACATTTTACTGCGCGTCCTGTCAGCCCTGAAAATAATCTCACAATCACACCCTTGCTAAAATTATGGTGCCGGTCCAATTTTCCGGCCAAACATCTGATGCTCTAGGAGGAGAGTTCCATGGCCTATGAGACAATTTTAAGCGAAACCCATGGCGCGGTTGGTCTAATACGCTTAAACCGACCACAAGCTCTTAACGCCCTTAACACCACTGTTCTCAAAGAACTCACCCAGGCTCTAAAACAGTTCGATCAGGATGATGCAATTGGCGCGATCATTCTAACCGGCTCGGAAAAAGCATTTGCTGCGGGCGCAGACATTAAAGAAATGCAGTCGATGAATTTCGTCGATGCCTATCTTCAGGACATGTTTGCGGATTGGCAGAGCGTGGATCGGATTCGCAAACCTATTATCGCAGCCGTCGCAGGTTATGCTTTGGGCGGGGGCTGTGAACTTGCCATGATGTGCGACTTCATCATTGCAGCAAATAATGCCAAATTCGGGCAACCGGAAATTACCCTAGGTATTATACCCGGCATGGGAGGGTCTCAGCGGCTAACTCGTCTTATTGGCAAGTCCAAAGCCATGGATATGTGCCTCACTGGTCGGATGATGGATGCTGAAGAAGCCGAACGCGCCGGATTGGTATCACGCCTTTTTGCCCCGGAAGAGCTGCTGGATGAAGCTTTGAAAATTGGCGCTCGTATTGCCTCATTCTCCAGAGCTTCTGTCTTGATGGCGAAAGAATCGGTCAATCGCTCCTATGAAACCACTTTGGATGAAGGCCTACGGTTTGAGCGTCGTATGTTTCACTCGCTCTTTGCGACAGAAGATCAGAAAGAAGGAATGTCAGCCTTTATTGAAAAGCGGCCTCCCGCTTTCAAAAATCGCTGATTTAACTCATATCAAGCGCCAAGCAGCTATTTCGGGCCAATCTGCCCGGTTTGCTGCGATTTCATGCATGCCGCCAACAGAATCCACATTGACGAATATCCAAAGCTGATCTATAAGCCCGGCACGGATCGGCGGCCCCTAGGCATTGTGGCTGCCTAGAGGTTTTGTGCCCGACGGTTTAGCCCGTGGGCTAGCTGACAGAAAAAGAGAGGCATTTATGGCCAATACTCCTTCGGCCAAGAAGGCAGTGCGCAAGATCGCTGCCCGCACCGAAATCAACAAGTCTCGCCGTTCGCGCGTGCGCACCTTCATTCGCAAGGTTGAAGAGGCGGTTCTAAGCGGCGACAAGGAAGCTGCAATCGTAGCATTCAAGGCCGCTGAGCCTGAATTGATGCGCGCTGCTTCCAAAGGTGTCATTCACAAGAATACTGCGTCCCGCAAGGTTTCTCGCCTTGCTGCGCGTGTGAAGGCAATCAGCGCTTAATCTTCCATTCATGGATTTTTGAAAACCCGGCTAATCGTTAGCCGGGTTTTTCTTTTGGCTGTTTGATGCGCACATAGTGCCGATTCTTTCCGCCTATATTCTGGCTCCCAATTTTTCACCACTTCAACCGAGCGGGCAGGAAAATGCTCTATCTGCTGGAATCTAAAAGCTTATTTCAGCTGAGTCTCAAAAGCACTATTTTCCATTTCAGGGCGAGCTCAATTTTTCTTTTATGTTACAGTGACTTGCTATGTTTTATCCACCTTTATCCACAGCCCCCTGTGGGATTCGGAGAGTACAGAGAGTCAAGCAGATTTTTAAAAATTATTTTGTGTCGCTGGATTCTCGTATCACCCTAAAAAACGATAAGTGGAAACATATTGAATCCTAATGCCTTATTTCACTGACACCTGATTCTCTGAGCGCTGCTTTACAAAAGGCAAGGCTTTCAACTGGAAATTTTTGCTTTTCCAAGGGTTGCTCTTTGCCTCGAGCCTTCGCTAAAGTCAGCCTTGTTGAGAGGGAAGGCCCGGGGCCAAGAGTCAATTAGATTTGAGACATCGTTTCACGTTAGCCTAATGGGCCCGACGAATGCTGTCTGTTGATCTGAGGTGCGGTTTTAATCGATTGCTTACCATTCATTAACCGGAATGTTCTTTTGAGCGCTTCTTTGGCGATTGAAGGTTGTAGCAAAGTCGGTTCCGGGCAATCAGCCTAGGTGCTGGGGTGAATGGGTTTGAACGATTCTCGTGAAACCCTCGATGACAGTTTGAAATCGAACCCTTTCGTGCTTGGTGCACGGGCAGGGCAACGCGCTAGTTCATGGCGGGCCTTGAAGTGTAAAAGAAGGAGTTTGCGTTTAATCAGCCATATTTGTTGGCTGACTGTGTTCGGTCCTTTGCAGGACATTGTGTGTGAGTGAGTACCGCCTGGGCTTCTGGTTTTCAGACCAACGCCCGGTGCAGGAAAAAAATGACAAGCGCTGTAAAAATAGCGCGTAGGAATTAAGGCAGGCGAGAAGATGGCAATGATGACTGGCAAGTCGACGGAGACGATGGGTGATGATGCGCATGCGAACCGTATTCATGGGTCTTCTGCTAAAGGAAAAGATCAAAACCTCGTGGTGAGCGCCGAGAGCTCGTTGGGTGATGAAGTATTCGATCGCCTGACTGTGAAGTTGAAAGCACGCGTCGGTAACGAGATTTATTCAAGCTGGTTTGGCCGGCTGAAATTGGACGAATATTCAAAAAGCGTTGTTCGCCTTTCTGTCCCCACGGCGTTTTTGCGCTCTTGGATCAATAATCACTATGCTGATCTTTTGACAGAGCTATTGCAGGAAGAAAACCCGCAGATCCTCCGCGTCGAGGTTGTTGTTCGGGGCGTAAGCCGCGTTGCACGCGCTGCGCCCGCAGCTGCTGCCACCGAGCGTGTGGAAACAAAAACTGCACCTACATTGCGTGAAAAAGTTATGTTTCCGGTTGGTCAGCTTGGCAATGAAAAGCGCGGCTCAGCGGTCGTGGCAGAATCCGCATCCGCAACCGGTTCAGTGCTCGGATCGCCACTTGATCCCCGCTATACTTTCGATAGTTTCATCGACGGCGCTTCCAACCGCGTAGCGCTTGCAGCAGCGCGTACCATTGCAGAAGCCGGATCAAGCGCGCTTCGCTTTAACCCGCTTTTCATTCATGCGTCCGTTGGCCTTGGCAAAACCCACTTGTTGCAGGCAATCGCTGCCGCTGCCATTCAACGACAGGAAAAGGCACGTGTCGTTTATCTGACTGCTGAATATTTCATGTGGCGCTTTGCAACCGCTATCCGCGATAACAATGCGCTCTCTTTCAAGGAGCAATTGCGTGATATCGATCTGCTGGTGATTGATGACATGCAATTTCTTCAGGGCAAATCGATCCAGCACGAGTTCTGCCATTTGCTCAATACGCTGCTCGATAGCGCGAAACAGGTTGTTGTTGCAGCCGACCGCGCTCCGTCGGAACTCGAATCGCTTGATGTTCGCGTTCGTTCGCGACTCCAAGGCGGCGTTGCGCTAGAAGTCGGCGCACCAGACTATGAAATGCGCCATGAAATGCTGCGTCGTCGGCTTGCAGCCGCGCAAGCTGAAGATCCGGCATTGAATATCAGCGATGAAATTCTCGCCCATGTTGCCCGCACGGTAACCGGATCAGGTCGCGAACTCGAAGGTGCTTTCAACCAGCTTCTCTTCCGCCAGTCATTCGAACCCAATCTTTCGATTGACCGTGTTGATGAGCTGCTTGGACATCTCACGCGCGCTGGTGAGCCAAGACGCATCCGTATTGAAGAAATCCAGCGCATTGTGGCGCGCCATTATAATGTCTCCAAGCAGGATCTGCTTTCCAGCCGCCGCACACGCACAATCGTGAAGCCTCGTCAGGTGGCAATGTATCTTGCCAAAATGTTGACGCCGCGCTCGCTTCCAGAAATAGGCCGTCGTTTCGGCGGACGCGATCACACGACTGTTCTGCACGCGGTTCGTAAGATTGAAGATCTGGTCGGAGCCGATACGAAATTGGCTCAGGAGCTTGAGCTACTCAAGCGCCTGATCAACGATCAGGCCGCTTAACGAGGCCGAAAAGCTGCACTTTGGTGTAGCTGACCATGTTATCAACAAAAAGCCCGTGCCTCAGCGTTGTGAAGCGCTGCACGGGCTTGCTTTTTACTGCTAAAATCTGTCACTTTAGCGGACCTTACGGCGCTGCTGCGCCTTATTGATGGGGGCATCTGCCCGTTGTGCGGTTGTCCTGTCCCAGCGAGCGAGTGCGTTTCAATATGCGTGTTACCCTAGAGCGATCCAATCTTTTAAAGTCACTCAACCACGTTCACCGCGTTGTGGAGCGTCGCAATACGATTCCCATCCTCTCCAACGTTTTGTTGCAGGCAGAAGGCGATAGCCTTGCATTGAAAGCAACAGACCTGGATCTTGAGGTAAATGAAGCCACCGCCGCCATGGTTGAGCAGGCCGGTGCGACAACAGTTCCTGCGCATCTTCTCTATGATATTGTGCGCAAGCTACCTGATGGCGCTGAAGTCATGCTGGCGACCAACCCGGACGGTGGTTCCATGGCAGTGACGTCGGGAAAGTCTTCATTCCGTTTGCAGTGCCTGCCGCAGTCGGATTTTCCGGAATTGACAGCGGGTGCCTTTACCCATTCTTTCCGCATTGACGCGCCTGATCTCAAGCGCCTGATTGATCGCACACAATTTGCAATTTCCACGGAAGAAACCCGTTATTACCTCAACGGCATTTATTTCCATGCGATCGAAAATGATGGAAAACTCAAGCTGCGTGCTGTCGCCACCGATGGTCACCGTCTGGCGCGCGCCGAACTTGAGGCGCCATCGGGCGCAGAAGGCATGCCCGGCATTATTATCCCGCGCAAGACAGTCGCGGAATTGCAGAAACTTGTCGATGTTCCAGATACTGTTGTGAGCGTCGAACTTTCCGATGCCAAGATCCGCTTTACTGTGGGATCTGTGGTGCTGACATCTAAGCTGATCGACGGGACATTCCCAGATTATCAGCGGGTCATTCCTTCGAGCAATGATAAGCAACTGACCATTAGTCGCCAAGACTTCGCGGCTTCTGTTGATCGTGTTTCGACGATTTCCAGCGAGCGGGGCCGGGCGGTGAAACTGTCCATTGCTGATGGTCAATTGACGCTAACCGTCAACAACCCTGATTCGGGTAGCGCGACAGACGAACTGCCTGCTGATTACGATGCCGATCCGTTGGATATTGGTTTCAATTCCAAATATCTGCTCGACATCACCAGTCAGCTTTCGGGTTCAGAAGCGATTTTCATGCTGGCCGATGCCGGGTCACCGACATTGGTGCGCGATACGGGCGATGAGAACGTGCTTTATGTTCTCATGCCGATGCGTGTTTAAAGAACGCTGTGAGCGATATAAATTATGAAATAGGCCGTTCGGATCGAGTATCGATTCGGCGGCTTAAGCTTTCCAATTTCCGTAATTATGCCGAGCTGACGCTTCCGCTTGAGGCAGGTCATGTTGTGCTTACGGGCGAAAACGGTTCCGGCAAAACCAATCTAATCGAAGCTGTTTCATTTCTTTCCCCCGGTCGCGGATTGCGCCGCTCTGCCTATGATGATGTTGCAAAAAGCGGCACGGACCATGGCTTTGCCATCCATGCGACGCTTGATTGCATGATCTATGGCGAGGCCAATATCGGCACAGGTACCGCCGGAAACGGCGAGGGCGGTCGCAAAATTCGCATTAATGGCGTGACTTCATCAGGCGAGGAATTGCTCGATTATGCGCGCATTCTTTGGGTCGTGCCCTCCATGGATGGGCTATTTACCGGCGGCGCTTCTGACCGTCGGCGGTTTCTGGACCGTATGGTGCTGGCCATAGACACAGCCCATGGCAAGCGTGTTGCTGATTATGAAAAGGCTATGCGCAGCCGAAATCGGCTTCTCAGTGACGGTCTGAATGATGATCAATGGCTTGATGCAATTGAAAATCAGATGGCGGAGCTTGGAATAGCGGTGGCGGCGGCGCGGTCGGAAGCTATGCGGCTAATCGCTGCGATGATTGAGAAAATGCCTGCCGAAGGCCCATTTCCTAAAGCCGATTGTTTTCTTGAAGGGCCGTTAGAACAACGAATCGCAATTGAGGCAGCACTCGATCTGGAAGAAGATTTCCGGCGGCAATTGCGCGATGGCCGTGCCCGTGATCGCGCAGCTGGTCGTACTCTGGATGGCCCACACCGTACCGATTTGATCGTCCAGCATCGGCCAAAATCCATGCCAGCCGCGCTTTGTTCAACTGGCGAGCAAAAAGCACTGCTGATCGGATTGATTCTTGCCCATGCCCGGTTAACTGGCGAGCTGTCTGGCATGGCGCCCATTCTGCTGCTTGATGAAATCGCAGCCCATCTCGACACAGGCCGCCGAGCAGCGCTGTTTGACATTCTGGATGAGCTTGGTGGCCAGACATTCATGACTGGCACTGATAGGGCGCTTTTTGAAGCATTAGAAGGAAAAGCACAGTTTTTTAATGTCTGTGCCGGTCAGTTGACCCGATTCTAGTTGTTTTTGAGATAAATATCCGCTGACAGTCGACATTCTAATGCCTATGTTCCCATCATGAACGCTTCCTCTACTCCTTTTTCATCCGAAGAACTTGAGCGCTATGCGCGCCATATCGTGCTGCCAGAAATTGGCGGGCCCGGTCAGCAAAAGCTCAAAGCCGCACGAGTATTAGTTATCGGCGCAGGTGGCCTGGGTACGCCAATATTGCAATATTTGGCGGCTGCAGGCATCGGCACGATCGGCATTGTTGATGATGATACGGTCTCGCTTTCCAATCTACAGCGTCAGGTGATCCACGAGACGCAGGATGTTGGCAAAGCTAAGGTCGAAAGTGCTGCCCAAGCGATTGCACGGATTAATCCGCATGTAAGCGTTGAAACGCATTTGCTTCGGATCAATGCGCAAAACGCGCAAGGTCTAATCGAACGCTATGATGTAGTGGTGGAGGGGTCTGATAATTTTACCACCCGCTATGTATTGGCCGATGCCGCCGCCGTCGCAAAGCGCCCGCTGGTAACCGCTGCAATCGGACGCTTTGATGGCACGATCACTGTGCTCAAGCCTTATGAAATGGGAGCGGACGGCACACCCAATCCCAGCTATCGCGATCTTTTTCCGGAAGCTCCCCCGCCCGGAACCGTGCCAAGCTGTGCAGAGGCAGGGGTTTTGGGTGTTTTGCCTGGAGTTATGGGATCGCTTGAAGCTATGGAAGTGATCAAGCTTATTGCAGGCATTGGCGAGCCGCTTGTGGGACGGCTCCTGCTTTATAATGCTTTAACTGCGCGCTTTGAGACCATCCGCTATAAAGCGCGCAAGCAGAAATGATAGCTCTAATATTGCGTTGTGCGATCAACCACATGCTCAAGCGTACCATCACGCTCAAAGGCTTCAATCTGCCGGATGATCTGTGGGACAATCGCACTTGCAGATGAACTTGCTGCGACATGCGGCGTCAGCGTCACTTTGGGATGATCCCAAAACGGGCTGTCGGCTGGCAATGGTTCTTGATTGAAGACATCAAGCGTCACGGCAGACAGCATTCCACGATCAAGCGCCGCCAAAATATCCGGTTCATTCTGCAACCCGCCTCGGCCAGCGTTGATCAAGATCGGCGCGCCCAGCGGGCCATTTTCCTTGAGCTGAGCGAACATGCTCATGGAGAGAATACCTTTGGTATCGGGCGTGAGCGGCAAGAGGCAGACCAATATGTCGGCAGTCTTTAGGAAAGACGCAAAACCGTCTTTGCCGTGAAAAGTTTCCACCCCGTCGAGCTCATGCGGCCGACGGCTCCAGCCGGTTATCTTAAAGCCCAATGCTTTGAGTTTTTCAGCAGAATCCCTGCCCAGAACCCCAAGCCCCATAATACCCACCGTTACTTCATGAGCGGCCGGCTGGCGCGGATCTTCATGCCAGACATGTTTTTTCTGCTGCAAACGATAGTTGGAGCCAAATCTATGGTGATCAAGCACCTGCCAGACCACATATTCTGTCATGCGCATGGTCAGATCATCAGAAATCACCCGGACTAACGGCACATCTGGAATATTTGTGTCATGGAAGACATGATCAACGCCCGCGCCAAGAGAGAAAATAACTTCAAGATTGGGAAGATTGGCGAGCGAACCGGGCTTCTGCTTCCACACTAATGCATATTTGATAGAGGGGTCCAGCTCATCCCGATCGGTCACAACTTTGCGCTCGGGCGCCAATTGTTGAAATGTTTCGAGCCAATGTGCCGGGTCCCAGTTGGTGAGCGCCAACAGGATTTTGCCCTCATTATCCGTACTCATTGATTTATTCCTCCCTCAATGGCTTCCATATTGAAAGCCGCAGCCATCAGCGCTTTGGTATAGTCGGTTTTGGGATTGGTGAAGATCTCATGCGCAGTCCCATATTCTACCGCTTTGCCGTTACGCATGACCAGAACGTCATTAGCTAATGCACGAACAACCTTGAGATCGTGGCTGATAAACAGATAGGCGAGATCATGCTTATTCTGCAAATCGCGCAACAGATCCACTACCTGCGCCTGTACACTCATATCCAGTGCAGAAGTTGGCTCATCCAGCATGACAAATTTCGGGTTGAGCACCATGGCACGCGCAATCGCAATGCGCTGGCGCTGGCCACCGGAGAATTCGTGCGGATAGCGAAAGCGGCTTTCAGGATCGAGATTAACTTCATGAAGTGCCGCCACTACTCGAGCGTCGCGCTCATCAGCCGAAAGTTTCGGCTCATGAACCCGCAACCCCTCGGCGATAATATCAGCAATGGTCATACGTGGGCTGAGTGATCCGAACGGATCCTGAAACACAATTTGCATTTCACGACGCAGCGGCCGCAAATCACTGAAACTGTATTTCGCAATATCTGTGCCATCAAAGCGAATTTCGCCCTGCGACGAGATCATGCGAGACAAAGCAAGGCCCAATGTGGTTTTGCCCGAGCCTGATTCTCCCACAACGCCCAAAGTTTGACCGGCCCGCAATTCAACATTAATCCCGTCGACCGCCTTCACATGGTCAACGGTCTTTCTCATGAAGCCTTTTTTGATCGGAAACCAGACACGGATATCCTTGCCTTCCATGACCTTTCGGGCTGAAAGATCTGCCAAGGGCGGCTCGCCTTTCGGCTCAGCCGCCAAAAGATGCTTTGTATAAGGATGCTGCGGATTATCGAAGATTTCCTTGGTTGGGCCTGTTTCGACAATTTTGCCCTTATTCATCACACAGACACGGTCAGCAATCTTGCGTACGATGCCAAGATCATGGGTGATGAACAGCATCGACATGCCTTGCGCAGTTTTAAGATCAGCCAGCAGCTCAAGTATCTGAGCTTGCACTGTGACATCGAGCGCAGTCGTGGGCTCGTCAGCAATCAAAAGCTTAGGCTTATTGGCAAGCGCCATGGCGATCATCACGCGTTGGCGCTGGCCGCCTGATAGCTGGTGCGGAAATGATGCAAGGCGTTTTTCTGGATCGCGTATTCCGACTTCATTCAGAAGTTCCAGCGTGCGACTGCGTGCTGCCTGATCGCCCATCCCCTGATGCATTTTCAGAATCTCGGCGATTTGACGCTCGACCGTATGCAACGGATTGAGTGACGTCATAGGCTCCTGAAAAATCATGGTAATGTCATTGCCGCGAACGCGGCGCAACTCCGGCTCTGATGCCTTCATCAAATCCTGTCCGTCGAAAAGGATTTCGCCGGTTGGATGGCTTGCGGAAGGGTAGGGCAAGAGCTTGAGCACCGAAAGAGCAGAAACGGATTTCCCCGAACCAGATTCGCCCACAAGTGCTACGGTTTCACCTTCGGCAATGTCGAAAGACACGCGATCAACGGCAATACGATCTTCACCATTTTGACGGAAAGCGACCGATAAATCACGAACCGATAGTAAAGGAGGTTTATTGATTGATCCGCTCATTGGAATGCCTTTCGCGGGTCAAATGCATCGCGCGTTGCTTCGCCGATAAATATCAGCAGTGACAGCATAATCGAAATAACCGCAAAACCAGTTATGCCGAGCCATGGCGCCTGAAGGTTATTTTTGCCTTGCGCCAGCATCTCGCCGAGCGACGCAGAACCGGGCGGCAAACCAAAGCCAAGAAAATCCAATGATGTTAGCGTGGTGATTGAGCCATTGAGAATGAATGGCAGGAAAGTGAGCGTGGCCACCATGGCATTGGGCAGAAGATGCCGCCACATGATGGTTGCATTTTTCACGCCGAGCGCACGGGCGGCATTTACATATTCAAAATTGCGTGCCCGCAAAAATTCTGCCCGCACAACACCCACAAATGCAACCCACGAGAAAAGAAGCATAATGCCCAAAAGCACCCAGAAACCGGGTGGCAATATGGCTGCAATGATCAAGAGCAGGTAGAGCATTGGAATTGATGACCAGATCTCAATGACGCGTTGGAAGATCAGATCAACCCAGCCGCCAAAATAGCCCTGTATCGCCCCGGCGCTAACACCAATAATGGCGGAAAAGAAGGTAAGAATTAGCCCGAATAGCACTGAAATCCGAAAGCCATAAAGCGCTCGTGCAAAAACATCTCGCGCTTGATCATCGGTGCCAAGCCAATTGAAATTGCCGATAATGCAGTTGGGATCATTCACACCAAGCGGATAACGCTCGCAGCGCACTTCCTTGGAATAAAGCCAGGATGGTTTGGAAGGCGCAGCTTCAGGAATGTCATTATTGACCGTATTGTAGGAATAGCGCACCGGCGGCCAGATTGCCCAGCCATTGGCTTCAATCTCTTCCTGAATCATCGGGTCTCGATAATCGGTCACGGCATAAAACCCACCGAATTTTTCTTCCGGATAATCGACAAATACCGGCATGAGCAATTCGCCCTTATAAGACACAATTATAGGCCGGTCATTGGCGATAAACTCAGCGCAAAGTGCTGCGATGAGAAGAAAAAGAAAAATCCAAAGCGACCAGTAACCCCGCTTATTAGCTTTGAAATTCTTCCAACGCCTTTGATTGAGCGGCGAGAGAAAAGGACGCTTCACTGGTCTAGCGGCGAGTTGTGAGGGATCTATGCTGTTGCTCATCATACATCCCTCCGCTCAAAATCAATTCGCGGATCGATCCAGTTATATGTCAGATCAGAGAGTAGCCCCACCAGCAAGCCGAGCAGTGAGAAGATGAACAAAGTCGCAAATACCACAGGATAATCACGATTGATGATCGACTGATAGCTAAGCAGTCCGAGACCATCGAGCGAGAAGATTGTTTCAATCAACAATGAGCCGGTGAAGAAAGCGGAGATGAATGCGCCCGGAAAGCCAGCAATCACAATCAGCATCGCATTGCGAAAAACATGGCGATAAAGAACCTGATTTTCGGTCAAGCCTTTGGCGCGTGCCGTGGTGACATATTGCTTGCGGATTTCTTCCAGAAATGAGTTTTTGGTAAGCAATGTGGTGGTTGCAAAGGCAGAAAGAACCAATGCTGTTACCGGAAGCGCCATATGCCAAAGATAATCTAGCACCTTCTCCCACCAAGTTAATTGGGCAAAATCCGGTGACGTCAGGCCGCGTAGCGGGAACCAGTCAAAGAAAGAACCGCCCGCAAAAAGCACAATCAACAGAATCGCAAACAGAAAGCTCGGGATTGCATAGCCGACAATCACCACCGCGCTGGTCCATGTATCAAAGCGCGAACCATCCTTGATTGCCTTGCGGATACCCAGCGGGATCGAGATGGCATAGGATAGGAAGGTAAGCCAGAGGCCAAGCGAAATAGAGACCGGCAGTTTTTCCTTGATAAGATCAATCACGCTGATATCGCGGAAATAACTATGGCCAAAATCAAAGCGAAGATAATTCCACAGCATATGGCCAAAACGTTCGAGCGGTGGCTTATCAAAGCCGAACTGCTTTTCAAGATCTGCGATAAATTGCGGATCAAGCCCTTGCGCACCACGATATTTTGAATTGACGGAGCCACTATCAAAACCACTCTGACCGAAGTCGCTGCCCCCGCCTGATATCCTATCAAGCGCATCGCCTCCGTGCCCGGAAAGCTGAGCGATAACGCGCTCAACAGGTCCACCCGGAGCAAATTGAACCACGGCAAAGGATATAGCCATAATGCCGAAAATCGTTGGGATCATCAAAAGCAGACGTCGAACAATATATGCGCCCATCAGCCCAATTCGCTCCGCAATTTGAAATTGATCATATGCCTATGGCCTACCAATAGTTTCTGCCTTTTCTTTATCAAGCCACCATAGCGTTTCCACCGGGAAACCATAATCGGGTTTTGGTTCCTTAAAGCCGAAACGATCCCAATAAGCGACACGGTGATTCGCAACAGTCCAATTTGGAATCCACTCGCGCCTTATACGCAAGTAGCGATCCAAAACACGTATCGTTGCCACAAGCTCATCCCGGGTCGTCACTGTACCAACATCTTCAATCAGAGCGTCAATAATAGGATCAGACGTGCCGGGCAGATTATAGCTTCCCGGCATATTAGCGGCTTTTGAACCAAACATGCCTGCGAGCGAATCTTTAGTGGGTGTGGCACCAAACTGCATGGCCATGCCCACCATATCGAAATCAAAATCCTCAACCCGGGACTGATACTGGCTTGCATCCACCAAGCGCAGGCTTGCATCAATCCCTATAGCACGCAACCTCTGAACAAATGGATTGTAGATACGCGAAAAACTTTCGGAATTGCTCAGAATTTCAAGCGAAAGCTTTTGCCCGGTCTCGTCGTGAAAATTCCCTTTCTCGCGAATAAATCC
Source organism: Falsochrobactrum ovis (assembly GCF_003259955.1). Classification (GTDB taxonomy): domain Bacteria; phylum Pseudomonadota; class Alphaproteobacteria; order Rhizobiales; family Rhizobiaceae; genus Brucella; species Brucella ovis_A. The sequence continues at coordinate 275,927 of NZ_QLMK01000001.1, forward strand.
GCTTTCTTTCAGTAGCTGAATTGCACGGGAAAATTGTTTCCGATCTCTGCCTGATCCGTCAGACACCGCCATTATGGGCGCAGGTCCATAAATTTCGGGTGGTAACCGGTCTTTATAGCGTTCTAGAATCTTGTGTTCTTGCGCTGTGGGCAGGTCGACAGCTTGGAAATCTGATCCATTAAAGCAGGATTGTGAGCGCTCATAAGCGCCATAGAATAGATTTTTGTTCGTCCATTCAAAATCAAAACAAAGACCTATGGCTTCACGCACCCGTGGATCGCGAAAATGTTCACGCCGCTGATTAAGCGCCCATGCCTGCATAAGTGGCCGTTTTTCACGCGCGAATGTACGTTTAATAACTTTATTTTGCTTGATAGCAGGGAATTCATATCCCGTGGCCCAGTTTTTCGCGACATATTCCGCACGAAAATCAATGGCTCCCTTTTTGAAAGCTTCAAATTCCGGCTGCCTATCGCGATAAAACTCTATGCGGATACGATCAAAATTATTCTGTCCGCGATTAATTGGAAGATCTTTAGCCCAATAATCGTCAACCCGATCATATTCAATAAATTGACCGAGAACGAAATTGCCAACCCGATAAGCGCCCGAGCCCAAAATAGGCTCAGTGGCGGTGCTCTCAAAATTCTTGTCATCAAAGTAATTTTCCGAAAGAATCGGCAATGTCACCGCGTCGAATACCGCCTTTGGCTGACCTTCAGAAAAGCGCATGCGAACGTCGCCCTCGTCCTCCTCAATCAATTCCAGTGCCGATAGGCTCTGGCGAATATGCGGGTGGCCTTTTTTTTGAAAAATGCGATAGGTAAACACAATATCGCTGGCCTGCACCGGGGACCCATCGTGAAACCGTGCGGCTTTGCGGAGTTTAAACAGAAACGTCTGACGATCAGGCGAGATTGTTACGCTTTCCGCAATCAGCCCATAAAGCGAATCGGGTTCGTCAAACGCAGCTGCCATTAACGCATCAAAGGTCAGCTCCAGCCTCGGCGGAGAATCCCCTTTAAAACTAAAGCTGTTAAGCGTGTTGAAAGTGTTGGTGTTCTGGTTCCAAAGCCAACTCGATGGCGCAAAACGAAACACTCCGCCCCTTGGCGCATCAGGATTTACATAATCAAAATACCCGAAATCCTTTGGGTATTTCAGGTTGCCAAAGGCAGATATACCATGCAGCGCTGTGTCACTAGCTAATTGAGCGAAGGCTCTGCCCGGCAATGAGCCAGCAACAACGGCACAGGCAGCGCCGCCAAGAAAATGGCGACGATTCAACCCCAAATATTTCATCAATACCGCCCCCTAATCGCCCCGTGCCTTAAGATTAGCTTCCTTAGCCGGATCGACCCACCAGGAAAATGGATCAATACCACTATAGTCTGGCTGATTTTCAGGCATGCCGAATTTGTTCCAATAAGCGACATTAATATGGTCGGAATACCACTGCGGAATGACGTAGTAATTCCATAAAAGAGCCCGGTCGAGAGCATGGGTGGCGGCAACCAACTCCTCTCTGTCTTTCGCATAGATGACGCGATCAATGAGCTTGTCTATTGCCGGGTTTTTAATGCCTGAATAATTGCGGCTGCCTTTAAAATCTGCCGCGGCAGATCCCCACATTTGCCGCTGCTCATTGCCCGGAGAGCTGCTCTGAGCAATTACACTGGTAATAATATCATAGTCAAAATCATTCACTCTTGCCTGATATTGCGCGGCATCCACGATGCGAACTCTGGCATCAATCCCAATTCGACGTAAATTCTGCACGAATGGATTGAATATTCTTTCGTCTGTTGGGTCACGCCCTAAAAACTCGATGGTAAACTGCTTGCCATTGGCATCGACCAGCTTATTGCCTTGCAGTGTCCAGCCAGCCTCTTCGAAAAGTTTCAGCGCTGTCCGCAGGTGTTCGCGGGTTGCCTGAGGTGAATCATAGACTGGCAGCTTGAATTCTTCCGTTAACGCTTCCGGGGGAAGCGCATCTTTGACGGTTTCCAAAATTTCCTGTTCCGCAGGGCTTGGCGCGCCATCGAGCTGTAATTCATTTCCTGAAAAATAGCTTTCAATACGATTATACTGATTGAAGAACATCAGCCGATTCATCGTTTCAAAATCGAAAGCATAGGTAAGCGCTTTGCGCACTCTAGGATCTTGAAACTTGTCGTGGCGCGTATTCATGAAATAACCCTGCATGCGACCGACAGCATGATAGGGAAATGATTTTTGAATAATGTCGCCACGCTCTACAGCGGGAAAATTATACTGCTCAGCCCAGCGTTGGGCGCGGTTTTCCAGCCGGTAATCATACTGTCCGCCTTTTTTGAACGCTTCCCATGTAGCATCTTCATTGAAGAAATATTCATACGCGATACGGTCAAAATTATTTCTGCCCACATGAACCGGAAGGTCTTTGCCCCAGTAATCATCAACTCTGGTCCAAATAATTGAACGACCGGGAGTGACACGCTCAATTTTATACGCGCCTGAACCCAGCGGAATTTCCAGCGTCGGGCGAGTAATGTCGCGCTTTTTCCCTTGCGCATCAGTACCTTCCCACCAGTGTTTTGGCAGAACGGCAAGCTGGCCAAGAATCTGGGGCAGCTCGCGATTGCCTGTCTGAGAGAAGGTAAACTTCACCTCATTTTCCCCGGTCTTTTCCGCTTTTTCGACATCGCTATAATATTTATTATACGCGGGGGACTGCTTTTTGAGCACATCAAATGACCAGATCACGTCATCAACGGTGATCGGCTGTCCATCATGCCAGCGTGCTTTCGGGTTGAGCTTAAATTTGACCCAGGAATAATCATCTGGATATTGCATTGCTTCAGCAATCAAAGGATATTGCGTTGATGCCTGATCCAATGCGTCAGACATCAGCGTATCGTAAAGAAAGCCGCCACCAAATTCAGACAATCCGGCTGCTGCAACGCCCTGAATTACATAGGGATTGAGACTATCAAAAGTGCCGACCGCCACTTGATTGAGGCTACCGCCTTTCGGCGCGTCAGGGTTTACATAGTCATAATGTTTGAAATTTGCCGGATATTTCGGCTCTCCAATCAAACTCGAAGAATAGCGCCATTCCGGCGCTGACCCGTCGTTTGATACCTCATCCGCAAAGGCTCCAGAAGCCGCCCCCGCGAGCATAGCTGCTGCAAATGCTCCCGCCCAAAAAGCTTTCATCCAGCATCTCCTTGCTGCCAACTATATTAGGTTGCAGTTTTAGGGGTTTTTGCGGAGGAAGAAAGGCACAGGACCGAAAAAAATAGCACCAACAAAAAAGCCGGACTATAGCCCGGCTTTCTTTAAGCATATTTGCTGTATTAATTTGCAGGTACTGCATCCTGAGTTTCAGGGTCAGAAGCAGGGTTCTGTTCTTGCTCACCTTGGCCGGTAGGCTTGGTCTCTTCCGGCTGCTGAGCATCATCGCTAGGTGCAGTTTCCTGTGCTGAGCCATCTGCAGGAGCGGCTTCAGGCGCAGACTGATCTTCTTCAGTTTGAGCAGGCTTCGCGTCCTGGGCAGGCGCAGCTTCACCTTCTGTTGCCGGTGCAGCTTCGTCGCCGGATGCGGGCGCAGCTTCTGCTTCAGGCAATGGAGCCGGATCGTCTGAGAGGGTACGCAGATAAGCGATCAGGTCAGCACGTTCATTGTCCTTTTTGTCGCCGGCAAAGCCCATAATCGTGCCTTTAATATAGCCACGAGGCGAGAACAGGAACTTGTTGAGATGTTCATAATCCCACTTATTACCCTCTGCTGCGAATTCTTTCATTGCCGCAGAATAATTGAAGCCCTCAATAGAAGCTGCAGGGCGATTTACAATATCCCACAGATTCGGACCGACTTTATTGGGCCCACCTTTTTCTGCGGTGTGACAAGCCGCACAGCGTTTGTAAACATTTTCCCCGCGCGCTGGATCAGCGGATTGCATCAAAACTGCGATCGACACTTCTTCCTTAGCCGGAGCATTAGCGCCACCGCCAGAAGCATCCGACGCTTCGATCAGGTAGCCGGGCTTTTCAGGTGCGGGCGCACTAAACAGGGCATCCGAAAGAATACCTGTAGTCATGACAACGAAAACCGTCGCCAGAAAAGCCATTACAAATTTATTAGTCCGGGTTGAATTCATCGCCGGTCAGCGCTCCCTCTACCACAACGCCCTGCAAAGCCGGTATGCAACCTCTAATTAAGTTGACAACTCGCCCCGGCATTGGGCGGAAACTAGGTCTTTTACGGGGGAGATGCAACATATAAGACTTTCCAACCCCGTGACTTTTTGACACTTTCGCTGCAATTAACGTGGAGTAAAAGAGCTTTCCACGCTATCGCGACCAAATGCAACACCTCAAACATCTGAGGAATGGACAATGAAGACCCTGACACTGATACCTGCACGGCTTGGTTCGACACGCCTTCCCAATAAGCCGCTCGCAGATATTTGCGGCAAACCGATGATTGTCCATGTAGCAGACAGAGCCGCAGCGGCCGCGCTGGGCCAGACTGTGGTGGCGACAGATAGCGACGAAATCTATGCAACCGTGCGAGCGCATGGGCATGAAGCGGTGATGACACGATCTGATCACGAATCAGGATCCGATCGAATTTACGAAGCGCTTGAAAAGCTTGATCCCACGGCTTCCGTTGATTTCATCATCAATGTGCAAGGTGATTTGCCAACAATCGATCCGCAAACAATTCGCCGCTCCATACTGCCTCTTGTTGAAGGCCCGGCTGATATTGCAACACTTGGCGTCGAGATCACGCAGGAAGAAGAAAAAACCAACCCTAATGTTGTGAAGATCGTCGGATCGCCATTACAAGCCGATAGATTGAGGGCCCTTTATTTTACACGCGCCACCGCTCCCTATGGCGACGGTCCACTTTATCATCACATCGGCCTTTATGCCTATCGTCGCCCAGCGCTTGAACGTTTTGTAAAAATTGGCTCCTCTCCATTGGAAAGACGGGAAAAGCTGGAGCAGCTCCGCGCACTTGAGGACGGTATGCGAATCGACGTGGAGATCGTGAAGACGGTCCCTTTAGGGGTTGATACTCAGGCCGATCTTGATCGCGCTCGCATTCTTATTGAAAAAGGTCTTTAAATATCTCGCTTTGGCCGGGTAACGAAGAAAGTAGGGCAAAATGAAAACCAACAAAATATCCTTTCAGGGTGAAGCTGGCGCCAATTCTGACACGGCTTGCCGCGACATGTTCCCTGACATGGAGCCTTTGCCCTGTCCCACATTTGAAGACGCGTTCAATGCGGTCGAAAGCGGGGCTGCCGATCTTGCCATGATTCCGATTGAGAACACCTTGGCAGGACGCGTGGCCGATATTCACTATTTGCTGCCCCTGGCGGATATGCATATTGTCGGTGAATATTTTCTGCCCATTCATTTTCAGTTGATGGTGCTCCCGGGCGTAAAGCGCGAGGAAATCAAAACGGTTCATAGCCATATTCATGCTCTCGGGCAGTGCCGTAAGGTTATTCGTGAAAATGGTTGGAAGCCGGTAATCGCCGGTGATACCGCTGGTGCCGCACGCCTTGTCGCAGACCTGAAAGACCGCTCTATGGCGGCTTTGGCACCGCGCCTGGCTTCAAGCCTTTATGGCCTTGATATTCTTCAGGAAAATGTAGAAGACGCCGAAAATAATGTGACGCGTTTTGTGGTTCTTTCCAAAAATAAAAGCTGGGTCACTCGCTCAAAAGCTGATGAACGGATCATCACAACCTTTGTGTTCCGTGTCCGTAACGTTCCAGCAGCACTTTATAAAGCTATGGGCGGTTTTGCCACCAATGGCGTCAATATGACCAAGCTCGAAAGCTATCAGATTGGCGGTCGCTTTATCGCGACGCAGTTTTACGCTGATATTGAAGGCCATCCAGACGATCATAATGTGAAACTCGCGCTGGAAGAGCTGCAATTCTTCTCCAAAGAGGTGCGGATTTTAGGCGTCTATCGTGGAAGTGATGTTCGCGGCACTCCGCTTTTGGCGGCTGAGTAATTTTCAGACTTGATGTAATGTCTCCGGGTAGGATCGGGGGGGCGAGCTGTTCAGCCCCCATCCTCTGCCCATGCTCTAATCAGATGGGTTGCGATGGCGCCGGGTGCCGGAGTGTGTAAGCCATGCGCATGAGTACCAGCAAGCATGGCGCGTATTTCAGACTTTTCGAACCAGCGCCCGTCCTCAAGTTCGGCACGGTCAATGGTAAAATCGTCTGAAAGCACTTCTGCGTGACACCCTATCATAAGTGAATAGGGGAACGGCCAGGGCTGGCTTGCATAATATGCAACGCGACCAATCTTGAGCCCCATTTCTTCAAATGATTCGCGACGTACCGCCGCTTCAATTGTTTCGCCATGCTCAATAAAGCCAGCGAGACATGAATAAGAACCTGGCACAAAATGCGGGCTGCGCGCCAAGATACATCTGTCTCCGCGCACGGGAAGCATGATGGCTACCGGGTCAGTTCTAGGGAAATGATCAACAGTGCAATGCGTACAGACGCGGCTGATACCGCCCCCGCGCATTTCAGTCTTTCCGCCACAGCGTCCGCAAAAACGATGATTGCTGTGCCATGCACATAAAGAGGCCGCCTGTGCCAGCGCGCCAAGCGTATCAGAACCAACCAGCCCCTCCATATAGAGGCTGCGATAATCTTGCGCCCGATAGGGATCAACCTGCTCGTCAGGATCGAATTCAGCCATCAGCGCGACGATTGCTTGCCCATCCTGAAGCCCCAGCAAAATCGGCTCTTCCAGATTGGGAGCAAATTTGCGTGCCTCATTGAGATTAAAAAACGCGCGCGGGGCTGTTTCATCACTATAATCTAAAATCAGCCGATTGCTTCCCAGCACCAAAATGCGTGTTTCTTGCAGCTTAAGCGCGGCTAACGCTGCATCATTCTGGCGATTTTCAGAAAACCGTTCAATGCGGTTACCAGCAAAGCCGACATAGCGGCTTGGCTCGATTTCCGGCAGGTCATAAAGACGCGATACCATGGCAATCCTAATTTTTAAGTGGGATTAAGATGAGAGCGCAGCACTGATTTTCTGAATGAAATTTTCAGCTTCATCCTTAGAATATGGCTCGCCCTTTCCATAGCCCCAAACGGGGCCGGGCCAGCCTGCATCACCCTCATTGCGTGCGATCACGTGGAAATGCAGTTGACGTACAATATTGCCCAGCGCGCCCAAATTGACTTTGTCACAATCGGTCGTTTTTTTGAGCGCTTGCGAAACAATCGCTGTCTCAAAAGTGAGCATGGTCTGATCAAGCGGCGTCAAATCGTGCATCTCGACCAGATTAGCCCGCCGCGGCACGAGAATCAGCCACGGCCAGCGTTTATCATCCATAAGCCGCAATTCGCAAAGCCCCAGCTTTGCAACCAAAAATGTGTCGGCATTGAGCCGTTGATCGAGTACAAACTGTTCCATGAAAATATTTCTATCAGTTTTTTTCGCGAGATGCTTGCTTTTTGCGCGATGATTGACGATATGCAGCGTGGGAGGTTGGTGGTGGACGAGCCACTCGCCAACCGGGTCAGGTCCGGAAGGAAGCAGCCCTAACGAGCTTCGGCACGGGTCACCGTGCCAGCCTCCCACCTTTTCCTTGCATTTGCGGGTGTTGATAGGGTGCCTATCCGGTTGACGGCGCTCAAGGCCCGGTCCAGACTGGCCACCATCTTCACCAACAGGAAAAGCGATAAACAGGAACGGAGAGGTCGCAATGGACACAAAATCCGCAGACGGCGCCTATCGCGTTCTCGCTCGCAAATATCGACCACAGAATTTCGACGATCTTATCGGCCAGGAGCCGATGGTTCGCACCCTCAGCAATGCCTTTGAGGCAGGTCGCATTGCGCAGGCCTGGATGCTTACCGGTGTGCGCGGCGTGGGAAAAACCACGACAGCCCGTATTCTGGCACGTGCCCTCAATTATAAAACCGATACGATCGACCAGCCTTCGATTAATCTCTCCGAAATGGGTGAGCACTGTCAGGCGATTATGGAGGGACGCCATGTCGATGTAATCGAAATGGATGCGGCCTCTCATACGGGTATTGATGATATTCGGGAAATTATTGAGCAGGTTCGCTATCGCCCGGTCTCGGCTCGTTATAAAGTCTATATAATCGACGAAGTGCATATGCTCTCGACGGCAGCCTTTAATGGCTTGCTCAAGACGCTTGAAGAGCCGCCCCCGCACGTTAAATTCATCTTTGCCACAACAGAAATTCGCAAAGTGCCGATTACAGTGCTGTCGCGCTGTCAGCGCTTTGATTTACGTCGTATCGAATCGGGCACCTTAGCAACGCATTTGCGCCGGATAGCAGAAGCCGAAAATATTAACGCCGATGATGCTGCCCTTGCCATGATTGCAAGAGCGGGCGAAGGCTCGGCGCGCGATTCCCTTTCAATTTTCGATCAGGCCATCGCCCATGGCGCCGGTGAGGTTAGCGCAGAAGCTGTTCGCTCTATGCTGGGGCTTGCGGATCGCGCACGCATTATCGACCTGTTCGAAATGTTGATGCGGGGCGATGTAGCCGGAGCACTCAACGAGTTTCGTGCGCAATATGATGTGGGAGCGGACCCATCGGTCATTCTGACGGATCTGGCCGAATTCAATCATTTGGTGACGCGACTTCGCTTCACTCCGGAAATCGCCGATGACGTGACGCTGTCGGAAGATGAGCGTATGCGCGGGCGTGAATTCGCACAAAAACTCTCAATCCGGGTTCTTTCACGCACATGGCAAATGCTGCTCAAAGGTATTGCGGAAGTTGAGAGCGCATCTCGCCCTGTTCAGGCGGCTGAGATGCTTCTGATTAGGCTTGCTCATGCGGCAGACCTGCCGACGCTTGATGAAGCGCTTCGCGGGCTGGATGGTAATGCACCGGCCACGCAACGCTCTGCTTCCCCAGCTCAAAGCCCATCCACCGATGGACCAAGGCCGAGCAGTAGCGCTGCATTGCAGACACAAAAGCCTGTAGCAGATGCGGTAGCGTCCTCTTCCGCTGCGCCGACTAATGGTGGGCCAGCCACCGCTATGCGTATTGTTGAGGCACCTGCGCCGCAGCCATCCGTAAATATTGCTAGCCTCGATGATATTGTGGCTCTTGCCGATAAATATCGCGATATGCAGTTTAAAATTTTGGTAAAAAACTGCGTGCGCCTAGCATCTGTTGCGCCCGGCCGGCTTGAAATCGGGCTGACAGAAGATGGACCTAAATCGCTTCCCGCCGATATTTCGCAGCGATTATTGAACTGGACTGGAATTCGCTGGGTCGTAACCGTTGCTCGTGATGTGAGCACTCCGACAATTGCTGAAAAAGAGGCGCAGCGGCGTGAAAGTCTGGAAATGGATGCTCGCGCTGATCCAGACGTTGCGGCCATATTGGCGGCCTTTCCGGGCGCTAAAATCACAGATGTGCGCATTGCTGTGGCAGAAGCAAATGATGATGAAGATATTGATCTTGATATGGTCGATTCTTCGTCCGATATGCCGCTCGAAGATGATTGATATTTCTGAATAATAAGGAGCACACCCATGCGGGATATGCTGGGCATGATGAAACAGGCAAAGGAATTGCAGGCCAAGATGAAGGCCATGCAGGATGAGATTGCCGATTTGGAAGCAACCGCGTCATCGGGCGGTGGATTGGTGAGCATCACCCTTTCGGGCAAGGGCACGCTGTCGGCTATGAAGATCGATCCTTCGCTGATGAAGGAAGATGAAGTCGAAATTCTTGAAGATCTGATCATTGCCGCACACAATGATGCTAAGGCCAAACTCGAAGCGGCGATGGCGGAAAAAACCCAGGCTCTGACGGCTGGCTTGCCGATTCCTCCCGGTTTTAAATTGCCGTTCTGATTTGAGTGCGCAATCAAGCAAAATGATTTAAACCGGCACAATGTCTAAACGAATCGCTGGTCCTGAAATTGAACGCCTTATCCAGCTTCTGGCACGAGTGCCGGGGCTGGGGCCGCGTTCTGCGCGCCGTGCGGCGCTTCATCTCATCAAGAAAAAAGAAGCTCTGCTGATCCCGCTTGGCAATGCCATGCAGGAAGCCGCCGAGAAAGTGCGTATCTGCTCCTGCTGCGGCAATGTCGACACCTCAGATCCGTGCACGATTTGCACCGATGTCAGACGTGAGCCTGCCACTTTGATCGTGGTCGAGGATGTCTCAGACCTATGGGCGCTTGAGCGCGCGGGAACCATGAATGTCCGCTATCATGTTCTGGGCGGGCGTCTGTCACCCCTTGATGGCATTGGCCCGGATGATCTCAATATCAGATCGCTGGTCGATCGGGTTGGCGCAGGCGAGGTTAAAGAGGTTATTCTCGCAGTGAACGCAACTGTCGAGGGTCAAACCACCGCCCATTATATCACCGATCAGCTAGCAGGATTTGAGGTGCGAGTAACCCGGCTGGCCCATGGTGTACCTGTTGGTGGCGAACTTGATTATCTTGATGAGGGAACTCTGGCTGCTGCGTTGAGAGCCAGAACAGCATTGTGACGAGGGGAAAATGAAATGGCTGGTTTGTGGAAACAATATATAAAACTGGCCGTTGCATTTTCTGTGACATTGGTCACATCAACGGCCATTGCCGCACCACCAAAGGCACAGATCGAAAACCAATATCGCAAATGGATCGAACAGGAGCTTTGGCCCGAGGCCAAAGCAGAGGGGGTATCGCGTGCCGTATTTGATCAGGCCTTTAAAGGCCTAACAATCAATTGGAAACTTCCCGATCTTGTTATTCCAGGCGAAAAACCAGCCACACCCAAAGCGCAGAAACAAGCGGAATTTGGCGCTCCCGCCCGTTATTTCAACGCAAAGACGGTCGGTTCTGTGAGCCGCGGTGGCAAGGCACGATTAGGCCAATATGCAAACCTGCTTCAACGCATTGAGCAGCAATATGGGGTGCCAGGCCGGATTGTTGTTGCAATCTGGGGTCGGGAATCGGGTTTTGGTACAGTAAAAATACCGCATAATGCCTTTGATGTGCTGGGCACCAAAGCATTCATGGCGACGCGCAAAGATATGTTTCGTGAAGAGCTGATAGCAGCGCTTAAGATCGCTTCTCGCGGATATATCGCTGACAATAGGATGAAAAGCTCTTGGGCTGGCGCGCTGGGCCAGCCGCAATTTATGCCGTCCTCCTATCTCAAACACGCAGTTGATTTTGATGGCGATGGAAAACGCGACATCTGGAATTCGGTGCCCGATACGCTGGCATCTATCGCGAATTATCTAAAAATCCATGGCTGGCAGCGGGGTCGCGATTGGGGCTATGAGGTCTTGGTGCCGCAAAGCGTGTCCTGCGCACTTGAAGGCCCTGATCAGGGTAAGACATTTGCTGAATGGGCACGGTTAGGCGTTAAACGGGTCAATGGCAAAGCTTTTCCTGCAAATGAGCTCAAAGGCGAAGGCTATTTGTTGATGCCAGCGGGCCGCTACGGCCCAGCCTTTATCGTGACGCCAAATTTTTATGTCCTCAAAGATTATAATATGAGCGATCTTTATGCGCTTTTTATCGGTCATATCGGCGACCGGATCGCTTATGGGGCAGGGGATTTTCATATCCCGTGGAGCGATGTCGGCACCATGTATCGCTCAGATATTCAGGCAATGCAAAAGCGCATGCAAGCACAGGGCTATGATGTCGGCAAAGCCGATGGGCTGCCGGGCTTTAAAACCCGCAGGTCAATTGGTCTCTGGCAGGCAAAAAACAATCAGGCTCCAACCTGCTTTACCCAGCCGGAAATAATCAAGGCAATTCGCTAAATTTGCACCGAAAGCTAGAGCCATAGCTCACTTTCTAAATGCGCTAAAATATGACCAACAAAAAGCCCGGTACATGACCGGGCTTTTCTTTCTATACAGGCAGAAAATTAATTCTGTTCCTGCTTCTTCAGAGCTGCGCTGAGAATATCGCCAAGTGAAGCGCCGGAATCGGTCGAACCATACTGTGCGACAGCTTCCTTTTCTTCGGCAATTTCCAGAGCCTTGATCGAAACCTGCAGCTTACGGGACTTCTTGTCGAAGGCGATGACGCGAGCGTCGACCTTCTGACCAACCGTAAAGCGCTCAGGACGCTGTTCGTCACGATCACGCGACAGATCCGAACGGCGGATGAAGCTGTCGAGGTCGTGATCGACCAGACGAACTTCCAGACCACCATCGGTAACAGCGGTTACTTCGCAGGTTACCACGGCATTCTTGCGCAGTTCACCCGAAGCTGCTGCTTCACCGACCTTGTCGCCGGAAAGCTGCTTGATGCCGAGCGAGATGCGTTCCTTCTCAACGTCAACGTCGAGAACGACTGCCTTAACGACTTCACCCTTGTTGTACTCTTCGATGACCTGTTCGCCTGGGCGGTTCCAGTCAAGATCGGAAAGGTGAACCATACCGTCGACATCGCCGTCGAGGCCGATGAACAGACCGAATTCGGTCTTGTTCTTAACTTCGCCTTCAACAACGGTACCGGTTGGGTATTTGTCAGCAAAGGTTGTCCATGGGTTGTCGAGGGTCTGCTTGAGACCGAGGGAGATACGGCGCTTGACCGGATCAACTTCGAGCACAACCACTTCAACTTCCTGTGTGGTGGAAAGAATCTTGCCCGGATGGACATTCTTCTTGGTCCACGACATTTCGGAAACGTGGATAAGACCTTCGATGCCTGGCTCGATTTCGACGAATGCACCGTAATCGGTGATGTTCGTGACAGTACCGGTGATCTTCTTGCCGATCGGGTACTTCGCGCCGATACCATCCCAAGGATCGCTCTCGAGCTGCTTCATGCCGAGCGAGATACGATGGGTTTCCTGGTTGATGCGGATGATCTGCACCTTGACCGTCTGGCCGATGGTGAGGATTTCCGATGGATGGTTCACACGACGCCATGCCATGTCGGTGACGTGCAACAGACCGTCGATGCCGCCGAGATCAACAAACGCACCGTAATCGGTGATGTTCTTGACCACACCTTCAACGACCTGACCTTCTTCAAGGTTCTGAACGATTTCAGAGCGCTGTTCTGCACGGGATTCTTCAAGAACCGTACGGCGCGAAACAACGATATTGCCGCGACGCTTGTCCATTTTGAGGATTTCAAACGGCTGCGGAACGTGCATGAGCGGGGTAACGTCGCGGATCGGACGAATATCGACCTGTGAACGCGGCAAGAAGGCAACTGCGCCATCCAGATCGACGGTGAAACCACCCTTGACCTGATTGAAGATAACGCCGTCAACGCGTTCGCCATTGGCAAATTTCTGCTCGAGCTTGCCCCAGCTTTCTTCGCGGCGAGCCTTTTCACGCGACAGAACAGCTTCGCCGAGTGCGTTTTCAATGCGCTCAACGTAAACTTCAACTTCGTCGCCCGGCTTCATCGAGCCGTCTTTGCCCTTCGCGCCGAATTCCTTCAGCGGTACGCGACCTTCGACTTTGAGGCCAGCATCAATGATTGCCATGTCTTTTTCGATGGCAACGATGCGGCCCTTTACAACATAACCTTCAGCAAGATCATTATGAGCAAAGGATTCGGCCAGCAGCGACTCGAAGTCTGCGAGAGAGGGATTAAAATCAGACATAAATACTCCTGATGCATCCGGTATGAAAAAACATCGGATGCGGCGCCGGGGGTTAGCGTTGCGTTATACCTGATCTCGGCCCCGTCTATAAAGACACCGGCGCGTGGAGCGCGAAGTCAGGTTTATCAATACGAGAGCAGCCTAATTAGGGCCGTAATCCCATTAATCCAGCGTTTTGACTGAACGATCCCAGGAAAAACCCGGAAAACTATGCGCTATGCTGCGCTAAAGCGTGATCAATCAGCTTTTTTGCTGCTAGAAATGCCGTTTCTATACTCATTTCGCTCGTATCTAGCAAGTGCGCATCTGCTGCGGGCCGGAGTGGAGAATCATTTCGGCTCATGTCACGCTCGTCACGCTGTTTGATATCGCGAAAAATTTCCTCAAAATTCGCGCTTAATCCCCGCGCCGTGATTTCATCAAATCGCCGGCGTGCGCGCACTTCAGGCGAAGCGGTGACAAAGAGTTTTATCGCCGCATCGGGACAAACAACTGTTCCAATATCACGGCCATCAAGCACACTTGAAGGCAGCTTATTGGCAAATTTTCGCTGCACATCAACCAAAGTGCGACGAACCGCTGGCATGACTGCGACTTTTGATGCCGCTTCACCAATTTCATGCGCGGAGAGAATATTCTTATCCATATTAAGCAGATTAATATGTTCCGCAGCTTGAGTTGCCAGCCGCTCATCGTCAAGTGGCAACCCCTGATCGAGCAACGCTTTAGCGACAGCGCGATAGGTCAAACCCGTATCAAGATGCGGAATTCCGTAATGGATAGCAATGCGGCGGGCAAGAGTACCTTTGCCCGACGCCGCTGGTCCATCTATGGCGACGATAAAGTTTTTCATTCGGCGTCGCTTTGTTCGATTTTTGCACCAAGCCCCGCCATCATATCCATGAATTCGGGGAAGGATGTCGCAATGATCTTGTAATCATCCACGCTCACAGGCTTTTCCGATGCAAGACCCATTACGAGAAAGCTCATGGCAATACGGTGGTCAAGATGGGTTTTAGCAGTGCCGCCGCCAATTCCCTTACCATCCGGGCGTCCGCGAACGCTCAACGACATTTCGCCTTCGGTGCAATCAACGCCATTGGCTTCAAGTCCGCGCGCAACGGCTGCAAGACGATCTGATTCCTTGACGCGCAATTCATCAAGCCCATCCATGATGGTTTCGCCTTCGGCAAAAGCTGCAGCAATGGCGAGAATAGGATATTCATCAATCATTGATGGTGCACGTTCGGGCGGAACAACAATGCCTTTGAGTTTTGACGATCTCACCCGCAGGTCCGCAACATCTTCCCCGCCCGCAAGGCGAGCATTGAGCACCTCAATATCGGCACCCATTTCCTGAAGCGTGAGGATCAGACCCGTGCGTGTTGGGTTCATCAGCACATTGCGGATGGTGAGATCAGAACCCTCAACCAAAATTGCAGCAACGAGCGGGAAGGCGGTTGAGGATGGATCGCCCGGCACGTCGATAATCTGGCCGGTAAGCTGGCCTTGCCCGACAATATGGATATGACGAACGCCAGCGGAATCTGTTTCCACCGTCAGATCAGCACCAAAGCCTTGCAGCATTTTTTCGGTATGGTCGCGTGTCATAACCGGTTCGATGACAGTCGTAACGCCCGGCGTGTTAAGCCCGGCAAGCAATATGGCTGATTTAACCTGTGCCGATGCCATCGGCACGCGATAGCTGATCGGATTTGCTGTCTTTGGACCTGTAAGTGTGAGCGGCATGCGGTCGCCTTCAGCGGCCTTGACCTGCACCCCCATCTCTCTTAGCGGGTTGAGTACGCGGCCCATCGGGCGCGAGGATAAGGACGCGTCACCAATGAAGGTCGTTGTCATATCATAGGTGCCGACAAGGCCCATGGTGAGGCGTGCGCCGGTTCCGGCATTGCCGAAATCGAGCGGTGCTTCTGGCTGCAACAGGCAACCATTGCCGACACCATTGATGATCCACACATCGCCTTCTTTACGGATTTTTGCGCCCATGGCTTCCATAGCGCGGCCCGTATTGATGACATCTTCGCCTTCCAGCAAGCCTGTAATGCGGGTCTCGCCCGAGGCCAGGCCGCCAAACATGAAGGAGCGATGAGAAATGGACTTGTCGCCCGGAATGCGAATATCGCCCGATAGACCCTCTGAGCGGTGGGCGGTAGCAGGTTTCAGGGGTGAGGAATGGGACATCGATTTTCACTGTCTCATTTTTGGCGTATCTGACGCCGGGATTGAAGAAAGCGCAGCTTCCCTAGCATAGCTTCCCGACCGGGTCACCCCGCCATACTATAAATCGTGCACAGGTCTTATTTATCACAGAAAAGCACAGTGTTTTTCGAGCATTTTAAGCGAGCGAAAAAACTGTTTACGACAATGAGAGATAAAGAGTAAGTATGGAAACTGTCTTTAGCTTTGACAAAGGCAGCAAATTGCGTTTATGCACCGGGCAACATCGCAAAGCGCGTCTGCGCTGCCCGGATTAGCTTGTCTGCAAGATTGGATTGTGAGCAAGTTCGCCGGGAGCGTGTTTGGTAGATACCATAGAAGCGTTTCAGGCGCGGTATTTAAATTAATTTGTGGCCCCGGCTGAACAAAATAGCATATTACGCAATATGCGGACGGGGAACTCAGAGTAACGAGGCTAGACGTGGCAAAACCTGAACTTGGTACCAAGCGCATCGACCCGGAGACGGGCAAGAAGTTTTACGACCTCAATCGTGATCCGATTGTATCGCCCTATACTGGGATTTCCTATCCAAGATCTTATTTCGAAGCGACCGTAGCGGAAGCGCGTGCTGAAGAAGAAGCCGAAGAGGAAGAACTGGATACAGTTCTCGAAAAGCCTGAATTCGTCTCGCTTGAAGAGGCCGATGACGAAGCCAAGGGTGGCGAGGATATTCCGGATCTTGATGACGACGTTGATCTTGGCGATGACGATGAGGATGCATTCCTTGAGGAAGAGGAAGACGAGAATGATGACGTTGTCGGTATTATCGGCGGCGGCGTCAGCGACGATGATGAAGACGTCTGATTCTCTTCACTAAGCAACAAGCGGAAAGGCGGCCTCTGGGTCGCTTTTTCGTTTTATTTCCGGGATTTATGGGTTTTTTTTAGAGACTTATGGCGCGGAAGCGCAAAATATTTCATTATCAGTGTGAAAGTTGCGATTTAGCTCTTGATCTTCCTGATATTGCCCTTTAATAAGCCGCTCGACAGGGCAGTGCATTTCTGCTTTGTATTCCCTCGCAAGAGGTCTGATGGGGCCATAGCTCAGCTGGGAGAGCGC
The DNA here is from genome assembly GCF_003259955.1 of Falsochrobactrum ovis. Lineage (GTDB taxonomy): Bacteria > Pseudomonadota > Alphaproteobacteria > Rhizobiales > Rhizobiaceae > Brucella > Brucella ovis_A. Next base: position 292,840 of record NZ_QLMK01000001.1, read on the forward strand.
CTGCATGGCATGCAGGAGGTCAGCGGTTCGATCCCGCTTGGCTCCACCAACATAATTTCCCATACATATTGTTGCTACATTTCAATATTTACAGCCATTGTGTCGAGATGATTCCGAACAATCGTTCCGACCAAGTCCTCATGTCTTGATAATCCAATGAGAAAGCAATGGTCATGAAATAACGAATGACAGCAACAGCGTACTCTCAATATTCGACTTCAACAGCAATGAAATCCGCGTAGTCACGATTTTTACCCACAATGGTGATTTTCATTTCCTTATTTCATGATTATTTCCTATCAAAAAGCAATATAGTTAATTTTGGGGGGGCAATGTGGCCTTTTAATTATCTAAAGAGATCAAAAACTCCTAAAAAGAGTTCAAAAGAAAATAACGAAAATTCGTCAGCAGAGACGATTATTCGCTCTTTTGTTTCCTACGTAGAAACGTCCAACCTTCAGCCGTTAGAGGTTCGGGATGTAAGTAAGCTTCCTTACCCGAAGGAAAAGATCGTTCAAGCATTCCTTACTGCCATATCATCTAATATTGATTATTCTGTTAGAGAAAAACTGAAGGTTTTGGCGTTAGACATTCCTTCTTTTCAAGAAGGAGTGGGTGCTGTTGACCTTACGAGGCTCCCAAAGAATTTTGATAATCTAACGGCTCAGCCGGAAAAGTTGTTATTCGCGATTTCGCAGCATGAAACTATTTCTGAGGCTTATTCCAAGTTCGAGAAAATTGTTGCGAGTGAACAGAAAAATCTTTTGAAAATTATCGAAGCTATTGAGAAAACTGAATAATTTTTATTTACGGGATATCTAGGCAAAATTAAGAACGCAGAGGAAACCTCACAGCCTCGACACAGTGTTCATCTGAACTACAGGAGCACAGTTTGAAGGTGACGGATTTGCGGCCTTCCTTGTGGCCGACAACTGTGAGATAGTGCTTTCTGGTTGTCCTGCCCTCTCAGCTTCTGTGATGATCCAGCGACGGAGGAATGGAAGTTTACAACGCTTCTGCGTCTGCCTTCCCGTTTACCGTCAACGCTCAGTTTCTCGATTTCGTTGAAGCCTAAGCTCTGCCTATTCAGGCAGCGAGCACGCGATAAACCCGCGCTAACTTGCTTGCCTAAACGATTTTTACCTTCGTTCAAACTCGTTGAAACCCGCAGGCAGTTTCCTGGCGTTAACAGCGTGCTGGCCCCTTGCAATCAGCGGCTGGAAATGCATTCTTATAATATTACGAAAGCTAGACTCTGCTTCGCATAATAAAGACAATAAAACCATGACGGTTTTGATTATATTTATAGCGCAGTTGGGCTCACGCTATTGATTTTTGGTATTACATGCCTTTGGCACATCAAACACGCCAAAGGTTGGGGGTCAGCAACCCAATGCACAGACATTGGCGTTGCAGTACGGGGATTGATGAGGCTGTCCAGAAAAGCCTCGCCGAAGGAGAAAAATATGAATCGGAAACTGCTTTCCAGCGTTGTTTTCGCTGCAACGATAGGCTTCACCAGCGCAGCATACGCAGATATTACAATTGGTGTCGTCGCACCACTGACCGGTCCTGTTGCTGCCTATGGTGATCAGGTTAAGAAAGGTGCCGAAACTGCAGTAGAAGTGATCAATGCTGCTGGCGGTATTAAGGGCGAAAAAGTCGTTTTAAAGTTCGCTGACGACGCAGGTGAACCAAAGCAGGGTGTTTCCGCAGCCAACCAATTGGTTGGTGATGGCATCAAATTCGTTGTCGGTCCGGTAACCACGGGCGTTGCAATTCCCGTTTCGGACGTTTTTGCTGAAAACGGTATCTTGATGGTTACGCCAACGGCCACTGGGCCCGATCTGACCGCACGTGGTCTTGAAACCGTTTTTCGCACTTGTGGACGTGACGACCAGCAAGCCGACGTGATGGCCGATTACTACCTGAAGAACCTTAAAGACAAAAAAGTTGCTGTCGTCCACGATAAGGGCGCTTATGGCAAAGGACTGGCCGATGCTTTTAAGGAGGCCATTAATAAAGGTGGCGTCACGGAAGTTCATTATGATTCGGTAACGCCGGGCGATAAGGATTTCAGTGCGCTGGTCACCAAACTAAAGGCCGCTGATGCAGAAGTCATTTACTTCGGCGGATATCACGGTGAAGGTGGCCTGCTTTCACGTCAGCTACACGATGCCGGACTTGATGCCCTTATTCTTGGCGGAGAGGGTCTCTCCAACACGGAATACTGGGCTATTGGTGGTGATACGGCGCAGGGAACACTCTTCACCAATGCCGTGGATGCTACAAAAAACCCAGCTTCCAAAGAAGCGGTTGATGCGCTGACTGCGAAAAATATTCCGGTCGAAGCTTTCACCATGAATGCATATGCGGCTGTTCAGGTGCTTAAGGCAGGCATGGAGCGGGCCGATACCACCGAAGACGCAGCAGCGGTTGCAAAAGTGCTGCATGAGGGTGAGCCAATCGAAACAGTCATCGGTGAACTGACCTATGGCGGCACCGGTGATCTCACCTCACCAAGCTTCGACGTCTTTAGCTGGGATGAAGGCAAGATTGTCGGCCTCGACTAATATTCGCATTCAACGCCGGGGTTTCCCCCGGCGTTTTCTTTCAAGTTTCGGCATTCTGCCGCGTAATCAAATTCTCATATGCTGCATTTGATTTAGAGCCAGAAAAACCCAAGCAAATCCTACTGGGTGGCTGGGACGCGCGCGCAACCGGGGCGGTGGATCGCTAGCCTTGCTTTAGGCGAGCCTTCCAAAGTCCCGATTCGCTGTATCGTGCAAATGATTGTGAAATCCGCCCGCTGAAATAACCAGAATGACGCAGCTATATTGCAATATTCGGCTTTAAACTAGCCCAAACTTTATAAGCGAATACGGTTATTTCACTCTTCTTAAATATAGTTAAAGCGATCTATTTTTAGGAGTGATTTGACTTCCAGCATCTGTATAGTCGAGCAGGCAAAAGAAACTCACTCTCCAGATTTTACATTACTTAAAGAACTATTATTTCGCAAAAAATTTGTCTTTTTAATCCTATGTTAACCATAGGGCCCTATTGTTTGATACAGCAGTACCCAGCCAGGGGAGCAATTTATGCAACGCTATAGATTTGATGATAAAGCAGTTCTCACAAAGGCAATCGTTGAGCTTCTCAATCAAGGCGTAGAGCCAGACGAACTCGACTTGGTGCTTTCCCGAATTGGCCCCGTAGACCTCGATTTAATGCATGATTGTCTGGTTGAGGTGTGGGATTACAACCATCGTATTCAGGCAGAAGCCCCTATGGCCGCCTGAAGCTAGATCGCGGGCACGGTGCGCAGTCGGGCTAAAACACATTAATGATGTCATAAATCCGATACAGCGACGCTTTAATATGCTTGTATCGGACATTATCGAGAGCCATGACCACGGATGTACTGGCATGGAACTTGATAAAACAAAGGTCGGGAAAATCCCGGCCTTTTTGTTTTGTAGGGAATAAGAATATGCCCACAGCGTGATAGAGACTTTGCTAATTAACGCTGCTGAAACGCATTGTGAATTATTTGCTGAATATATTTGAGCGGCGTGGCGTGAAATTTGCCAATGATCCAGCTTTTACCGGGTTGTTTCAGACCGGGTTGAAACCCAAAGCTTGGCCGATCTGCAGAAATCAAAATACAAAATAAAATCGAAAATTGGCCTTGTTTGCGCTCCTTTTTGGCAAAGGCAGGCTAAATGTTTTCTTTTTTGCAACGCTGCTTTCTTCGCGAAAATAGCCAATTATTTCGGTAGTTTGACCTGAAATATCATCAGGGCGCGACAATTCAGACACGCAAAATTATCAACTAAAGGGTGACAAATTTCGATAATAGCTATATCGGTACGGTCGGAATTTTCAGAATTTACCGAAAACTAAGAAATCGCATATGCGCCGGATCTTCCGGATGCTAGATGGAAAAACCAATGAAACACGGCACCCCCCGAACGATCATTTCGTTCGCCGTTTTAACCCTCGCTGTTTTTCTCGTTGGCTGCGAGAATCAGGTCCTGCTCTCTCCCAAAGGTCAGGTCGGGTTGGAAGAACGCGATCTTATATATTTTGCGACGGGCATGATGCTCATCGTTATTCTGCCGGTCATTTTCATGACCCTTTATTTTGCCTGGAAGTACCGCTCCACAAATGAAGAGGCGGAATATGAACCGGATTGGCATCATTCGAACAAGATTGAGGCTACGGTCTGGTTGATTCCGGTTGCTATTATTATAGCACTCGGCACGGTAACCTGGATCGCCACACATAAGTTGGACCCATATCGTCCGATTGATTCCGACGTGCCACCCATTAATGTTGAAGTGGTTTCGCTCGACTGGAAATGGCTATTCATCTATCCCGATTATGGAATTGCCACGGTCAATGAAATGGCCATGCCTGTGGGTGTGCCGGTTAATTTCAAGCTGACTTCCAGCAATATGATGAATTCGTTCTTCATCCCCGTGCTCGGTAGCCAGGTCTATACAATGCCCAGTATGCAGACGAAACTGCATCTGATTGCTGATCAGACCGGCGAATTTGACGGTATTTCCGCAAATTATAGCGGCCAAGGCTTCGCCCAAATGCGTTTCAAAGCCCTTTCCTTGGATAGGCAAGATTTTGATAAATGGGTGGCCGAGGTTAAGGCATCTGGCCAAGATTTGAACCGCGAGCGCTATGCTTCGCTGGTGCAGCCCAGCGAAAAACATCCGGTGCAGTATTTTGCGTATACGGACAAGTCGCTGTTTCATGGCATTGTTAACCGTTGTTGGGATGGCAAATCTGTCTGCCTTGATGATCAAATGCATCGTGAGAAACTGGTAAGGGATGCGCGTGCAGATCTGCGCAATTCCTCTCCCGTCGATTTCAGCCAGTGGGCGGATGACATCATTTGCGCAATCCAGCCTCAACGCATGTCGCAGCTTGAAAACTGATTTGTCGATACCCAGCCGCCTCGGGGATTAGCTCCGGGGCTTTTGGGTAATTCGCACTCCAATCGAAGCAAGAAACGAAATGTTTGGAAAACTAACGCTCGAAGCGATACCCTTCCACGATCCTATCATCTTAACCACTCTGCTTGGGATAGTTGTTGGAGGTGTCGCTCTTCTCGCCGCTATAACCTACTATAAAAAGTGGGGCGTCCTTTGGACTAACTGGCTAACCACTGTCGATCATAAGCGGATCGGCATCATGTATATTATCTTAGCATTCGTTATGCTGTTCCGTGGTTTTTCGGACGCAATCTTGATGCGTGCGCAGCAAGCGATTGCTAGCGGGGCCAATGAAGGTTTTCTGCCGCCCCATCACTACGACCAGATATTTACCGCCCACGGCGTTATTATGATCTTCTTTGTGGCAATGCCGTTCATCGTAGGTTTGATGAACTTCGCCGTGCCATTGCAGATTGGCGCCCGCGACGTTGCTTTTCCATATCTCAACTCGCTGAGCTTCTGGCTGACGGTTGCCGGTGCGGTTTTGATCAATATCTCGCTTGGCGTGGGTGAATTCGCAAAGACTGGCTGGCTGGCCTATCCGCCGCTTTCCGGCAAAGAATTCAGTCCCGATGTCGGAATGGATTATTACTTATGGGCGTTGCAGATTTCCGGAATGGGAACGCTGCTTTCTGGCGTTAATCTTATTACCACTATCATCAAGATGCGTGCGCCCGGAATGGGGATGATGCAGGTGCCAGTTTTCACCTGGACTGCACTTTGCTCCAACATTCTGATTGTCGCAGCTTTTCCGATCTTGACGGTGACGCTTTCCCTGCTGACGCTTGATCGCTATCTGGATTTCCACTTCTTCACCAATGATTCCGGTGGCAATCCGATGATGTATGTGAACCTCATCTGGATCTGGGGACACCCGGAAGTCTATATTCTAGTTCTGCCCTGTTTTGGTGTTTTCTCCGAAGTTATCGCAACCTTCTCCAGCAAGCGGCTCTTCGGCTATACATCAATGGTCTACGCAACGCTGGCCATCACAGTGCTGTCGTTTCTGGTCTGGGTGCACCATTTCTTCACCATGGGCGGCGGCGCAAGCGTCAATGCCTTCTTTGGTGTTGCAACCATGATCATCTCTATCCCGACCGGGGCTAAGGTCTTTAACTGGCTCTTCACCATGTATAAAGGCCGCGTCCGGATGGAAACGCCGGTGCTCTGGACCATTGGTTTCATGTGTACCTTTGTTATCGGCGGTATGACCGGTGTGTTGCTGGCGGTTCCGCCTGCGGATTTTGTGCTGCATAATTCGGTGTTTTTGATCGCGCACTTCCATAATGTGATCATCTCTGGCGTGCTATTTGGCTGTTTTGCAGGCCTGATCTACTGGTGGCCGAAAGCCTTTGGCTTTAAACTGCATGAAGGCCTTGGCCGTAAAGCATTCTGGTGCTGGCTCGTCGGCTTCATTCTCGCCTTTGCTCCGCTTTATGTACTGGGCCTGATGGGCATGACCCGTCGTCTCAACCATACAGAAAACCCTGCTTGGCATATCTATCTGATTATTGCTGCGGTCGGTGTGGCAATCATTCTGTGCGGTATCGTGTTCCAGGTTCTGCAGATCATGATCTCGATCCGCGATCGCGAAAGGCTGCGTGAAACCAATGGCGACTCATGGGGTTCAGGCCGTACGCTTGAATGGTCGCTTTCTTCGCCACCACCATTCTACAATTTTGCTGAAATTCCGCATGTACGCGATCACGATAGCTGGTGGGACATGAAGCAGAATGGCTATGTGCGTCGCACCAAAAGCTTTGCCCGCATTCATATGCCAAAAAATACCGGCGCTGGTTTTGTCATCGGTATGCTGACCGTCCCGCTTGGCTTTGCAATGGTGTGGCATATTTGGTGGCTGGCGATTGCTTCTGGACTTGCAGTCCTGGGCGCCGCAATCATCCATTCTTTTAACAATGACAGAGACTATTATGTCTCGGCCGAAGAAGTGCAGTCCATTGAAGATGCCCGCACTCGGCAACTGCAAGCGCAGGAGGCTTAATCCATGAGCGCTAGCCTTACCAAGACTGCCCCGTTCAAGGGCGGAAACGAATATCCCGTTCAAGAAGACCATCATGATTCAGGGTCAACGACACTCGTTGGCTTCTGGATCTACCTGATGAGCGACTGCATTCTCTTCTCGGGTCTTTTTGCCACCTATGCCGTTCTGGCGCATCAATTTGCTGGCGGTCCGACGGGGCGCGATCTTTTCGATCTGAATTTCGTGCTGGTCGAAACCATGATCCTGCTCGTTTCCAGTGTGACCTATGGCATGGCGACGCTCGCCATGTACAAAAATAACAAGGCAGGAGTTCTTCGCTGGCTGGGCGTCACTTTCATGCTTGGCGCCGCCTTCCTTGTGATGGAAATTTATGAGTTCCATCATCTGATCTCTATTGATGCTGGGCCGGGCCGTAGCGCTTTCCTGTCTGCTTTCTTCACGCTGGTAGGCACACATGGTCTGCATATTACATCGGGCCTGATCTGGATTCTGGTGCTTGTTGGCCAGCTTCAACGCGATGGCCTTACCGAAAAGAACCGGACGCGTGTGATGTGTCTTAGCCTCTTCTGGCACTTCCTGGATATCATCTGGATCGGCGTCTTTACCCTTGTCTATCTGCTGGGTGTATTGTGATGAGCACTTCAAATGAAACACACGATCAAGCCGCACATGGAAGCGTCAAATCATATTTGATTGGCTTTGTACTGGCTGTCATTCTTACCATCGTTCCTTTCATGCTTGCCATGAACGGTTATTTCACACCGGGAACGACAGCCGCCATTGTGCTTGGATTTGCGGTGATTCAGGTGATTGTGCACCTGGTCTATTTCCTTCACCTTGATCCGAAATCTGAAAATGGCTGGAATATATTGGCATTGATCTTCGCAGTGATCATACTGGCCATCGTATTGGCTGGGTCCATCTGGGTTATGCACCACCTCGATACCAATATGATGCCAATGCATATGACACCCGATGCGGTGCGCAATCTTCCCTGAATATGAGGCTGGCCTAGCGCCAGCCTTTTTCTTTCGCTGTTGTTTTAAGTCGCGCCAGCTTGGGTCAGCGAAAATACATAGATGCGCCCCACTATTTCATATCTGTGAGTATAGTTTTATTCCAGCTTTACTGTGGCAGGATTCTTATTGTATCTACTTGTAACTTATTGTTACTGTTTACCATCTTGTTAGAAAGAACTTGCGATAACTATATGTCAATTATAAAATTACAAGTATTAAGTGCTTAATTATTATAATTTAATATAATTTAGCGGAGTTTTTCCGATGGCGTTATTTAAGAGGATTTCCCTGGCAGGGTCCTTAGCTGCTTTATTGCTTACAGGTCTGTCAGTATCTGCTTTTGCCAGCACCGCAACCGTGGCCACCAATGTGAATGTGCGCTCGGGGCCTGGCGTTGATTTCGTAAAAGTTGCTACCCTCCCTGCGGGCTATCGGGTCGATATGGGCCAGTGCCGCGGCAGCTGGTGTCAGGTGCATGCCGGTGGCGTTTATGGATGGGTTTCGGCTCGTTATCTTCGTGCGTCAGATGCGAGGCGGGCACGAAACTATGCGCCGCGGCCCGCTTATAATCCGCGATCGCAATTGGATATTGTGATCCACTCCTATCCCCCTCTTCCGCGCGATAATCCTTTTTGGGATGGTCCGATGGATTGGCGTCGGGGAGGGCATTGGTATCCGCATCGTCCTCATCGTCGCCATTGGATTCCTGTTCAACCTAGTCCGCATCCTTCGATCCCCATCTGGGGCCCGGGTCCTGTCATTCAACCCGGTGTCGCACCGGGGCCGGATTGGTCTAATATCGGGCCAGCACGTAAGCGCGGGCATTTTGCCGGGCGTTAGGCGTCGATAGTTACCCATCAGGTCATTTCCCCCTCCCCGATGACCTGACCCGCGGTCCGCCGGTTCCTCCGCCGGTGGGCCGCACTTTTGTTAACGCTCCATTGATCCTGTTTATGCTAAAAAGATACAGTTGTTGATTACTTATGTGTCAGAAACGATTCTGTCACTTGTCTGGCGCGCGTAACTTGGCGCTGGACGCGCTCTGTGTTAACTCCTGAACGTCCTGGGATCGGGGGAGTATAGGGCGCCGGTATCGGCCAATATAGAGAACGGGACAGATTGGCGTATGGTTTGGAGTAAAAGGACGATACCGGGAAGAAGCGTAGTAACGCTCATGTTGACGGCGTGTTTGTCAACGCTACACGCGTCGCCGGTTTTGGCCTTTGAGATTTTCGGTATCCGACTTTGGGGCGAAAGCAAGAAAGAGGACGCCGACGCTGTTATTGCAGACCCGAAGAACTATTCGGTAGATGTCGAAATGCTCGGCGAGCGCAAGAATGCCGATGGCTCAGAAGCTGATCTAAAATCTGTCATCGAAGGTGCCTCAAGCCTGGTTTCCGACGAGGCCAAGCCTGCTTCCGGCTCGGCAGGGCTTTTAGCCAAGGCGCGCGGCGATTATCGGCGCATTTTGGCTGCTCTTTATAGCGAAGGCCGTTATGGCGGTACGATTTCGATCAAGGTTAATGGAAGCGAGGCGGATGATATACCGCCTGACGCTGATATTCCCGATGACGCCAAGATTAATATTTCCGTTGATCCCGGTCCGCAATTTCTTTTCTCGCGTACAGCGATTTCCAACATTGCTCCGCCACCAACAGATAAGAAAGACCATGTCGAAAGCCCCGAAAGCATAGGCTTTGCACCGGGCCAAGTGGCGCGGTCGGGTACAATTTTGCGCGCAGAGCGTCTGGCCGTCGAAGCATGGCGCCAACAAGGTTATGCCAAGGCCCGCGTAACGGGTGAGAACGTCGTAGCCGATCACGCGGATGATCGTTTGAGCGCGGATATTACATTAGATCCTGGCCGCAAAGCGCATTATGGGCCTGTTAGCGTGGTGGGAACAGCACGGATTGATCCGGAATTTATCGCTTGGATGACGGGCCTTAAGCCCGGACAAGAATATGATCCCGACGATATTGAGCAGGCAAAAAAACGCCTTGGCCGGATGGAAGTTTTCCGCGCCATGAGTTTTGAAGAGGCAGAAACCATCGAACCCGATGGCAGTCTGCCCATTACCCTTAATGTGCAGGAACGTAGACCTCGGCGGATCGGTGTCGGTGCCGAATATTCCACAATCGACGGTTTTGGTGTCACAGGTTACTGGATGCATCGTAACCTGTTCGGCAAAGGTGAACGACTGCGGTTTGACGCCAAAGTCGCCGGTATAGGTGGAACACAAGATAATTCCTTCCATCCGGAAAACTTCACTTATCTGGTGGGCACAAGCTTCACAAAACCCGGCGTCTATACGCCTGATACTGATTTTGTGGCTGCGTTAGATGCAAAACGAGAAGTAATTGATTCTTATACGGAAACATCGGTGAATGCCAAAATTGGCTTCTCACAGATTTTCAGTGAAGAGCTGTCTGCTGCCATTTATGCCAAGGCAAGCCACGGGCGATTTGACGATGATTACTTTGGAAAGCGTGAGTTTACGACCGGTGGATTGCAAGCGGGTGTCATTTACGACAACCGCAATAATAAGCCAGATCCAAGCTCCGGTGTTTATCTGGAAGGCAATATAGAGCCATTCTATGAATTTCAGCGTGGCAATTTCGCAACCCGGTTTACCGCAGAAGGCAGAACCTATTACGGTTTTGGTAAGCAAGACCGGATCGTTCTGGCAGGACGTGTGAAACTTGGCTCCGTTGTTGGTGCGTCCGTTGAGGACCTGCCGCCAAGCCAGCTCTTTCTTGCAGGTGGCGGCGGCTCCATCCGTGGCTATCCCTATCGCGGCATAGGGATTGAAACACCCAATGGCGAAATAATCGCCGGGCGTTCTTTGGTGGAAGCTTCGGGCGAAATTCGTGCACGCGTCACCGATTCAATCGGCGCGGTTGCTTTCCTTGACGCAGGCTATGTCGGTGAACAATCCTATCCAGATTTTTCGGAAGATTTGCGCCTCGGCACGGGTATAGGCTTGCGTTATCTAACCGGGCTAGGCCCGCTCCGGCTGGATGCTGCGATTCCACTTAACCGCCGCTCGGGCGATCCGAGCTATGCATTTTACGTAGGCATAGGACAGGCGTTTTGACTAGATTTCTTGCTCTGCTCGCTTTTCTTCTTTTCGCATTGCCCGCTGTTGCACAGGAACAGGCGGAAGAGGAAAAATCATATTTCCTGTCCTTCGTCGAAAATCAGCTTTCCGCTCCAAATCGCCGGATTTCTATTTCCGGCATAAGTGGTTTGCTTTCATCTGAAGCATCGGTGGCCTCGATTACGGTGGCGGATCGTGACGGTGTTTGGCTCCGGATAGAAAATGCACAACTCAACTGGAGCCGCTTGGCGCTGCTCAGGGGCAATCTCAGCATTCAGTCGCTTGTTGCGGAACGAATTGATTTTATCCGCACGCCCTTGCCGGATACCAATGTACCAACACCGGAAGCCTCCACATTCAGCCTGCCCGAACTTCCGCTATCCATCAATATTGATCGCCTGGAAATCGCAAAGCTTCATTTTGGCGAAGATGTTTTCGGATTGGAATCGGATATCTCGCTTGATGGCAATCTTTCTCTGGCTGGCGGTTCTCTGAATTCAGATTTTGATATCAAACGGCTAGACGGTCCGGGAGGAAGTTTTACACTCAAGGCTGCCTATGCCAATGCAGACCAGAAGCTTGATCTGAATTTGCAAGTTTCTGAACCAGCCGATGGTATCGTCGCAAATTTGCTTAAAATTGACGGACGACCACCGGTTGAGCTTGAGCTTACGGGCGAGGGAACACTGGATAATCTGGTGGTTAATCTCGCGCTGGACACCAATAGAACAAGAACACTATCCGGAAAATTCACGCTCACCCGTCAGGGCGACGGACGCATTTTTGTTGCCGGATTTAATGGCCCGATCGCAGTCTTGGTGCCTGCACAATTCCGTGATTTTTTCGGTGCAGAAACCACACTTTCAGCCAAAGGCTTGCTGCGCGATGCGGGCGGATTCCGCCTCGACGATCTGGCTTTAAAAAGTGCTGCGCTTGATCTTAAAGCAGAAGCTGAATCCGATAATGTCGGATTTCTAAATCGCCTGCGGGTTGATGCCAGCATAAGAGATGAAGAAAAGGGGCATGTTCTTCTGCCGCTCAAAGGCGGGGAAACATTTGTTGATAATGCGCGGTTGCAGATTTCATATGGAGATCGACCGACTGATGACTGGATCGGTAAACTGGAGATTGCCAATTTTACCAATGCCACAATTTCCGCGTCATCCATTGCGCTGGACATGGGCGGTATTGCTCAAAATCTCAACAATCCAACCAACCGCCATATAACATTCAACGTTAATGGCGGCGCGCAGGGAATTTCATCGCAGGATGCAAAACTGGCGGAAGCTCTTGGCGATGCCATTACGCTGGAAATTGCCGGCGGATGGCGTAGCGGAATGCCGGTGGAGCTCGCAACCGCAAATATAGAGGGAAATGGCCTCGGTCTTGCCCTACAGGGAAACATCGTCGACGCCGCCTTTAATGGTGACATTATTGCCAATGTTGCAAGCCTTGCGCCCTTTGGTGCTTTGGCAGATCGGAAGCTTGCGGGCAGCATTAACATTAAGGCAGCCGGGACCGTTTATCCGATTAGTGGAGCCTTCCAGCTCGATTTAAACGGAAACGCCCAGAATTTGCACACCGGAACTCAAGCGCTGGATAATCTTCTGCAAGGCGATGTTCAGTTGAGCGGTGCGCTTGGACGCAGCGTCGAAGGATTTTCAGCACGTAATTTTCGTATTGGCAATGAGCGCAGCGAAATAACCGCGAATGGGTCTGTTGCATCGGATAAAGCCGATTTTGATTTTGGCGTTGCGCTCTCCGATCTGGCAATGCTTTCAGACCGGACTTCTGGTCGGTTGACGGTGAAGGGAAGTGCGCGCGGAACGGACAAGCTGATCGCTTTGGCATTGCGCGCGGACGTACCGCAAGGAGAACTCGCAGACCGCAAGTTGAACGATGCAGCGCTCGATTTCAATGCCTTGCTGGATGGCAATGTGGCAACAGGCACCACCTTGACCGGCAACTTATCGGGCAGCGCATTTCTCAATGGCCAGAGAGTGGATCTGGGCACGCTCATCAATATTGCGGATGATGAAACGCGGTTTTCAGATTTAAGCTTTAATGCTGGAGGCACAAATTTATCTGGCGATGTTACCCATACTGCGAAAGGCTTGCTGTCAGGAAATCTGAAATTAGATGCGGCCGATATATCAACCGCCGCAGCCTTATTCCTCACAGAAGCCACCGGCGCTGCCACGGCAAATATTCACCTTACAGCCAATGGTGAAAAGCAAAATCTTGATGTCACGGCCAACGCGAAAAACATAAAAATCAATCAGAACCATATTACTTCTGCTGATATCGCACTCAAAATCAGTGACCTTTTTGGAGTTCCGGTGATTGATGGCGATGCTGCCGCAAGTAATATTCTCATTGATACATTTGGTTTGGACAGTTTTGACCTAACAGCCAATGCCACGGGCGCAAAAACCGATTTTAAAGCCAGTACAAAACTCAAAATCGGCACATTGGCGACGGCTAGCGGGTCCTTGGCACCAAATGATGATGGTTTTGAACTCTTGCTGCAATCTGCCGATGTCAGCCAAGGAAACTTGAAAGCCAATCTTGCATCCCCTGCCAAAATCGCCATGAAAGGCGGTCAGATTTCTGTCGACGATCTGGTGATCAATACCGGGCAAAATGGTATGAATGGCCAAGTGAAGCTGGATGGAACAGTGGATGACCGGCTCGACCTCACAGTAGCGATCGCCAATCTTCCGCTCGCATTGGGCAATACATTTCAACCTGATCTTGGCTTGGGCGGAATAATAAATGGCAATGCAAGGATAACCGGCACGCGTGAACAGCCTGATATTGTCTTTGATGCCACAGCCCGGGATGTCACCGCGGCCCTATTGCGCGATCAGGGCATTGCAGCGCTCAATGCAGAGGCTAAAGGTCACTCCCAGAACAACCAGCTGAATGTGAACACGCATATCACCGGCGGTGGCGGCATTGATCTGCGCGCCAATGGTATAGTGCCGCTAGATAAGGGCGAATTGGCAATTGATATTAATCTTGCCAATCTTCCGCTTACGGCTCTCAATGGTGTCGTAAAAGATCAAGACCTTTCCGGCAATGTTTCCGGTACGGCACGCGTGACCGGCCCGCTCACCAATCCCGCAGCCAGTTTTAATCTGCGCGGAACCAGCCTCGCTGCAAAGCCTTTGCGCGAAAACGGACTTGCCCCGCTCACATTAGAAGCTTCCGGCCGTTATGCTGCAAACGCAATTGAGATGAGCGCCCTTAATATTGATGGCCCACAGGGTCTCAATGTGACGGCAAATGGCAAGGTTCCTTTGTCCGGCCAGGGGCTTGGCGTGAATGTCACCGGAAATGTGCCGCTGGTGCTCGCTAATCGTTTTCTTGCTGATCGCGGAAGTCAGGCTTCCGGTACTATGTCGCTGACTGCCAGTGTGAGCGGTAGCTTTGATCGGCCTCAGCTACGCGGTATGTTCTCGACAGCGGGCGCGCAATTCATCGATCCGGAAACCAATGTTCGTGTCAATGATATCAATATCATGGGCAGTATGGAGGGTGAAACGATCACGCTGCGCCAGGTCAGCGGAAATTTTGCCGGTGGCGGAACAATATCTGCTAATGGCACTATTTCAACCAATGCTGCGGCCAATTTCCCTGCCGATATCACAGTCAAACTGGACCGTGCACGCTATGCCGATGGCAAGCTTGTAGTTGCGACGGTCGGCGGGTCGATTTCGATTAAGGGTCCTTTGATGCGTGATCCGCTGATTTCGGGCCGCATTAATGTTGAACGGGCGGAAATATCTGTTCCGGAAAATCTTGGCGGTGGCGCGACATACGTGCCCGTCGAACATATCAACACGCCCGCAGCCGTTGAAGCTACTTTGGAGCGGGCAAAGGTTGAGGAACGCCGCAGCAAAGTGCCAACACCTACTGCGCGTCCGAGCATGCCTCGCCTTGATGTGGTGGTGAGTGCGCCAAATCAGGTCTTTGTGCGAGGTCGAGGTTTGGATGCAGAGCTTGGCGGACGCGTGCGCCTGACAGGCCCCCTCACCAATATTCATCCCGTTGGCGCATTTGACTTGATCCGTGGACGCATTGGTATTCTCGGCCAACGTATCACCTTCGACGAGGGTAACGTGACGCTGGTTGGCGATCTCAATCCACAGCTCAACTTCGTTGCAAGAACGGAAGGGAGCGACATCACCGCCATCGTAACGGTGACCGGAACTGTCGATAATTTGAACATTGTTTTCTCTTCGACGCCCGAATTGCCGCAAGATGAAGTGCTGGCACATCTCATCTTCAAACGCTCAATCGGAGAACTTTCACCGTTCCAGATTGCCCAATTAGCCGCCGCAGCCGCAGAGCTTGCGGGCGGTTCCAATAATTCACTAATGGGTTCAATCCGCCAAGGTGTCGGTCTTGATGATATTGATGTGGTGACCAATAGTGAGGGCGAGACCGCTGTACGGGCTGGCCGATATATAAAGGACAATATCTATCTGGGCGTTGAAGCAGGTTCAGGCGGCACAACCAAGGGGACTGTCAATCTCGATATTTCGCGCAACTTGAAAGCCAAGGGAGCGCTAGGTTCTGATGGTGATTCCAGTGTCGGTATTTTCTTTGAAAGAGATTATTGATCTATCCGGCTGCATCCGGCCCTAATCTCGAACTTCTAAAGCACAGATGGCAGGGCTTTTCTCGCTTTTCTACTGGCGGATTAATGCTTCCTAAACCATAGAAGGTCAATTCTTGGGACAAGTATAATATATTGCTTGTTCAGGATTGGGCACATCGATGTCTGGATTGCGTAAACAGTTAAGCCGCCGTCATTTTTTGCTTGGGTCTAGCGCCGTTTTGCTCGGCGGCACTGCAGGGTGTTCGCAAACGTTAGACATGTCATCTTTTCAGACAAATGTTGACCCCATGTCCACCGGGGCAATTACTCCGATGCGTCCTGCCATCAGTGTGGACAAATCTATGGGCACGCCAGAACTCATCTATGCATCTGTGCATGAGGGTCCATATACATTACCGGCTATTCCTTACGCTAAAGTGCCCAAAGAATATCGCCGCCAAATCGTAAAAGATCCAACCGGTCTGCCTCCAGGTACGATCTATGTCAGCACCAAAGATCATTTCCTTTATTATGTTTTGCCGGATGGTGAAGCGATCAGATATGGGGTGGGAATTGGTAAAGCCGGTTTTGAATGGTCAGGACGGGCGAATGTGCAATATAAACGCCAATGGCCACGCTGGACGCCACCGCCAGAAATGATCCAGCGCCAACCTGAATTGGAAAAATATCGAAACGGACAAGAGCCAGGTCCTAATAATCCGTTGGGAGCGCGTGCGCTCTATATCTACCAAAATGGTCAGGACACGGGCTACCGAATTCATGGTTCGCCTGAATGGTGGTCTATCGGAAAATCTATGTCATCGGGCTGTATACGCCTGATGAATCAAGACATTATCGATCTTTATGAGCGCGTAAAAGGGCAAGCACCGATCATAGTCGCGTGAGTTTTGTTCTCACTGCCAAGTTTATCAGAAATGCTTGTCCAGTCTCGCCAGTTTCATATGACCATCGCCACGGTGCTTGAACGTGCGTGTTACAGTTGTTTGACTGTTTAACTCACGTTTCACATAAGAGGTGAGTTGAGGTGCGATAGGCGGAACAGTAAATGCTGCTATGGTAAGCGTGATTGCAGCGATAACGCCCAGGCACCGTTCGGTTCTGGCTTGCATGTTTTCTCCTCACACTGCGTAATCGCAGCAAGTTTAAAGCCGGTCTGTAGCGACATTTGCCTAGTGAAAAGTCGAGCGATTGGTTTCAGTCAAAGCGCTGTCGATTGCTTGGACAGGTATAGGCAGTAAAGTCTGGCCGAATTCTGCCAGCATCTCGGCAAATCCGCGTGCGGCATCGGTCACATCGTCACACCGTCTCGGGCAAGCAATCGCATTGATACAAAATTCCAGAAGCCTCTGATCATCATTTTGTAGAGCAGAAATAAGCCCCAATATCAGACATTCCTCACGGCATATATGATGTGAATCGAAAGGAAAGCTGCGTAATGGGCAGAGAGCGCATTGCCTCAAAACCCGGATAAAATGCGACAATTCTCCGACTGCCTGTTTGGCAGGCCACCAGCCCAGCGCCCCATTGTAAAGTCCCCAGGCCATCTCCCAAGGAACAATTGAGCCGGTTTCAAATCCGGCTGTCCAGCGCCGATAGCCTTCCAGGACAAGCTTTTCAGGCAGCCGCTCGAAATAATCGGCACTATTTGCGCCCGTGAGATGTGATACCCGCATCATGATCGCCACCGCCAATTATAGGATGTGAGGCACTTCACATCGCGGTAGCGAGACAAGCTTAATTGCAAGCGTGGCGCTACATATCCGGTAGGCAAAAGGCTAAGCTGCCAAGGTAAGCCATCAATATTTGCAATCCGGTTCTCATCAACTTTGACCATAAGATCCTCCAATTGAAAGGGTTCAAGGCCCCGACATTAAAGGTTGCTATTAGCGGAAATATGAAAGCCTGAAAATTAAGTGGAGTCAATCGCTCAAGTTTAAAAAAATCATCCGCATATAGTCGCTATTGGAATTTGCAGGCTGCTTTGCGGCAACGCGCACGGTTTTAATCAATCGAGGATTTGAGTGGCGCTGATATGAAACATCGCCACAAATATTGACCAATCAATGATGCGAGTGCTCATCGTGATTGGAGGCGCTTTTGGAGGTGACGGAGAATTCCAGTTGGGCTTTACCTGCTTTTTCAAATTCTAACGTCACAGGAACTCGGTCGCCTTCCTTATAAGGATGATCCGGCTCAATAAACATCAGATGGTAACCACCGGATTTGAGTTCGACTGTTTCTCCCGCCGGAATTTCCAGACCATCGGAAAGTTTCCGCATTTTCATGATCTGGTTTTCCATAGTCATTTCATGGATTTCGACCCGTTTGACAGCTTCTGTGGTGGCGCTCACTAGCCGGTCGGGCTCCTTGCCTTCATTGGTGATCGTCATAAACCCGCCGGCAACTTTCGCACCGGGCACCATGGCACGAATCGATGGGTTTTCTATATTGAGCTCTCCGAGTTTAACATTGGTCGCCTGATGGCCATTGTGATTGTGGTCCGTATTCTGCTGTGCGTGCTTGCCGTGATCAGCAGCGGATGAAGCATGTACATAAAGCTGAGGAGCGGGATTTTTGAGTTTATGAGGATCTTGTTCGTCCTGCGCGATCTCGGTCCAACTCACTTCTGCATCGGTTCCACATAGTTGCGTCACTGGAAAGAAAAGCGTGGTATCCTTGTCAAAATCGGCAATCTTTCCCACCACGGTAAACTCATCAAAATGATCGCTCGGCAGGTTTCCGTCACTCCAGACAACCTGCGTCACCCCGGAAGTGATGTCTTTGCCGTTAAATTTGAGCGGTTGTGAATAGTCCCCCTTTTGGGTGGTTATCTTCCAGCCAGCCTTGGCTTGCGGTTGCGCCAAAACGAAACCTTCGGGAATATCCACCCGCACTTCGGTTGTTGCTTTTCCGCTGCATCCATGCGGAATCCGTAAGGATGCTTTGTAAAAACTTCCCGCTGTGGCCTCTTTTTCAGCAAGGGTTGAATGAGCCTGCGCTATTCCTGCCCAACTTCCAAGAAGGATCAGCGAGATCGCAATTGCGTTAAAACGAGTATTTTTCATCGTATAATCCTGAAAAGTTGAATTTCAAAACGCTGCTGCAAGCAGCAATTTGTTTCAAAATTTCAGGCAAATGGGGGTGCATGAGGCGGCGCTGATGGCGGATAAATATTGCGTCGCAGCACGGGCTGAGCCGGAGTTACCGCACTCGCTAATGCACTTTGTAAGGGGAATCCGGAAGACGAATCGGGCTCTGGGCAAAGGAAAGCAGCCGAAATCCGACAAGCTTCACAGCCAGTTTGATGTATATGCCCTTTATCGTGATTTTCGCTTGCTTGATGATCTGACAGGCAGAGCACCGGATAGCTGCCATCGGGGAGCATATATTGGGTGGATTGATACTCATTCCACTCAAATCCGACCGGGCGATGCGCAAAGGCCAGCAATACCAGGCCGATTACGCAAACAAAGCGCAATGCCTGTATGATTGACCTTGTTAAAGCGCTTTTTTTCACCTTTCCTGCTCCTGAATAGCTGTCTTTTAGCTGATCGCGGCGAATTTGACCAAGCGACATATCCGCCGCAAGCAGCACAGCTATCAGCTATCAGCTATAACGACCGCCACGCTGAATAACTTCAATCTTGTAACCATCTGGATCGTCCGCAAAGAAGAAGCGCGCCACAGGAACATCGCCATTCTTGAAATCCACCAGATTGCCAACCTTTATGCCCAATTCTTTAAAACGGGCATATTCCGCGTCAAGATCGTCCACTACAACAGCAAGATGACCATAGCCATCCCCAAGATTATAGGGCTCGGTCCGTCCTTTATTGATCGTCAACTCGACTTCAAACTCGCTCTCTTTATTGCTGAGATAAACGAGCGTGAAGGTCTCAAAATCAATCCGTTCCGCAACTGTAAGCCCGAAAGCCTCGTTGTAAAACTTAATCGATTTTTCTTCGTCGAGAACGCGTATCATTGAGTGAACCGCTTTTGCCATTATCTTTCACCTTTGCTGGTTTTTTCTGGCCGGATTGATTGGCCTTTTCACTAAAACTGGATTATCTCAGTATATATGAACCGGGCAAGGCCGCGCCTTGCCGCATAAGAGGTTGGATATATGACAAGCGTTACGCGTGAACAAATTCTGGAGCGGCTTAAATCAGTTACCGGGCCGGATTTTGAGAGCGATATTGTATCCCTTGGGCTGATTTCGGATATTTTTATTGCGAATGGCAAAGTTTTCTTTTCCATCACTGTGCCGGCCGAGCGTGCTGATGGGCTTGAGCCTATGCGGCAGGCGGCGGAGAAGGTCGTAAAGGACATTCCAGGGGTTGAAGGCGCTTTAGTGACGCTGACCGCTGAAAAGAAAGGCGGTCGCACCAGCGATGATGCTCCGCCTCCGCCTCGGACACAGCCAAGGTCGACACTATCCCCACAACGCCACCATGCCCAGCAGCGCCCCGCCACTAAGCCGGGTATTCCGGGTGTTGGCGCGATTATTGCCGTTGCATCCGGCAAGGGCGGGGTTGGTAAATCCACCACTTCGGTCAATCTTGCTCTGGGCTTAAAGGCCAATGGCTTGAGAGTTGGTATTCTCGATGCTGATATTTATGGCCCGTCCATGCCGCGACTGCTTGGCCTTAATGGTCGTCCGGAGACGATTGACGGGCGCACTTTAAAACCAATGGAAAATTATGGCCTGAAAGTCATGTCCATGGGCTTCATGGTGGATGAAGAAACGCCCATGATCTGGCGTGGCCCCATGGTCATGTCAGCACTCACCCAGATGCTGCGCGAAGTGGCTTGGGGTGAGCTTGACGTGCTCGTGGTTGACATGCCGCCCGGCACCGGTGACGCACAATTGACCATGGCACAACAAGTGCCGCTGGCCGGTGCGGTGATTGTTTCCACGCCTCAGGATCTCGCGCTTATTGATGCCCGCAAGGGCATTCAAATGTTTCGCAAGGTTGATGTGCCGCTGCTTGGTATTGTCGAAAATATGAGCTATTTCATCGCGCCCGATACGGGCACGCGCTATGATATTTTTGGCCATGGTGGCGCATGCAAGGAGGCCGAACGTATCGGCGTGCCTTTCCTTGGTGAAGTTCCCCTGCACATGGATATCCGCGCTCATTCCGATAGCGGTACACCGGTAACCGTCAGTGAGCCTGATGGTCCCCATGCCGCCATCTATCGCGAGATAGCCCGCAAAGTCTGGGAAAATATGAAAAGCGGTCAAGGCGCGGGAAAGCCTGCACCGGCGATTGTATTCGAATAAGAAAAATAGGGGAATAAGCGCTAACTTATTCCCCTTTTGATCAGGTTATAACCGTGGGCGCCTCGCGCCCGCTACGCTTTTTCACCTCCGCAATTTCTTCGGCCGCATCAATCAAGGCAGAGAGCGTTTCCTGCGTATTAAGATTGTGCAGCGTGCGGTCTGCTTCATAGCGTTCAATATAAATGCGAATGGTTGCGCCGGATGTCCCGGTTCCGGATAGGCGCAGCACCACACGGCCACCACCTTCAAAATAGATACGAATGCCCTGATGTTCGCTCACTGAATTATCGATAGGGTCATGATAGGCAAAATCATCAGCCTTTTCGATTTTCAGTCCGCTAACGAGTTTCCCCGGCAGGCTCGCTAGCTTGCTGCGTAGGTCTGAAACCAGTTGATTGGCAATATCGGAATCCACAGCCTCATAATCATGGCGCGTATAATAGTTACGCCCAAATCGCGACCAATGATCTTCGACGATTGCCTGCACGCTTTGCTTGCGCTGCGCTAGAATGTTGAGCCAGAGCAGAACAGCCCAAAGCCCATCTTTTTCGCGCACATGATCAGAACTTGTGCCGGAGCTTTCTTCTCCGCAAATTGTCACCTTTCCGGCATCCAGCAGATTGCCGAAGAATTTCCACCCGGTCGGCGTTTCATAAATGCTGATACCGAGTTTTTCTGCGACGCGATCCGCTGCCGCGCTGGTCGGCATTGAGCGTGCAATACCTTTCACCCCATCCTTATAGGCGGGGGCGAGATGCGCATTCGCAGCCAGAATGGCTAGTGAATCTGAAGGGGTCACGAAAATACCCCGACCGATAATCAGGTTACGGTCTCCATCACCATCGGAGGCGGCGCCAAAATCAGGCGCATCATCAGACATAAGCAGATCATAAAGCTCTTTCGCATAGACAAGATTGGGATCGGGATGATGTCCGCCAAAATCCGGCAGCGGTACGAAATTCATCACACTGCCCTCGGGCGCTCCCAGCCGATGTTCAAAGATTTCTTTTGCATAGGGCCCGGTAACCGCATGCATCGCGTCAAATTTAAGCCGGAACCCATCCTTGATCATTGAGCGTATGGCATCAAAATCAAACAGACTTTCCATCAGCTCGGCGTAATCAGCGACAGGGTCAAAAACAACGACTTCGGTATTGCCGATATGAGAAGTGCCGATCTTATCGATATCAATATCGGCAACATCTGCGATTTTGTACTGATCTATTTCTTTTGTCCGAGCAAAAATTGCATCGGTGATTTTTTCCGGCGCGGGCCCGCCATTGGCGATATTATATTTGATGCCGAAATCTTCTTTGGGACCACCGGGATTATGGCTTGCAGAGAGGATCACACCACCGAAAGCTCCATATTTTCGTATCATATTGGAAGCAGCCGGTGTGGATAAAATCCCGCCCTGTCCGACCATTAATCGTCCAAAGCCATTGGCCGCAGCCATTTTGATGAGCTTTTGAATAACTTCCCGATTATAATAGCGTCCGTCCCCCCCGATTATAAGGGTTTTTCCCTCATATCCTTTCAACACATCAAAGGTCGATTGGATAAAGTTTTCCGCATAATTAGGTTGTTGGAAAACCGGAACTTTCTTGCGCAGGCCTGATGTGCCAGGCTTCTGGTCCTGATAGGGTGTGGTGGCAATTATTCTTACGGTCATGTTTTTCCATTGGTTCTAAAATCAGGATGAAAGCACTTGTCGTTCTGAGAGAACTTTAGACAAGATAGTTCGAACTACTGATTTGAAAATAACAAACTGTGTGATGTCTGGCCATGCTTGTCGATATTGAACCCCATCATTGCAGAAAAGAAACGCTATTAGCAGAAATTCTTAGCCGGTCTGCTGCAACATCTGCACGTCTGTTGGTGGCAATTGCCGGCCCGCCCGGGTCGGGCAAATCCACCATGGCAGAATATTTGCATCACCAAATCAATCAGCAGGCCGATGGCCCCGCCGCCATTGTGCCCATGGATGGTTTCCATCTGGATAATGCAATTCTTGATGCACAGGGTTTGCGCCAGCGTAAAGGGTCACCCGCAACCTTTGACTGCGAAGGTTTCGAACTTTTGCTCAAACGCCTGAAAAAATCCGATAAGGATGTGGTCATTCCGCTCTTTGATCGCGAGCTTGACCTTGCAAGAGCGGGCGCCGCCGTGGTCCGTAAAAATCATCAAATCCTGTTGGTTGAAGGCAATTATCTGCTGCTTAATCAGCATCCTTGGTCTCGCCTGACTCCACTTTTTGATATGAGTGTGTTTCTAGATGTACCTTTTGCTGTACTTGAAAGACGGTTGATCCAACGCTGGCTTGATCACGGACATGATGAGGTTTCCGCACGCAAAAGAGCGCTCTCAAATGATATTCCCAATGCTGAACTCGTGGTTTCTTCGTCACTAAAGGCTGACTTTCATTGTCCCAACTATCGTGATCGCTGATATTCTCTGCGTCGCGAAGGTTGATGTTCAAGCGAGATTGCGAGCTGAAAACCGCCTCTATTATCCTGCGTAACGCGCTGGTTCGGTAGCACATCTTGCTGTGGCGTCAGAACATGCTACACCGTCGGGAGGTCTGAACGCTGCAAATGATGATTAAACATGACTGAATCTTGCTCAAAGGTCCGCGAAGCCAAATCCTCTCTTGGCCGCCCTTTATTGATATTAACAATTCTCGCGGTACTGCTGGCTTGCGCGCTGGTAGTCATGAGCATCTATCTTTTTGAAGCTGATAGTGGCGTCGATTTGGAAGCGGTGAGTTTATTAAATCATATCAATAAGTTATGATTTTTGCTGCCGCCGGTAATATAATTCAGATGAGCCGCATGTAACGCTTTGAAATATTGATTTTAACGCTCAGCCCCCTATGAGGGCTTCCGTTGATCTGGATTTACGTGGTAGATGGTAGTTCACTAAAGAACTGGTATTGGCTTGATCGAGGCAAACCGTGCGGTAAAAACCAAGAGGTGCTCATGGCATTCGAGGAGATCAAGGCGGAGATCGGACTGCTTTTCGAGCAGATGGTTAATCAGCCACAAGACGTTCACGAGATACGTGAAACTATTCGCGAAAAACTGCGGCTTCTCAGAGCAACCGGTATGCCAGTGCCGCAAGATTTGGTTGAGCTCGAAAAACGCATCGAGCAAGATTTTGATACTTAAATCCGGTTCGATTATGCGACTTACGTTTCAATCCTCTATATTTATCGCTTTACGAAGAAATTTTTTAACGCTTGGCTGCATTATGGCATTAAGCGCCTGCACTACGGCGGGCGAGGGGGCGAAAACTTCCTTGCTTTCCAGCTCAGCCACCTCCTCAAATTCTGAAAGAAACAGCGATAAATCCGTTTCACCGGATTCTGTAAGCGAGAACGGCGAGAGGCTAGGTGAGGATAAGAATTTAGCTGCGCTCGATACCCCAGCGCTGCCGCAAAACGGACCGGTGCCGGGAACGCGAAGCGAACCACAGGCAATGCTAGCTTTTGCTGATGCGCAGGCGGCCGCGTCGCCGAGTTCCTTGGCTTCAAATGTCGCTTTTGAAACTCCCGCTCACGCGCCTGCCGATCTTGATGGCCTTATCAGCAAATATTCGACCGTCTATGAAGTGCCAGAGCGTCTGGTGCGCCGCGTTGTACACCGCGAAAGCCGCTTCAATCCGGCAGCACGCAATGGGCCTTACTGGGGCTTGATGCAGATCAGCCATCCTACGGCGCGCGGCATGGGCTATAGCGGGCCAGCACATGGTTTGCTCGATGCTGAGACCAATCTGAAATATGCTGTAAGATATTTAGCCGGAGCCTATAAGGTGGCGGATGGCAATGAGAGCCAAGCGGTTCGCCTCTATGCAAGAGGCTATTATTATGATGCAAAGCGCAAAGGGCTACTCAGAGAAACTGGTTTAGATGGTAGCTTTAGAAGACAGGCGGCAAAGCAAGCGGCTGCTACATCATCAGCCGGCAAAATATCGGCGGTGCCGACACCTGCAACCGCTCCCATACAGGCTTCGTTGACATCCGCTGAGAACTAAAGCTGCATCACGGAAACTGGTCATCTTGCTGCTGTAAAGCCGTGCTAATCTGATAGCGTTCTTAGATTGTACGGAGCACGTCCGATGATGGCGTGCTTTCGCGTTTTGCGGAATGGATGTGAGATTGTCCTATTCAATTGAATGGAAATATGACCGGGCTGAACTTTGGGCGGATGGTATCATCCACCTATTGGGCGTGGTGCTGGCCATTATTGGTGCAATTTCCATGCTCCTTTATTTGTTGCCAAATGTTGCGCCAGCAATATCGGTTTCATCAAGCATTTATCTGGCCAGTTTGCTGATAGCGCTTGTTATTTCGGCCATTTACAATGTGTGGCCGGTCTCACCAACCAAATGGTTTTTGCGCCGTTTTGATCATTCGGCCATCTATTTGTTGATCGCGGGCACCTATACGCCCTTCGCCATCCATATGGGCGAGCGTGCCTTGCCCTTATTGACTTTCGTTTGGAGCGTGGCGGCATTTGGTATTGCCCTTAAGCTTCTTTTTCCCGGTCGTTTCGACCGGCTTTCCATTCTGCTTTATCTGGCATTGGGCTGGAGCGGTATTTGGGTCTATGATGCCATGGTGCAGTCTTTGCCACTGTCAGTTTTCTGGCTGATTGCGGCAGGTGGCGTGGTCTATTCATTAGGTGTGATCTTTCATATTTGGGAGCGCCTGCGCTTCCAAAATGCAATCTGGCATGGCTTTGTGGTAGTGGGCGCAGCGCTCCATTATTGCGCAGTGTTTTTCGTAAGTATTGCAAATTAGTTTGGCCCGCTGGTCACGCGAAAAGCTTCGGCAATGCAGGGAGGCTTTTTAAACCTGCCTCGGTTTTCATTAAAATCGGCCCTAATGAAAATCGCGAGATTTGGGCATTATGCGTAGATTGCGCGGATGATGGGCCATTTGCGAAGGAGCCTGTAGCTGCGGTGCCGCCTTGCCTCCGATTTGGCTTAATGCGATGGACCGATCTTCTATTTTATTCGCAACAAGATGCACAATCCCTTCCGGGCTCCGCTGAATCCGTCCCTCGACAAGGATCAGCGTTGCCCCCATCACTTCACGACGAAGCCTTTTCATAATTTTTGGCCATACGACAATATTAACAATGCCAGTTTCGTCTTCCATAGTGATAAAGACCACGCCCTTGGCGCTGCCTGGGCGCTGGCGAACAGTCACAATCCCTGCCACTTTAACACGCCGTCCGTCAGAGGCTTCCTGCGCATCGCGACAGGTGAAAACCCCTTCTGCGGCAAGTTCCTCGCGCATATATTGCAAAGGATGACCTTTAAGCGAAAGCCGCGTCGTTTCATAATCTGCGATCACATGCTCGGAAGCCGCCATTTCGGGAAGCTTTGTATGTGGCTCTTTCGCTAATTCACTTATTGCAGCGGCACGGAAAAGCGGCAAGATCTCATCATTAGGCAGGCGACGAACAGCCCATAGAGCAGCGCGCCGATCTATGCCAAGTGAGCCAAATGCATCGGAATCAGCCAAAAGCGTGTAACTACGTCGATCAAGCCGCACCCGGCGGTGCATATCTTCAATGCTCCGATAGGGATTTTGGCGTTCCGCAATCAAAAGTTTGGCATGTTTTTCAAGAAAGCCATCGATCTGGCGAAAACCAAGCCGCAGTGCCGGGCGAATATCGTTAGTTTTCTCTAAAACATTGTCCCATTGGCTGAAATTAACGTCTATGGGGAGAACTTTCACGCCATGTTCGCGCGCATCCCGCACAATCTGAGCCGGGGCATAAAACCCCATAGGCTGAGAATTGAGCAAAGCAGCCGCAAAGATTTCTGGATGATGGCATTTGATCCAAGCGGACACATAAACCAATAATGCAAAACTTGCCGCATGGCTTTCAGGGAAACCATATTCGCCAAAGCCTTTGATCTGGTTGAAGCAATTTTCCGCAAATGCCCTATCATAACCACGCCGCACCATGCCTTCGATCATTTTTGTTTGCATTTTATGGATGGTTCCAACTTTGCGAAAAGTTGCCATGGCGCGCCGCAATTGATTGGCTTCATCGGGCGTGAATTTCGCCGCTTCAATAGCAATTCGCATGGCTTGTTCCTGAAACAGCGGTACTCCTTTGGTTTTTATTAGAATATTACGTAGCTCGTCAGGAGGACCAAATTCCGGTGAAGGGGAGGGATAGTGGGTCGGCTCCTGATTGTTTCGCCGGCGTAGATAAGGATGCACCATATCACCCTGGATAGGACCAGGACGAACAATCGCAACCTCGATAACAAGATCATAAAATACACGCGGCTTGATGCGCGGAAGCATATTCATCTGCGCTCGGCTTTCCACCTGAAATACCCCCAGAGAATCGCCTTTGCAAAGCATGTCATAGACCGCCTTATCGTTGCGAGGCAGATCGGCGAGCGTCAGTTTTTTACCATCATTTACCTCTGGATTATGCCGGTGAATAAGATCGAACGCCTTGCGAATGCAAGTAAGCATACCCAGCGAAAGCACATCGACTTTCATCAGCCCCAGTGTGTCAATGTCATCCTTATCCCATTCAATAAAATAGCGGTCTTTCATGGCTGCCGGACCAATAGGAACTGTCTCGTCCAGCCGGTCCTGCGTCAGCACGAAACCGCCGACATGCTGCGAAAGATGTCGAGGAAATCCGATCAACATATGAGCAAGTTCCACCGTGCGGTGAATAAGCGGATTATCCGGATCGAGCCCCGCTTGTCTGATATGTTGCTTGTCGATGCCGCCACTGGAAAGACCCCAGACTGTATTTGCCAGCGCGGCTGTTACATCTTCTGTAAGTCCAAGCGCCTTGCCGACATCACGCACAGCGCTGCGAGATCGATAGCTGATGACGGTTGCAACAATGGCAGCGCGATCCGTTGAATAGCGCTGATAAATATATTGCATGACCTCTTCACGTCGCTCATGTTCAAAATCGACGTCAATATCCGGCGGCTCTTTTCGTTCCTCTGAGACAAAACGCTCGAACAAAAGATCGATCTCTATCGGGCTTACACCGGTTATTCCCAGGCAGAAGCAGACGACCGAATTTGCAGCTGAACCCCGTCCCTGGCAAAGAATATTTTTGGAGCGGGCAAAGGCTACAATATCATAAACTGTCAAAAAATAGGGCGCATAGCCAAGCTTCTCGATAAGCGCCAGCTCCTTATTAATCAGAAGTTTTACCTTGTCCGGTATCGTATCCGCACCATAAAGCCGAGCAGCACCTTGCCAGGTGAGATCGTGGAGATGTTGTTGGGCTGTTTTGCCCGCAGGGACGGGTTCATCCGGATAAGCATAACTCAGCTCATCAAGAGTGAAGTTGATAGGTGCGGTGAAATCCACTGTGGCATTTACGGCCTCCGGATAATTCCGGTAAAGGCGTAGCATTTCTTGAGGTGGTTTGAGATGGCGCTCAGCATTTTTCTCAAGCAAACGACCAGCTGTAAAAACTGTAGTATGATGCCGGGTAGCGGTCAGAACATCCTGTAATGCTCGTCTTTCTGGATGATGATAAAGCACGTCATTGGTGGCCAGAAGCGGCACGCCCGCTTGTGCTGCAAGCTGAGCAATGCGCTCGGCGCGACGTCCATCCTGACCTTGATGCGGCATGGTTAAAGCCAGCCATACGCAACCGGGAGCTGCCTGCGCAATTTTGGCCAATCGTGCTGGAAAATCAGCTTGCTCATCTTCGGGTGGAAAGACGGCAATTTGAAATTGTCGAGCCCGAAAAAGAATATCAGTCCAGATTAAATGGCATTCGCCTTTAAGATCAGCGCGTCTTTTCCCTTCCGTTAACAGGCGAGAAAGTTGGCCATAGGCCGTGCGATCGCGAGGATAGACAAGCATATCTGGCGTGTCATCGATGAAGGAAAGGCGACATCCGATAAAGAGCCGAAAATTGCATATGTCTCGGAATTCCTTCCAAGCTGAATGCGCACGCACCACACCTGCAAGTGTATTTCGATCTGCAATACCGATGCCCGAAAGGCCCAATTCCTGCGCCCGCAATACCAGCTCCTGTGGGTGGGATGCACCGCAAAGGAAGGAAAAATTACTGGTCACAGCCATTTCATAATAATCAGCCATTATGCAAACAGCCCATGCAGAAACCAGCGTGGCTGAATTTGGTCTCCATAGGAGCCTTCCCGAAAAATCCAGAAACGCTGGCCATTTTCATCTTCAACCCGATAATAATCCCGCAAAGGACGCGGTGCTTTTCCAATGGAAAGCCACCATTCCTCCTCGATCCGTTCTGGCCCTTCTGCAAGGCGCACTTGATGGCGGACCCGTCGCCACTGGAAAAATCCGGGCGGATTATCCGGAATTTCAGCCGTAGCCTCTATGGGCTGGGGCGGATGAAACAATTTGATCGGTCGTGCAGGGGGATCACCCGGAAGACATGGCATAAGGTAGGGCAGAGTGTCATACCCGGTTTCACTTGTTTGGGACGCATGAAGGGCAGGGCGCATGAAAAAAGCCCGCTCCGGCACATGGGTATCACGCGGGAAAGAGATCAGCACCCGATGGGGGCCTAGGCGAGCGGAAAGCCGGTCAATAAGCTGGCTCAAACCAGTTTCATCTTCTTCATGTTGATCAAGACCAGTCTGACGCTGAACAATAGGCGCGCTGCGCAGGGCGGCAAGCCGGATCAGGTCAAAACCAAAACCAGCATCAAGTGGATCGGTAAGCGCGTTCAATCTTTCGCGCACAAGGCGAAGAAAGATAGATGTATCACGCAAAGCTTGGCCGGTTTCGATGTGAATATGGCGAACCTCACCATCAACGCGGAAAAATGAAGCCTCAATAAGGGTTGCGCCTTTTCCTTTTATTGCGAGTTGTTCAAAGAGATCGTTAGCCAGTTCCTGCAAAATCACTTCTACTAATTCCATTGTAGCAAGCGGTTCGGAAAGCCTGCGTTCGCAGCTCAAAGGCACAATCATGCGCAGAGGCGAAATTGGAGCGTGTTCATTTGCAAAGAGACGGTCTAATTTGGTGGCAAGATCAGGCCCGAAGCGGGCAGTAAGGGCTGCCCGAGGCAGCGCCATCACATCACCAATGGTTTTAAGTCCTGCGCGCTTCAAACCCGTTTCGGTAGCGGGAACAAGTTCCAACGCAGTGATCGGTAATCGAGGCAAAACCGCGACGGTTTTTTCCTTGCTGAAAACCCCGCCTTTGGTATTGCGAGCAAGAAGCCGGGCGGCAAACGCATTCTCACTCACCGCAGCTTTGGTGGTAAGCCCCGCTTTTTCGAACCGCTCGATCACATCGGCGCCCATGGCGTGCACCCCACCAAAAAGATGAGCGCAGCCGGTTATATCCAGTATTAATCCATAGGGCAGATCCAAGGCGACCAGCGGCGTATAGCGCTCACACCAATGGGCAAGTCGGTTGAGAAGGGCAGCATCAAGCTCGACTTCTGCCGCCACCACTTCCAAACCTTCCACCCGGGCGCGGGCATCTGTCAGAGCCATGCCAGGAAAAAGACCGAGCTTTGCGGCTTTTGCGTCCACCGCGCTTAATCGCAAAGCATTGGCGATGCGATCGGTCACGACAAGCGGCAGCTCCGGCTTAGTGTCAGGCAGAGCGGCGCGGCGTAAGCGGTCCGTGGGCAGAAAGGGGAACCACAGTGCGAGGAATAGACGTTTCCCTTTTTCTCTCTGAGATGCCAAAGGAAAGTTCTTCATTGTTCCATTCCATGATCCATTGGCCACACATGCCATGGCGGTTTCGTTCCAATACGGCATTAAATGCAGGCTTTCCGGGAGCGCCAGCGCCACTTGAATAGGAGGGTGCGGGTGCAATGCGCCATCGGCTGACCGCAGCACTTTGCATTGAACTGCGATGGCTACGCAGAAGGATGATCGGCGTCTGTGCTGTTCCCGCCGCCAAAAGCAGCCGACGTGATACTGTCAAATCAAGGCATTTTGGCCGACCCGAAAGAGCGATCACGATACTGGAAACAGTGTGAGCACCCTTTCCCCCATGATTGGCTTCCAACGCATCGTTAGCCGCCTTCAACACATCCTGCGCTCCGGGGCAGCGCACGAACAAAAACCTCGCCGGATCAAGCCCAAAAGCATGAAGCCCGGGTGGGTAGAGACGACCATATTCATCAGCGGCTTGTTCTTCCTCAATCCAGATGAAAGGGCGCTCAGCTTTTGCCGAACGCCACGCTAGCCCCAGTGCAAAACCAGTGGCCGCCATAGGTGCCCCGGGATTTTCCGCAACAACTTCGTGCAGAGCATTTCCGGCAAGCCCATACGGAAAAGCCGCATCCGCTAACTCATGTCCGAGTGTAAAACGATGCGCAGTTTCAGAATTATTCAAACCATTATCGTCTATAAAATTTCTTTGCTGGGTGTTGCTTTCAATGGCCAAAACCATGCGCCGCAACGCCGCGATGTCGATGCCGCTCACGTTAGAATCTCTCTCAACTGTTCGCTATTTGTTCTAGTATTGAATCGAGTCTGAGAAGAGTCAAGCGGAGTCTACTCACCATGTAATGCTTTGGCTCATCAGAAAGAGTTTCACGCTCAATCCCTGCGCGTGGTATATAGTAGAAAGCTAAAATAAGGGGACGGAATATGAGATATATTATCGTGAGTGCTTTTATTAGCCTCGATGGCGTTATGCAGGCACCGGGAGGGCCAGAAGAAGATACATCCGGCGGATTTTCCTTTGGTGGCTGGACGTTTCCTTATTGGGATGATGCCCTTGCCGAGGCGATGGAGGAGACATTCAGCAGTCCATTCGATCTGCTTTTGGGCCGCAAAACTTATGATATTTTTGCCGCTCACTGGCCTTTGGTTGAAACGGATCCACAAGCAGAAAACTACAATGAAGAAAATATGCTGATAGCGGATCAGTTCAATCAAGCCACCAAATATGTGGCAACGCATCGCCCTGAAAGTCTTAATTGGGAAAATAGCGAACCGCTGGGCAGCGATATTGTCAAACGCTTGCAAGAGTTAAAAAATGCCGATGGCAAAGATTTAATGGTGCAAGGTAGTAGCGAATTGGTGCATCAGCTTTTTGCTCATGGTCTGGTGGATCAATTAAGGTTGCTGACTTATCCGGTAATATTAGGCGTTGGTAAGCGGCTGTTTGATAAAAGCAGTAACCCGACGCGGTTTAAATTACAGCGGATGAAAACTTCTCCTAGCGGCGTCATAATGAGCATTTATGAGCGGGATGGAAAGATTGAAACAGGTTCATTTGCATAGCATCGGCTGCACACTTATTTGAATAATATAGGCAAAATAAAACGCTCCCCTCTTGTGAAGAGAGCGTTTCTCTTTTACTCGTCTGTAAAATTAACGACGATCGCGTGCAGCCAGAGTGCGCAGACGCAGCGCGTTGAGCTTGATAAAGCCTGCTGCATCCTTCTGGTCGTAAGCGCCCTGATCATCTTCAAAAGTAACCAGCTTGTCAGAATAGAGCGACTTTTCCGATTCGCGTCCGATCACCATTACATTGCCCTTATAGAGCTTGAGGGTGACTTCACCTTCAACATGGCGCTGACTATGGTCAATCGCTGCCTGCAGCATTTCACGCTCTGGCGAGAACCAGAAGCCATAATAGATGAGTTCCGCATAACGAGGCATCAGCTCATCTTTGAGGTGAGCCGCACCGCGATCCAGCGTGATCGATTCAATAGCGCGGTGAGCTGTAAGCAGAATCGTGCCGCCGGGCGTTTCATAAACGCCGCGGGACTTCATACCAACAAAGCGGTTTTCAACGAGATCGAGACGGCCAATACCATTATCGCGACCATAATCATTGAGCTTGGCAAGCAAAGTTGCAGGCGACAAGCGCTCGCCATTGATAGAGACAGCATCACCGCGTTCAAAGCCGATTTTGATGATCGTTGGCTTGTCAGGGGCAGCTTCAGGCGAAATCGTGCGCATATGCACATATTCTGGTGCCTCTACCGCAGGATCTTCCAGCACTTTTCCTTCCGATGATGAGTGCAGCAGATTAGCGTCAACAGAGAAGGGCGCTTCGCCAAGTTTATCTTTTGCAACCGGGATCTGGTGCTGTTCAGCAAATTCAAGCAGATGGGTACGGCTCTTGAACGACCAGTCGCGCCAAGGAGCGATGATCTTGATATCCGGATTGAGCGCATAGGCCGAAAGCTCGAACCGAACCTGATCATTGCCCTTACCGGTCGCGCCATGTGCAATCGCATCCGCACCCGTCTTTTCGGCGATTTCGATCAGATGTTTGGAGATTAGCGGACGGGCAATCGAAGTGCCAAGCAGATAAACGCCTTCATAAACCGCATTGGCGCGAAACATCGGAAAGACAAAATCCCGTACGAATTCTTCGCGCACATCTTCAACGAAGATTTCCTTGATGCCCAGCATTTCAGCTTTCTTGCGGGCCGGTTCCAATTCCTCGCCCTGACCAAGGTCGGCGGTAAAGGTCACCACTTCCGCCCCTAGTTCCGTCTGAAGCCATTTCAGAATGATCGAGGTATCAAGGCCTCCCGAATAGGCCAGAACGACTTTTTTGACGTCTTTAAGCTTGCTCATAATCAACTTCCGTCTGATGCAATGGGGCTTCGAGAATTTGGCCCGAGATTGGCATGTTGGAAGTCTTTTATCAGTTGCATACCCATGCGCAAGCCAGATGGTGCAATCCAATTAAAAAGATAAAAAAATCAGATGAACTCAAACGCGTTTCGCGTTACCTTCCGGCAAATTTTGGGGGTGCTCCATGTCGTTTATATCTGAACTGAACTTTATCCCGAGCTGGCAGGTGTTTGCCCAGTTTGCGATTGCGACTTTTGTTCTCTCAATAACCCCGGGTCCCGACATGACGCTTTTTGTCGGGCGCACTCTCTCGCAGGGTCGTCTGGCAGGTCTGGCCTGCATGGCTGGCGCAAGCACCGGGATCATCATTCATACAACGATGGTCGCGCTGGGCCTTTCTGCACTGATAGTGGCGTCGCCCGCAGCCTTCACCGTTCTTAAAGTTGTGGGTGCGGTTTATCTTGTCTGGCTTGCCGTGCAGGCCATACGCCACGGATCGGCCTTCTCACCGGAAATGAACGGGCTTAAGAAAAATACGATTTTTCAAAATTGGGCCACAGGATTGGGCATTAATCTGTTAAATCCGAAGATCATCCTGTTTAACATGACCTTCTTGCCACAATTCGTTTCCGCCCATGATCCGCATGCGGTCGGCAAATTGTTTTTTCTGGGACTTTCCTTCATTCCGCTATCGCTGCCCTTCACTATTCCAATGATCTTGGCAGCGGATAAGTTCGCCGGACTTTTGAAAAAGAATCCGAAAATAACGAGAATTGTGGATTGGCTTTTTGCAGGTATTTTCTCAGCCTTCGCATTGAGGATTATCACGGCGCAGGCAAAGTGATTCCAGGATTCAGCGCTGTTTAAAAACCGGCCAGCATTCCTGCCTGCGATCAGCCAGTAAACAAACCCGCCCACAATACCAGCACCGATAATTGCAGCAGACATGTTTACTTCCAGATATGTGCTCTCAGAAGAGCTAAAAAACGCACTGGTGCCAAGGCCAGCAAGCGCAATCGCCAGCCCTGCGAGGCAATAAAATAGCGATGAGCGATAGAAACGCACTTCTGCAATCAAAATGACGAGAGCGGCCGGGATGACACTGGCGCTGCCAGCAATAGTGGCCAGCACGAAACCGCCGATAAATACGCTCGACCAGAAACCCGTCGCCGCCATAAAACCGCTTGCATCATGAAGGTTGGCCATCATGCCAAAATCATAAATCAGTGCATCAAAACCGACGCTTCGAAAAAGAATAGCTGCCCAGAACCAGCCCGCCGCCAATACTGCTGCGCAATAGCCAAACAGGATCGCGACGAACCGCATAATATAATCAAATATATCGGTCACTCGCCGTGGCCTGCGATCATCATAGCTTCAAGTGCGAGGCGATCACTCTTGCGCATACGCTCAGATTCTGACTTCAATTGCCCACAGGCCGCCAGAATATCCCGCCCGCGCGGTGTGCGAATAGGTGAAGCATAACCGGCGGCGTTAATGTAATCGGCAAAACGCTCAATCTGCTCCCAATCCGAGCACTGGTAATTGGTGCCAGGCCAGGGGTTAAACGGGATAAGATTGATCTTAGCCGGAATACCGCGCAACAACTTCACCAATTGCTTGGCGTCTTCCAGACTGTCGTTAATATCTTTCAGCATCACATATTCAAACGTAATGCGTTTGGCGTTCGACAGGCCCGGATATTCGCGACAGGCTTTGAGGAGCTGTTCCAGCGGATATTTCTTATTGATAGGCACCAAAATATCGCGCAGCTCATCACGAACCGCATGCAGAGAAATAGCCAGCATCACGCCGATTTCTTCACCAGTACGATAGATTTCAGGCACGACGCCAGATGTTGAAAGCGTGATACGGCGCTTGGAAAGTGACAGGCCATCACCATCGGAAGCGATCAAAAGAGCTTTCTTCACTTCCTCAAAATTATAGAGTGGCTCCCCCATGCCCATCATTACAATATTGGTAATCTTGCGACCTTCCGCCGGGACAATCGCACCATCGGGCGTGTCCGAGGCAGGAAAATCACCAAGCCGATCGCGCGCTGTTAAAAGCTGCGCCAGAATTTCTTCGGCTGTCAAATTGCGCACAAGCTTCTGCGTTCCAGTATGGCAAAACGAGCAGGTGAGGGTGCAGCCCACCTGAGAAGAGATGCAGAGCGTGCCCCGACCTTCTTCCGGAATATAAACACTTTCAATCTCGACCGGACGGCCCGCGCCACGGGGCGGAAAACGAAATAGCCATTTGCGTGTGCCATCCTGAGAAATTTGTTCTTCAACCACTTCCGGGCGTGCAATGGTGAAATGCTGCGCCAGCAAAGCGCGTAAATCCTTGGATATGTTGCGCATATCGTCAAAGTCTGACACTCCGCGAACATAGAGCCAATGCCATAGCTGGCTGATGCGCATTTTCACCTGACGCGGTGCCACGCCCAGCTCAATTAAGCTTTGCTTGATCTCCTCGCGCGACATGCCGATGAGCGACGGCTTTTGTTCACGATTGGCGCGCACATATTGGGCAAGCTGATCGCGCGTGTCATCGATGGTAAGGTCGAACGAAATAGACATAATTTCACTATTATCTGGGTGTTGCAATCAGCGCCAATAATCTGTCGATTGCATAAAGCGCAGCCAAGCTCAATCGAGCCATTTGCGCAGCTTCTTAACATAGAATTAAGCTGCCGTCATCCTGCTCTTTAGCTGGCAGCTATGCGTATTTGATATGAAACAGAAATAGCACGCGTGAACCGATATTTTGGCTCACGCTTGCTTCTATGCAAAAAGCCGGGCAATTGCCCGACTTAATGTTTGTGAATTGGGCTAGATCAATTGCACTTTTGAATAGCGTTAAGTGCAGCCGTGATACCTTTCAATGAATAGGTATAGCTGGTTTTGGTTCCGCGTCTTGATTGTGCCTGAACCTTCATCTCAGCTCCGCCACGCATCGCAGCGATAAGCTGGGGCTCTTCCGCTGCATTTTCCATCCAGCCAGACTTACCATTGACGAACATAGTGAAGTTACGATTGCCAATGGTAACGGTAACTTTGCTATTCGGGTTTAGATCATAGCCGGCCATAAATTGCGGCTCAAAGCTGATATTTTGCCCCGGCTTCTGACTTACGAGGAAGAAATTGTCACCATGATCGACATTAGTTGGTGCTTTTTCTGTAGGAACGGAAAGGACGTAGCAGACCTTGCCATTGCCCGACTGGTAGCTATAGGCACCCCAGGCATTGAACTGGCTGATCTGGCTCGGGGTCTGGGCGAGTGCCTGACCCGCCATACCAATCATGAACACAGAAGCCGCGACGATCGATTTTCCAAGCATTGTTCTTACCGGTTCTCTTTCGTTTGCTTCAAACTTGAAATCACTGCTCTCAAAAACCTTTTGGTCTCATGAAAACAGTGCACGGAAATGGTGCGCGACCTTGGGTGACGCCCATCATTTCCAACGGCGGGATATCGTCGCTGCACGCGTCGTCCCATTCAGTTAACCGTAATCTGCCTTGATTGAGGTTACTAAACGGTGAAGTTTTATAAGAAAACTCAAACGAAAAGCTGCTTGCCCCACGATTCCATAATTGATTTGATCCAAAAGAAAGCGGCAACAGTTTGTCATTAAAACATAAGCACCGCTAGCAGTACTCAATTTTCACCAATAGCCCACATTATGCAGGCAATTAGACATCATCTTTGGCGAGAGCTTGCTGGGCTGCAATCCGATGCGCAGGGGTAATATGTGTTTTTACCGCAGTTAGGGCGGCCATGAGAACGGCGATATCATCGGTGAAACCTATTCCGGCGAGAATATCCGGCACGAAATCAAGCGGTAACACAAAATAAGCAAGAGCCGCCATCAACGTCATCCGCACGCGCGTTGGCGTATTCTGATCAAGCGCACAATAATAGGCGGCAACGACTTCTGGCATAAATGGCACCGCCCGTCCGGCACGACGCACCGTTTTCCAGAACCCCCGTTTTACTTTCTCACTGCGCTTGCGATATTGGCGATCATCACCCGGATCGAGGATTTCATCAATTTTGACGCTATCCATATCTGCTTATCTCCTATGGCGTGAATCTCCCGCCCTCAAGGTTAAAGATGGTGAGAGATGGAACTTTTCGCAAGTTCTGCTTTCAGCTTGTCAGTGAGTTCATCTTTTGGGCGAGTTTAATATCAAGTTCGGTAATGCCATTTTCGCTATGGGTTGCGAGCGTCACATCCACGCGATTATAAACATTGAACCATTCCGGATGGTGGTCAATCTTCTCAGCATAAAGCGCTACACGCGTCATAAAGCCAAAGGCTTCGCTGAAATTTTTGAACTTGAAGCTTTTCGAAATAGCCTCGCGATCTGGAATTTTCTGCCAGCCTTCCAAGCTCGCAAGCGCTTGCTTTAACTCGTCATCATTCAGCCGATTGCGCTGCATGGTAATTTGCCTATGCTTAGTTTCAAAGATTCTTGATCTTGCAGGCGAGCAGCCCGCAAGTCTTAATAATCCCGCAAGTCTTAATAATATAGCACAGGTGCAAGAGTTCCGTGACCCTATCAGCCCCGACCAGTATTCTATTTGTTTGTGCCGGTAATATTTGTCGTTCGCCGCTGGCGGAAGGTGTGATGGCCGAAGTTCTCAAACAACGCAGGATTGATCACGTCTTGATCGATTCGGCCGGAACGAATAATTATCATACGGGCGAAGCGCCAGACCGCCGTTCCATCCGTGTGGCCGCCAAGAATAATCTTGATATTTCTGCTCAACGCTGCCGCCAATTAACAGCAGCAGATTTCAATCGCTTTGATCTCATTTTGGGCATGGATCATTATAATATGCGCATGATTGCTGAACGCGCCCCGGCTCAGTTTAGTGCGACCACCGGGCTTTTCACTGAAATAGCCCAAGGAAACGCAATTGAAATCCCCGATCCATATTATGGAGATATCGGGGATTTCGAGCAGGTTTATCGTATGGTTCTGGCAGCTTCGAGATCGCTTGCTGACCAATTCTGGCGCATTGAAGAGACAAGCGGCCAGGCTTCCTCTACGACATAGGGCCCTCCGCCCGTAGATTCGCGCGAAGACATGAGCACAAAGCGGCCAACCTTAAACGGAAGCGTTGTAAAATTGCCCCTTCCCGAAAGATAGCGAGCGACATCGTCGATTCGTACATTGCTTTTCAATCGGGCCAAAGTCACATGCGGTGTAAATTTGCGCGGATCGGCTGGGAGCCCCAAACGTTGGCAAATCCGCTCAATTTCTGCCTGTAGAGCAATCAGATCAGGCGAAGCGGATACACCAGCATAGATGCTGTGCGGCTTTTTTGTGCCAAATGCATCCACACCTGCGAGGCTGAGCATGAATTCGGGCCGTTTGACACGATCCAAAGCATGGGCGATCTCGTCAGCAATATGTCCTTCTACATCTCCTATAAAACGCAGTGTGAGATGGTAATTCTCAACATCAATCCAGCGTGCGCCCGGAAGTCCGCCTCTTAGCAATGAGAGCGAAAGCGCGGCGTCGCGCGGGATTTCGAGGGCAGTAAAGAGACGCGGCATGAGCATCCTCCTCGAATGGTTTTAACATATCCAGCGAATCATTGATTGCGCTTGGGAGCAAGCTGATAATGCCTCCGCTGCAAATTACCCGTTGGATGTCCCCGTCTTTTGCAGTGCATCCAGCGTTTTTTCGATCAGAGGTAAAAACTTGCTTACTATCATCCCCACGCCTTTTTCGTTGGGGTGCATTCCGTCCTCTAGTAAAAAATCCTTCTGCGTAGCCACTCCGTCGAGGAAAAACGGATAGAGTGCTATTTGGTGCTTTTGAGCAAGCCGGGGATAGATAGGGTTAAACTTATCAGCATAATCCTCTCCCATATTGGGCGGAGCCAGCATTCCGGCAAGGATGATGTCGATATCGCGCTCTTTTAATCGGGTGATCATAGTATCGAGATTTTTCTCAGTAATCTCGGGCGAGATGCCACGTAATGCGTCATTGGCTCCAAGTTCGAGAATAACCAGATCGGTCCCATCTGGAACCGACCAGTCAATGCGTGACAATCCGCCCGTTGTCGTGTCCCCCGAAACTCCTGCATTCTCCACGGTGACATTAAATCCCTTTTCGTGCAGGGCTGTTTCAAGCT
Source organism: Falsochrobactrum ovis (assembly GCF_003259955.1). Lineage (GTDB taxonomy): Bacteria > Pseudomonadota > Alphaproteobacteria > Rhizobiales > Rhizobiaceae > Brucella > Brucella ovis_A. Next base: position 332,598 of record NZ_QLMK01000001.1, read on the forward strand.
GTTGTGGAAATCCGGCATTGCCAGGCAAGAGGTAGCCAGCCATTAAACTATCGCCGAAACCGACAATCTTGATCTGCGAGAGTTGTTCTGTTGGAAGTGCGTCTCCAAGCCCTGTCGGCTCTTCCGCCTTGGCCGCAGCGACAGCGAGAATTAATGCGCAAAAACCCACAATAAAGTGGCGCGAAAAGGTCAGGACGGGATTTGAGTGTTTGAAACGCATCATCAATGACCCATATTTGAGAAACTGCGGACAAGCCGCGCAAGAACTTCTCTGTAATAATCGGCGCAAAACAAGTCCAAATTTGTGGCGTGCTCTGGTTCTAATATTCATATAGGAAGAAATACGCGTGACGGAACAGGCGAGCGCACCGATTATCATTCTCGAAAACATTGATCTGACCCTTGGACATGCTGCCTCTTCGGTCCATGTTCTCAAAAATATTTCTCTTGAAATCGCCAAGGGGCAATCGGTGGGCGTGGTCGGTCCGTCAGGCTCTGGCAAATCGACGCTGCTCATGGTGCTGGCGGGACTTGAAAAGGTCGATAGTGGCACTGTGAAAATTGCAGGCGAGACGATTAGCGCCATGAGCGAAGATCAAGCGGCAGCTTTTCGGGGTGCCAATATTGGCATCGTTTTTCAGTCTTTCCATCTGATTCCCAATATGACTGCGCTTGAAAATGTCGCCGTGCCGCTTGAGCTTGCAGGTCGCAAGGATGCTTTTGAGATAGCTCAGCGTGAATTAGAAGCCGTAGGGCTTGGCGAACGTCTCACCCATTACCCGTCGGAACTTTCGGGCGGGGAGCAGCAACGCGTGGCCATCGCACGTGCGCTTGCACCATCTCCTAAGATCCTGATTGCCGATGAGCCGACCGGTAATCTCGACACGGCAACAGGCCGCCAGATTGCTGATCTATTATTTGCCAAACAGCGGGAAAACGGCCTCACCATGGTGCTTGTTACCCACGATCCCTTGCTTGCCGCGCGCTGTGATCGTGAAATTCCAGTGCGCAATGGTTTAATCGAAGATCCGGCGCATAATGCAGCGTTTCCGAAAAATCTGGCGGTCGGCCTATGAGGTCAGCGCGTTCTATTTTGCTGGCATTGCGCTTTGCCCTGTGCGAAATGCGCGGCGGGCTTTCAGGCTTTTATATTTTCCTGGCCTGTATCGCTCTGGGGGTCGCGGCAATCGGCGGCGTCAACTCCGTCGCGCATTCTGTAAGCGCCGGGATTGCATCCGAAGGCCAGACTATTCTTGGCGGGGATATAAGCTTTGCCCTTAATCAGCGAGAGGTGAGTGAGCCAGAACGCGCTTTTATCGAAGGTCTCGGGCCTATCGCTGAAACGGCTACTATGCGTTCAATGGCAAGGCTTCCCGATGGTTCTGATCAATCACTTGTTGAGGTAAAAGCAGTCGATCAGGCCTATCCGCTCTATGGTGATCTCAAGGTTGAGCCGCCAATGGCGCTCAAGGAAATCACTGCTGAAAAAGGCGGAGTTTATGGCGCTGCGGTGTCGCAAGGTTTTCTAGACCGCATGGGCGTGCCACTCGGTACGAAAGTTCTGCTTGGATCCGAAACTTTTGAATTACGCACCGTAATTCAGTCTGAGCCAGACCTTCTATCATCAGGTTTTAATTTTGCACCGCGCTTTCTGGTTTCGCTGGATGGATTGCGCGCTTCCGGATTGATCCAGCCGGGAAGCCTTGTTGATCATATTTATAAGGTCCGGCTGCCCGATGGAGCTCCGGATTCGGCGATTGCCGCTGTGCGCCAGCAGGCGGCAGCGGATTTCCCCAGTTCTGGGTGGAATATTCGCTCACGCGGCAATGCAGCGCCCGCACTGAGCGCAAATATTGAACGTTTCTCACAGTTTCTAACACTCGTCGGTTTAACTGCTCTTATTGTTGGCGGTGTTGGGGTGGCCAATGCTGTGCGCGCCTATCTTGAAGCTAAGCGCGGCGTCATAGCCACATTCAAATCGCTTGGCGCACCAGCTGGCTTTGCAGTGCTGGTCTATCTCGTTCAGATATTGGTGATCGGCTTTATCGGAATAATTCTGGGGCTTATCTTTGCGGCTGCGATGCCCTATCTCGCCGCAGCAATTCTTGCAGATTATCTGCCTGTGGCAGCCGGCGGCGGATTTTATCCAAAAGCGCTGGGGCTCGCAGCTATTTTTGGCGTAATGACTACACTCGCTTTCGCCATCATTCCACTAGGCCGCGCTCGCAATATCCCGGCTACCGCCTTATTCCGTGAACAGGGCTTTGATCAGCGCGGTTTGCCGCCATTTCTCTATCTTGCTTGTTCTCTATTATTGATCGCTGCTCTGGCGGGCCTTGCACTATATGTGGCTTATGATCGGCGGATCGCTGCGATTTTTCTGATCTCTACCGTGGCTGCTTTCGGAATATTGCGCCTTGTGGCGGACGGCATACGCTGGCTCGCAAGACATGCACCGCGTGTGCGATCAACAGCGCTACGGCTTGCAATCGGCAATATCCACCGACCGGGTGCGTTGACGCCTTCCGTTGTTCTGTCTCTCGGGCTTGGCCTGACTTTGATGGTTGCTATTGCGCTTATCGATGGAAATTTACGCCGACAGGTTTCTGAAAATATTCCTGCGCAAGCGCCTGATTTCTTTTTCGTCGATATTCAGAACAATGATATCGGAGATTTTAAAGACCTGCTCAGCAACATTGTGCCTGACGGAAAGCTAACATCGGGTCCGATGCTCCGAGGGCGTATCATTGAGCTTAACGGGCAAAATGTCCGGGACATGAAGATCCCGCCTGAAGCTGCCTGGGTGCTGCGGGGTGATCGCGGTCTTACCTTTGCTGAGCAATTGCCCGAAAACTCCACCTTGGGTGAAGGGAAATGGTGGCCAGAAAATTACGATGGAGAGCCGCTGGTTTCCTTTGCTGAACGGGAAGGTAAAGAGCTTGGCCTGCAACTGGGTGACACTGTGACGATCAATGTGCTGGGCCGCAATATCTCGGCGAAGATCGCCAGTTTCCGGCAAGTGCAGTGGGAAACTTTGGCGATGAATTTTGTCATGGTATTTTCGCCCAACACTTTTGCAGGTGCGCCAGCAACATGGCTTGCGACATTGACGATACCGGAAGATCAGAAAGCTCTTGCACCCGAGGTTTTGCGACAAGTGACCAAAACCTGGCCAGCAGTGACCACTGTGAGTGTGACCGATGCTTTGGATGTCGCCAATGATCTGATCAGCCAGCTTGCAACGGCGATTCGGGCAGCTTCTGCCATCGCCCTCGCTGCGTCAGTGCTGGTATTGGGAGGAGCGCTGGCGGCTGGCAATCGTGCGCGAGTCCATGACGCAGTTGTCCTTAAGACGCTGGGCGCCACCCGACGCACTCTTATATTAGCCTATGTGACGGAATATATGTTGCTGGGCCTAGCCACCTCGATTTTTGCACTGGTGGCGGGCGGTATTGCTGGATGGTATGTGGTCGTTGAAGTGATGAAGCTTAAAGCGCAGTTTTTGCCCGATATTGCCATCATGACCGTATTCATCGCTCTGATTCTGACGGTTGGATTCGGGCTGGCGGGGACTTGGCGCGTGCTCGGTCAAAAGCCTGCAACGGTTCTACGAACAGTATAAAGTAGCTGTAATATTTAGCAGCGGCTTTGTTAACCTATTGGAAGTCATAGAGAATGGCTTTCAAATTTCGACGCATATCATGGCGATTTTTCGCAAGAACTACTTGTGTATAAGCGGTAAAATCCCCATAATATCGCTAGGCATGCTGGGGTCCCGCCAGCGGCGCCTGGTGGCGGCTTGAAGTTGTGTTTCAAATTACCTAGTTTTTCGGAGATGAGCACGACAAACAATGAAAAAGCGCCCCGACACCCGACGGGACAACGCAAGAGGAATTTAAGTCATGGCTGACTATCGTAACATTCAGGCCCAGAGGACCGTTGGCGGTGCCCGCGTTGGCGCTGACATTGATCAGGGTCTGCGCAGCTATATGCTGGGCGTCTACAACATGATGGCAATCGGCCTGGCCGTTACCGGTCTGGCTGCTTTTGCTGTTGCCGCACTCGCAACGACCACGGACCCATCCGCTGCCGTTGCTCAGCTTCCAAATGGTAAAATGATCACCGCACTGGGTGCAGCGCTTTACACTTCCCCGCTTCGCTGGGTTGTTATGCTTGCGCCTTTGGCAGCGGTATTCTTCCTCAGCTTCCGTATTGAGCGTCTTTCGGTTGCGACGGCCAATGCAGTATTCTGGGGCTATGCAGCGCTTGTAGGTCTTTCGCTGTCGTCGATTTTCTTGGTTTTCACCGGCCAGAGCATCGTTCGCACTTTCTTTGTGACCGCCGCTTCCTTCGGTGCGCTCTCGCTTTATGGTTACACAACCAAGCGCGATCTTTCGGCGATGGGCTCATTCCTGATTATGGGTCTTTTCGGCCTCATCATCGCCTCGGTCGTTAACATTTTCCTCGGCTCAACCGCTTTGCAATTTGCAATCTCGGTCATTGGTGTCCTGATTTTTGCTGGTCTGACCGCTTATGACACGCAGTCGATCAAGGAAATGTATTACGAAGGCGATGGTTCAGAAACCCACGGCCGTAAGGTTGTGATGGGCGCGCTGCGTCTCTATCTCGACTTCATCAACATGTTCATGTTCTTGCTGCAATTTATGGGCAACCGCGAATAAGCGAATAAAACATGGGTTGAATAGGGCAGCATTTGCTGCCCTTTTTGCTTTTATGCGGTCAGTTTCTGATGCATTCTGCATCTACCAATATTAACCCCCAGCCCGGTTTCACATGCCCCTTATTCGCAAATTCTCGTCGCCCGACATAGATGCGGTTACCGCAATCTATGCCCATGCAGTTCTTTATGGTGCCGGTACTTATGAGATTGAGCCACCTTCGCGTGACGAGATGAAAACTCGCTTCGAAAGAATTGTGAAACAAGGTTTTCCTATTTTGATAGCTGAGGAAAATGGCATTGTGCTCGGCTATGCTTATGCCAGCCATTTCCGCAACAGAGCGGCCTATAATTGGCTTGCGGAAGACTCGATCTATGTGTCGCCCGACGCCAAAGGCAAAGGCGTGGGGAAAAGTCTGCTCCAGGAATTGGTGCTGCGAACAGAAGCGCTGGGATTTCGGCAGATGCTTGCAGTTATCGGCGATGGCGACGGCAATATTGGCTCGGTCAAACTGCATGAGAGCCTCGGCTTTACCCATTGCGGGTCTATTCGCGCTTCAGGCTATAAGCATGGGCGCTGGCTAAATACTATTTTGATGCAACTACCGCTTAATGGCGGCGATGTGGATGCACCACAAGCCAGCCCGCTTCTGTCTCCTCTTTGATAACTTTATCGATTAAGCCTTTTATTCAGCTAGTCGGCTTCCTGCGGGAAAATTTTCCAATAGCGGGGACGGAATGCGATTCGAGTTTTTTCAGCTGCCGGATGGTTGGCGGGAATTTCGATTTCGATACGGTCACACGCTCCGCCAATTTCAAGTTCAACACGCCGTTTTCCTCCGGAACGTCGGCTGGCAATCACAGTTCCGGCTATGCAGCCGCCACAACCTTCCAGAAGCTCAACCTCATGCGGACGAAAATAGAGAAGCGCCGGCCCGTCGGAAATTTCAGGCGCGCTCAATCCAACCATCCGGTCTGAATGCCAAATTTCTCCGCCTTCCAAATGAACCGGGAGTTTGCTGGATTCGCCAATGAAGCTGTAGACGAAAGGCGAATTAGGCGCATCATAAACTTCGTCAGGCCTGCCAATCTGTTCGATCCGGCCCTGGCTCATCACTACAACCCGATCCGCAAGTTCTAGCGCCTCGTCTTGATCATGCGTAACGAAAACCGTTGTATGGCCGGTTCTATCATGAATATCGCGCAACCAGCGGCGGAGTTCTTTGCGTACTTGCGCATCAAGCGCGCCAAATGGTTCGTCTAATAGCAGCACTTTCGGCTCAATGGCCATGGCACGGGCCAAAGCTACGCGCTGGCGCTGGCCGCCGGACAATTGCGAGGGATAACGGTTTTCAAGACCTTTCAACTGAACCAGTTCCAGAAGCTCAATGGCGCGGCGTCGAATTTCTGTAGCGGTAGGCCGGGTTTTGCTTGGTCGAACTTTTAGGCCAAAACCGATATTCTCAGCCACTGTCATATGACGAAACAAGGCATAATGCTGAAAGACAAAGCCAACATTGCGCTCTTGAACGCTCTTTTGAGATGCGTCTTCCTCGCCAAAGAAAATGGCGCCTTCCGTTGGGCTTTCAAGCCCGGCAATAAGGCGAAGCAAGGTTGTTTTGCCAGATCCAGATGGACCCAACAGTGCGATCAACTCGCTCGATTGAATATCCAGCGACACTTCGTGTAACGCCGGAAAGCGAGCAAATTCTTTACGCACACCGGCGACTCGAACTTCCATTCCCATCCTTTTCCCACCTGATCGGCGGTCTTTCTATGGTTGCGCTTCATTCTGCCCAACTACACAAACCGAGATTGATTATCGTTTCCTAGAGCATCAAAGCGCGCTCTCGCTGCTCACTTCCTCTCTGAAACGTCGCTCCAGATAGATTTTGATTGCCAGCGATAACAGCGCCAGCAATGCGAGTAGGGATGCGACGGCAAACGCAGCAACAAAATTATATTCATTATAAAGAATTTCGACCTGCAAAGGCATAGTATTGGTAACCCCGCGAATATGACCGGACACCACCGAGACCGCGCCAAACTCTCCCATTGCCCGCGCATTACAGAGCAACACACCGTATAAAAGCCCCCATTTTATGTTCGGTAAGGTCACATAGCGAAATGTCTGCCATCCAGTTGCCCCAAGCGAAATTGCTGCCTCTTCATCGCCGGTTCCCTGTTCTTGCATCAGCGGTATTAGTTCCCTTGCTACAAAGGGGAAAGTAACAAACATCGTCGCAAGAACGATCCCAGGAACAGCGAATAATATTTCTATTCCGTGCCGCGATAGCCACGGGCCAAGCACACTGTGACTTGCAAAAAGCAAGACGAAAACCAGACCTGAAATCACCGGCGAGATCGAAAATGGCAGGTCAATGAGTGTGATGAGAAAGGCTTTGCCTTTAAATTCAAACTTGGCGATTGCCCAGGCTGCCGCTATGCCAAATAGCGTGTTTACCGGAACGGCTATTGCTGCCACCAGCAAGGTGAGGCGGATCGCTGCCAACGCATCGGGCTCTGTGAGTGACGTAATATATTCTGCGGCCCCCTTGCGGAATGCTTCTACAAAAACTGCGATAACTGGCAATATGAGAAATAGCCCCAAAAAACTAAGTGCGATCATTATCAGCAAAAGTTGGGTGCCAAAGCTCTCAGTCGTCGATCGGTGATCGGTATGGGCTGCATTATTCGCCATAGCCATATCTCCGTCGGCTCCAGCTTTGAAAAAGATTGATGAGGAACAGCATCCCAAACGACATGATCAGCATGATGGTTGCGAGCGCAATCGCACCTGCATAATCATATTCTTCCAATTTTATGACGATCAGCAGCGGAGCGATTTCAGAGACATATGGCGTGTTTCCTGCAATGAAGATAACCGAGCCATATTCACCAATGCCGCGTGCAAAAGCGAGTGCGAAACCTGTCAAAATAGCCGGTTGCAGTGCAGGAAGTAGAACACGTGCAATCGTTTGAAACCGGGTCGCGCCCAGCGTTGCCGCTGCTTCTTCTACTTCCTGACTTATTTCCTCAATAATGGGCTGAACCGTGCGCACAACGAATGGCAGCCCGATAAAAACCAATGCAACGACAATCCCCGCCCGCGAGAAAGCAATATGGATGTCGAATGGTAAAAGCAGGCTCCCAATCCAGCCATTGGGCGCATAAATTGATGCAAGTGCGATGCCAGCGACGGCCGTTGGAAGCGCAAAGGGAATATCGACTATTGCATCCACAAAGCGGCGGCCAATGAAGCGATAGCGAACCAATACCCAAGCCAGGATGGTTCCGAATATGACATTTATCAGTGCGGCTATAAAAGCAGTCCCAAAGCTGGTTTCTAATGCTCTTAAAGTGCGTTCATCTGTAATCAGCCGCCAGAACCCAGCAGGCCCCACATCAAGTGAGCGCAATATCAGTGTTGCGAGTGGAATGAGGATCAGCAAAGTCAGATAGGTAATGCTGAAACCGAAGGTCAATCCGAATCCCGGAATGACACTGGGTTTTTGAAACCGCCAACCTTCTCTCGCTTTTGTGCGGAGCGAAGCCATTAATAATTGATCCTTATTATTCGGGCCCGAGACCCGCCGCATCAAACAATAGACTTAAACAATAGATGCTCTGAGCAGCATGGATCAGCGATGAGGCTTGTAGATCTGGTCAAAGGTACCACCATCACCGAAATGGAAAGGTTGCGCCTTGCTCCATCCGCCAAATATTGGATCATCAATCGTTACAAGTTCCAGCTTGGGAAAGTCACGCCTTTGATCAACAGGGATAATATCAGGATTTGATGGGCGATAAAAATGTTTTGCTGCAATCGTCTGCCCTTCTGGTGAATAGAGATATTCCAGATAAGCTTGGGCCAATTTAGTGGTGCCATTTTGCTCGGCATTTTTGTCCACTAGAGCTACCGGCGGTTCTGCCAGGATTGATTGCGCCGGTACAACAATATCAAGCGCATCATCCCCAAATTCGGCTATCGAAAGATAAGCCTCATTTTCCCATGCGAGTAATACATCCCCAAGCTGGCGCTGCACAAAACTGGTTGTAGATCCTCGCGCTCCCGTATCCAAAACCGGCACATGGCGGAACAGTTCAGCGATATAGGCTCTGATCTTCTGCTCATCGCCGCCAAATTCTTTATGTGCCCATGCCCATGCGGCAAGATAGTTCCAGCGCGCACCGCCAGAAGTCTTGGGATTAGGCGTGATGATCTCCACGCCGTCTTTTATAAGATCACCCCAATCCTTAATTCCTTTCGGATTGCCTTTGCGTACCAGAAACACAATGGTCGATGTGTAAGGAGAGGAATTATTGGGAAGGCGCTGACGCCAGTCTTTGTTAATTTTGCCTGATAGCTCAGCAATGGCATCAATATCGCTTTGAAGCGCGAGGGTAACGACATCAGCCTTTACCCCATCTATAACGGAACGTGCCTGCTTGCCTGATCCGCCATGCGACATGCGAATGGTGATATCTTCGCCCGCTTCCGCCTTCCAATATTTTGCAAAAGCGGCATTATAATCCTTATACAACTCTCGCGTTGGATCATAAGACACGTTGAGAAGAACTTGACCCGCATGGCCCGTTCCAATCCCCGCCCAGATGGTTGGTACAGTTAATAGTGCTGCAACTAGCAATATGCGTTTCGATAACTTCATGACTGTCTCTCCGCGTGTGCTCATTCGCTAACCTTAGCAGAGGCGCAGCTCTCCTGAAGACAGCCGGACTACCATAATTTACGATCAGATTCGAAATTTCTCCGCGTCTTTGTCAGGTAGCGAGAATATTTTCCTCAACCATGCGCAGCTCCCTTATTAAAGTGAAATAAAATATCCGCAGTGATAAGCGGCGGCTGTGCCGGTTCGTTCCATCCCAGAAAGTTATAAATCTGATAGCGCCATAAACCGATCTGCTCATGCAGAGCCACATCGAATACAAGAAAATTTAGCCCTGCAGATGAGATATTCGTGTGAGAAGTTGTGAGATAGGCGGCCGCAATTGGCGTTGGCTTCAACCCGAAATGATTAAAATAGACAAGGTTGCGTCGCAAAAAAGGTGCCGATTGCAGAAGTACCACCTTTGCTGGCTTTAGCTCTCGCAAGATCTGGGAGGTAAATTTGGCATTTTGCCAGCTATTATGACTTCGGCTTTCCGTGATGATTGAAGCGTCGTCGATTCCTGCTTTTTTCAGCTGATCCGCTATCGAATCGGCTTCAGATATGCCGGTATCATCATTGTTTCCACCACTTGCAATGAGCCTACACTGCAAGTTTTTCAATTCGCATTGTCGCAAATATTTAGCAGCGGCAAAAATCGGCCCAAACGAGAAAGCTAAGGGTTCCACCACCTGATGGTTCTCTTCAGTAATGGCCTGAGTACCCAGACCCAAAACGACAAAAACCGTATTGTCCTCAAGTGGAGATTGCAGTTGCGACGCAAAAGGGGATTGAAGGCGGCTCATAAGATAATCAGGGACTAGCCCCGACGCGATAGAGCCATAACTGATCACGGAAAAAGCGATTAGCAATCCGCCCGTGGCAGACCATCGAAGCCAACAAAGGGAAATGCCTAGAATAAAGACCGCAAATATAATGTTGAGGGTCATAATGAGATCCGATTGGCAATTGATTGTTGAAATTAACAGCTTGAGATAAGCAAAATATACAAGACGATAAGGAAAAAGATAATCGCAATAAATGAGGTCCGGAATGGGTTGCGGGGGGCAATTGGTTCCGGACCTCCGCCAATCTTTCGATCAGCTTTCTATAAACTCAGCACGTGAAAATTGGTTGCATAAAAATATGAATTTTTTCGTCTGCGTGATTAATTTTTGTGTTTTTCACCACGGTAACCCCGGATTTAGCCGCAAACACCAGCATTTAAGTAAGCGTGGACACGAAATTACGATGCGAAAAATTTCATATTTTAGGAAGGCTCGCCACTTCGAAAAATATGGCGCTCTTTTTCGGACGCGTCACCTTCCTTTATCGAATCACTTGATTTCATCTACTACCCCATGCTTGAAGCTGTTAACCCATAAGACGGGATAGCCATGGCTTGCGATTATCGCGAAAGGAAAGATTATGAAGCCTGTTTTCTTGCAGCTCCAATGCGCGCCCGGCAAAACTTATGAAGTGGCTGACGCTCTTTTTCGGCGGGAAATCGTCTCAGAACTCTATTCTACGAGTGGTGAATATGATCTGCTGATGAAAATCTATGTCACGGAAGGCCAAGATATCGGTAAGTTTATCAACGAAAACGTGCTGGATATTCCCAATATCGTGCGCTCATTGACAACCTTGACCTTTACGGCATTCTGACGTCACGTAAATGATTGATTTACCATAACCCAGCTATATTGCTTCTGTGAGGAACCTCCCGATGCTGTGCGCATTTAATTTTTTAAAAGCCATAAAATTGTTGCGTAAGAGCATCTAGAGTAGGCCGGGAACAGCGATGGACGATCTGGAACATAAGCGGATTTTGGTTGTTGAGGATGAAATTTTTGTCGCTCTCGACTTAGCCGCAACCGTTGAAGATGCTAATGGAACCGTGATCGGCCCCGTCGGCACCGTGCGACAAGCGATAGAGCTGCTCGACCGATATGATATCGATGCAGCCATTCTCGATGTTAATCTCGCCGATGGCGACTTCGAGCCCATATTGCACCAGCTCAAAAGCCGCGATGTCTTTGTAGTGGTACATACCGGCGGTGGCTTACCCGCCGCCATAGCCGCACAATATCCGGAGATGCCGGTTTTCCAAAAGCCTATTCCCCTTAATGTACTGACACGTTCTCTCGCTTCCGCATTAGGATCGAATACATCCTTGTGATGTGGCAACATCATTGCGTTTGCGCTCTGAAATCTTTTGCAATATTATTCTTATAATGCTATATTGCACTTGCTGGAAGTAGCGATTGATTTCGCACGCCAGAACCTCCCCGCTGGTTGCATCCTCTGCGCTGGATCACCCTCTTGAGCTGGTTTGTAGAGACAAGCCGGATAGAAGAAAGTGCCGGGGTAATTGCGCTTGGTATGGTGCAATGGTTCTGGCATACCAGCAGGTGAAACTTTTCTGAAAGGCGTTTTGTTACGCAGAGCGTCAGAATATCAAACGAGCGATTGCTCAGATAAATGGCAATTGCCTAGAGAAGGACCGAAAATGCCTCCTTATCGTTCGCGAACTACCACCCACGGTCGCAATATGGCGGGCGCGCGCGGCCTATGGCGCGCCACTGGTATGAAGGATGAGGATTTCGGCAAGCCCATTATTGCGGTGGTCAACTCTTTCACGCAATTTGTGCCAGGCCACGTCCATTTGAAGGATCTTGGCCAGCTCGTAGCACGCGAGATTGAAAAAGCTGGCGGTGTGGCCAAAGAATTTAACACCATTGCCGTCGATGATGGTATCGCTATGGGCCATGATGGCATGCTGTATTCGCTGCCTTCACGTGAGCTGATCGCTGATTCCGTCGAATATATGGTCAATGCGCATTGTGCCGATGCGATGGTTTGTATCTCTAACTGCGATAAGATCACTCCCGGCATGCTTATGGCTGCGATGCGCCTGAATATTCCGGTTGTGTTCGTTTCGGGCGGCCCGATGGAAGCGGGTAAAGTCGTCTGGGATGACGAGGTTAAAAAGCTTGATCTCGTCGATGCTATGGTTGCGGCTGCCGATGATCATTATACCGACGAGCAGGTCAAGGCTATTGAGCGTTCGGCCTGCCCGACCTGCGGTTCATGCTCGGGAATGTTCACGGCAAACTCGATGAACTGTCTCACCGAAGCAATAGGCCTTGCGCTGCCAGGCAATGGCTCTACCCTTGCAACCCATGTTGATCGCAAGCGTCTTTTCGTGGAAGCTGGTCACCTCATCGTTGATCTTGCTCGTCGTTATTATGAGCAGGACGATGTTAATGTCTTGCCGCGTTCAATCGTTACGTTTGAAACCTTCCAAAACGCGATGACGCTTGATATCGCTATGGGTGGTTCGACCAATACTGTGCTTCACTTGCTTGCCGCCGCGCAAGAAGCAGAAGTTGATTTCACCATGGCTGATATCGACAAGCTTTCGCGGCGTGTTCCAGTGCTTTGTAAGGTCGCGCCTGCTGTCGCCAATGTTCATATGGAAGACGTGCACCGTGCCGGCGGTATTATGGGCATTCTCGGACAGCTCGACCGTGCTGGCCTGCTCGACACTTCACGTCCGACGATTCATTCCGAAACATTGGGCAAGGCGCTTGAGCAATGGGACATCTCGCGTTCCAACAGCGAAATGGTGCACAAATTCTTCTGCGCCGCTCCCGGAGGTGTGCCGACACAGGTAGCATTCAGTCAGGAACGCCGCTTTGATAGCGTCGATGCCGATCGCGAAAACGGCGTCATCCGCTCCAAAGAACATGCATTCAGTCAGGATGGTGGGCTAGCCGTTCTTTATGGCAATCTCGCCGAAGATGGCTGCATTGTGAAAACCGCTGGTGTTGACGAAGAGATTCTCACTTTCTCGGGAACTGCACGTATTTTTGAAAGCCAGGATTCGGCTGTGCTCGGCATTTTGAACGGCAAGATCAAGCCGGGTGATATTGTGCTGATCCGCTATGAGGGTCCACGCGGCGGTCCCGGTATGCAGGAGATGCTGTATCCGACCAGCTATTTGAAATCGAAAGGCTTAGGAAAAGTCTGCGCGCTCATCACTGATGGTCGTTTCTCTGGCGGGTCTTCAGGTCTTTCCATTGGCCATGTTTCACCAGAAGCTGCTGAGGGCGGAACGATAGGTCTGGTTCGTGAAGGCGATGTCATCAATATCGACATTCCCAACCGTAAGATCCATCTTGATGTCGATGATGCCACCTTGGCCGCCCGCCGTGTTGAGCAGGATGCGGCAGGCTGGAAGCCAGCCGAAGAACGCAAGCGTAAAGTTACTACTGCGCTTAAAGCCTATGCAGCGATGACTACCAGCGCTGCCTTTGGTGCAGTGCGAAAACTGCCTGATTAATAATATGAAAAGGGCTCTTCGGAGCCCTTTTTATTATGAATTCGTTTGCTTTAGTTTTGGCTATTTTTTTCGATCACAGGCATCATTTCGTTGCGAACCGCTGTCGGAGTAATCGGGCCGACATGCTTGTAAACAATTTTGCCTTCCTGATTGACTAAGAAGGTTTCTGGTACGCCATAGACTCCCCAATCAATGGTTGAGCGCCCCGTATTATCTGCACCGACTGCTTCATATGGATTGCCCAGTTCTCCCAGAAAACGGCGAGCATTCTCTGGTTGGTCTTTATAGTTTAAGCCCACCACGCGCAGACGTTTATCTTTTGCAAGTTCCATTAAAATCGGATGTTCCTGGCGGCAAGGCGCACACCACGATGCCCAGACATTTACTAAGGTCAGCTTGCCTTCGGGTCCCGTGATAAAATCTAAACTATCAAGACCGGGAAGGGGGGAATTATTATGAGCCAGCCCGTCAATGGGCGGCAGTTTGGTCACAGGTGCCTCTTTGCCAATCAATACGGAAGGAATAGTGGAATTATCCTTGCCCGATACAAGTTGCACCGTGAAAACGGCAGCAAGCGCTACAAAAATGACCAATGGCAGCAGGGCGAGCCACGGTGTTCGCTTCTTTGCTGCGGGTGGTAGTGAGGTGTCTTTAGTCACTTTACATGCTCCGCGGCTTTGGCTGAACGTCGACGAACCCCCTGAGCTTCCAGCCGTTTAAGTTCGTTTTTCAGGATACGTTGATCAATCAGAATCCAGCCGATAATTGCCGTCAGCGCAAAGGCAGCTATGCAATAGGAAGTGAGCACAAAACCAAAATGGGTCATGCAGGCTCTCCCGTTTTGGAAGGCGCAGGACGACCGCGATCGGCATTTCGAGCCGCCAGTTTCTTCATCGCAGATACCCGCCGCCGCCAGATTTCATTGCGCATGGCCATAATATGCAGTGCCAGAAAGAGCAAGGAGAAGCCCAAGGCCATCACCAGCAACGGCCACAGCATTGATGGATCAATAGTGGGCCCGTCCATCCGAAATACGGAAGCAGGCTGATGCAACGTATTCCACCAATCAACAGAAAATTTGATGATCGGAATATTGATGAAGCCCACCAGCGTCAGCACAGCAACAGGTTTGGCACTTCTGGCCGGATCATCCATGGCGCGCGAGAGTGCTATAATGCCAAGATACATCAAAAACAGAACAAAAACCGACGTTAGCCGGGCATCCCACACCCACCAAGTTCCCCACATGGGCTTGCCCCAAAGTGAGCCGGTCGCCAATGCGATTATGGTGAAAACAGCGCCCAGTGGTGCTGCAGCGCGGATGGAAACATCAGCAAGCGGGTGCCGCCAAACCAATGTGCCCAATGCGGAAACCGCCATGATTGAATAGCACATCATGGACAACCACGCGAAGGGCACATGAATATACATAATGCGCACCGTGATACCTTGCTGGTAGTCTTCCGGCGAGCGAAATACCATAAAGAGGCCTATGGCGAGCGAAATTACCGTCGCGCCCCATAGCCATGGCAGGATTTTTGCTGCAAGGGCGAGGAAACGTGTCGGGTTGGCAAGGTCAAGCCAGCTACTGGTTTTCACATTCGATTTCGTCATGCTTTATACTTACCTTGCCGCCCTCCGCGGTTCAATTGAGGCAAATCAACTGCGTCAATCGGTCGAGTTTTTAAGCGCTACGCTTGCCGCCAAAGGGCCAAGCACGCCGAAAAACAAAGTCAGTGAGGTCAATATAAGAAATGGAGCAAAGAAAGGAGCGACAATATCCGTTGCGCCATAGGAAGCGGAAACGCCAAAAATAAGCACCGGAATTGTTAGCGGCAAAACAATAACTGAAACCAGCAAACCACCGCGCGGTAATGCTACCGCGAGCGCAGCTCCCACCGCACCAATAAAAGCGATAGCGGGCGTGCCAACCAAAAGAGTGAGCATGGTTGCCCCGATCGCTGTTGCATCCATATTCATGAAAAGGCCAAGCATGGGTGAAGCGATGACAAGCGGCAATACGCTTGCCAGCCAATGGGCAACGCATTTCGTAAAGACAATGAGCGGGAGCATATGCCGATCAGCCCCAATCAGAAGCAGGTCAAGAGAGCCGTCTTCCCGATCAGCCTGAAAAAGCCGATCCAGCCCGAGCAGGATAGCAAGCAATGCACCGATCCACAGCATTGCAGGTCCAATCCGCGACAAAAGATTAAGATCCGGCCCAATGCCAAAAGGCATAACCGAAATTACCGCGAGAAAAAACAATATGCCGATCAGCGCCCCGCCGCCAGCGCGGACGCTTAGGCGCATATCACGAAGCAAAAGCGCCAGCATTAAAAGGTCTCCGGAAAATAATCGCCCATATCCAATGTTCGGATGACGGGTAACAGCTCGCCATTGCTGGAATGGGCTGCATCAAGACCGAGTGGAATATGTGTTGCAGCTAAAATCATTCCGCCTTGCTGCATATGTTGGTGCATCAAACGGGCAAATCTCATTTCTGATGCTTTATCTAACCCGGCTGTTGGCTCATCGACGATCCAAATCGGGCGATGGCTGACGAGAAGTTTTGCAATGGAAATACGGCGCTTTTGACCGGTGGAGAGATAACCAAAGGGCAGATGCTCCACCCCGGGCAGGTCTATAGCTTCAAGTGCTTCATCTATTGGCAGAGCGTCAGCCCCATGAAATTGCTGCCAGAACAGCAGATTTTCTCGCACAGTAAGCCCCGGCTTCATGGCATTGTGATGCCCCAGATAATGGCAAGCGGCGCTAACCGGAAGAGTGTCGCCACCTTCAGTCAGCTTTATTTCTCCTTCCGCAGGCGTGAGCAGACCCGCAATGATTCGCAGCAGGGTAGATTTTCCCGACCCATTTGGCCCGGTAATGATTAAGGCTTCGCTTTTTTTTATTTCAAACGAAAGCGCCGAAAAGATAATCTCGCCTCCGCGCTCGCCTACCAAATTATCGGCTATAAGCCGCATTTTATCTCCTTGAATCGATTCAAACCTTGTGCGGGCTGACGATGCAGCCATCCCTAGAGCTTGCGCGAACTTTTTGCCGCAAAACAAAAGATTCCTGAAATTCAGTCTGGAATCGTTTTAGAAACTTCTCTATATGAGAGCTACCATGTCAGCGGTCGGCGTGGAAACCATTTTTGGCCGATCTCAAGCACTTAGCCACCTTTGGGCTGGGTTCGGGACGGACAGCGGAAATGACTGCACCCGCACCTTTTGCGCGTCCTTGAAACGCAGCAAAGGCGTTCGTCCTGGTTTTCTGGCCAGTAGAAGAAGGACGAACCCGTGTCTCACATCGACAGTTTCAAATGCCGCAGAACCCTCAACGTAGGGGGCAAGGAATATGTCTATTACAGTCTGACCGAAGCTGAAAAGAACGGTCTTGATGGCATCTCCAAGCTTCCTTTCTCGATGAAGGTGCTTCTTGAGAATCTGCTTCGCTTCGAGGATGACCGCTCTGTTAAGAAGTCTGATATCG
This sequence comes from Falsochrobactrum ovis, assembly GCF_003259955.1. Taxonomy (GTDB): domain Bacteria; phylum Pseudomonadota; class Alphaproteobacteria; order Rhizobiales; family Rhizobiaceae; genus Brucella; species Brucella ovis_A. The sequence goes on from NZ_QLMK01000001.1 coordinate 349,783, forward strand.
AAAATGTAGCCAAATGGTTAGTAGACCGCGGTAAGGCCGGGGCCGAGATCGCATATCGTCCGGCTCGCGTTCTCATGCAGGACTTTACCGGCGTTCCCGCGGTTGTCGATTTGGCTGCAATGCGTGATGGTCTCAAGGCACTTGGTGGAGATCCAGAAAAGATCAACCCGCTTGTGCCTGTTGATCTGGTTATCGACCACTCCGTCATTGTTGACGACTTCGGCAATCCGATGGCGTTCAAAAATAACGTCGAGCGCGAATATGAACGCAATGGCGAGCGTTATCGCTTTTTGAAATGGGGCCAGCAGGCATTCCAGAATTTCCGCGTTGTTCCTCCGGGCACCGGTATTTGCCATCAGGTCAATCTTGAATATCTGGCGCAAAGCGTCTGGACCAAGGAAGAAAATGGCGAAACCATTGCTTATCCTGACACTTGTGTTGGTACCGACAGTCACACCACTATGGTCAACGGCCTTGGTGTATTGGGCTGGGGCGTGGGCGGTATTGAAGCGGAAGCGGCCATGCTCGGCCAGCCCGTTTCCATGCTGTTGCCGGAAGTTATCGGGTTCCGTCTGACCGGCAAGCTGAAAGAAGGCGTCACCGCGACTGACCTTGTTCTCACTGTTACCCAGATGCTTCGCAAGAAGGGTGTTGTCGGCAAGTTCGTCGAGTTCTTCGGCGCTGGTCTCGATAATATGACATTGGCGGATCGTGCGACTATCGGCAATATGGCACCTGAATATGGTGCGACCTGTGGTTTCTTCCCGATTGACCGCGAAACCATCAACTACATGAATATCACTGGCCGTGATGAAGATCGCATCGCGCTGGTTGAGGCCTATTGCCGTGCGCAGGGAATGTGGCGCGAAGCGGGGTCGGAAGATCCTGTATTCACCGACATTCTTGAGCTTGATATGGGCGATGTTGTTCCGTCTATGGCTGGTCCAAAGCGTCCGGAAGGCCGTATTCCGCTGGAAAACATTGCCTCAGGTTTCGCCACTTCTCTGGAAGTCGAATATAAGAAAACCGGTCCTCAGGATGTCCGCTATGCGGTCGAAGGCGAAGATTACGACCTCGGCCATGGTGATGTTGCCATTGCAGCAATCACCTCTTGCACCAACACATCCAACCCAAGTGTTCTGATTGGAGCGGGTCTTCTGGCTCGTAATGCAGTCGCTAAAGGACTAAAAACCAAGCCTTGGGTTAAAACCTCGCTGGCTCCTGGCTCGCAGGTTGTTGCTGCCTATCTGGAAGATGCCGGCCTTCAGAAAGAACTTGATGCGCTGGGCTTTAACCTCGTTGGTTTCGGCTGCACCACCTGTATTGGTAACTCCGGTCCGCTGGCGGGTCCTATTTCCAAAGTCATCAATGACAATGGAATTATTGCTGCTGCGGTTCTTTCGGGTAACCGAAATTTTGAAGGTCGTGTTTCGCCAGACGTACAGGCAAACTATCTGGCTTCGCCACCGCTGGTTGTTGCCTACGCTCTTGCAGGAACCGTCACGAAAGATTTGACCAAGGAACCTCTGGGCGAAGATCAGGACGGTAATCCGGTCTATCTGCGTGATATTTGGCCATCGTCCCAAGAAATCAACGAATTCATCGCCAAGAACGTTACCCGCAAAATCTTCTCTGAAAAATATGCGGATGTGTTCAAGGGAGATGAAAACTGGCAGGCCGTACAGGTCCCCGCCGGGCAGACTTATGCATGGGATGATAAATCGACCTATGTCCAGAACCCGCCTTACTTTGTCGGAATGAGCAAGACGCCTGGCACCATCCAAGACGTCAAGGGCGCACGTATTCTTGGCCTCTTTGGTGACAAAATCACCACCGACCACATTTCGCCAGCAGGCTCTATCAAGGCACAGTCGCCAGCAGGCAAATATCTTCTCGACCATGGCGTTGGGATTGCTGACTTTAACCAGTACGGCACCCGTCGCGGTAACCATGAAGTGATGATGCGCGGTACCTTCGCCAATATCCGGATTCGCAACCATATGCTGGGCGAAAACGGTCGCGAAGGTGGCTACACCATTCATTATCCTTCCGGTGAAGAAACCTCGATCTATGATGCAGCGATGCAATATAAGGCCGAAGGTGTTCCGCTCGTCGTATTCGCGGGTGTCGAATATGGTAACGGATCGTCGCGTGACTGGGCGGCAAAAGGCACCAATCTGCTCGGTGTCAAAGCCGTGATTGCACAGTCATTCGAGCGTATTCACCGCTCCAATCTGGTTGGCATGGGCATTGTTCCATTCGTCTTTGAGGATGGCACAAGCTGGCAGACGCTGGGTCTAAAAGGTGACGAAATCGTCACGATTGAAGGCCTTGCAAATGTGCGTCCGCGCCAGAAGGTGGAAGCATCCATCACTTATGGCGATGGTACTGTGAAAAAAGTTCCGCTGATCTGCCGTATCGATACGCTGGATGAGCTCGAATATATGAAAAATGGCGGCATCCTGCAGACTGTTCTGCGCGACCTCGCAGCCTAATAGAGCAGCTACTCACGCAGAAGTGAGTAAGCCTGTCATACCGAGCCGCCGGAGAATTCCGGCGGCTTTTCGCTGTTTCTTAGATGCTCGGCCTGAACTCACCGCAATGTGAATTCCTATTGTTTGCACTCATCCTACATAGTAGATGGCGTAACTGTTTTTGATAGGATAAGCGGCCGTGAAGGTTCTATACATAAATGCCGGCATCGAAGCGCAGCCTCGGATAAAAACTGGGGTCTATGCGGGCCGCTTTTTGGGCGTTGCGGGACTGGCATTTATCGGCTGTTTTTCGTTATCCTCGAACGGTCAAGCTCAACAAAACAGCAATCGAGACGCAGTCGTCGAACTTTACACATCGCAAGGCTGCAAATCATGCCCCGCAGCGGACGAAATTTTGGCCGAAGCTGCTGATGATCCAAATATTCTAGCTCTCTCGTTTAATGTGAATTATTGGGATTATCTTGGCTGGCGCGATACGCTCGCGACCCAAGAGAACACGGACCGACAACAAGCCTATCGCGATGCTTTTACGAAAATGGTCTACACGCCCCAGATGATCATCAATGGTCGCGTGCAGATGAATGGAGGAGACGCGACAGCAATCACCGAGCAGCTTGAAGGAACAAAGCTCCAAGTTCCAATCGCAATCCAGCGCTCAGAAGATGGTCGTCTTTCCATTGAAATTGCTACCGGTGAGAAACCGCCCTTTCCAGTTCATGTCTTGATTTTCTATATTCGAGACTCCGTCAGCATTCCGATTACTAAGGGCGAAAATGCTGGAAAATCGGTAACTTATCGCAATACGGTTGCCGATATAGACACGATCGGCCTATGGGAGGGAAAAGCGGTTACCTTTGAACTGCCTGCATCTGAACTCGATAGGAAAGATGTCACCGGTTTTGCGGTGATTCTGCAAGAATTCCATGAGAAAAATTCTCTGGGCCCCATTCTTGGGGCGGCCCTGTTTAGGGAGTAAATCCTATTAAGGGCTGAAGTTGGTTCGGTCCAAGCAGTCCATTGGGCGGGGGGCTTGGGGTCGACATACTCGAACCGAACCGTCTCAGGCAACACTTGAATGCTGAAGCTCTAATCAGGCCGGAATGCGAACTATATAAGGCAAAAATGTGTCTCTTAATCACCAATGCCGACAGTCTTTGTTTTTTTGTGAAAGAGAAATCCAAAAAATAGGGGTTTTATTTTCTTGCAAAATCGCTCTCCCACGTGATTTGCTTGAATTCAAAGATCAAAAGCCTAACCTTACCGTTTAGGATTAATCCTCGCACGGAAGTAAGGGCCTGCGCGGCTTTAAGGATAGGAAGGGAAATATGGTTACATCACGTGCAGCCAATAAAGTTCAGCCAATTGGGCTGTCTGATCCCGCCAGCGTTGTACCATTCAATTCCCCCACATCTTTTCGCGATCAGCAAGCAGCGAAAATAGTGAGCTTTGACCGAAAAGAATTGGGAAAAATCCTCAATATTTATGGCCGGATGGTAGCTACCGGAGCTTGGCGCGATTATGCGATTGATCACTTAAATGATCGCGCTGTATTTTCGATTTTTCGCAAAGCAAATGAAGTTCCGCTTTTTCGTATCGAGAAAAATCCCAAGCTTGCACAGAAACAAGGTGCTTATTCTGTGATCGCTGCGACGGGGCTGATTATGAAGCGCGGCCATGAATTAGACCGCGTTTTAAGGGTCTTCGACAAAAGTTTAAAACTGGTCCATGGTGATTGATCGAAACTCGATTGCCAACCGGATTTAAATAATCAAATAGGGCTGAGCGATTTGCTTTCCTATAATATAGCCCTATATTCAATGTGTTAGACCTGGTTCTAAAGAGGCGGGAATAACATGAGATTAATATTAGGAAAAAATTGTGCGTTGCAGTTCAACCGATTTGAATGCCACCACAATCTTTGCCGCAATCTGACCAAAAGGCTTAGTATTCTGGGAAACCATGATGATGTGGACTCTCGGATAAGCTTTCGTTGGGTTCAATTATCACTGTAATTTATTTGGAAAGGCTGTTAGGGCACATGCCGGAATTGTCGTCTTCGCCGTCCAATTCATCCTTTGTTGACCACAAAACCTCGGATCACATTCCGCCTGAGCAACCATCACCCATCCGTTCACATTATAAATCTGAAGATGAGTTGCGGGAGCTTGCAGCCGCTGTAGCTCGGGGTGAAGTAATTAGTCTTCCAGGCTATCAAGCGTTCGAATTCGATAACCGTCTTTCGGAAAATGGCAAGTTCATTCTTCATGTCTATCGTGCTGCTGATGCGGCATCCCGTGCAGGAGAAACCATAACTCCAGCTGCGCAATGGTTGCTCGACAATCATTATGAGATAGATAAAACTGTTCAGCAGACCCGGCGCGATTTGCCCCGCCGGTTTATTCAGCAACTGCCTCCCTATAAGGCTATTGCAGAAATGCCGCGCATTTTTGCGCTCGCATGGCTTTATGTTGCGCATACTGACAGCAATTTTTCTCTCAAATCGCTCACTGCAATGGTGGAGGGGTTTCAAACTGTCGAGCCTCTCAAAATTGGTGAGCTTTGGGCTCTGCCGGCGGCAGTACGCTATTTTCTGATCGAAAATGCGCGCCGGGTTGCGCTTCGCGTTGATCGCGCACGCAATATGCGCATCCTTGCCAATACGGTCGCCGACCGCATTGTGCTCACGGCTAATGAGCAGGAACTTGAAGCGCTTCTTTCAAGATATGTGCAAGCTGCCCACGATAGCACTTTTGCAACCCATCTTCTCTATCGCTTGCGCGGTGCATCCACCGATACTTCCGCCGCTGCAAGCTGGCTTGAGCGAATTCTCGAGAAAGAAGGTAGCAATCCGGAAGATGCGATAGTCGATGAACATGCGCGCCAATCCACCGGCGGCGTGACCATGGGCAACGCCATCCGAAGCCTGAAAACCATTGATGATGTTGACTGGGAAACTTGGTTCGAGACCGTCAATCAGGTGGACGCAATTCTGCGCGAGCACAGCGATTTCGAACTGTTGGATTTCCGTTCACGCAACGCTTATCGCGTCACGATCGAAAAGCTTGCCCGACATTCGGATATGAGCGAGATCGATGTCACTTGGATGGCGCTAAAGCTTGCAAAACAACGTGGTGAAACACGCCTTTCCGAAGGTAAACAAGATAGCGGATCAATCGCCTATTATTTGTCTGGTGATGGCCGCCTAGATCTTGAGAAAGCCTGTGGATTTCGAGCCCCGTTCGGTGTGAAAGCGCTGCGCTTTTACCGCGGTCTTGGCCTTTGGGGCTTTTTCATTCCGACCGCAATTTTCACCATTCTAATTCTTCTTTTGGTGAATTATTGTATGGTCCGTGGCGGACTTTCGCCGGATTTGCGCTTGCTTTTCACGCTTTTGGCGCTGTTCCCGGCAATGGATGCGTCCTATTCCTTGTTCAACGCCCTCGTTCCGTGGTTTGTCCAACCGACGCGTCTAATCGGCTTTGAATATAAGGACGGGCTACCGGCCGAAGCGCGCACATTGGTTGCAGTGCCAACACTGATAACTTCGCGCGATTCTGTTGATGAACAGGTTCGCAATCTTGAAGTCCATTATCTAACCAACCCACGCGGTGAGATTTATTTCGCTCTTGTTAGCGATTGGTTAGATGCGCAGGAAGAAGTTACTTCTGCAGACATTGAAATCCTTGATTATGCGCGCGAGGAAATTGCCAAACTCAACGAACATTACACCCGCGATGAACAGCCGCGTTTTTTCCTGCTTCACCGTCGCCGTCTTTATAATGAGAAGCAAGGCTGCTGGATGGGGTGGGAGCGCAAGCGCGGCAAGCTGCATGAGCTAAACCTTCTTTTGCGGGGCGATCAGGATACAAGCTTCTTCCCGGCAGATCCTCGGCTTCCCAAGGATGTCAAATATGTCATGACCCTTGATGCCGACACCCGTCTAACCCCGGAAGCTGTTACAAATCTGGTGGGCAAGCTCAGCCATCCACTTAATCGTCCGGTATTTGATCCCCAAACCGGGCGTATCACGCGCGGTTATGGAATTCTTCAGCCGCGTGTGACGCCGTCGCTGACAACAGGCGATGAAGCTTCCTTCCTTCAGCGGGTATTTTCGGTCAATCGCGGAATAGATCCTTATGTTTTTGCGGTCTCTGATTCCTATCAAGACTTGTTGGGTGAAGGTACATTCACCGGCAAGGGGCTCTATGACATTGATGCTTTTGAAGCGGCGCTGAAAAATAAAGTTCCTGAAAACACATTGCTCAGCCATGACCTTTTGGAAGGCGGCTATGCGCGAGCAGCGCTCGTAAGCGATGTAGAAGTGGTTGAGGACTATCCGACTGGCTACAATGTCGATGTGTCTCGCCATCACCGCTGGGCGCGTGGCGATTGGCAGCTTTTACCGTGGCTCTTTTCTCGCGATAGCGGAGTAAATGCGGTCACGCGCTGGAAGATGGTCGACAATCTACGCCGTTCGCTTAATCCAATATTCTGGCTACTTGCAGCTATTATCGGCTGGACGGTGCTGCCACTGGGGCCTGCAGCAATCTGGCAGGCATTCCTGATTTTCAGCATGTTCGTTGCGCCGACATTTGGCATAGTGACAAATCTTTTGCCCGTTAGCATGGATTATTCGCTCAAAGGCCATGTGCAATCGGTGCTCACCGATATTGCTCTGGGTACGGCAGATGTGGCGCTGCGCACCACTTTTATTGCCCATTCGGCCTATTTGATGGCGGACGCTATTCTGCGCACGCTTTACCGCTTGTTCATTTCGCGACGGAATTTGTTGGAGTGGCGCACCGCAGCGCAAGCGAAATCTTCGCCCGATACGCTTCTTTATTATTATCAGTCGATGTGGCCGGTCACAGTCGTCGCCGCAATCGCTATTCTCGCGCCGCTTGCCACTAACAACACAGCCGCGCTGATTGCCGCGTCATTTGCAGTGATCTGGGCAGCTTCGCCGTTTATCGCCTGGCTGGTCAGTCGTTCGGCCAAACCCCAAGATGCGCTTGAGGTTCTCAACTGTGACAAGGTTGCTCTTCGTCGCTACGCACGCCGGACCTGGCGTTATTTCGCCGAATTCACCAATGCTGAAAATAACCATCTGCCGCCGGATAATTTTCAGGAAGACCCTGCACCAATGGTCGCTCAGCGCACGTCGCCGACCAATATTGGCGTTTATCTTCTGTCGGTAATCGCCGCGCGCGATTTTGGCTGGATCGGCTTTGATGAGACAATCGACCGGGTTGAGGCAACCATCACAACCCTTGAAAAGATGGAGAAATATCAGGGCCATCTCTATAATTGGTACGAAACGCATACATTGGCGCCTATGTCGCCGCTCTACGTTTCCGCCGTCGATAGTGGCAATCTCGCCGGTCATCTGGTCACTCTATCGTCAGCGCTGGAGGAATGGGCGGAAGCGCCGTCCGTTTATATCCAAGGCGATCTTGACGGAATATTGGATGTCAACGACATCGTTGAGCAGTCGATTGCGCAAATACCCGACGATCGACGGATTTTGCGCCCGTTAAGGCGGCGGCTGGAGGAGCGCACCGCGAATTTCCGCCGTGCTGTGCGGACAATCAAAGAAGAGCCAGAAACCGCGTCATTCCGAACCATTAATTTATCGCTCTTTGCGTCCGACATTGTGCGGCTGATGAGCGAGCTTGACGCTGAGGTCAACACTCCCGAAAGTGCGCAAGCGTTGGAATGGACCCATATGCTTGTTGAGACCTGTAAAGCGCATACTGATGATGCGATGGGCGAGCATAATACCGATGCACTGCGCGACAGGTTGCGCAATTTGGCATCACGCTCGCGCCAACTGGCATTTGACATGCAATTTGGTTTTCTTGAGCGGAAAGAACGGCGTCTCCTGTCGATTGGTTTCCGCGTACAGGAAAACGAGCTTGATGAAAGCTGCTATGATTTGCTCGCTTCTGAAGCGCGTTTGGCAAGCCTTTTCGCAATTGCCAAGGGCGACGTGCCTGTTGAACATTGGTTCAAATTAGGCCGTCTTCTTGTTCCGGTCGGCTGGAAAGGCGCGTTGCTGTCCTGGTCTGGCTCAATGTTTGAATATTTGATGCCTCCGCTGGTCATGTCGGAACCGTTGGGCTCCTTGCTGGATCAGACCAACAAGTTGATCGTCCAGCGCCAAATTGATTATGCGACATCCCGAGGTCTGCCCTGGGGCATATCGGAAGCGGCATTCAATGCGCGAGATGCGCATATGAATTACCAATATTCCAATTTCGGGGTGCCTAATCTCGGGCTTCAGCGTGGTCTGTCACGCAATGCGGTCATTGCACCTTATGCGAGTTTGTTGGCTGCGCAATATCAGCCAGCAGCAGCCGTGGCCAATCTCAAGCGTCTGGAAGAACTCGGAGCGCTTGGCCGTTACGGCTTTCACGATTCCGTAGATTTCACACCTTCGCGTGTGCGTGAAGGCGAATCCTATGCAGTAGTGAAAAACTATTATGCCCACCACCATGGTATGGCGATCATTGCGGTTAACAATGTCATCTTTGAAGGCCGCATGCGTGAGCGCTTCCATGCCGATCCGGTGATCGAGGCGGCGGAGCTGTTATTGCAAGAAAAAGCACCTCGGGAAATCCCGATGGTCTATGCGAAAACAGAGAATCCAATGCGGGTGGATTCAGGCGGCTTTGATGATGCGCCGATGCGCATTATCGATGTGCCATTCAAAGCCCCACGTACCACGCATATGATGTCTAACGGGCAATATTCGTTGATGGTTACCGCTAATGGCTCGGGCTATAGCCGTTGGCACAATTGGGATATTACCCGGTTCCATGCGGACGCGTCGGAGGATTTGCAAGGCACATTCCTGTTCTTGCGAGATATGGAAAGCGGTTATTGGTGGTCTGCCACCGGTGAGCCGGTCCGCAACCCGGATGAAGAAACCAAAACCGTTTTCACCGAGGATAAGGCGGAGTTTTATAAAACCGCCGGTGACATTAAGACAGTCATGGAGGTGATTGTTGCATCCGAGGTCGATGGCGAAGGCCGTAGACTGGATATTATCAACACCAGTGCCTATGACCGTTTAATCGAGGTCACTTCTTATGCAGAATTGGTACTAACCGATACCGATACGGACGCGGCCCATCCGGCATTCGCAAAAATGTTCGTAGAAACGCAAATCGCGGATGATGGGACGACCATTTACGCCAAGCGTCGCAAACGGGCGCCGTCTGATCCAGACATTCATGTAGCGCATCTTGTGGCTGATTTATCCGGTGCCGTTCGTGAAACACAGATCGAGACGGACCGCCGGGCCTTTATCGGGCGCGGACGTTCGCTGCGCAATCCGGCTGCATTTGATGAAGGTGCAAGTTTTACCGGCAGCCAAGGATGCGTACTGGATCCGATCGCCTCGATCCGTACCCGGGTGCGCGTTCCAGCGCATAAAAAGGTCAGCTTGGTATTTTGGACTTTCGCAGGTGGCAGCCGTGATGCTGTAGAACATGCGGTTGCTACCCATCGTCACCCTGAAACATTTGCCCGGGAATATTCGCTCTCCTGGACGAGTTCTCAGGTCCAGCTTTATCACATCGGCATCAAGCCTGCCGAAGCTGCCGATTATCAGAAAATAGCCACCTATCTGCTTTATCCAGAACGCACATTGCGCAAGCCGCCTGAAATGATCGCAAGTGGCTTGGGTAAGCAATCGGATCTATGGCCGCTTTCGATTTCCGGCGACTATCCAATCTTCGTATTGCGCATCGATAATGAAGCCGATCTGAATGTATTGCGAAGCTTGTTACGTGCGCAGGAATATTGGCGCAGCAAGGGTCTGACGGTTGATGTTGTGGTCTTGAACGAACGGGCTTTCTCCTATGTTCAGGATACACAACGCGCCATTGAGTGGATTGTGGAAGGGTTCCGCGCCCGAGGCGGCGGCCATATATTTGCCGTGCGGCGCGACCAGATGAGCGACGAAACTTATGACACTTTGCTTGCTTCTGCACGCATTGTCATGCACGCCCAGAACGGTTCCCTCTCTGAACAATTGCGCCGCAGCGAGGAATTCACCGTGGATCTTGCAGCGCGCAGCGATGCACGCAGTAACGCCGACGAGCAAACATCTGTGCTCAGTGGTGCAGGCCGTCTACCTGCTGCTGCCAGCAAGAATGCAGAAGACATTATCCTCGCTGGACAAACGAGCCCGCAGGCATTGCCCGCACCACGCGGAGATGATCTGAGCTTCTGGAATGGTTACGGGGGCTTTGCCGAGGATGGCAGTTATGTGATCCGGGTTAACGGAAACACGACCACACCTCACCCATGGATCAATGTGATCGCCAATCCGACATTTGGTTTCCACATTTCCGGGGAAGGCTCAGCCTTTAGCTGGGCTGGCAATAGCCGCGATTATCAGCTGACCCCATGGTCTAATGATCCGGTAACCAACCGACCCGGCGAAGCGATCTATATTTTTGATCGTGAGACCGGACATAGTTTTGCACCGACCGCCAATGTTGTGCGTGATCAAAAGGTCACTTATGAAGCGCGGCATAGCCACGGCTATTCGACCTTCACTTCATCACATGGCGGATTGGCCCTGGATTTAACCCATATTGTGGATACGCAAAAGCCAGTGCGCTTTTCGCGTCTCACAATCACCAATCATGGCGATGCAACTCGCCAGCTCCGTGTTTACGGTTATGTGGAATGGGTGCTGGGCAATTCTCGGTATAAAAATGCGCCTTTCATCGTTCCCTCGCATGACGAGGAACAGGGAGCGATTTTCGCCACGAACCCTTACCATCCGGAAAAATCAGGGCAGGTGGCGTTCTTTGCAGCCAATGAAAAGCCGCAATCGATTACCGCAGATCGGAGCGAGTTTATTGGAACCACCGGCTCAGTCGATCGTCCGGAAGTGGTTTTGCAGGGGAAAGCGCTTTCCAACACGGTAGAAGCTGGGCGCGACCCGTGTGCCGCTCTCGCCTTCGATATCGATGTTGGTCCGGGCGAAACGCGCGAAATCATTTTCTTGCTCGGTAATGCTGCCGACCAATCTGAAGCCAAATCGCTGGTTTCTGAAGCCCGCGCTGCCATTTTCGCTGACAAGCTGGCCGCAACCAAACAGCAATGGGATCGTTATTTCAGTAAGGTTCAGGTAAAAACCCCTGATCCAGCCTTCGATCTCATGGTCAATAGCTGGTTGCCATACCAGGCATTGGCATGTCGAATATGGGCTCGTGCCGCATTTTATCAGGCCAGTGGCGCTTATGGTTTCCGGGATCAACTGCAAGATACGCTTTCGCTTCTTTTGCTTGAGCCTTCACTTGCACGCGCCCAGATTCTGAATGCGGCTTCGCGCCAATTCCCGGAAGGGGATGTGCAACATTGGTGGCTACCGGCAACCGGTGCCGGAGTTCGAACACTGATTTCCGATGACGTCGTGTGGTTGGGCTATGGCACATCGCTCTATGTCAAAACGACCGGTGACGTCTCCATCTTGGATGAAGAACTGCCCTTCCTTGAGGGGCGCAAGTTGGAAGAAGGAGAACACGACGCCTTTTACGAGCCGCAAACCTCAAAGGATACAGCCAGCCTTTATGAGCATTGCGCAATTGCGCTTGATCTTGCCATCACACGCACCGGAAAGCACGGGCTTCCGCTGATTTTGGGCGGCGACTGGAATGATGGCATGAATCTCGTTGGCGTGAAGGGTGAGGGCGAGAGCGTATGGCTTGGTTGGTTCTTAGCCTACACGCTCAAGCAGTTTATTCCCATCGCCCAGTCTCGCAATGATTTGGAGCGGGTCGAGCGTTGGCAGTCCCATGTGGAAAGCTTGCGCGAAGCGCTCAATCGCGATGGATGGGATGGGGAATGGTACCGCCGAGGCTTCTATGACAATGGCGCGCCACTGGGTTCAAAGGACAGTGACGAATGCCAGATTGACGCAATTGCCCAATCTTGGAGTGTGCTTTCCGGGGTTGCTGATCCAGCTCGCGCCGAACAGGCGATGGCATCGCTCGAAAATCGCCTTCTGGATGAGGAAGGGGAATTGCTACGCCTCTTCACCCCGCCATTTGATAAAACCGAGCAAGAGCCCGGTTATATTAAGGGCTATCCGGCTGGAGTGCGGGAGAATGGCGGCCAATATACGCATGGCGCAACCTGGGCCATACTGGCATTGGCCCGCATGGGGAGAACAGCCGAAGCTTGGCGTTTATTCTCGCTAATCAGTCCCGTCAGCCATGGGCGCAATCCTGATATTTATCGCGTCGAGCCTTATGTGATGGCAGCCGATATCTATTCGGTTGAGCCGCGCCGCGGGCAGGGCGGATGGACCTGGTATACAGGTTCTGCAGGCTGGTTCTACCGCGTTGCAACAGAGGGGATTCTTGGGATCACCCGCCGTGGCGATCGACTGCATTTGGATCCGGCATTGCCGCCGCATTGGGATGGCTTTGAAGCCAGTTTGCGATTTGGTGATGCTCTGTACCACATTAAGGTTGAGACCGGTGCGCAAGCAAAATCCATAGTTTTGGATGGCCGCAAGCTCGAAAAACTTGACGAGGGTGTGCCCATTCACACCGAGGGCGAACATGAAATCGTCATGGTGCTTCCCAAAAACTCATGAACCCTTTAAAAAGGCGGGTCATAACCCGCCTTTTTTGTAGTTTCTTCTAAATGAAGCGCTGCAATTATTTTTGGATTGGAGGCCGTTATGGCCAGGACTGATATTGCGCGACGCGTGTACAACCACACTTGGAAGCTTGATCCAATTGTGCGCAGCCTTCTGGATACAGACTTTTACAAGCTGCTTATGCTGCAAATGGTTTGGGGACTTTATCCTAAGGTCAATGCAACTTTTTCGCTCATCAATCGCACAACATCCGTCCGGCTTGCCGACGAAATCGACGAGGCCGAGTTGCGCGCTCAGCTTGATCATGCGCGCACATTGCGCTTTTCAAAGAAGGAAATGATCTGGCTTGCTGGTAATAGCTTTTACGGACGCAAGCAGATTTTCCAGCCCGAATTTCTAAATTGGCTGCATGATTTTCAGCTTCCTGAATATGAGTTACGCCGTCATGACGGCCAATATGAACTTCATTTTTACGGACCATGGTCACACACCACCATGTGGGAAATTCCCGCACTCGCCATTATCAATGAGTTACGCTCGCGGGCGGCTATGAAAAATCTTGGGCCTTTTTCGCTCGATGTGCTTTATGCACGCGCCAAAGCGAAGATGTGGAGCAAGGTCGAGCGTTTGCGCCAATTGCCAGATCTTAAAATCTCTGATTTCGGCACCCGCCGCCGTCATTCTTTTTTGTGGCAGCGCTGGTGTGTGGAGGCGCTCAAGGAAGGCATTGGTTCGGCTCTTACCGGCACTTCGAATGTCTTGCTGGCAATGGATACCGATCTTGAGGCGCTGGGCACCAATGCGCACGAACTTCCTATGGTGCTTGCAGCCCTTGCACAAACCGATGAGGAGTTAAGAAACGCACCCTATCGCGTATTGCAGGATTGGAACCGCTATTATGGTGGCAATTTGTTGATTGTGCTTCCTGATGCTTTCGGGACGGCTGCATTCCTGCGCAATGCGCCCGACTGGGTCGCTGACTGGACCGGTTTTCGCCCCGATAGCGCTCCGCCGATCGAGGGCGGCGAGCGGATTATCAAATGGTGGAAATCGAAAGGCAAAGACCCGCGTGAGAAGCTTCTTATATTCTCCGATGCCCTGGATGTGGATACGATTGAAGAAACTTACCGGCACTTTGAAGGCCGTGTCCGAATGAGTTTTGGTTGGGGAACAAACCTGACCAATGATTTTGCTGGATGTGCTCCTAAAACGATCCAAGGGCTGAAAGCGATTTCACTTGTCTGCAAAGTAACCGAGGCCAACGGAAGGCCAGCAGTTAAGCTTTCCGACAATCCACAAAAGGCCACTGGCGATCCCAAAGAGGTCGAACGATATTTGAAATTCTTCGGCAACGAAGCCCGGGTGGAAAAACACGTTAACGTGTAAGAAACGGCGCGGCTATTCCACCAGCCGCGCAGTACCCCAAACGCGAATGGCCTCGCCCCGTATGGTGCCAATCTGTGCATTTAAATGCGATGGCATGCCCATATCTTCGCCCTGAAACACTTCGATGGCACCTTCATGTGGCCAGCCAATATCGCGCAAATAGGCTGCAAAAGCGGCTGTCGCAGCTCCCGTTGCCGGGTCTTCATAGATGCCGCCTGCGGCAAACGGATTGCGACTATGAAAGCGCCGTGGTGTTTCTGCGTAAATCAGCAGAATAGTTGTCCACCCCTGACGGTTCATCAAAACTCGACCGCGTGAGAGATCATAATGCATCGCCGCCAGTTTTTCGCGCGAGCGCAATGGCAAAACAATGTGATCCGCGCCAGCATGAATTAACGCTGGTCTGATGCTTGGTGTCAAATCTTCCAATTCATAATTAAACAGATTGAGCGCCTGCTCAACTTCCACTTTTGTGGCAGCACGGTTACGCGTTGGCGGCGACAGAAGGCTAGCAGCAAAAAGCTCTCCCTCTTTGCGCCCGGTCACCTCTATGGCTCCGTGATTAAGTTTTAATACGAAGCGACCATCTCCCTCGCGCATGGCGAGGGCTGCACCCAGTGCTATTGTTGCATGTCCGCAAAACGCAACTTCTGTTTCTGGTGCAAAATAGCGCACGCGCCAACTCTCACCATCGGGCATCGCAAAAACCGTTTCAGAAAAGCCGACTTGAGCCGCGATGCGCTGCATTTCTTCGGCTGTGGGTAGCTGCTGTGAAATCAATACTCCGGCAGGATTTCCGCCCTGATTGCCTTTCGAGAAAGCTGCAATGCGCAAGACGTCCAATGATTTGTCCTTCGCCTGTTTGTAATTTAACACCCACTAATAAAGAGGCGTCACGCTGAGGACGTCAAGCCTTGCCTTGCAATCAATCGCACATTTCCGTCAGCCACGGAGGATTGGCACCGGCACGAGATACAGTCACGGCAGCGGCCCGCATGCCCAGCGCCACAGCCGAATGAATATGCTCGTCGCTCAACTCAGCAATGGCCATTTTGGACAGCACACCTTGTTTATGTAAACTAGCCAATATGCCAGCATTGACTGTGTCACCAGCGCCGACCGTATCCACCACTTCAACCTTTACCCCGGGAACGGAAATCTTCCCGCGTTTCGTATAGGCATCAGCGCCATGGGCGCCTTTTGTGACGACGATGAGCTTCGGGCCAAGCGTTAGCCACTGGCGAACAATTTCTTCATGGTTGCCGGTTTCGGAAAACCAATCAAGATCCTCATCGGAAAGCTTGATAATATCAGAAAGCGCAATCATACGCTCCATACGGGCGAGGTGTTTTTCGCGATCTGTGATAAAGCTGGCTCTGATGTTCGGATCGAGAAACATTACGCGCTTCGACGCTTCCCGCATCATCAATGTCTCGTAAATATGGCCACATGGCTCAGAGATCAGGCTGATACACCCAAAAAGCATGGCTTGGATGGTGTCATCTAACTCCGGAATATCATCTTCAGAAAGCATACGCCCCGCCGTATTTTCATCATAAAATGCGTAGCGCGCCTGCCCATCCACCAGCCGCACGAAAGCCAGCGTGGTTGGGCGATCTGATATGGCCGCAAAGGAAAAATCGACATTTGATCTTTGCAGATTCTGGCGAAGTATTTCGCCCAAAAAGTCTGACGACAGCCCCGAGAAAAATCCAGTGGGAACGCCCAGCCGTCCCAATGCGATGGACGTATTGAAAACCGAGCCACCAGCAAAGGGAACAAAGGCAGCTTCCCCGTCCACGCTTTCGCGCGGCAGCATGTCAATCAAGGCTTCACCGCAACAAAGTATCATTTTTCCCCCATTGTTTAGATTTTAGACGTGTTGGCCGCCATTGATATGAATTTCCGAGCCGGTCACATAAGACGATGCTTCGCTGCACAGAAAGTAGATGGTTTCGGCAACTTCTGATGTGTGGCCTAATCGTCTCAAGGGCAGTTGCTCAACCAGCTTGTCAGTTCCCGGCGAAAGAATAGCGGTGTCGATTTCACCGGGCGCTATGGCATTGACGCGAATGCCATGCGGGCCGAAATCAGACGCCATTTCCCGAGTCAAAGCCGCCAGAGCGGCCTTAGATGTGGCATAGGCGGTGCCAGCAAATGGGTGAACCCGGCTACCAGCAATCGAGGTGACATTGACCACAGACCCTTGCGCCCCTTCAAGTTCCTTGAATAGTCCGCGCGCCAACATAATAGGCGCCATGAAGTTTACTTGAAAAACATCACGCCATGTCGCCATGGGTGTTTCAATGGAATTAAGGCGTCGCCCACCTTCGGCTTTGGGTGAAATCCCGGCATTATTGACCAATGCATGAAGCTTGCTTCCATTGGCCTCTAATCGGCGACGAATTTCCGCGATGGCTTTGCCGATGTCTTCCGGATCCGAAAGATCGACCTTCACGTGATCTTCAGGGCCAGCGGGCCATGGGCAATTTTCTGCAAAATCCTGGCGAGAACAAGTGATTACTCGCCAGCCTGCTTGGGAAAATCGTTTGACCGTCGCATGGCCAATACCGCGGCTTGCGCCTGTCAATACAAGTGTTTTGCGCTCAACGTCAGGTGTGGAAGCTGCGGTGTGGGAAACATTCTGTGAAATATTAGACATGGCAACCTCTCTCTCCAATCCTGCATAGACCAAGCGGAGCAGGAATTCGAGTGGTTTCCTCACTTGCCATCCCACAGGCCCGCAATGGCGCTTCTATTGCGAATTACCCAAGATAATATCAAGCAGTGTAGTAGGTTTTTGCTGTTGTTGCTCGCCAACGCCAGCGGGTAGTGTCGGACGATAATCATCGGTCCCGGCCGGATGATTGGCGGGGAGACCTTGGCGCTGGATGCGGTTTGTGACCGGTGAATCCGGTGCCGGTGGCCAATAGCCATCATCGCCTGTGCCTTCTATGGGCTGGTTTCCGTAGCCTTGTTGAGACATGAGCGCGGGATCATAAGGTGCGTTTGGATCAAGCCCATCGCTCCCGCCGGGCAAAATGTTCTGGATCTCATAATGGCCGGGCAGATCGACGACCGGTATTCCCTTATGGGCCTCTTTCATGAACGCCCTCCATGCGGTAACCGGTAGCCCCGATCCAAAGACCCGCTTCATCGCCTTTCCGTCATCATTGCCAAACCATACACCCGTTGTAAGGTTGGCCGTGTAACCAACAAAAACAGCATCACGAAAATTCTGGCTAGTTCCAGTTTTCCCTGCCGCAGGCCAACCAAAAGCGGCACGTTTAGCGGTACCGTCTTCAACTGTTTTGCGCAGCATTGCATTCATCATGCCAAGGTTTCTCTCGTCGATTACTCTGGGCCCAACGCCATCGCGCTTCTGATATAAAATCTGGCCATTTGCATCGGTCACTTGCGTTATCAAATAGGCAGGTGCGCTATACCCCCCATTGGCAAAAGGGACATAGGCATCGGTAAGCTCAAGAAGGTTAACCTCCGACGTGCCCAGAGCCAGGGAGGCATTGGCTGTGAGTTTTGAGTGCACACCAAGCCTGTGGGCGGTGTCGATAACCGTCTGCGGTCCGACTTCCATCACCAGTTGGGCAGAGACCGAATTCAATGAATGGGATAGCGCGGTTGCCAGCGTCACCGGCCCCATATATTTTCCGCTATCGTTGCTGGGTGTCCATTTGCCAATACGCACCGGCGCATCATTGCGCACTGAATCCGGCGTCCGTCCCTGTTCGAGCGCGGAAAGATAAACAAATGGCTTGAACGCCGACGCAGGCTGCCTTTGTGCCTCGGTTGCCCGATTGAACTGGCTTTGTGCGTAATCATACCCCCCGACCATAGCGCGCACCGCGCCCGTATTATCTATCGAAACCAATGCGCCCTGCGATACATTCAGCTTTTTACCATTTTCAGAAATTTGGTCGCGTATCGCCTCTTCAGCGGCTCTTTGAAGATTGAGATCAATCGTTGTTTGAACGGTTATATCGTCGTGAACTTCACCAATGAGTTCGCGCAATTCAGAAACCACGCTATCTGCGACATAATTTTCCGAACCTTGCCAATAGGATGAGGCGCGGGTGGGCGGCTCGCTTTCCGCAATCGCAACTTGCCGGTCGTCGATAAATCCTTCTTCCTTCATCGCCTGCAAAACTACCCGCGCGCGCGCTGCAGCGGCTTCCGGGTCGCGGGCCGGCGAAAGACGTGAGGGGGCTTTTAGCAGCCCCGCCAAGGTGGCGGCCTCCATCAGATTCACATCTTTGGCCGATTTATCGAAATAACGTCGCGATGCTGCATCCACGCCGTAAGCGCCGGAACCAAGATAAACTCGGTTCAAATACATCTCCAAAATCTGGTCTTTGCTATATTTATGCTCAAGCCAAAAGGCGAGCATCACTTCTTGGACCTTTCGCTCAAGCGTTCTCTCTGGCGACAGGAACAGGTTTTTTGCAAGCTGCTGCGTTAGGGTAGATCCCCCTTGAACCGTCCGCCCGGCTACGAGATTTGTCAGCACAGCTCTCGTCAAACCAATCGGATCGATACCAAAATGCGAATAAAAACGTCGGTCTTCGATTGCCATCACCGCTTGCGGGATGAAAGGCGACATTTCATGCAAACCTACTGCTTGCCCGCCGGTTGCTCCGCGATTTGCAATCAGCGTGCCATTAACATCAACAATACGAAGATTGGGAG
Organism: Falsochrobactrum ovis; assembly: GCF_003259955.1. Lineage (GTDB taxonomy): Bacteria > Pseudomonadota > Alphaproteobacteria > Rhizobiales > Rhizobiaceae > Brucella > Brucella ovis_A. The sequence continues at coordinate 368,995 of NZ_QLMK01000001.1, forward strand.
GACGGTCAGGAATAGCCCAGTCTGTGGTCGGCGGCATTTTAGCAGCAAAGTAAACCAGCATTCCCGCAAGGGCGATGCATCCCCACAGCCCCAGGACCAAAGACCAATAAAAACTCTTGCGTATGAACGCGAAAAAACCTCTACGCTTTGGTGTTCGGCGGCGGTTGGACCCCCGATGCTTGCTCTTTTTAACCGTCTTGCTTTTGCGTTGAGCTTTCACCACACGGTCTTCTTCATCTACGCGAAACCCATTTTTTGCCGGGTTTTCGATCTCGCCAAAGGAAGGTTCAATACGTTGTTTTCTGCCGTCTCGTGAAGCCATATTTGCTCAGGTCTGCCATATTTTTTCCGGTCGTCACGCTCATTCGACCTATTATTGTCCGTGCACTTTAAGGCACGCTATTCGCCTGAAGGGTAAATGCGGCAGTTTAAAGGGGTGTAAACCGTTCGAGATAAAAATTGTTTAAAAACAACAAAGGCCCCACAAAATGCGGGGCCTTTGAAACATCGTTTGCAAATAAATTAGAATTTATAAGCGACGCCTATCCGGACATCATGGGTTTTGAACTTATCTTCAATCCCACCAGCCCAATCAAAGTAGTCCTTCTTACCGTAGTCGGTATAGCGATATTCAAGTCGCAATATGACATTATCCGTCGCAGCATAATCAAGACCACCACCGATGGTCCAACCAGTCTGAGTTTTGCTGTGCGAACTGCTGCCTAGACCTTCGACTGACAAGGTGTTCTTAATGTTACCGAATGCGACACCACCAGCAATATACGGCAGGAAGCGATCAAAGGAATAACCGATACGACCGCGAACCGCGCCAGACCAACGAAGCTTGCTTTCAAGCGAGGCAACTTCGTCGAAATCGTTCAATCCGGTATAGCTGTCTTCCAGATCGTTATAGGTGATATCACCATCAATACCGAGAATGAAATTGTTGCCGACATCAAAATTATAACCGGCATATAGACCACCGAGGAAACCATCCGGCTTCACGCGCAAATAATAACCGGGATCGCTGAATTCGGATTTGCCCCATCCATAGCCAATCTGACCACCAATATAGGCACCCTCCCAGGAAAATTCAGGCGGAAGGACAATCGGCGCGGGTTCTTCCTGAATGATGACATCAGCCGCATGAGCAGATGTAGCTGCAATTAAGGCGACACTTGATGAGAGAAGCAGAGCTTTGATCTTCAGGTTAGTCCTCCAAATTGTGATCACATTCAATATAAGTAAAATCTTAAATTAGTCTGTAGCAACAGTGCCACACTAGTCTGACTTACGACTAATTTTTGCGTTTTTGAGTTGTTAAAGGGCTTTTTTACGCTGGCTGGTCCTTGCAAATCCACCTATCACCCCGTTTGTCACCTGTAATTTGACCAGTGAGTGCTATATGGCTACGTCGGTAGAATATATCGGCAGATGAGATTGAAGGGACGTGGGTGAATGGCTGTAAGTTCCGGGCCTGCGCAACGTATCGACTGGGTCGATATAGCCAAAGGTCTTTGTATAATCTTGGTAGTTATGATGCATTCCACGCTGGGGGTCGAAAACGCCGCCGGTGAGCAGGGATGGATGCATTATCTGGTTGCTTTTGCCAAGCCATTCCGTATGCCCGATTTCTTTCTGATTTCGGGGCTGTTCCTATCGCGTGTCATTGACCGTCCATGGCGGTTATATCTTGACCGCAAAGTGGTGCATTTCCTTTATTTTTACGTGCTCTGGCTGAGCATCCAATTTGCTTTCAAAGCACCAGCGATTGCAGTCGAATCCGGTTTTATGGCGGTTTTTAATGCCTATCTGATGGCATTTATTGAGCCGTTCGGAACACTTTGGTTTATCTATATTTTACCGGTGTTCTTCGTTGTCACCCCTCTTTTAAAGCATGTTCCCAAAGGAATAACCTTTTTGGTCCTTGCTGTGCTCGAAATTCTTCCGATTCATTCTGGCTGGGTCATGGTCGATGAATTTTGCTCACGTTTTGTCTATTTTTACCTCGGCTATGCCTGCGCGCCATACATTTTCCGACTAGCCGAAGCCGTAAACAGACACCGTTTAATCGCTGTCGCCGGATTGGCTGTTTGGGCCTATGCAGAATATGTCTTGGTCTTTACGCCGCTTCCGTCTGATATCGATTCCATTATCTCGCCCGGAGGAGACTTATTTTTAGGACGTGGCGCGTTGAGCGATTTGCCCATCATCTCGTTGCTGCTGGGCTTGGCCGGTGCAATCGCGATTGTCGCGCTATCATCTTTGCTAAGCCAGCTGCCAAACAAAAGCTGGCTCCGTCGAGCGCTCACTTGGGTCGGAGCTCACTCTTTGGTCGTGTATCTTGCCTTTTTTCTGCCTATGGCGGTTGCGCGCACCTTATTGCTACGAATTGGTATCTTAGATGTTGGAACGATTTCCCTTCTCACGACTGTGAGCGGGGTGGTTGGTCCCCTGTTGTTTTACGCAATCATTCGATGGACCGGGCATGGCTTCTTTTTGTTTCAACGTCCCCAATGGGCAATATTTGATGGTTTACATAAAACGAACCGGCTCTTTGTCGCTAATCGATAATACTTATCTGATGTTATTACTTTTAAATATTCCTTTTATCTTATAAAATTTGAATAGTTTGAAATTTTTTGATTTCACAATATGAATATTATTTAGCCATAAACGCGTCTATATTGATGCGCAATTATTTTCATCGGCGGGATATAGTGTAGTTATTTTTAATTTAGAGGATATTTATGAAAAAAATTATATTTGCTGCAATGTTGCTGGCCGTGGGTACAAATTACGCTTCCGCTTGTTTGTTCAGTAGCGATCTTGCTTGCGTGCCCCGCTGCACTCACGGCGACTCGGACCTGAGCCTGAATATTACTTGTGCGCTTGTGTCGCCTGCTCCGGCTCCAGATAATAATCTTTCGCGTTAACTATTAAAGGGCAAGATTTTAAACTCTTGCCTTCAATAGCCATTTCTTTGGATGGCGTCTCAGGCAATGATTTTCAAAGAAGTCGGCTCGTTGAGTGACGAGCCGGCTTTTTCTTTCAGCAGCACACAATCCTTTGTTCCTGTCATCTTACTCGGTCCGGGACGGCGAAACCTGGAAACAGGTTTCGGTCCAACTCACTTTAGTCGTGTACTTACTTTTCCGCCCTGACAATTGCGCTCCACATTATTGCTGAGGCAGGGGCGGATCGTGTTGCTCGATGGTCCACATAATGAACGAGATCTTGTTGCTGGTCGATAGAACTATATTGGACATTATTAATGTACAATTTTATTGATTTTAAAAATAAAACATTTTTATTCCATAGTATGAATATTATTTAGCCATAAGCGCGTCTAGATTATTAAGTAATAATACTAGCGGGGGTAGACAATATAATTTATATATTGAGGTATTGTTATGAAAAAATTAGCATTCGCTGTTATTTTATTGGCAGTCGGTACGAATTACGCTTCTGCTTGTCTGTTTGACTCTGACTTTGACAAGTGTATGAAGCAGTGCACCGCTTCTGGAGACATTCTGTATCCTATTTGCGCAATTGGAGCCTCTGCTCCTCATAATAATTCTTCGCATTAACTAATAAAGGGGCAAGGTTCTTAACTCTTGCCCCGATAAAGGTCATTTCCGTGGAATGGCTGCTTGCGCAATGAGATTTTTTCAAAGAAGTCGGCTCATTCATTTGATGGGCCGACTTTTTATATTCAGTTATGCGCAAAAATGTCTTGTTCCGGCCAGCCCATCAGGTCTAATTCGGCCCGGGTCGGTAGAAACTTGAAACACGCTTCGGCCTGCTTGCTGCGGCCATCACGTCTAAGACGGTGTTCAAAAACCGCTTTGAGTTGATGTAAATAGAGTACATCGGAAGCAGCATATTCAAGCTGTGCCTGTGAAAGCACCTCTGCGGCCCAGTCAGAAGACTGTTGTTGTTTTGAGATCGAAACGTCGAGAAGCTCGCCACAAATTTCTTTTAGTCCATGCCGATCCGTATAGGTGCGGGTCAGTTTCGAGGCAATTTTGGTGCAAAACACGGGCTCTGGCATGGTTCCGAAAGTATGCGCCAGCACCGCAAGGTCAAATCGTCCAAAATGAAAAATCTTGGTGATCGACTTATCCTTGAGCAGTTTTACCAGATTGGGTGCTTCTTTCTGGCCTGCATCTATTTGGATAATATCAGCCGTACCGTCACCCGGTGAAATCTGCACAACGCACAATCGATCGCGATGTGGGTTAAGTCCTAAAGTTTCAGTGTCAATCGCGACCGCATCAACATTGTAATGTTCCAGATCGGGCAAGTCGTTTTTATGAAAGCGGATGGTCATTGATAATCCTTCAATTGGCCGCAATCGCTGCGAGAATGCGGGCCCACGAACGCTGTCCCTTATGGAACGATTTTAGTTCGTATTTTTCATTGGGTGAGTGAATACGGTCGTCTTCGAGGCCAAAGCCTACAAGCAGCGATTCCATTCCAAGAAATTCATCGAAATCGCCTACAATCGGAATTGATCCGCCCATGGCTATAAGCACAGCTGGCTTGGGCCATTCGTCGGAAAGCGCATCTTTTGCTTTGGAAACCAACGGAGAATCATAAGGAAGTTGGATCGCCGGCGACCCGCCATGCGGATGGAACTCTACCGAACAATCTGCGGGCAGACGATCTTGAACAAATTTCCGGAAAGCTTCCCTTATTTTTTCAGGGTCCTGTTTGTGAACCAAACGGAACGATACTTTCGCAGAAGCCTGAGCGGCGATTACGGTTTTAAATCCATCGCCAGTATATCCGCCAGTGATACCATTTACTTCAGCAGTAGGGCGGGCCCAAGTGAGCTCCAATACGCTGCGGCCTTTTTCTCCAGATGGAATAGAAAGTCCGATTGGGCCGAGGAAATTCTCTGCCGTACGGCCTAGATTTTCCCACGATTGAAGAATTTGCGCTGGGGTTTCTTCGACACCATCGTAAAAACCAGGAAGCGTTACGCGTCCGGTTTCATCGTGCAGGTCCGCCAGAATCTTGCTCAATATATGGATGGGGTTTGCCGCAGCGCCACCAAAGAAGCCAGAATGCAGATCGCGGTCTGCAGCTTTGATGATGATTTCTTCGCCCACGAGACCACGAAGGCCAACGCTGATTGCGGGTGTTTCAATATCCCACATTGCGGTATCGCAAACCAGCGCCACGTCCGCCTTAAGCTCATCCTTATGCGCTTCCAGAAAAGGCTTGAGAGAAGGCGACCCCGATTCCTCTTCACCTTCAAAAAGCAGCGTCACTTTTACCGGGAGCTTGCCATTGACCGCTTTATAAGCGCGGCAGGCCTCAACAAAGGTCATCAACTGACCTTTGTCATCGGAAGTTCCGCGTCCGGTCAGAATTTTGCGACCGTTTCCGATGTCCTTGATTGTTGGTTCAAACGGATCATTCTCCCAAAGTTCCAGCGGGTCTACCGGCTGAACATCATAATGTCCGTAAAACAGCACATGCGGAGCGTCGGGGGTTGGGCCTTCATGATGTGCAACAACCATTGGATGCCCCGGCGTCTCACGAAGACTCGCATCAAAGCCAATAGATTTGAGATCCTCGACAAGCCATTCAGCGGCCTTGCGGCAATCGGCTTTATAGGCTGGGTCTGTGGAAATGGATTTGATACGCAAAAGATCAAAAAGATGATCAATGCTCTTATCAAGATTGGCATCAATTGTGCTTAAAACCTGATCAAGATTAAGGTTGGGATGCGTGGACATGAGTTGGCCTGCCTGCGATTCTAAAAACTAGCGCCAGCCTACAACCAGTCAAAGCAAGAGGAAACCCGGATCAGCAATTGATTTGGTGACAGACGAAATTCCCTAAAATGATTGGTCGCTGTGGTGAGGGGAACCACAACGACCAGATCACTTACTCAAGCAGCAGCCCGGAGAGGGGATGAGGCTGCTGCAACAACCGATCTCAATGGGGGACAAATTGATAATCGATTGTCGACATACTCAGTCGATAGGCTGCATTTGGCGCTGAGAAAGTGGCCATTCAAGGGCATGGCAGATTACAAATGCGTAATATTAAGCCGATCACGCGATAGTGAATAGCGGCACTATTCTCCGATGACTCGTCTTTAAAGCGGCTCTTCTTGCAAGTGACCTTCTTGAAGGTGGGCCTCTTTAAAGTGGCCCTTTCTTTAAGGTGGATGGACGCGGGCATTAGCCGCTGCCCGGTTTTCTTTAACAGAGCTTTGCTTTAAGCCTTGGGTAACTTTAGTACGGCGCGGCGCGCAGGCTCCAGACAGATCTCCTGATAAATAGGATGTTATCGCCTGTGCCGCGGTAATTTTAGCGCTTTGGCGCAAGGACAAGGATCAGGATGAAAAAAGGCGATCATCTCTTTCTCGTAGACGGCTCGGGTTATATTTTCCGCGCTTATCACGCCCTACCACCCTTGACCCGTAAGTCAGACGGATTGCCGGTCGGCGCTGTTGCGGGCTTCTGCAATATGCTTTGGAAACTGCTTAATGATGCCCGCAATACCGATGTGGGCGTTGCGCCCACGCATTTTGCAGTGATCTTTGATTATTCTTCAAAGACATTTCGCAATGAAATTTATCCAGAATATAAAGCCAACCGTTCTGCTCCGCCTGAAGATCTCATTCCGCAATTCGGCCTGATTAGGCAGGCAACCCGCGCGTTCAATCTTCCTTGTATCGAAAAACAAGGTTTTGAAGCCGATGACCTGATTGCTACCTATGCTCGCCTAGCAGAACAGGCTGGCGGCGATGTCACGATTGTTTCCTCTGACAAAGACTTAATGCAGTTGGTAACGCCGTTAGTGTCTATGTATGACGGTATGAAGGATCAGCAGATATCCGTACCTGAAGTCATCGAAAAATGGGGCGTCCCACCTGAAAAGATGATTGATCTGCAATCACTCACAGGCGATAGCACGGATAATATTCCGGGCATTCCAGGTATTGGACCGAAAACAGCGGCACAGCTACTGCAAGAATATGGCGATCTCGACACACTTCTGGCGCGTGCGCATGAAATTAAACAAAATAAACGCCGCGAAAATATTCTTGCTTATGCCGACCAGACAAAAATTTCGCGCGAGCTTGTGACACTTAAAACCGATGTCCCGCTGGATGTGCCGCTTGATGCGCTTGTGCTGGAGCCGCAAGATGGTCCACGGCTGATCGGTTTTCTAAAAGCCATGGAGTTTACGACACTTACGCGCCGTGTAGCTGAAGCGACCGACACAGATGCTTCGGTCGTTGAGCCATCGCATGTCGAAACCGAATGGGGTGCCGATGCCCATGGTCCGGATTTAGATGTACCCGAAACCGGCGAGACGGCTGCTGGCTCTTTGTCTACGCAGACTGATGGGTGGACGCCGTCGGCACTTGTCCAAAAGCGCACCCACGCCGCTTTGAACGAAAAATTGGATGCTAGTGGTTACACTTGCATCCGCGATATGGAAACACTCAATCAGTGGCTTGCGGTAGCTTTAGAAACCGGATTGATGGCCTTTGATACCGAGACCACCTCCCTCGACCCAATGCAGGCGGAACTTGTCGGCTTCTCTTTTGCGTCACAGCCGGGCAGGGCCGCTTATATTCCTTTACAGCATAAATCTGGAGCTAGCGATTTATTGGGCGGCGGAGCGGTTGAGGGACAAATACCCTTAGGCGAAGCCTTAGCTGCATTAAAACGCGTACTCGAAGACGCCTCAGTGCTGAAAATCGCACATAATATGAAATATGACTGGCTGATCATGCGCCGTCATGGAATTAACACCGTGTCTTTCGATGATACGATGCTTATTTCCTATGTTTTGGATGCCGGTGTAGGAACCCATGGAATGGATGCGCTAGCCGATCGCTGGCTGGGGCATAAATGCATTCCATACAAGGACATAGCCGGAACAGGCCGCAATGCGGTTACTTTCGATATGGTGGATATTGAACGCGCCACCGCCTATGCCGCTGAGGATGCAGACGTAACGCTGCGCCTGTGGAATGTCCTTAAGCCACGCCTAGCGGCTGAAGGGCTGACATCCGTTTATGAGCGGCTTGAACGGCCTCTGATTGATGTACTTGCCCGAATGGAAGAACGCGGTATTTCGGTCGACCGTCAGGTTCTATCGCGACTTTCCGGCGAGCTGGCACAAACCGCCGGAGCATATGAAGAAGAAATTTACCAACTCGCGGACGAAAAATTCAATATTGGTTCGCCTAAGCAATTGGGTGACATCCTGTTCGGCAAGCTCGGTCTGCCCGGAGCATCGAAAACCAAGACTGGGCAATGGTCCACTTCTGCGCAAGTCCTTGAAGATCTTGCTGCAGCGGGGCACCCGTTGCCACGCAAGATTGTTGACTGGCGCCAGCTTACCAAGCTGAAATCTACCTATACCGATGCGTTGCCGGGTTTTATCAATCCTCAAACACAGCGGGTTCACACTTGCTATGCCATGGCGTCAACCTCGACCGGTCGACTGTCATCCTCAGATCCCAATTTGCAGAATATTCCGGTACGTACGGCAGAGGGTCGTAAAATCAGAACGGCCTTTGTTGCAGAACCCGGTAAGAGATTGATTTCTGCCGATTACAGCCAGATTGAATTGCGCGTGCTGGCGCATGTGGCTGATATTCCACAGCTAAAACAAGCATTTGCCGATGGAATAGACATTCATGCGATGACCGCATCCGAGATGTTCGGTGTGCCAGTTGAGGGGATGCCATCGGAAGTACGCCGCCGCGCGAAAGCGATTAATTTCGGCATTATTTACGGCATTTCTGCCTTTGGTCTCGCCAATCAACTTTCCATACCGCGAGAAGAAGCGAGCCAATATATTAAAACCTATTTCGAACGGTTCCCCGGAATTCGGGATTATATGGAAGCAACCAAAAACTTCGTTCGCGAGCATGGTTATGTCGAAACTATTTTTGGCAGGCGCGCGCATTATCCCGACATCAAGGCATCAAACGCCCAGATCCGCGCCTTTAATGAACGTGCCGCCATTAATGCTCCAATACAGGGTTCGGCTGCGGATATTATCCGCCGCGCTATGATCCGGATGGAAGAAGCGCTTGCCAATCATAGGCTGGACGCGCAAATGTTGCTGCAGGTCCATGACGAACTTATTTTCGAAGTCCCTGAAAACCAAATTGACATGACCATCCCTGTTATCCGCGACATAATGGAAAATGCCGCCATGCCGGCAGTATCTCTTTCTGTGCCGTTAAAAGTGGATGCGCGCGCAGCGCATAACTGGGATGAGGCGCATTAATAAGACAGGCTGTTGACCTCGGCGGCTTGAAGCGATAGGAAAAGCTCAATTCTGTTGCTTCGGTAGTCGCCGGGGGGTCGCAAAGATTGCTTTCGACCATTGGGTATGCGGCTTGAGAAGCTTTTTTGAAAGTTATTCATGTCTCTGCCTGATACGATTGCTCCGGCTCTTTCCGGAGCCCTTACCGCTCGCGGTTACAATACACTCACTGCCGTTCAAAACGCGGTTCTAGCCCCTGAAACTCTTGACGTAGATTTGCTTGTTTCCGCTCAGACCGGATCGGGTAAAACCGTTGCCTTTGGTCTATCAATGGCATCCACCATTTTGGGGGGAGAATTGCGCTTTGGTGAAGCGCAAACGCCGCTTGCGATGATCATCGCCCCCACACGCGAATTGGCGTTGCAGGTGCGTCGTGAGCTGGATTGGCTTTACGCCGATACGGGCGCTCGTATCGCCTCTTGCGTTGGCGGTATGGATATACGGACCGAACGTCGTGCATTGGAGCGCGGCGCGCATATCGTTGTCGGCACACCTGGCCGTCTGCGTGATCACATCACCCGCTCCGCGCTGGATATTTCCGCCATGCGGGTTGTCGTGCTCGATGAAGCCGATGAAATGCTGGATATGGGCTTTCGCGAAGATCTGGAATTCATTCTGGCCGAGGCACCGAAAGATCGCCGCACATTAATGTTCTCCGCGACCGTTCCAAAGCCGATCGCACAGCTTGCCAAGCGTTTTCAGAACAATGCGCTGCGGATTTCGGCCATTGGCGAAGCGAGCCAGCACGCGGATATTGACTATTTTGCAATGCCAGTTCCGCCGCAAGAGCGCGATCACGCCATTGTTAACACGCTTCTTTATTATGACGCGAAGAACACGATTATCTTTTGCTCGACGCGTGAAGCGGTCAAACATCTGGCAAGCCGTCTTTCAAATCGCGGATTTGCGGTTGTCGCCTTGTCTGGCGAGCTAAGTCAGGCAGAGCGTAACAATGCGCTTCAGTCCATGCGCGATGGCCGCGCTCGCGTGTGTGTGGCGACCGACGTTGCGGCGCGCGGTATTGATCTGCCAAATCTTGATCTGGTGATTCATGCTGATCTGCCGACCAATGCGGAAACCATGCTGCATCGCAGTGGACGCACCGGTCGCGCTGGGCGCAAGGGTACTTGTGTTCTGGTCGTCCCGTTCTCACGGCGCAGAACCGCCGAGCGTCTGCTTCATATGGCAAAACTTGACGCCCAGACTATACCCGCTCCGGGCATTGCAGCCGTACAGGCCAAGAATTATGAGCGCATTCTCAATGGCGAAGTCTTTACGCAAGAAGTTGAGGAAGAGCATCTCGGCTTACTTAAATCTTTGACAGAGCGTTATAGTCCTGAACAGATCGCCAGTGCATTTATCAATCGCGAGCTGGCAGCATTGCCCGCCGCTGAAGATGTGTCTGAAACGCCTGTGCATCCGATTGGCGGCAAAAGGCCACGAGATCGTTTCGAAAGAGGTGATCGGCCGGATCGTGGCGAACGCTTTGATCGTAATGCCCGTTTCGATGGCGTCTGGTTCTCGGTTTCTGCTGGGCGTAAACATCGCGCTGATCCGAAATGGTTGCTGCCAATCATTTGCAAAGCCGGTGACGTTTCCAAGCGCGATGTCGGTTCGATCAAAATTTTCGACAATGAAACACGCTTCGAAATCACCAGCTCTAAAGCAGATCAATTCCGCCAATCTGTTCAAGAACGCGGAACAGGTGAAAAAGGTCTGGTAATCCGTCCTGCGGTTGCCGGTGCTGGCGGGGACGCGGGTGCACGTGAAGGCCGGGGCGGTTTCAAAGGTCGTGGCGATAAATTCTCCGGCGATTTTCGAGACAGGCCAGCAGGCGGAAAAGGCGATTTCAGGAAGCCTAGAAATAAGTTCGATGGTGCTAAAAAACGCCGCGAAGACTAAGATTTAAGTGCCTCTACCGCGCTTTCCAAATGAACTAATCAAGGGATCTGTAATCGCAGATCCCTTTTGTTTTCAGAATAATCTATTGGCTGGTAGCGCTCAAAAGAAACACCGCCAGAAGCTAAATTGCTGATCTGGCGGCGTAATATTTAAGAAAGCAATGTTGAGAAAATCTGCTGATCAGACGTCCAGATTAGCCACGCTCAACGCATTTTCCTGAATGAATTCGCGTCGCGGCTCAACCTCATCACCCATCAGGCGACTAAAGAGCTGATCTGCATCAGTGGCGTCATTGACCTTGACTTGCAGAAGCGATCTCGCATTGGGATCAAGCGTGGTTTCCCAAAGCTGTTCAGCATTCATTTCGCCAAGCCCTTTATAGCGCTGCATTGTCAGGCCCTTGCGGCCAGTTGCGAAGATAGCTTCCAACATCTCCACCGGACCGGAAACCGGTTCCGACTTATCTTTGCGGTGCAGCAGCGGCGGTTCCTCGAAAGTTTCTTCCAATCGGGTCGCGACGCGATCAATCTGGCGAGCATCGGCTGAGCCCAGCAGTGCAGTGTCGAGAATAGCCACATCCTTGACTCCACGCACAACGCGTTCAAAGCGAAAACCGCCATCTTCCGTGAGATGTCCAGACCAACCGCGTTCGGTTTCTTCGGAGATCAGGTCGAGGCGTTTAGCAACCTTATTAGCATATTCCTGTGCAATGCTGTTGTCGGAAGAAACTTCTGGATGCAGCAGACCGGCGATTGCCGCTTGTTCGACGACAGAACGATCATAGCGTGTGTGCAAGCCGTTTAGAAGCTGACGTAACATACGCGCATCTTCAACAAGCGCGCGCAGATCCGGACCAGCCCGCATTTCGCCGCTTGCCAATTCTAGCGTTGCTTCCTCAAGACCAGTATCAATCAGAAAGTCCTCAAACGCGGCTTCATTCTTGATATATTGCGAAGATTTACCACGCGTAACCTTATAAAGCGGCGGCTGGGCAATGTAGATATGGCCGCGTTCAATCAATTCCGGCATTTGTCGGAAGAAGAAAGTCAGCAGCAATGTACGAATATGCGCACCATCGACGTCCGCGTCAGTCATGATAATGATTTTATGATAGCGCAGCTTATCCGGGTTAAATCCGTAGGCCTCATCCTTACCGATGGAAGTGCCAAGTGCGGTGATCAGAGTTCCGACCTGATCGGACGAGATCATGCGATCAAAGCGAACCCGTTCGACATTCAGAATTTTACCGCGCAAAGGCAGGATTGCCTGATTTTGTCGTGAGCGCCCACTTTTCGCTGATCCACCGGCTGAGTCACCCTCAACAATGAAAATTTCAGATTTAGCGGGGTCACGCTCCTGACAATCTGCAAGCTTGCCGGGCAGCGATGTAACACTAAGATTGCTCTTGCGGGTAATATCACGTGCTTTGCGCGCAGCCTCGCGGGCAGCAGCAGCCTGAATAACCTTTTCAACAATCGCCTTACCGCCAGCAGGGTGCTCTTCCAGCCATATGGAAAGCGCTTCATTGACAAGACTTTCGACAACAGCACGGACTTCCGAAGAAACGAGCTTGTCTTTGGTCTGCGAAGAAAATTTCGGATCAGGAACTTTAACAGAAAGAACGGCTGTCAACCCTTCACGGCAATCATCGCCGGTTAGCGAAACTTTTTCTTTCTTGGTCATGCCCGAAGCATCGGCATACCCGGTCACTTGACGGGTCAGCGCACCACGGAACCCCGCCAGATGCGTGCCGCCATCGCGCTGTGGAATGTTATTCGTGAAGCAAAGCACCTTTTCGTGATAGGAATCATTCCACCACATGGCGACTTCGACGGTCATGCCGTCTTTTTCGCTTCTAATATAGATAGGCTCTTCGAGCAGGGACTTTTTGCCCTGATCGATATATTTCACGAACTCTACCACGCCGCCATCATAATGCAGCACTTGCTCGCGCACATCTGCATGTCGATAATCGGCGAGCTTAATGCGGACACCGGAATTCAGGAAAGCGAGTTCGCGCAGTCGGCGTTCCAGCGTGTCATAGTCAAAATCGACCATGGTGAACGTTTCTGGCGACGGCAAAAAGCTTACTTCTGTACCGGTTTCTTCACCTGCATCCCCGACAACGGTCAGCGGACCATCAGCGACACCATGTCTGAAGGTTATTTCGTGAATTTTGCCAGCCCGCCGGATCTTCAATTTAAGCCACGAAGAAAGCGCGTTAACGACAGAGACGCCCACACCATGCAAGCCGCCAGAAACCTTATATGAATTCTGGTCAAACTTACCGCCTGCGTGCAGCTGCGTCATGATGACTTCCGCCGCTGAAACGCCTTCTTCTTTGTGAATGTCAGTGGGGATACCACGGCCATTATCAGTAACCGAGCAGGAACCATCTGCATTGAGCGAGATGGTTATGAGTGACGCATGTCCTGCTAACGCTTCGTCAATGGCATTGTCTACTACTTCGTAAACCATATGATGCAGGCCGGAGCCGTCATCCGTATCACCGATATACATGCCGGGACGCTTACGAACAGCATCTAGGCCTTTCAGGACACGAATGGAATCCGCGCCATATTCGGCCGGGGCTTCGGAATTCATCTGGGGCGTTTCGCTCATGAAAATCTTTCGAAAATGCGCCGCGATTGCAGCCTTAAAGAAAGTGTCGAATCACACGACAAACATAGCTTTAATATAGGGGCTAAAGTCTATTTTTCCAAATTTTGGCAGCGTTTTTGCCGGGGATTCCGGTCTTTTAACGCTCCTTTGGTCGTTGTCTAAGCAATGCAAGACTGGATGCGCTATAATTACCGGCTATATCAGCTGAGGAGGGCGAACAATTCGCTTTAAAGGAGCACAGATGCAAGCATCAGCGGTGACAACGGGTCTTTCAAGACCTTTTATTCCACCCGCGCCCGCGCCTCGCAGTAAGCCTGTGGGACGCTTTGAAATGATGCGGGTAATTTACCGCAATCCGTTGGAGCTTTGGGGGGAGCCTTCTTATAACGAGCCTTGGGTTAAGGTTAGCTGGTTTGGCATGAAAACGATCATTGCCAATGATCCGGGGCTTATTCGCCATGTTCTGGTGGATAATGCGGCAAGCTACCCAATGTCTGCCATTCGTCAGCGCGTTTTGCGGCCGCTGCTGCGGGACGGTCTACTGACTGCGGAGGGCCAAGTTTGGAAGCGCTCACGCAAGGCCATGGCTCCGGTTTTTACACCGCGTCATATCTCCGGTTTTGGACAGACAATGCTTGATTGCTCTGAGCGTTTCCGTGAACGCTATAAAACGTCTGGCCAGATCGTAGATATCGCCCACGATATGACGCTACTGACCTATGATATTCTCGCCGAAACTTTATTCTCTGGCGAGATTGCTGGCGACCGTGCCGATTTTGCGCGGCAGATCGATAGGCTTTTTGAAACAATGGGGCGGGTTGACCCATTTGATCTGCTTGGTTTGCCTGACTGGCTGCCGCGACTTACCCGGTTGCGAGGTCAGCAATCATTAGAGTTTTTCCGGAAACTCGTAGCAGACACCATGGAAATGCGCCGGGCACGCATAATGGATGGCGAAAATGTTCCTAATGATTTTCTCACACTGCTTTTACGCGCCGAAGGTCCGGGTGGTTTGAGCCGGTCAGAAATTGAAGACAATATTATTACTTTCATCGGCGCAGGCCATGAGACGACCGCCCGTGCACTGGGTTGGACACTTTATCTTCTGGCTAAAGCGCCGCAGGAACGAGAGCTAATCGAAGCGGAAATTGACAGTTTTTTCGCCGAAGGCGGACACGATCTGCCACCGCATGAATGGCTAGCAAAATTAAATTTCACACGCGCAGCTTTCGAAGAAGCCATGCGCCTTTATCCGCCAGCTCCATCGATAAATCGTGAAGCTGCTAAAGATGACACCTATGGCGATCTTAAAATTGAAAAAGGCACGGCTATGCTGGTTATGCCTTGGGTTATCCATCGTCACCGGCTTTATTGGGATCAGCCTGATGCCTTCGTCCCGCAGCGATTCCTGCCCGAGAATCGAGATCAAATTGATCGCTTCCAATATTTACCTTTTGGGGTTGGACCGCGCGTTTGCATCGGTGCAAGTTTCGCGCTTCAGGAAGCGGTTATAGCGCTGGCCACGCTTTTGCGAGGACAGCGCTTTGAAGTATTGGAAACAACCCGCCCATGGCCGGTTCAGAAACTCACCACCCAGCCACAAGGCGGACTGCCTATGAAGCTAATTAAGCGATAGCCAGCTTTTCCGCATGCCAGCGCAGATGATCATTCATAAAAGTCGAAATGAAGAAATAAGAATGGTCGTAACCTTCACGCATATTCAGCGTGAGTGAGATGCCAGCCTTTTTGCAGGCTTCTTCCAACAACCACGGGCGCAGACCTTCATCAAGAAAACTATCCGCGCTGCCCTGATCAATAAGGATTTCAGCGACCTTATGCCCGTCTTCAATTAGCAATGTGGCATCATATGCCCGCCATGCGCTTTCATCCTTGCCAAGATATTTCTCAAAAGCGGGCTTTGACCAGCCCGCAGTGCTCGGCTGCACAATGGGGGCAAATGCCGATACGGAGCGGAAGCGCTCTGGATTGCGAAGAGCAATGATCAGAGCTCCATGCCCACCCATGGAATGGCCAGTAATTGACTGGCGAGACATATCGAGCGGAAACTTGCTTGCTACCAGCTCGCTCAGCTCCTGTGTGATATAGCTGTACATCTGATAGTTTTTTGCAAATGGCTCCTGCGTGGCATCCACATAAAAGCCAGCGCCCTTACCAAATTGCCAATTATCCGGCTCATCAGGAATTTCATCACCACGTGGGCTTGTATCAGGGCAAATAACGGCAATTCCCAGTTCTGCGGCCATTTGCCGATATTCACCCTTGTCCATCACATTCTGATGAGTGCAGGTCAAACCGGAAAGATACCAAAGCACCGGTACCGGACCATCTTTGGCTTGTGGCGGCAGGAAAACCGAAAAAGTCATGTCGCATTTGCACGTTTCGCTCTTATGGCGATAAACGCCCTGCGTTCCCCCAAAGCTTTTTGCAGTTGAGATCGTTTCCATTCAGATGCTCCTAATTTCCAGGCACCACTGTCGTATTGCGGTGGTGACGAGACACTAATTTAGTTTACGCATGGCAAAGGCCACAACGCGTGACGGCGCAGCCAAGGATGTCAGAAAGTAGCTTCGGGCGAGTTCAGTCGCATGTCGATATGTGGAATGCCATCTTCCAAATATTCGTCAGAAATCGCTACAAAGCCCAGCGAACCATAAAATTTCTGCAAATGACTCTGACCACTCAGTTCAAGCGCGGTTGCTGGAAAGCGTGACTGCGCGAACACTATAGCTTCCTGCATCAGCCGTCGCCCAAGATCATTGCCCCGATAATCTGGGGCCACGACAACGCGCCCTATTTTGACCGGTTCGCCCGGCTGAGGTGGCAGCACGCGCAACGCTGCTGCGAGTTTATCACCGTCCAAAATGCGCAAATGAAATGCGCTGATATCTTTGCCGTCAATTTCAGGGTAGGGGCATTTCTGCTCCACCACGAAGATGTCAACGCGCAGCTTCAATAGGCTGTAGATCGCGCGAGGGCACATGTCATCAAGCACGTCCCATCGAGATATCAGCACTTTTTCTTGCATTAATAGACGATGACCGAACGGATCGACTTGCCTTCATTCATCAGATCAAAGGCAGTGTTGATTTCCTCCAGCGGCATTTTATGGGTGATCAGATCATCAATATTGATCTTACCTTCCATATACCAATCAACGATTTTCGGCACATCCGTGCGGCCACGCGCACCACCAAAGGCTGTTCCCTTCCACACACGGCCGGTAACAAGCTGGAACGGGCGGGTGGAAATTTCCTTGCCGGCTTCAGCAACACCAATAATGATGCTTTCGCCCCAACCGCGATGGCAGCATTCCAGCGCCTGACGCATCACGTCAGTATTGCCTGTGGCATCGAATGAGTAATCCGCACCGCCATCGGTGAGATCCTGAACCGCCTGCACAACCTTATCATTGCCGATTTCCAGCGGATTGATGAAGTCGGTCATGCCGAATTTCTTGGCCATTTCGACTTTAGCAGGATTGATGTCAACGCCGATGATCTTATCGGCACCAACCATGCGTGCGCCTTGAATAACATTAAGACCGATACCGCCCAGGCCAAATACCACGACATTAGAGCCGGGACGAACTTTTGCCGTGTAGATCACAGCGCCAATACCGGTCGTCACGCCGCAGCCAATATAGCAAATCTTGTCAAAAGGAGCGTCTTCGCGCACTTTTGCCAATGCTATTTCCGGCAAAACAGTGAAGTTGGAGAAGGTCGAGCAGCCCATATAATGGAACACTTCACCGCCATCGCAAGAAAAGCGCGACGTGTGGTCTGGCATCAATCCCTGACCCTGCGTGGCACGGATTGAAGTGCAAAGATTGGAGCGCTGGGACAGGCAGGTTTTACAATTACGGCATTCTGGCGTGTAAAGCGGAATCACGTGATCGCCCGGCTTGAGCGATGTAACGCCTGCGCCAACCTCACGCACAATACCGGCACCCTCATGACCGAGAATGGCCGGAAACTTACCTTCCGGATCCAGACCGGAAAGTGTGTACGCATCGGTATGGCAGACGCCGGTCGCCATAATTTCGACCAACACCTCGCCAGCCTTCGGGCCGCCAATGTCAATCGTTTCGATAGAAAGCGGCTTGTTCGCCTCCCAGGCAACGGCTGCGCGTGACTTCATGGCCATAATCCTTCTGGTTTTGTTTGAGTTAACGACCCTATTTCAAATAGGTGCGTAGAATCCGCATAATTTCATCGATTTGTGTATCAGTGGCTTCAACGTTTTGGCCGATCTCTTCCTGAGATTGACCGAAGGTCTCGCGAAAATGGCTTTCGAGCACCTCTGCCATAAGTCCATTGGTTGCACCGCGCAAAGCTGCGATCTGTTGCAGCAGCGCTGCACATTCCGTTCCGGCCTCGACAGCGCGTTCCAATGCCTCAGCCTGTCCTTTGATGCGTCGCAAACGCGTCAAAGCGCGTTTTTTATCCTCTGGCGAATGTGGCATGAATCCTCCTGATAATTTGGACCTTATATACTATGGGGGAGTATGTCAATGCGCTGACTAGCTGGACAAAATCCTGATACTGATGCAAATCCGGATTGATATTAATAGCGATGGAACACCCCTTGCCGATCCTTCCGGAACTTCCTGTAACAAAGGTCTTACCGCAAATTGATGAAGCGCTTGCGGTTAGTATGAGCGCAGTGCTTGTCGCTCCTCCGGGCGCTGGTAAAACCACGCTGGTTCCGCTGCATTTATTGCAAGCTGATTGGCGTAAAGACGCAATGATTGTGCTTTTGGAGCCACGCCGCTTGGCTGCGCGGGCTGCAGCGCGCCGTATGGCTGAATTGCTGGGCGAGGAGGTAGGCGAAACAGTCGGCTATCGAATGCGGCTTGAAAGCAAAACTTCGGCCAAAACAAAGATCCTTGTTGTGACGGAAGGGGTTTTCGCCCGCATGATCCTTGATGATCCGTCGCTTGATGGGGTCGCAGCTGTTCTTTTCGACGAATTTCACGAGCGTAGTCTTGATGCGGATTTCGGGCTGGCACTGGCGCTGGATGTACAATCTGCTTTGCGAGACGATCTGCGAATTATTGTGATGTCGGCTACTTTAGATGGTGCGCGCGTTGCTTCCCTGTTGGGAGATGCGCCAATCATCGAAAGTGAGGGCCGGGCTTATCCGGTCGAGCTTCGCTATAAGGAAAGAAAGCCCGATGAGCGGGTGGAAGATGCGGTAGCCCGCACTGTTCGGGAAGTATTGGCGAGTGAAACTGGCAGTGTACTGGCCTTTCTGCCCGGTCAGGGAGAGATCGAACGTACCTTACGTCAGCTTGAGACGCGCACGCCCCCCGATGTTATTCTTGCACCGCTCTACGGAACCATGGATGGCAGAGATCAGGACCGAGCCATCAAGCCTGCGCCACAAGGATATCGTAAGGTGGTTCTCGCAACCTCAATTGCCGAAACTTCTATCACCATTGATGGCGTGCGTGTAGTTATTGATAGCGGTCTTGCCCGCCTGCCTAAATTCGAACCATCTACTGGCCTTACCCGATTGGAAACAGTCCGTGCCTCGCGAGCGGCGGCTGATCAACGCGCGGGCCGGGCCGGGAGAACAGAGCCTGGCATTGCAATTCGGCTGTGGCATCAGGGGCAGACGACCTCATTGCCAGCTTTTTCACCGCCCGAAATTCTTGAAGCGGACCTCACGGGTCTGGTGCTGGATGCGGCCGCTTGGGGGGTGACTGATGCGGCGACATTGTCATTTCTCGACCGGCCCCCAGCCCCGGCATTAAAAGAGGCTAGATCTCTTTTGCAGCAGCTGGGCGCACTAGACGCAACTGGCCGTTTAACACCTGTCGGCGATGCGATGCGATCGCTGGCATTGCCTGCGCGTCTTGCACATATGGTGGTGGAGGCAGGCAAGCGGGGCGAGGCGCAGCGGGCGGCAGAGCTAGCTGTTTTGCTTACCGAGCGCGGACTTGGCGGCAGTGATATCGATCTTGATATGCGCATTTCGCGTTTCCGCAATGATCGTTCTGATCGCGCCCGACGAGCAAAAAACCTTGCAAGAGGGATCGCGGCCCGTGTGAAATCAGTTGTGAAATCAGCTGCGAAATCAGCACAATTATCGCCCGCCCATTCATCAACTGGCCGTATGCTCATTGATGCCTTTCCAGATCGTGTCGCCAAGGCACGTGGCCAATCAGGTCAGTTTCTCTTGGCAAATGGCCGCGGCGGCGAAGTTGATTCGGCTGCAAATTTGAGCCGTGTTGCATGGATTGTCGTTGCGGACATGGTTGGTAAAGCAGGCCGTGCGCGCATTACTTCCGCTGCGGAAATATCGGAAGAAGCTATAAGAGACGCTCTCGCCACGCAATTTGAAAGCGGACGACAGATTATCTACGATCCTGAAAAAAATGCTTTGCGAGCACGAGAAGCATTACGCATCGGGGCAATTGCATTGTCCGAAAAATGGCTTGCGCCGCCCAGCGGTGCTGACGCTGATCTAGCTGTTATTCAGGCTATACGCTCCCATGGTCTTTCTATTCTCCCATGGAGTAAGGAAACACAAATTCTGCGCCGGCGGCTTGGCTGGCTTCATGGTGGGTTGGGCGATCCGTGGCCGTCCATGGACGATCAATCCCTCATCGACAGGCTCGAAGATTGGCTTTTAACATTTCTAACCGGCGAGGCGCAGATCACGCGAATTCCAGCTCATGCCCTAAAAAACGGCTTGATGAGCCTCGTTCCTTTTGATCTGCATCGCAGCGTGGATCAACTCGCACCAACTCATTTTAAAGTGCCTACCGGATCGAATATTCCGATCCGCTATGACGCAGATGAACCTGTGATTGCGGTGCGGGTGCAAGAACTTTTCGGCCTTAGCACCCATCCATCGATTGCCGACGGAAAAGTTCCATTATTGTTGGAATTGCTCTCGCCCGCCCATCGTCCGATACAGATTACCCGGGATTTGCCGGGCTTTTGGAAGGGGACATGGGCGAGTGTGCGCGCTGATATGCGCGGACGTTACCCAAAACATGTCTGGCCGGAAGATCCCGCCAATGCCCAACCCACACGGCGTGCAAAGCCAAGAGGAACTTGAACGATCCTGCGGCGGCTTGCCACAGTTTCACTTGCATCACCCAATCCCTTGTCTCATAAGAAGCGGCAGAGGGAACCATGCACGAAGAATTTGACAATCGCGCTTCCAATCTTTCACGACGCCCGCGGCTCACCACCTTGGTGCGTCTGCGTTGGTTGGCGATTGCCGGGCAAACGGCAACGGTTATGTTTGTTGCCCTTTATCTGCAATTTTCTTTTGCGGTGGGCATTTGTTTCGCGCTTATCGCCAGCTCGGCATGGCTCAATCTTTTTCTTACCTTCCGTTTCAGCACCAATCATCGGCTAAACCCCACTGCTGCAAGTATTGTGTTGGCCTTCGATGTCTTGCAGCTTGCGGGACTGCTTTATCTAACCGGTGGCGTACAAAACCCTTTCACCATGCTGATGATTGCGCCGGTTATCATTTCCGCAACCTCGCTTTCCATAGGCCATACGCTGGCATTGGCGTCCCTGGTGGTCTCTTGCACCACCGTATTGACGGTCTATTACCAACCGCTGCCCTGGTATCCCGGGGTTGAGCTCGACCTGCCTTTTCTGTTTGTTGTCGGTATTTGGTGCGCGATGATTTCAGCGCTGGGTTTCACTGGTGTTTATGCCTATCGCATTGCAGAAGAAACTCGGCAATTGGGTGACGCACTGACGGCTACAGAACTCATTTTGCAGCGCGAACAACATCTAACGGCGCTCGATGGGCTGGCCGCTGCCGCAGCACACGAACTGGGAACACCACTTGCAACAATTGCATTGGTTGTTCGAGAAATGCAGCGCAGTTATTCCGATAAAGCATCAGATGACCCCGGCCTGGATGAAGATATTGGCCTGTTGCAATCACAAGTAGCGCGCTGTCGGGAAATATTGCAGCGTTTGACCAGCCTTTCATCGGAAAACGAAGAACATATGTCGCGCTTGCCGCTTTCCTCTCTGATTGAGGAAGTGATCGCGCCGCATCGAAATTTTGGTATTTCGCTGAATGTTTCGGCGTTGGAGGGGCCCAAACCTGAGCCTGTGGTTCGGCGCAATCCCGGGCTTTTATACGGATTGGGCAATCTGGTGGAAAATGCCGTCGATTTTGCGCGCAGCAAAGTGACAGTCACCTGGGGTTGGACAGAAACGGATGTGTCCATCACTATTCAAGACGATGGTGAAGGCTTTAGGCCAGAGATTCTCGATCGAATAGGCGAACCCTATATGACCAGCCGCGACAGTTCACATAATGGCGGCGGCGGGTTGGGGCTAGGCCTGTTTATCGCCAAAACCCTGCTAGAACGTTCTGGCGCTCAAATTACATTTCGCAATCGAAAAAATCCGGGGCAGGGTGCGGAAGTTAAGGTAAGCTGGCCGCGTACCGCGTTCATTATCGGCTAAACTTTTAATTTTCTTCGGCTTTTAGATATTGATCCCGCGCGCCAAGGATACCACCTATCTAGATAATGGATAAATAAAACCCGCCTGCAACGCCTTGGGCGTCAATCCGTTTATGATAATAATACGGTGGCTATTTGACTTTTTGCCGCAGGGGTATCAATAAGAGAATAAAACAAACAGTCAGGAAGAAAACTATGGACGACTTGAAGCAGGACGATAGCGAAGCCATTGGCAACGATCCCACCCTCCTTCTGGTTGATGACGACAAGCCGTTTCTGCAGCGTCTTGCTCGGGCTATGGAAGGCCGAGGTTTTCAGGTAACGACAGCGGAATCGGTGGAAGAAGGTATAGCAGCGGTCAAAGCGTCTGCGCCCGCCTATGCAGTCGTGGACATGCGGCTGGGTGATGGCAACGGCTTGGATGTAATTGAGGTGATTCGCGCCCGCAGGCCGGACACCCGCGCCATCGTCCTGACCGGTTATGGCAATATTGCCACGGCAGTAAATGCCGTAAAACTCGGCGCAATTGATTATCTTTCCAAGCCAGCCGATGCGGATGAGGTATTTGCTGCACTCACACGCAAGCCCGGTGAAAAAGTAGCTCCACCGGAAAATCCTATGTCGGCCGACCGTGTTCGTTGGGAACATATCCAGCGTGTTTATGAAATGTGCGAACGAAATGTCTCCGAAACAGCTCGCCGCCTGAATATGCATCGCCGCACATTGCAACGCATATTGGCAAAGCGCGCCCCACGCTGATCAATCGATTTTCTCGTCGATCTGAGGAATTTCGACCCCAGCCAGTTCTGCCATAGTGAGCCGGGCAGCACTAGCGCGGGCGAAACGCAATGTTAAAGCCTTGCGTCTTGGGGCGGGGAGCCTATGTTCGGGTGCGTCCCGTAAAATTTCTGCTCCATATCCGTCGGACAAGATGAAACCCGCATCTTCTGGAAAGATTTCGCGTGGAACGTCCGGGTGCGTGGCAAAAAATAGCCGATCACAATAATTGCGATATTCGGGCCATTTACGGTCGGCTTTCCAATCCTCAATCGAAGATTTAATTTCCACGATCCAGATTTCACCATTTTGCCGCAGCGCGATCAAATCCGCACGCCGCCCGGAAGCAAGCGAAAGCTCTGGAATGGTGGTAATTCCCATTTCCAGAAACAAGCGCTGCACGCCGCGCCGTACCAGCATCGCATTCACTGATTGGCGCCGATCAGCGAGGGGGTGAACTTTATGAGGAATCACGATTGGCATAAATCTATTTTGGCGCGCTATCCGCATTGAGGCAACGGCAGAACTGCCGCGATAAGTCATTGCCAATAACCCATCATCAATAAATCGTTGAGTGCGATTTTTCGCAAAAAATGAATTGCGGCCCCGTGAGTGTTTTTAATTTATGGTTTACAAATGGTTATTATCATCCCACAACCTTGCTAAAAATCGCTTCGCGTTCAGGCGAGCCTATATATTGAGGGGAAATTATGAAGATCAGCGCTTTGAACTTGGCTGCTGCCGTAATTCTGGGAGGGGCTCTTGCGGGCTGCACTTCAACAGGCGGGAGCTATTATTCAGCATCCTATAGCTCAATAACTGACGCTGGCTATACAATTCCCGCCATTCCGCGTGAGAAAATCCCCGCGCAATATCGTCGTCAGATTGTCAACTATAAAACAGATGAGAAACCAGGCACGATTATCGTCAACACGAAAGAAAAGTTCCTTTATTTCGTAATGCCAGACGGCAAAGCCATGCGCTATGGCATCGGTGTTGGGCGCGAAGGTTTCGGTTGGTCGGGCACCGCACAGGTTGCCATGAAACGCGAATGGCCGACATGGACACCGCCCGCGCCAATGATACGCCGTCAGCCCGAACTTGCTAAATATCGCGGTGGAATGAAGCCTGGTCTTAATAATCCGCTCGGCGCACGTGCGCTTTATCTTTATAATAAGGGAGGCGACACCGGATATCGCATCCATGGCACGCCCGAATGGTGGTCAATCGGAAAATCCATGTCTTCCGGCTGCATTCGTTTGATGAATCAAGATATTATTGATTTGTACGAACGCGGTGATCGTGGTGCGAAAGTAATCGTAATTTAAATTCGCCAAAGTGCTCGCGGGTGCGCCCCGAATTGCTCCGGGGCGCACCAAACAATATTGCTAAAACAAGTAGAACAGATAGGTGATGGTTTCTGTTAGATAAGTAATAGTCTCATTAATTTTTTGAATCATGTTGTCCTGTTCATCTGGTGGTGGTGGGGGTAAATGTAGCATGTGCTATTTTAGTCCTCTTTTACGAGGCGCACTTTATTATTTTATTTTAAACTGAAAATCGCAAATAATTGCCCCCAAATTCAGCAGGATTGAGAGTTCCACTGAGCTTGGAGGCCAACTTCTGTGTTAAATTTAAATCTGTTCCACCTGCTGCACTTCTGGCACAAAGTGACGCAAAAGATTCTGAATGCCGTGCTTGAGCGTGGCGGTCGATGATGGGCAACCTGCACAAGCACCCTTCATATGCAAAAACACGGTTCCGTTTTCAAAGCCACGGAATGTGATGTCGCCGCCATCTTGAGCTACGGCCGGGCGAACCCGCGTTTCAATCAGTTCCTTGATGGTTTCAACGATTTCTGCATCCGCATCATCGAAAAACTCTTCATCATTATGTGAATGGGCGGCGCCAGCTCCATTTGTGTTTATCATGACCGGCGCGCCAGACATGAAATGTTCCATAATGGTGCCCAAAATAGCAGGCTTTAGATGCTGCCACTCACCATCATCTTTGGTTACGGTGATAAAATCATAGCCGAAGAAAACGCCAGTTACCCCGGGAACGCCAAAAAGTTTGGCAGCAAGCTGCGAACTATTGCCGGCACTGGCCGCATCTCTAAAGTCAGCCGTGCCCTCGGGCATGACGACTTTGCCGGGAAGAAACTTCAAAGTTGCCGGATTTGGCGTGGTTTCAGTTTGGATGAACATGCACGTTCTCCGCTTTCATATCTGGGATTTCTAATTTGCGCTCGTCAAAATGGAGGCTCCAAATAGAAGCGAGGCTCCACCGGCAGCATTCTCTGCTTTAATATAGGATGTTTAAGTCACCGCATCAATGTCGTCATCGGGCAGTCCGGCAGGAATCACCGTTACGGGGATGGGAAACTGACTGCGCGATGCCAATGATTGCACAAGCGGGCCTGGACCTTCCTTGCCCGACCCAGCAGCAAGCACTAATATAGCAATATCCTGATCTTCATCAATCAGGCTGGTTAATTCTTCGCTTGTTCGGCCTTCGCGTATTATCAGTTCCGGCTCAATCCCCTGTTGTTCGCGAACGGTTGCAGCAAATTTTTCCAATATGGCAGTCGCGCGATCACGAGCTTCTTGCTCCATGATTTCGCCAACGCCCAAAATTTGCTGAAACTCAGAATTATCCACCACATATAGCATCACAAGCGACCCGCCAGTATTTTTGGCACGGCGCGAGGCATAGGCTACGGCGCGCTCACATTCGGGCGTGTCGTCAATTACTGCCAGAAATTTGCGTCTATGTCCGGCTTCCCGACTCAGTCTTTTGGATACCATGGCGGCAATGTGCCATTGCTGGCGGTTGCCCGCAAGCGGGCAACCTTCGATTTTCTAAAATAGCGTTTAGTTTTGCAGCCAACCGATAATGTCGCGAACATTTTTCATAGTGTTTTCCGCAATCACACCAGCACGTTCACCGCCATCGCGTAACACGCTGTCAATATAGCCCGGATCAGCAACGAGGCGTCTCATTTCTTCTGTGATGGGCGATAAACGCGTAACTGCAAGCTCGGCTAGAGCAGATTTGAATTCGGAAAACTGGCGTCCGCCAAATTCAACCAGAACTTCTTCTTTTGATTTGGAAGCGAGCGCTGCATAAATTCCAACCAGATTGTCAGCTTCTGGGCGACCAGTGAGTCCATTTAGCTCCGATGGCAGACCTTCAGAGTCGGTTTTGGCTCTGCGGATCTTCTTGTTGATCGTGTCTTCGTCATCAATCAGATTGATGCGCGAAAGATCCGAAGGGTCGGATTTAGACATTTTCTTGGTGCCATCGCGCAGCGACATAATACGCATAGCCGGGCCAGAAATCATCGGTTCTGTCATTGGAAAGAAACCGGAAATCTGCTCGTCGCCAACCTGCATATCAACACCAATTCCCAGCGATGCAATACGGTCGGAATAGTCATTATTGAACTTTTGAGCGATGTCGCGGGTGAGTTCCAGATGTTGTTTCTGATCATCTCCGACCGGCACATGGGTTGCACGATAGAGTAAAATATCAGCGGCCATCAGGCTGGGATAAGCAAAAAGCCCAAGTGATGCATTTTCGCGATCTTTGCCCGCCTTGTCTTTGAACTGCGTCATGCGGCTCATCCAGCCGACGCGGGCAACACAGTTAAAGACCCATGCCAGCTCTGCATGTTGCATCACTCGGCTTTGGTTGAAAACAATGCTTTTCTTGGCATCAATACCAGCGGCCAAAAAAGCTGCGGCCACTTCGCGGGTTGATTGCAGCAATTCAGCCGGGTCAGGTGAAACCGTCAGCGCGTGCATATCCACCACGCAATAAATACATTCCTGCGTGTCTTGGATCTCAACCCACCGCTTGATTGCGCCCAGATAATTTCCCAGATGAAGATTTCCGGTCGGCTGAACTCCGGAGAAAACAAGCGGTTTGAACGTGCTCATAATGATATCCTGAAGGTTAGCCCCGCCGGTGGAGAGCGGGGAGGGAATTAACATCGGTCTTTTCGCAGAGGCACATTAGGCTTTCAAGCGGAAATCATGTTTTGCCGTCGTCTTGCTTTTTTGCCGCGCCGCGTCTGACGCTTCGCCGGATCATAGCCATATTGGCGCCGCCAAGTCCAAACGCTAAAGCGAAGTATATCGCCATGGCGCCAAACACAATGGCTGTAACCATTGCGGCACGCATCACAAGCGAGGCTGAGGATGACAATTCCTGCGCAAAATATCCTGTCGCAAAATAAATTGCAGCGGCCATAATGCCAGCAGCAATCATAAGGCGGGGTATACGCGTCAGAAGCGGAATATCTCGGCCCCAGTGGCCGCGCATAACCAGCGTTGCAAACAGCAACACCGCATTGACCCAACCTGCGACAATCTCGGCAATGGCAATACCATTGGGTCCTATGCGCGGGAACAGTGTTATGGCGAGCGTGATATTCACCGCCACCGAAATGGCCGCGAAAATCATCGGCGTCCGTGTATCCTCGCGGGCAAAGAAACCCGGTATGAACGCTTTAATTAACACAAAAGCAGGCAGGCCAAGCCCGTAAATTGCAAGAATATTTGATACGACCAATGTGGATTCGGCGCTAAATTGCCCGCGTTCAAAAAGCAGCCGCACAATAGGCTCTGACATCACCAAAAGAGCGGCTGCAGCAGGCAGTGTCAGAAAAAGCGTAAATTCAACGGAGCGGTTTTGCAGGCTTGAGGCTTCCTGCATGTGTCCGCCGCGCAAAGCACGGGCGAGTTCTGGCAACAACACGGTCGCAACCGCAATGCCGACCACGCCAAGCGGCAGCTGATAGATGCGGTCAGCATAGACGAGCGAGGACACAGCCCCTTCCATACCGGACGCAATATTTGTGTTAATCAGCAGATTGATTTGAGTAATCCCACCGGTAATTGCAGCGGGCAATGCCAATACCAGCAATCTTTTGACATTATTTGTCAGCCGCGGACGGCGAAAGCCGATCTTAATACCAGCATTGCGAACGGCAAACCAAACGATGGCAAGTTGTACCAATCCCGCCGCCATAACACCCCATGACAGCGCATACCCCACCGCAAGCGCGTCATAGCCTTGCCACCACGCAACGGCCAATACGCCAATCAGGATGATATTGAGAAATACCGGCGCAATCGCTGCAGCAAAATAGCGGTGCAAAGAATTAAGCATTCCACCCATCATGGCTGCAAGCGACATACAGGCCAGATAGGGGAACATGATAATAGCGAGCTGCACCGTGTTGTGAAACTTTTCTGGATCATCGCTAAAACCCGGCGCAATTACCGTGCGCACGATCACGGGCATTGAAAGTTCCATGGCGATGGTCAGAAACAGAAGAACCGTGAACAGCACCCCGAAAACTTCTTCGGAAAAGCGGCGGGCGCCCTCCATGCCATTATTTTCTATTTCACGGGCAAAAAGCGGCACGAAGGCCGAATTAAAAGCGCCTTCTGCAAAAAGCCTGCGAAAAGTATTTGGAAATCGAAAAGCCGCATTAAAAGCATCCGCAACGGGACCGGTGCCAAGCGCTGCGGCCATGAGCATTTCGCGCGTGAAGCCGAAGATGCGGCTCATGAGCGTCCCGGACGCAACTGTTGCGAACTTTTTGACCAGACTCATGCAGTGAATAACCTATGCTGCGGCCTAAGAAGAACGGCCGTTTGTCTTTGCGTTGCCTTCTCCGGCAAGAACCGCAAGCAATTTGCGCTTTATATTGCCCTGTCGGTTGGCATTTGAAATTTTGTGACCGACAAGATCGGTTACATAAAAACTATCAATCACCTTTTCGCCAAATGTGGTGATATGCGCTGAAGCAATATCCAGTGAAAGATCGGATATAAGGCCAGTCAGTTCGGACAAAAGCCCGGGACGGTCAAGTCCTTCGACCTCAATAACTGTAAATTTATCTGACAATCTATTGTTGATTTCGACACGCGGTTCGACAGAAAACGCCTTGGCTCCCCGTTTGGGCTTGGTGCGTTTTGCCAGAACATCCGGCAAATGTGCTTTTCCAGAAAGCACGTCCTCAATCACTTTGCCAACGCGCTCCGCTCGCCTGCGTTCGTCTTCATCCGTATCAAACTCGCGATTAATCAGGATTATATCGAGCGCACGCCCATCGCCGGTGGTGAAAATCTGCGCATCTACAATATTCGCGCCCGCTGCCGCGCACGCGCCGGTGATAATGGAAAGCAATCGCGGATGATCAGGTGCAAGCACGGTAATTTCCGTCACCGCCTCAAAAGTAAGAGGCTTTGCCATAGTGGCAAGTGCGCGACCCGACTTGTCAGCTTCACGAATGAAGTGCGCATGACGCACTTGATCTTCTAGCGCCACGGTCAGAAAATAGTTGGTGTAATGCAGATCAATATAAGCATCACGCTCTGCTTGCGGCCACTCAGAGAGCTTTTCTGCAAGCTCTTCGCGGGCCTGTCTGCCGCGATCAGCGCGTGGCAATTTGGAAAAACCGCCCGTTAGCAGCAGCTCGGTTTCATAAAACAGCGTGCGCAGCAATTGCCCCTTCCACCCGTTCCAAACGCCCGGCCCGACAGCCTTGATATCGCAAACCGTCAGGATGAGCAAAAGCTTAAGCCGCTCCATGGTTTGCACTTTGGCGGCAAAGTCAACGATCGTCTTTCGGTCATTGAGATCACGCGATTGTGCCACCATACTCATGGTTAGGTGCTCCTGCACCAACCATGCGACAGTTTCCGTGTCGGCGGCAGAGAGGCCAAAGCGGGGACAAAGCTTTCTGGCGATTTTTGCGCCCGCTATTGAATGATCTTCAGGCCGACCCTTCGCAATATCGTGCAGCAGCAAAGCCGCATAAAGCAAGTTGCGGTCTCGTTTGATCGTATTGATCGTATGATTTGATAGCGGGTGTTCACTTTCAAGTTCGCCATGCTCGATTTCAGACAAAACCGCAATACAGCGCAGCAAATGCTCGTCCACCGTATAATGATGATACATATTAAACTGCATCATCGCGACGATCTTGCCAAAATCCGGAATAAATTTACCCAACACGCCTGATTCATTCATACGCCGCAAAATCAGTTCCGGATTGCGCGGGGATGTCAGAATTTCAAGGAACAGCTTATTCGCTTCCGGATTTTCGCGTAGCGCAGCATTGATCAGCCTGAGCGAGCGGGTAAGCTGCTTCATTGCGTCGGGGTGAAACTCCATCCCATATTTGTCTGCAAGCTGGAAAATACGAATAATATTGACCGGATCAACCTTGAAAACATCTGGCGATGCGATGTTGATGCGGTGATTTTCCGACACAAAATTAGGGTTTCCGGCAAGCTTTCTCTTTCGATTGGAAAAGGTTAGAAAAATACGGTTAAAGCCGGGCACATGTTTTGCCTGTTGCTCTTCAAGGGCTGCACAGAGAATACGGGTCAGATCACCCACATCTTTTGCCACAAGAAAATAATGTTTCATGAACCGTTCAACAAAGTTCTGTCCGGGATGCTCGGTATAGCCGAGCCGTTGAGCGATTTCTGGCTGTATGTCGAAGGATAGCCGTTCTTCTGCTTTGAGAGTGGCAAAATGCATATGACAACGTACTGCCCAAAGAAAATCTTCCGATTTGTTGAAGAGATTCATCTCTGCGCGCGAAAGCACACCAAGTTTTATGAGATCTTCTTTGCTTTTGACGCGATAAAAATATTTAGCGATCCAGAATAAAGTATGCAGATCGCGCTGGCCGCCTTTGCCCTCTTTGACATTGGGTTCGACAAGATAACGGCTCTCACCGGATTTAAAATGTCGCGCATCGCGCTCAGCTAGTTTTGCCTGAATGAATTCCGGGCCGGTACCCTTGACCACTTCCTCATCAAACCGATCGACCAAAGTTTCAAAAAGCGAACGATTTCCGACAATAAAACGCGCATCCAAAACGCTGGTGCGTATCGTCATATCTTCGCGGGAAAGGCGGATCGTTTCGTCAATGCTGCGGGTGGAATGGCCGACTTTTAGCCCCATATCCCAGAGCATGTAGAGCATATATTCCAAGACCTGCTCACCCCATGGGGTCTGCTTGTAGGGCAGAAGAAATAACAGGTCGATATCAGAACCCGGCGCAAGTCCCCCGCGTCCATAACCACCCACCGCCACCACTGCCATATTCTCGGCTTTCGACGGGTTGATGGCCGGATAGACTTTTGTGGTTGCGAACTCAAAGAGTGTGCGAATGAGCGTATCCATTAAATAGGACAGCCGCCGCGCACAAAGAGTGCCTCGGCCGTCTTTAATCAGCATAGCTTCGGCATTGGCGCGTCCCCGGATCAGCGCATCCTTGAAAGCCTGAAGAATAACTCTGCGAGTGACCGAACCAGTATAGCTATCATCGGATGCATCTGCCAATTCATGCAGTTTGCGCGCAAAGGCTTCAGCATTGATAATCTCTTCCAGTCTCAGATCGTGCGCGCTCATACAGATTCAAGGTCCGGTTGCAGGTTAACATCCATGCATTCCTATAACCCTTTTTCCCTATCATGAACACGTCAAACGCTGACCGATCTAACCATATTGGATACCCAGCAATTAAATTGCTGGGCTCAATTGAACTATAAAACCAATAAATAAGCAAAAAGCCGGAAATTATCCGGCTTTTTATTTCGTAAATTAAAGATACTATCAGTTGGTCGCATTATAAGCGGTGATCGCCGCCATATTTACAATGTCGGAATCCTTCGCCCCAATTGTAACGATCTGCGCTGGCTTATCGAGACCCACCAGTAGCGGCCCGATAATGGTTGCGCCGCCCAGCTCTTGAAGCATATCCGCTGCGATTGATGCCGAATGATTATCAGGGGTGACGATCACATTGGCAGGGCCTGACAGGCGGATGAAGGGATATTGCTCCATCAGCTTTGGATTAAGTGCAACATCCGCGCTCATCTCTCCATCAAACTCAAAATCAACATGACGGCTGGCAAGAATGCGTACCGCTTCCTGTATCCGGGCAGAGCGTTCGCCCCCCATATGACCGAATGTGGAAAAAGCGGTTAGAGCAACGCGCGGCTCATATCCCATTCGACGCGCCATGCCGGCTGCTTCGACTGCTATATCTGCAAGTTCCACCGGCGTGGGCGCTTCATGTACGGCTGTGTCTGCAATGAACACGGTTCGCCCTCGGCAGAGCGCGATCGAAACTCCGACGACGCGATGTCCGGGTTTTGAATCGATCACCCGACAAACATCGTCCAGACCGGTCGCGTAATTACGTGTAACGCCCGTTACCATGCCGTCCGCATCGCCCAAAGCCACCATGCAAGCGGCAAAATGATTACGGTCATTATTAATCAGGCGATGACAATCACGCGTCAGATACCCTTTACGCTGCAATTTTTCATAAAGATAATCTGCATAGGCCGAGTTGCGGCTGGATAGACGAGCATTGATGATCTCAATTCCGGGACGCGTGAGATCAAGCCCCGCTGCCTTTGCCGTCTCGGCCACGCGTTCCTCACGGCCAACGAGGATTGCAGTGCCAAGCCCCTGATTGACATAGGAAACCGCCGCACGCATCACTTGCTCTTCTTCCCCTTCTGCAAACACAATTCGCTTGGGCTGACGGCGCACCCGTTCATAAATACCGCGAAGCGTGGAGGCAATCGGATCACGGCGGGCCAGCAATTCGCGTTTATACCCCTCAAGATCCTCAATCACCCGCCCGGCGACACCCGTTTCCATTGCAGCCTTGGCAACGGCTGCGGAGACTGTCGCAAGCAAACGCGGATCAAATGGAACCGGAATAATATAATTGGGCCCGAAACGCGGACGGCTGCCCTGATAGGCTGCGATCACCTCATCAGGCACATCTTCGCGCGCAAGTTCAGCAAGAGCGTGTACCGCTGCAATCTTCATTTCATCATTGATGGTCGTTGCCCGCACATCCAGCGCACCCCGGAAAATATAGGGAAAGCCGAGCACATTATTGACCTGGTTCGGATAATCCGAGCGGCCCGTTGCAACGATCGCATCATCGCGGATTTCAGCAACCTGTTCAGGCGTGATTTCAGGATCAGGATTGGCCATTGCAAAAATAATCGGATTGGGTGCCATTGAGCGCACCATATCCTGCGTCAGCGCTCCTTTGGCCGACACACCAAAGAATATATCAGCGCCTTCCATGGCTTCAGCCAGCGTCCGCCGGCTCGTCTTGATCGCATGGGCTGATTTCCATTGGTTCATGCCCTCTTCGCGATCCTGATAAACCACGCCCTTAGTGTCGCAGAGAATGACATTTTCGGGCGAAAAACCCATTGCTTTGATAAGTTCGATACAGGCAATTCCGGCGGAGCCTGCGCCATTGCAGACAAGTTTGGTTGTCTTAATATCACGGCCCGTCAGATGCAGCGCATTGATCATGCCGGCTGCGGCGATGATTGCGGTTCCATGCTGATCATCATGAAAAACCGGAATATCCATCAATTCACGCAAGCGCTGCTCGATAATGAAACAATCCGGTGCTCTGATATCTTCAAGATTAATACCGCCAAAACTGGGGCCAAGATAGCGAACCGCATTGATGAACGCATCAATATCGGTTGTATCGATTTCAAGGTCGATGGCATCCACATCCGCAAAGCGTTTGAAAAGAACAGCCTTACCTTCCATAACCGGCTTTGAAGCCAGCGCGCCGAGATTGCCGAGCCCAAGAATGGCCGTGCCATTGGAAACGACGGCTACAAGATTACCTTTGGCAGTATAATCATAAGCGTGGGCGGGGTTTGCCGCGATTGCATTCACAGGAACTGCAACCCCTGGCGAATAGGCAAGCGACAGGTCGCGTTGCGTGGTCATTGGCTTGGTTGGATTGATTTCAAGCTTGCCTGGGCGTCCCTGAGCATGAAAATCAAGCGCTTCTTTTTCACTTGCTGTGGGCGCGTGTTCTGGCGTGTTGCCCTTAAGCTTCGAGGCTGGCAATGTTTCCTCCCGGTTTAGCTGTTATGTAAATTCGATAGCGTTACTCAAGCGCCCTGTAAACAGGCCCAAATGGAATAGATCTTCTTCTTTCCGGACAGGTAATGAATTTTTATAACGTTATGGGCGGCAAAAGCGCAAGAAATGAAGGTTTTAAGGCATGGATGTGAAGGTTAACGAAGAAAAGCCGAATGCGGAGCAGACGACCGCCGAGGCTCCTATCGTACGTCTCACCCCCATGATGGAGCAATATATTGAGATCAAGGCGGCCAATGTTGATTCGCTGCTGTTCTATCGCATGGGTGACTTTTACGAATTATTTTTCGATGACGCGGTAGAAGCCTCTAAAGCTCTCGGTATCACACTGACAAAGCGCGGTAAGCATTTGGGCGATGATATTCCCATGTGTGGGGTGCCCGTTCATGCAGCTGACGATTATTTGCAAAAGCTTATTTCTAAAGGCTATCGAGTTGCGGTCTGCGAGCAAATAGAAGATCCGGCGGAAGCACGAAAGCGCGGCTCAAAATCAGTGGTGCGCCGCGATGTTATCCGGCTGGTCACGCCCGGAACGCTTACCGAGGAAAAACTTCTCGATCCGGCCCAGTCTAATTTTCTAATGGCGCTTGGTCGAACGCGCGCTGACAGCGCTTTAGCTCTCGCCTGGATAGATATTTCCACCGGTACTTTCCGGGTTGCTGAAACCGATATTGAGCGCCTTTTTGCCGATATAATGCGGGTTGATCCAAGCGAGTTGGTCGTTGCGGATACGGCATTTCACGATGCTGAGCTCAAGCCGGTTTTTGATCTGGTGGGTAATGCGGTTTCGCCACAACCAGCAACGCTTTTTGATAGCGCAGCCGCAGAAGCTCGCATTCAGCGTTATTTTAATGTGGCGACACTGGACGGTTTCGGCCAATTTAGCCGCGCTGAGCTTTCTGCCATTTCCGGCGCTATTGCCTATATCGAAAAAACGCAGATTTCTGAACGTCCTCCTTTGATGCGTCCGGAGCGAGAGCAAGAAGGTCGAACGCTTTTTATCGACCCCGCCACCCGTGCCAATCTTGAACTGGTCAGAACCCTATCGGGCAGTCGCGATGGCAGCCTGCTGAAAGCCATAGACCGAACGGTAACTGGCGGCGGTGCGCGCCTTTTGGCTGAACGGCTGACCGCACCACTGACCGAGCCAAAAGCCATTGGCCTGCGTCATGATTCCGTTTCTTGGTTTTTAAGCGAACCAACTTTGTGCGCTGCGGTGCGGCTGGAACTTAAAGGCGTGCCGGATATGCCGCGCGCGCTTTCGCGTCTGGCTGTTGGTCGCGGCGGGCCACGCGATCTGGGCGCATTGCTGCTTGGTTTTGAAGCTGCTCGAACGATCAGCAATTTGTTCGAAGGCAATATTCTGCCAGATGAGCTTTCATTAGCCTGTGAAGCAATCGAGCATATTCCTTTGGATTTTTTCGCCCTTCTTGAAGCGGCCCTTGCGGATGAATTACCGCTTCTTAAGCGTGATGGCGGTTTTGTCCGTCAGGGAT
The DNA here is from genome assembly GCF_003259955.1 of Falsochrobactrum ovis. GTDB lineage: Bacteria > Pseudomonadota > Alphaproteobacteria > Rhizobiales > Rhizobiaceae > Brucella > Brucella ovis_A. The sequence continues at coordinate 404,557 of NZ_QLMK01000001.1, forward strand.
ATAATGCCGAGCTGGATGAAATGCGTGCGCTTCGAGATCAATCGCGCCGTGTCATTGCCGGTCTTCAGGCAGATTATATCGAAGAAACCGGCATTAAATCTCTAAAGATCAAGCACAATAACGTGCTGGGCTATTTCATCGAGGTAACATCTAATAATTCTGGCGCCATGACGGAGTCTGACGCCGCCAAGGCACGCTTTATCCATCGCCAAACCATGGCCAATGCGATGCGCTTTACCACGACAGAGCTGGCGGAATTGGAGAGCAAGATTGCCAATGCAGCCGATCGGGCGCTTTCCATTGAACTTGCCGTTTTTGAGGAATTGGCCGCCGAGGCAGTCTCACACGCTGACAAGATCCGAGCCGCTGCGGCAGCACTCGGCGTAATCGATGTTTCAGCATCGCTGGCTATTTTGGCCGAAGAGGAAAATTACTGTCGTCCGCTGGTTGATGACAGTCTCGCCTTCAATATTGTTGGTGGACGCCATCCCGTGGTGGAGCAAGCATTGCGCCGCCAGGCTGCAAATCCCTTTGTGGCCAATGATTGTGATCTTTCTCCGCAATCCGATAGCGATAAGGGTGCCATTTGGCTGCTGACCGGCCCAAATATGGGCGGTAAATCAACCTTTTTGCGGCAGAATGCGCTTATTGCAATCATGGCCCAAATGGGATCGTTTGTGCCCGCAGAATCCGCGGAAATCGGCATTGTCGATCGGCTTTTCAGCCGCGTTGGCGCATCGGACGATCTAGCACGAGGTCGATCAACCTTTATGGTTGAAATGGTTGAAACCGCGGCCATCCTCAATCAGGCCAGCGAAAGATCGCTGGTAATTCTTGATGAAATCGGACGCGGTACCGCGACATTTGACGGGCTTTCGATCGCTTGGGCCGCCGTTGAATATTTGCATGAGAAAAACCGGTGCCGTGCGCTTTTTGCAACCCATTTTCATGAAATGACGGCACTGTCAGAAAAGCTCAACCGGCTTTTCAATGTCACCATGCGGGTAAAAGAATGGGACAATGATGTTGTCTTCCTGCATGAGGTCGCAAAAGGTGCTGCAGATCGCTCTTATGGGGTGCAAGTCGCGCGGCTGGCTGGTCTTCCAGAGGCCGTGGTTAACCGTGCCCGCGACGTGCTGCATCAGCTTGAAGCAGGCGAGACTTCTGGCAAGGCCGAAAAACTGATCGATGATCTGCCGCTATTTTCGGTGGTGCTGCAGCAGGAGAAGCCCAAACCACAAAATGCCGCAAAAGAGAGCGAGCTGGCCAAAGCTCTTGCTGCTATCAGTCCGGATGAGCTGACCCCGCGTGAAGCGTTGGATTTCATTTACCAGCTTAAAGAGCTTGCAGGAAAATCATAAAGCATAAAGGGAAGCATCTGCTTCCCTTTATTATACGAATCGATCAGCCTCAGCACCGTAATAGGTGATGTAACGGCTCGATATCCGCTCAATCGGCAAGATGATGAAAACATCTGTCGTGCCGAAGGCTTCATCAATAACAGCCCCGTCACCAATCATCGCACCAAGGCGCAAATAGCCTTTGATCAAAGGCGGCATGGAAAACAGCGCAACCTTGTTATTGATTGCTTCCACCGGCATCATATCCATGGTCTGGTAACGATGCGGCAGTGCAGATACATCCCAGTCGGGCGTTGCCCGGCAATGATTATGCAAAAACGATAGCCCCAATGCATGGGCAGCTGGCACTGGGCCATGAAATGACGCGCAGCCAAACATCACATCAATCGAATAGCGCCTGCAATAGGCCCATGCGCCCTGCCAAAGCAATTCGACTGTGCGTTTTGAGCGGTATTCCGCCTGCACGCATGACCGCCCCAATTCGAGTGGATTAATACCGGGGCGCGTGTCTATCAGTTTTTGAATGTCAAATTCATCTGCGGAATAAAACCCCTTGGTTTTCTCCGCTTGCTCGCTGCGCATCAAGCGATAGGTGCCCACAATCTGCTTATGTTCAGGCAAAGGCAGCGACGTATCGTAGACCAGAAGATGATCACAAGCCGTATCAAAGCGGTCAGCATCGCGCAGCTCTACCTCTTCGATATTTTCCTTCCGCGCACCCATTTCTTCAAAAAACACGCGAAAGCGCAGCTCCTGCGCCGCTTCAATCGCATCACGGGAATTTGCGAGCCTCACTTCCAGTGAACCAATCCGTCCTAATATATTGGATGGAGGGGAGATTGGCTGAAGCTTTGTTTCTGTTTCTATGCCCGACATGATCTTATCATGATTGATTTGCTGGCTCCTTCCAAGCACTACCGTCATGATGATCGCTCCTGTTTCCACTGTCGCCAAAGCTTGACAATTCTCTATGGCCGATAAGCGCGTTTGGCTGATGATCGGGGCTGCTCATGGTCTTTTCACCCTGAAATATGTTAGAGAATTTTTGCTACGTGGGGATGACAGAACCGTATCACCTATATGTCAGTTCAAACTGAAGCGCGCATATTCCTTTCAAAACAACTAAAAATAAATTTGAGAATCTTTGGACGCTTATTGTGGAGCAAGTTAGACTATTTGCCAAACGACGCCAAAAAATTCAACGGGCAGTTCTTTCGCGCCGCCATCCGAGAAACTCTTCCAGAATGATCAAGCCTGCTCCAATAGTGATAAAGGCATCTGCGAGATTAAAGACTGCGAATGACCAGTTAGGCAGATGAAACAGCACATAATCGACGACATAACCATGCATTGAACGGTCAATAAGGTTGCCTATGGCCCCACCTATGATGAGCGCAAATCCGTAGCGCGCAAATATACGGTTGGGCGGGTTGGTCCACCAAAGATAAAGTACAAAAGCAATCACACCAACTGTTATCGCGATCAGTCCTGCATCATGCAACCATGACAGCATCGAAAATGCGATTCCGTCATTATGGATCCGAAACAGTGCGAGAAATGGTAGAATATCGATCTGCTCCCCATAACCCATGCGGGTTTCGACCAAATATTTGATCAGCTGATCAAGTATGATTGCGCCCAAAACGATGACTAGCGAGGACCAGACCGCATGTTTTTTCATGGTGTTTCCTGCGCATCAACTGTGAGAGCCTCACGGCGAATCTCATAAAGCATGATACCTGTAGCAATAGCCAGATTGAGCGAATCAGCCCGGCCTTCCTGTGGAATACGCGCAAGCTTATCGCAGCTTTCCGCAAGAATATCAGGCAGTCCCTGCCGTTCATTCCCCATCATCAGGATAACAGGCTTTTTCTTATAGGGTATTGTGCGATAATCGACAGAGCCCTTGAGATGGGTGCCGACAACCAACCCAGAAAAACCTTTGCGCCAGTTCAAAAATTCCGTTTCGCTCGCTTTATAAAGTGGAACCGAAAACACCGAACCCATAGTGGCGCGCACTGTTTCAAGGGAATAAGGATCGGTCGTTTCGCCGATAAGGATTACGCCCTTGGCCCCAGCAGCGTCTGCGGTGCGGATAATAGTGCCAAGATTGCCGGGGTCGCGTGCCCGATCAAGCGCAACATAAACATCGCCCTCCGCCGGACTGATTCCATTGAGTGGCTGATATTGCTGCTCGAAAACTCCAGCTACCACCTGCGGATTGTCTCGTCTTGTAATGGCAGAAATTACTTTTTCTGTAACTTCCAGAACAAGTCCGCCCATAGCAAAGGTGCGAGCAGCAACCTGCTCAACCATTTTGTTGCCCTTGCCCGATTTCGCAAAAATAAGCGTCTTGATACGCCAGCCATGATCAAGCGCATCGTTTACCAGTTGCAGGCCTTCCGCCAGAAAAACGCCCTGTTGATCCCGATATTTTTTCAGATTGAGTGAGCGCAGATCTTTTACAATCGGATTAGCGAGGCTGGTAACTTCTTTGACCTGTCCAACTTTAGAATGTGCTCCACGTGTTGCGGAGTTTCTGGAGAAATCGTCATTGCGGCTCATTTTGCTACCCAACTGCTAAAGATCGAAGTGGAAACTGGGTCTCTGGTTTCTCGCAGGAAATCAAGCAGAATGACATGGTAAAAAACCGTTTGGCCGTTTTTCGTGGTGCACAACTCACGGCACCCTCACAAATCCGGCGAAACAATTTTGACGAAAGCCCAGTTTTCCCCGGTTTCGCGTGTCCCACTATTCGCGAACTCAAGTGATTGCTTTTTCGATGCATAGACACAAGTCTTTTCCGCATCCGCATATGCAGCAATCATCAAAACCGCGTCTGAATAGCGCAACTGCTTGGGTGCCTGGCACTGCAATTGGATTTAATGCCATTCTGTCACGCAGCCTTTAAAATCGATCATGCCGCATTAGCCTGCGTCCAAACTGCACTTTTGGAAGCGCGTGTTGTCCCATGCACACCTTATCAATGCTGTTATTCAAGGTGGCAGGCCCGATCAGCTTTTCCTCGCTTGCTTTTCTGCATTCCCTCAAGGCTTTCGCCTGAAACCCCGATCAACTGCTGGCGTTAGCTAGGCCAAAACCTGTATCAGGAAAGGAAAACTCCTTCAGCGCAGTTTATTTCTGCGACAATGTGCTTGGAAGTCGTTGTTTTTCTGCTTCTTCAGCACGCGCGAGCAATTCTGATGCTTCTCGCTTATAACGGCGTTCACGACGGCGATGCTTGCCCTGCGATAGCCAAGTGGCCAGCGAGCCAAGCACTATTCCCAGCAAAACTGCGCCAAAAAGCCATATGAACAGCGGTGCAGTATAAGAAAGCGCTGGGTTGCCGGGATTAAACGGGTCAATCGTCAGGGAGACCAGCCCCCTATTGGCAACCGATAGCGCAATCAGAATGACCGCGATAGGCACTAGAACCAAGATTGTTGTGACGCGTCGCGCTACCATGGCTGATCAGATCGCACCGTTCAGCCGGTCGCGCAACTCTTTGCCTGTTTTGAAGAATGGAACCCATTTTTCTTCAACTTCGACCGTCTCACCGGTGCGCGGATTACGGCCGGTTCTGGCTGGGCGGTTCTTCACTGAGAAAGCGCCGAAACCACGCAATTCAACACGATTACCCGCGGCGAGGGCCGCGGTGATCTCTTCGAAAACCGCTCCCACAATATTTTCTACATCCCGTTGAAAAAGATGCGGATTACGGCTGGCGATAATCTGAACGAGTTCGGATTTGATCACGGCTTATCCCCTATGCGATTAGCATCCATTGATGATCTCAGTTATTTGCCGGAATTGTGACCGGCTTCCCATCAACGTGCCAAACAGAAAGAATTCCGTCAAGAAAGATACGATCAGTTAGCTTGTTCCCTATCAAACTGTCGGACCCCTGAGGCAAGCCCAAAGCCCGCAATGTCGTCTGAATGATCAGGTCGCGGAATGCAAAACCCGTTTCGCTCTCCTGCGGTTTCCATTCAAGACGCGGCAATTTTTCCGAAACACCTTTTCCTTTGAGCCAGTTTACAGCTTCGTCCTCGCCACCCAGAGCGTCGATAAGCTTTTTCTCCAATGCCTGACGACCGGTAAATACCGCCCCATTAGCAACCGCCAGCGCTTCCTCATGGGTAAATGAGCGACGTTCTTCTACTATATTTACGAACCAATCATAAGAATCCATGATCATATTTTTGATCATCGCTTTGGCTTCTTCGCTTGCCGGGCTGAAATAATTTGGCTCCGCTTTTAGTGGCGAGGATTTAATGATTTCAACTTGGATGCCCAGTTTTTCCAGCAAATTTGAAATGTCCGGATACTGGAACAAAACGCCGATCGAGCCGATAATTGAAGTCTGCCGTGCAACAATATGATCGGACGCGCTGGCAACCATATAGCCGGCAGATGCAGCCAGCGTACCTACTTGCGCCACAACGGGCTTTTTCTCAGCAATCTTGCGGACTGCATCAAAAATTGATTCGCCCCCAACTGTGGTTCCGCCGGGCGAATCAACAACCAAGATTACGCCTTTGACTGCCTCGCTTTCTGCGATCTTATTGAGGCGTTTGAGCAGTTCTTCATTTTCAAAAATTGCCCCTTCAATGCGCACTTTCGCCACATGAGGTGCTGTAATATTCGCCCCGCGCATGAAATAGGTGGAGACGCCAACAACCAGAACCGCAAGCAAAAGCAGAAATGCGACACGCCAGGACGTCAATTTTCGACGAAGTCTGCGTCTTGCGATCATAGCCTCGGCATCATAAGCCATCTATATCCATCCATTTCACAACCTGGCCCAAGCATGGCTCAGTGGTTCGTAATACCTGCTAATCAGTGTCGGCTTCAATGGCCTCTGCCGTTACGCTGACAAAGTCGTATCTGTAACCTTATTCTATTATGTGGTAAACAAAGTAGATGGGCAATTAGTCAGGCGCAATTCTCTCAATCCAAGGGTCGGAGGAGCTACGATAGGCTAATTTGCATAGCAGATTTGTTCTTTAGTGATATTAAAACCTATTGTGTTTAACACTATTGAACCCCAAATAAACCACATAGAAGGGCTATCAGCAGAGATCTGCTTGCCGATATCGTTGAGTCGCTGAAAGATAATATGAACGCCGACACACCACATATTCGTGCTTCTACCCATGCCGCTGTGAATTCTCTGGATGGTGTGCGTTTTGGCGCTTCCGAAAAAGCCACAGCGCTTTTTCATGCAGCGCAGCGCCATTCGACCCGTGTGCGGGTGCTTAAAACGGCTTTGCCAGTGGCAGCAATCGCCATTGGTGCGGTGTTTTCCTGGTATACTTTTTTGGCAACACCTGCGGCACCAATCAAAGTTGAAGTGAATAATGGCGGCGAGAGCGGGAAATTGGTGATGACCAGCCCGCAACTCAATGGCTATACGAAGGATAATCGGCCCTATTCCATGATCGCTGCTAAGGCGGTTCAGGATACGAATAATAGTGGCGTTATCACTCTTGAAGGTATTTCTGCGCAATTGCCAGTTGGTGAGAATAGTCAAGCCAAGGTCGAAGCAGCGTCCGGTATTTACGATAATGCGAATGGACGTTTGCAACTTGATAAGGAATTTACAGTTACCACTGATGATGGTTTGCACGCTGCGTTGAAATCGGCGGACATAAACCTGCAAAGCGGACAGATCACCACTGATAAGCCGGTGGAGATCCGAAATGGCGCTACGCAGATTATGGCTGACAGTTTGCAGATCAAAAATAGTGGCAAAGTCGTCATATTTGAGAACAAGGTTCGCGTGGTTATTGACGGTAAAACTGTTTCAGGCGACAAGATGCCTTGACGACATCATATTGGTGGACTGTTGGGGCCTTAGCGTTTAGAGGGCTGATGGATTCCCAATCGAGTTAACCGATGCGCTCGGCTCAATTTGGTAAGGATTGGCCGGGAAGCTGGAAAATTGGAGCGCAGGACGGGCAATGAACAAGAATATAATAACCCCCACTTTGCGAATGGGATATGCAGCCTTGGCGCTTGGGCTTGTTTTCTCACCGGTTGCAGCGCTCGCGCAAGGTGCGGAACAAGTGCCCTTCGGCAGCTTGAAGCTTTCCGATAGTAAGGATCCGATTAAGATTGACGCGGACAAGCTTGAAATGCGCGACAAGGAAGGCATGGCCATTTTCACTGGCAATGTTTCCGTTGCGCAGGGTGATGCTCTGCTTAAATCCGGCAAAATGATCGTTTATTATAATAATGACGCTGAAACCGGCGAGGGTGGGGCATCAGGCGCAGCCGGGCTGAGCTCCGCAGGCATTGACCGTTTGGAAGTAAGTGGAAAAGTTTATCTCAAGTCCGGAACCCAAATTGCGACGGGCGACACCGGAACTTTTGATGGTAAAACTCAAGTTATGGTGCTGCAGGGGTCGAAGGTGGTTTTGACCGATGGTGACAATGTCGCAACCGGCTGCAAACTGACTGCCAATATGGATACCGGAAAAGCTTTTCTTGAAAGCTGCAAGGGCCAGAGCAAAGGTCGCGTGTCTATTATCATGGCACCAAAGGACCAATCCCAGGGCGGCACCACGCCTGAGCCGAACTGATCGGGGTCCTGTGATATTGTTTTGGAAAAAAAAAGCTGACCAACAGCCCGTTTCTGAAGAGCTAACCCCGCCGATTGCCGATGATGGCATGATGCAGGCTCAACCTGAAAGAACAACGCGCCTCAAGGGCACTTTGGTTGCTCGTGGACTTAGCAAAAGTTATCGAGGCCGCCAGGTCGTCAACGGGGTTTCCTTCGGAGTACGTTCGGGAGAAGCGGTAGGAATTTTAGGGCCAAATGGCGCCGGAAAAACCACTTGTTTTTATATGGTTACCGGGCTTGTGGCTGCCGATAGTGGTTCGATTGAGATCGACGGTTTTGATGTGACGTCAATGCCTATGTATCGGCGTTCGCGCCTTGGCATTGGTTATTTGCCGCAGGAAGCATCGATTTTTCGCGGTTTATCGGTTGAAAACAACATCAAAGCCGTGCTTGAAGTCGTTGAAAAAGACCGTAAGAAGCGCGCGGAAGAGCTCGACGCTCTGCTTGATGAATTTCACATCTCACATTTGCGTAAAGCGCCAGCGATTTCTCTTTCGGGTGGTGAGCGCAGACGATTGGAGATTGCACGCGCTCTCGCCTCGCGCCCCAATTTTATGCTGCTTGATGAGCCTTTTGCCGGTGTCGATCCGATTGCAGTTTCTGATATCCAGCAGCTTGTTCGCCATCTAACCAGCCGAGGTATCGGCGTATTAATCACGGACCATAATGTCCGCGAGACTTTGGGTTTGATTGACCGCGCCTACATTATCCATGCGGGGCAGGTCCTTACCCACGGTCGGCCCGCGGAAATTGTTGCCAATCCTGATGTGCGCAGACTTTATCTTGGTGATCAATTTACCCTATAAGTTTTGCTGGCCCCGATCTATCGATCATAACGGGAAACAGTAATTCTGGGAATATTGCCGCCTATGGCACTCTCGCCAAAGCTTGATTTTCGCCAATCGCAATCATTGGTGATGACGCCACAGCTGATGCAATCCATCAAGCTGTTGCAGATGACGCATATTGAGCTTAGCCAATTTCTTGAACAGGAGATTGAAAAAAATCCTCTGCTTGATCCAGCTGACTCAGAAAATCTCGATTTCTCTGAAGAAAGACCGGAGTCCGAGGGCGAGAAAGGCGATCTCTCCGGCGATGAAGATTGGTTTAAAACCGATGCGATTGATGACGCCGAGACGCTTTCAAGCACTTTTGATAGTTCTTTGGAAAATATCTTTCCCGATGACCCGGCCGAGCGTTTTCACGCCCATATAGAGGGCCAAAGAGGGACGCAAACATCCTCCCACGCTTTCTTGGATGATGATGACATTGATCAAATGGCTGAGGATCGGCCTTCCCTTTCTGCCCATATTGCCGAACAAATAGCGCTTTCATTTTCAAACGGCGTTGAGCGGCTGATCGCCATTGCGCTCGCTGACGCTTTGGATGAAAACGGCTATTTACGCGCAGATCATGGGGCCCTTTCTCAAAAGCTGGGTGTTGAGCCCAGAAGTGTTGAGAAAGTTCTGCAAGTTTTGCAGTCATTTGATCCGCCGGGCGTCTTTGCGCGGGATTTACGCGAATGTCTTACCATTCAACTTGAGCAGAAAAATCTGCTCACACCTGCCATGACAAGCCTGATTGACAATCTCGATTTGCTCGGACGGCGAGACTTTGCAGCCCTGAAGAAAATTTGCGGGGTCGAACACGCAATGATTCTCCGAATGCTGCGTGAAATCCAGACACTTGACCCTAAGCCGGGGGCGCTTTTTGAGATCAGTGTTGCAGATGCGATCATCCCAGATATTTTGGTCACGCTCACTCGCGAAGGGGATTGGGCCATCGAATTAAACCCGGCAGCCCTGCCACGTGTCATTGTAAACAATCGCTATTATGCGCGGGTCCGCAAATCGGCTACCGACGAAGATAAAGTCTTTTTGACCGAATCTATGCAGTCGGCGCGTTGGCTTATTCGGAGCCTAGATCAGCGAGCCCGCACAATTTTGAAAGTTGCGCAGGAAATCATCAAGCACCAGGACGCATTCCTTCGTAAGGGCGTTAGCTTCCTTAAACCATTGAAATTACGGGCTATTGCCAATGCCGTCTCTATGCATGAATCAACGATTAGTCGGGTCATAGCTGGCAAATTCATCGCCACACCCCGCGGCGTATTTGAATTGCGTTATTTTTTCACTGGAGCAATCGCGTCGGTGACAGGCGAAAGCGCTCATGCTGCTGAAAGCGTGCGACATCTCATTCGGCAAATGATTGACACTGAAAAGCCCGATCAAGTGCTCTCTGACGATGCGATTGTAAAGATTTTGAAAGAGGATGGTGTAGACATAGCGCGCAGAACGGTAGCAAAATATCGAGAATCAATGAATATTGCTTCATCAGTGCAGCGCAGACGCGAAAAAAGAGCCGCAACAGGCCATAATAACTGAAGGGGAAATTTCGCAATATCGTGCAAGAAAGCTGGGGCCAACTGGCAATCACCTTGCGATATACGACCGACTTGGGGGAGGAGCGTAGAAGTTTAATTGACAATTGTTGTTTCCATCACTAGAAGCCCCGCCACATATGCGGCCATCCGGTTAGCTGTCGCTTTCCGGGTCGGAGCTGATAGAGTTGTTAGCCTGTTGAAAGTAGCGGCTGACAAAATGAGCAGAAAGATTGCGGTGGTAAGTTCGAGGGGAAACGTTCCTGCGTTTCCGGCGTTATATTGGAGCGATATAGGGCTTCCTTCCGGAAGCAAATCACACGATTGTTAGGAGCGTGCTAAATTAAGTGAACAGGCAAGATTTGATGCTTGTTCGCTTTGCGCTTCTCTCACCTTGTGAGTAGACTGTATCCGTAACGTAACGCAAAAGAGGTGTACCAAATGACTCTGCGTATTGTTGGAAAGCATATGGATGTCGGCGAAGCTTTTACCGGACGTATTACCGACCGGATAAATGAGGCGGTCGCTAAATATTTTGATCATGGCTTTTCTGGGCAGATAACGGTCACCAAGTCGGGATCGCGTTTCAGCGCCGATTGTACGCTGCATCTCGATAGTGGAGCGACCCTTCAAAGCACGGGGGAAGCGCAGGACCCCCAATTGGCCTTCGATGCTGCGGCAGAGAAGATCGAGACGCGCTTACGTCGTTATAATCGTCGCTTGAAGTCGCGCCCCGCTTCCACTCCAAATGCGATCTATGACGATGTGGCATATCGTGTTATGGCACCGCTACCGGAGGAGGATGAAGAGCTACCGGCAGATTACGCGCCCACGATTGTCGCAGAATCGTCTGTTGCCCTGCGCACCCTTTCGGTTGCCTCGGCGGTAGTTGAATTGGACCTGACAGAACATCCGGTACTGGTGTTTAAAAATGCAGGTAATGATGAAGTAAACATTGTCTATCGACGTGCAGACGGCAATATCGGTTGGGTTGATCCCTCGACCGTTACCCGTCAGGCCGCGTCTCGTAGTTGACGTCAAACCCGAAGCGCACACTGCTATTGCTATGTGCGCTTCATAAAAGCCGGGCCTCAGGGCCCGATTGAAGAAGGAACGGAGAGAATGGATCTTAGTGATCTGATTCAGCCCGGGGCGATTATCCCTGCGCTGAAAGCCAGCTCCAAGAAGCAGCTTTTGCAGATATTATCTGAAAAGGCAGCGGAACTGACCGGTCTCCCTGAGCGTGAAGTTTTTGAAACGGTCCTCCAGCGTGAACGCCTCGGTTCAACCGGAGTGGGCAATGGCGTCGCCATTCCCCATGGTAAGCTGGTAAATATCAAGAAAATTGCCGGTATTTTCGCGCGTTTAGAAAATCCTGTGGATTTTGAAGCCTTGGACGATCAGCCAGTCGATCTGGTCTTTTTGTTGCTTGCGCCGGAAAATGCTGGCGCTGATCATTTAAAGGCACTTTCGCGTATTGCGCGTCTGTTACGCGATGCTGATGTTGTTGCGAAATTGCGCGGCACTCATGATGCTCAGGCGCTTTACTCATTCCTAACTTCACGCCCGGCTTCAAACGCTGCCTGAAATTAGACGGTTAAAAATAAGGCCGCCAATCCCAAGGGATGGCGGCCTTTATTTGTCGCTTCAAGAAGCTTGGATGATCAGTGCAGCATCATAGTGCGCAATTCGTGTTCCTGCGCACCTTGCAATGCGGTTGCGCGCACATCCGAAAGCACAATTGGCTCTCCGCTAGCACCAAATAGCGCCCACAGCTCTAGGCCCGGTGTGAGGGGAGGCAGGCCGGGAAAATTCCGCGCGAGATCATCGGAAAGTATCTTGCGCACATAGCCCAGCTCACCTTCACCTAAATGGGCGAATTCTTTCTCACTAAGAATTTGTCTGGTCACGTTTATAGCCTCCAATTTGGCAGCACATCATTTGCGAACATACTGCTTGAGAGCTTAGATAGTCCAAAATAATGCGATGTCCGGGTAAGCTCTAAAAACTTCAATCTTTCACCGCAATATCAATTCGTTTTATCAGCCTTTCCGGCTCAGGCCGGTCCAGATCGATGGCTAAAAGGCCGTTCTTTAATAAACAGCCGATTACCCGCATGCCGTCCGCCAACACAAATACCCGCTGAAACTGCCGCGCTGCGATGCCTCGATGCAGATATTCGCGCTCCGTATCATCCGTTTGGCGGCCCCGGATAACCAGTTGACTGTCTTCGGTCATCACTTCCAGATCGTCGCTCGAAAACCCGGCAACGGCAAGTGTTATGCGCAAGCGTTCTGACCCTGATTCTCCACAGAGCCGTTCAATATTATATGGCGGATAACCGTCGCCGGATTTTGCAATCCGCTCCAGCGTCTTTTCCATAGTGTCGAATCCAAGAAGCAATGGACTCGAAAAAGGTGTCATTCTTGTCATAGTGTCAGTCCTTCTCGAAGCGACCGGTCTGGAAAGAACCCTTTCGGCATATCTTTCCGTCTTCTGATATGGCTTGTCACAGGCCGGACTTCAAGAGTGAAATCAGAATAGCATCCTAGCAAAGCGTAGCTCGGACGCTGCCGAGGGTTAAGCTGTCAATAGCATCGAACGCTGTTAGCGGCGCGCTTCTGACAATGCGTTACCGAAAGCCCGCGCAAAGCTTTCTCGATCCTCGGGGTTGAGAAAGCTGCCAATGGCCACGCTTTTATCTCGATTTTCCACTCGCATAGAGATGATGCCAATATCCGGTGTGCGTATGATGCTAAACCGCGCCCAATAGGGATTAAAACAATGCTTCGTCATTTTCCCCGTCGAGCTATATTGGCGAATATGCAGCGCAGCACGGGATACTGAAATCTCTTCCCGAACTTGAGCTGCTTGGTAATTCCACCGGAATGCAAGATAAATCAGCAGGACATCCAGTCCGAAAACGCCAAAGATCGGCCAAGCACCCAATGACCAGAAAATGCTGCCGAACAACAACCAGCAACCGATCAGAACGCTCATGAGGATGGTAAAGCCTCTCTGGCCCAGCGAACGATAGGGCGTTAGCAGGGCTTCAAAGATCGGTCTCTCAAATGGATCCCGCTCATCAACATCAGAATATTGCATGATCTGAGCCTTTGGTTGCCGAGCCTTACGGGCTGCGGCAAGCTGCTGATTGTCTTCTGAAGATGAAAGCCATTATAGAGGGCTTATGCAAAAGACCAAAATCAAAACATCACATGACACCGGCGTCGATGCTCCCATACGCCGTCCGCGCCGGGTCCGCGGCACCTCCTATACGGCCGCGGAGATCCACGAAATCTTCCGCCGTTTTTCTGTTCAACGTCCTGAACCAAAGGGCGAACTCGAACATGTGAATGCATATACGCTGCTTGTTGCGGTGGTGCTTTCCGCTCAGGCAACCGATGCGGGCGTCAACAAAGCAACGCGAGCACTCTTTGCGATTGCTGATACGCCTGAAAAAATGGTTGCTCTGGGCGAGGAAAAGGTAGGCGAATATATCCGCACTATCGGCTTATGGCGTAATAAAGCAAAAAACGTCATTCTTCTTTCAGAAGATTTGATCCGCTATCATGGCGGCGAAGTGCCGGGTGATCGCGATGCCTTGGTGAAACTGGCGGGCGTGGGTCGAAAGACCGCCAATGTTGTGCTCAACATGGCTTTTGGCCAGCCCACCATGGCGGTCGATACCCATATTTTGCGGATCGGCAACCGGATTGGACTTGCCCCGGGTAAAACACCCGAAGCGGTCGAAGATATTCTTGTTCGGGTGATCCCCGAGGAATTTATGCTCCATGCCCATCACTGGTTGATTCTGCATGGACGATACACTTGCAAGGCTCGCAAGCCTGAATGCGAGCAATGTGTGATCGCTGATATTTGCAAATATCCGGCTAAAACCAATGATATACCGGCCCCTCTTATCCCACTTGAACCCCAGCCGTGATCTTTCTCTCGCGAAGTGAGATCGCTTTGTGCAGATGAACCATCAAGGCTGCCGCAAATAGCGGGGTTAGCAAATTAAGAATCGGAACCGCCATAAACGCGGCAATCAACAGGCCCGCAACAAAGACGGTCAAGCCATAATGTGACCGCAGCGCCTTGGCCTCTGCCTCTGATCGATAACGCATGGCTGCGAATTCAAAATATTCGCGGCTGAGCAAATATGCGTTGATCACGAAAAAAGCGACGAGATTCACCCCAGGCACGAGCATCAGCGCTAGGGCGAAAATATTGCCGATGATAACAACCATAAGAAATTTGATCGATACGACGATAGACCGGCCAAGGGCCAATGGCGTGCCGACGCTGTCTTGCGGGTAGTCCTCTTTCTCGACCAGTTCCGCGACATCATCAAGGAATATCCCTGCAATAAGCGCTGTGATTGGCGCAATCATCAAAGCAAGCACAAGCGCAAGCCCCAACCCTGCCATGATTGCAGCAATTAATCCCAGCCAACCGACCCATTCAGGAGTGGTGGGAATAAGGGTTTCTATCCAAGGCCAGGCAAAGCTGAAAAATATTTGTCTTAGCGACGCCCAGACGCCGATCAGCAACAACAGAGTTAGACCAAGTGTTTTCCAAAATATCGAACGAAACTCTGGTGAAAACAGGCGTTTCAGTGCTTTTAATGCGGATTCAATGATCATTTTTACCTGTTTTATTCATCCCCTGTGAGGAAAATAGGATGGTTACGATCTGCAAACAAGAGCGCGCACACCACCGCGCAACTCTGACGGGCTAGCCAAAGACTTTGCTTTATGCGTGTTTTAACATTTTTCGCAACCTGCCTAACTAGTTGAAAAATATGTGTTAATCAATCAGTCAGGATGATTCTCTTCGGATGCTCTTTAGGATAGCGGCGCCAAAAACGCGGACAAAAGCACGGAGAAAAATAATGAAAAAAGATGTTCTGCAGTATGCGGAGAATATGCAAGCGCTTGCGGAAGTGTTGGAAAACCTGTTTCCGAATGCTGGCTTTGCGCTCATGCTGTTTAATCAGGATAGTAGCGGTGAAGACCAAATGCGGTTCATATCGAACTGCCAGTCTCAAAGCCTGAAAGCTGCAATGAAAGTGGCAATTGCGCAGCGCGTGATTGCTTTGAAGACGTCACACTAATGATCTTCTCTTTTAATGGAACATTCTTTGTGATATTTTAATGTCAATTTTATGTCATCGGCCTTCCCTATTAAACGTTAGACGCGTATCGTTCCATTGGGGCGAGGGCACATGCATATTACTCATTTATTCAAAACAACCCATTTTTGGAAAGTACATAAAGCAGTCAACCGCGATCCAACGTGGGCAAAGATTCTACCCCTATTCTTTTTCCATCGTGATGGCTGTTAGCAATACAGCGTCTCACAAAGCGTTGGACGAGAATATGTGGGTTGTCCAAAGTTGACATTTATCAAGGTGCAGTTAGTTGCGAAGTCTGGTCTCAACGACGCGTCAAGCAACTGCTCGTTACGATGCAGTCTCTAAGCGACGAAAACAAAGGTAAAGCAGTCGTCTTAACCGAAGAGAAGCCGCGCCATACGGATGGACCGTTGGTCGTCGTTCGAACACAAGGTTATGAGTTTTTGATAGATGGGCGTAGGCGAGCAAATGCACTGAATGGCGATGGAAAGTGCACTGTTTGGATAATTAGCGCCGACCCAGTACAACGGTTAAATATCCGCTTCTTAGTCCCCAACTGGCGCATATCGTTCAACGTCCGATCAAAGTAACGGTTCAACTTTCTTACAAGTACCAGAAAACTGATAATTCAGAAAATATTTTGCACTGTTACCCGCTTATCCCCGCTCTTACCGTTATGTGACTTGCTTGCACGCGGCGAGCGCATTACGAACGGTTTGCTGTTGGATTAGCTGAAAAGTGTTAAAAGCGTGCTTTTTGCCTGCAAAAGGCTAAACCGGCGCGCATTAGTTTTGCCAAGCTGCTGCATAATCCATCAAGACGGCAGCAAATATTAGGGGAGCCGGTGATTCGCTCATGGCCAAATTTGACGTTCTTTGCATCGGCAATGCCATTGTCGATATTATTTCGCGTACGGACGATGATTTTCTTGAAGCCAATGGCATTGTTAAGGGCGCCATGAATCTCATTGATGCAGACCGTGCTGAGCTGCTTTACGCCCGCATGGGACCGGCGACGGAAATGTCAGGCGGCAGTGCCGGCAATACCGCCGCAGGCATTGCAAATCTTGGCGGTCGCGCTGCTTATTTTGGTAAAGTGGCAACCGATCCGCTGGGTCGCGTCTTTGCCCATGATATTCGCTCGCAGGGCGTGACATTTGACACGCGCCCGCTTGAAAACGGCGCGCCGACTGCCCGCTCCATGATTTTTGTCACCCCGGATGGCGAGCGTTCAATGAATACATATCTGGGCGCTTGTGTCGAATTGGGGCCCGAGGATATCGAAACCTCTAAGGTCGCCGATGCACGGGTGACTTATTTTGAAGGTTATCTTTGGGATCCGCCGCGCGCCAAAGAAGCTATCATGATGGCAGCCAAAATCGCACATGAGCATCGCAAGCAAGTTGCTATGACCTTGTCCGACCCGTTTTGTGTGAGCCGTTATCGAGACGAATTTTTGGAGCTGATGCGCAAACGAACGGTCGATATCGTGTTTTCAAACGAAGAGGAAGCTAAGTCTCTTTATCAGACAGATTCATTCGACGCAGCCGTTGCTGCTATCCGAAAAGATTGCCCTCTGTCCATAATAACCCGGTCCGACAAGGGCGCAGTTATCGTCACCCCCGATCAAACGCTTGCAGTTCCTGCCATTGAAATCGATGAGCTCGTCGACACGACCGGCGCGGGCGATCTATATGCCGCGGGCTTTCTTTTCGGCTATACTAAAGACCGCTCCTTGGAGGATTGCGCAAGGTTGGGTTCGCTCGCTGCCGGAACAATTATCCAGCAGATCGGCCCCCGGCCCATGATGAGCCTTGAAGCGGTGGCGAGCCAAGCCGGATTGATCTAAGATTAAACCTCGCCCCACCTTCGTCATCAGGCTTGGATGCAGATGCGCTTGAGCTCTTTCCGGTGTGGTGGGGCTGGATTTTGTAGGCTGTCGAGCGGTGCGGCGAGGCGCGGTGCGCATCCGCGAGAGCAAAGATGAAACGAAAAAGCGGCAGGAAACCCTACCGCTTTGATTCTGAATGACTTACGATCAGGCTTGATCTTCGTTTTCTTGAGGTGCCGCCTCTTCGACTACGGTTTTGGGCCCGCCTTTCGACACGCCCACCATGGCCGGGCGCAGAACCCGATCGCTAATCGCATATCCCGCTTGTACGACTTGTACAACGGTATTGTTTGGCAGATCCGGGTTAGGAATTTCGAACATAGCCTGATGGAAATTGGGGTCAAATTTCTGGCCTTCAGGGTCGAGCTTGACCACACCGTGCCGCTCGAACGTCTGCAACATGACGCGTTCTGTCATCTCGACGCCTTCCGCAAGCGAATTAAGATTTGCGTCGGCCTCGCGCGCATCCGCCGGAATGGCTTCAAGCGCACGACTGAGATTGTCAGAAACCGAAAGCATATCGCGCGCAAAATTGGTCACCGCATAAGTGCGTGCATCCTGAATGTCGCGCTGCGTGCGCTTGCGCAGGTTTTCCATATCGGCCGCCATGCGCAGCAACTGGTCTCTAAGACCAGAATTTTCTGCCTCTAACGCGACCAAGGGGTCAACTTCAACTTCCGCCTCAACTTCCGCCCCAATTTCAGCTTCAGCTTCTGCTGCATCCGCTTCAGCCTCGGCCCGCGCCTCTGCTTTGCGGCTCTTGAGGAAATCGTCGGCAGCCCGCTTGAGAGCCTCACGATCACGCGGATTATTTATATCGCGCTGCTCAAGATCGGGATTTTCAGTTTTGTTTTTCTCATCAGCCATAATGTTCTTCCGTCTTGAATAGTGTTGCGCCGGATATCGAGTTTCGTGCTCGTAAAATCAAGGTCTATTTCTCCGACTTAGCAACCTTACCGGGGTAAATCACGCATAACAAAGCAGGAAGCCTACGCTTTTGGGAAATGGACCACTCTATCGCAGCAATCGGGAGACGATCTGCGCGGTATAATCCACCATCGGAACGATCCGTGCATAATTGAGCCGGGTTGGTCCGATAACGCCAAGCGCGCCGACAACTCTTTGTTCCGAGTCACGATAGGGGGCAACAACAAGCGACGATCCGGAAAGCGAAAACAGTTTGTTTTCGGACCCGATAAAGATGCGCACCCCAGAACCCTCTTCCGCCAGATCGAGAAGCTGAATCATACCATCTTTGGTTTCCAGATCGTCGAAGAGATGACGCAGGCGCTCAATATCTTCCTGTGCATGGATGTTTTCCAGCAAATTGGCGCGGCCACGCACAATCAATCGTGCGGGCTGATCCGCGCTAGCCCCACTCCACACGGCCAAGCCCTGCCGCACAAGCTCCTGCGAAAGTTGGTCGAGTTCCTGACGCGTTTCTTCAGAGAGCTTTTTGAGTTCTGAACGCGCTTCAGACAAAGTGTGCCCGTGAATATGCGCGTTAAGAAAATTAGAAGCTTCAATGAGCTGCGACGCGGAAATGCCGGCGGGAAGGTTCACCACCCGGTTTTCCACTTCGCCATTTTGCATGACCAAGACGGCCAAAGCGCGGGTTGGATCAAGACGCACGAATTCAATATGTTTGAGTGCGCCTTCCATTTTGGTGGCCAAAACAACTCCCGCACCGCGTGAGAGGCCGGACAAAACCTGACTGGCTTCTGTCAGTACGCTTTCAACCGAATTATTGCTGCCCGCTGCACTTACTTGTGCCTCGATTGAGGAGCGCTCGTCTGGGGGGAGGTCGCCCACTTCCAAAAAAGCGTCTACGAAAAAACGCAATCCAATTTGGGTTGGCAGGCGTCCTGCGGACACATGTGGCGCATAGATGAGGCCCAATTGCTCCAGATCGCTCATCACATTGCGAATAGTGGCAGGG
Organism: Falsochrobactrum ovis; assembly: GCF_003259955.1. Lineage (GTDB taxonomy): Bacteria > Pseudomonadota > Alphaproteobacteria > Rhizobiales > Rhizobiaceae > Brucella > Brucella ovis_A. Next base: position 423,892 of record NZ_QLMK01000001.1, read on the forward strand.
GATAGGCTTTGCGGCAACAGCCGTGACAGATTACGAGAACCGACTGGATCGCCGTCGTTAAGATAGTTTTCGACGATCAGCCGGAAAATATCGCGCGACCGCTGGTCGAGCGAGCTAAGCAGTCGATGTTCCGGCGATTTGATCATATTGGTCCGTAAAAATTCTCAGTTATTGGTTGCAAATATAGATGTATAAATCGAACGGTCCAAGCCCTAAGACCGGTTTCTTGCTGTTCTATTACGCTTAAGTGGCGAAATTCCTTTCTATTTGCCGCTGGTCGGCTTAGAAAGCCCCACGGAATTAAAATTGAGGATTTACTATGCGTCCATCCAAGCGCGCTGTTGATGAAATGCGTGCCGTCTCGTTTGAGCGCGGCGTCTCCAAACATGCTGAAGGCTCGTGCCTGGTGAAATTTGGGGACACCCATGTTTTATGTACCGCAAGCCTTGAGGAAAAAGTACCTGGCTGGATGCGCAATAGCGGAAAAGGCTGGGTCACCGCAGAATATGGGATGCTGCCCCGTTCGACCGGAGATCGCATGCGCCGCGAGGCAGCAAGTGGCAAGCAGGGCGGGCGCACACAAGAAATACAGCGGCTGATTGGACGTTCTTTACGCGCAGTCGTCGATTTGCAGGCGCTGGGCGAATTTCAAATCACTGTCGATTGTGATGTCATTCAAGCCGATGGTGGCACGCGCACTGCGGCGATTACTGGCGGCTGGGTCGCATTGCATGATTGCCTGCGTTGGATGGAAGCGCGCCAGATGATCCGCATTGAAAAAGTGCTTAAAGACCATATTGCGGCTATTTCCTGCGGCATTTATGAAGGCGAGCCCGTTCTCGATCTTGATTATGTTGAGGATTCTGCTGCTGAAACCGACAGCAATTTCGTTATTACTGGCAAGGGCGGTATTGTTGAAATTCAGGGGACCGCTGAAGGGGCGCCGTTCTCGGAAGAAGAATTTATGTCCTTGATGCGTCTGGCACGTGGCGGCATTGAGAGCCTGATTGCCTTGCAGAAGATGGCCATTAGTTGATAGGTTGAGCCTTCTCAAATTTGAGGAGGCTTTCACTTGCGTGCAGCCCGTATTCTTGAAACCGCGCTCTATGTCCGCGATATGGCAGAGGCGATTGCATTTTATCGCGATGTTATGGGCTTGGAGCCGGTTGGAAAAACGAGCGAGCGCAACGCATTTTTCCGTTGCGGTGAGGGTATATTGCTGCTCTTCAACGCGGAAGAGACGTTAAAAACCCAAGTCGCAGGCGCTTTACCTGTGCCGTCCCATGGCGCGAGCGGTCCTGGCCATGTTTGTTTTGCAGCCGATGACATTGAGATTGATGCTTGGCGCATTCATCTTGAAGGTTGTGGAGTGCAAATCGAGTCCGATTTTTTATGGCCTAACGGTGCACGATCGATATATTTCCGCGATCCTTCCAACAATTCGCTGGAAATTGCGGAACCTGAACTTTGGGGTTAAAGCATGCCCCCGAAAAGTGGGCACCGGTTTTCGGATAAGGGCATGCGTTTTAGAGAACTGGCCCCCGAAAAGTGGGTACCGGTTTTCGGATAAGGGCATGCGTTTTAAAGAACTGGCCCCGAAAAATGGCTACGGACTGGCCGTTCATACGGTGAAAAACAGGATTGAAAATGAGAGTTCTGGAAAAAGGCAAGCTGATCGTGGCCTCGCATAATGCGGGCAAGCTTCGTGAATTTGACGGGCTGATCGGCCCGTTCGGATTTGAACTCAGCTCGGTTGCGGCGCTGGGCCTGCCAGAGCCGGACGAAACCGGCACCACATTTGAAGAAAACGCCTATATTAAAGCCCATGCGGCAGCCAAGGCGACAGGACTGCCTGCGCTGTCGGATGATTCCGGCATTATGATTGATGCGCTTGATGGCGCACCGGGTGTTTATACTGCCAATTGGGCCGAAAAAGCTGATGGTTCGCGTGATTTCAATATGGCTATGCAAAAGGTCGAAGAGCTTTTGCAGGAAAAAGGCGTAACCAGGCCAGAGCAACGAAAAGCGCGCTTTGTCTCGGTCATCTGCCTGGCATGGCCCGATGGAGAAGCGCAATATTATCGTGGCGAAGTGGAAGGGACGCTGGTCTGGCCACCACGCGGCGAACTCGGCTTTGGTTATGATCCGGTCTTTTTGCCAGAAGGATACGAAAAGACTTTTGGCGAAATGACCGCTGAGGAAAAGCATGGCTGGAAGCCGGGAGACGCTTCGGCTCTTTCGCACCGCGCCCGCGCTTTCAAGCTTTTTGCGGAAACGGCACTGGGCACCATTTCGGACGCTGCCGAATGAACCAGACTTTTTCCACATCTGGCAATCCAAATATAATTGCGCCAAACCGGGGCAGGGATGGTGTCAGTGCAATTGAGATTGCGCAGACGGATGGCGAGAGCGCATTTGGCATATATCTTCATTGGCCGTTTTGCCTTGCTAAATGCCCCTATTGCGATTTTAACAGCCATGTTCGGCACCAGCCCGTAGACCAAAAGCGGTTTGCTGCCGCTTTTGATCGGGAAATGGAAACTTTGCGGGCGCGCACAGGTCCACGCACGATCACCAGCATATTTTTGGGCGGCGGAACGCCATCATTAATGCTCCCCGAAACAGTGGGTGCTTTGTTAGATGGAATTGCGGCGCGCTGGTCGGTGGCGCCAAACATTGAAGTGTCGCTTGAAGCCAACCCGACAAGCGTCGAAGCTGAGCGTTTTCGGGGCTATTATGCGGCAGGCGTTAACCGGGTGTCACTGGGTATTCAAGCGCTCAATGATCCAGATTTGCGCAGGCTTGGCCGCATGCATTCCGTTGAGGAAGCCAAGGCTGCCATTCGGCTTGCACGTGAGATTTTCCCACGGCTTTCTTTTGATCTAATTTATGCTCGACCCGACCAGACAATTGAGGCTTGGCGGGAAGAGTTGAAGGAAGCGATCGGCCTGGCCGCTGATCATCTCTCGCTTTATCAACTGACGATTGAGGAAGGCACGCAATTTTATAATCTTTGGAAGGCTGGCAAGCTGACGACACCTGCGCCCGATCATGCCGCTGCACTTTATGAAGAAACCCAGATTGTGACGGCTGAAAACGGCCTTCCTGCCTATGAGATTTCCAACCACGCCGTACCGGGGCGCGAATCGCAGCATAATCTGGTCTATTGGCGCTATGGCCAATATATTGGCATCGGACCCGGCGCACATGGGCGCTTTATCGAAAATGACGTGCGAACCGTCACAATCACAGAAAAGCATCCTGAAACCTGGGTGGAGAAGGTTGAGCAGCAGGGCCATGGCATCGTTGAAGAAGAATATCTGAACGGCGATCAACAGGGCGATGAATTCTTAATGATGGGATTACGGTTGCGTGAGGGAATCGACCTTGGACGCTATCGCCGTCTGACCGGACATGAGGTTAATCGCAAACGACTTCAGAATTTGATCGAGTCAGGCATGATCGAACCGATGACAGATAGCTTCATTCGTGCGACCCCAACAGGTGCTTTAGTGCTGGATGCGCTGGTAGCTGATCTCGCAAGTTAGGAAAAATATGAGTGAGATAACCGATGAAGCAAAACGCGAATATGTAATCGGCGGAACGCCGATGCGTGCGCGTCCGCTTGAGCCAGCGCTCTATATTGTCTCAACCCCTATCGGTAATCTGGGCGACATGACCTTGCGTGGCTTGGAGGTCTTGGCCAGTGCCGATGTGTTGGCTTGTGAAGATACGCGGGTCACGCGGGTTTTGCTTGACCGTTATGGAATCTCACGCCGTCCGGTTAGCTATCATGAGCATAATGCGGCCGAGTCAGGCGCCAAACTCATTGCAGCCCTTCTTGCAGGAAAAAGTGTGGCGCTCGTTTCTGACGCAGGCACTCCATTGGTTTCAGATCCCGGCTTCCGGCTGGTCGGCGAAGCGAGGGAGGCGGGAATTCGAGTGGTTCCGGTTCCCGGAGCATCCGCCATTCTTGCAGCGCTTGCAGCATCAGGCCTGCCCACTGATGCTTTCATGTTTTGTGGTTTTTTGCCTGCCAAACATGGACAAAGACAATCGAAGCTGGAAAGCCTCAAAACCATTGATGCGACGCTGGTTTTTTATGAATCGCCCAATCGAGCAGCAGCGACGCTTTCTGATATGGTTGCGGTTTTTGGTGGTGAGCGCGAAGCAGCCCTTTGCCGCGAACTGACCAAAACCTATGAAACCATTGTCACACTTCCGCTAGCAGAATTGGCAAAACAATTTGACGGCGAAGACCGTATACGCGGCGAGGTCGTTTTGTTGATTGGGCCACCTTCCGGCGAGGCGATACCGCAAAGTGCCGAAGATATCGACAAATTGCTTTTATCGCTGGCAGCGGAACTTCCCCCTTCAAAAGCGGCGGGTGAGGCAGCGCGCATGACGGGCGGACAGAAATCGGTCCTCTATCAGAGGCTCATGCAATTGAAGGCCAAAGCCTGATGACAGAACTTCGCGAGAAAAGGCGCAATGCTTTCTTTCGCGGACATAGCGCCGAGCGCTGGGCAGCTTTAGCTCTTATGCTCAAAGGTTTTCGGATTATCGCTCGGCGTTATCGCACCCGGCTGGGAGAAATTGATCTCATCGCCCGGCGCGGCAATCTGGTACTTATCGTAGAAGTCAAAGCGCGCTCCACTCTTGAAGCTGCGCATCTGGCCGTCACACCACAATCCATGCGCCGCATTGAAGCTGCGGCTGATTTATGGCTCCAACGCCAGCCAGATTATGCTTATTTATCGCTGCGATTTGATTTGGTAGCGGTCCTCCCGCGCCGCTGGCCCAAGCATGTGCCAGCTTTTTTTGTCAGCGGTACCTATCTTTAATTTGGATAAATCCTCCACCGGCCAAATCCAACGCGAGAGGAATTATAATCTTTCAAATTCGCCTTATACGCAAAAGCGATGCTCAGCGCGATCATGGTGCGCAAGCCCGTTTCTTATAAAACAATGCAACAATTGGAATAATGACACTATCTAAAAAGGATAATGCCGTGTCATATTCGTCTAAACCTTTGTTGGCTGATTTCCCTGCCTTTTTTCGAGTATCGGAAGAAGTGGTGGCAGTTGTGGGCGGCGGCGAGGAAGCGCTGAACAAGGCACGACTCGTTGCGCAGACATCGGCACGGCTTCGGATTATAGCGCAAGAGGTGGAGGCGCATCTTCAAGATTTTATCTTAAGCCACAATGCCGAACATATCGCACAGCCTTTTGCGCCCGATCAACTCGATGGCGCAAAGCTCGTTTTTATAGCCACGGGCGATGAGGCACAGGACCGTGTGATTGCAGCCAGCGCTAAGGCCAAGAAAATTCCGGTCAATGTCGTCGATCGCCCCGCGCTTTGCGATTTTCTCACCCCTGCCATCGTTAACCGGGCACCGATTGCTATTGCTATTGGTTCGGAGGGCACGGGTCCCGTTCTCACACAATTGCTTCGCGCCCAGCTAGAAGCATCCTTTTCACCGCGCCTTGGGGATTTAGCCCATTTCGCACAAAGTTGGCGCCCTCGCATTGAAAAAACCTTGCCCAAAGGGCTGGCTCGCCGCAATTTTTGGCGTAGCTTTTTCTCAGGCAATGTGGCGCGTGCGCTTGAGAATGGCGATCATGATGCAGCCTCAAAAGCAGCCAATGCGTTGGTCGAGCAGCCGCACGCAGCATCAGGCTATGTGTGGCTGGTGGGTGCAGGCCCCGGCGCAGAAGATTTGCTGACATTGCGCGCCCATCGCCTTTTGATGGAAGCCGACATTATTGTGCATGATGCTTTGGTCCCAGAAGCCGTCGTAGCGATGGGACGCCGCGATGCCGAGCGAATTGCCGTTGGCAAGCGCAAGGGATGCCATTCCAAAAGTCAGGACCAGATCAACCAGCTTCTGGTCTCTCTTGGTAAGGCGGGCAAGCAGGTCGTACGTCTTAAATCGGGCGATCCGCTGGTTTTTGGTCGCGCTGGCGAGGAAATAGCAGCCCTGCGCAGCGCGAATATTGGCTATGAAATTGTCCCCGGCATTACCTCTGCGCTCGCCGCCGCCGCCGATATGGAACTGCCGCTAACATTGCGAGGCGTAGCGTCTTCGCTGGTTTTCACCACTGGCCACGATATGGATGGCGAGGTGCTGCCCGGCTGGGCCAAGCTCGCCATCTCCGGTGCAACAATCGCGGTTTATATGGGCGGATCGGTTGCGGCTTCGGTCGCAGAGCGCCTGATCTTGGCGGGCTTGCATGAAGATACAGCAGTCGCAGTGATCGAAAATGCAAGCCGCCGAAATAAACGCATGTTCCATGGAACTTTGAAAGATTTGCCGGCGCTGCAGCAGCGAGACGATTTATCCGGCCCTGTCATGGTTGTCATCGGTGATGCAGTAGCAGGCGCGGCTATCGATAAGGCTGAAGCGCTGTTGAACAATTCGGTTTCTATCGCAGCCTGAAATCGGTCCCCAATCGGTGGAACGGAGGCCGAATATGCGCGGTAAGCAAAAGCAGGAGTTTGGATATGGTCGTAAAAGTACTCACCGCAAACCGGCTTATTGACGGTCAGGCCGTGTGGTTGGCCGCCGACGGCGCTTGGCGCGAATCCATCGATGGTGCTCTTGTCGCACGCCATCCCGAAGCGGTGGCAGCTCTTGAAGAAGCGGGTACGCTTGCTGCGCAAGATAATCTCGTCGTGGATGTCAGCGTGATTGATGTCGAGGAGCGCGAGGACGGGCTTTATCCTCTTCGGCTGCGCGAACGCATCCGCCTCTCAGGTCCGACAATTGTGACATTTGGCACGTCGCAATTAAAGCATGTTTCCTAAGTGAACACGGAATTTAACTATGTATCGCTATGATGAATTTGACCGCGATTTTGTAGCGGCCCGTGTGGTGCAATTCAAAGATCAGGTTGAGCGCCGTCTGTCAGGAGAATTGACCGAAGAGCAATTCAAACCACTGCGCTTGATGAACGGTCTTTATCTGCAATTGCATGCCTATATGTTGCGCGTTGCGATACCTTACGGAACTCTTTCAAGCCGTCAATTGCGTAAACTTGGCCATATTGCACGCACTTATGATCGTGGATTTGGCCATTTCACGACACGGCAGAATATCCAATATAATTGGCCCGCACTCAAAGATGTGCCGCGCATTCTTGAAGAATTGGCCGAAGTTGAGATGCATGCCATTCAAACTTCTGGCAATTGCATTCGCAATGTCACGGCAGATCATTTTGCTGGCGCTGCGGCAGATGAGGTGGCCGATCCTCGACCCTATGCCGAAATTCTTCGGCAGTGGTCGTCGCTTCATCCAGAATTTTCCTATCTGCCGCGCAAATTTAAAATTGCGATTGTCGGCTCCGAACATGATCGGGCGGCCATTCAAGTCCATGATATAGGCCTGCAACTGAAGAAAAATGAGGCGGGTCAATTGGGCCTAGCCGTCTATATTGGCGGCGGTCAGGGACGCACCCCCATGGTTGCAAAAAAGATCCGCGATTTCTTGCCTATCGAGGATATGCTGACCTATGTGACAGCAATTGTTCGTGTCTATAATCTCTATGGTCGTCGCGATAATAAATATAAAGCGCGCATCAAAATTTTAGTACACGAAACCGGCATTGAATCCCTCGTGCAGGAAATTGATGCAGAATGGGAGCAGATCCGTTTTGGCGATTTGAAGCTACCACAAAGCGATATAGACGCGATTGAAAACTATTTCCGCCTGCCTGATTTGCCGCCCCGACCGGAAGGCTGGGGGATTCTCGCTGCAAACCAGAAAACAGATCCAGCTTTTGCAGCGTGGGCGAAGCGCAATATTAGCGCCCATAAACACCCTGATTATGCGGTCGTGACAATTTCACTCAAACCAATTGGTGGGATTCCAGGCGACGCCAGCGCAGATCAGATGGAACTGGTTGCCGATATTGCCAAAACCTACTCTTTTGATGAAATACGAGTGAGCCACGAGCAGAATCTGGTTCTGCCCCATGTGGCGAAAGCCGATCTTCCTGCGGTTTTCGATTTGCTTGAATCCGATGGTTTGGTAACGGCCAATGCAGGGCTTATTACCGATATTATTGCTTGCCCTGGACTAGATTATTGCGCACTTGCAAATGCGCGCTCAATCCCAGTAGCGCAGCGTATCTCGGAGCGTTTCGGTGATCAAAATCGCCAATTTGAAATTGGTGATCTCAAGATCAAAATTTCGGGCTGCATCAATGCCTGCGGACACCACCATGTCGGCCATATCGGTATTTTGGGCGTCGAAAAGAAGGGTGAGGAGCTTTACCAAATCACCTTAGGCGGCTCGGCAGATGAATATACGACCATAGGTGACATAACGGGTCGGGGTTTTTCTTCCGAAGAGGTCGTGGAAGCGATTGAGACCATCGTCGATACCTATTTAAGCCTGCGTGAAAGCGCTGATGAAACCTTCATTATGGCTTATCGACGTTTGGGAATGGCACCTTTCAAACAAGCGCTTTATGGAGATATAAGCCGTGCAGCGTGAGCTAGGACACTCAGATCAAGCGACAGGGGACGCGGAGGCGCAAGCCACTGTTCAAGCTGGCCTTTTTGAGAAAAATTATGGGTCATCGTCTCCGCAGGAGATTATTGCTTTAGCAGTCCATGAGTTTTTCGAAGGCGGCATCGCGGCAATATCGTCTTTTGGAGCAGAGTCGGCTGTCCTGTTACACATGATTGCTCAGATTGCTCCCGCCACTCCTGTCTTATTTTTGGATACGGGCAAACATTTCCGTGCGACACTCGATTATCGGCATGATCTGGCGAGCGAGCTGGGCCTGACAAATGTGCAGGATATTGTGCCTGACGAGAAAATTTTAAAACAAGACGATCCATTCGGCGCCCTTTCCATGACGGATAAGGACCATTGTTGCTTCATCCGCAAGGTCGAGCCCATGGCGCGCGCGGTTGCGCCCTATCGCGCATGGATGACGGGCCGGAAACAGTTTCAGGCATCCACCCGTAACGGTTTGGCTGTGTTTGAAGCGGTAGATGCGCGCATTCGCATTAATCCGTTGGCGCGGTGGCAGGCTGCTGATCTGAAAGCCTATGCCGATCATCACGGCCTTTCCGCCCATCCGCTCATTGCGCAAGGCTATCGCTCAATAGGATGCATGGCTTGCACACGCCCTGTGAGCGCTGATGAGGACCAGCGCGCTGGTCGTTGGGCTGGAACCGAAAAGACCGAATGTGGCATCCACCTTACCGGACTTAGCGACAGCCTAAAAACTTTGGGAGCGGAGCAGAAATGACCGATAATCAAAACCAATCCCTGCTCTGGTCCTGCGGGCTTAACGCTCAGTCCGGCTTTATTGCAGATGAATATATAGTAGTTGATGATCTGGAAGCCGCTGGCGATGCGCCTTCCGTCATCATTCCGCTGGCGGCTTGGCTTGAACTTGATGAAAATCTCCGCCGCTCGTCTAATCGACGGATCGGCATTGTGGTGGCACCGGGCGAGAAGATCGAGCCGCTGCTGGAATTTCTCGATTCGATACCACTGATTGCGCTGGAATTTCCTGCTTTCAATGATGGACGTTCTTATTCCAAGGCGGGAATCCTGCGCCGTTACGGATTTAACGGCGAATTGCGGGCGGTTGGTGATGTGTTGATTGATCAGGCAGCGTTAATGCTCCGCACTGGTTTTGATACTCTGCAAGTCAGCAATAAAATTGCACAGGCACGATTGGCGCAACGGCGTCTGGTCGACACGCCCGGTTATTACCAGCCCGGCTATGGCGCTGAGAAGCAGGACCGGAATTTCGCGTGGCGACGGGTTAAAACCAGTTGAAATCTTGGCAATTGCGCATTTGTGGTTTTGCTTGCCATATTGATGGGTTAGATACGCCCATCAACTTGGGAGTTAGGACGTGATCCGCCACATTGTTTTCTTCAGTATTAAGCCAGATCAAGACATCGATACGGTCCGGGCCGGTCTCGAGCAACTGGGCACGATTCCCTATTCGGAAGTATTCGAGGTTTTGCCCAATACCAAGGTCGATCCATTGTGTGATCGTATAGATCTTGTCGTCTATGCGGAGTTTAAGGATGAGGAAGCGCTTAACGCGTATAAAAATCATCCGACCTATGATGCCACCACACAATTGGTACGGCCCATGCGCGAATTGCGTTTTTCGGCTGACGTGGTGAGCCAGCGCTAATCGGGCTTGCTTCTCGGCGGTGCCCCAGCCGAAAAAGCGTTCCGAATATGGTCAATCCCGGTGGGTTTGGCAGCCTTTTATACACAAAGCCGTGAGCAGTCTTGAATGTCCATCAGTATTCGGGAAGAATTTCAGCGAAACAGTTGATGGATGCAGAAAATAATGATTGGGTGTTGTGGTTGTTGAGTGTGCTAAAGCGCTCTTTTTCAATACCTATATGATCTGAACAGCTTCCGGCGCTAGCACTGGCTGGAACCAAGGAAAATAAATGGACGACTACGAACGCTATGCAACCGGGTTAATGATCGTTTTCGGCGCGCTGATTATCGCGGGGCTGATGGCGGCTAACCTTTATCAGGGCGACAAACCAGGCTTTCTGTTTGCGCTTGGCGCGGGAGTGGTTGCCTGGTTTTCAGCTTTTGCGGTCTTATTTGATAAGCCGCGCGTTTACGGCGTCATGATCGCACTCGCCATTGGGCTGGTGGCTGCATCAATCGGCGCCTACGTAACTTGAAATCAAAAACTCTTAAAGCCCCGGCATCGCCCGGGGCTTTAAACTTTAATGAAACCACGGGATAGGCCCGAAATATTATTTCTAAATACTATGGTGCTGAACACGCCCAGACAGGGCGTGGCTTTGCGCGTGGAAAAACAAAAGAATTTTCCGATCAAGGCGCAAAAATAGGCACCCTTCGCGGTGCGATATCTCCATATTCATGCAAATCTATATCTGTCGAAGCCCGGCAGCGCTACGGCAAGGAATAATGTTAGGTAAATTGACATAAACATATGTTTATGTCATTAAGTTATCGATTAGCGGGTGCAAGCATTTGCGGCCCCAAACTTTCATCCTGCGCAGGGCGGCTGGTAAAGGTCTTCCGGGACATATTTGGTTTGCAGCGGTCCGGCCTATCAATACAGGTGGTAAACCCTTATGGCGTCCTCCCTTGATGATCTTTTTGGTGCCACGGCGCCCAAGCCTGATGGTTCTGAAGTGCTTGCAGCTCTCACCAAAGCCGCACGCGAACGCATCCTCATTCTGGACGGAGCCATGGGAACGCAGATCCAGAGTCTGGGTTTTCATGAGGAGCATTTTCGTGGCGAGCGTTTTGCTTCCTGTGATTGCCATTTGCAGGGCAATAACGACCTGCTGACCTTGACCCAGCCCAAAGCCATTGAAGAAATTCACTACGCCTATGCGATGGCTGGCGCGGATATAATTGAAACCAATACATTTTCTTCGACCTCGATCGCCCAGGCCGATTACGGCATGCAGGATGTGGTTTATGATTTAAACCGCGACGGCGCCCGGCTTGCACGTCGCGCGGTCCTGCGTGCCCAGCAGAAGGATGGCCGCCGTCGTTTTGTGGCTGGTGCCCTTGGTCCGACCAACCGCACCGCTTCTCTTTCTCCTGATGTTAACAATCCTGGCTTTCGCGCCGTGACGTTTGACGAGCTGCGCATTGCCTATGCCGAACAGATCCGCGGTTTGGTTGATGGTGGTTCAGATATCATTCTGATTGAAACGATCTTTGATACGCTCAATGCAAAAGCGGCGATTTTTGCCGCCGAAGAAGTATTTACAGAAAAGGGCATACGCCTTCCCCTGATGATTTCGGGCACGATCACAGATCTATCTGGTCGCACGCTTTCTGGTCAGACGCCGACGGCGTTTTGGTATTCGCTGCGTCATGCAAAGCCGTTTACCATTGGGCTTAATTGCGCATTGGGTGCCAATGCTATGCGCGCACATCTGGCGGAGATTGCCGGTGTTGCCGATACATTTGTCTGCGCTTATCCCAATGCTGGCCTGCCCAATGAATTCGGGCTTTATGATGAAAGCCCAGAGGCAATGGCCGCGCAAATCAGCGATTTTGCACGCGAAGGGCTGGTCAATGTGGTCGGCGGCTGCTGCGGCTCTACGCCAGAGCATATCAGCGCTATCAGAGAAGAGGTTGCGAAATATCCGCCACGCAAGCCCGTCACATTGCAGCCACTGATGCGCCTTTCTGGGCTTGAGCCCTTCACGCTAACCAAAGACATTCCTTTTGTGAATGTCGGCGAACGAACCAATGTCACCGGATCTGCACGCTTCCGCAAACTTATCACGGCTGGCGATTATTCGGCTGCGCTTGAAGTGGCTCGTGATCAGGTGGAAAATGGCGCCCAAATCATCGACATCAATATGGACGAGGGCCTGATCGATTCCGAGAAGATCATGGCTGAATATTTAAACCTGATCGCGTCGGAACCGGATATTGCGCGGGTTCCTATCATGATTGACTCGTCTAAATGGGAAGTGATCGAAGCCGGGCTGAAATGTGTACAGGGCAAGGCTATCGTGAACTCGATCTCTCTCAAGGAGGGAGAGGAGGCGTTTATCCACCATGCGCGTTTGGTGCGAAACTATGGCGCTGCCGTGGTTGTGATGGCATTCGATGAAACGGGCCAGGCTGATACTGAAGATCGCAAGGTCGAAATTTGCACCCGTGCTTATAAGATTCTCACCGAAAAAGTTGGTTTTCCGCCTGAAGATATTATTTTTGACCCCAATGTGTTTGCCGTAGCAACAGGGATCGAAGAACATAATAATTATGGCGTCGATTTCATTGAGGCGGCACGACGGATTACTTCGACCCTACCTCATGTGCATGTGTCGGGCGGGGTGTCGAACCTTTCATTTTCGTTCCGGGGCAATGAGCCGGTACGTGAAGCAATGCACGCAGTTTTCCTCTATCACGCCATTCAAGCCGGAATGGATATGGGGATCGTCAATGCCGGGCAGCTAGCGGTCTATGACACGATTGATCCCGAATTGCGTGAGGCCTGCGAAGATGTGGTCTTAAACCGCCAGTCAGCGTCGGGCGAATCTCCGACCGAATTATTGTTGGAGATTGCCGAGCGCTATCGGGATTCAGGTGTCAAAGAAGGGCGTAAACAGGATCTGAGCTGGCGCGAGTTGCCGGTTGAAAAACGGCTCGAACATGCGCTGGTCAATGGCATTACAGATTATATTGAAGCCGATACGGAAGAAGCACGTCTCGCTGCCGAACGCCCGCTGCATGTCATTGAAGGCCCGTTAATGGCTGGCATGAATGTGGTTGGCGATCTATTCGGCTCGGGCAAAATGTTTTTGCCGCAGGTCGTGAAATCTGCACGCGTGATGAAACAGGCCGTGGCCGTGCTGCTCCCATATATGGAAGAAGAAAAGCGTCTTAATGGCGGTGAAGGCCATCAAGCTGCCGGAAAAGTGTTGATGGCAACTGTTAAAGGCGACGTGCATGATATCGGCAAAAATATTGTCGGTGTCGTGCTAGCTTGCAATAATTATGAGATCATCGACCTCGGCGTTATGGTTCCGGCGCAAAAAATCCTTGAAACCGCTCGCGCTGAAAATGTGGATATTATTGGCCTTTCTGGTCTTATCACGCCTTCTTTGGATGAGATGGTGCATGTCGCTTCTGAAATGGAGCGCGAGGGCTTTAATATTCCGCTGCTTATCGGTGGCGCAACGACGAGCCGGGTGCATACGGCTGTCAAAATCCACCCGCGTTATGAAAGCGGCGAATCGGTCTATGTGGTTGATGCAAGCCGGGCCGTGAATGTCGTTTCCAATCTGCTCTCTCCCGAAAATAAGACCGATTATATTGAAGGCATCCGCGCTGAATATGCCAAAGTAGCGGCAGCCCACGCCCGCAACGAAGCGGAAAAGAAACGCTTGCCGCTGGAAGGTGCACGCGCCAACGCTCATAAACTGGACTGGGACGCCTACATTCCGCCTAAGCCCAGTTTCCTCGGGACTAAAGTGTTTGATGATTACGATCTCGCGGAAATATCACGCTTCATAGATTGGACACCTTTTTTCCAGACATGGGAGTTAAAGGGGCGCTATCCGGCGATCTTAGAAGATGAAAAACAGGGCGAGGCCGCACGTGCACTTTGGGCAGATGCGCAGGCGATGCTCCAAAAAATCCTCGATGAAAAATGGTTTGCACCAAAAGCCGTGATAGGGTTTTGGCCCGCCAATGCGGTTGGTGATGACATTCGGCTTTTTACCGATGAGACCCGCGAGCAGGAACTAGCGACTTTCTTTACCCTGCGTCAGCAGCTCTCAAAACGTGAAGGCCGGCCCAATGTGGCCCTGTCTGATTTTGTGGCGCCGCTTGGCAGTGGCAAGGCCGATTATGTTGGCGGCTTTGTCGTGACAGCCGGTATTGAAGAAGTCGCGATCGCTGAGCGGTTCGAACGCGCCAATGACGATTATTCTTCAATCCTTGTCAAAGCTTTGGCCGATCGTTTTGCGGAAGCTTTCGCTGAATTAATGCATCAAAGAGTACGCAAAGAGTTTTGGGGCTACGCACCGGATGAAGATTTGACCAATGATGATCTAATTCTTGAAAAATATCTCGGCATCCGTCCGGCGCCGGGCTATCCTGCCCAGCCCGACCATACGGAAAAATCCACATTGTTTAATCTTTTGGACGCGACTGCCCAAGTGGGCGTCGAGTTGACGGAAGGCTATTCTATGTGGCCGGGTTCATCGGTTTCCGGTCTTTATATTGGTCATCCAGAAAGCTATTATTTTGGCGTTGCCAAGGTAGAGCGCGATCAGGTTGAAGATTATGCGCGACGCAAGGGAATGGAAATTCAGGAAGTCGAGCGCTGGTTGGGCCCGATCCTCAACTATATGCTTGATACCTCTGACAATCTTGTTCCCACCCCTTAAATATCTAAAGCTAACAGCAAGCCGGCCTGCTTTATGCAAGGCCGGCTTTTTTCATGAAACAGATATCTCTAAAGTTTAACTGAATTAAATATTTGGTTTTTGATAATAACTTCATTTACTGAAATACTTCTGCATAGATAAATTAAGAGTTCCGTGATAGATATTTAATGCCCCGCGGTTTGGATGGGAATAATGCTGTAACTATTATGATTGATAGAAAGCAATATTGGGGTATGTGCTATGAAATGGGAAGAATTTTACGATAATATACAATTGTCAGATAATGCTGAAGATTTGTTTGAATACGTTAAGCTTTATGCCGAACAACTCGGCTTCCCCTACGTCTCCTATGTAATGTGTGTGCCTGCATTATCCGGTGTGATGCATTGGAAACGTTTTGAAAAACTACCGGAGGGCTGGCAACAACATTATAAATCCAAAAAATACTCAGAGATTGATCCACTCTTCCAACGCGGCACCAGCAGCATAGGTTCTTTGATCTGGACACCGCAGCTTTTTTCAGAAGCACCGCAATTATGGGAAGATGCGCAGAAATTCGGGCTGAAAATAGGTATCTCGCAGCCCTGTTGGGCCGCGCGAGGGGTCTACGGTATGCTTACTTTCCTACGTGACGGCCCACTATTATCCGCAGGCGAGATATCGATGCTTAGTCGGCAGATGCAAATTGTTACCAATCTGTTGCATCTTTCGATGTATGATCACCTGGACATATCTAACATCAATCAATTAGCGGATATTAATCTCACTGCACGCGAACGCGAAATTCTTCACTGGACCAGTGAGGGAAAAACTGCCGAAATTATCGGCGCCATTCTGAATATTTCTACGCGAACTGTGAATTTTCATATCGGTAATGTACTGACGAAATTGGTGGCGGTAAACAAGGTCCAAGCCGTTGCCAAAGCCCGCACATTCGGATTGCTTTAAGCGCAAACGACCCGCAGCGGTTTTGCTTGCCGGGCGTCCCATCCTCAAAATATATTCCTTGGGTGCTCATCTTCCGCACATCACATCTGCGCAGACCTTCATTCGATGGTTAAAGCACTAATTCCATAAATTAAATAAGTCTCCCGCAACAGTCGTTTTGCTGCGGCGCAAGTTTGTACCCGCTTACGCATGAATCTGGGCACGATTTCACAACCGCTTTTAATATTAAGCGATAGCATTCTTTTCCTTTTCCTCTTTCTTTCTCGAAAATGGGCCCAACAATCTGCCGTCAGATTTAAGCCTGCGTTGAATGAAGCCCTTGCTTTCCTTCCCGCTATTTTGTTTGGACCGGTTTCCGGGAGAAGATGTCGTGCATCATGCGTCGCTAACCAAGAATTTGACTCATCTTCAACGGCTTGAAGCTGAGGCGATCCATATCTTTCGAGAAGTTGCGGCAACATTTACCAATCCAGTGATGCTCTATTCTGTTGGTAAGGATTCTTCCGTCATGTCGCATTTGGCGATGAAGGCGTTTTATCCGGCTCCTCCACCTTTTCCCTTTCTTCATGTAGATACCACATGGAAGTTTCGCGAAATGATCGAGTTTCGCGATGCGCAGGCGCGTAAAAAAGGTTTTGAACTTCTCGTTCACATCAATGAAGACGGTGTCCGCGATGGGGTGGGACCGTTCACGCACGGGTCTAATGTGCATACTCACGTAATGAAAACTTTAGGGTTGCGACAAGCGCTCGACAAATACAAATTCGATGCTGCCTTCGGCGGAGCTCGGCGAGACGAAGAAAAATCTCGGGCTAAAGAGCGTATATTCTCCTTTCGCAATGCTCAGCACGGTTGGGACCCGAAAAACCAGCGTCCGGAAATGTGGAAAATCTACAATACTCGGATTTCACAAGGTGAATCCATCCGGGTCTTTCCTCTGTCCAATTGGACGGAGCTGGATATTTGGCAATATATTTTGCAGGAAAACATCGAAATCGTCCCGCTTTATTTCGCTGCTCCGCGCCTGGTGGTTGAGCGCGATGGAATGCTCATCAAAGTCGATGATGATCGCATGAAGCTGCAAGAAAATGAGAAAATAGAAGAGCGACTTGTTCGCTTTCGCACGCTTGGATGTTACCCGCTGACGGGCGCGATTGAATCAAGCGCCGCAACCCTGCCAGACATTGTCGAAGAAATGCTCGTCGCACGGACTTCCGAGCGCCAAGGCCGAGCCATTGATCGAGACGAAGTTGGATCAATGGAAAAAAAGAAGCGGGAAGGATATTTCTAATGAACAGCGTGATCTCTATTCCCGACCCGCGCACAGGTTCAAACGCAAATTTTGCTCCGCATGATGCCTTGAGTGGGTTTTTGGCGGATCAGGAGCGCAAAACGCTGCTGCGCTTTCTTACATGCGGATCGGTTGATGACGGCAAATCCACCTTGATCGGGCGCCTTTTATACGACACCCGTCTGATCTTCGAAGACCAGCTAGCAGCGCTTAAAAATGACAGTCGCAAATTCGGTACGACTGATGATGATTTTGATTTTGCATTGCTGGTAGACGGATTGGAAGCAGAGCGCGAGCAGGGCATAACAATCGATGTGGCGTATCGCTTTTTTTCGACACCCCGGCGCAGATTCATTGTTGCTGATACGCCCGGTCACGCGCAATATACCCGCAATATGGCAACTGGAGCGTCGACGGCAGATCTGGCAATCGTGCTGGTTGATGCGCGTCAGGGCATCCTAACGCAGACGCGCCGCCATTCCTTCATCGCATCTTTGCTGGGCATCAAGCATATTGTGCTTGCCGTTAATAAGATCGATTTGGTTGATTTTTCTCAAAGCAGTTTCGATCAGATCGTGGCAGATTATATGGCTTTTGCAAAGGAGCTTAAATTCTCGTCCATTCAGGCAATCCCGCTTTCAGCGCGATTTGGCGATAATGTGAGCAGCATCTCGCCACGAACGGGCTGGTATGCGGGGCCACATCTGCTTGAGCATCTGGAAACGATAAGGCTGGATGGAGACGTGGCAGCAAAGCCTTTTCGTTTTCCCGTGCAATATGTCAGCCGTCCCGATGCAAATTTCCGTGGTTTTGCGGGGACGGTCGCTTCGGGCTCAATCGCGCCGGGCGATACGGTCATTGTTGCGAAATCGGGCAAACAATCGCGTGTTAAACGCATTGTGTCTTATGATGGCGACCTCCAGCATGCATATGAGGGCCAGGCGGTGACGCTGGTGCTCGAAGACGAGGTTGAAGTTTCTCGCGGCAATATGTTGGTCAACGCCGACGAACGGCCAGAGGTGGCGGATCGTTTTTCGGCGCATCTCGTTTGGTTTGGAGAAGAACCATTGCAATTGGGGCGCTCTTACCTTTTGCGCACCGAGACCGACCAAACACCGGTAATCATTGGAGAAATAGAATATCAAACCGATGTAAATACGTTTAAACGCGATAAGACTTCACAGCTTGGTCTGAACGAGGTGGGTTTTTGTCAAATTCAGGCGGTGGAACAAATCGCTTTTGATCCCTACCGCATTAATCGTTCGACGGGAGCTTTTGTTCTCATTGACCGCTTGACCAACGCCACAGTTGCCGCTGGAATGATTGAACAAGCGCTGCGCCAGTCGACGAATATTCATCGCCAGCCGCTTGAACTCGACAAGACGGCCCGGGCAGCGCAGAAGTTTCAAAAACCGGCCGTGCTTTGGTTTACCGGGCTTTCAGCCTCGGGCAAGTCCACTATAGCCAATCGACTCGAACAGCGCCTGCACGCATTGGGCAAACATACCTATCTGTTGGACGGTGATAATATTCGGCATGGATTAAATAGCGACCTTGGTTTTTCAGATGCGGACCGCAGTGAAAATATCCGCCGAGTGGGTGAAATTGCCCGTTTGATGGCTGATGCCGGTCTTATAACGCTGGTCTCGTTCATATCGCCATTTCGTGCGCAGCGTGATCGGGTACGAACGCTTTTGCCCGAAGGGGAATTTATCGAAATTTTCGTCGATACCCCGCTTGAAGACTGCATTGCGCGTGATCCGAAAGGTCTTTATGCAAAGGCTTTACGCGGTGAAATCAGCGATTTCACCGGGCTTGGCTCCCCTTATGAAGCGCCCGAATCGCCCGAATTGCATTTAAGAACGGTCGGGAAGACCATCGACGAAATAGTTGAGAAAATTGAGAAATATCTCGCTGAACGCGGTATTATTGGCAGCTATGGTAGTGATTCCTGGTCGATATGAATATGATGGCGTCTGAAGCCCAACTCGCTGACGTGACCGTGGCGGGCCTGCTTGCCCCGTTGCAGAGTGCAGCCTTGGAAGCGGGCCGTGCCATTATGCATCATTACGAAACTGGCTGCGCGGTTTTTGACAAAAAAGATTTAACACCGGTCACTGAAGCGGATCGGAATGCGGAGGCGATTATCCTCGCAGCGCTTGCGGATCATGCCCCCAATATTCCCATCGTGGCGGAAGAAGAGGCTGCTGCCGGACGCATTCCTACCATATTGGGTGATAGGTTTTTTCTTATCGATCCGCTTGATGGAACCCGTGAATTTCTCCTCCGTAACGGTGATTTCACGGTCAATATTGCGTTGATCGAAAATGGCGTTCCAATTTTTGGGTTGGTCTATGCCCCGGCGCGGCATTTACTTTTTATCGGTAGCTCCCAGGGTGCCGAGGAAATTGAGACTTGTGCGGATCATAAGTCACAGCAACAGCGTCCGATCAAAGTGCGCGTTGCACCTTCCGAGCCTATCGCACTTTGCAGTCGATCTCATGCGACGGCAGCAACGGAACAATTTCTGCAAAAAAACCGAATTAGACATTCTGTATCTGTCGGATCGTCGCTTAAATTCTGTATGATCGCGCGCGGTGAGGCGGATATTTATCCGCGTTTTGGCCCCACAATGGAATGGGACACGGCTGCGGGTGACGCAGTATTGCGCGCCGCTGGCGGCATGACAGTAACACCTGATGGGCTGCCACTTCTTTATGGCCAACGCGCTGATGGTACGATTTCAGGCTTCGCCAATTCAGACTTTATCGCGCTTGGGGGAGGCAACTGGCCTGCTTTCACACTATTGGACTATTGAGCGGGAATTCGATCTGAAAATAGCGGTTTTTTCATCAATTTTATTGCAATAAAAATCTCGCCTTTCACTTGCGGCATCGATCCTGCGGCGTTATAAGCCGCATCAACGGACAGAGCTAATCAGGTCCGGCCGAATGGTCGCGGAGTGTAGCGCAGCCTGGTAGCGCACCTCGTTCGGGACGAGGGGGGCGGAGGTTCGAATCCTCTCACTCCGACCATCTATTCTCCTAAAATACTTTCTGTTTTCCTTTAGTATGATCAATTTTGTCGGAACGCGATCGGTTTTTGCTACCGCTATCCCTCTGTTTTAGTTGTTAAAATTCGGCCAAAATTCACGATTTCCCAGGTCTTGAACGCAACAAGGCTTTGCGAATTCAAGTAAAAACGACAGTTACTATTGTGCGTTGAATTATTATTGTTACACTCTTCTTGGGAACTGGAGGAGAAAATGGAACAGCTGATAGGCCTGACGCTCGCCGTGTCGCTTGCTCTAAGTTCAGCTGGCGCATGGCTCACCCATGTGGTGGTCTGCTTCAGAGAGGAAATGTGGGGTTTTCTTCTTGCTGGCGCGCTGATCATACCGCTGGGGGTCTTGCATGGATTTGCTGTGTGGTTTGGATAAAAGCGTCAGATAGAATGGCTTCCTGCTTGGCTTAAGGTTCGGCCAATCATTCAAAGGTCAAACAAAAGTCAGGCAAAAGCGAGAACTCGTGCGGGATCTCACCCGTCCAAACGTTGCGCAAGGCGCATTTGAGAATGGTGCGAGGAACCAATAGCCCTTGGACCAGTTGCATAGGTGACTCGAGAATTGGGAGTTCACCATGTCGTTAAGAAAAATGTTTTTAGGCGCCGCCGGCGTTCTGGCAGGTTGCGCAATCTATCGGGCCTGCGATCCAAAAATTCCTGCCAATGTCACCCCTGTCGAAAATTTCGATGCCGAAAAATATCTCGGTACCTGGTACGAGGTGGGGCGTGTCGATAATCGGTTTGAACGCGGTTTAATCAAGACAAAGGCGGAATATACGCTGAATGAAGATGGTTCAATCAATGTCCTAAACAGTGGTTTCAATCCGTCCAAAGGGCGTTATACGCATGCTTCCGGAACCGCTTTATTTGTGCGCGGACGTGGTACCGGTGCACTTAAAGTTTCTTTTTTCGGCCCATTTTTTGGCGGTTACAATATCGTCGCGCTGGATGATGATTACCGCTGGTCCATAGTGATTGGATCAAGCCCCAATTATTTCTGGGTGCTTTCAAGAGATCCATTACTCTCGCCTGATCTGCGAGATCGGGCCACTACGGTGGCCATGCAACATGGTATCCCGCCCGCCAGAATAAATTGGGTCACCCAGTGAATATATGCGCTGGCTTCATCTTTTTGACATATTCATATTTTAGAACTTGCTGCATAGGCGATGTAGTGCGCAGTTAATCTTTGCGCGTCGTATGCCTCATCAATTGAACTTTTGACCACGGATGTACTGGCAGGAGTGGAAATTGATGGTGAGAAGGTCGGTGCGTTTCGCCCGGCCTTTTTTTAACGTCCGTCCGTTCCTTTCGAAATATGTTTCCGAAAATTGACAGAATTTGAGTAGCAACATGCGCGACAAGCGCTTGGTTAGGCTGTAGACCCTTAGACACTCTTTAATTATGCGCTGAAATAGGTCTGATCTTGAATCCCCTCCAATTGTTTAAACCAATCCTCGCTGGGGCAACCTTAAAGGAGAGGCTTCTCGCATGTGTCGGTGCCATGATTGGCATCGCCCTTACCGGGTGGATTTGCACCCTATTATTAGCGCAAGACACCTCGCTTCCCTTGATTATAGCGCCAATCGGCGCTTCGGCGGTACTTTTATTCGCAGTTCCCGTCAGCCCACTCGCACAACCTTGGCCGATTATCGGTGGCAATGTGATTTCTGCCTTAGTGGGAATTAGTGTCGCCATCCTCATCGATACGCCATTTATTGCGGCAGGCGTGGGGGTTGCGCTTGCCATTGCCGCCATGTCTTTTGCACGCTGCCTGCATCCTCCAGGTGGCGCAGTCGCATTAATGACCGTACTTGGATCCGCTTGGGGTGCGGAAGGTGGATATGTTTACGCATTTTTCCCCGTGGGCCTGAACTCGATTATGTTAGTGGCTCTGGGGGTCGTGATCCATAAACTATCGGGCCGGCAATATCCCCATCGTCCGGCGGTGGCGGCGGTAAATCCGCGTCTGACAAAAGACCCGCCTCCTGAACTGCGGCTGGGATTTAATGCAGATGATGTTAGTGCCGCGCTTGATGCGATTGATGAGACTTTTGATATCCACCCGGGTGACTTAACCCGCTTGCTTTATCAGGTCGAAAGGCAAGCTTTGGCGCGCCAACACGGCGAAATCCTCGCCAGCCACATAATGTCACGCGATGTCATAAAAACACAGGTGAATAGCAGCGTCGAACAAGCCCGTAATCTATTGCTTACGCACAATATTCGTGCGTTGCCGGTGGTGGATGAAAAAGACAAGCTCTTGGGAATTGTGGGACTGCGCGAATTAACTGCGAATGGTTCGGAAAAAGTCGCAGATTACTTTATCCCCGCGCCCACCGCTTCGCCAGACCAGCCCGTAATGTCTTTAGTACCACTTCTTTCCGATGGCATTGCCCATGCGGTGATTATTACTGATGAGAGCTCCCACATTGCGGGACTGATATCGCAGACCGATCTGCTGAACGCACTTGCTCGCTCATTGCGCTATCAAAAACCCGCTCGAAACAGGATAGGCTTTCCTTTGCTTCGCCGGGCGTCCTGATGAGGGGCTGCTAAAGATTTATTTTGGCGAGTGTTTTACCGCGCCCGCATGATCAAGATCGGTATCTTTTAGTTGGCGATTAATTTCTATCAAACACGGACATTCGCAAGAATTCGCCGTCATAATCCGAAATGGCAACCAAGCGATCACGATCAAGAATTTCCACCCTAGAGGACTTGAAGGTCATGAGTTCTTCTTCGCGAAGCTCTCGCAGCATACGATTGAGATGAATGGGGGTGAGCCCCAATGCGTCGGCAAGTTGATATTGAGTGAGTGGACAATAGAAGCTGTCAGGATCGCCAATACCGCAAGCGCGCACCCGATCGGACAATTCCAGCATAAAATATGCCGTTCGTACCAAGGCGCTTCGGCATCCAATATTGGTCAGATGTTCTATGAGCAGCGCACGCTGTCGAGAAAGAAGCTCAATAAGTATGAAACTTAAACGCGGAGCTTGTTTGATGGCTTCTTCCAAAGAGGAAAGCGATATTTCAAATATCGTCATGGGAGTTATGGAAGCGATGGTATTATAGCTGTATCCGTTAGCTGTTCGTAACCCTATAAAATCGCAACGCATTGAAAAATCGATGATCTGTCTTTTCCCATTGGCTAGATCACGGTAAACACATCCCCAACCCGAAGCGACCAAATGCACATTACGAGTTGTGGCACCTTGATCGATGATAATGGAGTCCGCCGGATAATGGTTTTCCGTGACAGACAGCTTCGCAAGGGTCTCAATCTCTAACGGTCCCAGCCTTGCCGCGATCGGTGGTGCTTCCAACAAACCGACCAGCGCCCCGATAGGCGGAGCGGTGCTATATCTACTACCACTATGCATTAGTTATACCTGCCCAACCAAAGTTATAGAATAATAACTTCGGTGCCCGACTCAACTATTGTTTACTGAACAGTTTTTATAAAAACACTAACCTAGGTTAATGACACGATTATTAGTCAATTGCAATATTACGCGCTCTACCGCGGGGGTTTTAGCAATAAACCGAAAAAAACTCGGTGTTTTCCGACGGAAGTAGTTTTTTCCTTTGGAAGGAGAAAAAATAAGGGGAATAAATAATGTTTGAAACAGGGCAGCGATACTTATGGGCCGCGCCGGATGGTGCCAATAGTGGGGCGATAATCGGAGCGAGCGGGGGCTTTCAAACAACAAGACGGGAAGAAGCGGCGGTAGATTGCCAGCCTCATCTTCTTTTGATTTGTAAAAGTAATCTTGAGCGCGAGTGTCTCTATAATGGACTGTTAATGAATGGTCTTAAACTACCAATCATTACTCACGGCACCATCAAAAAAGATATCTCACTCGATGGCGTTGTGGTCATCGTGCTGCATATAGGTTCCCGTCGACTTGCGGACGCGCTTGTTTCAGATGAAATCAGGGCGGCCATCAAATCCTGGTATCCTATCCCGGTTGTTTTATTGGCAGAACGTGAAGACTGGTTGCAAGTTATCCGCGCTATTGAATTGGGCGCGAGGGGATATATCCCAACCTCCGTCGATGCAAAAATCTGTGTAGAGGCTATTCATTTAGCTATGGCGGGAGGAATATATGTCCCGGCATCGCTGTTAAAAAAATCCGATAAAAACGAGTCAGAAGATGATGTGCTTGGCGGATTGTTTACCCCCCGAGAAATCGAGGTGGTGAATGCCATCAGAGTGGGGAAATCCAACAAGATTATCGCATTCGAACTCAAAATGAGTGAGGGAACGGTTAAGGCGCACGTCCATAATATTATGAAGAAAATCGGCGCTTCAAATCGTACTGAAGTAGCCTGCAAGCTCCATAAATTATACGGCGCAAATTCGATGTCGATTAATCAAGAAAGATCAGATTCTGTCTCCGAGCTATAATATATCAACTCCCTTTAGCCATTTGGCAGATGTGTAGGGGCAGACTTTTGCCTGCCCCTACAGAATGAGAGTGGGTATCCTTGAGGGGGGTGGACTCTCATTCTTTCCTTAGCGGGAGGAGAATAACCTCCGGCTTTTTTCCTCATCGAAGCTTGAGAAATCCATTGGTTTTTTCGAACGAGAATGTTCTTCCAAAATCCGCTGGATCCATAAGAAATTAGGGTCGGAGCTGAACACTACCGGCTGAACTGCCGACGCTCGAGCCAAAGGATTCGGCCATGGTGCTGCCGAGAAATCCAGTGCCCGAAGTAGCATTGGCACCCGAAACACCTTGGATGCCAGAGCTGAATGAGCCCTGCGCCAAGCCTGCGCTTACTCCGAACCCTGGTATATTGATTGCGCCGCCTGCAACATTACCGGTGCCCGTTGCCCAACCATTCGTGGCAGCACTTCCAGCTGCGTTCGATCCACCAAAGCCTGTGGTCGTTGAGCCTGCCTGACTGTTGCCGGCAAAGCTGCCGCCCCAGTTAATCGTTTGAGCTGCTGCGGGTAGTGCACTAGCGGCGACCAACGCCACGGCCGCAAAAAGAATCTTTTTCATGTTTTGACTCCTCCATTTTCCTTAGCAAGCCTGCACTTGCTAGGCATATCCCGATGATACACCCCGCTACCCATGGCCGGGGACGTCTGCAGTCCATTCTGGAGCCACGGGTAGAAGGCTACATCAACAGTCGAAATCAGTTCTCAAATTGATGCTCTGTTAAGCTGCTCGCTCAACGGTAGTGGCTTGTTACATAACCGGTTGCGGGCAATGCCATGCGCGTCCGTTTTGCGCTGTGGTCCGTAAGACGCAGCCTTTTTCCCTCAGATCAGCCGATGAAAGGCCGAGTGCTCTGGCTGAGTAGGTGCGATTTTGTCCCGTCCGCGCTACCGCTGCAGCCGCCGCGGGAGCGGCTGCTGGAGCAGGTTCGCTCGTGGCTGATGCAAAGATAGTTCTTCTGGCCGGAGCGGGCGAAGCCGTACGCGCTGCAATAGCCTGAGACGGACAAACAACTCCGGTAGCGTTAAGTGAGGATCTCACTTCCTTGTTAAGGCAAATAAGGTCCAATGCCGCTCGATTATGTCCCATACCTAACAGTGCTGCGGCGAAGGCGCGGCGGTTACATTCGCGCATTTCATAGGTGCTGCCAGCACCGAAACCCCAACCCGTGGCTCCCACGCCCACACTGGTTGATCCTGCACAGGAATGAACACCCGCCGCCACAAGGCCGGGAGCAAAAGCCGGCACGGTGGTCCTGATCTTATTCGGAGATGTGTTGCCGCCGCTGATTGCGACCGCGGTTGATCCTGCTTGCGATGCAGAATTTGTTTGGTTGTCAATCCCGACAGTCTGCGCGAATGCTGCTCCTCCAAAGATAAAGAAAGTAGTTGTAAAGTATAGGATACCCAATTTAGACATAGCTAACCCCTTTCAGTAGTAAGAGGAAATATTGATAGAGGTGATGTTTTATCTTTATTTCCCCGTTTGCCGTTTTCTTGCGAAATTTATAATATTGATCTCGCATTTTTGGGAAACTCGTTTATTAGTTTGGAAGAGATGTTCTAAAGTTTATAAATCTATCGCGGTGGTAATTTTCATCGACCATATGGTTGATCGAAACCTGACGGTCGCTTTGCCTAAAGTTGCTACGCTAAACGAAAGTTCGGCCTTTTCGACAGCCAGCAAACGCTAGGAATTGACGCCAAATGCGTTGTTTACGCGAATTCGCTCGGCATCCATTTCATTTCGAACAGCTCTTATAAGCGGCGCACAATTCTAAGATCGATCAAGGAATATTCGGGTGCTTCAAGCTTGCTCCGAACCCGCAATTATTTCGTTAGAAATGGGTGACTCTCGCATCGGGACAGGCTATCCTAAAAATTCGGACGCCATAGCATCGGCCCGAAAGCCAATACCGATTTTCGGGACCACGCGATGTTAGGTTCAAGCGGCGTTGAGCTTAAGGAGGCCTAAATGAATAAAGTGGAATTTCATCGTTCTGTGAAACCCGAATTCAAACAGCGCTATGGAAATTTTATTGGCGGCGATTGGGTAGAGCCCAAATCGGGCCGCTATTTTGATAATATTTCCCCGATCAATGGTCAGGTGCTCTGCCAAGTTGCTCGCTCTGAAGCCGCTGATGTGGAGGCTGCCCTTGATGCCGCTCATGCTGCGAAGGATGCGTGGGGAAAAACAAGTGCGGCTGAGCGTGCGCTGATTCTTAGTAGAATCGCCGACCGCATTGAAGAAAACCTACCCAAACTTGCCGCCGCGGAAACCTGGGATAATGGGAAGCCAATCCGCGAAACGACCAATGCGGACTTGCCGCTTGCCGTTGATCATTTTCGCTATTTTGCTGGCGCAATTCGCGCGCAAGAGGGCGGCATTTCAGAAATTGATCATGATACGGTCGCCTATCATTTCCATGAACCTCTGGGCGTAGTGGGCCAGATTATTCCGTGGAATTTCCCGCTGCTCATGGCAGTTTGGAAGCTTGCGCCTGCCCTTGCTGCTGGCAATTGTGTCGTGCTCAAACCCGCGGAACAGACCCCGGCATCTATTCTCGTTCTGATGGAGCTGATTGGTGATCTGCTGCCTGCAGGCGTGATAAATGTGGTCAATGGCTTTGGCCTTGAGGCCGGTAAGCCGCTCGCATCAAGCCCTCGTATTGCTAAAATTGCTTTCACCGGCGAAACGACCACCGGCCGCTTGATTATGCAATATGCTAGCCAGAATCTCATTCCAGTGACATTGGAATTGGGTGGCAAGTCCCCCAATATTTTCTTCTCCGATGTTACCGCGGAAGATGATGATTATCTGGACAAGGCTATTGAGGGCTTTGTCATGTTCGCCCTTAATCAGGGCGAGGTTTGCACCTGTCCAAGCCGGGCATTGATCCATGAAAAAATCTATGATGAATTCATGGAGCGGGCACTAAAGCGCGTTGAGCAGATTGTACAAGGCGATCCGCTCGATCCGGCAACCATGATCGGGGCGCAGGCTTCTAGTGAGCAGTTGGAAAAAATCCTCAGCTATATAGATATTGGTAAGCAGGAAGGTGCGGAAGTGCTCATCGGTGGTGAGCGTAATCATCTCGCAGGCGATCTGGCGGGCGGTTATTACGTTAAGCCGACGGTGTTCAAGGGTCACAACAAGATGCGGATTTTCCAAGAGGAAATCTTTGGACCTGTTGTGTCAGTCACCACTTTTAAGGATGACGAAGAAGCGCTTTCCATAGCCAATGATACGCTTTATGGCTTGGGTTCGGGCGTATGGACACGCGATGGAACCCGCGCCTATCGGTTTGGCCGTGCCATTCAGGCGGGTCGAGTTTGGACCAATTGCTATCATGCCTATCCGGCGCATGCGGCATTCGGCGGTTACAAGCAATCGGGTATCGGTCGTGAAAACCACCTTAAGATGCTCGATCACTATCAGCAGACAAAGAATATGCTGGTAAGCTATAGCCCGAAAAAGCTTGGTTTCTTTTGATGAAAAGAAGGCCGCCGCTTTTTAAAGCGGCGGCTTTTTTAATACTATTCGGAGAAAGCAATGGCTCAGGAAATCGCAAAGTCACAGGTGAGTGCTACCGATGCAGCGCTTGAATTGATAAGCGAATTGCAAGCCGAATATGGACCGATTATGTTTCATCAATCGGGCGGTTGTTGCGACGGCTCATCACCTATGTGCTACCCGCAAGGCGAATTTCTCATTGGTGATACAGATGTAAAACTGGGTGAGATCGGCGGAGCTCCATTTTATATAAGTGGTCCGCAATATGACGCTTGGAAACATACAGAATTGATCATTGACGTCGTGCCCGGTCGCGGCGGGATGTTTTCGCTGGATAACGGCCGCGAAAAGCGGTTCCTCACGCGCTCACGGGTCTGTTCGGTTTGATTGCCAGCTTTGCTCTTTCCCTCTCGTCTCAAAATGAGTAGTAAAATCATATGAGTTGAGGTGGAGAAATGTCGGCCTATGGCTGGAACTGGAAAGAGAGCCACGATACATGATGTGGCGCGTCTCGCAGGCGTGTCTATTAAAACTGTTTCGCGGGTTTTTAACGACGAACCCAATGTTCGCGAGGTGATTCGTGAGAAAGTTCGCGCTGCGGGTGCCGAGTTGCGCTATCGCCCAAATGCTGCAGCACGCAATTTGGTTGAGCGACGCTCCCACCTGATCGGGCTGTTTTTCGAAAACCCCAGCCAAAGCTATGTCATCGAATTGCAATCCGGCGCGATAGACCGACTGCGGCATACCCGATATCGCTTGCTTATTTTCCCAGTTGAAAACCGAGCGGATATTCGCGGCAGCCTGATCGAGACTGCCCATGCTTCGGGGCTTGATGGCATCATTGTCACGCCGCCCATGTCAGACGATCTTGAAATTTTGCAAGAGCTGAGTGCCTCCGCTATGCCTTTTACCAGAGTGGCGGGAGATTTTACCGTTCATGCCACCGATAGTGTGGCAATTGACGACGAGGCGGCGACCCTTGATCTGATGCAATATCTGCTGGAGCTTGGTCACAAAAAGATTGCAATTATTGTCGGGGATATGACCCATCGCTCCGCTCAATTGCGTCTGGAAGCCTATCGTCAAAGCCTGAGAGACCATGGAATTGATCTCAACCCGGATTATGAAGTTCGGGGTGGTTTCAGTTTTGTGAGTGGGGTTAAAACCGGTCGAAAACTGCTCTCTCTTGAAGATCGACCGACTGCAATTTTTGCATCCAATGACGATATGGCCGCAGGCGTGATGCAAGTTGCCTATGAGATGGGCATTGCTGTTCCCGACCAACTTTCCATTGTGGGTTTTGATGACAGCTCAATAGCCCGCATGGTATCGCCACAAATTACCACGATCCGACAACCCATTTTTGAAATGACGCGTGATGCTGTTGATATGTTGCTTCACCAGATCGAAAATGGTGAAACAACCCGCTCCCGCCGCATCTCGCATCAATTGATAGTCCGTCAATCATCGGGGAAAGCTCCCGAGCTCGATTGATCGACTCATCAAGCCTTTTTGGGCCAAGCTGCAAGCCGCCGGGCATAATGGGAAACCGCTATATGCAAGAGCATCGTAAAGCCCGTTAATACAAATAGGCATGCAAACATTAAGTCGACCTTGGCGCGGCCATTGGCTAGCAGCATCAAATAACCCAGACCTTTTGAAGCGCCCACCCATTCGCCGATGATCGCACCTATGGGGGAATAGACAGCGGCTAGGCTGAGACCTGATGCCAAAGAAGGAAACGCTGCCGGAATACGAATATTGAACAATATCTGCATTGGTTTCGCGCCGAGATTTTCAGCGGCATTGATCAAGTTTTGATCCGTTCGCATCATGCCGTCAAAAAATGTGGAAACGACCGGGAAAAAGATCATCAAGATGATGACCGCGATTTTCGACCCCGGCCCATAGCCAAGCCAGAGCGTCAGCATAGGTGCGAGTGCAAAAATCGGGATGGTCTGACTGAAAACGAGCAGCGGCATGACCAGTCTTTGCGCAAATCGCGACATCATGAGCAGGACTGCCGTGACGATGCCAGTAGTGCTGCCGAGAAAAAACCCCCCCAACACCTCGCCAAAAGTCACCGCTGCATTCTCCGCAATCAGCCCCGAATTGGCGTAAAGTGCTCGGAAGACATCAATGGGCCCGGGCAATATAAAGCGCGGTATGCCCCAAAGGCTTACCAAAATCTGCCACAATAAAAGGACGGCGACCGCCGATAGGAAACTATCGGCGATACGCTTTTTTCGGTGAATAGGCTCCACTATGCGCCCTTCAATCCCATCTGCCAGAATGAGGCTTCCAGCCGGCTCGCTGTCGCAAAAATCTCACAAAGCCGCTGCCAGCGCGGGCTTCGCTCGAAATCTGCACCAATCCGATCTATGGCCGCCTGATCGAAAAGCTTTCCAGCCGTATGGCACATATTTTGGAAAGCCTCGCCAGCGTAAGTGTCAATCCACTCACGATACGGCGTGTCCGCAGCCGCAGTTTCGGCCAGTCTAAGGCCAATTTCACCATAACCATGCACGCATGGGATCAGTGCAGCTAACAGATCCAGAAAATCGCCTGCCTGTCCGCAATCGAGCACATAACGCGTATAGGCGATATTTTCTGGCTCTTCCTTTGTATTAAAGAGATCGTCTTCGCTGATGCCCTCTCTCGCACAAACACCAATATGCAAAGGCAGCTCAACACTTGCCAAACTATGCATGAGCTCGGCACAGAACCGGGATTCCATCAGGGTGTTCGCCTTCACCACGCCCAGCGCCCATGCACGTGCATAATGGTGCAGATAAACATAATCCTGCTTGAGATAGTGCAGAAATGCGGTTTTCGGCAGGGTGCCGTCACCCAATCCACGCACAAAAGCATGATCGATATAGGGCTGCCAGTCATCCATGGTCGCAGCGCGCAAACGGTTGAAAAGTTTTGACGAATAATCAGGCTTGGGCAGGGTCAAGACTGTCCTCCTTTAGCATTCACATCAATGGCAAGATTTTCCACGGGCAGGATTTCGGTAATCAGATCGTTCTCATGCAGATAGTCTTCAAAACGACTCCAACGCCCATGATCGAGACTGGCTGGCGCTCGTGAAAAACGTGTGATTGTGTCTTTCCACGCGCGCTCATTCAGCTCGTCTTTCAGCTCTGTGCTGTAAGATGAAAAAAGCTCGAAACTTTCTTCGGGATGATTGACAATAAACTGCGCCGCATTTTCGGTTGCCGCGAGAAAGCGCGATATTTTCTCTTTGTCGAGATTATCTTTATGCGCGATGTAAACCAGCTCATCATAAAGCGGCACACCTTCTTCCTCGACGAAGAAACATTTGCCCTTGATCCCTTCGATTTCCATCTGATTCAATTCGATATTGCGATAGGCGCCCATCACCGCATCGACTTGCTTCGACATGAGGGCAGGGGTGAGCGAGAAATTCACATTGATCAGCTCAACATCCGCAATATCAATCTTGTGACGATCCAGAAGGGTTTCAAGCAAAACCTCTTCAACGCCCGCGACAGAGAAGCCGACCTTTTTTCCTTTCAGATCAGCAATTTCGTTAATCGAGCCATCGTCTCGCACCATCAAGCAATTCAACGGGGAATCGATCAGCGTGCCAACGCGAAGGATCGGCATCCCGGCATGAACATCAAGATGAACCTGTTGCTGATAGGAAATGGCCAGATCAGCCTGTCCGGCGGCAACCAATTTGGGCGGTACTGATGCATCCGCAGGTGCTATAATCTCGACATCAAGCCCTTCCGCATCAAAATAGCCTAGTTTTTCGGCAACGATGATCGGCCCGTGATCTGGATTGACATACCAGTCGAGAATGAGCGTGAGTTTATCATTGGCCTGCGCTGCAAACGCAGTCCCCGCGCTCACAGCGACGCTGCAAAGCGCGGCAAGAAGCAAGTTTTTCATGCTGTCTCCAAAGATTGATTTGCGTAAGGCAGGGTGATGGAAATCCACTCTCGAACCCGCGCTTCAGGATCGGAATTAAGGGTGATATCGGTGACAGCCGAAACAATGTCGGCACCCGCTTCGAATGCGCCCGGTGCGCGCTCCAAACTCAACCCGCCAATACCAACCAACGGAATTTTACCGATGCGTTTCTTCCATTCCCCAAGGCGCGGCAGGCCCTGTGGTTCCCAGATCATTTTTTTCAGGATGGTCGGATAAATAGGGCCGAGCGCAATATAGTCAGGCTTGACAGAAAGAGCGCGCTCGAGCTCAGCCTCATCATGAGTGGAAACGCCGAGTTTCAACCCGCCTTTTTGAATGGCGCTAAGATCAGCACCGTCGAGATCTTCTTGCCCCAGATGAATGTAATCGCACCCTTCATCTAATGCTAACTTCCAGTAATCATTGACGATTAACTGGCAATTATGGGCTTCGCATATCTTGCGTGCCTTGCGGATTTCTGCGCGGATTTCTGTCTCGCTTTTATCTTTGATACGAAGTTGAACCAGCTTGATGCCCTGTGGCACCAGTCGTTCCAGCCAGTTTGAACTGTCAAAAATTGGGTAGAAAGGATCAAGAGTCATTACAAAAACGCCTTTCCGATAAGAGGGGTAGAAGGAGCCGCCATATCGCGGGCATCGATGGGGTCCGCCTCATAGGCGAGACGGCCCGCCTCAACGGCGAGTGCGAAAGCACGCGCCATGGCGACGGGATCGCCAGCTTTAGCGACCGCCGTGTTGAGCAAAACCGCATCATAGCCAAGTTCCATGGATGCGGCAGCGTGGGAGGGCACACCAATCCCCGCATCGACTACGAGCGGAACATCTGGAAAATGCGCGCGCATGGTTCTGAGCGCATAGGGATTGTTCAATCCCCGCCCAGAGCCGATTGGCGCGCCCCACGGCATCAGAACTTTGCAGCCCGCTTCAAGCAGTTTTTCCGCCACGACCAGATCGTCGTTCATATAGGGAAACACTTCGAAACCTTCGTCGCAAAGGATGCGCGCAGCTTCTACGAGACCGAATGGGTCGGGCTGCAATGTGTCGTGATCGCCAATGACCTCAAGCTTTATCCAATTGGTGCCAAACACTTCACGCGCCATTTTGGCCGTGGTCACCGCTTCGCGCACGGTGTGGCAACCGGCAGTATTTGGCAGAACCTGCACGCCGAGCTGTTTGATCAAAGACCAGAAATCCTGTCCAGCGCGCTGTTCGCCGCTTTCACGTCGCAATGAAACCGTGACGATTTGACATTTTGATGCGCGAACCGCATTGGCCAGAATAGCCGGTGAGGGATAAAGCGCAGTGCCAAGCAGCAAGCGGTTTTCAAAACGTTTCCCGTAAAATTCCAGCATCTCAACCTCCTTGCATTGGCGCGAGAACTTCGATCCGATCTCCCTCAGAGATCGCAGTGCTTGCGCGCTCTTCCGCTGCAACAAATTCACCGTTCAACGCGGTTGCAACCACAGCTTCATCAAGTTCAATTTCGACCAGGAGGGCCTTTAGATCAGTAGCAGCCGTGCAGTGCTGCTCTCCATTGAGAAATATATTCATAGGTTTTTCTCCATGAATTCGGGCTGAGCTTGCGGATTGGTCGCAACTTCAACTGCCATCCGTGCAGTTACCGGGGACAGCAGGAAACCGTGCCGGTAAAGCCCGTTAATGAAAATGGTTTTGCCCCGCCTCTCGACCCGCGGCAGATTATTGGCAAAGGCGGGGCGCGCATCGACACCGGTTTCAAGAATTTCGGCCTCGCCGAAAGCCGGATGCAATGCATAGGCTGCGCTGAGCATTTCCAAAGTAGAGCGCACGCTGATATGGCCGCGTTGGTCGCTCTCCACCATGGTTGCCCCAACCATATGAACCCCATCGCCTCGGGGAACGATGTAAAGTGGAATGCGCGGATGCAGCAGCCGGACCGGCCGCGAAAGATTAATATCGCGCGAACGGATGAGCAGCATTTCACCTTTCACGCCGCGCAAATTCGGCAAAGCATCACGCGCCGCCAACCCGCGTGCATCAATGATAATATCCGCATCGAATTGCGCATGATTCACGTCTGTGCCGAGGCGAAACGCTACCCCCTGTTTTTTCAAGTTTTCCGCAAGTTCCGCCAGCGCTTTGCGTGGATCAAGATGGCCTTCGCCCGCGAAGAAAAGACCCTGCCGAAATCTTCCTGCAAGATCTGGCTCTAACGCATCAATGCGATCCTGATCGATAACCTCGAACGCAGTGGTACGGCGCGAAAATCGGCTGATTTCACTCCGATCTCGCATATGTGAAAGCACCAGCGTCCCATCGCGCTTGACGCCGGAAACATGGCGTTCCCACCAGCTGATAGCTTCCTGGCCAAGGCGAACCACCGGCTCTTCTGCGCTTTCGCCCTCGCACCATGGGGCGAGCATTCCTCCCGCCAGCCATGAGCAACAATCATCGCCTATCTGTGCACTACGGGCGATCACCGTAACTTCGTGCCCATTGGCGATAAATTCGGCCGCAGCGGTCAATCCCGCCACACCTGCACCAATAATAACCACTTGCATCACGCACCTACCCATAGAGCATGGAAGTGATGCACAGGCCCGTGTCCGCTGCCGATCTTTAACTGGTCAGCCGCGGAAATAGCTTTGTGCAAATAGTCATGGGCAAAGGTCAGCGCTTCCGCCAAGGGCAGGTTGAGCGCCAGACCCGCCGCAAGGGCTGAGGAAAGCGTGCAGCCTGTGCCATGGGTGTTTTTGGTGGCAATGCGCGGCGCTTCAACCCGTATGGTGGGTTGATTGGGGCGAATAAGAAGATCGGTGCAGGTCGGACCTTCCGCATGTCCGCCTTTCATTAAAACTGCCTTCGCGCCCAGTTCAATCAGCCGATTACCTTGCTCTTCCGCTTCATCGGCACTTCGGGCGGGCTCGACATCCAGCAGACAGGCCGCTTCCGGCAGATTAGGCGTCAGCACAGTTGCAAGCGGAATGAGCTTTTCGCGCAGGGTAGAGATCGCTGCTTCGCTCAACAACCGATCGCCGGATTTAGCCACCATCACCGGATCAAGCACGATGGGCCGAGTAAAGCTTGCAATTCCATTGGCAATAGCGCTGATCGTTTCGGGCACAGATACCATGCCCACTTTGACCGCTGCGACATCAAGATCGCCAAAGACCGCTTCAAGCTGAGCCGATACCATATGCGCAGGCACGTCATGAACAGCGGTAACCGCATGGGTGTTTTGCGCTGTGATTGCGGAAATTACGCTTGCGCCATAGACGCCAAGTGCGGAAAAGGTTTTCAGATCAGCCTGAATACCCGCTCCGCCACCGCTGTCGGATCCAGCAATGGTCACGCAGATTGGCACGCGTGCCGCAGAGTTTGAATTTATTTCAGTTCGAGAGAAACTTTGGTTCTGGTTCATTGTTACGTCCCTCTGTCCGAACGGAAAGTGAGACGCTATGAACTTTGCGGGAGTGTGCGCTCCGTTGAGGGATGTGCCCTCGTTCGCGATGCGTCAAATTCCGTTCCCTACGCAGGTATTACCCGGATCAGGTTCAATGGGTTAACGCGTTGCCGCATCTCTCAGCCTAAAAGGCACCCCAACGAATTTTGCTCTTAAGGCATAGGACGGAAATTGCGGCGGGTCAAGTCGAGCTCACATCCTGCTTAAATCGACTTGACCTTCCCATCGTTGGAAGGTCTATTTTAATTTGCAGTTCTACTATACGCGCTCTTGGAAGGGCCAAAGGATTGGATATGAGTAAGCCGAACCATGTCGGAGCTGCCAATTTCTCGATACTTGTTGAGGGGATGAATTGCGCGTCTTGTGTCGCATCCGTTGAAAAAGCCGCTGCAACTGTGCCGGGCGTGGCCAAAGTCTCGGTCAATCTCGCAACCGAACGCGCAGATATTGTGGTTACCGATAGCGCCAATATGCCTTCCGTGGTGAATGCGATCCGCAATGCTGGATATGACGTCCCATTGAAGCAGCTCGATCTTACGATCGAAGGCATGAATTGCGCGTCTTGTGTGGGAAATGTTGAAAAAGCGCTCAGCGCGGTGCCAAATGTCATCCGCGTCAGCGTTAATCTTGCAGCCGAGCGCGCCCATGTGGAAGCGACCCAGGATGTTTCTTTGCAAGACTTGGTCAACGCCGTGGCAAAAGCGGGCTATACGGCGCATCCTCTTGATGAATTAGGCGATTTACCGCAAGCTATTTCGCAGGCTGAAAAGCGCGATGCCGAAGCGCAGAAGCTTAAACGAAGCGTCATAATTGCCGCTCTTTTAACTCTTCCGGTCTTTATTTTGGAGATGGGATCTCATCTTTTTTCTGGGATTCATATGTTCGTTGAGAACAGGATCGGAATAGAAAATAGCTGGTATTTTCAATTCCTTATCACAACGCTGGTTCTTTTTGGTCCCGGTCTGCGGTTTTTCAAAGCCGGAATTCCGGCTTTGCTAAGAGCTAGGCCCGACATGAATTCGCTGGTGGTTGTTGGCACAAGCGCAGCGTGGGGTTTTTCGGTCGTGGCGACGTTCTGGCCGCACTTGCTTCCAGAAGGCACCGTCAATGTTTATTTCGAAGCAGCAGCGGTTATCATCACGCTCATCCTTATTGGCCGCTATCTTGAAGCCCGTGCCAAGGGTCGGACCAGTGCGGCGATTTCTCGCCTGGTTGGCCTTCAGGCAAAATCAGCGCGCATCATACGAGATGGTGAGACCCTAGAAGTGGCGCTTGAAAATGTCTGGGTGGGCGATCTTGTACAGGTTCGACCGGGCGAGAAAGTGCCAGTGGATGGCGATGTGATTGAAGGTTCGTCCTATGTGGATGAATCCATGATCACCGGCGAGCCCGTGCCTGTCATCAAGGAAGTTGGTGCTCAAGTCGTAGGAGGAACCATCAATAAGACCGGCGCCTTTACTTTCCGGGCGACCAAAGTGGGGCGGGATATGGTTATCTCGCAAATCATCCGCATGGTGGAGGACGCCCAGGCGGATAAGCTTCCTATTCAAGCGATGGTCGACAAGGTGACCCGTTGGTTTGTGCCTGCGGTGCTGGCTGCGGCATTGCTCACTTTTGTCGTCTGGCTGGCATTTGGCGGTATGCAAATGTTCGGCTACGCACTTGTAAACGCTATTGCGGTTGTCATCATCGCATGTCCTTGCGCCATGGGCCTTGCAACCCCGACCTCGATAATGGTCGGGACCGGGCGCGCCGCAGAACTTGGAATATTATTTCGTCGGGGCGATGCGCTCCAATCGCTGCGCGATGCATCCGTCATCGCTGTCGATAAGACTGGAACTTTAACACAAGGCCGGCCAACGCTCATGCATTTTGCAGTTGCGCCGGGTTTTCAGCCAAATGAAGTTCTTGCATTGGTTGCGGCAGTCGAAGCACGCTCCGAACATCCAATTGCGCATGCCATCGTCACTGCAGCAAACGAAAAAGGCCTGGTACTTGAAGACGTTAGCGCCTTTCAATCTGTATCTGGTTTTGGGCTTAGAGCGAATATATCCGGTCGTGATATCGTCATCGGCGCGGATCGTTATATGCAGCAAATCGGCGTTGACGTTGCACCGTTTGAAGATGATGCAGCCCGGCTTGGCAGCGAAGGTCAAACACCGCTTTATGCTGCAATTGATGGGCAACTTGCAGCCATTATCACCGTGGCCGATCCGATGAAGGATAGCACGCCCGCAGCTATCGCCGCCCTGCATGAACAAGGCCTGAAAGTTGCGATGATCACCGGCGATAATCGCCGCACGGCAAAGGCAATAGCAAAACGGCTTTCAATTGATGAAGTCATTGCGGAAGTACTCCCCGATGGCAAGGTTGAAGCGGTGAAACGCCTGTCGATGGGCGGCAAGAAGATCGCTTTTGTTGGTGATGGCATAAATGACGCCCCCGCGCTTGCCGCAGCAGATGTGGGCATAGCCATTGGAACAGGAACAGATATTGCAATTGAAAGCGCAGATGTCGTTCTCATGTCGGGAGATTTGCGCGGTGTGGTAAATGCCATTGCTATTTCAAAAGCAACCATCCGCAATATTGGTGAAAACCTCTTCTGGGCTTTTGCGTATAATGTGGCGCTGATCCCGGTTGCCGCGGGGATACTCTATCCGTTTACCGGCACTCTATTATCGCCGGTATTAGCTGCAGGAGCGATGGCGCTTTCAAGTGTTTTTGTGCTGTCAAACGCACTCAGACTTCGTGCTTTTAAAAGCCCTATGGAATTGGCAGAATGAAGCTCTGATGCCCGAATAAATAGGGTTTAATGTGTGCCGACGGCTTTGCCGTAATTGCGCACCACATGGCGCACCGCTTCAACGAGCAGCGCACGCGGATTGGCCTCTATCCTGCCACTGGCAATGGCGGGATAGAGGGGAGAAATATACTGGCTGATCAGCGTTTCCGGAATTTTGACCCCGTCAAATTCTTGAAACAAATCCTCTACTGCGGCGAGCGCTTGCGGGTGCGGCCAATAATAACGAATGCGATCACTATAAGAAAAATGTCGCTGAAGTCGCAGCTCTTGCGCGTCCCCATGATAATATTTTTCCCAATTCCCTGGCTCAGCCAATAATAATTGCTCCATCTTCGCCTGAAGCGTTTGTCGCTGCGAATGGGGATTGAGGAAACTTGCGATCTGATCCAGCCCATAAAGCGCCTCGCGCAGCGCGAAGGTGAGACCGGGACCGACTTTGAGGATCGAAAAACCATCCCGTACCAACGCCGACAGCGCCTCAACCGGCTGATAATCTGTCGAGTGCGCCTCAAAGATAAAATTCGGCATTTGCTCAAGCGTGTTGCTCAAAGATGCAGCTTTCGCGCTATCATAGAAGATCACATTCTCATTGCCAAACTCAACCCCGGGCTGAACCACCAAGCCGATAGCGCGAGAAAAAGCCTCCTGAAGCCCGATTGCAGCAAAAGCTTCGCGATGTATTGCAATGGTTTCAAGTGCCGCTTGCGGCTTGGTCACTTCAAGCTCGCCGATCTCTTCCATTGCTCCGCCTGGTATCGGAACTTCCGTACCAATGACATAGGCTGGAAGTTCAAACCCTGTTTCGGCAGCAGCTTTTTCTGCAATCTGGGCGAGACGTGCCGCGCGTTTTGCAGTTTCTGCGTCGCTAAGCGCAATCGGCTCTCCGGCACATCCCATCGAAGTATCAAGATGAATTTTGGTAAAGCCTGCACGAATGAAACCATCAATCATGATTTCAGCTTTGCGCATGGCTTCACTGGCGGGCAGGTGCTTCCAAGGATTTGGCCCCAAATGGTCACCGCCCAGAATGAGGCGCTCAGTATCAAAGCCAATATCTGTGGCTATTTCTTCTACAAAACGGCGAAAA
The DNA here is from genome assembly GCF_003259955.1 of Falsochrobactrum ovis. Lineage (GTDB taxonomy): Bacteria > Pseudomonadota > Alphaproteobacteria > Rhizobiales > Rhizobiaceae > Brucella > Brucella ovis_A. Next base: position 463,353 of record NZ_QLMK01000001.1, read on the forward strand.
TCTGCGGGTGTCATGCCCGTATATCCGCCATCTTGATTAACCTGATTGCATGTCGCCTCAATCAGCACATCCGAGCCCACGGCCTTGCCTTCAAGAAGCGCTGCTTCAATTACAAGCGGATGGGCAGAACAAATCGATGTGATGCCACCGCCTTGGCCTTGTCTAAATCGTGCAGGAAGATTTTTTAGCCGTCCGGTGCTGCTCATGCTCACCCTCCTTGTGAGGCAAGAAATATTTCGATCTCCTCCATGGTCGAAGTGCCCTCCATCGGGCCTTTCACGCTCACTGCCCGAGCGCCCGCCGCATTTGCTAAGCGTAAGGCGCGCGCAGGGTCCATGCTGCGCAACCAGCAAGTTACAAAAGCCGCACCAAAACTGTCGCCAGCACCGGTGGGGTCATTTTCCTCAACCTTGAAAGCAGGCGAGGTAATCCCGCCTGCCGCATCGAAATAGCTCGCACCTTCCGCACCACGCTTGATGACAATAGCTTTAACACCCCGTGCCAGCAGTTCAGCGACCGCCAGCTTTTCTTCGGTGGCTTTGGTAAATAGGAACAATTCCGCGCCACTTGGCAAAAACAAATCGGTATTTTCAAGCGCGTGAAAAAGCGCTTCGCGCATGCCGGGCAGATCAAGCATTTCCTTACGGATATTAGGGTCAAACGATACGGTTCCGCCCTTTGCTTTCACGCGAATAGTGGCAGCCTGAATGGCTGCGATAATCTCATCCGAAAATAATGCTGAACCCATAATATGCAGATGATCAGCTGCATCAATCAGCTTTTGCGCTTCCGCGGTCAGTGCAATTGCGCTGCACGCACTATGCCGAATATTGAAGATGAAATCGCGCTCACCATCGGGGCGGTAGCGCACGAAAGCGCTTCCGGTTGCCGCCGTCGGATGAACCCCGATTGCAGACACATCAACACCATCACGACGCAAACGCTCAATATTGAGTTTTCCGAAATCATCACGACCAATAGCGCTGATTATTCCGCTTGGCTGCCCCAATTTCGCGACCTGATCAATAAAGATCGCTGGCGCACCGGAAGGAAAAGGACCGATCAACGGAATAGCACTCATGAAGCCATTGCCCTCTTCGAGAGCCATAATTTCCACCACGATCTCGCCGATGGTAATGACTTTCTTCATATCGGTACTATCCAGATCCGTAAATGATAGTAAGAGACATGGAAGAATATTTAAGGTGAGTCAATAAATAAATTATCGCATGTAAACTATTGGCGTTTGAACGCCAGTAGCAATCAACTCAGAGTACGCAGTAATTCTCCTTTCCGCGGCGTAACGCTGACTTCGCCGCAGGGGTCGGCAAGCTGTTGGATGATCGGGCAATCCGGTCGGTCATCTCCGTGACAATGAGCAGCCAAATGGCGCAGCGTGTCGGCCATTTCCTGCAATTGGCGCATTTTGGCTTCCAGCTCTGCCACATGTCCCAGCGCTACTCGCTTCACATCGGCTGACGCTCGATTGCGGTCACGCCACAGCGCAAGCAATTCTCTGATCTGATCCACCGAAAACCCCAGATCGCGGCTACTGCGAATAAAGCGCAATGTTTCGAGATCTTTTCTCGTATAAATGCGATAGCCCGCACTGCTGCGTTCAGCTTCGTCGATCAGGCCGATGCTTTCATAATGACGGATCATTTTTGCAGAAATGCCGGATGCGGCCGCAGCTTGTCCGATATTCATCGCCTTACTCACCTATTCACCTGTCACAACTGAATATAGAGTTTTGGCGCAATCAAACAACGCATAAAAGAAAACTCCCGCCGGGTGAGCGGCGGGAGCATGACTTTGCTAGTTTTTAGCCGGCAAAATCATTCTGTGTGCCATGGGCTTCGATAGCCTGGGCAAGTCGTTGCAATGCGTGCACATAGGCGGCGGTGCGTAATGTCAGGCCATGTTCTTTCGCATGGTTCCAAATCGCACGGCCTTCACATTCCATGATTTTTTGCAGGCGCTCATGAATTTCTTCAAGGCTCCAATAATAGCCCTGGCGGTTCTGAACCCATTCAAAATATGAAACCGTCACACCACCCGCATTGGCGAGAATATCGGGCAGAATGATCACGCCTTTCTTAGCCAAAATTTCGTCAGCTTCTGAAGTCAATGGACCATTAGCCAGCTCAACGATCAACTTGGCCTTCACTGAGTCGGCATTGTGCTTGTCGATCATATTTTCCATGGCGCTTGGCACAAGCACATCGCAATCGACGCCAACCAAATCTTCGCCACGAAGACCTTCATGACCTTTCTGACCGATGGTTGCAATTACAGACTTGCCTTCATTTTTCGCGGCAAGCAGCAGATCAAGATCAAGTCCTTGAGCACAATAAACAGCCCCTGCAGAATCCGAAACCGCTACAACCTTGTGCCCGTCCTGAGCCAACAATGTCGCAATATGCTGTCCCGCATTGCCAAAACCCTGAACAGCCACGCGAAGCTGGGGCGCTAGACCCAAATCAGGCGCTAGATGGCACACCAGATAAAAGCCGCCCCGGGCAGTTGCATCATTGCGTCCAAGTGAACCACCAAGTGCCAGAGGTTTGCCAGTGATAACGGCAGGTGAGGACTGACCCACGATCTGCGAATATTCGTCCGCCATCCAGCCCATGATCATGGAATTGGTATAAACGTCAGGCGCAGGGATGTCGCGATCCGGCCCGATAACCCGGGAGAAAGCCTGAATATATGCGCGTGATAACCGCTCCAACTCTGCTTTCGAAAGCTGACGTGGGTCAACCTGTATAGCGCCTTTGCCTCCGCCATAGGGCAGGTTCATGACAGCGCATTTAAACGTCATCCAAAATGCGAGCGTCTCTACTTCTTCATCGGTTGCATTAGGGTGAAAGCGAATGCCACCTTTGGTCGGGCCACGCGTATCATCATATCGGCATCGCCACGCAAGAAAGGACTTTCGCGACCCGTCATCCATACGAATCATGAGGCGAACCTTCATCGTCTCACGCGCATATTTGAGCTTCTCGATAACGTCCGGGTCTATATTAATATGGCTGGCAGCATCATCAAGCCGGACGAGCGCGTTCTCTAGCAAATTCTCCTTGGTCACGGGAGTACCTTTCTTGCGTTTAATTTTATTAAATGCGCTTTAACGGAACACGTGACTAACGTTTTAAGCAATAAAAGGAAAGTAAAAAGGACAACCATGTTGTCCTATTTTTTAATTTTTTTGCAAATTAGGGAAATTTCTCGGCCCGATAGCGGCATCTAGCGCGTCGCATAGCGCATTCGATGTCGTATTTATGTCAGGTTTTGTCGCAAGCCTGCGGTCGGTCTTTTCTATGAGCCAATACAGATATCAGCATCAGTTTTGAGTGAGTCTCAAATGCCTTAGCGCCTTTGATGCTTCATATAACGGTGGTGGTTCATGTCCCGCTTTTCTTTGGCTTCAATTGTCAGTAACGCTCTTACAGGCAACAAAAAATGGGAACGGCAATGGCCCGATGCTGAACCTAAAAAAGAATATGACGTCATTATTGTAGGTGCTGGCGGTCACGGGCTTGGCACCGCTTATTACCTTGCTAAAGAACATGGCATAACCAATGTGGCTGTCATTGAAAAAGGTTGGCTTGGCGGCGGCAATACCGGGCGTAACACCACCATCATCCGCTCTAATTATCTTTATGATGAAAGCGCGCATCTTTATAATCATGCGGTCAATTTGTGGGAAAATTTAAGCCAGGAGCTGAATTATAACGTCATGTTCTCCCAGCGCGGCGTGATGATGCTGGCGCATAATGTGCATGATGTTCAAAGCTTCCAGCGCCATATTAATGCCAACCGCTTGAACGGGGTCGATAATGAATGGTTGACCAAAGAACAGGCCAAGGAATTCTGCCCACCGCTCAATATATCTCCCAATTCGCGCTATCCGGTCATGGGCGCAACTTTGCAGCGGCGCGGTGGTGTTGCGCGCCATGATGCGGTTGCTTGGGGCTATGCACGCGGCGCAACACAACGCGGCGTTGATATTATTCAAAATTGCCCAGTCACGGCGATCCGGCGCGATGCATCCGGTCATGTAACCGGTGTTGAGACACCACGCGGTTTTATTAAGGCCAAAAAAGTTGCGGTGGTTGCGGCTGGCAGCACATCCGTCGTCATGGAAACAGCTGGCGTTCGTATGCCGCTGGAAAGCTTCCCGCTTCAGGCGCTCGTTTCAGAACCGGTAAAGCCGATTATTCCCTGCGTCGTAATGTCGAATACAGTTCACGCCTATATCAGCCAGTCCGATAAGGGCGAGTTGGTTATTGGTTCGGGAACTGACCAATATGTTTCCTACAGCCAGCGCGGTGGCCTGCCGCTGATTGAACATACGATTGCCGCGATCTGCGAGGTTTTCCCAATGTTCACGCGCATGCGCATGCTGCGCAAATGGGGCGGCATTGTTGATGTCACGCCCGATCGCTCGCCAATCATCGGCAAAACGCCAGTGCCCGGACTTTTTGTCAATTGTGGCTGGGGAACCGGCGGTTTCAAGGCCACACCCGGTTCGGCCAATGTCTTTGCACACACGATTGCTCGCGATGAACCCCATTGGATCAATGCGCCCTTCACGATGGAGCGCTTCACCAATGGCCGTCTGATTGATGAAGCGGCAGCCGCAGCTGTGGCTCACTAAGGGAGAAGCAAGATGCTGTTGATCCGTTGCCCTTATTGCGAGCGCGAACGCCCAGAACTAGAATTTGCCTATGCTGGCGAAGCGCATATTGCTCGCCCTGCCGACCCTTCTCAACTTAACGATGATGAGTGGCGGGATTTCCTTTTCACGCGCAACAATCCGCGCGGCACCCATTATGAGCGTTGGCGGCATATCCATGGTTGCGGACGCTTCTTTAATGCGGTTCGCGATACGGTTAGCGACAAGTTTTCAATGACTTATAAAGCCGGTGAACCGCGCCCAGCGCAGGCAATGAATAAGACTGCGGAGACGAAATAATGACCAATATGCGTATCCGCGAAAAAGGCCGGGTTAATCATTCAAAACAGGTTCGCTTCACATTCAACGGCAAGCCCTATACCGGGTTAGAAGGCGATACGCTGGCTTCTGCCTTGCTGGCCAATGGTGAGCATCTGGCCGGTCGTTCGTTCAAATATCACCGTCCCCGTGGTATTCTCACGGCCGGTTCTGAAGAGCCCAATGCATTGATGGGCGTCTCGCGTGGTGGCGGGCGTTACGAGCCTAATACCCGTGCAACCATGATTGAGCTTTATGATGGTTTGAAAGTGGAAAGCCAAAATCACTGGCCATCGCTCAAACACGATATTGGCGCGGTCAATGACGCGCTTTACATGTTTTTCTCGGCGGGCTTTTACTACAAAACCTTCATGTGGCCGAGAAGTTTCTGGAAAAAGGTTTATGAACCTTTCATCCGTGGGGCTGCCGGCCTTGGCAAATCCCCTTCCGAGCCTGACCCAGATACTTATGCAAGCCGGTATGCCCATTGCGATGTGCTTGTCATAGGCGCAGGCCCTGCCGGTATTGCAGCTGCGCTTGAAGCGGCAAAAAGCGGTGCTAAAGTGATGCTGGTTGATGAGCAGGCCGAAATGGGCGGCTCGCTTCTTTCAGAACCGGAACCTCTGATCAATGGCCGTACGACTTCTGATTGGCTCAAAACCTCGCTGGAGCAACTGACTTCGCTCCCCAATGTGACTTTGCTGCCGCGCACCACCGCAATCGGCTATTACCATCAGAATATGGTCGGTCTTTGCGAGCGCTTGACCGATCATCTGGCACAGCCGCAGAGCAATGCGGCTCGCGAGCGCATGTGGCGCGTGCGCGCACAACAAGTCGTGTTGGCACAGGGCGCTATCGAAAAACCGCTGGTTTTTGCTGGTAATGACCGCCCCGGCGTTATGCTGGCTGGCTCCGCCCGTACCTATCTTAACCGCTATGGTGTGAAGGTCGGCAACCGCGCTGTCGTGGTTACTTCGCATGATTCAGCTTGGCTTTCGGCTTTCGATCTCGCTGGTGCCGGGGTCAAAATTGCCGCAATCATCGATGTGCGTGAAAAAGTTTCTGATAGCTTACTCAACCGCGCTAAAATGCTCGGTATAGAAACCCTTATAGGCTGGACCGTAACCGGCACAACGGGGCGTTTGCGTGTTTCTTCCGTTCGTGCAAACCCGGTGCAGGGCGGATCTGTGGGCGCTGCCCGAAATATTGATTGCGATGTGCTTCTTATGTCGGGCGGCTGGAATCCGAGCGTTCATCTCTTCTCCCACACCAAGGGCAAACTGATCTGGGATGAAGAACAGCAATTTTATCTTCCCGGCGAGCCAACAGAGGAAACCCGCTGCGCGGGCGCTGGAAACGGGAAATTTGATCTTCAGGCAGCCTTGCGTGAAGGTGCCGAAAGTGGCGCAAAAGCTGCAACGGATGCAGGTTTTGCAGCAAAAGCAGATGAATATGCGGTCGCGGGGGATTTTATCTGTCAGGGTGTGAGCTGTCGCGAATTGCCGACCGATCGCGATCCAGGCAAGGCCAAAGCCTTTATCGATTTCCAAAACGATGTCATGGCCAAGGATATTCGCCTTGCAGTGCGCGAAGGCTTCCATTCGATTGAGCATATTAAGCGTTATACGACAACGGGTATGGCGACCGATCAGGGCAAGACCTCCAACATTAATGGCTTGGCCATTGCGTCTGATGCTTTAAACCGCCCGGCACCCCAAGTGGGCCTGACGACCTTCAGACCGCCCTATACGCCGACCACTTTCGGTGCATTCTGCGGATATAGCCGTGGCAAAATGTTTGATGTGCTGCGCAAAACGCCAATTGATCCATGGGCCGAGCAACATGGTGCCGTGTTCGAACCAGTTTCGCTATGGCGCCGTGCTTGGTATTTCCCCAAGGCTGGCGAAGACATTCACAAAGCAGTGGCGCGTGAATGCAAGGCGGTGCGGGAATCGCTTGGCATTTTTGATGCCTCGACCTTGGGCAAAATCGAAATTGTCGGCTCGGATGCTGCGGAATTTATGAACCGCATGTATACCAATCCGTGGACCAAACTTGGCGTTGGTCGCTGTCGTTATGGCGTGATGTTGGGTGAAGACGGATATATTCGCGACGATGGCGTGGTTGGCCGACTGGCTCAAGATCGTTTTCACGTGACCACCACCACGGGCGGCGCTGCCAGCGTGCTTAATATGATGGAGGATTATCTCCAGACCGAATGGCCCGATCTTCGCGTGTCGCTGACCTCAACAACTGAGCAATGGGCGGTTGTCGCCGTTAATGGTCCGAATGCCCGTAAGCTGATTGAGCCAATGGTTGAAGGCGTTGACCTTTCCGACGAAGCATTTCCCCATATGTCGGTGGCAGAATGCAAGATTCTCGGTGTCCCAGGTCGCCTATTCCGCATGAGTTTCAGTGGTGAACTGGGTTTTGAAGTCAATGTCCCCGCACGCTATGGTCTGGCGCTGTGGAAAGCGCTTTGGGAAGCCGGGCAAAAATATAATATCACCGCTTACGGCACCGAAACCATGCACGTATTGCGTGCTGAAAAAGGTTTCATCATCGTCGGTCAAGACACTGACGGAACCGTAACCCCCGACGACGCAGGGCTGGGCTGGGCGATCGGCAAGCTCAAGCCTGATTTCGTCGGCAAGCGCTCTCTGTCCCGCCCTGATTTGGTGAAGAAAGATCGCAAGCATCTTGTTGGCCTTTTGACCAAGAATCCGAAAACCGTGCTAGAAGAGGGCGCGCAGATTGTGGCCGATCCAAATCAACCCATACCGATGAAAATGCTCGGCCATGTCACATCATCCTATTGGAGTGAAACTGTGGGTCGCTCCATCGCCATGGCACTTGTTTCTGGCGGCAAAGATCGCATGGGCGAGACGCTTTATATCCCGATGGGCAATAATCAAGTGATTGAAGCCGTTGTCAGCGGCACATCATTCTATGATCCCGAAGGCAAAAAACTGAACGGATAAGGATCACATCATGTTGGAACAAACCCACCCTTATTCGGCCCGTCGCATCGCTGTCGCTGGACGAATTGCGGTCAACCCCGCACGGGATATGGCCCGTTTCATATTGCGATTTGCACCGGAAAAGCTCACTCAAGCCGAGAAAGCTTTAGGCGCGAAAATTCCATCCCAGATTGGCCAGCTGATCAAAACCAACAATATTTCGGTTGCTTGTATTGGGCCTGACGAATTTTACATTTTGGCCGAGGAACGCGAAGGGCAGGGTATTGTTGCGTCTTTCGCCAAGCTTTATGAAACTGAGCCTCACAGCCTTGTTGAGGTCAGCCATCGCGAAACCGGAATTGATGTCTCTGGCAGTTCCGCTGAATGGTTGTTGAATGCCGCATCACCGCTTGATTTATCAAAAATGGAAGCGCCCGGCTGCGTGCGAACCATCTTTGACCGCGTGCAGATCATTTTGATTAAAATGGACGAAAACAACTACCGGATCGAAGTGTGGAATTCATTCGCCGATCACGTTTGGAATCTTCTGGAAGCAGCCAGTAACGAAGTTGCTCTTGGTCTCTAAGACTGAAGAGCTGAGCTGAAAATCCTGCGGACGGGAGGTTTATTTATATTTAAAGTGATAGCCCCACATATAAATTAGCCCGACGCTATGGAGTTTGGCTCAATTCCGCTCCTACTAATTTTGACAAGTCCCCAACCGTCTGCAAAAGGAGATTAATGGTCTGCGTTATATCCGGAGCGGTGGAGGGTTTGACGAGTGTTACAAAAGGACAAGTAAGCGCTGCGACGCATGAACCATCCGGACCAAGAATTGGCGCCGAAAGATTATAAACCCCGGCCACCTGGGCGCTGGGCATCATCTCATAACCGCGCTCGCGGATCTGATCGAGCCTTTCGTAAAATTCATCATTAAGTTCAGGTTCTTCACCTTTTTTCCCGTGAGATGCGATCATCATTTCACGTTCCTCAGCCGAGCGAAACGCTAAAAGAACGTGGCCTGATCCCGTGTCAAATAAGCTGATATGCGATCCGACACGGATAGAAATTCCCCAGTAATCCGGGGCTTCCTGTTGGGCGATAACCACCACCGAACCGCGATCAAACACGACCAGCTGATTGGCCTGTTTAGAGCGCTCAGAAAATTCCCGCATCAAAGGCGTGGCAAAAGAAGCCAGCCGGCGCACGGGTGGATGAAGCTGGCCCAGCCCGAATAGCTTAAGCGTCAGCGAATAACGGTCCCCATCAAGCTTGGTAACATAGCCGCGTCTGACCAATCGATCGAGCATGCGGTAAAACTCATTGGGGCTACGGTCGAGATGTTTGGCAATTTCCGCCTGGCTCAGCCCACCATCAACGCTCGCTAGCAGTTCAAGAATATCCAATCCCTTATCAAGGGCAGGCGCGCGATAGCGATCATCCATAACTAAATTGCCCTCCAAAATTTTACACACTACAATATCATGCGTCACAAGCATGCGCTTCAAGAATGTTTCTTGACCGCTTATAAATATTATGTTTGCATATAAATACCGAATTTACAATCGGGTGCCTATGGGGGATCGTTCGTGCTGGCGAGTGGGGGATGTTGATCGGTAGCATCTTTTCACAAACTTATTCTGTTGGGATTAGAATAGTTTCGCAAGAGACGTCGGCTCACATAAGCTCGTCGAAGAAAAGGCTTGAGAATGGCGATACGTTTTGATGGTAAAACCGCATTGGTGACAGCGGCTGCGCAGGGTATTGGTCGGGCAAGCGCTCTGGCGTTTGCACAGGCCGGTGCAAAAGTCTACGCGACTGATATTAATCTGGAGGCGTTAAAAGAAATCGAAGGCGTATCCGGCATTATTACCCGCAAGCTAAACGTGCTTGAGGACGATGAAGTCAACGCTCTCATTGCCGAGATTGGTAATGTTGACATTCTCTTCAACTGCGCCGGCGTTGTGCATGGCGGTAACATCCTTGAAATGAAGGATGAAGACCTCGATTTCGCGATCAATCTCAATATTCGCTCAATGATCCGTACGATCCGTGCGGTTCTTCCCGGCATGCTTGAGCGCAAAGACGGTTCAATTGTCAATATGGCTTCCGTGGCATCGAGCGTTAAAGGCGTTCCAAACCGCTTTGCTTATGGCGTGACCAAAGCTGCTGTTATTGGCCTCACAAAAGCAGTCGCTGCTGATTTCATCGGGCAGGGAATCCGCTGCAACGCGATTTGCCCCGGCACCGTTGAAAGCCCATCATTGCTGGCGCGACTGCGTGAGCAGGGTGACTTTGAAGAGCAGCGGGCAGCTTTTATTGCTCGTCAGCCAATCGGCCGCCTTGGCCAGCCTGAAGAAATTGCAGACCTCGCTGTCTATTTAGCCGGCGCTACCTATACGTCCGGCCAGGCCTATAATATCGATGGCGGATGGACGATCTAAACCGCCAATCCTTTCGCAAGCAGGAGTAAGTTATGAAGTTTCTTCGTTATGGTGAAGTTGGTCAGGAAAAGCCGGGTATACTAGATGCCGAAGGCAATATCCGCGATTTGTCTGCACATATAAGCGATCTTTCTGGCGCGGCTCTCGCTCCCGAAGCACTGGCCAAGCTCAGCGAGCTTGATGTCAATTCGCTGCCAAAGGTTGAAGGCAATCCGCGCCTTGGTCCATGCGTCGCTGGCACAGGCAAATTCATCTGCGTCGGCCTCAACTATGCTGACCACGCCGCCGAATCCGGCATGGCAGTTCCGCCAGAGCCTGTCATTTTCATGAAGGCCACTTCTGCCATTGTTGGCCCGAATGATGATCTGATCATCCCACGCGGTTCGGAAAAGACCGACTGGGAAGTTGAGCTGGGCATTGTTATCGGCAAGACCGCCAAATATGTCAGCGAAGAAGATGCACTCGATTATGTAGCAGGCTATTGCACCGTCCATGATGTTTCCGAGCGTGCGTTCCAGACAGAGCGCGCTGGCCAGTGGACCAAGGGCAAATCCTGCGACACTTTCGGCCCCACCGGCCCATGGTTGGTGACCAAGGATGAAGTTGCTGATCCTCAGGATCTGAAAATGTGGCTCAAGGTCAATGGTGAAACCATGCAGGACGGCTCCACCAAGACCATGGTCTATGGCGTGCGTCATCTGGTTTCTTATCTTTCGCAATTTATGTCGCTTCAGCCGGGTGATATTATTTCCACAGGCACACCTCCAGGTGTTGGCATGGGCATGAACCCACAGCGCTACCTCAAGGCGGGTGACGTGGTCGAACTGGGCATCGAAGGCCTCGGCACGCAAAAGCAAAACGTGCGCGCCGACATCTGAACACGGAAATAATATGACAAAAATCACTGATCTGCGGGTCTTTGACCTACGGTTTCCGACCTCGCAAAGCCTTGATGGTTCGGACGCAATGAATCCGGACCCGGACTATTCAGCGGCCTATGTCATCCTTGATACGGATGACGAGGCCCTGAAAGGCCACGGGCTGACCTTCACCATTGGTCGTGGCAACGATATTTGCTGTCAGGCAATTCTCGCCATGCGCCATTTGGTCGTTGGGGTCGATCTTGAGACCGTTCGCAGTGCGCCAGGCAAGTTCTGGCGTCATCTGACCAGCGACAGCCAGTTACGCTGGATCGGGCCTGAAAAGGGCGCGATGCATTTGGCCACCGGTGCAGTTGTCAATGCGTTCTGGGATCTTCTGGCCAAACAGTCCGGCAAGCCGGTCTGGAAATTGGTATCAGAAATGTCTCCGGAAGAGATCGCTGACATCGTCGATTATCGCTATATCACCGATGTGCTGACCCGCGATGAGGCGGTCGAAATATTGCGCAAGGCAGAAGCCGGTAAGGCCGAACGTATCGCTAAACTCGAAAGCGAAGGCTATCCCTGCTACACGACCTCGGCTGGCTGGTTGGGCTATGATGATGAGAAGCTCCGTCGTCTTTGCCAAGAGGCAATTGATGAAGGCTTCAACCACGTCAAAATGAAGGTGGGCCGTGATTTGGAAGACGATATTCGTCGTCTGACAATCGCGCGCGAAGTCATCGGGCCAGATCGTTATCTGATGATCGATGCCAATCAGGTCTGGGAAGTCGATGAGGCAATCGAGTGGGTCAATAAATTGGCCTTCTCAAAGCCTTTCTTCATTGAAGAACCGACCAGCCCGGACGATGTTGCAGGCCACCGCAAGATTCGCGAAGCCATCGGCGACGTGAAAGTTGCAACCGGTGAAATGTGCCAGAACCGCATCATGTTCAAGCAGTTCATCGCGGAAGGTGCAATCGATATCGTACAGATTGATTCCTGCCGCATGGGTGGTCTGAATGAAGTGCTGGCCGTCTTGCTGATTGCTGCAAAATACAACAAGCCCGTCTGGCCGCATGCCGGTGGCGTTGGCTTGTGTGAATATGTTCAGCATTTGTCGATGATCGATTATGTGGCCGTTTCCGGTACCAAGGAAGGTCGCGTGATCGAATATGTCGATCATCTGCATGAGCATTTCATTGATCCTTGCGTGATCAAGGACGCAGCCTATATGCCGCCCTCGCTTCCTGGTTTCTCAATCGAGATGAAGCCGGAATCGATCGAAGAATATACGTTCAAGGGTTAAAACCAACGCCGCGCTGAAAAGCGCGGCGTTTTTCTATCAACTATTATCTCGATTTCTGGTAAAGCTTTTCTGCGATTTCAAACATTTCTTCTGGCGCATAGTCCGGCGTAAAGGCAGATGGCTCACCGACAAGTTCTTGAATTTTGCCACCGTCAGGCATGCCTTCCACCACTTCCAATTCACCAGGCGGATCATCCGGCAAAGCCTCTTCACCATTGGCCCATACGGACCTGATTTCTGCGTAATCACTTGGGCTGAAAGTATAGAGCCGGCGATGCGAGCCTTCAGCGAGGTATTTTTGGCATTCAGGAATATTGCCTAAGGGAATATTTGGTGTCGGCAACATTTTTTCCAGTTCCACACCGGTGAGCTTTTTGATTGCAAGCGCATAGGCATGTGCATGAACTGATCCACGCACCAGCAAATATGCGCAGACTTCTCTACCAGTCGGGTCGGAAAGACTTTCATAAACGCGAAGCTTATGCAGCCTTGCACCGCATTCCAGATGAAAATTATGCAGAAGATCAAAGATTACATTGCCGCTGGTCGTGACATGATCTTTATTCCAGCTCATTCCATTACTATCAACGGGCACGGCCCCACCGCCATGCGAATAAAAGGCCGCAGCAAGCCTTGTATCCTTCATTGCGTCATAAGGCGCATCGCTGACATCGGTCGGGCCAACCCTATCTGCGTCCGGTACATCTGGGCCATTATTAAGCATAGCCACGCCATTACTGACCAGTTCAACATGGCCCAGCTCCTCAGCGGTAATCGCGGCAACGAGGCTATAAAAAGGCCGGAGTTTACTTTTAGATCTGAAATTGAAACTCTGAAACAGATAGTTATTTAGCGTGGACATTTCGCCATATTTACCGCCCAGCAATTCCTGTAGGGCAGCACCAGCATTCGGGTCCTGCCGGGTCGGCGGCGGGAGTTCAATTTGTAGCTTATCGACGCGCAAGAACATGGGATCAACCTTCGGTTTGAGACCCCCCGACTGCTGCCTAACCTCAATCTAGCGTCATGGTTCCAAGTTTAATGTAAATTGGTTCAATTGTTGAACGGGCAGTGTTTAACCTGTTCACTCTTGACACAAATGCGCAGAAAGTGAGATCGGCGCGCAGTCTGCGTTACCAAACCGCAGCTCACTCTGTGTCGGGCTTTCTTTCCTGAACACCATAGGATGCAAAGTTGCGTGCTGTGCGCTCAATCTCTTCATCAGAAAGAATATGCGCTCCGCCAATGAGCTCTGCGTGGTAATATTGATCGGCCAAAGCTTCCAGTTCATGCGCCAACCACAATGCGCGAGTTAATGTATCGGCACAAACCACCATGCCATGATTGGCCATCAGACAACCTTGTCTTCCTTCAAGAGCGTTAATGATATTTCGTGAGAGCTCCGACGTTCCATAGGTCGCATAATCAGCAACCCGAATATCAGGGCCACCAAAGGCTGCAATCATATAGTGAACCGCGGGGATCGGTTTGCGTGCGACAGCAAGGATGGTAGAAAACCGCGCATGGGTGTGAACCACAGCATTCATTTCTGGCCTGGCGCGCAGAATATCGCGATGAAACGGCCATTCTACCGATGGGTTTTTGGGGCCTTCAAAAGCTCCGCTTTCATCATCAATACGCATTTTGGCAATCATATTTGGCGTCATCTGATCATAGGGAATGGCTGAGGGCGTAATCAGCATCTGATCGCCCATACGAAGCGATATATTCCCCGACGCGCCGCGATTAAGGCCCGAGCGTGACATGGTAAGGCATCCATCGATAATCGATTGGCGCAATTCATTTTCGTTGATCATCAATTCCTCCACCGTCGAGCACGCGCTCACCTACCATTCATCGATGAATTTCTCTGCAGCCTTTTGGCTGCAAATGTGACGGTAAGCAATGAGGTACCGCAATATCCGGTGTCTGTAATAAATAGGTGGAAAACAAATTTCGACTACGCGTCTCTCTTGTCCTCTAGCGCCCGCTAGTGAAACTTATTTTGTAATTTTCTAACTTCATCTTCACAATATTGATTTTGGTATGCGCTAAACTCTTTCGAATGAGATTTTCATCTTTATCTTGGATACGAGCACCTAGATATACACGAGCAACAGCGTCCACCGATCGGTATTTCACTGGGCCACTTTTTTTTGAGAAAAGCCTCCATTCTCGTTCATGTAGCCATCGCACTGACTTCGAACAAAGCGTCAGAATCGCCTTATCCCAAGCAGTTGTGTTATCATCAGTCAAAACTGGCGGAGTATCGTTGTAATTCATTCGGGCAATACGGTGACTGTCATCAAGCTCCCTCAACAGTGACTGCGTTTTATAAGCCACACAAAAACCTTTGAATTGATCAGCATAGTGCGCCCACATTGTTTCATAGTCATAGACCTCTGTAAAAGAAGCGATGCCCGCATCCTTTTGATGCTGACGTATTTGGGCTGAGTCTGTTCGGAATCGTCCTGCTATCATGTAGCTTAAGCCTGGGGAATGCGCCCCTTCCATGGGGTCGTTCATTTCCTCAAATGGCGGACAGTAAATATATCGTTCGATAAGTGCCTTTATTTCCCGTTCGGTTTTCGATCCTGCTGGCCTAAATCTGTACAATCGAGACGGGATCCCATAAATACCAAGTTCCGCCATTGATCATTGGTTCCCGGCTTTATTTTTCATCCGCATTGAGCGATAGTTTGTAATCAGCTGCTTCTGGGCAATCATCAAGCATCCGAATACAAGTGCCGTAATAATTACACGAGCAAATATTTCCATAGCCCCCTCCGATTTCTCACAAGCTGGCAGAGGCGCGGCGGGCGGTCAAGGACAATAGAGACCTTTGCCTCTGTTGTTTGATGCAGGTGTGGAGATATGCGGCAGCTAGAAGGTAATGCGAGGTATATCGCTAATAGGAAAAACTCAATTCTTTATTTTTCAGAGACGTGCCGTTCGCAATAAGCTTTACAAGGTGAGAATCACGTTGAATGCTGAGCGCTTGAGATTGGGAGATGTTCTATGTTCCGCGTTGCGTCCACCCTGCCGCGACATATTACGAACCATTCAAACGCTCACGGTTCAGTGCAACATGACATCACTGGAAGCGGCTTGTTAAGCTCGATTTTTGTGATTTAACTGATTAATTTTTCTTTGAAAAGAGGTGGTGCCCGGAGACGGATTCGAACCGCCGACACGCGGATTTTCAATCCGCTGCTCTACCACCTGAGCTATCCGGGCATCCTACGTAAGGCATAAACCTTACCGTATAGCAGACTATCTTTCTGCCGAGAGTGGGTGGGTTATAGCATTAAATTTCGCACTGTCCAGCACTGTCGTGAAATTTTTATAAGCTTTTCGCCCAGACCTTCTAAACTACCGTTATCGCTGTGGAAAACGGCCTCAAAACCTAAGTGTCACTGTCTTCTTCATCCAAAATTGGTTTGCCGGGAATAACGTAACTACCGGAAAGCCATCGATTAAGATCAATGTTTTTGCAGCGGATTGAACAGAAGGGGTAAGCATCGCGAATCGAATTCTTGCCGCATTCCGGGCACGGGCGGGTTGGGCGCAACGGCGTAACCTGTGGGCTACCGCCAGAAGGGGCAGTTTTTTTCTCACTCATCTTGCTACACCTTTCCGCTCGACCAATTTCCCAACACCGGATAACCCGCGGCTGAAAGAAGGTTCACGGTTTCATGTAGTGGCAGACCTACCACATTGCTATAATCGCCCACCAGCTTGACAACAAAACTGCCAGCGAGACCCTGAACGGCATATCCGCCTGCTTTTCCGCGCCATTCACCTGAGTTCAAATAAGCATCTATTTCTTGGCGTGTCAGTCGCTTAAAACGAAGTCGCGTCTCCACGACCGCAACCCGTTGATTACCGTTGGGCAGAATAAGACTGACGCCCGTGAAAACCTTGTGTGTACGTCCCGATAACAGGCGTAAGCATTCACGTGCTTCGTCCGACGATTCGGCCTTGGGCAAAATTCGTCGGCCAACCGCCACAACCGTATCGGCTGCTAGAATAAGCGCCTTGGAAAAACTCTCATCACTCCGAAGCCGCTCATGCGCTGCATTGGCCTTTTCCCGGGCGAGCCGTCGCGCCAGTGAACGCGGATGTTCAGCGCGTTGCGGCGTTTCATCAATATCGGCAGGCTGAATATGATCAGGATCAATGCCAACTTGCCTCAAAAGCTCGATCCGCCGGGGAGAGCCGGAGGCAAGAACCAGCTTATGTTGCGCGCTTACTGACAAGGCTTTTCCCGAAATGGAGAGATTATTTGAAACGGTAGGTAATGCGACCCTTGGTCAGGTCGTAAGGGGTCATTTCTACCAAGACCTTATCACCTGCCAGAACACGAATGCGGTTTTTACGCATGCGGCCTGCCGTGTGCGCAATGATTTCGTGTTCATTTTCGAGCTTTACGCGAAACATTGCATTTGGGAGCAGCTCCGTAACAACACCTGGAAACTCGAGGACTTCTTCTTTCGCCATGCGATACCTGTTTCTTTCTTTGATAAAAATAGCCCACAAGCGGGGCTGAACCTATTTTGCGCGGAACCTATATGATTAGGCCGCATTTGTGAACAACCGAATTGGATCAACCTATTTCGACGCAAATTTGCATGAGATTTGGCGTTTCAATCGATCTCTGACATCGCGATAGGCATTTATGATCTGCTCTCGACTTCCCGTAACCAATGTTGGGTCTGGTATAGGCCAATATTCAACATCGATGGAAAATCCTTGGATGCGCTCCAGAACGGCGTCATGCGCGAGAGGTGCGAGCGTTACAATGAGATCAAAATAGCCATCTGCGAGTTCTTCTATACCACGTGGCTGCCTATCATCAAGTGACAAGCCTTCTTCCGACAGAACTGCATCGACAAAAGGGTCCCGTTCGCCACGTTTAATGCCCGCCGATGCCACATATATATTGGGTGGCAACATCCTTCTTGCAAGCAGTTCAGCGATGGGAGAGCGTATCGAATTTTTTCCGCATACGAATAGAATAGAGCTGGGGCATTTTAGATCCTGAAAGACATTTGTCGGAAGCGCAATATCATCGTCGATCCTCATCGATGATTACCCCCGATAATGCAGGACGCAAACAAGCGTGAACAGCCGCCGCGCGGTTTGAAAGTCCATAGCGATTTTGCCATCCAGCCGCGCTTGCAGCGCTTGAGATCCCTCATTGTGTAACCCCCGGCGTCCCATATCGATCGCCTCAATCTTACTGGGACTGGCTGTTCGGATCGCCTCATAATAGCTTTCACAAACCATAAAGTAATCACGCACCACGCGGCGCAACGGTGTCAGCGACAAAATATGCGTCGCTACTTCTTCGCCGCACTCTCGGCTGATAGAGAAGACCAATCGCTTTTCTATTGCAGAAAGCTTGAGCTTATACGGACCTCCTTTGAGATCCCCCACCGGATAAAAAGAATTATCTTCGATTAAATCGAAAATTGCTACCGCACGTTCATGCTCCACATCGGGCGTAGACCGCCCGATGGTTTCATCAAGCTCGATATCGACGAGCCGAGCATTAGGAACGCCGGCAGACATGCTTCCTCATAGGTTCAGCCTTATGGCGACAGACTGCGCATGCGCATCCAGACCTTCAGCACGGGCGATTTCAATGGCAGCCGGTCCCAAAATGCGCAATTGTTCCGCACCAAGTTTGAGCAGCGATGTGCGCTTCATATAGTCAAGCACGGAGAGACCGGACGAAAAACGCGCCGAACGTGCTGTCGGTAGAACGTGATTACATCCACCCACATAATCGCCAATGACCTCTGGCGTGTGTGCGCCGATAAAAATCGATCCAGCATTGCGGATCTTTGAAACCAGTGCTTCCGGATCAGCCGTCGCAATTTCCAGATGTTCAGCAGCAATCCGATTGGCGAGCGGTACGGCCGCTTCCAGATCATCAACCAGTATAATGGCACCAAAATCACGCCAACTAGCGGCAGCAGTTTCAGCACGCGGAAGAGTGAGTAGCTGACGCTCGACGGCTTGCGCTACCGAATTGGCAAAAGCCTCATCATCTGTCATCAGGATGGATTGCGCAGCGCGGTCATGTTCTGCCTGTGCTAAAATATCAGCAGCCAGCCAATCAGGATTATTGTCTTTATCTGCAATAACCAAAACTTCGGACGGCCCAGCGATCATATCGATGCCAACAGTGCCAAATACAATACGCTTGGCGGCGGCGACATAGGCATTGCCCGGGCCAACGATCTTGGCAACCGGTGCAATTGTCTCGGTACCATAGGCGAGTGCCGCAATCGCTTGCGCACCGCCAACCCGGTAAATTTCTGTGATCCCCGCAAGGCGGGCCGCTACCAGCACCAAAGGATTGAGAACGCCATTGGGGGAGGGGACAACCATGACAATACGATCAACCCCCGCCACTTTTGCCGGAACTGCGTTCATCAAAACCGAGCTTGGATAGCTCGCCGTGCCGCCAGGCACATAAAGGCCGACTGCTTCGATAGCCGTCCAGCGCGATCCCAGTTCAACCCCCAGTTCATCAGTATAGCGATCATCCTGCGGCTTTTGGCGGGCATGATGTTTTTCGATCCGATCACGAGCTAATTTGAGCGCTTCTATGGTGGATTTGGGCGCTGCATCGAAAGCAGAGTCAATTTCCGCTGCCGTAACCGCAATCCCTGTCTTTTCCAGATCAATATTATCGAAACGGCGCGAATATTCGATCAATGCAGCGTTGCCTTCTTGGCGTACGCGCTGAACGATTTCACGCGCTGCTTTGTCTACATCTTCAGACGCTTCTCGTTTACTCAATAAAAAAGCGGCGAACTTCTGTTCGAAGTCGGGATCGGTTTGTCTGAGTGTAATGGCCACGCGGGTATTCCTTCAAACTTCAATATAGGCCTATGCACTCACGTCATGGGCAATCTGGATTGATGTCGCAATCAGACCTCATGTCGCGGCAAGGAATTGGCTTCCCACGCCGCACCAAGGTCTGTCATCTGCGCCTCAATACATTCTACATCAAGGCGGATAGCGGCATTTGCAGAAAATGTCAGTTCTATTGTTCCGGCAGGCGGGACACTGGCGATAAACCGAATTGCCAGCAGCGACAGAACGTCTTCGCTTTTTGTCCGATCAATCTTGGCGGCTTGGACCTGATTGACCCGGTTGAAATGCAGTGCCGTTCGACGACGCTGATAAACGGGCTTGCGCAGAAAACGTGGTTTTGCCTCCTCCCAAACGAACCGATTGCTAGCCAGAATAAACCGCTTTTCCTTGGGGAAATATTGAAGATCAGAGACCTTGAGCACCGCATCTTGAAGATGGGCAGAGACAATCTGCAAGTCTTCTTCATCAAGCGCCACAAGTTTCAACATTTCCATAATCAGACTATTCCTGTCGTTAGGGCGATACGCTTCGGTTGCATATAGGGCAATCTTGCATGTTCATGAGAAAAAATCGACGGGCTTTTCCGATTGCGCGCTGTTCTCATGAGTTCACGCGGGGAACAAAAAGGCCGGACACCTAAAAAGGCTCCGGCCACTGCTTCCGCAATCAGCTGCGAATACGCTCAACTTCTGCGCCGCAGCGGGAAAGTTTTTCTTCAAGCCGCTCAAAGCCTCGATCAAGATGATAGACACGATTGACCATCGTTTCACCTTCTGCGGCAAGCCCCGCAATGACTAGCGAGACCGAAGCGCGCAGATCGGTTGCCATCACCTGTGCACCCTTAAGGCGTTCAACCCCTTCAACCGTTGCTGTTTGACCGGATAGAGAGATTTTTGCTCCTAATCGGGCCAATTCCTGAACATGCATAAAACGGTTTTCAAAAATCGTCTCGGTAATATTCGACGTTCCCCTGGCCTTGGTCATCAGACCCATAAATTGAGCCTGTAGATCGGTAGGGAAGCCAGGGAAAGGATCGGTCGTAATGTTTACCGGCTCAATCCCGTGTCCGTTGCGCACAACGCGCAGCCCACTATTGGTTTCGGTGATTTCAGTCCCCGTCTGGCGCAAGGCATCAAGTGCGGCCGCGAGCAGATTTTCTTGTGCGCCTTCTAGCAGAACGTCGCCGCCTGCCATGGCTACGGCCATCGCATAAGTACCGGTTTCAATACGGTCTGGAATGACCCGTACACGCGCGCCAGAGAGGCTGGTAACGCCCTGAACATGAATGGTGCTGGTTCCGGCACCCGTAATTTTTGCGCCCATCGCGTTGAGGCAATCTGCAAGATTAACCACTTCTGGTTCACGTGCGGCATTTTCAATGATGGTTTCGCCCTTTGCCAGCGTGGCTGCCATCAACATGACATGGGTCGCGCCAACCGATACTTTCGGGAATTTATAGTGCGCGCCAACCAAACCCTTTCGGGCCCGTGCCTTTGCATATCCATTTTCGATATTTATTTCAGCGCCAAGCGATTCAAGGCTTTCTAGCAGCAGATCGACCGGCCTTGTGCCAATGGCGCAGCCCCCAGGTAGCGAGACATTCGCTTCGCCAGTCCGCGCCAGAAGCGGCCCAATAACCCAGAAGCTCGCACGCATTTTAGAGACCAGCTCATAGGGAGCGGTCGTGTCGACAATATTGCGCGCAGTAAAGTGGATGGTGCGCGAATAAGCACCGTTTTGGTGTTCGCGCCGACCATTGACCGAATAATCGACGCCATGATTTCCAAGAATGCGGATCAGCTGTTCCACATCGGCCAGATGGGGGACATTTTCGAGCGTCAAAGTATCGTCGGTCAGAAGCGAGGCAATCATCAGCGGCAATGCAGCATTTTTTGCCCCTGAGATGGGAATAACACCGTTGAGTTTATTGCCACCGACAATTTTGATGCGATCCATGTTTCACCTTCTGGGCTGAAGCGGTGCCCGATTAGATTTGCAAAGCTCCGCAGCCCATTGGGCGTCGCGACGATGCATCAGAATACTACGAATTTTGCGGCGATATCAGGTTTATCGCGAATCAAAACCTGAACGCAGTGCCGCCCACAATTTTGTAGAGCTTTTAACGCAGCCTGCGCCGATCTTCAAGAAAGGCTTTATCTCTCTTCGGTCTACTCGTCACTGGAGCGGGCAGCTCTGATACCATCCGTCCGCTCATCGGCTTCCCCAGCTCGGCGTGCGCGCATCTGTTCCTTGCGTCGGAGTAGATTCGCTCGCAACTGTTCGGCGCGCCGTTTTTTCCGCGGGTCCGACTCAGTAGGGGGTGTTTTTCTTGGCTTTTCTTCACTCATCATCGTTAACTATTGTCATAAAATGCTTAGAAATGGGGGTTTTATCCACTTTTTGCTTAGATTCCAGCATTATGTGCAAAGAAATGCAATTGGCCGCTTGCGATTTGTGTAATGATGTGGCAGAAGTCCGCCGCGTTCAGACGAATGCTGCGGTAGCTCAGTGGTAGAGCACTCCATTGGTAATGGAGAGGTCGAGAGTTCAATCCTCTCTCGCAGCACCATTTCCCCACCTATTTATGATATTGCGATTAAAGCCAGCCGCCGCACCAATGCCGACAAGCGCGCTGCCGTCCTGCCCATATTGGATACCCACCTTGATCTATCTGATTGCGAGATTGCCCGGCATCTCGGCGTAAGCCCTCAAATGGTCGGCAATTGGTGCAGGCGCATTGTGGCTTGATGATGTGCGGATGGCTTTATTGCGCCTTGATTATTTTGGACGCGATAAACCAGCCAACGATAGGCGTAACAATTGCGCTTATAACCACAGCCCAAATCATAGGATAGGCTGGATTCTGTGAAAGCCCTGGCACTGTCAGGATTACGATGAATTCGATACCAACCAAAACGATGAACGCAATCGAACTTATGATCGATGCCAATTGTAGTTTTGTCCCCACAATGCTCTCCAGAAGAATACATATTGATCCTTGCATGATGGATTTTCCGCAACCATCACGCATTGATTAGGGTCAAAGGTATGTGACTGGCTAATGAGCGTCAAATGCTCAAACGAAAAGACAGATTGCAGCTATCATGCTTGGCTTATCACTTTAGCAGTCGCCAAAATACATTGGAGGGAAGAGATGAGGGCGAAGATGTGGGAAAGAAATGGGAGAAGAAAGTCTCTTAATCCACAAAGGCAAGTAACATCACTGCTTTAGGAAAAGAAGAAATGGCGCACCCGAAAGGATTCGAACCTCTGACCCCCAGATTCGTAGTCTGGTGCTCTATCCAGCTGAGCTACGGGTGCTTGCCTTGTTGCCCGCTCGTTGCGGCGCAGGCGGTTGATAATCGGACCTGCACTTAAATGCAAGCACCTTCTGAGAAAAAAATCGTTTATTTAACAAAATCTGTGAAAATATACGTTTTCTACCCTTATTGCCGCGCTGAACCGTCCTTTTTTAAAGGCGCTGTGGAGATCATGAGCAGGTTTCGCGCTCGCAGAAAGATTCGAGCGAGTCAAAAAGATGCAGCTGGTTAATACTGCCAACTGGGTGAATCTGGAAGTCGGATTTCAAAATGTGCGCCAAGTGGACGGTCTTCACGCAGTTCAATCGTTCCGCCATGAGCCTGCACAAGCTCCAATGCGATAGCTAGGCCAAGCCCGGTGCCATCGCTGCGGGTCGATCCTTTAAAAGCAGTAAAAAGATGTTCACGCGCTTTCGGGGGCAGGCCCGGTCCTGTATCTTCGACCCCAATAATAGTGGTGGTCCCGATTCTTCCTGCAGAAATAGTCAGGCGTCTGACCACACATTCATCTCGGCGCGGATCGCGCTCCATAGCCTGGACTGCATTACGGCACAGATTGTTAAGCACCCGGAAAAGTTGTTCGGTATCCACATTGAGCTCAAATTCTGGCGAAACTTCATTTTCAAATTCGATACCACTCTCTTTTGAAATGTTGAGCAATTCTTCGACATCTCTAACAATCGAGTGTAGCCGAACCCGCTGTAGCTTGGGCGGCAATTCTTGCGAGCGTCCATAGGCAAGGACACTTTCTGAATAACGGATTGCCCGGCTTAGAGTATGGATTAGCTTTGGCGCGAATCGCTGCACCATCGGATCGCTAGTATCTGCGACGCGATCTGACAATAATTGCGCAGATGCGAGAATATTGCGCATGTCATGATTGATCTTTGAAACAGCTAAACCGAGATCAGCCAAGCGCTTACGCTCTTTGAGAGTCCGATGTAAGTCGGTTTGCATTTCGGCAATCTGGCGCTGCGCTATGCCGAATTCGTCCTTGCGGTTATCGGGTTTAAGAATTCGGGTGGGATTGTCGGGCGCTGCAGCAAAATCCATCATATTTCGATGCATGATCCGAATGGGCCGCAGCAACATTTCGTGAATAATCAGATAAATCAGGCTGGCAGCGATAATTGAGATCAGCAAAGAAACCACCGCTACATTCTTTGCATATTCTAACATGGCAGCCCGCATCGGCGCGTCGGAAGTTACGATCTCGACAATCTGGTCGGGCTGTTCAGGGTTCAGCGCGCCATATATACGTAATGTCCGGTTTCCACCTCCGAATAATGTGGCAAATGCATCCCAGATTGCCGCAGCTTCACTGATATTGTTAAAATCAATTACCTGATCAATTTTTTCGGGCAGTTCGGTCATTGCCAGCAAGTGAGACGCGCCCGCTCGCCGCAACGCAATGGCCTTGGTACCGGTTGTAACCAATACTTTGTCTTGAACTTCTCGCGGGATATCCATGCTGCTGCTCGTCATCAGCACTTTGCTCACACTTTCCACAATGTCCAAACGGGATTCGATCCAGCGAACTCGCATATTGGCTATAGAAGGAACAAAGATTAAAACCTGAGCAACAAGAACAGCCAGACCGATCAGCAGCAAAAGCTTATTCGAAAGCCGGTTTCGCCACGCCAATCGTGTGAAAGAAGCTTCCGGGTTTTCATCTTTTTGCGGGGCGGAAAAGGTGTCGCTTTCGCTATCGCCTTGATCCATGATCTTTTCATCAACCGCCATCGTCTGATCCAAATTGACAGTGTTTCATGCAGCGGCCAATCCTTCTTTAGGCTGCGCTACAGCTCCCCGTCAGTGTTTCTATACATGGAACGATCTAATAAATCTATTTTGCTAGAAAGCGAATAGCGTCGAACTTACTGCCGATTTTTCGGATTAAAGAAATTTAACTCGACGCGTCGCGTCACGACGTGCAAATTCCATTGGGAAAGATCCCGCTGGTTGTATAAGCGCATTCAGTGTTATGGAGCGTTCATCATTTTGATAGTGTTTATTGGCATATTCGGTCGTTAGCACCAATAATAAGCAGTCTGGAACTCGGTCATTCGAGGAATATAGATTGACCTGGTTGGAGAGGTGAATGAAAGCTTGGAAGCAGATTGCGTTAAGCCTGCTCGTTATTCTGGCCGCTATTGGTGGCTGGTATATCTATAATGAGAAGAGCCAGTCAGGCGAAAAGGCTGAAGCCGGTGCTCCGATAGCGCGCGGATCGGCATCTGCTGGCGCACGAGCCGCGCCTTTGGTTGTGGTAGAGCAAGCTGGCGAAGAAACGGTCAACAATCGACTGACAGCTATTGGTTCTGCGCAGGCCTTTCGTACCGTATCCATCGTGCCTTATTCGAGCGGATATTTGACGCGTTTGGCAGTGCAAGCAGGTGATGTTGTCAAAGAAGGCGATATAATCGCTGAACTGGATAATGAGACTGAAAAAATTGCCGTAGCAAAAGCGCAGACAGCGCTTAAAGATGCAGAAACGACTTTGGCAAGAATTGCACGACTGCGTCAGACCAATACAGCCTCTGCTGTGCAGGAAGTAACCGCTGAACTCGACGTTGCTAATGCGCGATTGGCGCTTGAAGATGCGCAGCTTGCTCTGGATCGCCGAACCGTGCGGGCGCCTATCAGTGGCGTCGTGGGTATTCTGCCTGTCAATGTGGGTAACTATATTACGCCGCAAACATCTATTGCCCGGATTGATGACCGCTCAAAAGTTCTGATTGATATATGGGTTCCGGAGCGTTTTGCCCCTCACGTCAAGGTTAGTCAGGCGCTGTCAGCACAATCAACAGCCTTTCCCGGTGTTGAATATCGCGGCGTCATCAATGCCGTTGATAATACGCTCGATGGCGAAAGTCGCACCCTGCAAGTGCGCGCGCAGATTGACAATGAGCGCGATCTGCTTCGCGCTGGCATGTCTTTCACGGTCACGCTCCTCTTTCCCGGTGAGCGCTACCCTTCTGTTAATCCGTTAGCGATCCAGTGGGATTCCAATGGCTCATATGTCTGGCGCGTTGAAGATGGGATCGCCAGTAGGGTGCCTGCCCGAATTGTGCAGCGAAACTCTCATAATATTTTACTGGATGGATCGATCAAGCAGGGCGATATGATTGTTACCGAAGGGGTGCAAACCGTGCGCGATGCAGCACCGGTGCGTATCCTCGAAGAGCAGGGCACCGCTCTTGGTGAGCCATCGGCGAATAATCGCGAAACCGAGCGAGGTTAGGCGTGAGCAACACCCAATTGCCCCCGCACCAAAACCAGGGCGGTTCATCAGCGCTTTTCATCCGACGACCGGTCTTTGCATTCGTGATCAATGTGCTGATCATCGTTGCAGGTCTTGCCGCATTTACCGGTGTCGATATTCGTGAATTGCCCGATGTGGATCGCCCGGTGGTCACCATCAGCACCAATTTTCCGGGCGCTTCCGCTGAGACGATTGATCGGCAACTCACACAAGTTCTGGAAAATGCGGTTGCACGTGTCTCTGGCGTTAAGTCGATTTCGTCCAATTCCTCTTTTGAACGCAGCCGCGTCACGGTTGAGTTCAACGATGGTGTCGATCTCAATGTAGCTGCCGCCGATATGCGTGACGCAATTTCGCGGGTCGCAAATACGGTTCCCGAAGAGGCTGATCCTTCGCGCATCATCAAGGCTGATTCCAACGCTGATCCGGTCATGCGACTTGCAGTGACATCAGACGCCATGTCGGTTGATGATATGACGGTTCTGGTCGAGGATCAGATTGAGGACATTCTGTCCGCTGTCCCTGGCGTTGCCGATGTGCAGATTTATGGTGACCGCGAGAAAATTTTCCGCATTGATCTCGATCAGACCAAGCTTGCAAGCTATGGGCTGACCATTGCCAATATTTCAAGCTCGCTCGCTTCCATGGGGCTTGATGCCCCCGCAGGATCGTTGCGCAGTTCTGATCAGTCTTTGGTTGTGCGTGCCACAGCCAATTTGGAAACGCCCCAAGCGTTTGAGAATGTCTTTTTGAAAGACCATGTAAAGCTTGGCGATGTGGCGAGCGTAACGCTTGGCCCCGATGTTGAAAGCTCCGCTGTCCGCTCCAATGGTAAATCCGCAATCGGCCTAGGCATTGTCAGACAGGCGCAATCCAATACGCTTGATATTTCGACCGGTATTCGCGCCGCTGTTGAAAATCTGCAAGCCACCCTGCCTCCCGGTGTGCAGATTACAGTCACCAGCGATGATGCCAATTTCATCAATGGCGCAATTCTCGAAGTTCAGATCGCATTGATTGCTTCTGTGATGATCGTGGTCGCTATCATCTTTTTGTTTTTGTGGGATGTCCGAGCTACGCTCATACCGGCTGTGTCCATGCCGGTGGCCCTGATCGGTACTGTTGCCGCCATTTATTTGGCCGGATTTTCCATCAATATTCTGACCTTGCTGGCGCTGGTTTTAGCAACGGGCTTGGTGGTCGATGACGCGATTGTTGTGCTTGAAAATATTGTGCGCCGACGCAATCAGGGCATGGGTCCGCGCGCGGCTGCGGTGCTCGGTACGCAGGAAGTTTTCTTTGCCGTAATTGCAACAACACTCACATTGGCTGCGGTTTTCGTACCCATTTCATTCCTGCCGGGACAGGCTGGCGGGCTGTTTCGTGAATTTGGATTTGTGCTGGCAATCGCCATCCTGCTTTCCTCCGTGGTTGCGCTCACCCTTTGCCCGATGCTCGCATCGCGCTTGCTCAAAGAAGGTAATGGAGACGCTAATCACGGTCCGGCCTTCCTGCGAGCCATTGGCCGCGGGCTGGCAGGTTTTTATCGCCGCAGCCTTCGTTTCTCGCTTTCGGCTCCGTTTTTGATCGTGCTTATCGCTGTGATTTTCGCCGGTGCATCCTATATCGGCTATGGCATGATCCGGCAGGAGCTTACCCCCACAGAGGATCGCGCGGTGGCGCTGCTGCGTATTAATGGCCCGCAAGGGATCAGCGTTGAATTTCTTCAAGCCCAGCTCGACAGGATTGAACGAGCCATTGAACCCTTGCGCGAAAGTGGTGAAATCCAAACCACTTACGCCATTGCTGGCTCTGGCGGGGCTTCCAATAACGGATTTATGGTGCTGACATTGGCGCCTTGGAAAGAGCGCGAGCGTAGCCAGCAAGAAATCATGGCCGATATTTCCTCCCGCATTGCAGATATTGCGGCCGTTCGCATCTTCACGATGCAACCCAATAGCTTAGGCATTCGCGGTGCGGGCAATGGTCTGCAATTTGCCGTGGTAGGCAATGATTATGCCAGCATTGGCCCGATAGCGGATGAGATTGTGACCGCCCTCGAAAATGATCCGCGTTTTGTGCAGCCGCGCCGCTCCGTTGAGCCAACCCAGCCGCAGCTTTCGGTAGAGATCGACCGTGAGCGCGCTTCCGATCTTGGTATCGACATTACCGGTCTTGCCAATGCTGTTCAGTCAGTGCTGGACGGGCGGAAAATAGGCTCGGTTTATGTTGGTGACAGAAGCTTTGACGTAAAGCTTGTTTCCACCACCAATCCGATCAATGATCCCACCGATCTGGAGAATGTTTTCCTCAGATCAAGCGATGGTCGCTATGTGCCGATGTCGTCGATTGCAACCGTCGTCGAAAAGGCGGTGCCGCCACAGCTAAACAGAGAGGCGCGCCAGCGTTCTGTGGCGATCACCACCAACCTGCGCAGCGATTTTGCGCTTGGTGATGCCTATGCCGCCGCATTGGAAATTGCCAAGCCGATTTTGCCGCCGGGAACCCATATTATCCCGCTGGCTGAAGCTGAAACCCTTAGCGAAACCTCCAGCGGTCTCGTGCTGGTTTTCGGTTTTGCCATCATCATCATCTTATTGGTGCTCGCAGCACAATTTGAAAGCTTCATCAGTGCGCTTATTGTTATGGCAACGGTTCCGTTAGGGCTTGGCTGTGCAGTTTTTGCGATGATTTTAACCGGCACCACACTCAATGTTTATAGCCAGATAGGGCTTGTTCTATTGGTTGGCATCATGGCGAAAAACGGCATTCTGATTGTCGAATTCGCCGATCAATTGCGGGAGAAGGGGCTGAGCGTTCGAGAAGCGATTGAAGAGGCCGCTAATATCCGTCTGCGCCCTGTATGCATGACTATTATTTGTTCGGTTCTGGGCGGGCTGCCGCTGGTTCTGGCAACCGGTGCTGGAGCGGAAGCGCGCATATCGCTTGGCTGGGTAATTGTCGGCGGTTTGGGCCTTGCCGCGATTGCAACTCTTTATGTAACGCCAATCGCTTATCTGTTGCTTGGGCGCTTTACCAAACCCAGAACAGAAGAAGGGCTTCGCTTGGAACGCGAACTTACCAGCGCATTGAACAACGAAAAAACTATCAAGCCGGGGGCAGGCGCTTAAAAGCAATATTTTGCCGATGGCAATTGATAGGTGCACAAACAAAAGAGCGGTCCATCGCATGGACCGCTCTTTTCATGGCAACGGTAATTAATTATTTTTCATCGCATCCACGACTTTACTCGTCCATGCGCCTTCGGGTTTTTTGGTAATAACCGGGTCCGATCCGCCGCCAAGCAAGATTTCCACTGTGCGATCCGCTGCGGCAACATCCAACGTGCCGTCAGAATCTCCCAGCAACTTGCCGATCTCTCTCACCATGCGCTCTTGAACTTCCTGCGTTTGTGCGCCTGATGCATCATTGTCGAGTACAATTTCCGCAGCTTCGGCCGGATTTTCTGCCGCATATTTCCAGCCTTTCATTGAGGCGCGAACGAAACGAGCAAGCTTATCGACCATTGCGTCGTCTTCGAGACTTTTTTCGAGCACATAAAGCCCATCTTCAAGCGTTGCCACACCCTGTTCTTCATAGGGAAAGACGACAAGCTGATCTTCCGAAATACCGGCATCAATCACCTGCCAATATTCATTATAGGTCATGGTGGAAATACAATCGGCCTGTTTTTGGATCAGCGGATCGACATTAAAGCCTTGCTTGAGCACCGTCACGCCGTCAGGCCCACCATCAGTTGGAATGTTGAGATGGTTCATCCATGACAAAAACGGATATTCATTGCCGCCAAACCAGACGCCGAGTGTGCGGCCTTTAAAATCTTCCGGCTTGGTAATGCCAGATTCCTTAAGACAGGTCAGCATCATGCCGGATTTTTCAAAAGGCTGGGCAATATTAACCAGCGGCACGCCCTTTTCGCGTGTGGCGAGCGCGGATGGCATCCAATCGACCACCACATCAGCGCCCCCACCTGCAATCACCTGCGGTGGGGCCACATCTGGACCACCCGGTTTGATTTCGACGTCCAGCCCTTCTTCTTCGTAAAATCCCTTATCCTGAGCGACATAATAGCCTGCAAATTGTCCCTGCGTCACCCATTTGAGCTGCAAGGTCAGCTTATCAGCAGCCAATGCAGTCCCTGACAATAGCCCCATTGCCAGCCCTGCCGTAAGCAAGATTGCCTTTTTCATTTTCGTTCTCCTCTGGTGAACATAATCCCCGAAAACTCTACGCTTTCAAAAAGATTATGCGTTTGCCCGCCGGCTCCGCCTTATTTTGACGGATGCCGGATTTCTCAGCTCCTCCGATAGGAGGGATGCCAGAAAGTCATGCGTCGCTCGACCAGTGCGATCAGCCCATAGGATAGCGACCCCGCAAGTGCTGCGACGAAAATTTCTGCCCAGACCATATCCACATTCATGCGCCCGATTTCAGCAGAAATACGAAAACCCATTCCGACTACGGGCGTGCCAAAAAACTCTGCCACAATGGCCCCGATCAGTGCCAGAGTGGAGTTGATTTTCAGAGCGTTGAAAATAAAAGGCTGTGCTGCAGGCAGGCGCAATTTAACAAGCGTTTGCCAATAGTTGGAGCCATAGGTTTCCATCAAATCACGCTCCATCGCACCGGTGCTGGCAAGTCCCGCAACGGTATTCACCAGCATTGGGAAAAAGGTCATGATGATGACCACGGCAGCTTTTGACTCCCAGTCAAAACCAAACCACATCACCATGATAGGCGCGACACCGACGATCGGAAGTGCCGCCGCCAAATTACCCAATGGCAGCAAGCCTTTGCGCAAAAACGGAATGCGATCTGCAACAATAGCCGTTAAAAACCCCAGCCCACAGCCTGCCACATAGCCGATGAGAACGGCTTTGAGGAATGTTTGGCGAAAATCTGCCCACAGGATCGGAACCGAGTCGACGATCCGCGTCCAAATCGCCGATGGAGCGGGCAGAAGAACGGAAGGAATTGAAAACAGCCGCACCGTTGCTTCCCAAAACAACAGCATGGCAATGCCAAAAAGTGCCGGAACGGCAATATCAAGAATTTTTTGCGACCGGGCATTCTTCGCTTTGAGGCTCGACACCCGAGCAACAATGAACCATGAAACTACAATCAACGCGACCAAAGAAATGACGTTACCTATCATGAAAACGCCCTTTCTGGTCTTGCGCCCATGCGGCGATTAACAATACGCGCGCCGATCCCCACCAGCCCAACCAACACGCCTGCCATGAGAGCCGCCACAATCAGCGCGGCCCATATTTGCACCGTCTGACCGTAATAAGAACCGGCCAGAAGCCGTGCGCCAAGCCCGGCCACGGCACCAGTTGGCAACTCACCGACAATTGCACCAACGAGACTGATCGCAACCGCGATCTGCATTGAGGTGAATAGAAATGGCATTGATGCTGGCCAGCGCAATTTCCAGAAAACTTGCGAGCGGGACGCATTATAGGTTTGCATCAGGTCAAGATGCATCACATCGGGCGAGCGCAACCCCTTCACCATACCGACCGCGACCGGAAAAAATGAAAGATAGGTTGAGATAAATGCCTTAGGAAATAAACCAGATATGCCAACAGCATTGAGCACCACAATAATCATTGGCGCGATCGCAAGAATGGGCACCGTCTGCGAGGTGATAATCCACGGCATCAGGCTTTTATCGAGCGTGCGTGAATGAACAATCCCAACCGCAAGCAACACACCCAGTGCCGACCCCATCAGAAAGCCAAGAAGGGTCGAAGAAAGCGTTATCCAGCCGTGATAAACAAGGCTTCTTTTCGATGTGGGTTTGACGTCAAAAACCGATTTCCAAATTTCATTTGCCACCTGATGCGGTGCCGGTAAAACTGGCCGATCCTGTTTCATCGTATTGGCAAGCAGAGTGGATGTGGAAATTTCAGCACCCGCTCTTGCTGCCTGATCACGCTCAAAAGGCGCGTTTAAATAGGCGGCAAGCGCATACCACAGCGCGATTATGACGAGCAGCACGGTCGTGACTGGAAAAAACTTATCGCGTAAGAAGCTTTTCATCGCTGCTCTCCGCACTGTTTTCTCAAACTCCGCCGCCTATTCATGGATATGCCCCAGTCGCAACCCTTCGCGCACCCGATGCGCAATTTTAAGAAATGCTTCTGAATCGCGAATATCCAGCGTCCGATCCGGCCCCAAATCGCAATCAATGATTTCATGAATTCGCCCGGGGCGAGGGCTCATCACCACAATGCGCGTTGAAAGGAACACAGCCTCCGGTATGGAATGGGTAACGAAAATTACGGTTTTGCGTGTTGCCGCCCATAATTTCAGCAATTGTTCATTGAGGTGATCGCGGACAATTTCATCAAGCGCCCCGAATGGCTCGTCCATCAACAGCATGTCGGGATCAAAGGATAGAGCGCGCGCAATGGATGCGCGCTGCTGCATGCCTCCCGATAGTTGCCATGGATATTTTTTGCCAAACCCGGAAAGATTAACCAATGCCAGATTTTTTTCGATACAGGCTTTCCGCTCAGCTTTGGAATAGCCCATGATTTCAAGCGGTAGGCCGATATTGTCCTCAATCGTGCGCCAGGGAAAAAGTGCTGCCGCCTGAAACACATAGCCGTAAGATCGGTCGAGCCGTGCCTGTTCCGGTGACTTGCCGTTCACGCTCACGGCCCCCGTAGTGGGCTGTTCCAGATCGGCCACCACCCGCATTAATGTTGTTTTGCCACAGCCCGAGGGCCCAATAAAAGAGATGAATTCGCCGCGTTTAACGCTAAGGTCGATATTGGAAAGCGCATGCACCGGCCCGTCATTGGTTTCAAACACCAATGACAGGTTTTTTATGTCAATAACGCTTTGCCCATTTACGTCGCCCCGCTCCGGGGCCATGCTTTCAATCCTATTCATGCGTGGTTCCCGAAGTTGAGCTATGGTCATGTCTTCAGACCCCGATTGGCATATGTTCGTCGCTGCGCTCTACTTTGCGCGGTGCAACGATTTCTTTCCACTGTGACAAGGCCCGATTAACCGCACTGTTGGGTTCGCGCTCAATAAAGCGGCCATCGCCGGGCTGGGCAGTGACCTCGCCTTTGTCATAGGCTATTCGGCCAAGTGATATGGTCTTGACCGGTAGCCCGGTCAGTTCAAACCCTTCGAACACATTGTAATCAATGGCGGAATGCTGTGTTTTTGCGGATACAGTCTTGGTCGCTTCCGGATCCCAGATGACAAGATCCGCATCCGCACCGGGCAAGATCGCGCCTTTTTGAGGATAAATATTAAGGATCTTGGCGATATTGGTCGAGGTCACCGCCACAAATTCATTGGGTGTGAGCCGCCCCATGCGTACGCCTTGCGTCCAAAGAACGGGCATACGCTCCTCAAGACCGCCGGTTCCATTCGGAATTTTTACGAAATTACCAACGCCAAAGCGTTTTTGCTCGGTAGTGAAAGCACAATGATCAGTTGCCACAACTTGAAGAGAACCCGAGGCCAGCCCAGCCCACAAACTGTCCTGATTTACCTTGTCGCGAAATGGTGGCGACATCACGCGGCGTGCAGCATAATCCCAATCAGCATTGTGATATTCGCTTTCATCCAGCGTTAGATGCTGGATTAGCGGCTCGCCAAAAACGCGCATACCCTTTTGCCGTGCACGGCGGATGGCTTCATGGCTCTGCTCGCATGAGACATGCACAACGTAAAGCGGAACGCCGGCCTGATCGGCAATCATAATAGCGCGATTGGTGGCTTCCCCTTCCACTTCCGGCGGGCGGGAATAGGCATGGGCCTCTGGACCATTATTGCCCTCGGCCATCAATTTGGCCTGCAATTGCGCGACAATATCGCCATTTTCTGCATGAACCAGCGGCATGGCACCAAGTTCTGCACAGCGTTGAAATGAGGCGAACATCTCGTCATCATTGACCATCAGCGCGCCTTTATAGGCCATGAAATGTTTGAAAGTGTTGATGCCACGCTTCACCACTTCGGCCATTTCATTAAATGTGCGCTCGTTCCACCCGGTGATTGCCATATGGAAGGAATAATCGGTCCGCGCCTTGCCTGCTTTCTGGAACCATTCCTGAAGCGCTTCAAGAAGATTGCCTTCTGAGCTTGGTAACACGAAATCGACGACCATGGTTGTGCCGCCTGAAAGGGCTGCAGCAGTTCCGGTGTCAAAATCGTCGGATGAATAGGTTCCCATAAAGGGCATTTGCAAATGCGTATGCGGATCAATGCCGCCGGGCATGATATAGCAGCCTGAAGCGTCAATGATTGCATCGCCGGTAAGATCATCGCCAATCGCAACGATCTTTTCGCCTTCGATCAATATATCGGCTTTATAAGTGCGGTCCGCCGTGATGACAGTACCGCCCTTGATGACCTTGCTGGCCGCATTATTGGCATTCCGTCCCATCGTTCGTCGTTCCCCTTTTTGGTTTTATTGCGAACACTGAACAGTATTGGTGCCTTTAGTCTAACTTACAATTTCGGCAGTCTCCAATACAGCATGAAGCAGCACATCGGCCCCAGCCGATGCCCATTCTTTCGAAATTTCTTCGTCCTCATTGTGGCTTAGCCCATCAACACATGGGCACATAATCATAGCGGTTGGAGCAACGCGATTGACCCAACAAGCGTCGTGCCCCGCGCCCGAAACAATATCGCGATGGCTATAGCCCAGCCGGTCGGCAGCATTGCGAATGGCCTCGACGCAGCCGGTATCAAATGTCACCGGATCAAAATGACCTGCCACTTCAATCTCAATACCAAGGCCAAGTTCCTCGGCAATTTTCGCCGATTCCGTCTCGAAACGCTGCTTCATAGCGTCAAGTGTTGTTTGATTGGGCGAGCGGAAATCCGCAGTGAGGATGATCTGTCCCGGCAATACATTGCGCGAATTGGGCGAAACCTCGATATGACCAACGCCACCCACCGCATCCGGTTGATGCGCCATGGCAATTTCATTGACCAGTTGCAAAATGCGACCAAGACCAAAGCTCGCATTGCGACGCATTTTCATCGGCGTGGAGCCCGTATGCGCTTCTTTGCCGGTTAAAGTCACCTGCAGCCACCAAAGTCCTTGCCCATGGGTGACGACGCCAATATCCTTGTTTTCCGCTTCAAGTATCGGACCTTGTTCGATATGAAGCTCATACATGGCGTGAATTTTGCGCTTGCCGACTGGCTCATCGCCTTTCCAGCCAATGCGCTCTAACTCATCACCAAATTTCTTGCCCTTAGCATCTGTGCGCTCATAGGCCCAATCTTTGGTATATTCACCGGCAAAAACACCCGATGCGAGCATAGCAGGCGCAAAGCGCGTGCCTTCCTCATTGGTCCAATTCACCACGACGATGGGGCGTTTTGTTTTGATATTCATATCATTGAGAGTGCGAACGACCTCAAGTCCTCCAAGCACGCCCAAAACCCCGTCAAATTTGCCACCCGTGGGCTGCGTGTCGAGATGGCTGCCCATATAGACCGGATCTGCGTCTGAATCCTCACCCGGGCGGGTGAAGAACATATTGCCCATGGTATCGACTGCCATGGTCATGCCCGATTTTTCACACCAGTTCTGAAACAGCTTGCGCGCTTCCCCATCCTCATCCGTTAGCGTCTGGCGGTTATTGCCGCCGCGCAGTCCGGGGCCAATCTTCGCAATTTCCATGAGGCTGTCCCACAGGCGATCGCCATCGACACGAAGATTATTGATTCTGGGATTATTGCTGAGCTTCATTCGCCCCCGCTCCACATTTAATATGCTATAAGGTAGCTATTCTTCACTATAGCATCATATTGTTCCCGTGACCTGGCTCCGTGGCCCCATAGTTTCACAATCAATTGCAAAAACTTGACTAGTTGATCAAAATGCAGGCTAGAAGAGCCTTCGATCACGGTCAAGCAGTTTATGAATTAAGGCTGCACAAAGGTATTATATGGTCATCGAATCCGATACTGACGAAGCAGCCCGCGGCGAAAAGACCGATGGCGCCACACGCATCCAAGGCATCAACCGCAGGCTCATCCTTGATGCCGCTCTGGAGGTCTTTTCCAATTACGGGTTTCGCGGCTCGACCGTGGATCAGATCGCTGAAAAAGCAGGAATGTCCAAACCCAATCTGCTTTACTATTTTCCACGCAAGCAAAATATTTACGTAACTGTTCTTGAAGAAATTTTGGCCGAATGGCTAGAGCCGCTCGAAAATATTAATCCAGACGGTGATCCGCTGGTCGAATTGCGTGGTTATATTGCGCAAAAGATTGAAATGTCAGCAAATAAGCCGGAAGCATCCCGCCTTTTTGCAAATGAAATCCTCCACGGCGCCCCGGCTATTTCCAACTTTCTAAAAACCCATTTGAAAGAATTGGTTGATGAAAAGGCCACCATTATTCATCAATGGATCGAGCAAAAGCGCATAGCGCCCGTCGATCCTTATCATCTGATCTTTACTATCTGGGCTGTCACGCAGCATTATTCCGACTTTTCAGTACAGATCAGCGCTATTCTTGGCGCGCGCGCCGCAGAACCTGATTTTTATGAAAAAACCGCCCATTCTATCGCCGCCATCATTCTTGATGGCGTGCGTCCGCGTGCTGAAGCTTCAGAAGAGTAACGGCAGCCAATATAGCTAGCGATAAGATGAACGCCGGGCGTACCCGGCGTTTTAATTATTCTGCGGCTTCCTTCACCGCCATTGGATTGTTTGGATGCGTAGTCCAATTGGCATAATCGGGCGCAATCGGCTCTTTTGTACGCGGGTCATATCCTGCAATCTGTTCCATAGTGATGCAGTTTTCGACCGGGCAGACATTGACGCAAAGATTGCAACCAACGCATTCCTCGTCGATCACTTCAAAATGACGAACGCCATCAACCATCGCGGTTATTGCCTGATGTGAAGTATCTTCGCAAGCAATATGGCAGCGTCCGCATTTTATGCAGAGATCCTGATTAATCACTGCTTTGGTGACATAGTTCAGATTGAGATATTGCCAATCTGTAACCTGACCCACCGCACGGCCCTGAAAATCCTCAAGCGAGGTAAAGCCCTTGCTATCCATCCAGTCGGACAGGCCGTCGATCATCTCTTCCACGATCTTAAAGCCATAAGTCATAGCAGCCGTGCAGACCTGAACAGTGCCACAGCCAAGCGCGATGAACTCAGCCGCATCTCGCCATGTCGAAATGCCGCCAATGCCCGAAATCGGCAAGCCAGCCGTTTGCGGATCGCGCGCAATTTCTGCGACCATATTCAAGGCAATTGGCTTAACAGCCGGACCGCAATAGCCACCATGACTTCCGCGTCCGTCAATGGTTGGGACCGGAGCGAAATTGTCGAGATCAACCGAGACGATCGAATTGATCGTGTTGATCAAGGAGACCGCATCCGAACCATTAGCGAAAGCCGCACGTGCAGGATGACGCACATCGGTGATGTTTGGTGTAAGCTTTGTGATCACCGGCATGCGGGTATATTGCTTGCACCATCTAACGACCATGCCGACATATTCAGGCACTTGGCCAACAGCCGCACCCATGCCGCGCTCGCTCATACCATGCGGGCAGCCAAAATTAAGCTCAATCCCGTCCGCACCCGTTTCCTCAACCAGCGGCAGAATTGCCTTCCATGCTTCTTCCTCGCAAGGAACCATGATGGACGCGATCAAGGCCCGGTCTGGCCAGCGCATTTTGACCGCTTTCATCTCGCGCAAGTTAACTTCCAACGGGCGATCTGTGATCAATTCAATATTATTGAATCCCAGCAAACGCCGATCAGCACCATGGATCGCGCCATAACGCGGCCCATTGACATTAACAACCGGCGGGCCTTCAGCACCAAGCGTTTTCCAAACCACGCCACCCCAGCCGGCTTTAAAAGCCCGCTCGACATTATATTCCTTATCTGTTGGTGGCGCAGAGGCCAGCCAAAATGGATTGGGTGATTTGATGCCAAGGAAATTCGTTGATAAATCAGCCATATTATATCCTCCTCAGCCTTGCTTGCCTGAAAGCCAACTGCCTGATGTTGCTGGCTTATTTGGAGAAATCGTGTGGTGAACCCCACCTGCCAATATAGCTTCGGCAACACCTTCAGCCGCTTCCGGCTGTTTCATCAGCGATGCATGGATTGACTCCGCAGCGATTTTGCCATCCTCCACTGATGCCACGGTAAGATCCTGCCCACCAGCAACGCAATCACCCCCGGCCCAAATGCCCTCAACGGATGTGCGGCGCTCATCATCAACGCTGATACGACCTTTTGAAAGCGCAATTCCCGCGCTCAGTAATGGTTCTTGAATGAAATTCTGACCAATGGCCTTAAAGACTTGATCAGCTTCCAGAACCAAATATTCGCCTGTGCCTCTAAGCCGCCCCTCGATAGTGTCCGTATATTCAAAGACGATTGAATGCACTGTGCCGTCGTCATTGCGTTCGAGCGAATGGGGCTGCAACCAGTGGCGGATCGTCACGCCGTGAATTTGCGCCAGCTCTTGTTCATATGCGCTGGCATTCATGCTTTCCTGCCCACGTCGATAGACAATAGTGACGTTTTCAGCCCCAAGTTTTTTGGTCTGTATCGCAATGTCGATTGCGGTCATGCCACCGCCAATGACAACCACATTGCGCCCCACCGGCAGCATGGAAAGATCTTTTGCCTGACGTAGATTGGCAATGTAATCAACGGCGTCGAGCACATTGGGTGCGTCTTCACCAACCAGATTGAGATCATTTACGCCGGGCAGCCCCATAGCAAGAAAGACTGCGTCATAATTGGCTTGCAACGCATCCAGCGTGATATTCTGGCCCAATATTTGATTATATTCGATCTGAATGCCACCAATTTTCAGCACAAAGTCCAATTCGCGCTGAGCGAAATTATCGACGGTTTTATAGGCAGCAATACCATATTCATTGAGCCCGCCACCCTTGGGCCGGGCTTCAAAAATCGTTACCTGATGACCATAGGTTGAAAGCCTGTGCGCAGCCGAAATTCCCGCAGGTCCAGCCCCGACAATGGCGATATGCTTGCCCGTTTCAGGCGCCCGTTTGAACGGATGTAGACCCTGCGCCATGAGAACATCGGTGGCATAGCGTTGCAGATACCCGATCTTGACCGGCTTTCCTTCTGCCACTTCGCGCACGCACACTTCCTCGCAGAGTGTTTCCGTCGGGCAAACCCTCGCGCACATGCCGCCAAGAATGTTCTCATTCAGGATCGTTTTTGCGGCGCCGACTGGATTTCCCGCATTGATTTGCCGAATAAACAGCGGGATATCAATGCTGGTCGGGCAGGCCTGCATGCAAGGCGCATCATAGCAGAAATAACAACGATCAGATTCAACCAGCGCCTCATGTTGAGATAGCGGCGGATGTAGATCATCAAACACATGCGCATAGGCATCTTCTGTGAGCCGAGCGCTGCGAATATCTGGACCAGCCGCATTAATGGATGAATTCGCTGCCGATCCTCTCTGTGAAGGATTCATGGATAGCATCTCCCATCTTGCTAATGTTTTGACGCGGGTTCCCTTTGCGCGCCGCAACTATGCATCCGGCTGCGATCTTTTTTGCCGCTTACGCCGATTAAAGACAGGATGACAGATTTTTTCAGAAGGTCAAATTTTTTATCATCTGGTCAATTTATATCGCTAGGATAAGATACCGCCAACTCGCGCTCAATCTGCCGACAAAGCATCAACCGCCGCCGCTTCCGCAATATTTGCAAAAAACCGGTCGGCAATTTTGCGCGCCACTGATCCTAAAAGCGTTGTGCCAAGCTGTGCGATCTTGCCGCCCGCATCTCCGCGGATTGCATAGGAGAGCACCGTTTCTCCATTATTTTCTTCTAGTGTCACATCGGTTGAGCCATGCGCAAAACCGGCAATCGAGCCTTCGCCTCTGCCTGAAATCGTATAGGAAAAAGGTGGGTTCATATTGGAAAGTTCGAGCATTCCGTGAAAGCGCACCTTGAAAACGCCCAGCCTAACCTTGAGAGCTGCCCGTATTTCGCTATCTGAAATCCGTTCCAAATCTTCGCAACCCGGAATAGATTTTTTCAATGTTTCAATATTGTTGAGCGCATCCCATACAGCCTGCCGGGGTGCGGGTATATGTTCTTTACCGGTTAGGTCCATGCTTTGCTCCATATTACCATGCTTTGCCCATATTAAATGCGTCATCGCTGGCCCGTAGACAGAACCCAAAACCACGCTAATTTGATGCATATGCATATATTGACCAGCATCAAATGAAAAATTTGAAACTTTGATGCTGCAAACACGCATTGAAATGCTCTAATGGTAGAAATTAAATCGATTTGATTTACAGGAGTAGCATAATGGCACGAGATGCGGCGAAGCTTGACGCAACGGTCGCAAAGCTGAAACAGCACTGGGCGGAATCCGCTCCCAAGGATATGCGTGCAGCGTTTAAAGCCGATCCCAAGCGGTTTGAACGCTATTCGCAGTCCTTTGAGGATTTGCTTTTTGATTGGTCCAAATGCCGCGTCAATGACGAAACCGTGACGCTTCTGACCGAGCTTGCACAAGCCGCTGATGTTGAAGGTCGCCGCGCAGCAATGTTTGCGGGCGAATATATCAATAATACTGAAGATCGCGCTGTGCTGCATGTGGCCTTGCGCGACAGCACTTCTGAGCAAGTGTTGGTTGACGGACATAATGTTCTGCCAGACGTTAAGGCTGTGCTCGACCGTATGGCCGCATTTTCGGACGGTATTCGTTCAGGTGCGATCAAAGGCGCCACGGGCAAGAAAATCACCGATATTGTCAATATCGGCATTGGCGGTTCGGATCTTGGCCCTGTCATGGTGACGCTGGCGCTCGCCCCTTATCATGATGGTCCGCGCACTCATTTCGTCTCCAATATTGATGGCGCGCATATTGCTGACACGCTTTCGCCGCTTGATCCAGCCACGACGCTGATCATCGTTGCATCCAAAACCTTTACCACTATCGAAACCATGACCAACGCGCAGACAGCGCGCAAATGGGTGGCTGATGCATTGGGCGAGGCAGCAGTTGCTGCGCATTTCGCTGCGGTTTCAACCGCACTGGATAAGGTCGCAGCATTCGGTATCGATGAAGAGCGTGTTTTCGGCTTCTGGGATTGGGTAGGCGGCCGCTATTCGGTGTGGTCGGCTATTGGGCT
This sequence comes from Falsochrobactrum ovis, assembly GCF_003259955.1. GTDB lineage: Bacteria > Pseudomonadota > Alphaproteobacteria > Rhizobiales > Rhizobiaceae > Brucella > Brucella ovis_A. The sequence goes on from NZ_QLMK01000001.1 coordinate 504,591, forward strand.
ACCCGTGATGATCGCCATTGGCGCAGAGAATTTCCGCCAGTTTTTGGCTGGTGCTCATGCAATGGACGTCCATTTCCGCGATGCCCCGCTGGAAGAGAACCTACCCATCTGGCTTGGCCTGATTGGCTATTGGCATCGCGCCATTTGCGATTATAGCAGCCGTGCGGTCATTCCTTATGATCAGCGTTTGTCGCGACTGCCTGCATATCTGCAGCAACTGGATATGGAATCAAACGGCAAAAGCGTGACGGTGGATGGCAAGCCGGTTTCCGGCCCGACCGGACCCGTAGTTTGGGGCGAGCCTGGCACCAATGGTCAACATGCTTTCTTCCAGCTTCTGCATCAGGGTACAGATACTATTCCGCTGGAATTTATCGTGGCCGCTAACGGGCATGAAGCCGAACTTGATCATCAGCATGAAATGCTGCTGGCCAATTGTCTTGCCCAATCGGAAGCATTGATGAAAGGCCGCACGCTTGCTGAAGCGCGGGCGCAGTTGCAGGCCAAGGGTCTTGCGGAGGACGAAGTAGAGCGCATCGCGCCTCATCGCGTATTCTCCGGCAACCGCCCGTCACTCACCTTGGTGCATGATAAGCTTGACCCCTATGCGCTTGGTCGCCTCATTGCGCTTTACGAACATCGCGTATTCGTGGAAGCGCAAATCTTTGGCATCAATGCGTTTGACCAATGGGGAGTTGAGCTTGGTAAGGAGCTTGCCACCGAGCTGCTGCCCGTCGTTTCCGGGAAGGAATCGGCAGATAATCGCGACGCCTCGACGCAAGGTCTCGTTGCGCATTTGCATGCGCGCCGTAAAGCCTGATAAGAGCGAATAATAAGGTCAAGGCCGGGCGCTTTGCCCGGCTTTTTTATAGCTTGCATTATAGCTGACAATGGGAACAGCAATGAAAACGGAGTTTATCAAATTTGATGGCGATGTGCCGGGCCATGCAATCGAGCTGCGCATATTGCGCTTTGCTGGTAGCGATGCACACGCGCCGGGCGCTTATTTGCAATCGTCCCTTCATGGCGGCGAATTACCCGGCCAGGCTGCGTTACATTTTCTCGTTCCTATGTTGAAAAAAGCCGCCGATGAAGATCGTATTCTCGGTAATATCACGGTTGTTCCGCAGGCTAATCCGATAGGCTCGAACCAATGGAATTCACACCAGCATCTTGGTCGGTTTGAATTTTTTTCTGGTGTTAATTTCAATCGGGCTTTTCCGCTGCTGCCAGATTTTGATACGTCTCAATTGCCCGGTCCTGACGCGCCCGAGCCGCTGGCTCAGCGCCTTAAAGCGACCTTGCTTAAACTCGCTTTGCCCAATGAAATCGTGCTAGATTTGCATTGTGATGATGAAAGCGAAAACTACCTTTATATCGCTAAAGAATTTGTCGATGATATGAAGGATCTGGCGATAGCGCTTGGCTCGAGCGCAATTCTTGCCTGGGACACAACTGCGGATGCAGCTTTTGAAGAAGCCTGTGCGCATCCTGTGCTGCAAATCCCCGCCGATCAGCGTAATATGAAGCGCCGTGCCGTAACCACTATCGAGTTTCGTGGTTTAAGCGATGTCTATGCCGATATGGGCAAGGGCGATGCGGAAGGGCTTTATAAATTCCTTGTTCATCGCGGTGTTATTCGTGACGATAGCGTCAAGCTTGACGCTGAATATAAAGGTCTGGTGACCCCGCTTGAAAATATCGAAATGATGCGCGCCCCTCAAGGCGGAATGGTGCTTTATCACGTTGCGCCCGGCGATGAGGTGGAAGAGGGGGCTCCGCTGGTCACGATTGTTACGCAGCCCGGTGAGCCGGAACGCGACATCACGCTAACCGCGCCGCAAGCGGGACATATTCTGACCCGCCGTTCACTGCGTTATGTCCGGCGTGGCGATGATCTTCTCAAACTGCTCGGTGGAAAGCCATCTTCAGTTAAAAAACGCCCCGGTGCGCTTGAAGCATGATCAACCCGCTTTCAACAGAAAAACTGCAATCAATCCGTGCCATCTTGTTCGACAAGGATGGCACATTGATCGACTTTGACCGGACTTGGTTTTCAATCTCTTGGAGCTTGGCACAACGTGCCGCAGCGGGGGATGAAGCACGTGCTCGTTTATTGCTGGAGGCGGGTGGCTATGATTGGGAATTGTCGCGTTTTCGGGCCAATTCCGCTATCGCGTCCGGCACTGTGCATGACATTGTAACGCTGTGGCATCCGACGCTGAGCGGGGCCGAACTTGAAGCCATGATCGGCGAATATAATGATTACTGCATGGTTGAGGGCGCACGTTCTGCGGTTGCTCTGGAAGGCTTGCAGGAAACGCTTCAGTCTCTCTTTGACATGGGCTATCGGCTTGGCATTGCAACCAATGATTCCGAAGCTGGCGCTCATGCCACCGCCAAGGCGCTCGGCATTGATCATTTCTTTGATGTGGTCATCGGCTATGATACGGCAGCTCGCCCCAAACCACATGCGGACCCCTTGCTTTATTTTGCGCAAAAGATCGGATTAGAGCCTTCGCAAATTGCGATGGTGGGCGATAATTTGCATGATCTTGAAGCAGCCCATGCCGCTCAGGCTGGCTTAGCGATTGGAGTGCTTTCGGGCAATAGTCCGCGTGAGGTGCTTGAGCCTCATGCCGATTTGATACTTGATTCCATTGCTGCGCTTCCGGCCCTATTTAGCTGCGCAACTCACGCCTGAGGATCTTGCCGACATTGGTTTTGGGCAGAGAATCCCGAAACTCTATTTCCCGCGGGCGCTTGTAATTGGTCAGACGTTCCGCGCAAAATGCTTTGATTTCCTCAACCGTGAGGTTTGGATCGCGACGCACTACGAATAGTTTAACGACCTCGCCGGAATGTTCGCTGGCTATACCAATTGCAGCGGATTCAACTATTCCCGGATGCTCAGATACCACTTCCTCTATCTCATTGGGATAGACGTTAAATCCTGAAACGATGATCATATCTTTCTTGCGGTCGACGATCTTCGTATAGCCGCGCTCATCCATGAAACCCATATCGCCCGTGCGGAAAAACCCGTCAGCCATGATCGTGCGCGCAGTTTCCTCAGGCCGGTTCCAATAGCCGGGCATCACCTGCGGACCACGAACACAGATTTCGCCGATTTCTCCCAAGGGTAAATCATTCCCATCATCGTCACGAATGGCAATCTCGGTGGATGGCATGGGCAGACCAATGGTTCCGTTAAATTCCGCCTTATCCAACGGGTTTGCAGAAATAACCGGCGAAGTTTCCGAGAGGCCATATCCTTCGGTAATGTTGCAACCGGTTATTTGCGCCCAGCGCTCGGCAACTGGCCTTTGTATCGCCATGCCGCCACCGACGGTTAGCACCAATGATTTGAAATCAAGTTCAGTAAATTCCTTGTTGTTTATCAGCGCGTTAAACAGCGTATTGAGACCGGGAAGAATATGAAATGGATATTTTTTCAGCTCTTTGACCAAGGCGGGAATATCACGCGGATTAGGAATGAGAATATTGCGTGCCCCAATCCGGATGCCGATCATCGCGTTCACAGTAAGCGCGAAGATATGATAAAGCGGTAATGCGCAGATCATGTTGAGCGCTTGCGGCCGCCCTTTAATCTCAAAAGCCACATCCAGCCACAGTCGCATCTGTTCCATATTGGCCAGAATATTGGAATGTGTCAGCATCGCTCCTTTGGATGTGCCGGTCGTACCGCCCGTATATTGCAAAAATGCAATATCGTTACTATCCACCGGAACCGGGTTAAATGAGACAGCGCGACCCTGCGCAAGCGCATCCTTGAAGCGGATATGGCCGGGAATATTCCAATTTGGCACAAGCTTTTTGATTTTGCGCACAGCCAGATTGATCACATGGCCCTTTAGTCCGTGCATATCGCCCATTGAAGCGACAATAATATTGGGCACGTTAACGGCCGGTAGCGCCTTCTGAACAGTTGCTGCAAAATTTTCCAATACGATCAGAGCCTTGGCCCCCGAATCGATCAGTTGCTGTTCAAGTTCACGCGCTGTGTAAAGCGGATTGACATTAACAACCACCAAACCCGCCCGCAAAGTGGCATAAATCGCCACTGGATAATGCAAAATATTAGGAAGCATAATGGCGACCCGGTCGCCTTTGACCAGCCCGCGTGATTGTAACCATCCCGCTAGCGCTCGGGAATGCGTGTCGAGTTCTCGATAGCTGAGGTTCTTTCCCATACAGTAAAAGGCGGGGCTATCAGCGAATTTGCGACAGGACGCACCGATCATATCAGATATCGACCCGGATTTGCTGATATCGATCACAGCCGGGACCGATGGTGGATATTCTTTGAGCCAGATTTTATTATTAGCCGCATCAGAGCAAGAACGCTCCTTGTCGGAGGTTGCGTTCACTACTGACGGCGCTCCCCGAGCTTCAACTTTTTTTAAAGCGGGCTTTTTCCGGTTCGGTCGCGCAGCTTCTTTTGTCATTTTTCCCCTCAGAACGTTCCCGGGAGAAGGCCTATACCATTTCTCTTTAAAGCTTTTTGGACCGCTCCTCAGTACCAATTTTGGTCGAGTTTTGACTTCGAAGCAATAGTTGTTGTGTCCGTAGCAAGCTGCCTTGTCTTCCCCGCATAGTCGCCTGGAGAATAGATACTGCAACACGCACTCAATGCCGGCGTTTGTCGCTGACAATAAACGGATTTGCGCCCCACCTGCCTTAAAATAAAATCGCGATACCACTCGCAATTGCCCACAGGATAATCCCCGCCGGGATCAACAAGCAGGCGAGAAAAATGCCGAAGAAAACATAAATTTCTTGGTTCGGTGAGGGCCGGGTCTCTTTCGGCTTCTTTTGCCAATAACCACTTTCATCCACAAACATTGACGTTCCTCCTTCTCCCACTGCTGATTATCAGGCAAAAGAAGTGAAACTCCAAGAAAATAAAAATTATACTTTCGACCGAAATAAGATAAAGGATGAAATATACTCTTACTCTCAAAGAATCTTAGCGTTGCTCTTGATAAAGATTGCCATAACAAGTTGAAAATAAGTAATTTTACTTGCCTACTGAAATTATCGAAAAAGCAGTTTGTTCTAAAATAAGTGAAACTTGCTCGTCACTATAGCTATCAGCTTGGGCCAGGATCGTGGACCAAACGTCAGCGCTTAGTAGGCGGGCGTCGGAATAGTGGGGATTAATAAAAACTGATTGGAAAATAGCGCAGATAAAGTTCTGTCAAAGTGCCCTTTTTCTGCAGGGCTTGAAGAGCAGCATCAAATGCGTCAACCAAAGATGCTTGCTCATTGCGCGTTGCAATGGTCAGGCCAGAACCAAGATATTGCGGCGCTATATAAGGCCCATCCGTAAACGCGCAGCATTTGGCGCCCTCATCACTTTGTAGCCAGAACGATAACGTCAATCCGTCATCGAAAGCTGCTTCAATCTTGCCCTGTTGGAGCGCGGCTAGCAGCTTCGCACGGTCCGCAAAGCCTTTTGCTTTGGCGTACGGAAAATATGCTTTAAGCAATTGCTCATGCGCTGTGTTCTCTATAACCCCGATCTCTTTGCCGCTGACTGCTCTTGCTGCAGACTCATTGAAAATATTGGATTTCAGCGTAACAAAACGTGCGGGTAAGCGCAGATACGGACGGGTAAAGGCAAGCTTAGTCCGATTATTGCTATTTGGCCCCAGACCTGCGATGATCGCATCTGCTTCCCCCTTTTCCAGCCGTTCCTCCAATTCGCTCCAGGGAACGGCTTCGATCAGGGAGAGATCTTCAAGGCCCATCTGAGCGCATAAAGCCTTGGCAAGGTCTATATTGTAACCCGAAAGCAGGCCTTGAGGGTTGAGACTGTTAAAAGGAGGGTAGTCCAGCGTGGTCACAAAGCGTAGTCGGTCCGGTCGTCCAATCGACGGAAGTGGCATTCTTTCATCTTCGTTGAAAAAAAACGGTGTCCTGGGTTCGCTTTGTGCAAATGAAGGCAGGGCTGCAAACAACCCCACTAAAAGCACTATGCTGGACAGATAGGTTTTCATCATTCTTTCTTGCCGGACAGGCGATAATTTCTGGTTAATGGCAGGTCAAATGTCTTTCGAATTTCAACTTTAGAGAGTGTTTCAATTTCCAAAGAATTATAATATTCTTTCGCGATCTAAACCACTAAACAACCATAAAGGGAGAATGCGACTGAAAAAACACAAGGCTTAGAATGCTTATCAAAATAAAATTACCCGGGGGGGCAACTGATGAAAAGCATATCAAGCACATTGGATCTGCGCATTTGCAGCGCGCTTTCCGCAAGATTGGAGCGGCGCGGGATAAAGCGTTCCAGCATCACCGAAGCATATTGTGATGCGGTCCGAAATGGCACAACCTTCTGCCAAGAGATTTTACATCAATCTGGGATGACGGAAACGCTACTTTTCGAAGTAGTGGCGGAATATCTTGATCTTCCTTTCACGGACGAAGCCTCTTTTTCGCGCATTTTTGTATCCGGAGAAGAAGGCCCGGAGATATTCGTTGAGGCGGAGCAATGCCGTGTCATCGGGCCTACCGGATCGACCTGGCTATATATCGCGCCTTCAGAAAACAGCATTCAAAGACTGGCTGAGCATATCGCTACAGCGCCTGAGCTCAAGGAGCGCATAAAGATTTGCACGCCCACTTTAATCAAGCAAATCTTGCGCCAGCGTCATGAAAAAACGCTGATTGCACGGGCAGTTGAGAAGGTGCCGCAATATTTTTCGGCTTCACGTGTGCTTGAAACGCATCAGGCTTTCCTCATCGCAATGGCATTATATGCAGTTGTCGTAGCGGTCGTGATGTGGCCGGTACAAACTGTTCTGGCCCTGCATATTGGCATGACATTATTCTTTGCAGGCTGTGTTCTGATTCGCCTGCTCGCAGCCTTGTCCAGTCAGCGCTTGAGATTACCAGAAATTGAGCCATTCAACCGGCGTGAACTGCCGGTCTATACGGTTCTGGCACCGCTTTATAAGGAGGCCGCTGTTGTCGGTCAGCTGATCACTGCGCTGCAACGGCTAAACTGGCCCGCCAGTAAACTCGATATCAAACTTTGCTGCGAAATTGACGATCTGGAAACGATATCAGCTATCCGCTCGCGCGAATTACCGCCCCAATTTGAACTGGTGATTGTACCTGCCGGGGGTCCGCGTACCAAACCAAAGGCACTCAACTACGCATTGCAATTTTCTCGCGGAGAAATTGTAGCCGTATTTGATGCAGAAGATCGACCGCATCCCGATCAATTGCTCGAAGCATGGCAGAAATTTCAGCGTGGAGGTAAAAAACTGGCTTGCCTGCAAGCTCCGCTCATCATTGGTAATTTTAGCCGTAACTTTCTGACGCGAATGTTTGCTTTTGAATATGCCACATTGTTTCGTGGTTTATTGCCGTGGTTTGCCTCACAGGGATATGTCATTCCGCTGGGCGGTACATCCAATCATTTTAGACGATCAAGCCTCGAAAAGGTCGGCGGTTGGGATGCTTATAACGTAACCGAAGATGCGGATTTGGGAATGCGGCTGGCGCGTTTTGGCTACCGGATTTCTGTGATCAGCCGCGGTACAATTGAGGATGCGCCGGAAGATTATCCCATCTGGAATAGGCAGCGTACCCGCTGGATCAAGGGCTGGATGCAAACCTGGCTGGTACATATCCGCAATCCTCGCGTCGCGTGGCAGGATCTGGGTAAGGTGCGTTTTGTTATCAATCAAACCTACACTATTGGCCTGATCGGATCAGCGCTCATCCATCCATTTATGCTTTTAACTATGGTAAGCTTGATCGGAATGATGTTCTTTGGCCCGCTTATACCAGAAAATGTCTGGTTGCTGCGCATCGATGTTATCAACATTCTGATGGCTTATCTGAGTTTTCACGCATTGGGTATGCGGACAATGGAGCCCACGGAGCTAAAGGGCTATCGCTATATTTTGGTTATCCCTGTCTATTGGATATTGATCTCACTCTCGGCCTGGCGGGCTCTTTGGCAATTGGTGCACAAGCCGCATTTATGGGAAAAGACCCCGCACCAGCCGAACTATTTCTACATATCCGAGGATGCGGAACCGGCGTTTAAAAATGCAAGCCCGCTGCCAATAATGAGTTTGTCCTCAGGGCCAATAGCCTGAAGATCGCGCCCGGTATAAGGCAATGACAACAGGATGCGCCGGATTGCTGCTAATCTGGCGCGCCTTTTGTCATTTGAGCGAATGATTGTCCAAGGCGCATACGGCATATCAGTATATTCGATCATCGTATGCAATGCTGCTGAATACTCGTTCCAACGCGAGATTCCAGCAACATCCATGGGCGAAAATTTCCAGCTCTTGAGAGGGCTATGACGGCGTTCATGGAAGCGCTTGAGCTGCATTTCCTGACCAATATCAAGCCAGAATTTAAAGAGATGAATACCTTCCGATATGATCATACGCTCAAAGTCGGGCGTCTCGGTAAGGAAGGTCTCAAGCTGCGAACGCGTGCAAAATCCCATCACCCTTTCGACCCCGGCCCGGTTATACCAGGACCGATCGAAGGTTACGAATTCACCAAACGTAGGAAAATGCCGCGCATAGCGCTGAAAATACCACTGTCCCCGCTCAGTTTCCGTGGGCTTGGGTAGGGCTACGTTGCGCGCTGTACGTGGATTCATAAATTGCCGGATCGTAAAAATCGTTCCGCCTTTACCGGCAGCATCACGCCCCTCGAAAACGCTGATAACCCGCCCACCGGTGCTCTTTAGCCAATATTGCATTTTGACGAGTTCGATTTGCAGCCGCTCAAGCGCTTCTTCATAATCGTCCTTATGCATTTTCGAGGCATAGGGAAATCCCCCTGACGGCAAAGCCCGTTCCTCCACCCAGTCTGGAAGCTGGGCTTGATCAATGTCAAAAATGCGTGTTTTTCCCCCGATATGCAGTTTGATGGGTTTGACAGAAAGTTCGGCACCATAGGGAGCACTATTATGGTTCTTTTTGTTAGCTGTCTTTGAACTGTCACCCACGACCGACTCCTTTACGTTATACCTATAAGATATGGGAGAGCCGGAGGGTTTCGTAAAGCCGATGGGGCCACTTTAGTGTTAAAAGCGCTGCTCTCACCAGAATGCTAATATAGAAAGAACGCCGATGAATAAAAAAGACAGCGAACTACCTTCCGAACCGTCAAATCTGGCTTCTTTATATGCGCCGCTTTTCGGGCTTAGATGGCTTCTTCTTCTCGGTGGATTGCTGATTCTTTGTATCTTTCTACTAGATTTACCGAACTGGTTTCGGATTGCTCTGTTGTTTGTGATTTTTACCGGACTTCTTTGGGCCGCCTTCACCATTCGCCCCGAAGAGGAGAGCAAGAAAGCGGTCGATATACAGCCCGAAACGGACCTAAACCGCTTATCGGCTGAACGGCTGGCCGACATGCTCAGTGATCCGATGATCGTATTCGATCATCAGGGAACGGTTCTTTTTGCCAATGCAGCAGCTCAAAAGTCATTTCCTCCGCTTGAGAAAGGCACCGCCCTTTATCTTCGTTTTCGGGCGCCGGAAATGCATGCGCTTATTCAAGGCGTTATTGCTGAAAAAGAGCCGCGTAGTGTCGATTTTTTTGAACGCACGCCCATTGATCGCTGGTATAAGGCGCTGGTTAAACCGCTTTTCAATGGTGATAAAGGGACGGAGTTATTTGTGTTGTTTTTTCGCGATCAAACCGAAACGAGACGGATTGATCGCATGCGCTCGGACTTTGTTGCAAATGCCAGCCATGAATTGCGTACGCCCTTAGCGTCTCTGCTTGGCTTTATAGAAACATTACAAGGCCCCGCTCGAGATGATGCCGCCGCCCGCGAAAGATTTCTGCAAATTATGCAGAAACAGGCCGAGCGTATGTCACGGCTAATCGACGATCTCTTATCGCTTTCGCGCCTTGAAATGCGTGCTCATCTGGCGGTCGAAGAAAATGTCGATATGACGGCACTGCTTAATCATATCGCCGATACGCTGACGCCTTTAGCTGAAAATATGAATGTAACGATTGAACGTGATCTGCCTAACTATCCTTTGAAGGTGAGGGGAACACGCGATGAGCTTATCCAACTCTTTCAAAATCTCGTAGAGAATGCCTGCAAATACGGACAGACCGGCAAGAAAGTGATTATTTCGCTCAGTGAACAGGCCCATGAAACGACGCCAGAGGCGGTGGCTTCCGTTCAAGATTTCGGCCCTGGTATCGCTGCGGAACATTTACCCCGCCTGACCGAGCGCTTCTATCGGATAGATGTCGAAACAAGCCGCTCCCATAAGGGCACGGGGCTGGGATTAGCTATCGTAAAACATGTGCTGGCGCGCCATCGCGGCCGATTGGTGGTTCGCTCTCAATTGGGTGAAGGTTCAACCTTCATCGTGCGCTTACCGAAAATTTAACGGCCAACCAAATTTGCAATGGTCTTCGAGGCGAATAACGCGAAAAGCGAAGAAAAAACCCCGGAAGATTTTCCGGGGTTAAAAATATCTCACACAGAGATAACCTGCGATTAGCGTGCGCGACGACGCTCTGAAGCTGGCTGGAAAGCCAGTTTTGCATGATAAGTACAATAGGGGCTGCTATCGTCTGACTCATGACCGCAAAAATGGAAATCATCATGCATCGGATCACCGATCGGCCATTTGCAGGTGCGCTCGCTGAGCTGAAGAAGGTTCAGCCGACGCGAAATTGGCACAACCACATCGGATTCTGCCTGGATAACCGTTTCTGAAACCGCATCTGCAACATATTCCATCTGCAATGCGGTAGCGCCAACAGTTTTGGTGACGGTCGCGTTGCGGATTGTGGTGGTTGCCTGCGGACGATTATTATTGGTCGTACTCGTTGCAGGACGCGGCGCTGCTGCTGCTGCCGGCGTCGTATTAGCTTTTTTGCTGCGGGCCGCAGCTGTAGTGGTTTTGCCTCTACCAGAAAGTTTCAGGCGGTGCACCTTTCCGATGACCGCATTGCGGCTGACGCCACCCAGCTGTGCCGCTACCTGGCTTGCACTCAAGCCTTCATTCCATAATTTCTTGAGCAGTTCGACGCGCTCTTCTGTCCAGTTCATCGCCCTGGGCTCCAATCATTTGTCGTTAGCCGGAATCCATCAGTGCTCCCGGAGGACGCCGGGCGCAAACACTATATCTATCCGGATGACTAAGTCTGCCGCACGAAATGTAGTTTTAATGTTAGAATTAACCTACAATATCGAACGACTCCATGACAAGGGATAGCCTCGCCAGCTGGATTCCATTTTTGTGGTTTTCCCCAACTTGGGTACAAAAGACGGTTTTTCTGAGTCAATTCTACCAAAATAGAAAGTCTCTTTCGCATACACCGAATGAGGGAAAACATCTAAGCGTCTATATATCCCCGCCAAAGCCAAAATGCCAGCCTTAAGCGGTAACTTGTCGAATTGTCGCTTTCCTGCATGATCTCATGCGAAGATGATGAATTATCCGGGCGAGCTTTGATTGACATTTTTTTCGCGAACGCCAATATACGCAGGCCGCCCGGTGGGCGGTTTTTTCTTTCATCGGACGCCATGATTATTCATGCGACTGTCCGGCCTTTGCTTCGATTGGTCGAAATCGTGGCTGGGGAATTCAAATATGGGAAACGCTGCCTTGCCGGCTCGGCCGGGGCGCTGCAATTAAGGGCTAATGGAGGCCTGACTGCAATGACCGACGTGACGATTGTGCAACCGCTATACGAAACCTATAATCGTGCGGACTTGCGCTTCGAGCGAGGCGAAGGCATCTGGCTGATTACTGAAGATGGCGAGCGCTATATCGATTTTGCCGCCGGAATTGCAGTCAATTCATTAGGTCATTCCCATCCGCATCTGGTTGCGGCATTGCAGGAACAGGCGGACAAGCTTTGGCATTTGTCAAATCTTTATACGGTTCCCGGCCAAGAAAAATTGGGCCAACGCCTCGTCGACGCAACTTTTGCAGATAAGGCGTTTTTTACCAATTCCGGTGCTGAAGCGCTGGAATGCGCGATTAAAACCGCGCGGCGTTATCATTATGTAAACGGCAATCCTGAGCGCTATCGCATTATTACTTTTGAGTCCGCTTTCCATGGCCGCACCCTTGCTACTATCGCTGCTGGCGGGCAGGCCAAATATTTGGAAGGCTTTGGCCCCAAAGTCGATGGTTTTGATCAGGTAGCTTTTGGCGATGAAGCAGCTCTTCGGGCTGCAATAACTCCCGAAACCGCAGCTATTCTGCTTGAACCAATACAGGGCGAGGGCGGCCTGCGTCTGGTGCCAGATGAATTTATGCGCTTGGTGCGTCAAATCTGCGACGAAAATGGCCTGCTGATGATGCTCGATGAAGTGCAATCGGGTGTTGGTCGTACCGGAAAATTCTTTGCTTATGAATGGTCGGGCGTTTCCCCAGATATTATGGCGGTCGCCAAAGGCATTGGCAGCGGTTTTCCGATGGGCGTTTGCCTTGCAACTGCGCAAGCTGCCAAGGGCATGACCGCTGGCACCCATGGCACGACCTTTGGCGGCAATCCGCTGGCCATGGCCGTAGGCAACGCCGTGCTGGATATAGTGCTGTCTGATAGTTTTCTCGATCAGGTACAGGATACGGCCCTTGTCCTCAAACAGGGTCTGGCATCGATCATTGATCGCTATCCAGATGTGATTTCTGAAATACGTGGCCGCGGACTTTTGATGGGCATTAAATGTGTAGTGCCGAATACGGATTTGGTCCTGGCTTTGCGCAATGAAAAACTTCTCAGCGTTGGCGCGGGCGATAATGTTGTTCGTCTTTTGCCGCCGCTTGTGACGACACCTGAAGAAGCCCGAGAGGCGCTCAAGCGTATTGAGGCTGCTGTAGATCAGCTTTCTTCTGCAAAACAGACAAGCAAGACCGCGTGATATCATGACCAATGTAAAACATTTTATCGATCTCGCAGCAGTGCCCGCCGCTGAATTACGCTCCATTCTTGAGGATGCAAAAATCCGTAAAGCCCGGCTGAAGGCGGGTGAGATCGAAAAGCCGTTGGCGGGAAAAGTGCTGGCGATGATTTTCGAAAAGCCATCCACCCGTACCCGCGTGTCGTTTGATGTGGGAATGCGCCAGCTTGGCGGCGAAACTATCATGCTAACCGGTTCTGAAATGCAGCTTGGCCGCAGCGAAACTATTGCCGATACGGCAAAGGTGCTTTCGCGTTATGTGGATGCAATCATGATCCGCACAACATCGCATGATCGGATGCTCGAACTGGCAGAACATGCAACCGTTCCGGTGATTAATGCACTGACAGACGACACGCACCCTTGTCAGATCATGGCTGACATACTTACATATGAGGAACATCGCGGTCCGGTTAAGGGGAAAACCTTTGCCTGGATGGGCGATGGCAATAATGTGCTGCATTCTCTGTTGGAGGCGGCAGCGCGTTTTGAATTTAATGTCAACATCGCAACACCGGAAGGCAGTGAGCCTAACCAGCGTTTTGTCGATTGGGCTCGGTCCGAAGGCGCTCAAATTGTGTCCACAACCGATGCCCACCAGGCTGCAAGCGGTGTTGATTGCGTCGTCACCGATACATGGGTTTCGATGGGGCAGGAAGATCGCGCACGCGGTCATAATGTATTCATGCCCTATCAGGTCAATGCCGAATTGATGGCCAAAGCAGACCCTGAGGCCCTGTTTATGCATTGTCTTCCAGCGCATCGCGGTGAGGAAGTAACAGACGAAGTTATCGACGGTCCTCAGTCTGTTGTATTTGATGAAGCCGAAAACAGGCTCCACGCGCAGAAAGCAATTCTGACATGGTGCCTGCAAGGAGCCTGATTTGTCTAAAGCCGAAAAAGAATCCGTACAATCCGAAGCCGATCTTCGGGTGGATCTCAATGATTTGAACTTTGCTGGCGACGATGCCGTTGTGCCTTTTCAGGTGGAAGGGCTCGACGTGCGGGGTCGTGCGGTTCAGTTGGGTTCCAGCATTGACGCGATTTTGAAGCGACACAATTACCCCGAACCAGTGTCCCGTTTGCTGGCAGAAGCTATGGCTTTAACGGTCCTGCTCGGCACCTCATTGAAATTTGAAGGAAAATTCATTTTTCAAACCCAGTCCGATGGACCGGTTGATATGCTGGTGGTGGATTTCCGCACACCGCAATCCGTCCGTTGTTATGCGCGCTATGATGCTGATCGCGTGCAGCAGGCCGTTATTGAAGGCCAGACCAGTTCCGAAGAGCTGCTCGGTCGTGGCACGCTGGCTTTCACCGTAGATCAAGGTAGCTATATGCAGCGCTATCAAGGCATTGTCGCGCTCGACGGATCGTCGCTTGAGGAAATTGCTAGAACCTATTTCCGCCAGTCCGAACAGATTGCAACCGATGTAAAATTGAGTGTTGCAAAGCTGGTTGAGCGTGGCGAGGACGGTGCGTCCGTGGAAAAATGGCGGGCAGGCGGCTTGATGATTCAGTTCCTGCCAGAGTCAGAACTGCGTGCGCGTATGCCTGATCTTCACGGTGGCGACGGTGATGAAAGCGATGCCGCCCGGGGGCCGGATGATGATGGCTGGACCGAGGCGCGATCCCTTGTGGCAACCATTGAAAGCTCAGAACTAACCGATCCGCAAGTCGGCGTCGAACGGTTGCTTTATCGGCTTTTCCACGAGCGCGGTGTACGGGTTTATGAGCCGGTAAAGGTTTATGACGAATGTTCCTGCTCGCGCGAGAGGATCGAAAGCATGCTGGCAAATTTCAGTGCCGAAGAAATCACCGATAGTATTGAGAACGGTAAAATCTCAGTATCGTGCGAATTCTGCTCGACGCATTATGAGTTTGACCCGGCAGATTTTCAAAAATAACCCAGATAAAGCGCTAATTAAGCGTCCGGGGCGCTTCGGGAATATCCAGCGAGAAGGCCGGAATATCAACCTCGAAAGCGCTCCCGCTCGCGCCTTGCATCTGATAGCGGCCAACCATGACGCCGGAACTGGTCCGCAGCGGACAGCCAGAAGAATATTGAAATGAATCGCCCGGCTCCAAGGTTGGTTGTTCACCAACCACGCCCGGGCCTTCGACTTCTTCAATATGTCCATTGCCATCGGTAATCTGCCAATAGCGAGACCTCAGCCGGACAGTTTCATCCGAATTATTAGCGATGGTGATCCGATAAGCCCAGACATATCGGTTTTCTTCCGGCTGGGATTCATCTTCAAGATAGAAGGGTTCCGCAGTTACTTCGATCCCCCGCGTTACTGCCCTATACATTAAATCCGCCTTTAAATTCTTCTTCTAACGATGATTTACACCATATTCGCTGCCGGTGGAAGCCAGCCCCCAAACCGGGGACTGGTTTAAGATAGTCTTGCCCCAAAGAAGCGATTACCAAACTCGGGCAATTGCACGGTTTTAGCGCAGCGCCTTGAGTGCCACATCGACATCTTCAAGTAGATCGTCGGTGTCTTCAAGCCCAATGGAAAGACGCAGCAAGCCATCCGAAATTCCCTGTTCTGCACGCGCTTCGTCTGACAGGTTTTTATGGGTCGTGGTCGCCGGATGGGTGATGAGGCTTCTGCTATCACCCAGATTATTGGTGAGACAGAAAATTTCCAGTGCATTTTCAAATTTGAAAGCAGCTTCCTTCCCACCTTCAAGTTCCAGCGCAATCAGCGTTGATCCGCCACTCATTTGTTTTGCGATAATATCCGCCTGCGGGTGGTCAGCCCGTCCCGGATAAATCACGCGTTTGACCCCCGGTTTGCCGGCCAGAAAATCGGCCAAAGCACTGGCAGAATCTGTTTGCTGGCGCACACGCACAGAAAGCGTCTCAAGTCCTTTAAGCATGATCCATGCATTAAATGGGCTCATGCCCGGTCCCGTATGCCGGAAATATTCCTGCAATGAACCTTCAATCCACTCACGATCAGAAATAACAATGCCGCCCAGGCAGCGGCCCTGACCATCAATATGTTTGGTGGTTGAATAGACAACAATATGCGCACCCAGCTCCAATGGCTTCTGATAGAGCGGCGTTGCAAAAACATTATCAACAATCAGCTTTATGCCAGAATTATTGGCGATTTCCGCCACTGCCGCAATGTCGATAACTTCCAAAGTGGGATTGGACGGGCTTTCGAGAAAAATAACTTTTGTATTTGGACGAACGGCAGCCTTCCAGCTTTCAATATCCGTTCCGTCAATGATCGAAATTTCCACCCCATATTTTGGCAGCAGCGTTTCGATAATATAGCGACAGGACCCAAAAAGGGCCCGCGATGAGATGACATGATCGCCCGCCTGAACCTGACACAGAATAGCGGTTGCAACTGCCGCCATGCCGGATGCCGTAGCGCGGCCTTCTTCCGCACCTTCAAGCACGCACATGCGCTTTTCAAACATGTCGGTGGTTGGATTGGCATAACGCGAATAAATGAACCCCGGATCTTCGCCGTTAAAGCGCGCTTCTGCCGCTTCCGCCGTTGGGTAAAGAAAGCCCTGCGTCAAAAACAATGCCTCGGACATTTCAGCAAAGTTTGAACGCTGGGAGCCTGCATGAAGAAGCTGCGTCGCTGGGCGAAATTTGCGAGTAGTGTTGTTTGTCATATTCCAACCTGTCGAAAAGCTGGTCGGCCGGGGCCTAGACCTCGGCGGCCATTAAAAAACCGGCCTTGCGAAAACGCAATAGACCGGAGACAAACCACGGCCCATTTTAGCGAATTCTTTAACGTGGCTGCAAGCCGGCCGGCCAAATCACCACGGATGGTTTTTCTTATGCGTCTGGCTGCGGGTCGTCAATGGTTGAAACTGCGACATACTTGATGGCTACTCCATCATTTCCGCGCAAACCTTGCCCTTTTTTGTAGAAAACACCCTGTTATCAACCCGGTTTGACAAAAAGCGCGTGCATGCGGTTCTATAGGTGCTAAGAGCTATCAAAGTTGTTTATGTAGCCGACGAGTTTAGTTGATGGGAGTATTGGCCTGATGACGCATAATGAGGCAGGAATTCTGGCAGATGCGGATATTGCCGCGCTGTTTGAAAGTGGTTTGCTGACCTCTGGCCGCCCGCTCGATGATGATCAGATCCAGCCTGCAAGTCTCGACCTGCGTTTGGGAGCAAAAGCCTATCGGGTGAGGGCTTCCTTTATGCCTGGCCCTGCTACTCCTGTCATTGATAAGCTTGAGCGATTGAAATTGCACGAGATCGACTTAAGTGCTGGCGCGGTTTTGGAAACGGGTTGCGTTTATATCGTGCCACTCTTGGAAGGTCTTTCCTTACCCGAAGATCTCTCAGCATCCGCAAATCCAAAAAGCTCAACCGGTCGCCTTGATATTTTCACGCGGGTCATCGTTGATGGCGCGCAAGAGTTTGACAAGGTTCCAGCCGGTTATAAAGGCCCACTCTATCTGGAGGTGAGCCCCCGAACATTCCCGATCGTCGCCCGCACCGGATCGCGCCTGTCGCAGATCCGTTTCCGCAAAGGCCGCGCTCAGCTTGACGAAAACCAACTGACGCTGCTTCATCAGGCCGAGACTTTGGTTGCTTCAGACCAGCCTAACATTTCTGGCGGCGGCATTGCGCTTTCGGTTGATCTTTCCGGCGGTGAAGACAAATTGATCGGCTATCGCGGCAAACGTCATACAAGCGTTATTGATGTCGATAAGCGCGCGGCGCATGATGTGCTGGATTTCTGGGAGCCGATTTATGATCGCGGTGCTCGCGAACTGGTGCTGGACCCGGATGAATTTTACATTCTAGTATCGCGCGAAGCGGTGCATGTACCGCCACTTTATGCAGCCGAAATGACCCCTTTCGATCCGCTGGTCGGGGAATTTCGCGTCCATTATGCGGGTTTTTTCGATCCGGGCTTTGGCCATAGCGCAGCGGGTGGCACGGGCAGTCGAGCTGTGCTCGAAGTTCGCAGTCACGAAGTTCCGTTCATTCTTGAACATGGTCAGATTGTCGGACGCCTTGTCTATGAAAATATGCTCAACCGGCCTAAGGTGCTTTATGGCATAGATTTGGGATCCAACTATCAGGCGCAGCGATTAAAGCTCTCAAAGCATTTCAGGTGAGCGGCAATTGACACTTGATCCGCAGCAAAAACTAAGCCCGATCAGTGCTAGATCGAATGACGTTATCCCGAAACGTCTTCTCGTGGGTATCGTTGCGCTGCCGGGATTTACGCTAACTGCATTAAGCCTGTTTCTCGATCCGTTCAGACTTGCTGCCGATGAGCGTGATAAAAGTCGTCAAATCCGCTGTGGCTGGAAAATCTGCACCCTATCCGGCGATCCTGTCACCTCAAGTTCTGGCATGGTGGTGGAACCCAACGCCCCGCTGGGCGAGCTGGATGAATGCGATTATGTGGTGATTGTGGGCGGATTGTTAGGGCAATATCGCCCACGCCAGCGTGCATTGATTGATCTCATCAAACGAGCCGACCGGCGCGGACAGCGAGTGATTGGGCTTTGCACAGCCGCTTTTTTGCTCGCCGAAGCGGATTTGCTTGTTGATCGCAATTGTTGCGTTAGCTGGTTTCACCGCGACGATTTTCTCAATTATTTTGATGGCTTTACCGCTGATACGACCAGCCTGTTTCACAGTAGCGGTCGCCACTATACTTGTGCCGGAGGGCTGGGCGCGGCATCCCTTGCGCTTTCCATTATCCAAAATGAAATATCAGAAGAACTAGCCCGCAAAAGCGCTTCTATTCTGCTTTTTCCATATGAGCTGGTGCGCTCTGAACAGCCCGCGCTCAGTTTCAATGGTGTCCGATCACCCCTGATCCGCAGGGCGATCCGAATTTTTGAAGAAACGCTTGAAGATCCCATTCCGATGGTTGATGTGGCAGGCCGTTTGGGAATTTCGGTGCGTCAGATGGAGCGTGTGTTTAAAACCACTTTGGGACGCACCGCGTTTGAAGTACGCGAGGAATTGCGCGTCAAGAAAGCTCGTGAGCTGCTCACCGAAACCTCGCTTTCTCTGCTGGAAGTCGCAGTGGCCAGTGGGTTTACCGATACACGCAGCATGAACCGATCCTTTGCGCGCCAAAAACAAAAGCCACCCCGCGAATTTCGCAAGCAACAAGGCGCATTCTGACCAATGCTGTGCCAAAACTTGCACATTTTATGCTGAAAGCTTATTTCACATGTTGAATTCCGCGCGCGCGGACAAGTTGAGCAGGAGAATTGCATGTCCGATCGTGTAAACCGTTTTCTCGGCGATACGCCGGGCCGCGTCGTTGTAAAACTTATATTGATCTCGATTGTCGTTGGCGTGGTCATGAGCACCTTCAATTGGACGCCTTATGACATATTGTGGAATATTCGTGATTTCTTCCTACATGTTTGGAATATGGGTTTCTCCGCTTTAGCTCGTTTTGCGGATTATCTCATTCTGGGCGCCGCAGTCGTCATTCCTGCCTTTATTTTGCTCCGGATTCTCAGTTATCGCCGTTAATTTCGCGCATTCATTCTCTGATATATGGGGTGCATGCCAAACCTTTGATGGCGAGAATGTAGTGGATGATTAATCACTCAAAACACGATTCTTCCCGGCGCAGTTTTCTGATCCTCGCGGGGGGTGCTTTAACAGCTTTCTCTTTTCCGGCAGGAATTTCTTTAGCTGCGGCCGAGGATCCAACCCGCCTTTTTAATGAGATACGAAAAGCCCATGGCCTGCCAGATATGGCGACCGATACCAAGCTTGAAGCAGCCGCGTTGTTTCAAGCCCGTCTCATGGCTTCACATCAAAAGATTAGCCATTCCGTTGGTTGGGGCAATAGTTTTGGAGCGCGCATCAAAAAGGCGGGAATACGTGGTCCGGCGGCTGAAAATCTAGCGGCTGGCCAAACTAGCACCAAAGCTGCTTTTGATGCCTGGATGAAATCTCCCGGCCATCGCCGCAATATGCTGGACCCGATATTTTCCCGTTACGGCCTTGCCTGGGCCACACCTGAAAATAAACCGCATTATATTTATTGGGCGATGATATTTGGGACTTGAACCATAGTTAGGTTTTGAAAGACACTGGTCGCTTGAAAAAACTTGCCGCCAAAAGCTATTTGAAGCCTGAAAGCAACTCTGAGCGCGTAGGCACTGCGACAATGCGCTGACGGAAAGCTCTGTTTTAAATAGGATTTCCAGAGTAGAGCTAAATTCACTCGCTCTTATATCGTCTGGATTGGTTATGAATCAGATGCTGCACGAAAAAGGCCTGGTTTCGAGGCCGTTTGAAGTTACCCATCGCATGGTGATGATGATCGCTGTGCCGATGACCCTTGCAGCCATCACCACGCCTTTGCTTGGCTTGGTGGATATGGGTGTGGTCGGTCAGATGGGGCAGGCCGAGCTTATTGGTGGCTTGGCCATTGGCGCACTGGTTTTTGACTTCCTGCTGACCATGTTCAGCTTTTTGCGTTCTGGGACCACCGGACTTGTGGCGCAGGCGGTTGGTGCGGAAAATGCATCGGAAGAGCAAGCGATTTTTTGGCGTGCAATTATAATCGCGCTGGCAGCAGGGACTGGCATGATCCTGTGTTTGCCGCTTATCCTTACCATCGCATCCGATTTCATTCACCCCACACCTGCAACCGCGGCTGCCATGGTGACCTATGTGTCCATTCGGATGCTGTCAGCTCCACTGGCTTTGATAAATTATTCAGTGCTGGGGCTGTTGCTTGGTCGCGGACAGGGCGTGCTGGGTTTGAGCCTTCAAGTGCTGTTGAATGGTATTAATATTGTTCTTTGCATCATTTTGGGGCTGGAACTTGGCTGGGGCGTCGCAGGCGTCGCATGGGCCACAGTGGCGGGCGAAACGGTAGCAGCAATCGTTGGGCTGTTTTTCGTTATTCGCCATTTCAAAAAAACACAGGGCGGTTTTCCCGGTCGGAAACGTATTTTTCAAAAAGATGGCATCCTGCGCATGATCGCGATTAATCGCGATATTATGATCCGATCCATTTTGCTGTTAACGGCTTTTGCTTTTTTCACGCGTGCTGGCGCAGAATTTGGCCCGGTCACACTGGCCGCAAATGCGGTATTGATGAATTTCTTCCTTATTTGCGGGTTTTTCCTGGATGGCATGGCCACCGCCGTTGAACAGATCGTCGGTCGCTCGATTGGCGCGCGCTATAGCCCGGCTTTTGTCCGCGGCGCAAAGCTTACCTTCATCTGGGGGCTTTGTATGTCTATTACAGTTGCAGCGCTTTTGCTGATTTTTGGCGATGCCATTATTGAGCTGCTCTCAAAGGCTGAAGATGTCCGTGTTGAGGCCAGCACCTATCTTTTCTGGGCTGCATTGACAGGCCTAACCGGCCTGCTGGCATTTCACATGGATGGGGTCTATATCGGCGCGACATGGTCGCGCGATATGCGCAATATGATGATCGTTTCGCTTGCGGTATTTTTGGCAGCACTGTATGCGTTGAAACCGGTGATGGGCAATCACGGCCTCTGGCTGGCGCTCAATCTCTTCCTATCCATTCGCGGCATTACCCTATTTGCGATGTTGCCGCGGCGTTATAGGTCAGAATTTTTCCCTTTATTCAAACCGTAAGCTGTCGGGCTGCCCATTGCTTGGTTTCGCGGTCTCGCAGATCGGCAATATTGTTGACGCCGGAGCGCTTCACGCTTTCGGATAGGCCGCGCAGAATTTCCCGGACAATTCCCGGACCGCGATAGATCATACCTGTATAAAGCTGCACCAAATCGGCGCCAGCCTTGATCTTAGCCAGTGCGGTTTCCGTATTATGAACTCCACCCACGCCAATCAATGGCAGCTCCGGCCCGACACGCTCACGCATACGCGCAAGAATAATGGTGGAGCGATCAAACAACGGCGCACCCGACAGGCCGCCGGTTTCATCGCGATTTGCACTTTTCAAGCCGTCGCGTGAGAGAGTGGTATTAGAAACAATGATACCGTCGAGCTTATGCTCCAGCACTTTGGCTGCAATATCATCCAACTCGGCATCTTCCAAATCCGGTGCAATTTTTAGGAATACTGGCCGCTTGAGCGTGCACATTTTTCCTTCCTCATCCCGTGCCTGCAAAACACGCGATAATAGCTCATGCAATGCCTCGCGTGATTGAAGATTGCGCAGACCGGGCGTATTGGGCGAGGAAATATTGACCGTAAAATACCGCGCCAGCTGATAGAAACGGCGTATACCTGCTACATAATCTGCGACACGATCTTCGGCATCTTTGTTGGCACCAATATTGATACCCACAATGCCGCCATTTCCAACCCGCTCCGACAAACGCTTATAGGCAGCCTCATGCCCTTCATTGTTAAATCCAAGCCGGTTGATCACAGCATTATCTTCTGTCAGGCGGAAAATGCGGGGCCGTTTATTGCCGCTTTGCGGGCGAGGGGTAAGAGTGCCAACTTCCGTAAAGCCAAAGCCAAGCTTCAACAATGCGTCTGGCACTTCGGCATTCTTGTCATAGCCAGCGGCCATTCCTATTGGATTGGGAAATTGCAATCCGGCGATTTTCACCGACAGGGTAGGGTCATTAAACCGTCCACAAGAGATGACCCCAGTTTTCAGACCCGCAATTGAAAGGCCGTGTGCCTGTTCCGCGTCGAACGAAAACAAGGCCCGACGCCCGATTAATTCAAAAAGACCGCCCATTTTTCTTAAAGCTCCGGAAAAATATGCAGACCGTTTGCATCCAGCGTCAACGGTTCGACTTTGGTTACTGCATCCATTGGCAGTGCGGCATAAAGATGTGGGAAAAGCGCTCCTCCGCGGGAGACTTCATATAAAAGCTTATCGCCTAGCTTTTCCGCATCAACGCTAACAAGCAGCAGGTCCGTCTGGCCTGCAAAATGTTTTGCGGCCGTTTCGCGCACCTGCTCTCCTGTTGAAAAATGGATATACCCATCCGCAATATCAACAGCTGCGCCTTCGAATATGCCAGACTTTTCTGCTTGCGCCCAGAGGTCCTGTGGCACGATTTTGTAGATGGTCGTTTTCATCATCGCGCCTCTCTAAACTGAAATAATACATAAATCAAAGCATTGTCGTATTCGCTTTTTTGCATAGCTGCCTTATCATGTAACAATACTGGATAAGGAGATCATACCATGCTTAGCAGGTTCATGCCGCTTCCAGCTAAAGCCGCTGGCTGTATTCTGAGTGTAGCTTTTCTTATGAGCAATGCAAATGCTCAGGATGCAGGGCGTTATCAGCTTGAAAAAACCGAAAATGGCTATGTCCGGCTTGATACGCGCACCGGAGCGCTTTCTATATGTCGTCTTGAGGCTGAGCAACTCGTTTGCAAAATGGCGACCGAAGATCGTGAAGCCTATGAAGATGACATTACGGATCTTAGCAAACGCGTAAAAGCGTTGGAGGAAAAAATAGCAAATATTGAGCCTCAGGTCAGCAGACATCAAGGCTTTCCATCCGAAGACGATTTCGAGCGCTCCATGAGCTATATGGAACGTTTTATGCGCCGTTTCATGGATATTGCCAAGAGTTTTGACCGTCAAACGCAAGATCCGGCTGAACCGGATAATCCCGGAAAAACTTGAGCTAGCCGCGCCCAAGCCATCGCAGAATACTTGTGCCCATTAACCCATTTAGTGGGGAGGAACGATAAACACTGCCGGTAGAATTGGCATTTATGTAGCTTAATTTTAACGTTTAATTAAACAAAACTGACGGCAGACGGGTTTGTGTACACCCTTGCCGCCATCTGGCCGCATTATGTGTTAAATTTAAGCAGAGAATAAACAACCATGCACCCTCTTGAATGGGGATGAAAAGGCATTTTATGACGCGCAATACGCTTTATCCGGAAATCCAGCCTTTTAAGGAAGAGATGATTCAGGTGTCACCGCTGCACACAATATATGTGGAGCAATGCGGCAATCCGGACGGAAAGCCCGTCATTATGATCCATGGCGGTCCCGGTGGAGGGATCACTCCGACCATGCGGCGCCTGCATGATCCCGAAAAATATCGCATTATTCTTTTTGATCAGCGTGGTTGTGGTCGTTCGATACCCCAGGCGGAATTGCGTGAAAATACCACCTGGGATCTTGTCGCCGATATGGAACATATTCGCGCGCATCTGGGTGTGGAAAAATGGCAAGTTTTCGGTGGTTCCTGGGGGTCGACGCTGGGGCTAGCCTATGCGCAATCGCACCCTGAACGTGTAGCGGAACTCATTCTGCGTGGCATTTTCATGATCCGGCGCTTTGAGATCGACTGGATGTATTCAAATGGCGCGAGCATTATTTTTCCGGATCATTTCGAAGCCTATCACGACCACATTCCTGAAAATGAGCGCGCAGATATGATCGCTGCTTATTATAAACGCCTGACCGACCCTGATCCGCAGGTCCAGCTTGAGGCCGCGCGTCGCTGGGCACGGTGGGAAGGCTCTGTTTTATCCATAGAACCCGATCCGGCGCGGGTAGAAGCTTTCGGTGAAGACCTTTATGCGGTGGCTTTCGCTCGCATCGAGTGCCATTATTTCCAAAATAGAGGTTTTCTCGATAGTGACGATCAGTTGCTGAGAAATACCGATCGCATCCGCCATATTCCCGGCGTTATCGTGCATGGTCGTTATGATATTTGCACCCCTTTCATCAATGCGTGGCAATTAAAAAAGATGTGGCCAGAAGCGGATCTGAAAATTGTCGAAGATGCCGGCCATGCCGTGACAGAGCCGGGCATAACGCACGAGCTTATTGAGGCAACCAAACGTTTCGCTGCGTGAGAATAGCGCCAGACCAACAATATTTCATACTGGAATGAACAAAATGCGCTCTTTCGGGCGCATTTTATTGTTCATCTTTTCTTTGCTCATTTCAGCTAAAAATCGCACCATGGCCGATTGTAACCGCTATATTGTTGATGAATTATCATCAGTTTGATTGGATGGACCTTAACCAGACGGCCCGGTTTTGTTCATGTGCGAGAGGGATAAAAGCAGATGTTGAAAGAGTTCAAGGAATTCGCCCTTAAGGGCAACATGGTTGATCTGGCAATTGGTGTTATCATTGGTGGTGCTTTCGGCGGCCTCGTCAATTCCATTGTCAATGATATCATTATGCCCATCATTGGATTGGTCACGGGCGGTATTGATTTTTCCAACATGTATATCCAGCTTGCTGGCGCGCCCCAAAGCACGCTTGCTGCTGCCCGTGAAGCTGGTGCGACTATTGCTTATGGCAATTTTATAACGCTACTTATCAACTTCCTGATTATTGCTTGGGTGCTCTTCATCGTCGTTAAGGGAATGAACCGTTTGAAGAAGCAAGAAGAGGCAAAGCCGGAGCCGGAAGCGCCACGTGATGAAGTTCTTCTCACCGAAATTCGTGATCTTCTGGCACAGAAGAAAGCTTAATCTAGTTGATAGTCTGAAACGGGGCTTTTGAGCTCCGTTTTCAATTCATCAGCAGAATTGATCAAATCATCACAATTTGCCGCGTGATTTAATCAGCGCCCCTTGCTAAGCATGGGGTGTTAAGCGCAATGGGGAACAATTTTAATGACGCTGATTGCTAACCTTCGCCAAGAAGCAGCCAACTCGCCGCAAAGCGGAATTATTCAGGTTGCCGATCACGGTCGAAATAAACCGGGCATCATTCCTTTATGGGTGGGTGAAGGTGATTTGCCGACGCCTGAATTTATTCGTGAGGCAGCGCAAAAGAGCATTATCGATGGCGAGACCTTTTATACATGGCAGGCTGGCATCCCAGAATTGCGTGAGGCGCTAGCGCGTTATCACCAGCGGCATTTTTCGCAGAGTTTTCAGCCCGAAAATTTCTATGTCACTGGCTCCGGCATGCACGCCATTGAAATGGCGCTAAAAGCCACCACCGGTGCGGGGGAAGAAGCAATCTATCTCTCGCCCGCCTGGCCAAATTTCGTAGGCGCGGCTGGCCTTGCGGGGGCTACGCCGGTGCCTGTATCGTTAGATTTTGGCCCAAATGGCTGGATGCTTGATCCTGAAAAAATCGCATCAGCGATAACGCCTAAAACGCGTGCGCTCTTTATTAATACGCCGTCAAATCCCACCGGATGGACCGCCAATCGTGAAACTTTACAATACATTCTTGATTTAGCGCGTGAAAAAGGCATCTGGATCATCGCCGATGAAATTTACGCCCAATTCTATTATGGCGGGCGTCGCGCACCATCCTTCATGGATATTATGGAGCCAGAAGATCGAATTTTATTTGTCAATTCCTTCTCCAAAAACTGGGCGATGACTGGCTGGCGGATTGGCTGGATGACAGTGCATCCTTCGCTTGGCCCCGTGGTCGAGAACTTGATCCAATATTCCAATTCCGGCGTTGCACAATTCATGCAGCGCGGCGCGGTCGCGGCACTTGATCATGGCGATGATTTTGTTGCGATGCAGGTTGAGCGCGCTCACCAAGTCCGTGATCGTCTTTGCGCGACATTGCAATCGACAGGTAAAGTCAGCCTGACGCCACCCGAAGGAGCATTTTATCTTTTCTTCGGCGTGGATGGGGTGAGCAATTCCTTGCAGGCAGCAATAGATATGGTTGATCAGGCCAATGTTGGCCTTGCTCCGGGCAGTGCTTTTGGCGTGGGTGGCGAAGGGTTTTTCCGCCTCTGCTTTGGTCGCAATCCGCAGCAGGTTGATGAAGCGGCTGAAAGACTGGTGAGCTGGATTAACGCCCGATAATAGCTCACGACAATTCAGGCGATCTGGCTCAACGCCAGATGCAAAAAAAGGCCGGTTAAACCGGCCTTTAATCCCTATGCAACGGTAACTTAACCGCCCGCCTGCGAAACCATCAGCGGAATAACCCGGTCAGACGCTGCTACCTTAGGAGCATCTGGCTCGGCAAATGGAATACCAAGCTCGTTCCATACCTCTATCAACGCTTCTTTCAGACCATCGATAAGTGCATCATCGTGGAATGGCGTCGGAGTGATGCGTAGACGCTCGGTACCGCGCGGAACTGTCGGATAATTAATCGGCTGAATATAGATGCCATGTACTTGCAGCAGGCGATCACTTGCCTTTTTGCAAAGTTCAGGATCACCGACCAGAACCGGAACAATATGCGTTTCCGATGGCATCACCGGCAGGCCTGCCGCTGACAATATATCCTTGGTACGCTGCGCCTGACGTTGCTGGCCAGCGCGCTCTTCATTCGACGCTTTCAGGTGGCGGATTGACGCGGTGGCAGCAGATGCAACTGCTGGCGGCAGCGAAGTTGTGAAAATAAAGCCCGGCGCATAGGAGCGGACCGCATCAATGATCGCGCGCGAACCGGTAATGTAGCCGCCCAGCGTACCAAAGGCTTTTGCCAGCGTACCTTCGATAATGTCGATGCGATGAGCAAGATTGTCACGGTCGGTGATACCACCGCCCCGCTCACCATACATGCCAACCGCATGAACCTCATCAATATAGGTCATCGCATTATATTTATCTGCGAGATCCGCTATCTTTTCGATAGGCGCAATATCGCCATCCATCGAATAGACAGATTCAAACACGATCAGCTTGGCGCGAGAAGGATCAGCAGCCTTTAGCAACTGCTCCAAATGCTCAACGTCATTATGACGGAAAATCTTTTTCTCCGCACCCGAACGGCGCACACCTTCGATCATCGAGGCGTGATTAAGCTCATCCGAAAGAATGAGACAATTGGGCAGCAACCGCCCGATCGTCGAAATTGACGCTTCGTTGGAAATGAAACCTGAAGTGAAAACCAATCCAGCTTCTTTGCCATGCAGATCTGCAAGCTCGGCTTCCAGTTGAACAAGCGGATGGCTATTGCCCGAAATATTGCGGGTACCACCAGCACCGGTGCCGACAGACTTTGCTGTGTCACACATAGCTTTAATGACATCCGGATGGTGCCCCATGCCCAAATAGTCATTTGAACACCAAACGGTTATTTCGCGACTCATGCCATTGTTACGCCAGAGAGCACGGGGAAAACGTCCCACAATGCGTTCAAGATCAGCGAAAACGCGATAGCGCTTCTCGGCGTGCAACTGATCAATCGCTTCTTCGAAAAAACGGCGATAATCCATTATGCGCTCCTTGTCTGCGTGTTAGTAGCGCTTTTGGTTTCCTGCGTCCATGGCGCAATGATGGGCAATTTGCCACGCTGCGAGGCTAAAGCATTGTTTCTAATCAATGGAACTGTCGTTTTATCGGCTCATCAGCCGAAAAATGAATTTCGGTGATAAATCACGTCTACGCACATAGACACGCGGCATCCCAAACGGATCATCACTAGCCCGCGCCCGGGCGCGTACAGTTGTTGTTGCGGTTTCAAATCCCGCTTCCCGGCACATCTCGCGGTGAATAGGAAAATTGCCGCCATAGGGATAGGCAAAATTCGTCACCGCTTCTCCGAGCATGTCTTCCAATTTGATTTTGGATTGCTCGATTTGCCGTTTTGCTTCTGCGTCCGGTGTCTGCTCCAGATTAACATGATCCAGCGTATGCGCGCCCACCTCATGGCCAAGCTTTGCCCATTCCCGCATTTGTGCCAGCGACATGCAGGGCGAAAGCGGAACTCCGGTCACCTTATCCCATATATTGCTGCCGCCAATTTGGTTGGCCACAAAATAATTGGTGGCTGTAAAACCAAATTCCGAGAGGATCGGCAGCGCATTTTCGTAAACATTCAAAAAGCCATCATCAAAGGTAATAACGGCCACTTTGCCCGTCTTTTCACCCTTAATATAGGGCATGGCATTGCGTAATGAGAGCCCCTGATAACCCAAACGTTTGAGCCAGCGCATTTGAGTACGAAATTTATCCGGATGCACCCACAATCCCCGAAACGGGATTTTCTTGTGCGGCAATGGGGCAATCTGATGATAAAGAAGTACCGGAACCGCCATCAGCTCATTTTGCCTTTGCGGAAAAGTTGCGGATGCGCATGCGATAAATCGGACGCATAATTTCACGCACTAGCTTATCTGCAAGCGTCTTTTTTATTTGTACGGTTGTGCCGCCCAGTTTTGAAGAAATTTCGCGTACGCCACCCGGTATAACAGTCAATGGCTGCAAGCCAGTAACCCAGCGCAATTGAACAGTGGTGTCAACAGGCCGATCAAATTGGCGTGTCGCCTCCAATAATTTTACTGCCGCATCATAGCTGACAAGCTGGGCAACCATGCCAAGCCCGATCGGGTTGGGTATGATCAGCCGCACTTGCCCATTGCGAAAAACTTCACGACCCTGTTCACGCCCCTCGCGAAAAGCAAAACGGATGAACCCGCCCGGCTCTAAATGGTTAAGCGCTGCGCGAAATGCGCTCATGAAGCAGTCTGTCAGCTCAATATCGTCCTCAACGATAAATCCCGCATCCAGCTTTTGATCGACAATCGCCTGCCACGCTTTGCGATGTGACAGAAAGCAAGCAATCTCATTGCGACTGAGCCCGAATGGGTAAAACGGAGTGTGGAGCTTGCGCTTATAAACCTGCGCAATCATTTGCGTGGTCAAATCACAACTATCAACCGCGTCGATAATGCTTGCCTTTTCGGGCAATTCGCGAATGAGTTTTTCCACTTGCGGATTGCGCTCGGTGGCCCGTGCTAAATGGATGATGAAGGCTTTAACGTTCATGCGGACCAGCGAGTATGGAGTAAAATAAGCCGCTCGGCTATCTCTATATCTGCCAAGTTTTTTCATTTCGCAAGTGGAATTTTCTTGTCTTTTATTTCATCACTTACTCAAGTATCGACAGTTTTCCTTCTTTCATTCGCTCTTCGACCCACTGTCTTTCGGCATCCCAATTATGTCGTTTCCAGCCCTGCCAGCCAAAACCACAGATTTTAATGTCCCATTCTTTGGTTTTATTCTGCTGGAGCGCGAGCCAAATGCCAAAAAAACCGGTACTTGGGAAAATATCTTTCATCTGGTCGCGCGTGATGCCGAGCTCATTACAAACGTCGAAATAATATTGCGACGGCATGATGCGAATTGTCTTTCCTGCCTGGCCAAAATAATCGATCGCCTGCACAGTCCAGTCGGCGCGTCGGCCTTTAAGGCGGGAGAGGAAATTGGGGTGATGATGAAATCTGCGGATGATGCTGGGATGAAAAGCAAAGAGAATTTCCGGCGTATTGCGCACAATTTCAGTTTCAAGAAATGCCGGATCTGTGATCCATTGCTGCATTTGCTTGCTGGATGACGCCAGCATCAACAGATCGGTTTTCGTTCCGATAAAATTTCGGTTATCTCTGGGTTCATTAAAGCGCAAAACATAGTCAGCGGCATCAATTTGCGCTGTTAAATCGCGCTTAATAGGCCCGTTTCCGGCAATGATTAATGTTTTAGACAAATCACTTACCTTTTTCGTGCACGCACAATTGTGCACAAACTTAGGTATATCTAAATAAGTAGATGGCAACTGCGGAAAGAAGCAATGCCATCACGTTCCCAACAGCTTTTTTACAAGTCGCGATATTTATCGGCGCCGTAGGGGCCGTAGGGCATAATCCTGTGGCGGCTTAAAAGCGGCGGCCTAAAAGATCGAATAATGTTCAAACTTCACCGGGCCGTTTAAACCGGATTTGAATTTCATCATTTGCGAGATCGAAACCCGAATATTGACGCTGAAAAGCGATCAGAGCTTCGTTCACACCTTGGGAAAAATCATCATCGTGAATATCGATATGGTGCCGGTAAATGATTCTGTCTGCTTTATAAAAAATAACCTGACCTTGCATGGTGGCCTCCCTTCGATTGCCCTCCGTCCAACTGCCTCCATCAATCAATGTCCGTAGTTTACCATTTCGGGCGATAATGGGGAATCATGTTTCGCAGATTGGCCCGATCCGGCATGAAATTCGGAGTAGGGCATAATTTGCATAACTGCTATGCGATAATGGTCATTGAGTAGAAACGATCCAAAAGCTAGATAGTGGCCATCGAGCTCACTCCTCCTCCCAGAGCTCGATGCGGATACGGCACTCCTCCTCCTAACGCCGTATTCAAGATCAGGCCGCGCATCCTCCTCCCGCGCGGCCTTTTTCTTTTTCAACTTCCCGTTCGCTTTTGTGATGTTCTGTTTCTGCTTGTTCGTTCATTGCACAAGCGGGAGTTTAGCTAGGTCGAATTTTATGCATGACCGCAATGTTTCTTGCCGCTTTCGTGCTCTTGAAAAGTCACCACTAAAAAACAGGGGAGGCGACAAAGCGCCAACAATAAAACCTCTAAAAATAAAAGACCGCCTTTGCGACGGCCTTTGGGTCTGATTAATCAAGCGGCTTTAATCCCTTTTCAATCTGCTTACGTCGGGGTTCGAGAAAAGGCGGGAGCGAGAGGCGCTCACCAAGACTTTCCATAGGCTCATCGACTGCAAAGCCCGGCCCATCCGTTGCAATTTCGAATAAGATCCCATTAGGTTCGCGAAAATAAAGTGAACGGAAATAATAGCGTTCCACTTCGCCACTGGATGGAATGCGAAATGCGCGAACTCGATCGACCCACTCCAACATAGTGTCCTGATCTGGCGTACGGAAAGCAACGTGATGCACCGCGCCAGCGCCCTGCCGCGCAGCAGGCAAGTCTGGCTGAACAGCAACATGAACTTCTGCACCCGCCCCGCCTGGGCCCATCGCAAATATATGCACAGGTCCTTCCCCATCGGGCGACGCATAGTCGCCCACTTCACGCATATTCATCACCTTTTCCAGCACCAGCTTCGTCGGTGTAAGTTCTGGAACGCTGAGCGTAATCGGGCCCAATCCGCGAATCTGATGGTTTTCCGGCAATGGGCTTTTATCCCAAGGGTGCGCATCGCCTAACCCTCCATCATCGGTAAGCCGTAAGCGTTGACCTTCGGGGTCCTCAAAATCGACGACTGCCCTGCCAGCAATTTCAAAAATCTCGCTGCTTTCAATGCCTTGCTGTTTGAGATGATTGCGCCACCAATCCAGGCTTTCAATGCCATTCACCCGTAATCCCGTGCGCGAGACACTGTGAGTTCCGCGGCGCTCGCGTGCAACTGGCCAATCAAAGAATGTAATATCTGTTCCGGGCGAGGCGAGTGCATCGGCGTAAAACAGGTGATAGGCACTGGTATCATCCTGATTAACAGTCTTTTTCACTAGCCGCATTCCCAGCGTTTCAGTGTAAAAGCGCCGATTGGCGGCCGCGTCGGCCGTAATAGCGGTGAGATGGTGTAATCCCAAAAGCTGGGGCTGGGCCTTATGATATGAGATATCGGAAGACATGATGGCTCTCCTGCGCAAAGGAAATTCCTTTGCTTATTGATTATAATATGGCTCATCACGCTTTGCTGGCAAAGCATCAGATATGAAACAGTGTGTAGCCGGGAAGCCGCACTCATGTGTTTTTTCTGGGAATGAAGGAAAAACCTGCTTGGCTTATCCCATTAGGATAAGTCTATATGGCAATAGACATTTAAACATTCGCCATCGGGGAGAACAAATTTGCGCAACCTCATTGAGCGCACCGGACCGATATTATTGGTAGTGCTTTCGTTATTGGCGGGTTGCGCCAGCCGTCCGGTAGGTGTTCTGGTGCCTATTGACGAGACTGTTCCCCAAGCTTCTGAAGTGAATTTGCTAGTCGCCACCACCCGTGCGCCATCGGGCGATAGGGGTACGCTTTTTTCCGGCGAGCGCGATGACGAGATCACGCTTACCGACATAACCGTATCCATTCCCCCCGAAAAAAATCGCAAAGTTGGCGAAGTTCAGTGGCCCAAAAAGCTGCCGCCTGATCCGTCGAAAGATTTCACGACTGTTGGCGTGGAGCCAGTAAATGGCGAGAAGGGCGCTTCCAAGTGGCTGCGTGAACATTTGACCAAAACACACCGTGTCATGGTTTTCGTTCATGGGTTCAATAATACTTTTGAAGATTCGGTCTATCGCTTTGCGCAGATCGTGCACGATTCGCAAGCCGATGTTGCTCCCGTAATTTTCACCTGGCCATCGCGGGCCAGCATTTTTGATTATAATTACGATAAAGAGAGCACCAATTATTCACGCGATGCGCTGGAAATAACCTTGCGCCGTATCGCTGAGACGCCAGATGTCAAAGACATCGTCATTATGGCCCACTCAATGGGTAGCTGGCTGACGGTTGAAGCTTTGCGCCAAATGGCCATCCGCGACGGCCATGTGAATTCAAAAATTACCGATGTCATTTTGGCATCGCCTGATCTTGATGTTGATGTGTTCCGCAAGCAATTTCTTGCCATGGGCAAGAACCATCCGCGTTTCACGCTCTTTACCTCGCGCGATGATAAAGCGCTCAGCCTTTCGCGTCGCATTTCCGGCAATATTGACCGTTTAGGCCAGATTGACCCCTCTGCTGAACCCTATCGCTCGGAGCTTGAGCAAGCAGGAATCGTGGTTCTTGACCTGACACAGCTCAAAACTGGCGATAGCCTCAACCATGCTAAATTCGCGTCCAGCCCGGAAGTGGTTCAGCTCATCGGAAAACGTCTTGTTGCCGGTCAGACCATCACCGATTCTGACGTGGGACTGGGTGAACGGCTTGGTGCTGTAGCACTTGGCACTGCGCAAGGGGTAGGGACCGCGGCAAGTCTTGTGGTTAGCGCACCGATTGCTGTGTTCGACCCCAATACCCGCAAAACCTATCAGGAGCAGGTTGGTCGCTTTGGCCGTGCAGTAGGCAATACGGTCGGCGCAGTCGATAATCCGTAAGGCATAGACAAGCATCAGTCTATTGTGTTCTGAAAGGCGAAACTGTAGGACAGCCTAAAACTGACGGAAGGCAGGGAAGGGCTGTCCATGCAGATTATTCACACTGTTGACGCTTTGCGTCAGCAACTGGCACCACTCAAGCGTGCTGATCGTGATATCGGTTTTGTGCCGACTATGGGTTATCTTCACAAAGGACATTTGGCGCTTATCCACCGCGCGCGGGAAGAAAACGCGGTGTGCATTGCTTCGATTTTTGTCAATCCGTTGCAATTCGGCCCGAATGAGGATTTAGAAAAATATCCGCGTAATCTGGATCGAGATGCCGAGCTGCTGCGTCAGGCAGGCGTGGATTATGTTTTCGCGCCTTCCGTTTCAGATATGTATCCGCGCCCAATGCAAACCGTCGTCGATGTGCCTTCTTTAGGGTCGCAAATGGAAGGCGAGGCGCGCCCCGGTCATTTTGCCGGTGTCGCAACAGTTGTGACAAAATTGTTCAATATTGTCGGCCCGAACCGCGCTTATTTTGGTGAAAAAGACTTCCAGCAATTGGTCATCATCCGCCGTATGGTGGAGGATCTAGCCATACCCATTGAGGTCATTGGGGTGGAAACCGTGCGCGAGAATGATGGTCTTGCGTGTTCATCGCGCAATGTCTATCTCACGCCCGAGCAGCGGGCAGCGGCAATTATCGTGCCCAAAGCACTCGATGAGGCCGAGCGGCTTTATCGTGCGGGCATGCAGGATCCAGAAGCGCTGGAAAAAGCCGTTAGCGATTTTATCAAGACCGAACCCCTTGCTGTGCCGGAAGTTGTGGCCTTGCGCGATCCGCACAGTCTAGAGCGGGTTACACAAATGCAAAATAAGGCGGTACTGATCGCTCTATTTGTTCGTATTGGCACAACTCGACTTCTCGACAATCGTGTCATTGCGCCCTGACAGAGGAAAAACTGGCATAATGAGTGCAACTGTAAGAAAAAAGCGCCTCTCGCCCCGTGCAATCACGGCACTAAAGGGTGAGCGACCGATTGTAAGCCTCACCTCTTACACAACACCAATGACCCGCTTGCTAGACCCTCATTGTGATCTTCTTCTCGTGGGCGATTCGTTGGGAATGGTGCTTTACGGCATGGATTCCACACTTAACGTCAGCATGGATATGATGATCGCTCATGGCCAAGCGGTGATGCGCGGGGCAGAACATGCATGTGTTATCGTTGATCTGCCATTTGGCTCTTATGAGGAGTCAAAAAAACAAGCTTTTCGCAACGCTGCCCGCATTATGAAAGAAACCGGCTGTGATGGCGTTAAGCTTGAAGGTGGTGAAGAAATTGCCGACACGATTGAATTTCTGGTGCGCCGCGGCATTCCCGTCTTTGGCCATGTTGGCTTGATGCCACAACAGGTCAACACAGTTGGCGGTTTTCGCACGCTTGGCCGCAACGATGAAGAAGCCAAACAAATCCGCCGCGATGCCAAAGCCATAGCCGATGCGGGCGCATTTGCATTGGTTATCGAAGGTACTTACGAGCCTTTGGCACGAGAAATCACCGAAACCCTTGCAATTCCGACCATCGGTATTGGTGCATCAGCCGCATGCGACGGTCAGATCTTGGTTTGCGATGATATGCTTGGCCTATTTCAGGATTTCACACCGCGTTTTGTGAAACGCTTTGCAATGCTTGCACCGCAAATTTCTGATGCAGCAAAAGCCTATGCCGAAGAGGTAAAAGCCCGCAATTTCCCCGGTGCGGAGCATGTTATGGGCGCCAAGCCTGTTTCAACGAAATAAAGCGGGAAATAAATAAAGCGAGCAAATAAATAAAGGGAGGTGACCACCTCCCTTTAAAACTTATTGCGGCTTATTTTTCAACAAACGCCTTTTCAATGACGAAGTGGCCGGCAGTGCTCTGGCTGCCTTCCTTAAAGCCACGATCTTCCAAAATCTGCTTGGTTTCAATAAGCATTTCCGGGCTGCCGCATATCATCATGCGGTCATCCTCATGGTTGAACTCTGGAAGTTCCACATCTTCGAATAGCTGGCCCGAACGGATCAAATCCGTCAGCCGTCCGCGATTCCGATAAGGTTCCCGCGTGACGGTTGGATAGTAAATCAGCTTTTCTTTGACCAACTCACCCAAATATTCATCCTGCGGCAGTTCACTGCTGATGAAATCCGTGTAAGCGAGCTCCGAAACCTGGCGCACGCCATGGACGAGAATGATTTTTTCGAAACGGTCATAGGCTTCCAGATCACGAATGATCGAAAGGAAAGGCGCCAGACCCGTACCGGTCGATAAAAGCCACAAATTCTTGCCCGGCAGCAGATTATCATAAAGCAGAGTGCCCACTGGCTTTTTGCTCAAGATGACCTGATCGCCCTTTTTCAAATGTTGCAGTTTCGATGTCAGTGGACCATCGGGCACTTTGATCGAAAAGAATTCTAGGCCGTCTTCATAAAGACTAGAAGCAATCGAATAGGCGCGGGTCAGCGGCTTTCCGTCGATTTCTAATCCCATCATAATGAACTGGCCGCTTTGAAAGCGGAAACCCGGATCACGCGTCGTACGGAACGAGAAAAGCGTGTCCGTCCAATGGTGAATGTCGGTGACGGTTTCCCGATTAAAATTGCTGCTCATCTTGGAACTGTCTCTGTTTCGCTTTTACTGGGCTGCGGGTCATCTAATAAATCGCGCAATAAACTGCTTTGATCACAATCAAAAACACCGCCAAAAACACCGCGTCAGGTCGTCTGGCACAGCGTTCATACACGCATGAACATAGTTCTGTGCGCCACAGACGGCTTGCCATGGGTGGCTTGCGCGGATCGGTCTTGCAGTCGAGGTGTCGAGGAATATCATCGCATCGGTCGACCGGTGATTACGCAGTTCGAGATAATGATTATATTTCAAGACATCAAGCCCCTATGCGCTAGAACCAAAGCGCAATTAAGGGGAATTTCGACGCACCGACAAGAAACCCTGTTCTAATTCTGATTGGTTCCGGGGTAAAATTCCCCGGCCAAGCTTTTACGCTTTGCGGGTCATGATGATTGCAAAACACAGCGCAAATACTGCCATCAGCGCGAAACTTACAAACAGCCACAGCGATGCGCTGGCCGTGCCCGCAACACCCCCCGGATCGCTCAGCCCAGCGAGATTGGCCGCCATTCCTGCGAGTGCAGCCCCCAGAGCCGTGGCAAAAAGCTGCACTGTTGTGATAGATGCCGAGGCAAGATTTTGATCTTCCGGTTCAGCGCGCCTGAAAATTCGGGTCAAAAGATGTGGCCAAGTTATGCCAACACTAAATCCGATAACACCCATTATCAGGCACAGCGGCAATATATAGCTCCATTGTCCCGAACTGCCGGGCGGGACAAAAATGGCAAGCACAACCATTCCCAAAGCCGTAACAATCGGAGCTCCCACAATGATGCGATCAGCACTATTGGCTGAGACGCCGGAAGAGCTGATCGAACCACAAGTCCATCCAGCGCCCATAATTGCAGCCAGATAGCCCGCAATCAGCGGGGATTGATGATGCAATATCTGGAAAAAAAGCGGTAGGAAAATTTCCGAGCTGGTCACCGAAGCGCTCAAAAATGCCATGGTGAGATAAAGCGCGCCCAGACGATTTAAACGGAAAGTGCCCTTGGGCATAATCCGTTTTTCAGAGCGGCGCTCGACGCGAACGAGTAAAATCAACATAGCCAGTGCAATTATAACACCAACAAGATTGACAAGACTGTCCGCCGAAAGGCTAGCCGCTGAGATGACAAGTACAGACCCAGTTAGCAGTATTAGCTGACGCCAAGCCAGGCGGTCCTCACTGCCTTTCTTATTGGCCTCAGCGGGCAATATTATCATGGCAATGGCGGCAAAAATCGCAATCACGGGGATCAGCGACCAGAAAGCTGCGCGCCAAACACCAAGCTCTGCAAACATACCGCCAACAGCGGGGCCAATGAGGGTTGCAACCCCCCACATGCCCGAGACAAGCGCAATGGCGCGCGGCCAGAGACGGTCTTCAAATACGATGCGGATCATGGCGTAAGAGAGCGCCAGCAACATTCCTCCGCCAAGCCCCTGTATTGCGCGACCGGCCAGCATGACCGGCATGGAAGACGCAAAGCCACAGCCGAGCGTTCCGGCAGCGAAAATAATTGCAGCCACGAGATAGGCTTTACGCGGATCGGTTTGCGATAGCAGTCGCGGAATAAGGGCCGACCCCAGAATGGATGCAGTGACAAATAGTGCCGTATTCCAGGCATAATAATCGATGCCGCCAATATCGTTCACGACTGTTGGCAGAATGGTCGTCGCTATAAAAACGTTGATCGCGTGCAAAGCCACGCCCCCCACCAGTGTGAGCGAACGAATGGCATTGCGCCCGGCAAATAATTCGCCCCAGCCTGCTGTGGCGCTGGCAGCGTTGCCAGCGGATTTCTGTTTTTCCATTTAATGTAATCCTTGTCGGTCTGGGCAGTAAAAGCTTTCTCGATGCCTAGCCGAGAATCGTCTTATAGGATGCTTCTTGTCGCGACGAAATGGGCTGCGCATTCAAATTGTTTCTTCAAAAAGCGGGTAATGCGGGCGTAAATAATCGCCGGAAAATTTCTTAGATGTAAAACTTCCTGCGGTCTCCTATATAAATCAAAGAAAAGTGAAAATAATTACGTTATAGCACGAGTCACATTTGTGTTTCTGCTACAAGCTTCATATAAGCCTAATCTGTGATGCTTCTAGCACGCTGGTGATTTTTTCAGCTCTGCTGGCAAGGCCGATTTCCCAGATTTCGATACCGGAACACCCATGATCCAGACGCCTTATTACCTGATCGACAAGACCAAGCTAAAGCGCAATATGGAAACCATCGCCTATGTGCGGGAAAAGTCGGGCGCCAAAGCTTTGCTTGCACTCAAATGCTTTGCCACCTGGTCGGTTTTCGATTTTATGAGCCAATATATGGATGGCACAACTTCGTCCTCACTCAATGAGGTGCGATTGGGTAATGAGAAATTTGGTGGTGAAACCCATGCCTATAGCGTGGCTTATGCTGACCACGAAATAGATGAGGTCATCGCCAATGCGGATAAGATTATCTTCAATTCCATCGGCCAGCTTGAGCGTTTTGCCGAGCAATCATCCAAAATAGTCCGGGGCCTACGGCTTAATCCGGGCGTTTCGACATCAAGCTTTGATCTGGCTGACCCCGCACGCCCATTCAGTCGGCTTGGCGAATGGGATATTGCCAAGGTTGAGAAGGTAATGGACCGGATTTCCGGCTTCATGATCCATAATAATTGCGAGAATTCGGATTTCTCTTTGTTTGACAAAATGCTCAACCAAATCGAAGAGAAATTTGGTTCGCTTTTGCAGCGCGTCGAGTGGGTGAGCCTTGGCGGGGGTATTCATTTCACTGGTGAAAATTATCCGCTTGATGATTTTTGCGCACGCCTGAAAGCTTTCTCTGAAAAATTTGGCGTGCAAGTTTATCTGGAGCCGGGCGAAGCCTCAATAACCAACACCACAACCTTGGAAGTGACGGTTCTGGATACGCTTTTTAATGGCAAGAACCTTGCTATTGTCGATAGTTCAATCGAAGCGCATATGCTTGATCTTCTGATCTATCGGGAGAGTGCAACCATGCTCCCCAATAAGGGAGAACATCGCTATATGATCTGCGGTAAATCCTGTCTTGCGGGCGATGTGTTTGGTGAGTTCAATTTTGAGCATGAGCTTAAGGTTGGCGATCGCCTGTCAGTGCGGGATGCGGCTGGCTATACCATGGTCAAGAAAAACTGGTTCAATGGCGTGAAAATGCCTGCGATTGCCGTGCGAGAACTCGACGGCACAGTGAATGTCGTTCGTGAATTTACTTTCACGGACTTCGAACAGTCTCTCTCCTGAGACTGATCTGCGCGTAGTCGCAAGGTTCAACAGGTTCCGCGGGCAGGAGAGCCGGGACGCAAACAGATGGCGGGACATCCGCTGGAAGAGGAAGCATCGACAGAAAATGAAGAAGAATGTTCTCATTATCGGCGCCGGTGGCGTAGCACAGGTCGTGGCGCATAAATGCGCTCAAAACAGTGATGTATTGGGAGATATACACATTGCGTCCCGCACGGTTGAGAAGTGCCGAAAAATTATCGATTCCGTGCACGAAAAGAAAAACCTCAAAACTGAGGTGAAACTTGAAGCACATGCGCTGGATGCACTGGATATCGAGGCTACAAAAGCCTTGATCCAGAAGACCGGCGTCAACATCGTTATCAATGTCGGCTCGCCATTCCTTAACATGTCGGTTCTTCGCGCCTGTATTGATACTGGTACCGCTTATATGGACACGGCCATTCACGAAGATCCTAACAAGATCTGCGAGACGCCACCATGGTATGATAATTACGAATGGAAGCACCTCAAAGAATGCGAAGAGAAAGGCATTACCGCCATTCTCGGGATTGGCTTTGACCCAGGTGTGGTAAATGCCTATG
This sequence comes from Falsochrobactrum ovis, assembly GCF_003259955.1. Classification (GTDB taxonomy): domain Bacteria; phylum Pseudomonadota; class Alphaproteobacteria; order Rhizobiales; family Rhizobiaceae; genus Brucella; species Brucella ovis_A. Next base: position 544,755 of record NZ_QLMK01000001.1, read on the forward strand.
CGCGTCTAGCGGCAGATGATTATATTGATGACGTTAAATCCATCGATATCGTCGATATCAATGCCGGAACCCACGGCAAATGGTTTGCTACAAACTTTGATCCGGAAATCAACTTCCGCGAGTTTACCGGTCGCGTCTATTCTTGGCAAAAGGGCCAGTGGCAGACCAATAAGATGTTTGAAATCGGCAAGGAATTTGATCTCCCTGTCGTTGGCAAACGCAAGGCCTATATGACCGGGCATGATGAAGTTCATTCACTCGCCAAACATTATCCAAATGCCGATATCCGCTTCTGGATGGGCTTTGGTGATCATTATATCAATGTGTTTACGGTCCTGAATAATCTCGGTCTTCTGTCTGAACAGCCGGTTAAAACCGCTGAAGGCCTGGAAGTTGTGCCGCTTAAAGTGGTTAAAGCGGTTTTGCCGGACCCGGCATCTCTTGCGCCTGAATATGAAGGCAAAACCTGTATTGGCGATTTTGTCAAAGGCACCAAAGACGGCAAGGAGACAGAAGTCTTCATCTATAATGTTGCCGATCATAAGGAAGCCTACAACGAAGTTGGCTCACAGGGAATTTCCTATACGGCCGGAGTTCCACCGGTTGCTGCCGCGATGCTGATCGCTTCTGGGGAATGGGATGTGAAAAAAATGGTCAATGTGGAAGAGCTTAATCCTAAGCCTTTCCTTCACATCCTCAATCATATCGGTCTTCCGACCCGCATTAAGGATGAAAACGGCGACCGTCCGCTAGATTTCTCCTAATCGGTATTTCCCTTCATATTACGAACAATTTACAGAAAACCCCGCTTCATGCGGGGTTTTTTGTCACTTAGAACATGGGGGCTACAACGAGCGATTGCGAAACCTGTCGCCTAGGTTCACTCTAAAGGTGTCATAATATTGGAGACAAACCTTATGAAAAACGTTATTCTTGCATTGACTTTGACCACCGCTGTTCTTGGTTCAGCGCTCTCAGCATCCCACGCCGAGGTTGCTCCGGCTAATAAATCCACGGCTTCCCAGGAAAATCTCGACTTCTCATGGTGGTGGCCAACTGGCTATGTGCCGCTTATTGTTCTGTAACATCCCATTTGGGTTCAGTACTAAAAGACGCTAAGAAGCCTATGCCAACACCGCAAAGATTCTTTGCGGTGTTGGAACTTTCGATGGCGCAACGTTATAACATTTCTGACTAGTATCACCGAGCGAAAATAGCCGCGCACAACATGCGTCGGGTGCCAATATTGCCGAACAACCGGTGACGGTTGGTGATTGATCAGCTTTGCCGGACAGATTGCAGCCATGTCCACCCACGGATAAAATATCGCTTTCGCGCGTTGCTGGCTTGAGAGCAGCGTTTAGAAATTTTCTGGTATCAGCTTAGAGCTCTAGCGAAGAAGAACTTGAAGCCTCAAAAGAAGCGCTGCAAGATTTTAAAGATCATGACGATTTGAATTATTGTCGTCCTTTTAAGCAGTAAGGCTTTTATACAAAACTCTATTTCATGCGGGGCTTTTTTGTCACTTAGAACATGGGGGCTACAACGAGCGATTGCGAAGCTTGCCGCCTAGGTTCACTCTAAAGTGTCATAATATTGGAGACAAACCTTATGAAAAACGTTGTTCTTGCATTGACTTTGACCACTGCTGTTCTTGGTTCGGCGCTAACAGCATCCCACGCTGCGGTTACCCCAACTGATACAGTTTCCCCAATTGAGGCGATTATTCACGTATTGCCCTGCTGGAATTGCAATCTTCCACGCTAAAATATCCCAGCACCGCAAGAATATTGCGGTGCTGAAACTTTTGGCTGCATCGTATTATAACATCTTCGGCCAAGTATCCGACAGGCGATAGCCTTCGGTAAATGGATCATCCGGATCAAGCATCAGCTGCGATGTGCCAGTCACCCAAGCTCGGCCGGAAATGATGGGGCTGATAGCGGACCTGCCGCCAATTGTGAGTTCCTTATCCAGGCGGCAATGAAATTCCGTACCTAAAACCGATTTCCCGATAAATTTTTCGCCGACCTTCATCTCACCTTTTGCATGGAGCACCGCCATACGCGCCGAACAGCCGGTGCCCGTTGGTGATCGATCAAGCTTTGCCGGACGAATTGCAACCGTGTTCACCCCGGTCAAAACCTCACCTTCACGCGTTACTGGTTCGGTAATCTGACAAAAGGAAATATGGTTCCAGTCATTTTCCGGATGGCGAAAGCCAAGCTGCTCATTAGCGGCTTTTGTTATTTTAACACCGATTTCCGCCAGTTCCCGAGCCTGATCTGGCACGATTTTCATGCCAATCTGAGCGGCGTCAACGATGACAAAACTATCGCCGCCATAAGCCGTGTCTACGGTTAGCGTACCAAGCCCCTCGACTTCCAAAGAGGCATCTAACTTGTCAGCGAAAGACGCAACATTGCGCACGCTGATGCGCTCTGCTTTGCCATTGCGGCATTCAGCCTCCACTTCAATTAGCCCGCCGGGAGCTTCCAATATCATCCGTGTAACCGGTTCTTGCATTGGGATAATGCCTGTATCCAAAAGCACCGTCGAAACACAGATCGAATTTGAACCAGACATGGGCGGAGTATCTGCGGGTTCCATGATAATGAAACCCATTTGCGCGCGCGGATCCTTTGCTGGCACCAGAAGATTGACATGGCGAAACACGCCGCCACGCGGCTCATTGAGCACAAAATTGCGCAGGCTCTCATCTGTGGCGATAAAACGGGATTGTTCCCAAATTGTCGCGCCTGGCGGCGGGGCCACTCCGCCAACGATCACATCACCCACTTCGCCTTCTGCATGGCACCCGACTATGTGCACAATCTTGCTGCTTCGCATTTTACCCTCCCAAAGTGCCGAGCCTATGCCGTTGTAATATTTGTTATCGTCCTGTCCAAACTATTAACGGACATCAAGATACCGCCTTGCGACATTTGCTATTGATCGGATTATGCGGATGACGCAAGTTTGTGACTTACAATTTGCTTCTTTGCTTAACTCTGCTATCCATTCGACAGGCTGCTTTCAAGTTTTGCTGCTAAAGCGGTCCCTTACATAATTGTGCAAATCGATGCGCAGCCCGCTTGGCTCCGGATCAATTTCTGGAACACCCGCAACGTTCCCTTATGAAATTGAGCGACACGAAAAGCTGGGGAATTTCGCCTTGGCGCAAACTTCCCCTAGCCGATATGGGGCGATCGATGCTCATAGATACCGTGTGTTTCAGACCTGCCGCTGACATCATACGTATATTTTCTAAATGATGAGACATTCCAAAGCATTGGGCTTGTGATGTTTCGGGAGCATAATGTGAAAACGACAGTCAATCAGGCTGATTTCAGGACGAATGATATTGGTGCACAGCGGTGGATGAGAGATATTTCCTCATCGCTTCGGCTGGGGTGGCCGCTAATATTCACGAATCTCTCTCAGGCCATATTAACCGCGACGAATATTATATTCATCGGACGGCTGGGGGCAGATACGCTAGCCTCGGGCCTGCTGGCCTCCAGCCTTTATCACACAATGATGATTTTCTCGGTCGGGCTAGTTTCTGCTGTCATGCCGATGATTGCAATCACGCTGGGCCGGCATCGCCATTCGGTGCGCGATGTGCGCCGCACTGTGCGCCAAGGCATGTGGACTGCAATCATTATTACAATTCCGATCTGGCTTCTGCTCTGGCATGCCGAGGAAATCTTTATCCTCATGGGGCAAAGGCCGGACATAGCGGCGCGATCCATTGATTTTATGCGCACGCTGCAATGGGCGTTGCTCCCCTATCTGTTTTATATGGTGTTGCGTTCATTTTTCGCAGCAATGGAAAAACCGCTCTGGACGCTTTTGATTGCCGTATTCGCAATCGGGTTCAATGCATTGGCGGGATATGCGCTCATATTCGGAAATTTTGGCTTTCCTCGCATGGAATTGCATGGCGCAGGCATCGCCACCACACTGTCCAGCATCATGATGTTTATCGGCCTCACCATCGTTACGCTCTGCCATCGACGGTTTAAACGCTATCGTCTGTTTGGCCGGTTCTGGCGTCCGGATTGGCCCCGCTTGGTCGAGCTTTGGCGCATCGGTATACCGATGGCGCTGACCTTCGTTTTTGAAACTTCGATATTTTATGCAGCCGTTATCATGATGGGATTGATCGGACCAACCGCTATGGCTGCGCATGCGGTGGCCATCCAGATTGCATCGCTCACATTCATGGTACCCCTTGGCTTTGGCCAAGTCGCAACTGTCCGGGTTGGTCGTGCCTATGGTCGAGGCGATCCAAAATCTATCGCCTATGCAGGGTGGAGCGCATATGTGCTAGGCGTTGGCTTTATGGCGCTTATGGGCCTACTGATCATTCTGTTTCCGCGGCTTTTTATCGGCGTATTCCTCAATCTGAATGATCCGGAAAACTTTGCCGTTATCAAATTGGCAACGCTCTATCTAGCGCTGGCAGCACTTTTTCAGATTGTCGATGGAGCGCAAGCCGTGGCGGCAGGTATGCTGCGCGGGCTGCGAGATACACGCATTCCCATGTATTTAGCCTTATTCGGTTATTGGGGAGTTGGGCTACCCTTTGGCGCGCTTTTGGCCTTTTACTTCCAGCTGGAAGGCATCGGCATATGGTTCGGGCTGGCCGCCGGTTTGGGCATGACTGCGGTATTGATGACGGTGCGTTGGCGCAGGCATTTGGCCTTTGTCACCGCCTCGGGCGCTGCTGGTTGATAAAATAAACCGCGCTGCTGATTGCGGCGCGGTTTCATTTTTAAAACACGTAATGAATTATTTCGTAAGGGCTACCATTCGGTCAAATGCTGCGGCAAAACCTTTGAGTGAAACCTTAAAATTCACTGCCTGGCTTGGGTTGAGTGCCGTTGCTGTGACATTCAGATTGGTGCCAGCTTTAAGGCTTCCCACCTGTTTAGCATCAAAGCTAGCCGGTGCCAGACAGCCCTGTGGCAGGCAGGTCGAAAAAGCAAGTTTTGGCCCGGCAGCCTCATCGAATTTAAGCTCCGCACCCTTGGCCAGATCAAGCCCGAATGGCATTAAAAGCACACCATCAGCCTTGGTCCCATCAATGGCACGAAATTCAGCCGTCAGGACCCGTTGTCCTGTCTGCGGGCTGCTCTGATCCTGACGCATCATGCAGATAATGCTGTCATTTTGTGACTGACAATTGACTGTCCAGTCCTGATAAGTTTCCTGAAGCGAACTGGCACCACCCGGAAGTGAAGCCGCTAAAGCAGGAGTTGCGGTGAGCGCAGCGAGTGCAATGGCGAAACGGAATGAAAGTTTTTTCATAAATATATTCTCTTCGAAATGACAATCCGAAGGGCTTAAGAGTTCCCCCCAGCCCTTAAATAATATTGATCATGATTCATCCTGAGGTTCAATGACAATTAAACGCGTGGCACTATTAATATAGATTAGTTTGCAGCAATATGAGGTTATAATATAAAAGTAATATTGCGATAATGAAAAGGCGGGTTTATTCGACTTTTCTTTCTGTAAGTCTGTTTATCGTGATAATTTCATATGGCGGTTTACGTCTTTATAGAGCAAATAGCGAAATCTACCAGGCCCGCCTGCATAACATGCTTGCGGGCAGAAGGCGCGCAGCCACATGAAATCACCGGCCTCCACCTCGACCCAATCTTGATTAAGCCGATAAACCGCTTTCCCTTCCAATACATATAGCCCGTGTTCCATCACATGGGTTTCGAGAAATGGAATGACCCCGCCCGGCTCGAAAGTCACGATATTCACATGCATATCGTGCCGTAGATCTTCGGGATCAACGAAACGCGTTGTAGACCACGCGCCGTCTGTATCCGGCATCGCAATGGGTTCTATGTCTTTTTCATTGAGAAAAAGCGGAGGCGGAACATCAATCCCGTCAACATATTCATATGTTTTGCGGATCCAGTGAAACCGAACCGGGCGTTCGCTATTATTTGATGCGCTCCAGCCGCATTGTGGTGGAAGATAAGCATATCCGCCCTCGGTCAGCACATGTTTGTCGCCCCGAATTTGGACCGTCAATTCGCCTTCAACGACAAACAAAACACCCTGAGCGGTTCCATCAAGTTCCGCTCGTTGGCTACCACCGCCCGGCTGCACTTCCATGATATATTGCGAGAAAGTCTCGGCAAAGCCGGAGAGGGGACGCGCAATCACCCAGGCGCGGGTCTTTTCCCAAAAGGGCAGATAGCTCGTTACTATATCGCTAAAAGTACCTTTGGGGATAACCGCATAGGCTTGCGTAAATACCGCCCGGTCTGTCAGCAATTGCGTCTGCGGCGGCAGGCCGCCAGTCGGGGCGTAATATTTTCGGCTCATATTGAATGTCCTTAGAACAGTGTTTCGGGCAAAATATCTCGAAGTCGCAGCAGCGCTATACGTTCAACCTGCGCGCAAGCGGTGTTAAATTCGGTTTCGCGGTCATTATTCAGACGCCGTTTGAAGGCTGACAGAATTTCATGCTTGCTGCGACCCTTGACAGCAATGATGAACGGAAATCCGAATTTTTGCGTATATGCTTCATTGAGTTCGGTAAATTCGCGCCGCTCTTCGTCGCTGAGCAAATCTAGTCCTGCTGACGCTTGTTCAGCGGTGGATTCAGCGGTAAGGCGCTTTGCTTGCGCAAGTTTGCCGGCAAGATCGGGGTGGGCGCGCAAAACGCCCAATTTCTCTTCATCATTTGCGTTTTTAAATATGCGCGAGAGCTGCGCATGAAGCCCCGACGCGGTATCAGCAAGTTCCGACAGCCCCGCCTCATAGGCACGTTCTGCAATCCACGGTGAATGTTCAAAAATGCCGCCATATCGCGAGACAAACTCTTGGCGCGAGCTTTGCGAGGGCACAATTTCCGGCACAAGTGGAGAATGATATTCATGCCAATGCCGGGCGATTTCTTCTCGCTTCGCTATCCAAACTTTTTCATGGCCTTGCACATAATCGAGAAAGCGTTCCAGCGCGGCCATGCGGCCAGGACGGCCAACAATACGGCAATGCAACCCGATGGACATCATCTTTGCTGCACCTTCTGCCCCTTCGCGATAAAGAATGTCGAAACAATCCTTCAAATAGGTGAAAAACTGCTCACCCGTATTAAAACCCTGCGGGGTTACAAAACGCATATCATTTGCATCCAACGTATAGGGCACGATCAGATGCGGCTTATCTCGTCCTTTGACCCAATAGGGTAATTCATCTGCATAGGAATCAGATGAATAAAGAAAACCGCCTTCTTCAATGACCAGCTTAAGCGTGTTGTCAGACGGTTTTCCCTGATAAATGCCAAGCGGACGCGAACCCGTAATTTCCGTATGAAGACGCACCGCTTCGCGAATATGTTCGCGCTCTACCTCTTCTGGGCAATCCTTATATTCAAGCCAGCGCAAACCATGGCTGGCGATTTCCCAATCTGCCTCTTTCATGGCTGCAACCGCTTCTGGGTTGCGCGCCATTGCAAGCGTCACCCCATAGACCGTAACCGGTATATCGCGGCGGGTGAATGCACGCCATAATCTCCAAAATCCAGAACGCGCTCCATATTCATATATGGATTCCATATTGAGATTGCGCTGCCCATTCCAAGCTTGTGCTCCCACAATCTCGGATAAAAGGCACTCGGAAGCCGGGTCACCATCAAGAATGCAGCTTTCGCCGCCTTCTTCGTAATTGATGACAAATTGCACAGCAATATTGGCCCCGCCTGGCCATTTAGGATCGGGTGTGTTGCGGCCATAGCCAATAAGATTGCGCGGATAGTTCATGCAAGCTCCCCTGATTCTATATTTTGCCCAAGATAGGATATAATATCATTTCTACTCCCCTCAAAAATTTGAAAGAGATCTAGCTAGAAATATCTTTTATAATAGGCAGAGGCAGGAAATACTGGCTGATGGGAGCTTGCGCAGTCAGATTGGTAAACTTGAGGAGAGACCGCGCAAAGACAACAGAACTTTGGCTTTAAGAACAAGGCAAGCCATTATCTTGTCCTTGTAATTGGCCGTTTGGAGGAGGAAATTATAAAATGGCCCAAAGCATAGCTGAACCTGTCAGCGATATGTCTATAAGGCATGCACTACGCTTTCTTCTTAATGGAGAGCAGGTAGAGCTTTATAATGTCGGGCCAACGGAAACTCTTTTAGATTATCTACGGCTTCGTGCAAGATTGCGCGGCAGCAAGGAAGGCTGCGCCGAGGGCGATTGTGGTGCTTGCACGGTACTTGTCGGCAAAATCTCATCGGGCGAATTGATTTATGAAGGCGTCAATGCCTGCATCCGCTTCATAGGATCGCTCGATGGCTGCCATGTGGTGACAATTGAGCAGCTGCGTGGTGCCGATGGCGGATTGCATCCGGTGCAACAGGCCATGATCGATTTTCACGCCTCCCAATGCGGCTTTTGCACCCCGGGTTTTGTCATGGCGCTCTATGCGCTTTGGATGCGCAATCCGCAACCCTCTGATTTCGCGATTGAAAAAGCCCTGCAAGGCAATCTTTGCCGTTGCACAGGTTATGAACCCATCATCCGCGCTGCCCGCGCCATATCGGATTATGGCACGGTGAACGATGATCCGCTCGCCGCCGAGCGGGCGAAAGTACGCGCGCAGCTCGACGCAATCCATGACGGCAAACGCGTCGAAATTGGTGAAGGCAAAGATCGATTGATCATTCCTTCCAATCTGGATGATTTTGCAAATATTCTGGCGCAAGAACCCAATGCCACCATCGTTGCGGGTTCGACCGATGTTGGCCTGTGGGTCACCAAGATGATGCGTGATATTTCACCGGTTTTATTCATCGCTAATATCGAAGAATTGCGTTCCATTGCGGAAGAAAATGGAACCATCACCATTGGCGCAGGCGTAACCTATTCGGAAGCTTTTTCATTTCTGACCAAACGCATCCCCGCACTGGGACATTTGATTGATCGGATTGGCGGCGAACAGATCCGCAATATGGGCACAATCGGCGGCAATATTGCAAATGGCTCGCCGATTGGCGATATGCCGCCGCCATTGATAGCACTCAATGCCACGCTGACGCTGCGAAAAGGGCATGAGCGCCGCACCATCCCGCTTGAGGATTTCTTCATTGCCTATGGCAAACAGGACCGACAGCCGGGCGAATTTGTCGAGGCGGTACATGTGCCGTTGCCTCAAGCCCAAAGCCATTTTGCCACCTATAAAATCTCCAAACGACGTGAAGAAGATATAACCGCAGCTTTGGGTGCGTTTTATCTGACCCTTGATGCGCAGAAAAATGTCGCTTCAATCCGCATAGCCTATGGCGGAATGGCCGCCACGCCAAAACGCGCAACAGCGGTGGAAGCAAGCCTGCTGGGCAAGCCATGGACCCATGAAACAGTCGAGGCGGCACTTGAGGCCTATTCTATCGACTATCAACCCTTGAGCGATATGCGCGCAAGCGCCGAATATCGCTTGATGGTCGCCCGCAATTTATTGCGCCGCTTTTTCCTTGAGACGCAAGGTGTAGAACACCCCTTCCGCCTTGAACAGATCGAAGCTGCGTGAGGAGGATTAAGATGAACAAGCATTGTCAATCACTTACCGCCTCACGCATCAAGGGTGGCGTTGCCACCGATGAAAAACATGATTCCGCGTATAAACATGTCACGGGTACGGCAATCTATATTGATGATATGCCCGAACCCGAAGGCACATTGCATATTGGGATAGGCTATTCGACCGTTGCCCATGCGACGATTAAATTGCTGGATCTTTCAGCGGTGCGCGTTGCACCCGGCGTGGTTGATGTACTCACCGCCGACGACATCCCCGGCATCAATGATGTATCCCCTTCGGGCATGAATGATGATCCGATCCTCGCCCCCGGCAAGGTGGAATTTCACGGCCAGCCGATTTTTGCAGTTGTTGCTAAAACCCGCGATCAAGCCCGCCGTGCCGCCCGCCTTGCTATTGTGGAATATGAAGAAATGCCGGGCATTTTTTCGATTGATAGACTGGATGGGAAAACGGATCGACTGGTTTTCACACCGCTGACCCTTAGTCGCGGTGATGCACGCAAAGCGATTGATCAAGCACCGAAAAAGGTCAAAGGTCGAATGCGTATTGGCGGGCAGGATCATTTTTATCTGGAAGGCCAAGTGTCACTGGCAGTCCCCGGAGAGGATGAAGATGTCACGATCTATTGCTCGACACAGGGCCCAAGTGAAACCCAACATCTTGTAGCAAATGCGCTAGGGGTGGCGAGCCATTCCGTCACCGTCGAAGTGCGCCGCATGGGTGGCGGGTTTGGCGGCAAGGAAACGCAGGCCAATCAATGGGCAGCGATTGCGGCAATTGCCGCGAAAAAACATCGGCGCGCTGTCAAAATCAGGCTCGACCGCGATGAGGATATGACCTCAACCGGCAAGCGCCATGATTTCATGATCGATTATGAAGTTGGCTTCGATGAAGAAGGCAATATTCTCGGTGTCGATTTTATGTTTGCGCTCAATGCTGGTTTTTCAGCCGATCTATCTGGCCCCGTCGGTGATCGCGCATTATTCCACTGTGATAATGCCTATTTTTATCCGGCAGTTCATGCAAAATCCGCGCCCCTTTATACCAATACGGTGTCCAACACCGCTTTCCGCGGCTTTGGCGGACCGCAAGGCATGGTAGGGGCGGAAAGGATTATTGAAGAGGTGGCCTTTGCTCTGGGCAAAGACCCGCTCGAAATCCGCAAGCGCAATTTCTACGATGCAATGGGCACAAATGGCTCGCGCAATGTCACGCCCTATCACCAAAAAGTGGAAGATTGCATTATCCAACGCATCATAGAGGAACTTGAAGAAAGCGCAGATTACGCCGCCCGTCGTGACGCGATACGCGAATTCAACGCCCGCAATCCCTATCTTAAAAAAGGAATTGCGCTGACACCGGTAAAATTTGGTATTTCCTTCACCAAGACCGAATCCAATCAGGCTGGCGCTTTGGTGCATATCTATAGCGATGGCTCAGTTCATATGAACCATGGCGGAACCGAAATGGGGCAGGGGCTTCATTTGAAGGTTGCTCAAGTTGTGGCCGAGGAATTTCAGATCGATATTGATCGGGTTAAAATCACCGCCACTACGACGGGCAAAGTTCCCAACACTTCGCCGACGGCTGCATCATCGGGCGCTGATTTAAATGGTATGGCCGCGCAAGACGCCGCAAGACAGATTAAAAAACGGCTTATTCATTTTGCTTCACATCAATATCAAGTGCCGGAAGATCAGATCGTCTTTTTGCCCAACCGTATCCGCGTTGGCAATCAGGAAATCAGTTTTAATGATCTGGTCGAACAAGCCTATATCGGACGTGTCCAATTATCCGCGGCTGGCCATTATAAAACGCCGAAAATCCATTGGGATCGCGCCAAGGGCAAGGGCCATGCCTTCTATTATTTTGCCTATGGCGCAGCCTGTTCTGAAGTCTGTGTCGATACGCTAACCGGTGAATATGTGGTCGAACGCGCCGATATTCTGCATGATACAGGCCGTTCGCTCAATCGCGCTATTGATATTGGACAGGTGGAAGGCGCGTATATTCAGGGCATGGGCTGGCTAACAACGGAAGAACTGGTCTGGGATGATAAGGGTCGGCTGCGCACCCATGCACCCTCAACCTATAAGATCCCGCTCGCGTCCGACCGACCTAAAATCTTCAATGTCGCGCTGACGGATTGGTCAGAGGCTTATGAGCCGACCATTCACCGTTCCAAAGCGGTGGGCGAGCCGCCGCTTCCGCATGGAATGTCGGTATTTTATGCACTTTCTGATGCAGTAGCCAGCCTGGCAGATTATAAAATCTGTCCACGCCTCGATGCACCTGCAACGCCGGAGCGCGTGCTTATGGCAATTGAGCGCATGCGAGCGTTGAAAGCATTGAAAGCCTAAACGATGCGGGCAGCGCGCGACGATATTAGGGGGTTTATCAATCTTCACCCGGCTTGCGTGCTGGTGGAGGTTGTCGACGTCAAAGGGTCTGCGCCGCGGGAAGTAGGCACTTGGATGCTGGTTTCGCAAGAAAAAATCTTTCGCACCATTGGTGGCGGTCAGCTTGAATTTATGGCGATTGATCATGCGCGTGAAATCCTTGCGGGCAAGATAAATCAACCAATGGACGTGCCGCTAGGCCCAGAAATTGGCCAATGTTGTGGTGGGCGTGTCGGGCTTGAATTTCATCTGCTTGATCAGCCATTAACCGATAGGCTGATCCGGCGCATCGACGCCGAAATTGCCAGCAGACCACAAGTCTTTATTTTCGGCGCAGGTCATGTAGGTAATGCGTTGGCTGTGGCGTTTTCACAAACACCAGTGCGCGTTACGCTGGTCGATACCCGCGAGAGCGAGCTTTTAGCAATTGATATTCCCGGTGTTGAAATGCGCCTTGTCGCCATGCCCGAGCAGGTAGTACGCGAAGCTCCATCCGGCAGTGCTTTTATCATTCTCACTCATGATCATGCATTGGATTTTCTGATCACCGCCGAAGCTTTGCAGCGCGGTGATGCCGCCTATATCGGGATGATCGGTTCAAAAACTAAAAAAGCCAGCTTGAAAAACTGGCTCAAACGAGAGCTGGGCGAAGCTTCCTTTGTTGAAAAAGTCACCTGTCCGATTGGCGCCTCCAGCCTGAAAGACAAACGACCCGAAGTAATTGCTGCATTGGTCACAGCAGAAGTCCTGACCGCCATTCTTGCGCGTGACCCTGTAAACACGGGTGTCCAGAATTAGATGCGACTAGCGCGGCCAGTGCGACTAGTGCGGCTAGTGCGGCTAGGCGAGAATTTCGCGAATGAGCCGCTGGCAACGCTCAGACATAAAATCAATGATCAGACGCACTTTCGGATCTTGCAAACGTTTGTGCGGATAAATGGCGGCCAATTGAATAGGCGCTGGCGGGGTGCTTTCGAGGATTGGAACCAGCCTGCCTTCGCGCATATATTCCTTCACTTCGAAAAGCGGCTTGCTTGAGACGGGACGTGAGAAGCGCCCGTGTGAGTGTAACGAAGTAAAGCAACATACATGTTTTAGAAGTTTTATCTGTGAAATCGTCAAAATAAAATGTTGAAGTTCAATGAGAGTAGCAATTGAGCGGCAGTTATAATTGAACTGCCGCTTTGTTAAAAGGATTGTTTGATTATCACTTAAACAGTGAATGGTTGCTTTCTAGAAGATATCTCATCAAATATGCTAGAAATCTCGATGACCGCTACATAGTTTCCACTTGTTATGCTGGAATATGTATAGAATGAGCACTGTCTTCTGTCGGGAACAGCATCATGGTTTGTCCAAACTGGATTAACGGGATCAGTATCGCTATATATTCTAATAGTATAGCTTAACTGAGGAGGTTGTTTGTTACTTATATCCCACTTTGCGGTAATGTAATTTTGATCTTTATCGTATCTCACGTCAAAGGATATTATTTCACTCGGGCCGATAGGTTTCGGTTTCGCGTCAAATTGATTGGGTGTCAAAGTAATACTGGGTGAGCTATTATCAAAGGTGCCGCCGGCAGTAATTTTGATATTTGTGTCTTGGTATACAGTTTCTGCTTTCCAAGAATTGTAGGGCTCCCCACCGGATGCTACATAGTGTAAAGGTTTTCCCAGATTCCACCCGGATGCATTTTGAAATGCTGTCCGTATACACCACTATAGCCGAGCGCAGAGCCACTATACCGTTCCAGGAACCCGCCGATCTGAGTGCCGGTGAGAGGCAAATTTTTCTCAGGAATGGACGCGGCCATGTATTCAGTCCAGATTCCAGAAGAATAGTCGTACATAAAATGCGCCATATGGGTCATGTCTTCGTCAGGTTTATACCAACGTCGAATGACTGTTGCATACCAAGTATCAGCCTTCCATGGCATGGGGCTGTCAGTCTCATTGTCTGTATGCAGTCCTGTTCCTTCCCCCTGGAAGTGAGATACATTGGTCCCGGGAGCTGCATATTCTAGTAGAGCCTCGGTTGGTTCACCCGGTGGACGATCTTTCACATCCCAAATAGAGCAAATGTTATTATAGGTATTATTATGCTGAATTCCAGCGTAACCGCCACGTTGGTTAAAATAAAAATTACAGCAGGACCAATAAATACATTGGGCCAGGCCGTCTGAAGGGACATATTGTTCTACATAATATAGTTCGGCTGTATTGGATTCAAATACAGAGCTGATATAGGGACCCCAACTTGGTACAAGTTCCGTATCATCAGGATTTACAAAATTATAACGCTTTTTCATCTTATTTTCCTTTAATAAAAGATGATAATTGCGTCCTTTAATATTTTTTTTAAGTTGGTTCTTATTACAGGGGCCTGCCAAATGTGCCTATTATAACAGGGCATTCTTGATCAGTCGTTGGCAACGCTCAGACATAAAATCAATGATCAGGCGCACTTTGGGATCTTGCAAACGTTTGTGCGGATAAATGGCGGCCAATTGAATAGGCGCTGGCGGGGTGCTTTCGAGGATTGGAACCAGCCTGCCTTCGCGCATATATTCCTTCACTTCGAAAACTGG
>NZ_QLMK01000001.1:559410-770933 GCF_003259955.1 Falsochrobactrum ovis
CGGATAAATGGCGGCCAATTGAATAGGCGCTGGCGGGGTGCTTTCGAGGATTGGAACCAGCCTGCCTTCGCGCATATATTCCTTCACTTCGAAAACTGGCTTATTGATAATGCCGCGCCCCGCAAGCGCCCATTGTGTCAGCACATCGCCATCATCTGAATCATATGGACCTCTCACTTCAAACTTACGCAGCCCTGTAGGCGTTTGAAGGGTCCAATAATATTCCTTGGACCCCGGAAAGCGCAGCAAAAGGCAATGATGTTTCTCGCCCACCAGCTCTTCAGGCGATTGCGGCAAACCATGCTTTTGCAAATATTCGGGCGTTGCACAAATCACCCGCTCGCAATCCATAATGCCCCGCATGCGCAGATTTGAATTTTCCAGCACGCCGAGCTTGAACGCAACGTCGACGCCCTCGCTCATAATATCGATATCATGATCTGACAGCCGCAAGCGAACTTCAATATCTGGATATTTATCATGAAATTCGGGAATACCTGACGCAATCAGCCTTCGTCCAATACCAAGCGGTGCAGTGATGCGCAGCGAACCTTTGGGATTTTTCGAAAGTTCTCCTATGGCTGATTCCGCTTCCTCGACAGCTTCGAGTATTTTCAGCGCACCATCATAAAACAGCCGCCCATGTTCTGTCGGGGTGAGTTTACGCGTCGTGCGGTTAAATAGGCGCGCGCCCAGGTGTTTTTCCAGTTCTTTGATGCGATTGCTGGCAACCGCCGGAGAGACCCGCTGGTCACGCCCTGCCGCTGAAAGATTGCCCAATTCAACGACGCGCACAAAGACGCGCAAATTATCCAGATATGACATAGGCTACTGCACCATTGTCTAGATTTTTTTGAAAGTGATCGGTGTGATCAAACATTCCCCGTAATCGATTCCTTTGGCACATTAGTGCATTCCCGCCAAAAGTGGGAACCGGTTTTAAGTCGATAAGCCTGATCTCAAAAAACTTGCTCATTGGCATAAGAGGTTTGAACAGGCATCTTAGTATAGGTTGCATTGGGAGCTTTGGGGAATAATGGGAGGGATGCATGTATGATCTTGCCGTGGCCTGGGATTGGCTAGGCTTCGCAGCACGATGGTTGCATGTGATAACCGCTATCGCGTGGATCGGATCATCCTTCTATTTCATGGCGCTTGATCTTGGCCTGCGCCAGCGCCCCG
Source organism: Falsochrobactrum ovis (assembly GCF_003259955.1). Lineage (GTDB taxonomy): Bacteria > Pseudomonadota > Alphaproteobacteria > Rhizobiales > Rhizobiaceae > Brucella > Brucella ovis_A. Next base: position 560,593 of record NZ_QLMK01000001.1, read on the forward strand.
GTCTGCCAGAAGGTGCCTTTGGCGAAGAATGGCAGGTCCATGGCGGTGGTTTCTATCACATCCAGAAATATCTGGTCGCACCGGCTCAGATGCCAGAACATCTGATTTGGTTTAAATGGGAATCCTACGCCACTTGGCTTTCCGGCTTCGCTCTGCTCTGCATCGTCTATTATGCGGGCGCTGATCTTTATCTAATAGATCCAAACGTTCTGGATGTCTCCGCCCCGGTTGCGATTGGCATTTCACTTGCATCCCTCGCTTTTGGCTGGCTCGCTTATGATATGATCTGCAAGATGGCGCTTGGAAAAAGCGACACTTTGTTGATGATATTGCTCTATTTCGTGCTGGTTTTGGTCGCATGGGGCTATACACATCTTTTCACAGGCCGGGCGGCCTTTCTGCATCTGGGCGCATTCACCGCGACCATCATGTCAGCCAATGTGTTTATGATCATCATCCCCAATCAGAAAATTGTGGTCGCTGATCTGATTGCCGGGCGCAAACCTGATCCCAAATACGGAAAAATCGCCAAACAGCGCTCGACACATAATAATTATCTGACACTGCCTGTCCTGTTCTTGATGCTCTCAAACCATTATCCGCTGGCCTTTGCCACCGAATATAATTGGGTGATTGCCTCGCTGGTCTTTCTGATGGGGGTTACCATCCGCCATTGGTTCAACACCCGCCATGCGGGCAAAGGCAATCCAACCTGGACTTGGTTGGTCACTGTCTTGCTGTTTATTGCTATCATGTGGCTTTCCACAGTTCCCAAAATTCTCACCGGTGAGCGCGAAGACACTAAAATCTCTAGCTTGCAACAGAGCTTTATCGCGGATCCACATTTTGACACTGTGCGCGATACGGTTCTGGGCCGATGTGCCATGTGTCATGCCCAAGAGCCAAGCTGGGAAGGCATGATTACTGCACCCAAAGGGGTAATACTTGAAACCGATCGTGATATCGCGGCCCATGCGCGTGATATCTATTTGCAGGCTGGGCGCTCACATGCCATGCCACCTGCCAACATAACCGGCGTAACTGAACAAGAGCGACAGCTTCTTACCTCATGGTATGATTCCGCCGTCGCTGGAGCAAAAGAATAATGCATAAATTACTCATCCGAGGCCGCGTACTAACCTTCCGTGACGAACCACAGAGCCTAGATGACGAAAATTCCTACAGCTATATTGAAGATGGAGCAGTGTTGGTCGAAAATGGCCACATTGTCCGCACGGGTGACTTTAAAAGCGTGAGCGCGCAGGCGGGCACCGATATTAAAATCGCTGATCATCGTCCTCATCTGATCTTGCCCGGCTTCATTGATACCCATATCCATTTTCCACAGACGCAAGTCGTGGCTTCCTATGCGGCTAATCTGCTTGAATGGCTCAATACCTATACATTTGTTGCAGAGCAGAAATTTGCCGATGAGCAACATGCGGAATTTATCGCTGAGCGTTTTCTGGATGAGCTGATCCGCCAGGGCACCACCACCGCAGTCGCTTATTGTTCGGTGCATCCGCAAAGTGCTGATGCCTATTTCCGCGCGGCTGAACAACGCAATATGCGTATGCTTGGCGGCAAGGTCATGATGGATCGCAATGCGCCGCCAGCTCTCTGCGATACGGCACAGACAGGATATGACGACACCAAAGCGCTGATTAAACGCTGGCATGGCAAAAGCCGGCTTGATTATGTGATTTCACCGCGTTTTGCGATCACTTCAACGCCAGAACAGCTCGAAGCAAGCGGAGCTTTGGCGCGTGAGCATCCTGAATGTTTTATCCAGACACATTTGTCGGAAAATTTGGATGAAATCGCCTTCACCAAATCGCTTTATCCAGATGCGCCGGACTATCTTGGCATTTATGAACATTACGGCCTTTTGGGAAATAAGACGCTGCTTGGCCACTCTATCCATCTGGAAGAGCGAGAAGTGCAACTCATGGCGGAAACCGGGTCGATTGCGGTTTTCTGCCCAACATCAAATCTGTTCTTGGGATCTGGCCTTTTTGACCGGGACCGGCTCAAACAGGCTGGCGTTCGCATCTCGGTTGCCACCGATATTGGCGGCGGCACCAGCTTTTCCATGCTGCGCACCATGGATGAAGGCTACAAGGTTTTGCAACTTCGTGAGCAGCGGCTCAACCCATTGCAATCTTTTTATATGATGACTTTGGGTAATGCTCGGGCGCTGGCAATGGAAGATAAGATCGGCACGCTTGATGCAGGCACAGAAGCAGATATTGTAGTGCTTGATTCACAAGCCACTTCGGTGATGCGGCTGCGCATGGCGGCGGGCGCATCGCTAGAGCAGGAGCTTTTCTTATTGCAGACCTTAGGCGATGACCGTGCGATAGCGGAAACTTATATTGCCGGAAAACCGCTCAAGTCTCAACTTTCTTCAATGCAGGACATATGACCAGAATTGCTGATCCGAGAAAATTTCTCACCAGTCTTTTTGACGCTGCGGTAAAAGCCGCAGATCCGGAATTGGTCATTCGTGAGAATTTGCCACAAAAACCCAAAGGCCGCACGATAGTGATCGGGGCGGGCAAGGGATCTGCGCAAATGGCGGCAGCCTTCGAAAAAGCCTGGGCTGAAAAACATCCAGATTCAACCCTCAAAGGCCTGGTTGTAACGCGCTATGGCTATGCCACGCCCTGCAATCATATTGAGATCATCGAAGCAGCCCATCCAGTCCCCGATCAAGCGGGTCTGGACGCCGCAAAACGTTTGTTTGAGCTGATCTCCGGCCTTAGCAAAGATGATTTGGTGGTGGCGCTTATTTCGGGCGGCGGCTCAGCATTATTGCCGTCCCCGCCCGATGGCATGACGCTGGCAGACGAAATTGCTGTCAATCAAGCTTTGCTGGCTTCTGGCGCGCCGATTTCAGCCATGAATACGATCAGAAAGCACCTTTCATTGATAAAAGGCGGAAGGCTCGCTGCCGCCGCCCATCCGGCAAAAGTGTTTTCACTGATTGTGTCTGACATTCCCGGTGATAATCCGGCCTTTGTGGCGTCTGGCCCGACGGTCCCCGATGATACAAATCGCGACCACGCATTGAAAATCCTCGAACGCTATAGTCTTGACCTTCCCGCTGCTGCCATGGCGCATATTCGAAGCGAAAACTGCCATGCGCCAAAGCCTGACGACGCAATTTTTGCCAATAATGAAGTGCGCGTGATCGCTTCTGCCGCTGCATCGCTGGAGGCTGCGGCGCGTGAGGCAGAAAAGCAGGGATTATCAGCAATCATACTTTCTGACTCGATAGAAGGTGAAGCGCGCGAAGTTGCCCATGTCCATGCCGCCATTGCGCGTGAGATAGCAACTCGCAACCGCCCGTTTAAAAAACCAGTGGTGCTTTTATCGGGCGGCGAAACCACCGTCACCATTCGTGCCAAAGGCGGTAAGGGTGGCCGCAACAGCGAATTTTTGCTGTCATTTGCGCTTGGTATCGACGGCTATTCCAATATTCACGCGTTGGCCGCCGACACAGATGGCATTGACGGCTCTGAAGATAATGCCGGTGCATTTGCTGATGGCACAAGCATTAGCCGTTTGCTGGAAGCGGGCGAGGATGCATCAGCTCGGCTTAATGCGAATGATGCCTGGACTGCATTTCACGCAATTGGTGATCTATTTGTGCCGGGACCGACCGGCACAAATGTCAACGATCTTCGGGCGATTCTGATTGAGGATTAATATCCTCGTCATCATCGAGTAAAATGCGGTTGGCGGCTCCATCCAGATCGTCATACTGCCCGTCTTTCAACGCCCAAAGGAAGGCAGCCAGCCCCAATCCGCCCAAAATAAGCGCAAGCGGTATTAGAAATAACAGCCCGCTCATTCAGCAGCCTCTTGCAGCGAAGAAACAGGCGCTGTCTTGGCCTGTTTCTTTGCAGTCTCTTTGCCAGCCTTAAGCCGCATCGCATTGCTGATAACAACAATCGACGAGAATGACATGGAAAGCGCAGCCACAAGCGGCGTCACATAGCCGAATATCGCGATGGGCACAGCGATCATATTATACCCGATAGAGAGCGCAAAATTCTGCCTGATCAGCTTGCCCGCTTCTTTGGATATTGCGCGGGCAAGCGGAACTGCCGCCAAGCTCTCACGCAAGAAAACAAAGTCTGCGGCATTGCGACCAATATCAGCGGCCGTTGCAGGAGCCATGGAGACATAGGCCGAAACCAGCGCTGGCGCGTCATTCAGCCCGTCGCCAACCATCAGCACTTTTTTACCCTCGGCAGAAAGTTCCTGCACAATTTCTGATTTTTCAGCAGGCAATATTTCAGCGCGATAATTATCAACGCCAAGATAGCCTGCGAGCTTTTTCACCGCGGGCAGCTTGTCGCCCGACATAATGCCAAGCTTAATGCCCGCTTGACGCAATTCGCCAAGCGCCAGAGCCGCATCTTCACGTGGACGGTCTTCAAAGTGGAATGTCTCCACTATTTTTCCATCAATCGAAAGACAGGTTTGTGGGCCCGAGCTTTGCGCTTCAACCGCCTCATTGCCGCCAGCCCAGTCTCGCCTGCCAAGCCGATAAACTTTGCCATCCAGCTCAGCTTCAATGCCCGATCCCGGCACTTCCTCTATGCGAGTGAACGCAGTCATCGGCTTGGAACCGGAGAAAGCGGCCAATGCCCGCGAGAGCGGATGCCTTGAATAAAGCGAAAGCTCGGATGCAATTTCCAGATTAGCCGGATCGATTTTCTGCTGATCAATCAGCTGTGGCTGACCTAGCGTTAATGTGCCGGTTTTATCAAAAAGCGCCGTATCAATCTCTGCCATTCGCTCCATGGCAGACCCGTCTTTGATCATAATTCCGTTTTCAAACAAACGACGAGCCGCAACCACCTGAACGATTGGAACCGCAAGCGCCAGCGCACACGGGCAGGTAATGATAAGCGTCGAAATGGCAATATAGATCGAGCGATACCAATCGCCGCCCGTGTAAACCATCCAGCCTAGAAAAGCCATGAATGCGATGGAATGGACGAGGGGAACATAAAGTTCAGACGCTCGGTCTGCCAATCGGCGATAACGTGCGCGACCATCTCCGGCCACATCCATGAGCCGCACCATTTCGGCCAGAAATGAATCCTTGGCTTCAGCCGTTGCTCGGATGATCAGTGGGGCGGAAAGATTAAGCGTGCCCGCCCGGATATCAGATCCAGGCCCCACAGGAACCGCATCGCTTTCCCCTGATGCAATCGAACAATCAAGTTCTGAACGCCCTTCTTCAACGCGCGCATCGACCGGCACACGTTCTCCTGTCGTAAGAATAATGCGCATATCTGGCTTGATGTCATTGACGGGCAGATAATTATGCTCGCCATTTTCACCAATCACCACAGCGCCGCGAGAGCCGAGCTGCGCTAGCCCGCGCACCGCAGAGCGTGCCCGTTCGCGCATTGTGTAATCAAGCGTACGCCCGATCAATAGGAAGAAAAGCAGAGAGACTGACGCATCAAAATATGCATGTTCACCATGATGAATGGTCTCATAAATGCTCATTATAAAGGCGAGCGAAATCGCAAGCGCAATCGGAACATCCATATTGACGCGGCGAGCTCTCAGTGCGGTCCATGCGGAAGTATAAAAAATACGGCCCGAATAGATCAGTGTCGGAAGCGCAATCAGCGCAGAAATCCAGTGAAACAGATCGCGGGTGGCGGCATCAGCGCCTGACCATACGGCCACTGAAAGCAACATGACATTGCTCGATGCAAAGGCCGCAACACCCAGCGCAATCAATAGTCGCGTAAATGTCGGATCTTTTTCACGCACCATATCGAAAATATGCGCCTGATAACCCAGCTTATTGAGTTCATCGATAATATTCGGAGGTGTGGTTCCGTCTTTCCAGCGCACAGAGACCCGCTTGGCGGTGAGATTGACGCGTGCATATTCGACACCCGGCAATGCTCCCAACCCATTTTCGATACTCTTGATACACATGCCGCAATGCACATCGGGAACGGAAAGCTCAATCTGGCGCAATCCGTTGCCCAAGGCGCGGCTTGAGAGCGTCAATTCTTCCGGCGAAATGACCTTCGATATGGTTGCAATCTGAGCGGATTCTACACAACAACTCATAGCAATTTACCATTACGGACATGAATCCGTTTTACATCGCGATAAGGATATTCCAGCCCCGCATTGGTGTTGACTTCCATAATCCACGCGCCGTCATCAAGCTGCACCGGTGCGCTCATCGTGCCAGGACCTGTCACTTCCAGATTAATCAAAGTGTCCTGCGCATCGCCCACAGGGCGTTTGAACAAGGCAGACGCGCCCATCACATCAACGGCTTCTCCGTTTTTGTCCTTTATCTGATAAGAAAAGGTGCCATCCGAATAGTTTTCTTCAACCTGCCATTCGAGCGCCGCTTGCTGTTTTCCGATCTCGGATTTCTCGTTAAATTCCTGCCCTGCGACATAGGAATTCTGAACGACCAATCCACTCCAGCTATGATGCGCATTATAGGCCATGATCAGATTGACCACGATGATCACGCCGAAGAATGCCAGCATGATCGCCAGCATATGCCAGCCGGTGAAAGAGCCAGGAGTTTTTCTTTTTCCAGACATTATCTATTCTCCGGAGCTATGAAGATTGCCTTGTATCGGGCACTTTCCGATCCATCCACGTCTTGGATTTCGATTTCAAAATCCGTGCGATCAGTGCCGATGGAGGCGGGCGGCATCGTGATGAACATCCGCAGCGTCTTCAAACGATCCGGATCCACTGGCACCTCATAAGTATTTTCCGAAACCGAGTTTTCATCTTGCACTGTCAATGTGGCCCCCGGAAGGCCGTCAATTGCCAGTCGGAACACGCGAGGTGTCGGGACCATATTAAGAAGCTTAACCGTATATCCGTTACGGATTGAGCCGTCCGAAAGTAACACATATTGAGGATTGCGATCATGCAGCACATTAATGCCGATGCGCTGACGCATATTGAGCGAAAACAGCAGTGTCAGCCCTACGAGCAGCCAGATCGCCAAATAAATCAGCGTGCGGGGACGCAGCATCTTTTTCCACGATAGCCGCTGCACTGAATCGGAAAGCTTATTGGGTGCCTCATATACGCGCTTAGGATCAATTGGCGATGCACCATTATTGGTAGCCAGATTCATATTGGCATTATAATCAGCCAGCGTCGCATAGGAGATCAGCCCACGCGGCTTACCGAGCTTATCCATCACCGAATTACAAGCATCAATGCACAACGCACAGGTGATGCATTCAAGCTGCTGGCCATCACGAATATCAATACCCATCGGGCAGGCGGCGACACAGGCATTACAATCGACGCAATCACCAACCGTTTCCCCAGCAGCGATCGCTTTTTTGGAATGGCGTGAACGCGGCTCCCCGCGCCAGTCATTATAAGTGACGGTCAGCGCATTTTCGTCCATCATCGCGGCTTGGATGCGTGGCCATGGGCACATATAGGTGCATACTTGCTCGCGCATCAGACCGCCAAACACGTAAGTCGTGAAAGTGAGGATCGCGACCGTGAAATAAGCAACCGGTGCAGCTTTGCCGGTAACAAAATCAACCGCCAAGGTCGGCGCATCGGCAAAGTAGAATATCCAAGCGCCCCCGGTCAGAATGCCAATCAGCAGCCAGATGCTGTGTTTGGTAACTCGTTTCCAGACTTTGTCGAAGGTCCACGGCGCTTTGTCCAGCTTTATGCGCGCGTTGCGATCCCCTTCAATGGCGCGTTCCACCACCAAAAAGAGATCAACCCAGACGGTTTGCGGGCATGTATATCCGCACCACGCTCGTCCAACCGCGGAGGTCGCAAGAAATAGTCCCAAGCCCGCCATGATTAGCAGACCTGCGACATAATAAAATTCCTGCGGCCAAATTTCGATAAAGAAGAAATAGAAGCGGCGATTTGCCAGATCGATCAAGACTGCCTGATCAGGAGCATAAGGGCCACGATCCCAGCGCAAAAACGGTGTGAGATAATAAATACCCAGCGTGACGAACATGACGATCCACTTGAAACGCCGGAATTCGCCTTTCACCCGTCTTGGGAAAATTTTGACCCGTGCCGCATAAAGCGATTTGCGGGTCTGGGGGGAGTTGACCGCCTGAACGTCAATCCGCTCGACATCGTCTGACATATGCCCTGCTCCTGCTGCATCGGCTCCTAGACGCATCGTTGTTGCCGTTCACAGACGATGCGTCTGTTATCGTGTCTACTGAAAAATCTGAAACTTCTGGACGCAAATCCAAGTTCAGCAGACGTTGGAATGGAGAAATCGGACTGCCTTCGCAAAAGCGAAATGAGGTCCGGTGCGGGTTTCACCACTGCAATTGGAGCAAATTGACTATGTCCCAATCACCTTCGATAATCTTAGCCTTTGACATTTCAATGTGAGCAAAAGGCTCTCATATGCGACCCGCTTCATCTCCTATAGTTACGTTTTAACCCGCTCCGCTGTTAAGCGGAGCGGGTGTTGATTATTCACCGCCACCCAGTGAGTGAACGAATATTGCGAGTTGTTTGACCGTTGCGTCACCCAGTCGCTCTTCCCAAGCAGGCATTACACCATGTTTAGGCCGCGTAACCTGACGGGCAATGGCATCTTCACCCGAACCGTAAAACCAGATTGCGTCGGTCAAGTTGGGCGCACCGAACTCGCGATTGCCTTTAGCATCATCGCCGTGACAGACCGCACAGTTTTCTGCGAAAATCTTTTCGCCTTCCGGTATACGGGCCGGATTGTGCGGCGTACCTGAGAGGCTTACCACATAAGCCGCTACATCGCGAATTTGCTGCGGTTCAAGCACATCTGCATAGGCGGGCATTTCCGATACACGCGTATTTTCATCATCGGGCGAACGAACCCCATGACGGATCGTCAGCAAAATATCGTCAATCGAACCGCCCCACAGCCAATCATCATCATTGAGATTGGGATAGCCGGGCGCGCCTTGTGCGCCTGAACCATGGCACTGTACGCAATTGACACGAAACGCGGCCGCTCCACCTGCAATTGCATATTGCCGCAGCGTGTCATCTGCCATGATCTCATGAATATCCATGGCATTGATCTGGTCGATAATGCCCTGACGCTCACTGGCAATTTCGGATTGCTCCTGCCAGAAGGCGCCTCGGCTCGACCAACCCATTAAGCCCGCGGTTGAGCTGCTGATCAACGGCCAAGCAGGGTAGGCGATTACATAAAGTAGCGACCAGAAAATAGTTGCATACCAGGTCCAGAGCCACCAACGCGGCATGGGATTATCGAGTTCTTTAATTCCATCCCATTCGTGGCCGGTCGTCGAGACGCCGGTGACTTCGTCAATCTGTTTTTCACTCATCTTTATCGTCCTTGAACGGAATGTTCTTTGCGTCGTCGGCTTTCTTTTTGCTTCCCGGGCGGAAAGCAAAAAGCACAACGAAGACAAAGAAGATCGCCATGCCAAGGAGGCCCCAGCTATCGGCGAATGTGCGCATGGTGTCGTAATCCATTGCCTTGTTCCGTCTATCTGGCTTGAGGAGATTGATCGTAGGTCGAGAAATCAACCAATGTGCCGAGCATCTGCAGATAGGCTATCAGCGCGTCCATTTCGGAGATCATGTCCGGATTGCCGTCAAAGTCACCGACTCTGGCCTTTGGATAGCGCGCCTCCAACTCCGATGTATCCGCATCTGGTGTTGCCTGCGCTTTGAGATCCTCTACTGCATTCTCGATCATTTCAGGGGTGTAAGGCACCCCAACTTTCACATTGGCCTCAAGATTGGCTGCAATATTTGTGATATTCAGCGGCCTGTTCAACAGGAAGCCATAGCTGGGCATGATCGATTCAGGCACAACATCTCGTGGACTGATCAGATGCTGCACGTGCCATTCGTTGGAATAGCGGCCGCCAACGCGCGCCAGGTCAGGACCTGTGCGCTTGGAGCCCCACTGGAATGAATGGTCATACATGGATTCAGCCGCAAGGCTGTAATGCCCATAACGTTCCACTTCATCCCGGAAAGGACGGATCATCTGGCTATGGCAAACATAGCATCCCTCACGGATATAGATGTCGCGTCCTGCCAGTTCGAGCGGCGAATAAGGGCGCATGCCTTCCACTTTCTCGATGGTGTTTTCGAGATAGAAAAGCGGGGCGATCTCCACAATACCGCCAATCGTGACAACCGCGAGCGAAGCGATCAGCAACAGCGTTGCGTTCTTCTCCAGCTTGGAGTGTTTGTTTAGTATCGACATAAATCACACGCTCCTTATTGGGCCGGCTGTACTTTGGCAACGGGAATGGCCTGTACGCCACCCATCGGGGCCTCGTTACGCAAGTCGCCCCGAATGGTCTTGTAAACATTCCAAGCCATCAGGAAGCCACCAGCGAGGTAAAGCACACCACCCAGGGTACGGATGACATAGTAGGGGAACATGGCCACGACGGTTTCCGCGAAGGAATAGACGAGGAAGCCCTGCGCATCATATTCGCGCCACATCAGACCCTGCTGAATACCGGCAACCCACATAGACGCTGCATAAAGAACGATGCCCAGCGTTGCCAACCAGAAGTGCCAGTTCACCATGCGGATCGAATAGAGGCGTTCGCGGTGCCATAGTTTCGGAACCAGGAAATAAACCGCCGCAAAGCTGATCATACCGTTCCAGCCCAATGCACCAGCATGAACGTGACCAATGGTCCAGTCCGTATAGTGCGAAAGCGAGTTTACGGTTTTGATCGACATCAGCGGACCTTCAAAAGTCGCCATGCCGTAGAAGGCGATAGCCGCCACCATCAAGCGAATGATCGGATCAGTACGGATTTTATCCCATGCACCTGAAAGCGTCATAAGACCATTGATCATCCCACCCCATGAAGGCATCCACAGCATGATTGAGAACACCATGCCGAGCGTCTGCGCCCAGTCAGGGATCGCAGTGAAATGAAGATGGTGAGGACCAGCCCAGATGTAGAGGAAAATGATCGACCAGAAGTGAACGATCGACAAACGGTAGGAATATACCGGACGATCAGCCTGTTTTGGCACGAAATAATACATCATTGCCAGGAATGGCACGGTAAGGAAGAACGCAACTGCGTTATGTCCATACCACCACTGAGTGACTGCATCCTGTACGCCCGCAAAAGCCGAATAGCTTTTAACGCCGAGGAAAGAGACCGGTACCGCCAGATTGTTGACGATATGCAGCATTGCCACGGTGATGATGAACGAGAGATAAAACCAGTTCGCCACATAAATATGTGGTTCTTTACGCCGAAGAATGGTCCCTAAGAACACCACCAGATAGGCGACCCAGACGATCGTCAGCCAAATATCGACATACCATTCTGGCTCTGCATATTCGCGCGACTGCGTGATGCCAAGCAGATAGCCGGAAGCCGCCATAACCAGGAACAGGTTATAACCCCAAAACACAAACCAGCCCAGATCACCGCCAAAAAGACGGGCGCGGCAGGTGCGCTGAACCACATAGAATGAGGTTGCAATCAGAACGTTACCACCAAAAGCAAAAACCACCGCTGAGGTGTGCAGGGGGCGTACGCGTCCGAAATTAAAGTAAGGCTCAAAGTTCAGATCGGGGAATGCAAGCTGCGCTGCGATGAAAACCCCCGCAAAAAAGCCCACAACGGCCCAGAACACCGTTGCGATGACCCCGTAGCGGATCGGCCCATCCAGATAGGTAGATTGGTCCACTTTCTTGGGCGCCAAACCGTAATTAGCGTTCCGCATCAACAAAATGGTAAAAATTGCAAGCGTAGCAAACAGAATCCACATGTGAATTCTGAACAGCTCGTCAGAAGAAAAGCCGGCCAGCAGCACAGCAAAAAGTGCTCCCAGACCGGATAGGACTGTTCCAGCGGCGTAGTTCATCAAATACCCTCGCAGCGCATAACAAAAACTGCCCCCTAAGGGACAGTCACAACGATAGATTTTATCCGCTATGGGTCGGATAATTGTCATTGATCTAAATCAAACGACATTGAAACGGGATGCGACCAAATGGATAGGCATGTGGATACTAGGTTAACTTATTGATATTAAATAACAATATTCCCATCAATGGACATTTAGCCGCAATTTGACTGGCCGTAATCCGAGCAAAGACTGATTCTTTGGTAGCGAAAATGCAATTATGTCGCTCGCTGCGCTGTGCCGACGCGTTGCAATCAATAGCGGCATTGGTTAACCGGAGCTGCAATCAATGAGGGCGCGTCGATTCGCGTCCCAAACCATGGGATCAGTGATGCATATTAGCGGCAAGATAAGACAAGTTCCGGCAACCATTTCACGGCTGGCATTGTTGCTCATTTTACCGTTTTCAACCGCCGCGTGCAGCACGTTTGCGCCCAATGTTCCCGTGGTGAATTCACCTCAAATTCAGCCCAACCCCGCTCCGGCCTATACACCTCCGCCCAAGCCCGAGCCTGAACCCACCGCGCCGACAAGTAAAAGCCAGTATGAGCTGATGTATGGCGCGGTAAAAGATGCAGGCTGGTCCATCCCGGCGCTTGATGTAAGCAAGATTGATGAGCGTAACTTCCGTCGGCAGGTCGATTATGAGACCCATTATCCGGTTGGCACCATCATTGTGGACCCCTATAAGCGCTATCTTTATCTTGTAGAGCCCAACAATAAGGCGATGCGCTATTCTGTCGGCGTTGGCCGGGCCGGTTTGCAATTTAGCGGTGAAGCAGAAGTTGCTTATAAAGCCCGTTGGCCGCGTTGGACGCCGACACAAAATATGATCAAACGCAATCCAGAGCATTATGCAAAATATGCCAATGGGCTCGAAGGCGGCATCAACAATCCTCTGGGTGCGCGTGCTCTTTATCTTTATCGCGATGGCAAGGATACGTTATATCGTATCCACGGCACCAATGAACCTTGGTCGGTGGGCAAAGCTGCATCTTCCGGTTGTATCCGACTGTTTAATCAGGATATTCTTGATCTGCATCAACGTGTTCGTAATGGAAGTCGCGTGGTTGTTTTGAGCAAAGAACAATCCGATAGGACAAAGTCATAATGTTCAATCGTCGGCAATTTCTTGTGGGAAGTGGCGCGGCGTGGGCATCATTGGCTCTGCTCGGAAATCAGGCTTTTGCGCAGCGTCTGCCCAGCATCACAGAAGTGCAATATGACCCTGATATTCCGGTGCTTGGCAATCCTCTGGGCGATGTCACCATCGTTGAATATTTCGATTATCAATGTACCTATTGTCGAACTGGGCACGCGGATTTAATGCGCGTCGTCAAAGACGATGGCAATATCCGCTTGATTCTCAAAGACTGGATCATTTTCGGTGAGACATCCGCCTATGCTTCCAGATTGGTTCTGGCGACTGAAAATCTAGGCGATTACGAAAAAGCAGTCGAAGCTCTTATGAAGGCAACTGGCCAGCTCAACCGCGACCGGGTTAAGGAATTATTGGCTCAAGCTGGTCTTGATCCAGAGAAGCTTGAAACGCGTTTTCGCGACAATGCAACCCATATTAACAATATCCTCAGCCGCAATATGGATCAGGCCGAGGCGTTTAATTTTGTCGGAACGCCTGCTTTCATTGTTGGCACAAAGGTCTATGGCGGTGTGATGCGCCATACCGATCTTGTCCAAGCAGTCCGGGAAGCGCGCAAGGCGTAAGAATATTCAAGTTTAAAAGCAAGGAGCGGAGTTTTCGCTCTATTGCTTTGGGATAGGGTTTCTTCATAATCTTATGTGGAAACGGATGGTCCCGATGAGAATGCTTTCGCAAAATATCGACGAAATCCGCTGGCAGAAAGTGTTGGCGTATGACAAAGCCGCCGATGGCACTTTTGTTTATGCGGTGCGCACAACCGGTATTTACTGTCGCCCATCTTGCCCGTCACGCCGCGCCAAGCGGGAAAATGTGATATTTTACCAAAAGAGTGAAGATGCCGAACAAGCGGGTTTTAGACCCTGTCGGCGCTGTATGCCCGAACTTGGTGCAAAACTTGTTGAACTCAATCGCCAACGTCATAGCGATCTCGTAATTCACGCCTGCCGCCTGATCGACATGGCTGAAGAAACGCCTTCCATTGAGGAAATTGCTAAAAACCTTAAAACCGGCGCGGCCCATCTTCACCGGATTTTTAAGGAGATAACCGGTCTCACGCCAAAAGAATATACCGATGCGAAACGGTCGGAAAAATTGCGAGCAGCGCTGGCGGAAGGTTCAACTTCGATCACCCAGGCAATCTATGATTCGGGCTTTGGCTCCAGCAGTCGCTTTTATGAAGCATCAGACGAAATTTTGGGCATGAAGCCAAAAAATTACCGTTCGGGGGGCATGAGCGAAACGATTCGTTTTGCCATAGGCGAAACCTCTCTCGGAACCGTATTGGTCGCACAAAGCGATAAAGGCATTTGTGCCATTCTGATGGGAGATGATCCTGAGCTTTTGATTCAGGATCTGGAGTTTCGCTTTCCTAAAGCCGAGCTAGTTGGGGCGGATCGTGAATTTGAAAATCATGTTGCTAAAGTCATCGGACTTATCGAGAATCCGCAATCAAAATTTGATCTGCCGCTAGATTTGCGGGGAACAGTTTTTCAGGCGCGTGTCTGGCGGGCTTTGCGCGAAATTCCGTTCGGCGAAACCATCACATATAGCGAGCTTGCAAAAAGGATCGGATCGCCAAAATCCGTGCGCGCTGTCGCAAGCGCTTGCGGCGCAAATAAGCTGGCAGTCGCTATTCCTTGTCATCGTGTCGTGCGCAGTGATGGCAGCCTATCGGGCTATCGCTGGGGTGTGGAACGAAAGAAAAATCTGCTCGAAAAAGAGAAAAAAGCTGAAATTTCGCCCCGAAAATGAAAAAACCGCTTCTGAAATGCACGATTTTTGAGAAATAACCGCCGTTTTTTTAGATTTAGACGCCAATTTTTGCAAATTTTGTGGCCCGGAAGGATTCTGTTATAGCATTACTTCCCAGTTGAATCAGTTGAGGTAAAGCTATGAGCGTGACGATTTACGGCATCAGAAATTGCGACACAATGAAGAAAGCGCGCGCTTGGCTAGACGATCACAAAATCGAATATTCTTTTCACGATTATAAAAAAGATGGCCTTACTGCCGAAACGCTGGATGGGTTTTTTGCCAAGGCCGATTGGGAAAAATTACTCAATAAAGCGGGAACCACATTCCGCAAACTTGCCCCAGAAGAGCGCGAGAATGTGGATGCTGCAAAAGCGCGCGAACTCATGCTGGCACAGCCCTCTATGGTCAAACGCCCGGTAATCGAAAAAGACGGAAAGCTGTTAGTTGGCTTCAAACTCGACGAATATGAAGCGTTTTTCAACGCATAATTTATGAGCGTGGCTGAACTGTTGCTTTGGTTTGGCCATGCGTTTTCGCAAGATAATCTTGATAGCTGGTGCAGGTGACATCAGCTTTCGAACAAACCTCACCGACCAGCCGTTCCATAGCCCGCCAATAGGCTCCATTATTCATCAGCACAAAGTGAAAACCCAACTGCAAGGGAATGCGTTCACCTTCATATTGTTTGTCAAAGCTTGCGCGGAATGCTTTATAGGTGCGCTCCTCAAATTGTGCTGATTTTTCAGCCACTTCCTTGCCCTTTGAGTGGCGCACATAAAGATTATAATCCATCGCAATAATGGGCCGGTTGGACGGGCCTTCAGCGATGAGCGGGAGGCCAAAAGAAAAAATTCCATCTGAAAATTTCGGCGCCATCGGCCCGCTCGTCACCGCTGAAGCATCATAGCGGTAGCCATTATTTATCAGGGCATGGCGTAATGATTTTGACGTGACCAGATAGGGCGCACGAAATCCAGATATTTGATCAACAAGTGCTTTCCATCCGGTCGGTTCGCTGGCGATGTCGTTGTTTTTATAAGCATTTATCATGATGCGGCGGAATTCTGAAAACTCTTTATTCCAATCCGCTTCCGACCAATCCGCACCATCAAAATGTCCACAGCCATGACTGGCCATTTCATGACCTTCAAGATGGGCTTGCCAAATATTGTCGAGCCGCGTTGAAATCTCTTCGCGGCTCTGGGCAAAGCCAACATTTGAGGCACCGGCTTTTCTCCGGGGAGGGTGATAATCACGGCGATCTGCCTTGGTCATAAGAAAGACGCAAGATAGAAAATAGGTAAAACGAACATCATGTTTTTTTGCGAGTTCTCGCGAGCGTTTCCAAAGCTGATTGTCATGCGCCCCGTCAAATGAAATCAACACATATTGCCGCTTGCTCGTTTCTGCGTGCGCCGAGCCAGGCAAGACCATGAACATGGCAGCAGCTATGAGGAGATTAGAAAGAATGCGCATGATAATTATGCCGTTTGCAGGAACCGTGATATTCAGAAACAGTTTGTAACTGGCGTGTGAATGTGGCGAAAGGCCGGACAGAAATATATATTGTCCGTTGATACAGCTTATTTCGCTTAAAGGTCTTACATATGGCGTGAATTATGACTAAAAGCGCCAGAACAAGGATTTTTAGTTAAACGGATTGGCGGGTCCATGGCAGACGACAGTTTCATTCGCGAGGTAAATGAGGAACTCCGTTCAGATCGGATGAAATCAGTCTGGCGACGTTTTGGGCCGCTGATCATTGGCGCCGCTGTTGCTATTGTGTTGGGTACAGCCGGCACGGTGGGTTATCAACATTGGGTTGAAAGCAAAGCGTCGGCATCTGGAGATAAATTTCTCGCAGCCCTTGATCTGGCTGCCGCTGGCAATAGCGAACAGGCTCTGGTCGCACTGGATGAGCTGGCAGAAACCGGATATGGTTCTTATCCGGTTTTGGCGCGTATGCGCGCAGCTTCGGTTCTGGCCGAAAAAGGCGACCCGGAAGCAGCAATTGCAGCTTTTGATGCGATTGCTGCCGATAATAGCGTTCATTCGCCCTTGCGTGATATTGCGCGTGTGCGGGCGGCCTATCTTCTGGTCGATCACGGCTCTTACGATGATGTTTCAAGCCGTGTGGAAGTTCTTTCTGCTGATAGCAACCCGATGCGCAGCAGCGCACGCGAAGCGCTGGCATTGGCTGCATGGAAAGCTGGACGGTCAGAAGATGCGTTCAAATTGTTTCAGCAGATCGCTGACGATAATCTGGCACCGGCCAATTTACGCCAGCGCGCCTATACAATGCTTGATCTGATGCGCGGCCAAGGTGTCGTTGCAGAAGGCTGAGCGAATTCAAGTTTGGAGTAAATTTCGTCCTATGGGTGTTCAATGAGTTTCACTCTCGCCATAGTCGGGCGTCCTAATGTCGGCAAGTCTACGCTGTTCAACCGTCTCGTCGGCCGCAAGCTGGCATTGGTGGATGACCTGCCGGGCGTCACACGCGACCGGCGCATCCATGCCGCCAAACTTTATGATCTTGAATTCGATGTGATCGATACGGCTGGTTTGGAAGATGCTGCCAATGACAGTCTGGAAGCGCGCATGCGTGCCCAGACAGAAATGGCCATTCAGGAAGCCGACGCCATTTTGTTCGTGATTGATGCCAAAGCCGGAGTAACGCCAGCTGATGCTACTTTTGCGGAACTGGTACGCCGTTCTGGCAGGCCAGTCGTGCTCGTGGCCAATAAGGCCGAAGCTCGTGACGCACAAAGCGGCATGTATGATGCGTTTCAGCTCGGACTTGGCGAGCCTTGCCCAATCTCTGCGGAGCACGGCCAGGGCATGCCGGACTTGCGAGATGCGGTGGTCGAGCTTTTGGGCGAGGAACGCGTTTTTGCCCATGAGCGCGAAAAGAAAGAGACGGAAGCAGCCTTTGCCCGTGCCGCAACTGGCCAATTAGTTGGCGAGGATATTGAAGACCCGGATGAGGAAATCATCCCCGCTTATGACGCAACCAAGCCTTTGCGTATTGCAATTGTCGGACGGCCTAATGCGGGCAAATCGACAATGATCAACACCATGCTTGGTGAGGACCGGCTTTTGACTGGCCCCGAAGCAGGCATAACGCGGGACTCCATTTCGGTGGATTGGGAATGGCGCGGCCGTAAAATCAAGCTTTTTGATACGGCTGGGCTGCGCCGCAAATCTCGCGTTCAGGAAAAGCTTGAAAAACTTTCTGTCGCCGATGGCTTGCGCGCTATTCGCTTTGCCGAAGTGGTTATCATTGTTCTTGATGCGACGATTCCTTTTGAAAAGCAGGATTTGCAGATTGCGGATCTGATCATTCGAGAAGGTCGGGCGCCGGTTATTGCATTCAATAAATGGGACCTGATCGAAGATCGCCAAGCGGTATTGGAAGATCTTTACGAGAAAACCGCTCGCCTCCTGCCTCAGGTGCGAGGACTGCGCGCTGTGCCAATTTCTGGCGAGCGCGGCCAAGGTCTCGATAAATTGATGGAAAACGTGGTCAAAACCCACGAAATTTCGAACCGCCGCATTTCAACTGGCAGGCTCAATCGCTGGCTGGAAGAGATGGTCGCACAGCAGCCACCACCAGCAGTTTCTGGCCGTCGCCTGAAGGTCAAATATATGACGCAGGTTAAAACCCGCCCGCCGGGCTTTGTGGTTTCCTGCTCGCGCCCCGATGTCATGCCGCAATCCTATGTCCGTTATCTCATCAACGGATTGCGTGAAAGCTTTGACATGCCGGGTGTGCCTATCCGTCTGTCGCTGCGAACATCCGACAACCCCTATGCGGGTCGCGCAAAAAAGCGAAGATAAATGAAAGCCCGGTCCGCCCGGGCTTTTTGCTATCATCCGCCAGATCGGTGCGATCAAATTCGGCTTTGGTTGCTTTTCGTTCGGGCGTTGATCACTCTCTGGCGACCACATATTCGCACAACACGAAACGATTTTTAGAACCCGGAGCGCGGACTTTCCGCGCCGGGCTAAAAAACTCATTGAAAAATTTATCGAGCCAATTCGGCTGCACGCTTTTGGTTTGTTTGTGCCGATCAGCCACAGCAAATTAATGCAGTAATATCAATGATGGATGAAGCTTTACAAGTGAAGCATTAATTAAAAATTAATCAATCTTTTCAAATAGTAAACACAATCTTGTTAACGAAGCATCAAGGTTAATACTCCATTATCAAGCCCGTTGAGTAAGCTTGTTGTGAGTGGAGTTTCCGGTGCGCCTTGTATGGTTAAGAAGGCTGTTCTGCCTATCAAAAGCACATACTGAGCCGGTGTGGCATTATCCTGTCACGGGCTATTGCCCGGCAGATGGTCGCTATTATGCGGTGCGCGCCAAGCCGAAACAGTTCCGCCGCAAGCACCGGTTGCTCCCGCTGCTCATGGCTGTCGCTTTCTGCTTTTCCTCTTTCGGCAATGTGGCTTTTCAGGACATGGCAAGTCTGGTGCCTTCCGTAGACGTCAAAGGCCCGCGTTGGACAGCCTATGTAGCCAAAGCGCCTATCGGCTCGCTCCATCAGGCAGAAATGCCGTTTGTTGATGCCACAACGGTGACGGGAAGTATCAATACCGCTGGAATAGAAGTTCCCGGCATTGGTCGTGTCGCACTTTCTAGCGGCCGCAAAACCGCAAAACTTGGTGTTGATGACCCCAATCCGGATGAAAATCGCATTAATCGGGCAGATAAAACCAGCCGTCTTGTATCGGTAAAGCCAAAGGCGCCAGCGCGTGCATTCAGTGCTGGCAGCATGTTTGAAAAGATCAGCATGATTAGCCATCCGCAGGAAAAAACCGATACGGTTATGGCTTTCACCAAGTCGGAAATTGAGGGCAAGGAAATTCAGATTGCGATGGCGTTTCATGCGATCAGAAAGCCAACGCTCAAGCCGGACCTGCCAGTGCAACTGGCAAAACTGGTCAATAATCCTCAGCCGGATGTTTTGGCGCTGGGCTATGCGCCTGTTGCGCCCGATTATGGGAAAACATCACCCTTTGAGGCGATTCTTGTGCCAGAAGCCGATGCTGGACGATTTGTCCCGCCCATTCGGGAAGATGATCATGACTGGGCCGCGATACCATTGCCGCCGGGTGCTTTTAGCGAAAAGCAACAAAAATGCTTGGCTGAAGCGGTTTATTACGAAGCGCGTGGCGAGAGTGTGAAAGGTCAAGTAGCGGTTGCGCAAGTCGTGCTCAATCGCGTACGCAACCCGGCCTATCCCAATACGATCTGTGAAACGGTTTATCAAAACCGCCACATGCGAAATGCTTGCCAATTCTCATTTGCATGCGATGGGCAAAAACACCGTATTACCGAGCCTGCACAATGGCGTCTTGCAAAACAGGTTGCCAAAACCGTGACCGCAGGGCTGATCTGGTTGCCCGATGTCGGATCTTCCACCCATTATCATGCGACATATGTGCGCCCCTTCTGGGCACCAACTATGAAAAAAGTTGCTAAAATCGGCTTACATATTTTCTACCGCACTAAAGGTGGCGGTTGGAGCTGAGCTTAAAGCCCGAAAAATTATATGACCCCGTGCGATATTTTTGCGATCGGATGGTGAATCTATGAGTAAAATTGCATGGATTCGTTTCGCATTTGCGCTCCCATAGTGTGATCTCTGAATTACTTTAGTTGGATAATGAGTCGCACCATGGGTTAAGTTTATGATTTTGATTAGGAAAAAACCTTTCGACGCAATTGATTGAGCGCCTTGACTAGCGGCCACTGTGTCAATATGTTGCGCGCAACTTGGAGATGGGGTTGATCCCCTCGCATTTCTTACGAAAAGGAGCTGCCAATGGCGCGCGGGAAAGAACCCGAAAAGCCATCCGGTGCCGGGAAGAATGCGGGCAATCAACCTGTCTCCGGGGAGCTGGATCAGCGTTTGAGCCGTCTTGAGACCGAATTGGTCAAGCGGGGCGCTCTGAAGCCGCCAGCTTCCGAGGAAGAGCGATCTGCGACCAGCGGTTCGGTTGCGCAAGCCATGAAGTTATCCAGTGAATTTATTGCTGGAATCGTGGTCGGCGCGCTGATTGGCTGGTTTCTTGATCGCTTTGCTGGTACGTCGCCTTGGGGGTTGATTGTCTTCCTCCTGCTGGGGTTTGCGGCTGGCACCCTCAATGTGTTGCGCGCTTCAGGATATATTGCCGAAAACGGCAATATTAAGTCTGATAGAAGTGAGCAAAACAAGAAATAGCTCGTGGCGGGCCTTGATATATGTTCGCTTACGGCTTGTTGAAATAACAGGACATTTGTCCAAAACAGAAACGCCTTAGGGCAGGGACGACAGACGAGGTTAAGGTGGCGAACGATCCGATCCATCAGTTCCAGGTTTCCCGGTTGATTCCGATCGATGTAGGTGGTCTTGACCTGTCGTTCACGAATGTGTCGGCATTTATGGTTGCGACTGTGGTGCTTGCTTCGGGCTTTCTTTATTTTACATCGTCAAGCCGCGGTGTGATTCCGACGCGCATGCAGTCGGTTTCTGAAATGGCTTACGAATTCGTAGCCAATAGTCTGAGAGATTCGGCGGGCGCAAAGGGTATGAAGTTTTTCCCCTTTGTTTTCTCGCTGTTTATGTTTGTTCTGATTGCAAACTTTCTTGGTCTTTTCCCGTATTTCTATACCGTCACAAGCCAGATCATCGTTACCTTTGCTCTGTCGGTTCTCGTAATCGGTACGGTCGTAATATACGGTTTCTACAAGCATGGTCTTGGCTTCTTGAAACTATTCGTGCCTCAAGGCGTGCCTGGCATCATTGTGCCGCTGGTTGTCGCGATTGAAGTGATTTCATTTCTGTCGCGTCCGATCAGCCTTTCGGTTCGTCTTTTTGCCAATATGCTTGCCGGTCACATCACGCTGAAAGTTTTCGCGGGCTTCGTTGTGTCGCTTGCTGCCATTGGCAATATCTGGGGAATCGGCGGTGCCGTTCTGCCACTTCTCATGACGGTTGCAATTACCGCGCTTGAGTTCCTGGTGGCGTTTCTTCAGGCATATGTCTTTACCGTTCTCACCTGCATGTACATCAACGACGCAGTACATCCGGGACATTGAGTTCTAACCGGCGGGCGACCGCCAGATCTGAAATCCGCACTTATTTTTTAATCCAGAAGGAGCTTAACATGGAAGCGGAAGCAGCAAAGTTCATCGGCGCCGGTCTCGCCTGTTTCGGTATGGCCGGTACGGCTCTCGGCCTTGGCAATATCTTCGCAAGCTATCTCTCCGGCGCTCTGCGCAACCCATCCGCCGCTGACAGCCAGTTTGGCCGTCTGGTGTTCGGTTTCGCTGTTACAGAAGCTCTGGGCATCTTCTCGCTGCTCATCGCGCTTCTGCTCCTCTTCGCCGTATAATACGGTAGTGAGAAACTGGCCTGCCGCGCAGCATCTAGCTATTTGATGCATACGCGGCTGGCCTTTGCTTAAGACGTCTGAGTAAGGCATGATCCCTAAAGCGGGAGCCGTCATCGCGGGAATTTCGGTCTATTGGCCGGTTTAATCCCTCTCTGATCGGCCGCATTCATGCCGAATTGAAGGGGAAAACTGGATGTTCGTGTCCACGGCGTTTGCCCAAACAGCCACAGAATCTCAACCGCTTGAAGAGCAAGGCTCTGCAACGGGTGAGTTGCACACCGAAACCGGGGTTGCGCATGAGGCCGGGCACGGCAGCGGCGTATTTCCTCCGTTTGATTCAACCCATTACGCATCGCAGGTTCTTTGGCTCGCGATCACTTTTGGACTTTTCTATCTGTTCCTGTCGCGCGTGGTGTTGCCACGCATCGGCGGTGTGATTGAAACCCGTCGTGATCGTATTGCTCAGGATCTGGAACAGGCTGCCCGCCTGAAACAGGATGCTGATAATGCCATTGCTGCCTATGAGCAGGAGCTTGCCTCTGCTCGTGCAAAAGCATCGGATATTGCTGAAACAGCCCGTGCCAAGGGTAAAAGCGAAGCTGAAGCTGAACGTGCGACAGCTGAGGCTGCTCTGGAAAACCGGCTGAAAGAAGCGGAAGAGCGTATCGCAGCAATCAAGGCAAAAGCCATGAATGATGTGGGTGTAATTGCCGAAGAAACCACGGCCGTTATTGTAGAACAGCTTTTGGGCACGCCTGCCGACAAGCCCACCATTGCGGCGGCTGTCAAGGCAACGAACGCCTGAGGAGAAGATCATGGACTCTACATTTTGGGCCACAGTTGCTCTCGTCCTGTTCATTGCCCTGATCGTTTATCTGAAAGTACCCGGCGCTATTGGCCGTTCGCTGGATCAGCGTGCTGACAATATTCGTAAGGAACTGGAAGAAGCGCGCACATTACGCGAAGAGGCTCAGCAGCTCCTTGCGGAATATCACCGCAAGCGCAAGGAAGCTGAAAAAGAAGCAAGCGACATCGTCGCTGCTGCCGAGCGTGAAGCAAAAGCTCTTCTTGAAGAAGCCAAGCGCTCCACCGAAGAATATGTCGCTCGTCGTAACAAGCTGGCGGAGCAAAAAATTGCTACTGCTGAAACGGATGCGATAAATGCTGTGCGTTCTTCGGCCGTAGACATTGCAGTTGCGGCGGCAGGCAAGATCATGGCCGATAAAATGGACGGGCCTCTTTCTGAGAATCTGTTCAAAGACGCGCTGGTTCAGGTCAAAAGCAACCTTAACTGAGTTGAATTTTCCTGAATAGGTTTTGACTGGATTGGTTTAAACGCCGTGCTTTGCACGGCGTTTTTATTTTAACTTAAATTTGAAACCGCTTGAGATCGTGCGCTCGCTGATCGAATGCAAAGCTAAATAGCTGCTCGCGACAGAGGAGCGGGCAGGGACAGAGGAGCGGGCAGGAACAGAAACCGCGCCTTAGCGAAGGGACGATCAATGCTGTTTACCCCGCAGGCGTTGTTACTCTCTCGCCTACGGCGGAATGGGAGAACAGCGCCGATTGTTAAGCCATAAGGTCAGCAAGCGCATTGGCTATAAAAGCCCGAGCGAAATAAGAAAGCAGCGCAGAAGCTAGGCTTTGTAACGTTCTTTAAGAGGGGAAAATGAATAGCGATGTAGGCCGGGGATTGGACCAGAATTTTCAATAGCAGTGCGATGTTTTACTGTTCCGTAGCCGGCATGAGTTTCAAGCCCATAGAGCGGCAGCGCAAGGCCAGCGCGGATCATCATGCGGTCACGGGTAACTTTGGCAACGATAGAAGCAGCCGCTATGGAAATTGATCGCTGATCGCCTTTAACCAGCGCACGACCGGGGCAGGGAAGGCCGGGAGGGATATCTCGTCCGTCGATTAATGCTTGGCACGGTTTAAGCGTTAAACCAACAGAAGCCCGACGCATTGCTTCCAGCGCTGCTTTGCGAATATCGCTCCTATCAATGCTGCGTGCGCTTACGCTCGCAACTGAAACCGTAACCGCTTTCGCTAGAATGATCTCGTAAAGCGTTTGGCGGCGGGCGGAGGTCAGACGTTTGGAATCATCTAGCCCTTCTGGCAGATCATCGGAATTTAGCACCACCGCAGCGGCGACCACCGGGCCTGCAAGCGGACCCCGTCCTGCCTCATCTATTCCGGCAATATAGCGTAGCCCACTCGCCAAAAGCTTTTTCTCTTCCGAAAAATCGGGAGCAACAGGCAGATCAAATAGAAGCGGAGAATCAGAAGCAGATTGAGTCATGGTTAGCCATGGTTACATTGCTTCCGATTCTCCGCAAGGCTCCTGCCAGAGGTATGCAGCGATTTAAACAGGAGCCCTAAAAGAGAAATCACAAGGAGTGAAAGGAAAATTCGCGCCTGCAAGAAAAATCAGGTGCAAAGGAACGTTGCAACTGTCATTTCATGCAAGTTTCTCTTAGAAAAGAGAAAGCTGCTTTCCCCCTTTTTCAACTGGTGAAAACAAATCTGTGCGCAGCCGCAACCGCTTTTTGTTAAATCCCAGCTTGCGGGCGGTAATCTCAAAGCGGCGGCCAATCTGCCAGGCATAAGGACCGGTTCCGCGCATACGTTTGCCCCAATCGCTATCGTAATCCTTACCGTCGCGCATGGAGCGCACCAAGGACATAACGTGGCGGTATCGATCAGGATAATTGCGCAATAGCCAATCTTTAAACAGGGGCGCAACTTCCAGCGGCAGCCGAAGCAACACATAACCCGCCTCGCGCGCGCCCTGCGCGAAAGCCGCATCAAGAATGCGTTCGATTTCGTGATCATTAATGCCAGGAATGACCGGACCCATCATCACATTGGTGGGAATGCCCGCATCGGTCAATTTGCGAATTGTTTGAAGGCGCAATGTCGGGGTTGATGCGCGTGGCTCCATGCTGCGCGCTAGCTTTGCATCAAGCGTCGTTACCGAAATCGCGACTTTTGCTAATCCCTTTTCCGCCATGCGGGTTAATATATCAATGTCCCGCACAACTAGCGCCGATTTGGTAACAATTCCTACCGGATGATTGGCTGTCTCCAGCACTTCGAGAATTTCACGCATAATACGCCATTTCTTCTCAATCGGCTGATAAGGATCCGTATTGGTGCCAATCGCAATTGTTTTTGGCTGATAATTTGGCTTGGCAAGCTCACGTTCCAATAGGCGCGGAGCATCCGGCTTGGCAAATAAACGCGCTTCAAAATCCAGCCCAGCCGAAAGGCCCATATAACTATGGCTGGGGCGCGCGAAACAATAAATACACCCATGCTCACACCCGCGATAAGGATTGACCGAACGGTCGAAACTAATATCGGGAGAATCATTACGGGTGATAATGCTGCGCGGCTTTTCGATCTGAACTTCTGTCTTAAACGGCGGAAGCTCTTCAAGACTGGTCCAGCCATCATCAAATTCATGCCGGGTAGTCGGCTCAAACCGGCCTGACGGATTGATCCCCGCGCCACGTCCTCGCCGCCGCGCATGATCGATACGCAAACCCGCTTCGCCGATAAGCGTATTAGCCTGTTCTGCACGGCCTGAGCCAAATGCTATTTCGTCCGCCTGCTGGATAATGTCCATGGTCGTCTCTCTCTTGTTTATACTTATTCGTAGCAAATAGCTTGGAACAAAACAAGAACAATTTTGAGAAACCTTCAGTTAAGAGGAATGCGTTAGAATGGATGCATGTTATCTATTGTGCTCCACACCCATAATTCAGCGGAAGGATTAGCGAGCAGCTTGGCCGCTTTGGTGCCTGCTGTGATTGATGGTGTATTGCGGCGAGTGATCGTGATTGATGCGGGCTCGCAAGATCAGTCATTAATGGTGGCTGAGCAAATGGGGTGCGACGTGTTTCCGGAAACGAAGTTCGAGGAGGCACTTGAAGGTATTTCGACTGGCTGGCTTTTATTGCTCCAACCGGGTGCGATTTTGCCCGAAGGTTGGGAGGCTATTGCGCGAAAACATATGGAGGAAAGCCAATCGCCCGCCCGCTTTTCACTTGCCAAGGAAAAAGGATGGCCTTGGTTGGGCCGGCTTTTTAGCCGCAAACCGGGGCTGGAGGCAGGATTGCTGGCGCCGCTTGAGATGCTGCGCCCCATATTAAACAATGCGGCTGATCTCGAAAAAGCACCAGCTCAATTAAAATCGGTGCGCTTGCCCATTGTCATCTAATTGCCGTATTAGACCCTCGGAGCAGCGAATATAGCAAGTGGTGCTAGCTGATTGAAGCGCCCGTCTGAGTGGCGGTGATAAACCAATCAGGGTGAGCCGAGCGAATTTCTCTCGCGGCTTGAACCGCGCTTTTCTGATCAGAAAAAACCGCAAAACAGGTCGCGCCAGACCCTGACATTTGTGCAAAAATTGCATCATAGGATCGAAGCAATTCAAGCTTTTGAGCAATATTGGGCGCAAGGCTTAACGCAGGTTGCAGAAGGTCATTCCGAGTTGTGGGCAAATAGCTGCGCAGGCAATCAAACGAATCAATTTTGGGGGCGGGGAGCGGCGGATTATCCCGCTTGTTTATTGCTGCAAAAACTTGCGGCGTAGAAAGCGCAGTGCCGTCATTGATAAGTACTAAGGGAAGCGTGGGCATGCCCGATATGGTGTGAAGCTTTTCTCCGACACCTCTTGCAATAAGAGGAGTGCCGAAATTTGCGCCATGAAGGCACATCGGCAAGTCTGCACCCAGTGAAAGACCAAGGGCTGCAACTTCGTTAAAACTTAAATTCAAACCCCAAAGATCATTAAGAGCCAGCAAAGTGGCGGCAGCATCGCTTGAACCTCCACCGATGCCAGAAGCAATCGGAAGGTTTTTTTCAAGATGAATGCTGACAGGCGGCAGCTCCCGTTTGACGGTATCTTTCAGCCTATCACGCGCTTTGAGCACGAGATTGCGACCGTCCAACGGAACGGCTTTTGAAAATGGGCCGCTGACGTGAAAATGGTCATTTTCACCTATCGATATATGAATGAAATCTCCCACATCGCCAAAAGCCACAAGCATATCAAGCAGATGATAGCCATCCTCTCGCCGTCCTGTCACATGGAGGGCAAGGTTGATTTTTGCTGGCGCGAAGCGTGTTACGGAATTCCCGCCCACGCTTTCTTTATGCGCGGCCGCTGAATCCGGGACAGAAAATAACATGCGGCAGATCTGCCTTAGTCGTTTTTGACGTAATATTCGCCGGTCTTAGGATCTTGAACCAATGTACCATGTGCACGGTTACGCGCTTCCTTTTCCGCCCGGCGCACACGCTCGGTAACGCGTACTGCCTCACGTTTGAATGAGCGGTAGCCGTACCACGCGGCGGCGAGGATCAGTAACAGGAATATGAGCTGGGGCATAGCCTGGTCCTTCGGCTTGTACATAAGCCCGAACTTGCCTGTCCAGGATTATGAGGGTGCAGTCATCTAAGGTGATAGCTCACCATTCTTGGCAGCATATCATGGTCAAAGCATGAAATTCAAAGTCCGTATCGCGCCCAGAGTGCTTTTTCTTCCGCAACAGATAATAAACCTTCACCTAGATTAGCTGCAACAAGCGAGGCGGCGGCCATTTTATCGTTGTTATTCCCGAGGCTTAACTCGATACCCGGAATTTTGCGACCCAACATGCTGCGTTTGGGCTCGATAAGCTTAAGACGAAGTTTTTCGCCATAAATTTTGCGCAAAAAGCTCCGCATATCACCGATACTGTCGATAAGCCCAAGCTCTTTGGCTTTCAGCCCGGTCCAAAATAACCCGGTAAAAAGATCTGGATCATTGGCAAGTTTCGCGCCCCGCCGGTTTTGAACCATATCGATAAAGATCTGATGGATTTCGAGCTGCAAGGATTTAATCCGCTCTACGTCCTCTTCTTTTGCCGGCTGAAATGGATCAAGCGTTACCTTATTTTGTCCGGCTGTGTAGACACGGCGTTCGACGCCGATTTTTTTGAGCAATTCCGGAAAGCCAAAAGACGCCGAAACCACCCCGATGGAACCGATAATCGATGACGCATCGGCGATAATCTCATCGCCAGCCAAAGCAATCATATATCCGCCAGATGCAGCAGCATCCTCAACGAAAATAAAAACCCGTTTTTGATGTTCGGAAGCCAGATCGCGAATGCGATTATAGATCAAACGTGATTGGACCGGAGAACCACCCGGCGAATTGAGAGAAATCGCGACAGCAGGCGAGTACTTATCGGTGAATGCTTTCTCAAGAACTTCCGCGCTCGATGCAAGCGACAGCGCCGGGCGCAAAGATGATCCGCCAGACATGATAGCGCCATGTAGGCGCACGACCGGAATTTCCAAATCCACATTACGAAAACGGCGCGGAATAAAGCGATTAAAGTGTCGGAACAATGCGACCTCCAGCAAAATTTCTAAGCGTTATGTAGATATTGTTTCCGACAACAAAAGAACAATGCCCGGAAAAATTCCGGGCATTAGGATTAGCTTTTTTTGGTAGATGAAATAAACCTTAGCAACAAATAGCCACAAACTGCCGAAAGGCCGGAACCGGTCAAAACACCGATTTTGGTTTCCGCTTGCAGCAATTCGGACTGGAATGACAAAAGTCCTATAAAAATGCTCATGGTAAAACCAATTCCGCACAATATAGCGACGCCATAAATTTGCATCCAATTGGCATTGAGCGGCATTTGTGCCAGGCCAGACTTGATCGCAAGCCATGCAGCACCGAATACGCCGATCTGCTTGCCCACGAAAAGGCCCAGCATAATACCCAGTGGCAATGTATCGAAAATGATTGATGGGCTCATACCCGCAAACGAAATACCAGCATTGGCAAAGCCGAACAGCGGCACAACGAAAAACGCAACTGGTTTGGCCAGCGCGTGTTCAAGCGTGCAAAGAGGCGAATTATCAGTGTTTGTTTTTTCTGACGATGTATGAAGCGGGATCATTAATGCCGTCACAACGCCGGCAACCGTAGCGTGAACGCCAGAATTCAGAACGAAGTACCAAAGAATAACGCCGCCGATCAAATAGGGTAGCAGCTTATAAACGCCCATACGGTTTAGGATAAACAATCCGCCCGCCGCTATAACAGCACCTGCTAAATAGCCCGTTGAAAGCTCTGCCGTATAGAAAATAGCGATGATAACCACTGCCGCCAAATCGTCGAGAATCGCAAGAGTGGCCAGAAAGATTTTAAGGCTTGAAGGCACGCGTGAGCCAAGCAGCGACAAAACACCCAGAGCAAAGGCAATGTCAGTGGCAGACGGAACTGCCCAGCCTTGCACCTTTTCCGGATCGTGAAAGTTAAATGCGATATAAATTAATGCTGGGACGATTACGCCTCCCGTCGCCGCAACACCGGGCAGGATGCGGCTTGGCCAAGTGGCAAGCTGGCCCGTGAGAAATTCGCGCTTAATCTCCAGCCCCACCAGTAGGAAGAAAATCGCCATCAAGGCATCATTGATCCACAGCCCGACAGTCAAAGGCCCGATATAAAACTGTAAAGTACCGAAATAAGCGTCGGATAGAGGTGTGTTGGCGACGATCAGAGCCAGAACTGCCGCAGCCATAAGAACAATACCACCGGCAACTTCGCTATCCATAAATTGACGCAGGGTTGATACGGGACGGATAGGTTTCGCGCTATGGTTCATCGATTTGCATTCTCAATATTTTGATTGGGACCCAGGTTTTGCAAGAAAATTATTAGAAGGCATATTGGCTTGGTACCGTCAGCGCAACCCAAAAGGCGTAAAAAGCGAAGCCTGTCCATTATTGATTGCATGTGCCCGAGGCGTAAATGCATGTCCTTCATCAAAATGAAGAACCAGCGGCGGCATCATAGACAATGCCGCGCGGCTTCCCCGAGTGCCGGTAACCACGATGCGGATGGCGGGACTGCCGGATCGAGGGTGGACGGGCAGGATCTTCAACCCGCCAAACCGTCCGGCAAGAGCAGCGAGGATCTGCTGCAAAGATGTCGGGCGGGCAATAATGCCAACACCGCCCCCGGGCTTGATGATCGCCGAAGCGGTGCGCAACCATTGTTCGAACATGCCCTCCGGCATGACATGTGCTTCCGCTTTGAGTGGGTCCGGGGTCGAGCGATCTTTCGGCTCATTGAAAGGCGGATTCATAATGGCAAAATCGAAACTGCGATCGACTAAACCAGCATCATTGCGCGGCTTGCCATTCAAAGTGACATCGGCTTCCAAAATCTCCACGCGAGCAGAAAGTTTAGAATTTAGCGGATGCGCGATAGTTTTACGCGCAAATTCCACCATCAGGCTCGACCGTTCGACCAAAACCACTTTCGACATTTTGCAGCGCGCGGCAACGGCAAGCCCAGCGGCTCCCGCCCCGCTGCCAAGATCTGCCAAACGTCCGGAAAAATCGTCGGGAACGGCGCTTGCTAAAATCATCGCATCAATGCCGGCGCGATGCCCTTTTAAAGCGGGCTGAACGAGGTGAAATGCGCCGCGATGAAATACATCCAGCGTTTCTTCGATGCATTCTGTGGCCGGGCATTCTGTGGCCGGATCGGCAGTATTATTTCCCGTCATTGCGTAATTCGTGTTCCAGACCTGCATCGATCAAATAGGCTTTAGCTTCTTCCAGTCGATCTTCTTGAACCAGAAAACGACGCGGTAAAATGCCAAGCGACCCCTCAAGGACGCTCATATTGGCATCGGCAATGAAATAAACGATTCCCGCTTCTTTCATCAAGGATTCAACCACTGACAACAAAACGGAATCATTTGTTCGCATAAGTTCGATCATTTCGACACTGTGTAACCAATAGACCGCATTGACAACTGCTTCCTTCAATGATGAACAGGCGGCGGAATTTTGGAGGGATTTCATCGCAATTGGATGATAAGCAGCTTGAGCAATCTCATCCGGTAAAATAGGGTGAGGATTGTGATATGGCTATTCGATGCGGTCAAAAGCATGCATGAGAATGCCGGGAGTAATGTATCAGGGTCTGATTGGAGATTGGACTCTGAAAGCCGTAGCTTCGGAGAAATGTGTTGGGTGTGGTGCTGAAACTGGATGGGAACGATAAACGGGAAGGATCGGTGCAGCCATTGGTTGACCTGACCAAAGCCGATATGGGTCGGGTCAATGAGATGATCCTGGCACGCGCCGGCTCTGATGTCGAAATGATCCCTGAAGTTGCCAATCACCTGATTTCTTCAGGCGGCAAAAGATTGCGCCCAATGATGACATTGGCAGCTGCACGCATGTTTGGTTACGAAGGCGACAGCCATGTGCGTCTGGCAACCGCAGTTGAATTCATGCATACCGCAACTCTTTTGCACGATGATGTGGTGGATGAGAGCGATTTGCGGCGTGGCAAAAGCACCGCCCGCATGATTTGGGGTAACCAGGCCAGCGTTCTGGTCGGTGATTTCCTGCTGGGGCAGGCCTTCAAAATGATGGTCGATGTCGGATCTCTTGATGCGCTGGACGTGCTTGCAACTTCCGCTTCGGTGATCGCCGAAGGCGAGGTCATGCAGCTTGCGGCAGCTAAGAATATGGAGACGACAGAGGATGATTATCTTGCTGTCATTAAGGCTAAAACCGCCGCATTGTTTTCCGCCGCCGCCGAAGTAGGCCCAATTGTTGCAGGATCAAAAAAATCCGACCGCGAAGCGTTACGCGATTATGGCCTATATCTTGGACTGGCCTTCCAGCTGGTTGATGATGCGCTAGATTATGGTGGCTCGGCCACGGATCTGGGCAAAAATACCGGCGATGATTTCCGTGAGGGAAAAATCACTCTGCCTGTTATCCTAAGCTATCGTAAAGGCACGGAGGAAGAGCGTTCTTTCTGGAAACACGCCATTGAAGATGGTGCAAGCGACGATGCATCCTTGCAAAAGGCAATTGAAATTATGTCCCGTCACGGGGCTATTGCCGAGACGGTGCAGCGCGCGCGCGACTTTGGCGAGTTGGCACGCAATGCTCTCTCGCCCTTGGAGGATTCGGCTTATAAAGATGCATTGATTGAGGTGGTGGATTTCTGCATTAGCCGCGTTAATTAAGTCCTTTGAAAAAAGCGGCAGCCACGCCGCTTTTTTGTGTTTCCATCCTAAAAAGGCCATGCTTTCGCAGCCAGTTGAAAGCGGGGCTGAGGTGGATCAAAGCATGATGGGGGCGTATATTGGGAACTGAAAGAGGATCGGCTTCATGCGGCAAGGGTTGAAACATTATCGTGTTTTTGGATTGCTGCTATCGCTTCTTGCGGGGGTTGCGCTTCCAATTGACGGAGCCTTAGCTAAGACCGCGCCGGATGACATTTCGCAAGTGCGTACAGGTTCATTTGCAGGTGCCTATCTTGCGGCGCGCACTGCCGAGACCGAAAACAATCTTGACGCTGCGGTCGATTTTTATCAGCAAGCCCTTTCTTACGATCCCGACAATTCAACTGTCCAACAAAGTCTGCTTCTCGCATTATTGACCGAAGGCCGGTTTGAAGATGCGCTTCCTCTCGCCGAAAAGCTAAGAGACGTTCCGGAAATTGAGCGCTTCTCACGCGTTGCATTGGCAATCGACGCGATTTCCAAAAAACAATATGCCAAAGTCAGCCCGTTGCTGATGCTCTCCTTACAATCCGAAATGGATATGTTGGCAACCGCCTTGATGGAGGCCTGGACCGAGCTTGGCCGTGGCAACCCGAAAAAGGCATTGGAAGATGTTCGTGCCATTGAAGGGCCGGAATGGTTTGCGCTGTTTCGCACCTATAATGCCGCGCTGATCGCTGACATTCTTGGCGATAAGCAGACTGCGCGCAATTTATTCCAGCAGGCTGTAGATGACCGCCCGGGCGGGAGTGCTGCGCCGGATACCTATGAACGTATCATCATGGCCTATGCCTCTTTCAAATTACGCCAGGGAGACAAGGAAGGCGCAATTAAACTGCTCAAAGAAGCAGAGGAATTGCTCAATGGTCGCTTGACCATTGCTGAATTGCGCCGTCAGATTGAAGCGGGCCGGGAGCTTCCCCGTCTCGTTGAGACCCCTCAGCAAGGTGCAGCCGAAGTGCTCTATACGCTCGGCACTGCCATTAATCGCGGCGGTGCAGAAGCTTTTGCCAAGCTTTATCTGCAACTCTCACTGCCATTGCGGCCTGATGATGATGCAACGCTTTATCAATTGGGGGATATTTCTGCGAAATTCCGCCAGCCGGAAAAAGCGATCTTTTATTATGGTCTCGTGCCAGAAACCTCGCCCTATCGCCGCGATGCTGAAATGCAGCGCGCATTAAATCTCGCCGATAATGATGAGACGGACGAAGCGGTCGCACAGCTCGAAAAATTGCTTGAGCGGGATAAAACTGAAATGCGCACTTATCTGGCGCTAGGTGGCGTTTACGCACAAAGCAAAAATTTCGCCGAAGCGGCCAAAGTGTATGACGCTGCAATTGCCCTGATAAAAACGCCAGAGCGCAAGGATTGGCCGCTTTTTTATCAGGCGGGCATTGCCCATGAGCGTCTGAAAGAATGGGATAAGGCCGAGCCAAATTTCAAGAAAGCGCTGGAGCTTTACCCCAATCAACCGCAGGTGCTGAACTATCTGGGCTATTCTTGGGTAGATATGGGTATCAATCTGGAAGAGGCACTCGATATGATCCGCAAGGCTGTAGAACTACGGCCGCAGGATGGTTATATCGTCGATTCTCTTGGTTGGGCCTATTACAAGCTAGACCGCATTGATGAGGCCGTCACTGAGCTTGAAAAAGCAGTCAAACTTCGGCCAGAAGATCCAACAATTAATGACCATTTGGGTGATGCATATTGGCGGGCGGGCCGTCAACTTGAGGCAACATTCCAATGGAACCATGCCATTGCTGGCAAACCTGAGCCAGAAGAACTGGCAAAAATCGAAGAAAAGCTGAAAAAAGGCTTGATCGACGATCAGACGAGCTTGCAGGCACCTGCCCAAAAAGCGGAAAATACGACCCCGCCCAAAAGCCATTCTGAATGAAGGGCTTACCAAAAGCAGAACCTAGAAAACAAACATAGATAGTGGTTGTGGCTGCTTACATTCTGGCTGGTTTAGCTTGGTTTTGCTAAGCGCCTGTCAGCAATTATAACGCGATGATTTCCGGTATTTCCTCTTCGGCTATGAGCTCGTAGGAAGGTTTTTCCGGTTGAATCTCCTTTGCCGCCTTCACCCAAGATGCCTGCTGGACCTTTTCTTCTACGGGTAATTTCAAAGCGGATTTTAACGGTTTGCGAGCCGTTATTGCACGCTTCTCCTCTAGATGTGGTCTAGCCATCCGCCTCTTTTTCTGGACCGGCTTGGGTTTTTTCTTATGTGCATTGGATATTTCATGAAGGGAGGCAAAAATATTCCGTATTATCGTTATTTTTGATGGTTCTTCATCAAATGAAAATCCGAAAAATGAAAATTCCTCCGTCGGATTTTTACCGGAAGAGCTCGGATAAACTGCAAAATCTATATTTTGTAGTCCAAAATCGAGCCCGAAATGTTGGACGGCATCAATTGGAGTGGGCCCAGGACCGAAAGTCATCAAATTACTTAAAAAACCACTTAGAAAAGTGCTTTGGACCGACCCCGCAGACATAATGATGATCGTATTCTCTACGTCGCCGACAAATGTATATAGGTCCGCATAATCGGGCGGGGGCTCTCGATAATAATAGAAATTTGCCATTTATTCTCTGAAATTTTTTTATAAATAATTTCAAATTGCCTTTTGATAAGAAGTTTTATTTAAGTGATTCCGCCGTAATAATGCGGGAGCCGACGCTTCCAAAAAGATCACTATATTTGATATTTTTAGTTTGTTGAAACCTGTGAATTTTTCCTTCCCAAAGGTTGAACCTGTCAATCGAGTTTTTGCCAATCTACAGCAAGGCCAAAGATTGGCTTTGAACTTTTTCCTTTATGCAGATGGCACGTGGCCTAAACTGTGCATCGGATCGGGCACCGGACGCTTAGGGCAGGGACTACGAAACTATCCGGGCTCATAATTTCGATAATGCTCAGGTAGCACTATAACATTTCAAGGCCCAGTTCTTCGATTGTTGTCATTTCTTCGGCCGTAGCGGTAGCAGTAGCAGCAGCAGGATTAGTGACAGTGGGCTGTATTTCTAAAGCGGCTTTAGTCGTTGCCTGCGCGCCAGTTATTTCTGATTTGGGCTTGTAAAGACTCCATGTGTCAGGATCTGTCTCCCACGGAGGTTCTACTGGCTTGCCTTTGTTCCAGAATTGAACATTGCTGCTAATTTTTTCATTGTTCCGGTTTCTATAAAGGTAACGGAGTTCTCTTGAAGTTATGCTCGTTTCTTTCGTACCAATTAGATCGAAGCTGACAGTCTTTTCTTTTGTGACAACTTGCTTCATATCGATGTCATCTAATACGAAATTGACGTGGATGTCATTTTCGCTAGCCCAGCCAAGGCCAGCTTTGCATTTTCTTCCCAATACGAGTGATTCATGCTCATAAACCCACCCATAAGGCCCCTTCATGGAGAAATCGGATTGTATAGAGCTATATTTTTCATGATCAGATATGTATTGTATAAAATCCTCGTTTTTATATGATATACTTTCCGGGTCTGTTTTAAAAGATAGCTCTTTATTAGTAATACGATAAGAGTCTATATTGTTACGGCTACTAAATATTTTAAAGGGCTCCAGTTTCCGATAGGACATCCTTACGTTCGCGAGGCCGTACATAAGATCAGTATCCCTGAGGGTCGGAAATGCATCAAAAAAAAATGGCATAGCTTTTCCTTTTTGAACATTAAGGGTGACCTAATTTACCGGCTAGGGGAACGGCAAAAAACTGGGATTTTTACCGGCTTGATACATCGGGCCGACCATTGTTTCGAAGAATGTTAGCCTAATATTTCAAGGCCCAGTTCTTCGATTGTTGTCACTTCTTCGGCCGTAGCGGTAGCAGTAGCAGCAGCAGGATTAGTGGCAGTGGGCTGTATCTCTAAAGCAGCTTTAGTCGTTGCTTGTGCGCTGGCCATTTCTGATTTGGGCTTGTACTTGCTCCAAGTCTCAGGATCTGTCTCCCAGGGAGGCTTCACAGGTTTGCCTTCATTCCAGAACTGAACGTTATTACGAATTTTTTCATTGTTCCGGTTTCTATAAAGGTAACGGAGTTCTCTTGAAGTAAAACTCTTGGCCATCGAACTTTCGGATGTTTTGTCAACAACTTCGTTCATGTCGATTTTATCTAATACGAAATTGACGTGAATGTCATTCTCGCTAGCCCATCCAAGCCCTGCTTTGCATTTTCTTCCCAATACGATTTCCGGCTCTGCATAAACCCAACCTATATATCCATTTACGGACCTAACTGACTGTATAGAACTATATTTTTCATGATTAGATATGTATTGTATAAATTCGTCGTTCTTGTATGATATTTTTTCTGGGTCGCTTACGCTTGCGATTTCGTTATCAGTAATATGATAGGAATCTATTGTGTTTTGTCCCTTGAGGCTTCGAAAGGGCCCGGTATTCCAGTACTTGTATCTTTCTTTCCAAAGGCCGTATATAAGATCGGTTTCATCTAGAGTCGGAAAACCATCATAAGAAAATGGCATTTGCAATCTTCCTTTCTGAAAAGAAAATGAGATTGATTGTATCGTTCGGTAAAGTGATAAAAAGCTGGGGTTTTTTACGGGCTATACACATATGGGGGCTGTCTTACCGACCTGCCGGTCAGCAGTAGAATGCAAGTCAAGCTTGACCCTGCCGTGCTGACAAATTAGACCGGGCCATCATTTCAATTACGAGGCCTGCACGGTGTCCACTACGTTGCCAGCACATTTGCATCCCACCCGTTCCTTTCAGGGATTGATCCTGACGCTCCATAATTATTGGGCGGAACATGGTTGCGCGATCCTGCAACCCTATGACATGGAAGTGGGGGCGGGGACGTTTCACCCGGCAACGACGCTCCGTTCGCTCGGCCCCCGGCCTTGGAAAGCTGCCTATGTGCAACCATCGCGTCGGCCCAAAGATGGCCGCTATGGCGAAAACCCCAACCGTTTGCAGCATTATTACCAATATCAGGTGATCATTAAACCTTCGCCGCCAAACCTTCAGGAACTCTATCTTGGTTCACTCAAGGCGATTGGTCTTGATCCAACGCTGCATGACATACGCTTTGTCGAAGATGACTGGGAAAGCCCGACGCTGGGCGCATGGGGACTTGGCTGGGAATGCTGGTGCGACGGCATGGAAGTGTCGCAATTCACTTATTTCCAGCAAGTTTGCGGCATTGAATGCTCGCCTGTCGCAGGCGAACTCACCTATGGTTTGGAGCGCCTCGCCATGTATGTGCAGGGCGTCGACAATGTTTATGACCTGAATTTCAATGGCCTCGAAGGCGAAGAAAAGGTCACCTATGGCGATGTCTTCCTGCAAGCTGAACAGGAATATTCGCGCTATAACTTCGAAATGGCCAATACGGACATTTTGCATCAGCATTTTATTGATGCCGAACGCGAATGCGAAGCTATTTTGAAAGCCGGCAGCACCGGCGAGAAATCACTGCATAAATGCGTTTTCCCCGCCTATGATCAGTGCATTAAGGCATCTCACGTTTTCAATCTCATGGATGCGCGCGGTGTTATTTCCGTAACAGAGCGTCAAAGCTACATTCTGCGTGTACGCAATCTTGCACGCCAGTGCGGTGAAGCATTTCTGCTGACCGATGCTGGTGGTTACAACTACAAGAAAGAGGCGCTCTAATGCCAGACTTACTGCTAGAGCTATTCTCAGAAGAGATTCCTGCCCGCATGCAGCGCAAGGCTGCTGGTGACCTGAAAAAAATGATTACGGATGGCTTGGTTGATGCCGGGCTGACCTATGAAGCTGCGACCGCTTATTGGACCCCGCGCCGTCTTGCACTGGATATCCGCGGGCTGACAGTGCGGTCCAAAGACGTGCATGAAGATATTAAAGGGCCGTCAGTTTCAGCGCCCGAACAGGCAATTGCAGGCTTCTTGCGCAAGGCTGGGCTGACCGATATCAGCCAGGCGCATATTCATTCCGACCCTAAAAAGGGCGATTTTTACGTTGCGCATCTGACCAAGCCAGGCAGGGCAGCCGAAGATATTATTGCTGAACTTGTGCCAAAAACTGTGCGCAATTTCCCATGGCCAAAATCTATGCGCTGGGGCGCGGCTTCAACAAAATCAACCAGCTTGCGCTGGGTGCGCCCGCTGCAATCGATCTTGTGCACTTTTGGCCCCGAGACAGAAGAAACCACAATTATCGAATTCGATATTGATGGCATAAAATCCGGCAACACCACCTATGGCCATCGCTTTTTGAGTGATGGCGAACCTATTCACGTGCGCCGTTTCGACGATTATGTTGAAAAGCTTGAAAAGGCTTTTGTGGTGCTGGATGCAGAGCGTCGCAAGGAAATGATCTTGCAAGATGCGCGCAATCTGGCTTTTGCATCCGGTCTTGAAATGGTCGAAGATGACGGGTTGCTTGAAGAAGTCGCGGGTCTCGTCGAATGGCCCGTGGTGCTGATGGGCGAATTTGAACAGGAATTCCTTGAAATTCCGCCAGAAGTTATTCGCCTGACCATCCGCGCCAATCAAAAATGTTTTGTCACCCGCAAACAGGGTGAGACCGACGCGCTTTCCAACAAGTTCATTCTGGTTTCAAATATCGCAGCCCGTGATGGCGGGGCCAAAATCGCTTATGGTAATGGCAAAGTTGTGCGTGCTCGCCTGTCAGATGCGCTCTATTTCTGGCACACAGATCAAGGGGATTTGCCTGATCTTGATAGGCTGGTCCCATCGGCTGAGAAGTTCGGCCTTGATCTGAAAAAGCCGCTCGATCAGCGCATGGCGCGACTGGATGCGCTCAATGTGACTTTCCACGCCAAGCTGGGCACGCAAGGCGAGCGCGTTGAGCGTATTCGCAAACTTGCGGCCGAAATCGCGCCGCTGGTCGGTGCTGACCCAGAGCTTGCAGCCCGCGCTGCTATTCTCGCCAAGGCCGATCTAACGACCGAAATTGTGGGTGAATTCCCCGAACTTCAGGGCGCAATGGGCCGTAAATACGCTCTTCTTCAGGGTGAAGATGAGGCAGTAGCTGCCGCTTTGGAAGAACATTATAAGCCGCAGGGCCCTTCGGATTTCGTACCCAAAAACCCGGTTTCTGTAGCCGTTGCATTGGCTGATAAGCTCGATACGCTGGTCGGTTTCTGGGCTATTGACGAAAAGCCCACCGGCTCGAAAGACCCATATGCGTTGCGTCGTGCGGCGTTAGGGGTAATTCGTTTGCTGCTGGAGAATGATATTCGCGCTGAGCTTAATCAAATCTGTGCTCTAGCATTGCAGCAATATCCGCAGGTTTCGGGCGAGGAAAGCGCGAATGTTTTTGCAGATCTTCTTTCTTTCCTTCACGACCGTTTCAAAGTCTATTTGAAGGATGAAGGTGCGCGTTATGATGCGATTGATGCGGTGCTTTCGCCTGAGGCTGATAATCTGCTCTTGGTTGCGCGTCGTCTGGAAGCGTTGATCGTTTTCATCAATGAGGAAGACGGCAAAAACCTGCTCGCAGGCACCAAGCGCGCTGCCAATATTCTGGCTGCGGAAGAAAAGAAGGGCACTAAAATCGCCCAAAACGTCGATCCAGCATTGCTCAAGCTTGATGAAGAAAAAGTGCTGTTTGATGCCGTAACGCTGGCTGCTCGCGAAGCGGAAGCTGCCATTGCAACGGAAGATTTCAACGGTGCCATGCGGGCGCTGGCAAAGCTGCGCGGCCCTGTCGACACATTCTTCGAAAATGTGCTGGTCAATGATGAGGACGAAAATATCCGCGCCAATCGTCTGGCCTTGCTCAGCCAAATACGTGAAGCCACCGGCAAAGTGGCCGATTTCTCAAAAATCGCAGGCTAATCCGGAAAGGGCGCTCTTTAGCGCCCTTTTTATTGACGGTTCATTCCTATCGGGCATCAACTCGCGGTTAGGCCCGCTTGCTCAATTTGCGACATTTGTGTAGCTACAGCTAGTATCAACCGACAGGCGAAGCCTTTGACCGATATCGTTCAATTTGATGACAGTGCTATTTCGCGCGCAGTGGAAATTCTGCGCGAGGGCGGACTTGTTGCGATTCCGACTGAGACCGTCTACGGACTTGCAGCGGATGCAACCAATGGCCAAGGTGTTGCGGGCATATTTGCCGCCAAAGGTCGGCCTCAATTCAATCCGCTCATTGCCCATGTTGCCGATATTGAGATGGCCGAACGCTATGTGCGCTTTGATCCACTCTCGCGCAAGCTTGCTGAAACCTTCTGGCCGGGTCCGCTGACTATCGTATTGCCCATTATAATGCCCTTGAACGAGGCTCAAGCAATGCCGCCAATTCATCCGCTGGTGAGCGCAGGGCTTGATACATTGGCGGTCCGTATGCCGCAGGGCCGGGTGCGTGATGTTATAAAGATTCTTGATCATCCGCTGGCCGCACCCAGCGCAAATAGATCGGGGCGTATCAGCCCCACTTCTGCCCAGGCAGTTATGAACGATCTTGGCGAAAAGATTGATTTGATTCTAGATTCAGGCCCCTGCGGTGTCGGTGTTGAATCGACCATTATCAAAGTTGAAGGCGAAACCATTCATCTTTTGCGCCCAGGCGGGCTTGCGGCAGAAGACATTGAAGCGCTGATGGGCAAAAAATTAAAGCGGGCTGAACATGCTGCCGCCATTCAGGCTCCGGGCATGATGGCGTCGCATTATGCACCAAGAGCCGCAATGCGACTTAGGGCAACTGAAGTTTTGCCCGGTGAAGTGCTGTTGGCATTTGGCCCTATCCGAGCAAAAAATGCTGATCAGGCTAGCACTATGCTCAATTTGAGTGTCGATGGAAATTTACGAGAAGCGGCAAGCAATCTTTTTGATTTCATGCGCAGGCTGGATGCGAGCGGTGCTGCCACAATCGCCGTTGAAACAATACCGTCTGAGGGGCTTGGCGAAGCGATCAATGATCGGCTGAAACGCGCCGCAGCGCCTCGTGACCAATAATCTCCCGAAACAATGTCCGAAACCACGCCCGAAACCACGTCCGAAACAACGTAATGACTGATGCAAAGAGAAATACATGCTGGACCCTGCACTGATCGAACGCTTTAGTGCCATTGTTGGTGAAAACAATGCGCTGACCGCCACCGACGATATCGCGCCATATCTTATTGAGCAGCGCGATCTTTATAATGGCCGCACCCCTTTGGTATTGCGTCCGGCATCAACGCAGGAAGTGGCGCAAATCCTCAAACTCGCCCATGAAACCAACACGCCAGTGGTGCCGCAAGGTGGTAATACCGGCCTTGTCGGCGCACAAACGCCTGACGAAACCGGCACAGCGATCGTCTTGGCGTTGGGGCGCATGAATAAAATCCGCAGCCTCGACCCAATCGGCAATCTGGTTACGGTTGAAGCAGGTGTTATCCTCAAAAACTTACAGGACGAAGTTGAAAAGGCGGACCGTCTGTTTCCGCTATCGCTTGGCGCTGAAGGTTCGTGTCAAATTGGTGGCAATCTTGGTGCCAATGCCGGTGGCACAGCCGTGCTTGCCTATGGCAATATGCGCGAGCTTTGCCTTGGCGTGGAAGTGGTGCTGCCCAATGGCGAGATCCTCAATGATCTGCGCTACGTCAAAAAAGATAATACAGGCTATGATCTCAAAGACCTGTTTATTGGGTCTGAGGGCACGTTGGGCATCATCACCGCTGCTGTGCTGAAAATCTTCCCGCAGCCAAAGGGCAAGGGTGTTTCCTATGCCGGTCTGCGCTCACTGGATGATGTGCTTCGTCTGTTTCAGCTGGCGACTGAACATGCAGGCCCGTCGCTTACCGGTTTTGAACTCATGCCCCGTATGGGCGTTGAATTCACCATCCGCCATGTCGATGGCGTACGCGATCCGCTGGAAACCCCGCATGATTGGTATGCACTGATCGATATTTCATCGTCACGTTCAGAGGAAGATGCGCGCACAACCCTTGAAACTATTTTGGGCGAGGCTTTCGAAGCGGATATTCTGCAAGATGCGGCTATCGCTGAAAGCGTAGCGCAGGCGCATTCTTTCTGGAAAATGCGCGAGGAAATGTCTTGGGCGCAGAAGCCAGAAGGCGGCTCAATCAAGCACGATATTTCGGTTCCGGTTGCTTCGATCCCGGCTTTTATTAAGGAAGCGGACGCAGCAGTGCTGGAAATGGTGCCAGGAGCGCGAATTGTTTGCTTTGGCCATATAGGCGATGGCAATTTGCATTATAATATTTCGCAGCCAATTGATGCGGATAAGGAAGAATTTCTTTCCCATTGGGGAGAAATGAACCACCGCATTCACACAATTGTTGCGTCTTATGGTGGATCGATCTCAGCCGAACACGGCATCGGCCAGCTTAAACGTGACGAGCTGGAATATTTCAAAGATGCCCAGGCGCTCGATCTGATGCGCCGTATCAAACAAGCTATTGACCCGAAAGGCATTATGAATCCGGGCAAGGTGCTGTAAATCAACATGAATTGAGTTGCGAACGGGCGGTACATAACCGCCCGTTTTATTTAGTAAACGAGAAATTTATAAGAATTACCGATTTCCTACACCTGGTTGTAATCTGCTAACCAAATGAAAAAGCAGGGAAAAGTTAACCCAACTCATTAAGGTGCCCGTTAGGTACTGCGCTTATTCTCTATCTCAACAAAGAGCAAAAGCTCGCAATGAGAAGCCGGACCACCGGCTCTTAAAGAGACAGAGGCGTTGAATATGATGAGCAAGGGACTGAAAAAGCC
This sequence comes from Falsochrobactrum ovis, assembly GCF_003259955.1. Classification (GTDB taxonomy): domain Bacteria; phylum Pseudomonadota; class Alphaproteobacteria; order Rhizobiales; family Rhizobiaceae; genus Brucella; species Brucella ovis_A. The sequence goes on from NZ_QLMK01000001.1 coordinate 603,659, forward strand.
CGAATGGGCTAGCCAGGAATTACGATTAGATCCGTTTCGTTTTCCGCAAGTGGTAAGCTACGCAATGGAAGATGGCCGGACGGACGTAACCTTTACGATCAATGAACGCGGCGCAGTGATCCGGCAGGTTTTGCCTTCCAGTGGACTACCGATGTCTATTGCACTGCCGATTAATGCTTTCAAAGGCGTTGTGGCCAGCGCTGTTGAAGACGAATATGGCGAAATCACCGTCACACTGGAACTCATGCATGAAGACCCGCAATTATCGGTTCCACTTCTGGTGGCGCATGATTTGACAGATGTTGCGGCCGATTGGCGGGCATGGGCGCAGGCTTTCAATCTGCCCATGATGTTAGTGGAGGAAGATGGTGTTGCGCGGCCACTTTACGAAAGCACTGGGCCTGTTCAAAACGGCGAGCCCGTTGCCCGTCGTCAGGGTCAAGAGCCACGCCGCCGCCGCCCACGCTTCCTGGCCCGCCGTAAAACCGGCTCACTGGGTGTGCGCATGGTAATCAAGGGTACGGAAATAATCGCCAGAAACTAAATGGCGGGAAGAAGTTAACGGCAATGATCAATAAAAACCATCTCCACGGGGGGGCGTGGAGATGGTTTCTCGCCATGAATAATAAATGTGAACTATTATGATCAGGTCAGTATAAGATTTCACATAATATGCTTTGGCGATGCTCATTAACGAGGGAGGATGAGCGTATAAAAGCATTTGGAGAGTATCATTGGATCCGAAAGTACAATCTCTTTCATCTCCACAATGTGTGCTATCATAGTGGAATAATGATAAAATTCTATCGCAACAAATAGTGTGCAAATCTAAGGATGCTATTTTAGGGGATGCTGGGTCGCGCTCTAGCAAAGGCGTGGCGGCACTTTGACAAGGCTATTGGGCACAAGGCTATTGGGCCGCCATTCGCTAGATTTTGGCACAGATAATGGCTTGAATAACACTTGCCAGCACTGGCTGACGCCGTTTGGCTGGACACGCCAGCCCATCAGCAAGATTTGCAATCAGCTAGAAAACATTGATGGTCAATCGGTCAGATGCCGATGATTAGCTTTCAATCTTTTCGCGCTCTACGGCGCGCCACCCAATATCCTTGCGATAAAATCCTTCCGGCCAATCAATCTGCTTAACGATTTCATAGACCTTGCTCTGCGCCTGAGCGACCGTATCAGCGATAGCAGTGATATTCAGAACCCGCCCGCCATTGGCAATAAGTTCGCCATTTTTTTCGGCGGTACCGGCATGGAAAATTTTAGCCCCTTCGATACCATCAAATTTTTCAAGCCCGCGAATGCTGCTGCCTTTGCGCACATTGGTGGGATAGCCTTCTGCGGCCATCACTACGGTAAGCGCCGGATTGTCTTTCCATTCGATAGCCACTTCATCAAGTTTGCCATCGACCGCTGCTTTGATGAGCTCCAAAAGGTCGCTTTCAAGACGCATCATCAGAACCTGGCATTCAGGATCACCGAAGCGGGTATTATATTCAATCAGCTTGGGACCATCTTTTGTGATCATCAGCCCAGCAAATAGCACACCTGAAAATGGCGCGCCAATTTCTTCCATGCCGCGCATGGTGGGTTCAATCAATTCGCGCATGGTCCGCTCGACCAGTTCAGGCGTCATGACAGGAGCAGGTGCATAAGCGCCCATGCCGCCGGTATTGACGCCCGTGTCGCCATCGCCTACGCGCTTGTGATCTTGAGCAGAGCCCAGCGCAAGAGCGGTCTTGCCATCACAAATGCAGAAAAAACTTGCTTCTTCACCGTCGAGATATTCTTCGACGACCACTTCCGCGCCCGCTGACCCGAACGCGCCTTCAAAACAAGCATCCACCGCATCAAGCGCTTCTTCAACTGTCATGGCAACCACGACACCCTTACCCGCAGCCAGTCCGTCAGCCTTGACCACAATGGGCGCGCCCTGTTGGCGAATATAGGCTTTGGCTTTGGGCGCATTATTGAAACGGCCATAGGCACCAGTCGGAATATCAAACTGTGCACAAAGATCTTTAGTGAAGCCTTTTGACCCTTCAAGCTGAGCCGCAGCTTTTGACGGGCCGAAAACTTGAATATCGTGAGCGCGAAGATCGTCAGCCAATCCTGCCACCAATGGGGCTTCCGGCCCCACAATCACCAGATCTATTGCGTGATCTTTGGCGAAAGCGATTACCGCCGCATGATCATCCACATTGAGATCGACAAGTTCGGCAAACTCGGCAATGCCCGGATTGCCGGGCGCGCAGTAAAGCTTGGATAGCAAGGGGGAGGCGGAGAGTTTCCATGCAAGCGCGTGCTCGCGACCACCGGAACCGATCAACAGGACTTTCATGCCTTGCTCCCTGGCTGTGATGTAAATAAACGTTTATATAACTCGGGTCTCTATTGCTCCTTGTCGTAATGGGCAAGGGCGCTTAGCAATTTTTTCAACAAAAGCGCAGTGGATGGTCCATTGTGTCACCCATTCTATTGAAATCTACCCTATATGCGTGTGAGATTTATGTGCGTGTGATTTGAAGCGGTTTCATGCCATTGGTAGAATTTCAGGAAAGCAAATAATGATGCAGCAACCTCATCCCGGCTCTGCGGCCGGTTCTGATGTTCAAACGCGGGAAACGCGCGGACGGGTGAAAGACGCTCCGTCGGGACATTGGGTCTATCGCGCATTGCCGCAATGGCTTTGGCCCTATGCTCAGCTTGCGCGCTGGGACCGGCCAATTGGTTGGCAATTGCTGCTTTGGCCTTGCTGGTGGTCAGCCGCACTTGTGGCGGGCGCTGGCGCAAAACCGGGCGACGGTGTCTGGACCGTGATGCCTTCGCTTTGGCATCTGCTTCTGTTTTTGGTGGGCGCGGTGGCCATGCGTGGCGCAGGCTGTACCTATAATGATCTGGTCGATCAGGATATTGATGATAAAGTTGATCGCACCCGCTCGCGGCCGCTGCCTTCTGGGCAGGTCACGCGCAATCAGGCAAAAATCTTTCTCATTTTGCAGTCGCTGGTCGGACTTGCGGTCGTTTTGCAATTTAACCGCTTCGCCATTGGGCTTGGCTTTGCTTCATTACTGGTGGTCGCTGCCTATCCATTCATGAAGCGCATCACCAATTGGCCTCAGCTGGTCTTAGGTCTGGCTTTTTCATGGGGAGCGCTCATGGGATGGGCCGCGGTCAATGGTTCGCTCGCTCTGCCGCCAGTTCTGCTTTATATCGGCGCAATTTTGTGGACGATTGGCTACGATACTATCTATGCCCATCAGGATAAGGAAGATGACGCACTTGTCGGCGTGCGTTCAACAGCGCGGCTATTCGGAAAACATACAAAGACTGCGCTTTTGGTTCTTTATGGTGGTGCGCTTTGCTTCTTCGCCGGAGCTTTTGCGACCGCTCAAGTGCCAATGCCTGCTCTAGCGGGCCTGTTAGCCGCCGCTGCCCATATGTATCGTCAGATACACGTGCTCGACATCGACAATCCAGATCAATGTCTGCGGCTTTTTAAGTCAAACAGCGTCGTAGGTCTGCTGGTCTTTTTGGGGCTTGTCTTGGGAAGCCTCTGGGTTGCGATCAAGCCGCTAGTTTGACAAAAGGCCACCCAAAGGTGGCCTTCGCAACAGCTTATGGGTAAAGCCGCTCCCGATGCCACTGACCTTCAGGATCTGGTCGGGTAAAGAGTACCCGATCATGCAGGCGAAATGCACGGTCATGCCAGAACTCAATCGAAACCGGCCGGATGCGAAAACCTGACCAATAGGCTGGCCGTGGAATGTCGCCCACGACATATTTTGCAGTATATTCAGCCACCGCTTTTTCCAGTGCAAAGCGGCTTTCAAGCGGGCGCGATTGTTTCGAAGCCCATGCGCCGATGCGGCTGCCGCGCGGTCGGGAAGCATAATAAGCGTCGGCTTCTGCATCATCGACTTTTTCCACCAATCCGCGCACACGTACCTGTCGACGCAGAGATTTCCAATGGAAACACAGGGCCGCCTTCCACGAGGACAGAATTTCTTGCCCCTTTTGGCTTTCATAATTGGTGTAAAAAACAAAGCCCTGCTCATCAAAATCTTTAAGCAGCACCATGCGCACATTTGGCAAACCCTCCGAATCGACCGTAGCGAGCGCTACCGCATTCGGATCATTGGGTTCGTGCTGCGCAGCATCGCCGAGCCATTGCGCGAAGAGCTTGTAAGGTTGGGTGCTTTGCGTGAAGTCGTCGCTGGATTCTGTCATTGTCGCAATTCATTTCTGTAAATAAAGATCAGCCGAATTCTCGCTAGCTTCATCCAGTTCGCTAATATTGTCTATGCCCAAAGCTGGTTCACTCTGTCACAAGGGCTGAGATTTTGTGCAATGGATGCTGCCCGCTAAGCCTTTCTTTACCTTGCAAACATACCGCTTATTAACTTCGTATTGTCATAATTCTCGCATCAATATCACGAAAGCAAGGGACGAATATTGGCCGTCAAAGCAGCATACCGTCAAATAGGCGCGCTTCTGCCTCGATCTCAATCCGCGCTTTCGCGTTTGGCGCTGATGACCACTGTTTTCTTGGTGCTCGGTGGGTGCGCCATGGGCGGTTTCAGCCTTGATAAGGCTGTGCCCGATAAATCAACGGTTACAGGCTCCATAAGCACCCCGCACAAAGCAGAAGCTGATAAGGGCAGTATCTCTGACCAATCAGCTATCAAGAGCATTGTTTCTGCGCTCAACTTTTCTGAGTGGGGCAAGCAGCCAGTGCCTTGGGCTAACCCCGATACGGGAAGCCAGGGCACAATCACTGCCATAGATGAAACGCGAACAGATAATATTCTCTGTCGTCAATTCCAGACCTCGCGCGAGGCTTTTGACGGGGTTTCTATCTATCGTGGCGAGACATGTATGCAGCCCGGCGGCAATTGGATCCTAACTTCTTTTGCGCCGATCTAATTGTTTTCCTTGCAACTCTGGAAGTTTTCCTTTTCCGTGCGCATATTAATGGCCAAAGAGTCTAACGACTGAATATAAAGTCATTTTCCTGAATGAGGACTATATGCGCGATCCCTATAGCGTGCTGGGCGTCGCTAAAACGGCGAAGCAAGATGAAATCAAATCGGCGTTTCGCAAGCTCGCCAAAAAGCTGCATCCTGACCAGAATAAAGATGATCCGAAGGCGCAGGAGCGCTTTTCGGAAATTAATCAAGCCTATGAAATCATCGGCGATAAAGACCGTCGCGCCCAATTTGACCGCGGCGAAATCGACGCTGAGGGCAAGCCCGTTTTTCAGGGTTTTGGAGGGCAGGGCTTTGGAGGGCAGGGCTTTGGAGGGCAGGGCTTTGCCGGCCAAGGTGGCGCTGATCCCTTTGCGCAATTCAGACAGGGTGGGGGAAACTCCAGCCATTTCGAATTTCGTAGCGGACCGGGCGGAGCGCAGGGCTTTGGCGGGGCTGATGATATCCTCAACGATCTTTTCGGCGGCATGTTTGGCGGTGCGCGTCCGGGCGGCGGCGGCGCGCGGCAGCGTGGCCGGGTAAAAGGCAACGATATTTCCGCTTCAATTTCCATCACGCTTGAGCAGGCAGTGGGTGCGGAAAACGTCGAAGCGGTTTTCCCCAACGGTAAGCGGTTAAATATCAAGCTGCCAAAATATGTTGAGGACGGCCAAACGATCCGGCTCAAAGGCCAGGGCGAACCTCTGATGGGCGGCAGTCCCGGTGATGCGCTGGTGACGATCCGTTTCAAGCGGAATGCGCGTTTTACCCTTGAGGGCCGCGATGTGCATGTTGATGTTCCAGTTTCGCTCGCTGACGCAGTTCTTGGAGGCAAAGAGGAAATTGAAACTCTGGATGGACGCATCGCCATCAAAGTGCCGGCTTGGTCGAGTTCAGATCGGATCCTTCGACTGAAAGGAAAGGGCTTGCCGCTCAAAGCGGGAGGCCGTGGCGATCTTTATGCGCATTTGCGCATCATGCTGCCGGAAGGCGGGGATGCAGAACTCGAAGAATTTTTGCGCAAACGTAAGGATGTTTAGTTAGTCCACACTTAAAAATTTGCCTTGTAAGCTGATTTTAATACCCGAACGCATGACAATACCCGGCATTTTTATCGCCTATTGCTTGAAGGGAGCGCGAGGCTGTGCGATAGGGCACTGAGTGAGTATTTCAATGAGGACCCTTAATGACCGCACAGTCAGGTTTATTGCAGGGCAAGCGCGGATTGATTCTGGGCGTAGCCAATAACCGTTCCATCGCTTGGGGTATTGCCAAAGCGGCTCGTGAGGCCGGTGCTGAACTCGCATTCACCTATATGGGTGAGGCGCTCAAGAAACGCGTTGAGCCGCTGGCTAAAGAATTGGATGCCTTTGTTGCCGGGCATTGCGATGTCAGCGATGCTGCAACTGTTGATGCAGTTTTCGAATCTATTGAGAAAAAATGGGGCAAGCTCGACTTCGTCGTTCATGCCATTGGTTTTTCCGATAAGGATGAGCTGACCGGACGTTATGTCGATACGTCTGAAGATAATTTCTCCAAGACGATGCTGATCTCGGTTTATTCGCTCACAGCAATCGCTCGCAGGGCTGAGAAATTGATGGCCGATGGCGGGTCGATTCTGACTCTGACCTATTACGGCGCTGAAAAAGTTATGCCGAATTACAATGTGATGGGCGTAGCCAAAGCAGCGCTTGAGGCGAGCGTGAAATATTTGGCTGTCGATCTTGGACCGCAGAATATTCGCGTTAACGCGATTTCAGCCGGACCAATCAAAACGCTTGCATCCTCTGGCATTGGCGATTTCCGCTATATTCTTAAGTGGAATGAATATAATGCGCCCTTGCGCCGTACCGTCACCATTGAGGAAGTCGGCGATGTTGGGCTTTATTTCCTCTCCGATCTGTCACGCTCTGTGACGGGCGAAATTCATCATGCTGACAGCGGCTATCATGTCATCGGCATGAAGGCCGTGGATGCGCCAGATATTTCGGTGGTCAAAGACTAGGAAAAAGAAGTGGCTCGGGAAATTATCTACTTCTCGCGTCACGGCGAGACCGACTGGAACGTTTCACAACGCATTCAAGGCCAGCTTGATATTGATATCAATGATCATGGCCGTGCGCAGGCAGACCGTAACGGGGATATGCTCAAATCGCTTATTGGCGATGCAGCGGGCTTCGATTTTGTCGCAAGCCCGCTACGCCGGACCCGCGAAACAATGGAGCGTATTCGTCTGCGCATGGGGCTCGACCCCTATGATTTTCGCACTGACCCGCAATTGATGGAACTTAATTTCGGCGACTGGCAAGGCTTCATGTTGGAAGATATTGCCAAGGCGGGCGATCTATTGGTCAAAGAACGCGCCCGCGACAAGTGGAATTTTATCCCTCCCGGCGCAAGCGCTGAAAGCTATATGGCGCTCTCGCAGCGTATTGGCCGCTGGGTAGAAGCGGTGGAATGGCCCACCGTCTGCGTGACGCATGGCGGCTGCATCAGAACATTATTCTATCTTTATGGAAAAATGGACGGGCACGAAGCGGCTAATCTTTCCATTCCGCAAGATAAAATCCTCAGATTTCAAAATGGCCGTCTCGATTGGCTTTGATGCTTGAGCGGTTTTGCGTCTAATTTTCATAAACGCCTGGGTGAGCGACGAATGAGGCGCATAAGTGAGATAAGCTCAAACAGCTAAATCTTGGCACAGGCAGCAAGAGCGTTCCGTTCGCTCAAGGGGCTTCCTGAATATCGGTGATAAAGCGCGTATTTTCCGCCACATCATAAAGTATGATTACTTCCATGCCGGGATTGATAGCGGAATAATCGAACTCGCCCGGCAGCTTATAGACAAAGCCATCATCAAGCGTAATTGTTTCTTCTTCCGCATCGACTTGGATGATCGTTCCTTCAACATCATCGGCCAATGCGACATTTGAAAAAAGCGACGCTAGGATCATAATCAGTCCTGCTAAATATGGCATTACGTCATCCTCTCCTGCGGTGGTGCGTGATTGATTCGACTATTGTGACGGGCCCTGCGTAGGTGTCGATGCTGATCTCGAGAAAGATTTTCTTAGGCATAATTTGCCAACGCAACGCTGTACAAAGAATTAGGCAGCACGAATATGGCAAAAACAATGCGGGATTTGGCAGATCCTAAGGAAAATCCTTGTTACTGCGCGCCATGATTTGACCAGCGCACAAAAGGCCAATAAAACTGCCTGATCTTGCCTTTTCAGGCTCTTCCGCAATCGGGTCAAGCAATGTCTCATAATAGTTTCGGTCATTTGTTCCGCGTCACTACCTGGGGTGAAAGCCACGGTCTTGCACTTGGTTGTGTTGTTGATGGGTGCCCGCCGGGCATTCGTTTCACGGAAGCCGAAATTCAGGCCTATCTGGATAAACGCAAGCCCGGCCAGTCCAAATATACCACCCAGCGCCGCGAAGCGGATCAAGTAAAGGTTCTTTCAGGCGTGTTGCTCGGCGATGATGGGGTCACAATGACCACCACTGGAACACCGATTTCCATGATGATCGAAAACACCGATCAGCGTTCGAAAGACTATGGCGATATTGCCCAGCAATATCGTCCCGGCCATGCTGATTATACCTATGATGTAAAATATGGCATTCGAGATTACCGTGGCGGCGGACGCTCTTCAGCGCGCGAAACGGCAGCGCGAGTGGCAGCAGGCGCCATTGCGCGCAAGATCGTACCGGGACTTCAAGTTCGTGGTGCGCTGGTTGCTATGGGTGTGCATGATATTGATCGCAGCCGCTGGGATTGGGCTGAAATAGATAATAATCCGTTTTTCACCCCTGATGCAGGCTCGGTCGAAATTTTTGCCAACTATCTAGATGGTATTCGCAAAGCGGGATCATCCGTTGGAGCAATTATTGAAGTCGTTGCCGAAAATGTGCCAGCGGGAATTGGCGCGCCGATCTATGGCAAGTTGGACCAAGATATTGCCAGCTTGCTCATGTCGATTAATGCGGTCAAGGGCGTTGAAATCGGAAATGGCTTTAACGCTGCGCGGCTGACTGGCGAGGAAAATGCCGACGAAATGCGCATAGGCGAAGATGGCAAGCCGATTTTTCTTTCCAACCATGCCGGTGGCGTTCTTGGCGGGATTGCCAGCGGTGCGCCGGTCGTGGCGCGCTTTGCAGTCAAGCCAACCTCTTCCATTCTTACGCCGCGTAAATCCATCGACAGGCAAGGCAAGGAAGTGGATGTGATGACCAAAGGTCGTCATGATCCTTGTGTAGGCATTCGAGCCGTGCCAATTGGCGAGGCCATGGTTGCTTGCGCCATTGCCGATCACTATCTGCGTCACCGTGGCCAAACAGGTCGAATTTAATAATCTGACTGCCCGAAAGAGGGTTAAAAGATGAGCTATAATCAGAAACAGGTTGTTGATGCGCTGCGCGCTTTTGAGCGTGGTGAAATCGTCGTGGTTATGGATGATGATGGGCGTGAAAACGAGGGCGACCTGATCGTTGCTGCGGTTCATTGTACGCCTGAAAAAATGGCATTCATCGTGCGCCATACTTCCGGTATTGTCTGCACACCAATGACGCGCGAAGAGGCAAAGCGGCTGAGCTTGACCCCAATGGTGGCAGAAAACGAATCAGCCCATACCACTGCTTTCACTGTCACCGTTGATTATCGCCATGGAACCACTACCGGTATTTCCGCCGAAGACAGAACCCTAACAGTTCGCAATCTGGCTAATCCAAATGCTGGCCCATCGGATTTTGTCCGACCGGGCCATATTTTCCCGCTCGTTGCCCGCGAAGGCGGTGTGCTGATGCGATCTGGCCATACGGAAGCGGCGGTAGATCTTTGCAAGCTAGCAAACCTGCCGCCCATTGGTGTGATTTGCGAACTCGTCAATGATGATGGCTCGGTCATGCGTGGTCCGCAGGTAACGGCATTTGCCGAGCAACATAAGCTACACCGTGTTACGGTGGCTGACTTGATCGCCTATCGTCAACGCAAGGAAACCTTGGTCAAACGGGTTAGCGATGCCGCAATTACTACCTGTGCCGGTCCCGCACATGCATTTACCTATGAATTGCCCTGGGAGCCGATGCAGCATGTGGCAGTTGTATTTGGTGATATCCGCGATGGCGAGGACGTACCAGTGCGGTTGCACCGGGAAGACGTTTTAAGCGATGTATTCGGCAAAAGCGACGCCAATGTCGGTGCGATTTTGGAACGAATTGGCAAGGATGGCCGCGGCGTCGTGGTCTATCTGCGCGAAGGTTCAGTCGGCGTTCGCTCTAATCACCAAGATCCTCGTGCTCGCAACGGCTTGGTGGGGAATCATGAAGCCTCAGTTGAGTCGCCGATTGAAGCCCCCATTGAACCCCCCATTGAACCCCCCATTGAAACTCATGCGGAAGCGCGGGCGCGGGACGAAGAGTGGCGTCAGATCGGACTGGGTGCGCAGATCCTCAAAGATCTTGGCATCACGTCGATTGTGCTGCTTGCCTCGCGCGAGCGTCATTATGTCGGTCTGGAAGGTTTCGGCATCAAAATTGCCCGCACCGAAATCATTTGAGGATTTAACCTGCCCAGCTAAAGCGGCCGAGCGTAACTTCCGGTTCAATTGACGCAGAACCGGTCTATAATAGCGCCATGACAACACGGCTTTACTGGCATCCGATTTATCTTGAGCACCAAACGCCGCCCGGCCATCCCGAGCGGCCCGATCGCATCCGCGCTTTAATGAGTGAGCTTGACGGTCCGGATTTTTATCGGTTGGATCGTGTAGAAGCTCCACGCGCCAATGAGAATTCGATTTTGCTCGCCCATTCGGAGGCGCATTTTGAAACTGTGCGGGCGAAACCGCCTGCATTATCAGAGGGTGAGCAGGACCCGGAATCTATCGTCCGGCTTAATGGCGACACCTATGTGAGCGCGCGCAGCATGGATGCGGGCCTTACCGCAATCGGCGCTGCCATGGCCGCAATTGATGATGTGTTTTCGGGCGCTGCAAACAATGTTTTTGTCGCCTCGCGCCCGCCCGGACACCACGCCGAAACCAATAAGGCTATGGGCTTTTGTCTTTTCAACAATATTGCCATTGCGGCACGCCATGCGCAGCGTTTATATGGCGTAGAACGCATTGCCATTATCGATTGGGATGTGCATCACGGTAACGGGACGCAGGAGATTTTTGAACGGGATAAGAGCGTGCTTTTCTGCTCGACCCATCAACTGCCTCTTTATCCAGGCACCGGCGCAAAGGATGAAACTGGAGTGGGCAATATTGTTAATGCGCCGCTCTCGCCACATTCGGGCAGTCGGGAATTCCGCGAAGCGTTTAATAGTCGAATATTGCCAGCTCTGGACAATTTTCGGCCAGATTTGATACTTATTTCCGCGGGATTTGATGCCCATTATCTTGACCCGCTAGCGCAAATCAACCTCGATGAGACAGATTTCGACTGGGCAACCGGCAAGCTGATGGAGCGGGCGGAAAGATTTTGTGATCACCGTTTAGTGAGCTTGCTTGAGGGTGGATATGATCTTGAGGGCTTGTCACGGTCAGCATCAGCGCATATTACGCGGCTGTTAAGAGGATAAATTATGGTAACCGAACCATCGAATGCCGATATTGCTGTCATGAGTTTCGAGGATGCGCTTAAGCAGCTCGAAAAAATCGTGGATGATCTGGAACGTGGCGACGTTCCGCTGGAAGAATCCATTCGCATTTATGAGCGTGGCGAGGCGCTGAAAAAACATTGCGATGCCTTGCTTAAAGCAGCCGAAGATAAGGTTGAAAAGATTCGTATTGGCCGCAACGGCCAGCCAGTCGGAACCGAACCACTGGATGATGAATAATATGGCCGTCAAGCCATCAATGAGACAGCGATTTGTCGGTTAGACCAGCGATTTCAAATAATCAGCAACTGGCATGAGCACACCGCTCAGCAAATAAGGGCCTAATCCCCACGTAAGCGTCCACAGAGCTGCACCGACCATATTTGCCGCCAGAAAATGACTTGGCTTCATTTTCAATGTGCCTGCGATAATTCCGTTGAGCTGTCGCAACAGCACCACGAAGCGCGCAGTTGCGACCATATAAATGCCTCTGCGGGCAAAGAGTTCTTCAAAATGCTCCAGCCGCTCAGGCGTAAGCTTGATCATATGACCAAAACGCAAGATTAGCCGGCGTCCGCCAATCCGGCCGATAAGATAACCGGTACAATCGCCCAGAACCGCGCCCGCAAAAACCGCTATAAGAACAGCATCGATATTTAATGTCCCGTTCAAGGCCAAGAGCGAGCTGGCAATTACTGCACTTTCGCCAGGCAGGGGCGCGCCAAAAGATTCACCATAAACAATCAGGAAAAGCGCGAATGCGCCGTAAGCTGTAATATAAGGCTCAATATAATGCATTTCAGAGACGCCGCTTTCCTTAGGGTCCACTCCAAAGCAAGCGGCGTTGTCTGCTAAAGCCGATTCAGCCGATGGAGCGTTTGCCAGTAATAGCGTGATAGACTGACAATACAAGGATCGCGCCAGCTATTGAAACCAGCAGGCTGAATAGATCCAGCGCGCCCGTTATTCCCCGTCCAAACAAAAAAGACGAGATAATGCCGCCAACCACTGCGCCAATAATGCCCAGTGCTATATCGAGAAAAAATCCTTGCCCGGATTTGTTGACAATTTTGCTTCCGATAAAGCCCGCAATGAGCCCTAAGACAATCCAACTGATAATGCTCATGTAGTATTTCTCCATCTAAATAAGTAAAAAACAATATAAATGAAGTTAAGTTCTGGAATTTACCATTTTACAACTTATCGAGTTGCAATGATAACTCAACTACGCAATCATTAATACTGTATAAAGGGAAAGCCCAGCAGACAACAGGAGTTTGATGCCATGGGAAGTTTCGATAATACAGGTAATTCTCCAGTACCCGGCGGTAGTCTGGCCAAGCCGGTCATGATTGCTTTAGGCGCGCTACTGGTCGGCAAAATGCTCAAAGGCAATAAGGATGAAGCAGAGCAGCCAGCTCCGCTTTCTGAAGGCACATCGACTGGCGCGGGCGAGGGAATGCTGGGCAGTATTCTTGGTGGTGTTGGCAATATGTTGGGCGATGCTGGCAATGCTCAAGCGGCACCTATGCCGGGCGAGTTGAGCGGCGGCCTTGGCAGTTTACTTGAGAAACTCACCCAGGCGGGACATGGTGATAAGGTCCAATCCTGGTTGGGGCAGGGAGAAAATGCGCCGATTGATCCGAACCATTTGGGCGATGCCATTGGCAGCTCGACGATTAATCAGGTCGCGCAACATGCCGGGATCGACCCACAGGAATTGCTCACTCAACTATCGCAAGTTCTTCCCGGCGTCGTGGACAAGCTGACTACGGGCGGCAAGATCCCTGATTTGAATGAACTATCGAGCCTGTTGCAGAACCGTTGATCGAAGATCATATTAGAAGATGGTCGCACCGGCGGTCTACCGCCGGTGCTTTTTCGTTCAAGGCGGTTATCGATGAGCTTCTTTCCCTTTCAAGACCCGATTCTTGGCGATAAGGCTTCGGTCGATTCCATTGAAACGCTCGTCATTCCGCGCACCAGCGATATTGGCGGGCTGGAAGTGCGCCGCGCTTTACCTACCGCCCGGCGGCGATTGGTGGGGCCTTTTATTTTCTTCGACCGTATGGGCCCGGCAGTGCTGCGTGTGGGCGATGCGCTCGACGTCAAGCCGCATCCGCATATTGGACTTTCAACAGTGACCTATCTTTTTGATGGGCATATCCGCCATCGCGATAGCCTCGGCACTAAGATGGTCATCAAACCGGGCGATGTAAATTTGATGACTGCCGGCAGGGGTATTGTTCATTCTGAACGTTCGCCAGAAGAAGAGCGGGGCAAACCAATGGCGATGTCCGGCATCCAGACTTGGCTTGCTTTACCCGATGCAAAAGAGGAAATGAACCCGGAATTCTCCCATACTATCGCATCTGAACTACCGCTTATGCAGGATAGTGATGTGAATGGGCGGCTGATTATTGGTTCCATGCATGGGCTGACCTCGCCGGTCGTGCAACATACCGAAACGCTCTATGCTGATATCGAGATTAATCCATCGGGCCGTTTTCAGCTTCCACCTGTAACCGAAGAACGTGCAATTTATACTTTGCGGGGAAATCTGCGCATTAGCGGTGATGTGTTTCCACCAGATCGCCTGCTCGCTTTTCGCCCAGGCGATGATATTGTTATCGAAGCTGGCCCCGATGGCGCGCATTTTATGCTATTTGGCGGTGCGCCGCTTGGATCAAGGCGCTATATTTGGTGGAATTTCGTTTCGTCTTCGAAAGAACGCATTGAGCAGGCAAAGGAAGAATGGCGCACTGGCCAATTCGATATTGTGCCCGGTGACGAGAAAGATTTCATACCTTTGCCAGCATGATGTGCAAAAACTGCTAGAATACACTATATGCCCGTTCAACTTGATCTTGGCTTGCTGCTGTTATACCGACAATCGGTGCCCCAATAATATAGGCTAAAAATATGTCCCGACCCCACACCCCATTGCTCGATAAAGTACCTACGCCGGATCTTCTTCGCGCATTGCCGGAACAGGACTTACCCCAATTGACGGACGAACTGCGTGCGGAGCTGATTGATGCAGTGTCTACGACTGGCGGTCATTTGGGGGCTGGCCTTGGCGTGGTTGAACTGACAGTTGCGCTCCATCACGTTTTCAACACGCCCCATGATCGGATCATCTGGGATGTGGGACATCAGGCCTATCCGCATAAAATTCTCACCGGTCGTCGTGATCGTATCCGCACCTTGAGACAGGAGGGCGGGCTTTCTGGTTTTACCAAGCGGGCAGAAAGTGAATATGATCCTTTTGGCGCGGCGCATTCCTCGACGTCTATTTCTGCGGGCCTTGGCATGGCCGTGGCAAGCGAACTTACCGGTGTTTCGCGCAATGTGATTGCGGTGATCGGTGATGGTTCAATGTCCGCAGGCATGGCCTATGAGGCTATGAACAATGCGGGAGCGCTCGACGCGCGCCTGATTGTTATTCTCAACGATAATGACATGTCCATTGCGCCGCCAACTGGCGCGATGAGTGCGTATCTGGCGCGTCTGGTTTCAGGCCGCACCTACCGCACCATGCGCGAAACTGCAAAGCAGCTCGCGCAGAAATTGCCAAAATTCTTGCAGGATAAAGCACGTAAATCCGAAGAATATGCACGCGCTTTCTTCACTGGCGGCACGCTGTTTGAAGAACTGGGTTTTTATTATGTCGGGCCGATTGATGGTCACAATCTCGACCATTTGCTGCCGATCCTTAAAAATGTCCGCGACACGCAAGAAGGCCCGGTGCTTATCCATGTGGTAACACAAAAGGGTAAGGGCTATGCGCCTGCGGAAGCTGCTGCGGATAAATATCACGGCGTCAATAAATTCGATGTGATTACCGGCAAGCAGGCCAAGCCACCGGCAAATGCGCCAAGCTATACGAAAATTTTCGGCACAAGCCTGATTGAGGAAGCCCGCCACGATGACAAGATCGTCGCCATTACCGCAGCAATGCCCACTGGCACGGGCTTGGATCTGTTTGGCGAAGCTTTTCCCAAACGGGTTTTTGATGTTGGCATCGCCGAACAACATGCGGTGACTTTTGCCGCAGGTCTTGCCAGCGAAGGATTAAAACCTTTCTGCGCGATTTATTCGACTTTTTTGCAGCGCGGTTATGATCAGGTCGTGCATGATGTCTCCATTCAAAATCTGCCTGTGCGATTTCCAATCGATCGGGCAGGGCTTGTAGGCGCTGATGGTCCAACCCATGCAGGTTCCTTTGATACGGGCTTTCTCGCAGCCCTTCCCGGATTTGTGGTGATGGCGGCATCCGACGAGGCGGAATTGCGCCATATGGTTCGAACCGCCGCAGAATATGATGAAGGCCCGATCTCCTTCCGTTATCCACGTGGGGATGGTGTCGGCGTTGATCTGCCAGAACGCGGCAGCGTGCTGGAAATCGGCAAGGGTCGTATCCTGCGCGAGGGGAGCAAAGTTGCGCTGCTTTCATTTGGAACAAGGCTGCAGGAATGTCTGAGCGCCGCTGAGGAATTGGTTGCTGCCGGACTATCAACCACCGTGGCGGATGCGCGTTTTGCCAAGCCGCTTGATCAGGATTTGATCCGTCGCCTTGCCCGTGAGCATGAAGTTCTGGTGACGATTGAAGAGGGTGCTGTGGGCGGTTTTGGTGCCCATGTGCTCCAATTCCTCGCCATGGACGGATTGCTTGATCGCGGTCTGAAAGTGCGTGTGTTAACATTGCCCGATATTTATCAAGATCACGGCAAGCCCGACGCTATGTATGCTTCCGCCGGACTGGACCGAGTGGGCATCGTCAATACGGTTTTTGCAGCGCTTCACCTCGAAGAACTTGGGCGGGAAGAAACCGCAACACCTTTCCGCGCCTAAAGCGATGCGTGCTGAGCCTGCCGATAATAATCTTGATAAAAACTTGCGCCTTGATCAATTGCTGGTCGAGCGCAAGTTTTTTGCAACGCGTTCACGCGCTCGCGATGCGATCCAGCGCGGAACCGTCCAAGTGGATGGCAAAATCATTACCAAGCCCGGGCAAAGTTTTACGCGTGATGTAACTATTTCGGTTGACGATCCGGCGAGCCGCTATGTTTCCCGCGCTGCACTCAAACTGGTCAGAGCGCTTGATCATTTCGACCTTGATGTGACCGGACGAACTGCGCTCGATATTGGCGCTTCCACTGGTGGCTTCACCCAAGTGTTGCTTGATCGCGGCGCAAGCCATGTTATCGCAATTGATGTTGGCCATGACCAATTGCATGAAAGCCTGCGCAGCGATAGCCGCGTGACCAATAAGGAAGGCATTAACGCCCGCAGTCTGGAACTGAGCGATCTTGATGGCCGCGAGGTGGATTGCATTGTGTCGGATGTAAGCTTTATCTCGCTTAAACTGGCCTTGCCTCCAGCATTGGCGTTTGCGCAAAAAGGTGCTATTTGCGCGCTTCTTGTAAAACCGCAATTTGAGGCCGGGCGTGAGGCTATAGGCAAAGGCGGCATTCTGCGTGACGCGTCGCAAGGTGAGCGCATTGCAGAAGAACTCGAAACTTGGCTGAATAATCTGCCTGACTGGCGCGCTTTGGGTATTTGCCCATCGCCAATCGAAGGTGGTGACGGTAATCGTGAATATCTCTTGGCAGGAAAGAAAGATAAATGACGACGCAAGTAACAATCCGCGCAATGGGTGCGGGCGGGGATGGCGTCGCCAATCTTCCAGATGGTCAGGTCTATGTGCCCTTCACACTGCCGGGCGAGGTGGCCAATGTGGCGCGCGAAAAAAACCGCGCAACGCTGATGGCTTTGCTTCAAACCTCACCAGAACGCCAACAGCCGGTCTGTCGGCATTTTGAGGAATGTGGAAGCTGCGCTTTGCAGCATTGGCATGATGAACCCTATCGCGCGTGGAAGCGTGAGCTGGTTGTTTCTGCGCTTAAGGGCAGGGGCCTTGATGTTGAGGTCGATGCGCTCATTCCATGCAGTCCGCGCTCGCGCCGCCGTGCGGTTTTCGCAGCGCGCCAGACAGAGCGCGGCATGCTTTTGGGCTTTAATCGCCATATGAGCCATGAAATCATCGACATTGTGGAATGTCCGGTTACCGTGCGGGAAATTACGTCGCGGCTTGATGATCTGCGTGAAGTTGCAAGCTTGCTTGCGCCCGGCTCAAAGCCTTTCAGACTTGCCGCTACGCTGACGGACGCTGGTCTTGACCTTGCAGCAAGCGATTGCGGCAAACTCACCGACGAGCAACGCCGCGATTTGATGGCGCTTGTGATCAAAAAAGGTTTTGCCAGATTGTCCCACGAGGGCGAAATTATTGTTGAGCCCAAAAAACCCACTATTCAAATCGGTAAAGTGCCGGTTCCGGTGCCTCCGGGCGGGTTTTTGCAAGCGACGGCAGAAGCCGAAGAAATCATGGCGTCGCTGGTGATAAGCCATATCGGCAAAGCCAAGCGTGTTGCCGATTTATTCTGCGGAGTTGGCACTTTTGCACTGCGTATCGCTGAAAAAAGCGCAGTTCATGCCATCGAAAACGATGCGGCAGCCTTGGTGGCACTGGATCGCGCTGTGCGCCATGTGCAGGGGCTCAAGCCTGTTTCTATTGAGCGACGCGATCTTTTCCGCCGTCCATTAATGCCAAAGGAATTGCTGCCCTATAATGCCGTCCTGTTCGACCCGCCGCGCGCCGGTGCACAGGAGCAGGCGACCGAGCTTGCCAAATCCAAGGTAGAAAAGGTGGTTGCAGTCTCATGCAATCCGGTAACGCTTGCACGAGATCTCTCAATCTTGGTCAATGGCGGCTACCGCATCCGGCGCGTCACCCCGATAGACCAGTTTCTATGGTCTTCCCATGTGGAAACGGTGGTTTCTCTGGTGCGCGCATAGGGCGCGGCACAGGCTCACATTTTTTCGATGATTTTCCGATCACCTTCATATGCGCGGCCATTGGCGGATATGATGGCGGGCACAATATCTTCAGCACGGTCGATGATAAGCGGTTGAACCTGATGCGCCGTGTGGATGAAGCCTTGCTTGCGCATATGGTCGAGCAGGGCGAGCATCGGCTGCCAGAAATTATTGATATTGGCAAAAACCATTGGTTTGCGGTGTTTGCCAAGCTGCGCCCAGGTCATGATCTCAACAATTTCTTCTAACGTGCCAATACCTCCGGGCAGGGTTACAAAGCCGTCAGATTTTTCAAACATCAAATGTTTGCGCTGATGCATATCCTCAACAACAATCAGCTCGCTCAGCTCTTGCGCCTTCTCAAGGCTGGCTTCTTTATCGAGCAGGAAAGACGGAATTATGCCAGTGACTTGGCCTCCCGCTTCCATAACGCCTTGGGCAACAGCGCCCATAATGCCGCGCGTGCCACCACCATAAATCAGGCGAATGCCGTGTTGCGCAATTGAGCGGCCAAGAGTAAGGCCCGCTTCACGATAAATGGGATCAAGGCCCGTCGATGAGCCGCAATAAACGCAGATGGATCGAATCTGTGACATGGTTTTTCTTGAGCCTTTCATGCCTCAACGTCAAGAAGATCGTCCAAAAATCGGCATCCCGACTAGACTTTTTTATGAGTTTCTTTAACCCTTGCAGGCAAATTTTAAGAGGAGCTCAAACGTGAAAAAACTACTTGGCGCAATTGCGCTGTCCTTTGCCGCAACAACGGCTCTGGCCAACGAGATCAACATCACCATTCCCGATGATGTGGAAGTGCAAAGCGATTCGGTACTTTATCAATGCGGTGAGGAAACTATTTCTGCAACCTATTATAATGCGGACGAAATTTCGCTGGTCGCGCTTGAAATGGAAGATACGACCATCGTGGCGGCCAATGTTATTTCAGCTTCTGGCGCACGTTATGCCGGAGGTCCGTATATTTGGTGGACAAAGGGTGCGACCGCTGATCTCTATAATCTAATTGAAGACCCAGAACAGGAAAATCCCCTGAGCTGCGTTGAACAGTGATTTGTTCGTTGGTGTCAGTTTAATCAGGGCCGGTGCTGGTTTTCTTGTCGGTTGCTGAAAAAAGAGATAAAGCTCATAATGTAAAAGTTTAATGTGGAATTCATAGCGAATGCGAAACTTTAGCTACGTGTTGCTTGGCTTTTTGCTCGTCCTGCTTTTGGGCGGCGGGGTGCTATATTGGACCACGATGACGCCTGAAGATCAGGTTTCGCAAGCTGAAGTTGTGCCCGCAGCCTCTTCGCAAGATGCTGTGAAATCCACGTCGGCCAATTCTGCACTGGCTGATTCCACGCTAGCCCAGTCCGCACCAACCCAGTCCAATTTGGACGAAGCGCCGTCATCTCTTTTAGATGCAGCGCTCAAATCCACCGATGCAACAGCACCAGATACAGCCATCGGCGAAACTGGGCAGACTACTGAAACCGACAACATCGAGCCGGACGCTACGGCGCAACCGGCTCCTAAAGCGGAAGCCGCCGATACGATCGTTCCGCAATTTGATATTTTGCGGGTTGAGCCAGATGGCTCGGTAGTAATTGCCGGTCGGGCCGCGCCGGATTCAAAAGTCGATGTTATCGCAGGATCGCGGTTGCTTGGTTCGTCCAAGGCCGGAACCAACGGTGATTTTGCCATTGTGCTCGACCGTGCTTTAAACGGTGGCGATCATCAATTGGTATTGCGTGCAACCGTTGCTGATAGCAATGTGGCGACATCTTCGCAGACAGCAATTGTCTCGGTGCCAGCAAATTCTGACGGTCAAGTGCTTGCGCTTGTGGAAGAGCCGGGTCAGGCAAGCCGCCTGATCACTCGTCCTGAACCGGCATCAGAGCCTCAGGAAATCCACAAAACGCCTGATGCAACCACAAATTCGGCAGAGCGTGGATCAAGAGTAGTCACTAAAAATAACCCTGTCGGCCCGGTGACAACATCCACTGACGTGCCGATCTCAATTGAAGCCGTGGAAATCGAAGGCCAGAAAGTTTTTGTTGCAGGGAGTGCGCATGGAGCCAAAGGGCCTCAAAATACGGTTTCAGTCAAAGCCAATGATATTGTTTTGGGGGTAAGCCCGGTTACGCCCGAGGGAAGGTTCCTGATCCAAAGCCAACAGCCATTGGCAGTTGGTGACTATATTATTAGGGCCGATCTTCTTGATAGCGCCGGACGTGTTATTGGAACCGCTCGTGTGCCGTTCCGTCGGGTTGCGGGTGAAAACCTCTCCGCAGTAGCCACTGCAACCAATCAGCAAAGCCAAGAGCCTGCCGATGGCGGCACTCCGGAAGAGCTGCAAAAGGTCGATGGCTCCGTTATTATTCGCCGTGGCGATAATCTTTGGACCATCTCAAAGCGCACCTATGGACACGGCCTGCGTTATACGACCATCTATCTGGCAAACCGCGATCAGATTAAGAATCCTGACCTGATCTGGCCGGGACAAGTATTTGTAATGCCACAGGAGCCGTTGCCGGAAGCGGAAGTTAAGCGGCAATTGAACACCACACAAAACTAACAGCCTGATAATATTTTCGTAGCAAGCTGCGGCATTTTTTCGAAGATGCCGTAAATCTTGCACGATAAAAATTAGTCGTATATCGTCGTTTTACGATGAAAGACTCAGCCCTCAATAAATGCGCCAGCTCGGCGCACTCCCTTGCAGATAGGAGCGCGAAACCTCTCGATGACGAGGTTGCGCGCATTTATGCCGCGCTGGGACATTCTGTGCGTATTGTGATTTTGAGGCAACTTATCCGAGAGGATGCTTGTTGTTGTAAGGACATTGTGGATCGCATTGATCTCGCACAATCCACGGTTTCACAACATCTGAAAGTGTTGGTGCAGGCCGGATTGGTTGATTATCGCACCGAGGGGCAAAGTTCACGCTACAGCGTCAACCACGCCCGATTTGAATTAATTCGCGATCATTTGACGGCTTTCGGCATCGACCGTTTACCCCTTTGACTTGAAAGATAACCATATGAGTTCTTCAAAGACGGTTTCTGCGGAATCCGGCGAGACGTTCAAAACGCTACGAAACCTCTGGCCCTATATGTGGCCATCTGAGCGCCCCGATCTACGCATTCGCGTCGTTTGGGCGACCGTTTTTCTTGTAGTTTCGAAGATCGTATTGATCCTCGTCCCCTATTTCTTCAAATGGGTGACGAACGCCTTGAACGGGCAACTGGATGCGCCTGATTACATTCCGGCCTTTTTAATCGGCGCTGTGATGCTGGTTTTGGCCTATAATGCAGCCAAAATCATTCAGGCAGGGCTTAATCAGCTACGCGACGCACTGTTTGCAAGCGTCGGACAATATGCCGTGCGCCAGCTTGCCTATAAAACCTTTGTCCATATGCATGAGCTTTCGCTTCGTTTCCATCTGGAGCGGCGCACCGGCGGGCTGTCGCGTGTTATCGAACGTGGCACCAAGGGCATTGAGACGATTGTTCGCTTTACCATCCTCAATACGCTTCCGACCGTTCTGGAATTTGCGCTGACAGCGATTATTTTCGCCTTTGCTTACGGAATTTCCTATCTGATCGTAGTGGCTTTAACGGTCTGGGCCTATACATGGTTTACGATCAAAGCGAGCGACTGGCGCATTAGCATTCGCCGTGAAATGAATGATTCCGATACAGAGGCCAACACCAAGGCTATCGACTCGCTGCTTAATTTCGAAACGGTCAAATATTTCGGCAATGAAGCAATGGAGGCCAAGCGCTTTGACAGCGCCATGGCGCGATATGAAAAAGCCGCGACCCAGACTTGGACTTCGCTTGGCTGGCTCAACTTTGGGCAGGCAGTGATTTTCGGTGTCGGCATGGCCATTGTTATGGTGATGTCGGCGCTGGAAGTGCAAAAAGGCACACAAACGCTGGGCGACTTCGTTTTTATCAATGCTCTTTTGATGCAGCTTTCTATCCCGCTCAATTTCATCGGGTTTATCTATCGTGAAATCCGGCAGGGACTGACCGATATTGAGCAGATGTTCGACCTTCTTGATGTCAAACAAGAGGTCACTGATAAGCCAAATGCGCCCGATCTTAAGATCGATACAGGTGCGATTAGCTTCAAAGATGTGCATTTTGCTTATGACGCTGATCGGCCTATCCTCAAAGGAATAAGCTTCGATGTTCCGGCTGGTCACACAGTGGCCATTGTCGGGCCTTCAGGTGCCGGTAAATCAACAATTTCCCGGCTCTTATTCCGCTTCTACGATATCCAGTCCGGTACGATCACCATTGACGGGCAGGATTTGCGCGATGTCAAACAGGAAAGCCTACGTAAGGCCATCGGCATGGTCCCGCAAGATACGGTGCTTTTCAACGATACAATTGCCTATAATATTCGCTATGGGCGCACCGATGCCACATTGGAAGAAGTGGAAAGAGCAGCAGAACTGGCTCAAATATCGGGCTTCATCAAGCACTTGCCGCAAGGCTATCAATCCATGGTGGGTGAGCGTGGCCTAAAACTATCGGGTGGAGAAAAGCAGCGCGTTGCCATTGCACGAACCATTCTGAAAGCACCTCCCATTCTGATTCTGGACGAGGCGACCTCGGCGCTCGACACTGCCACCGAGCAGGAAATTCAATCCGCTCTCGATATTGTCAGCCGTGGCCGGACCACGCTGGTCATTGCGCACCGGCTGTCAACGGTAATTGGCGTGGATGAGATCATCGTGCTCAAAGATGGCCAGATTGCAGAACGCGGTAATCACCGCGAATTGCTAGAGCATGGCGGGCTTTACGCTTCCATGTGGGATCGTCAGCGTGAGGCCAGTGAGGCAGAAGAACGCCTGCGTCAAGTGCGCGAAAGCGACGATATGGGCGTTGTTCTTCGCGGTACTCCCGCAGCGGAATGATCTCCCGAACGGGATTAAACCATCGCAAAGAACGTCGCGCGCCTCAAACCAATGTGGCGCGCGGCGGGTGCTTTAGGGAGGCGCGCGACGGGCGTTTTAAGACTTCTCGCTTGAGGCCGAGAGAATTGATAATCGAAGGCCGAGCGGCACTGTTTGTGCAAAGTCTTATGGTTTTGAGATGTGGTTTACTTAAATAATCGAAGCTTTCACTGATCGCCGTGTATAATCTGCGAAATTGTTTTCGATTTTGGGCAGGATGCGCTAAAACCCCTTAAACTCGAAGGAAGAGCGATGAGCCTGTCTGACACTATTCGAAATACATTTGTGCCGATTCACCGCGAAGGCTATCCGTTTATAGCCGTTTTTTTTATAGTCTCGCTCATTTTGGGCTGGCTATGGGAACCGCTATTTTGGATTGGGCTGGTGCTCACCATTTGGTGTATTTATTTTTATCGCGATCCAGAACGCGTTACGCCGATTGATGATGATCTGGTGATTAGCCCCGCTGATGGCAAAATTTCTTTTGTAGGTTTGGCGATCCCACCGGCGGAACTCGATCTGGGCTCCGAACCGCGTATGCGCGTTTCAGTTTTCATGAATGTGTTTTCGGTTCACATCAATCGCACGCCCGTGCGCGGTCAGATTGAAAAAATCGTGCACCGGCCAGGCAAGTTTTTGAACGCAGAGCTGGATAAAGCCAGCACCGATAATGAGCGTAATAGTTTATTGATCGACAGCGCCCATGGTAAAATCGGCGTTGTGCAAATCGCGGGTCTGGTTGCGCGCCGTATCGTCTGCTGGTCCAAAGAAAGCGATCAAATGTCGGTAGGGGAGCGTTTCGGTCTGATCCGGTTTGGATCTCGCGTCGATGTCTATCTGCCAGAAACAGCCTCTATACGGGTAGCGGTCGGCCAGACTGCAGTCGCTGGCGAAACTATTCTCGCTGAATTTGGTAGTGAGCGCGCCGAACCTGTCGTGCGGATTGCATAAGCCCGATGAAAACACCCTTCTCACCGCTTGAGCCGAATGGCCGCGTGGATAGCGCACGCGGCCCGAAACTTTCGCAAATTCCTCTGCGGATCGTTGTCCCAAATCTGATTACAGTACTCGCGATTTGCGCGGGATTAACCGGCATAAGACTGGCATTTGAACATCGGTTTGAACTTGCCGTTATAATGGTGTTGGTTGCGGCCTTTCTTGACGGCGTCGATGGCCGCGTTGCCCGTATGATGAAGGGATCATCAAAATTCGGCGAGCAGATGGATTCGCTCGCAGATATCGTCAATTTTGGCGTCGCTCCTGCATTGGTCCTTTATGCCTTTGTGCTTGATCAGGCACGCTCCTTTGGCTGGATAGCAGCATTGCTTTACGCTATTGCGTGCTGTCTGCGCCTGGCTCGCTTCAATGTTATGCTGGAAGATGCTGACCGCCCGGCGTGGCAGCGGAATTATTTCATCGGCGTACCTGCACCCGCTGGAGCCATGCTGGTGCTTCTGCCCGTCTATCTTGGATTTTTGGGCCTGACCCCCAATAAGGGATTAGCATTCGCGGTGGCGGCCTATACTGTTACTATAGGTTTTCTGCTTGTCAGCCGTTTGCCGGTTTATAACGGTAAATCTGCGGGCAATCTGATCCGCCGTGATTTTGTTGTGCCACTAATTTTGCTGGTCGTTGCCTATGTGGCATTTTTAATGAGCTTTACATGGCATACGCTCACGCTCACAGCACTCGCCTATCTGATTTTTCTTCCGTTCAGTCTGATGGCTTGGAACCGGCGCGAGGCCGCTGAGCAAAAAACAGTCAGCTCCCCATAAGATAAAATCGAATATCCCGGCCTGAATGGAACTCAACTATCTTCGGGGTTTCCAAGGCAAAAGCGCGATCTATATGCCTGAGCAATAAATGCTGGCCTTTACCCAAGGCAAGGCCAGCAAAATCAATTATGACGGCATGTGATAATCGAGGAAGCGATCTTGACGCACGTCATAAAGCTTACCCGTAACGTCCAATGTTGGATCGGCCAATTGCACGATCTTCTCGGCCACTGATTGTGGGGTTGGCAAAGTTTCGGGATCTTCCCCGGGCATTGCCTGCGCGCGCATAGCGGTCCGGGTTGCACCTGGATTAACCGAATTAACCTTCAGATTCATCTGTTTGGTTTCTTCTGCCCAGCTTCGACCCATAACCTCGACTGCGGCTTTCGAAGCAGCATAGGGCGCCCAGAAAGCACGGCAGGAATGCGCGACGCCGGACGAAAGCAGGATGGCGCGGCCCGCATCGGAAGCGCGCAGCAGCGGGTCGGTAGACCGGATCAAACGCCATACGCTGGTGACATTTACATTGATGAGTTTCTCGAAGGTCTTGGCTTCGACATGGCCAATCGGTGAGATCGTGCCCAATACGCCAGCATTGGCCACCATAATGTCGAGCTTGCCCCAGCGTTCGTGAATGGACCCGCCCAGGCGGTCAATGCCTTCCATATCTGTTAAATCAAGCGGAACCAATGTCGAGCTACCACCGACCTTGCGAATCTCATCGTCCAAATCTTCCAATCCGCCGACCGTGCGCGCCACAGCGATCACATGAGCGCCGCGTTTTGCCAATTCGAGCGAGAGGAAATACCCGATGCCGCGTGATGCGCCCGTAACTAAAGCCAGCCGGCCTGAAAGGTCGAATGTCATCTTTGTCCCCATAATTGCAGTTTAAAAAATGCGGACACTTGCAAGAAGCCCGCGCCAAGAACTCATTCAACCATTGCTGGCAAGGAGCGATAATGTGTGAATATTGCTCTCGCCCTGCTGATCGAGAAGTCGGGTTGGATATTCGCCCGTGAAATAATGGTCGGTGAAGGCAGGCGCCTTTGGATCCCGTGGCTCTCCCCCGACAGATCTGTAAAGCCCGTCTATTGATAGGAATGCAAGCGAATCTGCACCTATGTAACGGCACATGGATTCGAGGCTGTCATGCTGGTTCGCCAGCAATTTTTCCGCATCAGGCGTATCGATTCCATAAAAATCCGGATGATAAATCATCGGGCTTGCAACGCGAATATGCACTTCTTTCGCGCCCGCATCGCGGATCATCTGCACGATTTTTACCGAAGTTGTACCCCGCACAATAGAATCATCCACCAGCACCACGCGCTTGCCTTGGATCATCGCGCGATTGGCCGAATGCTTCAGCTTCACGCCAAGCGCCCGGATTTGCTGGGTTGGTTCAATGAAAGTCCGTCCCACATAGTGGTTTCGGATAATGCCATATTCAAACGGAATGCCACTGGCTTGTGCAAAGCCCAAAGCGGCAGGGGTGCCGCCGTCTGGTACAGGCACAATCACATCTGCATCAACGCCCGCTTCTTGCGCCAGATTCATCCCCATATTCTTACGGGCTTGATAAACGCTGCGCCCCCCAACAACAGAGTCGGGCCGGGCAAAATAGACATATTCAAACAGGCAAAGCCGTTCCGGTTGCGAATTTTCCGGTTTGATGGATTGGGTGGTAATTGAACCATCTTCCTGAATTTCGCAAACAATCACTTCGCCATTTTCCACGTCGCGCACATAGGTGGCGCCGATAATATCAAGAGCGCAAGTTTCGGAGCAAAATATCGGTTTGCCGTCGAGTTCGCCCATCACCAGTGGCCGAATACCAATCGGATCACGGGCGGCAATCAGTTTCGTGCGCGTGAGTGCCAGCATCGCATATCCGCCTTCAACCTGCCGGATCGCATCGACAAAACGATCAGACGAAGAGGAATGCGGCGAGCGCGCTATCAAATGCAGCACGACTTCCGTGTCGGAAGTAGCCTGGAAGATCGCGCCCGATGCAATGAGCTGCCGACGCAGGGTTAGGCCATTGGTAAAATTGCCATTATGGGCAATCGCAATCCCTCCCACCTCGAGTTCGGCGAATAAAGGCTGCACATTGCGCAAAATGGTCTCGCCCGTCGTCGAATAGCGGACATGGCCAATCGCCTTGTCGCCCGGCAAGCGATGCAGCGTAGCCGGATCGGTAAAATGATCACCCACGAGCCCCATATGCCGCTCTGAATGAAAGCGCCGATGATGATAAGAAACAATGCCTGCAGCTTCTTGCCCGCGATGCTGAAGCGCGTGCAGACCCAAAGCGGTTAGCGCGGCGGCATCCTCATGTCCGAGAATGCCAAATACACCGCATTCCTCATGCAGCGTGTCATCTTCCAGTGAGAAGGACGTCTTGTCATGCGATTGGTGGAACATGTGTCCGCAAAGCCTTTCGATTGCGGTTGTTAAAAGCCACATTTACAGGAAAGGGACGGATATTGAAAGCCGACCTCGCTTCCATGCGACAATGACTTCAACGCTTATCTAAGATCGGAGTTATTCAAATCAGATGAAATCGGCAGCAAAATGGCTACCGGTTTCAGCCGCGAAAATTCGTCAGTTGGCAGCAGGTGTATCATCAGGTACCGGCTGTCCGCTCTGGTCGCCCGCAGGCGACGTGCCCGCTGGAGCATCTGTGCCCGGATTGAATTTTTTGATCGCCGATTCCGGATCGGCAGGCAAAAGCTCAACCAATTGCTCACCAAAAGTATCAAGCATCGGCTTTGACTTGGCATTGCTCACCCATGCAGGCTGATTGGTGGGCACCAACCAGTTGAAAAACAACATGGCAACCACGACAAGCAAAACACCGCGAGCAGCACCAAACAGAAATCCAAGCGTCCGGTCGAGCGCGCCGATCCGGCTATCAATGATGAAATCTGCGATTTTCATCGTGATCAGCGAAACAACAATCAGAACAACCAGAAACACCGCGCCAGCCGCCGCGATCTTGGCGATGGTCTCATTATTGATATAGGGTTGCACGAATGGCAGAACTGGCATGTAGAAAAGATAGGCTGCTACCGCTGCTGTGGCCCATGATGCCAGAGATAACACCTCGCGCGAAAATCCCCGCACCATCGCCAAAACGGCCGATACCAGCGTTATCCCGAGTAAAATTCCATCAAGCAAGGTAATCGGCATTCTGCCCCGTCCTTATCTAGCGCCCGGCACTCGTGACGGGCAGTCAAACTCGCACAAATCTAACAGTTGAAGGTTGATGAAACCTTCCTTCCGATAAATCTCATTAATTTCAATGATCTGCAACCAAGCGGTTACAAATCTGGTTTATTTTTCCCCGGTCCAGAAGCCGCAATGCGTGCGACAAGATCTGGTAACGACGTGGATTCCACAAGACCAAAGTCGCGGTCTTTCCATTGTTCACGGCTTCCGCCCGGAACCACTGCCTGTTTGAAACCGAGTTTTTCAGCTTCTTTCAGCCTTTGTACTGCATGTGACACCGCACGAATAGCTCCCGAAAGGCTGATTTCGCCGAAATAAACACAATCTGATGGCAGAGCAATACCGGCAATGGATGAAACCAACGCTGCCGCCACAGCCAGATCGGCCGCAGGTTCTGCGATCCTATAGCCACCCGCAACATTGAGATAGACATCATGCTGCCCGAACCGTACGCCACAATGCGATTCAAGCACGGCTAGGATCATGGCAAGCCGGCTGCTTTCCCAGCCGACCACCGCACGACGCGGAGTGCCTAAAGACGAGGGCGAGACAAGCGCCTGAATCTCCACAAGAACCGGCCTGGTTCCCTCCATGCCAGCAAAAACGGCAGCGCCGGGCGCTTTATCGTTACGTTCTCCCAAAAAGAGTTCAGACGGATTGGCCACTTCCCGCAAGCCACCATCAGACATTTCAAAAACGCCGATTTCATCAGTGGGGCCAAATCGGTTTTTGACGGTGCGAAGGATGCGATAGCGATGCCCACCTTCACCTTCAAAATAAAGAACTGCATCCACCATATGTTCGACGACCCGAGGGCCTGCAATTTGTCCGTCTTTGGTAACGTGACCAACCAATACAACGGCTGCGCCGGTCTGCTTGGCAAAACGGATCATCGCCTGCGCCGAAGAGCGCACCTGTGTTACCGTGCCCGGTGCAGAATCGGCCATATCGGTCCAAAGCGTCTGAATAGAATCGATAATAATCAAATCCGGGCGTTTGCCCTCGGCCACGGTGGCAAGAATATCTTCGACATTGGTTTCGGCAGCAAGCTCTACATTGCTCGACGCGACCCCCAACCGCTGCGCGCGTAATCGGATCTGCGCCACGGCCTCTTCGCCGGATACATAAACAATGCGATGCCCCTGATTAGAAAGCGCTGCTGAAGCCTGTGTCAGCAGCGTGGATTTGCCAATGCCCGGATCACCGCCGATCAATATTGCCGAACCCCGAACAAAGCCGCCGCCCGTAACCCGATCCAATTCGCTGATACCAGAAACAATGCGTGGCGCATCTTCAATGTCACCGGAAAGCGACGTAAGCGCTACTGCACGGCCTTTCCGCTTGCTTAAAATTGCACCGGGCCCAGCGCCAATGCCGCTATTGGTGCCTTTTTCAACAAGAGTATTCCACTCGCCACAGGAATCGCATTTTCCTGCCCAGCGCGAATGTACGCTACCGCAATTCTGGCAAATAAATTGAACACGCGCTTTGGCCATCTATTCCGAACCTCATTTCATACTGACGTGGTAAGGGAGAACAAAACAAGAATCAAGTCAGTATAAATATCCAATATTGGTCACACTTATTTGTCGGGGACAAACTGCATGAGGATGGATATAGCATGACGCATGAAAACGGAATTTTTTTCAGGAACGCGCATAATGCTTCCGCTGACTGCCGCTATCATTCCGGTAGGGATGGTCTATGGCGCAGTCGCGGAAAATACGGGCCTTTCGACGCTGGAAGTGGTGATGATGAGCGCGCTTGTTTTTGCAGGCGGTTCGCAATTTGTCGCGATGGATATTTGGACCCATCCGGCGAGTTGGACGGCTGTCGGCTTTGCTGCATTTCTGGTCAATTTGCGTTTGGTATTAATGTCTGCGTCAATCAGCTGCCACATGAATGCGTTTTCTGGTTGGCGAAAATATGTGGCCCTGGTCTTTCTGACGGATGAAATTTGGGCTGTATCCGAATTAAAAGCACGAACCAACAAGCTCACTCCGGCTTGGTTTGCAGGTGCTGCCGCACCCTTTTATGCGACCTGGGTAATCTCATCATTGATCGGCGCCTTTGCTGGTTATTCACTGGGCGATCCGGCAGTTTTTGCGCTCGATTTTGCTTTTCCCGCTGTTTTCATAGTTTTGATGATGAGTTTCTGGAAAGGTCCCCGCACCGGTACCGTGCTGCTCGCCAGTGCGCTCGCAGCCAGCGCCACTCATTTTCTCATTTCCGGCGTTTGGTATATTGCGGCTGGTGCATTAGCCGGGCTTGTAGTGGCTCTTTATCAAGGGACAGATGAAGAAGAAGCGCCACTCCGAACGGAGACCACGTGCCATGATGCTTGAGTTCTCCACACTCATCGCCATAATCGCAATGGCAATCCCCACCGCTTTAATCAGAGTTTCCGGCCCGTTCATCATGCGTCATGTAAAGCTGACCAAACGGGTGCAGGCGGCGCTGGGCGCTATTCCGCCTGCCGTTCTCATGGCAGTGGTCGCACCCACTGCTTTTATGACTGGCATCCCCGAAACGGTCGGGTGCTGCTTGACTGCAATTTTAGCTTTGCACCTGCCCTTGCTGGTGGCAACCGCACTAGGGGTGGCTTGCGTGGCCCTGTTGCGTTTGGCGGGGCTCTAGGCCCCGCATTTTTCTTTACTCATAGGCTTCCGGCAGATAAGCACTGTCGGCGAGATCAGCAAAACGGGTAAATTCGGCCTGGAAGGCGAGTTTCACAGTGCCCGTCGGCCCGTGACGCTGTTTAGCGATGATGACATCGGCCGTGCCGCGCACTTTTTCAAATGTCTGACGCCATTCTTCATATTTGGGGTCGAACTCGTCGCGCGGCTCAAGGTTTTTAACGTAATATTCCTCACGGAACACAAAAAGCACAACGTCAGCATCTTGCTCGATAGAGCCCGATTCACGCAGATCGGAAAGCTGCGGACGTTTGTCGTCGCGACTTTCCACCTGACGCGATAGCTGCGACAAAGCGATGATCGGCACATTGAGTTCTTTGGCCAGCGCTTTTAGCCCAGTGGTGATTTCGGTGATTTCCTGCACGCGATTTTGCGCAGAAGCGCGTGACGAACCGGTCATAAGCTGAACATAGTCGATCACCAGAACATCAAGGCCCCGTTGACGCTTGAGCCGGCGCGCACGCGCTGCCAATTGCGCAATCGAAATGCCACCGGTCTGGTCAATATAGAGCGGGATTTTCTGCATAACCTGCGAACAGGCTACCAGCTTTTCAAAATCGGTCTCAGTAATATCACCGCGCCGGATTTTTGAGGAGCTGACCTCGGTTTGCTCGGAAATAATACGTGTCGCTAGCTGCTCGGACGACATTTCAAGCGAGAAAAAGCCGACCACGCCGCCATTTTTGGCTTTGACCGTGCCATCCGCTAACTGTTCTGGCTCGTAAACACTGGCAATATTAAACGCGATATTGGTAGCAAGCGATGTCTTACCCATACCCGGACGGCCAGCCAGAATGATCAGGTCCGAAGGCTGCAAACCGCCCATTTTTGCATCCAGCGAATGGATGCCAGTCGAAATCCCTGAAAGATGCCCGTCGCGCATGAAAGCGGCATTTGCCATGTCGACGGCAATAGTGACCGCATCTTTAAACGCCTGAAACCCACCGTCGTAACGACCGGTTTCGGCCAGCTCAAACAGCCTGCGCTCAGCTTCTTCAATTTGCTCTTGCGGTGCGTTGTCAACAGGCGCGTCATAGGCCACATTGACCATATCTTCACCAATGCCGATCAGCGCACGGCGTGTGGCGAGATCATAAATCGCCCGGCCATAATCCTCAGCATTGATGATGGTGACGGCTTCTGTTGCCAGCCGCGCCACATATTGGAAAACCGTCAGATCACCGACTTTTCCTTCATTCGGCAGAAAAGTCTTCATAGTGACCGGATTGGCCATTTTGCCCACGCGGATCAGATCGGAAGCAATCTCGTAGATCCGCCGATGCAAAGGCTCAAAAAAATGGGTCGGTTTAAGGAAGTCTGAGACGCGATAAAAAGCATCATTGTTGATTAAAATAGCACCTAGAAGCGCTTGCTCCGCTTCAATATTGTGAGGTGCTTCACGATAGAGTGTATCCTTCTGATTGCGCATATCGTCAATGGTGCGTAACGCTGCTTCCGCCATGATTCTTTGATCCTGTCCCTGATCCTTTCAGCTAGCGCTTAATGGATGTCAAAGGCAATGACGCTTTGGAAAACTTTTGTCCAAAGCGAAAAACTCTACCATGATTCACACTCTTCCACAGCGTATAAATCATCTGAACAGTTCTGATCGGGCGATTGACAGCTCAAGAAAGATTGAGCTTTTTCTTGGCTGCTTTTGGTTCACTATTGGCCCCTTTAGGCGCACTGTCCAACCGTTTGAGCCGTTTTTCTTCTGCTTCAATATAGTTGCGGGTCAATGGAACAGCGTCTTGTCTGTGGGTGATCTGGATATGGAACACCATCATATTCTGCCAGCGAAATGCGCTTTCAGAGCCAGCCAAATAAAACTCCCACATCCGGCAAAACCGTTCGTCATAAAGTGCCTTCGCCCGGTCTCGATTAGCCATAAAAGCTTCGCGCCATGCCCGCAGCGTCTCGGCATAATGAAGCCGCAAGATTTCAATATCGGTAACGTAAAGCCCAGCTTTTTCAATATGTGGCAGCACTTCAGACAAAGCCGGAATATACCCACCGGGAAAGATATATTTGCGAATAAATGGATTGGTAGCACCCGGACCATCCGCACGGCCGATAGCATGGAGAAGAAAAACCCCATCAGGTTTCATCAATCGCGCAACATGCTGAAAATATTCGGCAAAATGGCCAACACCCACATGCTCGAACATGCCCACTGAAACCAGCCGATCAAATTTTTCTTCGATAAGACGGTAATCTTTAAGCTCAAATCGCGCTTGGTCAGCAAGCCCTTCTTCAACCGCTCTTTTATTAGCGATTACGTGCTGCTCTTCTGATAGGGTAACACCAGTGACATTGGCCTTGAGATAACGGGCAAGATACAATCCCATGCCGCCCCATCCGCAACCGATATCCAGAACTTTATGCCCCGGTTCGATCAACAATTTCGCGGCAATGTGCCGCTTTTTTGCGAGCTGAGCTTCGTCCAAACTTGCATTGGCAGGATCGAAATAAGCGCATGAATATTGCTTGTCGGAATCCAGAAACAGATCGTAAAGCTCACTCGATAAATCATAATGGCTTTTGATGTGGCTGGATGCGCGGCCAATTGTGTTCATTTGCTGAAAACGCCGAAATAAAATCCGCATTTGCGACAAAAAACGCATCCACGGCTCTTTGGCTGCCGTGGGACCGGTATTTTCGAAAACCATCTGAAGCAGCGCGTAAATATCGCCTTCCAGAAAGTCGATCTCACCATCCATAAAACACTCGCCAAGTTTGAGCTCGGGATTGAAGGCGAGCGCCCGTTCTGCTTTTTGATTGTTGAAACGTATATGGACGGGAGTGCCCGTCTTGTCACCAAAATGAAATTGCGTGCCAGCAGAATCGGTGACGGTCAAATCGCCGCTCTTGATCATATGGTCGAGAACAGTACGCAGCATTCGATTCATTGCCCCATCTCCCTTTGGGATTGAACAGTGCGTACATCCATAGCTGGGCCGGCAGCGGGCTTTTGATCACGGCTTTGATCACGGCTAGAACCTTCTCTTGCCATCATCACCAAGCTCTCACCGCCCGACATTCAGCACGGATGTTCCCTTCAGCACATCTCCAATCCTACTTCCATATCAACACGATCTTAAATGCCAAGAAATGAAGTTATTGAAAAAGCGCAGGAACTGATAGTAAAGCGATTTTATTCGCCTCGTCAAAGTTTGATTGCATTTCCTAATATTCAGAACGGAAAGCTTGGGCGCGCATCAATGAAAAAGCCCGGCTTTTGGGCCGGGCTTTGCTCAATCAGACGATAGGAAGCGAATGCGTTACTGATGATTGATCGCATTCAAGCAAGCAGATTAAGCCTGCTCTTCGCCTTCCGTTTCAGCTTCAACTTCTTCTTCATCGTCGAAAAACTCTTCAGAGAGTTCTGGCTCTTCAATGCCATAAATAGCTTCGATCGAGGTCAGGTCTTCACCCTGCGCCTGACGTTCAGCTTCTTCAGCCGAACGAGCAATATTGATCGAAACCGTTACTTCGACTTCTGGATGAAGTGAAATAGCAATCTCATGAATGCCGATCGTCTTGATCGGGTGGTTCAGCTCAACCTGGTTGCGGTGTAGGGTAAAGCCATTTTCAGTGATGATTTCAGCAATGTCACGGGTCGAGACCGAACCATAGAGCTGCCCGGTTTCACCAGCCGAACGCACAACGATGAAGCTCTGACCATTGAGCTTTTCAGCAACCGCATCAGCTTCTTTCTTGCGCTCAAGGTTCTGCGCTTCCAGCTGAGCGCGCTGGCTTTCGAACTTCTTCTTATTGGCTTCATTTGCACGAAGCGCCTTGCCCTGTGGGAGCAGGAAGTTACGAGCATATCCGTCCTTAACTTTGACGGTTTCGCCCATCTGGCCCAGACGGCCAATACGTTCCAGAAGAATGACTTCCATTGGAGTTTCCTTTCGAGGTTTAATTCGGTTTAGCGATTGTCTGTTTCAGGAAGTTTCG
This sequence comes from Falsochrobactrum ovis, assembly GCF_003259955.1. Lineage (GTDB taxonomy): Bacteria > Pseudomonadota > Alphaproteobacteria > Rhizobiales > Rhizobiaceae > Brucella > Brucella ovis_A. The sequence continues at coordinate 638,746 of NZ_QLMK01000001.1, forward strand.
ACACCGGCGCACCGCGCGAAGTATCGAAAAGTCCAAAAATCATGAATATGAATAGTAGGAATGCAAAGAGCAGAATCGTTACATAGACAAACCAAAGCACCACTGGGCGCCAGGCTTTACCGCGGGTGCGATAATGGAAAATTGCAAGTCCTGCCAGCATGAACCCAGCGCTTAAAGTCCCAACAAAGACGGTTGCAATCACGCCCAGCGTACCCGGCATGAAAGCAAGGGCCAGTGCGACTGCATAGACCAGCAATGCTTGGCGCGGCATGCGCATTGTTGCCGGCCAATCGTCACGCGGGCGGCGCAACCGACCAGACATATTGGTGAGGCGAAGCGCTAGGTAAAAATTGCCAACCAATATGAAGAAAGCTGTCGCTGGCTGAATAGCTGGCAATGCAACCATCAAAGTGGCAGCGATGCCTTCACGCATTTCCGAACTTGCGGCAAATTGCGGGTCGGCTTCAGCCAGTCCGTCCATCAGCCGGTTGGTCAGTTCCTGAACCATGTCAGGACCAAAACCGATAATTGCGCCAATAACGATAAAGCTTGCAGCCACCATCAAAGCGAGACGGAAAAATATATCCGAAAGCGGGTACCAGACAATGACGCCTTTTGGCCCGCCAAGTTCATCTGCCGAACGTGCAAGGCCCGAAAGATACGCACCTGTTGCCGCTGGGATATAGCTGGTCAACGCCATGAGAAGTGCGGCCATAGGAGCTGCGAAAATACCGACTGCAACGGTCGCAATTGTTGCGGCAACGATGCCTACACTTGAGCCCCAACCAAGAGCAGCAGCAAAAATTGGCAGCGGTGTGAGAAAATACAAAACCATCGCCAAGCCCGACTGGGCAATGACGCCGGACGACATCAGCGCCGAGGCAAGCCCCGCTGCAGTGCCGACACCAATAATGGCTCCGTTGAACTTCATAACTTCGCTGTCCTGCTCCGGCTTAACCGGTCTTGCAGTTAGAGGCGGTGATACACTGCGCCCCAACTTGGGTTTTCATTACGCTCCGTCACGCCCTTCGTAACGGAGGAAACAGGAGGCGGAAAACCGCCCCCTGAATTATCTTACTTCACAACGTAAGGCAGCAGGCCGAGGAAACGAGCGCGCTTGATCGCCTTGGCGAGTTCACGCTGCTTCTTCTGGCTAACAGCCGTAATACGGGAAGGAACGATCTTGCCGCGTTCTGAAATGTAACGCTGCAGAAGCTTAATGTCCTTATAGTCGATCTTCGGTGCGTTGGCTCCGGAGAACGGGCACGTCTTGCGACGGCGATGGAAAGGACGACGGGTCGGGATCTGATTGATATCAACCATGATTATGCTCCTTCACCAGCTTCATTGTCGCGTGGGCGACGCGGACCGCGATCACCGTCGCGTGGACGGCGTGGGCCACGATCATCGTCGCGGTCGCGACGCTCATCACGGCGCGAAAGCATTGCCGACTGGCCTTCTTCAAGCTCATCAACGCGGATGGTCATGAAGCGCAAAATATCTTCATTAATGCGCATCTGACGTTCCATTTCCGCAACAGCAGCAGCTGGAGCGTCAATGTTAATAAGCGTATAATAGGCCTTACGGTTTTTCTTGATACGGTAGGTGAGGGGACGTAGACCCCAGCTTTCTACCTTACCAAACTTGCCGCCATTAGCTTCAAGAACACCCTTGAACTGTTCGACTAGAGCGTCGACCTGTTGCTGGGAAATGTCCTGGCGGGCAAGAAGCACATGTTCATAAAGAGCCATTGGCTTTGCCTTTCTTCTGTTTCAATATGCCAACACCAACGGCTAAGCCTCTGCGACTTCTCTTTTGCCGGAAAACCGGAGAAGAAAGGACGCTCATTGAGACGATCGAGAGCGGAGACACGGGAGGCAGAAGTACTTTAGACTTCACGGACAAGGTCCGGCCCTCCGTTCAGCCCCCAGCTGGTGCTAACAACGAACGGGCGGCTAATACGTGTTTTTCCGCTTGTTTGCAAGTCGGCTCTGGCGTTAAGTGTGACAATACTTGACTTTTTGCCAGCTACTGGGGCACATCCCGCGAAATTATGTAACTTCTTTAAAAAAGACGAGGCATTCATGGCGGTAGCATTTACTTTTCCCGGACAGGGCAGCCAGGCGGTTGGCATGGGCAAAGCCTTGGCCGAAGAGTTTGTGGAAGCTCGTGCTGTCTTTGAAGAAGTGGACGCGGCGCTTGGCGAAAAGCTTTCGCAGACAATGTTTGAAGGCCCCGAAGACGTTCTAACCTTGACCGCAAATGCCCAACCCGCATTGATGGCTGTATCAATCGCCATTTTGCGCGTGATGGAAGCCCGCGGGTTTTCGCTCAAAGATAATGTTTCTTATGTGGCGGGACATTCGCTGGGCGAATATTCGGCGCTTTGCGCAGCTGGAACTTTTTCGCTTGCCGATACGGCGCGCCTGCTGCGCATTCGTGGCAATGCAATGCAAAAAGCGGTTCCCGTCGGCGAAGGCGCAATGGCCGCCATTATCGGGCTTGAGCACAGCGATGTTGAAGCTATTTGCACCGAAGCCAAAGCATCAGGCCCAGTTCAGATTGCCAATGATAATGGCGGCGGACAGCTGGTTATTTCGGGCGGCAAGGCAGCCGTTGAACTTGCTGCAAAATTAGCGTCAGAAAAGGGCGCCAAGCGCGCAATCATGCTGCCGGTTTCTGCACCTTTCCACTCAAGCCTGATGGCGCCTGCTGCCGAGGCGATGCGCGAAGCGCTGGCAAAGGTCGAAAAACACAATCCTGTTGTGCCTTTGATCGCCAATGTGCGCGCGGCCCCCGTGACAGACGCCAATGAAATTGCAGATCTGCTGGTTGAGCAGGTCACCGGACAGGTTCGCTGGCGCGAGACGGTCGAATGGTTTGCAGCCAATGGCGTGACGACACTTTATGAAGTAGGTTCGGGCAAGGTACTGACCGGTCTGGCGCGCCGCATATCGAAAGAGGTTTCGGGCGTAACCGTCGGCTCGGCGGAAGAAATTGCTGCGGCACTTGCAGCACTCAACGGTTAAGAGGTTCTTATGTTTGATTTGACCGGCCGCAAGGCTCTCGTCACTGGTGCTACTGGCGGTCTCGGCGAGGCAATCGCGCGAGCGCTGCATGCGCAAGGAGCCATTGTCGGCCTGCATGGTACGCGTGAGGAAAAGCTCAAAGAACTGTCTGACAGCTTGGGCGAGCGCACCTTTGTTTTTCCGGCCAATCTGTCAGACCGGGAAGCCGTCAAAGCTCTGGGGCAAAAGGCCGAAGAAGAAATGGGTGGCGTTGATATACTGGTCAATAATGCCGGTATCACCCGCGACGGTCTTTTCGTACGTATGAGTGATGAGGATTGGGACGCAGTTCTGAATGTCAATCTGACATCTGTTTTCAGCCTGACACGTGAATTAACTCATCCTATGATGCGTCGCCGTCAGGGGCGTATCATCAATATTACCTCGATTGTCGGTGTAACTGGCAATCCGGGTCAGGCAAATTATTGTGCTTCTAAAGCAGGCTTGATTGGCTTTACAAAGTCTTTGGCACAGGAAATCGCTAGCCGTAATGTTACGGTAAATTGTGTCGCACCTGGCTTTATCGAATCGGCCATGACCGATAAGCTAAACGAGAAGCAAAAAGATGCGATCATGAGCGGTATCCCGATGAAGCGCATGGGTGTAGGTGGTGATATTGCCGCGGCTGTGCTTTATTTGGCGAGCGATGAAGCGGCCTATGTTACTGGCCAAACCCTGCATGTGAATGGCGGAATGGCCATGATTTAATCCTCTCAAACCCTCCTTTATGGTAAAAAAGGCCTTAAACTTGGGGGGTGAGACGGAAAATGCGCTTTGCCTTGTTAGAGAAGCATGGTAATGCGCCCGTCGAGAATTGTGGCACATCTATGATTGTGTCGCGATCCGGTTCCGAAAGGAATATCCACAGGATGACTGCCCAGACAGGTTCGCTTGAAACTTGGCAGGCATCTTATAACTTGATTACAATCCTGCATGCCGCTAACCAAGGCAAGCAAGTAAACAAACAGGTCGAGGTTCCGACATGAGCGATACCGCAGAGCGCGTCAAGAAAATAGTTGTTGAACATCTGGGTGTAGATGCCGACAAGGTCACCGAAGGCGCAAGCTTCATTGACGATCTTGGTGCAGACAGCCTCGACACGGTCGAGTTGGTCATGGCCTTCGAAGAAGAATTTGGCGTCGAAATTCCGGACGATGCAGCCGAAACGATCCTTACGGTCGGCGATGCTGTGAAGTTCATCGATAAGGCTTCCGCATAATTCGACATGACGGGGCCGGATATTGATCCAGCCCCGTTTGTCTTTAGCTGTCTGAGCCGTTGCATCATGCAGCCAGAATAACGGGTGCTGTCGCGTCCGTTTTCATTCTATTGACAGCTTGGAGCTCCGTGCAATTTGCATGGACCTCAAGGTCCCGGTCATTTGCGTCTATGTCGCTTTTTCCACAACGATTAAGTTTATCGGCACATAGTTCAAAGCGCGATAGCCCGGCAGAATAAAGATAAGTCTAGCAAGTAAGGGGTGAATATGAGGCGTGTCGTAATCACCGGTCTGGGTCTGGTGTCACCACTGGCTAATGGTGTTGAAGAGACCTGGAAGCGTCTCCTTTCCGGTGAAAGCGGTGCTCGCCGCATCACGGAATTTGAAGTTGATGATCTGGCTTGCCAGATCGCCTGCCGCATTCCCATGGGAGACGGCACCAATGGCACTTTTAATCCCGACCTCTATATGGACCCAAAAGAACAGCGTAAGGTCGATCCGTTCATCATCTATGCTGTTGGCGCAGCCGATCAAGCGCTTGATGACGCTAATTGGCATCCGCAAAGCGATGAAGATCAAATCCGTACCGGCGTTCTGATCGGATCGGGCATTGGCGGTATCGAAGGGATCGTCGAAGCGGGCTATACGCTGCGCGACAAGGGCCCACGCCGTATTTCGCCGTTCTTCATACCCGGGCGCCTGATCAATCTTGCTTCTGGCCATGTTTCCATCAAACACAAATTACGCGGGCCGAATCATGCGGTCGTAACCGCGTGTTCAACTGGCGCACATGCTATTGGCGATGCTGCACGCCTGATCGCGTTTGGTGATGCTGATGTCATGGTCGCAGGTGGCGCGGAATCACCGGTTAGCCGTATTTCGCTGGCTGGATTTGCTGCATGTAAGGCGCTTTCCACCAAGCGCAATGACGATCCGACCGCAGCTTCACGCCCTTATGATGAAGACCGTGACGGTTTTGTGATGGGCGAGGGCGCAGGCGTGTTGGTTCTCGAAGAGCTTGAGCACGCTTTGGCTCGCGGTGCAAAAATTTACGCTGAAGTGGTTGGCTACGGACTTTCCGGCGATGCGTTCCATATCACCGCTCCCACCGAAAACGGTGAAGGCGCACAACGTTGCATGGAAGCCGCAATTAAGCGCGCAGGCATCACGCCAGACCAGATCGATTATATCAATGCGCATGGTACTTCGACCATGGCCGATACGATTGAGCTAGAGGCGGTTGAACGCGTTGTCGGTGATGCTGCATCGAAAATCTCAATGTCTTCCACCAAATCATCCATCGGTCACCTGCTGGGTGCTGCGGGCTCTGCCGAAGCAATTTTCTCCACGCTGGCAATTCGCGATAATATCGCGCCGGCAACGCTTAATCTGGAAAATCCGGCGGTCGAAACCAAAATCGATTTGGTTCCGAACAAGCCGCGCGAGCGCCAAATTGATGTGGTGCTTTCCAACTCCTTTGGCTTTGGCGGTACCAACGCATCGCTGATTTTGCGTCGCTATGCGTAAAAATCGCTCCAGCCATAGCTAATTTTAAAAAACGCGGGGATTTCTCCGCGTTTTTGTCAAAATAAAACCGGTTGCGATGTTTAAACTGGCTTACAACGATTAGTGTATGGCCGATTCATAAAAAGCGTATAATTGCTTTGGTTCGGTCTAGATTCAATCAAGCGCGCTTTATACAAACGGAACATGCGCCGGATATACGAGGTGATCGAGTGAGTTCAGAGGAAAAGTCGGGAGCTAATCCCGCTGATGAGCAACTGGGAAAACCTGCGCCCGAAAAGGCAGCACAAAACAAACCTTTTGTTCCCCAGTCCGCCTCCGAAGCACTACGCCCTCAACCTGGGACGCCACCCCCATTAAAGCGTTCGCGTCATGCGCGCAGCCAAATTGTGGTTTTCATGAATTTCATGCTGTCGCTGCTTGTGTTGTTTATGGTGGCAGCATCTGCACTTTTTTACTTTGGTAAGGTGCAATTTGACGAAGCTGGCCCGCTTAAAGAAGATACCACCTTCCTCGTCAAACGCGGGGCAGGGGTTAGTGAAGTGTCTAACAGCCTGGAAAATCGCGAGATTGTCAGCGATGCACGCATCTTCCGTTATGGCATGCGCGCCTATGGTCACGAGAATGATCTCAAAGCTGGCGAATATGCGATTCCGGCAGGCGCGACCATGCGCGATGTAATGAATATTCTCATCAGTGGCCGGTCGATCATGTATCCGCTTACCATTCCCGAGGGATTAACAGTCAAGCAGATTTTTGATCGCATTGAATCCGATCCGATTCTGATTGGCGATATGCCAAAAGAATTGCCGCCGGAAGGTATGATCTTTGCTGACACGCCAAATTTCACGCGCGGCACCACCCGAGCGGAAATTATTGATCGGATGATTGCATCGCAACAGAAACTGATTGACGAGATTTGGGAGAAGCGCCGTCCGGATCTCCCCATTAAAGATAAGAATGAATTTGTCACTCTTGCTTCGATCGTGGAAAAAGAAACCGGCATTGCCTCTGAGCGGCCTCATGTCGCCGCAGTCTTTATCAATCGTTTGAACAAAGGCATGCGTCTTCAATCTGACCCGACCATTATTTATGGCCTTTTCGGCGGAGCTGGCAAACCAGCGGACCGTCCGATATTTAAATCCGACATTGAGAAGCCGACACCGTATAATACTTATGTAATCAATGGCCTTCCCCCATCCCCGATTGCAAATCCGGGCAGGGCTGCGCTGGAAGCAGTCGCAAATCCGCTTGATACAGATGATCTGTATTTTGTTGCCGATGGCACTGGCGGTCATGTTTTTGCAAAGACACTTGATGAGCATAATGCAAATGTTCGCAAGTGGCGCGCAATAGAGCGCGAAAAAGCGCAGCAACAAGACGTGGCGCAGTGACCGAAAAAACTGCCAAAGCGCAGAACATGAGGGGGGATAGAAGCATGGCTCTCCAAAGTATGACAGGTTTCGCCCGTCAAGCCCTGCAACATGCGGGAAGTGGGGTTGGAAATGCGACGGGCGAGGTCCGGATCGTTTGGGAAGTGCGCTCGGTCAATGGCAAAGGACTGGACTTGCGGTTGCGGCTGCCATCCGGCTTTGAAGCAGTTGAACACCAAGTCCGCTCATTACTGGCGCGGACTTTTTCCCGTGGCAATTTTCAGGCCACATTGTCGGTAGAATTCGTTCAATCAGAAACAGGCTTTTCCATCAATCAAGCGCTGCTGGAAGAAACACTTAAGCTGGGTGCTGAGTTGCAGGCTCGCTATGGACTTGCGCCAGCGAGTATCGATGGTCTTTTGTCGCTAAAAGGCATGATTGACCAAGGCGAAATTCATCAAGACGAAAAAACTCGCGCCGAAATCGAGGCGTCAATTGTGGCGCTTTTCGGCAAGGTGCTGGATTCCATTAAAGAAGCGCGACAGCAAGAAGGTGCGTCACTTTACAAAATTTTGTCGAGCCATATTGATACGATCGAAGGACTGACCCAGTCAGCGCGCAAGGACCCTTCGCGCAGCATCGACGTGATAAAAGCTCGGCTCGCGACGCAAGTAGGCCTGCTGCTTGATGCGGGAAATGATCTTGATGAAACGCGCCTTTATCAAGAAGCGGCTTTTCTAGCGACCAAAGCCGATATTCAGGAAGAGCTTGACCGGCTCGACACCCATGTCGAATCGGCACGTAAATTGCTTACTATTGGCGGTCCCATTGGTCGCAAACTTGATTTTCTCTCACAAGAGTTTAATCGCGAAGCAAATACTTTGTGTGCCAAGTCAAATGCAGCATCCATAACCTCAATCGGTCTGGAGCTGAAAGCGGTCGTGGACCAGTTTCGCGAACAGGTACAAAATCTGGAGTAAGTTGTATGGCCATCAATTCGGTCGAAAATGGCATTGCACGCCGCGGGCTCATGGTGGTGATCTCATCGCCTTCAGGGGCGGGAAAATCTACCATAGCGCGCCAATTGCTTAACGATCCAGATATGAAGCTTTCGCTGTCAATATCGGTTACCACGCGAGAGAGACGCCCCAGCGAGATTAATGGGGTGCATTATCATTTCATCTCCAAGCGAGAATTTGAGCGGCTGCGCGACAATGACGAATTGATCGAATGGGCTGAAGTGCATGGTAATTTTTACGGCACTCTGCGTGAGACGGCAGAAAATGCGCTCGCTGACGGTCAGGATATGCTTTTTGATATTGATTGGCAGGGTGCGGAACAGCTTCAGGAAAAAATGCCAGCAGATGTGGTGTCAATTTTCATTTTGCCACCCACCATGCAGGAATTGCAAAATCGGCTTCACCGCCGCGCAGAAGATGCAGCTGAGGTGATCCAAACCCGGTTGCAGAACGCCCGTTTTGAGATCCAAAAATGGGTGCAGTACCATTATATCGTCATCAACGAAGATCTTGAGCGGTCTTATTCAGGCATTAAAGGCATTATAACCGCCGAGCGCCTGCGCCGCGATCGCCGGCCCGGCCTGTTCGATTTTGTGGAAGGCCTATTGGAAGAGCAGCCCGACACCTAATCGCTTGAGAGCGGACGGGCGTTAGAACCGGCTGCACTAGAGCTGGTGGCACTATAACTGGCGCACTAGAATGGCCCATTAGAATGGGGCTGGATGCCACCGCGCCATTCAGACATCGGCAGGCGGGGTAAGCATGGTCCGTCAACGACAAACGGCTATTGAAGCACAACTTCAATAGCCGGGTTTTTCGTCAAACAGCCGTGCCGCCAACGGTAATCTGATCCATACGCAAATGCGGAAGCCCGACGCCCACTGGCACCCATTGTCCGCCCTTGCCGCAATTACCGCTGCCCGTATCAAGTTTCATATCATTGCCGATCATTGATATACGCTGCATAGCATCAGGCCCATTGCCAATCAGCATCGCGCCCTTGATCGGCGCGCCGATCTTTCCGTCTTCGATCATGTAAGCTTCGGTACAGCCAAAGACGAATTTGCCTGAAGTAATATCCACCTGACCGCCGCCGAAAGATACGGCATAAATGCCATTTTTCATCGAGGCGATGATTTCCTCAGGTGACTTGTCGCCCGACAACATAAAAGTATTCGTCATGCGCGGCATCGGCGCATGGGCATAAGATTGGCGCCGGCCGTTGCCTGTCGCCTTCATACCCATTAACCGGGCATTTTGCCGGTCCTGCATGTAATTGACGAGCTTGCCATCCTCAATCAACACGGTCCGATGTGTGGGGGTACCTTCATCATCAATGGTGAGCGATCCCCGACGTTCTGCAATCGTGCCATCATCGACCACAGTTACGCCTTTCGACGCTACCTGCTGACCTAAAAGCCCGGCAAAAGCCGATGTCTTTTTGCGGTTGAAATCGCCTTCCAGCCCATGGCCAACCGCTTCATGCAGCATGACACCGGGCCATCCATTTCCAAGCACAATATCATAGCTGCCTGCTGGCGCGGGAATTGCTTCAAGATTAACCAGCGCCTGCCGAAGGGCTTCGTCAGCGGCACCTTGCCAGCTTTCAGTGGTCAGAAACTCCCCAAAACTCTTGCGTCCGCCAAGCGTGTGTGATCCCGACTCTTGCCGATCTCCGCTACCAGCGACCACTGATACGCTTAGGCGCGCCATCGGACGAATATCGCGAACGAAATGACCATCGGCCCGCAAAATTTCCACCTGCTGCCACGCCGCCGCTAGCGCAATGGATACCTGTCGCACCTTGGGGTCTTTGTTGCGTAAATAAGCGTCAATTTCCTGCAAAAGCTTGACCTTGGCGTCAAATGAGGGCGAGCCAATCGGGTTCTCATCGGTGTAAAGGCGTTGATTAGTGCCTTCGGGCGCTGCTGCATAGCTGCCGCTATATCCGCTCGACGTGGCTGTCAGCGCGCTTGATGCGCGCTTGAGTGCCGCCGCAGAAAGTTCGCCTGCATGGGCATAGCCAATCGCCTCACCCACCACCGAGCGCAAGCCAAACCCGCGATCCTGATTGAAAGAGCCGGTTTTTAGGCGGCCATCGTCAAAGACCAGTGATTCGGCCTCACGGTATTCCAGAAACAATTCGCCGTCTTCGCTGTTTTTAAGACTTTGGGCGACCAAGCGCTCAACATCATCGCGGCTAACGTCGAAACTATCAATCAGATTACGCATAAAAAAATCCTGCAGCAGAGTCCCACCGCAGGATGTAAGCGCTAATTGGGTCGAGAACAACCTCAGAAAGGCTTCTTCTATGGAAGAGCGTCGAAACCCTCGCCGAATTTCGTCAAATCCACCGGTATGCCAACGCCTTCTTCTGGCGTCTGAAAGACGATGAATGTTGCAGATGTCCCCTTGCGGAACGTATTGAGCAATTCATCCTCAAGGATCACTTCCGCATAGCACCCATCTTCAAAGCACCGCACGAAATATGCACGGCCAATATCTTTCCCATCCACATTCAAGCCCAGGCCGTTTGGCAGCAAAACACCCAGCGGCGCTAGCACCCGCAGAATGCGCGCTTTGTTATCTGCAGTTTTAAGAACGACAACCGACAAGCCCAGCTCGGGACGCTTTGCAGCGACCACATTTTGAATGAGCGCGCATTGTTCGTTCTTGGCCCCCGCCGGCGTATCGCAGAGGATAGACCACGGACCATGTTGGGATTTGAGTGTGCCGCTTTGCTGAGTAGAAGACGCGGACTGGGCGGACGATCCTTGCGGTGCGGAAAGCTGCGCCGGCGTTTCTTGCGCGACGGCAGGTAGTGCGTTTGCGGCCATAGCAAAGGCGGCACCAGCGGCAAGGCATGCCAAGCGTTGAAAAATCGAGCGGCAGGCAAAGAGGCGCAAAATCATGAAATCTCCAGATCGAATCAGCGGGACGTTAACGCGCAAAACAGGCGGTGAAAAGCTTTGTCGCTACCAATTCGCCTTTGCAGCCGGGATACCGTCCGAAGCAACCATTTTACACAGCTTATCTGAATCCTCATCTGTAATCATGGCTTGAATATGAGTTCCCTTAGTTTTTCCAAGATTTTCTGCAATTAGGCGAATGCGCATTGATCGTAGCTGCGGGACTGTGTCGCAGTGCTGCGCGCAAAAATGCCGCACAGGAAGATATTCGCCTTCCTTGCGGTGTGCGTTAAGGTGTGGTTGAACGCCGTTGGGGGACACGGGTGTCGCGATTGGGAAATGCGACCGTTGCGACGTTTGGCGTCAAGCCTGAAAAAGGCGAAAAGGGAGAGAGTTCTGGTGGATAAGATAGTTGCCACAACGAAGAGCGTCGCCATAAGTGCACTAGCATTGCTGTGGACTGGCGCTGCCGCATCTGCTGCGCAGCCTCGTCCGTGGGAGATGACATTTCAGCCTCCTGCAACGGGCATAGCCCAACAGATCGAATGGTTTGAGCGTTATACGCTCTGGTTTATCGTGCCAATCTGTTTGCTCGTGTTGGTATTGATTAGCTGGTGCGTGATTAAGTTTCGCGCCGCTGCCAACCCCGAGCCATCGAAAACCAGTCATAATACAACCATTGAAGTGATCTGGACCCTTGGCCCTGTCATTGCGCTATTATTTCTTGCAGTGCCATCTTTCCAGCTTCTGACTGCGCAATATTCGCCTGAAGATCCCACACTGACGGTCAAGGCTACCGGCTATCAGTGGTATTGGGGTTATGAGTATCAGACCGATGATCCGGTGAGTTTTGATTCTCTGCTTTTGACCGATGCGGACCGCGCAGCTCTGGGCAAGGAAAATCTGGCGATTTATCCGCGATTATTGGCTGTCGATAACGAAGTCGTTGTGCCTGTTGGTGAAACCGTACGTCTGCTGATCACTGCGGGAGATGTGATTCATTCTTGGACAATTCCGGCTTTCGGTGTGAAAATGGACGCCATCCCTGGTCGTGTCAACGAAGCGTGGTTCAAGGCGGATAAAGAGGGCCTTTATTATGGCCAGTGCTCGGAACTTTGCGGCAAGGATCATGCTTTTATGCCGATTGCTGTCCGGGTCGTTTCGAAAGACCTTTACGATACTTGGCTGGCTGCGGCGGCAACTGATCTTGGCGGTGCCAACAAAGCGCTTCAGGCTGCCGTTGAAGGCAATGGGGATGACAAGGTGGCAGCAGCGGGCTTCTGATCCCGTGAGAGCGGGCATGTCGGTTCGACACTGCCTTTTGCTCTGTTTAACAATTTGCGATCCGATACTTGAGTGCAGAGGGGCTTAAAGGTCGGTACGCAACAAGATTTAAGATGGGAGCATTTCCATGGCTGGCACAGCAGCTCACGAGCATGGTGCCCATGACGATCACAAGCCACATGGCTGGGTCCGTTGGGTTTATTCGACCAATCATAAAGATATTGGTACTCTGTACCTAATCTTTGCGATCATTTCAGGCATTATCGGCGCGGCTCTTTCGATCGCGATGCGTGCCGAATTGCAAGAGCCCGGCATCCAGATTTTCCACGGTCTGGCGGCCATGGTCTATGGCGTTGAAGGCGGTGCCGCACTTGATGCCGGTAAGCATATGTTCAACGTGTTTACCTCCATGCATGCATTGATCATGATCTTCTTCATGGTCATGCCCGCATTGATCGGCGGCTTTGCCAACTGGATGATCCCATTGATGATCGGGGCGCCAGATATGGCGTTTCCGCGCATGAATAATATTTCATTCTGGCTGCTTCCGCCCGCGCTGCTTTTGCTGTTGATTTCGTTCTTTATGCCAGGGCCAGCGGGTGGCTGGGGCGCAGGCGGTGGCTGGACGCTCTATCCCCCGCTTTCAACTTCGGGACAGCCCGGACCTGCCGTGGATTTTGCGATCCTGTCGATTCATATTTCAGGTATTTCGTCGATTTTGGGCGCAATCAACTTCATTACAACCATTCTCAATATGCGTGCGCCAGGCATGACGCTGCATAAAATGCCGCTTTTTGCATGGGCCGTGCTGGTAACTGCATTTTTGCTGTTGCTCTCGCTGCCTGTGCTGGCTGGCGGCATCACTATGCTGCTGACGGATCGTAACTTTGGCACCGCCTTCTTTGCCCCTGAAGGGGGTGGAGATCCGATCCTTTATCAGCATCTGTTCTGGTTCTTCGGCCATCCAGAAGTCTATATTTTGATTCTGCCGGGATTTGGCATTGTCAGCCACATCATTTCGACCTTCTCGCGCAAGCCGATCTTTGGTTATCTCGGAATGGCCTATGCTATGGTCGCAATCGGTGTTGTTGGGTTTGTCGTATGGGCGCACCATATGTATACGGTTGGCCTTTCGCTCGACACTCAACGTTATTTCGTCTTTGCGACCATGGTGATTGCGGTGCCCACTGGCATTAAGATTTTCTCATGGATTGCGACCATGTGGGGTGGTTCGATTACCTTCCGAGCGCCAATGCTCTGGGCAATTGGGTTCATCTTCCTGTTCACTATTGGCGGGGTAACCGGCGTACAGCTTGCCAATGCTGGTCTCGACCGTGCGTTGCACGATACCTATTATGTGGTTGCTCACTTCCACTATGTGTTGTCGCTGGGCGCAGTCTTTGCGATTTTCGCGGGCTGGTATTACTGGTTCCCGAAAATGAGCGGGTATATGTATGATGAGTTCACGGCAAAGCTACACTTTTGGATCACATTTGTTGGCGTGAATCTCGTATTCTTCCCGCAGCATTTCTTGGGTCTTGCGGGTATGCCGCGACGCTACATTGACTATCCAGATGCCTATACAGGATGGAATATGGTGTCGTCTTACGGATCCTATATTTCGGGCTTTGCGGTTCTCATCTTCCTCTACAATGTTTTCGAAGCTTTCGCGAAAAAGCGCGAGGCAGGCGCAAATCCATGGGGCGAAGGTGCGACTACGCTGGAATGGCAGCTTTCTTCACCGCCACCATTCCATCAGTGGGAACAGTTACCGCGCATCAAGTGAATTTTGGTCCGGGCGAAATTTTCAGAAATTACTGAACAAAGTTTCGCCCGGAACCACAAATATGCTAAGGACGGACATTCTGGCGGGCGAGTCCATTCAGACGAGCGTGCCCATTCTGATGGTGGCGCAAGCTATCCGGCCAATTCAGGTACGACCTTATTATTGGTGTGTGTTTAAACGCGGCACGATTGGAATTGATGAATGTTTCCGGTGAGGCCGGGGAGGCTAAGAAGGCTAGGAAGGCCGCGGGGAGGATTGTCGCAATGGTGCCAGTCGGCATTCTTAGGAAAAATGTCCCGGCCGGGTAATTTCGAGGTTATGAAATTCATGTCTCTGGTGGAAAAAAAGACGGCTTCCGATCATAGATTTGCCTTTTCTGAGGCAACTGCGAGAGACTATCTTATCCTCTTGAAGCCCCGAGTGATGTCATTGGTGGTATTCACTGGGCTTGTTGGGCTGGTGGTAGCACCTGGCCATATGAATCCCATTCTCGCTGCCATTAGTATTTTGTGCATTGCCGTGGGGGCGGGCGCGTCCGGCGCTCTCAATATGTGGTACGATGCCGATATTGACGCCATCATGAAGCGAACGCGCAACAGGCCCATTCCCGCTGGGATCATTGAGCCCGGGCAGGTATTGGTGTTTGGACTGACCCTATCAGTCTTTTCGGTGATAACTTTGGGGCTGCTGGTCAATTGGCTGTCCGCGGCACTTCTGGCCTTCACCATTTTCTTTTATGCTGTTGTTTATTCCATGTGGCTCAAGCGTTCGACGCCGCAAAATATAGTCATTGGCGGCGCGGCAGGCGCGTTTCCCCCCATGATTGGTTGGGCGGCTGCCACCGGCGAGATCACCTGGAGCAGCATTGTCCTGTTTCTGATTATCTTCCTCTGGACCCCGCCGCATTTTTGGGCGCTGTCTTTATTCACATCCAATGATTACGATGCGGCGCGCATCCCGATGATGCCCAATGTTAAGGGCGAGCTTTCAACCCGTCGACAGGCGATGTTTTACGCGGTCCTGATGGCACCGGTCGGCGTGTTGCCATGGGTGATGGGCTTTGCCGGTGTAACCTATGGCATAGTTTCGATTCTGTTGGGGCTTATCTTTATATATCATGCGTGGCGGTTGTGGATGGCTGAAACGCACCAGCAAATGCTGGTAGCAGCACGCAAACTCTTCCGCTTCTCGCTCTACTATTTGGCTGGAATATTTGCGGTATTGCTGTTGGAAGCCGTGACGATCAGAATATTGACTGCTGCGGGCTATATTTAAGGATCTGCGGCAATGGAGAGCACTTTGACAAATAAGCTTCCACAAGAGCCAGACGATAAGGAACTGGAATTGCTGGTTCCCACTGCAGCGCAGAAAAAGGCGCAGCGTAACCGCTCCGTCGGTTTGGCCATTGCGCTCATTCTGTTTGTTGTGGTCGTTTATATCGGTACATGGGCGAAGTTGGGTTCGAACATATTTATTCGTCCGATGTAATTAGCCGGGGGAGGTGGCAATGACGGATCAGCAGGAAAAGGATCAAAAGCTTAGCAAACAGCCGCGGTCAAATGCGACAATCGCTTTTTCTTGTCTAGCCTTCTTCGTATGCATGATCGGCGCTGCCTATGCTTCTGTGCCACTTTATCGCATTTTCTGCCAGGTCACGGGCTACGGCGGTACAACCCAACGTGTGGAGCAATATTCTGACACTGTTTTGGATCAGACGATCAAAGTTCGTTTCGATGCAAATACAGCCCACGGTCTACCATGGGATTTCAAACCGGTGGAACGCGAAGTAACCGTCCGCATTGGTGAGACCAAATTGGTGAAATATGAAGCTATTAACCGGTTTGATCAGCCCACTTATGCACGTGCAAGCTTCAACGTCGCACCGGGTCGGGCAGGGGCATATTTCAATAAGGTTGAATGTTTCTGCTTTACCGACACGACCTTAAATCCCGGAGACGACATGGAAATGCCGGTGGTGTTTTTTGTCGATCCTGAATTTGTTAATGATCCTGATCTGAAAGATGTGAAAACTATCACGCTTTCCTACACATTTTTTCCGATCGACAAGCCGGATTCGGTCGTTGACGCCGCGGCTGCAACAAATAAGGGCAATGGTAGTTAAATATTAGTGCGGCACATTTGCCGCAAAGACAATTCGTTGAAGCGGTTTTATTGTCTAACATACCGCTTGAGCGCAAAGAAAACGGATCCGGCAAATAGGTCGTTCCGTTTAAGAATTAAGAACTTGCCGGCTCCATTGGTGGGCATTAAGCATGAAGGCACAGAGAGGAGCCTTGGGGAGAGACATGGCGGACGTTCATCAGAAAAATCATGATTATCATATTATAGATCCAAGTCCTTGGCCGATTATAGGCTCAGTGGGAGTTTTTGTACTCGCTCTCGGCGGCATTGCCTGGATGCGCTATCTCAATTCTGATGCGCTGAATTTTTTTGGTGCAAATTTGGCGTCACCATGGCTGTTTTTCATCGGTCTCGCCGTTGTGCTGTACTGCATGTATGGATGGTGGGCAGATACGGTTAAAGAAGCGCATGAAGGGCACCACACGCGCGTAGTGTCACTGCATCTGCGCTATGGCATGATGATGTTCATCGCCTCAGAAGTCATGTTCTTTGCGGCATGGTTCTGGGCGTTTTTCGATGCAAGCCTGTTCCCGAATGAAGTTCATCAGGTTGCGCGCGCCGAATATACCGGCGGGCAATGGCCGCCAAAGGGGCTTGAAGTTCTCGATCCGATGCATCTGCCGTTATATAATACGGTTATTCTACTGCTTTCGGGCACGACGCTAACCTGGGCGCACCACGCTTTGCTGCAAAATGACCGCAAAGGTCTGGTAGCAGGATTAGCGCTGACGGTCGCTTTGGGTGTGCTCTTCTCTTATGTGCAGTTCTACGAATATCAGCATGCGCCGTTTAATTTCGCGGATTCTATTTACGGCGCGACCTTCTTCATGGCGACTGGTTTCCATGGTTTCCACGTTTTCGTAGGTACTGTTTTCTTGTTGGTCTGCCTGCTGCGTGCCATCTGGGGGCATTTTACGCCAAAACAACATTTCGGCCTAGAAGCTGCAGCTTGGTATTGGCATTTCGTTGACGTCGTGTGGTTGTTCCTCTTTTTCGCCATCTATGTATGGGGCGGCTGGGGCGCACCAATGCAAGGTTGACCCATGCAGCGGATCAGATGAGGCGGCCTTGAATTGGGCCGCCTTTTGTTTTGGCGCTTAAAATTGAGAGCCAGTTGGCCGCCAAACTATTGCGTCCCCTAAAGGAACTTTTATCGGCCAAAGGACGTGCTTAGTAGCGACTTTGAATAAGTTGGACTGTACAATCGAGCCAAACAGGAGCGACCAAATGCCAGACAGTTCTCAGCCATCGGTTAACCCGATCAAAAGCGGCATGTTAGGGCGGTGTCCGCGTTGTGGCGAGGGGCGTCTGTTTAACGGCTTCTTGAAGGTGGCTCCGCGATGCAATGTTTGCGAACTCGATTACGGTTTTGCAGATTCCGGAGATGGCCCACCGGCATTTGTCATATTGCTTATCAGCTTTATCATTTTGGGACTTGCTCTGTGGATGGAAGTCACCTTCAATCCGCCGCTTTGGGTCCAATTTCTGCTATGGTTGCCCTTGGCTATTACTTTAAGCCTGATCGCCATGCGAAGCATCAAGGGCATTTTGATCAATATGCAATTTCATCATAATGCATCGCAAGGTCGTTGGGATCGGCCGCTGGATCCAGATAAATGACACAGCTCGATAAAACCCCGCCTCTGCCTTGGGGAATTATAATCGCAACCATTATCGCATTAATAATTTTGCTTTCTCTTGGCACATGGCAGCTACAGCGCCTGATGTGGAAAGAAGCGCTGATTGCTTCCACGCAGGAGCGTATCCACGAAGCGCCAGTGCCGCTTTCGGAAATGGAAAAAATCTATAAAACAGAAGGCACGGTTGAATACCGACCCGTCACTGTTTCTGGAATATTCATGCATCCCGGAGAACGGCATTTTCTTGCAACCCATGACGGCGCATCGGGATTTTATATTTATACCCCGCTTATGCTCGAAGATGGGCGTTTTGTGATGATCAATCGAGGCTTTGTGCCCTACGACAAAAAGGATCCCGACACGCGCATTGAAGGGCAATTGGATGGACCGGTAACAGTGTCGGGCCTTGCACGCGACCCGTTAGCTCAAAAACCTTCTTCGCTTATCCCGGATAATGATATTGAGAAGAATGTCTTTTATTGGAAAGATTGGGCGGCAATGATTGAAAGCAGCAATGTGCCTGCGCTCAATCAAGCAGTGCCTTTTTTTATTGATGCTGACAGCAAGCCAAATCCCGGCGGATTGCCTATTGGCGGGGTGACGATAATCGATTTTCCGAACAATCACCTTCAATATGCTATGACATGGTATGGTCTCGCATTGGCACTGATGGGGGTTGTCGGCACGTGGCTATGGCGCTATCGAAGATAAAGACCGGATTGACCTAGCTTGACAATGGCCATGATGCAGCCCAAGTGCCATTCTACGAAAGTGCCGATCGAGATGAATTTCCTTGGAACTGCGGGAAAGCCTGCTTAAGGAAGTGCTGAGCTTTAGCAGCCAACAGAACGAGTGAGAGAGTATGACCAATCAACGTCCATCTCTGGAAATCCGCCTATGCGGTCCGCGAGGTTTTTGCGCCGGGGTCGACCGGGCTATCCAGATTGTCGTGTTGGCTCTTAAAAAATATGGCGCACCGGTCTATGTGCGTCATGAGATCGTGCATAATCGCTTTGTGGTCGAAGGGCTACAAGCGCGCGGTGCAATCTTCGTCGAAGAATTAGACGAGATACCGTCCGAACACCGTAATCAGCCGGTCGTGTTTTCAGCGCATGGCGTGCCGAAATCAGTCCCCGCCGACGCGCAGGCAAAAAATCTCTTTTATCTCGATGCGACATGCCCTTTGGTCTCAAAGGTCCATAAGCAGGCAATGCGCCATCAACGGCTGGGGCGTCATGTGATCCTGATTGGCCATTCTGGACATCCAGAAGTCATCGGCACAATGGGCCAATTGCCCGAGGGCGCGGTGACGCTGATTGAAACTGTCGAGGATGCGCGCAGCTGTTCTTTCGAGGACGAGGAAAATCTGGGTTTCGTTACGCAAACGACTTTATCGGTCGACGATACGGCCGGTATTATCGCAGAATTGCAGGCGCGTTTTCCAAAGCTGACAGCACCGGCGGCTGAATCGATTTGTTATGCGACCACCAATCGCCAAGATGCAGTACGTGCCGCCGCACCTGGCTGCGATTTGTTTCTGATTGTGGGTGCGCCCAATTCTTCAAATTCCAAGAGGTTGGTCGAAGTTGCAGAGAAAGCCGGTGCGCGCATGTCGATGCTGGTGCAGCGCGCTTCCGAAATCGAGTGGGACAAACTCAAAGACATATCGGTGGTGGGACTTTCTGCCGGGGCTTCTGCACCGGAAATCATTGTTGATGAAATCATCGAAGCGTTTCGACAGCGCTTTGATGTCAGAATTGAATTGGCCGAAACGACCATTGAAACAGAAAACTTTCTTGTTAACCGAGAAATTCGCGATGTGGAATTGACCGTGGAGGATATGGCATTCCTCAATGGTAAAAACCGTGTAGCGGGAATTCCGAAATTCGCGCGGGGCACTTCAGCTAAGTAGTTGCTGAAGTTGATTAAATTAGGGAATATGCGGCATGGCCGTTTATACAGACATTAACGAAATCGAGCTTGGCGCGTTTCTACAGCAATACGATATCGGTACACTTACCTCTTATAAGGGCATCGCTGAAGGTGTCGAAAACACCAACTATCTTCTGCATACATCCGGCGGGTCTTTCATTCTCACCCTCTATGAAAAACGGGTAAATCCGAGCGATCTGCCTTTTTTCCTCAATCTTATGGGGCATCTTTCGAGGCGTGGACTGGATTGCCCGCAACCAGTGGTGCGCCGTGATGGCGAGATGATAGGCGAACTGGCCGGACGTCCGGCGGCCATTGTTACCTTTCTTGAAGGCATGTGGATGCGTCGCCCAACCGTGGCCCATTGTCACGCGGTGGGGGAGGGGCTTGCGCGGATGCATCTTGCGGGCGCCGATTTTGCCATGCAACGTCGCAATGGTCTCACACTTCAAGATTGGCGACCCCTCTGGGAACAATCGAAAGCAAGGGCCGATGAGGTCGAGCCGGGACTGGTCACGGATGCGGAAACGGAACTGGAATTTTTAGAGAAGCACTGGCCTGCGGACCTTCCGGTCGGTGTTATTCACGCCGATCTCTTTCCGGACAATGTGTTTTTCTTAAATGACCAATTGTCGGGCTTCATCGACTTTTATTTCGCCTGCACCGATATATTGGCCTATGATGTGGCGGTATGTCTGAACGCTTGGTGCTTTGAAAAAGACAACTCTTTCAACTTGACCAAAGGTGCGGCCCTGTTGCGCGGTTATACGTCCCTGCGCCCACTTTCCGACGCCGAAGCAGAAGCGCTGCCGGTCCTCGCTCGGGGCGCGGCTTTGCGGTTTATGCTGACGCGACTTTATGATTGGCTGAATGTACCTGAAGGCAGTTTCGTGACGAAAAAAGACCCGATGGAATATGTGCGTCGAATGCGTTTTCATCGTCAAATAAAGTCTGCAAGTGAGTATGGTCTGGAAATGCAAGGAGTAGTTGTGTGAAACGCATTGAAGCTTTCACAGATGGCGCGTGTTCAGGCAATCCTGGTCCCGGCGGCTGGGGTGGGATTTTACGCTGGAACGGTAGAGAAAAAGAGTTCAAAGGCGGCGAAGCCAATACGACCAATAACCGCATGGAACTTATGGCAGCAATTTCGGTGCTGAATGCGTTGAAAGAGCCGTGCGAAGTCGATCTCTACACCGATTCTGTCTATGTGCGTGACGGCATATCAAGCTGGATCGAGGGCTGGAAACGCAACGGTTGGAAAACTTCTGCTAAAAAGCCGGTCAAGAATGCCGAACTTTGGCAACAACTAGACGAAGCCCGGAAAGTTCATATTGTGCACTGGCATTGGATCAAGGGCCATGCGGGCCACCCGGAAAACGAACGCGCTGATGCGCTGGCCCGAGCTGGGATGGAGCCTTTTAAAAATATCGCTTACCAATCATTGAGAATAGAATGATAAAAAGGGCAGCTCGTGCTGCCCTTCGATTTTTTAAAGCTGTTCAAGAATTGCGGTTGCTGTTGATGTAACCGCCTGTCCCGGCTGCTCTTCAATATTGAGCGCCTTAACAACGCCATCTTCTACGATTGCCGAATAGCGTTTTGACCGAACGCCGAGACCTGCACCGGAAAGGTCTACATCCAGACCGATTGCCTTAGTGAAATCGGCGCTGCCATCGGAGAGAAACTGGATTTTGCCTTCTCCGCCGGATTTTTCCGCCCATGCGCCCATGACGAAAACATCATTGACGGCCACGACAGCAATTTGATCGGCCCCTTTGGCCAAAATGGCGTCACGATGTTCCAAATAGCCCGGCAGATGGTTTTGATCGCAGGTCGGTGTAAAAGCACCAGGTACTGCGAAAAGTACCACCTTCTTGTCTTTAAAAATCTCGTCCGTGGTCAGTTCCTGAACACCATCGGAAGTCTTTACTTTGAAGGTTGCATTTGGGAGCTTGTCACCAACTTTGATGGTCATATTTTGTCTCTCCTGGGAAAAACAGACCGGCAATATCGACGCCGACTGTCGGATTAATTTCTGCCATTGCATTTATGCGCTGGCTGGCCGATTGAGGTGATTTTCAAATCGAATGTTTCATATTAGTCATGTTGGTGGCTGAAACTCAATGCGCTGTTTGTGAGCCGCCGCAATGAATCTCATTTGAACGTGAGAGTTCCCGAAACAGCTTGGCCATTTTGCACCAATGTGTAGTCAATCTCCGCTTCTTGATCGGTTTTGCCGTAAATTTTAGCCATGAATTTCTGTGGTTCACCTTCGACCGGTTCAGCAACCGAAAGGCTGAATTGTTCACTGGATAGAAAAAGTTCACCCTGTGCTGACTGATCGGGAAGCGCGACTTCGACTATAATTCTATCAGCGTCGCGCTCGAACGATTTTACTCCAAATTCTGGCGTTGCAGCCCTTGGCAATTGTTGGAATGCTGCATCTATGACAGTTTTTTCTGCGATCGCTTGTGGATTGATTTGCGGGGTTTTCTGTGAGGATGCAATTTCCGCTTCGGAGGTAAGCGGCAGATCGAAATCAACGAGCACAGGAATGCAGATTTTATCACAAACCCCTAAAAACGCATTTCCTTTAAGCTGGTTTTTAGGCTGCGCAAGTTGAAAGGTCAGCGGTAGCGACACCGGTCGACTATATCCAATTCCGCCCTTTTGGTCGGCACCAAAATATTCAGGGGCGGGGAAATCGATCTTTGCTTTGACGCCGTCCGCAACGCTGACCTGCGGCGGAACCCCTGAATCGCCGGGATTGCGCCAATAGGTTTTCCACCCAGCTTGTAAATCGACTTGCAAAACTCCGCGCAATTCACCTTGGGCAATTCCGTCTTCAATAATCACACGCACCCGACCGCCCGGGGTATCTGTCCACGGGGAAGTGGCGGCTTGCGCCGAAGGTTGTAATGCCAGAACAGCCAGAGCTAAAAATATTGAATATTTATATCGCATAAGGCGAGAATGAATAGAATAATGGCCGTTTCAAGTCAGCCTATTATCGCAAGCAGATTTGGCGATATTAGCCATACGGTCAAAAAGGTCGCACAATGATATTGTCATTTGCCAAACTCTTGCTACCCTTTAAAGCATGACCATTCTGCGAAAACAAAATCAGGAACAAGGTTTTCTTAACGGGCAGTTCCTGCTTGCCATGCCCGGCATGAATGACGACCGTTTCAATCGGGCGGTGGTTTATATCTGCGCGCATTCTGAGGATGGCGCCATGGGGTTCATAATCAACCAGCTTCAGCCGGTTGGTTTTCCGGAATTGCTAAAACAGATCGGTGTAATTGAAGAAGACGACCGCATCGTTCTGCCAGAGCAGGCACGACAGATGATCGTGCGTGATGGCGGACCGGTGGATAGAACACGCGGCTTCGTATTGCATACGGATGATTATATGGTCGATTCGACCATGCCAGTAGCCGAGGACGTGTGTCTGACCGCGACCATCGATATTTTACGCGCAATATATGGTGGTCACGGACCTGCAAAGGCCATCATGACCCTTGGTTACTCCGGCTGGGCTCCGGGGCAGTTGGATATGGAATTTGCCGAAAATGGGTGGCTGACCTGTCCGGCGCCAGCGGACATGCTGTTCGACAGCGATATTACCGGAAAATATGATCGCCTGATGACCCAGATGGGGATCGATTTATCGCGCCTGGTTTCGGATGCCGGGCACGCGTGAATTCCCAAAAATTGGCTGAGTTGATCAGGCTGGTGCAGTTGCTAGCTGTTCTCTAATCATGCGCGTGGCCTCCTCACGATTGCTTGGCTGGCCGAACATAAAGCTTTGCACATATTCACAGCCCATCTCGCGAAGCTGCACCGCATCAGCTTCACTTTCTACCCCTTCGGTAACAACAGCCAGACCAAGATCATGAGCCATGCTGATGATTGAGCGGAGTAGGGTGGTTTTTTGTGGTTTATTACCATGAACAAAAGACCGGTCGATCTTGATCATGTCAAACGGAAACCGGGTAAGATAGGCAAGCGACGAATAGCCGGTACCAAAATCGTCAAGCGAAAGCCCAATACCCATGGTTTTGAGCCTTGTGAGCACGTGAGCGGACTGCTCAGGGTTTTCCATTAACACAGATTCGGTCAATTCAAGCTTGAGACTGCCGCGACGCAAATGTATGCGCGAAAGCACCGAGCGTACGTCATTGATAAGGTCCTGTCGGATCAACTGCGTACTGGATAAATTTACCGAAACAAATAGCTCAGACTTTGGAAACTCTTCTTGCCACGCAAATAGATCTTCCGCCGCGCGTTGGATCGCAAATAACCCCAATTGCACGATTAGACCAGAATTTTCCGCTACCGGTATAAATTCGGCTGGCGAAATAGTGCCCCGCCTTGGATGTTCCCAGCGCATCAATGCTTCAAAACCGGCAATATCACCTTCATCAAGCCGAACAATAGGTTGATAGACCAGATGTATTTCGTCGCGCTCAAGCGCCCTGCGCAAATCGGATTCAAGCTGCAGCTTGTCACTCCCAATAGCACGGAACGCCGGGCGGAAAGGTTCTATCCTATCGCCGCCAAAACGTTTGGCTTGATGCATCGCCAGATCGGCGTCTTTCATAAAATCTTCAGCCGATACGGAAGTTTTCGTCCAGGTGACCAGTCCGATTGATGCCGTCAACACGATTTCGCGTTTTGCATAAGCAATCGGCGCACGAATGGCCTGTCGCAATGCTTCGGCAAAGGATGCAATTTTGCCGGGGTCAGTTTCCGAGGTCAGCAATAAACCGAACTGGTCTGATGAGAGGCGAGACAAGGTGTCTTGCGGCTTCATCAAGCGCGACAGACGACGGGAAATTGTCAGCAGAATAGTATCTCCCGCAGACATTCCCAGACTGTCATTGACCTGTTTGAACCGGTCAATATCAATAATGAAAACAGTGGGATGAAGGCGGCTTTCTCCACGCGCCATATTCATGACGCTGCTCAGACGATCCAAGAAAAGCTCGCGATTGGGAAGGCCCGTGAGATTATCATGCACCGCATCGTGCAATAGACGTTCTTCTGCCTTTTTCTGCTCGGTAACATTGACCAAAGTTCCGACACAGCGAACCACTTCACCATCCGAACCGATTACGGGACGAGCACGAAGCGCATACCAATGATAATGACCGTCATTGGCGCGCAAACGGAAAATCTGCCCGATTTTTCCGCGGCGATTTTCCAATACGGCATCAAGTGTTGAGCGGAAACGATCTCGATCATCCGCATGCATCGCCGGTAACCAGTTGCGAACAGGGCCTTGAAGTGAGCTTCCAGTGCTGCCCAGATAATTGGAAATATCCGGCGTGGTCACCACCCGGTCACGCGGTACATCCCAATCCCACACAATATCGCCCGCACCGATGACAGCCAGCGCTTGTCGCTCCATGTCCGAAAGCAGGCCCTGCTGCAAAGCACCGCCTGAAAACGCATGTTGCATCACAGTAAAGCCGATCAGAAGCACGATAAGAACCAGACCGCCGCCTAATGCCGGTTGAATAATATCATTATCCAGACCACCAGAAACGGTCATCCACGCACCAAGCAGCCAGATTGCTGTCAAAAGCCAGGCGGGAATGAGCATGACAGCGCGATCATAACCTTTAACCGCCAGATATCCGATGATGGCAACGCCCGAAATAACCGTAAGCGCTAGCGATATGCGCGCTATCCCTGATGCGACAGGCGGATCGTAAACCGCAACCCCGGCCAAGGCCAAAAGACCGAGCACCCATGTTATTGCACCATAGCTGAA
This sequence comes from Falsochrobactrum ovis, assembly GCF_003259955.1. Lineage (GTDB taxonomy): Bacteria > Pseudomonadota > Alphaproteobacteria > Rhizobiales > Rhizobiaceae > Brucella > Brucella ovis_A. The sequence goes on from NZ_QLMK01000001.1 coordinate 664,421, forward strand.
ATGATCATGCCAGCGATTAAGATTAAGATAAGTAAAAAGAAAAATGACCAATGACGCTGCCAAGGCTACTTCAGTGCCCGCTCGCCATATTTGTTCACTGCCTGCGGTAATTTCCAGCAATTTGTTCCAAAAGCCAAAATCAACGCAGATATAAGCCAGCACCGCCCAAGCAAGTGCTGCCGTAGCCGGAAAAAGCGATGTGCCTTTTACGACGAAAAGAATCGTCAAAAACAGCGCGAGCAGACCGGAAATGCCGAGCAAAATGCCGCGATAAAGCGTGAAGGAGTTTACCGCGTCTTTATAAGCCTCCGGTTCCCACAAATAGAGCTGAGGCAGATTATGCGAGGATAATTCAGCAACAAATGTGATGACGGCGCCGGGATTGAGTGTGATGCGGAAAATATCTGTGTCAACGCTGGGCTGACGGTCGAGCGCGAAGCCCTCACTCGGAGTGATGGAAGAAATACGCGGCGAACCCAAATCAGGCCATATGATCCCAGAATCGGAAAGACGATAATGTGGGGCCACGATCAGGCGGTCAATTTGTTCATCGGTCGGATTGGCAATGGAAAAAGCAGCCCAATCGCCAGACGAATTGGAATTAGGATCTGCCTGCACTTCAATACGGCGCACAATGCCATCTGAACCCGGAGCGGTTGAAACTTGGACACTCTCGCCCTGATTGCGCAAAATTTCCACCGCGCCCGATAGGTCAAGTGCGGTATCTTCCTTAGAAATCTTGATTGTTTCCACAGCCGATGCTGGGCTTGCCACAAGAGCGGCCAAGATCACAAAAGCAAAAATGCGCAGTATTTTTTGAAATATGCCGACACCGTTCACGAGCGTTCAACCTTGCCATTCATCATGCGTATGTCGCCTTCCAATAGGGCAAACAGCAGATGATCCTGCCAGAAGCCGTTAATTTTGAGATAGGAACGCAATAGTCCTTCTCTCTTAAATCCGGCTTTTTCGAGAAGCCGCACCGAACGAACATTATGGGGAATACAGGCAGCTTCAATTCGGTGCAACCGTAGTTGTTCAAATGCAAAGGATATCACCAAAGAGAGTGCCTCGGTCATATAGCCTTTTCCCGCATATGTGGCACCGCTCCAGTAGCCCACCATGCCGTTTTGTGCCACCCCGCGACGAATATTGGCTAAGGTGATTCCCCCCACCAACTGCCGGTCATTATTTCGAAAAATAAAAAAAGGATAGGCCGTACCCTCGGCCATTTCGTCTTGTGCACGTTTGACGCGATGACGAAACCCGCTTTTGGTCAAGTCATAATCGTTCCAGCTTGGTTCCCACGGAACCAAGAACGCCCGGCTTTGCTCGCGCAATCGCGCCCAAACCTCAAAATCGCCCATCTGCGGTTCGCGCAGGTAAACACGTTGTCCCCGAAGAGCCGTTGAATTGCGGCGTTGGAATGGCATGCCGATCATGCAAGACCTGTCTAATTAGACAGAACACCAACAAAGGCCTCGCGGCCCGCTAGCGCCTGTTCAGCCTAGGCGCCGACCGCCACTTTTCTTCCATGAGGATTGGTCGAAAGCCCATCACTAAGTACATCAAAATTCATCAACCGACCCAGCGGACCAACGCCAGCAATGGTAGGCTTGCTGTCAAGGAACATACGGCCTGCCAGATCAGTCAGCCGCTTAGGCGTAATTTGCGATAAGCGGTCGAGCAATTCAGCATTGGATACTGGCCGGCCATAAAGCAGCAACTGACGAGCAATCTGGCCAGCACGGCTGGCAGCACTTTCTTGCGACATCAACAAGCTTGCGCTGTATTGCGCGCGGGCGCGGTTGACTTCCTCAAGGGTGATGGAATCTCCAGCTTTGTGCAGTTCCTTGATAATCACTGGCAGCAATTCGACCAGCTCATCGCGGCCCGTTGCGGCATGTATGCCGAAAAGACCCGTGTCAGAAAAACCCCAATGGAACGCATAAACGGAATAACACAATCCGCGCTTTTCCCTGACCTCCTGGAAAAGCCGCGACGACATCCCGCCACCCAAAATCATTGAAAGCAATTGTGAGGCATAAAAATCGCGCACATGATATGCGCGACCTTCAAAACCGATAAGGATCTGTGCGTCTTGAAGATCGCGGTGTTCGCGGAAATCTCCACCCACATAATGGGCCAGATCAAGCGTCGGCGCCGTGTTGAAAGGCCGGAAACTTCCCAGCCGTTTTTCAACTTCGCGGACAAAATCGTCGTGATCGACACCACCCGCAGCCGTCACTACCATCCGGTCAGCACTATATTGCTCATCCATATATTGACGCAGATCGGCGGAGGTAAAAGATGAAACTGTCTCCGGCGTGCCCAATATTGCGCGGCCAAGCGCCTGATGGCGGTAGGCCGTTTCGGTAAAACGGTCAAAAACAATATCGTCAGGCGTATCATGTGCCGCACCGATTTCCTGCATGATAACTTGTTTCTCGCGCTCCAATTCGTCTTCATCAAATTTAGAAGCGGTCAGAATATCTGCAAGAATGTCAATCGCCAGCGGTATATCATTTCGCAGAACCCGGGCGTAATAAGACGTCGTTTCAACGCTAGTGGCGGCATTGATTTCGCCGCCCACATTTTCAATATCCGACGCAATCTGCCATGCACTGCGTTTTTCGGTGCCTTTAAACGCCATATGTTCGAGCAGATGCGCGATTCCGTTTCGATCAGCAGCTTCGTTTCTTGCGCCAGCTTTGACCCAGATTCCCAATGCTGCACTTTCCACATGCGGCATCGTATCTGTGGCAATCGTCAAGCCGTTAGAAAGGCGCGTTACTTCAACAACCATCGAACAATTGCTCCCGTAATCCCGTTTGGGTTGCCGCCCATCCCATATTATACACGCGAATGGCGACCAATATAGTCTTCCACAGTTTTCAGCTCATTGTGAAGAACTGTAAAGTTTTCTTTTCTTTCCATCAGATCAGCAAGCCATGCAGGAAGCTGGGGCTCAACCCCGCTCGCATCCTTTACAGCCTCTGGGAATTTTGCAGGATGCGCGGTCGCAAGCACCACCATTGGGGTGGTGTTAGAGGCTTTTTCGCGCGCAACCTTCACACCAATCGCCGAATGCGGATCAAGCAGATAGCCATTTTGCTCAAGTACTGATTTGATCGTTGCCGCAGTCTCGGCAACATTGGAGCGCCCAGCAGAAAATTCGCTGCGGATCTTAGCCAAAGCTTCATCAGTAATGGTGAAACGTCCCGACTGCCTTAAGCTCTCCATCAGGCCACGCGTCGTTGCCGCATCACGCTCATGAGCTTCAAACAAAAGCCGTTCGAAATTGGATGAAATTTGAATATCCATGGAAGGCGAGGTGGTCTGAGCCACGCCACGCATTTCATAAATGCCCGTTTCAAGCGTGCGCGCCAGAATATCATTATCATTGGTTGCAATGATAAGTTGCTCAATCGGCAATCCCATTTTACGGGCCACATGGCCCGCAAAAACGTCACCAAAATTTCCAGTCGGCACGGTGAAGGAAATGGGCCTATCCGGTGCACCAAGACTAATCGCAGCACTAAAATAATAGACCACTTGCGGCATGATCCGCGCCCAATTGATCGAATTCACCCCGGAAAGCGACATGCGGTCCCGGAATTCCAGATCGTTAAACATGGCTTTGACCAGGTTTTGACAATCATCGAAATTGCCTTCAATCGAAAGCGCGTGAACATTGGGAAAGCCTGAGCTGGTCATTTGTCGCTGCTGCACCGGTGACACGCGACCATGCGGGAACAATATGAAAATATCCGTATTATCGCGGCCGCCAAAGGCTTCAATCGCGGCTCCGCCGGTGTCGCCCGAGGTCGCGCCGATAATCGTAGCGCGCTCTCCGCGCTGTGCCAGCACATAATCCATCATGCGCCCAAGGAGCTGCATTGCCACATCCTTGAATGCAAGCGTGGGACCATGGAAAAGCTCCAGCACAAATTCATTGGCGCCAGTCTGCACCAATGGGCACACCGCTTCGTGACGGAATGCGCCATAGGCCTCATGCACCATTTTCTCAAAATCCGCCTGCGGAATTTCGCCGCCGATGAAAGGAGTAAGCACGGCCAGAGCAATTTCCACATAAGATTTACCGCGCAAACCGCGGATCTGCTCCGGTGAAAATTGTGGATATTCCTGGGGTAAGTAGAGACCTCCATCTCGGGCAAGCCCAGCGAGTAAAACATCGCTAAATCCGATAATCGGGGCATCTCCACGGGTGCTGACATATTTCATTTTTCAAGGCCTTCATTTCGGGACGGCGCATTTATAACCGTTCATGCAATAGAGCGTCCCTAAAAAAGCCGCAAGGTTTTAAAGCATAAGCTGGCGAATGGGGTTGCTCTCGCGGGTAAAAAACGGGAAAACAATGCGACTCCAAATGTATATTTGTGTGAGATAGGTTTGGTTAACGCAGGGAAGCCGGGTTTATGCAGACAGCATCACAGAATCGTTCATCACTCGTTCCGGTCTTGGCTACGGTAACATTCGCCCTTCTGGCTGGATGTACCACCAGCGGAACCGAGAATGCAGCAGCCACATCCGGAGAACAGCGGGTCAAGGCTTCAGAGCTTCGCGCCTATTGCCCATCGGTGACGTTGCGCGAAGGTACTGCCTATTTTAATTCTTATGAAAAGGGAAAAGAAAACGATCCCGCTCACGTGGTCTATCAGGCATCAATCACGGACACGACCCGTTCATGCCAATATGCCGATGGATCGATTATCATCGACGTAGCAGCGGCAGGCAAGGTAATACCTGGGCCTAAATATCGTAGCGGTACCATCACCATGCCGATACGAATTGCGGTGGTTGAAGGCGACAAGGTTATTCATTCCAAATTGCACCATCAGTCTGTGTCGGTGACGAGTGGCGGGACTGCAACCCAATTTGTGTTTAATGAAAAGGGAATTTCCTTCCCCATGCCTGCTAAGCAAAATGTTCAGATTTTTGTCGGCTTCGATGAAGGGCCATATAATACAAATTGATTAAACGAGCTTCATGCGGTGCTTTTCGCGCTGCATGAAGCGCCAAATAGCAGGGGGGCGAGAAACCAATCATAAATTCTCATCCCATTAATCGCCCTTCTTTAAGATAGCTCGTTAATGAAGTTTATTATTCCTGATAATTTTTTCAGTTATAAGTTTTACGCGCCGGGGATAAGTTAAAGTGATGCATTGTAAAAAAGCATTCCTTGCTGCTTGAACTCTTTCGTTTAAAGTAAATTAACTGAATTTTATTAGTAAATAAGCTGGCTTATATTTTAGTTTCGAAGTTTATTTTTATTTTTAAGAAGTAATATTAGGCGAGGCTGATCTCGATGAGAATTCGGCGTATGAGTTTCCCTGCTGCTCTTCTGTTTTTCTTCTGCCTCCTCTCATTGCTTGGCGGGCTAACAGGCAATTGGATTGGAGAAAAACTTCGCCAACAAAGAGCATTTGCGGAAATGAACAGCCGCTCGCAATCAATCAAAGCACATGTAGAACGTATTCTTGCATCTGCACACAAGACGATTGATGCGGCTAATGCGTCGGAATATGAAACTTGCTCTCCCGACCACCTTGCCTATATGCGCGAGCTCGTTTTCTCGGCCTTTCACATCAAAGATATTGGCCAGCTCCGTGATGAACGTCTGATTTGTTCTACACTGCTGACAAATAAAATGGATTTGCTGCCGCGTTCGCAAGAAGATGTTCGTTTACGAGATGGGACCTATGTCTATGGCGATAAGGCGCTGATCACGCCCAGAAGTCGCGGCCCTATATTGGGGCGTGGCAATGCAAATGTCGTATTAAGTTCTACAGCACTGGACGCGTTTCACGCGCCGCATTTTGCTTCGTTCAGCGTGGTTTTGACCAACGAAGATCAAACCCAATTCGCTCGCCTTTATAGTTTTCCGCAGACCTATTTAGCGCAAGACAATCTGGAACTAATCTTTGCCGGGCAGGGTAGAAACGCGGCCCTACTCGCTAGCTCCTCGCCGCAAATAACCACATGCGATAATGAAACCGGTGTCTGCGTGAACCTGGCTCTTAATCCACAATGGCGAAATTCTGCTAATCGGTTATTCGCTTTTCTGTTCACTGGCTTAGGAGTGCTGCTAGGAGCGGTGGGCGGGCTGACATGGCTCTATTTTCATAACCGCAATCGTTCGCTTGAGGTTATGCTGAAAAAATCTCTGTCCGCCAAAACACTTTCTGTTGTTTATCAACCGATTGTCGATCTTACTGATGGCAAGCTATTAGCATTTGAAGCGCTGGCGCGATGGGAGATTACGAAAGGCGAGTTCATCCCCCCAGATATTTTTATTCCACGCGCTGAGACCGCCGGTCTTGCCGATAAAATCACCATTTTTGTGCTCGAACGTGTGCTCGAAGAAATGGGTGATCTGCTTCGAAACGACCGCACAATGCGCATTAATATCAATCTCACGTCAAATAATCTTCAGAACCACGATTTTCCGACAATTTTAGCGCAGTCTCTGGCAGCCGCTGATATAAAGCCGCATCAAATAGGGTTGGAGTTGACAGAGCGCAACGCGGTTGATTTTGCAAAAGCTGCTAGCTGTGTCCAAAAATTGAGGGAACAGGGACATCTAATCTATATTGATGACTTTGGAACCGGATATTCAAGCCTAGCCTATCTTGGGCAACTGCATGTAGATGCGATTAAAATTGACAAGGCATTCACCCGCATGATTGGCATTGAATGTGATACTATTTCCATAGTGCCGCATATTGTCACCATGGCGCAGAATTATGGGCTGGATGTTGTGGTCGAAGGTATTGAAACCAATGCGCAATGGGAAAGCCTGCGCAGGCTAAATAATAGGCTGACCGGCCAAGGTTGGCTATTTGGAAAACCCATGACAGCCATTGCTGCGCAACGGCAGATAGCCCAGCGTGAAGCAAGTAGTGATGTTTCAAATCAGGACAAAACGCAGTAAACAAAAATTAACCTTAATATAAATAGATGCCCAATTACTCGAATGAATTCATTTGCGTGAACTGAAAAGCAATAAGTTTATAGTACAAAGTCCCAAGCCGTGCGTGACCTGAATATGCAGGAAGCGTAATTTGTACTTACGACGACAAAGGGACGTTGCGGATTCGGTCCGCTCTGATTGACGCCATGACAAAAAAATTTGAACTCGTTCTCGAACCAACCGATACATGGGCGATATTTGAGATTGAATCAGGAGAGCCAGCAATGTTGGGCGATCGTATGCTGATCGGCCTTTCAGAAAATGAAGCTGAGCAAATTTTGGCTAAGCTGAACACAGAAGGCAAAGGCGGAAAGCGCAGCGCTGCTTAAAGCCGGGACAGACAGCATTGGCTGACGAAACTTAGCCAGCCAAATATGTCCCGCTAGAGACGGCCATCACAGACAGCGACATGCGCGCTCACAAATCCGCTCAGGCTCACCCAAGGCCCGCCCAAACCCATGCAGGCCAGCCTAGGCCCGCCCGGGGCTCTTGCAGGCTTACGCAGGCCGCATACCGGCCCGACAGACCCACAATTAATCAGGCATCTGTCCAGATGGACAAAGCTTCGATCACGCTTTGAAGATCCCTATGACGATGGATCACGGTCTCGGCACCGGCATCGGTGAGCTTATCTGCATGACCAGCATATGTATGCGCACCGCCGGTAAAGCCGATTACGCGCATCCCTGCGGCGCGCGCGCCTTGGATACCATGCGCCGAGTCTTCAATCACGATCACATTTGCCGGATCGACGTCGAATTTTTTTGCCGCATAAAGAAACACATCAGGGGCGGGTTTTGTTTTCTTGGTGCCAACTTCCTTGGCCGAGAAAATGTGAGGCGCAAACAGATCGTAAAGCTCTACCCGCTTGAGCATAAGCTCCAACCGTGCGCTAGATGAGTTAGAACAGATGCACTTGGGCAAATTAAGCGCGGAGACAGTTTCAGCAATATCTTCCACCGCCTGAACTTCGTTCTTGAGCCTTTCATCAAGAATTTTTTCTGACTTGTCCAACAATGAAGCAGAAATTGGAATTCCAGCTTCGCGTTCAACGGTCAGCAATATATCTTGCCATGTCAGTCCGGCAAAACGTTCACCGACTTCTTCAGCAGAAATGGGATAGCCAGCCTCGGTTAGAAGCACGGAATCGACTTCCGCTGCAATGACTTCGGAATCGACCAAAACGCCATCGCAGTCGAAAATGATAAGAGACGGGGTCACCATAGATTTGGCCCTCTTACTGAGAGAGAAGGGCCGATTACGACCCTGAAATTTAGGCACCCAGCTACACCTTAAATACTAATAGGTCAAACCTCGCCGGATACTTCGCGACGACGGCGGTCGAGTTCTTCGCTATATCTGCGCAGCGTGTGGCTCTCGCTAAGCAATCCGATAACCTTGCGCTCTTGCGGATTATTGATCACCGCCAACGCTTCGCTTTCGGCACGGTCAAAACGCATCACAGCTTCTTTGGCATTCATTTGCGGCAGCAAAAACTCGTTTTGATAACGCAGCAGTCCTACAATTCCATGGGAAGGATCTGCGCTATCGAAACTTTGCGAATAGGCTTCGGGCACAGGAACCATGCCGACATAGCGCCCTTCGCTGTCAACAGCGATTACGCGCTGCGTCGAGCCTAGCGGGAATTCATGGCGGAACGCGGCAATATCCGTATCGACAGGCACTGTACGCACATCATGACGCATCATCCGTTGCACTGTCAGATCACGTATCCAGCCAATATCATGGGCCGAACGAATGGCCTCTCCACGCAGATGAAAACGCCAGGTGGCAAAGGAATATCCGAAGGTTTTTCGTACGAAAAGCGACGAGGATACAACAGCGCAAAGAACCAGCATGGTGATTGGAAAGTCGCCCGTGACTTCGAGCGCAAGGAAAGTCATGGTCATTGGCCCGCCCACAATCGCCACTGCCATCGAACTCATGCCAATCACGGCATAGATTTCAGGCGCTAGCGATAGCGGTGTGACCATATCGATGACATTCGCAAAGAGCTTGCCGGTTAAAGCTCCTAAAAAAAGAGATGCAAAGAAAAGCCCTCCGCGAAACCCCGAACCGATGGTTACGGCTGATGCCAATGATTTGCTCATGATCAATAGAAGCAAAATTGGAATGGAAAGCTGCGCATTTAAATCCAGGTGCAACGCTCCATGTCCGGAGGCAAATACCTGGGGCGAAATGACGGCCAGCATACCGATAATCGCCCCGCCAATTGCCGGAGCGCATACGGTAGGAACGACACTTTTTCGGGCGGTTTTTTCTACAAATGTGACGCCGCGCATAATGAGAATGGCGATACCGGCAGCAAAAAAACCTAGCACCAGCGCGGGCACGTAATCACGTGGCGTGATGCTCTCAATCGTACTGATCTGGATGATAAACGGCGCGCCACCAATGGCTTGGGTTACCAACATTCCCACAATTGCTGCGACCACAACGGGCGCAAGAGTTGCGATCGAATAGACACCAATAATCAACTCGAACGCATAAAACGCCCCGGTTAATGGCGCATTAAACGCACTAGCAATGGCTGCTGCTGCACCACATCCAACCAAAGTGCGCAAATCTGCGCGACGAAGCTTTAGCGTGCGTCCAATGCGAGACGCAAAGCCGCTAGCCAGCTGTGTATAGGCCGCTTCAAGCCCGACCGATGCACCAAAACCGTTGGAAATCAGGTTTTGTCCCACCAAGATGAAACTATCGGTCAAGGAGAGGTGACCGCCATGCAGCGCATTTGCTTCGATCGGATCGACAATCGGTCTTTTGCGCCACCGTGCCAGCACCCAAATGACAACGCCCATCATTATGCCACCGGCAAGAGGGGCGAAATAAGCGCTATAGGCCAGATCGGAAGCAGAGCTTAGCCGTTCACCCTCTGCAAGGTTGAACAATGCCCGGTGCATCCATGCGGAGATATTGGCAATCGCCGCCACAGCTATGGCTGAAATGATACCGATTACCGCGCCCACGATGACCAGACCAATTTCATTGCCCCGAACAACTGCGCGTAGGCGAAATGGTACAAACAGAAAGCGCAAATACCGATTATGCCGCAACCGATTAATATTTAACATGCCACAATACCGGGTCCGTAATCCAAAGCCTCGCGAGTGCTTCATGCTTCGCAAATCAGTTATTATGGAGAATAAACTAGCACCAAAGAAATAACCGACCCTTATCAGAACCCTATTAATGACGCCGATTTTTGATGCGTCATTTACTATTTCAGGACGCGGTCTGCGCTTGCATTAAAGTTTTGTCGGTGCAGAAAAGCCGGAAAAGCGGGGCTTTGAGAGCTCGTTAAGAAAAGATTTACGATTTCAATCACTTGGCGTTAACGCCATATTTACTCTACCCGGTAACCATAAAGGCAAGTTTTTAGCGTCCACAGGTAATCGAGTATCCCATGTCCCTATTGCGTCTTGCACATGAGTTGCCCCTTGAGGCCCCGCGTAATGCCTGGCTCAATTCTATCATCAAAGGTGATTGTGTTTCGGCTCTTGAGCGTCTTCCGGATCACTCCGTGGATATGATCTTTGCCGATCCACCTTATAATCTTCAACTGGAAGGGCAGCTTCATCGCCCTGATCAGACCAAGGTCAACGCGGTGGATGACCATTGGGATCAGTTCGAAAGCTTTCAAGCCTATGATGCTTTCACGCGGGCGTGGCTGCTGGCTTGCCGCCGTGTGCTCAAGCCCAACGGCACCATCTGGGTCATTGGTTCTTATCACAATATTTTCCGCGTTGGCACACAGCTTCAAGATTTGGGCTTTTGGATGCTCAATGACATTGTCTGGCGCAAAACCAACCCGATGCCAAACTTCCGGGGTCGCCGCTTCCAGAATGCGCATGAAACATTGATTTGGGCCTCGCGCGATCAGAAGAGCAAGGGATACACCTTTAACTATGACGCGATGAAGGCGGCTAATGATGACGTGCAAATGCGCTCAGATTGGCTGTTTCCAATCTGCACAGGTGCCGAGCGTCTGAAAAACGAAAACGGTGAAAAAGCGCATCCCACGCAAAAGCCCGAAGCGTTGCTTGCCCGTATTCTGATGGCATCCAGCAAGCCCGGCGATATTATTCTGGATCCATTTTTTGGCTCAGGCACCACTGGCGCAGTCGCAAAACGGCTGGGACGTCATTTTGTCGGAATTGAGCGCGAGCAGGATTATATTGATGCTGCAACCCGCCGGATCGAGCAGGTTGAGCCGCTCGGCAAAGCCGAATTAACAGTCATGACAGGTAAACGTGCTGAACCGCGCGTGGCCTTCACTTCCATCATCGAAGCCGGGCTTTTGCATCCTGGCACCGTGCTTTGTGATTCTCGCCGCCGCTATGCTGCGATAGTTCGGGCGGACGGAACCGTAACCTCCAATGGAGAAGCCGGATCTATTCATCGCATGGGTGCAAAAGTGCAAGGGTTTGATGCCTGCAACGGCTGGACATTCTGGCATTTTGAAGAAGATGGCGTTTTGAAGCCAATCGACGCATTGCGCAAGGTTATTCGCGAGCAATTGGCCGCGGTCGGTGCGTAAGCCTATTTATTAATCGGACGGCCTCCAGCACAGTCTGATGGTAAGCGCTCGGATCGAAAGGTTCGAGCGCTTTTGTTTCGCTGCAAACTATTTGTTGCTTTTAGCAGGCGCTGTCCGCTTTTGCTTGAAAGCGTCCGGGATCACTGCCGAAATCGCCTTTTTCATCACCGTCGGCAATGCCTCGCCTGCAAGTTCAGCAGGAGACGACCACCAACCATCTTTCGCGATTTCTTTGGGGATTTTATCTGCCGAATAAACCGAGAGCCGCAGTTCAAAATGCGTAAATATATGAGTGATCACACCGGCAGCTAACCATTCGGCCGCAAAGGGTGCGGCGTTTATGGTGGCATCGCCATCAATACGCGCAGTCCAAGCGCTGCCTGGTACTTCTGTCATGCCTGCCAAAAGCCCTTTGCTTTCGCGCCGGCGCAGCAAGATTGCTCCATCCTCGGCAATCGCTATGAAAGCCGCGCCGATCCTGATTGGTTTTGCCGCTTTTGGGGCTTTGACGGGAAATATTTCTGGGTCGTGTTCAGCAAATGCTTTGCAATTTTCGTTGAGCGGGCATAGCGCGCAGGCGGGTCTGCGCGGAGTGCATATGGTCGCTCCAATATCCATCATTGCCTGGGCGAAATCGCCGGGGCGATCGGTGGGGGTAATATCGCTCATCAAGGAGCGGATGCGCGGTTTGGCGGCGGGCAGGGGGGTGTCGATTGCAAAAAGCCGCGAAATAACCCTCTCAATATTGCCATCCACCACGCTCACCGGCTCATCAAAAGCGATGGCCGCAATAGCTGCAGATGTGTAATCTCCGATGCTAGGAAGTTTTTTCAACTCTAAAGCGGTCGAGGGAAACTGGCTGTCAAATTTTTCTGCAATGATGTCAGCACATTTCTTTAAGTTGCGGGCACGCGAATAATATCCAAGCCCCGCCCATGCACGCAAAATATCGTCTTCACTTGCAGCAGCCAGCGCTTCAATTGTCGGCCATCGCTGGACAAAAGCCATAAAATAGCTTTTTACAGCTTCGACTGTCGTTTGCTGCAACATGATCTCCGAAAGCCATATGCGATAGGGATCAGCTTTGACGCCGCGCTGGCGTTCACTTGGGCTAATCCGCCAAGGCAATATGCGGTGATGGCGGTCATACCATGCTAGGAGTTTTGTAGCTCGGTCTGCGGAAGGAACGGTAAGCATCGCATTTCATTGTTAAGTTCTGTGCAAAGATCGCGTAACTGGTTAAAGGTCTTTCTATCAAAAGGGAACCTATACTAAAGTGCAGTTCATTGTTTGCTAATCGACCATATGTAGGATGCCAGAAAAGGCACCTACGAAAGAAGGGTATCCGTGGTTAGTTCCGTCCCTGTTTATGTCATTAATCTCAAGCGCTCGCAGGATCGCTGGGAACAGATCAAAAACAGCGCTGAGAAATTCGCAATTGATCTTCATCGTGTCGATGCAGTCGAAGGAAAAAATCTGAGCGGCGAGGATTTAAGCGACTTTGATGAGGCCGGTTTTCGTCGTTGGCACGGTAAAATCGCTATGCCTGCTGAGATCGGTTGCTATTTCAGTCATATCCGTGCTCTGGAAGTGATAGTAAATTCTTCAGCGCCCTATGCGGTCATCGTTGAAGATGACGTTGTTTTTATTCCGCAGTTCCAACCTTTCGTGCAAGAAGCCATGAAATTACGCGGCTGGGACGTGATTAAACTGGTCAATCACCGCGTCGCTGTATTTCGGAACTTCCATAAAATCGACGATCAGATTTCCATTGGCCGATGCGTGCATGGCCCGTCCGGCAGCTCGGCAGCCTATATTGTTTCAGCGGCAGGTGCTGCCAAATTGCTCAAGGCCATTAAGCCAATGAGATTACCCTATGACGTCGCGCTAGAGCGGGGTTGGGCGGGTGATTATGAAATATTCACCGCAAATCGTCCCATTGTTTCATTGTCTGGCGCGTCAATTTCGACTATCGCCCAAGGCAGAGGCGTTTATGCTAAAGTACGGCTGCCCGCTTATAAAAGATTAGGAACTCTGCTGTTTCGCACCACAGATTATATGCGCCGGATTGTTTACGCATGTGCGCCAAAAAACCTTAAAGAGGGCAAAATTTGAGTTTTTTAAGAAAAACATTCTGGATTCGCCGCAGGATTGATGCGTGGGCTTTAGGTATAGCATCAATGTTGATGCCTGTCCGCATCGGGCTCGGACCGCTGATCCTGTTTTTGTTCTCTTGCATCGGTGTTTATCTGGCTGCCGGTCGGCATGCAACAGCGCGTCTATTTGCCAAAAAATTCTATTTATTCATTCTACTTTACGGGGCTTGGTCCCTAGGGCTGACGCTGTTTCGGGGCGAGCCATTCGCGGATAATCGCCAGATCGGATATACTTTATTATTGGTTTTATTTGCCTTTGCCGGGCCAGGTATGGTCCTAATACGCGACCCGCTACGCGTCTACGTATTGGGAGCACGACTGGGGACAGCCGTAGCATTATTGGCCACCATCTATCTCGCTCTGACTGAGGGCGGACGGATAGGTGTTGGGGGCAATCAAGCCGTATTCGCATTTGTAGTGGCGGTTTCGGCGATTTCCGCGTCCATTCCTTTGTCTCGCGCACCCGTTTATCTCGCAAATGGCCCGCATTGGCTCTTATTAGGGCTTGCAGCAGTGTTAGCGTCAGAAACGCGCGCAGTAATTGTGGTTCTGCCAATTTTCGCTGCCATTGAGATTGTTTTGTTTTTTCGCCGCTACAGCCTCAAGCATCAAAGCGCAATCTATGCCGTTCTGCTGACAGCGCTTGCGGCATTAATCGTTGTCGGCCCGGTCGGAGAAGTGCTTTCCAAACGATTTGCTGGCATGGTGGAATTTTATGGCACCGGCGACAGCTCCCAATGGGAAGATAAAGTCTCAGCGGATATTCGCTCAGCAATGTGGAAAAGCTCCATTGTTCTGATTTCAGAACACCCGATTGCCGGTGTGGGCGCTTACGGTAAAATGGAGCTCGTCAGACAACATGCTGGTGATCAGGCTCGGCTCTTGCAAGGTTTCCGCCATGTTCACAACACAATTCTCGACGAATTGCTCAATGATGGCTTCGTAGGATTGATATTGATGCTGGCGGCGTTCATTCCGCTTTTTGTTTATCTCTGGCGCCTATCCGACAGCTGGGGCATGCGACGTGCGCTGCTTTATTTTGTCATCGCATCGGCGAGTTATGGTATGCTGCACAATCCTCTGTTGCATGAAGTCACAATCGCATCAGTGATGTTCTTTTTGGCGGCATTAAATGCCACGGCCTCTCGACGCGTCATGGCCGCTCGCCGTAACGGCGTGGATCTAATTTCCTATAAGAAGTGAGTGAAGCATGAAAGCAATCGTAACTGGTGCCGCTGGTTTCATCGGTTTTCATACTGCTTCTCGGCTGCTTGAGGAAGGATGGCAGGTATTGGGAATTGATGATCTCAACGCCTATTATCCGGTTGCGCTGAAAGAAGCGCGTCTTGCAAAATTGTTTGGATATGAAGGTTTTCGCTTTAAAAAAGCGAATATTGCGGATGCCCCGGAACTAAAGAAAGCAATTGGTGCAGATCGCGATGCCGATATTATCATCCATCTCGCTGCCCAAGCGGGGGTGCGCTATTCTATTGAAAATCCTGCTGCCTATATTTCCGCCAATGTAATGGGGCAGGTAACGATTTTTGAAGAAGCGCTTAAACTCGATAAACGTCCGCCGGTAGTTTATGCGAGCTCATCTTCTGTCTATGGCGCTAATGAAAAAATTCCATTTAGTGAAAGCGATTCCGCTGATCACCCGGTATCAGTCTATGCCGCGACAAAACGTTCTGGCGAATTGCTGGCATTCTCCTATCGCCATGTTCATGGGCTTTATTCAACTGGTCTGCGGTTTTTCACCGTTTACGGCCCCTATGGTCGCCCGGATATGGCGCCATGGCTCTTTACCGACGCAATATTGAAAGGTGAGCCTATCCGGGTTTTCAATAATGGAGAAATGCAGCGCGATTTCACTTTCATTGATGATATTGTCAGTGGGGTGGTTGCTGCTGCCAAGCGAATTTTAGCCGAACCCGCCAATACCGAACCGATTTATAATCTGGGCAATAATTCTCCCGTCATGCTCAATGATTTTATCGCGGCGATCGAGAAAGCCACTGGTAAAAATGCCATTCGCAAATTGGAGCCCATGCCTCCCGCCGATGTGCCGCGTACATTTGCGGATGTTGACTTAGCAATACGTGACCTTGATTTTAAGCCCCAGACATCGCTCGCCGACGGGATACCCCTGTTTGTCGAATGGTTTCGCGGCTATAATCAAGTGTGATGAATGAACGAGATAGAAAAAAAGGTTTCCGCACTCTGGCCGAAATGGCGTCAGGTGTCGTTGATCCCGTGCTCCAAAAACGCGCCGGAATTAATCTTTCATTGCTTCAATCATGGGAAGACATTGTCGGCCCAGCCGTTGGCGGAGCGTCACGACCTCTGCGCATTGTTTGGCCCCGCCGGAGAAACGAGGACGACCCCTTTAGCCCCGCAACCTTGGTTATCGCTTGTGAAGGCTTTGCCGCATTACAAATCCAGCATGAGACCGGCGAGATCATCAGTCGCGTCAATGGATTTTTGGGCTTCTCGGCCATTGGGCGTATACGGATAGAACAAAAGCCGGTAGTGACCCCGCACAAGCGCAAAGTCAAAAGACCATTAGCGCTGGCGCCTTCTGAAGAGCGGCGTATTGAAAAGAAGACCGAGAATATTGAAGACGATGCTCTTCGTGCGGCTTTAGAAAGGCTAGGCAAAAATATTTTGGCCGAAAAGCGGCGCAAGATGAAGTAAAACTTTTGATCAAAGCCGCATCAAACACTGTACTTGCCATAAATTTGATGCAAGTTTGAGGTTTATCGACCTCATTTTTACGTGAAGTGCTGGCGATCAAATGCTCGACACTTTAAATTACATTGAAAAACTAACGTTAAACAGGATTGGGTGATTCGTATGGCCGCTGTGCTTAATCGCAGACATGTTATTTCTCTCGCAGGGGCTGCTGCTGTGGGACTGGCTTTTACTGGCAGTTCTAATGCACAGACGGCTGAAGCAAAGGTTGATGCCGCCAAGGTTGCAGAAAGTGGCAAGCTCAAAGACATGGTCTATGGCCAGGAAGACGCGCCGGT
Source organism: Falsochrobactrum ovis (assembly GCF_003259955.1). Taxonomy (GTDB): domain Bacteria; phylum Pseudomonadota; class Alphaproteobacteria; order Rhizobiales; family Rhizobiaceae; genus Brucella; species Brucella ovis_A. Next base: position 681,161 of record NZ_QLMK01000001.1, read on the forward strand.
CACGATCGTCGAATATGCTTCTTTGACCTGTTCTCATTGCGCAGATTTTACTCTTAATACATTTCCCACCATCAAAGAAAAATATATCGACACCGGTAAAGCTCGGCTAATTTTCCGTGAGTTCCCGTTCGATCCTCGCGCCACCGCTGCCTTTATGTTAGCGCGTTGCGCACCGGAAGAACGCTATTTTCCGATGATTGATGTTTTTTTCAAACAGCAACAGCAATGGGCAACAGCCCCAGATGGCAAAGAAGCTTTGCTGCAAATCGCAAAACTTGCCGGTTTTACACAGGAGTCCTTTGAGGCTTGCTTGACGAACCAGCAACTTCTCGATGATGTGAGAGCGACGATGGAACGGGGATCGGAAGAATTTGGTGTGAATGCGACACCGACTTTCTTCATAAACGGACAAAAATACGCTGGAGCCCTTTCGGTTGACGAGATGTCGGCAATTATCGACAAGCTTCTCTAAATCGCCTTTCGGCATGAAAAGCGGTCGCATCATTGTGTCCGCTTTTTCTTTTTCTATTTTTGATATGGGGGGAGTTTGCTGATGCGCTTCTCCAAATTACGCCTTGTAGGCTTCAAATCCTTTGTCGAACCGGTTGAGTTCATAATTGAAGGCGGCCTGACCGGAGTGGTCGGGCCTAATGGTTGCGGCAAATCCAATCTTGTCGAAGCTTTGCGCTGGGTGATGGGAGAGAACTCCTACAAAAATATGCGCGCTTCCGGCATGGATGATGTCATATTTTCCGGTTCCAACACGCGGCCAGCACGTAATTCAGCGGAAGTTGTTCTATTTCTGGATAATTCGGCTCGTACCGCTCCTGCAGCGTTTAACGACGCTGACGAATTACAGGTATCACGGCGCATTGAGCGTGAGGCCGGTTCTACCTATCGTGTCAACGGTAAAGAGGTTCGGGCTAAGGATGTCCAACTGCTCTTTGCCGACCAATCCACCGGCGCCCGTTCCCCATCCATGGTGGGTCAGGGGCGGATTGGCGAACTTATTCAGGCCAAGCCACAGGCTCGCCGCGCGCTTTTAGAAGAAGCGGCGGGAATTTCCGGACTTCATAGCAGGCGGCATGAAGCAGAATTGCGCTTGCGTGCGGCCGACACCAATTTAGATCGTCTCGAAGATGTTATCGGTGAGTTAAACAGCCAGATTGAAAGCCTGAAACGCCAGGCTCGTCAGGCCAATCGCTTCAAAACTCTTTCTGCGGATATTCGGCGCGCCGAAGCCGCATTGTTGCATTTGCGTTGGAGCCAGGCGAAAGCACAGGAAGGCGAAACCCGCAGCGCGCTGGCGCAGGCGACTTCTGTGGTCGGCGAAATGGCGCAGTTGCAGATGAAAGCCGCACGAGATCAAGCGGTGGGCGCGCTGAAATTACCGCAACTGCGCGAGGCAGAAGCGAAAGCTGCAGCCGCTTTGCAACGCATCGCAATTGCACGAACCCAGCTTGATGAAGAAGAGGGGCGTATTCATGCTCGGCGCTCCGAACTGATGAAGCGCCTTGAGCAATTAACGGCGGATATTGCTCGTGAAGAGCAAATGGTTAGCGAAAATGCTGATATTTTAGCGCGACTTGAAGAAGAAGAGCAAAATATTTTCGCTGCAAATGAAGATTCGGGTGAAAGAGAAGAACAGGTTCGGATTCTTTTTGAACAGGCTGAAACCCGCCTTGCTGAGAGCGAGGAACAACTAGCTCAGGCGACCGCCGAACGCGCGGAAGCCATTGCCGAGCGGACACAAATAGAACGCGCTTTGACGGAAGCACGCGAACGACGTGCACGTGCGGAAGGCCAGATCGCACAAATTGAGCGCGATATATCCGCCACTATTGAACAAATAGGCGGATTGTTCGATCCCGCTCAAAAACGCGTTGCAGTAGAGACTGCTGCGGAAATGCTGGCTGCGTCCGAAGAAACAATTTTACTTGCGGAAGAGCAAGTGGCGCAGGCGCGCGAAAAAGAAGCGTCCAGTCGGCAGCCGCTCAATGAAGCTCGTACCGAATTAAGCCGCATCGATGCAGAAGCTGAGACCCTGGCACGCATTCTCAATACAGAAGAAACAGCGATGTTTCGACCTGTTGTTGAAGAATTGCGGGTTGAAAAAGGGTATGAAATTGCGCTCGGTGCGGCGCTTGGCGAAGATCTTGACGCGGCGCTGGATGAGAAAGCGCCAGTTTACTGGGGGCTTAATTCAGCTTCAATCGATGATCCCGCATTGCCCGAAGGTGCAGTGCCGCTGATAACGCTGGTCGACGGTCCAGAACCTTTGCGTCGCAGGCTGGCCCAAGTGGGGGTAGTCGCGGATGATGTAGGTCAACAATTGCAGCCGATGCTGCGGCCCGGACAGCGCCTAGTGAGCAAGGCCGGCGCGCTGTGGCGTTGGGATGGTTTTACCGCAAGGGCCGATGCGCCAACTCAGACCGCACAGCGCTTGGCGCAAAAAAATCGGCTCGACGAACTTGAACAGGAAGCCATAACAGCGCGAAAGCGAGTTCAAACTGCACAGGAAAGCGTTGAGCAAGCGGAAGCCGAGGTGCGGGAAGCTGTCGAATATGAGCGCGTTGCCCGCGACGCATGGCGGATGAACCAACGCAAATTGGACCAAGCACGCGAAGCACTATCTGTAGCAGAACGAGCAGCAGGAGAGCTAGCGGCCAAACAATCCGCTTTAGAGGAGGCCAGAACTCGGCTTAAGGAAAACCTTGAGGAAGCGCAGATCCGCGCGGTTGAAGCAGAAGACCGTCTCAGCAGCATGCCCGATATTGAGGCTGTTACGCGAAAGTTGAACGAACTTAACAATCAGGTATTAGCCGACCGGGCGGCCCTTGCAGAAGCGCGCGCCACCTATGAAGGCTTGCGGCGGGAGGCAGGATCACGCCAGCATCGTCTGGAGATGATAGCGCTTGAAAGACGCAACTGGATCGCCCGGGCTGAGAATGCTGCAATACAGATTGCAGCCCTCAATGATCGCCGCTTTGAGGCGACAGAAGAAGTGGAAAATCTCGTCGACGTGCCCGATGAGATTGAAAGACGTCGCCGCGCTTTGCTTAACGAACTCGCCAACGCAGAAAGCGAACGGAATCAATCGGCGGACAAATTGGCCAAAGCCGAAGCTGAGCAGGCCGAACTCGACAAAGCAGCCGCCCTTGCCATCCAACAACTGGCCACAAGTCGCGAGCAACGGGCACGTGCCGAAGAGCGACTGACAGCGGCAGAAGAACGGCGCAAAGATGCGGAAGCCCGCATTGCTGAAGTGCTCAATTGTGCGGCCCATGAAGCATTCCGGCATACGGGCCTGACACCGGAAGACAAATTACCTGATCCGGACCAATTGGAACGGCAACTCGAGCGCCTCAAAATCGAGCGAGAAAGGCTCGGCGCGGTTAATCTACGCGCAGACGAGGAAAGCCAAGAGCTTATCGAGCGGCTCGATGCGCTGATTTCTGAGCGGGAAGACATCATTGAGGCCATCAAAAAATTGCGCCAAGCAATTCAGAACTTGAACCGCGAAGGTAGGGAACGGTTGCTCGCCGCGTTCGATGTCGTCAATGAGCAGTTCCAACGGCTGTTTACGCATTTGTTTGGCGGAGGCACGGCTGAATTACAGCTTATTGAAAGTGACGATCCGCTGGATGCAGGTCTGGAAATTATTGCGCGCCCACCCGGCAAAAAACCTCAGACAATGACACTCCTATCCGGCGGCGAGCAGGCGCTGACCGCTATGGCGCTAATATTTGCGGTGTTTTTGACCAATCCTGCGCCAATCTGTGTGCTGGATGAAGTCGATGCCCCGCTTGATGACCATAATGTCGAGCGTTTCTGCAATTTGATGGATGAAATGGCAGAAACCACTCAGACGCGCTTTCTCATTATCACCCATAATCCAATCACAATGGCGCGCATGAACCGGCTATTCGGAGTAACCATGGGCGAACAGGGTGTCAGCCAGCTTGTTTCGGTTGATCTGCAAACCGCAGAAACTTTGCGCGAAGCAAGCTAAACTGTGCCTATTTTTCACTCCAGACGGCTAATTCATTGCCAGCAGGATCAGTGAAGTGGAACCGGCGTCCACCCGGAAAAGAATAGATTGGTTTGATTATCTTACCACCAGCATCCGTTACGCTTTCCGCGGCTTCCTCCAGATTCTTGGCATAAAGCACAGGAAGCGGTTGAGGTCTTGCAGCGTTATCCGCATCAAAACCACCGTCCAAACCTTCGGAGAATGCAGCATATGTCGGTCCATAATCCGTAAACGACCAACCGAATACGCGCGAATAAAAGCTTTTGACTGAATCAAAAGAACCATTACCCGCAGGCATTTCAAGATAATCTAATTTGCCGTTCATACGCATGTGAGCCTCATTGTTCTGGTTATGTTCCGATTAGTGCCCAAGATTATCCAAAAGTCAATTCTCTTAATGTGGAGTTTGGAAAATCCAATCGATTCGATTCGGGATTGCGTTCTTTTTAGATGGTGCGCGGCTGAAGGATCGCTTATGCAGAGGGCTCGCCCATGCATGGTTATGTTTGAGTGAAATTCTGCGTAGGGAGACCAGAATGGCGAAGTGGGTTTACTCATTTGGCAATGGAAAAGCAGATGGTACGGCCAGAGACCGTGAACTGCTCGGAGGGAAGGGCGCCAATCTTGCTGAAATGAGCAGCCTTGGCCTGCCGGTTCCGCCTGGCTTCACCATCACCACGGAAGTCTGCACGTCCTTTTACGAAAATCAGCACCGTTTTCCGCAAGAGCTCAACGCTCAAGTAGCAGATGCTCTCGCCCAGCTTGAGACGCTGACGGGCCGTAATTTGGGCGGGGCTAAAAAACCTCTTCTCGTCGCAGTCCGTTCTGGCTCTCGCGTTTCCATGCCGGGCATGATGGACACGGTACTAAACCTTGGGCTGAATGACGAAACGGTTTTAGGTCTCGCAAAAGAGGCCGGTGACGAGCGTTTTGCCTATGACAGCTATCGTCGCTTTATCCAGATGTATTCCGATATAGTGCTGGGCGTCGATCATGCTTTCTTCGAAGAAATCCTCGACGATAAAAAATTGGCCTTAGGTGTCGATGTTGATACGGCACTCACTGCCGAAGATTGGAAAGAGGTCATTGCGCAATATAAAGCATGCGTGGAAGAGGAAACGGGCGACCAATTTCCACAAGATCCGCTCCAACAGCTTTGGGGTGCTATTGGAGCGGTCTGTTCGAGCTGGATGAATGCACGTGCGGTGACCTATCGCCGTCTGCATAACATCCCTGAAGCCTGGGGAACCGCGGTTAATGTGCAGGCCATGGTGTTTGGCAATATGGGCGAAACCTCAGCAACCGGGGTTGCTTTCACCCGCAATCCGTCTACGGGCGAAAACAAACTCTACGGCGAGTTTTTGGTCAATGCGCAGGGTGAAGATGTCGTATCAGGTATTCGCACCCCGCTAAATATCACGGAAGAAGCACGCATAGCCGCAGGTTCTGATAACCCCTCGCTCGAAAAATTGATGCCCGATGTTTTCGCTCAATTTCTTGAAGTCGCTAAAGGACTTGAGCGGCATTATCGCGATATGCAGGATCTGGAATTTACCATTGAGCGCGGCAACCTATGGATGCTGCAAACCCGATCGGGCAAACGTACGGCGAAAGCAGCGCTACGTATTGCTGTTGAAATGGCTGAGGAAGGGGTGATTAGCGAGGATGAAGCGATATTGCGCATCGACCCGGCGGCACTTGATCAACTTTTGCATCCTACCATTGATCCGCATGCCGAAAGACAGCTGATCGGCCAAGGTTTGCCAGCATCGCCCGGAGCTGCAACCGGCGAAATTGTGTTCACCTCGGAGGATGCTGAACAGGCGAAAGCAGAAGGTCGAAATGTTATTTTGGTGCGCGCTGAGACAAGCCCTGAGGATATTCACGGCATGCATGCAGCGGAAGGTATCTTGACCACGCGCGGAGGGATGACGAGCCATGCCGCCGTTGTCGCACGCGGGATGGGTAAGCCCTGTGTGTCTGGTGCTGGTAGTTTACGCATTGATATTCGCAATGGTGTCCTGACTTCCGCAGGACAGGCCTTCAACAAGGGTGATATCATCACGATTGATGGCAGCGCAGGCCAGGTGCTCAAAGGCGCAGTAGCTATGCTCCAGCCAGAATTATCAGGCGATTTTGGTCGTCTTATGCAATGGGCTGACAAAGCGCGCAGCATGAAAGTGCGTGCAAACGCGGAAACCCCAGCCGATGCACGCGTTGCGCGCTCCTTTGGTGCAGAAGGTATCGGGCTCTGCCGAACCGAGCATATGTTTTTTGAAGGCGAACGCGTTAATCTCATGCGCGAAATGATCCTCGCGGATAATGAAGCGGGCAGGCGGTCAGCATTGGACCGGTTGCTGCCCATACAGCGCGCGGATTTTGTTGAATTATTTGAAATCATGAAGGGGCTGCCAGTCACGATCCGCCTGCTAGACCCACCTTTGCATGAGTTTCTGCCACGCAGCTCAGCCGAAACAGAAGAGGTAGCCAGAGACTTAAAGATAGACCCAAATCGCTTACGCGAACAAGCGGACCATCTCCATGAATTCAATCCCATGTTGGGCCATCGCGGCTGCCGATTGGCGATTTCTTATCCCGAAATTGCAGAAATGCAGGCACGGGCAATTTTTGAAGCGGCTGTTGAGGCAGGCAGAAAGAGTGGCGAACCCGTAGTGCCGGAAATTATGGTCCCGCTGGTCGGACTTAAGGCCGAACTTGATTTCGTCAAATCCCGTATCGACGCTATTGCGAAAGACATTATTAGCGAAGCCGGCATGCAGATTAATTACATGGTCGGCACCATGATTGAGCTGCCACGCGCTGCCCTGCGCGCAGCAGAAATAGCACAGACGGCGGAGTTTTTCTCATTCGGCACCAATGATTTGACGCAGACGACTTTCGGTATTTCGCGCGATGATGCTTCCGGTTTTTTGAGCACCTATCAAAATCGCGGGTTGATTGAACAGGATCCGTTCACTTCGCTTGACCTGGAAGGGGTGGGAGAATTAATCGAGCTGGCCGCCACACGGGGACGCAAAACACGTTCGGATCTTAAACTTGGTGTCTGTGGCGAGCACGCTGGCGACCCTACATCAATAGGTTTTTTCGAAAGTGTCAAACTTGATTACGTGTCCTGCTCACCTTTCCGCATACCGATTGCCCGTTTAGCGGCCGCTCAGGCCGCTATCAGAACAAAGAATTTGCGATAATTTCTGTTTTCATCCGATGCGCAAATATGCTGTTTGAACGTTGCGGCAATGGTCACTAACTTTGACAATTTGTGCTGGGTGGCGGCAATGCTTAAACGGATATAAGAAATCAATCCAATCGGTTATCAGGGTTTGATATCCGATGGCGGTTCAGATGAGAGAATTTTCATCACGGCTGCATAATTGCGACCAAGGCTTTCAAACAATAAATTATCGCCTGTTAGCGGGGCGACGGACAAGGTCGTGCCGTCCTTGCCGAGCGTTACAAAAATGACTTGGTCCTGCGGCTGGCCCGCCACTGCGATTGCACCTATCCGCTGTGCGTTTTCGGTATCAAGGGCTGGCATGTTGAAAAGAACCTCGCCGCCGACGCGTTCGGCTGCTTTGGCAAGGGCTGTGTCAAAGCCTTCGGTGAGCACATCAATAGCACCCAGTGCAAACTCTAACTCAACGGCTTCCAGCGAAATTTCCTGGCTGCCATTGGCCGAGCTCGATAAGTTGCTATTTTGATATGGGGTACGATTCATATCGCCTCTCCGACGAATCTGCAAAAGCCCCCGTATAAGCAATCATGCCGTTGATTAGTAGGTGCTGCAATAGGGTATCTGTTGATTTAATTATATTTTATCCTTTATTGCCCAGCTGACATTGTTTTCAGGCTAAATAATGAACCAGAGGTTTTACGTCGATCATGTCTCTGTTATGTCTGAGCTATCATATTATTTGGAGCGAGAATGAATAAACTTCGCTACCAGCGCCGTGTATCTCGTTCAGCCATATGGGCACTCCGTTTAGGAGTTTTTTCGGCACTGCTTTTATTCTTGGATTTTCTTGCGCATAGGTTTTGGGAGATAGAAACACCAGACGCGGTGATCATTGCGACTTTAAGTGCAATGCTTGCTACGATTGCATTGCTTTGTGCCGTTCAAGGTTTTCGCAATCTTTGGCAGAATGGCGATAAGGGTGGCACGCGCTCCTTTTGGGGCGGATTTTTAAGTTTGGTGGTGATTGCGCTGTTGGGAGTGGTTGCCGGATTTTGGTATATCTCGCCCCCCATTTATGATGTGACCACCGATTATGAAACGCCGCTGCGGTTTCCTTCAACTATGCCGGAGCGCACATTTCGGATGAACGCCATTACATCACGGGCTGAAACCGACATGATAATGCAATTATCGGCCTATCCGGAAGTTTCGCGCCGCCGCTATGATGCATCGCCAGATCGCGTAGGGCAGGGTGTGGATGCTGTATTGGAAGGCTTTGGCTGGGAGCGTATCAGTCCCGCTCATGGAATATTGTCGCAACAGCCGGTATTAAACTTTGCCGCTGTAGCCCATAGTCCGATCTTGGGCCTGAAAAGCGACGTGGTCATTCGTCTGCAAGACGAAGGCGAAACCACATTGGTGGATATGCGTGCAGTCTCTCGTTATGGAAACCGCGATATGGGGCTTAATGCAGCATTTATTACGCAATTTATGACCGCATTAGAGGGCGAAGTGAACAAAGCCCCGGCCGATGCAGAATAATCAACCCGGCAAATAGGCCCCTTTTAGCGAAGGATCACCTTTGGTTGTTACTTCCCCCCGCGCCACCAAATCTTCCAAATGCGCCAGCACCGAAAGCCGCGCTGCGCCAAGAAGACGAGGATCGGTGTCGCGATAGATCGCTTGCACCATATCGCTGATGAACCGATCGCCTTGCCGGATGCGTTCGAGAACTGCGCGCTCCCGCATTTTGCGATGCGCGCGCAGCCCACGCACAAATGCAGCCGGGCGGGTCACCGCTCCGCCATGGCCCGGATAGTAAACCTGATCTTCGCGGGCGAGCAGCTTATCAAGCGAGGACATATAATCGCTCATTGATCCATCCGGAGGCGCAACGATCGAAGTCGCCCACGCCATCACATGATCGGCTGAGAATAAAATATCTCGCCCTTCCAATGCAAAAGCCATGTGATTGGCTGCATGCCCCGGAGTATGAATTCCGCGCAGGCGCCAGCCATCGCCCTCAACAATCTCACCGTCCGCGAGCGCGAGATCGGGTGTAAAATCCAGATCAGAACTCGCCTCAAGCCAACTTACTTCGCCGGCATGGTGCGGACGGGCGGGGCGATGCGGACCTTCAGCAACGATTTGCGCGCCAAAATCTTTCTTGAGCCGTTTTGCCAGCGGCGAATGATCAAGATGCGTATGGCTAACAAAAATATGACTGACTGGTCGCCCTCTCACGACAGAAATTATCGCCCGATAATGGTCGTCATCTTCCGGGCCCGGATCGATGATGGCGAGCGTATCGCGTCCAATAATGTAACTATTAGTGCCGTGGAAGGTAAAAGCGCTCGGATTCTTCACAGTTAATCGCAGCACATCTTTATCTAACGAGACTGGCTCCCCATATGAAGGGTGGAAACTATCGTCGAACACAAGCGCCATCAAATAATCCAATTTAACTTCTTTGGTGGGCAAGGGCATAAGCCCTAACGCGGTTGGTTTCAATCGGTGGTCGGACGAGGAAGTTCTGACCAGTACCGAGCCCCGGATGAAGGAGATAGAAAATGCGCCAACGCCTATCAACTCTAAAGCCCAGCCTAATGCCAAAGCTAAGATCACCTCTCCGCCAACCAGCACGCGGTATTATCTATGCTGCTATTGCCTTTTTCACGCTCGGGCTGGTGTCGTTGTTGGCTGCGACTGCGGAAATTCCCACCATGATGCTTTTGATCCAAGCTTCGGCGCTGTTAGCAATCGCCTCTATCTATCGAACGTTCCGTGCACATTTGCAACCTGTGCGCGTGCGTAGATCACGTTAAACTTGTCCCTCATTCAAGGCCGGATTGTTCCGGCCTTTATTATTTCGATTGAAACTGCTTCACAGTTGACAATTCTCTTAGCAGGAAGCTTTGCTGCCAGCACGAATTTGTGCGGGAGGATGGGTTGAAGGTCGAGACGTTGAAAGTGGAGCCGCTCACCAAAGAAGCATTTGCGCCCTTTGGCGAGGTAATTGAGGTAGAAGGCGCGGAACGCCGTCTTATAAATAACGGAGTTACCGAGCGTTTTCATGATCTCGCACGGGTGGAAGCAAACGGAACTTCAGCGCGGGTTTTAATCAATATTTTCCGTAGCCAACCCTTTGTAGTACCAATTGATATTGCCATGATGGAGCGCCATCCCTTTGGATCTCAGGCTTTCGTGCCGATGGATCGCAGACCGTTTTTGCTTGTGGTATCTGAAGATGTGGGAGGAATGCCGGGCAAGCCGCGTGCTTTTCTTGCGCGAGGGGACCAAGGTGTCAATTATGGCTGCAATATCTGGCATCATCCTCTGCTCGCACTCGAAGAGGTTTCAGATTTTTTGATCGTTGATCGGGCGGGAGAGGAAGATAATCTGGAGGAACATTTTTTCCGCGATATCCTCTATCGTATCGAACATCTTCCTCAGGTCTAACATTGGAGGTTACTATGGGTAAGCTTTCCACACATGTTCTTGATACTGCGCACGGTAGTCCAGCGGCAGCTATGCGCATTGAGCTTTATCGAATTGCATCAGACGGTACACGAGAGCTGATCAAGCGTACCGTGGCCAATCTTGATGGCCGGACGGATTCGCCGCTGCTTTCCGATGAAGAAATGCGCAACGGAACCTATGAGCTGAATTTTCATGTCGCAGAATATTTCGAATCCCGTGGGGTGGAACTGGCTAAACCACCGTTTTTAGATTTGGTTCCGATTCGATTTTCCATCGCGGATGAGACCTCTCATTACCATGTGCCGCTATTGGTAAGCCCTTGGTCTTATTCAACCTATCGAGGCAGTTGAGGCAACTTATCCCCGTCTCGCCGATAGGGGGTAAGCTTCTTGAATTGACAACTCAAGGAGCTTTTAATGGATCAAACCCCTAACTTAAAAATGCCCTATATTCTGCCCAGTCAGGCGCAAAAACACGTCACCCATAATGCTGCGCTGCGGTTGCTCGACGCTATTGTGCATTTAAGTGTGCGCTCGCGCCAAGAAAATAACGTGCCGGCAGCGCCTATTGCCGGTGATCGATATATTGTCGCATCGCCCGCGACCGGAGATTGGACAGGAAAAGAAAATCTTATCGCCACCTTTATCGATGGCTATTGGATATTTGTTACCCCCGGCAAAGGTTGGACCACCTATATCGAGGACGAGGATAGCCTTAAGCTTTACGATGGCAGTCAATGGAAAGACGTCTCATCAATCCCGAGCGAACTGACACTATCTTTGCTCGGTGTTGATGCAACACCAGATGCTATCAATCGTTTTGCGATTTCGTCAGAAGCCAGCCTTTTTAACAATGCCGGTGGTGGTCATCAGATCAAAATTAACAAACAATCAGCGTCTGATACGGCAAGCCTATTGTTTCAGTCCAACTGGACCGGTCATGCAGAAATGGGGCTGAATGGCGATAAGAATTTCAGCATCAAAGTCGGCGACGATGCCGGTGCGTGGCGGGAAGCAATCAAAGTGGACGGCGCTACCGGCAATGTAGCGATAGGTTCAGCTTGGCCGCAAACCAAATTGGACGTAGGCGGACCTATTCGGCCCGCATCTTACACGCTCGCTACCATGCCCTCCGCTGGCGAGCATGGCGCCGGTGCGATAATTTTCGTCTCTAATGCCAGTAGCGGGCCCCAATTGGCCTATTCTGACGGTTCTGTCTGGAGAGACATGCGAGCGGGTGCGCCTATCGCATGATTTTGAACGGGGGCCGGCGGAATGTTCCGGTCATTCCCCAGCGCTTGTTGCAGCTCTTTTACATTGTAGCCATAATAGTCTTTAAACGCTTTGTTGAACTGGGTTCCATTCCGAAAACCACATAGATAGGCAATTTCTTTAAGAAAAATCCTGCTATGCTTCCGGCCCTGTATGATGCGGCAGGCATGTTCGAGCCGTTTGCGGCGGATCAATTTTGCAACCCCACCACTTTCCTTAAAAATGCGATAGAGATGAGAACGCGAAATGTTGAAGCGTCGTGTGAGCTGCAATGTATTGAGCTCGGGATCTCTAATATTGGCATCAATATATGCAATGATCGAACTATAAATGTTTGAATAATTGCTGTCGGCAGGTAAAGCGACAGGATTTTGCGCTCTCACATTTGGTAAATCATGGACGCGAAAAGTTTTAATCTTTCGCGATGTGCTTCCTTCTAATTTTGAATCAACTGTATCGGAGATAGTATAAATTTCGTCTCCGGCAATGTCGTCAATAATATGATAATATAAGTTGCTGCTCACGTCAGCCTCGCTCGAAAATAAACGCCTATTATTAGGAGGTTCTCGATTAATGCTGACTATGGTAAGGTTAACTTGTTGGTCTAATCAAGGATAAATAACAAGAACTGCAAATATTGGTTTGAATGATATAATATATAATAAAATATGAACTTATATTCTTACAACAATGATTATTATTTAAACAGAAGGCAGTGAAATGGAAAACTCTTGGCCGAATCTGGCAGGCATACTGCCTGCCAGAGCGCCCAAAGCGCCCGGAGCGTTTAGAGCGTTTAGAGCGCCCTGAGCGTGAGACAGCACACAGCCTTAGTGTTCATCTATTAATAGGGTGAGTCTACTTTGCCCATTTCGACATAGACAGTTTTGATCTGACTATAATGATTAAGCGCAGCGACACCATTTTCGCGGCCAATGCCCGACTCTTTATATCCGCCGAACGGAATTTCTACCGGTGTTAGATTATAAGCATTGATCCAGCAGGTTCCGGCCTTGATCTGATGTATCACCCGGTGACCGCGCGCAATATCCGCAGTGAAAACCCCTGCCGCCAACCCAAATTCACTATCATTTGCGCGGGCAATCACTTCATCCTCATCGGTGAAATCAAGTATGCTCATAACCGGGCCGAAAATTTCCTCCCGCGCAATGGTCATATTGTCTTTCACATCTGTAAAAATAGTAGGCTCGATGAAATAACCATTGTCAAAGCCTTGGAGCTTTGGCGTCTTGCCACCATAGGCAAGGGTCGCGCCTTCTTTTTTACCCTGTTCAATATAGGAGCGGACCTTATCGCGTTGGGCTGCATTGATCAGCGGTCCCATCTGGGTGGCTTCATCAAGCGGGTCGCCAATGCGGATTTTGCGCGTTCGCTCAATCAAGCGTTCAACGAATTTCTCGCGAATGGATTTATGAACAAATACGCGGGTTCCGTTTGAACAAACCTGTCCCGTGGAATAGAAATTCCCGAGCATTGCGCCACCGATTGCGCTTTCCAGATCCGCATCATCAAAAATGATGATGGCAGATTTTCCGCCCAATTCCATGGTCGCATGCTTAAGCTGTTCGCCAGCCTGGCCCATGATACGTTTTCCGGTCGGTACCGATCCTGTAAGCGAAACCTTGGCTGTCAGCGGATGATTGACGAGAGCGGCGCCAACCTCACCATATCCCTGAACGACATTGAATAATCCATCTGGAAGCCCAGCTTCCTTATAGGCTTCTGCAAGTGCAAGAGCTGAAAGCGGAGTGTTTTCAGAAGGCTTGAAAATGAACGCATTGCCCATGGCAAGCGCTGGTGCCGATTTCCAGGCTGCGATTTGAATGGGATAATTCCATGCGCCAATGCCAACACAAATGCCCAGCGCCTCGCGGCGAGTATAGGCAAATGAGCCGCCAAGATCGACAAATTCTCCGTTAAAACCTGATATTATGCCGCCAAAAAATTCGAGCGCATCTGCAGCAGATGCAGCATCCGCGACCAGCGTTTCTTGCAGAGCCTTGCCCGTATCAAGCGTCTCGATTTTAGAAAGCTTGCGGTTTTTCTCCCGAAGAATTTCTGCCGTGCGACGTAAGATACGCCCACGCTCCACAGGCTTGAGTGAAGCCCAAGCTTCCTGAGCTTTCAACGCCGCAGCAAACGCATCTTCGATCACATCAGGTGTGGCCGAATAAAGCTTGGCGATCTGTTCGCCGGTTGCCGGATAAATCACGGGCAGCGGCTTTCCTGCCTTGTCTTCCACAAAGTTACCGCCAACAAAATGCGAGGCTTTGGGTTGAACTTTCATTTTTAACTCCTCGATTAGCGGTCCGATGTTTTCCAGCGTGGATTGATCCACGGTTCCTGATTAGAGCGCGGCAATGGGGTACGACCCAATATATGATCTGCAGCTTTTTCGCCGGTCATAATAGAGGGGCCATTAAGATTGCCATTGGTGATGCGCGGGAAAATGGATGAATCAGCCACGCGCAAACCTTCCACCCCAATAACCCGGCATTCTGGGTCTACCACGGCGAATGGGTCGTCTACTGAGCCCATTTTGCATGTCCCGCATGGATGAAATGCACTTTCGACATTCTCGCGCAGAAAATCGTCAATTTCTGCATCGCTTTGTATCTGTTCGCCCGGCTGTATTTCTGCACCGCGATAGGAAGCAAATGCTTCCTGGCCAAAGATTTCCCGCGTAAGCCGTACGCAATGGCGGAAGTCCGCCCAATCATCTTCATGCGACATATAGTTAAACAAAATGCGTGGCTTATCACGCGGATCGGCGGAGCGCAGCGACACGCTCCCACGTGATTTGGAACGCATCGGACCCACATGCGCTTGAAATCCATGCGCTTTTGCTGCCGCCTTACCATCATAGCGAATTGCGACAGGAAGGAAATGATATTGGATATCAGGATATTCAACGCCCGCTCGCGAACGCAAAAAAGCAGCCGATTCAAAATGGTTGGTCGCTCCATGCCCCGATTTGAAGAACAACCATTGAGCCCCGATCATGGCTTTTGAAAACAGATTAAGTTTTGAATAAAGCGTTATGGGCTGTACACATTCTTGCTGAATATAGACTTCCATATGGTCTTGCAGATTTTGCCCAACCCCTGGGCGATCAGCGATCACCTCAATACCATGCTCTTGAAGATGGGCTGCCGGGCCAATACCGGAAAGCATCAAGAGTTTGGGAGAGTTGATTGATGAGGCCGCAATAATAACCTCGCGCCGAGCCCGGATTGTGCTGAGGCTGCGCCCTCCTTCAATCTCAACACCAATTGCCCGCTTGCCATCCATAATGACGCGCCGGGCCAGCCCGCGTACGAGTTTCACATTGGGGCGTTTGAGCGCAGGTTTTAGATAGGCATTGGCAGCAGACCAGCGCCGGCCATTATGGATTGTCTGCTCCATAGGCCCGAAACCTTCCTGCTTTTCGCCATTATAATCTTCAGTGATCTCAAACCCTGCCTGTTGCCCGGCTTCAATAAACGCCTGAAATAATGGGTTTTGACGTTCGCCGCGTCGGATATGAAGAGGACCATCGGTGCCGCGCCAGCCTTCCTGACCGCCGTGAGAGTTTTCCATGCGTTTGAAATAGGGCAGCACATCGGCAAAAGCCCAACCTTGCGCACCCATTTCAGCCCAATGATCAAAATCGCGTGCATGCCCACGCACATAGACCATGCCATTGATGGAGGAGGACCCGCCCAATACCTTGCCGCGTGGTGTGACGAGCTGCCTGCCGCCAAGATGCGGCTCAGGCTCGGTAGAGAAACCCCAGTCATAAGTTTCCATATTCATGGGGAAAGACAGAGCCGCGGGCATCTGGATCAGCGGGCCAATATCCGGGCCACCAAATTCCACGACAATAACGGAATGTTTGCCGTCTTCAGACAGGCGATAGGCCATAGCAGAACCCGCTGAGCCGGAACCGATGATGACAAAATCTGCTTCCATATTGTTTCCCTGACGAAAGCTGCGTGGCGATATAATCTTCGACCAGCGCGGTCGCAGATTTGGCGTCCGGTCTGCCGGTGCCCAACGCCTGCCGAATATAAAGCCCATCAATCAGGGCTCCAGCTCCCTCGGCAATCCGGTGCGCTCTTGCCCGATCGGTGATCTGAGCCAATGCGTAAACAAGATTTGAGTGAAGCCGATTTGCATAAATGCGCAAAAGCTGCCGGAAATCGTCTGACTTTTGCGCATGTACGTAAAAACTCAGCCAGGCGGCGATTGTCTGCCGAGTAAATTGGGATGCCGAGAAATTCACGGATATGATTGCAGCAATCCGCTCATGCGGCGTTTGCGTCGGACGAATGCTAGCGCTCAGATCCTTGCTCAACTCGCGAAGCAAATGGCGCATCGTTGCAAGAATAAGCTGATCCTTACCGCCAAAATAATGGTGCGCCAACGCTGCCGAAACCCCCGCTTCCTGTGCGATTTGCGCAACTGTAACATCGAGTGAACCATGCTCACCGATGGTGCGGATCGCAGCATCAATCAATTCACGTCGCCGCACAGGTTCCATTCCGACTTTTGGCATAGTTGAATTCCCGTTTCTCTCGTAGGCAAATGGCGCCGCTACTATGCAGTGTGCACTGACCGCAAAAAGGTGAAGTATCGAAATTTAAAAGCATATTATGTTTGATTGACTGATCAATCAATAAAAAACAATGTGCGGACTTTCTAGTGTGGCCAATTTTGATTGAGCAGCTATGTTAGAGAAAATTGCCATTGCGGTTTTTGGGTTGTACTCGCATTGGTAAATGCATTGAAAATCGAGGTAGTGAGATGGAAAGCAATCCGGTTCTGGTGGAAGTATTCCGTGGCCCTGTGGTGGAAAGTCGCCATCGCGGCGCGATTGCTGTTTTTGATGCAGATGGAAAACGAGTATTTTCGCTCGGTGACACTGACCGTCCGACATTTCCAAGATCAGCAGTGAAATCCATTCAGGCGCTGCCATTGGTTGAAAGCGGGGCTGCGGATGCTTTCGGATTTGATGATGCCGATCTCGCAATGGCTTGCGCATCGCATTCTGGTGAGGAAGAACATGCGGAAAAAGCGCGCGCCATGTTGAGCAAGGCGGGATTGGACGCATCCGCGCTTGAATGCGGCAGCCATTGGCCTTTTCAGCAATCCGTTCTTATCCCCATGGCACAAAGCGGTAAACAGCCGACGTCTCTGCACAATAATTGCTCAGGCAAACATGCTGGCTTTTTAGCGACCTGTGTTCATTGCGGTATGGAAACGCAAAACTATGTGGCGTTGGGGTCGCAAATCCAAGACATGGTCCGGGACGTGATGAGCGATGTGACTGGCGCTGCACACGACATTGATCATTGCGGAACTGATGGCTGTTCAATACCGACTTATGCAGTCCCGCTCGCCAATATTGCACATGGATTCGCAAAGATGGCGACGGGCGTTGGACTGGGCGCAAACCGGGCTAAAGCCGCACAACGTTTATTCAAAGCCTGCATGGCCGAGCCTTACTATGTGGCGGGCACAAAACGTGCATGCACAGAGCTAATGCGCATGGCCCCCGGTCGCATTTTTGTTAAAACCGGTGCTGAAGGCGTGTTCTGTGGGGCAGTGCCCGAGCTAGGGCTTGGTTTTGCACTTAAATGCGATGATGGGGCAACGCGCGCAGCCGAAGCGATGGTGGCTATTCTGCTTTCTCGCATGTTCCATAAAGAAGAAGAACTATCGACAAAACTTGCTGAATTTTCTCATGTCGAGATGAAGAACTGGAACGGTATAACATTTGGCTCTATTTCGCCTTCAGAAATATTCGGCTCTGCAATTATTGGCTAAGGCAGTTTTACTTTCGTTCGACTTGCAAAAAACTTAGGCTTGCTTAGACTCAAGCCTATGAGCAGAGCATTTACCAAAGAACAGGATGATAATCCGATTGATCTGGGTGAGCGTCCGATTAGTCCTCATCGCAATCTGGTCACGCGCAACGGTTTGCAGATGATCGAGGAAGAGCTGTTGCGCCTGTCAAAGGAGCTGGCCGAAGCCAATATTGCACAGGATCGTTCGGCAATTGCACGAATTTCCCGGGATCTTCGTTATTGGAATGCACGCCGGGAAACGGCGGAACTATCTGAGCCTGAACCTGGAAGCAATGTCGTGCGCTTTGGCATGACAGTTGAGCTTGAGGACGAAGACGGCGTCAACCGCGTCTGGACGATAGTTGGAGAAGATGAAGCGGACCCCTCAAAGGGAAAAATTTCGCATATAGCTCCCGTTTCTATCCAGCTATTTGGTAAGCCAGTTGGTGATGTCGTCACGATCAACGGCAAGCAATGGGAAATTCTATCGTTGAAATTTTAGCTTAAAGCCAGCCTTTGCGTCTAAAATAAAGCAGCGGCAGCAGAGCAGAAGCAATCATCAAGCCCAATGCCATCGGGTATCCCCATGGCGAATTCAGCTCTGGCATAAAAGAAAAGTTCATACCATAGATTGATGCGACCAATGTAGGCGGCATAAATCCGACAGCCGCCACCGAGAAAATCTTGATGATAGCGTTTTGCTCGACAGAAATGAGGCCCACGATCGTATCGAGCAGAAAGGTTACTTTATTGGATAGAAAATCGACATAGGTCGTGAGTGATTGCGTGTCGCGTTCAATAGATTTGATCCATGAGCGCGCCTCTTTGCGAGACCCGACAGGACTATTGATAACGGTAAGATAAACAAGCATTCGGCTAATGCCAGCTAGGCTTTCACGTACGCGTGACAAAAATGAACCCTGTCCGCCGATCTGGGTCAAGATATGCCTGAAATCTTCGGTAGTCATGGGCCGGGCTTTGGGTTGTCGCCGATAAATCGAATGGGATGCGGCATCAATTTTTCCCGCTACCGCTTCCAAAATATCTGCCAAACGATTGGTTGTCGCTTCCGTTAAGCCAAGCATGATCGAAAGACCGTTGCACTTGGGGGTGATCAATCCGTTGCCGGGCTTGCTGGCACGCGCAATATATATGCTAAACGACTTTGGATCGGCATAGCGCACCGTTACCAGCCTGTTACCACTCAAGATAAAGGTTACCGGCGTTAATTCACGATGATTGAGGTCGATAGCATGAAGGATCGGTGCGGTGAGATATTGAGCGCCATTCTCCATGTAAAATCGGTTGGATTCTTCGATCTCCGTCATGTCTTCACGGGAGGGAATATCAATGCCCAACCACGCTTCAACTATACGATCTTCACTAGGGGTCGGAGAAAATAGGTCAATCCATATCACGTCACTTGGCAGGGCTTCACCGGGGGCCACTTCAATTCGCACCAGATGATCTGCATTGAGTTTATAAAGTGTGATCATGTTTACCCCAGTCCATTAAACGCATCTGGCCTATATGCTCAATTTATTAACACTATGACATAAGCCCGTGGGGCGGCTTATATGAGAGCCATATCTTAAGCGTTGACGATTAGCATGGCGAGGTATTAAGTCGTCAAGTCATCTGATGATTTGGGGAATAAATGCAAACAATATCGCGACAAAGCTTGGTAGATTCAACGATGCAAATTTTGCAACGGGAGATCACGGCTGGTCGCTGGCAAGTGGGCGAACAAATACCAAATGAGCAGGCTCTCTCAGAGCAACTTGGGGTGAGCCGAGGAACCATTCGGGAATCGGTGCGCGTGCTTGTAGCCTGTGGAATGCTGGAAACCCGGCAAGGTTCCGGAACCTATGTGATTTCTTCGCATGACCAGCTGTTAAGCATGCGGCGCCTTAACCACACAAGCCTTCGGGACCGTGTTGAAATGCGCGCCTTATTGGAGGCGCAGGCAGCGCGGCTTGCTGCGCTCCGCGCCACGCCAGACACTATAGCTTGGCTGCAGAAGCTGCTGGAGCAGCGCAACATTTCCGCCAAGGATGATCGTGAAAATTTTATTGCACGCGATTTTGCGTTTCATGAAGCGCTGGTTGCAGCTTCTGGCAATGGTGCCTTGATAGAAATTTATGCGTTCTTTTCTCGTTCTGTACAAGATTCAATCGCCGCAACACTTGATGGTGACTTGCCCGAACCGAGCCACGAGAAACATCGACAAATAGTGGAAGCGATAGCCGCCGGGGATGCAGATCGCGCCAGCGAAGCTGTCATTGAGTTCATGGCTCCGCTTCTCACTGAGCTTGAAAGGTTAGTGACACTATGAGCCATTCAAACAAAACTTCGCTCACAGCGTCACTGGAGCGAGAGTTTAGCGCGGAAAAGCTGATCGCCATAGATGCGGAAGCCGATAGCGTGCCGCCGCCGACGCCACAGCGCCCCACAAGTCTGGGCTTACGCTTGCTGCTCGGCTTGAGCATCGTGCTTATTGCCGCCAATCTCCGCCCGGTTTTTTCCAGCATGTCGGTGCTGTTGCCGGAAATTATCCAAAGCACTGGCATGTCATCCTTTGCTGCGGGCATACTGACAACTTTACCAGTTGTTTGTATGGGCTTGTTTGCGCCATTTGCGCCCCGCCTTGCACAACGCTACGGCACAGAGCGGGTCTTATTATTGGTAATGGCCGCACTAACCTTGGGGCTGGTGATACGAGGTCTTGATCATATTGCGTGGCTCTTTATGGGTGCGGGTCTGGCGGGTGCGGCAATCGCAATGGGTAATGTGCTTTTGCCGGGATTGGTAAAACGCGATTTCCCAAAACATGCCGCCATCATGACTGGCCTATACACAATGGCGCTTTGTGCAGGTGCGGCATCTGCAGCAGGATTTACCATTCCAATCAAAGACTTGGTGGGCGGATCCTGGCGCTTGGCGCTCGGATTTTGGGCAATACCAGCAGCGCTGGTTTTGGCACTTTGGCTTCCGCAAGCCTTGCGCGCCAAGCGCAATGCGGCGCATTCCGGGTTTCGGGTGATCGGGCTGTGGAAAGATCGGCTGGCCTGGCAGGTAACCCTGTTTATGGGTCTGCAATCATCACTTGCCTATATTGTTTTTGGATGGCTTGCGCCAATCCTGCGTGAGCGGGGATTAAGCGCAGCATCAGCCGGTGGCATGGTATCTTTCACCATTATGGCGCAGGTTGTGGCTTGTCTCGCGGTCCCCTCTATCGCAATTCGACAGAAAAACCAAAGTGGAATAAATGCACTTCTTTGTGGTTGCGCGACGCTGGCGCTAATTGGTTTTCTCTATCTGCCGGTATGGACCTTCTTGCCATTGGCAGTCTTGCAGGGAATAGGCCAGGGCGGGCTTATTGCGGCGGCAATGATGGTCATTGTGTTGCGTGCACCAGATTCGCACACCGCAGCGCATTTATCTGGCATGGCTCAATGTATCGGCTATATTCTTGCAGCAATCGGCCCGCTATTGGTGGGCATGATCCATGACCTGACCGGAGATTTTACCTATTGTGCATTATTGTTTGCAGCATTGGGCCTGCTTGCAGGGATAAACGGTTGGGGGGCAGGGCGCGCCTCCCATATTAATGTGCAAACGATAAATGAAACCAAAAATTAATGCGATAGGCCGGCCTCTCGATCGGGCCGGTCTATCCTGGTTGGAGTTTAGATGAATTGGCTAAGCCCGGGAATAGAACCGATCAGTTCATCAATTGGCTCGTCCCCAGCTCTTTCCTTGGCAAAGCGGATTGTTTCTTTAGCGACGCCTGAAATCTCGCCCATGCCAAGACCTGCTGCCATTAATTGGGAGCCCAACCCCGCAACACCACCGCCCATAGCCGATAAGATGCCATTATTCTGGGTCTGAGATAATGTATCTTCAGCCCCTGGTAGCGCCGCCAATAATTGCTGCACCTTATCAGCGGGGCCTTCTTGCTGCAAAAAGGCCAGAATCATGCCAACCGCCTTTTGAGCAGTGGCGGCATCAATGCCGACATTGGACGTTATGCGGGCAATCAATTCTTCCATTATAATCTCCCATCATTTGCTATTTACGCTAGTAAATCACGTGTACCGCACGGTTTCCATGAGGGACGCAACATTTTTGAGTAAAAACCCGGCGCCAATTCAAACCGCTTAGCCGGCATCTTATGCGTGGGTTTGACATTGTGGTGCGGCGGCGATCCCTGTATACCTATTGTCAACTTTGGAGGGAGCGATCTGTCTAATGACTGCTGAAGATGCTATTTTTATTGGAGCTAGCCGCAAGCCGGATGATACTTACCAGCAAGCCGAAAGTCTGGCGCTCAAATACGCAAACCGGCACGGGCTTATAACTGGCGCGACCGGTACTGGTAAGACCGTGACCTTGCAGGTTTTGGCAGAAAGCTTTTCGGCTGCGGGCGTTCCGGTTTTTTGCTCCGATATTAAGGGTGATCTCTCAGGCATTGCCGCAGCCGGTGTGCCCAACGATAATCTTTCCAAGCGTGCGGCAGAAATCAAGCTTGAGCCTTACCAGATGCGCGCCGCACCCGTGATCTTTTGGGATATTTTTGGCGAACAGGGACATCCCGTCCGCGCGACCATATCCGAAATGGGACCGCTTCTGCTTTCGCGCCTTATGAATCTTACCGAGGCTCAGGAAGGCGTATTGAATGTCGCATTCCGTCTTTCTGATGAAGAAGGGCTTCTTCTACTCGACCTGAAGGATTTGCAGGCTATTCTCGCGGAAATGGCCGAACGTTCTGCAGAGCTTTCCAGCAAATATGGCAATGTCAGCAAAGCTTCGGTGGGTGCGATCCAGCGTTCGCTGTTAGTGCTTGAACAACAGGGCGGAAATCATTTCTTTGGCGAGCCTGCATTGCGCATCGCCGATCTGATGCGCACCACGACAGAAGGGCGTGGCGTGGTGAGCGTATTTGCTGCCGAGAAATTGATGATGAGCCCGCGGCTTTATTCGACATTTCTGCTCTGGTTGATGTCGGAGCTTTTCGAGGAATTGCCCGAAATTGGTGATCCGGAAAAACCGCGCCTGGTCTTCTTTTTTGATGAGGCCCATTTGCTTTTTGATGAAGCGCCAAAAGCCCTGATCGATCGCGTTGAACAGGTCGTGCGTCTGATCCGCTCCAAAGGCGTGGGTGTATATTTCGTAACGCAAAATCCGCTTGATGTGCCGGAGACTGTTTTGGCGCAGCTTGGCAATCGTGTGCAGCATGCGCTTCGTGCCTATACGCCGCGTGAAACGAAAGCCGTAAAAACGGCTGCCGATACATTCCGTCCCAATCCGGATTTTAACACATTTGACGCTATCACTAATCTTTCAACGGGCGAGGCTCTGATTTCAACTTTGCAGGCGAAGGGTGCACCATCCATGGTGCAGCGCACATTGATCCGCCCGCCATCTTCACGCATCGGGCCGCTAACGCCAGAGGAACGGGCAAAACTTATCGCGTCTAGCCCTGTGGCCGGTCAGTATGATCAAGAGATCGACCGGGATTCAGCTTTTGAGATGCTTGCGCGGAAAGCCCAAAACGCGGCGGAAGCTCAACAACAAGCAAAAGGCAAAACGCCCGAAGCAGAATCCGGCGGCAGTATTCTTGGCGATCTGATTGGCACTGCTTTTGGCACGGGAGGCCGTCGGTCCGGCCGGCAAACGGTTGCAGAAACTGCGGTGAAATCGGTTGTGCGCTCAGTGGGAAGCTCGCTGGGGCGCGAGTTGGTGCGCGGGATTTTGGGTAGCTTCAAGCGCTAGATTGCAACGAACAGGCCAACGAGGCTAGCTGCAACGAAAAGCTAGTTTGTAACCGAAAGAGCCAGTTTCAATGAAAAGGACGGTTTGCGACATGCATACCGTCCCTTCCAACGTGTAAAGTCTTAGATCACAACGATCGGTGCCTTTGGCGCGACGCGGTTATAAAGATCTATGACATCCTGATTAAGCATACGTACGCAACCAGACGATACGGCCTTACCGATGGTCCACCATTCAGGGTTTCCATGGATACGGTAAATCGTGTCTTTCCCATTCTGGAAAATATAGAGTGCACGTGCGCCCAATGGGTTCATTAGGCCTGGGTCCATGCCGCCATTGCGCCAGCTATATTTTTCCAGCTCAGGTTGACGAGCAATCATCTCATCGGGCGGTGTCCAGCGTGGCCATTTGCGCTTATACTGCGTGACCGCACGCCCCGACCAGGCAAAGCCGTCGCGGCCGATACCGACACCATAACGCATCGCTTGGCCATCCTCTAGCACGAGGTAAAGAAAGCGATTGGCTGTATCGACCACAATAGTGCCCGGCATCTCGCCGGTAGGATCCTTTACAATCTGCCGCAAATACCGTTTGTCCATTTTCTCGATTGGTATTGCTGGCAGTTGGTAACCCTCATCTTCGACTGCTGCATACATGGAAACCCAGCTTCCATAGGATGCATCGACATTGGATTGTGGCCTTCTATTAATGGGGTTACCCGAAGCGTCTACGTCGACGACCGGAATATTTCGACCCAACTGAGCGCAGCCGGCCAATCCAACGGCCGCTGTAGCTGACATTGCCGTTAGAAAGGAACGGCGAGTAAGGGTTGTGTGCATTTGTAAACCAAATTAGTGACGGGAGGAGTTCTAGATACAACGCTTAGGGTTAAGGAAGTGCAACCACCGGAATAGTGATCGGCTTAGTCTTCTCTGAAACCGCGTCCATTCCATCGAATTGGGGTTAAAACGCCGTATAAATATGGCATCGGCTCGGTTTTAATACGGCCTAAAAAAGGCGAGATGTTTTAGATTAAACTACTGTTGCCATTGGGTCACAAAATTACCACCAATAATTAAATTGGAACCAAGGAATAGTTCGAGAGATTGAAGCCCCGCAAAATCGGACTAGGAGCGACTGGGCAGCCAGGAGTTCATCGTGAAGGATTCAACCAATCGCTCTGTGCACTCAACCAATCGCTCTCTGCCCATCGAACCCAATGCTACTGGCATTGGACTTCCGAAAACTAAAAGCCTTTCAGCTCTCACTGTCACGAACGCCAATTGGTAACTTCTTCTCTATTCTCAAGCAATTTCAATAGGATTTCATTGCGCCCGAATGGAAAATTAGATTTTGCTCCATTGCCGCATGCGCTATTGCAGCCTATGTAGAGTGTGCACGCAAGTTTTCGGGCATGGCTTTGCTTTGCCCTATACAAGCTGATTTTATAGAGGAGAGTTTCAATGGCTTTTGAACTGCCCGCCCTTCCGTACGATTATGATGCGCTTGCACCATATATGTCGCGCGAAACACTCGAATATCACCACGACAAGCACCATCAGGCTTATGTAACCAACGGCAACAAGCTTCTGGAAGGTTCCGGACTTGAAGGTAAGAGCCTGGAGGAAGTAGTTAAAGAAAGCTTTGGTAAAAACCCCGGTCTCTTCAACAATGCCGCCCAGCATTACAATCACGTTCACTTCTGGAAGTGGATGAAAAAGGATGGCGGCGGCAATAAGCTTCCGGGCAAGCTGGAAAAAGCAATTGAATCGGATCTTGGCGGCTACGACAAGTTCCGTGAAGATTTCCTCGCTGCTGGCGCAAGTCAATTTGGCTCGGGCTGGGCTTGGCTCTCGGTCAAGGATGGCAAGCTTGAAATTTCCAAGACCCCTAATGGCGAGAACCCGCTCGTTCATGGCGCAAAGCCTATCCTGGGCGTGGATGTCTGGGAGCATTCCTACTATATCGATTATCGTAATGCGCGTCCGAAATATCTCGAAGCCTTTGTCGATAATCTGATTAACTGGGATTATGTATTAGAGCTTTACGAACAAGCATAATACAGCAAGAAACCCATTTTTTATAATAATTAGCCCCAGTTTTCTGGGGCTTTTTTAATAAACTTAGACGAAAAACGATCTTATAGGACGTGGTTTATTGGAATTTTCACGCTAGCAGCTGAGCTATATACAGGAAATGTTCTTATGAAAGGTTTTTTAATGAGAAAAGTTGGTATTGTAATTGCAGCGTCAGCTGGCGTGCTTCTTTCTACTTTTGCATCACAGGCCTGCATCATAATGGGCATAAGCGATCAGGGTGGCGATTGTGCTGCGAAATGTGAAGCCTATGGCAAACCCTATTGGCTTTGCATGTTGGGCTCTACTGCTCCTAAGCACGGCGCACAGGGGGATAAACACCCGGCTGCACCAGCTCAGCGCTAAAAGAACTCGGGTCCCGCTTATTCGGGGCCCGTTAATGCATACATATATTCCGATTGAAAAGACTACGAGCTTAGAAGTAGTATTGAAAAGAGCAGCAATAAATCTGTTCATCTCAAAACTACTAAGCTAAAAAATATGAAAATTGGAAGGTATGATGCGGCTAATATTTCTTACAGTTGGGTCCTGTGTTCTATTGGCTACGGGCATCGCTCATGCCGACGTAATTGCAGAGCGTCAATCCCTCATGAAAGATATGGGCAAATCGGTTGGCACGATCGCCCGAATGATCAAAGATGAACAACCATTTGATGCTGCAGTAGCGCTGGCAGCATTGGAGAAGCTTCAAGCTGATGCCCACAAGATGGATGTGGAAGCGCTTTTTCCAAAAGGTACTGATCAAGGAACATCGGAAGCTTCGCCCAAAATCTGGGATGAGCGGGACGATTTCATCCGGCACGTTGAAAAGTTTCAGGCCGATACCGATGCGGCTGTCGCAGCAAATCCCCAAAATATTGATGCTTTAAAGCCGGCTTTTCAGCAAGTCGCGGCCAATTGTGGATCATGCCATCAGGCATTTCGCGTTAAAAAGAACTGATGTGAAAGCAGATGGTTCGTAAACTGTCTTATATATTCGCCGCCCTAGCAGTGCTGGGCGGCATTAGCTTTTGGATAATGACGATTCCGCAACGCGTTGATGCGTCACTCGTCACGGCCCTTGCCGAAGGGAACACGGAGAATGGCGAGCGGATTTTTTGGGCAGGCGGTTGCGCTTCCTGCCATGCTGCGCCTGGAGCATCGGGTGACGATCGTAAAATATTGGGCGGAGGACTGGAACTGGTTTCCGATTTCGGAACTTTTATAGCTCCGAACATATCTCCGTCTGACCAAGGCATTGGTGGATGGACCCTTCAAGATTTTGTCAATGCAATGCTTAAGGGCGTGGGGCGCGAAGGCGAACATCTTTATCCGTCTTTCCCATATACATCCTACACAAAAATGAAACCGCAGGATGTGGCCGATCTTTTTGCCTATATGCAGACTTTGCCGCCCTCAGAAAATATCGCGATGGGGCATAGGCTTGATTTTCCCTATAATCTACGTCGCGGTCTTGGGTTTTGGAAATTACTTTATTTCTCCGATAGGCCAGCAGTAGAATTGGTGGATGTTTCGGAAGAGGTCAGGCGAGGCCAATATCTCACTGAAGCGCTCGGCCATTGCGGTGAGTGTCATACGCCCCGCAATATGTTAGGCGCTATGAAAACAAGCCAATGGTTGGCGGGTGCGCTATCTCCCGATTTAGGCAGTGATGGCCGCAAGGGTGTTATACCCAATATCACAATGGGCGAGGGTGGCATTGGCGACTGGAGTAAAACCGATATCGCTTATGCGCTGCAAAGCGGTTTTACACCGGACTTTGACTCCCTTGGCGGTTCCATGACGGATGTCGTGGCCAATATGGCGCAATTACAAGACGCTGATCGAGAGGCAATCGCAGCCTATCTTCAAGCGATCCCAGCGCATTCTAATGGCTATTCAGATACCCGTTGATTATCGCACATCACAACGCACGAGCGATGGAGGGCCGGCATTAGAATATTTGCTCTGCATCGTATAGAGCCAGCCCTTACATTCTTCCATGGAGGCAAAACACCGAAAGCGGGTGATGGGAACACGCCCATCGCCGCCACTGACAAAGGGCGAATCATCGACGCCGCTAAACTGTCCCACGACGACACCACTGCCACGCGGCGGCGTGTTGCAGCGTTCGCCCGCAAATTCGCTAACATCTTTTCGAACTTGTGCCCATGCTTCGCCCGTTTTGGGCAGCATAGTTGAGACAGCTAAAGCGAAGGTGAGAATGACCGTATTTAGAACCTT
Source organism: Falsochrobactrum ovis (assembly GCF_003259955.1). Classification (GTDB taxonomy): domain Bacteria; phylum Pseudomonadota; class Alphaproteobacteria; order Rhizobiales; family Rhizobiaceae; genus Brucella; species Brucella ovis_A. Next base: position 709,081 of record NZ_QLMK01000001.1, read on the forward strand.
GGGCATTGTACCATCTCCTGTGGCTGATTTTGGCACATATAGTTTAGCCTCGTAAAAAGACAATTCACGGCAGTCCATCCTGCCGTGAATAAGCGATTTGGATCTAAGCTTTTCCGACGGCCTTTAATGCAAAAGCATAAGTATAGGCCACTTCCTCTAAGCGTGAGAAGCGACCCGACGCGCCAGAATGGCCTGCATCCATATTGATACGGAAGAGAACCGGGTGCGTATCGGTTTTGAGTTCACGCAGTTTTGCGACCCATTTCGCCGGTTCCCAATAAGTCACACGCGGATCGGTAAGCCCGGCCACCGCTAAAATGCGCGGATATGATTGTGCTGCCACATTATCATAGGGCGAATAGCTAGCGATCACTTTGTAATCTTGAGCCGACGCAATTGGATTGCCCCATTCAGGCCATTCAGGCGGGGTCAGAGGCAAGGTTTCATCCAACATAGTGTTGAGCACGTCAACAAACGGAACCTCAGCAATCATTGCACCAAAAGCCTCTGGCGCCATGTTTGCAACCGCGCCAATCAACATGCCTCCAGCAGATCCACCATGCGCAACAATACGATCATGTGCGGTGAAATTTTCCTGAACAAGATGTCGTGCGACCGAGATGAAGTCCTTGAAAGTGTTGGGTTTATGTTCACGCTTTCCATTTTCGTACCAGGCAAATCCTTTGTCCTTACCGCCACGAATATGGGCGATCACATAGATAAAACCGCGGTCGACCAGCGACAGGCGCGATGTGCTGAAGCTTGCAGGAATGGTGATTCCATATGCACCATAACCATAAAGCAAGCATGGCGCCGAACCATCAAGCTTTGTATCCTTGTGATAGAGCAGCGATGCTGGAACCAGCTCGCCATCAGGGCTCGGAGCAAAAATGCGGCGGGTGATGTAATCGCCGATATTATGCCCGGAAGGAATCTCTTGCATCTTGAGCAATTTGCGCTCGCGACTACGCATATTATAATCGTATAATTGCTCAGGCGTGGTCATTGAGGAGTAAGAAAAGCGGATGACATCCGTTTTATATTCTGCACTTCCATGAAGGCCGAGCGAATAGGCCTCTTCCTCAAACGCTATTGCGTGTTCTTCGCCGGTTTTGCGGTCGTGGATGACGATGCGGGGCAATCCGCCTTCGCGTTCGAGCCAAACCAGATGATTCTCATAAACTGCATGTGATAAGATAAGTCGTCCGGGCAGCTCTGGGACGAGCTCTTGCCAGTTTTCAGGCTCGGGCGCGCTGACGGGTGCGCGCATGATTTTAAAATCCTTCGCCCCATCCGCATTGGTGAGAATGTAAAATTCATCGCCGCCCGACTCAATCTCATATTCGATCCCAGTCTGGCGCTTCATGATAAGTTTGGGTTTTGCCGTGGGATTATCAGCCGGCAATAACCAACATTCGGATGTTTCGTGATCATGAATATCAATGAAAATGAAATCATTGAGCAGTGACCCGCTCACATTGACGAAAAAACCGGGATCTGTTTCTTCAAAAATGAGCCGATCTTCCGTCTGCTCCGTGCCGATATGATGATGAAAAACCTTTGAAGGACGATGATTTTCGTCCAGTAACGTGTAGAAAAAACCTTTGCTGGTCGCATCCCACGTGCCACCGCCATTGGTATTGGCCACAATGTCAGGCAGATCGCTTAGCGTATCAAGATGACGGATTTTGAGCTCGTAATATTCGGAACCTTTGTCGTCACTTCCCCAGATCATAAGGGCATGGTCTGGCGAATGATCCGCAGAAGCTAACCGGAAATAAGGTTTACCTTCCGCCTCTTTATCGCCGTCGAGCAAAAGAGTTTCATCGCCACCCTCGCGCAGCGTCCGTATGAAACGCGGCTGCTGCCCGCCCGTTTTATACGAGACACCATAAGCATAAGACCCGTCTTTGACTGGAACCGATGAATCATCTTCTTTGATCCGGCCACGCATTTCTGCAAAGAGCTGTTTTTGCAGCTCGGCCGTATCCTGCATTAAGGCTGCCTGATAAGCGTTCTCGGCTTCGAGATGATTGCGGATATCCGGCGCTAATGCGGCAGGATCTTTAAAAACGTCCTGCCAGTTTTCTGCGCGCAGCCACGCATAATCATCAGTGCGTTTTACACCATGGCGTAAATCACTAACAGGTTTCTTTGCAGCAATGGGAGGATGCGGAAGATGGGAGACGTTTTGCATAAGGGTTCCAGTTATATGAAGGAAGCGGCTCGGTTTGAGCCGCTGCATTATGAAACTGATCGCGTTTAGAATCAGCTGTCGGCGCGGTCTTCAACGAAGATAAGAGCATGCCCGTTCATGCAATAGCGCAAACCAGTGGGGGGCGGACCATCCGGGAAAACATGTCCCAAATGCGCGTCACAGTCGGTGCATCGAATCTCCGTTCGCACCATACCATAGGAGCGATCATCGAATTCGGTCACGGCATCCGGCTCAATCGGCTGGTAGAAACTTGGCCATCCAGTGCCGGAATCATATTTTGTTTCGGAACGGTACAGGGGGCGTTCACAGCATACGCAGCAAAAAGTACCGGTAAGTGAGCTATCAAAATTGGGGCTGGAAAAAGCGCGTTCAGTGCCGTGCTGTCGGGTAATCTGATATTGGATAGGCGTCAGCTGCTCTCTCCATTCGGCATCGGTCTTATGAACTTTCAATGGCCGCGATGGGCTTGAGGGTTGCGACATGATCCGATCCTCTCTTTTGCACTTGAATATAAGCTTCTAGCATAGTTTCAGCTTTGATTGCTCAAACGTCTGCTCCTTATATAATTCCCTAGCAGTTGATTGCGAGATTATCTTTGAGCTAACAAACTCTTGCCAATATGCGTGATGGTGATAGGCGCCGTTTGATAACTCAGTAAATTGTTTGAGCGACAATTCTAATCGCAGCCAAATCTTCGATATTGACAAAAAATTCCCGTTTCAAGGCAATGAGCTATTTAAAATCATCTGGCTGATGCCCATATCAACAAAACTTACAATGAAACCGGGAAAAAATACGCTCTAGATAGGCAAAATATCGATCTAAAAGTGTATTTGTTGCATTTGTATTTATTATCGTCAGCAGATTAGGCGATCTTTAATGTATTTCCATTGACATATCCATTGCAAATTCTAATATTCATGTTATTCGCAGAAATGAATTAGTGTGTTTTCGTGCAGGGGTTTGTGAGGACGGGGTTCAAGTTTCTGCGTCGAGGACGTGCTCGTTTAAAAACTGGACCTTAAAAAGGAAAAAAAATGGAAAACCCTGAGACTTACGACGAAAATGCTGAATTGCTTATGTCGCTAACCGCTGATGTCGTTGCAGCTTATGTTGGTAACAATTCGATTCGCGCAAGCGAAGTGCCGCTTCTGATCTCGGAAGTGCTCGCGACATTCAAGCAGCATGTCGGGCGTGAGGAAGGCCCAGCCGTTGTTGAAAAGCCAAAGCCAGCGGTTAATCCTAAGAAGTCAATTACCGACGACTATATTATTTGTCTTGAGGATGGGAAAAAGTTCAAGTCGCTCAAACGGCATTTGATGACTCATTTTAATCTGACGCCTGAACAATATCGTGAGAAGTGGGGTCTTGACCCTAATTATCCGATGGTCGCACCAAATTATGCTGCAGCACGTTCACGCCTGGCTAAGAAAATGGGTCTGGGTCGTAAGCCGAAAAACGCTCCAAAGTCTTCCAGCTGACGCTGACGCGCAATAGCTGATCGGACTTCCGAATTCGAACTACGTTGCGCAATTTCTGCGCAACGTAGTTTTTGTTTTCAATTATGAATTCTTCTACGATTCTTTCGGCCCTTAATTGACCGGCCCTCCAATCTGTCGAGCGCTTGTTTGAGAGCGATATGCCGGTTGAGGTCATAACTCCAATGTCCTCGTAAGCCTTTAAGCCGCTCTCGTTCAATGAGGCGGTTTAGCCTTCCTCTTAGCTGCATCTTCTCTTCGCCCGTCGACGTCATCAGTTTATCGAGATCGATTCCGGCAACTATTTGCAGCGCTGCCCGCTGCATCGCATGCATATGATTTTCCTGACGGGCAGAAACAAATTCGTCCATTGCGGTTTTAAGTGCGATTTCCATTCCAATATCCTCATTTGCCTGTGGTGAGGATAGGATCGCTCAGTTTTTGCGCTGTTGGATAATATTCCTATAATTTTTTTAAAAAACTTCTGTGGCTCCACCATAAGTTTATAATAAAACTTATCCCCGCTTGCATTTTCCTCATTATAAGAAGATATTCCTAAAATGGTGAGGGAAGGTTAATGTCTCTGGAATTTACAAATATCGTCCACACCCGGGCAGAAGCTTTCGAGATATTGAAACTTATTGCAGCGCGCCACGGGCGTACGCTTTGCCTGGAAACCTGCTCCCGCGCCCTTGGGCGCAGGCGTAAAGCCGGAAGCGTCGAACTCTGCGACGCCTTAATTGATCTGTTGGCGGCTGCTTTTGGAGTATGCGGGAAGGAGTTGCGTTCGCCTTTGCGTGGCAAACGGGAAACGTCACGTATTCGGCAAATTGGAATGTATATCGCGCACACCTCTTTTGGCATGGCAATGAGCGAGGTGGCGGTCGGTTTTAGTCGTGATCGCACGACAGTGATGCATGCCTGCCATTTGGTCGAGGATATGCGTGATGATCGAGATTTTGATGCGATCATCACCTCATTCGAGCGAATAGTACATTCCGCATTCACGGCATGGAGGAACGTAGTATGAGCAAGCAATTGTCGAGTGCCGAAGTGAGGATCGTAAGATTTCTAAAGCAAGGTGGGTGCGAAATTCAGGATTCTGTTCGCGACAATTACGTCTTGCTGGTTAATGAAAATGGGTCGATCGCTGCCTCTCGCAAGGACATAGAGGCAGCGCAGGCGAAGGGTCTATTGTGTGTTGCAGGTCAAAAACTCGCACTATCAAAAACGGGCCGACAATCGACGCTTCGAAAAACGCAACCGTCACCCAAAAAAGAACGTGTGACTCAGACGGTGGAGATAGAAAAAGGCAAAACAATTGAGGTGAACCTATCGGAATCACCGCTCGCATCTCTCTATCGGCGTAAAGGCGCCAACGGTGAAGCGTTTCTTACCGATGATGAGTTTCGCGCTGGTGAAAGATTGAGGGCAGATTTTACGCGAGGTTCGCTCATGCCCTCTATCACATCGCGTTGGGACATAGATGTCAGAGGCAATGGCCATTCGGGTGCTGGTGGCGTGGCGGAATTGACCGATATAGCCCTAGCTAGCCGCATTCGGGTAGAGCGCGCCTTGGCCGCAGTCGGTCCGGAATTGAGCGGAGTTTTGGTTGATATTTGTTGTTTTCTTAAAGGGTTAGAGAGGGTGGAACGGGAGCGACGCTGGCCCGTCCGCTCAGCAAAAATGTTGCTTAAAACCGGCCTTTCCATCTTGCATCGTCATTATAACCCCGTGCAGGAAAACACGGGCCAAACCAATAAAATATTGCACTGGGGAAGCGAAGGATATCGGCCAGACTTTCATTCACGCGAAGGCTGAAAGATCAGCCTGAAGCGGTTTGTGCGCAGGCTGAATGAGGTTGATAACAAGACCTTACATATGATTCGCTTTGGCGGGCGCGCCAAAATGCTTAAAGACTGGGCCGAAATGCTTAAAGGCTGGAAAAGGGGGAAACATGCAAACAAGCAGGGAACGCCTAGAAAAAATATTGGCGCAGCTCGATCAACGGCGCAAAACTGAGCGGGTTTTTGGCACTATTTATTCTAGATCGGCGCGTCTTGAGGCCGATGCTGCCGACATACGCCGAGCGAACGGTCGTTCGCTTGGCCCGCTTGATGGGCGTATTGTTTCGATCAAAGACCTTTTTGACGTAAAAGGAGAGGCGACGCTCGCTGGTTCTTGTATTCGGAGGAGCGAGCCGCCCGCCTCGACGGACGCGTTGATTGTCAAGCGTTTGCGCCAAGCTGGTGCTGTCATTGTGGGAAAAACCCATATGACCGAGTTTGCTTTTACCGCGGTGGGGCTCAATCCCCATTATGGTGTTTTAGGAAACGCCATAGAACCAACGCGTATTCCTGGCGGATCGTCATCGGGGGCTGCCATCTCGGTGGCAGAAGGTACAAGCGAAATTGCAATCGGCTCGGATACGGGCGGTTCGGTCCGAATTCCCGCAGCGTTAAATGGCGTTGTCGGTTTCAAACCAACCGCACGACGGATTCCACTTCAAGGAGCATTTCCTTTGGCTCCGTCGCTCGATTCGATTGGCCCATTGGCTAAAACTGTTGATGATTGCATTCTCGCTGATGCAATCATTGCCGGTCTCGCCCCCAGCATTCCAGACGCTGTTGCGCTTACGGATTGCACGATTGGTATTCCCAACGATCTGCTATTAGACAACATGGACCCGTCGGTGGAAGCAGCCTTTGAGGCCGCGCGATACGGTCTTGAGAAGCTCGGCGCACGGCTTGTTACAATCGAGTTGGACGACTTAATTCGCGAATTTGCAAAAGCAGCCAGTATTGGCTCAATTGTAAGCATTGAGGCTGCGCGTATCCATTCAAAAACCTGGCTACATGACCCCGACGCGAATGTTGATTTTAGAGTGCGAGAGACGCTTCTGAAGCGACATTTGGTTTTAGATAAAGATTACGCACAGCTGATGGAAAAACGCGATGAACTTGCCAGACGGATGAACCAACGCTTACAGAATATCGACTGTTTTATCACACCAACCACGCCAATCTTGCCCGTCACAATCGCCTCTGTCAGCGAAGACGAGGAAGAATATGAACGGGTAGAAACTTTATTGCTGCGCAACACCCAGATCGGAAATCAGTTTGATCTTTGCAGCATCAGCCTTCCAATGCCGAACACACCTTTGCCTGCCGGACTTATGTTAACTGCTGCTGCTAACTCTGATCGCCGCCTGCTTGCACTAGCGCGTTCAGTTGAGGCTCTGTTGAGCAGATAATTTTGCAAGCTCGGCTTCGCGATGAATGCGTGCCACCATGGCGCGCAATCCGTTTGAGCGTTGCGGCGTCAAATGCTCGTCCAAACCAAGCTGGCGCAACAGCCCTTCGGGATCTGTTGCTAGAATTTCAGAAGCTTTGCGACCAGAATAAAGCGCCAGTACAATCGCTACCAGTCCGCGCACAATATGCGCATCGGAATCGCCCAAAAATTCAATAACCGGGTCTGCTCCCTCATGAGGCAGGGTTTTAAGCCAGACCTGACTGACACATCCTTGAACTTTGTGTGCGGCGTCGCGCGCATCGTCAGGGTAGGCGGGAAGCTCACGGCCCAAATCAATCACATAGCGATAACGGTCTTCCCAATCGTCGAGAAACTCGAAATCGGAGATAATATTCTCGATGGTGGTATTCATATTCTCTCACTACAATCCGTGGCTTAACTCTCATTCGTCTATATAGGAATTATTAGACGCGAGGTCACGGAAATCTCTATAATTTATTTAAAAATTAGAGTCCGCTGTGTTGTTTATTACGCTCTCCCTTGGCGTGGGAACAGGTATAAATTGTGGCTTTTCGGGAAGAGTTTCGGGAATAGAAGCGGTTGGCATTTTGTCCGAATGGCCAAAATGATCGCTCAGAAAGCCGAGTAATGCGCCGCTATTCTCAAGCAATTGGCCTGCACTTGTTTTAAGTGCGGATTGTCCATTTTCGCAGATCGCTGGATTGTCCATGCAAAACTTACCCACATCCATCGCCGTCTTTCCGCCAGCGATGAGCTTCCCAATCTCATCGGATGTAGACGGGGTGGAGTTTGCGATATCCGGTTTAGACGAGACGTTTTCTGCTTCATCAGCCATAAAATGTGGCATGATCAGAAATGCCAACGATAGCCAGATAGCGGATTTGACAAGAAAACGGATCATTATGCTAGCGATAGGCTCCTCTGACAGCTGGGCTGAGATCAATATCGCGCAATTGTACAAATATTCGGTAACCAACCGATTCGGTATTTTTCTGATCGAGTAGGCAAAGACTGCAGAACATCCATCTTCTGTTTACCATAGATCGAAGAACGTCCTCAATTTGCCTGTTGTACCGCACTGTGTGGTCGAACTTTATCCTTTCTTTAAAGCCTGTCCTGCAATCTGCTGTATGGAAACCGGCAATCCGGTGCACCGCAGATCATTGAGTGAGTAGGGCACATTGAGAGCCATTAATTTGAAAATACCCGAAACCCTTAACGCATTGGCGCGGGCTTTTGACCGTTTTCACGACCGTTTCAGCCAGGCTGGATTGGATGGAATATCCCTCATTCTAGTCCCAATTCTGCTATTTAGCGCGTATTTGGCGTCCGATATCAGCACAAGTCTCGCTGAAACAGCGATTGTTGCTGCATGCCTCATCGGATCTGCGATGATTTTCTGTGCTTTCAGATCAATGGGAATATTGGCTGACCGCCAGCGGTTCTTAAGCTTCGTCATCTATGCTGCGGGCTTGGCCGTCATTATTATTCTGAGACAGAGTAATCCAGCGCTTTGGATGATGGCTGCTGCGTTTCCGTTGGAGGTGTGGTTTGTCCAGCGCAGAATTGGCCCCGCACTGACGGGAACTGCTTTCGCGCTCGGTTTGCTCGGTCTCTTCGCGTTCAAGGATGCGGGCAGCGTATCAAACAGTCCGATCTCAATCACAATATTCGCACTTTATACGGCAAGTCTCATCTTCCGCAGCCTCATCTTGCGAGACAAAACTGCCAGACTGGATGTGGTGGCCCCGACGCCCGTGCGCTTGAGCGGTGATGTCTCTATGGTGCTGGATCTTGAAGGTTTTGTGCAGCAGATTGACGAAACAACTGCTACTCTCTTGGGAGCCAAACCCCAATCGCTTGAGGGGAGCGCATTGCTTGATCGCGTGCATGTCACTGATCGTGTTTCTTATCTTTCTTTGCTGGCGGATTTGAGGCGCAATCTGCCTGCTCAGCCTGTTGAGCTTCGCTTACGTTCTATCGAAAATGGAAAAACCCAGTTCCTCAGCTATCACATCGAGGGGGAGCGTATGGGCGACGCAATAATGCTGCTCGGGCGGTCGCTGGAACGTGAGCAAGCGCTTGTCCGTGAAATCGAGTCTTTGCGAAGTGAACTCGAAACCGAACGAATTGGCAAAGGAAAGCTGCTAGAGACCGTCAGCCACGAATTGCGTACGCCGCTAAATGCAATCATCGGGTTTTCGGACATGCTTTCCGATGCTCAGGGCGCAGGTCTTGCATTAGAAAAGGAAAAACAACAGGAATATGCTGGGCTTATTCGGCAGTCGGGACATTATCTGCTGGAACTGGTGAACGCGGTTTTGGATAATTCGCGGCTGGAAGATGGGGCCTATCAAATTGATCCGGTGAGTTTTGTTTTCCGCGATACGGTCGAACTTTGTGCGTCAGTTATCATGCCACAAGCCCAAAAGAAGGGAATTGCCTTCTGCCATCGCGTTGGGGCATCGACGGGCGAACTTGTGGCAGATCGTTGCGCAATTAAGCAAATTTTGCTTAACCTTGCGACAAATGCGGTGAAATTCACCGAACCCGGTGGCTGCGTGACACTTGATGCTTCAAGAGTTACGGTAGACGGACGCGCTATGCTGGAAGTTACCGTGTCCGACACGGGTATCGGCATTGCGCCCGATGATTTGCAACGCATTGGCACTCCCTTTGTCCGAGGCAGTAACAGCTATGCCCGCGCCCAGGAAGGCAGTGGACTTGGACTATCGCTGGTCAAAGGTCTTGTGGAATTGCACCAGGGTTGCATGCAGATTAAAACTAGCGTGTCGGAAGGCACGATTGTGACAGTTCGGCTACCGGTCGACGGTCCGGCAACCATTATTGATGAACATGACAATCCTTTAGGAAAGGATCTACAGCAGCTTGGCACGGTGATCGAAATGCACCGTCCCCAAGGGGAATGGAGTGATGACTGGCAGAAAGAAGAAATCCGGGACGAGGACAATGCGCAAACCCGCAAGACGGCCTAGTTGGGGACGTCGCCTGCTGGGTCTTTTGTTCAGCGGGGTTTCGGCTCTGGCAATTGCTGTAGGTAATTTTATTGTGCGCAATCCCGTCCTCACCGGCGGGGCAACCGCTTTTGCGGTCGTGATGGGTTTTGTTTCGGCTAATGCGCTTTGGTATCAACCGCAAGCACATAATACGGTGTTCATCCAAACCCGCCCGGACTTTACTTTCCAAGCCGCGCCGCGCGCGGTGCTGTCACGGACAATTTCCGCGAGCCAAAATGCCCAAAAGCCGATAGACGAAGCGATAGATAGAGCCGGTGATCGCCAAGTGACGCCGGAACCACAAAACGTTGCGGCTGCCATACTTGCTCAAGATCGACTGCAGCCGACTGGCTCAATTGATGAAATGTTGCCCGCTCTTGCACCCAATGCCGATTTGGATGTCGCACGCTTGCAGCAAAGCTTGTCGGCACTTGGAATTTACAAAGGCGAAATCGACGGATTTACCGGGCCGCAAACCCGTGAAGCTGTTGAGCAATGGCAAAAGATTCAAGCAAAGCTGGGCAATCTCAAGCAAAATATTGCTGCATCTGAAAATAAACCGGCTCCTGTTCCGGTTTCTGTTCCTGTTTCTGGCCCATCTTCAGATCAGATCAAGAAATTGATCAATCGCGAAGTGCCTATTCCCCAACCTCATCCCAATTCCGCTGCTGCAAAGGCGCAGTCGTCGGAAAAGCCTAGCGCTGGATTGGCGTCACGCCAAAGTGAAAAAGCGAGCAACGCGAAGTTACCCGCGGTGGTAAAGCCTCAACCTTCAAAGCAACAGGTTACCTCACAGGATATCGTGCGCGTTCAGGCAGGCTTAAAGGCGTTCGGCAATGGCAAGGTGAGCGTGGACGGTATCCCAGATCAAACCACTCGCGACGCAGTTCGGGAATTCCAAAAACTATTCAATTTGCCTGCTACCGGTGAAATTGATGCCAATCTGATCGGAAAAATGCGTGAAATCGGTCTGATCAGCTGATGCGAGATATTATATGCGCTTAACTTCCGACTTTTGGGTGTCAGCATTGATCCGTAATGTAGAGACCAGCGGCGGCTTTGCTTATCTCGTGCGACGAGGAGCAAAAGAAGCAGGCGCCATTTTTATCCAACACGCATCGCGTTTTGGAACGTCTGATCTTTACTCGCCCGCTCCGCAAACATCCTATGAGTTGAATAATGACCGCGAGCGCATTTTTGCATGTATTTTGCACAATGCTGAGGATGATCTGGTGCGTCAGCGCATGCAGCGTGAGATCAATTTCGACCCCGATTTATGGTTGATCGAGCTTGAAGATATTGCCGATCTGAAAAGCCTAATTTCTATTGCTGAGGATGATGAGGGCCTCAAGTAACCCTGACGCTTTTTCGCATCACCAATCCATGCTTTGCTAAAGACCGCGCTGCTTAAAGACTATTTGAATTAGCCTCTTCTGCTAAATTCAGCTCACCGCTTGCGCTTTGGTCTTGTGCCTGTGCCATTTCGCGCAATTTATTGCGCAGAAGGCGAGACATGTCATCGGCTTTCCAGCGTCTGATAAGCGCAATCGCCTTTTCACGATCTATGGAACGATAGATATGAACAAATTCGCGCAGATTTTCGCGATCAGCATCAATCCGTCCCAATATTGAAGTCATAATGAGATAACATTCAGAAGCCGAAAGCCCGAGTGCTCGTAAAGCGATTGGCAAATAAGAATTGGGCCATTCTCCTATAATTTTATCAGCGCGTTCAAAAGTAAGATCAAGTGCGTCAGCTAATGCGGTTCGAAAAATCTGATCGTCAACCAACAATGCTGTATTGACCAAATGATCAGCTGCAATGGCAGCACTTGCGCCGATGAGCGGATAATGAAGAGAAAACCCGCGCTGCTCTTGTTCAGATAAAGTGCCGGTAAAATTCTTGCCAGTTTGGTTCTGAATATTGGCTGGGAATTGGGGCTGCTCGCTTTGCTCTGTTTCAAGATTTGCAAGATTTTCTTGCAGCTGAAGCATCCGCTCAATCATCGGATCATGAAAGCTGCGAAGAATTTGTCTCAATTCAGGATCGGCAGATTGACGGCGGGAAATTGCACGCGCGTGCTCTATTCCATTCTTGTTAATAATGTCAATTAAATCAGTTGGTCGCAGCAGGGGCGAGCGCAACAGCAAAGGCGCAGAGATTTCCGCAGGCTCATTGGCAAGAGCTAAAAGAAGCGGTCGGGGTGCGGTTTCCAAAGATGCGAGCGCATTGGCAGCCTGTCGCTTACCACGTGTGGTGGCACTTGCCAGTAATGGCAGCACAAGATCGACAAGCTGCTGGGCATTTTGGCGACTGGGTCGCATAACGCCAGCAAAAGCGCTGATCGCCGCCGCGATCAGATCATCAGCTTTGGAGTCTTTCGAATTTGCCGTTGAGGAACCTCGTGGGCCGGAAATCTCCTCCAGTACGCGGAACTGATCTTTTGTCACGCAAGTTACCCCAGACAGGCCCCGAACTACAATCATACAATGCTGAAAAATATTAGCAGGCTGGACAATAATAGATAAGCCTTAGCAACTCATTAACTGTGGCGGAAAACCGTGTCAGTCCACTTCATATGGCGCGCAGCTCGCGGTTTCAAAAAAGCCATGGGCGACGCTCTGCCAGCTAGCGTCAGGCACGAGCACACGCAAGATTACAGCGCCTTTTTCGATAGGGAGGCTGACCATCAAAGTCTCGCTTTCGTCAAATGTGCTATCGGTACGCAAGGCGGCGACACCGAGCGGATTAGCCACGACGAGATCAAGCGTTCGATCATTGGAAATATTGTCGTTAATGCTATAGAGATTATCGCCATTGGGCGTGTAGATCGAAAGCGACCAAAAGGGCGCGGATTTTTGTGTGGCCAATTTGAGAGGCCCGTCCGAAAGGTCAAACCGACAAACAGCCTGCTGGATCAGCGGATCTGGGTTGCTTAGCACCTTTGCGCCTGAACTCAATTGGTGAAACCGATAAGCTTCCCCCAAATTTTCAAGCTCGGCCCACGCATTTCTATCTGAATAATGCGGAATCAGCAGTAAAATCGCGATATGCACGATTGCAGCGCCGATCAATCCAAGCAAGAGCAGGTGCAAAAACCTAGACATTGCAGGCCGGGCCTTGATCAGCCGCTCTTTCAAGCTGCGGCATGATGAATTCGCTTAGACCCATGGAGCTTGCGACCATGCTATCGTAAAACGTCATCACAAGTATAAAAGCTCCACTGCCTTCAATCGGAAGCCAGTTGCCAGGCCTGGCTTCCGCTCCAATTGAGATCAATATACTGCTATCTTCATTATAAATTATCTCGCGGGAATGGAGGGCGGGCGGCAGACCTTTGCGCGGCTCTATAGGCTTTAACTCAATATCCGCAACGTAAAGCGACCAGAAGCGGGATGAAGGGGCCGAACCTTTTAAAAGATAATTGCACCCACGACGTAACTCATTTCCTTGGCTGTCTTGGCGAGCGTAAAAGATCAATCCTTCCGTCGGGCTGGGTGGAAGCCAGGATTGGCGTGCTGCGCGTGCTTTGATGTAAGGATCGGCTTCCGCTGTTCCCGCGTCCGGATAAGCACTCCAATTGCCAATTTTTAGCTCACCGAAGCCACCAAACTGGTCAAGCGCATAATGGGTGAACCAGATCCCACCTCCAAACGCTATTGCGAGCACAAAGATTGTACCAAAAATTGTCTTTAACATCGCGCACTCAAAGGACTGATATCTTGGTGCCATTACTGGCTGCAGGCACTGGCGGCGCGGTTCTGAACTGTTCGTTCAATTCCCGTAACGCCTGTGTTGCGGCAGGAGAAAGCACACGCGACGGCCCGGTCATTCTTTGAATGCTCTCTTCATTGGTAGCGAGTTTCGGTTCGACAGACTTAGCCGGTGCCGGGAAGGGCGGTTCAATGCCAGGAATTGGCTTAAGATCTATATTTTGGTGCGCGTAATTCATCATCCTCTGCCATGACATAGCCGGTAAAACGCCCCCGGTGAGATCTTTCATCGGTGTAAAATTATCATTCCCGAACCAAACAGCAGCGGTATAATTTCCCGTAAAACCTACAAACCACGCATCGCGGTAATTTTGTGTCGTTCCGGTTTTTCCTCCAACACGGGTCATGGGTAGTTGAGCACGCCGGCCAGTGCCGCGTTCGCTCACCGCGACGAGCATCTGATTCATATATTGGGCGGACTGCTCAGATATAACCCGGTGTGGTTTCGGGCCATCGCGGCCATAATCCCACAACACTTTGCCATCCGGCGACATAATTTGCGTGAAAACATGGCGAGTTCCGGCCATGCCATTATTGGGAAATACGTTAAAAGCGGTGGCCTGATCCAATACTGTCATTTCTGAAGTGCCAAGCACCATAGTTTTGTGGGACGAAATGGGCGACTCAACCCCCATCGCCTTGGTCAGCGCCACTATTGGGGCTGTTGTAAGGTGATCTCGCGCAAGTCTGACCGGAACCGTATTCATCGACCGCGCCAGCGCAGTGGTAAGATCGACTCGCCCCGCAAAGCTCCGACCATAGTTGCGAGGTGCCCAATTCCCCCAGCTGATCGGTGCATCAGAAATAACTGTTTTGGGCGTCATCCCTTTTTCCATTGCAGCGGCGAAAACATAGGGTTTGAAGGACGATCCCGATTGTCGCAATGCGCTCGTGGCACGGTTGAATTGGCTTTCCCCATAATCTCGGCCGCCGACAAGCGCACGTACTGCACCATCATTAGACAATACAACCGTGGCGGCCTGTGAAACATTATATTCCGCACCAAATTGACGAAGATGAAACTCTAGCGATTCTTCCGCTGCTTTTTGCAGATTGCGGTCGAATGTCGTCCTGACGATCAATGTATGTTGAGGTATATCGGCGGCAAGCTGTTTCACTTCTTCAAAAGCCCAATCGAGGAAGTAATCAGGACTTTCATTTTTTGCTCTATCAACAATATTTGCCGGGTGACGGCGAGCAACAGCGACCTGTCCCTCGCTCATGAAACCCGCTTCAACCATGCTTGATAAAACGACATTGGCGCGCGCACGCGCTGCAGGCAGATTGATATGCGGGGCAAATTTCGCCGGCGCTTTGAATAATCCCGCCAACATGGCGGCTTCCGCAAGCGATACATCTTGAACGTTTTTACCAAAATAAAATTCTGCAGCTGCGGCAATTCCGAAAGTGCCACCGCCCATATAGGCGCGATCTAAATAGAGCTGCAGAATTTCCTTTTTAGTCAAATTGCTTTCCAGCCAAATTGCCAGGAAAGCCTCGTTAATCTTGCGTGAAATTGTGCGCTCGTTAGAAAGAAACAGGTTCTTTGCGAGCTGCTGGGTGAGAGTGGAGCCACCTTGCACGACGCCATTCGCACGGATGTTCTGGGTAAGGGCACGACTCAGCCCGAAAAAATCAATGCCTATATGTTCAAAAAACCGCCGGTCTTCGGTGCCTAATACAGCTTTGATAACATGATCCGGCAATTTGTCGATTGGTACTGCCTGGCGATGAAGAATGCCGCGTTGTCCAATTTCGTTCCCATAACGATCTAAAAACGTGACGGCATAATCATCCTGCGTACGCCAATCTTTTTTGGTTTGTTCAAATGCGGGCAATGCAAGCGCTAGCATTATCACCGCACCAATAACCCCAAGGGTTACTGCTTCGTCCAAAATTTCGACAATGAGCCGGCGAAAGCCTTTGACACGAAATCTATGGGAGAAAATCGTAAAATTTTCCCACGCTTCTGCACAGTAGAAACGCAATCGATACAGGGTCGAGTCGATCCATGCATCAAGGCCAATGAGCCGCGATACCCGAAAAGGTCTGCTCTTTTTCTTCTTTAATTTCTTTTCGCCCGCTTTGCGCATAAACTCCAATTCGCCGCCTGAGATTGATTAGCAGATGGAATTACATCAACTATACCAGATTAATTCGTTATAAACCCCGAGAATTGCTAAACACTTAAGCTAAATAAATAGGAAAAAAATCAATAATAGGAAAATAGTCCGTGACACCGTAACGGTGCTTTGCTAGCTATTTGTTACGGTCAAGAAATTGTGGCTAGCGAAGATAGCTCACTAATTTAGGACCGGCAGCCAACACCCTTTAAGACAGCTTGCGTGGCTTGCGTGGCTTTATACTAGCATCCTCATCAAGATGGTGGGGCTCTATGGTTGCGGCACCAATAAGCATGACTTTGCTCTATAGTAACAATGCCACTTGAGGTGGCACTTTCGGA
Source organism: Falsochrobactrum ovis (assembly GCF_003259955.1). Lineage (GTDB taxonomy): Bacteria > Pseudomonadota > Alphaproteobacteria > Rhizobiales > Rhizobiaceae > Brucella > Brucella ovis_A. Next base: position 725,308 of record NZ_QLMK01000001.1, read on the forward strand.
ATTCACTTTTGAAAAAAGTAACAGGAGATGCGCGCCGCGAGGCGCGAGTCAGGCTGGCATTTCGCCTGCAAATGAAACACGGACTTTCCGCTGCTGATGTGGCTGAAATTTTAGGTTTGACCGAAAAATCCTATCGGAACCGACTTAGACGTTTAAAACTGGAATCAGACAATTCATTCTCGCCTACCGAAACCGAAACTGCTCTCAAGCGGCTTCAATCCGAATTACGCAAGTTGATTGATGGCGAGGAGCTGCCAGACAAAAGTAAAGCTGAAGCTTTGATGGCGCTTGCCCGGGCCGTCAAGACCGTCAGTGAATTGGTTTCCGAAACTAAAAATCAAGAACCGAATGAAGATGTCGGGGCCACGGTGAGCATCGGCGAGTTGCGTCAAGTGCTTGCTAGAATAGACAGGAGAATTGAAGAACTTGCACAAAAGCGCGCGCGGGAAATCCTGGGCGGCGGGATTGAAGCAAAGGCAAATATTAGCGGCGGAGAACGAATGGCTGATCAAAGCGCGTGACGCGCAACTGCCCCCGATCGGCGATTGGCGTGTCTGGCTTATATTGGGCGGCAGGGGTTCCGGAAAAACAAGAGCGGGTGCTGAATGGGTTTCGGGCATGGCGCAGGGGCTGTTACCTTTTGCAAGCCGATCAAGTGGACATATCGCACTGGTCGGTGAAACATTTGCTGATGCACGCGAGGTGATGGTGGATGGACCATCCGGCATCCTCTCTGTCTCACGTTTGGAACGCCCCCGCTATGAAGCGACAAGGCGGAGGCTTTTATGGAATAGCGGTGCAGTAGCATCGCTTTTTTCGTCAGAAGATCCCGACAGCCTGCGTGGTCCGCAATTCGATGCTGCATGGTGCGATGAATTAGCGAAGTGGAAACACCCGCAAGAAACCTGGGACATGCTGCAATTCGGCCTGCGCCTTGGCGAACGTCCACGACAAGTTGTCACAACCACGCCGCGTTCGGTGCCATTGTTGAAAGCTCTGATGAGCGATCATTCAACCGCCATGACGCACATGCGCACCTCAGAAAACGCCGCCCATCTGGCGGATGGTTTCATCGAAGCGATTAACCAGCGATATGCCGGAACGAGATTAGGACGCCAGGAGCTTGACGGAGAATTCATTGAGGAACGCGCCGGGGCATTATGGTCGCGTGAAGCGATCGAAAAATGTTTCGTACCAGCAGCTCCTCCTTTGAGCCGCATATTGGTTGCGGTTGATCCGCCTGCATCTTCTGGCAAATCATCCGATGCCTGCGGCATTGTCGTGGCAGGTATCGATGAAAACGGTTTTGGGCATGTTCTGGCCGATGAAACCATGGAAATGGCAAAGCCTCATCAATGGGCACGCCGAGCCGTAGCGCTTTATCATGATTATGAAGCGGATGCGATTTTGGCGGAAGTCAATCAGGGTGGTGAAATGGTAGCAGCCGTGCTTTCGGCCGAAGATGCTTCGGTTCCCGTTTTGATGCGCCGTGCTTCTCGCGGAAAATTTTTGCGCGCTGAGCCGGTTGCGGCCTTATATGAGCAAGGGCGTATTCGTCACGTCGGTCGTTTCCCAGCGCTTGAGGATGAAATGTGCGATTTCGCGCCCGATGGCCTATCGAGCGGCCGGTCGCCGGATAGAGTTGATGCACTGGTTTGGGCACTGAGTGAACTGATGAACGGCACTGAGCGAAAACCACGTATTCGTCGTTTCGGATAAACATAATCTACATCGGAGAGCCAACATATGGCGTGGAAATGGCCGTGGCGCAAAAGCGCTGCGAATGATGGCCTGCGTGGCGTGGCAGGTCGACAGACCAAAATGGCGAGCGGTTTTGTAGCGCTGCATATGGAACACAACGCGTCCTGGATCGGACGTGATTATGCAACCCTTGCGCGTGAAGGCTTCATGCGCAATCCGGTGGCCCATCGCTGCGTTCGACTTATCGCGGAAGCTGCAAGCAATGTGCCATGGCTTTTATATGAAGGCGCGATGGAACATGAAATCCACCCGCTTTTGGAATTAATCGCCCGCCCACAAGCGGGAGTGGATGGGCATAGTTTTTTCCAGCGCCTTTATGGCCACTTGCTAATCTCAGGCAATGCTTATGTTGAGCGGGTCGATCTGCCCAGCGGCCAGTTCGAGCTGCATCTTTTGCGACCCGAACGCGTGACGCTGGAAACAGCCAGCGACGGTTGGCCCGTTTCTCTTATATATCGGTCCGGTTCCATCAAACGAACGGTGATGCTTGCGGGCCACGCTCCAACCGGATTGCACTTGAAACTATTCCACCCGCTTGATGATCATTATGGCTTTCCACCGCTTGAAGCCGCATTGATGGCTTTGGACATTCATAATGCCGCCAGCGCTTGGAACAAAGCGCTGCTCGATAATTCCGCCCGGCCTTCCGGCGCATTAGTCTATGCACCAAAAGATGGAGGCAACCTGACGGAAGAGCAGTTCGAGCGGCTTAAATCTGAACTTGAAGAAGGCTATACCGGTGCTTCTGGTGCAGGTCGGCCATTGCTTTTAGAGGGCGGGCTTGATTGGAAAGCCATGGGCTACAGCCCTCAGGACATGGATTTCATCGAAGCTAAAAACAGCGCAGCGCGCGATATTGCGCTGGCATTTGGTGTCCCGCCGATGCTGCTAGGCATTCCTGGCGACAACACTTACGCCAATTATGCCGAAGCCAACCGTGCTTTCTATCGACTGACGATCTTACCGCTGATTGACCGTACCGCGAAAGCTTTGGAGTGCTGGTTAGGCCCGCTTTTTGGACGCGATTTGCGGCTGGAGCATGACATTGACCGGATTGAAGGCCTGTCATTGGAACGCGAAGCCCTGTGGCGCCGCGTAGCCGAAGCCACATTCTTAACAGATGACGAAAAACGTGAGGCGGTGGGCTATCAGCCGCGCGAGTGAAGAGGACGCCATGAATAGCTGGAGTGAAACAGTATTGGCATCTGAAGCTACGTGGTTGTGGTTCTCGAAAATCGTTGGGGCGGTTGCAGGCTCTGCTGTTTCGCTAGCCTATGTGTTGCCACGCGGCAAACGTGAGGCTGCGATCCGCTTCGCTGTGGGTCTGATTTGTGGCTTGATCTTTGGTGGAGCGGCAGGAGTTAAAATTGCTGAATTCTTGTCGCTCGATCATACGCTGGGCCGGGCCGAGCTCATGCTGATGGGATCGGCAGCAGCTAGCCTCGCAGCTTGGTCGGCGCTTGGGATACTCAAGCGTTTTGCCGACCGAGCAAAAAATGCAGCTTTGCCTGGGATTTTAGCGGAGGCCGAAATTTTGCCAGAAGAAAGAAGCAGGAATGGCAGGGGTTAATTTCAAAATCGAAACCAAACGGGCATCGCTCGCGCTCGATGAAGTGCAAATCGATGGAAGCTTTGGTGGCTACGCCAGTGTTTTTGGCCTTGCGGATCTGGGTAACGATGTCATTGAACGCGGTGCATTCACGCGTTCGTTGCAAAAACGCAAACCATCCGGTGTAAGGATGCTTTGGCAGCATGACGCGGCCGAACCCATAGGTGTCTGGACAGATATTCGTGAGGATTCGCGCGGGCTTTATGTCGAAGGCAGGCTCGCCAAAGGCGTTGCCCGTGCGCGGGAGGCTCTGGAGCTCATGCGCGCTGGTGGACTTGATGGGCTTTCCATTGGCTTTCGCACTATTAAAGCGCGCAAAGATGCCCGAACCGGGTTACGCCATATCTTGGAGGCGGATCTATGGGAAATATCGGTTGTTACTTTTCCCATGCTGCCGCAAGCGCGGGTGAATACCGTCAAGGGCCGATTGCCCACAATCAGACAATTTGAACATTGGCTCACGCGGGATGCGGGGCTGAGCCGAAGTGCTGCACGAACCGTCATTGCCAAAGGCTATGCGGCTTTAGCAGCACTTCAAGGCCACGATGGGCGGGATGCCGTCGGGTACGATGAAGCAAACCTAGCACAGCGTATGCGGGAAGCTTCAAAACTGATGATCGCAAACATAAAATAATAGGATCAATATGCAGAACAATCATGCAATCCAGCTCGAAACCAAGAGCGTGGAAACGAAGGCGCTCGACACCAATTCAGTCAATAATGGTGATATCGCCGCAGCATTTGACGATTTCATGTCGGCATTTTCCAGTTTCCGAGAAGCCAATGACGAACGGCTGAAAAAAGTTGAAAAAAATGCCGATGTGGATGTGTTGCTGCGCGAAAAGGTGGAGCGTATCAACCACGCGCTGGATGAACAAAAACAAGCGCTCGACCAATATGTGCTAAAACAGTCCCGTCCAGCACTGGGTGGATCGGGCGCTGTCGTCAATATTGAGCACAAGCGAGCATTTGACGGATATGTACGCTCAGGTGACGAACAATCATTGCGCGGTGTCGAACAGAAATCCCATTCCTACGGAAATGGCCCTGATGGTGGCTATCTGGTGCCGGCAGAATTGGAGGCGGAAATCGGTCGCAGACTAAGCGTGATTTCGCCGATCCGTGCCATTGCCAGCGTTCGCCAAGTATCCAGCGCGGTGCTGAAAAAACCATTTTCAATCAGCGGCCCAAATGTCGGATGGGTTGGTGAAACCGCTGTCCGTCCTGAAACGGCAACCGCAAAACTGGCTGAGCTGCAATTCCCGACCATGGAACTCTACGCCATGCCTGCGGCAACTTCTTCCCTGCTCGATGATGCGGCCATTGATGTCGAACAGTGGATTGCCGAAGAAGTTGAAGCAGCTTTCGCTGAACAGGAAAGCGCCGCTTTCGTCACGGGTAGCGGCGTCAATCAGCCAACCGGTTTTCTAACCTATGATTCGGTTGCAGAGAGCTCCTGGGCATGGGGGAAACTCGGCCATATTGCCACCGGAATTGAAGGTGCACTGCCCGAAGTTGATCCGGCTGATAAGCTAATCGAGCTCATTTATACGCTGAAAGCGGGCTATCGCCAGAAAGCCAATTTCGTCATGAATCGCACCACGCAAAGCGTGTTGCGTAAGTTGAAAGATAGTGATGGCAATTATCTGTGGCAACCGCCGGCGACGATTGGGGAGAAAGCATCATTGATGGGGTTTGGCTTAGTTGAAGCCGAACACATGCCGGATATCGGTGCCGATGCGACGCCGATCGCTTTCGGTGATTTTGAACGCGGCTATCTGGTCGTAGACCGCATTGGCATCCGCGTATTGCGGGATCCGTATTCCGCTAAACCCTATGTGTTGTTCTACACGACCAAGCGTGTCGGTGGCGGCGTACAAGATTTTGATGCCATTAAGCTGCTGAAGTTCTCGGCCTGATCAAAATGACAGCGGTGTAGCTGTCAATAACCTCAGGTATTTTCATAGTCCCCCTGCTGAACTTAGCAGCTAGATTATATTGAGATTGGCGTTGAATCTCTTTGTGGGGACAAATTCATAACTGTCTGATTTGAAGTTATTATAGGGGAATCCAATGGCAATGTTTCTTGTCACGCCGCCGGCACTCGAACCGGTGACGATTGCAGATGCGCGCGCATTTTTGAAAATCTCCACCGATAGTGAAGACGAGATCTTGGGCCGGCTGTTAAAAACCGCACGCGAGTTGGTAGAGGCAGAAACTGGCCTCGCATTCATTGATCAAACGTGGCGTTTGCGGGTCGATCGCTGGCCGCGCTCGGGTCGGGTAGCTTTATTTAAATATCCGGTAAAATCCATAGTTTCGGTGGTGGCCTATATGCCGGACGGCACGGCAGTCAATTTTCAGCCGGAGGATTTCCTGCTTCAACATGGACGCCGACCGCAACGTGTATATATGCCGCAATATCAAGATGCGCGCTCGGTTATCGGACTTGAAATCGATTTTGAAGCGGGTTTTGGTGAATCAGGCGCAGAAATGCCCGATACATTAAAACATGCGGTTCTTTCGCTTACCGCCCATCTCTTCGAGACGCGGGCAGTCGCTCCTATACCGGGCGCTTCAACGACATTCCCACCGCTGATTGACCGCATGGTCGACAGTTGGCGTCGGGTGTCCATATGAACAATATTTTGTTTATTGACCCTGGAAAACTCACCTCAGAGCTGATTCTGGAAGCCTTGCATCGGCTTCCCGACGGGATGGGCGGCTATACGGAAAACTGGGTGGAAGACACAACGATCTGGGGGCGTATAGAGCCTGTCAGTACCGCACAGCGCGACTTTGGCACAAGACCCCGCCCTCAAATAACCCACCGTATATTGGTGCGCTTTCGTGACGATATTTCTACGGATAAGCGGTTGCGGAAGGGGCGCCGGATTTTCTCTCTGCTCTCAGCTCATGACCCCGATGAAACGGGCCGATATCTGATCTGTTTAGCAGTGGAAGGTGGGCAGTGAACATCACAATGAAATTAACCTTTGATGGTCTGGTGCGGGCTTTGCGTTTCAAAGAGCTGAGCGTGCGCGAGAACATTTCGATTGGATTGAAACCGAGCAACTTAGACACTGTCAAAACTCGCGGGGAACACAATGAACGGGGCGGCAGCATTACAGAAAGCACTTTATGAGACTCTTAAAAGTGACACGGAACTTATTGAAACTCTTGGCGGTGAGCGGATTTATGATCAAGTTCCGCCGAAGGCAGCGTTTCCTTACATCACCTTCGGCGAAACGCTGAGCCGGGAATGGAACACCGCCAGCGAAGTGGGCGGGGAGCATTTCCTTAACATTCAAATATGGGCCCGAACAGCGGGTCGAAAATTAGTCCTCGATATAGCGGGCCGCATTGCGACGCGGCTTGATGAGGCGCCGATCATTCTAGAAGGTCATCGTCTGATAAATTTCATGCTCACGGAAGTTTTGGCCCGTAACACCGACGGACTCGGCAGCTATCTGGGTACCATGCGTTATCGCGTGGTGACCGAACCCCAAAATTAATAAGGAATTCAGTATGGCAGCTCAACGGGGCAAGGATATCTTGCTCAAAATTGCAAACGCGGATGATCAATTCGTGACCTGTGCTGGCCTACGCACCAAGCGCATCGCCTTCAATGCAGAAACGGTGGATGTAACCGACGCGGATGCCACAGGCCGCTGGCGGCAATTATTGGCTGGAAGCGGGGTACAGCGTGCCTCGGTCAGTGGGTCGGGCATTTTCAAAGATGCAGCGTCAGACGCTTTGGTCCGCTCTGCGTTCTTTGCCGGTGAAATCCAAAATTGGCAAATTATATTGCCCGATTTTGGAACTATCACCGGCGCATTTCAGATTGTCGCGCTCGAATATGGCGGCAATCATGATGCGGAAATGACTTTCGAAATAGCAATTGAATCAGCCGGTCCAATTAGCTTCGGAGAAGCCATATGATGGTCAACCGTCATAGGGGAGAGGTGGCGGCAAGGCTTGATGGCCGGGATTGGACCCTCTGTTTGACCCTCGGCGCGTTGGCTGAACTGGAGGCGGCATTTGAGGCTGACAATTTGTCTGATCTGATTGCTCGCTTTTCTTCGGGCAGGCTTTCCGCTCGCGACATGCAGCGTATTATTTGCGCGGGGCTTCGTGGCGGTGGACATAATGTGAGCGATGATGATGTAGCCGACATGCGCGCCGATGGCGGTGCAACCGGTTATGCGCGCATGGTTTCAGAACTATTGACAGCAACTTTCGGCGGTGCCGAAACGAAAGAAAGCCATTCCGCTCCAAACCCTTAATTGCCGCAGTTGAATCAACTTCTTCGCCTTTCAGCGAAACAAGCGCTTCGCCCTTTCCTTGGGATGAAGTGATGCGGGCGGGGCTTGGTTTGCTGCGGCTATCTCCTAAAAACTTCTGGGCAATGACCCCACGTGAATTTGCTGCGGCGCTCGGTCCATCGCGCCGTTTGCAATCAGCCCCGTCGCGGGCCGCGCTTGATGCGCTGATGCACATTTATCCCGACAGGTAATTCAGATGAAAGATGAAACACTAACCGTTTCAGTCGAGGCGGATATGAGTGCCTTCGACCGTGCCTTGACTGACCTGGAAAAGCGTTCGTCGAGTTTTGGTACGAGTCTCAATACAGCGCTGAAAGGTGCAATTACTACTGGCAAAAGTCTCGAAGACGTATTGCGAGGATTGGCCAGTAGCCTGGCAAGCTCGGCATTATCAGCAGGGCTGCAGCCGCTTCAGAACCTCAGTTCCTCGCTTATGTCAGGCGTGTTTGCCGGCATCCGCGGCGTGATGCCCTTTGCAAAAGGCGGCGTTGTCTCAAGTCCAACCTATTTCGGAATGGGGAATGGTTCTCTGGGTCTCACGGGTGAAGCTGGAGCGGAAGCAATCTTACCGCTGGCGCGCGGAGCAGACGGACGGCTGGGGGTGGCGAGCGGGGGCGGCGGAAAGCCGGTACAAGTCGTTTTTCACATGTCGACACCCGATGCTTCCTCTTTCAAAAAATCGGAAGCGCAACTTTCAGCGATGCTAGCCGGTGCGGTGCGTCGCGGTGCCAGGAGATTGTAACTTATGAACGAAGCATTCCACGATGTTCGTTTCCCACTGGGCGTTTCTTTTGGTGCAACCGGCGGTCCGGAATGGCGGAATGAGATTGTCACTCTCACTTCGGGCCACGAAAAGCGCAACGCCCGTTGGGCACATTCGCGTCGGCACTTTGATGCCGGAACCGGGCTACGCTCGCTCAATGATCTGAGAACCGTGCTGGCTTTCTTCGAGGCACGTCGCGGTTCGCTCTATGGTTTCCGCTTCCGCGATCCTTTTGATTTTTCCTCGGCAGCAGGAAACACGCCTCCGACATCACGTGATCAGAAGATCGGTACTGGCGATGGTGTAAGTAGAAAATTTCAGCTCGTAAAACACTATGAGGACTATATCCGCCCGATCACATGTCCCGTGGCTGATACCGTGTTGATCGCGATAGACGGAGCGGCAGTCGGACAGGGGGAGGCATTCACGCTGGATCCGTTGAGCGGTGTGGTGACTTTTGAAACGGATTACGTACCCGCAAAAGGTGCGATTGTGACGGCAGGGTTTTTATTCGACGTGGCCGTGCGGTTTGATACCGACCGGCTTCTGGCCAGCATTGCTTCGTTTCAAGCTGGTGAAATTCCGTCTATTCCCATCCTTGAGGTGAAAGCATGATCCCCATTCCGCCAGAGCTTGAATCACATCTGCAAGGGGAAGTGACAACCCATTGCTTTGCTTGGATTATAAGACGTTCTGATCAAATCGTTCTTGGGTTCACAGATCACGATCGCACGCTGATTATTGACGGAGTTTCTTGCGAGCCACTCAGCGGTCTGAATAGTTCTGAAGCCAGCACCCAGCTTGGGCTATCGGTCGCTGGCGGAGAGGTGGAAGGTATCTTGTCTTCCAGTAAAATCAGCGATGCGGATATTGAACTTGGCCGATTTGACGATGCTGTAATCGAAGCCTATCTCGCAAATTGGCAGAAGCCGGAACAACATGTGGTTTTACGCCGGTGGACGGCGGGCAAGATCACCCGCGCGGGAAATCGTTTCGTTATGGAACTGAAAGGCGTTGCCGCTGCATTCGATGCTGTAAAAGGCCGTCGCATCCAACGCAATTGCTCCGCAGCACTTGGCGATGGACGCTGCGGCATAAATCTCAGCGACCCACGCTATTTTGCAAATGGAACAGTTTCTCGCTTTGAGGGAACAACTCTTAAGGTCGTAGGTCTGAGCCAATTTGCCGATGGTTGGTTTTCTAACGGCACATTAACGTGGCAGAGCGGCGCAAATGCAGGCCGTACAATCCACTGTGTCAGCCATTCGGGCGCCACGCTTCAACTGATTGATCCGCCTATATTGCCGTTATCGGGAGGGGAGAGGTTCCACATCACCGCGGGCTGCGACAAGAGCTTTACCACCTGCAAGGCAAAATTTTCCAACGGAATTAACTTCCGCGGTTTTCCCCACTTGCCGGGAAATGATGCCGCGTTCGCTTACGTTACCAGTGCAAATGAATATGACGGGGGCGCGCTCGTTCTATGATGGCTCAAAGCGTTATTGAAGAAGCAGAGCGCTGGATCGGTACGCCTTACCGGCATGCGGCATCGCGCCGGGGTGTCAGTTGCGATTGCCTAGGCTTGGTACGAGGCATCTGGCGGGCGCTTTATGGATGCGAACCTGAACGGATAATGCCATATGCGGCCGATTGGGGCGAGGTTTCCAAAGATGATCCTTTGCTGGAAGCCGCAGAACGCCATCTGATAAAACGCGATATGAGCGATCCGCAACCTGGCGATCTTTTGGTGTTTCGCTGGCGAGAAAACACCGCTGCCAAACATCTTGGCATCATGACCTACGAGAACCGTTTCATCCATGCCTATGAAGGGCACAGCGTCATGACTTCGGCGCTTGTACCGCAATGGCGGAAACGTATCGCAGGAATTTTCATTTTTCCCGAACGGAAATTATAAAATGGCAACAATAGTTCTGCAAGCAGTGGGTGCCGCCGTTGGCGGCATTTTTGGCCCTGTGGGCGCCGCCATCGGCGCCGGGCTCGGGGCTATGGGCGGCTATGCAGTGGACACCGCTATCATCAATTCCACCCGACATATGGAAGGTGCGCGATTAACAAGCGGCCGTTTTGTGACCGCTGAAGAAGGTGCAAACCTGCCTTTTATTTATGGCACCGCTCGGCTTTCGGGCACTTTGATTTGGGCCACACGATTTGAAGAGAGCAAAACCACCGAGCGCCAAGGCGGTAAAGGTGGGCCAAAAGTGACCAGTTACAGCTATTTTGGCAATGCCGCCTATGCGGTTGCTGAGGGTGAAATTGCGGGTATCCGCCGCATATGGGCAGACGGTCAGGAATTGGATTTGACCGAAATAAATATGCGGATCTATCGTGGCACCGAGCATCAGCAACCTGATCCGTTGATCGAAGCTAAACAAGGAACGGGTAACGCCCCAGCCTATCGCGGTACTGCCTATGTCGTATTTGAACGTATCCCTCTGGAGAACTACGGCAACCGGCTGCCACAGTTCCACTTTGAGGTGATGCGACCTATTGGTAAGCTTGCAAAAGATTTGCGCGCTGTCGCGTTAATTCCAGGTTCTACAGAATTCGGGCTTTCGCCTGAACCTGTTCGTGACCAGCCACAATTGGGCTACCAGCGATGGGTCAATCGTAATTCTATACGCAGTCGCAGCGATTGGGCCGCAGCGATGGATGAATTGCAAGCCCTGTGTCCGAACCTGAAACATGTGGCCATTGTGCTGCCTTGGTTTGGCGATGATCTTCGTGCTGGCAACTGTCTCATTCGCCCCGGCGTCGCGGACGCTTCGCACCATAGGTCAAGCAGAGTTTGGAGAGTGGAGCGCGTCACCCGCGCCCAGGCGCATTTGATCTCGCGAAGTGGCGAAGGCGCGGCCTATGGCGGCACGCCATCCGATGAAAGTGTCATAGACGCTATCCGCGACGCGCGGGCGCGAGGCCTGCAAGTTACCTTATATCCTTTCATCATGATGGATGTACCTGCCGGCAATAATCTGCCATCTCCCTATGGTGGTGCAAGCCAACCGGTCTATCCTTGGCGTGGTCGGATCACTTGTTATCCAGCGCCGGGTATGAACGGCTCGCCAGATAAAACTGCGATCGCAGGCGCTGAGGTAGAGGCTTTTGTTAATGGAACATGGGGTTATCGACGTTTTCTGAATCATTGCGCCAACCTGGCCGTTCAAGCGGGAGGTGTGGATGCCTTTTTGATTGGCTCCGAATTGCGCGGGTTAACCCGCATTCGCGATAGTCACACCAATTTCCCATTTGTTACGCATCTTTGCGCTTTGGCAGAAGAAATGCGCTCGAAACTGGGCCCCAATTGCCGCATTACCTATGGTGCTGATTGGACTGAATATTTTGGCTATCAAGCAGAAGACGGCACCGGCGATCTATTCTTCAATTTGGATCCGTTTTGGTCTCACCCTGCAATTGATGCAATTGGCATAGATAATTACATGCCGCTCGCTGATTGGCGCGATAGCGATCTTGAAGGCGGAAATCCAGACGGATTTGAAGGGGCTTACGACCTTGATGGATTGATGGCTAATATCGAAGCCGGTGAGGGTTTTGATTGGTATTATGCCAGCAGCGAGGACCGTGCCAAGCGTATCCGCACCCCAATAACCGATGGTATGGCAGGCAAGCCTTGGGTCTATCGTTTCAAAGACATTCGAGCCTGGTGGAGCAATCAACATTTTAATCGGATTGGGGGCAAAGAGGCGTCTCAGCCGACCGCATGGGTCCCTCAATCAAAACCATTCTGGTTTACCGAGTTGGGTTGTCCTGCGGTCGATAAAGGCCCCAATCAGCCGAATGTTTTTCCAGATTCAAAATCATCGGAGAACGCAGCGCCATATTTTTCTAACGGATCACGCTCGGACATCGCTATGGACCGATTTTTGCGTGCGCATTTTCACTACTGGCCAGAAAACAATCCAATATCGCCCATCTATGGTGGACCTATGTTGGACCTAGATCGCATTTATCTGTGGTCGTGGGACACAAGGCCTTTTCCGGAATTTCCGCTCAAGGGCGAAATATGGGGCGATGCGCCAAATTGGCGTTTGGGGCATTGGCTAAATGGCCGCATCAATGGAGTGTCTTTGGATGAATTGATTGCTGCAATCCTTGCAGATTTTGGGTTGCCGGAGGCAGACGTCTCTGGCGTTGACGGGTATTTATCGGGCTTTGTCATATCGGAACCGGCAAGCGCACGGGGAGTGCTGGAGCCGCTTTTGGATATTTTTGGCGTCAACGGATATGAACAGTCGGGACGTTTTGTGTTTAAAAGCATTGCACGCTCATCAGCAGTGCTTGATTTGCAAACCGCGCTGGTCGAACCTGCTGAGGGCGCCGCATTGACCGTCATGCTTGACGATCAGAATGATTTACCAGCAGAAGTGGAGTTTTACTGTCACGACCCGTTGCGTGACTTTCAGGTGGTAGGTGCCAGCGCCATGCGGGATTTAGGTCGAGGAACAGAAAGTGTAAGTCTTTCAGGAGTTCTGGAATCCGGTCAGGCACAGGCTTTGGCCGAAGGATGGTTAGCACGTCGTCATTCCGAGCGGCGAACGGCGAGCTTTGCTCTGCCGTGGTCTCATGCCGCCCTTCATGTTGGTGATCGCATACGGATTGATCGAGAGGGTAGCGAGCGTATCTATATTGTGACCGCCCTTGAGGATGGTGATGTGCGCACGGTGAAGGCCGCAGCGCTGGCCTCCAACATTATATATGCCGATCAAGGCGAGACGCCGCGCTTGCCACCCGGTGGTCCTGTGGCGGATATGAAGCCAGTCATTCATCTGCTGGATCTACCACTCTGGCCCGGCTCAGAAGATCCCGCCCAGCAGTTTCGCGTTGCTTGCCATGCCCGTCCATGGCGGGGAGCTGCGGTTTACGCTTCACCCACCGATGATGGATATATGGAACGCGCGTTAGTTTCTGAGCGCGCCATTATGGGAGAGCTGCTTACCTCCCTGCCTGGCAGTCCCAGTGGCCGGATGATCGACGGGCAAAGTGTTGATCTGGGGCTTTATTCGGGTGAATTGCGACCACAATCTATGGCACAGCTTTTCAACGGGGCCAACGCAGCTTTGCTACGATCACCGGAAGGAGATTGGGAAGTTTTCCAATTCTTGAATGCGGAAGAAATCGGGCTGGATGAGTGGCGGATCAGCGGATTGCTGCGGGGCCAGCTTGGCACTGAATTGGCAGCCCTTTCGGAGAAACCAGCGGGCACGCCCTTCATCCTGATAGATGCTTCGGTGACCAGTGTGGGGCTGCAATCATCTGAAATTGGCCTGCAACTGAATTGGAGGATTGGAACCGCGGGTAAATCCTTTTCGGATGAATATTTCGATACAATAGAATTCAGCGGCGGATTGCGAGCATTGCGGCCATTAAGTCCGGTTCATTTGAAAGCCGAAGCCTTGCCAACCGGCGATCTAGCTGTGAGCTGGATCAGGCGAGGTCGGATTGATGCGGATAATTGGCTGGGCGAAGATATACCGCTTGGTGAGGAGCAAGAAGCCTATCAGGTTGAGATATGGCAATCTGGAACACGCATACGACAAGAGAATGTTTCGGTTCCAAGATGGAATTATTCGCAAGCAGACCGGAATATGGAGGTGGGCAATCAAGCGTTCGAAATACGTGTTGCAATGATCAGCGCGAAAGTGGGTGCAGGCGATCCGGCTAGTCTCGTCATAAGCGACCAATTGATGAACTGAAAGGAAAGTTAATGCAGGACAACAAACCTTGGTATCTCTCTCGAACAGTATGGGCGGGCTTGGTTACCCTTGTGCTTTCGCTTGCCGGAGCATTTGGATTTGCCAGCGATACGATTGATCAGGGCGAACTAACCGAACTATTATTACAACTTGCTACAGCCATTGCAGGACTGGTCACTATTTTAGGACGAGTTGCGGCGAATTCACGTATTTCATAAAATTACAAATTGTGATAGGGGATTCACCATGGGGCAGATTAGCCAAATTGAACGAAACGGACTGGTCTTCCCCAAATGGTCTGGATATTGCTGGTCCGGTCTGTGGACTTAGCAATTCTGATAAAGCTAAACTTTCGTGCCTGTAAGCGGAATGTATCGTTCATGCATGGTTCAGCTGCGAGGCGCTATATGGGCAGCATGATGAAAAAGAACCCTGCTTTGAGATTTTTTGCACTTCTCACAATCTGCGTCGGATTGTTGCCGATGAGCGTTGGCGCGATGCCGATCGGGACGCCGGAGAAGCCTCGTTTCTTGGTCAACGCTTCCGGCGATTGCGCTTCCGTGGGAGAAAAAGTTGCGGCCTCGCAGGGTGGGCAACTGGCCAAGGCAACACCAACCGTGCAAAATGGTAAACCTATGTGTATCGTTGTAGTTCTGGTGCCAGGACGCGATGGTGAACGTCCGCGCCGCGTAGAAGTTGCGGTGCCAGCGAATTAAACGCTGAGACCTAAACACTGGCGAACTAAACGATTGGATTGGGGGAAGCCGTTTTGCGTATCCTGATCGTTGAAGACGATAAAGATCTGAATAGACAGCTTTCAGATGCGCTTCTTGGCGCAGGCTATGTGGTTGATTGTGCCTTTGACGGTGAGGAAGGTCACTATTTAGGGGATACCGAGCCCTACGACGCTGTTATTCTTGATATTGGCCTTCCGCAAATGGACGGCATCAGCGTGGTGGAACGTTGGCGGCAGGCTGGTCGGACGATGCCAGTGCTTATGCTCACCGCACGGGATCGCTGGAGCGATAAGGTTGCGGGTATTGATGCCGGTGCTGACGATTATGTGGCCAAGCCATTCCATATTGAAGAAGTGCTGGCCCGACTTCGGGCTTTAATAAGAAGAGCTGCAGGACATGCTTCTTCCGAGCTTGTCTGTGGGCCTTTGCATCTTGATACCAAAACATCAAAGGTCAGTGTGGATGGAGTGCTGCTTAAACTCACCTCACATGAATATCGCCTGCTTTCATATTTAATGCATCATCAAGATCAAGTTATTTCCCGCACGGAACTGGTTGAACATCTTTATGATCAGGATTTTGATCGAGATTCCAATACGATCGAAGTTTTCGTGGGGCGTCTGCGCAAAAAATTGGGTGCTGACCTGATCGAAACAGTACGCGGTATGGGCTATCGTATGCGCGCTGATACGCGTGAAGTTGAGAAAGGTTGAGGGAACTGAATTTTTTCAGCATTTTTCCTCCCATTCGCTCCCTCGCTGTTCGCGTGGTTACGCTTTCAACGCTTTGGGTAATTCTGGCGCTAATGGTAGGAGCGACTGCCATCAGTGCTCTTTATAGCGAAGCAGCACGCGATAATTTCGAGCGGCTTTTGTCAGCGCATTTGTTCAGTCTGGTCGGCGCAGTGAGCATCTCGCCTGACGGATCGCTTGACGGTCGACCAGAACTTGGCGATGCCCGATATTCCAGCCCATTGTCGGGCTGGTATTGGTCTGTTGTCCCTGTAACGCCAAATGTTCACGGCGAGCTGCGGTCTCAATCACAAATGGGCCGTCCTCTTCCAGATGTCTCTATCTCTGAGGTACCTTTTGATAGTTCCTTTCGCCGTGCTTTCACAATGCCTGGACTTAACGGCGAAGAACTTTATGTCGTTGAAACGGAGGTTGTTCTTGCCGCAGACAACCGCGTTGCCCGCTTCCGGGTCATGGGCAATCTGACGGAAATCCTTCAGGAAGTAAGACAATTTCGGACCCGATTAATCTTGTATTTGTCGGCTTTTGGACTGGGCAGTATCTTAATCAATGCGGCCATCATTCTATTTGGCCTTCGGCCTTTAGATAAGGTACGCAGAGCGCTTGGCGATATCCGCGAGGGGCGGGCAACGAAGCTTGATACTTCAGTTCCCTTGGAAATTGCGCCTCTGGCCCACGAGATGAATGCGCTGATCGAGAACAATCGTCGCATTGTTGAGCGCTCTCGCACCCAGGTCGGAAATCTCGCACATTCACTCAAAACGCCTTTATCTGTTTTGGTGAATGAAGCACGCACGCTGGGAGGAGAGCACGGCCGAATTGTGCGCGAACAAAGCGAAGCTATGCAGGTGCAAATTCAACACTATTTGCAGCGCGCGCGGATAGCTGCGCAACGCAATAGCGTAGTGTTTCGGACGCCTGTTACCCCTGTTCTCGAACGGATTAAGCGGGTCACTGCCAAGCTTAATCCAGAATCCAATATTACTTTTGATAATCAGCTACCGAGCGCGATTTTTGCAGGCGAGAAGGAAGATCTCGAAGAGATTGTCGGCAATCTGCTGGAGAACGCTGCAAAATGGGGCCGCAACCGCATCCATATCATATTGCGCTCAGCTCAGCCGATAAAGGATAAGCGCCGGTTCGAGATCATCATCGAAGATGATGGCGAGGGCCTTGCCCCGGACCGAATAAAGGAAGCATTGCGACGTGGCAATCGCGTCGATGAGTCCAAACCTGGCACGGGATTGGGATTGTCTATTGTTCAAGACACTGTGCAGGAATATGGCGGCGATTTACGGCTAAGCAAAGCTGCGTTGGGCGGTTTGAAAGTATGCGTATTTTTGCCGCTGACCGAAGATTGATACTGAGGGTTAATACGGAACAATAATGATTGCCTTTGCCAATAGGTAAGGGCAAAGGTTAAATTATCGAGCGTGATATTTTGTGTGCGTGTTTAGAAAGACGGGTCCTTATGAAGCTGGTCACGAAATTCTCCACTTCTCTCCTGTTTGTTTCCATTGCGCTTGTCATTGCCGGGTGTGGTACTGCGGGCGATAGGAAAAATACGAGTTTGACTACACTGGGAGGTTTTTCGAGAGGCGAACCTAAGCCAGATCTTTTGGCTGCAATGGGCACAGGACTTTTAGGAAACTCCGCATTGCAACTGACCGCGAATGATCGGCGTAAGGCGCTTGAGGCTGAATATCGCACTCTTGAATATTCGCCGGCTGGCAAAACGGTTTCATGGAAAGCGGGCAGCTCTTCTGGAGATGTTATGGCGGCTCAGCCTTATCAGGTTGGGTCTCAGAATTGCCGACAATACACCCACACATTTAATATTAATGGCGTGCCGCAAACTCAGCGAGGAACCGCCTGTCGCAACCCAGACGGTAGTTGGACCCCCTTAAATTGACGACCTCTTTTGCGGCGAATTGCCCTAGTTGGCGAGTTTAACCCGGTAGATATTGGTTTTTTCCTCCGCTGGGGGTAAGTCTCCGCCATGGAATTTTGGTTCTTCGCTATTCTGCTTACAATAGCAGCTACATTAATCGTCCTGTTGCCGCTAACGCGCAGCAGCAAGGGCTTCTTGCCGGCCAGAAAAAACGATCTCGAAGTCTATCGCGATCAACTGCGTGAAGTGGACGCGGATTTGGCGCGGGGAATGATCGATGAGGCCAGCGCTGAGCAAGCGCGGATTGAGATCTCCCGGCGGATTCTGGCCGCTGAAAAAGCCAGTGACGATAGTGCATCAATCTATGAACGACGGTCCGGTCATATTCTTTCTTTCGCCGCAGTATTATGTGTGCCTTTGATTGCATGGGGCGTGTATCCGTTCTTTGGTAAGCCCGATATGCCATCCATGCCGCTTTCATCTCGTCTTCAGAGCGCGGCAGGACAAAATTCGGTTGAAGAACTCATTGCACGTGCTGAGGCACATTTGGCGCAAAACCCAAATGATGCACGGGGTTGGGATGTGTTAGCGCCTATTTATCTGCGTCTGGGTCGCGCGGCCGATGCAGCTAATGCCTATCGTGCCGCCATCCGCATTGATGGCGAAAATGTTGCGCGTAATCTTGGTCTGGGTGAGGCCCTGATAACGATCTCCGGCGGCACTATTACAGCGGAAGCGGAAACATTTTTCCAAAAAGCCGCAAAGCTTGCGCCCGACAATATAGGACCGCAATTTTATCTTGCACAAGGCGAGTTGCAAGATGGGCGAGCTGAGGCAGCCGTAACAAGATTGCAGACATTTTTGAAAAAGCCGAATGTCGATGCATCCACGCGCGCGCAGGTTGAAGAGCTTATTGCTCGCTTACGCTCGCAGCCTCAAACCCTGCCTGGTCCAACTTCTGAGGAAATCGAAGCGGCATCACAACTCAGCGCTGAAGACCAGCAGGCAATGATCGAGGGCATGGTCGAGCGATTAGACGCAAGACTTCGAGAAAATGGTGCCGACTTGGATGGTTGGAAGCGGCTGCTTCGCTCTTATCTGATCATCGATCGGCGTGAGGCAGCTAATGATGCCTTAAAAAGAGGGCTATCCGCTCTTAAAGGAGAAGAACAGGTGGAGCTTCAGCTCTATGCTGCGCAATTGGGACTGGAATCCGGGAGCAGAAAGGAATGAATGCGACGGTGCAGGGGCGCGGGCCCGACAAGGTTGGGATTGATCAAGTCTCAACCAATATTGCTCGAACTATGAGCCGGCGTAAACGCAAACGTTTGATGCTGATCGGTGGTGCTCTAGCTGTACTCGCCGTTGCTGTCGGCCTCATATTAATGGCATTTAGTCAGGATATTCGCTTTTTCCGCACACCTGCCGATCTGACCGAGCAGGAATTAACTTCCGGCGCACGCTTTCGCTTGGGCGGCCTTGTTGAAGAAGGGTCCGTCACCCGCGAGGGCAGCATTCTTCAATTCACAGTAACCGACACGATTAAGACCGTTAAAGTGTCCTTTGAAGGTATTGCGCCTGATCTCTTCCGTGAAGGGCAGGGCGTAGTGGCTGAAGGTCGGTTTGGCGCCGACGGGGTTTTTCGGGCGGATAATGTCCTCGCTAAGCACGATGAAAATTACGTTCCAAAAGACCTTGCTAGCAGCTTGAAAGAAAAGGGCGTTTGGGAAGGCCAATGATTGGATCGGAAAACCGCAAATGAATGTCGAGATCGGCCATTTCGCTCTGGTATTAGCGCTGGCATTGTCAATTGTGCAATCGATCGTGCCGGCGATCGGTGCTCATCGGCGTGATATGCGCTTGATGGCAGTTGCTGTTCCGACTGCACTCGCCGCTTTTGCGTTGATTGCCTTCGCCTTTTTTGTGCTCACGATTGCTTATGTGGTTTCCGACTTTTCAGTCTTGAACGTCGTGCAAAACTCACATTCCCAAAAGCCGCTTCTATATAAGTTCACGGGCGTTTGGGGCAATCACGAAGGCTCGATGCTCCTTTGGGTGCTTATATTAAGTTTTTTCAGCTCTTTGGTGGCAGCATTTTCTGCCAATCTGCCTGATAGTTTGCGTGCAAATGTGATCGCGGTTCAAGGCTGGATGACGACAGCATTTCTTGCTTTCATTATCGCAACCTCCAATC
Source organism: Falsochrobactrum ovis (assembly GCF_003259955.1). GTDB lineage: Bacteria > Pseudomonadota > Alphaproteobacteria > Rhizobiales > Rhizobiaceae > Brucella > Brucella ovis_A. The sequence goes on from NZ_QLMK01000001.1 coordinate 745,069, forward strand.
CCTTTACCCGAATATTTCCAGCTCCATTAGAGGGTGCTGATCTCAACCCGATCCTTCAGGATATCGGTCTAGCGATCCATCCACCTATGCTTTATCTGGGCTATGTCGGATTTTCCGTGTGTTTCTCGTTTGCTATTGCCGCGCTGATTGAGGGTCGTATTGACGCTGCTTGGGCGCGTTGGGTTCGTCCTTGGGCATTGGTAGCTTGGACATTCCTGACCGGTGGCATAGCCATGGGTTCCTATTGGGCTTATTACGAGTTGGGCTGGGGTGGCTGGTGGTTCTGGGACCCGGTCGAGAATGCGTCCTTTATGCCGTGGCTCGTGGGAACTGCGCTTCTTCATTCAGCTCTGGTCATGGAAAAGCGTTCCGCACTCAAAATTTGGACAGTATTGCTTGCGATTCTGACCTTTTCCCTTTCGTTACTAGGCGCCTTTCTCGTCCGTTCCGGCGTCCTGACCTCTGTTCACAGTTTCGCGACCGATCCAGGACGGGGCTTGTTCATTCTCGCTATTCTGGCGCTCTTCATTGGTGGGTCTTTATCGCTATTTGCCCTTCGTGTGCAAAGCCTCACCACGGGTGGATTATTCCAACCAATTTCTCGGGAAGGCGCGCTGGTCTTCAACAATCTGTTTCTGACAACTGCCGCAGCTACAGTTCTCGTTGGCACATTATATCCGCTTCTGCTGGAGGTATTCACCGGCGATAAGATTTCTGTTGGCGCGCCGTTCTTTAACATGACATTCGGCCCGCTGATGATCCCGCTCTTGATCGCTGTGCCTTTTGGGTCGTTGCTAGCGTGGAAACGCGGCGACCTTTACGCAGTTTCCCAACGATTGATGACTGCATTCGGCTTGGCTTTGCTCGTCACGGCAATTGTTTTGTGGCAAAGTCATGCGCAATCGATTTTTGCAGCCTTCGGTATTGGTTTAGCTGCTTGGCTGATATTTGGCAGCCTGACCGATCTGGTGTTGAAAGCGGGTATCGGTAAAGTGTCGGCAGCTAAAGCTTTTGCCCGTTTTAAGGGCCTACCACGTTCAGCATTTGGCACGGCGCTCGCACATATGGGACTGGGAATAACCCTGATAGGGATTGTCAGTGTCACGACTTTTGGCACGGAAAATGTGCTGGTTATGAAGCCGGGCGATGAGACATCCATTGCTGAATATTCTCTGCGCTTTGAGGGCATGCGCCCAATAACAGGTTCGAATTTCACCGAAAATCAGGGAAGCTTTACCTTATACGCACCTAACGGGCGCGACCTTGGGGTAATTGAACCTTCCAAGCGGTTTTTCCCTGCCAGACAAATGCCGACCACTGAAGCTGGCATAAGAACCCTTGGCTTTAGTCAGATCTATGCGGCTCTGGGCGATGATGTAGGAGACGATTCCATTGTTGTGCGCCTGTGGTGGAAGCCATATGTGACCCTTATTTGGTACGGCGCTGTTGTAATGATGCTGGGTGGAATAATCTCGCTTGCGGATCGTCGACTGCGTGTTGGCGCACCGGCAAAACAACGTAAAAAATCTCCAACTTCGTCGGAGATTACCGCATGAGCCTACGAGCATTATCAGCCATATTGATGATCACAGCTGCGCTCTTGTTTTCGCTGACGAATGCATTTGCATTAAATCCCGACGAAGTTTTAAGCGATCCGCAGCTTGAACGTCGCGCACGAGAAATATCTGCCGGTCTGCGATGCATGGTCTGTCAAAATGAATCGATTGACGATTCCAATGCAGAACTAGCTCGCGACTTGCGTATTCTTGTGCGGGAACGTTTGACCGCGGGCGATACTGATAAAGAAGTGCAGGATTTTGTCGTCGCCCGTTATGGTGAATTCGTTTTGCTAAGACCTCGTTTGAGCGCCAATACGCTACTTCTTTGGGGCTTTCCCATCGTAATCTTGCTTATTGGCGGGGGAACACTTCTTTTTTCTCTGCGCAGACGGAAGGTCATTGCGCCAGAACCACTTTCTGGCGAAGAAAAAGCCCGCCTATCGAAGATACTTGACGATAAATAGTTTTCTTAACCAGCTCGCCTATATCAACCTTACAAAACTTTCATCTTCCGGAAATTGCGCGGTAAGGTAGCGTTACCTATGTTGCGCTCTATAAAGGATTAACGGGGCGGGCTTGCCTGTTTGGAAGCAGGGGTCCCCGATTGTTGCTCGTAAGGAGAGAAACATGATTAAGACAACTATTTCCAAATATAGCAAAACTGTTGCAGCTATCGCGCTGTCTGCCGCTCTTGCCGGTACATTTGTTGCAACTGGTCCATTAGGTTCTTTCACGGAGGCGCGTGCCGAAGCAGTTCGCGTGACGCCGCCGCAACAGGCAGGTTTTGCAGATCTTGTTGAAAAGGTTCGCCCCGCAGTTGTCAGTGTTCGTGTAAAAAAAGAATTTCAGGAAACCGCAAATAGCGCTCAGCAGTTTGGTGCTCCCGGATTTGATCAGCTCCCAAATGATCATCCGTTGAAGCGTTTCTTCCGTGATTTTGGCATTGAGCCACGTGGCGATGCTCGCCCCGATAGTCGCCGTCCCAACAAACGCCAAAACCGTCCGGGCAAAGAACGCCCAATCTCGCAGGGTTCAGGCTTCTTTATTTCTCAAGATGGTTATTTGGTAACCAATAATCATGTTGTCGCCGACGGCGATGCTTTTAGCGTTGTGCTCGATGATGGTACCGAATTTGACGCGAAACTGATCGGTACGGATGAACGCACTGATCTGGCTGTGTTGAAAGTCGACGATGATCGCAAATTTACCTATGTTGCTTTCGGTGACGATAACAAAATCCGGGTTGGTGACTGGGTGGTTGCAGTTGGCAATCCGTTTGGTCTCGGAGGCACGGTAACGTCCGGTATCGTTTCAGGTCGCGGTCGCGATATTGGTGCTGGCCCCTATGATGATTTTATTCAGATTGATGCGGCAGTAAACAAAGGGAACTCCGGTGGACCAGCCTTTGATCTTTCTGGCGAAGTGATTGGCATCAATACTGCGATCTTCTCGCCCTCCGGCGGTAGCGTGGGTATTGCATTTGCTATTCCGGCATCAACCGCAAAGCAGGTTGTAGAGCAGCTCATTGAAAAAGGATCGGTTGAGCGCGGCTGGATTGGTGTTCAGATACAGCCAGTGACGAAAGATATCGCCGCTTCTCTTGGATTGGCTGAAGAAAAGGGCGCCATTGTCGCCGCACCTCAGGCAGATGGTCCAGCAGCGAAAGCCGGTATTAATGCGGGTGATGTTATCACCGCAGTCAACGGCGAAACTGTAGACAGCCCGCGTGAACTGGCTCGAAAAATTGCCAAAATCGCGCCCGGTGAAAAAGCTGCAATTTCTGTGTGGCGGAACGGTAAGGCTGAAGAAGTTTCCGTGACAATCGCTCCCATGCCTAACGAAGCTGGAAAGGCTGCTAGCCCAAAAAATGGCGGGGCTGAAAAAGGTGAAACGCTTGATAGCTATGGCTTGATAGTAACACCGGCTGAAGACGGCAACGGTGTGGTTGTCACCAATGTCGACCCGAACAGCGACGCTTCTGACCGCGGTATTCGTCCCGGCGATGTGATTGTGAGCGTAAATAATCAGGCGGTGAAAAACGCTGCGGAAATAAACGACGCGATCGAAGCCGCCAGCAAAGCAGGACGTAAGGCGGTGCTGTTACAGCTCCAGAGCAATGATCAGAGCCGCTTTGTTGCCCTTCCGATCACTCAAGCAGACTAAGACGATTTCTGTGAATTCGATCAATTCCTGAAATCCAAAGCCAGGCGGAACTTCCGCCTGGCACTATCTCATCCCTCTGGGTTATTGTGTCTCCATGAAGATTCTCGTTATTGAAGACGACCGCGAAGCGGCTCGCTACCTCGAAAAAGCCTTCTCTGAAGCGGGTCACTCTGCAGACATCGCTGGCGATGGAGAGACGGGCTATGCTTTGGCTGAAAGCGGAAAATATGATGTGTTGGTGGTAGATCGGATGCTGCCTAAGCGCGATGGGCTTTCAGTGGTCGCAGGGCTGCGCGCCAAAGGCGTGGAGACGCCGGTTCTAATCCTTTCAGCTTTGGGTGAAGTGGATGACCGCGTCACCGGTTTACGTGCTGGAGGTGACGACTATCTTACCAAACCTTATGCATTCTCTGAATTGCTGGCACGTGTAGAAGTTTTACAGCGCCGCTCAAGTCCGCGTGAAGCGGATACGATTTATAGAGTTGGCGATCTTGAGTTGGACAGGCTGGCCCATACTGCGCGAAGGCAGAATGTCGACATCGTGCTTCAACCACGCGAATTTCGTCTTCTCGAATATTTAATGCGTCACGCCGGTCAGGTCGTAACCCGGACAATGCTGTTGGAAAATGTCTGGGATTATCATTTCGATCCACAGACCAATGTGATTGACGTGCATATTTCGCGTTTGCGCAGCAAGATTGAAAAAGGGTTTGATGAGCCTCTTCTTCATACGGTTCGTGGTGCCGGTTATATGCTGAAAGCAAAACAGCAGTCGGACACGGCTGCTAAGGCGGAATAATGGGGCGTTTTTCCGCTCTGATGCGCACGACGGCAGCTCGGCTTTCTGCGCTATATTTGCTTTTGTTCGCGGTCGGCGCTTTTGGATTGGTATTTTATATCACCAACCTTTCCGCAACTTTTTTGGCGGCCCAAACCCAGGAAGCATTGTCGGAGGAAGTCGCAAGCGTTGGCAAAGCCTATGCGCGTGGCGGCATTCCGCAGTTGATGCGTGTGGTTGAATACCGCTCGCGTCAACCCAATGCTTATCTTTATCTTGTTTCCGATCCAACAGGCCGCATTTTGGCAGGCAATGTCGAAGACGTGCAGCCGGGAGTCCTTGACACCAACGGTATAGTAGAGCGCGCTTTCACCTATAATCGTTATGGCGAGCAGGGCGCTGAGAGCGAACATCGGGCAATTGCGGTGGTCATTGCTTTACCTAATGGTATGCGACTTCTGGTCGGGCGTGATCTAGGCGAACCAGAGCGTTTTAGGGACATAACGCGCCGCTCTTTGATGTTAGCGCTCGGTATTATGAGCGTGGGCGCATTTTTGATCTGGTATTTTGTCGGACGCCGCGCTTTACGCCGAATTGACGAAGTTTCGGAAGCTTCCCAGCGCATCATGGAAGGCGATATGACGGGACGTCTGCCGGTAAACGGATCTGGGGATGAGTTTGATCGCCTTTCCATAAACCTCAACGTGATGTTAGCGCGTATTTTGGAACTCAATGAGGGGCTAAAGCAAGTCTCCGACAATATCGCGCACGATCTCAAAACACCGCTGACACGCTTGCGTAACCGTGCCGAAGATGCGCTGAGCGGAAAGAAGGATGGGCCAGAATATCGTCAGGCACTTGAGGATATTATTGCCGAGTCTGATCAGCTGATACGCACCTTCAACGCAATATTGATGATCTCCCGTTTGGAAGCGGGTTATTCTTCGGAAAATTTGGAAGAGATGTCGCTTGCAGCGATTGTTCGCGATGTCGCTGAAATGTACGAGCCAGTGGCCGAAGAAGCCGGAGGAAAACTGGAAGTGGGCACGCTGATTGAGACGCCTCTTCGGATCAATCGGGAGCTTATCGGCCAGACCATTTCTAACCTTCTTGATAATGCACTCAAATATGCAAGCCTAGATCGAGAGGACGCATGCGTGACCCTTTCGATGGAGCAAGATAAAGCGCGTCTGCGAGTTGTGATTGCTGATAATGGAAACGGCATCCCTGAGAATAAACGCGATCAGGCAATGGAACGTTTTGTGCGCTTGGAAGAAAGCCGTACGCAACCCGGGTCCGGGCTTGGTTTAAGTCTTGCCAAGGCCGTGATGAAGTTGCACGGTGGCGCTCTTCGTCTTGAAGACAACCAACCCGGATTACGGGCGGTTTTGGAGTTTCCATTGCCGCATGACGATACCGGAAAATAAACCGCACGGGGTATAAATGGCTGCAGCACAGGCGTTATTTTTCGACCGAAAGCTCTGCCCGTTATCGCCTCTTGATCCGATAGGTGCGCAAGCGCATTTAGCCGATTTGCAAGCCCGCATTGATGAAGAGCATTTGGATAAGGTTTCCGCTCTTTTACATCGATCCGAAGTGTCGAATTTCTTATCTGCCGTTCTGGAGCTTTCGCCCTATATTCGTGAAGTATTGCTTCGCCAACCGCGCATTCTTGAGCGAATAGTGCTGCATCCACCCGAACAGGCGCTGGGCGAAATTATGAACGAAATAGCCGTTTGCGGTTCGCTCGAAGGGCAGAGCGAAGGCGGATTAATGAGTTCGCTGCGGCGGCTGAAACGTCAAGCGCATGTATTGATAGCTTTGTGCGACCTCGCACAGGTCTTTGACGTTGCTGCAACGACCGACTGGCTGACAAAACTTGCGCAAAGCTGCATCGGTGCCGCCATCCGCTTCCTCCTGTTGGACGCCGATAATAAAGGAAAGATCAAACTTGTCGACCGGACTTCGCCAGAGCGCGAATGTGGTTGGATTATCCTAGGCATGGGGAAGCTAGGCGCGTGCGAACTCAATTATTCTTCCGATGTTGATCTCATTATTTTCATCGATGAGACACGGCCCGCCATTGGCGATAGTTATGAATGTGTCGAAACCTTTTCGCGTATGACACGCCAGTTGGTGCGGATTTTGCAAGATCGCACTGCCGACGGTTATGTTTTTCGGGTAGATTTGCGACTGCGTCCCGATCCCGGCTCCACACCCTTGGCGATCCCCGTTGGTGCGGCAATTCGTTATTATGAGGGGCGGGGGCAAAACTGGGAGCGCGCCGCGATGATCAAGGCCCGCCCCATAGCAGGTGATATCCAGTCTGGCGAAAATGTACTTGCGGAACTTTCGCCTTATGTCTGGCGAAAATATCTCGACTATGCAGCCATTGCCGATGTGCATTCGATCAAGCGGCAAATTCATGCCCATAGAGGCTATGGCAATATTGCCGTTCGCGGTCACAATGTGAAGCTTGGTCGCGGCGGTATTCGAGAGATCGAATTTTTCGTTCAAACTCAACAATTGATCGCTGGCGGACGTTTTCCGGAATTGCGCGGTAACCAGACCGTGCCAATGCTCGCCCGGCTGGCAGAACGCGGCTGGATCACCCAAAATGCCTGTGATGCCCTTACGCGCGAATATCAGTTTTTGCGCAAGGTTGAGCACCGGATACAAATGGTAGCGGATGAGCAAACCCATATCCTGCCGGAAGATGATGAGGGCTTTGCCAGGATCGCTCAACTGATGGGGTATGTCGACGAGCAAGAATTTGCAAATCGTGTCCTTTCAGCGCTCAAGACTATCGAAAAACACTATGCAGCTCTATTCGAACAAGCTCCCGATCTAGGATCCGCTGGCGGCAATCTGGTGTTCACTGGCGATGGTGACGATCCCGATACGTTGGACACATTGAGTGCGATGGGGTTTGAACGCCCCAGCGATATTTGCCGTGTGATCCGCAGCTGGCATTTCGGCCGTTATCGAGCCACCCAGTCCGCAGATGCCAGGGCGAGGCTTACAGAATTGACGCCAGCTTTATTAAAAGCGTTTGCAGAAACCAAACGTGCCGACGAAGCCTTGCTTCGCTTCGATAGTTTTCTTCAAGGTTTGCCGGCTGGAATCCAGCTTTTCAGCCTTTTACATTCCAATCCGCTTTTGCTGGATCTCCTCGTCACCATAATGAGTGCGGCACCAAAGCTTGCAGATATTATCACCCGCAATTCTCATGTTTTTGACGGGATGCTTGACCCGGCAATCCTGGCAGAGATGCCCAGTCGAGCCTATCTGGATGAACGATTAAAAGTATTTCTGGGTGCTGCGTTCGATTATGAAGAAGTCCTTGATAGGCTTCGAATTTTTGCTGCTGAACATCGTTTTCTTATCGGGGTGCGTTTACTCACCGGCGCCATTGATGGCGTGCGCGCGGGGCGTGCATTTTCTGATCTTGCTGAACTAATGATCGCAAGGGCTTGCGCGGCTGTGCAAGAAGAGTTCTCCCGTCGACATGGCAGGGTGAGGGGTGGGAAATTTGCGCTGCTTGCTATGGGCAAATTGGGAAGCCGCGAATTGACAGCAAGTTCTGATGTCGACCTCATTTTGCTATATGAGCATGATGATGATGCGGAAGATTCAGATGGTGAGAAACCCCTTGCACCATCGCAATATTATACTCGTCTCACTCAGCGCCTGATCGCTGCTCTTTCGGCACCGACAGCTGAAGGTGTTTTATACGAAGTTGATATGAGATTGCGCCCGTCTGGCAATAAGGGGCCAGTCGCAACACATATAGAATCCTTTGGAAAATATCAGCGCAGCGAGGCTTGGACTTGGGAACATATGGCACTGACTCGGGCACGCCCCATATATGGCGATGCCGATTTAATCGGCTTCATTGAAGCAGAGATTGAGGCAATTCTTGCGCTCCCACGCGACAGAGCAAAAATTGCTCATGATGTTCAAGAGATGCGCGCACTGATTTACCAAGAAAAACCGCCTGCTGACGATTGGGATTTCAAACTCAAAAAAGGTGGGATTATTGATCTTGAATTTATAGCGCAATTTGCGGCGCTGGTGGGCGCAGAAACCAAGACGCCGCGTCCTGTCGGGACAGCGGAAGCGCTCGGCGAGCTGGCGACATCTTTTCCAGCGCCAGCACAGAGCGACCGACTGGTCGAAGCTCACCATTTTTATACAAATTTAAGCCAAATGATTAGGCTTTGCCTTGGTCGCGATGCGAAGCGCGAAGAATTCATCCCAGGAATGGTTGATCTGATTTGCCGTGCGGCTGAAATGCCGGACATGGAGCGGATTGAGCATTATCTCAAAGAGCTGAGCCGGGACGTTCAGCATAGCTTCGAACAGCTTATAAAATAATCAAGCCGCGTGTGTTTGAAGATCCTCTTTAGCAGTGATTTTCTCATTGCGATCAGGGATACAGAACGAAACGACCGTGCCCACGCCCTCAGTGGAGCGGATGCGAAGCCAGCCACCATGAAGTTCCGCTAAGGATCGAGAAATCGCAAGCCCAAGCCCGGAACCCGAATGGGTTTTGGTGAACTGGTTTTCTACCTGCTCAAAGGGTTGGCCGATTTTTTTGATTGCAGATACCGGAATTCCGCAGCCCGTATCCTGAATGGACATAAAGAGCGCGGACTTCGTCTTGCGCGCACGCACTGTAATGCGCCCCCCATAAGAGGTGAATTTCACCGCATTGGATAAAAGGTTTATCAGTACCTGCTTAATCGCGCGGCGGTCTGCATAAAGTTGCATTTCCTCTTCAATCCGCGTCTCCAGCGTGATGTCTTTCTCGTCCGCCTGCAATGAGATCATACGCACCGTTTCATTAATCAACGGACAAAGATCAATTTTCTCGCGATCAAGTGAAAAATGTCCCGTCTCAATCTTCGACATGTCAAGAATATCGTTAATCACGTTAAGCAGGAAGTTTCCGCTCGTATGAATGTCGTTGATATATTCCTCATACCGGTCCGAGCCTAAAGGGCCAAAGGTGCCGGCCTGAATCATTTCTGAAAAGCCGATGATCGCATTCAGCGGCGTACGCAATTCGTGCGACATATTCGCAAGGAATTCGGACTTAGCGCGGTTAGCAGCCTCGGCCCGTTCTTTTTCTTCGCTATATTTGCGGGCCAGTTCAGATAATTCTCTAACGCGGTCACGTTCTCCTTTACGGGCGATCGAAAGATCATGAATGGTGGCCATTAATCGACGTTCGCTTTCAAGCAAACGTTCCTGATGCTGCTTGATCTGCGTAATATCGGTTCCGATAGAGACCATGCCGCCGTCTTGTGTGCGGCGTTCGTTGACCTGAAGCCAGCGGCCATCGCTTAATTGACGCTCAAACGTTTGCCCGCCAGCGCGATTATGCTCATTTGCCATGCGGCGCTCAAAGCTAAACGGCCTTGTATGCGCTTCAACTTCATTACGAGGAACACCAGGCTTTAAAGTCCAAACCGGAAGTCCGGCATATTCGCTGAACTTGGAATTCGCCATGACGAGCTTATTATTCGCGTCCCAAAGAACAAATGCTTCTGAAATATTCTCAATGGCTTCGCGAATACGCATATCCGCTTCCGCTGTCTGCTGCGCAAAGCGATGTTGTTCGCTCACATCAAACGCGATCCCCACCATGTGCAGATCATTGTCTGAGATAATCTGCGCACGTACCCGCATCCACACCCACGACCCATCTGCGTGGCGCATACGCCACACCCGATCAACATGCGAAATATCTCCGGCCGCTGCCTTTTCCGCGATTGAATAAAGGTCGCCATCTTCCGGATTAATGATATCAGACACGTCACCAAATGGTAAAACTGCGTCTTGGGCTTCATAGCCGAGCATTTCATACATAGAGCGAGACCAGTAAATCCGCCCCCGCGCCATATCCCAATCCCACAGCCCGCCGCGTCCACGCGCAAGAGCCATGTCAATACGCCGCTGGATCTGACCGGAAAGATCATCAGCCTCGCGCGCCCGGGCAGCTTGACTGAAATACGCATAAAGGATCGCAAACATCACCCCGATCGTGCCAGCAAACAGGGTTATACTGAGCGAAACCGCATTTTTCCACTCGGCAAATATTGTCCTTTGTGGTTCGGCCGCGAGTATGGCAAAGGGCGCGGAAATTGCTCTGCTTAGAGAACCAAAAGCCGGCTCGCCATTCATGGTGATAGTTAATACGCCTGCGCGTTCAGCAAATAGAAATAGCGGCTGTACGTCATCAAAGATCGCACTAACCTCTGTGCCGACAATGTCTGACTGCGGGCTTGATGCAGCGATAATTGTATTCGTGCCATCAACCAAAGCGACAGTCATATCTGGCGTGGAAAGCCCGCGGGCTTGCAGCTCAATAAGCAGGTTTTCCAGATCATCCGCGGCTAATTGGTTGGCCCCCTCGACCCCGCTTGAAGCGCGATCGATCATCTGGGCAAGATGAGCAGTGGCGGCGGCGAGGCTTGCTTTATGCTGCAACTCAATATCTTCTCGCCAAGAGAGAATTGAAAAAACCCGTGCGACGCCCAGAATAACCAGAAAAATGATGATCAGCGCCGGGACCAACCGGCGCAATATGGGTTCGATGGAAACGAGTTTTCCGTAAGCAGGATCGGCAAGCAGGCTCACATAGCCCGAGATCTTGCCTTTCCTTTTCTTCGGTCGGGAATCGCGTTGCTTTCCCGCCGTCGCGTTATACGCGTCGGTGCTCGACATCCAAGGTCCCTCTGTTTTTTTTGAATCAGTTCCAACGATGTTTTTCACATCGGCCGCCCGGAACTGTACGAAAAGGAAATCTGTACTCAACCGTTCCAAACAATCAGTTTCGAACAAGCTTAGTGAATCAAAAGTGATTCGTTCTGTCCAGAGAAATTGTTAATCGAAGGTGAAAATGACCGATTCGGTTTTGGGATTTTTAAGTCTTTTCAAGATTTTATCAAGAATCAGTATGTCAACGCCACTCACTAAGCTGCTGATAAGACTCAAGAAAGCTCAAACACAATCACTCTCGTTCGGACACATAAAGAGCGATTATCGTAAGCCGCGCTTACCGTAAATTGTAAGGATAGAATCAGCGACCACGTAAAACCACGAATCAGTCGAGCGGATGATCGCGAAATATTCTGAACAGACTGAAAGAGTGTGGAACCTTAACTGCCAATCATGCAGTTTTTTTACGGTTTGGAATCTGCTGCCACCCCGAAAGTAGCCCGCTTGTTTTTGGCTAGCCCACTGGCGCTTTAATGGAAAAATGCATATGGGTTAGGGTGGTTATCCCGGCTCGTTTGGAGCGGGGCTCTCACTGTTCAAGGAACTGCGTTGTGAAATCTCTCCCGGACGCGCCCCCGCCAATCAAATCATCAACTCAACCAGCAGAAATTAATCGCCTTGGACATAATCCCATTTTAGGGATCACACTGAAGGTGGCATCGGTTGCGATTTTCGTAATTATGTCGACCCTGATCAAGTCGGCTGACGGCATTCCCTTAGGTCAACTGATTTTCTTTCGCTCATTTTTCGCGATGCTTGCAATCCTGCTCTATTTTGCGTGGAGGGGGCAATTCTCTGGAATTTTTTATACCCGCCACGGGATGAGCCATTTTTGGCGAGGGATGGTGGGGGTTGCTGCGATGACGCTGTCATTTTTAGCGCTGACGCTTTTGCCGTTACCTGAAGCCATAGCGCTCAATTATGCTTCACCGCTCATTGCGGTTGTTCTCAGCGCGCTCATTCTGCGTGAGACAGTGCGCCTATATCGTTGGGTTGCGGTTTTGGTCGGCCTTATCGGTGTTTTGATCATCATTTGGCCGCGCATGACGCTGCTCACGGAAGGCAATGTCGGCTATTCCGAGGCTATGGGTGCACTTGCCGCACTTGGAGGAGCAACATTAGCGGCTTTTGCGATGGCGCTTGTGCGCCATTTGGTGCAGACCGAACGGACACCAACCATTGTGATCTATTTTTCTCTTTCTGCCAGCGTGATCTCTTTATTCAGTTTGCCTTTTGGTTGGGTGGTGCCGAGTTGGCAACAGACGGCTATGCTAATCGGCGCTGGCGTCGCCGGTGGTATCGCACAGATTTTGCTGACCGAATGTTATCGCCATGCGCCGATGTCGACCATTGCGCCCTTTGAATATACTTCTTTGCTGCTGGGCTTGGGCATAGGATTCACTCTTTTTGGCGATATTCCAACCTTCGAGATGCTTCTTGGCAGTGCGATCGTTATGGCCGCAGGCGGTTATATCATCTATCGCGAACATCAGCTCTCTGTCGCGTCGCAAAACACCAATACGCCTTAAAGAGCGATCCGAGCCGGAGGAGATCAGCAACTACCTGAGCCGTTCTCAGACCGAGGATCGAGTTGTATGGTTTCGGGCGTAGATTGTCCGTCGGGCGTGTGGAATTTATATTCGGTTTTCTGATCGCTATTTACAGGACGACGATAATGTCTAAGCCGCCAATATGCGTGCAAACCATAAAGACCGTAGGCAACTGCCATTGTTACGAAAAAGCCGCGTGCGCCGATCAGATCCATTAAAGGGCCCGAAAGGGCAGGACCAATCACGCTGCCCGCACCATAAATGATCAATAGGCTACCTGAGATTTTTACAAATTCGCTGTTATCCGCATAGTCGTTTGCGTGCGCGACATTGAGACTATAAATCGAATAGAGCACAGATCCAAAGAGGAACATCATACCGTAAAGCGCAACGGGGGATGTCGGATGAAAAATGATCATGATCAAAGATAGCGCAAAGCCAATCGCGCCCGCAAAAACCATTACATAGCGACGGTCCATAAGATCGGAAGCACGGCCAATTGGATATTGAAAAATTGTGCCACCAATCATGGCGCATGCAAGCATGGTCGCTATACCAAAGGTCGATAATCCATTCATATCGCCATAAACAGCGGCAAGGAAATTCCAAGAGCCTGCGATAAACCCAGCGATCAGCGAGCCGATGGCTGCGACTGGGGAACGCCTGTAAAGCCCCTTCAGGTCAAGCGAAACCTGAGTTAGCGGGTTGGGCGATTGTGCGCTTGAAAGAGCGGTTGGCAACAAGGCGCTGGCATAGATAATCGCACATATAATGAACAATGACTGGGTTCCTGCATCCCCAAAAGGCAAGATATATTGCCCACAAAGCAGGCCCATCATGGTGACGATCATATAGATCGAGAATATTTTGCCTCGTGAGTCGTTAGTCACTCGTTCATTAAGCCAGCTTTCAATAATCATATAGGAACCGGCAAGGGAAAAGCCTGCAATTCCGCGAAAAATCATCCAGGCGGATGGATCAATAATCAGCGAATGTAGAAGCAAAGCGATAGAGAGCAATGTGAGCAATGCGGAGAACACCCGCACATGACCGACCCGACGCACGAGATGCGGAATAACAATACAGCCTATCGTAAAGGCAAAGGCATAGCTGGTGCCCATTCCGCCGATGGTTGTGGTAGACCAGCCTTCCATCCCGCCGCGCACCGGCAGTAAAATGCCCGCTAGCCCGCTGGCCAGCAGCATGAGAAAAGTACTTGCCAGCAGAGCAGCGATGGGCAGAAGCTGTCCAGCCATGAGAAACTCCAACAAGTTTGAAAAAGCGAATGAGCCCGCCTCAGGCGTTGTGCTGATGGCGAGTTAATCTATGTTTGCGGCACCTTGGCGACCTCAGCGCCGCAATTGTTTTCGGAGCCTTACTGATCTTTCAGTTCGGCGAGCTTGATTTTCACAGCCAGAAAATCGCGCCAAGCAAAGCGTTTCTGTGTTGCCGTACGAAGCAGATAGGCCGGATGCAAGGTGGGCATTACTGGAATTTCTGTTCCTGATGCTGTTCGGTGGACTTTCCAATTGCCACGCAGTCGAAGAATGCCCTCGCTGGCACCAGTTAAAACTTTGCTGGCCGGACCGCCAAGAGTGACCAATATTTTGGGCGCAGCAAGCTCGATCTGACGCTCGATAAATGGGCGGCAAAGTTCGGTTTCAAGCGGTGTGGGCGTGCGATTGCCTGGTGGGCGCCAAGGAATTGTGTTCGCGATATATACCTGATCTCGCTTAAGCCCGATGGCCTCGATCATCCGATCAAGCAGCTGTCCGGATTTGCCGACAAACGGAACCCCTTCAAGATCCTCATCACGGCCTGGCGCTTCGCCAACAAACATGATGTCAGAGAATGGTGTTCCATCCGAAAAGCAGAGATTTTTTGCTGTAAACTTCAAATTGCAGCCATCAAAAGCTGCGAGCTGTGCGCGCAATTCTTCCAAACTTGCCGCTTGTGCCGCAGCTTCACGGGCTAGTGCAATTTGAGCGATATCAGGCAGATCGGAAGCGGCTTGCACGGGCTTGCTATGTGGCGAAGGTGCTGGTGCAGGGCGTGGTTGACGCCCACCGCGATCAGGATGCGCCGCATATTGACTTGTTGCTTGTTTTTGTATGGGGGCGGCGGACCTAGCGCGCTCTCCTACGGCAAATTGATCTACCGGTTCTTCGGAAAGCGGCGCGTCGACGCCCGCTTCCGCGTAAAAGCGAAGCAGTTCTTCAAAATCCAGTGACAGGCCCGTGTTTTGCATCCTTTTACCTCACAAATGAGGTGGCGAATTTTCCACGCAAATGCAAGAGGGATAGATGGCTTTTCGGTTTGATAGACCGCAGGAACGATAATCCAGTGACCAAAAGAGCAAATTCGGACAATAGGACGCATAGAAGTTAGCGTGCTACTCTGCCAGAGGAGGGATGGGGAATGATCATTCGGATGGGCTTTACAGCCTTTCGCGATAGGATCATGAGTAAAAACAATTGGATGCATTGCTCGCACTGTTGTAGTGAGAAATAATGACAGACCATATGGAGGCCTTCATGTCTGAAGCGAGCGCGCTTCCCGAACGCGAAAGCATGGAATTTGATGTTGTTATTGTAGGCGCAGGCCCGGCAGGACTTGCCGCAGCTATTCGCCTGAAGCAGAAAAATCCTGAACTTTCCGTGGTCGTGCTTGAAAAAGGCGGAGAGGTCGGCGCACATATTCTTTCTGGTGCGGTAGTCGATCCCATCGGTATTGACCAGCTTCTGCCCGATTGGCGCGAAGATGAAAGCCATCCCTTCAAAACACCTGTGACCGACGATCATTTTCTATTCCTTGGTCCGGGTGGATCCATTCGTCTGCCAAATTTTGCCATGCCGCCGCTGATGAACAATCACGGCAATTACATTGTATCGCTTGGCAATGTCTGCCGCTGGCTGGGCACTAAAGCCGAGGAACTGAGTGTTGAAATCTATCCGGGTTTTGCCGCGACAGAAATGCTTTACAATGACGCTGGTGCGGTGATTGGCGTTGCAACCGGTGATATGGGCGTGGAACGTGATGGAACGCCAGGACCAAATTATACCCGTGGTATGGCATTGCTGGGCAAATATGTTTTGATCGGTGAGGGCGCGCGCGGGTCCTTGGCAAAACAATTGATTGACAAATACAAGCTGGATGAAGGCCGCGAGCCGGCTAAATATGGCATCGGTCTCAAGGAGCTGTGGCAGGTCGACCCATCGAAGCATAAGCCCGGCTTGGTGCAGCATTCATTCGGCTGGCCGCTTGACATGAAAACCGGTGGCGGTTCATTTCTTTATCATCTTGAAGATAATATGGTTGCGGTCGGCTTTGTGCTGCATCTCAACTATAAAAACCCTTACTTATCTCCTTTTGAGGAGTTTCAGCGGTTTAAAACTCATCCTTCCATCTGCGATACTTTCGAAGGCGGTAAGCGCCTTTCCTATGGCGCACGTGCGATTACGGAAGGTGGTTTCCAATCGGTGCCAAAGCTATCTTTCCCGGGCGGTGCGTTGATCGGTTGTTCGGCGGGTTTCGTCAATGTGCCTCGGATAAAAGGCAGCCATAATGCAGTTTTATCGGGCATCTTGGCCGCGGACAAAATTGCAGATGCAATTGGTGCTGGACGCGCAAATGATGAGCCAATCGAAATTGAAAATAGCTGGCGGGACAGCCTGATCGGAAAGGATCTTAAAAAGGTCCGCAACGTCAAGCCGCTCTGGTCAAAGTTCGGTACGCTCCTCGGCGTTACGCTGGGTGGTCTGGATATGTGGACTAACCAGCTCTTTGGCTTCTCCTTATTTGGTACGCTAAAACATGGTAAAACCGATGCTCAGGCGCTTGAGCCAGCTTCTAAGCATAAGAAGATCGATTATCCTAAGCCCGATGGCGTGCTGACATTTGATCGATTGTCCTCGGTTTTTCTTTCGAATACCAATCATGACGAGAATGAGCCGGTTCATCTGCTTGTGGCTGACATGGACCTGCAAAAAACGTCAGAGCACGACGTTTTCGCGGGTCCATCAACACGCTATTGCCCGGCAGGGGTCTATGAATGGGTGGATGCAGATGGAAATGCGGCTGCTGATCCGAACGCAAAAGATGTGCGCTTTGTGATTAACGCTCAAAACTGCGTGCATTGTAAAACCTGCGATATTAAGGACCCCAACCAGAATATTACATGGGTTCCGCCCCAAGGCGGCGAAGGACCGGTTTACGTGAACATGTAATGTTCACTTGTAACCGTGTCCGTTTCGTCCGCCGCTGGAAAATGTCGGCGAAGGCCCAGTTTACGTGAAGCAGAAATCGGGCGACTAAATCGTCGCCCATTTTGTCATTGAAATGCGGTTTCGTAAAAACTTCTTAGTTTGCGTGAATGCAGCCGCTCATTGGGCATAGCCGCGATCTTTTCAATAGCTCTAATCCCGATTTGTAAATGCTGCGCAACTTGCCGCTTATAGAACTCTGTCGCCATCCCCGGAAGCTTCAACTCGCCGTGGAGCGGCTTATCAGACACGCAAAGCAATGTTCCATAAGGAACGCGAAAGCGGAAACCATTGGCCGCAATGGTTGCAGATTCCATGTCGAGAGCGATAGCGCGCGCTTGCGAGAGCCGCTGAACCGGGCCGCGCTGGTCGCGCAGTTCCCAGTTGCGATTATCTATCGTTGCGACCGTACCGGTGCGCATGACACGCTTAAGCTCCGGACCTTCAAGGCCAGTAACCTCTTCTACCGCTTCTTCCAACGCCACTTGAATTTCCGCAAGTGCGGGCAAAGGCACCCAAGGCGGAAGGTCAGCATCTAGCACATGATCCTCGCGCATATAAGCATGCGCCAATACATAGTCGCCCAGCTGTTGGCTATTGCGCAATCCAGCGCAATGACCAAGCATCAGCCAAGCATGCGGCCGCAAAACCGCGATATGGTCGGTGATCGTTTTGGCGTTGGAAGGACCCACGCCGATATTGACCATTGTTATGCCTGAGCGATTGGCCCTTTGAAGGTGATATGCAGGCATTTGTGGCAGCCGCTGAAGCGGGTTTCCTACATCGGGTGCGGTTTCGCCAGCTCGGGTGATGATGTTGCCCGGCTCTACAAATGCATCATATCCACCGCCGCCTTCCGCCATAAGACGGCGCGCATAGGCGCAAAACTCATCCATATAAAATTGATAATTGGTGAACAGGACGAAGTTTTGAAAATGCTTCGGAATGGTCGCAGTGTAATGGGCGAGCCGATGCAGCGAATAATCAACCCGTTGCGCAGTGAAGGGCGCAAGAGGCATCGGCATTTCGTTTCCAGGCTCAAGATCTGCGTTGACAATTTTATCGTCTGTAGATGTCAAATCGGGAACATCAAAAAGGTCGCGCAGCGGATAGGCGAAAGCATCGGCTACAGCGGATTCCACATAAGCATCTTCTTTAAATGCAAAATGGATGGCAATGGGTGTCGTCGATTCCTGAACGATCACCGGCACCCCATGGTTACGGATCAAGAGTTGAATTTGCTCTTGGAGATAACCATCAAATAAATCTGGCCGTGTTATTGTGGCTGCGTAATTGCCCGGTGCACTGACATGGCCATAGGCAAGACGCGTATCCACATGAGCGAAACTCGACGTTGATAGGCTGAGTTCAGGATAAAAAGCGCGATACCGCTGGGGTGGAACTGTGCCCTTTGCAAGATTTTCAAACGCTTCCCTGAGAAAGGCTGTATTGCGCTCATAAAGATGACGGAGCGTAGCAACCGCGGCTCCGGCATCGGTAAAGACCTTTGGTTCAACCGCAGGTGGGGTTTTAATATCGGTGATAAATATTTGTTCGATTCGCTTTGTCATGGCCTAATATAGCAAAGTGCATGAAGTTGGTATGACCTTAAACCATGCTCTGAGCAAAGTTTGGTCCATAATAATGTCTGGCCCGTAATAAAGTGTGGCCCCCTAATAATAAACCAAACCTTGTTACATACTGAGCTAATATTTCATCAAAGCCCGCAATTTCCCTTTTTTGGGACTAGGGCAGATGGGCTGACTACTGGCTGATTTTTATAAATGTCGTATCGACTATTAGCAAAAATACAAGCGATCAGCGTGCAGCTGGCAATGATCAGGCAAACGATTGCGAAACGCCAAAGCAAAATATATGTCCTTAAATCCAAAATTCTTAAGGATAATGATCCTTCGTGAACAGGGCTTGTCGGAACTGTTCAGCCAGCATTCAGATTCAGTCCGAGGCAAGAGCTACGCTTGCGCAACACTTTTTAACGCTTATCTTACTGAGGAAATGAAATGGGCGCGAGCCCAACAAAGCGGGAGTTAGCCGATATGACGCAGCAGACAAAACCCATAGAGCTTTACTATTGGCCCACGCCGAACGGTTTTAAAATCAGCATTATGCTAGAAGAGCTTAGCGTTCCCTACGTGGTAAAATATATCAATATCGGCAAAGGCGATCAATTTGATCCCGAGTTTTTGAAAATCGCCCCCAACAACCGAATGCCCGCAATTATCGATCCGGAAGGACCTGGTGGCGATCCGATTTCCGTTTTTGAATCCGGTGCGATCCTCCAATATTTGGGCCGGAAATTCGGGAAATTCTACCCTCAAGATGAGCGAAAGCGGGTTGCAGTAGATGAATGGCTCATGTGGCAGATGGGCGGCCTTGGCCCAATGTCCGGGCAGGCTGGCCATTTCCGCATTTATGCGCGTGAAAAAGTCCAATACGGAATTGACCGTTATACGCATGAGGTCAATCGACTTTATGGGGTGCTTGATCGGCAGCTCGTCGGCCATGATTATATTGCAGGCGAATATTCTATCGCTGATATGGCCTGTATTGGTTGGATCAACGCTCACGCCAATTATGATCAGAAACTCGAGGATTTCCCGAATCTCAAGCGCTGGCATGAAGCCGTCAATGCTCGGCCCGCTGTGCAGCGCGGCTTACTCGTTGGTAAGGAAGAGCGAGAAAGGGCAGCAGCCACTGCGGACAAAGATGAGGAACACCGAATTCTCTTCGGACATAAAACAAAATAATATGATCGAATGAATGTTTCATTCCAGAAATACGGCTCGTTTAACGGGCCCTTTTTTGTTTTAGCATAAGGCTCGGCTCGCCAGTCTGGTCTTGAAGTTAGCCTATGGTTATTTTTTGGTTTCAGAATGTTAAGCGTCAAATGTGGATAGTTTTCAGAAATCGTAATGATCAGCGCGGCTTGTATGTTTAACAGATTCCCAAGTTTACTCCTTGTTGGGATTTTGTTGTCGCCTTGTTAAGCATCTGGTTTAACGAGGGTTTTAATCCTTCGTCCTATTTTCAAAATCATGAACAGAACGACAGATCCGGCGGTCCGACGCAGCGCAACGAAGCATCGGAAAACAGACTGGACGGTTCTCGGGATTTAACAGGGACGAATATAATGGTGCAATCTCAAAGCCTTTTGCAGCGCGATAAACCGGCCACTCAAGATCGCATTCTTTTGGAACTGGGCTTGAAATATGCGATAGGCCGAGACTGTGAAATTGACGTGGTGGAAGCGCATAAATGGCTCAACATAGCTGCCATTCGCGGAAACCAAAAAGCTGCCCGCATGCGCAACCAAGTTGCTGCAACCATGAGCAAGAGCGAACTTGCCGCCGCCCTACGTGGCGCTCGTGATTGGATGAACGCACATTAATATAGCTGCTCACCAGTAATATAACTGACCTCCAGTCAGAAGGGGCGTACCGTGCAAGCGGTGCGCCTTTTTTATTTATAGCAGCATATTTAACAATATTATAGAAATCATAGGCAGGTATAAGTTGTTTTTGCTAGTATATAGTAAGGTATTTCCCACGATTATAAGGAAATATAAATATTAGAGATTCTGTACGGTTAAATTATACAGCGTAATTTCTCATTGTAGTAAGAGGCATCTAAATGACTACTATTACACTAAAATCTTTGGCCGGAGCCGCGGTTTCCGCAGGGTTCGCTGCCTTGCTTTTGTCAGCGCCTGCTAGCGCTCTGACGATGAAAGAATGCAGTGCGAAATATCAGTCGGCGAAAGAGGCGGGCACACTTGGGGGTCTCAAGTGGAATGATTTCCGCAAAACCCAGTGTGGAGACAGTGCTGCATCTCCAGCTAACTCAGCAGCAACACCTTCTGCTTCTAAAACAAAAGCGGCAGCACCTACTCCTGAGGCTAAGAGCCTGACCATGAAACAGTGCAGTGCAAAATACCAAGCTGCAAAAGATGCAGGTGTTGACGGCGGGATCAAATGGAATGCGTTTCGCAAGTCCGAATGTGGACCAGGTGCTGATCCGGTTGCTTTAAGCTCAGACGGAGACAAAGAGCCGCCTGCACCATCAATGGCTGCTCCCCGCGGTATTAAATTCCCAACCGCAATCTCTTCAAAATACGCAAATGAAAAACCCGGCAAGGCTCGTATGCGTACATGTCTTGACCAATATCACGCTGCAAAAGAAGCCAATGCCCTCAACAGGCTGAAATGGATTCAAAAAGGTGGCGGCTATTACAGTCTTTGCAATGCCCGGCTGAAAGGTACTTCCTGATATTGAAACCAGAAAGGGGCATTGCTGCCCCTTTCTTTTCTGGGAAGTTACGATTTAGGCCTTTTTAGAAAACCATCCTGTGGCACTTGCGGTGAGCCAGCCAATTATCATCAGAATCCCACCCAATGGCGCTGAATAAGGGAATAATCGGTTTCCGATGAGTTCCAGATAGAGCAGACTTCCGCAAAACAACATCAGGCCCACAATAAGCAGCACACCACCTAATAAAGCAGCGCGACTTAGCGGGGCAAATATCGATAGAACCAGCAGCGCGGGCGCATGTCCCAACAAAAGCGGGGCAATGATACCCAGTTGGCTAGCGCCTGAATGAGCAGAAGCGGCGTAAGCGATAATCGCCAGCGCGCCGCAAACGCCACCCAAAGTGCTCAACAGAATATTTGGTGCTCTCGGGTCGTTTTTATCCGATATCATCCGCATCATCCGGCGTTCTTATTCCTTTTGAATGATTGGCGTGCTGCTTTGAGGGCATCCGGCAGCGCTGCTTCAAATATATCGAGCTGTTCCTTCACTCCGACACTCACCCGTATACAGCGGTCGAGTATCGGAGCACCCGGTTTGCGCACGAATACATCCCGATCTATCAACCCGTTAAGAACTGCCGTTGCAAATGCTCCATCTTCTCCGCAGTCAATCGCGACAAAATTTGTTGCAGAGGGGATTGCTGTCAGACCGTTTTCTGTCGCTATTTTTGAAATACGATCTCGACCGGCCTTAATTTTTGCAACCACGTCACGTAAATAGTCCTGATCCTTAAGCGCGGCGATGGCTGCCGCTTGTGCAATCCGATTGACGGCAAAATGATCGCGGATCTTGTCGAAATTCTTAATTGCAGCTGCGCTTCCTATCGCATATCCGCACCGAATTCCTGCCAGCCCATACGCTTTTGAAAAAGTGCGCATGCGCAATATATTTGGTCGATCAGGCTCAAAAGCCGGGAAAGCAGATGAGGGGCCGTTCTCACAATAAGCTTCATCCAGAATGAGCATTGTTGTTTCCGGAACGCTTTCGATAAAGCTCTGAATATCGCTGCCTTCATGCCATGTGCCCATCGGATTATCGGGATTTGCTAGATAGAGCAGCGCAGGCTTTTCCTTCCGCGCCATATGAATCAGAGCTTCAAGGTCGGCTTTATCATTCTGGTAGGGAACAGTTATCAGCTGCCCGCCATATCCTGCGACGTGATAGTTGAAGGTGGGGTATCCGCCGAGCGAGTTTATCACTTTGTCCCCCGGCTGAACATATTGACGGACGACCAGCCCCAGAAGGGCATCGACACCAGCACCCGGCATCACGTTTTCGGCTTTAATGTCGTGATGCGCCGCTATCGCTTCTCGCAACTCGCGATTTTCGGGGTCGCCATATTTCCAAACTTCCGAAGCTTCCTTTTGCATGGCTGCGATTACGGACGGTGCTGGGCCAAAGCTGCTCTCATTGGCGCCAATACGTGCCGCAAATGGCTTGCCTCGCTGGGCTTCCAGCGTCTCGGGCCCGACAAAGGGCACGGTAGCAGGTAGGCTTTCGATAAGGTCTGTTGGTCGTGGAATTTTCATGACGTTCCCATCTGCATAATCAGATTTCTTGCCAGCCTTAGCTTCGAAGCCCGGCTTTCGTCCAAAGGCATAACAATTTGCTGAGCTTCTTTCTAGCCAGCGAGGGCAGGGCAGTGCGGTTTAATTTTTTCACAAGCAAAAAGAAAAATATCAGTAAAAACTCATATTTTTCCGAGTTGTTTAAAGTACTTTATGAAAAAGTCACACGTAATTAAGTATTCTTACATGGATGATTTAATGTTTAACTGTAAAAAATTAAAATATATAGTTGAGATAAAACAAAAAATCCAAGAATTATAAATGTTAATTCTATAATAATTAAAATACAATGTAATAGTTTTTGTAAAAAATAATCAAAATTGGTAAAAAAATGCTTTTATTGTGATCGCAAATCAGCAACGTTAACCATGATTTGCTTCATGATTATTAATAAATTTATTATTTATATTAGAGGTATTGAAATGAACTTGTGCAAATTGTTCAACAAGAAATTGTTATGCTCATCTTTTATTGTGCCACTGTTTTCTGTGGTTTCATTTTGCGCTCACGCGCAGGGCCTTGAGCCGATGGGAGGGGATGCCGGAGGTAACGGTGGGGGACGGTCGGCATCCCAACTTTATCGGGGAGCAGAGGGAGAAAATGGACGAGGGGGCGATGGTGGCACAAATCTAAGTGGTGGGCTCGGTGGGGCCGGCGGTGATCCGGGGAGGGTGTTGTTGGAGGGGGATACTATCGTCGGACCAGTAGCTGGGGAGGATGGACACGTCGGCACACAGGGCGTCCAAGGAGCTGCTAACGGCGGCGGTGGTGGCGGAGGCGGTGCCGGCCTCGTAATGCGCAAGGGGAAGGGCGATAGTCCAATCATAATTGGGCGCCATTCGGCGGTTCGCGGGGGTAACGGCGGGGACGGTGGTGCTGCTTTTAGTGAGGGGGAGCTAACCCAAGGTGAGGGAAAGGAAGGCAGCGGTGGCTCAGGAGGCGATGGCGGAGCTGGAGTTTTTATTAAAAATAGCGACAATTTGATGAACCATGGGCTCATTAGAGGTGGTGAGGGAGGCAGCGGCGGAGCCAGTAACGGTATGGACGGGCGAGCGGGCTTGGGAGGTCGCGGCGGCGCGGGCGTTATCCTCGATAATGGAGCCAGACTGCTTAATTTGGACAATATTTCTGGGGGGCGAGGCGGTAACGATAGCGGGGAGCTGAAAGTACGCAGCCCCGGGGGCATGGGCGTTTTACTTACAGGAGACAATTCTGTTATCAATGCAGGACAAATTCACGGAGGCGGATATGGTAATACTGGCTCCGACGGGGACGCAGTTGTTATGGCACCTGCTATTGTTGCGCTGGGTGACCGCAACAAGATTGTCAATGCGGGAGCTCTCCACTCAGGAGGGAATATTGCCGTACGTATATCAGGCTCTGATAATCATTTTGAAATACGAGATGGCGCCATAACTGTCGGCGCTACCATAGCAGATGGATACAGAAATAAATTTGTCCTCGGTGGGGACGACGACTATTTTTTTCATGTCCCAAAACTGGGCGATTTTGATAGCGGCGCGGTATATCGTGGGTTTGATTTATTTGAAAAAACCGGGAAGGCAACATGGACGCTGTTTGGAGGGACAGATGCTAAGACGCCCTGGACGATTAGTTTGGGAACCTTGGTCGTAACAACTGATAAAGCCCTTGGGGCCACCAGCGAAGCTTTAACAATTGACGGCGGTATTCTTGAACTGGTTTATAAAGATCTTCCCCCAGTTAAGATTTCTCACCCCATTTTGTTAATACAGAATGATGATGGCAATGGAATATCTACAGAGAGCCGTGAGGCGTTCATCACCTCCTCGATAGCAGGTGAGGGCAGTTTGTCGAAATTGGGCGCTGGGACGCTGATATTAACCGATGACAATTTTTACTCCGGCGGAACCCGTATTTCCGAAGGGGTGTTGAAAGTTGGTGACGGCCAAGCGAGAGGAAGCATAAAGGGAGGTATCCAGTTAGATGAAGGTGCCAAACTAATATTCGACCGTAACGATATTTATTCGGTCGATAACCTTATCGAGGGAGACGGTAACCTTATTCTTACTGGGGGCGGGAGTGCTCACTTTAGCCAGAACAGCTCTGCCTTTAATGGGAAAACCGAAATCCAGTCGGGCGCGCTGTTCTTGTCTAGCGAGTTGGGTGGCAAGACAATCATTGGCGCTAACTCGCTTCTCGCCGGTAGTGGGGTGGCAGAATTAGTTGTTAGCAACGGCGTGCTGTCCCCGGGAGACAGCAAAACTTATGGCACCTTCGCGATTGCTAATGACTATCGTGGGTTGCCCGGTAGTGTGGTTCATATCAAAGCCGTATTGGGGGATGATCAGTCTCAAACCGATAAGCTGATCATTGAAGGTAATACCTATGGTGAAAGTACCGTTCATATAGAAAATTTTGGAGAGGGCGGAGATACTGTCAACGGAATAGAGATAATCTCCGTCGGCGGAGCATCAAATGCTGAATTTACATTGAAAGGACACTATGAGTTACCTTCCGGTACCCCGGCCGTTATCGCTGGCGCTCATGCTTACGTTCTGGAAAAAGGATCCAACAATCCGCAGGATGGAAACTGGTACTTGCTGAACTGCCCCCCATTTCGACCGGACAGGTCGGCATAAGCAGAAAGGCTCAAGCACAGGCTTGAGGACAGGCTTATGTCTAACGAGTATCGACACGTTGAATTGCTGACGGGTGATGTTCGCCGCAGGCGGTGGACAACCGAGCAAAAGCTGACGATCATTGAGCAGAGTTTTGAACCAGGCGAGACGGTATTGGAGTGCCCCCGTTTCACCGGACAGATCGGCTAGTTTGATTTAGCCCTGATGAACTGCCGAGGGGAAGCCATCTTGAGCGCGGAATGAGGATGT
>NZ_QLMK01000002.1:0-289040 GCF_003259955.1 Falsochrobactrum ovis
ACATCCTCATTCCGCGCTCAAGATGGCTTCCCCTCGGCAGTTCATCAGGGCTAAATCAAACTAGCCGATCTGTCCGGTGAAACGGGGGCACTCCATAGCGTCTCCTCGTAGATAAGCGTGATATTGATCACAATTACCGAAACCAAGAGAGGATGCCGGAGCCAAGAGGGGGTAATGTTGATTTTTCTATGAAAAATAAATGGTAGCGGAGGAGGGACTCGAACCCCCGACACGCGGATTATGATTCCGCTGCTCTAACCGGCTGAGCTACTCCGCCACACATGGTTGCAGGTCTTGCATATCAGAGTGCTGCCATCAGCGCGTCTATGCAAGTGTACTGCAAGGATGGCGGCGGTATATGTGGGGAATCCAATCCTGTCAAGCACTCTTCGTATGAGTTTCATCTTGTTTTCCATGATTTGCCCAGATAAGGAACTTACGGAAAGCAAAGGCATGGATTTATGGCACCTCGTATTGCTGTTTTAGGTTGTGGCTATTGGGGCGGCAACCATATTCGTACCCTCCACAGGCTTGGCGCGCTGCATGCAGTGTCGGATGCCCGTTCGGAAAATGCGGAGCGATTCGCTGTTGAATTTGGGGTTCCGAATATCCCCGTTGATCAGCTCTTTAAACAACCGGATATTGACGGGATCGTCTTGGCGCTGCCCGCGCAATTTCATGCGCATTACGCCACTCAAGCCATCAAGCATGGCAAAGATGTGCTGGTGGAAAAACCGATTGCGCTTGAGGTCGCCGATGCTGAAGCAGAGGTAAAGGCCGCAATTGAACATAACCGGATTTTCATGGTTGGGCATATATTGCGCTTCCATCCGGCGTTCGAAAAATTGCTGGATATGGTTCAAAGTGGCGAATTGGGCGATATTCGCTATGTGCATTCGCACCGAGTAGGTTTGGGGAAATTTCATTCGGAAAACGATGCCTTGTGGGATCTGGCGCCGCATGATCTTTCGATGATTCTCGCAATCACCGGGGAAGAACCTTCAGTCGTGCGAGGCGAGGGGACAGCGATTCTGGATCACTTAAGCGACTTTGCGCATCTGCATCTGGAATTCCCTAGCGGCATTCGTGGTCACCTTTTTGCATCCCGTCTGAATGCCTATCGTGAACGGCGTCTGAGCGTTGTGGGTAGCAAAGGAATGGCCGTCTTTGACGATGGTGAGCCATGGGAGCGCAAACTTGCAATTTACAAGCA
Organism: Falsochrobactrum ovis; assembly: GCF_003259955.1. Lineage (GTDB taxonomy): Bacteria > Pseudomonadota > Alphaproteobacteria > Rhizobiales > Rhizobiaceae > Brucella > Brucella ovis_A. The sequence goes on from NZ_QLMK01000002.1 coordinate 1,214, forward strand.
TGAAGTTTGGCGAGAAGACGATGGCTGGGCGTTTAAATCCGTCGAGCCGGATTATGTTGCAGTCGAGGAAGGGATGCCGCTAACGCGCGAGCTTGAACATTTCCTTCATTGTATCGAAACGCGTGAAACGCCGCGTACCGATGGGCATGAGGCGATTAGCGTTTTGCGCATCCTCACAAAAGGGACCGTTCGTCACGCCAAATAGCGTTTATTGCCTGCAAGTCTGTCAAGCGGTATTACAGAGTTCGCAAAACTTTGATTGCTCAGGCCATGGCAGGAACGTGCGGAACAGCATAGATAAGTGCGCAAAGATTCGTGTACGTCTTGGTGCGTGCTAATTTTATTGGAGCCAACATGCAATTCATTGATCTTGGGGCGCAGCGCGCGCGTATCGAAGACCGTCTCAATGCCGCTATTTCCAAGGTTGTTGCGGAAGGCCGGTATATTCTTGGTCCGGAAGTGGCTGAGTTCGAAAAGAAACTTGGCGAATATTTGGGCGTTGAACATGTAATCGCGTGCGCAAACGGCACTGATGCGTTGCAGATGCCTTTGATGGCGCGCGGCATTGGTCCTGGGCACGCGGTTTTCTGCCCTTCCTTCACATTCGCTGCGACAGCAGAAGTCGTAGCGCTGGTGGGCGCAGAGCCGGTGTTTATCGATGTTGATCCTGATAATTATAATATCAATGTTGATCAGCTCGAAGAAGCGATTGCAGCAGTGCGTAAAGAAGGTCGGCTTGAGCCTAAGGCAATCATTCCCGTGGATCTCTTCGGGCTCGCTGCCAATTATAACCGCATCACCGCTATTGCGGAGCGTGAAGGCTTATTCGTTATCGAGGATGCCGCGCAGTCGATTGGTGGCAAACGTGGCAATGTCATGTGCGGGGCTTTTGGTCACGTAGGTGCGACAAGTTTCTACCCGGCCAAGCCGCTTGGGTGCTATGGCGACGGTGGGGCGATGTTCACCAATGATGCGGAACTTGCCGAGACCCTTCGCTCGGTCCTGTTTCACGGGAAGGGCGAAACCCAGTACGACAATGTTCGTATTGGTATCAATTCACGGCTCGACACTATTCAGGCAGCGGTTCTGCTGGAAAAACTTGCAATCCTTGAGGATGAAATGGAAGCGCGGGAGCGCATCGCTAAGCGATATAATGAAGGGCTGCGCGAGGTCGTGAAGGTGCCGGAATTGCCATCGGACAATCGTTCTGCATGGGCACAATATTCTATCGAAAGCGAACGTCGCGATGATTTGAAGGCGCATTTGCAGGAAGCGGGCATTCCATCGGTTATATATTACGTTAAGCCTCTGCATCTTCAGACAGCATATCAGCATTTTCCCGTTGCTCCGGGTGGATTGCCGGTTTCTGAAGCGCTTCCTTCACGCATTTTAAGTCTGCCGATGCATCCTTATTTGTCTGAAAATGATCAGGACAAGATCATTGGGACCATTCGCGGGTTTTTTGGCAAATAAATTATGGTTGGACAAGCCCGGCGTAAGCCGGGTTTATTTTATGCGCTTATCTACTCGGCTATTGTCTACGCGGCGGGCGACAAAGCGAGCAATTGTGGGACCCACAAGCAGCACGATGAAAAAGCGGCTGGTTTGTAAGGCGATAATAAAAGGAAGATCCACATCGCTCGAAGCGGCAATGATGGCAATTGTATCCGCTCCACCAGGGCTTGTAGCAAGATAAGCGGTCAAAGGATCTAGTTCGAGTACATGCCCCAACGCCATTCCGAATAGAACGCACAACGCAATCAGCAGCAATGTTGCCGCTAACACGGCAGGTAGCGCGCGGGCTGCATGGGCTAAAATGGCTCTTGAAAAACCCAAACCAATGCGCCAGCCGATCAAAATATAGCTAATGGCAAGAAGCCATGGCGGAAGGTCGATAACTAAAATAGCCATATCTTGCAAAAACGCACCCAGCACTAACGGAACCAGCATCGCACCTGACGGAATTCGTAGCCGGTTGCCTAAATAGGCACCGCCAAGAACCAAGGCGAGGGTTGGCAATAGCGTTGCCCATTCTATGGTGGGAAACCATTCTATAGCGTTAGGGGTGGGCGTTTCGGTGTCGGAGGTAAACATCAACACAAGCGAAGCGACGGTTGCCACCAGAACGACGCGCAAATATTGCATGAAGGCAACAAGGCGTGCATCGGCTCCGAAACTTCCGGCCAGTAGCGTGATAGCTGCAGCCGCACCGGGGGAAATTCCCCAAACGGCGGTTGTTCCAGGCACAATCTGAAACCGCGCAAGCAGATAGCCAATCGCCGTACTGGCAAGAAGTGCAAAGCCGGTTGATAAGAGAATGGCTGTTAAATGCTGACCCATGCTAATGAAAAAATCAGGTCATCGCACGGGCGATCAGAAGTCCGATAATGGCTTGTGCGATCAGAGAAAGGCCGTGCGAAAGACGAATGGTACTGTCGCGCGCTGCCAATAAAATCGCGCCTGTCATTGCACCCAGCAAGAATGAAGCCGGAAGTGCTATCGCCTCTGCGATGAATATCAGAAGTGCGGAAGCAATGAGCAGCAGACCCCATTGGGCTAGTTTCGGCACGCGGCTCAGGGAAAGAGATATTGATTTCATTACCTATTTAGCGTGCGTTTTCGGTCTGTGTTCGACTATTTTGATAAGAAAGTGCAAATAAAGACCGTAAGCTGAGCCGATCATGCAAGAAAAAAGGCACCGCGTGAAACGGTGCCTGACTATTTATCCGATCATCGCCCGGCGTTGGTTCGTGGTGCGCGCCGCTACCTCTCGAATCTTGGAAGCATCGCGACCTTCAAGCGCCTCTGCCTTTGCGAGCTCCGTTTCCGCGACGCTTAGTTCCGCTTCTGCGGTCTCTTTCTGAGATACCAAATCACGAATTGATTCGAGCAAATTATCGCGCCGTTGGCGAGCCGCTTTAGCGAAGGTTGGGTAAGCAAAGTGATTGATATCAACGATGCCTGCCTTCTTTTCCTCGAAGACGATTTGGGCGTCAAGTTCACCCGCCATACGTTCAAACTCGCCGATCATCAGGTCGAGCTGGCCCAGTTGACGACGTTTCTCTTTCACCTGGAAGAGTTTTAGCCTGACTAGGCTTTCACGTGGCTTCATACGCATTACTCCTTGAACACCATCCAAGTGGGGCGCTCCCCGACTTTATTAACAGGCTCCATTGTGCGGCTTTTCCGTAAATTTCTGCGAAAACCCCCGAAAACCCCTATTTTCAAGGGGTAAAGCCTGCACCCCAGATTCAGAACAGCATCATTAAGCGAAACAAAAAGTTAAGATTTCGCTGCTTTGGTAACCATTCCTTTACCGGCAAAGTTAATCATATGTATTAGGACTTAAGGCTCGGTAAACTCTCTGTGGCTTTTGGGTAACAGGTGAAAGCTAGAATCGAATGAATCACTTAGGCAGGAATCTTAATGTGAACACAGAAAGCTTTCTGACGAAGAAAGTCTCTTTGATTCAGTTGGATACGAGAATTTTCTAAAGAGGTTAGAATAATGCTTGCCAACCAGAATCATATTTTGTTAACCATTTGCAGGCACCTTCATGCTATGGCAACGACAGTTCCGTGTGCTGCCGTGAGGGAATCTGGTCAGCGGCGGAAAGGGGATAAGATATGCGCGTCCTTTTAATTGAAGATGACAGTGCTATCGCACAAAGCATCGAGTTGATGCTCAAATCTGAGAGCTTCAATGTATATACGACGGATCTTGGCGAAGAGGGTATCGATCTCGGCAAGCTTTACGATTATGATATCATTTTGCTGGATCTAAATCTGCCCGACATGTCGGGATATGAGGTTCTGCGCACTTTGCGACTGGCTAAAGTCAAGACCCCAATTCTGATCTTGTCTGGTATGGCTGGTATTGAAGATAAGGTCCGCGGACTTGGCTTTGGTGCGGACGACTATATGACGAAACCCTTCCACAAAGATGAATTGATTGCTCGCATTCATGCGATTGTGCGCCGTTCTAAGGGGCATGCGCAATCAATCATAACGACCGGTGATCTGGTGGTTAATCTTGATGCGAAGACGGTGGAAGTTGCTGGACAGCGCGTTCATCTGACCGGCAAAGAATATCAGATGCTTGAACTGCTGAGCTTGCGCAAGGGCACTACCCTTACCAAGGAAATGTTCCTCAACCATCTCTATGGTGGTATGGATGAGCCTGAGCTGAAAATCATCGATGTTTTCATCTGCAAGCTGCGCAAAAAGTTGGATGCAGCCTCTGGAAATCAGAGCTTTATCGAAACCGTCTGGGGCCGAGGCTATGTCTTGCGTGAGCCAGAGGGCAGCGAATTGCGCGAGAGTGCATAATTAATTTATGTGCTCTTCAATATAGAAAAGCTCCGCTTCGGCGGAGCTTTTTACATTTATAGACCTTGAGCGTAACTTATTGGGCAGAGAAACTGATATCTTCGGCGGTGGTATCAATGGAAATTGTCATGCCGGTCTCTTCAGCCAATAGCATTGTGTAATAGGGTTGCACCGAGTGTGCATCAATCGGATCCTCAGGGGTGGCTCCGGAGTGAAGTTCAAGGAATTTCGGCGGAACGCGCAACATACGACCCTTTACTGTGATGACGAAACGCGGTGTTTCGCTATCACCGTTTTCGAGGCGAACCGCGAGTGAACCACCGCGGGGGATGGCAGCGTTTCCGATCAGGATAAGATTAAGAAGTAGCTTTACTTTATTCTTTGGCAAAAGAACGCGGGGGCCTTCCCAGCTGAGTTCTGCCTTTTCGTTTTTGAAGTATTCCTGGGCTACTTGCTGCGCATCGCCAGTGTCGATTTGTACGCCAGCGGAACCTGCGGCGCCGAAAGCGATGCGTGCGAATTGCAGTCGGGCGGAAGCGTTGATCGCGCTTGATTTGATCAACATCATCGCATCTTCGTCTGCGCCACCTTCTTCGAGCAATTCTAACCCATTATTGATGGCGCCGACGGGCGAAATAATGTCATGGCAGATCCTGCTGCAAAGAAGGGCGCCAAGATCAAGAGCGGAAAGGGTGACGGGCAATGGCATAGAGCTTTCTCCGGGAACACATTCGGCTATGTAGTGAACCATTAAATTGGTTACAGCCGCGTTCGGTTAACAGTTCCAAAGCTTCGGTAGGACATTAAGCTATATCTCCGAGGCTCTGATCGTTGAAATTTAAAGCGAATTCCGTCAGCGAAACGAGCTTGGGAACGAGCAGCGGGCGAATCGCCCCGAATGTCACCTATCTGGATACACGGCAGATTCTTCGGTCGCAAGAAAGCTGTTTGACTTGCCTTCCTCTAGCCAATTTTAGCTTTTAAAGGTTTAAACAATATATTCTCGTTTAAAATAAAAACGATTCGATTACGCGTTCAGAAGAAACGCAGCATATTAAACAGGGCGCCAGACAGAGAACGGGTAGGCAAAAGGAAATTATAGATGGCCATACCATCCCTGTCGCAGCACAGCTTTCGCAACACAGCGCTATTTTTAGCGATGATGTTTGCATCGTTTGTGATTTTGTTCATCGCTTCGCCGCATTCTGCGCAGGCGCAAGGTAATACTTATACTGTCGAAGAAATTGTCGATTCCGGACATAGATTTTTCGGATCCACTTCGGGCGGTATTGCCAGTGCAGTAGAAAAAGCCTTCCAAAGTTTTGGCCTGCCAAATGGCTATATTTTGGGTGAAGAAGGTTCGGGTGCTTTTATAGGCGGTCTCACTTACGGAGAGGGCACGCTTTATACAAAAAATGCCGGAGATCACAAAACTTTCTGGCAAGGGCCGTCACTGGGCTGGGACTTTGGAGGTCAAGGCTCACGAGTGATGATGCTGGTTTATAATCTGGATGATGTCCAAAATCTCTTTGGACGTTATGCGGGTGTTGCAGGATCTGCCTATGTCATCGCCGGTGCCGGATTTAATGTTCTCAAGCGCCAAAATATTATGTTGGTTCCAATACGGACCGGTGTGGGAGCGCGGTTGGGCGTCAATATCGGATATTTGAAGCTTTCGGCAACGCCGACGTGGAATCCATTCTGATTGCAAATTTTTGCATTTTGTTCAATTGTTTCTAGTAAGCTGTGCACACTGCTCTATGAATAATCGCCAGTCAGATAATGACTGGCCCTTTTTCTTTGTGACAGAAACGTGATTCAGTACGCGCTTATTTTCATTCTTGGCGTTCTCATGACGGTTTTCGTCGTGATCTTGCTTGGACCTATGGTTTGGAAGCGGGCCGTTTATCTGGCACGCAAACAAATTCATGCGGATCTGCCAATCAGTCTCGCAGAAATCCAAGCTGAACGCGATGGTTTGCGTGCAGAACATGCTGTCGCAATCAGTGCAGTTGGGCAAAAACTTACTGAAGAGAAGAAAAAGACGGCTGAGCTTCAGGTGAAGCTCGGTCGGCAGTATGATGAGCTAAAGCGCATTCCCTTGCTTGAGGGCGATGTGGCAAATCTTGCCAAGGATGTTGCTGCCGTCAGAAAAGACCTCACGGCAGCGAGTGCTGATCGGGATATTGCCTTGGAAAAGGCGGGAATTCTCGAGGCGGAAGCTGAACGGCTTCAGAATCATCTGAATGCTTTGCAGGGATTGTGCGATACGTTACGTATCGAGGTCAGTGCGAAAGAAGCTGAATATACCCGACTTTTTAATGAACTGAGCGAAATGCGACGCGAGAGGAAAAGTGCCTCGCTGCGTTATAATGAGGTTTCAACACAATTGACGGCGACCCAAACCGAACTCAAAAGCGAGAAGCGGCGCAATGAAGAGCTGCAGAAGAAGCTTGATCGTTTAATTATTGAGCTATCCGATGCGCAGGAAATGTTAGAGCGCCAAAATCGCGGAAATTCCAATGCGCGGGAAATATCGGATGATTTATCAAAGCAAAACTCCACGCTTCGTGAAGAAATTTCAGCACTTGCTGCAAGAGTGATCGCCGATACCGCCCGAAAAGAAGGGGTAGAATCCCCGATTCATCAGCTGCTAAAGGCCGATGAAGAAAGTATCGGTTCGGCGCGGAAATCAAAAAAGAACCTGGCTAGCCGAATCAAAGATTTGCAGTAATCAGAGCTGTTGAGATTTTTCAACGTCAGACCATTCGGGATGCCGTTTGAGCTGAGCTTGCATAAAGCTGCATTGGGCCACAAGTTTTCCGTTCAATTGACGTATATCCTGGACCGCATAGGCTGCCAAAGCCTGTGCTATGCCACGCCCACGCGATGCTTCTGGGACAAAGGTGTGGTCTATCGAGACTAGATCGTCATTCACGCGCGTATAGGTCATTTCCGCGCGTTCTCCATCCAGCGTTGCAATGTAAGACCCACCCTGTGGGCTATCCTGCTTGGTAATATTTACGGCATCAGTCATGACAGATCTCCATCGTTCTTTCATTCAGCCATATAGAGTGTGAGACATAAACAAAAACCCCGGCCAGTACACCAGCCGGGGTTAGTTTCGATATCCTTTTCTGCCCAATGGGCCAGCGGTGGCTAGTGCCTATATTGCTGGATTCTTGTTGTCCTTAAACCGGCGAGGCCATGCTCGTCGATTGAGGACTGCCATCCAAGGAATTCTTCCACCGTCAATGTATAACGCTGACATGCCTCCTCTAGGCTAAGAAGCCCACCGCGAACAGCGGCGACAACTTCTGCCTTTCGGCGGATGACCCAGCGCCTTGTATTGGCGGGGGGGAGGTCCGCGATGGTCAGCGGGCTGCCATCAGGACCGATTACATACTTTATACGCGGTCTTGCCAGATCGGTCATTGTACTCTCTACACAACACTCAAGGACCCAATCGAGGCCAACACTACCTGCACAGCTTTAAGAATTGCCTAAACAGGCGGTAACTATCTGGTAACACTTGCAAAAAATTGACGATAAGAGACCAAAAACGCGAATTCCTCGCAGAAAGCGGCAAATTATAGACACAATTAGCGCGAAATAAGCGCTAAAGAGCAGAAAATTGTCGCTCGGATGAAGCGTTATCTTGGCAATCATGCGTTGATTGCTCTATATAGCCCCGATATGAACTCTCAAAGGCCGGGCCTTTAACCCGGAACTGGATTCAAAATGAGCTTAAATAGCCTCGATTTGCCGGGTCGACCGGAAGACACTCGTATTGTTGTTGCCATGTCAGGAGGGGTTGATTCCTCGGTCGTGGCGGGCCTTCTGAAGCAGGAAGGTTATGACGTCATAGGCGTCACTTTGCAGCTATATGATCATGGTGCAGCCGTTCATCGTGCCGGTTCTTGCTGCGCGGGACAAGATATTGAAGATGCGCGGCGTGTTTCAGAAAGTTTGGGCATTCCGCACTATGTATTGGATTATGAAGCGCGCTTTCGCGAAGCGGTGATTAATCCGTTCGCGAATTCTTACGTAAGCGGTGAAACGCCCATTCCGTGTGTGGCGTGTAATCAAACGGTAAAATTTGCCGATTTGCTGCAGACTGCACGCGAATTAGGTGCCGACGCTCTGGCGACGGGGCACTATATTAGAAGTCGTGCAAATGGTGCGCATCGGGCTATGTTTCGTCCGGTGGATACGGACCGGGATCAAAGCTATTTTCTGTTTGCGACCACACAGGAACAGATTGATTATTTGCGATTTCCACTTGGCCATCTTCCAAAGTCGAAAGTGCGTGAGATTGCGGAAGAATTAGGTCTCACGGTTGCGAAAAAGCAGGATAGTCAGGATATTTGCTTTGTTCCACAAGGGAAATATTCGGATATTATTTCTAAATTGAAGCCGGAAGCAGCGACACCGGGCGATATTGTGCATATTGATGGCCGGGTGTTGGGACGCCATGAGGGAATCGTCAATTACACGGTTGGTCAACGTCGGGGGATCGGCGTTGCTGCAGGCGAGCCGCTTTATGTTGTTCATCTTGATGCCAATCAGAAACGTGTGATTGTCGGGCCTCGCGAAGCGCTGGAAACCCATAAAGTGTATTTGCGGGACGTTAACTGGCTCGGTGATGAACGACTTGAAAACTTGCCTGAGAGCGGGTTCAAAGTCTATGCCAAGGTGCGATCAACGCGGCCACCCCGTCCGGCGGTTCTCTATCATTCCCAAGGCTCCACATGGGTGGAATTGGTTGACGGTGAAAGCGGTATCGCCCCAGGTCAAGCCTGTGTGCTATATTCGGATGACAGCAATGTCGCGCGCGTATTCGGAGGCGGGTTTATTAGCCGGTCAGAACGGGCAGAGCAGGCGGAAGAAATGCTGCAGCGGCTGATTACGACCGTGTCGGGTAACGCTTCAGCAGCTTAATCTATATTGCTACCGGAATCGGCTAAATAGACTTAGAGCGATTCCGGATGCAGTGGCGACATTCAGGCTGTCAAATTCTTGCGACATCGGAATTCTGGTTGTGGTGAGTTTTTTTAGCAAATGCTGCGGTAGCCCTTCGCCCTCGGTTCCCAGCAGCAGACATTGTCGCGATTGACGCTTTATATCGTAAATACTGAGCGGAGAACTCGGGCTGAGGGCAAGAATATCGAAACCCGCCGCTTGCAATTGTTCTATAATCGTTTCTATCGCCATTCCGCGAAAATACGGGACTTTAAGTGCTGCCCCAACTGAAACCCGAATGGCTTTTCGGTAAAGCGGGTCGCGGCTTCAAAAGCGGCTGCGTTGCGGAAAATTGATCCAACATTATCGTGGTTGGATATACCGCATAAAGCGACAATAAGCGCTTCTTTTGGAAGCTGGGCTAGCAAGTCCGGTAGCGTCGGCTGAGGTTTGCGCTTTCCCACAGCCAAAATTCCGCGATGTACATGGAAACCTGCTACCTCATCCATAATATGCTGAGGAACGCAGAAGATTTCGATATTTTCCGGAAGGTTCAGCGATCGTTGTAGTCCGTGGAGCCGGCTATTCAACACCAGCAGGGATTCGGCCTCAAAACGTGCTGTCGAGGAAAATAAAACGTTCAGAACAACTTTCCCTTCGGCAATAAAACGTTGTTCTCTGCCGACGAGATCTCTTTCTCGGATATTTCGGTATGGTAGCAGACGCGGATCGTCCGCGTCTGTTATTTGAGTGAAAGAGCCGTACGAATCAGTTCGCATATGCCTCATCGCACAACTGTCCACTTAACACGATTAATTGGCTAAAGCCGTTATTTCGCGTCGGCGTGGAGTCATATAAAGACTCGAAAGAGTCGTGAGCATAAGCTCAATATGCGGTGAAGAAACCATATAATAAATGGTCTGAGCATCACGCCTCGTGGAGACGAGATCAAGCGCCCTTAATTTTGCAAGATGTTGTGACAGTGCTGATTGGCTCAGATCTATCGATTTTGCCAGAGCGCCGACGGACATCTCATTATGAAGTAATTTGCATAATATCAAAAGCCTTTTATTATTTGCGAGAGCAGACAGAAAATTTGCTGCCTCATCTACATTTTCAATTAAATCAAAAAAAATATGTTCTTTGGTCATTGCCGCCTTACCCCCGTACGACTGCATGGTTAAAAAGATTGCCCGTTCTTGAAACGGCGTTAAGAAGTCTATCCTATATTTAGTCGTAGAGAAGTGGTTGCTTATACTTACCGGACAAAAAACTTTTGGTTTTGTCTCAAAAATCAAAGCATTTTGTTTCAGGTTTGCCCTGAAGCATTATCTTAAGTGCTTTCTAAGCCCTCTCGATAGAATCGCAGCGTGACGGAGAATGAGCTGAGTGTTTGATCTCCGCCTACTAAAGAAACTAGCCGGAATAATACCAACCAATTTCTAAGCATCCCTCCTTTCCTTTAGGCGTAACGCATAATCGACATACGTCTCTGTATGGATTTCGTCGAGTCGGTCAAGCACCTTTAGCTTAAACAGCAATTCTCAGAAGCGTTTATTCCGCCAATCCAATGCCTGTGTGAGGCTAAAGGCTTTTTCCAAACCGCTGTTCAGATTACCTGATTCGGTGTTTAAAAGGAAAAAACAATGTTGTGATGTCTAACTTACGTGCCGTTTAGAGAGACGGTTCGCATAAGACCTATTTTGATATGGATCTCGTTGCGAGAAAAGCGGTCGACAAGTTTAGCAATATATACAAAGCCATATGCCAAGAGATGAGCGCACTTTTTGTTCAATTAAGCGCAAGTGATGATTTATGAGCTGTACGAGATGTGCGTACAGGTTTATGGGTTCAAGATTATGGGAGTATAAAAGAGAAATAAAATTACCTCTTTGCAAGCAGAATGTGACCAGCTAAATATTATAAAATAGTGACCCATAGCGCAATTTTCTAAAAATTCCCTTGGCGGGGGAAAAATTTTCTATAAATAGTGCAAATAATGGGTTGAAAATACGACGGAATTCTAAAGAATACGCTTGCATTGTGGCCAGTCAAGGGCTTCCATAAAGGCCGGTTGTGTGCATCGGTCGTACACGACACGATTTTTCCTGGAGGCGGGTATAAATGAAAAAATACAAGAAACTGTTAGCGGCAACTGCTCTTGCCGTTCTCATGAGCGGAGCGGCGTCGGCGAAGACCCTGGTATATTGTTCACCGGCTTCGCCTGAAGGTTTTGACGCGGCAGCATATACTGGCGGCGACACATTCGACGCCTCCTCACGTACGGTTTACAACCGTTTGGTGGAATTCAAGCATGGTGAAACCACTATTGAGCCAAGCTTGGCTGAAAGCTGGGAGGTTTCGCCGGACGGGCTCGAATATACGTTCAACCTCAGAAAAGGCGTCAAATTCCAGACTACGGATTTCTTCACGCCCACGCGCGAATTTAATGCCGATGACGTGATCTTTTCTTTTGAGCGGCAGTCCAACAAAGACAATCCTTGGTACGAATATAGCCCGGGTGTTTCATACCAATATTTTGACAGTATGGAGTTTCCGACGCTGATCAAGGAAATACAGCGTATTGATGATCACACAGTGAAATTCGTTCTCAGTCGCCCAGAAGCACCGTTTCTTGCCGACTTAGCGATGGACTTCGCATCGATTATTTCCAAGGAATATGCTGATCAGCTCGAAGCAGAAAACCGGATGGCAGACCTTAATCAGGTCCCACTTGGTACTGGTCCGTTCAGTTTCGTTGCCTATCAGAAGGATGCGGTTATTCGCTTTAAGGCGAATCCGGATTATTGGGACGGTAAACGCCCGATTGAAGATTTGGTCTTTGCCATTACCACCGATCCAGCGGTGCGTGCACAAAAGCTCAAGGCGGGCGAGTGCCACATTATGTCTTATCCGGCACCGGCAGATATTGAAGGTCTGAAAGCTGATCCAAACCTTAAGGTTGACGAGCAGGCTGGGCTGAACGTTGCGTATCTGGCATACAATACTTTGCTTGAGCCGTTTGATAAGCCGGAGGTCCGCAGGGCGCTTAATCAGGCCATCAACAAACAGGCTATTGTTGACGCGGTATTCCAGGGTTCCGGTGAAACTGCAAAAAATCCGATTCCACCGACGATGTGGGGTTATAACGACAAAATCGAAGACGATAAATATGATCCCGAAGCAGCAAAGCAGGCGCTCGAAGCTGCTGGCGTAAAAGATCTTAAAATGAAGATCTGGGCTATGCCTGTGAGCCGCCCATATATGCCAAATGCGCGTCGCGTGGCTGAATTGCTTCAGTCCGATTTTGCCAAAGTCGGGGTGGATGTTGAAATCGTGTCGATGGAATGGGGTGAATACCTCAAAAAATCATCGGACAAGGATCGCGATGGCGCTGTCATTCTGGGTTGGACAGGGGACAATGGTGATCCAGACAACTTCTTAGGCGTGCTGCTTGGCTGCGCCGGAGTTGGCAATAACAACCGCGCCCAATGGTGCTATGAGCCATTTGAAGAGTTGATTCAAAAGGCGAAAATTACGACAGATCAAGCGGAACGCGTTAAGCTTTATGAAGAAGCTCAGGTGATCTTTAAAGAACAGGCGCCATGGGCAACGCTAGACCACTCGACTGTTTATATGCCAATGTCGAAGAAGGTTACTGGATATAAAATGGATCCGGTCGGTCTTCATCGCTTTGATAGCACCGATATTGCAGAATAGTTTTGTTTAACACAGGCGACCGGGAGCGAGGCGGAGACCTCGCTCCCGGTCGGAGTTTGTTCAATGTTACGTTTTATATTCAATAAACTGGCCTATCTTGTGCCAACTTTTATAGGAATTACCATCGTAGCGTTCGGTTTTGTTAGGGTTTTGCCCGGCGATCCGGTGCTGTTGATGGCTGGCGAGCGCGGCGTTAGCCCTGAAAGACACGCTGAGCTTATGGCGCAGTTCGGGTTTGATCGCCCCTTATGGCAGCAATATTTGGATTATGTTTGGAACCTCCTTCATGGCGATTTTGGTTATTCCATCGTCACGAAGAAGCCGGTTCTAACGGAGTTTTTTGCGCTGTTTCCCGCAACGCTCGAATTGGCAATATGTGCAATAATTTTGGCAGTTTTGATCGGAATCCCGGCCGGTGTCATCGCGGCGGTAAAAAGGGGCTCCTGGTTTGATCAATCGTTAATGGGAATAGCGCTTGTCGGCTATTCGATGCCGATCTTTTGGTGGGGTCTGCTGCTCATTATTTTCTTCTCGAATTATCTGCAGTGGACGCCGGTTTCCGGACGTATTTCGTTGCTTTATTATTTTCCGTCTGTCACAGGATTTATGCTGATAGACAGTTTATTATCCGGCCAAAAGGGCGCGTTTTTATCGGCCGTGTCCCATTTGATTTTGCCAACCATTGTGCTTGCAACTATCCCGCTTGCGGTGATTGCACGGCAGACGCGCTCGGCTATGTTAGAAGTTCTTGGCGAAGATTATGTCCGCACGGCGAGAGCGAAAGGTTTACCGACGCGGCGCGTGGTTGGACTGCATGCACTGCGTAACGCACTCATTCCTGTTATCACGACCATAGGTTTGCAGGTCGGAGTGTTGATGGCCGGGGCTATTCTAACCGAAACGATCTTTTCCTGGCCTGGTATAGGAAAATGGATGCTCGATTCGATCTCGCGTCGGGATTATCCGGTTGTGCAAGGCGGGCTTCTGCTTATCGCGGGGCTGGTCATGGCGGTTAATCTCATTGTGGACCTACTTTATGGTCTGATCAATCCGCGTATTCGGCACAGGTGAAGCAAAATGAGTGATATTTCAAATGTGACCAACCCGGTGGATATGCCTCCAGCTGACAAGCCGGTTGCGGGTGTTGGACGTCTGGCGCAATTACGCGATTTCTGGTTCTATTTCAGTGTCAATCGTGGTGCCGTAATTGGACTTTGGGTTTTTATCGCAATCGTGCTGATGGCGATTTTGGCACCATGGATTGCCCCACATAGTCCCACTGAACAGTTTCGTGAATATTTCCTCCGGCCGCCAGCGTGGCAGGAGGGTGGTTCATCTATGTTCTTGCTGGGTACGGATGCAGTTGGTCGCGATATTCTATCGCGCTTGATTTACGGTGCACAATATTCGCTGCTGGTCGGCTTTGTCATCGTCGTCATCTCTATGTGTCTGGGCATTACGATAGGGGTGTTTTCGGGATACCTTGGTGGCGTAGTGGACGCGGTTTTCATGCGCATCATGGATGTGATGCTGTCCTTCCCGTCGCTGCTTTTGGCGCTTGTTTTGGTGGCGATCCTTGGTCCTGGCCTAGAAAATGCGGTTATCGCGATCACTTTGGTTCTGCTTCCTCACTTTTCTCGCTTAACACGCGCTGCGGTTATGGCGGAAAAAGAACGTGAATATGTTACGGCAGCAAAACTTTCGGGTGCGGGCCGTCTGCGTTTGATGTTCAAAACCGTACTTCCTAACTGCCTGGCACCTTTGGTTGTCCAAGCGACCATGTCATTTTCCAATGCGATCCTCGAAGTTGCCGCACTTGGTTTCTTAAATATGGGCGCGCAGCCGCCGACCCCAGAATGGGGGACAATGCTTGCCGAAGCACGTGAGTTCATCACACGCGCTTGGTGGGTTGTAACTTTCCCGGGCCTTGCGATTCTCATCACCGTTCTTGCTATCAATCTCGTTGGCGATGGATTGCGTGACGCGCTTGATCCCAAGCTGAAAAGGAGCTGATTGATGGCGCTGCTTGAGATTAAGAACCTGACGGTTTCGTTTGACACTTCTACTGGCGAATTTAAGGCCGTGGACGGTATCGACATTACTGTAAATAAGGGAGAGGTGCTCGCCATTGTCGGCGAGTCTGGCTCGGGCAAATCTGTGGGGATGCTCGCAGCTATGGGCCTGTTGCCTAAGTTAGCAACCGTCACTGCGGATATCATGAAGTTCGACGGGCAGGATTTGCTGACAATGTCCGAAAAAGACCGCCGCAAAATCATCGGGCGTGATATTTCGATGATCTTCCAAGAGCCTATTGCCAGCCTTAATCCATGTTTTACGATTGGATATCAGCTGGAGGAAGTGCTTCAACGGCATATGGGCCTGAAAGGGGCTGCTAAACGGGCGAGAGCGGTGGAATTGCTGGAGCTGGTCGGTATTCGGGATGCGACCGAGCGACTGAAGAGCTTCCCGCATCAGATGTCCGGTGGCCAGTGCCAGCGTGTGATGATTGCCATTGCAATTGCGTGTAATCCGAAGCTTCTCATTGCAGATGAGCCGACGACCGCCCTTGATGTAACCATTCAAAAGCAGATCCTTGACCTGTTGATGGAACTGCAAGTCGAGCATGGCATGGGACTGATTATGATTACCCATGATATGGGTGTTGTGGCAGAAACAGCAGACCGGGTGATTGTACAGTATAAGGGTCGCAAAATGGAGGATGCCGATGTGTTATCGCTATTCTCCGCTCCGAAACACGCCTATACGCGGGCGCTGCTTTCGGCTCTGCCGGAAAATGCTACCGGCGATCGCCTTCCAACCATTTCAGACTTTATATTTAAAAATAATGCGGGAGATGCGCGATGAGCGAGATTGTCCTCGAAGCGCGCAATATCAAGCGCGACTATCATGTCGGCGGAGGACTGTTTGGCAAGCCGAAAGTGGTTCATGCCGTCAAGGGTGTAAGCTTCAAAGTAGCGAAGGGTAAAACGCTCGCGATTGTCGGTGAGTCCGGCTGTGGCAAGTCTACTTTGGCGCGTATATTGACTATGATCGATCCGCAGACCAGCGGCGAGTTGCTGATTGACGGCAAGGATGTGAATATTGCACGCGATGGACTTACCGCGGAAATGCGCCAACGGGTTCAGATCGTCTTTCAAAACCCGTATGGATCGCTCAATCCACGTCAGAAAATTGGCGATGTGCTGGCCGAACCTTTGCTGTTGAATACAAAAATGTCGGCGGCGGAGCGACGCGAAAAAGCGATGGAAATGCTGCTCAAAGTTGGGCTTGGGCGCGAACATTTCAACCGATATCCACATATGTTCTCAGGTGGACAGCGCCAACGTATCGCTATTGCGCGTTCTTTGATGCTCAATCCTAAGCTATTGGTGCTGGATGAGCCTGTATCGGCGCTTGACCTATCTGTGCAGGCACAGGTGCTCAATCTGCTTTCGGATCTGCAGGAAGAATTTGATCTGACCTATGTGTTTATCAGTCACGATCTTTCGGTGGTTCGTTATATCGCCGATGATGTGATGGTCATGTATTTCGGCGAGGTCGTCGAATATGGATCACGGGATGAAGTCTTCAACAACCCTCAGCACGACTACACCAAGAAGCTGTTTTCTGCCACACCGCGTGCTGATGTTGATGCCATTCGCGCCCGCGTAGAAGCGCGGACGAGAATTAAGGCCCAAACAGCTGTAGTTCACGCTTGAACATTCAAAACCCCGTCTTTAGGCGGGGTTTTTCACAATCAGCATTGCCTATTTATTTATTGAAGGGCGCGGCGTTGGTGCCAGGCCAGAGCCCGGACAATATCATCGGCAGCAATTTTTCCGATGATCGCACCGTTTTGCACAATGCCAACATCTCCGCCGGTATTGGCGATAGCGTCCAGCAAATCCCTTACCATCGTTTCCGGTTGTGCGGTGGCTGCAAATGGGCGTGGTTGGGCATTGCGATCAAACGGGATCATAATATCGCCAGCGCGTAGAACACCAAGAGGGTTCATATGAGCAACGAAATCCGCCACATAGTCATTTGCTGGCTGTAGTAGGATTTGTTGCGGTGTGCCGCATTGCACTATATGCCCGCCTTCCAAAATCGCGATGCGATTTCCGATTTTCATGGCTTCATCGAGGTCATGGCTGACAAAGACAATAGTTTTTCTTAAGCGGTTTTGCAGAGCTAACAGTTCATCTTGAAGCCGGGTACGGATCAACGGGTCGAGCGCTGAAAAAGGCTCGTCCATCAATAGTATGGGCGCTCCCGTCGCAAAAGCACGGGCGAGGCCGACGCGTTGTTGCATTCCGCCTGAAAGTTCACTTACCTTGTGTTTGGCCCAGTCTTGAAGGCCAACCAATTCGAGCTGTTGGCGGGCATGAGAAAGTCGTTCCTCTTTTTTGATCCCCGATAGTTCAAGACCGAATGCGACATTCTCTTCTACGGTGCGCCAAGGTAAAAGGCTGAATTGCTGGAATACCATCGATACGAGTTCTGTGCGTAGATAACGCAGCGTTTTTCGGTTCGCGCTGCCGACATCTATCGAGCGTTCGCCGTCACGAATGAGGACCCGACCCCGAGAAATCGGATTGAGAGAGTTGATCGCTCGCAACAAGGTAGATTTTCCGGACCCTGACAGTCCCATTAAAACCAGTATCTCACCTTCCTGAATGTGGAGGGTACAATCATGAACACCAAGAACATGGCCGCAATCGGCTTGGATTTGTGAGCGTGAAGCCCCCCGGTCTGCCAGTTTTAGAGCTGTATGGGCATTGTCGCCGAAAATTATGCTGACGTCTTCAATAGCTATCATAGTCATCGTAACTGATCCCTATTTCTCACGTCCGGCACGGAATATTCGATCCAAAATGATCGCTACCACCACGATGACGAGACCAGCCTCGAAACCAAGTGCTGTGTTGACAGAATTGAGCGCGCGGACGACCGGAACGCCGAGCCCATCGGCACCGACCAGAGCCGCAATGACCACCATCGATAAGGACAGCATGATCGTTTGTGTCAGTCCCGCCAAAATTTGCGGCATCGCACAGGGCAGCTCGATTTTCCATAAAAGTTGCCATCGGGATGCGCCGAAGGCTTCCGCAGCTTCTTTCAAAGAAGAGGGTGTGGAAGAAATCCCCAAATGGGTGAGGCGTACCGGTGCTGGAAGCACAAACACGGCGGTAGCCAAGAGCCCTGGTACCATGCCAATACCGAAAAAGACTATTGCCGGAATAAGATAAACAAAGGTGGGTAGCGTCTGCATTAAGTCGAGAACGGGGCGCATTGCAGCATAAAGCGCAGGCCGGTGGGCTGCAGCGATTCCCAGCGGCACCCCAATCGCCATACACAGCACACAGGCGGACAAGACGAGGGTTAATGTCTCAAGTGTTCGATCCCAATAGCCCTGATTAAGGATAAAGAGAAAACCAATAATTGTAAGGATTACCACTGAGAGGCGCTGTTGGATCAACCAGGCGATAATTGCAAATAAACTTATCAGCAACAGCGGAGGCGGCAATTGGAGAACGTAGAGCAGGGCATCAATCATGCTCTGCATAATTGATGCAAGCGTATCGAAAAAACCGCCCATATTATTGGTCAACCAATCAACCACCGTTTTGGCTGTAGGTCCCACCGGAATTTTATAATCCGTCAACCAGTTCAACGATCAGGTCCCCGCGGTGAATTGAATATAAGTTATTCCAAGATGGGCGCTAAGGTAACGCCCATCTCAATGGGCTAGAGACCAAGCGCTTCCCTGACGGCGGGTAGTCCCTCTTTACCGTCGACCGTCGTAACTCCATCAAGCCATTGATCAAGCACTGTAGGATTGGCTTTTAGCCATTCGGATGCAGCCTTGGCAGGCATCTCACCATCGTCAAGGATTTTTCCCATGATTTCATTTTCCATCTCAAGTTGGAACTCGAGGTTCATGAGAAACTTGCCGACATTTGGGCATTCTTGAGCGTAGCCAGCGCGAACGTTTGTTTCAACAGTAGCGCCGCCTAAGTCGGGTCCAAAAAATTCGTCGCCCCCGCTCAGATATGCAATGTCGAAGCGCTTATTCATCGGGTGGGGTTCCCAAGCCAGAAATACGATGGGTTCTTTATTTCTGACATTTCTGCCGACCTGGGCGAGCATGCCTTGCTCTGACGATTCAGCCAGGTCAAAAGATTTAAGGCCGAAGGCATCTTGATTAATCATATCAAGGATCAAGCGGTTACCGTCATTACCGGGTTCGATACCATAGATTTTGCCACCCAGTTGGTCTTTGAAACTGGCAATATCTTTGAAATCCTTCAACCCGGCATCATAGGTATATTGGGGGACGGCAAGCGTATATTTTGCACCGGTTAAATTCGTGCGCAATGTTTCTACAGTTTTATCGTCGAGATATGGCTGCAAATCAGCGGTCATGGAAGGATTCCAATAACCGAGAAACACATCAATGTCTTTTTTGCTCAACGATGCATAGGTCACCGGAACAGAAAGAACTTTGATATCGGTCTTATATCCCAGTCCTTTAAGAATTTCGGTTGCAACCGCTGTGGTGGATGTAATGTCTGTCCAACCCACATCGGAAAATCTAACCGTGGAACAGCTTTCAGGTTCTGCGGCCAAACTGGGTGTCGGGAAGGCTGTGAGGATTGCAGCAGTCAAGGCAACGGTGCCTAGTGCGCCTTTGAGTGGTGGCATCAATTCGAGCTCCATTTAACTCTCCATTTACCGGGCCGATTTTACGGTTGTAGTTGTTGTTCCCGGTTCCCGCTTCTAGCAAACATCAAAAATATCATCATTCGTGTATCTTAGCGGCAAGAACTTTTCTAAATACGACGCAGATGGAACAAGTCTCTTTTTGAGCGACTGTTTGCTACATATCGTGTGGTGAAAGTGAGGCTGATGTCAGCCCGAACTGGCCATGTTACGGATTGAAGGTCGTCTTTCAACCCATGTGCTGTAAAAACCTACGATAATTTTATTTCTATGTCATTCTTGGTTGTCGAAATCATTCCTCCATTCTATGTGTCTATCGTAAAATATGATGGCAATTGGCGGGTAGTTGGAAGGATTGGTAATCGTGTGGAATGCAGTGCAAAGCGTCGTTTCCTTCCTTGGACGATTGATCGTCGCTCTCGCCCGATTAATAGCGGTGCCTTTGAGTGCGCTATGGCGTGTTTTTTTACGGTTAGGAAATCTGTGGAAGATTGCAATTGTCTTGGCCGTTATAGGCTTTGGCGGGTTGTACGGATATTTTATTTGGCAGACTCAGGTTTGGACCAATTTCAATCCGGACTATCCCGATAAGTATAGTTACAAAACAGCCACGACCCCCGGTGAGGCTCTAGAGATTAGCGCATCACCATCATTGGACGAGCCTGTCAGCCCAGCTCTCAATGCTGAAGATAAGCCTAACGGAGAAGCTAACGGCGGTGCATTGGCGACGGGGACGCCATCCAGTGAAACCGCGAGGTCAGTGCAATCTGAACCCGTGCAGGCGGCAAAGACAATAAGTGCAGGGCGGAAATGTTCGCCTTCGGCCTTGGCAGATTTTGCTGCAGAATTGACGGATTTCAATGTAAACCAAAATGCATGGATTTCATCCATGTTATTGTATAAGCTTGGTTTTTTTGGTCTTTCCTGGGATCGTACGCCGTTTCTGGACAATAAAGCGTCGTTCCAGCGGGGTATTAATTCAGCGGTTCGTCGGACCGCGATTGAGTTGGTCGACAATATTGGCCGGTTGCGCGGCACTTCTCAGATAGATAGCGACCTCCAAAAGGCGCGTGGCAATCTGCAATTCGCCGAAGATGCTTGGTATTTCGGGCTTAATCCTTTTGGCCCCAAAACGCCGACGCCTAGTTACTATCGGTCGGCAGCCAAAGATTTGCGTGCCTTCAACGCGCGGTTGGAAAACTGTCAGGCTACTTTTGATGCCCGTGCAGATAATTTGATTCAATTTGTTGATCGTATTGCCAGTGATTTGGGATCAACATCAGCAATCCTCAAAGATAGAGCGGAAAATCACCATGCTGGATGGTTCGATACCCGAGCCGATGACCGCTTCTGGTTCGCCTATGGTCAGCTTTATGCCTATTATGGGTTGCTGCGTGCTGCACATTCAGACTTCCGAGGTGTCTTGGCAGAAAAACACCTAGATGGTGTTTGGGATGAAATGGAAGCGCAGTTGCGCTCTGCTCTTAATATGCGTCCATTTATTGTTTCCAATGGCAATCCCGATGCATGGATAACGCCTTCTCATTTAACCACTATGGGTTTTTATATTCTTCGTGTGAGATCGAACCTAGTGGATATAAAGCAGGTTCTGGAGCGTTGATCTTTCATGGAATTGCCTTCGCTTTTACGTCAGGCGGTAGATCAATCGCTTGAGGGCGTACCGCTTGCTGACCTTAAACGCGCTTCTGAAATGCTATCGCGGCGTTACCGTGCGGAAGTCCGTGACGGTAAAATGCATATTTCCGATCAGCTTGCAGCGCAGGCCTATCTGGCAGCGCGCTTGCCAGCAACCTTTGCGGCAGTGCGCGCTAGCTTTGAAAGTGTTGCAGAAATTTGCGCGGATTTTTCGCCCAAATCCATGCTTGATGTCGGTTCAGGACCGGGGACAGCTCTATGGGCTGCAAAAGATTGTTGGTCAGGTCTCGCATCTGCAACATTGGTTGAAGCAAGTCCTGCAATTCGAGCTTTAGGGCAACGTCTGGCCGTTAATATTGGCGTGGAAACGGATTGGCGCGCAGGCAATCTGGTTAAGGAAAAACTAGAGTTTAATAAAGCGGACTTGGTGACAATAACCTATGTCTTGGATGAGCTCGAGCAGGTGGAGAGGTCGGCTCTTATTGAACAGCTCTGGGCATCTACGCAGCATTTACTACTAATTGTCGAGCCGGGCACCCCAGCGGGGTGGGAGCGAATTCTTGCTGCGCGGAAAATTTTGATTGAGCGCGGCGCAAAAATTGCAGCCCCTTGCACACATCACGCAAATTGTCCGATTTTAGCACCCGATTGGTGTCATTTTTCACGCCGTGTGGCGCGAAGTAAAATTCATCGTTTGACCAAAAGCGCGGAAGTTCCGTGGGAAGATGAAAAATTTATCTATCTGGCAGCGGCGCGCGATAATATCGGTTCAGCTACTGCCCGTGTAATCGCGCCCCCGCGCATTGGCGGAGGTAAAGTCAGCTTGAAGCTTTGTCAGCAGGATGGTTCGGTCAAAGAAAGCCTGCTCACCAAACGGGACGGAGAGGTTTTCCGCTGGGCGCGTCGCGCTGATTGGGGCGATGTTCGCTTATGATGGCTGCAAAGCAGGGCGAATATCGGCGGGACGCTTTAGCAGGAAAACAAGTGTGGCAGCCGCGACACACATTGCCCCGGCTAGAATGAGTGCGGGCATATAGCTGTCATAATCGGTGCGAACATAGCCAGCGAAAGCTGCAGCGGCGGCTGCGCCAACTTGGTGACCTGTAAAAATCCAACCAAACACTATTCCCGCTTTTTCCGGTCCAAAACGTTCGGCTGCAAGTTTCACTGTGGGCGGAACGGTCGCAACCCAATCAAGGCCATAAAAGGCTGCGAAAAGAGCAAGTTCATAGACTGAGAAGTCAGTGAATGTCAGATAGATCAGAGACAGACCGCGTAGTGCATAGAACCAAAACAGCAGCCAGCGATTGTCAAAACGATCGGTAAGCCAGCCCGACCCGATAGTGCCGATAAGGTCAAATGCACCGATAACCGCCAGAATGCCAGCCGCGCCGGTCGGAATAATTCCAAAATCCCCACAAAGTGCAATCCAATGGGTTTGAATAAGACCATTGGTTGAAAAGCCACAAACAAAGAAAGTTACAAAAAGCACCCAAAATGTTTTGGTTTTTGAAGCTTGGGCCAAAGTAACCAGAGGCGAAGCCAGCATCGCAGCAAATGATTTTTTGGGTTCCGGTACGCTTATCGGTGCGGTTCGGCCATAAGGCTTCAGGCCCAAATCTGCCGGGTTGTCGCGGATGAACAAAGTCACCAGCAAGAGCGATGCAAGCAAAAAGGCCACCACAATCGCAAGAGCAGGACGCCATCCGATGTTTTGGCTAACGCTTGCCAGAATAGGCATGAATATGAGCTGACCGGTCGCGGTGCTTGCGGTCATCATTCCTACAACCAGTCCGCGGCGCTTTTCAAACCAACGTGCCGCCACCGTTGCGCCGAGCACAAGCGCGGTCATGCCTGTTCCCAAACCTATCACGATGCCCCAAAGCACGAGCATATGCCATTGCTCGGTCATGAACATTGAGCCGATCAGGCCAAGTGAAATCATCATCAAAGCCGCGGTGATCACGTTGCGCAGCCCAAATTGGTTCATGAAAGCGGCTGCGAATGGGCCCATCAGGCCAAAAAGGACAAGCCGCAGCGCCATGGCGAAGGAAATTTCTGCGTTAGTCCAGCCGAATTCAGCCTGAAGAGGGTCGATTAAAATTCCGGCAGATCCCATTGCGGCGGCCGTGGCCAACATTGTGAGGAATGTTATGGCGGCAACAATCCATCCGTAATAAATATTTTTTTGCTCAAGAAAAGCGGCGAGGCGCGCAGAGATCATTTTCAAATGCTTTCAGATTGGGGCTTTTCTAATATCAGCCCCAACAAGGAAGGTGCAACCATTCTGGTCGACTTCGTCTGTCATTTAATGGAAATGAGCGCCACAGGCCAATTGCCGCTGGGTTGGTCACAAAGTGAGATGAAAACTTTCTTTTATCTCTTCCATAACGGCATAAGTATGAGATTCCCGCACTCCGGGGAGGGATAGCAGGCCATGGGAAAGAAAACGGCGATAGTGCTCCATATTTGAAACACGGGCCTTGATCAGATAGTCGAAACCGCCCGCGACCATATGGCATTCAAGGATATCGGGATTATCACGAGTAAAGGCCGAAAAAGTTTCGAATACTTCTGACGTCGTCCGATCCAGTTTTATCTCTATGAAGATCAGCATGGAACGGTCGAGTTTTTTTGGGCAAAGCCGTGCTGAATAGCCGATAATATATCCTTCGCGCGTTAAACGTTTCACACGTTCGGCTGTCGCTGTTTGGGAGAGATTTATGCGATCTGCAAGTTCGGTATTCGACAAACGCCCATTTTCCTGAAGCGCCTGCAGAATATTTCTATCCATCGCATCAAGTTGCTTCATCATTTTCTCCCCGACCGCACTGAGGAACGGCTCTTCCTCTTATATAAATCGAGCAAAATGAATCGGAATTTCAACGGATTGGCAAGCTAAAAATACAGACCCTGGTGAAACTACTAAGCTATACATGTTTTAGTGGTAAACATAAAACATGCAATTATAGGTTGTGTAGCGGGTTTGACTGTGGTATTGATGTTGTTGTTACTAAAAGTAATATTGTTCTTATACATTTATGCCGCAAAGCCTTCTGGCTTCTATTGGTGGTGGGTCTTCATCCCGCTCACTACCTCAGCGTCCTCATTAAGGGCGAGAAAATCCGGGCTAAAGGAACTGCCCGGATTTTCTTTGCTACATTGGATGTTGCCCGCCACATGTGATGTTGCCCGCCACATGTGATGTTGCCCGCCACATGTGATGTTGCCCGCCACATGTGATGTTGCCCGCCACATGTGATGTTGCCCGCTTCTTGGATGTCACCTGCTTCGTTGGATTTCACCGGTTTCGTTGAATGTCGTCCGTTTCATTGAAGGTCCGCCCAAAGGATGCGCATTCATATAGCGCATTTGGGGGGGCCGTTAGCATAGTCTGATAGCTCGCAGAGAATATCCTCCCAAGACAAAGGTGCAGCGGAGCATTTAAGACGCATAATATCTTAGCAACATAACCGAAGATCTCGAATAAGTTTGCTATTGCAAGCGTGACACGAGAAGGCTAACACTATGGCATGAAGTTTTCGCGCATTGTCATGAATGGCTGGTGGTGGGTTCGCTAAAAGCGGCCACGCAGGCGTTTGCGCATATGCGTTAGAGAAAGAGGCCGCTGGGATTTCCAGGCGGCCTTTTTATTTGGCTGTTGGGAGGGAACGGCGGGAATTCGGGTTTCGAAGTGTTCGAAATGAAATAAGGTTTGGGAATTCCAATCATGAACGCGAAAATAGCGGACAACGAAATATTTACCCATGAGACCGACGGCGGCATCGTCGTCGAGCGCCTACGCCAGCTGACCTCCTATAAGGGGGCCATTGATCGATATATTGATGTGTTAAACGAAAGACGGGGCGCAGTTTTCTCGTCTAATTATGAATATCCGGGTCGTTATACGCGTTGGGATACCGCAATTATTGATCCGCCGGTGGCGATTACCTCCCGGGCCCGAACGATGCGTATTGAGGCCTTAAATGCGCGCGGTATAATTCTTCTCCGGCCTATTCTCGAAACTGTGAAAGCGCTGTCTGAGGTTACAATCGATATAGCGGATGAAAATCTCATCGCACTCACAATCGCCCATCCAACTGGAGTTTTTACTGAAGAAGAACGTTCCCGTATTCCTTCCGTTTTTACCGTATTACGGGCAATTGTTGGGTTGTTTTTTTCAGAAGAAGATTCAAACTTAGGTCTTTATGGGGCCTTTGGCTACGATCTGGCTTTCCAATTTGATCCCATTGAATACAAACTCAAGCGGCCTGATGATCAGCGCGATCTTGTGCTGTTTATTCCTGACGAAATTTTTGTTGCCGACCACTATTCTGCACGTGCGTGGGTGGACCGCTATGAATTTTCCTGGGATGGATCGTCCACTCATGGCTTGCCACGCGAAACGCCAAGGCAAGTGTTTGAGCCAGCCGAGCGTGATCTACCGCGCGGTGACCATGAACCGGGTGAATATGCTCAATTGGTCGAGCGCGCCAAAGCAAGTTTTAAGCGCGGCGATTTGTTCGAAGTCGTTCCGGGGCAAACTTTTTATGAGCGTTGTCACACTGCACCCGCAGAAATTTTCCGCAGGCTGAAAACAATCAATCCTTCACCCTATTCTTTTTTCATAAATTTGGGCGAGAGCGAATATTTGGTTGGCGCGTCGCCGGAAATGTTTGTGCGGGTTAATGGTCGCCGCATCGAAACCTGTCCGATTTCTGGCACTATCAAACGCGGAGAGGACGCGATTTCTGATTCAGAACAGATTTTGAAGCTCCTTAATTCCAAAAAAGATGAATCAGAATTGACTATGTGTTCCGATGTGGACCGCAACGATAAAAGTCGCGTCTGTGAACCAGGTTCGGTGCGCGTCATTGGTAGACGTCAAATTGAAATGTATTCCCGTCTTATCCATACAGTGGATCATATCGAAGGTCGTTTGCGGGACGGGATGGACGCTTTTGATGGTTTTCTCAGCCATGCTTGGGCGGTCACGGTGACGGGCGCTCCCAAACTCTGGGCGATGCGGTTTTTGGAAGAAAACGAACGCAGTCCGCGCGCCTGGTATGGCGGAGCGATCGGAATGATGCATTTCAATGGCGATATGAATACCGGCCTTACATTGCGGACCATCCGAATTAAGGATGGGGTTGCTGAAATACGGGCAGGCGCCACATTGCTGTTTGATTCCGATCCGCAAGAGGAAGAGGCAGAAACGGAGTTGAAAGCATCGGCCATGATTGCGGCCGTGCGTGAAGCGCAGAAGGTCAATGAGGTGGTCGAGAAAGCTAAAGCAGAAAAAGTGGGAGAGGGGATTTCGATCCTGCTGGTCGATCATGAAGATTCATTTGTTCATACGCTGGCCAATTATTTCAGGCAGACTGGTGCCAATGTTTCGACGGTCCGAACTCCAGTTGCGGACGAAGTTTTTGAACGCGTTAACCCGGATCTTGTTGTACTTTCGCCGGGCCCGGGGATGCCTTCAGATTTCGACTGCAAGGCGACGATATCGAAAGCGCGCCAGCGCAATTTGCCGATCTTTGGCGTTTGCCTAGGGTTGCAAGCATTGACAGAAGCCTATGGCGGCGCTCTGAGGCAGTTGCAAATTCCGATGCATGGAAAGCCTTCCCGCATTCGCGTGTCAAAACCGGGGCTTATTTTCGAAGGGCTGCCCAAGGAAGTCACAGTAGGACGTTATCATTCATTATTTGCCGATCCAGATCGGTTACCTGATGAGTTTTTGGTCACGGCGGTGACGGAGGATGGGGTTATCATGGCTTTTGAACATAAGCATGAGCCAGTTGCTGCGGTCCAGTTTCACCCAGAATCAATCATGACGCTGGGGCATGATGCAGGTATGAAAATAATTGAGAATGCTGTTAAGCACCTTGCTGCAGCAAATATTAAGCCGGGTAACAGTAATTACTAATCGCAGCTGATGCATAGGTGGTATAAGGCGGTTTGCATGTGGCAGCCGCCTTATTATTTTTTGCGGATACGTAGTTTGTGTATGCAAGTAGAAAATCACCAAACTAGGGGTTAGATTGCGGGGGCTTTTACGGTATAGAGCCTCGATATGGACACTCAGGGTGACCGGCATGGATTGTGTCCGTGTTTCGTTCTGAATTGATCTCTATCCATTCAGCAATGCTCAGTATAAAGGTTCGTTATGGACGCGAATGCAAAGGTTCGGCGGCTCGCCGCGTGGTCAATTCCTGTTGCCATAGGCGTCATGGGCCTGAAATACTTGGCCTTTGCCCTTACCGGATCTGTCGCTTTATATTCGGATGCGCTTGAATCGATTGTGAATGTTATTGCGGCGTTTGGCGCGTGGTGGGCGATACGTGTCAGTTTTTTGCCTGCGGATGACAATCATCCTTTTGGGCATCACAAGGCCGAATATATTTCAGCGGTCGTAGAAGGGGTTTTGATCACACTAGCCGCGCTTCTTATTGTACGCGAAGCGTGGTCAGCGCTGCAATCGCCGCGGACATTAGACGAGCCTTGGCTCGGCCTTGGCATTAATCTCATAGCCAGTGTGATCAATTGTGGCTGGGCAACAATGCTTATCCGCGTCGGCAGGCGGTATCGTTCGCCGGCCCTTGAGGCCGATGGAAAGCATATTATGACGGATGTGTTCACATCCTTCGGCGTCTTGGCTGGACTTGTTGGCGCGCTGGTCACTGGATGGGCGATATTAGATCCGTTGTTGGCGGTTCTTGTGGCAATCAATATTCTTTGGCACGGCTGGCACGTTATCAATTCCTCCGTGCAGGGCCTGATGGATATGGGCGTAGAACCCGCAGAGGAAATCCGGATTCGCGATGTGATATCGGCTAATGCCGGCGGTGCGATCGAAGTTCATGATCTTAAAACGCGTATTGCAGGCCGGGTCACATTTATTGAGTTTCACCTGGTCGTGGCCGCGGATATGAGTGTGGGTGATGCACATTTGATCTGTGACCGAATCGAGGATGCGCTGAAGGCTGAATGGAGCAATACTCGGGTAGTTATTCACGTCGAGCCGGAGGATGAAGCGAAACTTCCGCTCGGTACCAGCTCTATTCCTTTTGCTTAATTACGATTTCGGGTGCCGTAGTGGAAGATTACACACTTGCGCAGTGTGATTACGGAGTGTAAAAAGCTTTTCATGAACATGAATAGCGCAAATATTTTGGAACAATCCGTCGCCACCTTTGGTGTGCGCGTGAATGTTTGCGTTCTAAACTCGCTTCTTACCCTCGGCCTTAGCGGCGATCGCCGGGCTCATTAAAGGAGCGTCCGGCGGTCGAACCGGCTCCCGCCGCGCATGCTCCTTTACCGCCATATTCGAAATCTGTACTTACGCATGAATATCCGTGTCTATGGGGCTGATAATGGCCGCCAGAATGGACCGGGAGGAACGAGAAAACCGATGAAACAGAATGTTACTGCCGCCCCAATTGCCACTAAACGCAAGGGTATGCCGGATGCCGCGAGCAAGTATTCACCTTTCCCCGCGCCCGATTTAAGTGATCGTACCTGGCCTTCTAAGCGAATAGAGAAAGCGCCAATTTGGTGCTCGGTGGATCTGCGCGATGGCAATCAGGCGCTGATTGATCCGATGGGGCATGATCGAAAAGAGCGGATGTTTCGTCTTTTGGTCGAAATGGGTTTTCCGGAGATTGAGATCGGGTTTCCATCCGCTTCACAGACCGATTTCGATTTTTGCCGTTGGGCGGTCGAAGAGGGAAATGTGCCGGATAATGTGGACTTGCAGGTGCTGGTGCAATGCCGCCCTGAATTAATCACCCGTACATTTGAAGCGCTGGAAGGTGCAAAGACGCCGATTATCCATTTCTATAATTCCACCAGTGAATTGCAACGCCGCGTGGTGTTTGCCAAAGATGTGAAGGGAATTAAGCAGATAGCGACCGATGCCGCCAAGATGATCATGGATATGGCTGCTAAGGCGGGGGACGGTTATCGCTTCCAATATTCGCCAGAAAGTTTCACCGGCACTGAATTGGAAGTCGCGCTGGAAATCTGCAATGCGGTGACTGAGATCGTCAAGCCAACGGCGGATAATAAGTTGATCCTCAACTTGCCATCCACTGTCGAGATGAACACGCCAAACGTCTATGCCGATCAGATTGAATGGATGTGTCGCAATCTGGACAATCGTGAAAATTTGATCATTTCGCTGCACCCTCACAATGACCGCGGGACGGGGATTGCAGCAACCGAACTGGGGTTGATGGCCGGTGCAGATCGGGTTGAAGGTACGTTGTTTGGCAATGGCGAACGCACAGGCAATGTCGATGTGGTGACGCTGGCCTTGAATATGTACACACAGGGCATCGATCCGGAACTCGATTGCAGCGATATTAACCGGATGAAGGAAGTCTATGAATATTCGAACCAATTGAAGATTGGCGAGCGGCATCCTTATGTCGGTGAATTGGTCTATACAGCCTTCTCAGGATCGCATCAGGATGCGATCAACAAAGGCATGAAGGCCCGAAAAACCGCTAACACACCTATTTGGGAAGTTCCTTATCTGCCGATTGATCCGCAGGATGTGGGGCGCTCTTATGAAGCGATCATCCGGATCAATTCTCAATCGGGTAAAGGTGGCATAGCCTATATATTGCAGGCTGATTATGGTATAAATCTGCCGCGCAATTTGCAGGTGGAATTCCGCGAGTTTATTCAAAATATCACGGATGATGAAGGCAAGGAGCTCCCGTCCAAACGGATTTATGAGGAGTTTCAGAAGCTCTATGTTCTGCAACCTGGTGCACGCATCAAGTTTGTGGATCACCATACCTATCCGGATTCGGAGCAAAAAGGACGTCGCGTTCTCACTGCCGAAATTACCGATAATGGTGTTGTTAAAACCATTGAGGGGCGCGGGACCGGGCCAATTGATGGATTTATAGATGCTCTTTCGAAGTATCTGGGCGTTCAAATGTCGGTGGTTGATTATTCCGAACACTCACTGCAGCAAGGCTCTGATGCTTCAGCGATTTCCTATGTTGAAATAGCTCATTCTGATGGGAAATTGTTTGGTGTTGGAATTAACGACAATATTGTGAGTGCCTCGCTTGAGGCGGTGGTTTCCGCCGCAAATCGGCTGATCAAACAATAAAATATCCGCATGGCTTGCATTGAAGACGGCGCCGAGCGCCGTCTTTTTATTGGAGGTTGAGCTAAATTGCGTTAAGTTCAACTGAAATTAGCGTGAGGCAGATTATGGACGAGAGTGAAAAGTCCGGCGCAACTTCGCGCAAATTAGCCAATGCAGTTCGTGCAGTGAAAATTGCAGCGGCTGATCGAGGCGATGTGGCTACTGAGACCAGCGAAGCAGAACGGGCACGGCTTGAATTGTTAGCCCAAGAATTACAGCCAGTTTTTGATGATGTGCCGCTTGACGATCCGCAATGGGACTTTGCACTTTCATCGGGATTGCAGCCTCGGCTTTGGATTGATGCGACTTCGCATGTCATGATGGGTCGAGATCGGCGAACTTATCGCTTTGTTCGTGATACGCGGCTTGGTCGGATTATTGTGGCGGAAAGTACCAATTCCGGCAAAATTGCTGATGCGGTCACCTTCTATATCGCTGAGCGAATGGTAGAGCGTGCGCGCTTGCTGGAGGGTGAGCCGATTCCGATCCGCAAACCAGTAGCAGAGGGAGGCGAACAAGGTGCGGCTGAGGCCGTAAGTTCAGCGATGGTTTCTGATCCCCCGCGACAGCCTGCCTCTCGTTTTACCTGGTTTTTGTTTGGCGGTTTGGTTGCCTGTATCGTGCTCTTTGCGCTGTTTCATGATCGCATTGAACAAGTGTTGTTTCAATAAAGCTGCAATTCTGAAAGTTTGACGATGCGCTGGCTCGCATCTTCAATGCCGTGTTGCTCCCAAACACATGACCAGCCGTTTTGCGGTTGGCGGGCTATATTGAAGAGATTATAGCACGCAGCAGGTTTATGCCCTCCATAGTTCTGACTTGCGGACGGTACGCAGATAACCGGCACTTTACCGTTTGGGCCATCAATATCGTAGCGCGTGGCAAGATGTGTGTGGCCATGCAGTATGAGTTCGGCGCCGTGTTTTCGGATAATTTTTTGAAAACGCCGTATGCCGTAAAGCCGCTTATGGGCTGGGGTTGCTCCATGGACTGGAGGATGATGGATCATTACCACTCTGAACAATCCGCGCGTACCGGCAGCATCCAACATTGTTGCCAGCCGTTTTGCTTGGGATGATCGGAAATCCCCGCTCGCCATAAAAGGCGCAGTTGCTCGTGCCGATGAAACGCCGATCAAGGCAACTCCATCGCGTTCCCTTAAAAAGGGAAATTCAAGGCGTTTACCGTGATTGTTCATCCCGTCACCGCGCATCCAAGGTTCCCAAACTTGGCAGGCTTTATTGAGTGCGCCGGGAACATAGGCGTCATGATTGCCGGGAACAATCGAAACCTGTTCGGGATCGCCAAGGCGTTTCAGCCAGTCCCGAGCCACGTCTATTTCCAGATTAAGCGCAAGATTGACCAGATCGCCAGTAATAGTGATGTGGTCGGGTTTTTGCGCAAGCATATCAGAAATAAGATTATCTAACGCCGTTCCCTGCATAGTGTCCCGGCGATTGCGCATCCAGTTAATATAGCCGGTGATGCGTTTTGATGCCAGTTCTCGATAACGCAAACGAGGCAAGGGCGAAAGATGGACGTCTGAAATATGAACGAGGCGAAACATTTAATTGGTTTACTTCAGTTTGCAGCCAAGGCAAATGGTGAGTGACAAAGTTTCTTGATAAAATTATTCCAAGATTTTGCTTCATACATATGGAATCGGAGAGCCCCCATGCGGTTTCGTAATCTTTTATTTCATACTTATTTCCTTTTTCGCCGACCGATGACATTGGGCGTTCGCGCAATTGTCATTAATGAAGATAAAAATTCAGTTTTCCTAGTGCGACACACCTATGTTCCAGGATGGCATTTGCCAGGTGGTGGTGTCGATAGGGGAGAGACTTTTGGTCAGGCGCTAGATAAAGAATTGCGCGAGGAGGGCAATATTGTTTTGACCGCAAGGCCAGAACTTTTTGCACTTTATAAGAATGCACAGGCATCGCCGCGCGATCATGTTGCATTATATGTTTGCCGCTCGTTCACACAATTAGCGCCCAAAGGGCGAAATATCGAAATCGCCGAAACAGGGTTTTTTCCATTGGACAAATTGCCCGAAGGCACGACGCTTGCCACCAAGCGCCGCCTCCAAGAGGTGCTACACAATCTGGATCCGTTACCTGAATGGTAAGATGTATGCAGTGGCTAGATGATTAATTATTAAAACGTTCCCTGTCGTGAGGGATCGTGAAATCAATCTCCGGGCCTTTTGGTATCACGCCGGTTGGATTGATAGTTTTATGGCTACGATAATAATGGCCTTTAATATGTTCAAAGTTCACCGTCTCTCCAATCCCCGGGATTTGATAAAGTTCGCGGGTGTAATTCCACAGATTTGGGTAGTCGACGATACGGCGCAGATTGCATTTAAAATGGCCGACATAGACAGCATCGAAGCGCACCAGCGTGGTAAAAAGCCGCCAATCCGCTTCGCTCAATTCTGGACCAGCCAGATAGCGTTGTTTGGAAAGCTTGTTTTCCAGCGTATCGAGCGCATCGAATAATTGTACAAATGCCTCTTCATAAGCGTCCTGAGTGGTGGCAAAACCTGCACGATAAACGCCATTATTGATGTTGGGGTAAACATAGTCGTTTATTTCATTGATCTGGCTTCTTAAATCGGGCGGATAAAAATCTAGCGATGCGTCAGCAAAATCGTTGAAAGCTGTGTTGAGCATACGGATAATTTCAGAAGATTCATTTGAAACAATCGTCTCGCGCTGCTTGTCCCACAAAACAGGAACGGTGACACGGCCAGAATATTGCGGATCGGCGCGGGTATAGATCTCATAAAGCCTTTTTGAACCATAGAGTTCGTCACCGGTGCTGCCGGTAGATCCGTTGAAGGTCCAACCTTCTTCAGCCATTAGATAGTCGACCACAGAAACGGAGATTGCATCTTCGAGCTTTTTTAAAGCGCGAAAAATCAGCGTACGGTGCGCCCAGGGACAAGCGAGAGAAACATAAAGATGGTAGCGGCCGGGCTCTGCTTTAAATCCGCCTTCGCCTGTTGGACCGGGGCTGCCATCGGCAGTTATCCAATTTCTGAACTGCGATTTTGAGCGTTCAAAGCGACCTTGTGTGCTTTTGGTGTCATACCAGACATCATGCCATTTTCCATCGACGAGAAGGCCCATGCGATTTCTCCCTTTTGATGAGAGAATAGAGCGAAAATATCTTGCCGCTAGCGTTCAGTTTGTGAACAATGCGTTACACTGCCGAAAAGGCTAATTTATGCTGCCGTTTTGAAAGATAAAGATTTACTTTTTACCAATATGGTGTTAGGCAGCACTCAAAATGTGGTTAAACCATTTTGCGGTTGCACAGGAGAATGATGTGATAGGAATGCTTTTCATCCGACGATGATTTTGGCCGCGACAAATTCGCGGAATGCATTCCTTTGCCTTTGCCTTTGCCTTTGCCTTCGCCTTGGGCTTCTTGGTCTTTCCAAGACTCCTATCGCCCCTTCCAAAACTCCTATTGCGATAAAGCCATGCAACAGCTTGAACTCACCTATGCTCGGGAACTGCCTGATCATGACTCCGAAATTGAGGCTATTAATGCCGCAGCTTTCGGTCCGGGGCGTTTTACCCGTGCCGCGCATTTCATCCGTGAGGACGGGCCACATGATAGAGCTCTGTCTTATGTTGCGCTGATGGGCGGTGTTGTTGTTGGTTCGCTGCGACTGACACCGATTGATATTGGCGGAACGCCGGCACTTTTGCTGGGGCCGCTTGCGGTTCATGCGAAGTGGAAAAATCGCGGTATTGGGCGCAAATTGATGGCCATATCGCTTGAAGCGGCCAAGAAAGATGGGCATCGCTTGATCATCTTGGTGGGTGACGAGCCTTATTACGCCCCGTTTGGCTTTAAGATGGTCAGTCCCGGCTGTGTGGTGATGCCTGCGCCGGTTGACCCGCGTCGGTTACTTGCATGCGAGCTTTTTGCTGGCGCTCTGAACGATGTTTCAGGTGTTGTGCGCCACGCCAACCGGGCTTAGGGGAAGGAGGAAAGGGGAAGGGCGGATCAACGCCCCTCGCGATACCACATAGCAGCGAAAATAAAGAGCAGTGCCGCTAGAGCCAATAGGCCAGAAAATAACGGGACACGATTGATATTTTTCAATTGCGTGTCCGAGGTTTCACGCAGGCCAATCCAATCATTGCCGTTTGCGGGACGGTTGGCAGCAATTGCAACTAGGCTGGGCAGTTGAACCAAGCTGTCGGGTGTTGCGTGCACGCGATGAACTGATCCGCTGGTTGCTTCGGCTAAAGGCAGCAATCGGTCAATGGTCGAGATGCTATCAGCAAACTCTGGCGCATCTATAGGGCCAAGATGGGCCAGTGTTTCTAAATCGTCATTTTTAATACGAAAAATGCCTATCTCTTCGGTATTAAGCGTGCCAGTGAATAGGCCCGGCTGGTTTTGCACGAGATCGATTTGCTCTGACTTGCCGGATGGCGTTGTTATGATAGCGACGCCCGGATTGTCGCCCATAGTTTGACGATGGATAGAAAGCGTACGGCCGCTGCTGCTTGCGGTTAGTGCTTCCTCTTCAAGTTCCGGCTCTTGCATTAGCCAATGTGCGATACGTCGATAAAGCGAGGCATAGGGGCCGCCGCCTTCAAAGCCTCGCGCCCAAAGCCAGCCTTGATCGGAAAGAAACATGCCGACGCGGCCTTTGCCGATACGATCAAGCACCAGAAGTGGTTTCCCATCAGCTCCGCTCATCACGGTTTCGCCTTCTGGCGGGCCGATATCAATTGTTCGGAACCAGCGGCTCCAATGCGGCGGCTCTTGCGCGCTTCCATCGAGACCGCGGGTTACGGGATGGCGTTTGCCAAGCTCGGTCAAGCGCGGATAAAACGCCTTTTCTATCACTTGGCCTGTCGGCATCGCAGGTAAAGCACTATAAAGCGGCGTCCGGGCGATCGACATATGCCCCGCATATTCGGGCCCGGCTGCAATCAGCAGCGCACCGCCATTTTCCACATATTGCGCGATATAATCATAATAGAGCAGCGGTAGCACATCGCGGTGCTGATAACGGTCTAGAATAATTAGGTCGAATTCGTTGACCTTGTCGACGAACAGTTCACGCGTGGGAAAAGCAATGAGGGAAAGCTCGTTGATCGGGGTGCCATCCTGTTTTTCTGGGGGGCGCAGAATGGTGAAGTGTACCAGATCCACAGCTGCATCGGATTTGAGCAGGTTACGCCATGTGCGCTCGCCATTATGCGGTTCGCCAGAAACAAGAAGTACCCTGAGATTTTCGCGAACGCCGTCGACAGTGGCAACGGCACGATTATTGGTATCGGTGACCTCACCGGGAAGAGCGGGGGTTGTTATCTCGATAATATTCACACCCGCACGTGGCAGCTGAATGAAAACCGGTGTTTCCTGTCCAATCCGGGCTTCTTCTTGCGTTACGGTTTCTCCGTTCACGCGAATTTCGACGGGTGCGGGATTGCCCAAATCTTTGCCCTCATCAACCACTGTGAAGGACATTTCTAGTGGCTTGCCGCTAATGCCGTAACGCGGCGCTTTATCAAAGCGAATGCGGCGGTCGAATTCGTCTGGATGGCCAGTTATGAGAGCGTGTAATGGCGCATCAAATCCCAGAGAATTTTGGTTCTCCGGAATATCATGCACCTGACCATCGGTAATCATAATTGCGCCTGCTATGCGCGATGGAGGCACATCAAGCAGCGCTCGCGCCATGGGCTCAAACAGGCGCGTGGCATAGCCGTCATCGTTTTCGTTAGGGTGTCCGGCTTCTACGATACGTGTTTCAAATTGCGGCATCGTTGCAAGCTGCTCTTGTAGAGCTTTAAGGGCGGTGTCGGTATCTGTGCGACGGTTCCCCAAATCCTGACTTTGGCTGCGATCTACGATGAGGGCGACGACGCTTTTTAAGGGCTCGCGTTCTTCATGCACCACGACGGGGTTCATCAAAGCCAATGTTAATACTGCCGCGGCGAGAAGGCGAATGATCCCGCCGCGCATCCGCAACGCAATCGTTGCAAGAATAAGAATGGCGAGGGGCGCCAGAATAGCAATCAGCCATGAAAGAGGGAGGAAGGGTTCGAATTCTATGTTCATATCCGTCCCTAATTTCCTAAACGCTCAAGAAGATCCGGAACATGAACCTGATCGGATTTATAATTGCCAGTGAGCATATACATCACGATGTTGACGCCGCCGCGAATGGCATAAATACGCTGCATTGGATCGTTAGGGATGGTGGGAAATAGCGGCATTCCTTGTTCATCAACAGCCCATGCGGCGGCCAGATCATTTGCCGTAATCATAATTGGAGACACACCGTCTCCGGTCCGCACGGGTCTATTCTGTGACGCTTCCGCTGGCGCAGAAGCCTCAACCCAAAGGGGGCTTCCCCGATAGCGCCCCGGAAAATCTGGCATGATGAAGAATGACTTCGTCAACACATGATCATCGGGCACAGGTTCGAGCGGTGGAACATTCATATTATTGAGTATGGCGCGCAAACGTTGGCTGGCGGCTGAGACTGAAGCGTCAAGGCTGCTGCCCGCCTCAAACTGGTCGCGCGTGTCAAACAAAACTGTACCGCCCTGCTGCATATAGGCATCAACTTTGGCAATGGCTTCAGGGCTTGGCATGGGCGTATCTGGGTCGATGGGCCAATAGATCAGCGGATAAAAGGCGAGCTCATCGGAGGCTGGATCGACGCCAATCGGATCTCCCGGCTCAAGCGCCGTTTTGTCTATCAGCGCATAGCTCAACCCGCGCAGACCTGCTTGACTAATACGATCTGTTTCGCTGCTTCCGGTCAGAATATAGGCAAGATGGGTTTGCGAAACAGCATTGATGATAGCATCATCTCCGGGTTTGCTGTCATCATGGATTTGCGGTTCTTGGGCATGGGCGCGGTCGATCCCGGCGGATTGCAGAAAAAGTGCAGCCATTGCCATCAGAATTGCCAGACTTGCAACGGTGGCACGTGATCTCAAGCGCCTGCGGAATGCACCGCGCAGCCAGAGCATGAGCAATGTATCAAGCGCAAGCAATATAGCGGCCAAGGCAAATAATGGGCCGCGCAAAGAAATGGACCGATCAGCATTATAAGAAGCTTGCATTATGCCCACTGAAAGGGCCGGCCGAACTATCGGCTGGAGCTTGATATTATTGCCTTCAAAAATGTTGAGTGCTTTCAGCCCGTCGTCGTTGCCGTAAAAACCGGGTGGTGTGTTGAGGCTAACTTCTGGCTGCTCTTGGTTTTCTACCATCAAAGGGCGCGCTTCCGGCGTGGGGGGAATGAGCTCGCCCGATGCTGAAAGCAGCTGGAACGGGGGCAGCGAGACAGAGTTTTGATCGTTCTGGGCACCAGTGCGCTGGGAAAGTGAAACAATACGGCGCAACATTTCTACAAAAGAACCGGAGATCGGTAAGTTAGACCATGTCGCGTCAGGCGAACTGTGAAACAATATAATATTACCATGTCCCCTCCGTTCGCCCGTTATGAGAGGTGTTCCGTCTTGAAGCGTAGCATAGGTTTTTTCATTCAAATCATAGGAGGGTTCAGCCAAAACCTGCCGCGTCACAGTTACGTCGTCAGGAATGGCAAGTCCTGCAAACGGGCCGGTGTCCGAAAATGAACGTAGCTTTTGCGGTTCGGACCAAGACAGCGTGCCTCCGAGCGCTCTTTCGCCTTTACGCAGACGGACAGGCAAAAGCGGATCGTTTTCGCTGGCACCGGCACTGGCACCAGCAAGGCGAGGCCCGGCAAAGCGTACCAAAGTTCCGCCTTCCTCTACCCAGCGTGAAAGCTGCTCTTCCACCGGCTGTGGCAATGTGCCGATATCCGCCAAAATCAAGACTGACGGCTTTGCGTTCAGCATTTCCGGCACTGTTTGCAAGAGATCAGCCGATCGTGTTTGGATCAGATTTGCATGGGGTGAGAGCGCGCGAGAAATATAATGCAACGGTGAGAGAAGGGGCTGCGCGAGGTCGCTTTCGCTCCCGGCCAGAAGGCCAACGGTGCGGCGCTCGGAGCCAGCATCAATCAGATGAGTGGCGGCGGCTTGCTCAACGCTATCTATGCGGATCACCCGGAAGTCATTGCGCAATTCTACGGGAAGGCTGAAGCGCGCAGTCGCTTGTGTGCTCCCAACAGCGAACGAGAGCGGGGCTTCGGCGATGCGCCGACCTTTGTCGTCATAGGCTGATGCGGTGAGCGTGCGCGCAGAGGTCATCGTTTCAGGACGAATGGCAACGGCTTCGAGATGATCGGCCTGATTATTTATGCCAGTCAGCGCAAAAATCTGTTCGAGATTGGCATCATACCACAAGACAGATGCAAGCTGCCCGCTTTCATCGAGTTGGGCGAAGGTTTGCGCATCGTGGGGCTGGGCTAATCCGTCACTCATAAATGCCAGACGAAGCTTTATATCTTCGGGCAAGCTAGAAGTGAGACGTTTAAATGCGGTCTGGCGAGTGACAGGAAGGGGGCGAGGTTTTAGAGCTTGCAAGCGTTCGAGCGCTTGCTTGCCATCATAGGGACCAATTTCGACATTGGCGGGTTCCGCTGTTCCGAGAATATAGATCTGGGACCGCGTGCTTTCGGCATCCGAAATGAGTTTTTCTGCCGCTTGCTGCCGTTGTTTCCAATCCTCAGCGGAAGCCCAGCCATTGTCGATAATGATAGCCAGTGGCTCATTGCCAGAAAAGGTCACGGAACTGGGATTCCATACCGGTGCGGCGAGGGCTAGAATCACAAGTGCTGCAATGAGAAGACGGATAAGCGTCATCCACCACGGGCTTTTTGACGGCACTTCTTCGCGCCTGAAAATCTGGGCCAGAATTTTCAGTGGCGGAAAAACTTCTTCTTGCGGGCGCGGTGGGGTCATGCGCAGCAACCACCAGATTACCGGTAGGGTAAGAAGGCCTATAAGCAGCAGCGGTGAACCAAATGCGAGCGGGATCATATTCATATGCGTCCGCCTTCCTGGGAGGACGCGCTCAACGCATTATGCAAGCGTGATAATATTTCCGTGGTTGGTCTATCGGTGCGATGAACGGAATAAGTCCAGCCAAGCCGTTTGCAAAAATCTGATAAATGTTCGCGGCGGGCAAGGTAAAGACGGCGATAATCTTCGGCATAGGTTTCTGCACGGCCAGCGAGAAGTGTCGCGCCCGTTTCGGGATCAAGGAATTCCGTACGGCCCGAATAGGGAAATGTTTCTTCGGCAGGATCGCAGATTTCTACCAAATGCGACCGAACACCGCGCCGGGCGAGATTATCAAGAAAGGCGGTTAATTCGTCGAATGGTTGCAGGAAGTCGGAAACGAGAACCACTTCCGAAAAGCGCCGCATATGTTGGATATCGGGCAGGGAATGGCTCGGCGTTTCATGCATTAGCGATCCTGCGAGGCGCTCAGCACCATTGCGTGCCGAAAAAGGCGGCAAAAGCGAGGGGAAGGCAATGCGTTCGCCAGAGCGCGAGAGAAGTTCGGCGAGCGCGAACATTAACACCAGCGCACGGGCTTCTTTGGAAACATCTGAGAGCTGTGAGCGATAGAGCATGGACGGAGAAAAATCGCACCATAACCAGACCGTATGCGCAGATTCCCATTCGCGGTCTCGCACATAAGTATGATCGTCGCGGGCGGAACGCCGCCAATCGATATGAGAAAGGGGCTCGCCCTGCACATAAGGGCGAAATTGCCAAAAGTTTTCGCCCGGACCACGCTTGCGGCGGCCATGCCAGCCATTCATTACCGTGTTGACGACGCGGCGCGCTTCAACCAGCAGATCGGGGATGCTTGATGCTCGCGCACGTGCGCGGGCTAACGCATCCCTGCGGTCTGAAGTCGAAACTTCC
Organism: Falsochrobactrum ovis; assembly: GCF_003259955.1. Classification (GTDB taxonomy): domain Bacteria; phylum Pseudomonadota; class Alphaproteobacteria; order Rhizobiales; family Rhizobiaceae; genus Brucella; species Brucella ovis_A. Next base: position 41,635 of record NZ_QLMK01000002.1, read on the forward strand.
GCGCCGATAGTCATTAGATCGCACCTTTAACCAAATTCGCGATAACATCACGCACATGCATTCCATCAGCTCGGGCTGCGAAGTTGAGCGCCATGCGATGTTGCAAGACCGGCTCGGCGAGAGCTTTCACATCATCAATAGAAGGCGCAAGCCGGCCATCATAAAGCGCACGCGCCCGGGCGCAGAGCATCAAGGCCTGACTGGCACGAGGACCGGGCCCCCAGGCAATATGTTTTTTGGCATGTTCATTGTCAGAATCGGGTCGTGCGGAACGTACCAGTTTGAGAATTGCATCCACCACGCTTTCAGAAACTGGCATACGCCGCACCAAAGCCTGCATTTTCTTAAGGCGCTCAGCGTCTAGAACCGCTTCAGGCTTCACCTCTGAAAGGCCGGTCGTTTCGAGCAAAATGCGGCGTTCGGCTTCCAGCGCCGGATAAAGAATATCGATCTGCATCAAAAAGCGATCAAGCTGGGCTTCGGGAAGAGGATAGGTGCCTTCCTGTTCCAAAGGGTTTTGCGTCGCAAGCACATGAAAAGGGCTAGGCAGATCATAGCGTTGTCCAGCAACAGTCACATGATATTCCTGCATAGACTGTAAAAGTGCTGATTGAGTGCGAGGCGACGCACGGTTAATTTCGTCGGCCATCAAAAGCTGGGCAAAAATGGGCCCTTTAAGATAGCGAAAGGAGCGTCGCCCGTCGGCATCTTGCTCCATGACTTCCGAGCCGATAATATCCGATGGCATTAGGTCTGGAGTGAACTGCACGCGCTGGCCCGAAAGGCCGAGCACGATGCCTAGCGTTTCAACAAGCTTGGTCTTAGCAAGGCCCGGCACGCCGACAAGGAGCGCGTGCCCACCAGCCAAAATTGCAACGAGTGTGCGTTCAATGACGCTTTCTTGTCCAAAGATGACGGTATCGACACTTTCCTTGATCCGAGCGATATCAGCGAGTGCCCGTTCGGCTTGCGCGATTATCTCGTTAGAATTGGCGGTTTCAGGCGTGACAACAACGCTCATAAGGACCTCGCAATGTTCTCCGACCCCTGCATATTACAGGTAAATCGCTCTATAATGCTGACAAGCGATGAAACGGTGACTATTTCATGACTTAAGACATTTTATCCCGTTCAAACAGGAATAGCCGAGTCGGATGACAAAAAGCACCCCTAACGGCGAGCAAATGCCGCACACTTCATTACCTGCTATAGAAGAATCGGGCGGAGTTGAAGCTCTCATTGCCCGCGCTCATGCGGATGCACAGGGCGGGCCTGCCACTAAAGAACGCGGTATTCCACCCGTTGAGCAGTGGAATCCTGAGTTCTGCGGCGATCTTGATATGGAAATCCGTGCTGATGGAACATGGTTCTATATGGGCACGCCGATCGGGCGGCCGCAGCTTGTGCGGTTATTCTCTACGGTTTTACGCAAGGATGAAGACGGCAAGACCTATCTGGTTACACCGGTCGAAAAGATTGGCATCCGGGTTGAAGATGCCCATTTCATCGCCGTTGAAATGCAGATATCCGGAACGGGTGAAAGTCAGGTTCTAACCTTTCGCACCAATGTGGGCGATGTGGTGGAAGCGGGGAGAGATCATCCATTACGCTTTGTGGTCGAAGAGGAGAGCGGCGGGTTAAAACCTTATATTCTGGTGCGTGGACGGTTGGAAGCGCTGCTGACACGATCTGTAACTTATGAGCTGGTAGCGCTGGGCGAGGAAGTCGAGGTCGAGGGAGTAACTATGTTTGCAATTCGTTCAGGCGGTGAGACATTCCCCGTCATGCGGGCTGACGAATTGGAGAAATCCATTCGATGACGGTGTGGACGTCCCAACGTTTCCCGGAATATTCAGCGGGTGATTTTATCGAAAGGGTACGCAATTGGCAGCCCGATGAAAATGAGCTGACTGGCGATCATTTACTTAATCCAACCTTCACGCAAACTATGGTCACGGCAAAAATGCGTGATGCTGCCGTGTTAGTGCCGGTGGTGGATCGGGGATCTGAGGCGACGCTGCTGCTGACGAAGCGCAGTGATAGGTTGCGTCAGCATTCGGGGCAGATTGCTTTTCCTGGTGGCGCGATTGATAGGGAAGATGGAACCGCCGAACATGCGGCCTTACGGGAGGCGAGGGAGGAAATCGGACTTGCTTCCAATAAGGCAGAGATTGTTGGGAATTTGCCGCGTTATTTAACCGGTAGCGGGTTTTCTATTACTCCGGTGCTGGCCGTGGTAAACACGCCGTTTGAAGTCTATCCTAATCCGGATGAGGTTGCAGATATATTCGAAGTGCCACTGTCTTTCTTAATGGACCCGGCCAACCACCGGCGTGAAAGCAGGGTCTTTAATGGCAAAGAACGCTTTTATTACGCCATGCCATATCAAGAACGACGCATCTGGGGTATCACTGCCGGAATTATTCGCGGACTTTATGAAAGGCTCTATCGTTGAGCGATATAGTGAATATTTCTGACAAGGCTGAATGGCTGAAATCGCCGCCATTGCGGGCACTTTTTGATGCGCTAAACCGTGACGGGGGCGAGGCCCGCGTTGTTGGGGGCGCGGTTCGCAATAGTTTGCTTGGCACAAGGGTCAGCGATGTCGATCTTGCCACCACGCATCTGCCTCAGGACACGATGCGTCTCGTGAAGGATGCGGGTTTCAAACCGGTGCCGACCGGCATTGAGCATGGCACGGTGACGGTCGTCGTGCAGGGGCGGCCTTTTGAGGTGACGACCTTGCGCACGGACATAGAAACCAATGGTCGCCATGCTAAGGTCGTTTTTGGTACGGATTGGCAAAAAGATGCCGAGCGGCGCGATTTCACTATCAATGCGCTTTATGCAAAGGCCGATGGGACGATTGTCGATCACGTTGGCGGGCTTGCCGATATTGAAACGCGCACATTGCGTTTTATCGGGGATGCGGAAGCGCGTATCCGGGAAGATTATCTGAGAATTCTGCGTTTTTTTCGTTTCTTTGCGTGGTACGGCTCAGGCCGACCGGAAGCGGATGGATTGCGCGCCAGCGCTCGTCTTAAAGATGGCTTGAACCAGCTTTCTGCCGAACGGGTATGGGTGGAGCTTAAAAAACTTCTTTCTGCTTCCGATCCCTCCCGCGCACTTTTATGGATGCGTCAATCCGGGGTACTTTCGGTAATACTGCCAGAAAGTGAAAAATGGGGCATTGATGCAATTCATTCTTTGGTCAGAACCGAACAGGAATTGGATTGGCCTACAGATGCCTTGCTTCGGCTTGAAAGCATGGTTCCGCCCGATGCTGCGCGGGTATCTGAAATGGGCAAGCGGCTCAAAATGTCGAATGCCGAAAGGGCGCGGCTTGAAGCATGGGCGCGTCAAGACGTTGTTAAATCCGAGCTCTCCGAATATGCGCTTAAGAAATTGCTTTATCGAAGCAGCAAACAGGCCGTATTGGACCGAGTAATGCTGGGCTATGCTGCGGCGCGGGGCGAGGCAGCGATGAATGATGAGGCCATGATCAAAGTGGGTGCATTTTCACGTCTGCTTGAAACGGCGCAAAATTATGAAGCACCTCTATTTCCGGTGACGGGTGCAGATCTTCTTACTATGGGTATTGAAAAGGGCCCCAAACTGGGCAAGATTTTGAAAGAACTTGAGGCCATTTGGATCGAGTCAAATTTTAGTCTCGACAAAGAGGAGCTTCTAGCGAAAATCAATCGTGATCACTGATTTTGCGGGATGACGATTTTTGTAACCGGTTTGTTTTCCAACTAATCTCATTCAAAATGAGGGGAACAACCCTAAATACTATTATTGGAAGATTATAAATGACCAAACCCGAGCGCTCTGAGATACATGCCGATACAAGTGGTGCTACACAAAAATTTGGTACCGAAGGTCTCGCACCGATGGAGCGACCAGGTATTGTAACCCGATTTTTCATGGGAATTGTGGCGTGGGCCGAGCGGCTTAATTTGAAATATGCAAAGCTGGGGAACCCACCTGTTTATGACAATGCCGTCTTTCCGTGGGTGGCTGATATAGAAAAAGAATTTCCGGCGATCCGCGCAGAGCTGGAAAAGGTTTTACTGCGCCAGAGCGAGTTGCCGTCATTTCAAGACATTTCTTCGGACGTCAAAACGATCACGTCGGATAATCACTGGAAGACTTTTTTTCTCTTAGGCTTTGGGGTAAAATCAGAACAAAATATACATGCTTGCCCCAATACTTGGCGCGCGGTTCAAAAAATCCCTGGGCTTACGACAGCGATGTTCTCGATTTTTGAGCCGGGTAAGCATCTGCCGCCGCATCGCGGTCCATATAATGGGGTGTTGCGGCTGCATATGGGCATGATTGTACCGGAGCCAGCCGACAAGCTAGCAATCCGTGTCGATAAGCAAGTGTGTCATTGGGAAGAAGGCAAGGTGCTGATTTTCGATGATGCCTATGAACATGAGGCATGGAACCATACCGATAAAACCCGCGTGGTGCTGTTCGTAGACTTTGTGAAGCCATTGAAGTTTCCAGCGCGGTTTATCAATTGGTGTCTGATGCATCTTGCGATTTTTACCCCCTTCATCAAAGAAGGTTTGGATAATCACTCCGAATGGGAAAAGAAGTTTTATGCCCAGGCGGAGAAGCTGCGCAATCAGCCGAAATCATAAGAAAGGCGGGGAATTCCCCGCCTTTTATTATGGCCATTTCACTTCCGGCGGCAGGGAAGATAGGATGGAATTAATATTTCCACCTGTCTTAAGGCCGAAAATCGTTCCGCGATCATAAAGCAGGTTGAATTCTACATAGCGACCGCGACGTATAAGCTGTTCTTCCCGGTCTTCTGGGGTCCAGTCTTTGTTGAAATTCTGTCGCACAAGATGCGGATAGACGACAGAAAAACCTCTTCCGACATCGCGGGTGAATTCAAAATCGGCGTCCCATCCTCCCTTTTCCTGGGGGGAATGAAGCCAATCGTAAAAAATACCACCAATGCCGCGCGCTTCATTGCGGTGAGGAAGATAAAAATATTCGTCGCACCAATCTTTCAGGCGCTGGTAATCGACGATATCTTTGTGCCGCTCGCAGATGAAACGAAAAGCCTTATGAAAGGTTTGCGTGTCGGGATCTTCCTGCGTTCGACGGCGATCAAGCACAGGGGTTAGGTCTGCACCGCCACCAAACCACTGGCGGCTTGTCACGACCATTCTTGTATTCATATGGACGGCTGGAACATTGGGATTTTGCGGATGGGCAATGAGCGAGATGCCGCTTGCCCAGTAACGCGGATCTTCTTCTGCTCCCGGAATTTGCTTGCGAAACTCAGGTGAAAATTCGCCGTGCACAGTCGATACATGGACACCGACTTTTTCAAAAACGCGTCCATGCATCATGGACATAACACCACCGCCTTGACCTTCGCCTTTCTCCCAGGGAGTGCGAACAAACCGGCCGGGCTCTTGATCGGAAAGACGGCCCTGTAGCTCGTCTTCAAGTTGCTCGAAGCTGGTGCAGATACGATCGCGCAGTTCTTCAAACCAATTGCGAGCTGTCTGCTTCTTCTCTTCGATATCTTGCGGGATTTCTGCGGGAATTTGATCGCGTTGCATTGGGGGTCCTCTCGCAATTTATCGGGAACGGGAAAAATATCGGCTATTCAACCTTATAGGCCCTTCCTCTAACAAAATCCTATGGCTTGGCCTAGCGGTAACCGTATTATGCTACAAAAGCAGAATTCATGTCCCCAAGAAATGACTCGTCTTTCTGTGTGCCCTTGCCTATTTTGTTTTAGAGCAATTGTGAGCAAGCACCCGTAAATCTTTTCGATACACTCTTGCGATATGATTTGAGTGGTTCGCCTACAGGCGAAATGCAGATGGAGGCAATCCAATGTCCCGCATCAAATCCGGTCCGCCACTTGAAGGATTGCGAAAGCAACTCGCGAAAAGTCGTGCGAGTAATAAGCGATTGCCGAAGGATGGATTTCTTCGCGAGACTTTTATTTTACCGCGGCAGGCGGCAAGGGCCAAGGCACGGGAATGGTTCGAGGCTTTCCCTAAGGCCGCTTATTGGACCGAGATCGAAAGTTGGTGCGAACGTCCAGATGATGTGATCGAATTTACGATGCGCCGATTGCCGAGCTCTGATTAAAAAGTGGCACAAGTCTATGCACTAATTTGGTGTCTGAGCATTCAAATCAAGCCAATTCGTTTCCTGATTCAAGTTTACCGGCCAAGCCTTTGAAATAGGATTCCTTTTTACATTCCAAAAAAGCGATGCAAAGTTTACGCGAGAAAATTTGAAAACTGATTCAGGTTAATTGGCTATCATATTGTTTGTGAATCTTTTTTAGCGTCTTTGACGCAGAGCCTCGCCGACAGTCATCGCTACGGAAACCGCAAGATTTAATGAGCGGGCGCCGGGAACCATGGGGATGATTAATCGCGCATCTGCCATATCTTGTATGCTTTCGGGAACGCCTGATGACTCGCGTCCAAATAAGATAATGTCACTGTCTTGGAATTTGTAATCTGTGTAGGGGATGGCCGCTTTGGTCGATAGGAGGACGAGCCTTCGCCCAGAGGCGTTTCGCCAATCGTTAAACTGGCTCCAGTCAGCGTGGCGCGTTAAAGCTGCCTGTTCTAAATAATCCATGCCGGACCGGCGAAGTGCGCGATCTGAAACATCAAATCCCGCAGGCTCTATAAGGTCCACGGCAAAGCCCAGACAGGCGGCCATGCGCAGGATCGTTCCGGTATTTCCGGGAATGTCGGGTTGGTAAAGGGCAATTCGCAAAGTCATATGTTCGCGGTAACGCAGAGCTGAGCAAGCTGCAAGAGCCTTGCAAAATTTAGTTATCCCGGAATTTGCTTGGCAATGTTCCACTGGCCAAATAAAAGAACTCATATGTTCAAATGGTTCGAAAATCAGCTCAAGCCCTATCCTGAAGAAACACCCCGTGAGCCGCCGCGGGGATTGGTAGCCTTTTGCCTCTATTACACACGAGGCGCTTGGCCGTGGCTTTTGGGAATGGCGTTTTTCACGACACTCATTGCGGTAATCGAAGTGTCGTTATTTGCCTTTCTTGGCAATATAGTGGACTGGCTTTCCCAACAATCGCGCGAGACTTTCTTGCAACAGGAAGGTTGGCGTTTATCGTTGATCGCTGGGTTGGTTCTGGTGGGCTTGCCCGGCGTAGCGCTGCTCCAATCCTTGCTTATTCACCAGACTTTGCTTGGAAATTACCCGATGCGGGTGCGCTGGTTGATGCATCGCTATCTGATCCGGCAATCATTGTCGTTTTTTCAGGATGAGTTTGCTGGGCGCATCTCGACCAAGTTGATGCAAACTGCGCTTGCGGTGCGCGAAGCGGTGATGAAGCTGCTGGACGTATTAAATTACGTCATCGTTTATTTCGCGGGCACGCTTTTCATCGCGGCTTCGGCCGATATTTTTCTGATGCTTCCGTTTGCAGTATGGCTCTGCGCCTATATCTTGCTGCTCAAATATTTTATTCCAAAGCTCAGAATAGCATCGGAAGAGCAGGCTAATGCGCGCTCGTCTATGACGGGTCGTATTGTTGATAGCTATACCAATGTTGCGACCATAAAGCTTTTTTCGCATTCGACTCGCGAAGAATCTTACGTGCGTGAAAGCATGGATGGGTTTCTTCAGACCGTGCATCGACAGATGCGTTTGATTACCCGGTTTCACTTCAGTCTCTATGTTGCCAATTGCATTTTGCTGTTTGCAGTAGGGACGATCGGTATCATCCTGTGGTTGAATGAAGCGATTTCCGTGGGTGCAGTGGCTGTTGGTATCGGCTTGTCGTTGCGGCTTAATGGCATGTCACAATGGATCATGTGGGAAATGTCCGCACTGTTTGAAAATATTGGAACAGTGGAGGACGGAATCACCACGCTTGCCCAATCGCAAGAGGTGGCCGACAAACCAAATGCGGCGCCACTGAAAGTGACCAAAGGTGAACTCGTATTTGACGATATTGGATTTCACTACGGTAAGGGTAAGGGCGTTATTGAAGGTCTCTCGCTTGTAATCCCGGCCGGACAGAAGGTAGGTCTAGTCGGACGATCAGGCGCGGGAAAATCGACGCTGGTCAATTTGCTGTTGCGCTTTTACGATCTTGAAAGCGGGCGCATCCTTATTGATGGCCAGAATATTGCGGATGTTCAGCAAGATAGTTTGCGCGCAAATATCGGGATGGTGACACAGGACACTTCGCTTCTGCATCGCTCGGTGCGCGAGAATATTATTTATGGGCGTCCTGATGCTACCGAAGCGATGCTGGAGCACGCCATTAAGCTTGCACAGGCCGATCAGTTTATTCCCATGCTAACTGATGCAGCGGGTCGCCGGGGATTGGATGCCCATGTTGGCGAGCGCGGAGTCAAATTGTCGGGCGGACAGAGGCAGCGTATTGCGATCGCGCGTGTGATGCTCAAGGATGCGCCGATTCTTATTCTTGATGAGGCGACGTCAGCGCTTGATTCCGAAGTGGAAGCTGCGATTCAGGATAGTCTCAACACATTGATGGAGGGGAAAACTGTCATCGCAATTGCGCATCGGCTTTCCACCATTGCAGCGTTGGACCGGCTAGTTGTCATGGATGAGGGGCGGATTGTGGAAGACGGAACGCATGAGGAGCTGGTTGCGCTCAACGGTATTTACGCCAAACTTTGGGCGCGCCAATCGGGCGGATTTCTGGGGTTTGATGAGGCGGAAGCGGAGTTGGTCGATTAGATAATTGGCTTCAATGAAAGCGATCTAAGCTCTGTTTGAGAGCTGGCTTAGGCTTTCGTCTTCAATCAAGCGTCTACGCACTCGATTCGCAGTTCGAAGTTCCTAACTAGGATGACCTCAATCAGCTAATGAGATGATAGACTATTAGTGCGTTTGCATATCGACTTTCCACAATTGCTGCGCTTGAGTCTGCTCATCTTGTGGACAAGCCCGGAACGCAGAGGAAGGCAGATGGCATGATAATCTGATTGAACGTGGGCGGTTATATGTGACGCTCTGGGCCCGGTAGTCTGGTCGATTTCTCGGTGACCTGGGGATCAATCGAGAATATTAATGCTTGTTTAAGATTGTGGCTGCAGTAAGTTTGGGCTTAAATAAGCGCGAAAAATAGCCTGCGACATGGTGCCGTCCCAGCGAGTTGCTGTCTGGACAAGACTTTTCTTCCCGCCTAAACCGAATGGTGAGATGGAGGGAATTTGTTCTGTGAGTACTTGCAGGACTATTTTTGCTTAGCTGCAAGAGGACGAGGGGAGTATTCAATTGAACATGCAGGTTGAAAAGGAATTGGCACGTGAGCGCACACGACACGGCTGAGCCGACACGGCGTGATTTTTTGTATATTGCGACGGGAATGGCAGGTGTCGTCGGAGTTGGCGGACTGGCCTGGCCGTTTATCGACCAGATGCGTCCAGACGCTTCGACACTTGCGGCGGCGTCCGTTGAGGTTGACGTATCTTCCCTCGCGGAAGGCGGCTCCCTAACGGTTAAATGGCGCGGCAAGCCGGTATTCATCCGGAACCGTACCGAAAAAGAAGTTCAAGAAGCCCAGGAGACAGCACTGGCTGATCTCAAGGATCCGCTAGCGCGAAATGCAAATCTTCCTGCGGATGCTGAAGCAACCGACCTGGCTCGCTCGGCGGGTGAGGGCAAGGAAAACTGGCTCGTTATGATCGGGGTCTGTACCCATCTGGGCTGCGTACCTCTGGGTGAAGCTGGCACGTTTGGCGGTTGGTTCTGCCCATGTCATGGGTCGCACTACGACACTGCTGGTCGTATCCGTAGTGGCCCAGCACCAGAGAATATGTTGATTCCGCAGTTCGAGTTCATTTCCGATACGGTCATCAGGATCGGCTGATACAGATCTTGGGGAGATAAAACATGAGTGGTGGTCACTCCACATATACGCCCTCGACCGGCATCGAAAAATGGGTCGATGAGCGGATGCCATTGCCGCGATTAATGTATGATTCCTTCGTCGCTTACCCGACGCCACGCAATCTGAACTATATGTACACCTTTGGTGGCATTTTGGCGTTCATGTTGATTGCGCAGATTTTGACCGGTGTTGTGCTTGCCATGCATTATGCAGCAAACACCGCAATCGCGTTCAATTCGGTCGAAAAGATCATGCGCGATGTTAATTCCGGCTGGCTGTTGCGTTATATGCATGCCAATGGTGCATCGTTCTTCTTTGTCGCGGTTTATCTGCATATTGCGCGCGGTCTCTATTACGGCTCCTATAAGGCTCCGCGTGAGCTTTTGTGGATACTTGGCGTAATCATCTTCTTCCTGATGATGGCAACAGCCTTTATGGGATATGTGCTGCCATGGGGACAGATGTCGTTCTGGGGAGCTACGGTTATCACCGGCTTCTTTACGGCGTTTCCGATCATTGGTGAGCCAATCCAGCAATTGCTGCTGGGCGGTTTTGCCGTCGACAATCCCACACTTAACCGATTCTTCTCGCTGCACTATTTGCTGCCATTCATGATCGCAGGTGTGGTTGTTTTGCACGTATGGGCACTGCACGTAACAGGTCAGACCAACCCAACGGGTATTGAGGTCAAGACAAAGACCGATACGGTTCCGTTTACGCCTTATGCAACCATTAAGGACGCTTTCGGGGCACTGATCTTCTTCCTCGTCTTTGCCTATTTCATTTTTTATATGCCGAACTATCTCGGCCACGCGGATAACTATATCCCGGCGGATTCCCTCAAGACGCCGTCGCACATCGTTCCTGAATGGTACTTCCTGCCTTTCTATGCGATGCTGCGTGCCGTGACCTTTAATATCGGACCCATCGACTCAAAGCTTGGTGGTGTTCTGGTGATGTTTGGCTCGATTGCGATCCTGTTTGTTCTGCCGTGGCTCGACACGTCGAAGGTGCGTTCGGCGGTCTATCGTCCATGGTACAAACTGTTTTTCTGGATTTTCGTGGCTGATTGTATCTTCCTCGGATGGCTCGGTTCGCGTCCGGCGGAGGGGGTCTACGTTATCCTTACTCAGATGGGAACGCTTTACTATTTTGCCTTCTTCCTGATCATCATGCCGCTTCTCGGTTTGATCGAAAAGCCCAAGCGTCTGCCGAACTCTATCACCGAGGCAGTGCTCGAAAAGAACGAGGGCAAAACAGAGATTGCCCCAGTGGCGATCAACAACTGAGTCGGCGAGAGATGAAGGACAAAAGAATGAAAACGTTCCTCAAAAATTTCGCTTCCTTGGGCGTTGTGCCGCTTGTGGCGATGGGCGTTGCCATTGGTGGCGCCTTCGCTCAGGAAGACGGGGCAGGCGAAGTAGAAGCTTTTCCGATCCATAAACCGCGAGAGCAAAATTGGAGCTTCTCCGGTCCTTTTGGGACCTATGATAAAGCCCAGCTGCAGCGTGGTCTGAAAGTCTATAAGGAAGTCTGCGCTGCCTGCCATTCGCTGGATTTGGTGGCATTCCGTACGCTGCAAGACCTTGGCTACTCGGACGATCAGGTCAAGGCTTTCGCGGCCGAATATGAAGTTGAAGATGGTCCGAATGATGACGGTGATATGTTCACCCGTGCCGGCATTCCGACGGATCATTTCCCGTCGCCATATCCGAATGCCAATGCGGCCGCAGCATCTAACAATGGTGCTGCACCACCGGATTTATCATTGATCGCAAAAGCACGTGCTGTTGAGCGGGGCTTTCCGACCTTCGTATTCGATATATTCACGCAGTATAACGAAAATGGTCCGGACTACGTCTATTCGCTTCTTACTGGCTATCAAGAGCCACCAGCGGGCGTCGAAGTCGCAGAGGGCACTTATTACAATCCGTATTTCATCGCGGGTAAATCGCTGGCTATGGCGAAGCCGCTCAGCGATGATCAGGTGACCTATGATGACGGCGCTCCGCAAACTGTCGATCAATATTCGCGTGACGTCGCCGCATTCCTGATGTGGGCCGCGGAGCCGCATCTCGAACAGAGAAAGAAAACCGGTTTCCGAGTGATGGTTTTCTTGATCCTGTTTGCGGGTCTTGTTTACATCGCCAAACGTATGATTTGGTCAGACGTTAAACATTAAATGCGTTCAGCCTATCGATAGGGCGCCAATGGCGCCCTTTTTCTTTTCACTATCTTGTTGCATAAATTGATAAGTCGCTTGAGCGAGGACTGATCATGATTGAACAAGGCAAGAATTTAGCTCGCGGATTGTTCGCATGAGGCGTTCTGAAGAGGACTAAAAATGGAACCTGAGTTCAAGGCCAGCTTGAAAGACGCAATCAGGACGATACCGGATTATCCCAAAAAGGGGGTCCAGTTTCGCGACGTCACTACCCTTATGGGCAATGCACAGGCGTTCCGACGCGCGGTTGATGAACTTGTTTATCCCTATGCGGGTAATAAGATCGACAAGGTTGCGGGTATTGAGGCGCGCGGATTTATTTTGGGCGGAGCCATCGCGCATCAGTTGTCGTCTGGCTTTGTGCCAATCCGTAAAAAAGGTAAGCTGCCGCGGGATACGGTGCGGATAGCTTATAGTCTCGAATATGGCATTGATGAAATGGAGATGCATCGAGACGCAATCGCACCCGGTCAGCGCATCATTCTGGTTGATGATTTGGTTGCTACGGGCGGCACTGCCGAAGCCGCATCGAAGCTTTTGTTGCAGATGGGTGCCGAGATTGTGGCTGCATGTTTCATCATCGACCTGCCTGATCTGGGCGGACGTAAGAAACTGGAAGCGCTTGGCGTTCCTGTTCGAACTCTCGTCGAATTCGAAGGTGACTAAGGTCTAGTCACCAGCTTCGACTTTTAGAGAAAGCAGAGCGAATTGAAGTTGAAACTAAAAGGCCACCCGATTGGGTGGCCTTTTATTGTGATTGATTTTCTATCAGGTATTGAAACGAAATAGCAGCACATCGCCATCCTGAACGATGTATTCCTTGCCTTCGTCACGGGCTTTTCCGGCTTCTTTGGCGCCCAATTCACCGTTAAATTTGACGTAGTCTTCAAAAGCAATCGTTTGTGCGCGAATAAAACCGCGTTCAAAATCCGTATGGATCACGCCAGCCGCGCCAGGTGCTTTGGTGCCACGTTTGATGGTCCAGGCGCGTGTTTCCTTTGGCCCAGCGGTGAAATAGGTAATCAGGTCTAAAAGCTTATAGCCAGAGCGGATAAGACGGTCGAGACCCGGCTCTTCAAGACCCATACTATCCAGATATTCCTTGGCTTCCTCATCAGGCAGTTGAGCGACTTCTGCTTCAATCGCTGCGGAGATAATGACTGTCTGAGCGCCTTGTTCCTGAGCCATTTTTTCGACAGCTTCGGTGTATTCATTGCCTTTGGCAGCGTCTTCTTCTGCGACGTTTCCGACATAAAGCACGGGCTTTGAGGTCAGCAGATTAAGGCCCTTGAGGATGAGAAGATCTTCTGGAGAAATATTGGTAAGCATCAGACGCACGGGCTTGCCATTTTGCAGAAGCTCCAATGCACGCTCCATGACAGGAAGGACGGTGAGTGCTTCTTTATCCTTGCCGGTGGCGCGCTTGCGGATCTGCACGATGCGACGCTCGATGCTTTCCAAGTCGGCTAGCATCAGCTCTGTTTCCACTGTCTCAGCATCTGAAACGGGGTCAATACGGCCCTCGACATGCGTGATGTCATCATCTTCAAAGCAACGCAGCACGTGGACGATTGCATCGACTTCGCGAATATTGGCGAGGAACTGGTTGCCAAGCCCTTCACCTTTTGAAGCGCCCCGCACCAGACCGGCAATATCGACAAAATTGATGCGAGTCGGGATGATTTCCTTAGAGCCTGCGATACGCGCGACCTCACTTTGACGTGGGTCAGGAACCGCGACTTCACCGGTATTTGGCTCAATGGTGCAGAACGGATAATTTGCAGCCTGTGCAGCAGCCGTTTTGGTCAGTGCGTTAAAGAGCGTGGACTTGCCAACATTTGGCAGGCCAACAATGCCGCATTTGAAACCCATGATCTTACCTGTCTCGATAGAATTAATTACCGCCGCTATGCGCCATAGCAGGGTAGAGCGTCAAGTGGTGCGGGGCCGGAAAGAGGGCGGACCTTAATCTTTCTTGCCGAAAAGCTTTTTCAGCATATCAGCCATCGGACCGCTTTGGGGGATATTGGCAGGGCGTTGGTTTTGACGCGCTTGCCTTATATGGCTCTGCGCCTTTGGAGCAGGCTTGATGGCCTCTTCAGGCCGGGCTTTAAAACCATTTGGTCGTTGATTCCCGTCTCCCATAGCGACTGCGACACGGTTCATAAAAGTATTATTCTCATTCTTCGCAAGCAGGCCGACATTGTCTGCAATTGCGCCAGTGAGCGTGTCAAGCCATTCGCCGTCAGCTTTCGCAAAATCGCCCAGCACATGGTTGTGAACGAGTTCTTTTGCGCCGGGATGGCCGATACCGAGGCGCATACGGCGATAATCTTTGCCTCCGGGCAGGGATTGTAAATGTGCATCAATCGACTTGATGCCATTATGCCCACCAGAGCCACCGCCTGTTTTTATACGAAGTTTTCCGGGTGCTAGATCCAGTTCATCATAAATGACGACAAGGTCAGCAGAGCTGAGCTTGTAAAAGCGCATAGCTTCTCCGATGGACTGACCGGAAAGATTCATGAAAGTCTGAGGTTTGATCAGAATAATCTTCTCGCCGTCGACGGTGCCGTCGGCAATCTCAGCCTGAAACTTTTTTTGCCAGTTGGAAAAACGATGACGGCGGAATATTTCATCCGCCGCCATGAAACCGATATTATGCCGGTTTTGCGCATATTTGGGGCCCGGATTGCCAAGTCCTGCAATGAGCAGCATGGTAAAGAGATCCCCGACCTTCGGAAAGCGATTATTCGCCTTCCTTGGTTGCTTCTTCTTCTTCTTCGGTTTCTGCGTTGTCGTCCGACTTCAGGCCGGCAGGCGCAGCAATGGTCGCGATGGTGAAATCGCGGTCCTGAATGACTGGCGCTGCACCTTCCGGCAGATCGATTGCCGAGAAGTGTACCGTGTCACCGACTTCGAGGCCGGTAAGGTCGACTTCGAGATTGTCTGGAATTGCATTAGCCGCAACAACGAGTTCAACTTCGTGACGAACGATGTTAAGAACACCGCCGCGCTTGATGCCGGGAGATGCTTCTTCGTTTTTGAATTGAACCGGAACGTTAACCGTTACAACCGACTTTGCGGAAACGCGCAAAAAGTCGACATGCATTGGGAAATCGCGAACGGGATCGAGCTGATAGTCTTTCGGCAGAACGTTGATCTTCTTGCCGTCGACATCGATCGAGATGATGGTGGTCTTGAAGCCGCCGCCGTGGATTTTGTAATAAACTTCCTTATAAGGAATAGCGATTGCAAGGGGGGCCTGCTTGTCACCATAAATGACAGCCGGAATCTGGCCGTTGCGGCGAAGTTCGCGGGAGGACCCCTTACCAACCCGGCTGCGCAAATCGGCCTTGAGCACGAAATTTTCGCTCATGGCATTACCTTTCAAATAATAACTGGAGTGTCGCTTAAAAATAAACGACATGAAACCTTCCGATTTACCTCGTTCATAGAACGAGGCCAGTCAGCTTCATCCCGCGCTGCCTCCAAGGGTGTCTACGCGGATGGCGCTGCTATAGAGGAAAGGCGGCTATTGCGCAAGTTTTTTACGCTTTAAAGACAGCTTCTGTGGGCATTTGCCTCTGCGTCTGGCCTTGCTCTTATCAAAGGTGATAGGGGATGGCAGGTCAAAAGGCGCTGGTTTGAGTCGCCTGATTTCAGATTAATTGATTTTCCGGAAGGAGGCGAGATGCAGGTCGGTATCGACATGGGATCTGTCGCTGGAAGCGGGACCGCGTCAGCAAGTGCGCTGGGAAGCGGTAAACAGGCTATGCTTGATCTCGAAGAACTTCTGGCAACCCGTCTTCTTGTGCAGGGTAATTCCGGTTCCGGCAAATCCCATCTTTTGCGCCGCTTGCTTGAGCAGAGCGCGCAATGGGTGCAGCAATGTGTGATTGATCCGGAAGGTGATTTTGTTACTCTTACGGATCTTCATGGGCATGTGGTGGTTGATGCAGCGCGGACCGAGAATGAGCTGGTTCGAATTGCCTCCCGTATAAGGCAGCATAGAGTATCCGCCATTCTCAATTTGGAAGGTCTGGATGTCGAGCAGCAAATGCGCGCGGCCGCCGCTTTTCTCGGCGGGCTTTTCGACGCTGAGCGAGATTATTGGTACCCAATGCTGGTTGTGGTGGATGAGGCGCAGCTTTTTGCGCCAGCGGCAGCCGGCGAGGTGTCGGACGAAGCGCGAAAGCTTTCGCTTGGGGCGATGACCAATCTGATGTGTCGCGGTCGCAAGCGTGGCCTTGCAGGGGTGATTGCTACGCAGCGTCTTGCTAAACTTGCCAAGAATGTAGCGGCTGAAGCTTCCAATTTCTTGATGGGGCGGACCTTTCTGGATATCGACATGGCACGCGCCGCTGATCTCTTAGGAATGGAGCGCAGGCAGGCTGAAATGTTCCGCGATTTGCAACGAGGGCATTTTGTGGCTTTGGGGCCTGCTTTATCAAGGCGACCATTGCCGATTAAGATCGGGTCGGTCGAAACTTCAGCGCGTTCGTCATCGCCCAAGCTCATGCCCTTGCCTGATACGCCTGAGGATGCGCATGAGCTTATCTTTACTCCCGCGCCTGAAGAAATACGTGTGCCCGTCAGACGGGCTCCGCCACCTCCGCCTTCACCGACCACGGCGGAAATACTGGCTCAGGTGGCAAAGCCCAAACCAGAAGCAGAACCTGCGCAAGAACCGCTATTTCCGGATATAATCGAAGCGGAACGTGAAGATTTGCTTGATAAGGTGATGCGCGAGATTGTCGATGATCCGGAAGCTTCATTCCGTTCAGTGGCGGTGCTTTATCAGGACTTTCTTGTGCGATGCCGGATCCATCGTGTACCCGGAGAGCCATTAGCGTTGCCAGCTTTTCGGCGTCGTCTCGCACTGGCGCAGGCGAGTATAGAAGGCGAGGCGGCATCAAGCGAAAGCTGGCAAAAGGCGTTAAGCCTTTCTGAAACGCTGACCGATGATGTGCAGGGGGTTTTCCTTATTGTTGCTCAGGCTGCCGTGACAGGCGCGCCCTGTCCCTCTGATGCAGCTTTGGCGCGCGCTTATGGAACACATTCCTATAGTAGAGCCCGGCGCCTTCTGACTTACTTTGAAGAGCGGGGGCTTTTGGTTTTGCGCAATGATTTTGAAGGATTGCGAATAGTTAATTTCCCGGATCTTCAATGTGAAACCGCGCCGGGAGACCCGAATGCTCCTGATGAATTTAGTGAGCAGAGCGCAGCAGAATAGAAGTGAAAGCCTAAATCTGTCACAAAACTGTAATGATCATCGGCCAAAGCCTGATTAGATTAGAGCAGGAAGAATTTTGTGACAGATAAAGCGCTCGTGCCAAATTATCGGGAAATCTTTTTCACTTTCGGCAAGATCGGGCTTATTTCATTTGGGGGACCGGCGGCGCAGATTGCGATGCTGCAACGCGTCGTTGTTGACGAAAAAAAGTGGATGGACCAAGAGCGGCTGCTGCATGCTTTGAATTTTTGCATGCTGCTGCCCGGGCCCGAAGCGATGCAACTAGCTACTTACTGTGGTTGGATTTTGCGTGGATGGCGTGGTGGGCTGTTGGCGGGAATGTTGTTCGTGCTGCCGGGCGCTGCTGTTATGCTGGCTTTCTCGGCGCTTTACGTCATGGTGGGCCATGTCGATATTGTTGCGGGGCTGTTATTCGGCCTGAAAGCAGCTGTTTTGGCAATCATATTTGAAGCCCTTTACCGTATGGGAAGGCGTACGCTCACTTCGGTATTTTCACTGATACTGGCAATTTTGGCGTTTATAGCAATTAGCTTTTTAAACCTCTCCTTTCCAATTGTGATTGCGTTGGCGGCCTTGGCGGGCGGTGTAAGACATGCGCTTTGGTATAGATCGGCCGAAACGAACCGTTTCAAATCGATGTCATCAAGAGCGATACCGGAGTTTATCAAACAAACCGCGATTTGGTCTTCGCTTTGGCTAATCCCATTGGCAGCAATTCTGTTAAGCTTTGGATTGGAGCATGTATTTTCAACTGAGGCTTTGTTCTTTTCCAAGCTTGCTGCGGTGAGCTTTGGTGGGGCCTATGCGGCGCTGTCCTATACGCTACAGGTTGCAGCAGAGAATTATGGCTGGATGGAGCCAAGTGAAATGTTGACCGGTCTGGGCCTGGCTGAAACCACCCCGGGTCCTCTGATCCTGGTTTTGGTTTTTGTTGGCTTTGTTGGTGCAGCAAATCTATCCGGTTATCCTGCATTATGGGGCGGGGTTGCGGGTGGTTTGATTGCGCTTTGGTTTACTTTCGTGCCGTGTTTTTTATGGATTTTTGCCGGTGCACCTTTTGTTGAGCGTCTAAGACAGGTGCGGTGGCTGGCGGCGATGCTGTCAGGAGTTTCCGCAGCGGTGGTGGGCGTTATCGCCAGTCTGGCATTGTGGTTTTCAGTGCATGTGGTTTTTAGCGAAGTGACCGAGCTGAATTGGGGACTATTTACCGTCCCAATGCCTAATTGGAATTCGGCAGACGGGGCAGCTGTAATGATTGCAATTTTTGCGGGCTGGCTGCTCATTGGGCTAAAAACAAACATGCCGCTTGTATTGCTACTAGCGGCATGTTTGGGAATTTTGGCTCGCTTGAGCGGTTTTTAATCTCTTAGTCGAAAAGACTTGAGACGGATTCTTCCGCTGCGGTGCGAGCGATCGCTTCACCGATCAAGCTTGAGATCGAAAGAACGCGGATATTTGGAGCATCATTGATAGCAGTTGTTGGCTGGATTGAATCGGTGATTACCAATTCTTTTAGCTTTGATGATGCAATACGTGCGACAGCGCCGCCGGAAAGAACGCCATGGGTGATATAGGCGGTTACGCTTTTCGCGCCCTTGCTCAACAGGGCTTCCGCAGCATTGCACAGCGTGCCGCCCGAATCGACGATATCGTCGAATAATAGGCAGTCTTTTCCGGTAACATCACCGATCACATTCATGACTTCGGATTCACCGGGGCGTTCACGGCGCTTGTCAACAATGGCAAGCTGCGCGTCGATGCGCTTGGCAAGAGAACGGGCACGGACGACACCGCCGACATCCGGTGAAACAACCATGCAATTGCCATTTGTGTAATTGGCTTTCACGTCACGCACAATTACCGGAACCGAATAGAGATTGTCAGTGGGGATATCAAAAAAGCCCTGAATCTGGCCTGCATGGAGATCGAGGGTCAGAACGCGGCTGGCGCCGGCTTCGGTAATAAGATTAGCGACTAATTTCGCTGAAATTGGTGTACGGGGACCAGGTTTACGGTCTTGTCTCGCATAACCGAAATAAGGAAGAACTGCGGTGATACGACGAGCAGAGGAGCGGCGGAATGCGTCGATCATGATGAGCAATTCCATCAGATGATCATTTGCCGGATAGGATGTTGATTGCAGAACGAATACGTCTTCGCCGCGCACGTTTTCCTGAATCTCTACGAAGATTTCCTGATCAGCGAACCGGCGGACTGTCGCCTTGCCGAGTGGGATATTGAGATATTGAGCAACGGATTCGGCAAGAACCCGGTTGGAGTTGCCTGCGAATAGTTTCATTCTTTTGCCTCTGAAGCCGGAGCAGTTTCGTTCTGTCGCAAAGGTCCTTGAAGGGGACTTATTCTTTCGTCTAACGCTAAAGCCATTTATACTGACTAAGCCGATATATTCGCAAAACGTTGAGAGCGCTGCAATTATTCCGACCGAGAAAGACGGTTCAAATAGCGCGGCTCGCAAGGCTTCTCGAATGTGGGGCCTATTGCAAAGAGTGACGGCTATTGCAAGGGTTGACTCGTCAAAATCGAATAAAAAGATAGAACGATATGCGTTCTTTCTTTTCTTGGCAGGAGAATCTGTAAGAGATTCAAACTATTGCGCAAATTGGCGCGGACTATGCGCGATTTGCCGCAATCCAGCTCGAATATTCTTGAAATGTGCGATCTGCGATTGCCTGCATGGCGGAAGCTGGCACCACGCTCCACGAATCTGCTGCTGCGCCTGAGACTTTTTCTTGCCCTTGGATACGATGCAAACGGTTGCCGGAAGCATCATTTATATCCCATACATATAAAACCGTGGTCTCGTTATCTTCTGACAGAACGGAAAAATAACCCTTCATGACATAGGCGGCATTTGCTTCGCTACTGCCCACTAGCTCAATTTTGCGCGCACGTGCCACGTCGTTCAAGCGATGGGTGAGCGGAGTTACAATCTCTAGTGGAGCGCCGATGATCGGAGCGATATAAAGCTTGCCCGGCTGCAAGGTCTGTTTGGCTGACGGTGGCGCTGATTGCGTCGGGCTTTCCGTCGCCGTTGCGACTTGCGGAGAAGCTGTTGCAGTTTCTGATTGCCCCTGAATATCAAGTGCAGATTCGGTACTATTACATGCCGCAAGCAGCCCTGCGAGCAACAGCACTACTGATAAGTTTGCTTTGTTCATGTCCGGTTCTTGCTCCTGCGAGCGCAGACTTCTCGTGCGCTCATCGCTGTTATCACCGATCAGCGGGAAATTTACAATCTTATCGAGCAACCAGCATGTGGAGAGAATGACGCGATAATGGTTTTGCCGCGCCATTAGTGGTCAGGTAAGTCTGACCGAGTGTCATTGCGGTGCCGGTGTCAGAATCCGCAACAATTATATGAGCAAAAAGCGTCATGTCCGGCTGAATTGTTTCTGGGTTGCCTGAGTAAAACATTTGCGGGTCCATCCAGGATGGAGCGAAGCGAGCCCCGACTGAATAACCACAAGCATTCAAACGGTGGCGGGTGAGGCCGTGGGCTTCCATCGTATGGGCATGAGCATCGAAAACATCGCCAAATGTTGAGGCTGGTGTCATCGCAGCTTCCACAGCTTCCATCGCCTCATGGGCGGCATCGAACAATTTGACGTGTTGCTCTGTGGGTTCACCAATAAGGATCGTTCGCATCATCGGGGCATGATAATGACGGTAGACGCCCGACCATTCTAGGGTGAGCTGATCGTTTGTACCCAGAGTTCGGCGGCCCGATTTATAGCGGCATAGCAAGGCGTCCGGACCTGATCCAATCACATATTCATTGGCCGGATAGTCACCATCGCCAGCAAAATTGGCGCTCATCATGGCGGCAAGTATATCGGCTTCGTTTGCACCGGAATTGGCGAGCTTCAACGCAGCATCCAAGGCGTCATCACTTAGTTCTGCAGCCCGTTTTACGAAAGCGATTTCGGCGGGACTCTTTAAGAGCCTTAAACGATCAACCATTCCTGACGCATCAAAAAGCTTGGCAAAGCTTTGCAACTGCTCATCAAGTTTGCGTGCATTAGCGCCAGTCAAACCGTGGGTTTGATACTCAATGCCGATACGGCAGCCGAGCAAGTCCAGTTCAGTGAGAATATTGCGCAGGTCTACTGCGGGATTGGCCTTTTCCCGGTCGGTCCAGACGACAATATTTTCAATATTGGAAGTATGTCGCGCTTGTCTGAGATCGGCGGAGCGTGTCAATAACACCATCGAGCCATCTGCCTTAACAATGAGGCATTGGAAAAAGCAAAAGCCGAACGTGTCATAGCCTGTGAGCCAATACATGCTTTCTTGTGCAAAGAGCAGCAAAGCATCAAGCTTTTCTTCTTCCATTTTGAGGATAAGTCGGTCACGGCGGGCGGCAAATTCTTTAGGTTCAAAGTGAAGGGCCATTGCTTTCTCCTCAGGCTTCTATGATGGCTATAGCAGCAATCTGACGGCCATAATCGGCCTCGTTGCGGTGTGTAGCCCGTCTGTAGGAATAAAACTGTTCTTCGTTTGCATAGGTGCATTGGCGAAGTGCGTCTGCTTTCACACCGGCGCTGGTCAAGCGGTCGATGATAAAGGCCCAAAGGTCAAATAATTTATGATCTGCTTTAGTGGAAGGCTCAAAATATGTGGTGAAGGCCTGATCCTTATCGATAAATTGCGCATAAAATTCCGGGCCAACTTCATAATGATTTGGGCCGATCGTCGGGCCTAAAATGGCTACAATATTTTCGCGCTGGGCACCCAGCTCGATCATCGCATTGATTGTGTTTTCGAGCACGCCGGTCAAAGCACCGCGCCAGCCCGCATGTGCGGAACCAATGACGCCCGCCTGATGATCAGCAAAAAGAACCGGCCCGCAATCGGCTGAAAGAGCGCCAATCGCAATGCCAGGAATTTTGGTTACCATGGCGTCAGCTTTGGGGCGCGGCGCGCCAAAAGGTTTAGTTACCGATATAACATCGGGCGAATGAATTTGGTGGACTGTTAAAAGATTATCGGGAATTACCCCAAGATAGCCAGCTACACGACGGCGATTTTCCTGCACATTTTGGGGAACATCATCGGAGCCTCCACCGACATTGAGACCTGCATAAATGCCGTTTGAAACGCCGCCCTTGCGCGTAAAGAAACCATGAGAAATGGAATGGCCATTTTGTCCGGCAGGGCCATCCAGTAAATGGGAGCGAAGCGGTTGAGGCTTTTCGTTCATCAGTTTTCTCTTTCAAACGGGCGGATGGTGGGCGACGCGATTGGGCTTGTCAATTGCAGCTTTTAGTTAGGTCTGTTCTGATTGGCTCTCAAAGGGAATATTGATGTTTTACTATCGGCAATAGCCAGTACTTTAAACAGGTCTCCCATCTGATCGGGCGCAGCGAGGCGCTCGACATCCTGACGAAGTTTGTTTTGAAAATCGTCTCCTCGGCCTGACCCTAATCTTCCGGCGCGTTCGATCAATCCCATGGCGAGAAGAAATTCTCCCTGAGTCATGGTTCCCGTTTTACAACCAGAACGAATTGCTATTTCTTCCAAATGCTGGAAGTCAACATGACTTGTCAGATCTGCTATGCCAGGATTGGCGAATACGTCATCATAAGCGTGTTTAAGCATGGCCTGTAAAGTGTCGCCAAAGCCTGATTTCAAATGCCCGTAATCGATTGTTAATGCTGCGCCCCGGCTGGTTGCGATACGTTCTGAGATTTGTTGCATCAAAGCGGCGCGCGATGGGGCCACTTCGAAAATAGTGCCCTCTGGTGTGGCATTATGGTCTTTTGGCAAAAGCGATGCGTCGATCCCTGCAACACCACTCACGAACTGAAAGTTTCCGGCCTCATCCAGACCGATCAGACGTTCGACAAAGCGACCATCGTATTTAACAAATTGCCGGATGGGAAGCGCGTCAAAGAGTTCATTTGAAACAAGGATAAGCGGACCGTGGGGAACGGCATCAAAGCGGTCTATCCATTGAATATTGATTTCAAAGGAGCCGAGCACTTCTTTTTGACGTTCGATAAGTCGGGGGCTTGTTTCGACCAAAACGACTTTTGCGGATTTTGCCAAGCTTGGCGCTAGCTGCGTAATTGTTCGCAGCATATCGTTCATCAAAGTTGCACGGCCGGGGCCGATTTCGCACAGAACAATATCGCTTGGCTTTTCAAGGGCATGCCAAATGCCAATGGACCAGATCGCGATCAGTTCCCCAAACATCTGACTAATGTCAGGGGCAGTTATAAAATCGCCTTGGGTTCCGAAAGGATCGCGCGTCATGTAATAGCCAAAGTCCGGGTCACTCAGACATATGGTCATATATTCAGAGACGCTGATCGGCCCAGACGTTTCAATGAGCCGCTGGATACGGGTTTTTAAAGACGTATTATTCATTCGTGGCAGCCCGGTTAGCGCGCCAAATTGCCCAAAAACCAAACAGTACCATTGGTAGTGTTAAGATCATTCCCATAGTCAGCCAACCACCAAAAATATAGCCCAATTGGGCATCTGGCTCGCGGTAGAATTCAACGAGAATACGGCTTAGCCCGTATCCCGCAACAAAGGTGCCTGCAATATAGCCCGGCTTTTTCAGCTTGCGGCCTACCCAAGTGAGGATGAAAAGCACAAAAAACAGAACCAGCCCTTCAAGCAGAGCTTCGTAGATTTGGCTCGGATGGCGCGGCAGCGGACCGCCATTGGGGAAATATACCGCCCAAGGCACGTCACTTACTCGGCCCCATAATTCCTGATTGATGAAATTTGCGACCCGCACCAGACCTAGGCCGACTGGTACGCCTGCAGCAATAGTATCAAACATGCTCCAAACGGGAATGTTCCGGGAGCGGGCAAACCATATCATCGCGAGAGTTGTGCCGATAATTCCGCCGTGAAAAGACATTCCACCGTCCCACACGGCTGGGATCGCAAGCGGATTGGCGAGATAGAAAGGCAGATTATAAAATAATACATATCCAAGCCGACCACCCAGAACGACGCCAAGCGCGGCCCAGATAACAAAATCGTCCAAAGTGTCGGCCTGCATCGGCGGATGGTTGTTGGCCCAAAGCCGGTGATTGTTCAGCAATTTCTTGCCATACCACCAAGCAAATAATATGCCGACAACATAGCCTAAACCATACCAATGGATGGCTATGGGGCCGATCGAAAAAATGATTGGGTCAATAGGTGGAAAAGCAAGGCCCGAAACCGGAGTCGGTGTTATTGTCATTCAATCACTCCATTTTTACAAATTACGGGCAGTCGAAAACAAATCGTAAAGCAGTGAGAACGCATCTGTTTTTCAGTTTTGCATAGTCGAGCTTGCAACGGAACGGGTACAGCCCTATTTCCAAAAGAGGTTTTTAACAAGGAAGAAAGCCATGACCAGCGGATCAAATCGGGTACTCGACGAGCTCGCCAAGCTTGTGACGGATGCTGCCGGAGCAGCGCAAGGTGTGAGGCGTGAAATGGAAACCGCGCTGCGCTCGCAAGGGGAGCGTGTGCTCAATACGCTTGATGTAGTGCAACGCGAAGACTTCGAAGCAGTGCGCGAATTGGCCATCAAAGCACGTGCGGAAAACAGCGAATTGGTCGCAAAAATCGAAGCACTCGAAGCGCGAATTGCGACTTTGGAAGCTCATTCAGGCGCTCATCAGGACGAAAAAGCTGATTCTGATGCAAAATCCAAAGGAAAATCATAATTTTTTATTAACAGGCTGCAAGCGGCAAAAACCCTTGTCTTAGAATCGCTTAAGGCAGGGGTGGCAGCCCAACCGTTTCATATTTCCACACCCTTTAATGCCCGTTTTCATAAAAGGGCTAGCGTTCAGATTCAGCATCAATAGACTGAAAACACTACATGATTCGTAACAGGGTCAGGTAGGCGGCGATAGGAGACCTTTTAGGTCTCGCGTCTTTCGCGTCGCTTTTCAGTATCAGTTGCGTATGTGCGTGTGCCAATGGGGTGCTTGCATGCCTTCGGGTATGCCGAAGTTCCTCAGCCGATCAATTCGTGCCTCATTTCCGCGTTGTCGCGTGAGGATGACGGACGGGGTGCAGGGAAGCCCTGCGCTGGAAATTATTTGGGGGTGTTTCCGAACACTTCCTAGAACAGGAAACGGACATGAGTCTTCTTGAGCTTGAATTTGCCCGTGAAGCGCATCCTGTGGATGTTATCGAACACGTCGCGAATTCAAACGACTGGACGTTCGAGCGGACTGGCGACGATGAAATCGCCATATCAGTGGCGGGACACTGGACGGATTACCACATCTCGTTTTCTTGGATGGAAGATTTCGAGGCATTGCATCTCGCCTGCGCTTTCGACATCAAAGTGGCAGAGCCTCGGGTCAATGAAGTCATGCGTTTGCTTTCTCTCATCAATGAAAAATTGCTGATGGGGCATTTCGACCTTTGGCAGCAAGAGGGTGCGATAATGTACAGGCAATCGCTGCTTCTCGCCGGTGGGGCTGAACCCACAAGCCGGCAGGTCGAAGTGTTGCTTTCTGCTGCGCTTGAAGCTTGTGAGAACTATTTTCAAGCGTTCCAATTTGTCGTTTGGTCGGGCGCTACTGCGCAAAAATCGCTCGAAAGCGTGGTGTTTGAAACCGTTGGTCGAGCCTGAGTTTTTTAGGGTTGGAGGGGGGAAATGAGTGAAAAAGAACTGATCAGCTGGGATGATTTCGAAAAAGTTGATATTCGCACAGGGACAATTGTTGAAGCAGAGTCATTTCCTCAAGCGCGAAAGCCAGCCTATAAATTGAAGATCGATTTTGGCGAAAAGATCGGGATAAAAAAATCTTCAGCGCAGATTACCAAACATTATAAGCCGGAAGAACTCGTAGGCAAACAAGTGCTGGCGGTCGTAAATTTCCCGCCACGGCAAATTGGCCCGTTCATTTCCGATAAGTCGGTGCCAAATGGTGGAAAATTGTTTTAGGCAAGGCACTTTGCTTTAAGCGGGAGCAGGCCGACGCGTTGTTTGACGTGTTTATTCGCCCGCACTCGCAGATATCATGCTGTGACCGAGTAGCTGCGAGTAGGCTTTTCTTATAGATTTGGCGCATTGGTTTTGGCGTTTGGCGGCACGCCTATGGATATACGCCAGATCTCAGGCTGGGATGCGAATGACCGCACGCAGCCCGCCTATCGGCGCCTTATCAAGGGTAATATCACCGCCATGAGTTCGGGCAATGTCACGCGCGATTGCCAAGCCTAATCCGCCCGTGCCGCCTGCGTCTTGAGTGCGTGCTTCATCCAGTCTGACAAAGGGCTTGAAAGCATCTTCACGTCGATCTTCGGGAATTCCAGGGCCGTCATCGTCAACGATAATGGTTAGCCATCCATCGCCATGAACAATGGATAGTTCGACATTCTGCGCGTGACGGAAAGAATTGGAAACCAAATTGCTGACGAGGCGGGAAAAAGAGTTGGGGCGCACATAAACTTCGCGATCGCCTTCCAGCTTATAAGTGAAGCCTCGCTCTTTCAAAAACGCTTCATTTTCAAGTTTTTCACATAGAGTCACAATGTCATACTGGCATGTTTCTTCAGATCCTTCTCCACGTGCGAAGGCGAGATAGCCTTCCAACATGGTTTGCATATCGGCGATGTCCTGATTAAGCGGTTCGACGTCGATTGCCTGTCCAGCTAATGCCAATTGCAGCTTAAACCGGGTAAGGATCGTTCGCAGATCGTGGCTAACGCCAGAAAGCATCGCGGTGCGCTGTTCGATTTGTCTTTCAATACGCGAGCGCATTTGCACAAAGGCAATGCCGGCGCGGCGCACCTCTTCGGCACCATGAGGTCTAAAACCTTCAGGCATCGGACGGCCTTTGCCGAAACTCTCGGCTGCTTCGGCAAGTTGTTGGATGGGCTTTATTTGATTGCGTAAAAACGCAATGGCGATGATTAGGAGCACGAGTGCGGTACCAATCATCCAGGTTAGGAAAATGCCCGTATTGGATGCATAAGCCTGACTGCGCCGGGCAAAAACTCGCAAGACTTTATCGCCAAGATTGATGCGTATTTCAATCAGGTCTGAATCGCCGACCGTATCAACCCAAAACGGACGGTTGATCTGTCGGGTAATTTCTTCGCTAAGAAAATAATCAAGAATGGCAAAAAATGGTTTTGGGCCTGGTGGGGGCAGGGGATCAGGGGGCAAGATAGAAATATTTAGCCCAAGCCGCTGCTGCGCAATACGGATAAGATTGTCATACCCGGGTTCCTGCGGGTAAGTCTCGAGAATATCAATTATACCGGAGATATCACGCACCACCGCGGTGGAGAGACGCTCCGTTACCATCTGCCAATGACGCTCCATGAACACATAGGCTATCACCGATTGGAGCAGGACCATTGGCGCGATGATAATGATCAATGAACGCGCATAAAGGCCCTTTGGCATTCGGCGCGCAAACCAGCGCGTGATCTGTCTCCAGAGCGATTTCATTGTGTCAGGATACTCCAAGCCCTTGAGCGCCGATAGTAGGCGCATCACTGGCGAGAATCATAGAGCGCCGCGAAACCATTCCCGCATTGCGGTGCGGATTTCTAACTTTCTCGATGATCAGTGTGCCGTGTCCTGAAATGGGGAAGGCTCCGGATTATGGTATTATTCAATACTCAATTTGTAACCTATTCCGCGAACGGTTTGCAGCCATACGGGGTTTGCCGGGTCCTGTTCGATCTTGCGACGAAGCCGATTGATCTGCACGTCGATCGTTCGCTCGCCAACCTCGCCATCCTGACCGGTGAGTTCGTGGCGTGGAATTGTTTCTCCAGCGCGTTCGGCAAATATCACCATTATGTCTTGTTCGCGCTCGGTAAGCTTGATGGGTTCTGCGCCTTTTTTAAGCTCCCGACGCGGAATGAAAAAAGTATAAGGCCCGAACACAATCTGTTCGATTTTGAGCGGGGATGGCGACGCTCCACGACGTAAGATATTATTGATGCGCAATATGAGTTCGCGTGGGTCGAAAGGCTTGGGCAGATAATCATCTGCACCAGCGGCAAGACCATCAATTCGACTATCGGTCTCAGAAAGCGCCGTCAGCATGAGAATCGGCACATTCTTATGTTCGCGCAATGATTTTGTCAGAGCAACGCCAGTTTCACCCGGCATCATAACGTCGAGGATCAGAAGATCGAAATCTATGCCTTCAAGCTTGCGTCGGGCTTCAGCGGCATTTGCTGCCATAGTAACCCGGAACCCGCTAGTGGAGAGATATTGTGAAAGAAGGCTGCGGATACGTGTGTCGTCATCAACGACCAAGAGGTGAGGTGCGTCATCCGAAAGAACGTTTTCTTCTACAGCCATGGCGACGATCGATCCCATTTCTGTTCCTGTTTACGACACAGCTTATGCTGTTCTTGAATTATCTTAGCCAGTGAATGCAACCACGTCTATTGAGAGATTTGCTTCGCAGCATTCTCGCGGGGTTTAGATTCTTGATTTTCTGTGGCTGCAAAATCATCGATTTGGCGGCGGCGTTCTGGATTGACCATATTGTAAAGAAAACGTTCGAGAAGGTCGCGGTCACTAGCGGAAAAACCGTCCAATGCGCGTTCGATACGATGGGACTGTGGCAAGGCAAGGGCTAAGGCAAGCTCCCGGCCAGTTTTGGTTGGATAAAGTTTTCGATGGCGTCGGTCATGCAGCCCGGTTGCCTGTACTACGTGCCCCTTATCAATCAATTGCTTAAGAACGCGTGACAAGCTCTGCTTGGTAATACGCAGGACTTCCAATAATTCAGCGACGGTCATGCCTGGCTTACGGTTTATAAAATAAAGTACGCGGTGATGAGCACGACCAAATCCGAGCTTTTCAAGGATTAAATCTGGATCAGCGGTGAAATCGCGATAAGAAAAAAACAGCAGTTCAATGACGTCGAGGTTTGATGCCTCCAAAGAGGTCAATGGTCTGCTAATATAATTCATGTCGTTCGTCGAATTCACATCCAAGCTCCATCCGGTTTATTCAAATATGTCAGCATTGTTGACTTAACTCAATCATCATGAATATTTTTTGATAGGTTGGAATTTACTTGGGATCGGAAACTATTTGGGAGGAAAAATCAGCGCTTTAAAATATGAGTTATTTGACTGATAGTCGTCAGGTTCCATAGGGCGGACAGAGCGCGAAGGCGAGCTTTATTTTCTTTATTTCGGAGAAATGAGCTGGAGCGAGCTTAGATAGCTGGTTTTACTAGTCAAAATCGATGAGTTTGCGCAGAAGTTTTTGTACTAGGTCGAGTTGAAACGAGGGGCATGCAGTGGCGCTAAAATAATGCTGATTTTATGATTAAAAGTTATCGTTTTTGGTCTTAAGTCGGCGTCCCATGCCCATCGATGACTAAAATGGGGAAGTTCTGCCTCGATGAAAAATCAATAATTACTTGCTTTTAAACAAAAAATAGTAGTTTTAACTCCGCTTTTTAACTAGTTTTCAGCTTAATGTTTGACATTGCGTCATTTCAGCTCAACTCTTTCGTGCCGGAATGGTGATTTTCCGGTCTAACGATGGGGCGACGATTATGGAATCTTTAATACCTATCATTCTCCAGCTTGTAGCAGGGGCCGTTGGCGGCAATATTGCTGGCGCAGCGAAAAATATTAATCTTGGAACGACTGGCAATACTGTTGCCGGTGGTATTGGTGGCGTCATTCTCGGGCAAATTCTGCCGCTGATTGCTAGCGGTGGATTGGATTCAGTTTTGAATGGTGTCGTTGGCAATCTGGCTGGCGGAGGCGTGGGCGGTGTCATCCTGACCGCAGTCGTCGGTTTAATTAAAAACTCTATGGCAAGCAAAGCCTGAGCATTTCTGGCGCCAGTGAGACTTTGAACAAGCTAGGTTAATAGCACATGAAACGGGCGGCACTGTGTTGCCCGTTTATTTTTGCCATTGCTGTCTTGCTGAATACTTTGCTTTGTGTGAGAGAGAGACAATGTTTCTCGCGTCTCGCTGCTACGGACAGCGGCTGAATCAATGGAGTATTTTATGGGACAGTTACAGGCCATCATCGTTCCGGTTACCCCATTTCAGCAAAATTGTACCATCCTCTTCGATACAGAAACCAAAAAAGGGGTAGTCGTTGATCCCGGCGGTGATGTCGCGCGGATCAAGGAAGCAATAGCATCACAGAATGTCGATGTGGAAGCGATCTGGATTACCCACGGCCATATTGATCATGCCGCGGGGGCAATGGATCTTAAAGAAGAACTCGGGGTGGACATTATTGGTCCTCACCGAGATGATAAATTTTTGCTTGATAATCTAGCGACGACGGGCCTGAAATATGGGTTAACCGAAGGCGTACGTAATGTGACGCCGGATCGCTGGCTTGTTGAAGGCGAAACGATCAGTTTTGGTGAGCACAAATTTGAGGTTTTCCATTGTCCGGGTCATGCCCCTGGGCACGTTGTCTTCTTTAACAAAGATGTGCGACTTGCAATTGTAGGTGATGTTTTATTTAACGGGTCTGTCGGCCGCACGGATTTGCCGGGCGGAGATCATTCAGCGCTGATCCGGTCCATCAAAGATAAGCTGCTGCCTCTTGGTGATGATGTTGGTTTTATTTGCGGTCACGGGCCGGGCGGGCGTTTTGGTGAGGAAAGGCGAAGCAATCCTTTCCTCATAGGCTCGGACTGAGTTGATTTAAAAGCCGCTGTGAAAGCGGCTTTCAATATTAATTTGCAGTGCAAAAGTGGTCTTGTCCGTCATAACCCCGGTAGGTTCCGGTATTCGGATTAAAAGACCGGTAGCGTTCAGAACAGTAATTATACCAACCCCGGCTCCAAGGTTCATATCCTCGATAGGTTGGTGCATAGGCTGGTGGGGCTGGGTAATAGACTGGTGGCGGAGGTGAATAAGTCGGCACTGGCTGAGCGTAAACCGGTTGCGGTTGGCTCATTATACTGCCTACAACCGCACCTGCGGCGAGGCCTAAAATGCCTGCTGCAATAGCATCACCCGTCCGATTATGGCGGTGGTGGGAGGGATGCCATCTGCCACCGTGGCGAGCCCAAGAATCGGCAGAAGCACTGGTTATAGGTGTGGCAATTGCCGAAAAACCGGCGGCAGCTAAAATAGTCATTTTTAAAAATCTGTTCATGTAAGCTCCTTAGAAGCGAATATCCACGCATCAAAACTGGCGTAAATTATGAACAGTAGGTTAAACTTTCCCGATGAATATAGGCTGAATGGTTCGGCCTAGCGTAAAATGAAAAACCCCGGCCGGAGCCGGGGTCGAAAAGCGTTCGATTAAGCAATTATTCCGTAATGGTGATATTTACAGCTTTTGGACCTTTACCGCGACGGTCCGGTTCCGTCTCGTAGGACACTTTTTGATTATCAGCTAATCCTGCCAAGCCAGAAGCCTGGACGGCAGAAATATGGACGAAGATGTCCGCACCACCATCATCAGGTTTGATAAAGCCAAAACCTTTTTCAGAGTTGAAGAATTTGACCTGTCCGGTCTGTGCCATGGGATCGTTCCTTTTCCTTGGCGCCACTGTCTTTGTGAGAACAGCGGAATTACAACTTCTGCCGAACGCACCACACACCCGGCAGAGGGTCATGCAGGCAGTTCTCGACATTGGGGAAGGAACCGATCATTGCCAGAGTTTGCACTCTAACCCGGAACTTCTAGCGGCTCCGGCTCGCCGTTCTTTCAGTCTTCCATTTGTTCGCAAAACGCCCGGACATCAAAAGACTGATCTATGATACGAAATTTGGCAAGCAAATTCTTCATCTCACAGGTAAATATCTAAATTTGCTAGAAAATAACAAAAATATTTTCAATAATATCCCGGATTATCGGCTTAATTTTTCTAAATTATAGCAACACTGCGATCTATATTACTATGTTGATCAGGGTGCTGAGTTAGAATTAACGGTTACGCAGAACGATGCATGAGCCGCCGGCGGCACGAAGCTTCCCGCAAATTTGATCCGCTTCTTTTCGATTATCCGCGCCGATGCGCACCGCATAGATGCCGCGGCGTGCTATCGGTGAACGAACCCGGCTGATGACGGGATTGTGCGTCGCCAATACCGAAGGAAACTGCTTGCGTAATCGTTGCCATTGGTTGACCGCTACATTGCGCCGAAAATTGCCAGCGACCTGGATTCCCCACGGTTTTGGCTTGATACGCGCCATAGGGATTGTCGCTTTGCGGATGACAGGCAGAAGCTCGCAGGCTTGCATAAATGGAAGTTTGGGATCAAGCGGTCTGTTTGTGATCTCAGCCCCAGACGCAAAACTATCCGCAGGTAGCCCGGTGATGTCCAAAACATAATTTTCGGTTTCCAAAGGAAGGAACCCGCCGGATCGCTTCCAACGAGAAACGCGGCCAGGTCCGGCATTATAGGCGGCAGCGGCCAGTCCCCAATTGCCGAAATCGCGTCTTAAATCGCTCAAGAAATGTGCAGAGGCTGGTATCGCCTGTTTTATATCGAAAGGGTCAGCAAGCCCGCGTTCTTTTGCCGTATAGGGCATGAATTGAGCAATGCCTTGGGCGCCGACTGGACTGACAGCATGAGGATTAAAATGGCTTTCTTTCCAGATGAGCCTTGCAAAGAAATCCTTTGGAATGGAGTGGGCATCCGCGCTTGTTTCGATTAGCTTGCATATTTCACGACTGGTAGGTGGCGGCGCGTTTTCGTTATTAATGGCCGATTGGGCCGCAGGCGAGCTTTCAGCAAGTGCATCTGAGGCAAAGCATGTTCTAAGTAGCAGTAGTGCTAAGACAGGTACAAAACGGTAAAATGTCCTACTTAAACTACATAATAGCTTCAAACCGAGCTCCCAAGCTAAAAACAGCTGGTAGTTTCTCGTAGTTTTATATGGAAATCAATTATCCAGTATAAAGAAACGAGTCGAGCTATGCTTTTGCCGTTTTGTATGTAAAGCGAGTTACACAACAGGAATGGCTATATGAATAGTTGCTACGGTTTCTTGCCAAGAAACTGATTTATATAAACTGACTGCCGATAGCGGACTAATACTATGCCGCCGTTACCGTTCCATATGCTTCTTGGAAGTTGAACCGCTATGGTTCGTATGGAATGTCATCTGTGGGTATTAACTCCCA
Organism: Falsochrobactrum ovis; assembly: GCF_003259955.1. Classification (GTDB taxonomy): domain Bacteria; phylum Pseudomonadota; class Alphaproteobacteria; order Rhizobiales; family Rhizobiaceae; genus Brucella; species Brucella ovis_A. Next base: position 75,104 of record NZ_QLMK01000002.1, read on the forward strand.
ATCAAATCCTGCAAAACTGATTGGTTCCGGTTTGTGTATAGGCCAAGTAGACGGATTAAAATAATATTTGTCAATAAACTGGATCTCGTCATAATAATGACCTTCCGCATCAAAAATCAAAGCCAAGTATGAATTATAACTGTTGGTTGAAATACACGTGCTTCCGGTAATCCAATTTGGTGCAACTTTGAACTTATCACCAGGCTTTCCTTTGCTGGAGCAGACATACCCCCTTTCATCGATGTATAAATTACTATCTAAATCAGAGAAAAAACTCATATTTATATAATCTACTCCAGATATGGAGTTGTCATTAATAATTATATTAAAAGCTAAATTAAATAATTCGACATTGGAACAGTTCTTTTCAGGCCAAATCATAATACTGTCTGGCTTGTATTGGTATGCGCAGGCTCGTTCAGGATATTCCTTATTTACATTTTTTATAAATACATACTTTCTAGCAATGCTTTTTGTTGGCTCCGTAATTTCTCCTTTGCTGAAGTATGAGAGAGATTGTAAACCATTGTCTTTCGAGCTTGGAATATATTTATCAGGAAGCAGTTTAGGATCTATGTTTATGTAGCCTCTGTTTCCGTATTGCTCATATATTAAGATAGAAAGAGTGTTATGAATATATCCAAACCAATATTCTGCACCAAATGCGCATAATAAACTTATGCTAAATCTGCCAGATATATAGGTAATATCGGAGGTTCTTTTTGGTGCACCGGATATATCCATCGTGAATGTCTGTTTAGCCGTAGGAAAAATGGGTTGTGCGTCCCATTTTGTAATTTCCTGTTCTTTAAAAATATTAAATGGCCAAAAATAACCTTTGAATGTATAAAATCCGCTGAAAATGGTTCCAAAAGAATAGTCAGTGTAATTTTCTAAGTTTGTAATGCAGGCTCGGTAAATATGGTTTGATTCTTTAGAAAATTTTTTTTCCGTTAAAGAAATACTGTACTCATACTCACGCCACGCATTGTTATCGGACATAGGTCCGGGAGTGATAGTATCATTTTCGTCCCCTCCATGGTACTTTTGAGCGCCAAACCATTCAAAATCATCGGGTTGGAAGGTTATTTGGCCGATACTTTTAATATCAACTTTTGCTTTAAATTCGCCATTGAGACTAGATTTAATTCTTTTTTGAGGGATGCCTTGATCGTCTCGAATTTCTACTTCAAATCCAATTTGAATCTCAGAAGATGCGGAAGTCGTTTGAATATAATAATGTAAGTATGCGCAACCGTTTGAAATATAATCGGGTTTTGTATCGACGAGTGAAGGCGAATTTTCGACAATAGGTGATGAAAAAGCATTTTTCGTATCCTCATAAGACCAGCCCACTGATCCTTTGTCGCCCAGCGGATCGCCGTTAACATAATTTATCGGTCTGCAACCAGCCTTGATGTTTTGAACAGGAGGACATTTATCGTCGGGCAATGGATTTCCATTGTTGTCCGTTAAGTCAAGAATTGCGATTACAAGCACTTGATGCAAGCCATTGGCGTAAATAATGTCTGAGGGTTTGGTGTTTGCTTCTCGCCAAAGTTGCAGGCGTATATTGCTGACATTTTGCCAAGCAGATTTATTGAAATCCGAATTATTACTGTCTTGCATATTTCGTAGCCCCATAAGTCCCCAAGATCGAGATGCCTCGAAGATCGTAGAGAATTATATGATTGGACAGGTATCGTCATGCTGTTAACCAATCCAGCTCGCCCGGGGGGTGAGCGGAAATGTGATTAAACATTGAGGAGAGTTAACGGCCTGGTCGACCGGTTTTCCCAGGTCTACGCGCTTTGCGTGCAGAAGAAGGGCCTTCATAGGAACCTAATCCGGGGCGCTCACGACGAATTGCAGGATCACTATCCCCCGCTGGGACTTCTGTGCGTTTGACGGTCATTTCATCCAGCGTGTTCTTACGAAACAAGGGCTTAGCCATATCTGTTCCGGGGCCCATATTATCGAGGGAAGGCTTTTGGAATAGTGATTTTCGGTTTTGTTTTCCGCTTCCTGCTCCACGGTTTGAACCAGAAAATTCCGCCTCGATTTCACGTGCTAATGGGTCGTCAGCAATGGCGAGTTCGGTTTCTCGTAGGCGCTTGATCTCATCACGAAGGCGAGCAGCTTTTTCAAAATCAAGATCAGCGGCTGCGTCACGCATCTGCTTTTCCAGATGTTCGAGATGCGAGGCGAGATTATTACCCATCATAGCGCCTTCTTCAGCGAAGCCTGAAATGTCGGCGCGAACGTGATCGCGTTCATAGACGGAGTCGAGAATATCCGAAATATTCTTTTTCACAGAGGCAGGGGTAATACCATGTTCTTTATTGTAAGCTTCCTGCTTTTCGCGGCGACGGCAGGTCTCTTGCATCGCGCGTTGCATGGAACCGGTTATCGTATCGGCGTAAAGAATGACCTTGCCGTCAACATTCCGCGCTGCGCGTCCGATGGTCTGGACAAGGGAGGTTTCGGACCGTAGAAAGCCCTCTTTATCCGCATCCAGAATTGCCACAAATCCACATTCGGGTATATCAAGACCTTCGCGTAATAGATTGATGCCAATCAGAACATCAAATGCACCTAGCCGCAAATCGCGAATGATTTCGATACGTTCAAGCGTATCAATATCAGAGTGCATATAGCGCACCCGCACGCCTTGTTCGTGCAAATATTCGGTCAAGTCTTCCGCCATGCGCTTGGTCAAAACCGTGCAAAGTGTGCGATAACCTTTGCGGGCCGTTTCACGGATTTCGCCGAGAACATCATCGACTTGGTTCTTCGCAGGGCGTACTTCCACAGGCGGATCTATCAGGCCTGTTGGGCGGATGACTTGTTCGGCAAACACACCACCGGCTTCTTCCAATTCCCATTTGCCAGGCGTAGCCGAGACAGCAATGGTTTGCGGACGCATGGCGTCCCATTCTTCAAAACGAAGGGGCCGGTTGTCCATACAAGAAGGAAGACGGAAACCATATTCCGCGAGGGTGGCTTTTCGGCGGAAGTCTCCCCGATACATACCGCCGATCTGGGGTACAGTCACATGACTTTCATCCAGGAAAACCAAGGCATTGTCGGGTATATATTCAAATAGGGTTGGCGGTGGCTCACCGGGTTGGCGACCTGTAAGATAACGGGAATAATTTTCGATACCATTGCAGACGCCTGCAGCTTGCAGCATTTCAAGATCAAAATTGGTCCGTTGCTCCAAGCGCTGAGCTTCTAATAAACGGCCAGCTCGCGTGAGTTCAATAAGGCGTTGCTCTAATTCTTCCTGAATAGATTTTATTGCCTGATTGAGGGTCGGGCGCGGCGTTACGTAGTGGGAATTTGCGTAAATTTTTACCGATTGAAGTTCACCGGTTTTTTGACCAGTTAGGGGATCGAATTCGGTAATAGTCTCAATTTCGTCGCCAAAAAGTGAGATCCGCCAGGCACGATCTTCTAAGTGGGCGGGGAAAATTTCGATCGTGTCGCCACGTACCCGGAAAGAGCCGCGAACGAAATTGATGTCTTGCCGCTTATATTGCTGGGCGACCAGATCGGCGAGAAGCTGGCGCTGGTCTAGCCGGTCTCCGATTTTCATTTCGAAGGTCATGGCGGTATAGGTTTCGACCGAGCCAATACCGTAGATGCAGGATACGGACGCCACGATGATAACATCGTCGCGCTCCAGCAAGGCACGGGTTGCGGAGTGACGCATACGGTCGATCTGTTCGTTTACCGTCGATTCTTTCTCGATATAGGTGTCGGATCGCGCCACATAGGCTTCCGGCTGGTAATAATCATAATAGGAAACAAAATATTCCACCGCATTATTGGGGAAAAAGTTGCGAAATTCCCCATAAAGCTGTGCTGCAAGAGTCTTATTGGGTGCTAAAATGAGTGCCGGGCGCTGGGTCTCTTGGATGACCTTGGCCATGGTAAATGTCTTACCAGACCCGGTAACGCCGAGTAGGACTTGGGTGCGTTCGCCTTCGTCAAGTCCCGATACCAGAGATTTAATCGCCGTCGGCTGGTCGCCCGCGGGCTCAAAGTCCGAGACCATCTCAAAGCGACGACCGCCTTCAGATTTATCTGGCCGGGCGGGACGGTGAGGCGTCCACAATTTGCCATTCTTGAAAAGCGGATTGCCGGATTCGATAAGTTCGGAAAGCGCTTTTACGGTTGCAGTCGCACCAGTCGGGTTGAGCTGGGTTGCCTCTTCAAGACTGATATCCAGACCTGCAACGGGATTGAGACCAGATGCAGCCCGCTCTTTCGCTGTGGCGGCACCACCAAGCGATGTGCCGCGCGCGCTTTTCGAGGATGTGCCACTGCGGGTGGAAGCCTTTTTTGGGCTTTTCAGCGACTTAGCCAGTTTCCCCTTTTTGGGGGTTTCTGATGCTTGGGTGCTAATCTCTTTTGCCCAATCCGCAATCGAGCCGGAAAGCGGCGCACCTGAAAACTCAGCTTGCGGAGCTTCGCCGAAGCCGCCAGCCTGATTATTCGAATCTGTGGTATATTTATCTTTTGAAGAAGCCATAATACCAATATGGATTTTCGCCATGTAAATGAAAAGGGCGGTGAGACAAATTGATCGGAAAGCGCTGGAAATATACCAAAAGCTGACGCATATTCGCGCCGATTCAAAAATCAAATAGGAATTTAATTATGAGCGAAGACGCAAATCCGCAGGGAATGCTGACACTTCGTGTGCCAGCCATGCCCCAGGATGCTAATGCAGCATTCGATATTTTCGGTGGCTGGGTAATGGCGCAGATGGATTCAGCGTGCGGTATCCGCGCTGCCGAACGGGCAAAGGGTCGGGTCGTAACAGCTGCGGTGCGCGAAATGTCTTTTGCGCGGCCGGTTAAAATTGGCGACACGCTTTGTGTTTATACCGATATTATAAAGGTTGGCCGGACTTCCATTACGCTGAAAGTGGAGGCATGGGCACAACGCTATCTCACTCAGCAGAAGGAATTGGTCACCCATGGCGAGTTTATCATGGTAGCGCTTGACGAAAACGGTAAACCGACCCCACTTCCTGCGGAATAGATTATCAGCACGAAACCATCGAATAAGAACCGCGTCTAGTTGCAGGTGCGGTTCGGCATAATTGCAAGTTCAAATGAAATAGTCGGCCTATTCGTTGGCGGTCCATAGTCCGGGAAGATAAGAGCAGGGTGCGCGTTTAAAAGAGGCGATAAACCTCGATACAGAATATACGCGAAATTACTGTTGGTTTTTGCTAACAGATTACTGCGGCATTGGGCCGGCCGCCCCATTATCATTCGCGCCTTAAAGATCATTCCATGTCTGCATTGTTGTCGCCAAGTATCCTTCCGATATTGCTTTTGATTGGATCGAATATTTTCATGACTTTTGCCTGGTATGGGCATTTGAAGTTCCCGCACACTCCGCTTTTGACGGTCATATTCGCAAGTTGGGGAATAGCACTCATTGAATATTTCATGGCTGTACCGGCAAACCGCATTGGACATGAGGTTTACTCTGCAGCCCAATTAAAAACGATGCAGGAAGTGATCACGTTGGTGGTGTTCAGCCTGTTCTCGGTCTTTTACTTAAAAGAAGCGCTCGGTTGGAACCATCTGCTCGGATTTGCGCTGATCGCGGGTGGAGCAGCCCTTATTTTTAAGGCATGAAGTCTAAACTGCTGGGCCAGAAAAGGTTCGGAATGTCTTGCGACACCAGAAGATTAGGCCGATCTCGACCGCAAACATGGCTATAAGCAAATTAGCGTATATGCGTGTCATCAGGCCTCGGTGAAGTTCTCGCGTCTTTGATGTCGGAACCTATGGGCGTTATCACGCCAGCTCGGCAAGCCCAATCGTCCTAACTACTTGATTTTAATGCAAATTAGGGAAAGTATTTTTTCCTCGTGAAATGACTTAAGAAAGTGCTATATTTGAACTGAACGATTTGAACGGTGCCGAAACACGTGTTCGGTGACCGTTTTCTTTTTGTAAACCGAAGAAAATTGCATCCTTCGGCGGGTTGTCTCGTGCCCAGCAAAGGCGTGAGATAGGGCGGGAAACTAAATGTCGCCGCGTATTTTCCTAAAAGAACGCGCGCAGCAGGCAATGGAAAGGAATTTATTGAGTATGGAAAAGTTCCCTATGACACCGGGCGGTTTTGACAAGCTCAAGGAAGAACTTCGCTGGCGCCAGCAATCCGAACGTCCCCGGATCATTGAGGCGATCGCTGAAGCGCGGGCGCATGGAGACCTCTCGGAAAATGCCGAGTATCATGCAGCCAAGGAAGCGCAGAGCCTTAACGAAGGACGGATCAACGAGCTGGAAGACTTGGTGGCGCGAGCTGAGGTTATCGATGTTTCGAAGCTTACCGGTGACAAGGTCAAGTTCGGTGCAACCGTAACCCTGATTGATGAGGACACGGAAGAGGAAAAGGTTTATCAGATCGTAGGAGATCAGGAAGCCGATGTGAAACAGGGCCGGATCTCGATCTCTTCGCCGATTGCCCGTGCACTTATCGGAAAAGGTGAGGGAGAAACCATTGAGGTTAATGCACCCGGTGGATCACGTTCTTATGAAATCATGTCGCTCAAATATATCTGATTTGCAGTGAAAGCTTCCATTCAAAACGTCGAGGTCATCGCGCCAAATTTCAAGCGCCGCCTTTCTGGCGTTACCTCGACGATCGTCCAGCTCATTCCTTTGCAATGCGCGAACGGAATTAAGATAGCAACTCTCGGGCCGGGATTGCCCGAGAGCCTTCCCCGGCTGGGGTGGGGCTCGCTGTTGTTTCTGTGGAAAGCGCCGCAGGGACGCCGATTCCGTATCTGGCATGCGCGTCGCAATATTGAAATGCTAGCGGGTGTTTTTATGCGCGATATATTGCGCATGAAACTGCGCCTGGTTTTTACATCGGCGGCACAGCGCCATCACAAGTCTTTTACCAAATGGCTGATTCGCCGAATGGATGGCGTGATTGCGACGAGCGAGCGCTCTGGGAGTTTTCTGGAAGTGCCGCATGACGTGATCATGCATGGGGTCGATTTGGCGCGTTTTCATCCGCCCAAGGGTCCGGATGATGAAATTGCTGCCGCCAAAATACCCGGTAAATATTTGATTGGCTGTTTTGGTCGCGTGCGCCCATCAAAGGGAACGGATTTATTCGTAGACGCCATGATCGCGCTTCTGCCGCATTATCCCGATTGGACAGCGATTATTACCGGACGTGCGACCGCTGAGCATCAAGCATTCGCTGATGATTTAAAAAAGCGGATCAAGGAAGCTGGTTTGGAACACCGCATTCTTATCTTGGGCGAAGTTCCTGACGTGCGAGTTTGGTATCGTCGATTAACCCTTTACGTCGCACCTTCGCGAAATGAGGGTTTTGGACTTACGCCTTTAGAAGCAATGGCATCGCAGACTGCTGTTGTGGCAAGTGACGCGGGTGCATATGCGGAAATGATTGTCGAGGGGACTGGTCGTGTTGTATCCGCGGGGGACGGGAAGGCATTATGCGAGGCGATCAAACCTTACCTCGCGGAACCCGCAATGGCAGAGCGGCAGGGTGAAAATGCGCTGCATCATGTCCGTAAGGTTTTTCCGCTGGAAAAAGAAGCCGCCGCAATCAGTGCAGTTTACGAGCGGCTATTTTCGGGAAATTAGCGTTTACAAAATCATTAATGGTTCGTCTTTAACTGGCCGAATCGTTAGTGCGGTGCGCACGGAATCAACATTGGGTGTCGCCGTTAATTCCTCAATTACGAAAGTCTGGAACGTGTTGAGATCACGCGAGACACAATGCAGAAGGAAATCGGATTCGCCCGAAACCATCCAAGCTCGACGGACGAGGGGCCATTGTTTGGTTTTTTCAGCAAAAGCCTTGAGATCGGCATCCGCCTGTCGGTGAAGCCCTACTGAGCAAAATGCCACAAGATCTTGGCCAAGCGTGGTGCCATTCAATATTGCGCGATAGCCGCGAATAACACCGCTTTCTTCAAGCTTGCGCACGCGCCGTAAACAAGGGGGGGCTGAGATACCGACCCGCTCCGCTAATTCGACGTTTGTAATGCGCCCGTTATTCTGGAGTTCCCGGAGGATTTTCCAGTCAATTTCATCCAGATCTGCCTTTATTGGCATTTAAAACTCCGCGCAAGGAAATTACTTTCCTCGGTAATTATAAAACATTCAACGCTTAGATAGCGCAATCTTACCTTGCTCATAACAAATGAATCACAGCAATGTAAACTGCTCTTCTACAATCAACGTACCCAGAAAACACGTGTAAACAGGATAAATACAGTTACGAGCTCCAGCCGGCCTGCAAGCATTAAAAATGCCAGCACCCAGAGCGCGGAATCATCAAGGGTGGAGAAATTGCCCGCAGGGCCGATCGTGTCACCCAAACCCGGCCCGACATTGGAAAGAGCGCTGAGCGCGCCTGTAAAGGCAGACACGAAATCGAGGCCGAAAGAAGCCAAAAATACCGAGCCAATTATGAGCGAGGCTATATAGAGAAATAGATAAAGCAGAACACTTTGCGCAATTTCACCCGAAACCTCGGAAGAACCGTATTTAATCTTGCTCACTGCATGGGGAACAATAAGACGGAGCAGACTGGAGCGAGTAAGGCTGCACAGAATAATCAGCCGGTTCATCTTGATGCCGCCGGAAGTGGAACCGGCGCAGCCTCCGAGAAATGACGCAAGAAAGAATATTCCGACAGCAGGCGGGCCCCAAAGCGAATAATCTTCTGTGGCATATCCGGTTGTGGATATTATTGATACGAAATGGAATGAAGCGGAAATAAGCGCATCGCCAAACGGCATGTTAAAATTGCTCCGCAGCAAAACAGCAAGCAAAAAGCTGAAACCCACGACCAAAGTGAGAAATAATTTCATCTGTGGATCAGAAAAGACGCTAAGTCTGCGCGGAAGAAAAACTTTAATATAAAGGGCAAATGGCAGCGAAGAAAGCGCCATGAAAATGGTGGTAGAAATCAATATTATTGAGTTGTTTTCATAATACCCAAATGAGTCATCATGGGTTGAAAAACCCGCTGTTGCTACTGTTGAAAGACCATGGTTCACGGCATCGAAAACGCTCATTCCTGCGGTGAAATATGTGATCATGCAGGCGGCAGTTAGCGTGAGGTAAGCGCTGACAATGCCAAGGGCGATCTGATTCATGCGTGGGAGAATTTTTTCGGATTTGTCCGAGCTCTCCATATGAAAAAGCGCCAGACCACCGGCCCGAAGTGAGGGCAGCATTAATAATGCCAAGCCGATGAAGCCTATGCCTCCGATCCAGCACAGCAGAGAGCGCCACAGGAGAATCCCGCGTTGCATATCGTCAAGGCCGACCAGAACCGTGGCGCCTGTAGAAGTGACGCCTGACATTGATTCAAAAAAGGCGGCTGGATAGCTAATTGGTAGATGTGAGAAATAAAGCGGTATCGATCCAAGCAGACATGCCGTCAACCATAGCGATACGGTGAGTAAAAAACCCAAGCGTGGTGTAAAGCGCGCAGAATTGTTTTGCGTTGCAATAAAAACCAAAAGAGACAAGGCACCCGTTGCGGCGGAAGAACGCAGAAAAATCAGCCAATCATCGCTTCCATCTCGTAAGTCGATAATAACTGGTAAAAGCATGGCCGCCGCCATGAAGAGGCCAAAACGGGCGCAGATATTGGCGATTGTGTGATAAATGACAACGGCTCCGACATTAGTACGGCATGTTTATTGTCTTGGCTCTATTCGGACGGCTCTGTCTACCGCTCTCTGTCTGCAATGAGGCTTTTATAGTTGACATAGTGCAAGCAGACAAGCTGTGTTTAAAGCCGTCTAGAGGACTGTCAAACCTTGCAAAATAGCGGTAGCACACCTAACCTTAATGATAACGGGCAAAGCAGAGTAGGGGGCGGCAACGTTTTCGAAAAGCTATCAGTTCCCGCCTTTGATTTCAGGACCGGAAAGGCAATCCCCCATGTCATCACGTCACGCGCCAGTCATAGTTATCGGTTCTGGGCCGGCTGGGTATACAGCGGCAATTTATGCAGCACGCGCCATGCTCAAGCCGATTATTATTGCCGGGTTGCAGCAGGGCGGCCAATTGATGATCACGACGGATGTCGAAAATTATCCAGGTTATGCAGAGGCAGTGCAGGGGCCATGGATGATGGATCAGATGGCCAAACAGGCGGAAAATGTTGGTGCCGAAATTGTCCATGACATTATCACTGAGGTGGAGACGACCCAACGTCCTTTCCGGCTCATTGGTGATTCCGGTACCGTCTATACTTGTGATGCGCTGATCATTGCTACAGGCGCTCAGGCCAAATGGCTTGGCCTTGAGAGTGAGCAGACTTTTATGGGAGGCGGTGTGTCTGCATGCGCCACCTGTGATGGTTTTTTCTATCGCGGCAAGGATGTTGTCGTTGTGGGCGGCGGCAATACCGCTGTCGAAGAAGCGCTTTATTTGTCACATATCGCAAAGAGCGTCACGGTTGTTCATCGCCGTACGGGCTTTCGGGCCGAAAAAATTCTTCAGGATCGCCTTCTCGCACGTGAGAATGTGAATGTTATCTGGAACCATGTGATTGATGAGATCCTCGGTACAGAGGCGCAGCCGCCGATGGGGGCAACGGTTACGGGCGTAAGGTTAAAAGACGTCGTAAGTGGAGAGATGCGCGAACTTGAAACCCATGGCGTCTTTATCGCCATTGGTCACGCGCCAGCAGTCTCATTGTTTGAAGGCAAGCTGAAGCAGAAGCCAAATGGTTATCTGTGGACCGCGCCGGATTCGACAGCCACGGACGTGCCAGGAATTTTTGCGGCCGGTGATGTGACTGATGATATTTACCGCCAGGCTGTTACAGCCGCCGGTATGGGGTGCATGGCAGCGCTTGAAGCCGAGCGCTGGTTGGCCGCGCAGGAGCCGCTCGTTCAAGCTGCGGAGTAATTTGGGAGAATAACGTGGCAGCACCGCTAGACTGGGATAAATTGCGCATATTTCATGCCGCTGCTGAGGCAGGGTCTTTCACCCATGCTGCGCAAACACTGCGCCTTTCACAGTCGGCAATCTCTCGACAGGTAAGTGCGCTTGAGCAGGATGTGGGCGTTCCGTTATTTCATCGCCACGCACGTGGCCTCATTCTGACAGAACAGGGCGAGATACTTTATCGTACAGCACATGATGTGCTGATGAAGCTTGAAAATGTCCGTTCGAAACTCTCTGAAAGTCGGGAAAAGCCGACTGGGCGTTTGAGGGTGACCACAACTGTGGGTCTTGGATCGGGTTGGCTGGTCGAGAGAATTCAAGAATTTGTTGACCTATATCCTGACATTCAGCTTCAGCTCATTCTCGATAATGAAGAGTTGGATCTGACAATGCGCCATGCGGATTGTGCGATCAGATTGCGTCAGCCCCAGCAGCCTGATCTCATCCAGCGCCGATTATTTACTGTCCATATGCATGTTTATGCAGCGGCGAGCTATGTTTCCAAATATGGGAAACTCAACTCTATAGACGAAATTGATCAGCATCGGATCATAACTTTCGGCGAATCAGCGCCGAATTATTTAACAGGGCTTAATTGGCTGGAGATTGCCGGCAACCCGGAAGAGGGGAGCCGAATTCCGGTGCTTCAGGTGAATAATCTTCTCTCTATACGTCGCGCTGTGTTGCGCGGTGTCGGAATCGCGGTTTTGCCGGATTATATGGCAGAGAATGATGCCGGATTGGTGAAACTTTTGCCGGGTTTAGAAGAAATACCATCCTTTGATACGTTTTTCTGCTACCCAGAGGCATTGAAAAACTCGGCTAAGCTTCATGCTTTCCGCGATTTCTTGTTTTCAAAGGCTCGCAACTGGACATTTTAATAGCGCGGATAGCGACTGCTTAGTTGTTATGATTCGTGCGCGCGCATCAATGAACAGGGCTTCAATTAACACGTCCTAAGAGGGTTACCGGGGCCGGGGGCTGCGAGGTTAGAGAAGAATGTAATGGTTCGAGCAATTTGAGATGGGCTTAACTATTTGAAAATTAAGCATAATAGCCATCCAAAATAGCCATGTGTAAAATGCATAGCTGCATTGCGTTAAAGACTCATTGCAAAATTCGAAACCAAGGCGCATATATAAGTCATCTCAGCTCTACGTTTCCTCCTCCCATTTGCGCGAGCTGAGTGTTCCCCTCTGGAGGTTTGCCTCAAGGCACCTTCAAAACTCAAGCCAGACATTCGTCTGGCTTTTTTTTAGTTTATTTATCTGCTTGTTGAATAAAAAGGGCCTCGCGGCCCCTTCTTAATATCGGATTACTTGAGCGATTAACGCAGGCTGGCGCAGAAGCGCTGGATACGCTTACAAGCTTCTTCCAGTAGTTCCTCGGATGTTGCGTAAGAAATGCGGAAGTTTGGCCCAAGACCAAATGCTGATCCGTGAACCACGGCTACGCCTTCGGCTTCGAGAAGTGCTGTGACGAAATCCTCGTCGGTTTCAATCACTTTGCCATCCTCGGTTTTTTTACCGATTACCCCTGCGCAGGATGGGTAGACATAGAATGCGCCTTCGGGGGTGGGGCAATTAATGCCGGTTGCCTGATTGAGCATTGAAACTACCAGATCACGGCGGCCTTGGAAGATCGCTTTGTTAGTAGAAATGAAATCCTGCGGACCATTCAGTGCTTCAACCGCTGCCCATTGGGCGATAGAGCATGCGCCCGAGGTCTGCTGACCCTGAACCATATCCATGGCTTTGATAAGCTGCAAAGGCCCTGCTGCATAGCCAATACGCCAGCCGGTCATTGCATAAGCCTTGGACACACCATTCATAGTCAGGGTGCGGTCATAGAGTGAGGGTTCGATCTGAGCGGGTGTGGTGAAAACAAAATCACCATAGACCAGGTGTTCATACATGTCGTCGGTCAAGATCCATACATGGGGATGACGAACGAGCACATCGGTGAGCGCACGCAGTTCGGCTTCCGTATAGGCAGCGCCGGACGGGTTCGATGGCGAATTGAAGATAAACCACTTGGTCTTTGGCGTGATTGCCTTTTCCAGATCCTCTGCGGTGAGCTTGAAATTGTTCTCAATCTTCGTGTTGACGAAAACGGGGGTGCCACCGTTAATCGCGACCATTTCGGGATAGCTAACCCAGTAGGGAGCAGGAACGATGACTTCGTCACCCGGATTTAGCGTTGCCATGAATGCGTTGAAAAGGATTTGCTTGCCGCCAGTTCCGACGATGACCTGTTCCGGCTTATAATCAAGGCCGTTTTCGCGTTTATACTTGGCTACAATGGCCTGACGGAGTTCGGGAATACCAGCAACCGGCGTGTACTTGGTTTCACCGCGATTGATCGCGTCAATCGCCGCCTGCTTTATATTTTCTGGCGTGTCGAAATCGGGTTCCCCTGCACCCAGACCAATCACGTCCTTGCCTTTGGCTTTCAGTTCTCGTGCTTTCTGACTAACAGCGATAGTCGCAGAGGGCTTAACACGTGAAAGGGCGTCGGCGAGAAATGCCATGATCGTTCTCCATGAATGGCAGGATCAGATAACCGGCGCCGGGCATGGGCCGGTCTTGCGAACTTCCTATGTCTTATCGGCGCACGAATCGCAACAGATGCTTTGCGAATCCGCAACAAATTTCGTTTTTCGATGTATCTGTGTGCTAAAATAGTCAAATTTCACCACCGAACCGAACACATTCCTGCGCAAAGCGATGGATGAACTGCCTTCATTGCAGTGTGATTGGTGAAAGCCCGAGCTGCTAAAACTTGTTTCCAGCTAGAATCGGGAAACTGCTAGCAATCGCGACGGTTGTTAGCTGACTGAAAATATTATTTCAGTTTTTTCCCGCATAAACGTTGAATGGATCATGCACGAAGTGTGGGCAAGCAGCCGCAGGGTGAGTGAATGTAGTCCATTAAATATAACAAAGGCGAGATTTTCTCCCGCCTTTTATTCTCTTGATCACGCGATATTATCGCGATTGTCTTGCCGTCAATGCTTACTCAAACATGTCGTTTGAGATAAGCGTTCAAGCAGAGGTTAAGCTGCGACCAGATTGTCTGCAGACGAGCGTCCCGAACGACGGTCCTGGACGATTTCGTATGAAACCTTTTGACCTTCGTCGAGCGTGGCCAGACCTGCGCGCTGAACAGCGGAGATATGAACGAAAACGTCCGCGCCGCCCTGATCAGGCTGAATGAAGCCGAAGCCCTTGGTCGTGTTGAACCACTTAACTGTTCCCGTAGCCATGGGAAATTCCTTTGTAACGTTAGTAGGCGTGTAGTCCGCATGCATCGCATACGTCCCTGTGAATCGAATTTATGGACAGGAGATCGTCAGGAAGCACGGCACGCCGTACGGGTCGCAAAGTCACTCGACCGAAAAATCGATTATTCAACTATATGCGACAAATTTGTCCAATACAAGATGGGCAATATGATATCTGTGATACCAAGATCTTGAACAGTTTTATTGTGGTCCCGTTGAAGTTGTTGCCGGATTAACGGTGCAATCCTCTAGATTGACGGTGATTCGATGCGCTAAATTTTCTAGCGCTCCGCCGATTTTATTCGTAGCTGAACCGCAAAATTTGTTCATTTCGTTTCCGGGATTATGCAACAAATTTCTTGCGTCGGAATGCAAAACCTTTTGCGCATCTTTGCCTTGAGGGTCACGCACGGCGCGGCCGACTTGTTCAACCTTTTTACCGGCTTTTTTGAGCTCATCTTTCCAGCCTGCATGAGAATCAGCAGCGAAAATAAGCATCAGGGTTGAGCATAATATGGAAGTACTAATCAATTTAGACACAATATCTCTCCTTTTAAAGAGAATTTTGGAACAAATTATCAAATTAAAACATTGCAATAATGCGTTCGAAAAAAAATGCCCCTCAAAAAGAGGGGCAATCAAAGGCATTAGAAAATAAGCGCAGCTATTAGCGGAAATAGTCTTGCAGGGGACGTACTTCCAATGAGCCTGCTTTGAGTGCTGCTATTGCTTCTGCTGCAGCTTCTGCGCCAGCCATTGTTGTATAATAAGGCAGTTTCTGCATCAGCGTGGCGCGGCGGATTGATTTAGAATCTGAAACAGCGCTGGCACTATCGGTTGTGTTAAAGACCAGATGGATCTGGCGGTTACGAATTGCGTCTTCAACATGAGGACGACCTTCAATCACCTTATTAACTTTCGTTGCTTCAACACCGTGAGCCGCGAGGAATTGCTGGGTACCGCCTGTGGCCATAACCTTGAAACCAAGTTCGGTCAGACGGCGCACCGGACCAAGAACGCGCTCTTTGTCTTCGTCGCGTACTGAAACGAAAACAGTACCTTCACGCGGCAGTTCGACGCCAGCGCCCAGCTGAGCTTTGGCGAAAGCCAGCGCATAGTCATAGTCAAGGCCCATAACTTCGCCGGTTGAGCGCATTTCTGGGCCAAGCAGTGTGTCCACACCAAGGAAGCGGGCAAATGGGAACACGGCTTCTTTGACAGCGATATGCGGACGGGCTGGCGGCTTTGGTTTGCCGCCATAAGCGCTAATCGCTTCATTGAGACTTTCGCCGGCCATAATGCGTGCGGCTATCTTGGCAATCGGAGCGCCCACTGCCTTTGCGACAAAAGGAACGGTACGGGAAGCACGGGGATTTACTTCAAGCACATAAATCTGGTCATTTTTGATGGCGTATTGAACGTTCATCAAACCGCCGACCTTCAAGGCCTTGGCCAAGGCTGCTGTTTGACGCTCCAGTTCCGCAATGATTTCTGGGGAGAGCGTATGAACTGGCAAGGAGCAGGCAGAGTCGCCCGAATGAATGCCTGCTTCTTCAATATGTTCCATGATGCCAGCAACGTAACTTTCGTTGCCGTCGCAAAGACAATCCACGTCCACTTCGATAGCTTCGGTCAAATAGGTGTCGAACAAAAGCGGGTTCTTGCCCAGTAGCGTATTGATTTGACCAGTCTTGTCGTTGGGATATTTGGCCTTAATGTCTTCCGGGACCAGTTCAGGAACTGTGTCGAGTAGATATGTCTGCAAGCCACGTTCGTCGTGGATAATCTGCATAGCGCGACCACCCAAAACATAGGAAGGACGAACCACCAGCGGAAAACCGAGGTCAGATGCAACGAGACGTGCTTGCTCGACCGAATAGGCAATACCATTCTTTGGCTGGTTTAGCCCGAGCTTGATAAGTAGTTTTTGGAAACGGTCACGATCTTCCGCAAGGTCAATCGCATCCGGGGATGTTCCAAGGATGGGAATTCCAGCCTTTTCGAGCGCATCGGCAAGTTTGAGCGGCGTTTGGCCACCAAACTGTACGATAACGCCATGTAAAGTGCCTTTTTCCTGCTCAACACGGAGGATTTCGAGAACATCTTCAGTGGTTAATGGCTCAAAATAGAGACGATCTGAAGTGTCATAGTCGGTTGAAACCGTTTCCGGGTTGCAGTTGACCATAATTGCTTCGTAATCAGCGTCGCCGAGCGCAAAAGCGGCGTGACAGCAACAATAGTCGAACTCAATGCCCTGACCGATACGGTTGGGACCGCCGCCTAAAATTACAACTTTCTTGCGGTCGGAAACATAGGCTTCCGAATGAGCTTCGCCAGCGAAAGGTGTTTCGTAGGTTGAATACATATAAGCGGTGGGTGAGGCGAATTCCGCGGCACAGGTATCAATGCGCTTGAAAACCGGATGAACTTTAAGCTCGGCGCGTAGCTTGGCCACGTCTTCTGCGTCCTGACCAGTCAGACTGGCAAGGCGAGCATCTGAAAAGCCCATGGCTTTGAGCATACGAAGATTTTCTGCATCCTTCGGCAGGCCATGTTCGCGGATGCGATCCTCGGTTCTGACGATTTCTTCAATCTGCTCCAGAAACCAAGGGTCGATTTTTGATGCGTCAAAGACTTGTTCAACAGAAAGTCCAAGGCGCATGGCCTGCGCAACCATACGCAACCGATCGGGAGTTGGCGTGCCGATGGCCGCGCGTATGGCGTTCTTTTCGTCGCCTTCCTCAATATTGGGGATGATGATTTCGTCGAGACCAGTCAACCCGGTTTCAAGGCCACGAAGCGCTTTTTGCAGGCTTTCCTGGAAAGTACGACCGATTGCCATTACTTCCCCAACGGATTTCATCGCCGTTGTGAGGATTGGCGACGAACCGGGGAATTTTTCGAAGGCAAAACGCGGAATTTTGGTAACGACATAATCAATTGATGGCTCAAAGGATGCCGGGGTTGCGCCGCCGGTAATGTCATTATCCAGTTCATCGAGTGTGTAGCCGACTGCAAGTTTTGCAGCGACTTTCGCAATCGGGAAGCCCGTGGCTTTGGATGCAAGCGCGGATGAGCGGGACACACGCGGGTTCATTTCAATGACGATCATGCGGCCATTGGCGGGATTAATGGCAAACTGAACGTTCGAACCACCAGTTTCCACGCCAATTTCGCGCAGCACCGCAATCGAGGCGTTGCGCATGATCTGATATTCTTTGTCAGTTAATGTCAGCGCGGGTGCAACCGTGATGGAATCGCCCGTATGAACACCCATCGGGTCGAGGTTTTCGATAGAGCAAATGATGATGCAATTGTCCGCTTTATCGCGAACAACTTCCATCTCATATTCTTTCCAGCCCAGCACTGATTCTTCGATCAGAACTTCGGTCGTGGGGGAAGCATCCAGACCGCGTTCGATGATTTCAAAGAATTCCTGACGGTTATAGGCAATACCGCCGCCGGTGCCACCAAGGGTGAAGGAAGGGCGAATGATGGCTGGAAGGCCTACAAAATCGAGCGCTTGCGCAGCCTTGCCCAGAGCATGGCTCATATAGCGCTGCTTGCGATCAACTTCGCCGAGCTGCCATTCTGTTTCAAGCTTATCCAGCGCTTTATCGAGCTCTTCGCCGCTATATGTTGCTTTGATTTCGGCGCGCTTGGCTTCATGCAGCTTGCGGTCTTCATCTTTGATTTCGGTTGCATTGGCCAGCATTGAAGCAGGGGTATCAAGCCCGATTTTCTTCATTGCTTCGCGGAAAAGAGCGCGGTCCTCGGCTTTGTCGATCGCTTCTGCATTGGCACCGATCATCTCAACATTATAACGCTCAAGAACGCCCATGCGGCGGAGCGACAATGCTGTATTGAGAGCGGTTTGACCGCCCATGGTCGGCAAAATCGCGTCAGGACGTTCTTTAGCGATGATCTTGGCGACGACTTCCGGTGTGATCGGTTCAATGTAAGTTGCGTCAGCAAGATCAGGGTCGGTCATGATCGTTGCCGGATTGGAGTTGACCAGGATGATGCGGTAGCCTTCCTCTTTCAGCGCCTTACAAGCCTGAGTGCCGGAATAATCGAACTCGCAGGCCTGACCGATAACAATGGGCCCCGCGCCGATAATCAGGATCGATTTGATATCTGTACGTTTCGGCATGAGCGCGTCCTGTTCTTTCTATTGTCATGTGGCTACGCCCCAAGATCGGAGACCGATTTCAGGCGTTTTCATTTTATCCTGCCTGAAAAACCCGCACGGACCTCCGGCGGGTTGGCAGAATATGCAATCTGTGGGCTAAGTGGGCCTTATAGGCAATGATGACGTAAAGTGAAACCCCACAAACGCTCTTAATAAAAGAAAAAGCATTCAGCATACAATAGTAGGCCGAATTCTCATGCTAGCCGACTGTTGCAGCTACGTATCTGTTTGTGATGCAATAGAAAGCTGGATTAAATGTTGCTGTGCGCAATCTTTATGCGACAATCTGTTTATCACCTGTGCTGCCGCTGTGTAGCGTGAAACTGAAGGAGTTCTGACATGCGTTGGCAAGGTCGTAGGCAGAGTGACAACGTGGAAGACAGGCGCGGCCAGCCTGGTGGTATGCGGGGCGGGGGATTAGGCGGGCCGGGGTTTCGCTTGATACGGGGGGGTGGTTTTTCGGGCATTGTGATGGTTGCCATTATGGCGATTGTCCTTTGGGCGGTCGGGATTAATCCTTTACCCATTCTTTTCGGAGATGGCGGAATGGGGTCTGGCATCCAGACACAACAAAGTGGCGGACGCACAATCGCCGAGGGCGGTAGTGTCTCTAATGATGAAGTTACCCAATTCGCGCGCACGGTTCTTGCTGAAACTGAAGATGTCTGGGGCGGGATTTTCCAATCTCGGGGTCAGACTTACACACCGCCTACAATGGTGCTTTTTTCTGACTCGGTTGGTTCCGCTTGTGGGCTTGCATCTTCCGCGTCTGGACCATTTTATTGTCCGGGTGACCGCAAAGTCTATATCGACTTGAGTTTCTTTAATGAATTGGCCAATCGTTTTAACGCGTCAGGGGACTTTGCACAGGCTTATGTTCTCGCTCATGAAGTGGGGCATCATGTGCAAAATCTACTGGGTATTCTGCCAAAATTTAATCAAATGCGGCAAACGATGAATGAAGTTCAGGCTAATCAGATGTCGGTGCGTGTCGAATTGCAAGCGGATTGCTTTGCCGGTGTCTGGGGATATTACACCGAGCAAAAGGGTATTTTGGAGTCTGGCGATCTGGAAGAGGCATTGAATGCCGCGCATCAGATTGGTGACGATACTTTGCAGCGCCGCAGTCAGGGATATGTGGTTCCTGATAGTTTCAATCACGGTACGTCCGAGCAGCGGGCCAAGTGGTTTCAACGCGGCTTTGATAGTGGGCGCGTAGATGCGTGCGACACATTCGCTGGCGAAATTTAGTTATCCCATCACAAATAAAAGCCGGCGCACGGGCCCGGCTTTTATTTATCAAGAAGTTAACTGAAGTTTCTCAGCTTTGATTCACGCTGCGGCTTGTCTCTCAGCAAGTGGCGCTAGGCCTTTTTTCTCGCGGATGTGGTTTATGAAGCGAATAAAAAGATAATGGGAATCTTCTGGTCCGGGGGACGCCTCCGGATGGTGCTGAACTGAAAAGATCGGCTTGCCCACAACGCTCAGGCCGCAATTGGTACCATCAAATAGCGAGACGTGGGTTTCTTCAATATGATCAGGCAGACTGTCGGAATCAACCGTAAAGCCATGATTCATCGATACGATTTCAACTTTGCCTGTTGTGTAATCTTTTACTGGATGATTGGCACCATGATGGCCCTGATGCATCTTCTCCGTCTTTGCGCCAAGTGCCAGAGCGAGTATCTGATGGCCTAGGCAGATGCCGAAAATCGGCAGCTCAGCTTCGATAAGTTTCTGGACGGTGGGGACAGCATATTCACCCGTTGCAGCCGGGTCGCCGGGGCCGTTAGAGAGGAATACCCCATCTGGATTATGCGCAAGCACATCTTCTGCTGCCGCGGTTGCAGGCAAAACCGTGATTTTCGCCCCCAGTCCTGCAAGCAGGCGCAGGATGTTGCGTTTTACACCGAAGTCGAGAGCGACGATATTGTATTCACCGCTGGTTTGTTCACCATAACCGTCCGCAAGGGTCCAGGGTGTTTCCTTCCAAACCAGGCTCTGACCGACGGTCACTTCTTTGGCTAGGTCTTGTTTTTCCAGTCCGCTCCAATTTTTGGCGCGTTCTCTCAAGGCTTCAAGATCGAATTTGCCTTCTGGATCATGGGCGATCACTGCTTTTTGCGCACCGCGTTCGCGAATGAGCGAGGTCAACGCACGGGTATCGACGCCTGCAAGGGCGATAACCCCACGGCTTTTGAGCCAGGCATCAAGGCTCTGAGTTGAACGAAAATTTGATGGCGAGGTGATATTGGCTTTGAAAATCGCACCTACCGGACCATGGCGATTGGCCGGAGTTAGGTCTTCAATGTCATCCTGATTGGTGCCAACATTGCCGATATGCGGGAAGGTGAAAGTAACAATTTGGCCGGTATAGGAAGCATCGGTGAGGATCTCCTGATAGCCGGTGAGGGCAGTGTTGAATACAACTTCGGCTTCTACAGCGCCGGTCGCGCCAAGGCCAATGCCTTCAATTATGGTACCGTCCGCAAGCACAAGAATGCCCGTGCGCTTGGCAACCGACCAGGGTGCGGTCTTGGATGGGGCTTCGGTCATGGCGTGCACTCCTGTGTTTGGTTCGCGCTGCCTTGGCGTGCGCATGATAAGATGTTCAGGCAGCGGCACACTTCCGTATCAACCCTGACGCTGAAAGGGTACGGTTTGAGCGATATGCGCGCCAAAAAACAGCGGGGTTAAAACCTCCCGCCGCGAGCACGTGCCGATGTCCTGCTAAGCCCCGAGCAATAGAGAAAATTGCAAGTGAGGTCAATCGCTGAGCGAGAGGGAAATACGAATTAGCGCTTATAATGCCAAATAATATCTGGAGAGCTTATTCATATATAATGTGTTGCGATTGATTTCTGGCATGGCTTGCACATAAAAAGTTCTATTATAGGATCAAATCCATACGTTCAGATGGGCCATGCGTTCAGATCGGCGTATGAGTTCATACAAGCCATCAGGAGAGACGTATGCTTCGTCAGGAAATTTCTCAGGCACTCACCACCGCGGTTAAGGCGCAGGACAAGCTGCGTGTTGCGACGCTTCGGCTTATCATGGCAGCGGTCAAGGATCGCGACATCGCCAATCGTACAGCGAGTAAAGACCCTGTCGGCGACGAGGAATTGCTAGGAATTCTTAGCAAAATGGTTAAGCAACGCGAAGAATCAGCGCGGATCTATGAAGAAGGTGGTCGCGCCGATCTTGCTAAAGCCGAGCGTGATGAAATTGAGATTATTAATGATTTTCTGCCAGCCCAGATGAGCGATGATGATATCCGCAAAGCATGCGCCGAGGTGATCGCGGAAACTGGAGCGGAAAGCTTGCGTGATATGGGCAAATGCATGGCGATTCTCAAGGAACGCTATGCGGGCCAAATGGATTTCAGCAAGGCCAGCTCTATGATTAAGGAGCTTCTTCAATCGGCTTAATAGAAGCGCCCTTTGAGGGCGCTTCTGATGCGATTAAGCTTTGTATAATCAGTTTTGCTTTGCAGTTTTCAACCGAGTTTCGCCCAAGAGACCTTGCGCCTCCAATATGGGATAGGCCATCGAAGCCAAGAGCGAGTTGATCTGTTTGAGATCGCGGATTGTATCAAGATGGATAGCGCTGGTTTCAAGACTACGCTGTGAGCCTTCTCTCAGGCGAGAGAAATGACGCAAACTGGTTTGTTTCTCATATTCTCTTAAGCGGTCTTTTTCTTGCACAAGCTGGCGTGCGGTGCGTCCATCTCTTGAGACAATTACATTGAATGCCATATGGGCATTTGCCAGCACCATGGCATGAAAATGGCTCAGCTCTTGCCAGCCTTCCTCGGTGAATTCGAGATTGTGGTTCATTTTCTTTTCGACATGAACAAGCATGTTGCGAACAATAATATCTCCAACCTGCTCTAGCTTGACGCAAGCGCCCATCAGTTCCTGCATGCGCAGCGATTCAAAATCATTGAGTTCGCGAGTGGCCAATTTGGAGAGGTAGAGCTTAATAGCAGCATGTTTGCTGTCCACCCGATCATCAAGAGCTGCGAGTTCATCAATATGTTGCTGATCAGGCTTTTCATAAAGCTCGATGATGCGCCGCAGCATGACATCAATCGTGTCGCAGACACCTATAACTTCTCGCGTTGCATTGGCTAAAGCTTGTGAGGGCCGATCAAGCACATCAGTGTCAAGCGCGCTATATTCTTCAAATTCAAGCGGTTGGACGGCATTCTTTTTTCCTGCATTCAGATGAACAAGCGCTTCTGTCGTGCGAAGCACCAGACGCGACAGAGGAATGCCAGCAATTAAAACTATGACATTAAACAGGATATGTGCGTTGACGACTTGATTAACAGGGTCATTACCCAGCAGCTTTAGCGGTGGGTTGAAAAGTTCAAACAGAATAAGAATAACAAGCGAGCCAAAACCACGCATCAGCAAATTCCCCAACGGGACAACTCGGGTTTCTGGCGGCGCGTTTCTTGTTAAGATCGGCGCGATGATGGAAGAGCCAAGATTGACGCCCAGCACCATGACGACTGCGAGTTCCGGCTGGATTAATCCACGCGAGGCAAATGTGGTCAGAAGAATGACCGCGGCAATGCTGGAATGAAACAGCCAAGTTACTAAAGCCGCTAATAAATAGGCGGTGATCGGATCGCCGGATAAATATTCAACGATGATCGGCAGCAAAGCGCTTTCGCGCAGTGGTTCTGTTGCTTGTCCTGTCATTTCAAGCGAAAGGATCAGCAGACCTATCCCGACAAAAACGCGGCCAATTTGACGCCAGTCATGTCTTTCAGTTGTCATGAATATGACGGTGCCGGCTACAAGGCAGATCGGGACCAAGAGCGTTAGATCAAAACTGAGGATTTTGACGACCAGAGCGGAGCCAAGTTCGCCGCCTCGAACGGCAAGAAGGCCAGCCATCCCGCCGACAAAGCCGGAGCCTACGAAGGAGCCGACAAGAAGCGTGACCGCCGTTGAACTTTGGAGGGCAAGGGCCAAAAGCAGACCGAATAATACGGACAGTAACGGGTTCTGGATTTGATTTCGCAAACGTTGGCGCAAGCGGTCACCATAAGCTCTTTCGACGCCGGTGCGCACCATACGGGTAGCCCAAAGCAACAGGGCGACAGCGCCGGCCAAATGCAAAAGGACCAGAGAACCGTTCACGAAAAACCCTTTCTGCTAAAGGAACATGCAGCAGGCCCGAATGGCCTGCGGTAAAATGAACAATATAATCTAACTGCCCATGATATATGAAAAATATGGGCTGGGAAGGGCGCCGATCAAGCTGCCGATGAGATCAAGGCGAATAGATTAAAGCATATAATGGGGAATAGCCAAGTGGCCATGTGATTAACGGGGACGCATTTCATGCGCGATGGACTGCGAGACCGCCGCCTACTATATTCGCCCAGAATGATAGAGCCGCAGCGAGTATTGCCTATTCACAGATGCTGGTTTCAGCTCCCCGGCTTAACTTGAAAGTGTCTCTAATTTGAAAGTGACAATGAATGCGTTTTTCGCCCTCTTTTCTCGACGAGCTTAGAGATCGTGTGCCAATTTCAACATTGATTGGCACGCGGGTTTCGTTTGATCGTAAAAAGAGTAATCCCGGTAGGGGGGATTTTTGGGCTTGCTGTCCGTTCCATGGTGAAAAGACGCCAAGTTTTCACTGTGAAGACCGCAAGGGGCGATATCATTGCTTTGGCTGTGGGGCCACGGGTGATCATTTTAGGTTTTTGACAGAACTTGAAGGCGCCAGTTTTCCAGAAGCGGTCGCACGTGTGGCCGATATGGCTGGGGTAGCCCTTCCTGCTCGCGACCCGGAGATGGAAAAACGCGAAGCACAGCGAGCAACGCTTTTTGATGCGATGGAATTAGCGTCGCAGTTTTTTGAAAGCCAGCTGCAAAGTGCGGCGGGTGCGAAAGCCAGAGCTTATCTGCGAGATCGGGGAATTTCCAGCTCTACACAGCAGAAATTTCGAATTGGTTATGCGCCCGAATCGCGAAGCGCTTTGAAAGAATTCCTGGCGAACAAGGGCATTTCGCGTGAGCAAATTGAGGCTTGTGGCCTGGTTGTCCATGGAGAAGGCATTGCGGTTTCCTATGATCGCTTTCGCGACAGAATAATGTTCCCAATAGAGGATATGCGCGGCCGCATTATTGCATTCGGCGGCAGAGCGCTTTCACCAGATGCGCCGGCAAAATATCTGAACTCACCCGAGACTGAGCTATTTCATAAGGGTCGGGTTCTCTATAATGCGCTTAATGCCCGTAAGGCGAGCCAACCGCAAAAAGGCCAGCCAGCGAGGGCTATTATTGTCGTAGAAGGCTATATGGATGTTATTGCCCTGTCTCAGGCGGGGATAGAACATGCTGTTGCCCCGCTTGGGACAGCTTTGACGGAGGAGCAGCTAGAGCTGCTCTGGCGTATAAGCCCTGAGCCTGTGCTTTGTTTTGATGGCGATAGTGCTGGGACGCGGGCAGCCCATCGGCTGGCTGATTTGGCTCTTCCCGTTCTGCAACCGGGGCGTTCTGTACGCTTTGCCTTGCTGCCAGAAGGTCAGGACCCGGACGATCTGGTGCGGGCGGAAGGGGCTTCAGCCTTTTATTCAATATTAGAAGAAGCTCGACCGCTGGTCGATCTGATCTGGCACCGGGAAACTTCGGGAACCGTGTTCGATACGCCAGAGCGGCGCGCTGAACTGGAAGCCAAGCTGCGACAAATCACGAGCCAGATCGCCAATGAGGATATACGCAGGCATTATAGCCAGGAAATGCGTGATCGGACTCGTGTGTTTTTTGGCCAGGATCGTTCCAATAATCAGCGGGGCGGCCGGCAATTCAATCGCGGCAATAATGGATTTTCCAATCAGCAGGGCGGTCGGTTTAGCAGAGGTTCCAGTGGTCGGGTAGCATATTCTGAAAGCCTCGCACGCTCCAATTTGGTGAAGGGACGGCGATCTGGAATTGGGTTTCAGCCGCCTTTACGCGAAACGGCCATCATTCTTATGCTCGTCAACCACCCGCGGCTTCTGGACGAGGATTTCGAGACACTGTCAAGGTTGGACCTTGAGCATGATGCTTTGAAAGCGCTGCATATGGCTATGCTCGATATATTAGCAGCTCATCATCTTGAGGAGGGGGCCGAAATGCGCAAGGCCCTTGTGAAGGCAGGGCACGGAGAATTAATAGAAACGCTTGAGATGATGGTTAAGGGTGCACGGCTTTGGCCTGCAACCACGCTGGCTGCCGAAGAGGATGTGCGTGAAGCGTTGCGGCAGGCGCTACACTTGCATCAACGCACCCGAGCACTACATAATGAGTTGCGAGCGGTTGAGGCAGCGCTTGAAACAGATGAAACGGGTGAGTTATTTGAGCGGCTTATTGATATTCGTAACAAGCTGATGCAGGCAGAAGCTACAGAAGCGTTGATAGATGGATTTGGCCTGTCATCGGGCCGTCCGCCGGGCGGTTTTTGATTCGCAGGCCCGAATCACTACATATAGACTCTGTCTTCATGAAACTGCGTTTCCGATCATTTGCGATGATCAGGGGCTGTGAGGACGGCTGTGGCAATAAATGATTCGCTTTTTTGGAGCGAATCAGGTGATTCGCTCTTGACCAGCAAGGAAAATGACGGAATCACCAAAGTTCGGATAAGGAATTAGAGAACTAACATTGATTTATATTTCCGTTTCAAACTTGGAAATCCGTCCGATCAGCAGCAACTGGGGATTAGGACAGAAGCGCAAAATCGCGCGGGGGTCATGTAAAGAACCCGGATGGCGGATCGGGTCCACCCACAGTTAATGCGACATTAACGGGAAATGGTTACTAGCGGTATAGTTCGCGAATCGATTTCGAATGCGAGTGTACGCGAAGGAGCCGAATTGTCAGAGCATTTGGCCAAACAGAACTGCTCTGAATTAAATAACCGGCGGATTGCAACCTCGCAAAACCGCGTGACCACTCTATATATCTAAGATGCGACCGGTGTCGCCTGGAGACGAGCAATATGGCAACGAAGGTTAAGGAAAACGAAGAAGTCGAAGTCGAGCGCGAAGGTGCAACTGACGGTCCGCTTCTCGACCTTTCTGACGATGCTGTCAAGAAGATGATCAAGCTTGCGAAGAAGCGCGGCTACGTCACTATGGACGAGCTGAATGCCGTGCTGCCTTCGGAAGAAGTGACATCCGAACAGATCGAAGACACGATGTCCATGCTATCCGATATGGGTATTAACGTCGTTGAAGACGACGAGCAGGACAATGATCGCGAAGAGGCTGAAGAAGAAGCAGAAGGCGGCGACCTGGTTGAAGCCACTGGCACTGCCGTCGCGACTACGACAACTAAAAAAGAGCCGACAGATCGTACCGATGATCCGGTGCGTATGTATCTGCGCGAAATGGGTTCGGTTGAATTGCTTTCACGCGAGGGCGAAATTGCCATCGCCAAGCGTATTGAAGCTGGCCGGGAAACCATGATTGCAGGGCTTTGTGAAAGTCCGCTGACTTTCCAGGCCATTATTATCTGGCGCGAACAGCTAAACGAATCCAATATTCTTCTGCGCGAAATCATCGATCTGGAAACCACTTATGCTGGGCCGGAAGCCAAGCAAGCCCCGGCTATCGAGCGGGTGGAAGAGGAAAAGCCGCGCGACGATAAGGGTGCTCGACGCCGCGATGATGACGATGTCACCAATGTTGGTGGTGATGCGGCTACAGAAGACGACGATGATGAAGAGGATGAAGTCAACCTGTCGCTGGCTGCTATGGAAGCAGAGCTGCGGCCGCAGGTTATGGAAACGCTCGATCTGATCGCTGATACTTATCGGAAGCTGCGTAAATTGCAGGATCAGCAAGTTGAGAGCCGTCTGGCTGCAACGGGCGAGCTGTCCTCCAGTCAGGAACGCCGGTATAAAGAGCTGAAAGATCAGCTTATTACGGCGGTGAAATCGCTCTCGCTTAACCAGAATCGTATTGAACAACTAGTCGAGCAGCTTTACGACATTAATAAGCGACTGGTTCAGAACGAGGGCAGGTTGCTTCGTTTGGCAGAATCATTTGGTGTTCGTCGTGAAGAATTCCTTAGAGAATATCAGGGCCATGAGCTGGATCCAAACTGGGTCGAGCGTATCTCAACGCTGACAAGCCGGGGCTGGAAGGAATTTGCTGCGAAAGAAGAACGTACAATCACGCGTTTGCGCAGCGAAATTCAAAATCTTGCTACTGAAACTGCAATTTCGATCGGCGAATTCCGCCGTATCGTCAATCAGGTTCAGAAGGGTGAACGCGAAGCGTCTATCGCCAAGAAGGAAATGGTTGAAGCCAATCTGCGATTGGTTATCTCGATTGCCAAAAAATACACCAATCGCGGGCTGCAGTTCCTCGACCTCATTCAGGAAGGCAATATCGGGCTTATGAAGGCGGTTGATAAGTTTGAATATCGCCGCGGTTATAAGTTCTCAACCTATGCAACATGGTGGATTCGTCAGGCGATCACGCGCTCGATTGCGGATCAGGCACGCACGATCCGTATTCCTGTGCATATGATTGAGACAATCAACAAAATCGTGCGCACATCGCGTCAGATGCTGCATGAAATCGGACGTGAGCCGACACCGGAAGAACTTTCCGAAAAGCTGGCAATGCCACTGGAAAAGGTGCGTAAGGTTCTGAAAATCGCCAAGGAGCCAATCTCGCTCGAAACCCCTGTGGGCGACGAGGAAGATTCACATCTGGGCGATTTCATCGAAGATAAGAATGCGCTGCTGCCGATTGATGCGGCTATTCAGGCAAATCTTCGTGATACAACCACCCGTGTTCTCGCCTCGCTTACGCCACGTGAAGAACGCGTATTGCGTATGCGCTTTGGTATCGGCATGAATACTGATCATACTCTTGAAGAGGTTGGTCAGCAGTTTTCGGTTACCCGTGAACGTATCCGTCAGATTGAAGCAAAGGCGCTGCGTAAGCTCAAACATCCGAGCCGTTCACGCAAATTGCGTTCGTTCCTCGACAGCTAAATCCGTTGCCCGAAATAGAGACTATTTCGGGCAATATTGCAATTAAGGGAGAGGGAGCCATGTCCTTTTTAAAAAGGCTATTTGGCGGCGGCTCGGCAGAAAAAGCTGATTCCGCACCAAAAGAAGCCGGACGGTTGGAACATAAGGACTTTTTGATAATAGCAACGCCTTATAGTGAGGGTGGGCAATATCAGGTCTGCGGTGTGATCTCTAAAACGATCAATGGCGAGGTTAAAGAACACCGTTTTGTACGTGCTGATCGTTGCCCAGGCATTGAGGATGCTGCAAATATTGCGCTCAATAAAGGGCGGCAGATCATTGATGAGCAGGGCGAGCGCATCTTCGACTGATGTGCGGTATTTAGATTTAAGGCGCCGCGTTATGGGTGACCATGCGCGGCTTTGTTTTCTTTACGGAGAACTCCAAACGGCGTTTAATTGTGAGTATGGATAAACAACCTTTCTGGTGCACCAAATCGCTTGAGCAGCTTACCAAAGCTGAGTGGGAAAGCCTGTGCGATGGGTGCGGCCAGTGCTGTATGCATAAACTACGTGATGAAGATACCAACGCGATCTATTGGACCAGCGTTGCCTGTACATTATTGAACCCTGAAAGCGGCAAGTGTTGCGATTATCCTAATCGGCGAAAAATAGTGCCGGATTGCGTGATCCTAACGCCGGAACTGGTTTATGAAGTGGACTGGTTGCCAGCAACTTGCGCTTACCGCCTCGTAGCCGAGGGATATGATTTATACTGGTGGCATCCGCTGGTTTCTGGTTCCGAAGATTCGGTTCACGAAGCGGGTATTTCCGTTCGTGGTCGGGTTACGGCGTTCGATCATGAGATGCAACACGATGGCGATTATCTCAATCATATGGTTGATGAGCCTGAACAGAGCTGAATATAGGGTGAATGCCCGTTTCGACTGTTGTTCATCTTACTTTGCTTATGGTCTAAATCTCTGAATTTTGATGAAAGGGTACCAAATGTCCATAACTCCGCTCAAATCCTTAATCATCACAGCTGTATTAGGATGCGCCGTCGCATT
The DNA here is from genome assembly GCF_003259955.1 of Falsochrobactrum ovis. Lineage (GTDB taxonomy): Bacteria > Pseudomonadota > Alphaproteobacteria > Rhizobiales > Rhizobiaceae > Brucella > Brucella ovis_A. The sequence goes on from NZ_QLMK01000002.1 coordinate 104,629, forward strand.
GGGTTCGGGCGCGAACGCTAATGCTGCTGCGCCGGTTTCAACCGCCGGGAACACTATCGGAAACCAGTCATTGTTAATGCAGGTCGATTATCGCGGCCATCGCAAAAACGTGCGTAAGAAGCATCGTGGTCCGGCTTGCTCAGTCAAAAGCGCAAGAAGCAAAGCCCGCCGCATGGGTATTCGGAATGCTCGCGTGATCCAGCGAGGAAAAACTGTTCAAGTTCGTGGAACTCGTCACGGACGCTCGGCGAGAGTGACTTTCGCAAACCGTCGTGGTTGCCCGACGGTCCGTTGAGCAACCGGCCCGGCTCCGGTGAACCGGTGATATGACTAATCGAAAAAATCCCCAGCCGCAGGAAGTGCAGCTGGGGATTTAATCATTTGATGGGATCAAACTTATTGTTTGATTTCAAAAGTCACATTCACCGACACATTATAGCTATTTTCGCCGGCGGCTACAGGGACGGCATCTTCGGGAGCAGCCGCTGCTACCGCTTTAAACTGTCGAGCTATCGGCATAGGCATAACTGGACGGCTTTGCTCGTTGATTTCCAATACTCGTCCCAGTTCGACCCCCGCCGCTTCAGCGAGTGTTTTAGCTTTTGAAATTGCATCGGCAACAGCGCGTTTGCGTGCTTCATTGATCGTTTCAGCCGGATCATCATTGGTGAAACTGACATCGCCGCCCTGGTTCACGCCTAATGTTACGGATTCATCAAGAACTGTGCCCAATTTTGAGAGATCGCGCACGCGGACTACCAAGCTGTTAGAAACTGAGTAATTGGCGATGCTTGGCTCTGTCAGCCCATTTTTATCATCTGGATAAATATAACGGGGCTGAATATTAATACTGCCCGTTTGCAGGTCGCGATCTTCGACGCCAGCGGCTTTCATGGCTTCCAGAACTTTGGCCATTGCCTCATTATTGGCAGTCATGGCTTCACGCGCTGTTTTGGCCTCGCGCAGAACTGTGAGATTAAGAATAGCCATATCAGGCGCTGCGGTCATTTTCCCTTCACCGGTAACGGCAATACGGGCTGCGCGGGGCGCATGTTGCTTTTCTTGCGCTGATGCGGGCAAAGAGAACGCGCCAGTTAGCATCAATACTGAAAAAGATGTCGCGAGAACGAGTCGGGCACGATTATGCATGTTTTTTCCTCTCACATAGCTGGGAAGTCGAATGATAAGCGCATTAAACAATGGTTTTAAACACTACCTGACTTGGTGATTTTCGGGCAAAAGGCTTAATCCATGCCTAAGAATTGAACTTTTACACAGGGAAGATCAAAAGGTTGGCAACGGAATATGTGCGGAATAGGGCAAGATGTAAATTGACGGCTTGTATCCTGGCTTTCTTTAGGGTAGGGCAAGGACGCGTGGGGCCCGTAGCTCAATTGGTTAGAGCCGGCGGCTCATAACCGCTTGGTTGGGGGTTCGAGTCCCTCCGGGCCCACCATCTTTACAATAGCGATCCGCGTTCTCAGGTCGTGTATGAGCGAAAAGCAATCTTCCTAATTTTGAATATCGTGTTCCACAGGAATAGGGCCCCAACGTCCGGTTTTGGTAAGGTTTGCCCAGCTTCCCTTAAGATTTCGACGCATGCGAGAGCCTGCTCTTTTAATCTCTCGATAGATTAAGTGAAAAAATGGCGGACGGTTTTTCGGACTACGATTTTGTCCGATAGTGCTCTGGGCGCCTGACTGACGAGCTATCGCAGGGAGGATCTGATAAATATTTAATGTGTTGAATGGACCATCATCCGGATCAAATAAAAAATGATCCAACGGTACGGTCGCTTTTTGCATTAAAGAAATCAGTTTTTGTGCTGATCTGCGAGAGATTATATAGCCCCCGGCCAGTAAATGACGCGATCTTAACCGACATATCTGATAAGAGCCTTCCTGTTTCACAGGTCGTGAAATCAATACTTCATGTCCGTAAGAGTCAATTTTAATGATGTCCGAATCTGCGGGTATCCAGTCAGTGGACGTAAGCAAGGCGGATGCACCGGTGCTCAAACGTATATCGTCTTCAAAAATAGCCGCATAATCATCCTCGCCATTGGCGATCAGCTCAAAACATTTTCTGTGTGAGAGGAAACAACCGATTTCCGCGGGTGATAAAGGAGACGGCCAGTTTTTTGTCGGCACGTGATGGGCCAATAGCTCAGCTTCCGGCAAAGCTCGTCCGTCTATTGCCGGCACACGCTCGAACTCAAGATGTAAATTGTGAAATTGATCCGCGATCGACTTCAAGCGATCTTGGCTGCGATCAAGGTTGATAACATAGATTTTCATAAAGCCCTCCCGAGAGAGGACTGGATAGGCACGTTGTCTTGCTTAGTCAATTTTGTGATTCTCAGTTTGGGCTCAGTCGGCGTTTCTCCCTGCCACTTACTCTAAGTTCTTCATTTTCAAAAGTGAAATGGGTATCTCATTGTAGGTTACAAAGTTTTAATGTTACTTTAGCTATACGTTAAGGAATTCATAACTAATTGACACAATTTTTTAAGCCTGATGCTGAGCAAAAAGGAGTTTTTTAGCAATGAGGAAGAAGGCAACCACCGTGACGCTGGCGCTTGCAGGGTTGTTGGCGTGTCCTCTCGCGGTGTCGGCCAAAACGAGCTTCGTTGGCGAATTCCGAGATTGGGGTGTTTATCGGAATACTCAGTTACCCGGAAACAAGTGCTACGCACTGACCGCACCGACAAGCTTTCATCCGGCAGGTGTTCGGCATGGCGATAATTTCGTAATTATTTCGAAATCAAGCGGTCAGTTCAGTCCCCAGTTGGTCATGGGTTATCAGCTTAAGCCCAATAGCAGTGTTACGGTTACTATTGATGGGAAAAACTATCCGTTTTTCACAGAAGGAAACCGAGCTTGGGCACAGAATGTTGCTGATGAGGCGAGTATTTTAAACGCAATGCGCAGCGGCCGTGCAATGAATGTTCAGGCTACTTCAAGCCGGGGAACCAATACACGATATAGTTTCTCGCTTATGGGATTGTCGGCTTCACTGAAACGGGTCGATCAATGTTGAGGTCTAGAAAAGCCCTGCAAATGCAGGGCTTTATTAATGGACGCAGGCTATAAGTTATGACAGCCATTGTTGGCGATTATACCAATCGTCGACATCGGCACTTACACGATCTTTTTCGATGCTGTAGCGCTCTTGGATCTTGCCTTCGAGTTGATCCCGGCGGCCATTAATTTGGTCGAGGTCATCATCGGTAAGTTTTCCCCATTGCTCTTTGACTTTGCCCTTTACCTGTTTCCAGTTCCTTTCAACGCGATTCCAATCCATCTACTCATCCTCCATTGTTCTTAGATAGATAACGTACGGGATGCAGGATGGTTTCATGCAATGGGTGATATGCAAAGCCATCAAATTTTTGTTGCGATTTAAGGACGATGGCGATAACCGCGCCGTTTCCATTCGGATAAAGGCATTATGTCGGGCGGATTTCCGCCAGCCTGATACCAGGAGTCGACAGCCCACAATTGGCCATCGTGGGCTTTGACTGTCGCAGTCCAATGCGGATAACGGCCATCGAAGAAGCTTCCACGCGAATCTTTTCTGGCAGGAGTATGAAACTTCAGCCAGCCCTTGGCATGAAGAAATCGCAGAAACTCATCGGTATTGGTCGCTTCATCAATGCAATCCATTTGTCCTTTGATACGCGCTCTTCCAAACTGTGTTTTTGGCTTGTCTCTTACGCCGATGATTTTGGTCGAACGTTGCTCAAATAGTGCGATTGCCCAGCGCAGGGCATCTCGTTCTGCTGAGGGTGAATGGGAAGCTTGGATTAACTTGCGCCTGATTTGCTGCTGGTCACGGTTTGAAAGTGTGACTTTGGTTCGATAGTAGCATTCATAGCCATGACAGACCCTGAATGTTGCCGCATGTGAAGGCGAGACAAACAGGAGCGCTGTGACAAGGCCAGCCAGTCCATAAAAACGCATAGAATTGCTTTCAATCTAAGGAACGTCATCAAAGCCGCTGATACCGCCCTCGTTTTCAAGATCTGCGATCCGCTTTGTCTCGGAGCGGCTGAATTTCAGTCTTACACCGACGCCACCGCCGTTTTCGTCAATAAATTGGGCGCCTAATCGTTCTAGAGCAGCGCGTAATTGAGCGATTTGCTCATTTGAAGGCTTTGCTAGTCTACGTTCAAATTGTTCAATGATGTCGCTGGTCACTCCCGATAATGATGCTAGCTTTTCACGGGTGATTTGAACCAGAGCACGCGCCGCACGACATTGGGAGCCATCAATCATTTCGATTCTCCTTGCTGAAGATATGGCCGATCTTAGCATATTTTGTGGGTGAATGATTTGACATGGCTAAATTTTGCCATTGTTTCCCTTGTTTGCGATAAAGCATATCTTACATAACACCCTGCGTCGCAGGCGAGCATTGTGGGGAACTGCCTACCGTCAAGCATGGCAAGCAATGAACAGCCTGTTCTTTTAAGCACTTTAATAGATGGTTGGTGATGGCCGCTTATCGTTACTTTCTCTGGCCTGCGTTTTTTACGGTCGTTGGTCTTCTCTTCGCTCTTTGGCTTGGATATTCTACAACCGGCACAATCGGCGGCATGGTCTCTGTATTCATTATCTGTGCGGTATTGAGTGTCCTAGAGGTATCCCTTTCTTTTGATAATGCCATCGTCAATGCACGCATTTTGCGGGACATGACACCCGAATGGCAGCATCGGTTTTTGACTTGGGGTATTGTCATTGCCGTATTCGGTATGCGTATCGTTTTTCCGCTGGCAATTGTTGCAGTTGCTATGTGGACGGATCCGATCACGGCGCTGAAACTGGCGATTTGGCAGCCCGATGAATATGCGCGGATCATTTCGGAATCTCACACTGGTATTGCGGCCTTTGGTGGTACCTTCCTGCTGATGGTTGGCATGAAATACTTTTTCGATGTCGAAAAAGAAGTGCACTGGATCCGGGTTCTTGAAAGCCGTATGTCGAAATTCGCGTCGGTACAGGGCGTCGAAATAGGCGTGGCGATTGCGTTGATCTTGTTGGTCTCATACCAATTGGATGATGTTAATTCTCATACTTTTCTAATCGCTGCTTTATTTGGCCTTTTGACTTTCTTAGCGGTTGAAGGGCTAGGGGAGGTGCTGGATGCCTCAAAGGAGCAGCTAGGCACGGTCCACCGCGGTGGGCTTGGGGCTTTCATCTATCTTGAAGTACTGGATGCGAGCTTTTCTTTTGATGGTGTGATTGGTGCTTTCGCGCTGACGACCAATTTGTTTATCATTGCCATTGGTCTTGGTATTGGTGCTTTTTATGTTCGATCGCTAACCATTATGCTGGTGGAGCGCAAAACATTGGGCCAATATCGCTATTTGGAACATGGTGCTTTCTACGCCATTCTGGTGCTGGCAGTGATTATGTATATCCAGACGCTTGTTCACATTCCGGAAGTCATTACCGGATTGATCGGCGGTGTCTTGATCGCACTCTCGCTTCTTTCATCTATACGATATAATCGTCGCAATCCTGATCGACAGCAGGAGGCTGATGAGATTACGATGTCAAAAAGCAGCTCGTAAGCCGTGATTTAGTAGAAGGGCATTCAGTTGCCCTTCTGCTCTTGATAAATTCGAAAGTATTTTAACGCATTCTCACACGGATCCTACGTAGCTGCACAGTGTGGCTTCAGCGAAGTACGATTGATGGAGAGGGAATGCTATGTATATGACACGCTTGAGTAAGACTGCATTTGTTGCAGCAATCGCCTTTTTTGCTTCTCTGGTTTCATTCGGGAATATCACTGATTACGGCAGTAATTTCGCATTCGTTCAGCATGTCTTGCTGATGGACACAATTTTTCCTGACGCAACGATCAAATATCGCGCTATCGAAAGCAATACGTTGCATCACGCGGCGTATATTTTCATTATTGCAATGGAAACCATCACAGCAGTTCTCTGCTGGGTCGGAGCATTCACCATGTTGGGTGAAATTAAGGAAACCGCACCGGAATTTAACCGAGCGAAAAAATGGGCAATTTGCGGCCTCTCGCTCGGATTTTTAGTATGGCAGGTCGGCTTTATGTCGATCGGTGGTGAGTGGTTTGGTATGTGGATGTCGTCAACCTGGAACGGTATCGAGTCGGCATTTCGTTTCTTCATCACAATTATTGCGGTGCTGATTTACGTGGCCATGCCCGATGGTGAGCTGGAAAACTGATCAGGCGCAAAATTATGATGCGGGCTGGCAGTTAGTATAATGCCGGCCTGCGTCGTTTTTTAGATCGGGTTATTGATAACCATGATCATGCAGATAAAGCTGAGCAGTTTGACGGGCGGTGAGAACCATTCAAGCCTCGATCTCAACCCGGCCTTGGGGGCGAGTGCAACAGGCCAAAATATAGCCTTCGGCAATTTCATCGTCCCGAATGCCGCCATTATGGTTCATATGCGTTTCGCCCTCGATACATTTGACTTTGCATGTTCCGCAAATGCCAAATTCGCAAGCGCTTGGTATCTTTAATCCGCCATTGCGCGCTGCGAGCAAGATCGTGTCGTTTTCAGTACATTCAACTTCGATACCCGATTGGGTGAATATGATTGTTGCGGTAGCGATAACCGGTGCCGTGGGTGCTGTGGCGGCCGCGGTTGGGGTGGGCAGGCTTGTTGAAGGCTGTTCTGAAATCGCGCTGGCTGGTTGAAAACTCTCCTGGTGATAGTGGTTCATGTCGAACCCCGACCGTTCCAATAATGTGCGAACACTGTTCATGAACGGTTCGGGACCACAACAAAACACGATGCGGTTCATGAAATCGGGGGCTAGAAGTTCAAGCCGTGGGCGGTCCATGCGCCCGTGCAATCCGGGCCAGACGTGGCGCGCGGAAGATTCTTCGACGATGAAAGCCAGGCGCATAGCTTCCATCCGCCCTGACAAAAGCTCCAATTCTTTTCGGAAAATTATATCGTCCGGCGAGCGGGCGCAGTTGATGAAAGCAACATCGGTTTCGGGCGCGCAATCAAACAGCCAACGAGTCATTGAAACCATTGGTGTGATGCCGGACCCAGCTGATATAAATAAATATTTGTCGCCGGGATGGTTGGCGAGAGAGAAATCGCCGTTCGGGCCATAGGCTTTGAGCCGCATAGGCGGGCGGAGATTATCCAGCATCCAGCGGGTGCCTATGCTGTCTTTCTGCGCTTTAACCGTAACCGAGATATGATATGGACGCGAGGGTGTCGAGGAAAGAGTATAGGTCCGCAATAAAGGACCTTCTTCATCGGCGCGTTCAATGGGAAGCTCTAAAGTGATGAACTGTCCCGGTGCATAACGGAACCAGTTGTCATCAGTCGCTTTGAAAGAAAAGGTCATGACGTCTGGCGCCTCTTCGATCGCAGAAATGCATTGAAGCATCTGAAGGCGATCGTTCCACGGCAGCATCTCATCGAGATATTTCGGAGGCTGCATGACTTTCTCACTTTTCATATCCGTTGGTTGGGCAGCCGACCTGGCTGCGCGAGTTAGAAGCGCGGCACGCAAAACATGCCGATGTGCCGCGCGGTCTGAGCGTATGAGTGCGATATCAGGCTGCCTTGCCGATTTTTGCCGTATCTCCGCGCAAGCGAGGGATGATGGTGTTGGCATACCATTCTAGGAATTGCATCACGCCTCCTTCATGTTCAACCGAGTAGGGGCCGGGTTCATATGCTGGCGAATTGATACCGATTGCGTTTTCCTCAACAATCCGGCGGTCTTGATCATTGGTCTGCATCCAAACATGGGTGAGCTCGTCCAGATTGTAGTCGACGTTTTCAACCGCATCCTTATGTACAAGCCATTTTGTGGTGAGCTGTGTTTCACCCGGACCAATCGGTAGCACTCGAAATGAAATGGCATGATCGGCCATCAGGTGATTCCAAGTGGATGGATAGTTGAACAAAAGCATAGCCCCAATATTGGTGTCGCCGGCCACCTGATCGCTCAAAGGCTTTTTTACTGCGGGCTTTCCTGACAATGTATAGCTAACCGCTTCATGCAACAGCGGAATGCGGGCTATGCGATGGCGGCCATCCTCAGAAATTTGGAACCTTGAAGGCAATCCAATCGCCTCGCAATTTCTCCATAGCTCATTGATTTCTGGATCATCCAGCATGCCCTGAACGCCGGTTGCAGTGGGCGCTTCGGGATAAGTCCGACAAAGTTCTGGATGATTAGCTGCGCAATGATAACATTCGCGGTTGTTCTCCCAGACGAGCTTCCAATTGCCTTTTTCTATGATAGTGCTTTCGAAAGCGACCTTGGCATCTTTAATATTGTGCGGTGCCAGATAAGGCTCGACAGTTGAGCGGAAAGACGCAAAATCGGGGGCATCGTCCGCCAAGCAAATATAGATATAGCCAGCGATAGATTCACAATGTACTGGCTTAAGTCCATATTCAGCCGGATTGAAATCCGGTCCAACCTGTCTGGCAAATAGCAACCGACCATCAAGCTCATAGGTCCATTGATGATAGGGGCAGACAAGTTTTGCCGTTGTGCCCTTTTCGGCCGAGCAAATTCGCGATCCGCGATGGCGGCAGGAATTATGAAATGCGCGAATGTCGCCTTGTCCGTCGCGGACTATAATAACAGGATAGGCACCGATCTGTACCGTCATGTAAGATCCGGTTTTTGGTAGCTCACAATCGTGACCCACAAAAAGCCAATCGCGATAGAATATGTTTTCCAGATCCAGCTTGTAAAACTCTGGATCGGTATAAAACTTTTGTTGCAGGCTGAAATTTGGATCGCGTCCGGCCAAAAGCCCCAGCATCTCATTGCGAACGTCCATAATCACAAACCCTTGTGTTGTATCCGCGGGAGCTTTGCTGCTTCTGTTCTCTCAGCGACCCGCGGTCGATCCCGTATATTAATGTGCCTCCGAAAGCGGGATCATAGTTACATCAACGGTTTGCCTCCTATCGGTGGCAGTTGAAGTCGCGCTTTCGTTGCAATGATTCAATCATTGAAATGTCCTGAACGCGCATTGGGATGCGACATGGACTTCGCGTAAAGACGACACGCGAGAGTAGAGCTGCTCAATCCAGCGGGGGAATATCACTAAAACATAACAAGTTTGTTTTCCGGGATTGCCAGGAAAGCTGAATTGAGGCTACCAACGATGGGCAAGAATTGTATCAGGCTTTTGGAGGATAGCGGTCGTGAAACGTTCGGAAATTAATGAAATAATTCGTGAAAGTGATTCTTTCATTCGTTCATTCGGCTACATTTTGCCTCCCTTTGCTTATTGGTCAGCCGAAGAGCTAAAAGAACGCACTGCGAACGACGCCCGCGCCATTCGTGATGCGCGTCTGGGTTGGGATATAACGGACTATGGGCAGGGTAATTTCGCTGATCTTGGCCTGTTTCTTTTCACGGTACGCAACGGCAATGCAGCGGATCTCAAGCGCGGCACCGGTATGCTTTATGCAGAGAAAATTATGATCTCGCGCAAGAACCAGCTCTCGCCTATGCATCGCCATGTCGTAAAGGCTGAAGACATTATCAATCGGGGCGGGGGAACATTGGTGTTGGAACTGTTCAACTCTGCTCCGGATGGCAGTGTTGATGAAGAGAGCGACGTAACGGTGGCAGTTGACGGGCGGATGGTTACACAAAAAGCTGGCGCGCATTTAAAATTGCAGCCGGGCGAAAGTGTTACTCTTCTGCCCGGTAATTGGCACGCTTTCTGGGGTGAAGGCGATGATGTGTTGATAGGGGAAGTTTCCACTGTCAATGACGACCTCACTGACAATATCTTCCGTGAGCCAATCGGCCGATTCTCAGATATTGAGGAAAATGAGCAGCCCTTGCACCTGCTCGTCTCGGACTATGATAAATGGCTTTAGCATTTGCAGGCTGAAGCGCGCCTAATCAAAGGAATTGATGAATGAAACTAGCGATGATCGGAACGGGCTATGTCGGGCTGGTTTCAGGGGTTTGTTTTGCTGAATTTGGCTTTCACGTCACTTGCGTAGACAAAAACCCGGCGATCATCGACAAGTTGCGAGCGGGAAAGGTCACCATTTTCGAACCAGGGCTTGATGAGCTGATGGCAAGAAATATCCGGGACCAGAGGCTTTCATTTTCTACCGATCTATCCTCATGCGTTAAGGATGCCGACGTCGTTTTTATTGCTGTGGGAACGCCGTCGCGTCGGGGTGATGGTGAGGCTGATCTACAATATATTGAGGCCGCGGCAGATGAAATTGCCGCGGCTATGAAGCCGGGTGCGGTAATTGTTATTAAATCCACCGTCGTTGTCGGCACGAATGCAAAAATTCGCGATCGTATTGCGGCGGCTCGTCCGGGTGTTGAGTTTTCAATGGTGTCGAATCCTGAATTTTTGCGCGAGGGTTCGGCGATTGAGGATTTCATGCGGCCGGATCGTGTTGTAGTGGGTGTTCACGACAAGCGGGGCGAGCTGACAATGCAGCGGCTTTACAGGCCGTTATATCTCCGTGAAACGCCAATGGTGGTCACCTCGCTGGAAAATGCCGAGATTATCAAATATGCGGCGAACGGCTTTTTGGCGATGAAAGTAACCTTTATCAACCAGATTGCTGATTTATGCGAAAAAACGGGTGGGAATGTGCAGGAAGTTGCCCGCGCTATCGGCATGGATAATCGCATTGGCTCCAAATTCCTTCACGCAGGCCCCGGCTTTGGCGGATCTTGTTTCCCCAAGGATACGCGTGCGCTAGCCGCTACCGGCAAACGTTATGGTGCCCGACAAACACTGATCGAAGAAGTGATCGAAGTGAATGAGAAGCGCAAAAGGGCAATGGCTGAACGTATTGTGGAGGCTGCGCGCGCGAGTAATGCTAAGTGCGTGGCGGTGCTGGGTGTGGCATTTAAACCCAATACGGACGATATACGAGAATCGCCTGCGATCGATATTATCATCGAGCTTGAAAAGGCCGGTCTGGAAGTAAGGGCATATGATCCCGAGGCCATGGAGATGGCCAAGCCTGTGCTTCCGAAAGTGATTTGGTGCAATTCTGCTTATGAGGCTGCGCAGGGCGCGTGTGTTGTGGCCTTGCTCACGGAATGGAATGCGTTCCGCGCGCTTAATCTTCACAAACTGGCTGAGGCGATGGACGGCAATATATTGATCGATCTGAGAAACGTTTATAAGCCGGAAGATATTGCCGGAACAGGATTGGATTATCGCTCTGTTGGCCGCAAATTCACTTAAAGTGATGCTTCGGGCTTATTTTCTGCCTTTAGCTGCTTTCTCTCATTCGCGATAAGCCAAAGATTTCGGATATAGACCACGACACCTAGACCTTGTCCTGCAATAAAGACAGGGTCTTTTCGTTGGATAGCGTAAACCAGCAGCAGGACGCCGCCAAAAAGCGAAAAGAACCAGAAAGCAATCGGTATGACGCTGCGTTTGGCGCGTTCGGAAGCCACCCATTGCACAACGAAGCGCATGGTGAAACAAGCTTGTGCAACGAAGCCCAAGATAATCCAGCCATCCCATTGAGCAACGAAAACTTCATATAACCATTGCGAGAGGCCATTAAATAGCTCAGTCATTCGTGATCTCCGTCACGGTCGGGACGACTTTGCGCCGTTTGCGCAGCCACCACACGCCATAAAGATCAAGAATACCGCGCAAGCCGCGATCAACTATGCCGTAATTGGATTTTCCATGCCGACGTTCCCGGTCAACAACGTCGACATACAATACATCATAGCCTTCACGAATAACCAAGGCAGGCAAATAACGATGCCAGCCGTCGAAGAATGGCAATTGTCGGAAGAGATCTGTGTGAACCGCTTTCAGCCCGCAGCCGGAATCACGGGTTTTATCTTTGAGGATCATGCCGCGCAGATTATTGGCGAAGCGTGAGGATAATTGTTTCAATTTTGTGTCAGTGCGCTTGAGACGCTGCCCAGCGGCGATGCCATAGGCCGGGCCAGCTTTCAGCAAGCTATCGGCCAGAATGGGTAAATAGATGGGGTCGTTCTGACCGTCCCCGTCCATTGTTACAACGATCTGTCCCCGCGCCGCAAAAACGCCTGAACGAACCGCCGCGCTTTGGCCAGATGATCGGTCATGGCGAATATGACGCAAGGGTTTGCCCTGTGCAATGCGAGCTTGAAGCACTTCACCGGTCTGATCGGTGGAGCCATCATCGACTACGATGACCTCATAGGCATGGTCTTTCATGGCCGCGTCAACCTCGTCTAGCAAAAAGGCAAGATTATCAGCTTCATTGCGGCAGGGGATGACCACAGAAATCATAGGTGTTTCCACGCGGAGCTTCCTCATTCCTTGCAGTGCCCACATAACAGACCACGTAACATCATTATGAGGGTCCGTGGCGCGCAAGGCGGGGCCATAACATTTATTCTTCATAAAAGCCAAGGCACTCTTAAATTCAAGGTGCCAAACGCTTTGTCTGAGCTTCTAACCGGAGAAGGGTGCAGACGGAAGCATATCTTCTAGCCATTCAAGAAAATTCTTTGTGACTTTCTCGTAATTCAGCTCATGCAAGCTCTCATGGCGGTTTTGATCATAAATCATTGTGCTGATATTTTTAAATCCTGCTGAACTGAGCTCACTGGCAAAGTTGCGAACCGCCATCCCCCCATTGGTTGCCGGGTCCTGCCCGCCGCCCACTAGATTAATGGGCAGTTGTTTTTTCATGGAAGAATAGTTTGATTTTGCTTTTGCGCGGTTCATCATTTTGAAAATATCAATCCAAAGGCCGACACTCGCATCAAAACCGCAGAGGGGATCTGCAATATATGCCGCTACGGCGGCAGAATCACGCGAAAGCCAATCGAATTGTGTTTGCTGGTCTTTGATTTCTGCGCTCCAAGCTCGGAAGGTCAAGCGCGGTAGCAATGTGCTTGGAACATCTGACCCTTTGAGCATCCGCTCACTATATAAATATGCCAAAGCGAGCGAATTTTCGATAGAACTGCCAAAATTCGTGTTCCACACCGCGAGGGCGTCGATTGCTGCTGAGTGGGCGAGGGCAAAGTTAAACGCGATCAGACCGCCCATTGAATGTCCAAAGAGGACGAGGGGTAGGCCGAAATGTTGCTGGCGAATGTGCTGGTTAAGAACCAACACATCCGAGATCACCCTTTCATTGCCTTTTTGCGCTGCGAAACATCCTTGAGGCGCATCGGCTGTGATATTCGTTCCGTGACCGCGAAGGTCTTGTACATAGGTGTGATAGCCGTTTTTGCTTAGCGCGGAGGCAAATCTTTCGTAACGGCCTGAATATTCGGCAAGTCCATGTAAAATTTGCACAGCGGCTTTCGGCTCGCTTGAGAGCGCCCGTCTAAACGGGATGCTTGCCGAACCAGAGACGGGTAAATGGTGAATGGATTGAAAGGCCATAGGTTGTAACTGAAATATGACGATGAATTAGTCAAACAGAGATTGTAAGTGGCGCTTGAAAAGGCGTTTCAAGCACTTAGCGATCAAATTTTCAGCAAACGTAAAATTTAAGCAAATAGTGCTTGAAAACCGTGGAAAGCTGCGCAAATCTACCATTTATCGGGGAAGTGAAACTGCCCTGATTGTTTGAATAGGGAAAACGAATTCGGTCTTAGGTACAACTAGGAGGCGATCCGTCGAAAGAGCGGATCTCGGCCAGAGGGGAAACCGGGTGACGGAAATATCCGCGCCCGGTTTTATAATTTTTTCTGGTAGTGAAGCAAGCTGAGGATTGAAGCTTTTTAGCAGTGCGATGTTGTTTGCTTCCTTGCTGTATTTGCCCTAAATACGCTGCAGCAATCTTTGCGGTGAGGCAATTGCCGCCGCGCTTTTCAACTTGTGGAGACGACGCGCTTTATGGCTCGCCAGTTCATTTATCATATGTCCGGCCTGAACAAGGCTTACGGCAATAAAAAGATCCTAGAAAACATCCATCTGTCGTTTTATCCCGACGCGAAAATCGGCATATTGGGGCCTAATGGCGCCGGTAAGTCGACGATCCTTAAAATTATGGCAGGTCTGGATAAGGAATTTACCGGCGAGGCCTGGCTCGCAGAAGGGGCTACTTGCGGGTATCTGCCGCAGGAGCCTGAGCTTGATCCAACGAAAGACGTGTTGGGCAACGTTATGGAAGGTGTGGCCGAAAAGAAGGCTATTCTCGACCGCTATAACGAGCTCATGATGAATTATTCTGATGAGACTGCCGATGAAGGTGCGAAATTACAGGATATCATCGACAGCCAGAACCTATGGGATCTGGAAAGCCAGGTCGAAATGGCAATGGAAGCGTTGCGCTGCCCTCCCAGCGATGCAGACGTAACCAAGCTTTCGGGCGGTGAGAAGCGCCGGGTCGCTCTCTGCAAGCTTTTGCTTTCCAAACCAGATTTGCTGCTGCTTGACGAGCCGACCAACCACCTTGATGCAGAAACCACTGCGTGGCTGGAAAAGCATCTGCGTGAATATCCTGGTTCCGTTCTGATCATTACTCACGATCGCTACTTCTTGGATAATGTCACAGGCTGGATTCTCGAACTCGATCGCGGTCGTGGCATTCCTTACGAGGGCAATTATTCCGCTTATTTGGAAGCCAAGTATAAGCGGATGGAGCAGGAGGGACGCGAAGAAGCGGCACGTCAAAAGGCGCTTTCGCGCGAGCGTGAGTGGATTTCTGCCAGCCCCAAGGCGCGCCAGGCTAAATCGAAAGCCCGTATCAGGGCTTATGACGAGCTTGTCAAAAGTGCTGAAGATCGCAGGCCCGGTGAAGCTCAGATTATTATTCCGGTCGGTGAACGACTTGGGCAGATGGTTATCGAAGTGGAAAATCTGTCCAAGGGTTTTGGTGATCGGCTTTTGATCGACGATCTGAGTTTCAAGCTGCCCGCTGGTGGCATTGTCGGCGTGATTGGCCCCAACGGTGCCGGTAAATCGACGCTGTTTAAAATGCTGACCGGGCAGGAACAGCCGGATTCAGGAACTGTTCGCATTGGAGATACAGTCCAGCTTTCTTATGTGGACCAAAGCCGCGACGCGCTTGATCCAAACAAGACAGTTTGGGAAGAAATCTCGGGTGGCAGTGACGTTATCAAGCTCGGCAAACACGAGATGAATTCACGTGCCTATTGCGGTGCATTCAACTTTAAGGGCGGTGATCAACAGCAGAAAGTCGGAAATCTTTCCGGCGGACAGCGCAATCGCGTTCACCTCGCCAAAATGTTGAAATCCGGCGGTAACGTTCTTCTGCTTGACGAACCAACCAACGACCTTGATACGGAAACGCTGGCCGCACTCGAAGATGCACTTGAGAATTTTGCTGGTTGCGCTGTTATCATCAGTCACGACCGCATGTTCCTCGATAGGCTGGCAACGCATATTCTCGCTTTTGAGGGCGATAGTCATGTCGAATGGTTCGAAGGAAATTTTGAAGATTATGAAGCGGATAAAATCCGCCGTCTCGGACCAGATAGTGTCAACCCGAAGCGGGTGACCTATAAGCCGCTAACCAGATAAATTAAATTAAGGCCGGTGTTCGCACCGGCCTTTTTCGTCGGGTTGGTCCGGTGGATGTCATTGATTATAGGTCTTCAGAGTCAGTGTCGTCGGCAGTAAGCAGACGTGTGGCGCGCCATTCTGTCAGTTTGGCGTTAATTGCATCCACAACAAAAAAACGCGCAGAATCTTTATCGTATCCATCATCCCGCAACGCATCATAATCCGTATAGGTGTGGCGGATATGCGCAACAGCGGCAAGCCATACAGCAATGGATGCGGGAAGCGTTCTCATATGGCGGGCAAGCGCTGCTGCTCGGATTGGTTCGGAATCCGAATAGGGCACCGCTGGCAACAGTAAAGTTAATGATTTGGCCACAGCCTTCTGGCGGTTTGTGCTTGCGCTCATATCTGCTCGCTTTTCTTTGCAAGACTATACTTGATTCCCACATACGTCATCGTGTCATGAAACCACTTGTGAATGGAAGTGAATTCATATAAACATATCTTTATATCTTTAGCGGACGGAGGCTTGGTTGAGCTTGCACCTGGAACAGATGGTAGACGTATTGAAGGCTGTTGCGGAGCCAAGCCGTCTGCGCATTCTTGCACTTTTGGCGCGGGGTGATCTTACAGTCTCTGATTTGACTACAATTCTCGGTCAGTCACAGCCTCGGGTTTCGCGTCATTTAAAACTTTTGGCCGAAGCGGGGCTCATTGACCGTTATCAGGAAGGTGCTTGGGCATTTTTTCGGCTTTCAGACCATGGTCAGCTGGGCGAATTGGCCCGAAAATTACTAGCGCGTCTTGATGTGAGCGATTCAAAAATTGATCGCGACATGGAGCGGCTTTCTCAGGTCAAGATAAGTCGACAGGAAATGGCGGCGGCCTATTTCAGCGCGAATGCTCGCAGTTGGGATGAAATTCGTAAACTGCATGTCTCTGAAACCGACGTAGAGGAAGCGCTCAGATCGATTGTCGGCGCACAACCGTTCCAATCCATGCTCGATGTTGGCACAGGCACGGGTCGCCTGTTGGAAATGTTTTCGCCGCTTTATGTGCGTGGCTTGGGTATCGATATTAACCGCGATATGCTGGCCGTAGCCCGTGCTAATTTGGATATCGCAGCGGTCAGCAATGCGCAAGTGAGATTAGGTGATGTTTATGCGCTGCCTGTTGAGCGCGATAGTTTTGATTTGGTGACAATTCATCAGGTTCTGCATTTTCTTGATGATCCGCAAGCTGCGATCCGCGAGGCTGCAAGAGCTCTCCGGCCCAATGGGCGAATGTTGATTGTAGATTTTGCACCGCATCGGTTGGAATTTTTGCGTGAAGAGCACGCCCATTTACGCCTCGGATTCAGCGATGAACAAATCCGAGGCTGGATGAAAGAGGCGGGGCTCACGCCGGAAAAAACGATGGAATTGGGTCCGAAGGCTGCCAATGAAGACGAGGGTTTGACAGTCAAGCTTTGGCTTGCACGCGATCCGCGTCTGCTCATTGCTGAGCCGACGGCCCGTAATACAAGCATGACGGAGACAGTTTAATGGGCTTTAACGGTCTTTCCCGCCGGCCAGATGTCGGCAAGACCACCCGGGTATCGTTCGAATTCTTCCCGCCCAAAACGGAAGAAATGGAGCAGCGCCTTTGGGAAACGGTCACACGGCTCGCGCCGCTGAAGCCGGAATTTGTCTCGGTTACCTATGGGGCAGGCGGCTCAACACGTGAACGGACAATTCGCACAGTTGCTCGTATTCTAAAGGAAACGGATATTCAGGCAGCAGCACATCTGACCTGTGTCGATGCGACGCGTGAAGAGGTTGATGTCGTTGCTCGCGAATTTGCGGATTTGGGCGTTAATCACTTTGTGGCTCTGCGTGGTGATCCTGCTAGTGGGCCGGGCTCTCAATATGTGCCGACGCCGGGCGGGTATCAGAACGGGGCCGATTTGGTGGGCGGCTTACGCAAGATTGGCGCTTTTGATATTTCGGTTTCTGCCTATCCGGAAAAGCATCCGGAAAGCCCCGATTTCGCCACCGATATTGATATGCTCAAACGCAAGGTCGATAATGGCGCAACCCGTGCGATTACCCAATTTTTTTTCGAAAATGATCTTTATGAGCGCTATGTAGAGCGGGTTCGACGTGCGGGAATTTATATTCCGATCGTGCCCGGTATGCTGCCGGTGCATAATTTCAAGCAGGTGCGGAATTTCTGCGCACGCTCAGCCACCCATATTCCGTCATGGCTGGCAGAACGTTTTGAGGGGCTAGACAATGACCCACAGACGCATCAATTGGTTGCAGCAGCCATTGCGGCTGAGCAGGTGATGGATTTGATTGAGCGCGGGGTTCAGGATTTTCATTTTTACACGATGAACAGGGCGGATCTGCCTTTTGCGATATGCCATATGTTAGGGATACGACCCGGCATAACCCAAGCAGCCTAAAGAAAAGCCCCGGTATTAAACCGGGGCTTGTGTTTTTTAAGCTCGGAGAAACCGCTAATGACCGGTTTCGTCGTCAAGGAATCATTCCCGCTATCAACGCTGCAATAAATACAAATGCCACACAGATCATGAGGACATTCAAAGATCGCGTCAGTCCCATTGGTCTGTCTCCTTTTATGCACTCCCCCTGATTGGGGCGCACGTTGGTAGACGATGGAATCTAATAGCAAAATGCGTAAAACAAAAGAAAATTTCACTCTTTAATATGGCTTGAATGTGGAAAAAACTATCCAGTAACTATCTAAGTGCTTGATAAGCAACGAAAAAAAATTTTGTTCACTTTTAATAAAAAGACGCGAATTTGCCATTTTAGAGCACCATTGCGGCAAGCAGAATCACTTTACATTAGAGCCAGCAGGCCCGAGAGAGTGATCACCGATAGGGCGGTGGAATAGAGGATTACGTTTGAAGTTATCCCAGGCGAGCGGCCATAATGCTCTGCTAACATAAAGGGTCCGGTCCCGGCAGGTAATGCGGCAAGCAGGGCTGCATTTTGTGCAATAAGCAATGGCAAGTTGAAAAAATAAACCGCGACAATCCATGTTACCAATGGATGAATAATAAGTTTGGTGAAGACGAGAAAGCCGATTTCAGCGGTATCTTCGCGTTGCATTTTCCGTGGTACGGCGAGAAATAGGCCCAGCGCAACCAATGCGCAGGGTGCAGCCGCGCCGCCTAATAATTTCAGAAAAGTTTCTATTGGCGCAGGCAAAGTCCAGCCTAAATATGCAATTATTCCGCCTAGGGTTGGCGCTACCATCAGCGGATTGCGGATCAAAGATCGGGTGACTTTCCAAGTAAATTCAAGTGGGTTCGCAGCCTTTTGTGTACCTATTTCAATAAGAATAATCGCAACCCCGAAGGTAACACAAAGGGTTACGATCATAGAAATAATGGTGGTGGGAAGAACATCAGAGCCGAATGCGATGATCGATAAAGGTATGCCCATATAGCCCGAATTGGGATAGGCGGCATTTAGACCGCCAATGGCTTTGTCAGCGAGAGGTAGATTTCGGCGAAACTGGATAAGAAACGGAAGAGAAAAAGCGATCACACTGCTGATGCTATAGGCCGCTATAAAGTCAGGTTGCCAGAGTTCGCTGCTATGGGAGTTTGCAGTAATGTCAAATAGTAGCGTTGGCAAAGCCAGATAGACCACAAACCGGTTGAGCTCAGTGATTGCATGTTTGCCGAGAATTTTTAGCTTGAAAGCTCCCCAGCCCGAGAAGATCAGCGCAAAAACGGGAAGCACGACAATGAATGTGGATATCATAGTATTCGATCACGCCGAAAAGCGATTAAAATGGAATCCAACAAGACGGCGCAAATATTCTCGATCCTCTCTCTACAAACGGTACAAATCACAACTTAGCCTAAACAATATTAACGGCAATCTCTAGTTGTTCGCCATTCAAAAGATTAGCGAACATTATTCTGTTGTAGCCATTTTTTCCATGATTTCGTATCGCCCGCAAAGACATTGATATCTGCGTCGCCTTTAATGCCCGGTATGATACCGGTGCCGGTATATTGCCAAAAAGTCCAAGGATGGGGTCCGTATTTCTCCTCCGGGTGTCCGGCGGTTGAACGCAGCCAAAACGGGTAATTTGAAAACTGCCGCAGATCATTCTCGTCGAAAAAATCGACGGTGGTATAAATGATCGGGCGCTTTCCGTAATGTTTTTCGATTGCTTGCAAAAAGACGCGCATTTCTTTGCGCACGATTGCTGGGTCTGGTCTTAATTTGCAGGTCGGAGAATGCGCATTCCATTCCATATCCAGAACCGGAGGTAACGCATGCGGATCGCGCGGAACGTGTTGAATATACCAACGAGCTTGCTCAATTGCGGGACGGCAAAAATAATAGAAATGATAGGCACTGCGAGGAATTCCAGCTGCTTTGGCGCCATTCCAATGCTCGTTGAAACGTTCGTCAAAACGATCCCCGCCTTCCGTCGCCTTAATGAAGGCAAATGAAATTCCGCTTTTGCGCACAGCATCCCAATCTATTTTCGTTTGATATTTTGAAACGTCGGTGCCGTGGATCGGATAATGCCAAGGGGTACGACCGGTCCATTCATATGGTTTGCGATCACCAAAGCGTGGCGCATTCACTCGACCACTAGGCCGCGCAATTTGCTGTAGAGTGCTTGAGGATTTTTTCACGTCGGAAAAGTCATAATCGACTGTCGTGCAGCCGGAAAAAAGCAGAATGCCAAGGGCAGTAAAAATACGGTTGGCCAGAGCGTTCATAGACAGTTCCCGATGTCGCGAATCATTTCTTCGACAAGGGTTACGCTATCCGCCGCAGCTCGTCATTAGTTGGGGGCTAAAAATTGGTGAGGGCAGGCCGCCGTCGGTCGTTACTTGGAGGTTGGCGATCTTACCGATCCGGAGAGTTGCAGCTTGTTACGCTGCGTAAGACTAATTGAGCGAACTTTTTCGTGCAGTCGCCGTTTTGTGAGTGATGTTAGCAATGAGAACAGGCTCGGCACCCGATAGGGGCAGAGTAATGGGCGAGGTGTGGTTCACGCTGTTGACATGTGTAAGTTGACTTTATGGAAGGAGAGCCATCAATGAAAAAGATTTTAATCACGTCGATCGCGGCCCTGTCATTTTTAGCTATAGCTGGCTGCAACGACAATTCTTCCGACAATGCAACGCCACCCGCAACCACTCCGGAAGCACCAGCGGACGGTAACACTACGCCCCCAGCAACGCCCGCTACGCCTGATACCGGAACTGCGCCGGCAAATTAAATGGCAGCGGCATAACCACGAAACTCTCAATGGTGGTCTGGTTAACCGGGCCACCATTTATTTACCATAGCTTAATAAGAGTTTTACAGCTTAATAAGAGTTTTTCGGGCATCTCGTAAAAAAGTGGGTTAGGTGAGCATTGCTATTCAAACGATGCGCGACTTCGGTTATAGCATTGATTATGAGCCGCCATTTCCTTTTTCCGATTGCTGCAGTTTTTTTGATTGGGGTTGCTGCGTGTAGCAAACCCGAAGAGCAGGTGTCCGAGCCCGATTCTGTCTCGCAGAGCGAGAATGCGAAGCGGGATAGTGCAGTTGATGCCACTCAAGCCGAGACCGGGGCCGAGACTGAGACTGAGACCGGGACCGGAGCAGAAGTTGGCGCTGATTTACTTCAGACTTTGCGCGATAAGGCGGGCGTGGTCGATGCTGAGGAGCAAGCAGCCATCGTGGAGCGCGCACGAAAGCATGCCAAAGATGCTGCCCTAGCCGTCGGGCAGTCAGAATTACAAGCGGAGGAAGCGGCTGATGCAGCCGCTAAATCCGCTCAGAAATCATTAGAAGCGCGCAAAATACCCTAGCCGATGTTTATAAGAGCTTTGCCAACAAGTTATTGTGGGATTGCAGATAGTTCGGATTGCTATAAAACCTAATCATGTCGATTTGGACCCGCATTGGTGAGTTCGTTACTTCGGTAACGCTGAACGCTATTTCTAGCGTGATCGAGGCCATTCAAACAGTTTTTGAAGGTGATGCAGAAACTCGGAAACAGGTGGCTTTTTCGATCGCTATGATCGCCCTTTCGGCAAAAATGGCCAAAGCGGATGGGATTGTGACCCAAGAGGAAATTCGCGCCTTTCACAAAATTTTCTCGGTGCCGCCGGAAGAGCGCGCGCATGTGGCCCGGCTTTATGATCTCGCTAAACAAGATGTGGCGGGCTTTGAAAGCTATGCTCGTCAGCTTGCAGGGCTTTGCAGCGATGGGAAAACCGATTGCCATTTGCTGGAAGATATTCTGGATGGACTTTTCCATATCGCCACTGCTGATGGGTATGTGCATGATAAGGAAATGGCGTTTCTTGCGAAAGTAGCCCAAATATTCGGATTTGATGAGAGTGTTTTTGAGCAAATTTCTTTGCGCCATGTCAAAGGCGGGGAAGCCGACCCGTATGCAATCCTAGGATTGCCCAGAGGGGCGTCATTTGAAGATGCTCGGAAACGTTATCGTGCCTTGGTCAAAGAGCATCATCCTGATCGTTTGATTGCCGAAGGTTTGCCGCTGGAATTTATAACCATTGCCAATGCACGTCTTGCTTCCATTAATAGTGCCTGGGCAGCCGTATCAAAACAGTTAGAGGCGGTAGCATGAGTGACGAAATAAATTCTATCGACGGGATCGTCGCTGAGCTTGCCTTAGATAAGGCGGATTATAGCAAGGCTGCGCTAGAACCGTCTCCCAATTTTGGTCCGAGACGGGACGGGAAAACCCCGATATTTCTCATTTTGCACTATACCGGGGTGGCAACGGCACAGGAAGCTCTGGATATTTTAAAATCTCCTGAACGGGAAGTTTCGGCGCACTATCTCGTTCATGAGAATGGCGACGTGGTGCAAATGGTTTCTGAGAAAGCGCGTGCTTGGCATGCCGGGCAAAGCTTCTGGAAAGGCGAAAGAGACCTCAATTCGGCGTCGATCGGCATTGAGATTGTTAATCCCGGTGAGTTGGATGACTATCCGCCATTTAAAGAGCCACAGCTTGAATCGGTGATAGAACTCTGCAGAAATATTTGCCAGCGCCATTCGATCCCGCCTGAAAATGTTCTGGCGCATTCGGATATTGCGCCAACACGCAAAACAGATCCCGGGCATAATTTTCCTTGGAAGAAACTTTACGAGGCGGGGATTGGTCATTATGTCGAACCAACTCCAATTCGGAGCGGGCGTTTTTTCGCGCGCGGTGAGCAGGGTCAGCCGATTGAAGCGCTTCAATCCATGCTGGCGCTTTATGGATATGAAATTGAGATCAATGGTGTCTTTGATGAAGCGACCGAAACGGTCGTAAAAGCCTTTCAGCGCCACTTTCGGCCTCAAAAATTGGACGGTGTCGCTGATGTATCAACTATTGATACCCTCTACAGGCTACTTTCTTCGCTGCAAAATGTTACTAGCTGAACAGGCATTTTCAAAAAAATACGGCGCTGACACCAAGTGGGATTCCAACTTTTAATTCAATAGTTTGATGTGGCATCAATCGTAAGTTGTGCGGCAAGTTTGTCAAGAAATTGATAGCTGCGTGAGCCGTTTTTGTTACATTCTGCAAGACTAATTGATTTTTCTTACCAATCTTCGGCTGCATTCAGCCTGCAAATGAACCGCCATTCCCCACAAAAAGAGGCAACAATTTTGCCGGAGGGAACTGCAATCTTAGCTCAATTTTGTCACGGCTGGGAAAATCTTTCCTGCCGGAATTGAGCTGTAAATCAAAAAGGCGCGCTCAAAAAACAGCGCCACAGCGACATCGCTTCCCCCAAGACTGGCGATGTCCTAAAGACGGTCAAGACGGTAGGTTATGAAGTCAAAATTTGTTGTTGTGTGCGCTCTTGTTGGCGCAATGAGTAGTTTTGTGCCGAGCATTGCATCTAGTGCTCCAGTTAATGAACCAACTAATCTTAGCGATCTTCTCCAAGCCCGGTCGGCTAAGAAGGCTAAAGAGGGTCAAAAGGGCGTAAAAGCCAAACAGGTTGAGAAATCAACGAAGAAAACTGCTACGAAGAAGAAGGGTGCTAAGGCGGCTAAAAACAACCTTAAGCAAAAGTCTGGAACAGATGGGCGTCCTTACTCCAATCTGATCGAGCAATATGCAAAGAGCTATGGTGTTCCAACGGCTCTTGCTCATGCGGTCGTGCGTCATGAAAGCAATTATCGCCCCGATGTTCGCGGTAAGGCTGGCGAAATCGGCCTGATGCAGATCAAGCTCTCAACCGCACGCGGTTTGGGCTATTCGGGTTCTGCCAAAGGACTTTACGAGCCTTCAACCAATATCCAATATGGTATGAAATATTTGGCAATGGCACATAAGTTGGGCGGCGGAAGCACCTGCGGCACGATCCTGAAATACAATGCGGGCCATGGCGCAAAAAGGATGAACCCCACTTCTGCGAATTATTGCAACAAGGTGAAAGCCTATATGCGTTCATTTTAATGCCATTCTGACGAATGCATTGTGTTGGTAAATGTGAAGAAAAGCCGGTAGCAAGTTTGCTGCTGGCTTTTTTGCTGCGCAAAAACTTTTACAATCCGGGTTTTAACCGACATGGTTCATGCTATACACGCACGGTCAGTCGGTCGGGTAGCCGCGCTTGTCCAGTGCCGAAAGGCGGCAGGTGAGGAAAGTCCGGGCTCCAGGGAAATACGGTGCCGGGTAACGCCCGGCGGGGGCGACCCCAGGGAAAGTGCCACAGAAAACAAACCGCCCCGTCTTCCGTATTCTTGCGATGCGCATATCTGCAATGCATCGAACAAGGACAGGGATGACGGGGTAAGGGTGAAAAGGTGGGGTAAGAGCCCACCGCGCCGGTGGTAACATTGGCGGCACGGTAAACCCCACCGGGAGCAAGACCGAATAGGGACGGCGCGTTAGTCCGAAAGGGCTGACAATCGATTTCCAGATCAGCCGTCCGGGTGGGTTGCAAGAGGCGGGTGGCGACATCCGTCCCAGATGAATGGCTACCACGTCGGATGGAAATCCGGCCATACAGAACCCGGCTTACAGACCGGCTGACATTTAATTTTTAAACAAAAGCAGTAATTTGAAATAAACGCCGTGGTGCTGATCACTTGGCGGAAACGGTCAATTGCTGGTTTTGGTTTGCAGAAATAACGGATCATTAAGCTTAATATCCGATAACGGATTGATCGATTCCTTTGTGTCGACAATCGGCGGGAATCTATGCGCAATTTCAGGATAGCGGGAAGGTTCCCGGGAAAGGATCGGAATGATGGCTAGCCTCGGCGGAGACCAATCTCAAGCCGGAGAGGCTCAGCTTCGTCACATTCCGGTGCTGATGACGGAAGTGCTTGACGCGTTGAAGGCTGAGCCCGGAAAACTGATTGTTGACGGAACTTTCGGTGCGGGTGGTTACACACGCCATATTCTCGAAGCGGGTGCGAATGTCATTGCTATTGATCGCGATCCCAACGCCATTGCGGCCGGGCGCGCGATGGAGAGGCTCTATACAGGCCGACTTAATTTGGTTGAAAGCCGCTTTTCTGCTCTTGATGATGCTGTGGAGAGCATCTGCGGTGATGGCGGAAAGGTGGACGGCGTTGTGTTGGATATCGGTGTTTCGTCGATGCAAATCGATGAGGCAGAGCGCGGTTTTTCTTTTCAGAAAGATGGACCGCTTGATATGCGCATGTCGGCAAAAGGTCCAAGCGCGGCCGATGTTGTCAATCACCTGAAAACCGGAGATCTTGCGCGTATATTCAATTTTCTTGGCGAGGAGCGCCACGCAGGCAGAATTGCCCGGATGATTGACAAGCGCCGAGCGGTGCAGCCATTCACCCGGACGCTTGAACTGGCGAAAGCGATTGAAGAGCTGGTTGGGCGACACCCGAAAGACCGGATACACCCAGCTACGCGCGTGTTTCAGGCTCTGCGTGTCTATGTAAATGATGAGTTGGGTGAACTTGCGCGCGCTTTGCTTGCGGCAGAACGCGTTCTCAAACCCGGTGGACGCCTTGTTGTTGTGACATTCCACTCACTAGAAGATCGCATGGTCAAACGTTTTTTTGCAGATCGCGCTGGGGGCAGTGCTGGTTCGCGTCATATGCCGGAAATGCAGGCGCGACTTCCGAGTTTTCTTCCAGCTGTTAAGGGGGCGGTTGGTCCTTCGGCGGAAGAGGAAGAGCGCAATCCTCGGGCGCGCTCGGCCAAATTGCGTGCCGGCATAAGAACTGAAAATTCGCCTCTCGAAAACGACCTTTCATTGTTCGGGCTGCCCAAATTGCCCAATACAGATGATCTTGCCCGGAGTTGAACAGTGCCACGTACTTTTGAACTCATTTTGATAGCGGCGATGCTGATGGCAGCAGCGGTTACCTATACGATTAAATATGATGCCGAGCGGCAGATGGCAGTAATTGCCAAGCTCAAGCGCCAGATTGATTCAGAAAGGGATACGATCACGCTTTTGCGGGCGGATTGGGCTTTGATGACGCAACCAGGCCGACTTCAGGCACTGGTGGGAGTTTATGACGAAGAACTACAGCTTGCACCGACTGAGCCGGAACAATATGCAGCTGGGATAGACGAAATTCCCGAACGCCAACCCGACGATATTCAAATGCTTATCTCTGGCAGCGATGAGTTGCTAGCGAGCGGTGTTCTTGGAACAGATTCGATGAGTACGGGCAGCATAGATGGAGCGAGGCACTGATCATGCGGCTGAAGCTCGGATTGTTTAATAAGAGATCAAAAGGTTTGAAAAATGATAGCGCGCTTGCCGGCGGTGAAATACCGTCCGGCAAAATGGCGTTTGATGGCTTTCGCAAAAAACATGGAAACCGGGCGCGAAACCGTTTGTGGATGGCTGTGGCTTGTTTCGTTGCCGCCTATGGCGCGATTGGCGGTAAACTTATCTATTTTGGTGTTGTGGGCGGGGAAGAACAAGAATATGGCGGGCCAAGGGTTCACGAACTCGCCTCGCGTCCCGATATTCTGGACCGCAATGGACAGATCCTTGCCACTGATATCAAAACCGCGTCTCTCTATGCCGAGCCGCGCAATATAGTCGATCCGGATGAAACCATTGAGTTGCTTTCAACTGTCATTCCTGATCTCGACTGGGAAACCACTTATCGGCGTCTTAAAAGCGGTGCCGGATTTGTCTGGATCAAGCGGGGTCTGACACCCAAACAGCAAAGCCAGATCATGGCGCTTGGCGTCCCCGGTATTGGTTTTCGCACCGAAAAGCGCCGGTTTTATCCGGGTGGACCTACTGCATCCCACATCCTTGGTCTTGTTAATATCGACAACCAAGGCATTGCGGGAATGGAAAAATATATCGATTCGCAAGGGCTGAGTGATCTTCGCGCCGTTGGCTTGGCGACAGGTCAGTCTCTGGAGCCGGTAAAACTTTCGATCGATATTCGCGTGCAGCATATTGTGCGGGATGTTTTGGTCAATGCAATCGAACGTTATCGTGCAATTGCTGCGGGCGCTGTCATACTGGATGTGCACACAGGCGAAGTTGTCGCGATGTCTTCGGTTCCAGATTATGACCCGAATAATCCAGTGAATGCACTGGAAAAAGACCGGCTCAATCGTATGACTGCAGGTACTTATGAATTAGGCTCGATCATCAAGAGCTTCACAACTGCCATGGCGCTCGATTCTGGGAAGTTTAATCTGGAATCTAAATTTGACGCCTCGCGACCACTTGTTATCGGCAGACAGACTATTCGTGACTATTACGGTAAGTCACGGGTGCTGACACTTGCTGAAGTTTTTGTCTACTCATCCAATATTGGCTCTGGCCGGGAGGCCGATGCGATCGGTATAGAAGGCCATCGCGAATTCCTCAAAAGAATGGGCTTGCTGGATAGAATGGAAACTGAGCTTCCCGAAGTGGCGCGTCCTGTCGAACCACGAGTTTGGAGGAAGGTGCATTCATTGACCATTTCATTTGGTCACGGGATGATGACCACACCATTGCAAGCGGCGGTCGGCACAGTGGCTTTGATGAATGGCGGCAAGCTTATTCCGCCCACATTTTTAAAACGTAGCGAGGCCCAAGCGCAAGAATTTGCCAAGCAAGTGATTTCTCCCAAAGTATCGGCTGATATGCGATATCTTTATCGCTTTAACGGGCAGACCGGGTCGGGACGGCGAGCTCAAGTCGAGGGGTATCGGGTTGGTGGCAAAACGGGTACCGCAGAAAAGGTTGTTAACGGGCGCTACTCAAAGGATGTTCGTTTTAATGCCTTCCTTGCGGCCTTCCCAATGGATAATCCACGATATGTCGTATTGTCGATTATTGACGAGCCAAAACCTGAGGAAGGCAAACTTAGTGCGACTGCTGGCCTCAATGCTGCCCCGATGGTCGCAGAAATCATACGGCGATCTGCTTCGTTCCTTGGTGTAACGCCTGATTTTGTGGAAGAAGCAGCACCGGCAAAAGTGTCGTTGATAAATTGAAAACCATTCGCTTAATGCCACTTTTGTGGGGTTAAAGCGCAACCATACGGATTTGGTGTGACAATGAAACTAAAGGAAATCGCACTTTTTAAAGACCTGACTGCTGGCGGCTCTGGTGAAACCGAGGTTACCGGCATTACGTCAGATTCCCGTAAGGTCGAGCGCGGTTTTCTTTTTGCAGCTCTTAAAGGTGTCAAAGCAGATGGGGCCGCCTTCGTGGACGATGCGGTTGCTCGCGGAGCCGTGGCTATCATAGCAGGCAAGAGCGCGCAGATACAAAAAACAGAAGTGCCTGTTTTACATGTCGAGGATCCCCGGCACGCGCTGGCACTTGCATCCGCGCAATTTTATGCCAAACAGCCAGAAGTGATGGTTGCAGTGACCGGCACCAGCGGCAAAACATCTGTGGCATCTTTCATGCGCCAGATCTGGGCCTATGCAGGCTTTCCAGCCGCAAATATTGGCACCACCGGTGTTTTTTCACCGACACGGAGCGATTATAACGCACTTACGACACCAGATCCGGTGGAACTGCATCGTGTTTTGGCCGAATTGGCTGATGAGGGCGTGACCCATGCCGCGATGGAAGCATCTTCTCACGGTTTAGATCAACGTCGTCTGGATGGTGTGCGATTGGTTGCGGGTGCTTTCACAAATTTGGGGCGTGATCACATGGATTATCACGCAACGATAGAAGAATATCTTGCTGCCAAAATGCGCCTTTTTGATAGTTTGCTTCCGCATAAAGCACCCGCCATCATCTATGCGGATGATCAATATTCCGCACAGGCCATCGAAGCAGCCAAAGCAGCCGGGTGTGATGTCAAAACCGTTGGGCGCAAGGGCGATTTTATCTCTCTTAAGCGGGTAGAGCATGAGCGCTTTAGGCAGCATGTCGAAGTTCGTATTGATGATGAGATCTATGAGTTTGAACTTCCGCTTGCGGGAGATTTTCAGGTGGCCAACGCTTTGGTTGCTGCCGGGCTTGCCATGGTTACCGGTGTGCCAGCGGCGGCTGCCATAAAGGCCCTTGAACGGCTAAAGGGTGCGCCCGGTCGGCTGGAACTGGTGGGTGCAACAGAAGAAGGCGCTCCGGTATATGTCGATTACGCGCATAAGCCCGATGCGCTTGAGAATGTGCTCACTTCAGTTAGACCGTTTACAACCGGACGTATCATCGTTGTTTTTGGTTGCGGGGGCGATCGCGATAAAGGTAAACGTCCGATTATGGGCGAAATCGCTAATCGACTTGCCGATGTCGTGATCGTTACGGATGACAATCCTCGTTCTGAATCTCCCGAGCAGATACGTTCTGAAATTATGGCCGCAGCGCCCGAAGCAAAAGAAATTGCAGATCGCCGTGCAGCAATCATTCAAGCGGTGTCGATGATGCGGACCGGGGATACGCTGGTTGTTGCTGGTAAAGGCCATGAGGAAGGCCAGACCGTGGGTGACGTCACTTTGCCGTTTTCAGATCATGTCGAGGTTGCGGCGGCGCTGGCTGCGCGTCGCGGGGAGCGTGAAGAATGAACAATTGGCTATGGTCGGCTGCCGATATGGTTGAAGCCATGGAAGGCCGACCCCTTGGGCATCTTCCCGCAGGGGTTACCGGTATTTCCATTGACAGCCGCACGCTCAATGAAGGCGAAGCGTTTTTTGCCATTAAGGGCGATCAGTTTGATGGCCATGATTTTGCAACCGCTGCAATGGCGGCGGGGGCAGGGCTTTTGGTGGTCAATGAATCCCGTCTTCCCGCGCTGGGAAATCTAAAAGTTCCAATGATCGTTGTGGATGATGTGTTGGAAGCTCTCGTGAAGCTAGGGATAGCGTCGCGAGCGCGGACAAAGGCGCAGATTATTGCGGTAACAGGATCTGTGGGCAAAACCACCACTAAGGAAGCATTGCGTCATGTTCTCTCCGAAGTTGGGAAAGTGCATGCTTCCGCAGCTTCGTTCAACAATCATTGGGGGGTGCCGCTTACCTTGGCGCGAATGCCGGAAGATACTGAATATGGTATCTTTGAAATCGGTATGAATCACCATGACGAAATTCGTCCTTTGGTGAAAATGGTGCGTCCTCATATTGCGCTGATTACCTTGATTGCGCCCGCGCATCTGGGTCATTTTGCCAATTTGGAAGAGATCGCAACCGCTAAAGCCGAAATCTTTGAAGGCATTGTGCCAGGCGGTTATGCGCTTTTAAATCGCGATGACAAGCGCTATCGGCAGCTAGAAGAATTGGCCCAAAAGGCTGGCGTTGAACATATTCATTCGTTTGGATCGAATGCGCAGGCCGATTATCGGCTGCGAGATGTCAAGCTGCATCCTGATTGTTCATGTATCACGACTAAAATCGGTGATGAAGAAGCCGCTGTTAAAGTGGGCATTCCCGGCCGACATATTGTGCAGAACATGCTTGCTGTTCTTGGCGCTGCACATCTGGCGGGTGCGGATATTGCTAAGGTCGCACTTCAAATGGGTTCATTAACGGCCGAAAATGGTCGAGGTGCAAGACATGAACTGGAGCATCCGGATGGTGGCTCCTTCACGCTGATTGACGAGAGCTATAACGCCAATCCCGCTTCGATGCGGGCTTCGCTCACCTTGCTTCAGGCAACGCCCCCGGTTGCACCACGTGGCCGACGCATTGCGGTTTTGGGCGATATGCTGGAGCTTGGGCGTCAGTCGGGCAAGCTGCATGCCGATCTGGCTCGCCCCATCGTTGATGCAGAAGTCAATGTGCTTTTCATCGGTGGGCGTGAAATGTCAGTGCTTAAAGATGCATTACCGGTTGAAATTCATGTTGAGTACAGGCAGAGCACCAGTGAATTATTGCCGCTGGTCGTAAGAGCGATCCGCCCAGGTGATGTGATTATGATCAAATCGTCACAGGGCATTGGCTTTTCGCGCATTGTGAAAGCTCTTTTGGGCCGTTTCCCGCCGGCAACGCCTGCCGAATAGGCGCATTTGAAGGAATTTCTTCCGCATGTTGATGCTTCTGACAATATTTGCCGAACATGTAACACCGCTTAACGTGTTCCGCTACATCACGTTCCGCACGGGCGGAGCAATGATCACATCCGCGCTTGTGGTGTTCCTTTTTGGGCCAGCCATCATCAATGCTTTGCGATCAAGACAGGGCAAAGGACAGCCGATCCGGGCTGATGGCCCTCAAACCCACTTTAAAAAAGCCGGTACGCCGACAATGGGCGGGCTAATGATTATGACGGGGATACTCGGTTCTTGCTTGCTTTGGGCTAATCTGTCGAGCGTCTATGTCTGGGTTGTGCTCATTGTCACAGTGGGATTTGGGGCAATCGGTTTTTATGATGATTATCTCAAAGTCACCAAGCAGTCGGATAAAGGTTTTTCCGGCAAAATGCGTTTAGGTATAGAATTTCTGATCGCTGGTTTGGCCGCATTCATTATTATGCGAACGGGACAGGAGCCATTCTCTTCATCGCTGACATTTCCATTCGTAAAGCAATTTGTGGTCAATTTGGGCTGGTTTTTCATCCCCTTTGCGGCCTTCGTCATGGTCGGTGCTGGCAATGCGGTCAATCTCACAGACGGGCTTGATGGATTGGCAATTGTCCCGGTGATGGTGGCTGCGGCTTCATTCGGATTTATCGCATATCTATCCGGTAATGCGATATTTGCTGATTATTTGCAGATCCATTTCGTTCCCGGCACAGGTGAATTGGCTGTGGTTCTTGGCGCTGTCATCGGGGCAGGGCTGGGCTTTTTATGGTTTAACGCACCGCCAGCAGCCATCTTTATGGGTGACACCGGTTCGCTGGCTCTTGGTGGTATGCTCGGTGCCGTTGCAGTGGCGACCAAACACGAGATTGTTCTTGCCATTATTGGCGGTTTATTTGTTGTTGAGGCGCTCTCGGTTATCATTCAGGTGGCATCGTTCAAACTGACCGGGAAACGCGTTTTTCTGATGGCGCCTATTCATCACCATTTCGAAAAGAAGGGCTGGACGGAAAGTCAGGTGGTTATTCGCTTCTGGATCGTGGCCATCATTCTCGCCATGATCGGTCTTTCAACCCTTAAACTGAGATAACAGGCAGATTATGATCCCGACAACGGTGCTCAAAGATAAGACGGTAGCTCTATTCGGACTGGGCGGGTCGGGTATTGCCACAGCACAGGCGCTCATTGCTGGTGGCGCAAATGTGATAGGCTGGGATGATAATCCAGCAAGTGTTGCACGTGCGCAGAATGAAGGCATCTCAACCGATGATCTGCGTTTGGCAGATTGGACACAATTTGGGGCTTTGGTACTTTCTCCGGGAGTTCCGCTGACCCATCCCAAGCCGCATTGGAGCGTAGAGCTTGCGCGTGATGCAGGCGTTGAAATAATCGGAGATATGGAGCTTTTTGCGCGGGAGCGTAATCTCGTCGCGCCTGACTGCGCGTTCATTGCAATTACCGGTACCAATGGCAAATCCACGACTACCGCGCTGATTGCACATATTATTCAAACCTCCGGGCGTGACGTGCAATTGGGGGGAAATATTGGCACGGCGGTGTTGTCTCTTGAGCCGCTAGCTTCAAATCGCTTTTATGTGGTTGAGTGTTCTTCCTATCAAATCGATCTCGCGCCTTCTCTGAACCCTTCGGCCGGTATTCTCTTAAATCTTACCCCGGATCATCTTGATCGGCACGGAACGATGGAAAATTACGCTTCCATAAAATCCAGACTGGTTGCACGTAGCCGGAACGCAATTATCGGAGTGGATGATTCTTATTGCGCATCTATTGCATCAAAGCTGGCCGCCGACGGAATGAATGTAATTCCGATTTCCAAAGAACAGCGTCTTGAAAATGGCTGTTTTGCTGAAGGTGGCAGGCTTTATCGCGCATGGAATGGCGAGGTTGAAGAGTTGGCCTCGCTTGCGGGCATTGGTTCGCTGCGAGGGGCACATAATGCACAAAATGCATTGGCGGCGATTATTGCGTGTCTTTCTGTCGGGCTGAGCTTGGATGAGATCCGAGCAGGACTAAAGAGTTTTCCCGGCCTTGCCCATCGTATGGAACAAGTGGGTTATCGCGGCAAAGTCTTATTTGTTAATGATTCCAAAGCGACGAATGCGGAGGCCACAGCGCCAGCACTCTCTTCTTTTGCGAAAAATATTTACTGGATTGCTGGCGGAGTTCCCAAATCGGGTGGGATCGCTTCGCTGGAGCAGTTCTTTCCGCGGATTGCAAAAGCCTATCTAATAGGAGAGGCCGCACCACAGTTTGCTGCTACTCTGGGTGATACGGTTCCTTATGAAATTTCCGATACATTAGCCGTGGCGGTTGATCATGCCGCGCGGGATGCTGAAATGGATGCTTCGTCTGAGCCGGTTGTTTTGCTGTCGCCAGCTTGTGCAAGCTTTGACCAGTTCCCGAATTTTGAAAAGCGCGGTGACGCGTTTCGAAGTGCCGTTCTCGGTCTTCCGGGTACTGAACCCGCAGGAGGGAAAAGCTGATGGTAAGTCGCGTTGATCGTGGTCCTGTTGCTAATTGGTGGTGGACAGTTGATCGTTATTTCCTCTTTGCCTGTCTGGCACTGATGGGGCTTGGCGTTTTGCTATCTTTTGCTGCTAGTCCTGCTGTGGCACTACGCATCGGATTGGATAGTTTTCATTTCGTTGAACGGCAGATTTTTTTCATGGTCCCTGCTGTTGGGGTTATGATCGGAGTTTCATTCCTGTCGCCTCGACATATTAGACGTTTTGCCTTTGTTTTATTGTGTGTTTCTTTAGCCCTGATGGTGGCAGCTTTGTTTTTCGGGGTTGAAATCAAAGGTGCCCGGCGTTGGGTGAACATAATGGGCATTTCTATTCAGCCCTCCGAATTTATGAAGCCCGCCTTCGTTGTCATTTGTGCTTGGCTGTTTTCAGAGCGCGAGCGCGGCGGTGATATGCCCGGTAACTTGTTGGGTATGTTTTTATTTGCAGTGGTTGCGGGCCTTCTCGTGCTTCAGCCGGATTTGGGCCAAACTATTCTAACTGCGGGCACTTGGGGGGCTATGTTCTTCCTCGCTGGCTTGCCAATGATCTGGATTATCATGCTCGGTGGCTTGGCCGTGGTGGGAGGCCTCGGCGCATATATGTTTTTTGATCACGTCGCCGGACGTGTGAACCGGTTTCTGACCGGTGAAGGCGATACTTTTCAGGTGGATATGGGGCGTGAAGCCATTCTGCGCGGTGGCTGGTTTGGGCAAGGTCCGGGCGAAGGAACGGTTAAACGAATTATCCCGGACAGTCACACGGATTTCATTTTCTCGGTCGCTGCCGAAGAATATGGTGTAGTGTTGTGTATATTAATTATGCTTTTGTTTGCCTTCATTGTGGTTCGTGGTTTGATCATCGCCATGCGCGAGCGTGATCCGTTTACACGTCTCGCCATTTCCGGAATTGTTATTCTTTTTGGTTTTCAGTCGATTATTAATATGGCGGTTAATCTGCATCTGATGCCCGCAAAGGGCATGACGCTGCCTTTTATTTCTTATGGTGGTTCGTCACTAGTCGCGATTGCCACTACTATGGGTATTTTGTTGGCACTCACCCGTCGCAGGCCGGAAGCGCGTATGATGCATACGGTCAGCTTTGGCGAACGCATGCCGGCTTTGTGAGGATTTGATGAGTAAAGGTATAATCGTATTGGCAGCCGGGGGGACCGGAGGTCATCTTTTCCCGGCGGAAGCGCTTGCATATGAGCTTAAAAACCGTGGTTGGGATGTTCATCTGGCAACCGATGCGCGCGCTCAGCGCTTTGCCGGTTCGTTTTCTCCCGAGCATATTCACGTTATTCGCTCGGCGACAATTTCTGGTCGCAACCCGATTGCATTGGCCAAGACATTTTATGCGCTTTGGCAGGGTAATCTCGATTCGCGCAAATTGTTTCGCAAATTGAAGCCCAAGCTTGTTGTTGGATTTGGCGGTTATCCGACGCTTCCGCCACTTTATGCAGCCAGCAATATGGGAATCCCTACACTCATTCATGAACAAAATGCGGTGATGGGGCGCGCGAATAAGGGGCTCGCCGGACGAGTTAAAGCTATTGCTGGCGGTTTTCTGCCGCAAAATCAGGAGAGCTACGCATCAAAGACAGTCTCGACCGGTAATCCAGTGCGCCCGCCAGTGTTGGAGGCTGCACAGGTTCCATATAAGCCAGCAAAGCAAGGTGAAGAATTTAGGCTTTTGATTTTTGGAGGCAGTCAGGGCGCGCAATATTTTTCCCATGCGCTGCCGCAGGCAATAGCGTTGCTAGATCCGGCTGAAAGAGCGCGGCTTTTTATAACGCAGCAGTCTCGCAAGGAAGATGAAGTGGCGCTCCGCTCTGCCTATGAGAAACTTGCTGTGCCGGCAGAGGTGTCGCCGTTTTTTAATGATATGCCAGCCCGAATTGCAAATGCGCATTTCGTAATTTCACGTTCAGGTGCATCGACTGTATCCGAAATATCCGTAATTGGTCGTGGGGCGCTTTTGGTGCCTTTTCCTCATGCGCTTGATCATGATCAGGCAGCAAATGCTGCGGCGCTTGCAAGTGTCGGCGGTTGTCAGGTTGTATCTCAGCGTGACCTTTCTCCGGAAAGGCTGGCGGAAATTATTCTTGCTGCCATGAATGAGCCAGAGAGGCTGGAAATTATGGCGCGTGCAGCCAAAAGCGTTGGCAAGCCCAATGCAGCCCAGTTGCTTGCTGATCTGGCAGAGGGTATTGCAGCAGGCAAATCTGTTCAAGAATTCAAAAGAGGTAACCGGCCATGAAAATGCCGCTGAATATCGGGCTTGTCCATTTTGTCGGGATTGGCGGCATTGGGATGAGCGGTATTGCCGAGGTTCTGCATAATCTTGGTTATAAAGTTCAAGGCTCGGATCAATCAGACAGCGCCAATGTACAAAGACTGCGCGAATTGGGAATTAATGTCTTTGTCGGCCACAAGGCGGAAAACCTTGGCGAAGCCGAGGTTGTGGTTGTCTCCACCGCGATCAAGAAAACCAATGCGGAACTGGTCGCGGCGCATGAACGCTTGCTGCCGGTGGTTCGCCGCGCAGAAATGCTGGCAGAGCTGATGCGTTTTCGTCATGCCATCGCCATTGGTGGCACGCATGGCAAAACCACCACCACCTCTATGGTCGCGGCACTGCTGGATGCTGGGCATCTGGACCCGACTGTTATCAATGGCGGCATTATCAATGCCTATGGCACCAATGCTCGTATGGGCGAAGGTGACTGGATGGTTGTAGAGGCTGACGAAAGCGACGGCACTTTCCTGAAATTGCCTGCTGATATTGCGGTGATTACCAACATCGATCCCGAGCATCTTGATCACTATGGTAGTTTTGAAAATGTTCGGGCCGCATTTCGTCAATTTGTAGAGAATGTGCCCTTCTATGGCTTCGGTGTCATGTGCCTTGATCATCCGGAAGTTCAGGCGCTCGTTAGCCGGATTGAAGACAGGCGTATTGTCACCTATGGCAATAATCCTCAGGCTGATGTGCGTTTTCTGAATCATCGCATGGATGGGGCGGTGAGTGTCTTTGACGTATTGATCCGCTCACGCAAAGGAGCTTCGGTCGAGATTAAAGATCTTCGGTTGCCGATGCCGGGTTTGCACAATGTTTCCAATGCGACGGCGGCAATTGCCGTAGCTCATGAGCTAGGGCTGTCGGCGGAAGATATTCGTCGTGGTTTGGGTGCTTTTGGCGGCGTTAAGCGCCGTTTCACCCATACGGGCTCGTGGAACGGCGTGGAAGTGTTTGACGATTATGGGCATCATCCAGTCGAGATCCGCGCTGTGCTGAAAGCTGCACGTGAGGCGACTGCGGGCCGCGTGATTGGTATTGTCCAGCCTCATCGATACACGCGGTTGCATAGTCTTTTTGATGAATTTGCAGCCTGCTTTAATGATGCCGATACGATTATCGTAACTCCCGTCTATACGGCCGGTGAGGATGAGATCGAAGGGGTGAATTCAGAAACGCTTGTTTCACGCATTAAAACAGCCGGACATCGCGATGCGCGGCATGTAAGTGGGCCGGAATTGATCGCGCCTCTTGTGGCTTCTATTGCCCAGCCTGGTGACTTTGTAGTGTGTCTTGGGGCCGGAAATATTACTCAATGGGCGTATGCACTGCCTCAAGAGCTGTCGAAGCATTCTGGCAATCAGGATAAAAATTGATGGAAAGTGGCGAAGCACTTTTAAAAAAACTGGACGGTAGATTTTCAGCGGTTCGGGGCAAAATGATGCCCGATGCTGGAATGGACAAGATCACTTGGTTCCGGGTTGGTGGTCCAGCACAGGTTCTGTTTCAGCCAGCAGACGAAGAAGATTTGTCTGTTTTTCTTGAAGCTCTTCCAGAAGAAATTCCCGTTATGGTTGTAGGTGTCGGATCAAATCTTTTGGTCCGTGATGGCGGAATTCCAGGGTTTGTTGTGCGTCTTTCCGCGAGGGGATTTGGCGAGGTAGAGCAAGTTTCTGAAACCGAATTAAGGGCCGGTACGGCAGTGCCTGATAAGCGGGTGGCGGCTGCTGCGCTGGATGCGGGCATTGCAGGGTTTCATTTTTATCATGGTATTCCCGGTGGTATTGGCGGCGCATTGCGCATGAATGCCGGGGCGAATGGGGTGGAAACCCGTGAGCGGGTCAAAGAGGTGAGAGCGCTGGATCGTCAGGGTCGCGTTCATATTCTTTCAAATGATGATATGGGCTACGCCTATCGGCATTCCGCAGCAGCGCCCGATCTTATTTTCACTTCTGTGCTTTTTGAGGGCTCCGTGGGAGATCGCGAAGAGATCAAAAAAGCGATGGATGACGTTCAGGAGCATCGTGAGTCAGTACAACCAGTGCGCGAGCGCACGGGAGGGTCTACGTTCAAGAATCCTGAAGGTAGTTCCGCTTGGAAAGAAGTGGATAAAGCTGGCTGCCGTGGATTGAAAATCGGTGGCGCGCAGATGTCAGAATTGCATTGTAATTTCATGATTAACACCGGCGATGCGACCGGTTTTGATCTGGAAATGCTTGGCGAAACGGTTCGCGCTAAAGTTTATAAAAATTCCGGCATTCGACTTGAATGGGAAATCAGGCGACTCGGCTTGTTTAAGCCTGGCGAAAAAGTCGAAGAATTTTTGTTAGAAGTATAATTTTAACAGGCCGGGGCTTCCCTCTGATATTTCGAGCTTTTTCAGCTTCAGAAAGGCCTCGGTCGGGCTTCTTTCCCTCTAAGGGGACTTGCCACGGAATCAATCCTCTGATTCTTTATGGTTAACCGTACAGTGATTTGATTCGGCAGGGATTTTCCTGTTGTGGGTGTCTGCGACCCGTGTCGCCGGGCTCCCGATTTATTAGCTAGCGCAGGGGATGCGCAGAGGGGATGACTGACATGGCTGGAAAGCATGTTGCCGTTTTGATGGGAGGGTTCTCTTCGGAGCGCCCGGTCAGTCTCTCGTCTGGAAATGCGTGTGCAGCTGCGCTCGAAGAACTTGGCTATCGTGTTAGCCGTGTTGATGTGGATCGTGATGTCGCATCTCGGCTGGCTGAGCTGAGGCCAGATGTTGCGTTCAATGCGCTGCATGGACCCTTCGGTGAAGACGGGGCAATTCAAGGCGTTTTGGAATATCTTCAAATTCCCTATACGCATTCTGGTGTCATGGCTTCTGCGCTGGCGATGGATAAGGGGCGCGCAAAGAAGGTTGCGGCCGCCGCCGGTGTCACTGTCGCACAATCAATGATCATGAATCGTTTTGATATTGGTTCTGAGCATCCGATGGAGCCTCCTTACGTGGTGAAGCCCGTTCGGGAGGGTTCAAGTTTTGGTGTGGTGATCGTCAAGGAAGGTCAGGCGCATCCTTCGCAGGTTCTTGGGACGGCAGACTGGAAATATGGCGACGAAGTTATGGTCGAGCGCTATGTGGCCGGACGCGAGCTAACCTGTGCTGTCATGGGTGATCGTGCGATGGATGTTTGCGAGATCATTCCTGTCGGGCATCAATTTTATGATTATGATTCAAAATATGTCGCTGGCGCATCAAGACATGAATGTCCGGCGAAAATTTCACCAAATATTTACC
This sequence comes from Falsochrobactrum ovis, assembly GCF_003259955.1. Taxonomy (GTDB): domain Bacteria; phylum Pseudomonadota; class Alphaproteobacteria; order Rhizobiales; family Rhizobiaceae; genus Brucella; species Brucella ovis_A. The sequence continues at coordinate 143,643 of NZ_QLMK01000002.1, forward strand.
AAAAAATACAAACAATGGCCCTTATGGCTCATCAAGCAATCGGGTGCCGGGGCGTAAGCCGGTCAGACTTTCGTTTTGATGATTCTAAATCGGGTGAAGGCGAAGTTATCTGGCTGGAAGTGAACACTCAGCCGGGAATGACTCCAACCTCTTTGGTGCCTGATATTGCAAAGGCAGCAGGCATTTCTTTTGGTGATTTATTGAGTTGGATGGTGGAGGACGCGTCTTGTTTGCGTTGAAGGGCAGATATGATGGTAGAAGGGGAAGCATGATGCGAGATGCGTCGGGTGCAGCCCTTGTCTTGCCGCGCTATCTGCGGAAACCATTCCGCTTTGCTGTCCGTCTGTTGCATGGAAATGTCCATATTCCACGCTTTGCCGGCACTATCGGTATGCTGGGTTTTCTGGGTGCGACCGGAATTTACGGGATGGTCATCGGCGGCCACTCTCAGGATATGGTCAAGGCTACGGCGTCGACCTTAGGCTTTGCTATCGAAAATGTAAAAGTAGTCGGCAACCATCAGACTTCTGATATCGATATTCTAGGTCAGCTGGGGCTCGACGGGGAAACATCGCTCATCGGAATGAGTGCTGAGTCCGCTCGCAAAATGATTGCCGAGCTTCCATGGGTGGAGACCGTAGAAGTGCGTAAAGTCTATCCTGGAACGCTTTTGATTTCTCTAAAAGAGCGCGAGGCATTTGCAGTCTGGCAGCATGAAAAGGAGCTAGCGCTCATTGATGCTGCGGGCGATGTGATCGTGCCGTTCCGCCCAGGTCATTTTGATGCTCTGCCTTTGGTGGTGGGCGAGGGGGCGGCTAAACGCGTTAAGGGTTTCGTTGAGGAGGTCGCGGCCTATCCTTCCCTTGCTGAGCGTGCCCGCGCATATATCCGAGTTTCCGACCGTCGCTGGGATATTCTGTTGGAAAATGGCGTTCGGATTATGCTGCCGGAACAGGAGCCAATGAGGGCTTTGGGCGAAATTTATCGTCTTGATCGGGAGAAAAACCTTTTATCCAGAGATATTGCTTCGGTGGATATGCGCATTGAAGGGCAACTCACTGTGCAGCTAACCGGGAGCGGTATGGAGCAACGTAAGAACTTTCTGACGGAGCGTAAGAAAACCTTGGCCCTTATGGGGAAACGCGTATGAGTATTCTGGGCGGAAGAGGATCGGTTCGAGGTGGGGCAGCAGGGCGCAAGGTGCGCTTGCTTACCGTTCTTGATGTCGGGTCAAGCAAGGTTTCGTGCATTATAGCGCGCTTACGGCCGCATGAAGGGGGCACATTGCTGCCCGGACGTACGCATCGCATGGAGGTCTTGGGAATTGGCTTTCAGCGTTCGCGTGGTGTGAAGTCGGGCGTAATCATTGATCTGGATGCGGCTGAACAATCCATCCGCTTGGCAGTTGATGCGGCAGAACGTATGGCCGGTCTCACAGTCGAGAGTTTGATTGTGAATATTTCAGCCGGTCGCCTTAAAAGCGAAGCATTTTCCGCAAGCGTCAATCTGGGCGGACATGAGGTTGAGCAGAGTGATATTCGTCGTGTGCTTGCAGCCGGTGCTAAGCAGGCTTTAGCCGCGGAGCGTCATCTCGTTCACTCGCTGCCTGTTGGCTATACGCTGGATGGCGAGCGCGGAATACGTGACCCGATGGGTATGCTTGGCGATAAGCTCGGTGTTGATATGCATGTGCTGACCGCAGATAGCGCACCTCTTCGCAATTTGGAGCTCTGTGTTAACCGTTGTCATCTTTCGGTTGAAGCCATGGTTGCCACGCCCTATGCCAGCGGTCTGGCCGCGTTGGTTGGCGATGAAGCGGAAATGGGTGCGGCCTGTATTGATATGGGTGGTGGCACAACAACAATTTCGGTCTTTTCGGAAGGCAAATTTATTCACGCCGATGCAATCGCTATCGGTGGCAACCACGTCACGATGGATATCGCGCGCGGCTTCTCCACCAGAATGGAGGATGCGGAACGGCTGAAAGTTATGTTTGGCTCTGCTTTGCCCAGTGCAGCGGATGATCGTGATCTGATCAGCGTTCCGGCAATCGGCGATGATGATCGTGATGTGCCAAATCAATATCCGCGCTCGGTATTGACGCGGATTATCCGAGCAAGAGTGGAGGAAACACTTGAACTGGTTCGTGATCGACTGAACCAGTCAGGATTGGGTCATATCGTAGGCAAGCGCGTCGTGCTTACCGGCGGTGCAAGTCTGCTTCCGGGGATGCCAGAAGCGGGACGACGGATTCTTGCAAGGAATGTTCGTATCGGGCGACCGCTTGGTATTGCGGGCCTGCCCGAGGCGGCCAAGGGGGCGGCTTTTTCTGCTGCTGTCGGCTTGTTGATCTATCCACAGGTGGCGGGGATAGAGGAGCGGTCGATCAGAGCAGCTTCCTCCGGTCTATTGACCGGGACAGGAGGGCGTATCCAGCGTGTCAGCCAATGGCTGAGAGAGAGTTTTTGAGTACACACACTGAATAGCCCATATGCGTATTTTAGGGCGAAATATCAGGGTAATAACTAATGAGCACCGCGGCGGCGAAGCGGTGGAGAGGCTTAAGAGGAACGAGAACCATGACCATTAATCTGCAAAAGCCGGACATTACCGAGCTGAAGCCTCGTATCACCGTTTTCGGTGTGGGCGGCGGCGGCGGTAACGCGGTCAACAATATGATCAATGCTGGTTTGCGCGGCGTTGATTTTGTGGTCGCTAATACTGACGCTCAGGCGCTGACCATGTCGAAGGCTGAACGCATCATTCAGCTCGGCGCAGCAGTGACTGAGGGCCTTGGAGCGGGTTCCCAGCCAGAAGTTGGACGGGCAGCCGCTGAAGAATGCATAGACGAAATCGTTGATCATCTGACCAGCACACATATGTGCTTTGTTACCGCCGGAATGGGTGGCGGTACAGGCACCGGCGCAGCCCCGGTTGTGGCGCGTGCTGCACGTGAACGCGGTATCCTCACCGTAGGTGTGGTGACCAAGCCTTTCCATTTTGAAGGCGTTCGCCGCATGAAAACTGCGGATATGGGTATCGAAGAACTGCAGAAAAATGTCGATACGCTGATCGTTATTCCGAATCAAAACCTCTTCCGCATCGCCAATGATAAGACGACTTTCGCTGATGCATTTGCTATGGCGGATCAGGTTCTTTATTCCGGCGTTGCTTGCATCACCGATTTGATGGTCAAGGAAGGTCTGATCAATCTGGACTTTGCTGACGTTCGCTCCGTTATGCGCGAAATGGGCAAGGCAATGATGGGCACAGGCGAGGCTTCCGGCGAAGGTCGTGCAATGGCCGCTGCAGAAGCTGCAATCGCCAATCCGCTGCTTGATGAAACTTCAATGCGCGGTGCACGCGGGCTGTTGATCTCGATCACTGGCGGACGTGATATGACGCTGTTCGAAGTTGACGAAGCGGCAACTCGTATCCGTGAAGAAGTTGATCCGGAAGCAAATATCATTCTCGGCGCAACCTTCGATGAAGGACTTGAAGGCGTTATCCGTGTGTCCGTGGTTGCAACCGGTATTGATAAGCAGATTGGAGATGCGGCACCTGAGCCGCTGGAATTTCGTCAGCCAGTAAAGCCAGCAGCACAAGCTAAGCCGATGCCTCCGCATGGCGCATTGCGCCCGCCGGTTGCGGAACAGCCACGTCCGGCTGCACCGGCTCCGCAGCAAGCGTCAGTTGAAGCTTCCGCTCCGGCAGCTCCAACCACGACAGTTGCTTCGTCGGAATCTGATTTCCGTCCGCAGAGCCGCATCTTTCAGGCGCCGGCTGCAGAGAGTTTCGAACGCCCGGTTGTTCGTCCTGTGATGCAGCAGCCACAAGTCGCTCACAATCAGGCCACCGCTCAGGCGATCCAGCCCCAGGCTTACGAGCAGCCGCAGCAGGTGCACGCCGAACCGGCTCCACAACCGCGCCCGGCACCACGTATGCCAGCAGTTTCGGATTTTCCGCCGGTAGCTCAGGCAGAAATTAATGCTCGTCGTCCGGCACCGCAGCAGCCCGTTCAGGAAGAGCGTGGACCGATGAGCCTTCTACGTCGTCTGACCCATGGTTTGTCACGTCGTGAAGAAGAGCAGCCAGCAGCTCGTCTGGAGCCTGCGCAGCAGCGTGAGCCGTCTTTGCGTCCGGCAGAGCCGCGCCGCCCGCAGTCGCAGGACAGCTCAATCTATGCACCGCGTCGCGGACAGCTGGACGATCAGGGCCGCCCACAGCCTCGTGCAGCTTCGGAAGATGACCAGCTGGAAATTCCCGCATTCCTGCGTCGCCAGTCTAACTAATAGGCTTTCGCTGACTTAAAAAATGCCGCGGATAAAACCGCGGCATTTTTATTTGAATGAATTTTGGTCGTCTCGCCTATTTTCGCCATATCTGTGCTGTTATCAGAGAGACAACTCGATTCATCGTCGTGGATTTACGCAGACTGATATTGAATGGAACGAAACTTGCGAGCACATCAGAAAACAATTGGTCGGTCGTTTACCTTGGAAGGTTTTGGCGTTCACAGTGGTAAGGCCGCGACTGTTCGTTTTTCTCCCGCTGATGCTGATAGCGGTATTTTGTTCAGACGTTCAGATGTCAAAGCCAGCCCTTGGCTCCGTGCGCATGTTGCAGAAATTGGTGCAACAGATTTGTGTACAGCGCTTGGGCCTACAGAATTTAGGATCAATACGATTGAGCACTTGATGGCAGCGGTGGCGGCATTGGGGCTTGATAATCTTAAAATTGAAGTGGATGGCCCGGAAATCCCGATATTAGACGGAACTTCTGCGCAGTTTCTTCAGGGGCTCGATGCAGCGGGTGTGGTTGAGCAGCCAGCGAAAAAACGTTTTATAAAGATACGCAAACCGGTCCGTGTTGAGGGTAAAAATGCCTGGGCAGAGTTTACGCCTCATGAAACAATGCGGTTTGAAATCGGAATCGAATTTGATAGTCCGCTGATTGGTCAGCAAAAATATGCGCAAGACTTAGATGAGGAGCGGTTTAGAAAAGAAATTTCTACTGCCCGTACGTTTGGCTTCATGAAAGATGTTGAAAGTCTATGGGCTGCTGGGTTGGCTTTGGGTTCTTCGCTGGAAAATTCGATCGTGATTGCCGATGATCATAGCGTGATCAATCCGGCGGGTTTGCGCTTCAAAGATGAATTTGTTCGCCACAAGACGTTAGATGCAATTGGTGATACGGCGCTTGCCGGGATGCCATTTATTGGTTGTTTCCGGTCGTGGCGAGGGGGGCACCGGCTTAATTCAGAAGCAGTGAAAGCGCTTTTGTCGGACGAATCAAATTTTGAACTTGTTTAAATAGAAGAGGGAATTTGCTTCAAAATCACCGGTTGTTGACGGATAATCAGGTTTGTTGCCGAATTTCGCTTTGTAAAGATTGAGAGTAGCTACGCTTCTGAAATAGGGAATTTTGTTCCCGACTTTCTTATATGAAGCAAATTCAGCGGATTGATTGGTTAGACGATTGCCGATTTTGCCTGCATATGGTTTATGGAGGATCAAAACAATCTCAGCTATGTTTACCTTGACGCTGATGCTGATGTATTGAAGTAGGGTGAAAGCGTTGATTTTGAAATTGCACGCCGATCCAGACAAAGAAAATGCTGCCAGATGGCCGGAGTCCGCATGACGAGTTCGAAATTCCCGGTAAATGCGAAAATTGCGCTGCTTAGCAGTGCTGTCGCCATTTTTATGCCCCTTGCCGGATGCGCTAGCAAAAACGACGATATCGATCTGAGCAAGTATGTCGAAACGCTTGACCCAGCCGACAAGCTTTATAATGAAGGCTTGGCTAATCTGGAAGCGGGTCGTCTGGCTGAAGCTGCGAAGAAGTTTGAGGCGATTGATCGACAGCACCCTTATACAGAATGGGCGCGTAAGGCGCTTGTTATGGGCGCTTTCACGAATTACCGGCAAGGTAATTATGAAGAAGCGATCAATATGGCGAGGCGTTACAACACACTTTATCCAACCTCGCCAGAAGCTGCCTATTCTTATTATATCATTGGGCTGAGCTATTTCCGGCAGATTCCAGACATCACCCGGGATCAAGCAGCAAGCCGCCGTGCTATTGCGGCAATGCAAGAGGTTGTCGATCGCTTCCCTGATTCTGAATATGTCGAGGATGCTAAGACCAAAATTCGCTTTGCGCGCGATCAGCTAGCCGGCAAAGAAATGCAGATTGGTCGTTATTATCTTGAGCGCAAGGAATATTTGGCTGCAATCAAGCGTTTCCGGTTGGTTGTCGAAGAATATTCTAACACAAGGCAAGTGGAAGAAGCTCTAGCCCGACTTGTGGAGGCCTATTATGCGCTTGGTTTAACATCGGAAGCGCAGATGGCGGCGTCAGTATTGGGCAAAAACTATCCTGAAAGCCGCTGGTACAAAGATTCCTATCGCTTGCTTCAATCGGGAGGACTTGAACCGCGGGATAATCAAAACTCTTGGCTGGCCAAAGCCTCAGCGCTCATTACGGGCGGCGGCTCTTAAGCGATAAAGACATGCTATCGCACCTGTCGATCCGCGATATTGTTCTGATTGAAAGGCTCGACATTGAGTTCAATGCGGGGCTGTCGGTGCTTACCGGCGAGACAGGTGCTGGCAAATCCATATTGTTGGATTCGCTGTCACTTGCACTGGGCGCACGCGGTGATGCCGGATTGGTACGGCATGGTGCAGATCAGGGGCAGGTGACAGCAGTCTTTGATTTGCCTTTGCAGCATCCGGCACGGATTTTCCTTCGTGATAACGGATTTGACGATGATGGCGATATTATTTTACGCCGCATTCAGATGGGTGATGGTCGTACGCGGGTTTTCATCAATGATCAGGCGGCAAGTGTAGCGCTTTTGCGTGAACTGGGCCGCCGGCTTGTCGAAATCCACGGACAGCACGACGATCGCGCTCTGGTTGATACCAATATTCATCGTTCTCTGCTTGATGCGTTTGGGGGGCTGGATGGCCAGGCCGATAAGGTTCGTGAGCTTTATAAGGCTTGGCGTGACGCAGAGAATGCCCTTAATCGTCAGCGTGCGAAAGTTGAAGCCGCGGAGCGGGAAGGGGATTATCTGCGTGCTGCGGTCGAAGAGCTAACCAAATTAGATCCGCAGCCGGGAGAGGAAGACGAACTCGCCGAACGCCGCACTACGATGATGAAATCGGAAAAAATTGCCGGGGACGTCAATGAAGCAGGCGAGTTATTAAGCGGTCACGCATCGCCCATTCCGTCATTGGCCAGTTTGGTGCGTCGACTTGAGCGTAAGGCTCAGGAAGCTCCGCATCTTCTTGATCCGGTCATTGAATCAATTGATGCAGCGCTCGATAATCTTGGCCACGCGCAGGATGCTATTGATCACGCAATGCGAGAGATTGATTTTGATCCACGCATACTTGAGCAGGTTGAAGAGCGTCTTTTTGCACTGCGTGCGGCAGCTCGCAAATATTCAGTCACGGTTGAGGGGCTGCCCGCACTTCGCGATAAGATGGATGCAGATCTGGTTGATCTTGATGCTGGGGCAGAAAAACTGGCTCAGTTAGAAAAACATGCGGTTCAAACTCGGGATGCTTATGATTTGGCGGCGCGGGACCTTTCGGATCGCAGAAAGGAAGCCGCAGAGCATTTAAAACATGCGGTGATGGATGAATTGCCATCATTGAAGCTAGAAAGAGCTGAATTCATCGTGCAGATGACCGTGGACCCCGAAACACGCACAGCCGAAGGCATAGATACGGTTGAATATTGGGTTCGCACAAATCCAGGCACGCGAGCGGGTCCGATGATGAAGGTAGCCTCGGGTGGTGAGCTTTCGCGTTTTCTTCTAGCGCTTAAAGTTGCGCTGGCTGATCGTGGCTCGGCACCCACTTTGGTTTTCGATGAAATCGACACCGGCGTCGGCGGAGCAGTGGCAGATGCCATTGGTCAAAGGCTTGCGCGGCTTTCATCACGTGTGCAGGTGCTTTCCGTTACACATGCGCCGCAGGTCGCAGCGCGTGCGACAACGCATTTTCTTATTTCAAAATCGGGCACGAATGATGAGCGTATGGCGACTTCTGTTCGTGTTATGAGTTTTGATGAACGGCAGGAAGAAATCGCCCGTATGTTGGCTGGCGCTAGTATCACTCAGGAGGCGAGAGCGGCGGCAGAGCGTTTGCTTCAAGAGTAAGTTTGAAGTAGTTCCTGTTCTTTGGTCGCGTAGAATCAGCCGTATGAGCTTATTGGCTCTGGTGAATAAAATATTATGAGTATTGATTATGAAAGATCAGCGAGATTTTTTCAAGAAAAGTGGTCGTCTCGATTATGACGAGCTTACTCATCAACAAAAAATCAATCTCATTGCAGATGACTGGCTGATTTTAGAGCCTCAAGCTCATAAGGCATCAATTTTGGCCGCGCTTAATGATTCTAGCCCTGCCTTTGTGGACTCTTTATATGAAGTGGGGCACAAGAGATTTCAGAAATATTCACGTGAAGTGAAGAAAAAATTAGTACAACATTTTTACACTAAAATTGTTGGCAAGCTGGATGAATATCTCGAAATTATTACACAAGAGATTGAACTGGCAAAAAAAGCTTATTTCGAGCTGGACGATCCGAAATACACGGATGCTGAATATGATGCACTTGTTGGGGTGGCGAGAGCATTTGCTGGCTTAAAAACCGAGTATGCTAAATTTTTGAAGCGGATTGATAAGCCAGGTAGTAAAGCTTCTGCAAAATTTCCGCCTGTTAGGCATGCTCGCCCAATGCTGTCGCTTGACAACGCGTTTTCCGACGAAGATGTGAGGGACTTCGTCGGCAGTGTCTATCGCTTTCTCGGCAAGTTACCGGATGGATCGATAGGTTTTACCGCAGAGCCAAAAATTGACGGGCTGTCGATTTCGCTGCGATATCAAAACGGCGCTTTGGTTAGTGCGGCTACTCGAGGCGATGGCACAACCGGCGAAAATGTCACCGCTAATATCCGCACGATTTCTGAAATTCCGCAGAGATTACCTGCCGATGCTCCGTCGGTCGTGGAAGTTCGCGGCGAGATTTATATGACAAAATCCGATTTCCTCGCGCTTAATGAGCAGATGGAAGCGGAGGGCAAGCAAACCTATGTCAATCCGCGCAATACGGCGGCAGGGTCTTTGCGTCAGCTTGATCCTAATGTGACTGCGAAAAGAAAGCTGAGATTTTTCGCCTATGCTTGGGGCGAAATGTCGGACATGCCATGCGATACCCAGATAGGAATGGTAGAGCTTTTCGGGTCTTGGGGATTTCCGATCAATCCGTTAATGAAGCGATTCTCAACTGTCGAAGGTCTGGTTGAACACTACCGTGTCATTGGTCTAGAGCGCCCCAATCTAGAATATGATATTGATGGGGTTGTTTATAAGGTTGACCAATTAGAGCTCCAGAACAGACTGGGTTTTCGTTCGCGCAGTCCGCGCTGGGCAATTGCGCATAAATTTCCTGCTGAACAGGCAACTACCACACTGCGCGGCATTGATATTCAAGTTGGGCGTACGGGAGCGTTAACGCCGGTGGCGCGCCTCACACCGATAACTGTGGGTGGCGTGGTGGTTACCAACGCCACTTTGCATAATGAAGATTACATAAAAGGGATTGGTGTTAAGGGTGAACCAATCCGTGAAGGGCGTGATATTCGCATCGGCGATACGGTCATCGTGCAGCGTGCTGGAGATGTTATTCCTCAGATCGTTGATGTGGTGATGGAGAAGCGGCCGCAGGATGCAGTGCCTTTCGTCTTTCCGCATCAATGTCCGGTCTGTAATAGCCATGCCGTGCGCGAGGAAGGCGAAGCGGTTTATCGCTGCACCGGTGGGTTGACCTGTCCGGCACAGGCGGTTGAGCGTATTCGCCACTTTGTTTCGCGCAATGCTTTTGACATTGAAGGGTTGGGGGAAAAGCAGGTTGAGTTGTTTTTTCATGCCGATGATGAGAATTTGCGGATTAAATCGCCAGCCGATATTTTTACATTGCAAAAGCGACAAGCGCGCTCGCTTAGAAAGCTTGAAAATATTGAGGGCTTTGGCGCTACCTCTGTGCGCAACCTTTATGAGGCGATCAATGGTCGACGTGAAATCAGCCTGAGCCGTTTTCTCTTTGCTTTGGGAATTCGACATGTGGGTGAAGTTAATGCCAAACGTCTAGCCCGAGCTTATCGTTCCTATTCTGCTTTTGAACGCGCGGCCCTTGAGGCGCGCGCTCCGATGGAGGGTAATCGTGCAGACAAGGGTAATGAAGCCTGGCAGGAGCTTACCTCGGTCGAGGGGATCGGAGCGATTGTCGCCAAGGCCGTCATAGATTTTTATGATGAGCCGCATAATCGTGAAGCTTTGGCAGCGCTGCTTGCTGAAGTTAGCCCCCTTGATGAGGAAGTTCGCGCGGCGACCGGTTCGCCGGTTGAAGGCAAGACAATTGTATTTACCGGTAGTCTTGAACGCATGTCGCGAGATGAAGCCAAGGCCATGGCAGAACGTTATGGTGCTAAAACTGCGGGTTCCGTTTCGAAAAAGACTGATTTGGTCGTGGCAGGTCCGGGCGCTGGCTCCAAATTAGCCAGAGCGACTGAACTTGGCATTGAAGTGATCGACGAAGACGCGTGGTTTACTCTGGTGGGAGAGGGGAGATGCCTCTTTTAGCCAATGGATAAAGGTAACTTGCCTTAAGCCAGTTGATCTCTACCGAGCGCGAGGGAAAATGCCCATGGCCGAAAGGGCAGAAAGCAAATTTTCAATCCGAAAGAGGGTGAAGATCAATTTTGCTATTGCTAGAACTTTGAAATAATTCTGCCGGGGCAGTTCCAACTTAGACAAGAATTTCCTAATGATTCCCCTGTTCAAGGAGCGAATCTGTGGGTCAGTCATTCCGGCCAGTGCCGACTTCAACATTAACTGAATTTTTGATGGGTGCAAAAAAGGCGGTTCCGATCGTTATCGCCAGTACACCCTTTGGCTTGTTATTTGGTGCAGTGGCAGTCGATAGTGGTTTGTCGATCGGCGAAGCGGTATTTATGAGCGCTACGATCTATGCCGGCGCAAGCCAGCTCGTCGGTCTCGATTTATTCGGCAAACATATTGCTCCGTGGATGATCGTGCTTTCGATTTTTGCGGTTAATTTTCGCAACGTGCTTTATTCTGCTGCGGTGGGTCGCCGTATTAAGCATTTTAATATTGTTCAGAAGGCTGCTGCATTTTTTGTATTGATTGATCCTCAATATGCAGAAGTCGAAATGCGCAGCGAAGCGGGTCTCAAAATCACCTTTCCGTGGTATATGGGCCTTGGACTGAGCATGTATGTGTGCTGGGTGACGCAAAGCCTGATTGGGGCGCTATTTGGCAATTTGGTCACCAATCCCTATGCGATAGGGCTGGATTTTTTGCTTCCAATTTACTTCCTAGGCATGGTGATGAGTTTTAGGCATCGGAAAAACTGGGTTCCGGTTGTGATAGCCAGCACAATTTGCGCGATTGCAGCCTATAAGTTTGTAGGCTCGCCATGGCATGTCATGTTGGGCGCTTCCGGAGGGATTTTGTTAGCGGCAATTATCGCCAAACCGGCAATGGAAGAAGCGTGAGATCATGTCCACACTCTATTGGGTCATTTTGGCTGGCGCCGTTTTAACCTATTTAACCCGCGTTGGTGGGCATCTGATTCTTTCACGATTTCCACGTGTTCACTATCGTGTTGATGCCGCACTCAATGCAGTGCCCGCTGCCGTTTTGACTGCGATTGTCGCCGCGCCAGCTTCTGATCAGGGATGGCGGGAACTGCTTGTGCTCGCATTCTGCATATTGGTGGCATTACGAGCGAGTGTGATGACTATGTTTTTCGCTGGCGCAGCGCTGCTGATTGCCCTGCGCCATTTTTTCCCGGCCTGATCAGAGCGGTTCGGTTGCTGCTTGCAACCATTTCAGCGCAGCTTCATCCAGATGCTCTGATAGTTTTTCTCTGACGCTCAAATGATAGTCGTGGAGCCAGTTGAGCTCTTCCTCCGTCAGTAATGATTTGTCGATCAAGCGGCGATCAATAGGGCAGAAGGTCAGCGTTTCAAAACTCATTACCGGTAAATCACCGCCCTGTGGGGTTTCTGCCTCTTGGACGACAATCAGATTTTCGATGCGAATTCCAAAGGAACCCGGCTTATAATAGCCCGGCTCGTTTGACAGGATCATACCCGGCAAAAGTTCCTGTACGCCGCGTTTGGATATGTTTTGTGGGCCTTCATGCACGGAAAGATAAGAGCCCACGCCATGGCCGGTTCCGTGGCCATAGTCGAGACCATGTTTCCACAATGCGATACGGGCGAGCACATCAATATCTTGTCCGCGAGTGCCTTGAGGAAAACGTGCCGTGGAAATGGCAATCATACCTTTTAAAACCAGCGTAAATGCGCGTCTGGTCTCTGGCAGAATCGTGCCGACAGCTATTGTTCGGGTAATATCGGTGGTGCCATCACGGAATTGTGCGCCGGAATCAACCAGATAAAGTTCGCCATCGTTCAAGACGCGGTTGGTCTGAGTATTGACACGGTAGTGAATGATGGCGCCATTGGGGCCAGCGCCTGAGATCGTATCAAAGGATAGATCTTCAAGCGGCATTTGAAAGTCGATACCCGTTTTAGTGCGGCATTCCTCTAGCTTTTTTGCTGCCGAAATTTCGTCAATCGTTCCGGGCTGCTGCGCGTCAAGCCAGCTTAGAAAATTGACCATAGCAACGCCATCGCGTTCGTGGGCGGCGCGAGAACCTGCAAGTTCTGCCTCATTTTTGATTGCCCGAGGAAGGCGAGCAGGATCTTTGCCTTCAATGATGGTTCCACCAGCTGCGTCGACGATCAGCCGAAGCTGTTCGGCGGCAAGCGCCGGATCAAGCAGAATGGATTGTTTGTTTTGTGCACGTGTCTGAAGCGCTTCTTCAAGAGAAGAAGGCGGGGAGATTTTGGCTAGTTGGGTCAGATAAGCGCGGGGTTCGATGGCTAGCTTACGCTCATCAATAAAGAGTTCCGGTTCGCCTTCGGATGGGATAATCCCGAAGCTTAAAGGCAGGGGGGTATTGGAAACATCCTTGCCGCGAATATTGAAAATCCATGCAATAGATGATGGATCCGTCACCACCGTGGCGTCTGCACCGCTTTCAGCTACGGTTGCCTGTATTTGCCGGAGCTTTTCTGTTGCTTCGCGACCCGAATAACGTGCAGGCTGTATAGTGACTGGCGCTAAAGGTGCGTCTGGCTGGTCAGCCCAAATCATATCTACGAGATTATGTGCAACCGGCACGAGTTGGCCGCCATGTTTGGTCAGCGCATTTCGCAGCGCTTGCGCCTCAGCGATAGTATGCAGCCAAGGGTCAAAGCCAATAATTAAGCCAGCACCGTGTTTTTCAAGCCATTTGGCTGGCGGATTAGTAACGAGGTTTTCGTAGGTGAAGATTTCAGGGTCAGTCTGATCTCGGACCTGTAATTCGTAACGCCCATCAATGAAAATATAGGCATCATCCTTCAAGATTAGCGCAGCCCCGGCAGATCCGGTAAATCCGGTTAACCAGCCCAGCCGCTGCGCCCGCGGTGCAACATATTCGCCCTGATGCTCGTCCGCGCGAGGAACCAGAAAGCCATCAAGTTTCTGTTCTGCCAATTTCTCACGCAGCCGCGCGACGCGGGGTGCGCCATTGGAGGGATCAGAAGTAACGTCAAAAGTCTGAAAGGCCATGGATCACCTAGATTCAGTGAAATTATTTTAAGTGTATTGTTACCCAGTTTTCACGATGAAGGGTTTTTATATGCTTTAGCCCTTGCGCCTGATAGGCCGCGACAACAGCATCATGCTGGGTATCCAAAATGCCCGAGAGGATGATTGAACCATTAGGGGCGAGGTGAGATTTGAGCGCAGGTGCCAATTCTATCAAAGGATTGGCAAGGATATTTGCCACGATCAGATCAAAGGGTGTGTAAGAGCGAAAAATCGGATGGTTAAAGCCTTCCGCAGTCGCCGTAATAACATGCTCGCTCACCCCATTTAGCACTGTGTTTTCTGCCGCAACGGTAATTGCGATAGGGTCAATATCTGTAGCGAGAACAGGAATTGGTGCGAGTTTGGCGATTGCAATGGCAAGAACAGCGCTGCCTGTTCCTAAATCCAGCGCATTGGTTGGATGTTCGGAATTGACAATTTCTTCGATCATTTCAAGGCAACCGGCGGTGGTTCCATGGTGTCCTGTGCCAAATGCCTGACCGGCATCGATCAGGATGGGAATTTCACCGGATGCGATTTTGTCACGATCGTGAGAACCGTGGACAAAAAAGTTTCCAGCTCGCACCGGTTTTAGGCCCTCCAGAGAATGGGTAACCCAATCAATATCCGGCAGCTCTTCCACTTCAAACTTGCCAGGCCCCACTAGCGCGTCAACGCGCTTTGCCAGCTCTTCAACGCTGCCATCTGCATAGATAGAGACTTCAAAAATCTGGCGATCTTCATCTAGTTCGGTAAGCGCAATCGGTAGACCGTCATCTTCCAATGCACGTTCTAATATATCGAAAATGCGTTCTGCTTCCGTCTTGTCGGTTGAAAAGAACAATCGTGATTGTGGCATAGGATAAAGCTTTCTGATCAGTGGAATAAAGTGCTTATCCGTTCGCGCGGCCTTTGGCCAGATTCTTCAATTTCTGCACAGCCGTTTCTGGGTTTTCACCATAGGCTATTGTACCGCGGAATTTGCCGCCTTCATCGAGAAGAAATATCGAAGCAGTGTGGTCAACTGTATATCCGCCATCTTCGGTCGGAACTTTTTTGGCGTAGATATGGTAGGATTTTACCATCTCATCAATCGCTTCCGGGCTGCCCGTAACACCGATAATCCGGTCTGAAACATTGCTTACATAGGTGTTCATAATTTCCTGTGTGTCGCGCTCGGGATCTACAGAGACGAAATAGGCTTTGATATTTTCAGCTTCCGGGCCAAGCTGTTTTAACCAACCGTCCATTTCAAAAAGCGTGGTCGGGCAGACATCTGGGCAATGGGTGAAGCCAAAAAAAACAGCAGCCGGCGCTGCACGCAGTTCTTTCTCGGTGAAAGGTGCGCCATCCATCGAGACCAGATTGAAAGAACCACCAAAGGGCTGGTGTGCGGCTTGACGGTCACGGATAAGATTGAAGCCAGCGGCACCGATAATGGCAACCACGAAAGCCACAATGATGATGGGCAAAAACTTTTGCATGCTTAGATAACCTCGGTCTATTTTGCACCAATAATTGGCACTAAGGCGGGCTGAACTATGATCCGATAGCGCTCAATTGAGCATTCTTAGTGCAATTGCATTCTAACTGCTTGTTTTTATTCGCCGGTTCAGCCAAATTTCTGTTTCGATTTTTGGCCCTTGCCTTTGATAGCATATGGAGCCCGGTTTGCCAGCGCTACAGTATAGAAACGATTTTATCACTGTAGCAAAGCGCAAAAACTTCAGAAAGTTTTGAAATGACGCAGGATGAAGATCTTCTCTTCAGGAATAGTCAACCGCGCATTCATCCAAGCGCACAACTCAAATCCACTAAGCTTGGTCGTTATGTAGAAGTTGGTGAGCGTGTGATCTTGCGTGAGGTTGAGGCAGGAGATTTTACCTATTTTGAGCGGAACGGGGAGGGGATCTATGCGGAAATTGGCAAATTTTGTTCTATTGCAGCGAATGTGAGGATCAATGCGCTGGAACATCCGGTGGAGCGTTTAACAACCCACAAAGTGAGCTATCGCCCTAATGAATATTTTCGCCATATCGGACTAGACGGTGATTTTAGAAAACGACGGCAGGCAAAACGCGTTGTGATTGGCAACGATGTTTGGCTTGGGCATGGCGCGGTTATTTTGCCTGGGGTCACGATTGGTCATGGCGCAGTGGTGGGCGCAGGTGCGGTCGTGAGCAAGGATGTGCCGCCCTACCATATTGTCGCTGGTGTCCCGGCAAAAGTTTTGCGAAAGCGATTTGACGATCAAATCATTGAGAGATTATTGGCGCTTAATTGGTGGGATTGGCCGATAGAGCGAATTTATGAAGTCATTCCGGATATTCAGAGCCTTGATATTGAGGCTTTTTTAGAAAAATGGGGCGGATGAAATAACTCTTTGAGTTCAATGGCCTTGTAAAGTTTGGCGGGTTTCTCCAATTTATCGGCAGATTGCTGGAGAAACTGCATGTTTAAGCATAGGGCTTTAAAAGGATGGTTGATCGCATCTGTGATGTTGATCGGCACGGGCGCAACCACCGTCGCTGAAGAGGTCGGTAAGGTAGGGGTCGACTGGGTAGGCAATGATATTGTTATTGATGCAGTCGCAGATCCGAAAGTGCAGGGCGTAACCTGTCATCTGGCGTCGTTTTCACGCGGAATCATTGACCGCCTGCAAAAGGGCGGCTGGTTTGAAGATCCGTCTAATGCCTCTATTTCATGCGAGCAAACCGGCCCTATTACCATTGGTGATATAAAGTTGGGCAAGGGTGGCGAGAGGGTTTTTTCAGATCGCACGAGCTTGATCTGGAAGAAATTGGTCATCACACGCATTTATGACCAAAAGAACGATACTTTGCTTTATCTGGCCCATGCATCGCAGGTGCAGGATGGTTCGGCCAAGACATCGCTGTCTACAGTACCGCTGTTTAAAGGCGATGTAACCTGGGAGAATGGTAGGCCGCAATAAGCGACCTACACGACCTACACGGATTTAACAAAACTATCGAGTACGCGTTTTTGGCCGGCTTTGTCGAAGTCGATTGTCAGCTTGTTGCCATCTACCCCCGACACCGTGCCATTGCCAAATTTGATGTGGAATACGCGATCGCCATTTTTGAATTCTGACGCTTTTTCCGTCACTGATTTGGCAATAAGCTCGCCATCAATGGTGCGCCCTTTTATTGATCCACGGCCAGCGCCAAAGCCCGAATCTGTTTCGCCATAGCCAATCCGTTCGACACGGCTGCCTGAGCGCGAACCCCAATTGTTGCGCGTGGCGTCGGAACGGTTTTGCTGGGCGCGTTGCCAGCCGGGTGTCGAATAAGAATTCTGGAACGGATCTGTCTTATCAAAGCGTGACTGGCCGTAGCCGCCACCATAATTGCCGAAATTACCTTCCATTTCCGCGACTTCCACATGGGTTTCCGGTAGTTCTTCCAGAAAGCGCGAGGGAATAGTTGATTGCCACAAGCCGTGAATACGACGGTTGGAAACAAACCAAATATGAAGGTTTTTCTTGGCGCGGGTGAGACCAACATAGGCTAAGCGGCGTTCTTCTTCCAAGCCAGAACGACCACCTTCATCAAGTGCGCGCTGGTGGGGGAAAAGCCCTTCTTCCCAACCAGGTAAAAACACTGTCTCGAACTCAAGCCCCTTAGCGGAATGGAGCGTCATAATATTGACCGCATCCATGTCCTCATTCTTTTCGGCATCCATGACGAGAGCAACATGTTCAAGGAATCCTCGAAGGCTCTCATATTCTTCCATGGAGCGGATGAGTTCTTTGAGGTTTTCAAGGCGGCCTGGCGCTTCTGCTGACTTATCATTCTGCCACATTTCCGTATAGCCGGATTCATCTAAGATGATTTCGGCCAATTCCGTGTGGGGTGTAGTCTCAAGCAATGATTGCCAGCGTCGGAAATTTTCAACCACTTCCCGCAGAGCAGAACGCGGCTTGGGTTTGAGTTCTTCGGTGACTACGAGGTCGCAGGCGGCAGCAAACATCGAAATATCGCGTGCGCGCGCATAATCGTGTATCTGGCGGATAGTTGCTTCGCCTAAGCCCCGTTTTGGCGTGTTGATAATCCGCTCAAGGGCGAGATCATCGGCTGGTTGAGCAACCACTCTGAGATAGGCCATGGTATCACGAATTTCGAGACGCTCATAGAAGCGAGGGCCGCCAATGACCCGGTAATTAAGCCCAAGTGTAACAAAGCGATCTTCAAATTCACGCATCTGGAACGAAGCGCGGACGAGAATTGCCATATTGTTGAGCAGGTGGCCATTTCGCTGCGCTTGTTCGATGGCTTCGCCAACTGCACGTGCTTCTTCTTCTGAATCCCAGGCAGCATGAACTTTCACCCGCGGATCTTCAGGATTTGGTGCTTCGGTGAAAAGCGTCTTGCCGAGCCGGCCTTCATTATGGGCGATAAGATGGGCAGCAGCACCCAGAATATGCGCGGTCGAACGATAATTGCGCTCAAGCTTGATGACCACAGCGCCCGGAAAATCCTTGTCGAAGCGCAGAATATTGTCCACTTCGGCGCCGCGCCAACCATAAATGGACTGATCGTCATCGCCGACGCAGCAGAGATTAACTTTGTTTTCGCTCACGCCAGCTTCGCTATGCTTATTGGCTTGGAGATCGCCTCGCACTAACTCGGACGTGACGCCGGGAGCAGCGCTTCGTTGCTGGGGACGCTGTGCGAGCAGCCTTAGCCACATATATTGCGCGGTATTGGTGTCCTGATATTCGTCCACCAGAATATAGCGGAATCGAGCGTGATATTCGCGCAAAATATCCGGGTGATTTCGAAATATGCGGATTGGATGCAGCAGGAGATCGCCGAAGTCACAAGCGTTCAACGTCCGTAACCGGTCTTGATAGGCTTGATAAAGCTCACGTCCACGCCCGTTTCCGAACGAACGAGCATCGCCTTCTGGAATATCTGAAGGGGCAAACCCTTTGTTCTTCCAACCGTCAATCATATTCGCAAGGCTGCGGGCCGGCCAGCGCTTGTCATCCAAACCCTCGGCTTGGATGAGTTGTTTGATCAAACGGATTACATCATCGGTATCAAGAATGGTGAAATCGGAAGTAAGATTTACCAATTCGGCATGTCTTCTAAGTAGCTTCACTCCGATTGAGTGAAACGTACCGAGCCATGGCATGCCTTCGACTGCGCCGCCAACCAGATGACCGATACGCTCTTTCATTTCGCGCGCAGCCTTATTGGTAAAGGTAACGGCAAGAATTTGGCTAGGATAAGCTAGGCCAGTTGATAAAATATGCGCAATGCGGGTGGTTAATACGCGGGTTTTTCCGGTTCCGGCACCTGCCAATACAAGCACCGGACCTTCAGTGGTGAGTACTGCTTGTCTTTGCTCTGGGTTAAGCCCTTGCAAATAATCGGGCTCGCCACGTTGCTGGTTGCGCGCTGCCATCGCACGCGCGGCTAGGCCACCAGTTGCCGAAGGGCGGCCAGCCGGTGTTTCATCGCCGAAAAACGGCATATCATCGGGGAAATCGGACATATCTATCGAATGTAGTGATTCGCCGCGGAAAGACCAGCGAAACCGGTGAATTATTCAAGCTGTGTGACCCGACGGTCGGTGAAATTGAGGCGATGTGCCGCCAATGCTTCAACCAATCCACGCATTTCCGGCTCGCGATCAAGCAAGTCTTCAAGCTCGGTCATTTGGTTCATGGCGATCAGACGTAATATATCATCGCGGATTGTGCCATCAGCGCGGCGGGGCAGATGGGCCACTGGTTGTATCAGCTCAACCTTTTGTCCCTTAAGGCGCGCACGCAAGCTTTTTTCGTCCGCATTGAGTGTTTCCACAAAGGCATAAATGCCCACACCCTTGGCTGGGAGTGAATAAAGCATCAACGCGACATCGGTTACATTGGGATCCGATTTGAGGGCAGCCAATATTGCCGGACCTTCATTATCAATCCGGTCTCCGGTGCCTTCACCATCCGACCAGTTGAAAATTCCGCGTGTGATGAAATTATAGACTTTCTTACCCGTCGCCAACCAGATGCGGGAGGGCAAAGAGCGCCGCGCCAAGATACGCTTTTCTGTTGGTGTCATCAGATGTTTGGCGAAAGCACGCTTTTGTTTGATAAGATGACGAAAATCTTCGTATGCCATCACCCGATATAGCGCGCCACGTCGATGGTGAACACTTGCCAACTGAAAATCGATTACCGCTGCTTCGCCTTCCGGTGTCATGAGCCAGTTTTGCGGCTTGGCCAAATCATTATGGGTAATGCCTAAGCGCCGCATATCCCGCAATATGCGATGCGCGCTGCGGTACCATTTGGGATCCGTTGGGCGCGCCAGATGGAGCGGCGTTCCTTCGGTCCATGACCGATAAAGACCATGTTTGTCTGTATAAAGTAGCTGCGGCACGCCTTGTATGCCGCGCACTTTTTTAAGGCCGCGAATCTCTCGACGCGCCAATATCCATGCCAATGGTTTTGACCACCAAGGGGCTGCGCTCACAACACGGCGAATGATGCGCGTATTGGGATCAGTTACGAAATAGCCCGCCCGAGTTTCTGAAAACACGTCGCGTTTGAATACGGCGGTTTCCACAAATTCCGGAATGGAGGCATTTTTTAATGGTATGTCGATATTTGGTTTCTGGGCCATATGGCTCAACTAACTGCTTGTGTGTCATCAATCAAGCTGATTGCATGATCTATCACTTATATGGGGAGGAAATTCCGTGTCTGTAAATGAGGATATTAAACAGATTATCCGGCAGGAAGAAGAACTTATATTTTATGCATTCGACGAGGATGCGGCGTTTTCAATAGGGCGGCGTATCCGTGAACTTGCGCAAAATGAAGGCTTGGCGATTGCAATTGAAATTTCGCTCTGGGATCGACGGCTTTTTTATGCGGCAACAGCAGGGGCAACATTCGATAATCAGGAATGGTTGCGCCGTAAATTCAATGTTGTCCGGAGATTTCACGCCTCTACCTACCGATTGGCTCTGGAACAGGAACGCGCGGATAAGATGTTCGCCCCACATAAAGCACTGGATGTCGCAGATTATGCTTTAGCGGGGGGAGGGTTTCCTATTCGGGTGAAAAATTCTGGCGTTATCGGATCGATTATCGTTTCAGGCTTGCCACAACGCGAAGATCATAATCTCGTGGTCAGGGCGATCGCCGAGTTTTTATCGAAAGATCCGGGTGAATTAGCGCTTGCAAAAACTTGATCTAGGTGTGCGCCATCGAGCGAATTAATGAGTCAAATCGATAATTTAACTAAAATTATTGAGATATTGATTCAGCTTGGTAGTGAAACGCTAGCGGAACGGTCTTTTATCTTGTTGTCGCCAAGCCAGTGCCGTTATGTTGCCTTAGGGCAAACGGCGTGATTCATCACTGGCTGTAACAACACTGATTCATTGGAGCTCTTCCTTGGGCCGCATATTCGTCTTTATTGGCGGACTTTTAGTATTGCTGCTGACCGCTGCGTTGGTAGTGCCGCCTTTTGTCGATTGGAGCGGCTATCGCGCCGAATTCGAGCGTGAGGCAGGGCATATACTCGGACGGCCGGTTGAGGTTCTGGGGGATGTCCGAGTTCAGCTTCTGCCGTTTCCGTCGCTACAGTTTTCCAACGTGCGGGTCGGAGCCGATACGGCGCATCCAGCGATGAGTGTGGATGCATTCTCAATGGATGCGGAGTTAATGCCATTTTTGCGGGGCCAATTGCTCATCTATGATATGCGCGTTGAGCGGCCCCGCGTAAATATTCTTATCGATAAAGATGGGATGGTCGACTGGGCTATTCGGCCATCAACACCGATTGATCCCGCGCAGATTAAAGTCGAGCGACTTTCGATCAATGATGGCTCGGTAACTATTCACGACGAAGCCAGCGGACGTATATATTCGGCAGAAGCCGTTGATGCAGTGCTTTCTGCTACACGGCTCTCGGGTCCTTGGCAGGCCAATGGTACTGCAAATTTGGCCGGAACCCCGATAGCGCTGGGTATCACCAGCGGAGAATTGAAACCGGACGGTTCTTTGCGCTTTCGAATTCGCCTTTCGCCAGAAAACATTCCCGCGACGCTTGAGACCGACGGGGATATGCGATTGGATAATGGCCGGCTGCATTATTCTGGCGATTTTTCGCTTCGTTCAGCAGATTTGCTAGATAATAAACAGCAGCCGGTTTCTGAAAAGCCATTTTTCAGTGATGTTCGGGTGACGGGGAAATTCAGCGCCGATAAAGACAAGTTTGATGCGAGCGAATTTCGCATGGAGCAGGGACCAACTGATAATCCCTATGTGGTCAATGGCAAGGCATTGATCGATTTTGGTGACAATCCGCATTTTCAAATCAGTGCTGATGGCCAGCAGATTTATTGGGGACCCGCTGAAAACCTGAATGCCGAGCTGGCAGCCGCTTCTGAGCCCTTTTCGGATCGGCTGGTCTTTGTACAAAAGATGCTTGAGCAATTGCCCATTCCGGATATGCCCGGAAGCGTGGATTTGCGTTTGCCTGCAATAGTTGCGGGCGGAACCACTATGCGAGAGGTTACAATTCACGCAGAACCTGACGGAAATGGGTGGTCCATTCGACAATTTGCTGCTGATCTGCCGGGACGCACCAAAATTGAAGCCAAGGGTAGGCTTGTTGTAGGGCAGGAATTTGGATTTGTCGGCGACATGCTGGTGGCATCAAGGCAGCCATCAGGTCTTGCATCATGGTTAAATGAATCGGTCGATGAGCCGATCCGCAAACTTGCGGGTGCCGGATTTTCTGGAAAGGTCGATTTTCGAAAAGGTCTACAACGTATCGACGATTTGGAGATTGGTTTGGGCCAGTCGACCCTGACGGGACAATTTTTACGTCAGGTAACAGGAGATGCTGAGCCAGCAATTACCCTTCAGTTAGAAGGAGACGAAATTGAAAGCGATGCGCTGCAGGCATTGCTTGGCTTTTTCTTAGGTGAGCAAGGCGTTTCCTATTTGGAGGGGCAATCTCTGGCGTTGAATTTCAAATCTGGGCCGGTCCATTATGAGGACATAGTGGCGGGGGAAGTGGATCTGGCCGTTCGCTTGAATAATGGAAGATTTGATTTTGATCGGCTGATGATCAGTGACGTGGCGGGGGTAACGCTCACAGCTACGGGTACTTACGAACCTTTTGCGGCCATACCGTCGGCGACGTTGGACGCGACATTGCTTTCTAATGATCTTCAGCCCTTCATCACGATGATGGCGCATCGGCATCCCGAAGTGCCGGTATTTCGTTCGCTCGCGGTACGGGCCGACAATTATCGGGGGCTGTTTGAAGATAGCGAAATCAACATTATCGCGCGAGGTGAGGCGCCGCCGCGTCATGATTTGGAGCCACCGGTAAGCGCGGAAAATAAGGAAGGGAAAAGCACACGCGTTGATGCTAGCCATAAAGCTTCGCGAATGGGAGATGAGTTTTCCTTTAGCCTTTCGGGAAAAACCGGAACTATGAAGCTTGATCTGGCGGGAACGGCAAGCGGGGCCTTTGACGACAGCAACCCCATGCAGATGCAGCTTAATGCGACAGCAGCATCAAAAAATGGGGAAGAGGTTCTCGCTTTGCTGGGGCTTCCCGCATTGCCGCTGGGGATTGCTGGAGAATTGAGCGCGGATGTTACCATGCAGGGAGCGCCAAGCGCAGGCATGCGCACCCAACTGAAACTAACTGCATCCGATGGGACTGCGGTTGCGGATGGAATTTTGTCGCTCGTGGGGGGTGATGCCGCTGCGAGTGGCAAGGCACAAATTCAAGCTTTAGACCTGCAACCCTTTATCGCCACGATGGGATATGTTTTACCGGGGTTTGGAGAAGGCCTATCGGCTGATATTTCAAGCGATTTTCAATATGCGAAAGGACTGCTTCGCTTGCCTAATTTTGGCGGCAAATTAGGCGGCGATGATGTAAATGCTCGCATAGAGGCGAATTTTTCTGATAGCGGTTTGCCGCAAATTAAAGGCGAAACAACGCTCGATAGTTTGAAAATGAGCAGCGTTTTAGCAATCATGCTGGGGCAGGATTCGTTCAACGAGATGAGGACCGATTCAAACCAGATTTGGTCCACTACGCCCTTTGCTACACGTCCATCACTTCCCGTACTCATCAATATGAAATTGAATGTGGCTGATGTTGATATGGGTGGTTTTGGAACGATATCGGGTTTCTCAACCCAGCTAAACAAAAATATCGATAGTCTTAGCCTTAATGAGATGACTGGCAATTGGGCGGGCGGATATTTGATAGGAAATATTTCGCTGCAAAATCGGGACTCGGCTGCGCTGGTAAATTCCGAATTTAAGTGGAAGGGTGCAGAACTTGCCAATATTTACCAGCCTTCCACAGGGAACGCGCCTCTAACAGGTGTAATTAAATCGACGGTCTCACTGAATGGCGCGGGCAAGAACGTTGCGGAACTAATGGCATCTCTTACAGGTTCGGGTAGCGTTGATGTGGAAAATTTAGTCGTAAAGGGGCTGGACCAAAACGCGTTTGATGCAATGTTGACCGCCGCCGACCAGCTAGGGGACAGAATTGACGGCGCAAGCTCGCTCGATGCTGCGCATTTTGCGGAAATTGCGCAGAATGCAAGCGGTAAAGGCGAGTTTAGCGCGGGCGCGGCGAACTTTGATTTTAACATTGTAGGCGGGGTGGTGCGAGTGATGCCATTTGATTTGGATGGTACAAAGGCAGCGCTTGCGGGTGAGTTGCAGTTGGATATTCCGCATCTTGCGGTCAATGGAAGTGGCAGTTTTACCTATAAAGATGATGAACGTTCATCGGCGGGCAAAAACGAGGGCATTCAACCCTTTATCAATTATACGCTGATGGGGAGCATTAACGAGCCTCGAATTGAAATTAATCAGGAACCGCTAGTTCAGTTTCTGACACAATCCGCACTGGAGCGCGAGCAAGAGCGTGTCGAAGCGATGCAGGCAAATATTATGGAAAAGCAGCATCTGCGGCGACAGGTTGAGCTGCTGCAAGCGGAGATCGCTGAGCGCGAGCGTGGGATAAAGGAAGATGAGAAACGGCGTCGTTCGGCAGCAAAAGCGCGAAATGATGCGGCGCATCCAACAAAAAACGAGCAGCTGGGGGAATCTATCGGGGATTTTATCCGCAATCTGGAAGAGCAACAGCAGCTATCGCCTAGCATAGAACCTTGAGGCTTAATGGCTGAGGGATGCGGATCAGCAGTTAAAAATATTATTCGCCTTGATCAGCCAGTTGGGACTTAACCCAGTTCAACGCATAAAGGCGAAGGGCTGAAGAAAGATTGATTGATTTCTCACGCTGTCCATCAATCTCGCTTATCAGAGCTGATACAGATAATCCACGCATGCGAGCGATGTCTTGGATGATCTGGTAAAAAGGCTCTTCAAGCGTATAGCTCGTCGCATGGCCGCGGATGCTAACGGAGCGTTTTTTCAACCGGGCGGAAGAGGTCAATTATTTTGACCCTCTCTATCACCAGGTTCAAGCTGGTTGTTTGAAAGAAACTGCTCGGTTTTTTGAGCTTTTTTGCGGGCGAACTCCTTTTCAACTTTGGTTCGCCCGAAAAGAATACGGTTTTGATCGGCTTGCTGCTCTTTAGCTGCGCGAATTTTCTTCTTTTTAAACTGCCGAAGATTGATGATGTCACTCATATTGCACCACCGTAGTCCACGCAGAAAATAGGTCAATGAACAGCACTATTTCTTTCGAAACGCGTCCAAGGACACCACATCTGCGGAGGTTTTGGGAGTTTCGGTCGAAGCGTCTTCTGTTTCGACAGAGCCGTCTTTGTCAGACTTCGTCGACTTATTTTTTTGCGAATTTTCGGCTCCATCAGAAGGCAGCAATTCGATCGACGCGACTTCATCGCCTTCATCATTGTCACTTATTGGCTGAAGTACGGTGACATCGAATTCCAATTCGAAATTCACCGATGGATCATAGAATCCACGAATAGCCGAGAAAGGAATGGTGAGCTTCTCAGGGATATCGCCAAAAGACAGGCCAACTTCAAACAGTTGGTCAGTGACTACCATGTCCCAATATTGGTGTTGCAACACGATGGTCATCTGCTCGGGATATTTTTCCTTTAAGCGCGATGAAATCCTTACACCAGGCGCTCCCGTGAGGAACGTGATGAAAAAATGATGATTGCCCGGTAGGCCGGTCGTCGCCACTTCGACAAGAACTTTGCGAATGACGCCGCGCAGCGCTTCCTGAGCGAGAATATCGTAACGGATAAGGTCCTGTACCATGGTTTGCTTATCCCACGGATTCGTAGGTTAATGTCAAGTTGGTTCTGACCGGAAGTGGCAATTATATTATAAAAAATTTAATGGCCGACCTCATCTGGCCACAGTTTGACATCTTCCAAATGCTCTCATGAACGCTTGGACGCCGTTAATAGAGCTTTGTTCAATAATGGCATCGGTAATAGAGTGACCCTTTAGCCGCTCATTATGAATATCAGCCTGAATAAGCGCCCAATAATGACGAGCGGCCAAATTTGGATCATTAATTTTCTAAATGGCCCGATAGGGCAAGACGTGCTAGCTGGGCCGCAATGGCGGGCGTAGCTTCTGGCTGTGCAATGATGGCATCTTCTAACACTGCTGGACTTTGTCAGCGGTGAAAAAGCAAATATTAAACCGGTTACACCATAATTGAGGGAGAAGTGGAGGCTTCTGTTGCCAGGTGCCTCCGAACCCCGCCTTAGGGGGCTAACCCTAAGGGCTTAGAGTGGGTTTCCCGCACCGCCATTAGGCAGCGAGAGCGTAACCCTGAGCTTTGTTGTCATTTGCAACTACTCAATTGACCCGATAACGGTGGTATCATGCCGAGCGAAAGATCGATCTTTACACCCTTGTCGATCCTGTTTCGCCCCCACCGCAACGCAAGCCGCTTTCATGACTTGCGTTAGGGTGGAGGCGCCGGGTACCGCCCCCGGGTCCAATGGGCTTATTTCATCGTCCATTTATCGCCATAGCCAGCTTGCGCTAGCACTGCCTATATAGGTGCCCTTTGATGCGATTGGAAGAGGTAAAAATACGATTTAAGCAACTACAGTCCGTACTATTGA
This sequence comes from Falsochrobactrum ovis, assembly GCF_003259955.1. GTDB lineage: Bacteria > Pseudomonadota > Alphaproteobacteria > Rhizobiales > Rhizobiaceae > Brucella > Brucella ovis_A. Next base: position 170,492 of record NZ_QLMK01000002.1, read on the forward strand.
GGACAAGTGCGGGGGTATTAATCATTGACAGCCAGCTGGCGCTGGTCAATCCTCGTCACCGCTCGGTCGACTAGGGGAAGGTACGGCCGGGGCACGCTAAACGGGGCAGTCCCTTAATTGAAGGAGAGTGGATTAATGAGTGATTATCTCGCGGACGTTCGTCGTTATGATGCCGGTGCTGATGAAGCTGTTGTGGACAAGATTGTCAAACATCTCGGCATCGCATTACGCAATCGTGATTCCTCTCTCGTCTCAGCATCCGACCCGGAAGAATTGAAGCGCGTACGTGAGGGATGGGTTGCTAAGAAACTCGGCGTTTCCGATGCTGCGAAAGCAGAAGAAGTTGTATCCCACGTGGCTGAAGTTATGAAAGGTGACCGCAATAAGCACCGGGTCACTTTCTACTATCTGGTGGCAAAGCAGCTCGGTAAACTGGGCGATCTCTGATTTATTAATAGTGTTGGACTATTCAACGTGCATAATTGCACCGTCGGCCATTGCCGGTTAAGAACCCCAGCTATCAGCTGGGGTTTTCTCCCCTAAATGAATCGATACCGGGAATAACCATGCGTAGCTATCTTGATCTTCTTCAGCATGTGCTGGATACGGGCGTTGACCGTGATGACAGGACTGGAACCGGTACTCGTTCGGTGTTTGGTTATCAGATGCGCTTTGATCTGGGCGAAGGGTTTCCGGCACTAACCACCAAAAAGCTGCATCTGCGTTCCATCATTCACGAGCTGCTTTGGTTTTTGAAAGGCGATACAAATATCGCCTATCTCAAAGATAATGGAGTCTCGATCTGGGATGAGTGGGCAGATGAGAATGGCGATCTGGGGCCGGTTTATGGTTATCAGTGGCGATCATGGCCCGCGCCTGATGGTAGGCACATCGACCAGATACAGAATCTTTTGAATATGTTACGCGACAATCCTAACTCACGACGTTTGATTGTTTCGGCATGGAATCCTGCGCTGGTTGATGAGATGGCTTTGCCACCATGCCATTGCTTGTTTCAGTTTTATGTTTCCAAAGGCAAATTATCCTGCCAGCTTTATCAGCGGTCAGCGGATATCTTCCTCGGAGTTCCGTTCAATATTGCCTCTTATGCATTATTGACCATGATGATTGCGCAAGTAGCTGGGCTTAAGCCGGGCGAGTTCATTCATACGTTGGGTGATGCTCACATATATTCCAATCATTTTGAGCAAGCACGGTTGCAGTTAACCCGGACACCTAAAAAACTGCCAATCATGCGGATCAATCCAGAGGTAAAGGATCTTTTTGCTTTTCGTTTTGAAGATTTTGAACTGCAAGGATATGAGGCCGATCCTACAATCAAGGCTCCGATTGCGGTATGACCATGTCTAACGAACAAACAGCAATCTCAATCGTTGTTGCCGCATCAGAAAATAATGTGATTGGTCGCGACAATGACATGCCTTGGCGGTTGTCGACGGATCTTAAGCGTTTTAAATCAATCACACTTGGCAAACCCATAATAATGGGGCGTAAAACTTGGCAATCGATCGGAAGGCCATTGCCCGGACGTCCAAATATCGTTCTCACACAGGATAAAAGTTTTACTGCCGAGGGAGCGAGTGTCGTTTTTTCGTTGGAAGAAGCTATCGCCAAAGCACGTTTAATGGCGGATGATCTGGGTGTTGGTGAAATTTGCATTATCGGTGGCGGGAAAATCTATGAGCAGGCGCTTCCCTATGCCAACAAACTGCATTTAACACGTGTTCTGGCAAATATTGATGGGGACACGTTTTTTCTGCAGATCGATTCGAGCGAGTGGCGGCTTATTTCAAGCGAGGATGTCGCTGCAGGTGAAAAGGATAGTCACCCGACACGATATATGCTCTATGAGCGGCGTGAGACGAATTAATCTGTACTAAAATTGATGCCTTGCGTTGAAAGCAACTCTCGCGATGCTTATAAAACGGAAATATTAATTGATGACGGGGAGTAGGCCAGCTTTCCGTCTTCGGACGAGAGGTGAGGATGCCCTGGAGTAATCAGAATGGCGGCGGCGGCCCTTGGGGCGGCGGCGGCGACAATAATAACAATGGTGGCCCTTGGGGCCAAGGACCGAAAGGGCCTCGCGGCGGAGGTCAAAACACGCCACCGGATCTGGAGGATATTCTCCGCAAAGGTCAGGACCGGCTTAAAAAAGTGTTTCCCGGCGGTGGCAATGGAAGCGGTGGTAATAGTAATCGCCCTTTCTATTTTTTAATTGGTGCGGCCGTTCTTGGCTTCTGGCTTTTCCAATCAATTTATACCGTACAGCCGGATGAATTGGCTGTAGAACTTCGTTTTGGTAAGCCGAAAGCCGAGGTTTCCGAGCCTGGATTGCATTTCCATTTGTGGCCGATTGAAACCTATGAAAAGGCGAAGATCGTCGAAAAGCAGGTTAATATTGGCGGCCAAGGCTCAAGAACTGACACGCAGGGCCTGATGCTGACCGGTGACCAAAACATCGTCAACGTCCAGTTTTCTGTGCTTTATCGTGTGTCCGATCCACGGGCCTATCTCTTCAACGTAGATAATCCGGATGCCATGGTGCAGCAAATCTCGGAAAGCGCTATTCGTGAGATTGTTGGTCGCCGACCAGCACAGGATATTTTCCGCGATAATCGTGCCGCAATTGCGCAAAGCGTCAGGGATATTATTCAGACGACGCTGGATAATTATCAGACTGGCATACAGGTGAATGCGGTCTCTATTGAAGATGCGGCTCCGCCGCGTGAAGTCGCTGATGCTTTTGATGAAGTACAGCGTGCGGAACAGGATGAAGATCGCTTCGTGGAAGAGGCAAATCAGTATTCTAACCAGCGCCTTGGACAGGCACGCGGTGAGGCGGCACAGATTCGTGAAGAAGCTGCGGCCTATAAAAACCGTGTCGTTCAGGAAGCTGAAGGTGAGGCGCAGCGTTTTGACTCTGTTCGCGCAGAGTATGAGAAGGCGCCTGAAGTTACCCGTAACCGGCTGTTCCTTGAAACCATGGAAGATGTGCTGAAAAGCACCAAAAAGGTTATCGTGGAACCAGGAAAGGAAGTCGTGCCTTATCTGCCTTTGAACGAGTTAATGCGCCACCAACCACGCACGGGAACGAATGCTCCGGCAATGACGACCACTGGCGGAGGTAACCAATAATGGCTCATAATAGACTTCCAATCATTGGCGGTATTATTGCCGTTGTACTCCTTCTGATTTACTCATCGATCTTCATTGTCAATGAACGCCAGCAGGCAATCGTATTGCGCTTTGGTCAGATCGTTGACGTGAAAACTGAACCAGGCATCTATTTCAAACTGCCATTTGGCTTTCTTGAAGCCGATACGGTGCAGATGATTGACGATCGTTTGCTGCGTTTTGATCTTGATGATATTCGCGTTCAGGTTTCGGGTGGTAAATTCTACGATGTAGATGCTTTCCTCGTTTATCGCATTACCGATGCGCGTAAATTCCGACAGACTGTATCGGGTAGCACGCTTCTTGCAGAACAGCGTTTGCGTACGCGTCTTGATGCTGCTTTGCGCAGTGTTTACGGTCAACGCGGTTTTGAAGCAGCTCTGTCGGAAGAGCGTGGCGACATGATGCGTGAAGTGCGCGATCAGTTGCGTCCGGATGCAACTTCGCTTGGCTTGACGATCGAAGATGTGCGTATTCGTCGTACCGATCTGACGGCAGAAGTTTCGCAGCAGACCTATGATCGAATGAAGGCAGAACGTCTTGCCGAAGCTGAGCGTTTGCGGGCTCGCGGCCGTGAAGCGGCTCAGCGTATTCGCGCTATTGCTGACCGGCAGGTGATAGAAACGCTTGCTGAGGCACGCAAGGAAGCAGAAGTTCTGCGGGGTGAGGGCGAGGCGCGGCGCAGTGAGATCTTCGCCGAGGCTGCATCGAAAAATCCCGGATTCTTCGCATTCCAGCGTTCCATGAGTGCATATCGCGAGGCGCTTAACACGCCTGACACGACGCTGGTGCTTTCGCCCGACTCGGAATTCTTCCGGTTCTTCCGCGATGCGGGCGGTGAACTCGCTACACCAGAACAATAGGATTATCGCCAATGAGCGATTTTCTCACCGCCGTAGGACTTCTCTTCGTATTCGAAGGGCTGCTCTACGGCGGCTTTCCATTTTTTGCCAAAAAACTTGCACGGGATGTCAGTGAGGCCCCCGAAAATGTGTTACGAATTGCAGGACTTACCGCAATTGTTATTGGCTTTGGTATTGTCTGGCTCGTTCGTGGATAGAGCGTTATTCTGCTGAAAAATGATATGCTGGAAGATAAGGCCGCAAACAGGCCGTATTTTACAGCAATTCAGATGTCCGGTTTTACCAGCAATCAGATTGGAGCGGAGCTATATGGTTAGTGCATTGAAGTCGGGTTTTGCTCGCGCGTTACTTGCCACCGTAGCTCTTGGGGCAATATATTATTCCGACACATTAAGCTTCGATATTTCAGCTGCGGCGCAGACAAATTTAGCGCATCCACAGGGTCCCGCATCTGTGGCAGATTTGGCAGAAAGCTTGCTTGATACGGTCGTCAATATTTCCACGTCCCAGACGATTAAAGAAGAAGAGGACGACGAAGGGCCGGTACAAGTGCCACAGGTGCCGGAAGGATCGCCGTTTCAGGAATTCTTTGAAGAGTTTTATAATGAAGACGGCAGCGCCTCGGGAGAATCCCGCAAGGTTCAATCGCTTGGCTCTGGTTTTGTCATTGATGCAGCAAGCGGAATTATCGTTACCAATAATCACGTAATCAGTGATGCTGACGAGATTGAGGTTAATTTTGTTGATGGCTCAAAGCTAAAAGCGACCCTCATTGGTAAGGATATTAAAACCGATCTTGCGTTGCTTAAAGTCGATCCGAAGGGACACCCGCTCAAGCAGGTTGAATTTGGCGATTCGGAAAAAGCCCGTATCGGGGACTGGGTACTTGCTATTGGTAATCCGTTTGGACTTGGCGGTACGGTGACAGCGGGGATTATTTCTGCACGTAAGCGCGACATTAATTCCGGGCCTTATGATGATTTCATTCAGACCGATGCTGCAATAAACCGCGGCAATTCTGGTGGTCCGCTCTTTGATATGGACGGAAAAGTAATCGGTATTAATACGGCGATCTACTCGCCTTCGGGCGGGTCTATTGGGATTGGCTTTGCAATTCCTGCCGAAATGGCTGTGAGCGTTATTGAACAGCTTAAGGAGTTTGGTGAGGTTCGCCGCGGATGGCTCGGCGTGCGCATTCAGCCCGTTACTGAAGATATGGCACAGGCATTCGATCTTAAAGAAGCAAAGGGAGCGATGATTGCGGGGCTGATTGAAAACTCCGGCGTCGATAATAATGCGCTCGAAGCTGGGGATGTCGTTATTCGCTTCGATGGAAAGGCGATTGATAAAGCTCGGGATTTGCCGCGTTTGGTTGCTGAAAGCCCCGTAGGAGCCGAGATAGAAATCACTGTTATCCGTAAAGGGGTGGAGAAAACAGTCAAAGTTACGCTTGGTCGTCTTGTGGATGATGAAAGTAACGCAACTGCGACGGATGAGCATTCTGTTCCTGAATTTGATGAAGGTGATGAAGATCAGGAGCAAAATTCAGCACCCGATACCGAACAAAATGTTCAGGGCACCGAAACCTTGCTCGGAATGCGTATGGCAGCGGTGGATGATGATCTTCGCGCAGAATTTGGCATAGCCGACGATGTTGAAGGCGTTGCAGTGGTTTATGTATTGCCGGGTTCTCCTGCCGACGAAAAGCGGATCGAAAGCGGCGATGTGATAGTCGATATCGATCAGACAATCGTTAAGTCATCAGAAGATGTAAAAAAGCGGATTGATGCACTTCGTCGTGAAGGCAGAAAAAATGCACTGCTTATGCTGGCATCTCGCTCTGGAGAACTGCGCTTCGTAACCATACGAATTGATTGAAAATAATCACAGGGAATCGCAATATTCCCTGTGATTTTAAATGTTTGCTGGATTTCGTTGCTAAATTGATTCAGTGAAATAGATCATTCGACAAAATCGGCTTTGCGATAGCCCTGAATATAGAGAAGAGCTGTCAGATCTCCATGATCAATCCGCACTTTTGCTTGCGCTGCCACAGCTGGCTTGGCATGCAAGGCCACACCGGTTCCCGCTAGCTGGATCATGCCAAGATCATTTGCTCCATCCCCAACCGCAATGGCATCATTTGGGGTCAGTCCGAGCCGCTCTGAAATTTCTAGCAGTTTTTCGACTTTGGCTTCGCGACCCAAAATTGGTTCGGCGACGGTACCCGTTAGGTTAACGCCATCATCGTGCAATATATTCGCACTATTTTCTTGAAAGCCGATCATTTCAGCGATGCGTTGGGTGAAGGAGGTGAAGCCGCCGGAAACAAGTGCTGTATAGGCGCCATGTTTGCGCATGGTACGCACCAGTTCGACACCGCCGGGCATGAGTGAAATTCTTGTGGAAATAACTTTATCAATCACGCCAAGCGGCAAGCCTTTCAGCAGTGCTACACGCTCACGCAGTGCGGGTTCAAAAGCAATTTCACCGTTCATGGCCCGTGCAGTGATCAGTGATACTTGTTCGCGCAGTCCTGCTTCTTCGGCTAATTCGTCGATGCACTCTTGCTGGATCATGGTTGAATCCATGTCGGCGATGAGAATCTTCTTGCGTCTTGTGTCTTGCGGCTGCACGACAACGTCAATCGGTTCTCCATCAAGCATTTGTTTCAGTGAGGATAGAGCTTCTTCTTCAGAAATGCCTGTGGGAAGGGGAATATCGCAGGCAATCCCGTCTGCCAGCCAGTAAAGTCCGGTTGCATTCACCAAGGCAGAGGCTTTAATCCCTAAAGATGGTATCAAGGCGGATTTGGCGGGATTGGCGATGAGAGTGGCAATGAGCGAAACGGATTGCGACATGAGGAACAGTTCCTGCAATGAGTGAGCGAGCAATAAAGGATGCGATCCTGATAGCTGGCCCGACCGCTAGCGGCAAGTCGGCACTTGCACTTCGTTTGGCAAAGACGAGCGGAGGTTTTGTTGTCAACGCGGATTCAATGCAGGTTTATGATGTGTTGAATCTTTTGACTGCTCGGCCTTCTGACGATGATTTGCGGAGTGCTGAACATTATCTCTACGGGCATGTTTCGCCATCTGTCTCCTATTCAACTGGGCGCTGGGCGCAAGATGTCGAGGCTCTGCTGAGACGGCCAGAACTTGTTGGACGTGTTCCGGTCTTTGTGGGTGGAACTGGTCTTTATTTTCGCGCCTTGTTGGGCGGGTTGTCACAAATGCCAGCAGTCACGGCCGGGGTGAGGCAATATTGGCGTAACCGCATGGATCAAGAAGGTGCGCAGGCACTTTTTGCTGTTCTTAGTGAGCGGGATCCAGCCATGGCAGAAACTTTGCGCCCGACTGATAGTCAACGCATTGTTCGGGCGCTTGAAGTGGTGGATTGCACCGGAAAGTCACTGCTGGATTGGCAACAGGAAAAGGGCAGGCCCATTATTGATGCCACTAGTGCGCGCAAGATCATATTGCTGCCAGATCGTGCTTGGCTTGGAAAGCGCATTGCCCAGCGTTTCGAGTTGATGTGGGAAAATGGTGCACTTGATGAAGTGCGTAATTTATTGGCTCTCAAGCTTGATGCTTCTCTGCCTGCTATGAAAGCCATTGGCGTGCGTGAGATTACAGATTATTTTTCAGGCCGTCTCTCAAAGGATCAGGCAATAGAACTTTCCGTTATCGCAACAAGACAATATGCAAAACGTCAATCAACGTGGTTTCGCAATCAATTGGATGATAGTTGGAAAACTTATGCCTCTGGAGCCGATGTGCACGGGGTTTAACAGGATTTAGTGCAATAAAGTTATACAAAAGTCGGTCTGCGTTTAAGAAAATAACGTTTTAGCCGCATTTATGCGTTGACGATAAGGTTTAGTGTGATTAGTCTGCCGACCATGAACAGAACAGCTCTTATTCTTGTGGTACGTACGCGCATGGGCAGGATGGTGTAACCATCCGGCGAAAGCTCCCATGCGCGAAAGACAGGCTCCCTCGGGGGCCTTTTTTGTTATCATAGCTAGCGACATTGAATAGAAAAGCAGACGGGAAATAACGAAGATGACGGCAGCAAAAAGCGAAGTGGGCAAGATGTCCGCGGGGCAACGCGAGATGACTGGCGCGGAAATGGTGGTTCAAGCCATGATTGATCATGGTGTGGAGCATATTTTTGGCTATCCGGGTGGAGCAGTGCTGCCGATCTATGACGAGCTTTTCCAGCAGGATAAGGTTGAGCATATTCTGGTTCGCCATGAACAGGGCGCAGGTCATGCCGCGGAAGGTTATGCGCGCTCAACTGGAAAAGTTGGCGTTATGCTGGTTACGTCTGGACCGGGCGCAACCAATGCAGTGACACCGTTACAAGACGCATTGATGGACTCGATTCCTCTTGTCTGCATATCGGGTCAGGTGCCAACCACATTGATCGGCTCAGATGGTTTTCAGGAAGCTGACACTGTCGGGATCACGCGTCCGTGTACCAAGCACAATTGGTTGGTGCGGAACATTGACGATCTTTCGCGCATTTTGCACGAGGCATTTCATATTGCATCGACTGGTCGGCCTGGCCCAGTTTTGGTTGATATCCCTAAGGATATTCAGTTTGCGACCGGTATCTATACGCCGCCGCAAACCTCGCCGCGCACCAGCTATCGTCCGACGCTTGAAGGTGATAAAAGCGCAATTTCCGAAGCGGTTAAACTTCTGCTGTCCGCCAAAAAGCCTGTGATTTATACGGGCGGTGGCGTTATCAATTCGGGGCCTGCTGCCACCAAATTGTTGCGGGATCTGGTTGAAATCAGTGATTTTCCAATTACCTCAACCTTGATGGGATTGGGTGCTTATCCTGCGTCGGGTAAAAATTGGCTGGGTATGCTTGGCATGCACGGTACTTACGAAGCCAATATGACTATGCATGATTGTGATGTCATGTTGTGCATCGGTGCGCGTTTTGACGACCGCATCACTGGACGTCTGGATGCGTTTTCGCCTTATTCTCGCAAAATCCACATTGATATTGATCCGTCTTCGATCAACAAAAACGTCTGTGTTGATGTTCCGATTGTCGGAGATGTCGCTCATGTTTTGGAAGATTTGGTTCGTCAGTTCCGTGCTGCTGAAAAGAAGCCGGAAAAGGCTGCAATCAAAGCATGGTGGGAACAGATCAATCGCTGGCGGGCACGCAAATCTTTGTCATATAAGCCCAATAAAGATGTGATCATGCCGCAATATGCCTTGGAGAGGCTCAATGCGCTGACGAAGGGGCGTGATACCTATTTCACAACGGAAGTGGGCCAACATCAGATGTGGGCGGCACAGTTTTTAGAGTTCGAAGCGCCGAACCGTTGGATGACTTCCGGCGGGCTGGGAACGATGGGCTATGGTTTGCCAGCAGCTCTTGGCGTTCAAATAGCGCATCCGGAAGCGCTGGTTATTGATATTGCGGGTGACGCATCGATCCAGATGTGTATTCAGGAAATGTCGGCTGCCATTCAGTATAATGCCCCCATCAAGATATTCATCTTGAACAATCAATATATGGGAATGGTTCGTCAGTGGCAGCAATTGCTGCATGGCAATCGTTTGTCGCATTCTTACACGGAAGCAATGCCGGATTTCGTCAAGCTTGCAGAAGCCTATGGCGCGCATGGTATTCGCTGTGACAAGCCCGCAGATCTTGATGATGCTATCATGGAAATGATTGAGGTGGATAAGCCTGTAATCTTCGATTGCCGCGTTGCCAATCTCGCCAATTGCTTCCCGATGATTCCATCCGGTAAAGCGCATAATGAAATGCTGCTGCCCGATGAAGCTTCTGATGAAGCGGTCGCAAATGCTATTGACGCCAAGGGCCGCGCGCTCGTTTGATCCGGAGAAATACAATGAACGCACAAAATCTAGCATCCGGCTCGGCCTATTTCATCGCCGCCGACACCCAAACTCCGGAAACGCACACACTATCAGTTGTGGTTGACAATGAGCCTGGTGTGCTCGCCAGAGTGATTGGCCTGTTTTCGGGGCGGGGATATAATATTGAAAGCCTTACCGTTTCTGAAACCGAGCATGAGCGGCATTTGTCACGCATTACGATTGTAACGCGGGGAACGCCAACCGTGTTGGATCAAATCCGACATCAGCTTGAGCGGATTGTTCCGGTGCATCGGGTTGTGGATATGACGCATCGAGCCATTGAGCTTGGGCATGAGCGTCCTATCGAACGGGAGCTTGCATTGATAAAAGTTGCGGGCAAGGGCGAGGCACGCGCCGAAACTCTTCGTCTTGCCGATGCTTTCAATGCGAAGATCGTTGATGCGACCACTGAGCATTTCATCATCGAATTCACCGGTAAGACAGTAAAAATCGATCAGTTCATCAATCTGATGAAGCCTCTTGGCTTGGTCGAGGTCTGCCGAACCGGCGTCGCAGCTATGAACCGCGGACCGCAAGGACTTTAAGTTCAGGGCCGATTCAACTTGCCTGGATCGGCTTAATCATTTGGATCATATGTTGAATGTCGCTGGATATTTTTGCGGCGCTGGTCGTGTTTGCTTTTGTTTCTTCAATAACACCCGGCCCGAATAATTTGATGTTGCTTGCTTCCGGAGTGAATTTCGGATTTCGACGTACAATTCCGCATATGCTGGGAATCGGGATCGGATTTTTTTCGCTTCTGTTAGGCGTGGGCTTAGGTTTGGGTGCTTTACTCGAAACTGTGCCGGTATTTTATACTGCGCTAAAATTCGCTGGGGGCAGCTATATGCTCTATCTTGCGTGGAAAATCGCGACATCGCGCACGATTGGCGAAAGCAAAGGTGGTAAATCAAGACCCATGAGCTTTAGTGAAGCTGCCGCCTTTCAATGGGTCAATCCCAAAGCTTGGGTGATGGCGGTTACTGGTGTTGCGACTTATGCCAGCCCGGAGAATTATTTCACATCACTGTTATTGGTGAGCATTATCTATTCAATCGTGAATTTACCAAGCGTTTCAAGCTGGGCCGGGTTTGGTATGCTCATGCGGAACTGGCTATCTGATCCGAAACGCCTTAAATGGTTCAATCTTAGCATGGCTTTGTTGCTGGTTGTGAGCCTATGGCCAATGATGGCATGAAAGCGCATAGGCTCCACAGTTCCCTTGGCAGCTTATTTTAGCAGGGCATAGCCATAGGTATGGCATTGTCCCAGGCCGCACTGCACGCCGACCGAAAGAAAATTTACCACTCCGATTGCGATGACATATAGGCACAGCAAAGGGGTAAGATATCTAAGCGTCGGTGAATGTTTGGTCGGCTTTATTTTTGATTTACTGCTATTTCCCCAGGCTATCAGTTGAATAGCGAAACTAAAGAACAAAGCGACAGCGATCAGTACCGACCAGACTGGCATATGAAGGCCGAAAATGGCGCTGCCAATATATTCATGTCCGGGCCGAGGATAAATATCTAGCAGGGTTTGGCGAACTGCAACGATAAGCAGAAATAAAGTGAAAACCATGCTTAAGCCGATATGGCGATAAGAGAAGCCGTAGCGCAATTGCAACATAATGCCAAAACAAACGCCCAATAATGCCATGCGCTGCAAAAGGCAAAGCGGACAGGGAAGCTGGCCGTCCACATATTGAAGCAGCATTGCTGCTGTTAAAATCCCAGCGATGACTGCCAGCATGCCGAGCATATAAATATGATGCAGAGTGGCGGATGTTTTAGGTGTAATAGAAAAATTTCTAAAATGAGTATCTATCATAATTGTTGCCCGCTATTCTGTGTTGATACGTTGTTCATCGACGAAAGTTTCAACGAATTATCGAGTAGCTCTGTCTGGATCCAAGGCATGCGATATCCATAATCCGGACTGTGGATCTCCCAGAGAAATTCTTTAATTGCAAACATGAGGCAGAATATTATGCATAAAATAGATGCAGTTTTCTTTTCTGTCAGTAATAATAATAATGCAATAGAAAGCAGGGCGAACGTGAAAAACATCATGGCCTATCTCCTTTCTATAAAAGTAAAGCACAGTCAGCATTAATTTATTGTGAATCAATATTTATATATGATTATATTTGAACTTGAGAGTTTATCTTGCAGTAATATGATTGAATTCTGATGGGGGTTTTTTAGTTGCGGCGGGAGCGATGGTGCTATTTTGTTCTCGTCTGCTCTTGCTCTTATGGCCCGAATCCTGTCTGTACAGGATATGCAATTTTCACCGGAGCAAGATCAGGCTTTAAAAGCCGTTGGTAAATGGCTGAAGGAAGGGCGCAGTCCTATCTTCAGGTTGTTTGGCTATGCTGGCACAGGCAAGACCACGCTGGCGCGTTATTTTGCAGAACATGTTGATGGCGAAGTTCAATTCGCGGCCTTTACGGGCAAAGCGGCACAGGTTCTGCGTTCAAAAGGGGCGAGCAATGCTCGTACGCTACATTCGCTGATATACCGCCCGCGCGGTGAAGAGGCCATTGAGGACGAGGCTACGGGCAAGACATCAATCGCGCCGACGTTTTCGTTGAACCGTCAGAGCCCTGTAGCCAAGGCGGCGCTCATCGTTGTTGATGAATGTTCAATGGTAGATGAGCAGCTCGGGCGCGATTTGATGACCTTTGGTACGCCGATTCTTGTACTTGGCGATCCGGGTCAGTTACCGCCGATTTCTGGCGGCGGTTTCTTTACCGAGCACGAGCCAGATTATCTGCTGACAGAAATTCACCGGCAGGCGCGGGATAACCCGATCATTCGCATGGCTATGGATGTGCGTGAGGGTCGGGCGCTGGAATATGGCGATGAAGGTCGTGCCCGCGTAATTTCACGCAATGAGGTAACGCAGGAACTCGTACTTGCAGCGGATCAGGTTTTGGTTGGGACCAACCGTACACGTAAGCGCTATAATCAACGCTTACGGGAGCTGAAAGGTTTTAATGCGGAATATCCGCAGGCCGGCGACAAGCTTGTTTGTCTGCGTAACGATCCGGCAAAAGGTCTGTTGAATGGGTCCTTATGGAAAGTAATGACTTCTTCAAAAGAGACAGTTAAGCCGGGCGTTAATCTTTTGGTTGCGCCTGAGGATGAGGATCGGGGAGTTGCTAAGATCAAGCTGCTGAAGGCCCAGTTTGAGAATCCTGACGCGGAAATTCCGTGGCAGACGAAAAAGCGGTTTGATGATTTTGATTATGGTTATGCGCTGACCGTGCACAAGGCACAGGGTTCGCAATGGGACAATGTCGTTCTTTTTGATGAAAGCTTTGCTTTTCGCGACACGCGGGAGCGTTGGCTTTATACAGCGATTACCCGTGCGGCGGAGCAGCTCACCATTGTCCGCTAATTACCGATCGATTGGCGTAGTTTCCAGCCATTGCCACGCTTCTGCCTCTTCATCGATTTCGAATGTGCGAATATCGATGGTGAGGAAGGGCCGTAGCAAGGTTACACTGGTTTGCAGCCAAACTGGTCCGCCTATGATGGCGTAACGACGCAATTGTCTGAGTGATTTTTCTCGAAGTGAGACCATGCTTTGAGAAAAAGCAGAACTCCAATCTACGCCATCATAGCCTGAAAGCCGGATCAGCAGGTCGATTTCTTCGTGATCGGCATAGGCCGCATTCAAAAGGCCGTAAAGATTTTCCAACGAAGCGTCATCAAGATGGCCTTCTATTGCAAATGCAAATACATCTTCACGGTCTGTAGGAATTCGACGGACGACCGGGATATTCTCGTTACGCATATTTACCTCCGGTTTGTGGCCGGACAAACAAAACGCCATAGCCGCGCAATGGTTGCGCAAATAGTATGAAATGACAAAATGAGCATGCATTTTGGAATTGGATTAAAGATGAATGTGGAAAGCACTGACATTTTTAGTAATCGGGCGCTATAAAGTTATGTAAGTGATTTGGGAGTGACGCTTTATGCCTGCGAAATTGTCCGTGAACCTGAATGCTGTTGCTATGTTGCGCAACCGTCGGGATCTTCCTTGGCCCAGTGTTACCGGGCTTGGGCGCGTTGCCCTTGCTGCCGGTGCAACCGGACTTACTGTTCATCCCAGGCCGGACCAGCGTCATATTCGTTTTTCCGATCTTGGCGATATTCGCGCGCTTATTGATAAAGAATTTCCTCAAGCCGAATTTAACATTGAAGGTTTTCCTAGCGAAGCCTTTCTTGAACTGGTTGAAAAGCACCGGCCTGAACAGGTGACACTCGTTCCTGATGATCCCCTTCAGGCTACTTCCGACCATGGTTGGGATTTTGAGACAAAGGCTGATTTTCTTGAGCCTATCATTGCTCGGTTGAAAGCGGGTGGAATGCGAGTTTCACTATTCGCTGATCCAGATCCGCTGGGATATGAGAAGGCAAAGGCCATAGGAGCGGACCGGATCGAGCTTTATACGGGGCCTTATGGTGCAACTTTTGATGATGCAGCCGCGGCGGATCGAGAACTGGACAGATTGGGCAAAGCCGCTGATGCAGCTCTGAGGCTTGGATTGGCGGTGAATGCCGGACATGATCTTACCGTTGAAAATTTGCCTGCCTTGGTGAAACGAATTCCGCAATTATGCGAGGTTTCCATCGGTCATGGATTAACGGCGGATGCGCTGATGTATGGTATGCCCGTTACAGTCAGCCGCTTCATTTCTGCGCTTGCGGCAGAATAATTGAAACGTTAGTTATGTTCTTTATGCATGCTTTGCGTAGCAGGCATGTTATAATGTTAATTGTTGCTGGTCGAAAAAATATAGATATTCTTATCTTCTGCCCTCTATTTTTGTTTAATATTGAGAGGGTATTTATTATTGTTATTTTTTGCAATTAACTTTCAAATTCTTGCAGGAAATATTTAAATATTTCAAATAGATCTTTGAGGTCTTATATATGGGTCGTAAAAAGGCAGATGAGGCGTCAGCCTCGATTGCAGCGCGGGCGGGTGCACGCCCTGATATTGCCTCTGACTTTTATCCTATTAATGATGATAGTCATGAACCCCGCGAAAGTATGAAAATGCTTGTTTTGGGCGCGCTCGGGGTTGTCTATGGCGATATTGGAACCAGCCCGATTTATGCCTTTCGCGAGGCACTGCATGCCGCGACGGTCGGCGGAGTGCTTGAGCGTAGCGATATTTTGGGCGTTGTATCGCTGATTAGCTGGGCGCTGCTGATGGTTGTGACCATCAAATATGTGCTGTTTGTGTTGCGAGCCGACAATAATGGCGAGGGCGGCATTCTTTCCATGATGGCGCTGGTGCGGGCGGCTCTGAAAGGTCGTCCCGTCATTATTCTTGCGATGGGCATTGTTGGCGCTGCTCTGTTTTTTGGTGATGCGGTCATTACGCCGGCCATATCCGTATTATCAGCGGTTGAAGGACTTCATATTGTAGCGCCTCAGTTGACGCCGATGGTGGTTCCAATCACGGTCATCATTCTGGTGCTACTTTTCGCGGTACAAAAATACGGCACTGGAAAGGTTGCTGTGGTTTTTGGTCCGGTTATGGTAATGTGGTTTTTGGCCATTGGTGCTTTTGGACTTTGGCATATTTTTGATGATCCGACGGTGCTTGCCGCGCTCAATCCTTATTATGCAGCGCGCTTTTTGGCTGTTAGTCCCGGTGTGGCTTTTATAACTATTGGCGCTGTTTTTCTGGCAATGACAGGGGCCGAAGCTCTTTATGCCGATTTGGGGCATTTTGGTCGAACACCAATTGTCAGGGCATGGCTCTGGCTGGTTTTTCCGTGCCTGTTGCTGAATTATTATGGGCAGGCGGCTTTTGTTCTCACCCATGGTCAGATCGCAGCGCTGCCGTTTTTTCGGATGTTGCCCGATTTTGCACTTTGGCCGATGGTGCTCTTGGCGACAGCAGCAACAGTGATCGCCAGTCAGGCGGTTATTAGCGGAGCCTTTTCAGTTGCCCGGCAGGCCGTGCAGCTCAATATATTGCCCCGGTTTGAAATCATCCACACGTCCGAGAAGCTGCATGGCCAAATCTATATCCCACGTATCAACATGCTTCTTGGGGCAATTGTTATTATTCTTGTGCTTGGTTTTGAAAAATCCAACAATCTAGCTGCCGCCTATGGCATCGCAGTAACCGGTAATATGCTGGTTACGACTTTTTTGCTTTATATCGTCATGACGCGGATCTGGGGATGGAGCGTAGTTCGAACCCTGCCGCTTATTGGTGTCTTTCTCGTGATTGAGTTGCTGTTTTTTAGTGCCAATATAATTAAAATCCATGATGGAGGTTGGGCCTCGATGGGCTTGGCGCTTGTGCTCATTATCATTATGTGGACTTGGGTGCGGGGATCGCGAGCGCTTTTTGAAAAGACACGCAAAGCGGAAGTGCCGCTTGATATGATCATCAGCCAAATGCAGAAAAGTCCGCCCGTGATTGTTCCAGGCACTGCGGTTTTTCTAACGGGTGATCCTAGTAATGCGCCGACGGCGTTGATGCATAGTCTGAAGCATTACAAAGTGTTGCATGAAAATAATGTGATACTCACAGTCGTAACAGCATCCAGTCCAAGGGTGGCTAGTTCTGATCGTGTGCGTATCTCACAATATAATGAGCGCTTTATGCAGGTGACGTTAACCTATGGCTATATGCAGCAGCCAAACATTCCGCGGTCGCTCTCATTGTGTCGTCATCTGGGGTGGAACTTTGATTTGATGAGAACGTCTTTCTTTCTTTCGCGCCGCACGCTGAAGGTTGCTGCTCGGTCATCAATGCCTCGCTGGCAGGATAGGTTGTTCATCAACTTGTCGCGTACAGCGACTGACGCGACGGAATATTTCCATATTCCTACCAGCCGCGTTGTCGAGATCGGCACGCAAGTTAATATCTGACCGATCAATCATCATCTTGGAGCTACATTACAGACTTTACCGTCGGTTAGGGGGGAGCCGGGCACGAGCAAAATCGCGGTTATGAATATCTCATAAATCTCAAAATCCTTCTTGACGAAAACGAAAGTTGTGATTATTCAATAGAACCGTACCGTACGGTACAAGAAGGAGGCGGGGTGACTGATACAAGCGAGAAAATTCGGGCTCAAAAGCAGCCAGCTTTTTCGCCGCGTCAGAACGATGTTCTGGAGCAGGCTTTGCGGTTGCTTGTCGAGGGAGGGGATCGAGCTCTGACCACGGCGGGGATCGCTCGCGCTGCCAATTGTTCAAAAGAAAGCCTTTATAAATGGTTTGGTGACCGCGACGGATTGCTTACAGCGATGGTGCGCTGGCAGGCGTCGAAAGTTCGGGTCGTTCCTGTTCCACGTCAGAAGCTAGACGCGGAATCGCTGTTCTCAAGTCTTGAACATTTCGCTCGCGATTGGTTGCTGGTTCTTTCTGGTCCAACGTCCATTGCACTTAATCGTTTGGCGGTCAGCCATTCAGCGTCCGGCAAATCCGCTTTGGGTAACATTGTGTTGGCGAATGGCCCGGTAGCGATGGCCGAACGGCTTAAGCCTGTATTAAAAATCGGACAAGAAGCAGGGCTTTTAGCGTTTGACGATATTGATGAGGCATTTCGATCATTTTTCGGACTTGTGGTCCGCGATATGCAGATAAGGTTGCTGCTCGGCGACCAGCTTGAATTGACTGATGCGGTGGTAATTCGAGACGCTCGGCGGGCCACTAAACAGTTTTTCGCTCTCTATGGAGCACAATAATTGGCGAACATAAGGATGCCAGAGTAAACTCAACGAAGGGAATTGAAGAATGCGCGTTTATTACGATAGCGATGCAGATGTAAACCTCATTAAATCCAAGAATGTCGTCATTGTTGGTTATGGTAGCCAGGGCCGTGCCCATGCGCTCAACCTTAAAGATTCAGGCGCCAAGAATGTTCGCGTAGCTCTTCGTGAAGGATCCGCCACCATCGCTAAAGCCGAAGCAGATGGCTTTGAGGTTATGAATGTTGCTGATGCGGCTAAATGGGCCGATCTTATGATGATGGCGACGCCCGACGAACTTCAGGCTGACATCTATAAGGACCATATCCACGACAATCTTCGTGATGGTGCTGCGATTGCTTTCGCACATGGTCTCAACGTTCATTTCGGTCTTATCGAGCCGAAAAAGACCATTGACGTTGTTATGATCGCTCCAAAGGGTCCTGGCCATACGGTTCGTGGCGAATATCAGAAGGGCGGCGGTGTTCCTTGCCTTATCGCCATTCATCAGGATGCTTCGGGTAATGCGCATGATCTCGCACTGTCTTATGCCTCGGGTGTTGGCGGCGGTCGTTCGGGCGTTATTGAAACCACCTTTAAGGAAGAGTGCGAAACTGACCTGTTCGGTGAGCAGGCAGTTCTTTGCGGTGGTCTGGTGGAGCTGATCCGCGCAGGCTTCGAAACGCTGGTCGAAGCGGGCTATGCACCTGAAATGGCGTATTTTGAGTGCTTACACGAAGTGAAGCTGATCGTTGACCTGATCTATGAAGGCGGCATCGCCAACATGAACTACTCGATCTCGAACACCGCTGAATGGGGCGAATACGCTACCGGACCACGGATTATCACTGCTGAAACCAAGGAAGAGATGAAGCGTGTTCTGAAAGATATTCAGACCGGCAAGTTCACCTCTGAGTGGATGCAGGAATGGCAATCGGGTGCAGCTCGCTTCAAGAGCATTCGTCGTATGAACGACAGTCACCAGATTGAAGAAGTGGGTGAAAAACTGCGTGGCATGATGCCTTGGATCGCCAAGAATAAGCTCGTTGACAAAGCCCGCAACTAATTTGGTTTGCTCACGAGAAAACCATAATTCGTGAGCGCTACCATTCTATTAAATGAGAGTTCTTCAGGGGGATAGCTCCCCCTGAAAATTGGATAAAAAGGCTCTAGAACAATTCCGAATATCTTTATTCCATACAAGCATCGGAAGAGGTGTTCTCGTGGAGCGGGAATTGCGCTATCGCTTCATCTTATGTCATAAAGTTTGAGGAGATTTCCCGTGCTGGACTGGGAAAGTGTATTTGCAACGCGCTCGAAACGCATGCGCGCTTCGGAAATTCGTGAACTGCTTAAGCTGCTTGAACGCCCGGATATTATTTCATTTGCGGGTGGTATTCCTGACCCCGCACTTTTCCCGCACGAGGAATTCCAGAGCGCGTACAAGGATATTCTCTCTGGTTCAGAAGCGAATGCAGCGCTGCAATATTCGTTATCTGAAGGCTATAAGCCGCTTCGGAGCTGGCTGGTGGAGGAGCTGGCAAAGATTGGCATTCCCTGCACGGAAGACAATGTCTTTATCACTTCGGGTTCGCAGCAGGCGCTTGATTACCTGGGCAAGCTGTTCCTTTCACCCAATGATACGGCGCTGGTCACGGCTCCCACCTATCTTGGTGCATTGCAGGCTTTCAATGCCTATGAGCCCAACTATGACATTCTGACACCGAATGGCAATCGGACACCGCAGTCTTATAGGGAAGCAGCGGAAAAGGCCGGAGGCCAGGTCAAATTCTCTTATCTTTCTCCGGATTTCAGTAATCCGACGGGGGAGACCGTCAATCTGGCTGGTCGTGAAAAATTGCTTGCCCAAGCAGATGAACTTGATATGCCAATCATTGAAGATGCTGCATATCAGTATTTACGCTTTAACGGAGAAGCTATTCCGCCAATTTTGGCGCTGGATATTGCGCGCCACGGTGGTGATATTGAAAAGACTCGAACAATCTATTGCGGGTCATTCTCAAAGACACTCGCTCCGGGTCTGCGTGTGGGCTATGTCGTGGCAGCGCAGGATGTTATTCGCAAACTAGTGCTTATTAAGCAGGCAGCAGATCTACATTCGCCGACTATCAACCAACTTGCCATTCAGCGCGTTGCGGCGAATTTCTTCCAGCAGCAGATTGCTAAATTGCATAAGGTCTATATGCATCGCCGTGACAAGATGCTGGAAGCCCTTGCCAAATATATGCCGGAGGGCACTAAGTGGACGAAGCCAGAAGGCGGGATGTTTGTGTGGGTGACCCTTCCAGAAGGTATGGATGGTGCCAGCTTGCTTGCGGCTTCCATTGATACTGAAAAAGTGGCTTTCGTGCCCGGCAAAGCATTTTTTGCTGTTGGTACCGGCGCCAATACGCTTCGTCTTAGCTATTCATGCGCAAATGACGAAATGATTGATGAGGGTATCAAGCGTCTGGGTCGTTTGATTCGAACGCATAAGTAAATTTCGTCTGATGTAAAAGCCGGGGTTTAGCCCGGCTTTTATTGAAAGGGCGAGTTGCAGCTCGTGCGCGGTCCCACATAAGGTTGATACGTATTATCGGTCGAACGGTAGCTGCGATAGCGCTCAGAACACCATCGGATGTGGTTGCTGCTTGGCCCGAATCTAGTGGCGGGTGAACGCTTTGAAGGGCGGACTTGCAGCGGTTCACCGCTTTTATAGCGCAGAACACCTTCTTTGGAGATGTAATTTCCACTGTCACTACAGCCAACCGAACCATAACATTTGCTGGAACCTGCTTTGGGACCATAGGTTCTCGCGTCACCGCCGGGGATTGTCGGCGATGGTGATTGGAGTGACGGCAGATAGGGCGTCGAATTCAACTGCACAGCCGAAGCATGCGCTGCAAACATGCCCACAAATAGGCAAGTGCAGATTGCTAATGGTCCGTTTTTTTCCACATTCGTGCTGGCTCCTTCTCAACCTATATAGGAAGTGTTGCCACAAATCTGTAGTCAACACGTGATCAAACTTATCAGAGAAAAGTTCAAAACTAGTTCTTGCCAATTGGAGCGCCACCCGCGAGATTGTGGCTAATGATTAGATTAGCCACTTTCAATGTCGAAAATCTGATGCGCCGATTCGATTATTCGGGCTTTCGCAACGAATTACGTCGAGACCGAACGCTAAACTTGTTTGAGATCAGAGATGAGCCACAATATCAATTGATGGAGCAAGCCCGTGCGATAGCCTTTGCCGATGACACCCGGCAGATGACAGCGCTTGCGATCGCCGATTGCGGCGCCGATATTCTCTGTCTACAGGAGGTAGACAATCTCGCGGCGCTAAATGCGTTCGAATATGGTTATTTGTTTAAGATGATCGGCCATGGCTATCGCAATAAATATTTGATTGAAGGCAATGATGGCCGCGGTATTGATGTAGCGGTGATGACCCGAGAGACAACACGGGATGGCCGACCCATAGAGGTGGTCCAAGCTATTAGCAACGCTCATATCACCTATAGTGATTTCCAATTATATGAACCCGGGCTGGCCGAACTTGGGATTGAGCCCCATCATCGGATCTTTAAGAGAGATTGCCTAGAGGTTGATCTGCGGATCGCAGGCAAAGAGCTTAGTTTATTCGTAGTACACCTCAAATCGATGACCGGGGCACGCAACGGACTGGATGGAAAGACGGCATCACTGCCGGTGCGTGAGGCGGAAGCACGTGCAATCCGCCGCATCATTGAGAACAAATTTGGCGCGGGCCGCACCGCAGGCAAGCGCTGGCTTATCTGCGGGGATTTCAACGATTATCAGGAACGAGTGATCATCGGCGGCGATGCGTTGAGCGGTTACACATTCACACCCGCTCGCGAAGAAGTCAGTGCGCTCGACATTCTGCTTAATGACGGTTTTGCATATAATTTTGTTGAACGCCGGCCGGTGTTGGACCGGTGGACCCTTTATCATACGCGCGGTCCCAATGAGCGCCATCTGTGCCAGCTCGACTATATTTTAGCATCCCCATCTTTGGCTAAGAAAAACAAAGATACAGTCCCGCAGATCATTCGGCGCGGACAGCCTTGGCGCACTATTTTTCCGCCCGGACAGGAAGTGGACCGTTATCCGCGCACCGGGTGGGACCGTCCAAAAGCCAGTGATCATTGTCCAATAGCGATCTCAATGAACCTTTTGTGATTACAATTCCAAAAAGCTAACAAGCTGTTTTTCGGATTTGTGAAACATTGGAAGATAATCGAAAGTCTAAAATGGACGGATTGAAGGAAAATAAAGTTTACGCGGTTAATAGGGTGGCTGTGCGTGTGGTGCCGGGAAAGCTGGCCTATGCTGAGCGCAACCAGATTGCAATTAAAGAGAATTGGCGAAAGCAGGTTGCGGCTAAGCCAGCGCTCTTTGACGGTGAAATATTTCTGGCTCCCCGTGCCATTATTGAAAATGGAAAGTTCTCGGCGGAGTTTCAGCGTAGCAGTTTTGCGACATTGATGTTTTGGCGGGTGGATCAATCGGTCGATCGACCGTGGCATATATTTGGCTCCGGCGTGATGGTTTCGGCAGAAGGTCATTTGATCGCTGCACGCCAAGCAAATCACGGCGCTCTTGGCGGCAAGGTCTATTTTCCTGCTGGCACGATTGATGACACGGATATATTTGATGGGCAGGTAAATTACGAAACGAATATGCGCCGCGAAGTGTTGGAAGAAACGGGCATCGATCTTGCGGCAGCGCGAGCCGAAGCTTCGACCTATCTTGTGACTGTCAATCGGAGCATTGCGCTGTTTCGTCGATATTATTTTGATATTTCGACGGCAGAACTGGTCGGGCGCATTGAAAATTATTTGGCGCAACAGGAACAGTCAGAACTTTCTCAAATAATTCCGATTAGTGGATCAAATGATCTCGACGAAAAATCTCCATCCTATATCCATGCTTTTGCGAAGTGGCATTTTCATAATGCTGATTGATACGGTTTGACTGTGAGAGGGCATGTGTTGAAGATGCTGATAAATGCCGACAAGATTAAACCGGCTTCGAGGAAGAGGTGAAACATGAATGATGCTGGTGCACCTGGCCGGTTCTATGAGGTGTTTGATGTATTCGCCGATAGGCCCTTGGCCGGAAACCCGCTGGCAGTTGTTCATGACGGAGAAGGCTTAAACGATTCTCAGATGCAGGCGATTGCGCGGGAGTTTAATCTTTCAGAAACGGTTTTTGTTTTTCCTCCGGCTAACCCCGTACACGAAGCTATGGTGCGGATATTTACGCCGGATTATGAGCTTCCTTTTGCTGGGCATCCGACCATTGGTACTGCGGTTTCTCTCGCAAAACGTCGCATGACGGGCCATGATGCTGACCGATTGGTTACTCTGGAAGAAAAAGTAGGCATTGTTCGTTGCGGGGTTATCTTGGGCGAAAAGGGGGCTTTTGGTGAATTCGATCTGCCACGCCTTCCTGAAAAAATGTCTATTAAAATTGAAAAAGAAGAAGCAGCGGCGGCGCTAGGATTGGGTGCGCATGAGATAGGGTTTGAGAATCACGTGCCTGAAGTTTGGAGCGCTGGCACACCCTATTTGCTCGTCCCGGTTCATAATCTCATTGCAGCGGCAAAAGTTTCGATTGATCCAGTTTATGTCAGTGAAAGCTTACCGCATGTGAGCGAGCGACCGCTGCCGATCTATGTCTATTGCCGGGATACGATTCTTTTTGACAGTAATTATCATGCCAGGATGTTTGTTACTGGATCGAATATTTATGAAGATCCAGCGACGGGCTCTGCCGCGGCCGCATTTGCCGGGATTATTCAGCAAAATGACAGGCCGTTGGATGGCAGCTCGCAATGGTGGATCGAGCAGGGCATGGAAATGGGGCGACCATCGCGGATTCGTCTCGAATTAGATATATCTAAGCAAAAATTGACCGGTGCACGTATTGGAGGCAGGACGGTGAAGGTCGCCGAAGGGCGTCTTTTCATTTGAGCGGATGCGCCCTTAATGGAGGCTGCGATGATTATTATAGATCTGTCAGAATATGATATCCGCAACGTCATCCAAAATATGCAGGTCGGACGGCTCGCCTAGAAGGCTGGTTTATGCTCTGAAGGCCTCACGACGTGATTGAGGCCATTTTTTCCGCGAAAGTGCAATATTTTGATGAAGGTAAGAACCCATGGATTGTGATTCGTTTCAAGCAAGCTGGGTTGCGACGGTTCTCAATTTGGACTGGCCTTCCGAAATATCAAGAACTATCGAAGATGATGCGGAACGCGCCAAGCGTCAGAAACAAGAATTGGTGCGAATGTTTGATAACGCTGCATCGCACGGAATTAACGCGATTATTTTTCAGGTTTCGCCCAGTGCGGATGCTTTCTACCAATCCGAATTTTTACCTTGGTCTTCTTATCTTACCGGGACACTGGGCAAATATCCCGGATTTGATCCGCTTGAGTTTGCCATAAAAGAAGCGCGAAAACGCGGTATGGAGCTGCATGCGTGGTTGAATCCTTATCGTGTTTCTATGGATGATAGTGCGGCAACCGCGAAAGCTTTGCAGAACTCAGCTAAAGATTCACCACCCAGCATTTTCAAAACCAGACCAGAATGGGTGGCAGTATCGGCAAATCGATATGTACTTGATCCGGGGATTCCGGCGGTGCGCGAATGGGTTACAGATATAACTGCCGAGGTTGTGAAAAAATACGACGTCGATGGCATCCAGTTCGATGATTATTTCTATTATGAAACGGCCAACTCACCGCTCAATGATGCGAAGAGCTTTGCTCGTTTTGGCACCCGTTTTTCTGACAGATATGAATGGCGGCGATATAATACCTATGCGCTGGTCCAAGGTATTTCAGAAAAAATTCGTTCGATAAAACCGCATATTCGTTTTGGCATTAGTCCTGGTGGCGTTTGGCGGAACATGGCCGACGATCCGCTTGGCTCGCCAACTCAAGCGGGAAAAACAAATTATGATGGCGATTTCGCTGACACACACCGGTGGATCAAGGATGGGCTGATCGATTATATCGCGCCGCAAGTCTATTGGTCGTTCGGGCGCAAGCAAGTTCCGTATGGTCCGATTGTCAAATGGTGGGCCGATACAGTGCGAGGAACCGGGACGGATCTTTATGTTGGTATGGCGCTTTATCGAGCCGGAAGCGCCAGTCAATCGGAGCCAGGCTGGGCCGAGGGCGATGGTGTTGATGAGATCAAACGTCAGCTTGAATTCAACGCAACCGTGCCAGAAGTCAAAGGTAGCATTCTTTTTCGCCAGAGTTTCCTTACCCATCCGCGTATGAAATCGGTATCTCAATATATCAAACAGGCTTGGGGTAAATGTCGTGGAGCAAAGTAGGGGCAAAATAGGGGATATGGCCCGATAAAAGGCGCGCGGCATGCAAATTCGGGGTTTCATTTTAAGAGACGTTGCTAATTCCAGCTGGGCTTGCTATCGGTTTTTATAGGAAACGGTTCCACCTTCATGTGGATGAAAAGGGAACACGGTGAGATCACTATCGACTCCGTGACTGCCCCCGCAACTGTGACCGGAGAGTCGTCCTCTGATGATCGTGAATCGATCAAAGCCACTGATAGTTACTATCGGGAAGGTGGAGGATAGATGAAGACCCGGAAGTCAGGAGACCTGCCGTATCTCGTCACCTATGTCTGACACGGGGTGTGTTCAGGCGCGGCCGTCCGTAGCGGTGACATTTATAAATGTTACCGCGGAGCAGACGGCTACAGCCATTTCTGACCTGCGGTGAATAAGCTCGTGCAGGAGAGGAAATGCGAAGCTTTAAATTTTCTGTTTTATTGATCGTGAGTGTTCTCACAACAGTGCCAGTTAGGGTGTCGGCGCAGCCTTTCGCTGGTCAACAAAGCGGAGTGGTGCTTGATACAATCGTTGTGACGCCGCTGCGCCGTGCGACCTCGCTTCAGAATTCAACATCATCGGTAACGGTTATCGATAGAGACGAAATAGAGCGATCAGCCGCGCCTGATCTGCAATCATTGCTCAAGCGCGTTAGCGGTATCAGCCTTGGAACTTATGGCGGGCAGGGCTCGGGTGCTAATCTCTACATGCGGGGTATGTCGCCGCAGCAGACGCTGGTTTTGGTGAACGGGGTGCGTACCGCTTCT
This sequence comes from Falsochrobactrum ovis, assembly GCF_003259955.1. GTDB lineage: Bacteria > Pseudomonadota > Alphaproteobacteria > Rhizobiales > Rhizobiaceae > Brucella > Brucella ovis_A. The sequence goes on from NZ_QLMK01000002.1 coordinate 196,365, forward strand.
GCTAGTTCTGGCACTACTGCTCTTTTTGGTATTCCATTAAGTGCGATTGAACGTATCGAAATCGCCAAAGGCGTTCATTCGTCGCAATATGGTTCTGATGCGCTTGGTGGTGTTATCAATATTATCACCAAACAGGGTGGCGCTTGCGAAGAACGTTCCTGGTGCGGCAGTTTTTCGACTGGGGTGACTCACCCTTGGGGAGGATATGCGTCGGGGACAATCCAAGGGAAAACGGCTGATGGCGTGGAATTTGCCATTGGTGCCGCGATCACTGGAACTCAAGGCTATAATTTTACGACTTTAGACAGTTGGGGACATCACCCTGACAATGATGGTTTTCTGCAAGGATCGCTCAATCTAGCTTTGGCTAAAGATTTTGAGTGGGGAAGATTATATGCAGATGGGCTGATCAGCCGAAATCATACCGAATATGATGGCTATCCCACGGATGAGAGTTATAGCACCAATTTTGCCGGAAAATTAGGAACTCGAATTAACCATAGTGCTGATTGGTCGACGACAATTGAACTGAGCAGCGGTATCGATAGTGCGCGGGATTACAGCAAAACACTGCCAGATGTCGATCGTTTTGAAACGAAACGTTTTGGGATATTCGCTTCTACCACGAAGGAAATCCAAAGCGGAGCTGCATTGCATAGTGTGACATTTGGCGGTGAAGTTTATCGCGAAAAGCTGAATTCGTCTGTCGATTTTGACGTGACGAGCAGGGATCTTGCTGCTGCCTTTGCGCAATATTCATGGGAAGGCGAAGCTCTGCGTTTTGATGGCGGTGTGCGCTATGATTACAATGAGCAATTTGGTGATGTCGTCACTTATAATCTTGGCGGAAGTTATGAAATCCTGCCAGACTTGGTGTTACGCACTTCTTTCGGTACTGGATTTAGGGCTCCGACTTTCAACGAACTTTATTATCCGGGATATGCAAATCCCAACTTGGCGCCAGAAAAATCACGGTCTTTCGAGATTGGAATGAACTGGCAGCTTAGCGCGGCAACCACACTGGACGTGGCCGTTTATCGAAATTGGTTGCGAAATGCGATCATCAACGCCAAAGGCTCGGATGGTGTGAGTCGGCCCTATAATATTTCGCGCGCTGAAGTAACGGGTCTTGAAGCGACGCTTGCGCATCGGTTTGATGATCGCTGGGGTGTGAAAGGTATGATTGATCTCAAGCGTCCGCTCGATAAGGATACCGACACGGATCTTCCCTATCGGGAGCGGGTCAAAATGAGCGGCGAGATCAATTTTCAGCCGGTTGAGAAGCTCGATCTGACTGCCCGCGTCAACTATGGCGGATCGCGTTATACCAATACAGCTAATACAATTAAGCTTGCAGATTATGTCACAGCGGATTTCGTAGCGCTTTATCAACTGGATAAGCAGTCACAGCTGAAATTTTCTGTCGAGAATATGTTTGATAAAAAATACCAGACCATCTCCGGTTATATAGCGCCGGGGCGGAGCTTTAACATTGGGCTTACCCGGAATTTTTGAATTGGGCCGCGCAATGAATAAACGGTCTAAGAAAAAGCTGTTAAGGGGCTGCCTTGCGGCGGCCCTGATCCTCTTTGGGTCTAGTGCTACATATGCGCAAGCAACTCCCCAGCGGGTTGTTTCTATTAATGTGTGTACCGATCAGCTGGCAATGTTGCTGGCCAGTGAGGCACAGCTACGCTCTGTCTCTTTTATGGCCGTTGATCCGTTTCTTTCTACTATGGCAGATCAGGCGTCACGCTTGCCTCTTAATGATGCGCAAGTGGAAGAAGTCATTCTTATGAAGCCTGATCTGGTGCTGGCGAGCACGTTTTCTTCACGAACAACGGTTGAACTATTGCATGAGCTGGGGGTGAGGGTAGAAGAGTTCGAACCAGCGCGGGATTTCGAGGATATTCGTTTACAGATCGCGCGGATGGGTAATTTGCTGGGACAACCAGAACGGGCGCAGGCAGAGATAGAATCTATGGAGGCGGCACTTGCGGAAATTGACCGACCAAGTAGCGATCTCAGTGTCGCGCTTTATTATGCGAATGGTTACACATCCGGACCGGGGACACTTATCGACGCGGTGGTGCGTCAGGCGGGTTTGAAAAACATCGCCGAACGGGCAGGTGTCAGGGGATCAACCCGAATGCCGCTGGAAATGCTGATCATGGAAAAACCGGATATTATTCTAAGCAGTTCGCGCGAGCGAGGCCCGGCGCTGGCATTTGAGAATTTTGAGCATCCGGCAATGCACGCATTGGAAAATCAAGCCAGGATTGTTTCCATCGATGACAATCTGACGGTATGCGGTGGGCCATTTACCGTGAAAGCAGTCGAACAGCTTGCAGGGGCGGCGCGTGAGTGAAAATGCTCGATATGTAACATTGTTGGCAATGCTAGGAGCATTAACAACAGTATTTTTCGCCCTATCACTCTTGATCGGTCCGGCACAGCTAACTCTAACGGAAAGCATGACGGCCCTTTTCAACGGCGAAGGGGGCACATTCGTTGTGGTGATGCGCGATATCCGATTGCCGCGAGCGCTCCTGGCATTATTAATCGGCGGCTCTTTGGGGCTTTCAGGCGCGGTATTGCAAGGCTATTTGCGCAATCCATTAGCCGAGCCCGGCTTGCTGGGAGTTAGTGCATCAGCCTCGTTGGGAGCGGTGATTGCAATTTATAGCGGGCTTTCCTTGTTGTTTCCGCTGGCACTTCCGTTATTTGCGCTCATCGGAGCGCTGGTTTCGGTGTTATTGGTGAAAGCTCTGGCAGGGCGGTATTCTGGATCGCTTACCGTAATTTTAGCTGGCGTTGCTGTGACAAGTTTTGCAGGGGCATTGACTTCCTTGGCGCTAAATTTATCGCCCAATCCATTCGCTGCAATGGAAATCGTTTTCTGGATGCTCGGTTCGCTCGCGGATCGGTCTATGATGCATGTCTATCTCGCTGCACCGTTTATTTTGTTGGGATGGACCATGCTTTTTTCGCTTGGCCGGGCTTTAGACAGCCTTACATTTGGGGCGGATGCTGCGGCGAGCATGGGGGTAAATCTTTCTCGCTTCCAGCTAATCGCAATTTTAGGCACGGCTTTTTGTGTCGGGGCATCGACCGCCGTTGCGGGCGCGATCGGCTTTGTGGGGTTGGTCGTGCCGCATCTTCTACGACCACTGGTCGGCGCACGCCCATCGCGGCTGCTTGCGGCTAGCACTTTGGGCGGCGCAGTTTTGGTGTTGGCGGCTGATATTCTGGTACGTATTTTAATGCCGGGACACGATTTGAAACTCGGCGTGCTGACAGCGCTTATAGGGGCACCTTTCTTTCTTGGGCTCGTGATTAAGTATCGGAGGCAGATCGTATGAGCTTACTTTCTGTCAACGGGCTTCAATTGTCTTTTGGCCACAGAACGGTTCTTTCCGGAGTGTCATTTGAAGCGGAACCGGGCGAATTCATTGGTCTGATCGGTCCCAATGGCGCAGGCAAAACAAGCTTGCTCAAGGCTATTTTGGGGTTGATCGCCAGTGATGGCCAGCTTTCGCTTGAGAATCGTGATTTGCGAAACATGACTAATCAGGAAAAGGCGCGGCATTTGGCTTATCTTCCGCAGGAACGGGAGGTGGCTTGGCCAGTGGCCGTCAAAACCTTAGTTTCTTTTGCCCGTGCGGCCTTAAAGCCCATGTTTGAAGGCCAGGATGATGAGGATATTAAACTCGTTGAAGCCGCGATGCGGCGTATGGATGTGATTCGCTTTTGTGATCGGGTGGTCAGCGAATTATCGGGGGGAGAGAAAGCGCGAGTGTTGATTGCGCGTGTTCTAGCGCAAAATACGCCCATTATCCTAGCAGATGAACCGGTGGCTGGGCTTGATCCTGCTCATCAGCTTGGGTTGATGGAGGTTTTTGCTTCCCTTGCTGCCGAGGGGCGCACCGTGATCGCGTCGATGCATGAGCTAAGTTTAGCAGCGGGATATTGTACCCGTCTGATTGTTTTGGATCAGGGGAAGGTAGTTGCGGACGGGCCGCCAACAAAAGTGCTGAGCGAAGAGTTGCTACGGTCTGTATATGGTATCAATGCTCATCTTTTAGATGTCGGAGGTAAGCTTATCGTGCATCCGAAATCGGTTTTGCGCTGAATTATAGCGAAGAAAAAGGCCCCTTTATTGGGGCCTTCATAGCTAGCTTTCCATAATCAGCTTATTGTGCGGGTGCTTTATGGTGTCCACGCTCAAAGTTTCCCTTGGCGTGATGTCTTTTTGAATGTTGATCGCCTTTGCCGTGAAATTTACCGGCAGCGCGAAGTTCCTTACGATCCAGCGTGCCATCTTCGTTGCGGTCGAGAACGGCGAATTCCTTTTCACGCTGCTTCTGAATTTCATCGAGCGTAACTTTGCCATCGCCATTAATATCCAGACGGCGCTCCATCCGATCGGCCGCTCTTTTTACGATGCGCTGAAGGGCTAAAGCTTCAATCTCCTCACGCGATAGTTGTCCATCGCCATTGGTATCGGCAGATTTAAGTTCATCCATTCGCGAGTATTTGTTAAGATCAATCGGAGTTCTCTTTCCGAATTTCCCTTCATCTTGTGTAATCTCGGACTTTTCTACAGAGTTTTCGACGTTATTTGCACTATTGTCTTGCGCAAAGGCCGAGATCGAAAGAAAAGAAGTGGTGATTGCGGTAATAACAAAGATTTTCGATCGCATGTTTATTAAACTCCATTACGCTACAAAAATTATCGTCCGAAGACGTGCTGTAATATTAGGCATATTAAATGAACCCGATATGAATAGGCCAATTAATATTTTGTAATGTAAACCCATCATGAAGAGGATTGCTTTTGCGCGACGACGCGTTGTCGGAAAATTGAGAAGAGGCCAGCGCCCACCACGATGATTGCGCCCAGAATAATGTTCCAGGTCAGCGTTTCGTGGAAGATGAAAGTGGCGATGAAAGCACCAAAAACTAGTTGCAGATAGGTGAGGGGCTGCACTTCCGAGGCTTCCAGTACTTCATAGGCTTTGATGAGGCAAAAGTGACTTGAAATACCGCAAGCGCAAAGGGCCGCGACCCAGATCCAGTCCTTTGGTGCAATTGGTACCATCTGAAAAAGCCCGGCGACCGTAAGTACAAGGACACCGCCAACGGCCGTATAGAACAGACTCGTGACGGATGAGTCAGTCTTGCTCACTGCTCTGGTTGCGACCGAATAGATGGAAAACATTACCGCCGCAGTTAATGGTAAGAGCAGGTTGAGATCAAATGACGCTCCCGTGGGGTTGATAATTAATAAGACGCCCAAAAATCCAGCAACGATGGCGCTCCAGCGGCGCCAGCCGATCTTTTCTCCGAGGAAAGGTACGGAAAGCATTGTGATGAGCAAGGGAGCGATTTGAATGATGGATTGGGCCATGGCGAGCCCGACCAGAGTGAGCCCGTAAATGAAAATAACAATTTCTGTTGCGAGCAATGCGCCTCGAAAAAGTTGAAGGAAAGGTCGAGTTGTAGCAGCGACCTTTAAAATCCCTCCTGACCGCATAGCCAAAAAGATGACAAACGCTGTGAAAACCCAATAACGAATCATCGTAATAAATATGGGCGGATAATGCGTACCAAGATATTTGGAAACGCCGTCTTGTGCAGCAAAAATGGTTGCAGCGAGAAGGGTGAGGATGTAGCCACGGGACTTAGTCATGCCTCATACTTAGCCGGGCTCTTGATCTTCGGCTATGGCTAATTTGTTCCCCACAACTTTAATATCAATTTAAGCGGTTACAAAAACGCTATTTCGAATGAAATAGCTTGCCCAAGCGCTAAATATGACGTCTGAAATGCGCAGAAACGATTGATTTTATGACAAGTTATCAACAATCCACTGTAAATTTGTTTTTGTTGATTGCACATTCCTCTGCGAATGGTTATAAGCCGCTCGCTTACTGATTTGGGGCGTAGCCAAGCGGTAAGGCAGCGGTTTTTGGTACCGCCATTCCCTGGTTCGAATCCAGGCGCCCCAGCCAGCATCATTTAGGTCAAGTAACGCCTTATCAAGTAAAGACCTTATTGATCTTACTTCACCTTTCTCAAAGCGGTAATCTTCGTTTTTTGATTCGCCAAATGTGCACTTAACTGTAGCACGGATTATGCACGTGCCGATTCGTCGACTTTTCTTACCGGATCTAATAAGCATTTATGGCTGGTCAGATATTAGGTCCATAATCTCAGCAGTGTGGAAAAGTTTTTTTAATGGCGTCGATTGCCTGTTGGGAGGAGCCTAACGGGTTCACGTTCTTGATTAAGGCAGGGTGCCAGAGAGGGGTACAGCTGGCTCAACTATCAAACGACGAGCATCTTCGATTATGGGAACCCGGAATTGAGCTACGGCCAAGTCAAGACTGCGGGTCGGTCTAATCTGTGCTGCGCTCAATTTATTGAGCATAATATGCGCATTTTTACCGTCCTGAAGATTTTGATGTGTGCGCCTTTTAGTGGCGTATATCAGTGATGATAGTGAGAAATATCGGCAATGGGATAAAGATTGTCGCAGATTTACCGCATTAGGTCCTATATTGCACCGTTGACTCTAAAACTTGAGTTCGTCAAGAAGGCAAGATGTGTTCGAAAATCTCTCATGGAGCTCAAAACGTGCAAAGCAGTATTCTTAATCAGAGGCGTCGATGAGCGTTCAATTGCAACATGATGCACAAGGCGAGGCCAGCGTGGTTTCTCATCCGAACTCTGGCCCTAGAGCTGCGCTCCGGGATGTTTCAGAGGCTTTAGTCAAATATCGTCTGGCATTAGTGTTTGGGTGGCAGGATGTAGCGCAGCGATACCGGAGATCGCGAGTAGGGGCATTCTGGCTGACGCTGAATATGGCCGTACTGATCGGTGCGTTGGGAATGATTTTCGGCACCCTTTTTGGGGCTGATATGCGTGTCTTCCTACCATATTTGTGCGCTGGTATGGTCACGTGGGGATTTATATCCACATCGCTTTCGGACGGTTGCACTGCCTTCAGCGCCTCTGATGGTATTATTCTTCAGGTTCGAATGCCGTTATTTACGCATATTTTGCGGGCCTTGTGGAGAAATGTGATCATTTTCGGACATAATATTCTGATTTTTCCGGTTGTGATGTTATTTATGGGGCAGGGGTTTAACCTCAATGTGTTGTGGTCAATTCCCGGTTTCCTTTTGATTAGTTTGAATTTGGCGTGGATGATGCTGACCTTGGCGATATTGTGTGCAAGATTTCGCGATATGACCCAAGTCATTACAAATATACTTCAGGTCTTGTTTTACGCGACCCCGATAATGTGGATGGTTAAAACTCTGCCAGAACATGTGTCACGAGTTTTTATTGATCTGAATCCATTTTATCATTTCATTCAGCTCGTGCGAGCGCCACTGTTTGGCGAAATGCCTGAAGCTGTAAATTGGATCTATCTTCTCGTACTTGCCGTTATTGGATGGACATTTACCATCCTGTTCTTTGGCAGATATCGCTGGCGCGTAGCTTATTGGCTGTAAAAAATGACTCTTATTCAATTATCTAATGTCGGTGTCGAATTTCCGATATATAATTCTTCTAATCGTTCGCTGAAAAACCGTGTTCTGAATATTGCGACCGGAGGCAGAATCGAGCGGCGAACCGATAGTTTAGTCATCGTCCGCGGACTGGACGATGTGTCCTTGAGATTTGAAGAAGGGGACCGTATCGGGCTGATCGGGCATAACGGTTCCGGCAAAACGACATTGCTTCGCGTGTTGTCGGGTATTTATACACCAACGCAGGGGACAGCTTTAATACATGGCGCTTGCGTTTCGTTGATCAATATCAGTCTTGGCATTGATCCGGATGCGACGGGACGGGAGAATATTCTGCTTCGCTCGGCAATGATGGGTATGCATCCTAAAGAGATAGCAGAAAAATTCGAGCAAATTGCAGAGTTTTCCGGGTTAGGGGAATTTCTGGATATGCCGTTCAGAACCTATTCGTCAGGGATGCAATTGCGACTGGCCTTCGCAACATCGACCTCGGTTAGTCCTGAGATTCTTATTATGGATGAATGGCTTTCAACAGGGGATGAAGACTTTAAGGAGCGAGCAAATAACCGTATGCGCGATCTGGTTGAATCCACCAAGATTCTGGTTTTAGCCAGTCATTCAAAGGATTTGCTGAAGAAGAACTGTAATAGGATCATTTGGCTTGAACACGGACGTGTAAGAATGGACGGTTCACCTGATGTAGTCTTGCCTGCTTATTTTGGCTGAATTTTTTTTCTATCGTACCAATACTGATAATATATTTAAAAATTTGAAACTCAGAACGGGTCGATGGCGCGTATAGCGTCATCGCACCTCCAATAATATCATAAGGACCAAATTATGAAGGTCACGTCTGAGAACAAAAGTGTAATCGATAAAGAAAGCTATAATACTGATAACGAACTCATTGTTGATATTGTCAGCAGTTTGAATATTGGAGATGAGTTTTTTTGGACGCCGGACCGGCTAGTGCCATTTGAGCACTGGGTCGGCCATATTCCTTTCATATTCTGGCTCGTGAAAGTGGCAAAGCCAGAACGCTTTGTTGAATTGGGAACGCATAGGGGAAACTCCTATTGTGCGATGTGTCAGGCGGTGGCTGCTTTGCAGATTGCTGCGACCGGGACAGCCGTCGACACTTGGCAAGGCGATGTCCATATGGCCCGTGAAGAGGGACTGTTTGAGGAAATTCAAGCCTACCATAATCCCAGATATTCCAGTTTTTCGACCTTGCTGCGAGCGACTTTTGATGAGGCAAGGCCTTATTTCGCTGATCATTCGATCGATTTGCTCCATATTGATGGGACGCATACCTATGACGCAGTTCGACATGATTTTCAGCACTGGAAATCGGCAATGTCTGATCGTGGGCTTGTGCTGTTTCATGATATCGAAGTGCGCCGCAGTGACTTCGGTGTGTGGAGGTTGTGGGAGGAACTGAGCGCAGAGTTTCCCTCAATAGCCTTTCGACATAGTCATGGGCTTGGGGTGATTGCGGTGGGAGCAAAACAGCCTGCTGAGGTGGAAGCCCTTTTCAAGTTTGCAAAGCAGCCGGAGGCAGAAGCTCGTATCCGATCACTCTTTTCTTCGCGGGGATCGGCGTTGGTGAACCGACTGCTTCTTTCGCAAACGAGGGAAGGCTTTGCGCAACATGTCCACGCGGCTGAGCAGCAAGCCCAGCTTCTGCAGACACAGGTCGATGAAGCTCGGACTCGGATTGTGCAGCTGACCGAGGAATTAGAGCAGGCCAAGCTTCTTCAAGCGCAGGTCGATGAGGCTCAGTCTCAGCTGGCGCAACTGACTGATGAAATGGAGCGGGCCCATAATAAGCTGGCCGATGCGCAAGCCAAAAACGAACAGCTTGATGTCGAACTCAATTTGCTCGCTAGCGAATTGCAACAAGCTCGGAACGATGTCACAATGCAGCGACGCAGAACTCAGAGTTTTCAACAGCAATTGAATGACGAAGTTCTGGCGCGTAAGAATGTTGAACACTCGTATAATACGATAGTCTCGAGCACTAGCTGGAGGCTTACCTCCCCTTTGCGAGCAATCCTGTCACGGATGCCGAGGGCGTCCCGGTTTGGCCGTAGAGGATTAAAGGCTATTTGGTGGACAGTTTCGGGACAATTGCCAGCGCGCATTCGCGCGCGAGGAGCGGCACAGAAGGCCGCCCTATCACAAGGCGAACTGAAGCGCTCGACCAATATCTTGTCTATTCCTTTGCAGTTCATTGAGCGCGCGGGAGGTATGAGGTCCGCCTCGCGCATTGCCTATGGGGTGTTACAGCGGGAGGGGATTCGCGGGCTATTGGTGAGGATACGCCGATATAAAGATCGGGCCGTGAGACATCAATCTCAGGCGAGCTCTAGCAGCAGGCTAAATATCGTTCCTTATTATCTTGATCCTAATCCACACCAAAAGGCGCCGGTGGTGGATAAAGACATGCAATTGGCGGTTCATGTCCATCTGCACTATATCGATATGCTGGAAACTATTCTGGAGCGGCTAAAAAATATTCCTGTTCCTTTTGATTTATACATTTCAATTAATACATTTAAGGATCACAAGGAAATTCATTCTGACTGCGTTTCTTATCTCGGAAATCTACGCAATATCTATATTGAGAGAGTTCCTAATAGGGGGCGCGATATAGCTCCAATGATTGTGCAGTTTGGAGAAAGACTGTCCCAATATGATGTAATCGGTCATTTTCATACAAAGAAAAGCCCGCATAACGTTTCATTATCAAGTTGGTCTGACGAATTATTCAATATACTGCTTGGTAAGAAAGATGATGATACTTATACTGTCGGACAGATTCTCAATCTGCTCAAACAGCGTGCTAAGATTGTCTTTCCGCAGGAATCGACGCGAATAGTAAAAACGCCAAATGGATGGGGCGATAATTTTGATATTGCTCGCGATTTGGTAGAGAAATATGCAAAGTTTTCGTTTGATGAAAATTTGCAGATCGCCTTTCCTGAAGGATTTATGTTTTGGGCTCGCGGTTCTGCCTTGCGCGAGTTTTTAAATCTTCCCTTGTCGTTTGATGACTTCCCCGTGGAGCCAATTCCGAGCGACGGGACCATAGCTCACGCTTTAGAACGGCTAATTCTCCCATTTGCTGAGCAGTCGGATGGTGAATTTATTCGTTTGTATCAAACGGATTCCATCAAGGATTATCGATATTTTGAGAACCAGAAAGACTACGCTGCCGAACTGGAAAACTCTGACGTAAAAGTACTTTCTTATTATTTGCCTCAGTTCCACCCAACGCCTGAAAATGATGAATGGCATGGGACAGGCTTCACGGAGTGGACCAAGGTCAGGGCTACCAATCCGTTGTTTGAGGGCCATTATCAGCAACATATCCCGCATAGGGATAGCGGATACTATATGCTCGATAATCCGGATATTCTGCGCAAGCAGGCCGAGCAAATGCGCAAATCCGGGGTCTATGGGCAGGTTTTCTATCACTACTGGTTCGGGGGACGCATGATCCTTGAAGAACCGGCGCGGATGTTGTTAGAGAATAAAGATATTCCGATGCGCTTTTGCTTTTGCTGGGCCAATGAGAATTGGACTCGACGTTGGGACGGAAATGAAAGCGAAATATTGCTTGGACAAAGCTATTCCCCTCAAGACGCAAAGGCTTTCATCGATTATTTGATCCCATTTTTTAAAGATGAAAGGTATATTAAAAGCAACGGGAGACCATTATTATTCGTATATCGCCCATCTCATATCGAAACAGCGCAGGACTATGTTGCGATCTGGCGGGAAGCTTGCAAGGCCGCCGGTCTCAAAGAACCTTACGTGGTCGCGGTCCTCACACGTGGTGCAACGGATCCGCGTGAGTTTGGGATGGATGCTGGTGTTGAACGTGTCCTACATGACTGGACGAATGGATGCGTCCCCGACATTAAGGATAGGTTGAAGCAATATCTACTCATGAAGGGCAGCGTGTTGTCTTATCCCGAAGTAGCGGAATTTTATAGCGCTCAAAAGGATCCAAAGGACTACACCTACTTCCGGTCTATTGTTCCGATGTGGGATAATACCCCTCGCTATGGCGTGGAAGGTATAATGCTGCATGGCGGCACACCGGTCGTTTTCCAGCGTTGGTTGGAAAACTTGATCGATTATAGCCGTAAACATCTGTCGACCGACGAACGCTTCGTTCTGGTCAATGCGTGGAACGAATGGGCGGAAGGCGCTCATTTAGAACCAGATACCCGACATGGTTACGCTTATCTGAATTCAGTTGGTCGTGCGCTTACAGGTACGCCGTATTCTAGTCTCTTCAATGAAGAAGCCGCTTTGGGGCCGGACGTAAAGGTTCTCCTGTCGATACCCGAAATAGTCATCGATAAACTTGATGCAGATCCAGTACTTTTTGAAAAATTCGTTGGCTGTCTGAATAAATCAACTCTCTTTGAAAAAGCGGCTGTGTCCACCACAGCGCCGGGTCTATCAAAGCTGGTCGGCAAGTGTGTTCCACTGGAAGGAAAACCTGATTATACGATCGAATTCCGTGCGCCATGTCTTTTTGCGATCACGACTCTTGAGAAGATGCTCCGAACAGCGGTAAAATCAAATTCGGCGGTAATTCCAAATACTTACGGTATGGATGGACCGTTTGCGGAAGTCACTGAAAACGGGTCTACAAATTGGGATAACCTGTATCTATCTCCGATGATTGCCATTCCAAGCTCTGTTTTAAATGACGGATTTTCCAATATCCGAATGAGGACAGACGCACGTTGTTTTGTAACATGGCCAAGCTCCACCAAAGTGAACAAACGCCCTAGGGTGAATACGATTATCCGTATTCACAATTTGGCGGATTTCAACGAACTCAGAAATGCGCTCTATTGCTTGTTGGCGATGGTTGGTTGCAATGTTTCCCCGCTCATAGCAACTCAGGATCTGACCGCAGATCGGCGCGCTGAACTAAACGACCTTTTGTCGGAATTCTGTTGGGGGTCGTATTCTCAGCCAACAGTGATGGAATTTACGTCGCCTGACGGAATATCTGATATGCGCTCTAAGATGCTCAGCGAAGCGCTAAAATCTTTGAAAACGGGGTATGCTGCGTTTCTGGATTATGATGACCTTATTTTTCCGAGTGCTTATAAATGGTTGATCGATCGGTTGCGTCAAACAAGAAAAGCGGTTTCATTCGGTCGTGTCTATGTTACGCGCTACGAGACAAAAAGACAGGTCTTTATCGATAGGGCAAAAGTTTACGAATACGGTTATTCGTACGACGAGTTTGTTAGAGATAATCACGCGCCAATTCATAGTTTCATTATAGATTTGGATCGAGTGGACGTATCGAACGTGACGTATTTTGACGATCATAAGTATATGGAAGATTATTACCTTATGCTGCAATTGCTGACACGCGAGAATGCCGATTGGCAAAGCTTAAAGGTCAATAAATATATTGGTGATTATATTCATGCTACCGATAGGGCACATACATTAGCATTGATGTGCGATACTGAGAGAAACAGCAGACTCAAAGATGAAGACTATCGACGTTGTGCTGAAAGAATTGAAGCACTGCGGAAGGATCTGCTTTCCCGAACGGCATAGAAAACGTTTACGCTAGGCGGATATTAGCATCTGCGCTAGTTGCAACGCCAGTGATCTAGTTCGTCTTGTGAAAGAGCATAGGGACAAAGGGCACAGGGACCAGGCCATTGATATGGCTTTAAGATAGTATTTTAGGTCAGATTTCTTTGAAATGGCTAAAGCATTGATACTATTATTTATAGGCCAGCTTAAAGAAGCGGTTGCGCTTCACCGCTGGCCTTCTCAGTGGATCGGAGCTTACTTCAATATGGACTTGTCAAAGAAATAGGGCAGTACGAAACGACGTACGGTTGTGGTGCCCCGAAAACGGTGTGGTAGTCGTGTTTACCACACCTTTAACCCGTGCGTAAGGAAAAATATTCCGGCGGACTTCAGGAATAGTTGAATATGTTTGAGGCCTTTACGGGCTGCGTTTCCTCCTTCGTGAACGATCTCAACTGTTGGCACATAGGCAATGCTGCAAATATGGCCCGCCCTGAGTGAAATATCGAAATCCTCAAAATAGAGGAAATACCGCGGGTCGAAGCCTTTTAGTCTAGAAAAAACATCTCCCCGGAAAAACATGAAGCAGCCACTGACGACGGGCGGATCCCAGTAAACTGCTGCGCCGGTGAATTGACGCATTTCATATTTCTCAAGTCGTTTGTGGAATAAGTCTCGCACAGGACCGGGTGCAAACCCTCGCAAGAAGAGATCGAGCAGACTGGGATATTGTTTGTACAAAAATTGTTTGCGACCATCGGGATATGTCGCAGACGGTGTGAGCAGGCCGCACTGTGCCTCCTGCTCCATAAATTTGATAGCTTCCTGTAGTGCCGAAGGTGCTAATTCCACGTCGGGATTTAAGACAAGATGATATCTGCCGATAGCGTTCGCTAAAACAATGTTGTTGGCCCGGCCGAAACCGACGTTACCTTGCCCGTGAATGATTTTTGTGGGGATAGCCGAGAAAACAGAATGTCCGTCTTTGTCAATAGATAGTTCTGGTGAATTATCTACAATGTATAGTTGTATTCGGTTATCAGAAGGAAGTCTTTCGGCAGCCAGCAAAAGAGAATCGAGAGTTTTAGTCAGGGATTCCGAGTTGGGCTTATAAAGAACAATGCAGATGGAAAGTGTTATACTCATTCTGATTTTACGCCCTATTATCCCTTTTCGCGTGGAATTTTCCCATCTGCCCTTTTAGTCCGTGGAGAACTCCCAGCGACATCATCTTTGCATGTTCCAGCCGGGGAGTGGTCATCAAGCTGTAGAAGGCAAATTTTCTTAGCAGGCGAAACCCATCGACAATCTTCCAGTCATTACGAAGCCAAGATTGACGGTAAAGCCAAACGGCATTTCTAAAATGATAATAATGCCGCAATGGGCTATGAACGGGTATATATCGACCTCTGAAATAGATAGGCTTGTCCCCGAGTTGATGTTGCATGAAGGCAGCGCAAACGCCTAGGGATTTAAAGCCTTGTTGCTGTGCACGCAATCCCCATTCGATATCGACATAATCAATGAAAAGCTCTTCCTGCATAGCTCCCACGGCCTCGATGACATCAAGAGGGATCAGGCAACCCGAAGCGATCAGATAATCGACGTTGACAACGGGCGTATCAGTCGAACATCTTTGGCGTTGAATGCGGAAATTTTTGATTTGTATAAAGGGCACGGGATTTTGTTGTCTGGGATCGTCATATCTTGGTCCGGCACAGGCGATCTTTGCGCCCGCCGTGCGAGCTGTTTCGATTGCCTTCAGCAAGGCGCTTACCATATTGGGGCTGGGGATACTGTCTTGGTCCAGCAATAAAACATATTCGGAGTTGCGCTCCTGCGCGCGACTTATGCCGACATTTTGTGCTTTCTCAATGCCGAGATTGTCATGGAGTGGAATGTATTCCACCTGATTCCAATTAGAGTGTAGCCAGGCCGACAAGTCATCGGACGAACTGTTGTCTACTACGATCAGATGATCGAGTTGAGACTGGATGGCTCTGAGGAGTTTTGCCAGTGCATTTCGTTCTGGATTATAGGTGACGACTATGCCGCTCACTTTAGGCGTCATAAGATCGTCAGTCTTGTTTGCGCACAAGGGGGCAGAACTCCTGATATTTGCGTTTCTATGTTTACAATCGGTTCGCAGTTCAGCTAGTTGAATAATATCTCACTGCAAGTTCGAGTATCGTAATTGTCGCCAAATGTTGGTCAAAATGCAAAGGCATAGTTACCATCTGGAAATTTTTTAAGGAATGTTGGATGAAGGGAATAATCTTGGCAGGCGGTAGTGGTACACGCCTCTATCCTCTTACGATCGCTGTTTCCAAACAAATTCTCCCAATCTACGATAAGCCGATGATCTACTATCCTCTGAGCGTTCTTATGCTCGCGGATATTCAAGACATTTTAATTATCTCGACACCTCACGATTTGCCTTTATTCCAGAAGCTGCTCGGTGATGGACGTGACTTTGGCGTGAATTTCTCATATGCCGAGCAAGCGCATCCGAACGGGCTGGCTGAAGCATTTATAATCGGAAAAGAGTTCATTGGCGATGATAGCGTGGCCATGATTCTTGGTGATAATATTTATTTTGGTGACGGGCTTTCAGAACTATCGCAGCTCTCTGCGAAACCTATGAAAGGTGGTACTGTTTTTGCTTATCGTGTAGACGATCCTCAGCGCTATGGCGTTGTTGAGTTTGATAACAAAACAGGGCAGGCAATATCGATTGAAGAAAAGCCGGTAAAGCCCAAATCACATTGGGCTGTCACGGGCCTTTATTTTTACGACAATCAAGTTGTCGATATTGCAAGTTCGATTAAACCATCTGCTCGCGGTGAGCTTGAAATTACCACGGTCAATAATGTCTATCTTGAACGTGGCGAACTGAACGTTCAGCGTTTTGGGCGCGGATATGCTTGGCTCGATACCGGAACACATGACAGTCTTCACGAAGCATCGTCATTTGTTCGAACCATTGAAAAACGTCAGGGCATCAAGATAGCTTGCCCAGAAGAGATTGGTTTAGATAAAGGCTGGTTGGACAGTGAAGCAGTGCTTGAACGTGCGGCCAAGCTTGGTAAGACTGAATATGCTGCATATCTTCGTCGCCGTGTTGATGAGCTAGGAAAAGAATAAATGGAAGTCCGGTCTTTGGGTTTAGATGGTGTTTTTGAAATCAGCCCACGTAAATTTGGTGATGAACGGGGCTTTTTTTCTGAGACCTATAATGCGAAAGCATTCGGCGAAGCCGGTATCGATCTGACTTTCGTTCAAGATAATCATTCTTATTCGGCGGCCAAGGGCGTTGTACGCGGGCTTCATTATCAGTTACCTCCGTTTGCGCAGGACAAATTGGTTCGCGTCACACGCGGCGCAATTCTCGATGTCGCTGTCGATATCCGCAAAAATTCGCCTAGTTTCGGGAAGTGGGTTTCTTTGGAAGTCTCAGCCGATAAGTGGAACCAGATTCTGGTCCCCAAGGGCTTCGCGCACGGCTTCATGACGCTCGAGGAGAATACGGAAGTTATCTATAAGGTGACAGATTATTACTCTCCTGAACATGATCGTTCGATCCGATTTGACGATCCTGCTATTGGTATTGATTGGCCCTTTCCATCTTCAGGCGTCCAGCTCTCTGACAAGGATCAGAAGGCGCCGCTTTTTGCTGATGCACAAGTTTTTGATTGAGGGATAATATGAACATTCTTGTTACCGGCGGTGCGGGTTTCATTGGTTCTGCAGTATGCCGCCATTTGGCCGCCGATCCGAAGATCAATGTTATTAATCTCGATAAGTTGACTTATGCGGGCAATCTAGCTTCTCTTCGCCAAATCGAAAACCACGCTAACTACAGCTTTCTACACGCTGATATATGCGATGATGCTTGTGTTTTGGAAGCTCTGCGCGCTAACGAAATAGATGTCATCATGCATCTGGCTGCTGAAAGTCATGTCGACCGTTCGATTGACGGTCCGGGCGCATTTATTGAAACGAATATTGTCGGCACATTCCGCTTGCTCAATGCGGCGCTCACTTATTGGCGAGAACTGTCTGAGCCGCGCAAATCGGCTTTTCGTTTCCACCATGTTTCGACGGATGAAGTGTTCGGCGATTTGCCTTTCGATAGCGGTATCTTCACAGAAGAAACCCCTTATCAGCCGTCCTCGCCTTATTCGGCTTCAAAGGCGGCTTCTGATCATCTGGTTCGCGCATGGTATGAAACCTATGGGTTACCAGTCGTACTTTCGAATTGTTCCAATAATTATGGACCATTCCATTTCCCGGAAAAACTGATCCCGCTCGTTATTCTAAATGCGCTCGAAGAAAAGCCGTTACCGATTTATGGGGCAGGGGCGAATGTGCGTGACTGGCTCTATGTTGAGGATCATGCCCGTGCATTGGCATTGGTTGCGGCGAAGGGCAAATTGGGTGAAAGCTATAATATCGGCGGGCGTGCGGAGCGTACCAACCTTAATGTGGTTGAAACGATTTGTGCTATTCTCGATAAGAAACGGCCTCGCGCAAACGGTAAGAGTTATAGCGAACTGATCACGTTTGTCACTGATCGTCCCGGTCATGACCGTCGCTATGCGATTGACGCTTCCAAGATTGAACGGGAACTTGGTTGGAAACCGCAAGAAACTTTCGAGACCGGATTGGAAAAAACCATTCAATGGTATCTCGATAATGCGTGGTGGTGGGAGCCGATCCGCAGCGGTACTTATTCTGGTGAGCGTCTAGGAAGCATGCCAGCTGAAGAGATGAAGGCATGAAAATCGTTATCACAGGACGGGAAGGGCAGGTTGTCCGAAGCCTTGTTGAGAAAGTATCTCAACGTCCCGATCTGGAAGCGATTGCGTTGAGTCGTCCCGAGCTGGATTTGACAAAGCCCGAAACGGTTCATAGAGCGATTGAAGCAATCAAGCCCGACCTGGTTGTCTCCGCTGCCGCTTATACGGCGGTGGATTTGGCTGAGGATGAGCCTGAGCTAGCCTTTGCGGTGAATGCCGCTGGTGCCGAAGCAGTTGCCCAAGCGGCGAAAGCTTGTGGTGCTCCCGTTATCCATCTCTCGACGGATTATGTTTTTGCAGGCGACGCAGGCGGCGCTTATGTCGAAACGGATGCAACCGGTCCCCATAGCGTCTATGGGCGTTCCAAGCTTGAAGGTGAGCGTTTGGTGGGGCAAGCCAATGCCCGGCACATTATCTTACGGACGGCGTGGGTCTATAGTCCCTTTGGCAAAAATTTCGTCAAGACGATGTTGAAGCTTGCAGAAACGCGGGATGCTGTCTCGGTTGTTTCTGACCAGAAGGGCAATCCGACCAGTGCGCTTGATATCGCTGATGCGATTATTCGGGTGGCGGACCATTTGGCGGCAGCATCAGACTTTTCAGTCTGGGGCGTCTATCATCTAGCTGGTACGGGCGACACGAACTGGAGCGACTTTGCACGCGCCATATTTCGTGAAAGTAACCAACTTGGCGGACCGACAGCGGTTGTTACGGATATTACGACAGCCGACTATCCGACTAAGGCCGCACGCCCGGCGAACTCGTGCTTGTCGACAGCCAAATTCCAGCAAGTCTTCAACTGGTCGGCACCGCATTGGCAAATATCATTGCGCGATGTGGTGGCGAGACTGATTTAGCGTTTGACGTGAACTCCTAATGCCGCGTCGTGTTTGTTGATCGATGCGGCATTTAATGGATTTTTCGGTACAGCGTTATTTAGCGTATCTTATTGAAAATGTTGGTGGGTGATACAGGGATCGAACCTGTGACCCGCTGATTAAGAGTCAGCTGCTCTACCGACTGAGCTAATCACCCACTTACTAGACCAAGAACTATGCCCAGCGAAGTGAGCGGTTCTATACCGGTCCTATGCCCGCCTGTCCAGTCTACAATCGTAAAAAAATCAAAAAATATAGACGTATTTTTTGTGTTGGCAAACGCGCAGTCATTGCGATGAAATTGCGTTGAAAATGTCAATTGTCGATCAGGCTTTCGATTGCAAGAAGGTGGCGGAAGTCAACTTGAAGCCGTTATTGTTTGCGGTGCTCGGCGATTCGGCACCCTGAATTTCAGTTTGTCAGGATCTAAGCATCGCCGCCAGTCAGTAGCTATTGCAATAATGAGCATAGAATTGACCAGATCGGTCATTATTTTTCGCTAAACATATTTTCATACTGTATGTGTTTGAACGCGCTTAATGCGGCTGAACAGGGAACATGCATCGGATTCCTTTTTGGAAATGAATAGGTCCAGATGGCCTATATCGAAATCCGGTTTGCGGTATTTGAGGACGGAATGGAAAGTATCATCAGCGATGTTGGTCAGTTTATTTCTGATCATCGGGCATGGGCCGGGCCAATTGTAGGCATTATATCTTTTGGCGAATCGCTTGCAATTATCGGAATGTTTATTCCGGCTACGCCAATTATGATCGTCATCGGTGGATTGATCGGCGCAGGCATTATTGAGCCTATCCCTGTTATTATTGGTGCAATTATTGGTGCCGTGATTGGTGATATTGTTTCCTATTTCCTCGGCTGGTGGGTGGGGCGCAACATAATTCATAAATGGCCGCTCAATAAACACCGCAGTGGTGTTGCGCGGGCGCGTCTATTGTTCCGTCGTTATGGTTTTATGGCGGTCTTTGTCGGGCGTTTTTTTGGTCCCATTCGCTGCACAGTACCTATGGTTGCAGGGATGATGTCGATGGATCAAACCCGTTTCCAAACGGCAAATGTTCTATCGGCCATGGTTTGGGCGCCAGTGATGTTTCTACCGGGATGGCTTGCAGGACGCGGGGTTGGCAGTTTTTCTAAGCTGAACGGTGATCACATGTTCTGGATCGGGGTCGGCATCATGGTCGTGACCGTTATCGCGACAGTGATTGGAATACGCTACTTTAAGGCTCGCCCACGGAGAATACGCAAACGGCGCGTCGATATTTCGCCTGCTGAATAGAAGGCTTGCGCGAAACTTATGTCTCTGTAAATAATAAGTTCAATATGTCATCGTAGGCATTCTATTCTTTGTGAACGACGAAGCCACCGCGGCTTTTTAAAAGGATTGATCGGCATTATGCCCGACGATAATTCTGACGATTCGTCTTCCCGAAGTCCCACGCCCGGTAAAGGGGCATTGGGCGCGGTTGATTATTGGTTTTTTCCGCTAGTTACATTGTATAGCTGTGCAGCTGTGAGGCGCGCTGGCGTAAGCTCATGCGCTTTCCGCTATCGGCATTTTTCGTTGGTTCGATAGGAGCTCTTATCATGGATTGGTCCATGGACTGGATTGCCGACCCTAATGCCTGGATTGGCCTAGTTACGCTGGTGGTTCTGGAAATTGTTCTGGGGATCGACAATCTGGTTTTCATTGCAATTTTGGCTGATAAGCTGCCACCTCATCAACGAAATCGGGCACGCATTATCGGTCTCGCGCTCGCACTGGTGATGCGCCTCCTACTCTTGGCGTCAATTTCCTGGATCGTCACGCTAACGGAGCCGCTGATAACATTAGCTGGGCTTTCCTTCTCTGGTCGAGACATCATCATGCTGGCGGGAGGTTTATTCCTTTTGGCCAAAGGGACGATGGAACTCCATGAGCGGCTTGAGGGGGATCACGGTCCCAAAAGATCGCGGATGGTTCATGCAGTTTTCTGGCAAGTTATCGTTCAGATTGTGGTTCTTGATGCTGTGTTCTCGCTCGATAGTGTAATCACAGCTGTGGGAATGGTGCAGCATCTGCCGGTGATGATGATCGCCGTTATTATTGCGATTGGCGTGATGATGTTGGCGTCCAAGCCATTGATGGATTTCGTCAACAAACATCCAACCGTTGTCATTCTCTGCCTTGGCTTTCTTATGATGATTGGTTTCAGCCTTATCGTGGAAGGCTTTGGGTTCCATATTCCTAAGGGCTATCTCTACGCTGCTATTGGCTTTTCGGTACTTATCGAAGCAGCGAACCAGACAGCGCGTCGCAACCGCGAAAAGATGATCACTACCTATGATTTGCGCGAGCGTACTGCTGGCGCGGTGCTTCGGTTGCTTGGTGGTGGTCGAGATGATCTTCCGCTCTCAGATACGGTCGACGTTATTGCTCAACAAACGGCCGCTACTGACGTTTTCTTGCCCGAAGAAAAGGAAATGATCCGCGGTGTTCTGGATCTTGCAGAGCGCCCCGTACGCTCCATCATGTCTCCCCGCAACGAAATAGAATGGTTGGATTTGGATGAAGATGAAGCTGAGATTCAGCAAACAATTCGCAACTTAACCCATTCGCGCGTCATTGTTGCGCGGCGTCAAGTCGATGAATTTGTGGGGGTTGCACCGGTTAAGGATCTGCTTCTTTTCATGAGCGAAAATAAGTCAATAGATTGGGATGGGGTTATCAAACAGCCATTGGTCGTCCATGAGAATGCGAATGTTCTTCGGGTGATGGAACAGCTTCGTGTCTCAACGATTCAGCTTGCTGTTGTGGTAGATGAGCATGGCTCCTTCGAAGGTATTGTAACACCTACGGATGTTTTGGAGGCAATCGCTGGCGAATTTCCTGATGAGGATGAAGTAGCATCGGTCGCCGAAGCTGACGGCGAGGGCGGTTATCTGGTCGATGGTTTTGTTGATATTCGTCGGCTGAGCGGGCTGTTGGAGCGTGATCTTGTTGATGAAGGTGATCGCTATACAACCCTTGCCGGGTATGTCTTATGGCATCTTGGCCACATACCTAATGGTGGCGAACATTTTACAGCTGATGGTTTTGATTTCACGATTGAGTCAATGAATGGTCGCCATGTGGAAAAAGTTCGGATCAAACCTGTTCTCAATCCGGATCAGACCAACTCCTGACCGTGAGGTCTGTGAAGAAATCCTGTGGGATGGCGGAAGCTCGCAAAATATTTCGCTCTGAAATCTATGATCGCAGATGTCGGATATTGACTTTCACGCCAAAGCTTTACAAAAATTAACTATTATTCATCATTAGCAAATATCGAGATCGAATCGAGTGATTTGATACTTACGGGAAGATGTTATGCGGAAATTGAAGTTGGTGTGTGATAGGGCGAAAAAGGCGCTCCTGGCTGTGACCGCTTGTTTGGCACGGCCCTGGAATGAGATGAAGCTGAACGCCGAAGAAATCGCAAATCGACGCCGGAGCAGGGGTGAACGTGGGCAGCACAATTTTCTTTGGTGCTGGCAGCATCGCGGTTTTTGGTAATTTGATTTAAGAATGAATTGATTAGCGCTATTGGTTGATATGTCCAATTGGCGCATATTTGCAAAGCTGGAGTTTAAATCTCCGGCTTTTTGCTTTTCTCCTTATTGTTCCAGCGTAGGACGAATTGCGATTTTTCAAATACCAGCACCACTACCAATGAGATAGCAAAAGGTATTAGGAGATAAAGAAGGCGAAAGACTATAAGCGCTGCCAGCACATCGGCCTGATCCATATCCGGAAGTCCGGTTAAAAATATCAGTTCCAAAACGCCTAGTCCGCCGGGTGCATGAGAAATAAGCGCCGCAGAGAATGAGATTAAGAATATTCCAAGGATGATAATGAAGCCCGGATTGCCTGCTTCTGGCAGGGCAAAATAGATGATGCCGGCGGCGCCGACCAACTCCAAAGGCGCAACAATAAGCTGCTGCCAAACAACATTCAGACGTGGATATTCCAAGCGAAACTTGCCGATTTGCAGGGGCTTTAGTTGCAGCCAGCTTCCAAAAATATACAGCAAAATGAAAGCCAGCATGACCAGAGCAATGCTGATGGCGACGGTGGAGGTCAGTTCCTCATTAAACCGCATCAGAATTTGCGGCTCCAGTAACAAGACCAAGCTTGACGTGATTACGACGCCTAAAACAAAGGTGAAAGAGCAGAAGGCAATGAGTACTGCAATCTGGCTACCGGGCAATCCTTGCGAGGAATAGGCACGATAGCGCACAACGGCTCCAGAAACGACCGATGCGCCGATATTATGGGAAAGCGCATAGGTGGTAAACGAACATAGCGCGATGAAAAGCCACGAAATTTTTCGACGCAAATGCAGCAATGCAATGCGATCATAGCCAGCAAGCGATGAGTAGGCGAGAATAGCAGCAGCGGAGGCCAGAACCCATTGATGCATACGAATTGCATATAGGCTGTCCATAACGTCATCGAGGGAAATACTGCGTAGTTCGCGATAAAGAAGCCAGGCAGATATAGCGACAGCGCAAACGCCAATTACGGGCCAGAAAAAATCCTTAGCTTTCATAAATTGGCCACCGCACCTTCATCTGTTTCATATGCATGAATTCCACTCAATGGATTCGTTTGTTTGATAATTTCGCATCTCTTGCCGTGGCTGCAAGCTTTTTAATGACGAAATCTTTCACTTTGACATATTTAGTCGAACCCCTTGCACAATGCTCCGGAAAAATTCATTCGGTCGAGGCCTATGGGGTTTCGAAAGGTAAGAGAGTTAACTTAAAGCCGGGCAGAAATATTCTGCCCGGCTTGTTTGTTATTTTTGTAATGCGGTTTCTTCTTCTGCGTCTTTCTGAGCATCTTTGCGATGCTGCCACCAATCGCCCAATACGAGCAGGATTGGGGCTGCGATGAAGATCGAAGAAGAGGTTGCGACGACAATGCCGAAAAGCATCGGTACCGCGAAGTTGTTCACCGCACTTCCGCCCCAGACAGCCATAGGGAGCATGCAGAGGAATGTAGTGATCGATGTGTAAATACAGCGCACGAGCACCTGATTGATACTCATGTCGATGATTTCACGCAGCGACTTGGACTTATAAAGCCGCAGATTTTCACGCATGCGGTCGTAAACCACCACTTTGTCATTCACTGAGTAGCCAATACTCGTCAGAAGGGCTGCAATAGCGGTAAGGTTGAAATCTAACTGCAATAGAGCGAAAAAACCGACCATTTTGGTTGTATCGAGTATGAGCGTGACAATGGCACCCATCGCGAAAAACCATTCAAAACGCCACCAGAGATATAGCAGCATACCAAGTGCAGCGAGAACTACAGCGATAAAACCAGAACGGGCCAGTTCACCTGAAACTTTCGGGCCAACCACCTCGGTGCGTTCAATTTTTACGCCGGGATCAAGTTCGGTGACTGCATCGCGCATTTTTGCGACTGCAACGCTTTGTGCTTCCTCACCACCGTCCTGCCGTTGAATTCGGATCAGAACATGATTGGGGCTGCCAGCGCTTTGAAGAGCTACTTCGCCCAAATTGAGAGTGCCTAGTTTCTGGCGCAGTTGTGCAAGATCTGCAGGCTGAGAGGTGACAATTTCAGCCTGAATACCGCCCTTGAAGTCGATGCCGTAATTAAGGCCCGGCTTAAAGAACAGGAAGATAGATGCGATTGAAAGAACAATCGAAATACCAATCCCGTAGAAGCGGGCATTCATGAAGCTAATATTCGTCTTTTCTGGAACGAATTTCAGCAATGGCTCAATATGCAGTACTTTGAGTTTGCGGCGCCGCACACTCCACGCCATCACCATGCGCACAAGCGTCACACAAGTGAACATAGAAATTGCAATGCCGAGCATCATGGTAATCGCAAATCCACGGACCGGGCCAGTGCCGAACATGAACAGCAATATGGTAGAGATCATCGCGGTTACGTTCGCATCCACAATGGTCGAGAACGCCGCGTGGAAACCTTTATCCAAGGCAGGCATCGCACCTAGACCTTTTCGGGTCTCTTCTCTTATGCGTTCGTTGATGAGAATATTTGCGTCAACAGCAATACCGATACCAAGGATAATACCCGCAATACCGGGGAGTGTGAGGGTTGCGCCTATTAGGCTGAGTGCTGAAAAGGTGAGCAAAGTATGGAGCAATAGCGCAAGATTGGCGATAAGGCCCCAAAAGCCGTAGAGAACAAAAATGAATGCGGCAACAAGCGCAAAGCCGATTATACCCGTGATCAGCCCCATCTTGATCGCATCGCCACCAAGATCAGGACCGACGGTGCGTTCTTCAATGACTGTCAGCGGAGCAGGAAGCGCGCCTGCGCGCAAGAGTGCTGAGAGAACAACGGTATCCTGCACGGTAAAGCTACCGCTGATCTGCCCAGACCCACCAGTAATAGGTTCACGAATAACCGGAGCGCTAAGCACTTTGTCATCCAGTACAATCGCAAATGGTCGATTGACATTCTTGGTCGTGATATCAGCAAATTGACGGGCACCAAGGCTATCAAAACGGAAAGACACGATTGGTTCGTTGGTGCGCTGATCGAAACCAGCACGAGAATCGGTCAGGCGTTCACCGGAAAGCGCAACCTGATCCTCAATTGGATATTTGATGTTCGGATCGTTAGAATCTTCCAGAATAGACACGCCGGGAGGAGGTGTGTCGTTGGGATTTACATCCGCTACCATATGGAAGCTCATTTTCGCGGTGCTGCCCAAGAGCTGGCGTAATTCAGCTGGATTTTGAAGGCCGGGGAGCTGCACGACGATACGATCGGACCCTACGCGCTGGATTGATGGTTCGGCTACACCAACCTGATCAACGCGTTGCCGAATGATCTCAAGGCTTTGCTGGAGAGCTGCATCAAGCCGATAGTTAAATCCAGCTTCTGTCAGACTTAGTCGGATCTGGTTGTCATTGCTCGTGACATCAATGTCATTGATCGCAGTGCCGAAGCCACTGGTATTAACCTGCGAAATCAAAGTGCGAAGTGCTGCATCCGCTTTGGTGCGCTGCTCAGCATCGGGGATGGTGACGATAATTGAATCACCAACTGCACGAATTGATTGCGGCTGGATACGCTCGGCGCGCAACTTGCTGCGAGCGTCATCAAGCAGAGACCGCATGCGCTCTTTTTTGAGCGCGGCCGCGTCGATCTCAAGTACCAAATACGAGCCGCCGCGAAGGTCGAGGCCCAATGTTACCTGACGCTTAGGAAACCAGGACGGCATCGCCTCCAGTTGTTTTTGGGTGAAAAAGTTGGGTAAAGCAATAATGACGCCGATCAGTACAATCAGCCCATAAAGCACAGCGACCCATTTTGAAGTGCGCATGAATCCAGATTCCGGAGATTGGGAGCCGTATTCCTTTATTATATCAATAGTTTACGGCGCAGTTTGTCTAAAATGATTCAAGATTGGTCCCGGCCAATCAATTTGCATGTTCAAATGACATGCGGGGGTGCTCGAACATTTGTATGACTCAGGTGTGAACCGGTCATAATATAGACAGCCGGAGCGATTGGCGCTTGGCTAATATTGTTTAATTCGAGTTGTGCCAGCTTACCCAATAAGGCTTTGCCGCCTCCGGATGGATAGACGGACTGGCATTTCATCCAATTGGCTTCAGTAAGGATAGCCCGAATGGTTTGAGATGTTATTGCTGTTTGCTGGCGGGTTGGCAAACCAGATCTATCATTAATCTGGTGATCAGCCTTATGCTCAGATCCACGGGGTGGGTTATTATTGCCAATGGTGGAAAAATCCACGGCAAACATAATGGCCATAACAGAAAATACACAGCTCACGAACAGCATAAAACCATGCTGCCGGTTACGGCTTGTTTGCCGGTCGCGTGTGTCGGTACCGTTGGTCAAAATGCCCGGACTTCCTTTATGATTGCCACATTTGAGAGCAACTATAACACTCTTGAGAATCCTCATTAACCATTTGTGCCATTGGTAACAAGGAAATACTGTCGTTTGAAAAAAGGCTTTCCCCGTCGTCCACTTGTTCTATATGAATCCTGGGCGAAAAACGGATCGAATTTAAATTGCGCTATTTTATTAGATTACAAGCTTTCTTTTACGTTCTGGTTATGGCCGCGGCCATAGTAAGTGGAACATCTCTAGCAAAAGCTCCGGACACCACGCCGGATGCGCTAAATTTGATAGAGCAACATAAAACCTATCTCACGGAGGCGGAACAGGAAGTTCAGCTGATCCGTGAGCAACTACAGCAGCCAATCAATAATGACGAAATTCTCGCTGGTTTCCGGTTGCAGCTTGATGCTCTTGAGAAAAAACTTGCAGAAAATAATCAATCGCTGCGGGTGCGGCTGACGGAGGTAAACAGTCGCCTGGAACAGTTGGGTGCTCCTGCTGAAGAACAGGGCGAAGAATCGGCGATCGTAGCGGATGAACGCGCGCGACTGAGCGTAGAGAAAGCCGGGATCAGTGCGCTTTTGAGTGAATCCGACGATGCGTCGCTCGAATTGAAAAAAATGAGCACGCAAATTTCCGATCTTCGGCGTGATTTGTTCAAGACGACGCTTTCGCGCCGGGTCAGTTTTGACAATGCGTTCGGTTTTCACATGGTTAGGGCGGCTCAGAGCCAGCTTTCCGAGTTGGGCCATCGGATACAGGACTGGTGGCGCTTTGTTATGGCGAACAAACTTGGAGCCTTCCTGATCGCAACCTTGCTGGCAAGCTCAATAGCGCTCTTTATCGAGTTGTGGGCACGCAGATTACTTGGGCCGCTCTATTGGAGAGATCCTAAAATTGGTGCGCCCCCTTATCTAAATCGTTTGTCGGTAGCTTTTTGGTCGACTTCTATTCCTTCGGGCGCAGTTGCTAGTTTTTTAGTCATCACATTTTCGCTTTTTCAATTTTTTGGGGTGATCGAAGATGAGATCGCGATTTTGGCAAGAAGCCTTTTTATCGTGATCGGAACTGTATTTTTCATATCTAGGCTGGCATTCGTGTGCATTAGCCCAACCGCGCCATCGTGGCGGCTTTTGCCGATCGCTCCCAAGCCCGGTGCTGTGCTGGTGGGGCTTATAAGTTTTATAGCTGTTATCAATGGGATAGACTCATTTCTGAGTATCGTGAATCAAGTGCAGGCAGCACCCGTTTCACTGACCATGGCAAAGAGCTTTATTTTGACATGGTTGATTGGACTATTGGTCTTGACCATTGCATTCGTGAAGCCAGTGGAAGATGGCGAGGCCAGAAAGCCGTGGCCGCATTGGTTTAAACTGTTCCTGATTGCGCTTGGTCTGATACCGATAATAATAGCGTCGTTAGGTTTTATCGGTCTGGCCCGATTTATCTCACAGCAGATCGTGGTAACCGGTGCATTTCTTGTGGTTATTTATTTAGGGCTGCTGACCGGGCGTGCCATTTCGGAAGAGAGTGGTTTTCCGAACAGCCGGATCGGCAAGCTTTTACAAAAACGCTTCCATCTTGACGATAGTTCACTGGACCAACTTGGTCTTGTTTTGGGCATGTTGATCAACTTAGCGGTAGCGTTGATCGGCATACCGCTCGTACTTATGCAATTTGGTTTCCAGTGGGTAGAACTTAAAAACACGTTTTACCGCCTGATGACCGGGTTTCAGATCGGCGGTATCTCGATCTCTATGGTGGGGCTGCTAACCGGTATCGTATTCTTTATACTGGGCTTTCTGCTTACCCGCTGGTTCCAAAGATGGTTGGATAGTAAGGTTCTTGCCCGTGGTCGTGTGGATGTGGGGGTTCGTAACTCGATCCGGACGGTCATTGGTTATGTCGGATTGGTTCTTGCGGCGTTGATAGCGGTCTCTGCCGCTGGATTTAACCTTTCCAGTCTTGCGCTGATTGCGGGTGGTTTATCGCTTGGTATCGGTTTTGGCCTACAGAATATCGTTCAGAATTTTGTGTCTGGGCTTATTCTACTCGTAGAAAGACCCTTCAAGGTCGGTGACTGGGTGGAAGCAGGTGGTGTCAGCGGTACGGTGAAGAAGATCAGCGTACGGGCGACGGAGGTTGAAACCTTTCAAAAGCAATCGATTGTTGTGCCCAATTCCAGTTTGATCAATGGCAATGTCGGCAATTGGACATTGCGTAACAAGCTGGGACGTATCGAAATTAATGTGCAGACGGGTTACACGGAAGATCCGCGGCGGGTGCATCAAATTCTTACTGAAATCATCGCGGCGCATCCATCAATCCTGAAAAATCCAGAACCGTTTGTGGCATTTCAGAATATGTCGGAGATGGTGTTGGTTTTCGATATCTATGCGTTTGTTGCAGATATCACCTCCACTGGCGGGATCAAAAATGAGTTGCGTTTTCAGATCGTGGAACGATTCCACGAAGAAGGCGTCCATTTGGCTTCAACATTCAGCAATTTAGTGCTCGATCTTCCAGAGATGGAGAAATTAACCGATCGGGTAAAGCCAGCGAAAACCAAAGGCTAATTATTGGCCTATGAAACAAATAGTAAAAGCCCGAGCTGTTCGCTTCGGGCTTTTTTTTAGCTGCGTGGCTTTAGATTTTCCGGATCATAAAGTGGTTTGTAGCCAATTGCTGCGACTTCAACCGGGTATGTTTCGCCAAAATATTCAATTTGGAGTTTGCGACCTTCTTGGCAGAAGTCCCAAGGCAAATAGGCAAGGGCAATATTTTTGCCGATGGTTGGGCCGTAAGCGATGGAAGAAGTGTAGGAGCGGCGGCCTAATTCGTCTACCAAAGTTTCACCGGTCTCAGGGTTGAGCACAGGCAGAATACCCACCGGATAGCGAGCCACCCCATGTTGATCGATATTATCCGTCATAACCAAAGTGCACAGCATGGCTGGCTGATGCTCACGAGATCTATATTCAAGGTGTTTTGCCTTGCCCCGGAAATCAGCGTCCTTGACCTTTGGTCGGGCGAGATCCGCTTCTAGAAGATTATATTCGGTCCGCAGGTCGGCATTTTGCAGGCGTAAGCTTTTTTCCATTCGCCTTGAGTTGGCGTAAGTTTCCACGCCTACCGCAATTACACCGGTTGAGCGCAATGCATCCCAGACAGCAAGCCCGTCTTCATAGCGCATATGCAATTCCCAGCCTTGTTCACCGACATAGGAAATGCGGAAGGCGGTTACCTCTTTATCAGCGATACGGATCGGTTTAATGGCAGCAAAGGGGAAGTTTTCTGGGTTTAAACCTTCAGGGTCCTCGACGACTTTCTTTAGGTTTTCCCTAGCGTTCGGCCCCCAAATACCAATCGTCACAAATTTTTCTGTCACGTCCGTGATGGTGACATTAAATCCCTTATCCTCAGCCATGCGGCGCATATAATGATAGTCACGAGGGCCAGCGTCCGCACCATTGATCATGCGAATACGATCAGCCATGCGGATAGCTGTAAAATCGGCGCGAACCATCCCTTCATCATCAAGGAAATGGGTATAAATGCCTTTGCCAATATTAGCATCGCCGCCGATTCTGGCTGCGCACAGCCATTCCATCAGCTCGACATGGTCCGGACCTTCAATGTCATATATTGCAAAATGCGATAGATTGATAATCCCACAATCCTCTGACATTGCCAGATGTTCAGCATTGGACACCCGCCAGAAATGGCGATTGTCCCATTCATTCTCACGCACTGGAATGCGATCACCATATTTTTCGAGCAGGTGTTCATTCGCGGCATAGCCATGGGCGCGTTCCCAACCGCCTAGCTCCATGAAATATCCGCCCAACTCTTTCTCCCGCTCATAAAAAGGAGAGCGGCGAATATTGCGGCCCTTCACGTATGGCTCGCGCGGATGCACAGCTGGATTATAGACTTTCATTGCCGTTTCTGTGCATCGGTCTTCAATATATTGTTCCTCAAGCTGATGCGG
Source organism: Falsochrobactrum ovis (assembly GCF_003259955.1). Lineage (GTDB taxonomy): Bacteria > Pseudomonadota > Alphaproteobacteria > Rhizobiales > Rhizobiaceae > Brucella > Brucella ovis_A. Next base: position 227,084 of record NZ_QLMK01000002.1, read on the forward strand.
ATAAAAACGAGAATAGTCGATTGCGTTATGGTCAATCGCTGTGCGACCGTCCGTCATCCAGTCGGCAAGCAGTTTGCCCATGCCCGGTGCGTCTTTGACCCAGATTGCGACCGCATACCAAAGGCCGCGTACTTTCTGGCTTTCACCAATTGAGGGCCCGCCATCGGTCGAGACCTGAAGAAAGCCGTTGAAAGAATGCGCTTCATTATAGCCAAGCTCGCCCAGAATTGGCGTCAGTTCAATCGCACGTTCGAGCGGTTCCAAGATCTGCTCCATTTCCAGATCTCGCTGGGAAGGGGATAGACGAGCTTCCTCTTTTTCCTGAAGATTGCGAGGATGGCAGAGGCGTGGGTTTTTCTCTTCGTAATAGCCCCATTCAATCTGTCCGCCCTCGGCAGTCTTTGGATCACCGGTGTCGCGCATATAGGCTGAATTGCCCTGATCTCTGAGCAAAGGCCAGCCAATCTCTTTGCCCGTGCCTTCAAATTCATTGTAAGGACCAAAAAAGGTCAGCGGGTGGTCGATCGGTATGACTGGCAGATCTTCACCCGCCATTTCAGCAATCAAGCGCCCCCAAAGACCAGCGCACACGACGACATAATCTGCTTCAATCGTTCCGCGATGGGTAACCACACCTTTGATGCGGCCATTTTCAATGACAAGGGATTGTGCGGGAGTATTGGCAAAGCAGGTTAATTTGCCGGTGGTTTCCGCTTGATCGATAAGTTTACCGGCCACGGTTTGCGAGCGCGGTATTACCAGTCCGGCGTCTGGGTCCCACAACCCACCTTGGACCAGACTTTCCTCAATCAGTGGGAATTTTTCTTTGACCTCAGCCGGGTCCATCATTCGTGCGCGGGTACCGAAGGCTTTGCCGGATACGACCTTGCGTTTGAGTTCGTCCATCCGGGCATCGTCACCCACGCGTGCAACTTCAATGCCGCCAATGCGAGCATAATGGCCCATTTTCTCAAAAAAGTTGATGGAATAAAGAGACGTCCAGCAGGTTAAATAATCATGGCTTGTCGCATAGCAGAAATCAGATGCGTGAGCGGTTGAACCGATATCTGTTGGAATGCCGGATTTATCGAGACCAACAATATCATCCCAGCCTCGTTCAACCAGATGATGAACGACAGAGGCGCCGACGATGCCTCCAACACCTATAATGACGACTTTTGCTTTTTTGGGAAACTCTGCCATTTGTGCGACCTTGGTTAAGGACCTGATTTGATCAAACCATAGGTGCTGGAATGAAATGATATTTGTCTTTTTACGACATAATCAGAGCATGTGGCGACCGGTCGTGCTTGTTCGATCAAGATGAGCAAGATAAACGCCGATGTGGAATAACCACCGTTGGTACAATGGGAATGTTCATCTCATGGAGAAGAAATAAGTCATTAATATTTTTACGTTTATCTCGCCTCAACTTTGCAGCTCTAGGCGTTAAGCAGCGGATAAAGTTCTGCGTTCTGCGCGTTCCTGTTGGGGAGAGCGGCCGTATAATTCTCTGTAGCATTTGGAAAAATGCGATGCAGAAACAAATCCGCAAGCGACGGCAACTTCGACTATAGGCATTGACGATTGAAGTAATAAATGTCGAGCTCTATCGAGGCGGATTTCAAGATAATAGCGCGCGGGTGAACGGCCCATTTCCTGACGGAAAAGGCGCTCAACCTGTCGGCGGGAAAGTCCAATATTATTGGCAACGGTAGTCAGAGCTTCTGGCTCAGATAGGTTGGCTTCCATCATCTCTATGATGGTCAGTATCTTGGAGTTTTGAACGCCTAATCGAGCGCGCAGGGGAAGGCGTTGCCTGTCATGGGGATTGCGTACGCGATCCGTCAGGGCCTGTTCACAGATACGATTAACGAGATTGCTATCAAAATCGTCCCCGATCAATTTAAGCAGCATATCGAGTGAGGCGGTGCCGCCCGCGCAAGTATAAAGATTGCTATCGACCTCAAAAAGATCGGCATAAACTTCCGCTTTAGGAAATGCTTCTGAAAAACCGGGCAGATTTTCCCAATGAATCGCACAGCGTTTTCCGGATAGTAAACCAGCGGCTGCGAGTATATGTGCGCCGGTACAAAGACCGCCAATGGCCACGCCGCGATTATATTCCTCTCGCAGCCAAGCAAACACGGATTTGTTGCGAAATTCTTCGACATAGACGCCTGAGCAAACGAATATCATGGGAAGATAGTCTTCCCGTTGGCGGGGGCGGCGCTCTTGCTCTAGCGAAGTGTCAACTGCACATTCAACGCCATTAGACGCCTTTACCGGTTTACCATCCACAGATGCCAGTCGCCAACGGTAGGCTTCATAACCCAACATCCGATTGGCAAGCCGTAGAGGCTCGATTGCTGTCGCAAATGCGATCATCGAAAAGTTTTGAACGAGAAAGAAAACAATAGATCGCCGTACCGATGAAGCCTGCTGCATAGCCTGATCGTTCCCATTTTTGAGGCATCCGTTGCAGTTCCCGCACCGGTATCACCTCAACATCCGTCAAATACGGAATCTCTTAGTTCCACCTATTTATTGCTGACTGTTTTAGTATAAAATGCCTGAATTTTGATTGGGCATTTATGACGCAAACAGAACAGAACTCTATTGATGCATAGAACGCATATTTTGCCTAGTGCGGCTAAATGCCTGTCGCTTAATGGATAGATGAGGTCGTAAAAATGAGCGCTGGCATCATTTTAGCCATAGTTGAAGGGCGGACTGTTCAGCGCTGATGATCGGTAAATGGTGATCGATAATTGGCTGGCAATATTGGCTATCCCAATAAGGCGTGGATATTTTCGGAGCACCATTTCCTTTTTTGAGAATATTGCGGGGAGGGTTATCAGGTGCGGAATATGGATGCCGGGCTCAGGTCGCTATCAGGTCGGTATGCAGATCAAACGGGAGGCTTGTCACCATATCTCGTGGTAGCAGATCTCTTGCGCCGTGTTTTCGAAACCTACTGGCGAAGTCTACGTTTTGAGACTGTTCGCATTGTTGGGATTGTGGGGGAACGATCACTAGCTCCCTTGCCGGTCACGCGTAGTGCACTAATTTCATAAATGACAGCTGAATGGAAATTGTGCGAAAAAGCTGGCTACATAATCTGCGTGGAATGACCTGTTGCAACGTTTATAATTGGGAGAACAGTTATGAAACTATCTCGATTTGTTCCAATTGCTCTTATCATTAGTTCGTTAGCTTTGGTGTCCTGTGCGAATACTGTGCGGGGCGTCGGAAAGGACGTCAAAAGCACCGCTAATGCCGTTGAGGATGCGGTGCAATGACGAGTTCCACCGGGTTCTAAACGGTTTTGTTCATGATGGTCAGTCTATTAACATATAGCTGACCGTCATGAAACGATCCGGCACGGTGCGGTAATGAACTTGGGTGGTGGTATAATCCGACTGCGGCAATTCTAATTGCAGGCCTTGCAAGATCTGCGGTATCGACTGCTCGGGGGGAGCGTCGCCAAACCATATGATCACGGCTGGCGTCGTAAAATTATAAGCATCTGTTGGAGTCTCAGGATGGATCACGCGAAGCTCAGGATCGAATAGCCGAAAATTTCCTCCGATGAGTGTATTATCGGTCAATATCGTCGTAAACGCGCCTTGGCCTTTAATGTCAGAATATAGTTTTGCAAAATCCAGCTGACCATATGGGGGAGCGCTTGATCCGTAGGTTAAATAATAGCCAAGCACCGGTGGCACGATGAGGGCGGCAATTATGCTAATGATTGCAAAGTCATTAAGCGCTCGGCTCTGGGCTCGATAGAGACCAAATAAACATGCAATTGCTGCAGGTAATAAAAACAAGACCGGTTGTAACCATCGGTCTTTGATATTGGTCATGCCCACCACAACGACCCCTACAAGAACAACCAATAGTCCCACCCCGATGATGCGGCGCATAAAGCGTTCGCCGGGCGAAAGTGTGTGTTGAAGTTGGGTCCGGCTTTTCACATGGATGAGGGCAATTATACCTGCTGTCGCTAAAACTAAAATTGAAAATAGGAACGCGGCCACGAAAAGGCTTTCGATGCCGACGATACGGTCTAAAAAAGGATTGGCGGCGACGCCGATTTGGAACTTTTCTGCCCGTTCTAAGACGTTTGACAAATGTCGCGACATCCAAAGCGCGGTGGGTGATATGCTCACAATAAAGGCCAGAAAAGTAAAAACTGACAATCTTGAAGATAATATTTTGCGATATTCGGGTATCGTTAAGCCGGTTAGGATCACCGTTATTACGAATATTGATGCATTAAATTTGCCCAAGATCGCTGCAACCATGGCGACGCCTAGAATTAGCGCACTAGCGATACTGGGTCGGCGCATGTGCCAAGCAAAGGCGCAAAATACCCATCCACATGCCGCTGTCCCGGCAACGGAATGGGTCAAGGCGCGTTGGGATTCCCAACCGATTTGAGGGATTAGGAATAGGCCAAGCATACCTGCTGAGGCTACTGCTTGAGAAAGTCCCAAAAGGCGTAAGCCAACGAAAACACTGACGAAAAGGCTGGCGAGAATGCTGAACTTCACAAGTTGCAGCGTGAGCATAGAAGTGCCAAGTAACGAAGTCGTCAGACTTGTAATCCAGGTATAAAGCGGCGGCTGGGACCCGCCATATCCCCAGTCAAGATAAGTGCTGTTTGCTAGCTGTTCGGCATCATCAACGCCAGCGCCGTTTGAGATAAAAGAAACCCATAAGACCTGAAAGACGAAATAAAGCAGGACGAACAGAACAGCCCACGGCAATCCAAATATTTTTTTATCGGTTTTTGAAGTCTGCACGAAAATATGGGAAGTCAATATTTCAGTCCTGATATTCGCTCTTATTTATCTGTAGAGAGCATTCACAGGTGTGCGGCCTAAATTCAATGAGAAAATAAAGGTTTTGACAAGAATCGACTTTATTTGATTCAATATTCACCAATGGCAAAAACCGCGCTTCCCTTTAGGGGCACGGTTTTGCCAAAATACGCATGGCGACCTGCATCAATACTCGGCAGGGAATTCACTCCGGTACGCAGTACCTGATCCGGAGCGTCGAGAGGGTTGAGGCCGTCTCTTGCTCCTGTTTAACCCAACATCGTTACCGGACAGTTATCAGAGCCTTAAGCAATTCTAAACATCGCGCTTTTTTAGCTGTTTCTGGCCCTTATTTTTCATTTTTAATCTCAATTAGGCGCAGAATATTGATCACTGAATGAGTTTCACATTTTCCAAGGTTCTTTTTAGTGAAGATTCGGAAGTTTGCGGTTGCCTGGATTTCAGGAGCGTCGGGCCGCGGCTCTATTTATTAATCGGGCGCGTTCGCAAATTCCTTCCGCAAAGAGTGTAATCGCAGATTGCCAGCCGGCGGAAGTTAGGTTAGGCAACGACCCATGTCGCGCGCAATTATGCTTCAAGGTACCGGTTCTGACGTTGGCAAGAGTGTCCTTGTTGCCGGGCTTTGTCGTGCTGCACGGAATCGCGGTTTGATCGTGCGGCCTTTCAAGCCACAGAACATGTCTAATAATGCTGCAGTTGCTGATGATGGTGGCGAAATTGGCCGTGCTCAGTGGTTGCAAGCCATGGCATGCGGCACTCCTAGTTCTATTCATATGAACCCCGTCCTTTTAAAGCCCAAATCGGATATGGGAAGCGAGATCATCGTTCAGGGGCGGGTGTATGGTGAAGCCGGGGGCAATTATTACCGGGAGTTAAAGCCGAAATTGCTCTCTGCCGTCATGGATTCTTTCGCGAATGTGAGCAAGGGAGCCGATCTTGTCATTGTGGAGGGCGCGGGCTCACCAGCGGAAATCAATCTTCGCGCAGGTGATATTGCGAATATGGGCTTTGCCACGCGCGCAAATGTTCCGGTTGTCTTGATTGGCGATATTGATCGAGGCGGGGTGATTGCTTCGCTGGTTGGCACCCATGCCATTTTATCAGATGAAGACCGGGCACAGGTCCGCGGTTTTTTGATCAATAAGTTTCGCGGGGATATTGGGCTTTTTGATGAGGGGCTTCAGGCGATTACGCGCTTTACGGGCTGGCCTTCATTTGGTGTCGTGCCTTGGCTTGAAGCGGTATCAAAACTTCCGGCAGAGGATGCTGTTGTACTAGAGCGCAATGCAAAAACTTGCCAAGGCATGTTTAAAATCGCAGTGCCTATGTTGCCCAGAATATCGAATTTTGATGACTTTGATCCCCTGAAAGCCGAGGCGGGCGTGCAGTTGATTATGGTGCCGCCGGGTTCGAAGATCCCAGAGGACGCAGATTTGATTATTCTGCCTGGGACCAAATCAACGATTGCTGATCTCGCAGCATTGCGTGGATATGGTTGGGACAAAGATATCTACTTACATTTGCGTCGCGGTGGGCATGTGTTTGGTATTTGTGGTGGCTATCAGATGTTGGGCACGACCATTTCTGACCCTGACGGATTGGAAGGAGAAGTGCGCCAAGAGAAGGGGCTGGGGCTACTCGAAGTCGAAACAGTTATGGTGCGCGAAAAATATGTGCGCAATGTCGAAGGGTATTCCTCGCTCAACAAAGCAAGCCTGCAAGGCTATGAAATTCATGTCGGTCGTACGGATGGTGCGGATAGTCAGCGACCTTTTGCAATTCTTGAAGGTCGAGCTGATGGCGCCATATCGGCGGATGGGCGCGTTATAGGAACTTATCTGCACGGTGTTTTCCGTTCAGATGCGTTTCGGCGAGATTTCCTCTCGTCGATTGGAGCTGAGCTTTCCGGGTATTCAAATTATCATGATGAAGTCGAGACGGCCTTAAATGAGCTGGCAGACGGGCTGGAAACTTCCCTCGATATTGATGGATTGTTTTCTCTCGCATCTTAAAACTTCAGATGTGGATGAGATTGGCCCTCGAGTTTAGAAAAATCAGGATGATTAGGTCATGGCTGCTAAAGGCAGAATAATCTTTGTTCTTGGCGGGGCACGGTCGGGAAAATCCTCATATGCAGAAGGGCTTATAGAAGCATCAGGACTGAAGCCAATTTATCTCGCGACAGGACGCGCTTTCGACAGTGAGATGGAAGAGCGAATTGACATTCATCGTGCAGGGCGGTCGGAGCATTGGCGCACTATTGAGGAGCCATTGGCACTTATCGATGCGCTCTCAAATCATTGCGCTCCGGATTGTTTCGTACTTGTCGATTGTCTGACGCTTTGGCTTACCAATCTGATGCTGGAGGAGCGAGATATAAAAACTGAAGTTGCTGCACTTTTAGATGCGCTGCCGCAACTTAACGGGCCGGTGGTATTTGTCTCTAATGAAGTAGGGCTTGGGATCGTACCGGACAATCAAATGGCACGAGATTTTCGCGATTATGCGGGGTTTCTGCACCAGGATGTCGCATCTTGTTCGGATGAGGTTTACTTCATGGCAGCTGGGTTGCCATTGAAGATGAAGGGATAGTTTAACTGCCTTAGAATATGATTCCGAAAACAAAGTTAAGTCTTTGATATATGAACTTATTTCTCTGCCTAGATAATGGGCACATGCGTTATGGCCCGTGTCCGCTTCCTTAACCGATCCCGCGGGTCTAGTAGCTTTGAGGTTTAAAAACCGATCAGCACTCTAATTGGATTGGTAGGGTCAATCAGAAGGCGTACGGCTAAAGCGATGCTAGCCACAACCAGCAATGGCTTGATGATGCGTGAGCCGACCTTCATAGCGACATTAGCGCCAATTTGGGCACCCAAGAACTGCGCAATTCCCATAGTAATGCCGATCTTCCAATTTATTACACCAAAGATGGCAAATGTTGCGAACGCGCCGACATTGGACGCGCAGTTGAGCAGCTTTGTATGGGCGGTGGCCTTTAAGACGCCGTAACCGGCGAGTGCGACAAATGCCATCATAAAGAAAGAGCCGGTTCCTGGTCCGAATAAGCCGTCATAAAAGCCAATTAGCGGAACTATTGTGAACCCGAAAGCGAATGATCCCATTCTGCGTGCCCGGTCGAGGTCGCCGATATTTGGTTTTGCGGCGAAATAGATGGCGATGGTTACGAGTAATGCGGGCAAAGCCGCACGCATAATATCGACCGGCACTATCGTCGCTAAAAATGCGCCTAATACTGAACCGACTAAGGACGCAATGGCTTCGGGCCATTGTTCGTAAATATTTACATAGCCTTTTCGCGCATAGGCAATGGTTGCTGAAGATGAACCAAATAGTCCTTGCAATTTGTTCGTGCCGAGCGCTTCCACCGGTGGGATTCCCGCAAGGAGCAGCGCAGGAATCGTAATCATGCCTCCACCGCCGGCGATCGAATCAATAATGCCTGCAACAAAGGCAGCACTGATTAATATGATAGTGAGAGTATCGAAAAATTCGAGCATGAAGGGAATCCGGCGGGCCTTTGGGCACCATAGATTAGAGAGACTAATTAGGCCAGACGCAGTTCTGCTTTTGGATGTTTTTTACTGGCGGGACTTTATACGCTTGCGTTGTTTTGGCGTTGGGGCAAAAATGATCAGGGCATATCAAACCGGACTGGGATATCGATGGGCGAAAGCATTTTTGAACGCATTACAGCATTTTTGAGTAAAAAAAGCGCGGTTCAACGTGTGGCGGAAGACCCGGCACTGGCTGCCGAATTATTGCTTTTATTACATGTGGTTTTTGCAGATGGGGATAGACATCCAGCCGAAATCGAAACTTTTAAGGAAATTGTTTCCAAAAACTTTGGGATTGAAAGCGATGAACTTCCGGAGGTTGCGGAATATCTGAAAGATTTTGCGTATGAAACAACGACGACACAGGCCGCGACCATGTTGGCCGAAATGGCCCCTGAGCGCCGCTTGTCACTCCTTAGCAATCTGTTGAAAATCGCCTGTGCTGATAATCGTATTGATCAGTCTGAAACCGCTATGATCCAGCGTATTGCTAAGGTTTTGGGTGTGACTGCGCAGGAACTTCGAGAGGCGCGTGCCGCATCACCCGCCGAGTGATGATGCTTGGCCGCGCTCCGGTACTGAAATGGTGATGAGCAAATCCGTCGGAAGTTGGTGCTCATTGCAAATTTCTTCGCATATGCTGGTGGTTAGCTGACGGGTAAGCGGGTCAATATCAGTTTCTGTCATACCATCGCCTGGCTGAAACATAATTCCGCTGCCGGGCGGGGCGGGAAAAACTGTTGATATGACGGTAAGTTCTACTGCCTGTTCTTGGCTTATCTCATGCCAGACAATGCCAGCCGTCGCATAGTATTCGCCGATGGATTCATAGGATAGTTGAAAATAAGGCACGTCGCCTTCTGGAAGAATTATGCCAACGGGATCCGCAAACTCTCCAGTTATAAGAGCGAGAAGTGCAGATTTCGCTGCCGCAGTTGCGCGAGCGCCCAAGCTGTCAGCATAAGAAGTTTCGAAGTCTTCTGACGGGTTGTTTTCTGGTGCAATTTCATCATTCATGACGGCATATATCCTATCTGCTAGCTCTGGCGCTATAGTTGGAATGCGAATTTACCATGGTTGAGTAGCTCATATAAGTAAGATCAGGGGCGGAGTGACAGAATATGAATGGATTTATGATCGCGGCCCCGTCGTCGGGCGCAGGAAAGACCACAATTATGTTGGGGCTGCTGCGCGCTTTGGAGCGTATGAATGTAGCGTTGACACCGGTTAAATCGGGCCCAGATTATATTGATCCTGCCTATCACCAAGCCGCAAGTGATGCCGAAAGTTTTAATTTTGATAGCTGGGCTATGCGGCCAGAACTCATCAGTGCGGTTTCATCTCGAATAACCGAAGGTGGAAAATTGCTCGTTGTCGAGGGCCGGAAGGGGCTGTTCGATGGCGCAACCGCAACAGAAGGCTCTTCCGCTGAACTCGCGCAACTGCTTGGCTTGCCGGTGATCTTAGTGGTAGATTGTGAAAACTTAACCCATTCAGTTGCGGCAATCGTTGCGGGTTTCAGCCAGTTTCGCAGGAATGTCTTGATTGCGGGCGTGGTACTCAACCGAGTCATAAGTGATCGCCACGAAACGATGCTGAGAACGGCTCTTGAACCATCGGGTATTCCAGTTCTGGGGGCTTTACCTTTTGATCTCGGTCTGACTTTACCGGTCATCAGTGCGGGTAAATTGGGTGCTGAGGCTGAAATAGCGTTGGAAGAGTTTCTAAATCATGCTGCGACTGTGATCGAAACGCATATGGATTTGCAGATGCTGCGCCATATTTGGCAAGGCACCAAACGTCTTCCCGCAATGGCCAATGTCACTCGCCTGCCGCCGCTAGGAAGCCGGATAGCCATCGCAAAAGACGAAGCTTTCGCTTTTGCCTTTGCTCATATTTTTGAAGCTTGGCGGAGACGAGGGGCAGAGCTTCATTTCTTCTCCCCGCTTTTGGATGAAGCCCCAAAGCCAGATGCCGATGCTATTTATCTTCCTGGAGGATATCCTGAAATCTTTGCCGCAAGATTGGCAGCATCGCAGCGATTTCGAGATGGAATGAGAGAGGCGGCTGCTCGCGGAACGACCATCTATGGCGAGGGCGGCGGATATATGGTTCTGGGAGAGGGGTTAACGGACAAGCTTGGGGTCCGACATCAGATGCTGGGCCTTTTGCCGGTGGAAACTTCGGTCAAAGAGAGTGCGGAATATTCCGGTTATCGAGAATTGGAGCCGCTCGAAGGTGGACCGTGGACGACCACGTTAAGGGGACATGAATGTCATCATGCGCGTCTGATCTCGGAACAATCCACACAAGCGCTTTTTAAGGTGAGAGACGAAAGCGGGAACGAATTGGGCTATATTGGTCATCGGATTGGTAATGTTAGCGGTTCTTTTGTTCGGGTGATGGATATTGCCGGAGAGTAGTTGAGGGCACGGATTGAACATGGCGGCGCACGTGATCAGGCGGTTCGTCGATATGGCGGAATTGCACGAGATTGGCTGGACCTTTCAACCGGTATCAACCCGGGATCGTTCGCTCTATTGCAAGTCGACTTAGAAATTTGGAACCGTCTGCCCGATTCAAAGCTTCAGAAACGCTGTCAGCTGCGCGATTAAGAGGTTGATGATGATGCGCCAATGGTGGCTGCGTTAGGGACACAGGCACTGTTTCGGATCAAATGAATTTATTGAGTGCGATTACTATAATGATAGCTGTTAGCTGGTTTATCGGTCAGCGGGTTTAAAACGTTTGCCATCATAACGCTGCAAACGATTTGGGTTGTCTGTCCGCGTGCCCTGGTGATCAAATTTAAGCGTCCCGAGTGCGGTTTCAAAGCTGTCATTGTATAAAATGCTTATAATCGGGCGGTTTTGTTTTTGTGACTGTTGAGCTGCCAAGGCTGCAAGTTCGAGGATTGCATAACCCCTGACCGCATTGGCATCGGGTATAATTTGAGCCTGCCGCAGGGCATCAAGCGCCGAACCTGCGGACGGAAGGTCCAGCGGGTTCAAGGGAGCGATCATCAGCGTATTTTCTTTTAAAGGCAAAGGGCCGGGCGCCGCGTTGAGCATACTTCCGCCAGCCACGACCAATGGATAGTTAAGCGCATCAGAACTTGCGCTAATCGCCGCAATATCGTCGCGCTCACCGCCGACATAAACATGGGTGGCGCCGGCACGGCGAAGGCGTGCTACCAAAGCGTTCTGATTTTCTAATCCCGGACGATAGGTGTCGGTAAAGACCGGTTCGAGTTGTTGCTCTTTGAGATAGTTTAGAAGATGAGCTGCGCGCACTCTGCCTTCGATTGTGCCGTCGTCAATGATGGCAAAGGGTTCTGACCGCCAAAGACTAGCTAGGAAACTTCCGGTAGTCTGCATTTCTTTTTCAAGTCCGGTCGTCACACGGAAAACCGGCATCGTAGCGCCAGACCGGCGTTCGGTGAGGGTAGGGCCGCTGGTGCTCGTAGTGAGAATAGCGATATTTTTTTCCGCAAGGATTGGCAGCGCGGCTTCCAATGCTTCGGTGCAATGAAAACCTAACGCAATCACAACACTTTCTTGGACAAATTTTTGTGCTGCTGCGCGGCCACCATCTGCGCTGCATTGATCATCGGCAACAATAAGTGTTAGGTCTTTGTTATTGGCCGCAGTTTTTGCTCCTTCAAGAAATTGCTGGCCGAGCGGTGCAAACCCACCGCTTAACGGCGCTGCAAGTCCAACGCGTAGTTCTTGTGCAAAGGAAGGAATAACCGCGAGAGTGTAGAGCGCGAAGATCGAGAGGATAGCGATCAGACGGTCGAGACGAAAACATGCTAGTGTGGCGAATTGGAACGCCATCTCAAGCTTCTTCCTAATCTGGATAGGTTCAATCACTCAGGCGATCTTCTTTCATATTTCTTGGCAATTGTTCAAAAGTGGGTAGCGGTTTCTTCACCTTTGTGCAATGCCCCTGAAGTTGTCGGGGCGCACTGAGCCCCGATGCAAGCAAGTCAAAACGGATGCTATTCAAGTGCAAACGGGTAAAAACACTTTTTTAAATGTGGCGCCAGTCCAATCCCAGGCCTATCGCGATGCTATGAGTCATTATGCGGGGGCGGTGCAAGTGGTCACAACCGACGGAACCGCCGGAAGGCGAGGGGTCACATTGACGGCGTCGTGCTCGGTTTCTGATAATCCTCCGACTGTACTGATCTGCCTACAAAAAATTCATGAGGAAAACCGGCTCTTTCTGGAGAATGGCGTATTCGCGATCAACACGCTTTCAGGCTCGCAAGAACAATTGGCAGAAGCATTTTCTGGTCGTATAGGCTTAACGCAGGACGAGCGTTTTGAATTGGCCGAATGGGATATATTGTCCACCGGCGCGCCAGCTTTGGTTGGAGCTCTTGCCGTTTTTGACTGTCGTGTGACTAGCGTTCAAGATCATTCTACTCATTATGTTCTTTTTGGCGAAGTCGCGGCCTTGCGTGCAAGTACCGACGATGAGGCGCTGATTTATCTTAACCGGCGTTATCATCGCCTGGAACTTTAGCCCTAATGGCAGGAAGGAATTGTAATGCGGTTAGGTCTGGTTGCGGTAATGCTGTTTATGTCTGCGGTCTCGGCCTTTGCACAAAAATTGCTGTCTCCATTTAAGGATAATTATTTTGCCTATCCCGCAATTTTAGGAAGTGCTGATAATGGCGATTATAAAATCGTCGATTATAACGAAATGCGCGATATTAATGGTCGCGATGCGGTGCCAGAAAAACGCGCCAAGGATGTTTACGTTTCCCTCAGAGCTCGCGCACAACAAAAAGAGGTCGCTTTTCAAACTTCCGCCGGTCGGGTCAAATCGGTTGCAGTGGGCAAGCTAAAGAACGCATCTTTCATCGTGGTATATTTGCATGGCCGAGGCGGTAACCGCTTTCAAGGGGTCAATGATTTCACATTTGGGGGCAACTTCAACCGCATAAAAAATCTGGCAAGTTCGAATGGTGGGCTTTATGTGACACCGGACTTCAAGGATTTTGCTGCTACGGGCGAGGCTCAAATCGCTGCGCTTGTGGCAGAACTTAAAGCCTCGTCGCCTGCCGCCCCGCTTATTCTTGCCTGCGGCTCGCAAGGAGGGGCACTTTGTTGGCGTGTTGCAGCAAATCCGCGTGTTGGAGATCAATTGGCTGGGTTGATTTTGCTTGGGTCGCTTTGGGATGAAGGGTTCTTTAAATCGCCAGCTTTTAAGAAAAAAGTTCCGGTGTTTTTCACACATGGCAGCCGGGATCCGGTATTTCCGATTGACCGTCAGGAAGCGTTTTATCGCGAGATCCGCAAGCGCTCCCCAACCTATCCGGTGCAATTTCGTAGATTTGAAAGCGGTAATCATGGCACACCGATCCGGATGAGCGATTGGCGTGAGATGATCAATTGGATTTTGGAAAACCAATGATTTAAGCCTTGGGAAGAAGCGAACAAAAACCGTTAATGTGGCGTTCCTGCACTCGACAATCCAGAAAAACTGAATAGAGCTGAACTAACTTAAGTTATCATCAAACTTGTGAGGTTGTTTATGCGCGGATCCTTGGGAAAAGGCGCTCGATTTCTGATTGTCGCAATGCTCGCTCCGTTAGCGGCGGCGTGTACGACGACCACACAAAACTCTACGGCTACGACCAGCAATGAAAACGCCGCATCGGCTCCGCGCTTTGCCGTGCCGCGTTTTACACCTGTGGTATCGATTGATCCAATAATAGCTGAATCCTGCATCAATGCCGCCGCTAATAAATATTTCTTGCCGGTAAGTGTGATCAGAGTGGTGAATTCCCGACCACGATCAGGCGGCGGCACGGATGTTGATATGCAGGTCGATCTGCGCACAGCCGTTTGTCAGGTTTCGGCTAGCGGTAATGTTACAAGTGTTATCGATACTATGCCGAAAAGTGCGGATCAGGCTGCAGCGGAAGCCGCCGCTGCAAAGGCTGAATCCGCAAAACTTGCGGTCTCGAGTGCGAAAAATCCTTAGAGACAGTGAACTGACGACTAGCTAACTTAATAGAGGCAGAGAGGGCAGGGAAGTCCCTGCCTTAATTTATCTCGCCTAGAGTCGATTAACGGCGAAATCCCTCGCTCGCCCGCATGAGCATTTTGGTATAATCAGCACCGAATTTGCCCTGAACAAGCGCGTCTGCGTCTAATTGTTCCACGATTTCGCCGTTGCGCATAACCGCCAGGCGGTCGCACATATGGGTGATGACCGCCAGATCATGGCTTACCATAACAAATGTTAGATTGCGGTCACGACGGACCTGTTCAAGAAGATTGAGCACTTCCGCTTGGACGGATGCATCTAATGCGGAAGTCGGTTCATCAAGCAGGAGAATGCTTGGTTCAATAATCAATGCGCGGGCAATAGCAATACGTTGGCGCTGACCGCCAGAAAGCTGATGAGGATAGCGAAAGCGAAATCCGGATCCTAAGCCTACCTCATCAAGCGCTCGGACGATGCGCTTTTCACTATCGGCGATCCCGTGAATGGCTAAGGGTTCAAGCAGTAGCCGATCCACCGTTTGTCGCGGATGAAGCGAGCCATAGGGGTCCTGAAAAACCATTTGGACCGTGCGATAAAAGCTCTTGTCTCGGGATGAGGAGAGCAGCTCGCCATTGATTTGAATTGTTCCGCTATCAACAGGTGCAAGGCCTGCTACGGCGCGCAGAAGCGTAGACTTGCCAGAGCCGGACTCTCCGACCAGGCCGAAGGATTCGCCGCGAGAGACCGCAACATTTACCGATTTGAGCGCGTGAAAGTTGTCGAAAAACACGTTGAGGTTTTCGATATTTAATGCGAGAGCAGAGCGGGAGTTCACGCCAGTTGTTGCACTTTGAGCAGCATTCATTGGCGCCATGCCTCCTGTCGCTGCAAGGTTGGCAGCGGATGTTGGTTGGCGCCAATCTTTGGCATACAGTCGAGCAATCCTTGCGTGTATGGGTGTTTGGCATTTGCCAGATCGCTAGCGGCTATTTCCTCGACGATCCGACCGGCATACATAACGATGACGCGATCGCAAAATGACGAAACAAGACGAAGGTCATGGCTGATGAAAATCAGCCCCATGCCTCTTTCCTCAACAAGCTGATCAAGGATACTCAGAACTTCGAGCTGTACGGTGACATCAAGCGCTGAAGTGGGTTCGTCGGCGATCAACATTTCAGGTTCGGCGACCAGCATCATAGCGATCATAACGCGCTGGCCCATGCCGCCTGAGATTTCATGCGGATAGAGTTTCATAACGCGCTCTGCATCACGGATTTGCACGGCCTCCAATATCTTCACCGAACGCTGGTGAATTTCCTGACCGCTGTATTTTCCGTGAGCTCGCAGGGTTTCGGCGATCTGTTTGCCGATTGTCATCACCGGGTTAAGAGAATATTTGGGATCCTGCAACACCATGGCGATACGTCCGCCGCGCATAGCACGACGTTCTTTTGGTGAAATGTTCAACAAATCAATACCGTCAAACTGCAATGTTTTTGCAGTAATTTGCGCATGTGGCGGGGTAAGTCCCATGATAGCGCGGCCGGTTTGGGACTTTCCAGACCCTGATTCGCCCACGATACCCAGTCGTTCACGGCCTAAAGTGAAGCTCACGCCCCGAACAGCTTCAATCACGCCGGTGCGGGTGGGAAAAGTGACGCGAAGATCTTCTACCTTTAATAAGGTCACTGGTTGTTCCCCCTTGAATCAAGTGCATCACGCAGGCCATCACCTAGGAAGTTGAAGCCAAGGCTGACGATAAGAATTGCGATGCCCGGCATTGCGGCAACCCACCATTGGTCTAGGATAAAGCGCCGACCAGATGCGATCATTGCACCCCATTCGGGTAAGGGCGGCTGTGCACCGAGGCCAAGAAAACCCAGCCCTGCCGCAGTAAGGATGATGCCGGCCATGTCGAGCGTAACGCGCACGATCAGTGACGATGTGCAAAGTGGCATAATGTGGCGCAATACGATCCGAAAAGGTGACGCACCCATCAAACGAACGGCTGAAATATAGTCCGAATTGCGCAAAGTAAGCGTTTCCGCTCGGGCAATGCGTGCATAGGGTGGCCAAGATGTGATGGCGATAGCGATGATCGCATTTTCAATGCCCGGACCTAATGCCGCGACAAAGGCCAATGCGAGAATTAATTTGGGAAAGGCAAGGAAAATATCCGTAAGACGCATCAAAACTGCGTCTAACCAACCACCCGCGTAACCAGCAACCGTTCCGACCAACAGGCCTATTGGCGCAGCAATAATGGCGACGAGCAAAACCACATAGAGTGTGAGCCGAGAGCCATAAATCAACCGCGAGAGAATATCGCGGCCCTGATCATCGGTTCCGAGTATATGGCCGGGGGTTCCGGGTGGTAACAGTCGCGCATCGGCAAGATTACCCGAATAAGGGGAGTGAGGAGCTAGATAAGGCGCAAACGCCGCTACCAACAATAGAGCGATGATGATGAAAAGCCCAATCACGGCCAACCGATTGGCGGTGAAACGACGCCATATCATATAGGACCGGCCCAGGCGGGCTTGTAGACGTGATTGAGGGCGCTCGGAAAGAAGCCAGTCTCGCCAAGAGACATTTGATGAGTTCGTTAATTGGCTCATTTTGCACGCGTCCTTGGATCGAGAAACCGATACAAAAGATCGGACAAAAGATTAAGTGCAATAAAGACTGAACCGATAATGATCGTTCCGCCTAGAACCGCGTTCATATCGGCGTTTTGTAGCGAATTGGTGATATAAAGGCCAAGGCCGGGCCAGGAAAAAATCGTCTCGGTAAGCACAGAGCCTTCAAGCAGGCCAGCATAGGACAGCACGATAACAGTGATTAATGGGACAGCGGCATTGCGAAGCGCATGTCCCCAGACGATGCGATTTTCTGAAAGGCCTTTGGCGCGGGCAGCTATGATATATTCTTGCTCTAATTCATTGAGCATGAATGAGCGTGTCATACGACTAATATAGGCAAGCGAGAAATAGCCCAATAACGCCGCCGGAAGAACCAGGTGAGAGACAATATTGCGTAATGCTGGCCAATCGCCCTGGATTAAGGCATCGATCAGATAAAAACCGGTAATGGGTGTGAACGTATATTCGAACATAATGTCGATCCGACCTGGCCCAGATGTCCAACCCAGACGGGCATAGAAAATCAAAAGTGCAAGCAAGCCTAACCAGAAAATCGGAACCGAATAGCCGATGAGACCTATAATACGCACGATCTGGTCAATTAGACTGCCCCGCTTGACGGCAGCAAGTACACCTAATGGAATGCCAAACAATGCACCGATTAAAGTGCCGACAGTTGCCAGTTCCATCGTGGCAGGAAAAACGCGGCGAATATCGGTCATGACGGGATTAGTGGTCAGAACAGAAGTTCCGAAATCGCCCTGCAACACGCCTTTAACGTAAATGAAAAATTGCTGATAATAGGGCAGGTTAAGCCCCATTTCTTCGCGCACACGTTCAACCACGTGAGTTGGCGCACGGTCACCCACAATGGCTAGAACAGGATCGATGGGAACAACTCGCCCTATGAAAAAAGTAATAGCCAAAAGGCCGAGATAAGTGGTCGCTACAATGACCAAAAAACTGGCGATTGCGGCGATGAGAGTGGAGGAGCGCCTAGGGGCGCTCCTTTGTTTTGGTACGTTTTCGATGGTACTCAATGTTACATCGCTCTTCTATCAATCCTTGCTGACAGGGGCGAGGAAGTTTGAATCGAAAGTCGGTCCGAGCTTGAAATTTTTCACATTGCCACCAAGTCCAGCCACCTCTGTCTGCTGGAAGATCATGACAAATGGGCTATCTTCAAGTGCTTCCTGTTGCAGCTTTCGATAGATATCCGCGCGCTTTTCGTTGTCGCGCTCCAACAGTCCCGACTGTGCTTGTTTCGTCAGCTCTGGGATATCCCAGGAATTGCGCCAGGCAAGCGTTTTCACCGAAGCGTCATCGCTGTTATCAGGATTGCTGGTGAATGCTTCTGCATTAGAGTGAGGATCCCAATAATCCATACCCCATTGACCAATATAAAGGTCGTGATTGCGGGCACGATATTTGGTGAGGGTTTGCTTGCCATCGCCGGGGATAATCTCGATTTTCACGCCAGCTTGGGCAGCGGCTTGCTGAAATGATTCAGCGATACCGGTGACAGGCTCCGTATTACGCACGTCAAAAGTGATGGAAAGGCCATCTTTCAAGCCAGCTTTTTCAAGCAGCTCTTTGGCTTTAGCGATATCAAATTTATATGGGTTCGAATCGAGTGCACCGAGGACCCCTTTTGGTTGATAAGTTTGGCGAATATCTCCAATGCCTTTGATCAGGGTTGCACCAATTGCATCATAATCAACCAGATATTTGAATGCTTCGCGCACTTCAGCTTTGGAAAGTTCAGGATGTTTCTGATTGAGGCTAATGTAATAAACAGTTCCCTTTGGCGCACTGGTGGTCTGTAAATCGGTATTACTCTGAATTGCTTCGTAATCGCCGGGTTCCAGATTGCGAGCCACGTCGATGTCGCCAGATTCAAGCATCAGACGTTGCGTCGCACTTTCTTTTACGTGGCGATAAAACACGCGGGCCAGCTTGGCTTTTTCGCCGTAATAATTATCGTTTCGCTCTAAAACGACAACCTCATTGGCGCGCCAGTCGCGGATCTTGAATGGACCCGATCCCGCATATCCGGTTTTCAGCCACGCATTGCCGTAATCGGTATCATATTTGTAATCGTCAGATGGAGTGACCTTTTCCGCGTGTTGCTCGAGCACTTGCTTATCAACAACGGCGCCAACGGTGGCGGTCAGACAATTAAGCACGAAGCTTGGCGCATAAGCTTTATCCACGGTAAATTGGAACGTCAGATCGTCGATAGCTTTGGCTTTTTCGGTGACATTATCACCCGTAATGCCGAACTGGGTTAGGATAAATGCGGGGCTTTTATCCAGACGCACAGCGCGTTCAAATGAATAGGCAACATCTGTAGCGGTGATCGGGTTGCCCGACGCAAAAAGCGCGCCTTCACGCAGCTTAAAAGTAAAGGTGAGGCCGTCATCAGAAACTGTCCAGCTTTCTGCTATTCCGGGCATCACGGTTGAGGTGTCGTTTGGGTCCAGCCGCACCAGCATATCATAGGAATTGCCGAGAACTTCTGCCGGGCTGAACTCAAATGATTCTGCCGGATCAAGAGTGATGATATCATCGATCGCCAAAGCTTGGACCAAAGTGTCTGCTGGCGTCGCTGCCCAGGCCGGGCTCATGGCAAAGAGCGCCGAAACTGCAACTCCCGCCGCGAGAATGCGAAAACGTCCGAAATGCATCATTTTTAGTCCCCTTTCAAAATTTTTCTTTGTTATTAAATTGCAGTATCAGGCTGGTTCGTGCCAAGCTTGTTTTAAAACACGTAACCAGTTTTCTCTGCAGAGTTTTGATAAATCATCGTCTCCGTATCCGGCTTTTTGTAAGGCCTTCACGAGATTTTGGGTACCAGCGGCGTCACCTATCTCGGCTGGGATAGACGCACCATCATAATCCGATCCAAGTGCGACGCATTCAATGCCCATCCGCTCCACCATATAATCAATATGACGAACCATATCGGAAAGCGGCGTGGCGGTGTTTTCCTGCCCGTCAGCGCGCAGCATGGTGGTTGCATAATTAAGCCCTGCAACCCCTTTTCGTTCTCGAATGGCGTCTAGCTGACGGTCGGTCAAATTGCGAGCCACAGGAGTAAGAGCGTGAGCATTTGAATGGCTTGAGATCAAAGGCTGATCGCTGATTTCGGCAACATCCCAAAAACCTTTTTCCGTAATATGAGCAAGGTCTATGAGTATGCCTTTGCGATTACATTCGCGCACAAGACGCTTTCCCGCATCCGTGAGGCCTGGACCCGAATCTGGCGACTTTGGATAGGCAAACGGCACACCATGGCCAAAAATATTGTGACGGCTCCAAACCGGACCGAGCGAACGCAAGCCAGCCGCGTAAAACACTTCGAGCGCTGCGAGATCGGCATCAATGGCTTCGCATCCCTCCATATGCAGCACGGCGGCGAAGATATTGTTGGCAATTGCCTCATCAAGATCGCGCCCGGTGCGACAAAGCTTCCAGGCGCCTGCCTCTTCGAGCTGTAATGCAAGAGCGGTGATTTCCAAGGCCACGTCGAGAGAGGGCGCGCGCTGTAAAGGGTCGGCTAAGGGTGTTTCATAATGGCCGTTTAGGTCGGGGCCTGCCAATTCGATCTGATGAGTCGAAGGAACAAAAATTGCACAAATACCGCCGATCACGCCGCCTTTTTTGGACCGCTTCAGGTCTAGATGACCTTGCGTCGTTCCATCAATGAATTCCTTGATTGGATCTTTACCGCTACGACGATTTTCCCACAGGCGAAGCAGGACATCATTGTGCCCATCAAATACTTGTTGCATGCATTGTCCCAACTTTATAGCCGATACGCGGGAGTAAACCCCTGTTCGTTGGGTGCCATTAAGAGGGGGGGATTGAGCCGTGTCAAGCGGGTGGGGGAAGAGTTTATCTCTGCATAATTGATATTAATATACATAAAGAAAAGGCCGCATTATTGGTGCGGCCTTAATGTAGAGCTTTACATCGCTAGCTAAAATAAAGCAGTTAAAAGCGATAATTTACCCCAGCTTTGAGGGAGTGGTTCTTCAGGTCATTTCTTTGACGGATACCATCTACCCGGGATTTTACGTCGTTAAAGCGCTGAAAGTTATATTCTGCTTTTACTGAAATCGGCCCGGAAAGTGCGTGTTCAACGCCAGCGCCGATCAATGCGCCGCCGTCCCAACCTGATCCCGAGGTTGTGTTACCCTTTGGTTTGAAACGAGTAACCCCATAGCCGGCTGTTCCGTAAACCATCGTCTTATCAAAAGCGTAACCGACCTTAGCCTTCAGATTTCCATTCCAAGACTGTTGGAGACGGCCGCCGTTGCCGATCCGATGTTCTGCCTCGGCAAAGTTACCTTCCAGTTCACCGCCGAACACAACATTACCGCTTTGCATGTTTTTGCCGACCACAGCACCTAGCAACACATCAGTGCGGCTGGAGAAAGGGCTTGGAAAACTGGCAGAGGACGCGCCAATCTGCGCACCAACGTAATTGCCAGACCAATCGTGCGGGCCAGATGCAATTGGATCACTATAACCATAATCTGAGCTGCCGTAGATATCAGCTGCAGAAGACTGGCCGACATATGCGAATAATGCGGCTCCGAGCGCCGCAGCAAATGGGATACGCTTGAACATTGTTACTCCGAAACCTGCTCAATTGGACAGGGTACTACGCATGAAACTCGAATAGCGGGTGCCATTTTTATCGTCTTTTGTTGCCCGCAATTGTGTTCAAATTTATCAAAAACGGCATAAAAAGAGTGTTTAGCGCGACCAATTGCAGTCTATGCTTAACAAGTGGTTATGAAGTCGGGGCAGAAACAGAGGCAGGATGAGGCAGGATCGGGGCAGAGCTAGGAAACCAGTAAGACGGGGCCACGACTGCGATTGCTGGAATCAAATCAGCTTTAGGCCTCGCATGCTGATATGGCCGTGCTTGCCGACGATAATATGGTCGTGAACGGCGATGTTGAGAGGTTTGGCTGCTTCAAGAAGCACTTTGGTCATTTCAATATCAGCCCGTGACGGGGTGGGGTCGCCAGACGGATGATTGTGCACGAGAATCAGCGCAGAGGCAGAGAGTTCCAGCGCACGTCTCATCACCTCACGCGGATAAACAGGGGTGTGATCGACGGTGCCTTGCTGTTGCACCTCATCGGCGATTAAACGATTCTTCTTATCAAGAAACAGAATGCGAAACTGTTCCCGTTCCTCAAACGCCATGGCGGCCGTGCAATATTCCACCACTTTGCTCCATGAGCCAAGCACTTCGCGTTCCATGACTGCACTACGCGCCGAGCGCTTTGCGACAGCTTCAATGATTTTGAGATCAAATGCGATTGACGGACCCACGCCGGGTATTTCTGCAAGCAAATTTTCAGGAGCGCCCAACACTTCCGCGAGAGAGCCAAAACGGTTCAGCAGTGCTTTGGCGCGCGGTTTCGTATCAGCGCGTGGAACAACGCGGAACAAGAGGAGTTCGAGCAATTCGTAGTCGGCAAGAGTGTCGGGAGCCGCTTTAAAACGTTGGCGCAATCTCTGACGATGGCCTAAATGGTGGGGCTTTTCGATGGGGGCAGCCATCTGGACCCCATCACTGAAGCCGGGAATCTCAAAACCTCCCGGCTTTTTCTTGTCACTGGCCATTCTGTTTCACCCCCGTTTCCACAGACAGACAACAATAATAATATACGCTTATCAGTATGCGCTTATCGCATAGACGGCGGTCCAAATATATTATTTGGGGAGAGTGTGAAGATTTCACAACCGTTGCTGGTAACGCCAACCGTATGTTCATATTGGGCAGTCAAAGACCGATCGCGCGTAACAGCGGTCCAGCCATCCGAGAGAACTTTGACGCCGGGCTTGCCTAAATTGATCATTGGCTCGATTGTGAAGATCATACCTTCCTTCATCTCCACACCATCATTGGGTGTACCATAATGGAGAATGTTGGGGGTATCGTGAAAAAGCTGGCCCACGCCGTGGCCGCAGAAATCCCGGACCACTGAACATCGCTCACTTTCAGCGTAAGTCTGTATAGCTGCGCCGATTGCGCCGGTTTTAGCACCGGGTTTTACGGCTTTAATGCCCCGCATAAGGCTTTCATAAGTTACTTCGAGCAGCCGCTCGGCAGCGCGTTTGATTTCGCCGACCGCATACATGCGGCTGGAATCTCCATGCCAGCCATCAAGCAGATAGGTTACATCAATATTGACGATATCCCCCTCGCGCAGCGCTTTATTATCGGGAATACCGTGGCAAACGACGTGGTTGATCGATGTACAAGTGGATTTTGTGTAACCGCGATAGTTCAGCGTCGCAGGAAATGCGCCGTGATCCATACCGAATTCAAACACAAACCGATCAATTTCGTTTGTCGTAACGCCGGGCTTAACAATTTCGTTGAGTGCATCCAAACAACGGGAGGTAAGATTGCAAACCTTCCGCATTGCTTCAAACGCTTCAGGCCCATAGAGCCTGATTTGCCCCGTATATTTCAGCGGTGCGTTTGCTGCTTCGATATAAGTCACCATCTTCCGACCTGTCTTTCTATTCTATTGGCACCAAGGCGGCTGCATGAATGCCTGTAACCGTTATTTGGCATCGAACAGCCCACGCCTCAACCCCGAAGGAACGCGCCCGTTCAAAACTGAGTGCAAATACTGGATCAAGATCGGCGCAGATGCTGAACCTATCGCAGTCATTCCGCTGGATAATAAACAACATAACAGCCTGATGGCCAGTTGAGACCACGTTGATTAACTCTTCTAAATGCTTAGTCCCGCGCAGAGTGGCTGTATCGGGGAATTCAGCCAATCCTTTTTCGCGCATGAAATGCACATTTTTGACCTCGACATAGGCGGGGGGCGCATCGCCTTCATCCAATAAAATATCTATACGCGAATTTTGGCCATATTTTTGTTCCCGCTTGAGATTGCGGTACCCTGATAATTCAGGAATCAGACCGGAAAGGATGGCTTCTTCGGCAATCCGGTTGGGTAACCCCGTATTGATACCAACTAAAGTGTCGTCGGCTTCGACAATTTGCAGTGTGTGTGCATATTTTCGATGAGGTGCGTCGGATACGCTCAGCCAGACCCGCGAACCAGGCTCCGTCAATCCTCTCATCGAGCCTGTGTTGGGAACAGATGCGGTCAAAAATGTGCCGTCATCCAGCGTGACGTCCGCAAGGAATCTCTTATAACGCCGTTCTAAACGGCCGCTTATCAGGGGAGTTGGAAAAAGCATTTAATCAGCTGGATAGCGTATAGTAGCGCTTATAAAAGCTGGGCGTGAAACTATGCGCACAATATTTGCGAAGTTGTTGGAAATAACGACCAGCGTGAGTGGTCGAACCGACCACAGTAATTTCAGACATAACAAATCCCAATTGCATTCGTGTGCTGTTTACACGGCTCTGGGGACCCTGTCGTCATTATCAGCAGATATAGGCTAAAAATTCTGCAAATTGGTACGCCCAAGGGGAATCGAACCCCTGTTTCCGCCGTGAAAGGGCGGCGTCCTAACCGCTAGACGATGGGCGCCCATTGCTGGTGCGAGTGGCTTATAGGCAGGAAATTTTTCTTGCGCAAGTGCTTTTTGCAATGTTTCTAACAATAAAAACAAGATGAAGCTCAAATGTCAGCAAGCAAGCTGATTAAATCAACTCTGCGGGTTCATGGATTGTGTGGGAAAAAGAAAAACCAGCAAGATGGTACGCCCAAGGGGAATCGAACCCCTGTTTCCGCCGTGAAAGGGCGGCGTCCTAACCGCTAGACGATGGGCGCCCGTTGCTGGTGTGATTGGGCTTATAGGCAGGTTATTTCTGACACGCAAGCCCCTAATGCATGTTTTCTCCAAAAATATTCTTTGGAATGTGAGTTTTCCCACAAAAATTGGGGTCTGTGCCCGTTATCGTGTTGAAACTGCGGAAAAATTTATCTCCGGCAGCGCCAGTTCCAGTCGCGTTCCG
Organism: Falsochrobactrum ovis; assembly: GCF_003259955.1. Classification (GTDB taxonomy): domain Bacteria; phylum Pseudomonadota; class Alphaproteobacteria; order Rhizobiales; family Rhizobiaceae; genus Brucella; species Brucella ovis_A. The sequence continues at coordinate 252,135 of NZ_QLMK01000002.1, forward strand.
GCCCGATATCAACATGCACGGATCTTGTGTGGCAATATGTTCCCACGCCACCTCGGCCCGGTAAAGAGCGCGCAAAGCGAGCAATTTCGGTTTTTGATACGCCATCAATCTGAATGTCAGCCGCCGCGCAAATCATGTGTAGGGACCGGCGCGCGCCATTTACTTTGCGGTTGTAAGAAGGGCTACGGTAACCGGATGTCACCATGACTGGTCGACGGAAATGACGTTCTATCGTTTTCAGCATTTTGACCAATTCCGGTTTGAGGCAAGCTACGTCCACGGTTTCGCGCTGCACTCTCAAACCGTTAGGTGCAAGGCGAGCAAGGCCAGGAGCGGATGCGAGTTGAAGCGATGCATAGTCATCATATTCGTTCGCATCAATGTCACTGTCATCAGCCAGGCTGGAACGGTGTGTAATCTCAATACCTGCATTGGCGCGCACGCCGGGGAGAGAATAATTATAACTGCGTGAGGAAGGAGCGGGTCTTACGACTGCAACTTTCTTGCCCTGCGTGCGAGGCGATCCGCTAGAGGTTTCATCGTTAAACAGCCTTGCAATACTTCCTTGCGATTGTTGAGGACGCTGAGGGGTAACGAAGGCGTTCGCATTTTTGGACGGACCAAAAAGAGAAGTTGGCTCAGCTGGCTTCTCGGCGGACGCGGCTTTAATCACGTCAGTTTCTGGAGCGGGTTTTTGGGCAGTATCGGTGGTTTCACCAGATTTGGCCCCTTTGGTTGCCTCTTGAGCGGCTATATCCCTGCTCTCGGCGTTCTTGCTGGTCGTGCGGCCCTCTGAGTTCTCAGAATTTTCGGGGCTTTCGGGGCTACCCGGGCTCTCTGGCTTCTGAGCGTTATCCGACTTCTTACCAAAGATGGAGAAGAGTGAGGATTTTTGTGCGGGAGCGGCTTCGGCTACTTTCTTATCTAGTTGGGAAGGTTTTTCAACCGTCTTCTGATTGGTTTCGTCTGTGGGAAGAGTTGTGTCGGCCAGTTGCTCTTGCTTAGGCTTTTCAACTGTGGAATTGCTTGTTTTTTGTTCGGGTGGGTTGTCGTTTGTGGCGATTGCATCATCGCGCTGAGTTTCGTCTGCTGCGCTTTGAAGTGCTTCCGCTACAATGGATTCTTCTGTCCCAGCGTTTAGCTTGAGCGATGCGGTGCCATCACCGGTTGACGTGCAAGATGACAGGATAAGAGCTAAAATCGCAGCGCTACCGGTAAAAAGTCCACGGTTTTTTTGGGGCGGAGTTTTTAAAAAAAACAACTGTCTGCTCCGGTTCGATTTCCCTGACCAGTCTGGCGAGCCAATATTTGGTTCCGCCTGGTGTCGGGAGATCTTTCCCCCGTGCGATTCTTGCCTCAATGCAGCAAGACAAGGTCAACTAAGTCCGTCCCTAGCAAGGACCGATTTACCTTTATGTACAAACAGTTAGATCGATCTCAATAAGATGGCACGCTTAAAAACGTGTCAGAATCTCAATCGAACTTAGGTAAATCCTATGCATTTTTAAGCTTTTTAATAGCGAAACGCAACTATTCTTAACAATTGGCTATGAGTATGGGAGAGGCGAGGGTTTTATACCGTATTATCACGCAATATTACTTTCATTAATTTGAGGTTATACTTATTTGGATTAACTCAGATCGATCGCTTTGAGCGAATGCTGATAAACTCCCTTGTTGACAGGAGAGGCTGTGATGGTGCTATCCCTTTACGGTAGAAAAAGTTTGACAGGCGCAGTATGAGTGAGCGCTGACGAGTTGGATCGGGATTCAGTGTTATGAAGAAGCGCATGCGGCAGAACTCCAATTGGATGCTGGCAGTAACTGTTGCAGCATTGCTGACCGGGTGTGCGGCTGGCCCAGAGTTTCAGGGAGTGCCCCAAGAAGGGGCTGCGCGAACCGGGGTTTACCCGACTTTTGGTCGGATGCCGAAAGCGGCAACGCAACAATTTAGTCCAAGTGAAAAAGAGCAAATCTCTTCATCGCTTGATTCTGATCGGACACGGCTTGCAAGCACGAGTAAAGCCAATGGCGCTGTAACGGCCGCGCAAGCGGCGGAGTTGCGTCGACAAGCGCAAGCGGAAGCCGAGGCGACCCTCAAGCAGATCGAATCGGGTGCCGAATAGCAATTATTCGGCGCGCTAACCTCACCAACAAGGCTCGACCCACCCTAATATCAGGTGTATAGCAAACAACCGGTGCAAAAAGCACTATTCTTCAACTCCTTTCTGGAACAGGATCATGTCGGAAGAGTTTCATAAAGTCCGCCGTTTACCACCCTATGTCTTTGAGCAGGTCAATCGTCTGAAGGCATCGGCGCGAGCGGGCGGGGCCGACATTATTGACCTTGGCATGGGAAATCCCGATCTGCCGACGTCCCAGAATATTGTCGATAAGCTTTGTGAAGCGGTGCAAGATCCGCGTGCTCATCGTTATTCCGCATCCAAGGGAATTCCGGGCTTACGCCGTGCGCAAGCGCAATATTATGCGCGCAGGTTTGGTGTGAAACTCAATCCAGATACTCAGGTGGTTGCAACGCTTGGTTCCAAAGAAGGCTTTGCCAATATGGCACAGGCGATCACCGCTCCGGGAGATGTGGTGCTGTGCCCGGATCCAACTTATCCAATCCACTCGTTTGGTTTTATTATGTCTGGCGGTGTAATCCGCTCTATTCAAGCCAAGCCTGATGACCACTTTATTCCCGCCCTGGAGCGTGCTGTTAAACACTCGATTCCAAAGCCTCTGGCGCTTATTCTCAGCTTTCCATCCAATCCGACCGCTTATGTCGCAACGCTGGATTTCTATAAGGAAGTTGTAGCCTTCGCACGCAAGCATGATCTGATTATTCTTTCGGATCTTGCTTATTCCGAAATTTATTTTGACGATAATCCGCCCCCATCCGTTCTGGAAGTTCCAGGCGCAATGGATGTGACGGTGGAATTCACCTCAATGTCTAAAACTTACTCTATGCCCGGCTGGCGCATGGGGTTTGCGGTGGGTAATGAGCGTCTTATCGCGGCATTAACCCGGGTAAAGTCTTATCTTGATTATGGCGCGTTCACACCTATCCAAGTTGCGGCAACCGCAGCATTGAATGGTGATGGTTCTGATATTGCTTATGTGCGCAATGTCTACAAACAGCGCAGAGATGTATTGGTTGAATCATTTGGCCGCGCCGGATGGGAAGTGCCACCACCGGCGGCGACTATGTTTGCATGGGCTCCTATTCCTGAGCGCTTTCGTTCGATGGGGTCGCTTGAGTTTTCCAAGTTACTCGTCGAAAAGGCCGATGTTGCAGTTGCGCCCGGCGTTGGTTTTGGTGAACATGGCGATGATTATGTGCGTATTGCGCTGGTCGAAAACGAACATCGTATTCGGCAGGCTGCGCGCAATATTAAACGCTTTTTGTCCACCGCAGATGATGGGCTAGACAATATAGTATCGCTGGACGGGCGCCGTTAAAGGTGCATTGTTTTGCTTGCAGGGCCGGGGTGCTTCTGGCCTTGCAATCTATCCTTAATCGTAAACAATCAAGAAGGTCGAAATAATGAGTGATGCATTGCGGATCGGCGTTGCCGGACTGGGCACCGTTGGTGCTTCAGTGTTGCGTATATTACGTGACAAGGCTGATATGCTCACTCGTCAATGCGGTCGTCCGATTGAGGTTGTTGGCGTCAGTGCGCGCAACCGTTCACAGGATCGCGGCGTAGATTTATCTGGCCTCGCATGGTTTGATAATCCGGTCGATCTTGCCAAAAGTGATAATATTGACGTTTTCGTTGAACTGATAGGTGGGGATAACGGGCCAGCGGCAGTTGCGGTTGAGGCAGCGCTAAATGCCGGGCATCATGTGGTCACCGCTAACAAAGCCTTGCTTGCAAAACACGGTGTCAAACTGGCAAAAATTGCTGAAGAAAAAGGGGTGTTGCTCAATTTCGAGGCGGCGGTTGCTGGTGGAATTCCCGTGATTAAGGCAATGCGAGAATCATTGAGCGGAAACAGTGTTTCGCGCGTCTATGGTATTCTCAACGGCACTTGCAATTATATCCTGACGCGCATGGGCGAGGAAGGTATCTCTTTTGAAGATTGCCTCAAAGATGCGCAGCGTCTTGGCTATGCTGAAGCGGACCCCACTTTTGATATTGAAGGCAATGATACGGCCCACAAACTGGCTTTGCTGACTAGTTTGGCATTTGGTACGGAAATTGCGGCTGACGATATCTATATGGAAGGTATCAGCAATATTTCGCTCGCCGATATTCGAGCAGCGGATGAATTGGGCTTTCGCATCAAGCTTCTGGGCGTGGCACAACAGACGGATTCAGGCATTGAACAGCGGGTTCATCCAACTATGGTTCCGGTGTCGTCCGTTATTGCTCAGGTGCATGGCGTGACCAATGCGGTTGCTATTGAGACTGATCTTTTGGGCGAACTTCTGCTTTCAGGCCCGGGTGCAGGTGGCAATGCAACTGCATCGGCCGTGATTGGTGATTTGGCGGATATTGCAAAAAGCCGTCCCGGTTTTCAGCATGGCCCGGTTTTTGGCACTCCAGCCACGGCATTACGCCCCTATAAACGTGCTAAAATGCGCAAACACGCAGGCGGATATTTCATTCGGCTGACGGTTCATGATCGGATTGGTGCCTTCGCTGCTATTGCCAAGCGGATGGCGGAGAATGACATTTCGCTTGAGTCTATTGTTCAGCGACCACAAATGGACAGCGATTTGCAAGATGGGATCAAGACAGTCATCTTGGTAACCCATGAGACAACGGAAGCTGCGGTTCGCAGGTCGCTGGAGGCGATTTTGAATGATGATCACTTGGTAAGCAAACCGCAGATGATCCGGATTGAGCGTGCGGGTTAGTATGCTTATCCAGCGGGCCGATTGATCAAACAGATAGACTTAAATCGATTAAGTGTTTGAGGGCACATTGTTTTTTGCTTTATCCCCTTGCGGTGGGAAGTAGAGTTTGACAAAGGTCCTCGTGATGTCGCCACAAGATTGACTTGGCGAGATCTCGGTCGCAACTTACGCAATTTAAACTCGGGACTTGTTCACATGGCCAAGACTGTAGAGCAGCAATCTCAAGGACTGGATCGTATTCTGACCCTGGAACTGGCACGCGTGGCGGAACGCGCTGCTGTGGCAGCGGCTCGTTTGCGTGGTCGCGGTGATGAAATGGCTGCGGATCAGGCCGCGGTCGATGCAATGCGTCAGGAACTCAACCGTTTGCCGATCACTGGTACGGTCGTCATCGGCGAGGGTGAGCGTGATGAAGCTCCGATGCTCTACATTGGTGAAGAAGTGGGCACTAAACAGGGACCGGAAGTCGATATTGCGCTAGATCCGCTGGAAGGCACCACGATCTGCGCGAAAAACTTGCCAAATTCGCTCGCTGTGATCGCTATTGCAGAAAAAGGTAATCTGCTTTACGCGCCCGATGTTTATATGGAAAAAATTGCAGTTGGTCCGGGTTATGCTGCAGGTGTGGTTGATCTGGACGCCACGCCGACGGAAAATATTCTTTCCGTTGCCAAGGCCAAAGGCGTCAAGCCAGAGGAAATTACTGCCTGTATTATGGATCGTCCACGCCATGCTCGTCTTATTGAAGAGGTGCGGGCGACAGGTGCCGCCATCCGCTTGATTGGAGATGGTGACGTGGCTGGAGTGATGCACACAACTGATCCTGACGAAACCGGCATTGATATTTATATCGGTATTGGTGGGGCTCCGGAAGGAGTATTGGCGGCTGCGGCGCTTCGCTGCATTGGCGGTCAGATGCAAGGTCGCTTGCAGCTCAATACCGAAGAAAAGATTGCGCGCGCCGCTAAAATGGGCATTTCGGATCCAAAAAAGATTTATACAATGGAAGAAATGGCCAAGGGCGATGTGGTGTTTGCGGCAACGGGCGTAACCGACGGTAATATGCTTTCTGGCGTCAAATTCGCACGCGATTATATCCAAACTCATACAATTGTTATGCGCTCCAGCTCGCAGACGATCCGCGAAATTAAGGCACGACATCAAGATATGTCTAAATTCTAGTTGTCTTGGCTATTGATGTGCGAAGGTGGCATTGCATGATACCACATTTGATGTCTTAACAGGGGTATGACAACAGAACGTTTTTTTCTTGGGGTTCGGCAATCTGCTACAGGCCAGAAATGGGTCGAGCGCCTTGGCCTTAGAGAGGCCAATACAGCGCTTGCAATTGCGCAGCATCACGGCATTCCGGATCTCGTGTCGCGTGTGTTGGCAGGGCGGGGGGTGAGCGTTGAAGCTGCCCCGGAATTTATTAATCCAAGTCTGCGTAATTTGATGCCAGATCCGATCCGGTTAACGGATATGGAAAAAGCGGCCGAGCGTATCGCTGATGCTATAGACAGGCGGGAAACGGTCGCGATTTTCGGCGATTATGATGTGGATGGAGCATGTTCATCGGCGCTGATGGCGCGGTTTTTTAAGCATTACGCAGTTGCTCATTCGATTTATATACCTGACCGGATATTTGAGGGATATGGACCCAATCCCACCGCGATGCGGGAATTGGCGGCTAAGGGCGCGACACTGATCATCACGGTCGATTGCGGCACCAATAGCGGTGCATCTATTACAGCAGCAAAAGAAGCGGGCGCAGATGTTGTGGTGCTTGATCACCATCAGTTGGCCGGAGAATTGCCAGTCGATGCTTGCGCGGTGGTCAATCCCAATCGTGAAGATGACATTTCTCAACAGGGCCATCTTTGTGCGGCAGGTGTCGTCTTTCTGACCTTGGTACAGGTCGCCAGAGTTCTGCGTGAACGTGGCAGAGGGCCGGGGCCTGATTTGCTGGGCATGCTTGATCTTGTCGCACTTGCGACTGTTTGTGATGTCGTGCCTCTTAAGGGCGTGAACCGCGCATTTGTCGTGAAGGGGCTTCTCGTGGCGCGAAGCCAGAGCAATGCGGGATTGGCTGCACTTGCGCGTATTGCCAGAATTGGCGAACCGCTAAATATATTTCATTTAGGTTTTTTGATTGGACCGCGCATCAATGCTGGAGGACGGATCGGAGATGCGGGATTGGGTGCGCGCCTGCTAACCATTGATGACCCGTCGCTTGCCGAGCCGATTGCAGTTGAGCTTGATCGGCTCAATCAGGAACGTCAGGCAATGGAAGCGGTGATGTTGATGGAGGCGGAAGCGGAGGCTTCGCTTGAGCTTTCGGGCGGAGCCGGGGCGTCAGTTATTGTCACTGCAAGTGATGACTGGCATCCGGGCATTGTGGGGCTTTTAGCTTCGCGATTGAAAGACAAAGCACGCCGTCCGGCCTTCGCAATTGCGTTCAACTCTAACGGCATTGGTACTGGATCGGGACGTTCAATCTTTGGTCTGGATTTGGGTAGGCTGGTACGCCGTGCAGTTGAAAATGGGTTGCTCATCAAAGGCGGAGGGCACGCGATGGCAGCCGGTATTACGGTGGAGCGAAGCAAGCTTGGCGCGTTACGGGCATTTTTCGAAGATGAGGCGGCATCAACGATAGCCAGCCTGCGGGCTGAACAGCGCCTTTCAATTGATGGTGCAGTGGCTGCATCCGGCGCGACGATAGGACTTTATGAAGCCCTGCAAAAAGCTGGGCCATATGGTTCAGCGCATCCCCAACCGATTCTGGCTTTGCCGCGACACATTCTTATTGATGCGCAAACGGTTGGTCGGGATCACGTTCGCGTGGGCCTTCGTGGGGCAGATGGTAAGCGGGTCAATGGCATAGCCTTTAGAGCGGCAAGCGGTGATTTGGGGCAGTTTTTGTTCAACAATATTGGACAAAATATTCATGTGGCCGGCAATCTTTCGCTTAATCATTGGAATGGCTCAGTATCCCCGCAAATTCAAATTCTGGATGCCGCTTTACCGGTTTGAAAAAATATCAATTCGTGCATAAGGCATCTGTGAAACGCGATGCACTATTCCCATATCGGGAAAGAATAGAATTACGACCAGCAGATTGGGAGAAATATATGCCAGGTTCAGCAAAACGCCTGACTAAACTAACAGCAGCGCTCATATTGGGGCTTGCAGCCTCTTTTGCTGCTGTTGATTATGCCGAGGCGCGTCGCGGCGGAGGCGGCTTTGGCAGTCGCGGTGTACGTACCTATCAAGCGCCGGCGCCCACACGTACCGCGCCGAATAAAGCGGCACCAATCGAACGGTCAATGACACCCAATCCGGGTGCCGGCAATCAAGCTAACCGTCCCGCAGCGGGGACGCAGGCTCCTGCTGCTGCCCAACGCAGCGGCGGAATGTTTGGTAATTTCGGACGCTCAATGTTGGGCGGGCTCTTGGTAGGCGGCTTGATCGGCATGTTGCTGGGCAATGGCTTTGGTGGCCTAGCGGGAATGTTCGGGCTGATATTGCAAGTTGCGATCATTGCATTGATTGCAATGTTCGTTATGCGGATGTTTGCCAATCGGCGCCAGGCTACTGCTGCGGCAGGAGGGTCGGCTCCGGTGTCCGGTGCTGGCTTTGATGCGCGGCAGGCTTTTGGGTCTGCCCGTTCGAGTGTTCCGCCAACAGGCTTTGGTGCTAGCACGCCATCAGCGTCGCCTAGTCAGCAAAATGTTAGCGCAGCACCTGAGGTTGACGATGAAGCGATAGAAGTCTCCCAGACGGATCTCGATAGATTTGAAGAAATGCTTACCGATGTGCAAAACGCATATGCCAATGAGGATTATGCGGCGCTACGTGCACTCGCAACACCAGAAGCAATGTCATATCTCGCAGAAGAATTAGGTGAAATTGCGTCCAGCGGAATGCGTAATGAGGTGCGCGACGTTAAGCTTCTTCAGGGGGATATCTCTGAAGCGTGGCGCGAAGGAGATGTCGAATATGCGACGGTCGCTATTCGTTATTCAGCCATCGATATTATGCGGGATCGGAATACTGGCGCTGTTGTCGAAGGAGATCCGGACAACCCCCAAGAAACTGTGGAGATCTGGACATTCAGCCGCAAAATTGGCGAAGATTGGAAATTATCAGCCATTCAAGGCGTAGAATAACCAAAGGCCCGGTCATGACCGGGCCTTCTTATTTTACCAGGTGCCAATATTTTCGGCAGATGCCCATGGTTCCTGAGGTGGTAGGCTTTCGCCCTTCTGAATAAGTTCGATAGAGATACCGTCCGGCGATTTAATAAAAGCCATATGACCATCGCGTGGAGGCCGGTTAATGGTTACGCCAGCCTTTTGCAATTTTTCGCAAGTCGCATAAATATCGTCGACCATGTAAGCGAGATGGCCAAAATTGCGGCCGCCTGTATAGGTTTCTGGGTCCCAGTTATAGGTAAGCTCCAGCTCTGGCGCCCTCTCTTCCTTAGCGCGCTCGGCATCAGCGGGGGCTGCAAGAAAAATGAGCGTAAAACGTCCTTTTTCATTTTCCGTCCGCCGGATTTCTTCTAATCCCAGCTTATTCACATAAAAATCGAGTGATTCTTCAATATCGCGAATTCTGACCATTGTGTGCAGATAACGCATTATTTTCCTCCTGATTCGTGATGTTTAAGATCAGCATGTAACATGTTGTAGCAGACTTTGATTCTCCTACCTGCTTTGTTGGGTAGCCGAATGGAGCGCGGATTTTAAGGGTAGAATAGCCATTGCCGACGCTAACGGTTGGTATATGTTGCAGTAAGTAGCACCGGATTTTAGATCTAAGAAATTGGCGATTAATGATAAAGCCTGTGGTCAGTGATGCAACTGTAGAAGATAGGGCTTGCCGCATCCCGTTAAGGAAGTGTTATTCTTCGGCTAAGAATCAGGTCGAAATTGCACCTAAAGAATAGAGGAGGGGTGAACGCATGGCGGACAAATCTGCGTCGAATGACCAGCTCAGCAACCTGAACTCCTCGGAAGAACTGGGCGAACTCATCGAAGTTTCTGGCTATATCAAGTGGTTTGATGTTGCGAAAGGCTATGGTTTCATCGTTCCTGACGAGCCAGGACTTTCGGATATACTTTTACACGTCACATCGCTGCGCCGGGATGGATTCCAAACTGCGCTTGAAGGAGCAAGGGTTGTCTGCGAAGTGCGACAAGCCGAGCGGGGTATGCAGTGCTTCCGTGTTTTGTCGATGGATACTTCAACCGCTGTTCATCCGGCCCAGCTGCCACCACAGCGCACTCACGTAAAGGTTACCCCGTCGAGCGGTTTGGAACGAGTGATCGTTAAATGGTTCAACCGTACAAAGGGGTTTGGCTTTCTTACACGAGGTGAGGGTACCGAAGATATTTTCATCCATATGGAAACGCTGCGCCGCTTCGGAATGATGGAGCTGCGGCCCGGACAGGTGGTGCTTATCCGTTTTGGTCAGGGCGAAAAAGGCTTGATGGCAGCGGAAATTCATCCGGATATTGGGACCGTTATCCCCGCATCGCATTGAGGCGGGTTCGGTGCTTAACTGGGCGCTTTCAGTGTCACGTGTGTCGGAAGACGATTTTTTTACACAGATTTGTCTGTTGAACGCTGATTGATAGTTTTCAATATCGCTGTGTTTCCCCAATCAGGGACGGCCTTCATGCATCGCATTTTTTTCGTATTAGCTCTTATCTTTTGGGCCGTCGGGGCAGAGGCGCAGGAGTCCAAACCTATGCTCTTGCCCGTAGATCCGCAGTTGCTGGAGTTTGAAACTCAGAATGGGAGAGCGTCATTCGAGGTGGAAATTGCAAATTCAGGTGAAGCCCGTATGCGCGGCCTGATGTGGCGAAGAGATTTTCCTAGCAATCGCGCAATGTTGTTTGTTTTTGGACGGATGAACGAAGTCCTTATGTGGATGCAGAATACTCCGTCACCGCTCGATATGGTGTTTTTGGATGACAAGGGTCGAGTGACATCGATCCATGAAAATGCTGTCCCATTTTCCGAAGATATTATTTCCTCCCAAGGCCCGGCGGCCTATGTCGTTGAAGTTTTAGCCGGGACTGTTAAAAGCAACGGCATAAAAATTGGCGATAGGGCGATCCATCGGATTATCTGCGGCGAATGCCGCCATTGAATTGCCTGTCACTCCGGTAAAGAACTGAATATTAAGGAATGAAAAATTGAGCGCGCTTGATATCGAATATTTCGACCATGATGGTATGCGTTTGGCTTATCGTCAGGAAGGCAAGGGCGATCCGATCTTACTCATTCATGGCTTTGCGTCTTCAAGTCTCGTCAATTGGGTGTCGCCGGGGTGGTTCCGTACTCTTACGGAAGCAGGGTATCGGGTCATAGCCATCGATAATCGCGGCCACGGGCTTTCAACGAAAAGTCATAATAAAGAGGACTATACGCCAAGTAAGATGGCGAGTGATGCATCAGCCCTGCTTGACCATTTGGGCATAAAAAAAGCGCATGTCATGGGATATTCTATGGGCGCGCGTATAAGCGCGTTTATGGCGATTGAACATCCCGACCAGGTCCATAGCGCGGTCTTTGGTGGTCTGGGCATCGGCATGGTCACAGGGGCAGGAGATTGGGAGCCGATCGGTGAGGCATTGCTTGCAGAAGACCCGTCAACTATTACCCTGCCGCGGGCTCAGATGTTTCGCAAATTTGCCGATCAAACCAAAAGTGATCGTATCGCGCTAGCGGCTTGTGTTATTACCTCGAAAGAACTATTGCCCGCCGTTGCGATTGAACGGATTTTACAGCCGGTACTTGTGGCGGTGGGTGAAACCGATGATATTGCAGGAAATCCATATAAGCTGGTAGACCTATTGCCCCATGGACAGGTTCTTGAAATTCCAGGCCGTGATCATATGTTGGCGGTGGGTGATAAGGTTTATAAACAGGGGGTGTTGGATTTTCTGCGGGAAAATGCCCTTTGATAAAACGGCTACTGGCCTTGTGACCTAGATCATCATACTTCTGGCGCTCAGGCTCCTGTTTGCGATATGATGTGCACGTTCCAAAACATGCGGATGGGTGAGACTGGGTCTCCGATTTTCTGCACTATGTAAAGCGGAGTAATCAAGATGTCGGCTCCTTCGACGCTCAAAGCGTCTGGCAATTTAGGTAAGCTGGATCCAATCTGGCATTCCATTCGCGACGAAGCCCAAGAGGCGGCGAAAAATGACCCGATGATTGCTTCGTTCGTTTATGCGACTATCCTTAACCAGCCCACTCTGGAAGATGCAGTAATGCACCGGATAGCGGAGCGTCTTGGCCATGCGGATTTGAGCGCCGATATTTTACGTCAAACTTTTCAAAGTATGTTGAATTCCAGTCCTGAGTGGTCTCAGATCCTGCGGGTGGATATTCAAGCGGTTTATGATCGCGATCCCGCTTATAACCGCTTTATGGATCCGGTTCTTTATCTGAAGGGTTTTCATGCGATCCAGACACATCGTCTAGCTCATTGGCTTTATCATCAGGGGCGGCGTGATTTTGCTTATTATCTGCAAAGCCGTTCATCATCCGTTTTTCAAACCGATATTCACCCGGCTGCAAAAATGGGCAGTGGTTTGTTTCTTGATCATGCAACCGGGCTGGTTGTTGGTGAAACAGCGGTCATTGAGGATAATGTTTCGATTCTCCACAACGTGACATTGGGCGGTACTGGAAAGGCCGGTGGCGATCGCCATCCAAAAATTCGTCAAGGCGTGCTGATCGGTGCGGGAGCTAAAATATTAGGGAATATTGAGATTGGACATTGTTCCAAGGTCGCGGCAGGGTCGGTCGTTCTTAAACCAGTGCCCGCTAATAGCACTGTCGCCGGAGTGCCGGCTAAGGTCGTAGGGGAAAGTGGTTGCGCGGAGCCATCAAGAATTATGGATCAGACCCTTTGCGAACAAGCATATGGAACCCATTTAGACGGTGAAGGCATTTAAACGGTTTTTAGCCTTGAATTTTATCATATCTGGCTAGGCTTACACCCGAGACGTCCTACATATCAGGGGGCAGAATAACGGTATAATCCTTTGCAGAAGAAACAAACCGCTCTTTACATCATTCAGCGCCGGGTGCATTACACCGGCTCCACACTATATCAGGAGAATCCGGTTGAAACCCGAAGAACTCAAAAAACTTGATGCCTATTTCAAGCGGACCTTCAATAATCCTGGCCTGCAGGTGAAGGCACGCCCTCGTAAAAATGATTCTGCTGAGCTTTATCTCAATGACGAGTTTCTTGGCCTAGTCTATAAGGACGAGGATGAAGGTGAATTGTCTTATAATTTCTCAATGGCTATTCTAGACGTTGATCTCTGAGACGGGTTTACTTGGAATATTTGCGCCCTTTCCGGTTCCGGAGAGGGCGTTTTTATTTGCCAAAATTCCGCGTTAGATTAATCCTGCGCAAGACCAATGGAGGGGTAAGGATGCCAATCTACTCATATAACGGCCATAAGCCTGAATTTCATGATAAAAAATCAAACTGGGTCGCACCCGATGCCTCGCTGATCGGCAAGGTCGTTGCGGGAGAAAATGCCAGCTTTTGGTATGGTGCTGTGTTGCGTGGGGATAATGAATTTATCACCGTGGGCGCGAACAGTAATATTCAGGAACATTGTGTGTTGCATACGGATTTGGGGTATCCGTTGACGATCGGTAAGGGATGCACTATCGGCCATCGCGCAATTCTGCATGGCTGTGCTCTTGGTGATAATACACTGATTGGAATGGGAGCGATTGTGCTCAACGGGGCAAAAATTGGCAATAATTGTCTGGTGGGTGCCGGAGCTTTGGTGACAGAAGGAAAGGAGTTTCCCGACAATTCGCTAATAGTTGGTTCGCCTGCGCGTGTAATTCGCGAACTCGACGAACAAGCGGTAGAACAATTGCGTATTTCGGCTCAGCACTATGTAGAAAAAGCCCATTCCTTTATGCGTAATGTGGAACTGGTGGACGACCTCGCTCTTTAGGGTCGCCATTATAGATCTCTGCGAATGATGCGGTGGCGATTAGCATTGCAGATTGGTAAGTTTGATGGTGACTGGCCTGTCGTTAAATTTTCCCACCGCTAATGAGTTTAAGGCGAGGCTTTTCAGAACGGCCAAGAATCGTCTTGTTTAGCGCTGTCTGAGATCGTGCGTTAACCCGGAGCGCCGGTGGGATAGGCTTATTATTCGGGCGGATGGTTAAGTCCGGGGATAGTGGCATAATTGTTTGAAGGTCGGCCAATAAGAGAGAGTCGGATCCAACCCAGCTTACTTCATCCAAAATAGAGAGGCTTCCCAACATATTAATCTTTTGCTCACTACTGGCCGCAAGTGGTGCGAGCATCATTTCAAATGATAATCGGCGCCCGGCAAAGCTGATAGCTGAGTGGTGGCTGAGAGTGGGGATCAATAATTGATTTACGTTGCCGATCATTTCTTTGAGGGCCATATGATGCTGGTCTGGCCACAGTGAGAGAAAAGCTTTCGCCCTGAGTTCTCGGCCAAAAACTTTGCAAATTTGTGTACCGGCCAGGCGAAACACCGGCTCGCAAGGCTGGTCGATCTCCAGTAGAAAAAGCTCCGATAGGTGGCGCCCTAATCTTCGGGGCGAGAGTGATGCACGCTGCGGAGCTTGAAGATTGCCATTCATTGCGAAAGCCAAGCGCTGCCACTCGCTGAAAATTGCGATTGTGCTGGGGTGTTTCATCATTTTGGTGAATGCCCTAAATTGCAGTTTGGCGGTGACCGCCAATGCTCAGCTCATTAAAATCGGATTAACGCAATTGTTCCAGCCTCGCTGGCCAATCATCCACGAGGTCTGGCTGTTAAAGTTAACGAGGGGTAAAGATTGAAATAAAAGGACTATAATGCGTGACTGGAAGTTGGAAATGTTCAGCTAACTTGGGTCGCAATTGACTTATTGTGAAAACCTAAATCTCTGAATGAGTTACGAGAAGAGCTGCAGGCCTTTATTTTTAAAGCTTTGTCACGTATCAAATTTGTGTTTCGAGACGCGTACCGGCTTGTGACGCATTATTTTTGCCTTATGAAAGCGATAAGCCATGTCCATGTCCCAGCACGCAACGCGTGATGATAAAAGGCCCGGTGGGTCAGAGCCGATATTCAATATTCCAGGCGTTATTTTTCTATTTATCGGACTTTGCGCTGCCGTTTATCTTTATGAGAATTATATATTAAGCGCGCAGTCGGATTATCTTTTTATTCTGAATTTTGCGCTGATACCGGCTCGCTTATCGATGCCAGATGGTTTTCTAAATCCGGCAGCGCTTTTTACGCTTATCAGCTATTCGTTCATGCATGGCGGGTTTGCGCATATCATGATCAATACGATTTGGCTTGTCGCCTTCGGGTCTCCGCTTGCGGGGCGACTCGGTACATTGCGGATGATAGTTTTTTGGTTACTCACGGCTATCGCCGCTGGATTGACGCATTACGCGCTTTATCCTGAAAGTGCCACGCCGCTTGTGGGCGCTTCCGGTGCCGTGTCGGGCATGATGGGAGCGGCTGCTCGATACGGATTTCGACGCGTCGCCTATGGGCGAATATCAGAATTTGCGGGTCCGATTCTGCCGGTGCTACTTACGCTGAGATTGAGGCCCGTTCTGACTTTCGTGGGGGTGTGGTTTCTTATCAATATAGTGACCGGCATTTATTCGGCAGGTAGCGGTGAATTTGCCAGCATTGCTTGGGAGGCGCATATTGGCGGGTTTGTAGCTGGATTTTTTGGGATTGTCTTCTTGGATAAGCCGCGCAGTTATGATGCAGTATTAAGGTATAAAAAATAGCCTACATTTAAGTGCACTTGCAAAAGGCCCGCTATATGGCACGATCTTGGAACGTAAAGGGAGGCTTTACGTTCAATTATTGGTGGGTGAACTCGCCATTTTGATCGAGGAGGAATTTGGCATGACTGTTAGATCTATCCTAGAGCTGAAGGGTCGAGACGTTGTGTCAATCGAACCGGGAGATTCGCTTGCGCAAGCAATAGCCAAATTGGCCGAGCACAGAATCGGCGCGCTAGTCGTCTGCGATTCGGCCGGACAGATTCGTGGAATTTTATCTGAGCGCGACGTCGTTAGAGCGTTTGCTCTGGAACAGGAGCGTATTTTTAGGGAACCTGTTTCGCGATTTATGTCCACCAATGTTCAAAGATGCCGAGAGCATCACACCATAAACCAAGTCATGGAGACGATGACGCGGCACCGCTTCCGCCATATGCCGGTAGAGGAACACGGAAAATTGGTTGGAATCATATCCATAGGTGACGTTGTTAAGCGGCGGATTGAGGATGTAGAGCGAGAAGCCGAAGAGATTCGCACTTACATTGCAAGCGCGTGATTCTCTCAAAAACGCTCGGTCAATTACGACCGAGCGCGAAGATATCTCTCGGCTGCATAAAGTGAAATGGCCGCAGCATTTGACACATTGAGTGATTTAATTTTGCCGGGCATGTCCAATCGGGCGAGGGCGGACACCGTTTCGCGGGTTTTCTGACGCAGGCCTTTACCTTCCGCGCCTAAAACAAGAGCGATTCGTTCGCCATGCAGCGAAGCTTCCATCTCCTGTTCGCCTTCCGAATCAAGCCCGATGGTCATGAAACCGAGATTGTGTAATTCACCGATAGCTTCAGCTAGATTACGCACCTCAATATGCGCAATCATTTCCAATGCCCCTGACGCAGCTTTAGCTAGAACGCCGCTTTCTTGAGGGCTGTGACGGCTTGTCGTGATGAGGGCACCCGCGCCAAACGCCACCGCCGAGCGCATGATGGCGCCAACATTATGTGGATCCGTGACCTGATCCAATACGAGCAAAAGCGGGCTATTTCCAAGGTCAGAGAGTTTTTTGGTAGGGAGCGGAGTTGTTTCAATCATCACCCCCTGATGAACAGCATCAGAACCCGTTTGTTTATCGATATCGCGCGGGTCTACAATCTCGACCGGGAAGGGGAGGTCTCCGATCTCACCAACTTCTAGTCGCGCGAAACCATTGCGAGTCGCAAGCATGCGTAGCACTTTGCGCTGAGGGTTTCCCAAAGCCGCGCGGACGGTATGAAGGCCGTAAAGCCGAATAACGCCTTCCGGGACGGGCGCGCCTTCGATTGTCGGACGTTGTGGTTTAGGCACGGGTCTGCCTTCTGCAGCAGCCTTTTGGTCGCGATGCTGGCGACGCAGGCGGGCATAATGAGAATCTTTTGGTTTAAGAGGCGCGTTTTTATCGTTCATGGGGTGCTTATAACGCTTTCCCATCATTGGGGATAGCGGTGTGTTTAATAAAATAATCAAACTCTTTGAGGCGAATAATGTTGGTAACCCCCTGATTTTGGGGATGGATCGCTCAAACTTATCCAAAGTTGTGCATGGATAAGCATTCTTTTCACATTACCCTGTTGACAGTCGTAAAGCTTATCTGCATAAGGCCCATCGCGGACTGATGGTTGGTTACTCAATCACCCGGAAGAACGTAAAATGCCTAGTCGCTCGACTCTGCTGATAGTGATATCCGGAGGAATGCCCGAGTGGTTAAAGGGGACGGACTGTAAATCCGTTGGCTATGCCTACGTTGGTTCAAATCCAACTTCCTCCACCACTGTCGGATAGAGTTATGAGTGCGCGGGTATAGCTCAATGGTAGAGCAGCAGCCTTCCAAGCTGAATATGCGGGTTCGATTCCCGCTACCCGCTCCAGATTTTCTATAGCGGATAGGCGAGTAAGGAATCATCGACGGGCGGCTCGCCGTTCCGTTTTGGCATAAATGTTGATTCGGAAATTCAACGAGTTTCCGTATTGGCGCTTGAGCGGTTCTAGAACAAAGTGAACAACGGCGATGGCAAAGAGCAAGTTTGAACGTACTAAGCCCCACGTTAACATTGGCACCATTGGTCACGTTGACCACGGTAAGACCACGACGACGGCTGCGATCACCAAGTTTTTCGGTGACTTCCGTGCATATGATCAGATTGATGCTGCACCGGAAGAAAAGGCTCGTGGTATCACCATTTCAACGTCCCACGTTGAATATGAAACGGAAAACCGTCACTACGCGCACGTCGACTGCCCAGGTCACGCTGACTATGTTAAGAACATGATCACCGGTGCGGCGCAGATGGATGGTGCTATTCTGGTGGTTTCGGCTGCTGATGGCCCAATGCCGCAGACCCGCGAGCACATTCTGCTTGCACGTCAGGTTGGTGTTCCTTCGCTTGTCGTATTCCTGAACAAATGCGATCAGGTTGACGATGAGGAATTGCTGGAACTGGTCGATATGGAAGTTCGTGAACTTCTGTCGAACTACGACTTCCCAGGTGATGAAATTCCTATCATCCGTGGTTCCGCTCTTGCGGCTCTTGAAGACTCCAACAAAGAGCTGGGCGAAGATGCAATTCGTAAGCTGATGGAAGCGGTTGACACCTATATCCCAACCCCAGAGCGTCCAGTTGATCAGCCATTCCTGATGCCAATTGAAGACGTGTTCTCGATTTCGGGCCGTGGTACTGTTGTTACTGGTCGTGTTGAGCGCGGTATCGTTAAGGTTGGTGAAGAAGTTGAGATCGTTGGTATTCGCCCAACGTCCAAGACGACTGTTACCGGCGTTGAAATGTTCCGCAAGCTGCTCGATCAGGGTCAGGCTGGTGACAATATTGGTGCACTGGTTCGTGGTGTTGGTCGTGAAGACGTTGAGCGTGGTCAGGTTCTCTGCAAGCCAGGTTCGGTTAAGCCACACACCAAGTTCAAGGCAGAAGCTTATATTCTGACCAAGGAAGAAGGTGGTCGTCATACGCCATTTTTCACCAACTACCGTCCACAGTTCTACTTCCGTACGACTGACGTGACCGGTATTGTGACGCTGCCAGAAGGCACGGAAATGGTTATGCCTGGTGACAACGTCTCGGTTGATGTTTCACTCATCGTGCCGATTGCTATGGAAGAGAAGCTTCGCTTCGCTATCCGTGAAGGTGGCCGCACCGTTGGTGCAGGCATCGTAGCTTCGATCATCGAATAAGTTCGTGCCGGCGTTTCACGCCGGTACAGGTTGACCGCACGGTCACGAAAGAATAATTTCAGCCAATAGGCTGATAGGGGTATAGCTCAGTTGGTAGAGCGACGGTCTCCAAAACCGTAGGTCGCGGGTTCGAGCCCTGCTGCCCCTGCCAATCAAACGAACGCTTATAGCTTGACTATGAGCGTTCGTTTTTTTATTGATATGTCGTATTTCATGTATTGATTGCCCTTGAGGGGCAGTCTGACAAGGAATACGAATAGTCTCCTTCAACATTCTGATTGGAGAGATGAAGTGCTTCTGCACGAATGGATGGTGCCACGAAGCCAGTTCGCAAGGATCGATGGTTCCGATCAAGCTCCGTTAATATTCTTTTATGAATGGGCTTGTGTTTTTTGGGAATCGATTCTATGTAACATCAACAGACACGCGGTGCGTGGGGCTGATTATCAGCTTTGCGTGCCGTAAATGCGTGGGTTGTGATTCTGATTCGTTCAGAGCGGAATCTAGATCCTCCGACAAGACAGAGCGGCAGATGGCATCCAAGACGAATCCGATCACCTTTATTCGACAGGTACGCGCTGAAACGGCAAAGGTAACTTGGCCAACGCGGCGTGAAACCATTATTTCCACCATTATGGTGGTTATCATGGCGTTTTTGGCTGCTGCATTCTTTTTTGTTGCTGATCAGCTTATGGCCTATGGCGTAGAATTTATACTTGGCCTTGGTCGTTAAGCAGGATTGGAAGGATTATAAGATGACAGCGCGCTGGTACATCGTTCACGCCTACTCGAACTTCGAAAAGAAGGTCGCCGAAGATATTGAGACCAAAGCTCGGCAAAAGGGTCTATCTGATTATATTGAACAAGTCGTGGTTCCGACCGAAAAGGTTGTTGAAGTGCGCCGTGGCCGTAAAGTGGATGCGGAGCGCAAGTTCTTCCCCGGCTATGTTCTTGTTCGTGCGACCTTAACGGACGCAGTTTTTTCTCTTATTAAGAATACGCCGAAGGTCACTGGTTTCCTTGGTGATTCAAAGCCGGTTCCGGTTTCGCAGAAAGAAGTCGATCAGATTCTGAACCAGGTTCAGGATGGTGTGGATCGGCCTAAATCGTCTGTTACTTTTGAGATTGGCGAGCAAGTGCGCGTTTCTGATGGCCCGTTCGCATCGTTTAACGGTGTCGTTCAAGAGGTTGACGAAGAGCGTGCGCGTCTCAAAGTTGAGGTTTCGATCTTCGGGCGTGCAACGCCGGTTGATCTGGAATATGGTCAGGTTGATAAACTCTGATTGTCTTCCGTAAGAAATTTCACCGAATGGTGAAATGGTGGGAGGGTGAGTGGCTTAGCCGGCTACTTCTCCGGACCACCGAACTGCCCGTCAGGTGATCTGACGTCAGTCGAATGTCAGTTTATCTGACATATGTAGAAGTCGCCGGGTTCCGGCATTTTATGAAGGCAGAAAGCAATGGCTAAGAAAGTTGCAGGCCAGCTGAAGCTCCAGGTTCCGGCAGGTGCGGCCAATCCGTCCCCTCCAATCGGTCCGGCGCTTGGTCAGCGTGGCATTAATATCATGGAATTCTGCAAAGCGTTTAACGCCGCTTCGCAGGAAATGGAAAAGAACTCACCGATTCCTGTTGTAATCACCTATTATCAGGATAAGTCCTTCACCTTTACGATGAAGACGCCGCCGGTGACCTATTTCCTTAAGAAAGCCACCAATCTGAAGTCCGGCTCGAAGGCTCCTGGTAAAGAAAAAGCTGGTACGATTGCTCGTGAAAAAATTCGCGAGATCGCCGAAGCCAAAATGAAAGATCTGAATGCTGCTGATGTTGATTCAGCGATGCGTATGATCGAAGGTTCTGCCCGTTCGATGGGCCTGGAAGTGGTGGGCTGAGACGATGGCGAAGATTTCTAAGCGTGTTGCTAAAATTCGCGAAGGCGTAGAGCGCAAGAAGCTTTATGACCTGACCACTGCGCTGGGTATGGTCAAGGAGCGCGCGGTCGCCAAATTCGACGAAACCGTTGAGATCTCGATGAATCTCGGTGTTGACCCGCGTCATGCCGATCAAATGGTTCGTGGGGTTGTCAATTTGCCAAACGGCACCGGTCGTACCGTACGCGTTGCAGTTTTTGCACGTGGCGACAAGGCTGAAGAAGCCAAGAAGGCTGGCGCGGATATCGTTGGCGCAGAAGATCTGGTTGAGATCGTCAATAGCGGCAAGATCGAATTTGATCGCTGCATTGCTACACCAGACATGATGCCACTCGTAGGTCGTCTCGGTAAGGTGCTCGGTCCTCGCGGTCTGATGCCTAACCCGAAGGTCGGTACGGTTACGGTCGATGTCGCGGCAGCGGTCACTGCTTCTAAGGGCGGTGCTGTTGAATTCCGGGTTGAGAAAGCTGGTATCATCCATGCCGGTATTGGCAAGGTTTCCTTCGATAACGACAAGCTCGAAGAAAATATTAAAGCTTTCGCTGATGCGGTTCTTAAGGCTAAGCCAGCGGCAGCTAAGGGTGAATATCTTAAGCGTGTGTCCATTTCTTCAACAATGGGCGTTGGCGTAAAGGTAGACCCTGCGACCGTTAAGATTGAAGCATAAGTTTAATGGCTCCGGTAAGCCGGAGCCATACGCTCCCAAAGTGGGAGCAAAGGCGGCTCGCCTGTTTATATTGATTAAACGCAGAGCAAAAATTCCGGATCGCAAGATCCGGATAGCCGGATGAAAATCCGGTTATCCTGTCCGAGATTGCAGGTGGTGATTTACCGACGGTAATAGCCTTAAATATAACCTGCATGAGACGTGGAATAACCAAGTTTCGCGCGAAAGCGCATGCGAGGTTTGAACCGTAGTTGCCTTGGGTTTCTTCTGAATATGTGGAGGAGGCCGAGGGGACAGGATCCTCGAACGCTGAAATAATCGTAAGGTTTTTCGGCAAAGGCAACCCGGCAGGATCATGTGGTCCTGCTAACTGGAGAGAGACAGTGGATAGAGCGGAAAAACGCGAATTTGTCGCGTGGCTGAACGGCACTTTCAAAGAGTCCGGATCGGTCATCGTGGCCCACTATACCGGTCTCACTGTTGCGCAAATGAGCGAACTTCGCTCGAAAATGCGTGATGCTGGTGGTTCCGTTAAAGTCGCGAAAAACCGCCTTGCCAAAATCGCTCTTCAGGGCACGGAATCGGAAGGTATTGCTGATCTGTTTTCAGGTCAGACGGTTATTGCTTATGCAAATGACCCAATTGCCGCTCCGAAAGTAGCTGTCGAGTTCGCTAAGGCTAACGATAAGCTCGTTATTCTTGGTGGTGCAATGGGTGCAACGACGCTTGATGCTGATGGTGTCAAGTCGCTTGCTTCGCTGCCATCGCTCGACGAACTGCGCGCAAAGCTGGTTGGTATGATCCAAACGCCAGCGCAGCGTCTTGCAGTGCTTGCCAACGCTCCGGCGGGCCAGGTCGCCCGCGTTATCGGCGCGCACGCCCGGAAGAACGAGGCGGCTTAAGGCCGTTTCTCGCTGTCAATAGTTCAAACCTTAACTATAGGATTTAATACAATGGCTGATCTCGCAAAGATCGTTGAAGACCTTTCGGCACTGACCGTTCTGGAAGCTGCAGAACTTTCGAAGCTTCTTGAAGAGAAGTGGGGTGTTTCGGCTGCTGCTCCTGTTGCAGTTGCTGCTGGTGGCGGTGCTGCTCCTGCAGCTGCTGCTGAAGAAAAGACCGAATTCGACGTTATTCTCGTTGAAGGTGGCGCTAACAAGATCAACGTGATCAAGGAAGTACGCGGAATCACCGGTCTGGGCCTCAAAGAAGCTAAGGATCTGGTTGAAGCAGCTCCGAAGCCGGTCAAAGAAGCTGCTCCTAAGGAAGAAGCTGAAAAGATCAAAGCACAGCTCGAAGCAGCTGGCGCTAAGGTTGAACTTAAATAAGTTCGAAAATCCGGTGGGCGCTTGCGTCCACCGGTTTTGACCCAATGGGTGAAGGGCAAGCAGATTGGTTTAATTGTTAGTTTGTTTGTCGGGATAGTCAGGATGAGCTCGAGTAATATGCGTCTTGACCAATTGAACCCTTTTCCTGATGGCCTGGTTAGGTCATCAGGAAACGGGTTTAAGCCCGTTAGAGCGATGAGTGTCACTGTTGGTACTCATTGGTCTAGACTTCGAGATCGCGGATTATCTTTTCGATTGATGGATTAGAGATTCGCCAAAAGGACCGCCGAATGGCGGCATAGGTTAAAGGCCGCAAGGCGTGAGCAAGCCGTAAGGCGATAGAACGAGGAGCGACGATGGCTCAGACCCATTCATTCAATGGTCGTAAGCGCGTACGCAAATTTTTCGGCAAGATACCCGAAGTCGCGGAAATGCCGAATCTCATTGAGGTTCAAAAGGCTTCCTACGACCAGTTTCTCATGGTTGAGGAACCTGCTGGCGGGCGTTCTGATGAAGGTTTGCAGGCGGTTTTCAAGTCTGTTTTTCCAATCCAGGATTTCTCCGGCGCTTCAATGCTCGAATTCGTGCGCTACGAATTTGAGGCACCAAAATTCGACGTTGACGAATGCCGTCAGCGTGATTTGACCTATTCGGCACCGCTCAAGGTGACGTTACGTTTAATCGTATTCGATATTGATGAAGATACCGGCGCGAAGTCCATTAAAGACATCAAGGAACAAGATGTCTATATGGGCGATATGCCGCTTATGACGGATAACGGTACCTTTATTGTTAATGGTACTGAGCGTGTTATCGTTTCGCAGATGCACCGTTCGCCCGGTGTTTTCTTCGATCACGATAAAGGAAAGACGCATTCATCGGGCAAGCTGCTGTTTGCCTCGCGGATTATTCCCTATCGGGGTTCGTGGCTGGACATTGAGTTCGATGCCAAGGACGTCGTTTATGCCCGCATTGATCGCCGTAGAAAACTGCCAGCAACGACGCTACTGATGGCGTTGGGCATGGATGGCGAAGAAATTCTTTCGACTTTCTACAACACCATCACCTATACGCGTGACGGTGATGATTGGCGTATGCCTTATTCTGCCGAACGCTTCAAAGGCATGAAGATCATTTCTGATCTCATTGATGCGGATACGGGTGAGGTCGTTCTGGAAGCCGGCAAGAAATTGACGGCACGTGCGGCACGTCAATTGGCCGAAAAGGGTCTTAAGGCGATCAAAGCGACGGAAGATGATCTCTTCGGTTCGTATCTGGCGGAAGATATCGTCAATTATGAAACCGGTGAGATTTATCTTGAAGCCGGTGATGAGATCGACGAGAAAGTCCTCAAAACCCTGTTGGATGCAGGCGCGGACGAAATCAATGTTCTTGATATCGACCACGTTAATATCGGTGCTTACATCCGCAACACCTTGGCTGTTGACAAAAACGGAAGCCGTCAGGACGCGCTATTTGATATTTATCGGGTAATGCGCCCTGGTGAGCCGCCGACGATCGACTCGGCCGAAGCGATGTTCCACTCGCTGTTCTTCGATCCGGAACGCTATGATCTTTCCGCGGTAGGTCGCGTGAAGATGAATATGCGACTTGATCTTGATGCAGAAGATACTGTTCGTGTTCTGCGCAAAGAAGATATTCTTGCGGTTATCAAGACCTTGGTCGAACTGCGCGATGGTCGCGGAGAGATTGACGATATCGACAATCTTGGCAATCGTCGTGTTCGTTCCGTTGGCGAGTTGATGGAAAATCAGTATCGCGTTGGTTTGTTGCGCATGGAACGTGCGATCAAGGAACGTATGTCCTCGATCGAAATCGATACGGTCATGCCGCAAGATTTGATCAATGCGAAGCCGGCAGCGGCTGCTGTTCGCGAGTTTTTCGGCTCGTCGCAGCTTTCGCAGTTCATGGACCAGACCAACCCGCTTTCGGAAATTACGCATAAGCGTCGTCTTTCGGCGCTTGGACCGGGCGGATTGACCCGTGAACGTGCAGGGTTTGAAGTCCGTGACGTCCACCCAACCCACTATGGACGTATCTGCCCGATTGAAACACCGGAAGGTCCGAATATCGGTCTAATCAACTCGCTGGCTACATTTGCGCGCGTTAACAAGTACGGATTTATTGAAAGCCCGTACCGCAAAGTGATTGATGGCAAGGTTACCAATGAGGTGGTTTATCTTTCAGCAATGGAAGAAGCCAAATATTCGGTAGCACAGGCTAACGTTCTGCTTGATGACGAAGGCGGTTTCGCTGAAGAATTCGTGATTTGTCGTCATGCGGGCGAAGTGATGTTAACTCCGCGCGAAAATGTCGACCTTATGGACGTTTCGCCCAAGCAGTTGGTGTCAGTTGCCGCAGCGCTTATTCCGTTCCTGGAAAATGACGATGCTAACCGCGCTCTGATGGGCTCGAACATGCAGCGTCAGGCCGTGCCGCTCGTTCGGGCAGAAGCACCGTTCGTTGGTACGGGTATGGAGCCGATTGTGGCTCGAGACTCGGGCGCAGCGATTGGTGCGCGTCGTGGCGGTATCGTCGATCAGGTTGACGCGACACGTATTGTTATTCGTGCAACGGAAGACCTTGATCCTTCGAAATCGGGCGTAGACATTTATCGCTTGCAGAAGTTCCAGCGCTCCAACCAGAGCACCTGTATTAATCAGCGTCCGCTCGTGCGTGTCGGTGATCGCATCCAGAAGGGTGATATTATCGCTGACGGTCCGTCGACAGATCTGGGTGATCTGGCGCTTGGCCGTAACGTGCTTGTCGCGTTCATGCCGTGGAACGGGTATAACTACGAAGATTCGATCCTTCTTTCTGAAAAGATTGTTTCGGACGATGTCTTCACTTCGATTCACATCGAAGAGTTTGAAGTCGCTGCTCGTGATACGAAGCTTGGACCTGAGGAAATCACCCGCGATATTCCGAACGTATCGGAAGAAGCGCTGAAAAACCTTGATGAAGCCGGTATCGTTTACATCGGTGCAGAAGTGCAACCGGGCGATATTCTGGTCGGTAAGATCACACCGAAGGGCGAAAGTCCGATGACACCGGAAGAAAAGCTTCTGCGTGCTATCTTTGGTGAAAAGGCTTCTGACGTTCGTGACACCTCAATGCGCATGCCGCCCGGCACTTACGGGACGGTTGTGGAAGTTCGTGTTTTCAATCGCCACGGCATTGAAAAAGACGAACGTGCGATGGCTATCGAACGTGAGGAAATCGAGCGTCTGGCGAAAGACCGGGATGACGAACAGGCGATCCTTGATCGCAACGTCTATGGTCGTCTGACAGATATGCTTGACGGCAAGGTTGCCGTTGCAGGACCTAAGGGCTTCAAAAAAGGCACAACGCTGTCTGCGGAAATCATCAAAGAATATCCGCGGTCGCAGTGGTGGCAGTTCGCTGTTGAAGACGAAAAGCTTCAGGGTGAATTAGAAGCTCTGCGCAGCCAGTATGACGAGTCCAAGAAGATGCTTGAAGCGCGCTTCATGGATAAGGTCGAAAAGGTCCAGCGCGGTGACGAAATGCCTCCGGGCGTCATGAAGATGGTAAAGGTCTTTGTTGCTGTTAAGCGCAAGATCCAGCCGGGCGATAAGATGGCAGGCCGTCACGGTAACAAGGGTGTGGTTTCACGCATTCTGCCGGTCGAAGATATGCCATTCCTTGAAGATGGTACGCATGCTGATATCGTGCTCAACCCGCTAGGGGTTCCGAGCCGAATGAATGTGGGCCAGATTCTGGAAACCCATCTTGGCTGGGCATGCGCAGGCATGGGCAAGAAGATCGGAGATATGATTGAAGCTTATCGCAAGACGGCTGATATTAAGCCGCTGCGCGAAACGCTTGAGCATATCTATCCAGATAATGATCGCAACGAACCGGTGCGCTCTTATGATGATGAATCCATCCTCATGCTAGCAAACCAAGTCAAGCGCGGCGTTTCGATCGCGACTCCGGTCTTTGACGGTGCTGTTGAAGCCGACATTAATGCGATGTTGGAAGATGCAGGTCTTGAAACATCGGGTCAGTCCATTCTTTATGATGGACGTACCGGTGAGCCGTTCGACCGTCCGGTGACTATGGGCTATATTTATATGCTCAAACTGCACCACTTGGTTGACGACAAGATCCACGCTCGTTCGATCGGACCTTACTCGCTCGTTACGCAGCAGCCACTGGGCGGTAAAGCTCAGTTTGGTGGCCAGCGCTTCGGTGAAATGGAGGTCTGGGCTCTGGAAGCATATGGTGCAGCTTACACGTTGCAAGAAATGCTTACGGTCAAGTCGGACGACGTTGCTGGTCGTACTAAGGTCTACGAAGCCATTGTTCGTGGTGATGATACGTTTGAAGCTGGTATTCCGGAAAGCTTTAACGTACTTGTCAAGGAAATGCGTTCGCTCGGCCTTGATGTCGAATTGGACGATACACGCCTTGAACACCAGCCAGCGCTTCCGGACGCGGCGGAATGAATTTGACGGCGCGCCATGTAATTGCCATGGCGCGCCGGTATGCATATCCGTAAAGAGCGATTGCTTTGTGCGCGAGATGCTAACACGATAAGCAGATTGATCTGTAAAATACCGCGAATTCTATTTTGGATGACAGTTGGACCGATAGGGTTTTCAGCGTGTTATCGACGACACAGGGCGGCAGAACGCCCTTAAGGAGAACGGCATGAACCAAGAGGTCATGAATCTTTTCAATCCTCAGGCTCCGGCACAGACGTTCGATTCCATCAGAATCTCGATTGCCAGCCCTGAGAAGATTCTGTCCTGGTCATATGGCGAGATCAAAAAGCCGGAGACGATCAACTATCGTACGTTCAAACCTGAACGCGATGGTCTCTTCTGTGCGCGTATCTTTGGCCCGATCAAGGATTATGAATGCTTGTGCGGCAAGTACAAGCGCATGAAATATAAAGGCATCATCTGCGAAAAGTGCGGCGTCGAAGTGACCTTGTCGCGCGTCCGCCGCGAGCGTATGGGCCATATTGAACTGGCAGCACCAGTTGCGCATATTTGGTTTTTGAAGTCGCTTCCGAGCCGTATTGGAACATTGCTGGATATGACGCTCAAGGATATTGAGCGCGTCCTTTACTTCGAAAACTATATCGTTACCGAACCCGGTCTGACTTCACTGAAAGAACATCAACTTCTTTCGGAAGAAGAATATATGATCGCGGTTGATGAGTTTGGTGAAGATCAGTTCACAGCGCTGATCGGCGCGGAAGCGATTTTTGAGCTGCTGGCGTCGATGGAGCTTGAATCGATCGCGGCTGATCTGCGCGTTGAGTTGGCCGAAACTACATCGGAACTCAAGACTAAAAAGCTGATGAGGCGTCTCAAGGTCGTTGAGAACTTCATTGAATCCGGTAACCGTCCGGAATGGATGATCATGAAGATCGTCCCAGTTATTCCGCCGGATCTTCGCCCACTTGTTCCGCTAGACGGCGGTCGCTTTGCGACTTCGGATCTTAACGATCTCTATCGTCGCGTGATCAACCGTAACAATCGCTTGAAGCGTTTGATTGAGCTGCGGGCGCCTGGCATCATTATCCGTAACGAAAAGCGTATGCTTCAGGAAGCTGTTGATGCGCTGTTCGATAATGGTCGTCGTGGCCGTGTGATCACCGGTGCGAATAAACGTCCGCTGAAATCACTGTCCGACATGCTTAAAGGTAAGCAGGGTCGTTTCCGTCAGAACTTGCTTGGTAAGCGCGTCGACTATTCCGGTCGTTCGGTTATCGTGACAGGTCCTGAGTTGAAATTGCACCAGTGCGGCTTGCCAAAGAAGATGGCTCTGGAACTGTTCAAGCCATTTATCTATGCGCGTCTTGATGCCAAGGGGTTCTCGTCGACTGTTAAACAGGCGAAGAAACTCGTTGAAAAAGAACGTCCGGAAGTTTGGGATATTCTCGACGAAGTTATTCGTGAGCACCCAGTTCTACTGAACCGTGCGCCAACGCTTCACCGTCTTGGTATTCAGGCGTTTGAACCTGTACTGATTGAAGGTAAGGCCATTCAGCTGCACCCGCTCGTTTGTACTGCGTTTAACGCAGACTTTGACGGTGACCAGATGGCTGTCCACGTGCCGCTTTCGCTGGAAGCACAGCTTGAAGCGCGTGTGCTGATGATGTCAACGAACAACATCCTGCATCCGGCAAATGGTGCGCCTATTATCGTGCCTTCGCAGGATATGGTTCTTGGTCTTTATTATCTGTCGATTGAAGCAGAGAATGAGCCAGGGCAGGGCATGGCGTTCGCCGATATGGGTGAATTGCAGCACGCGCTGGAACATAAAGTTGTTACACTGCACGCCAAGATTAAAGGTCGGTTCAAGACGATTGATGCCGATGGCAATCCAGTTTCCAAGATCTACGAAACCACTCCGGGTCGTATGATCATTGGTGAATTATTGCCAAAAAATGCGGCAGTGTCGTTCGATATCTGTAATCAGGAGATGACGAAGAAAAACATCTCCAAGATGATCGATCACGTTTATCGTCATTGCGGCCAGAAAGAGACGGTCATTTTCTGTGACCGGATCATGCAGCTTGGCTTTGCCCATGCGTGTAAGGCAGGTATTTCCTTTGGTAAGGATGACATGGTCATTCCAGACACAAAGGCAAAGATCGTTGCCGAAACTGAAGCGCTTACGACGGAATATGAACAGCAGTACAATGACGGTCTGATTACTCAGGGCGAAAAGTACAATAAGGTTGTTGATGCCTGGGGTAAGGCGACTGACAAGATCACTGAAGAAATGATGGCCCGCATCAAGGCTGTTGAATTCGATCCGGTGACTGGTCGTCAGAAGCAGATGAACTCGGTCTACATGATGTCGCATTCGGGTGCCCGTGGGTCGGTCAACCAGATGCGTCAGCTTGGCGGTATGCGTGGTCTTATGGCCAAGCCGTCGGGTGAAATTATTGAAACCCCGATCATTTCCAACTTTAAGGAAGGTCTCACCGTTAACGAGTACTTTAACTCGACACACGGTGCCCGTAAGGGTCTGGCTGATACGGCGTTGAAGACGGCTAACTCGGGTTATCTGACACGCCGTCTGGTTGACGTGGCACAGGATGCGATTATTTCGGAAGTCGATTGCGGTGCCGAAGTTGGTCTAACCATGCAGCCGATCGTTGATGCTGGTCAGATCGTTGCTCCAATTGGACAGCGTGTTCTGGGCCGTACGGCGCTTGATCCTATCCTGCATCCGCAAACGGGAGATGTTATCGTCGAAGCGGGTCGCTTGATTGAAGAAAAAGACGTCGAAATCATCGAGAAAGCCGGAATTCAGTCGATCCGTATTCGCTCGGCTCTGACATGTGAAACCCGTAACGGCGTTTGCGCGAAGTGCTATGGTCGTGACCTTGCACGCGGTACACCGGTTAACCAGGGTGAAGCTGTGGGCGTTATCGCAGCGCAGTCGATCGGGGAGCCCGGTACTCAGCTGACAATGCGTACTTTCCACCTTGGTGGAACAGCGCAGGTCGTCGATTCCTCTTACCTTGAAGCTTCCTATGAAGGTAAGGTGACGCTGCGTAACCGCAATGTGGTTCGCAACTCTGATGGCAACTTGGTTGTCATGGGCCGCAATATGGCTGTTCTCATTATCGATGAAACCGGTAAGGAACGTGCAGTCCATCGCGTCACCTATGGTTCGCGTCTCTTTGTTGATGATGGCGATATCGTCAAACGTGGTCAGCGTATTGCGGAATGGGATCCATATACCCGTCCGATCCTGACGGAAGTCGAAGGTACTATCGAATTTGAAGATCTCGTTGATGGTATTTCGGTTTCGGAAACCACAGATGAGTCTACCGGTATTACCAAGCGCGTGGTCATAGATTGGCGTTCCACTCCACGTGGGGCGGATCTCAAGCCTGCTATGGTCATTAAGGATAAGAACGGTAAGATCGCCAAGCTGTCGAAGGGTGGCGAAGCACGCTTCATGCTTTCGGTTGAAACGATTCTGTCGTTTGAACCCGGTGCGCATGTGAAGGCCGGTGACGTGATTGCACGTCTGCCAATGGAAAGCGCGAAGACCAAGGATATTACCGGTGGTCTGCCACGCGTTGCCGAGCTGTTTGAAGCTCGTCGTCCAAAGGATCATGCAGTTATCGCGGAAATTGATGGTACCGTACGCTTTGGCCGCGACTATAAGAACAAGCGTCGTATCATTATTGAACCAAATGACGAGACGATCGAACCCGCTGAATATCTGATCCCGAAAGGTAAGCCGTTCCATCTTCAGGATGGTGACGTTATCGAAAAGGGTGAATATATCCTCGATGGCAACCCGGCACCGCATGACATTCTGGCGATTAAGGGTGTAGAGGCACTTGCGTCTTACCTCGTTAATGAAATCCAGGAAGTCTATCGTCTGCAGGGTGTTCTGATCAACGATAAGCACATTGAAGTCATCGTTCGTCAGATGCTTCAGAAGGTCGAAATCACCGAATCCGGTGACACGGGTTATATCCCGGGCGATCATGTTGATCGTATCGAACTTGATGAAATTAATGATCGTCTTATTGAAGAAGGCAAAAAGCCAGGTGCCGGCAATCCCGTATTGTTGGGTATCACAAAAGCTTCGCTTCAAACGCCTTCATTCATCTCGGCGGCCTCTTTCCAGGAGACGACACGCGTACTTACCGAAGCCGCAGTTGCAGGCAAGGTCGATACGTTGCAGGGTCTCAAGGAAAACGTCATCGTTGGACGTCTTATCCCGGCAGGTACTGGCGGCATGACGAACCAGATTCGTCGTATTGCAACCGCTCGCGACGAGCTGATCATCGACGAGCGTCGCAAATCAGCCGGTTCGTCCGAAGCAAATGCGATGTTGACGGATATGACCAATAGTGCAGCGGAATAAAACTGCTGTTAGCGAAACAAAAAGCCGCCTGTCGAGGCGGCTTTTTTTATGACTGCTAGTGTCTGACGAAATGAGAAGAGGCGCAGTTTCGGCTAGTCAAACGATTTGGCTGTCTGAAACTATTCGGTCTCGTCGCCATCGAATTCTATCAAGGCGACTTGCCCCGATAGGGCGGTTTGCCAAGCACTCTTGTGTGGTTCTTCTTCTGGTTGATCGGTAAGGATCGCCATTTCGAGAAGCTCAGCCTGGTCATATCCTTCGTCTGCTAGGATATTGAGAACTGTTTGAACAAGATCTTCGTTTTCATCTGATTGTAGTAGCAAATGAACTTCAACAGATTCTTCTTCTCCCTCGTTCCAAACCTCGGCTATGACGAGGTGGACCGATTGCGAATCGTTGTCTGTGGATTGGGTGGAAGAAGACATTGATGATTCCTTAACATTGTGTTGAGTGTCGACTCAGTTTTGATTAAATAGTGCCTGCTAGTCGCAAGAGACCATGAATAGCTGCAAAATTCGCAGATTTGATACTAAATAATGCAAATATGCTGCGAAACTAGCCTATGAAGCTCTCAGAACGAAGCTAAAATACGTCGATCTGGCGCTAGCAAGCAGAAACTTAACCCGTAGCCCTTGACGAAAAGCCGAGAAACACGTATCAGCACCTCATCTGAGCCGATGTGAGGCTGGCTTTTTCGGAGCGACACGTTCT
The DNA here is from genome assembly GCF_003259955.1 of Falsochrobactrum ovis. Lineage (GTDB taxonomy): Bacteria > Pseudomonadota > Alphaproteobacteria > Rhizobiales > Rhizobiaceae > Brucella > Brucella ovis_A. The sequence goes on from NZ_QLMK01000002.1 coordinate 284,585, forward strand.
GAAGTTCGCCTCAAACAGGGTTCGTTTTACGATCGAAATGCAACTTGCCGTTCGCATGAAGCAATAGCTTCCTCTGCTTTTGTTCGGGGTGGCCGCAGATGGTGTGGCTGGTCCCGAATTTTGTGCATGAGCACTCCGGTGAAACGGCCCTTCTGGGGCGCTGATACGAGATTTTATATAGAGGAAGGTTTGGATGCCTACCGTAAACCAGCTGATCCGCAAGCCGCGCACTGCCCCGGTGAAGCGTAATAAGGTTCCTGCTCTGCAGGCCAACCCGCAGAAGCGCGGCGTTTGCACCCGCGTTTATACGACAACCCCAAAGAAGCCGAACTCGGCTCTTCGTAAGGTTGCCAAAATTCGTTTGACTAATGGCTTTGAAGTTATTGGTTATATTCCAGGTGAAGGGCACAACCTTCAGGAGCACTCTGTGGTTATGATCCGTGGCGGTCGCGTAAAGGACTTGCCAGGTGTGCGTTATCACATTGTTCGTGGTGTTCTTGATACGCAGGGTGTCAAAAACCGTAAACAGCGCCGTTCCAAGTACGGTGCAAAGCGTCCGAAGTAAGAATTTTCCGGGGATACCGGCCGCCAAAATGGCGAGTTGAGCCCGATGTAATTGAAAGTTGAGACGAAATGTCCAGACGCCATAGAGCAGAAAAGCGTGAGATTAATCCGGATCCAAAGTTCGGTGATCTCGTCATAACTAAGTTCATGAATGCGATCATGCTTCATGGCAAAAAGTCGGTTGCCGAAGGTATCGTTTATGGTGCTTTTGATTCAATCGAAGCCAAAGCAAAGTCCGATCCTCTTGCGCTGTTTCATCAGGCGCTCGATAATGTGGCTCCGCACGTGGAAGTTCGTTCGCGTCGCGTCGGTGGTGCAACCTATCAGGTTCCGGTTGATGTTCGTGCAGAACGTCGTCAGGCGCTCGCTATCCGCTGGCTGATTAATGCCGCGCGCGGTCGTAACGAAACCACGATGATTGATCGTTTGGCGGGTGAACTGCTTGATGCAGCTAACAACCGTGGTTCTGCTGTGAAGAAGCGTGAAGACACGCACCGCATGGCTGAGGCCAACCGCGCATTCTCGCATTACCGCTGGTAATCGTCGAACCCTATTCAAAGAGCAAGAACATGGCCCGCGAATATAAAATCGAAGACTACCGTAATTTCGGTATTATGGCGCATATTGACGCCGGTAAGACTACGACGTCAGAGCGTATTCTGTACTACACGGGCAAGAGCCATAAGGTTGGTGAAACCCATGATGGTTCTGCCACGATGGACTGGATGGCGCAGGAGCAGGAGCGTGGCATCACGATTACCTCTGCTGCGACGACTACGTTTTGGACCGGTCGCGACGGTAAGAAGCGCCGTTTTAACATCATCGACACTCCGGGCCACGTTGACTTCACGATTGAAGTAGAACGTTCGCTCCGTGTCCTTGACGGTGCAATTGCGCTTCTTGATGCGAATGCTGGCGTGGAGCCGCAGACAGAGACTGTTTGGCGTCAGGCTGAGAAATATCATGTACCGCGCATGGTTTTCGTCAACAAAATGGATAAGATCGGCGCAGATTTCTATCGCTGCGTTGATATGATCAAGACCCGTCTTGGTGCTGTTCCGCTTGTGATCCAGCTGCCAATCGGTGCCGAGAACGAATTCGAAGGCGTTGTCGATCTGATCGAGATGAAATCCTATACTTGGGACGGTTCAATCGGTGCAGACACGGTCGTTGGTGAAGTTCCTACGGACCTTCAGGCTAAAGCTGAAGAATTCCGTGAAAAGCTGATCGAAACTGCCGTTGAAGTCGATGAAACCGCAATGGAAGCTTATCTGGAAGGCAATATGCCTTCGAATGATGAGCTGCGCGCTCTGATCCGTAAAGGAACGATTTCTGTTCAGTTCCACCCAGTTCTGTGCGGTACTGCGTTTAAGAACCGTGGTGTTCAGCCTCTGCTTGATGCAGTTGTTGATTATCTTCCGGCTCCGAACGAAGTTCCAGCGATCAAGGGCATCGATGTAAAGACCGAAGAAGAAACCACGCGTGAATCTTCGGATGAGGCACCGCTTTCCTTGCTGGCCTTTAAAATCATGAACGATCCTTTTGTGGGTTCGTTGACGTTCGCTCGTATTTATTCGGGTAAGCTGACCAAAGGTGTTTCGCTTGAAAACACCGTAAAAGGAAAGCGTGAACGTATTGGCCGTATGCTGCAAATGCACTCAAACAGCCGTGAAGACATTGATGAAGCTTTTGCTGGCGACATCGTTGCTCTGGCTGGTCTGAAGGAAACCACAACGGGTGACACGCTTTGTGATCCGCTGAAGCCGGTTATCCTTGAGCGCATGGAATTCCCAGATCCGGTTATCGAAATCGCGATTGAACCAAAGACCAAAGCTGACCAAGAAAAGATGGGCATTGCGCTCAATCGTCTGGCGGCTGAAGATCCATCCTTCCGCGTTAAGTCTGACGAAGAATCTGGTCAGACCATCATCGCAGGTATGGGCGAACTTCACTTGGACATCCTTGTTGATCGCATGAAGCGTGAATTCAAGGTTGAAGCAAACGTTGGTGCTCCACAGGTTGCATACCGTGAGACGATCACGCGTCAGGCAGAAGTAGACTACACCCACAAGAAGCAGTCCGGTGGTTCGGGTCAGTTTGCACGCGTCAAGATTATATTCGAACCGCATGAAGGCGACGATTTCATCTTTGATTCAAAGATCGTTGGTGGTGCAGTTCCGAAAGAATATATTCCAGGCGTTCAGAAGGGTATTGAAAGCGTCATGGGTGCGGGTCCACTTGCTGGCTTCCCGATGCTCGGCGTGAAAGCTACCCTGGTTGACGGTGCTTACCACGATGTTGACTCCTCTGTGCTCGCTTTCGAAATCGCTGCTCGCGCAGCATTCCGTGAAGGTGCGCAGAAGGCTGGTGCACAGCTTCTTGAGCCAATTATGAAGGTCGAGGTTGTTACACCAGAAGATTATGTGGGTGACGTGATTGGTGATCTGAATTCGCGTCGCGGTCAGATTTCCGGCACTGAAGCTCGCGGTATCGCCACGGTAGTCAACGCAATGGTTCCGCTGGCCAATATGTTTGGTTATGTGAACAGCCTGCGTTCGATGTCACAGGGCCGTGCGCAGTACACGATGCAGTTCGACCATTATGAGCCGGTTCCGACTGCGGTTGCACAGGAAATCCAGAAGAAATTCGCGTAACTTTCGGTTGCGCCAAATAGTAAAATAAGCCTGAGCAGGCTAGATATTAGGAGAGCTCAGATGGCAAAGAGCAAGTTTGAACGTACTAAGCCCCACGTTAACATTGGCACCATTGGTCACGTTGACCACGGTAAGACCACGACGACGGCTGCGATCACCAAGTTTTTCGGTGACTTCCGTGCATATGATCAGATTGATGCTGCACCGGAAGAAAAGGCTCGTGGTATCACCATTTCAACGTCCCACGTTGAATATGAAACGGAAAACCGTCACTACGCGCACGTCGACTGCCCAGGTCACGCTGACTATGTTAAGAACATGATCACCGGTGCGGCGCAGATGGATGGTGCTATTCTGGTGGTTTCGGCTGCTGATGGCCCAATGCCGCAGACCCGCGAGCACATTCTGCTTGCACGTCAGGTTGGTGTTCCTTCGCTTGTCGTATTCCTGAACAAATGCGATCAGGTTGACGATGAGGAATTGCTGGAACTGGTCGATATGGAAGTTCGTGAACTTCTGTCGAACTACGACTTCCCAGGTGATGAAATTCCTATCATCCGTGGTTCCGCTCTTGCGGCTCTTGAAGACTCCAACAAAGAGCTGGGCGAAGATGCAATTCGTAAGCTGATGGAAGCGGTTGACACCTATATCCCAACCCCAGAGCGTCCAGTTGATCAGCCATTCCTGATGCCAATTGAAGACGTGTTCTCGATTTCGGGCCGTGGTACTGTTGTTACTGGTCGTGTTGAGCGCGGTATCGTTAAGGTTGGTGAAGAAGTTGAGATCGTTGGTATTCGCCCAACGTCCAAGACGACTGTTACCGGCGTTGAAATGTTCCGCAAGCTGCTCGATCAGGGTCAGGCTGGTGACAATATTGGTGCACTGGTTCGTGGTGTTGGTCGTGAAGACGTTGAGCGTGGTCAGGTTCTCTGCAAGCCAGGTTCGGTTAAGCCACACACCAAGTTCAAGGCAGAAGCTTATATTCTGACCAAGGAAGAAGGTGGTCGTCATACGCCATTTTTCACCAACTACCGTCCACAGTTCTACTTCCGTACGACTGACGTGACCGGTATTGTGACGCTGCCAGAAGGCACGGAAATGGTTATGCCTGGTGACAACGTCTCGGTTGATGTTTCACTCATCGTGCCGATTGCTATGGAAGAGAAGCTTCGCTTCGCTATCCGTGAAGGTGGCCGCACCGTTGGTGCAGGCATCGTAGCTTCGATCATCGAATAAAT
>NZ_QLMK01000002.1:289136-422343 GCF_003259955.1 Falsochrobactrum ovis
CATCGTGCCGATTGCTATGGAAGAGAAGCTTCGCTTCGCTATCCGTGAAGGTGGCCGCACCGTTGGTGCAGGCATCGTAGCTTCGATCATCGAATAATTAGATTTGTGCAGGGGCGCTTCTTTGGAGGCGTCCCGCGTAACAAGGAACAGATGAAATGAACGGTCAAAACATCCGCATTCGCCTTAAGGCGTTTGATCATCGGATCCTTGACGCTTCGACGCGGGAAATCGTGTCGACTGCCAAGCGTACCGGTGCAAATGTGCGCGGACCGATCCCACTGCCAACACGGATCGAAAAGTTCACAGTTAACCGGTCGCCGCACGTCGACAAAAAGAGCCGCGAGCAGTTCGAGATGCGCACGCACAAGCGTCTTCTCGATATCGTTGACCCGACCCCGCAGACAGTTGACGCTCTGATGAAGCTGGACCTGTCAGCAGGTGTTGATGTCGAGATCAAGCTTTAATCGGCTTGAGGACGGAAGGAACGAACCCGATGCGTTCAGGTGTTATCGCACAAAAGCTGGGCATGACCCGCGTCTATAACGACGCTGGCGAACATGTTCCAGTGACAGTTCTTCGGATGGAGAGCTGCCACGTGGTCGCTCAGCGTACAGTTGAAAAGAACGGTTACACAGCTGTTCAGCTTGGCGTTGGACTTGCCAAGGTTAAAAATACAAGCAAAGCTATGCGCGGTCATTTCGCGAAAGCTCAAGTAGAGCCTAAAGCTAAGCTGGCAGAATTCCGCGTTTCAGAAGAAAATCTTCTGGAAGTTGGCGCAGAAATTACTGCAGAGCATTTTGTCCCGGGTCAGAAAGTTGACGTTACCGGAACCTCAATCGGTAAAGGTTTTGCCGGTGTGATGAAGCGCCACAACTTTGGTGGTGGTCGCGCGACACACGGTAACTCTATTTCTCACCGTGCACATGGTTCTACTGGTCAGCGCCAAGATCCAGGTAAGGTGTTTAAAGGCAAAAAGATGGCCGGTCATATGGGGCAGACCCGCGTGACCACACAGAACATCGAAGTCGTCTCTACTGACAGTGATCGTGGCCTTATTCTGGTTCGCGGCGCAGTTCCTGGCTCCAAGGGAGCTTGGATTCTGGTTCGTGATGCAGTCAAGGTTTCTCTGCCAGAGAATGCACCCAAGCCGGCTGGTCTGCGTAAAAGCGCAAATGATGCAGCAGCGGATGCTGTCGCGACTGAGGGAGCCGAATAATGGATCTCACAATTACAACTCTTGAAGGCAAGGATGCCGGCAAGGTCAAGTTGAACGAAGAAATTTTCGGTCTTGAACCTCGTGACGACATTCTTCAGCGCGTAGTGCGCTGGCAACTGGCGCGTCGCCAGCAGGGCGGTCACTCCACGCTTACGCGCGGTGAGGTTGCTCGTACCGGAGCTAAGATGTACAAGCAGAAGGGTACGGGCCGCGCTCGTCACCATTCGGCACGTGCGCCACAGTTCCGCGGCGGTGGTAAGGCTCATGGTCCGGTAATTCGGTCTCATGATCATGATCTGCCTAAAAAGGTTCGTGCACTGGGCTTGCGTCATGCGCTTTCGGCAAAGGCAAAAGGTTCAGACCTGATCATTATTGATGATCTGGCCGCTTCGGAAGCAAAAACGAAACAGCTGGTTGCAAAGTTTGCTAAGCTCGGTCTCGAAAACGCGCTGTTGATCGGCGGAGCCGAGATTGATGCGAACTTCCAGCGGGCGGCAGCGAATATTCCGAACATCGACGTTCTGCCGGTGCAGGGTATCAATGTTTACGACATTCTTCGTCGTGGCAAGCTGGTACTTTCCAAGGCGGCTGTCGAAGCCCTCGAGGAGCGTTTCAAATGACAGATCTTCGCCACTACGACGTGATCGTCAGCCCTGTTATTACTGAGAAGTCGACCTTGGTTTCCGAAAACAATCAGGTTGTCTTCAACGTAGCTCGCAAGGCGACGAAGCCGGAAATCAAGGCTGCAATCGAGGCGCTTTTTGGCGTCAAGGTTAGAGCCGTTAATACCACTGTGCGCAAAGGCAAGGTGAAGCGGTTCCGCGGCATTGTCGGGCGCCAGAGCGATGTCAAAAAAGCGATCGTTACTTTGGCTGAAGGTCAGAGCATCGACGTTTCGACTGGTCTCTGAGAGGCCGTGGAGTAAAGACAATGGCACTCAAGCACTATAATCCGATCACGCCGGGTCAGCGTCAGCTGGTCATCGTTGATCGCTCGGAACTCTACAAGGGTAAACCGGTCAAGTCATTGACGGAAGGTTTGTCCAAGAAGGGTGGCCGTAACAATACTGGTCGTATTACCGTCCGTTATCAGGGTGGTGGTCACAAGCGTAACTATCGTTTGGTTGACTTCAAACGTCGTAAACACGATGTAGTCGCAACGGTAGAACGTCTGGAATACGATCCAAACCGGACTGCGTTTATCGCATTGATCCGCTACGAAGATGGTGAGCTTAGCTACATTCTCGCTCCCCAGCGTCTTGCTGCTGGTGATCAGGTTGTGGCAGGTGCATCCGTCGACGTTAAGCCAGGAAATGCTATGCCGCTTTCGGCTATGCCTGTTGGCACTATCGTCCACAATGTGGAGATGAAGCCGGGCAAGGGTGGTCAGATCGCGCGTTCGGCCGGTGCCTATGCACAGGTAGTTGGCCGTGACCAAGGCATGGTTATTCTACGTCTGAATTCTGGTGAACAGCGTCTTGTTCCTGGTGGATGTTTTGCAACGGTTGGCGCTGTGTCCAATCCTGAGCATAGCAACATCAACGATGGTAAGGCAGGACGTGCTATATGGCGTGGTAAACGCCCTGGTGTTCGCGGCGTTGCCATGAACCCTGTCGATCACCCGCATGGTGGTGGTGAAGGTCGTACTTCAGGTGGCCGTCATCCGGTAACACCTTGGGGTAAGCCAACGAAGGGCAAGAAGACCCGTTCGAATAAGGCGACCGACAAATTCATCATGCGCTCGCGTCATCAGCGCAAGAAATAAGAGAGGTAGTCGGAAGTGGCTCGTTCAGTTTGGAAAGGTCCGTTCGTTGATGGCTATCTTCTCAAAAAAGCTGAGAAGGTACGCGAAAGCGGTCGGAATGAAGTTATCAAGATGTGGAGCCGTCGCTCCACGATCTTGCCGCAGTTTGTCGGCCTGACATTCGGTGTTTATAACGGCAACAAGCATGTGCCGGTGCTAATCTCCGAAGAGATGGTCGGTCACAAGTTCGGTGAATTCGCGCCGACACGTACCTATTACGGTCACGGTGCGGACAAGAAGGCAAAGAGGAAGTAACGATGGGCAAGGCCAAGGCTCCCCGCCAGCTTAAGGATAACGAGGCGAAAGCCGTCGCCCGTACGCTTCGCGTCAGCCCGCAGAAGCTCAATCTTGTAGCGACGATGATTCGCGGCAAGAAAGTTAATGCGGCGCTCGCCGATCTGACGTTCTCGCGCAAGCGGATCGCAGGAACGGTGAAGAAGACGCTCGAATCGGCTATCGCCAACGCAGAGAATAATCATGATCTCGATGTTGACGCGCTGATCGTTGCTGAAGCTTATGTCGGCAAATCTATTGTCATGAAGCGGTTCCGCGTACGCGGACGTGGTAAGGCAAGCCGTATCGAAAAGCCGTTTTCGCATCTCACCATAGTTGTCCGCGAAGTTGCGGAAAAAGGGGAGGCCGCATAATGGGCCAGAAGATTAATCCGATCGGTTTTCGTCTCGGTATCAACCGCACCTGGGATTCCCGTTGGTATGCTAATACCGGCGAGTACGGAAAACTCCTGCATGAAGACGTTAAGATCCGTGAGTATCTTACGAAGGAACTCAAGCAGGCTGCGATCTCAAAGATTGTAATCGAACGTCCGCACAAAAAGTGCCGCGTGACGATCCATTCCGCTCGCCCTGGCATTATTATCGGAAAAAAGGGTGCAGATATCGAAAAGCTTCGCAAGAAGCTTTCCGAGATGACAAATTCCGATACGTCACTCAACATTGTTGAAGTTCGTAAGCCTGAAATTGATGCAACTCTGGTTGCTCAATCCATCGCTCAGCAGCTTGAACGCCGTGTGGCATTCCGTCGCGCTATGAAGCGTGCTGTCCAGTCAGCAATGCGTCTTGGTGCCGAAGGAATTCGTATCAACTGTTCTGGTCGTCTGGGCGGCGCCGAAATCGCGCGTATGGAATGGTATCGTGAAGGTCGCGTTCCGCTTCACACGCTGCGTGCTGATATCGACTACGGTACAGCAGAAGCGCAAACCGCTTACGGTATCTGCGGTGTGAAGGTCTGGGTATTCAAGGGCGAAATCCTTGAGCATGACCCAATGGCATCTGAGCGCCGTGCGGTTGAGGGTGACAATCAGGGTTCCCAGCAGAACCGCCGCCGCGAAAACGCTTGATAAAGCGGGCCGCGGGCGAGAAAATTGGAGTAAAGAACAATGATGCAGCCAAGGCGCACCAAGTTCCGTAAGCAGTTCAAGGGCCGCATTCGCGGCAACTCGAAAGGCGGAACGGAACTCAATTTCGGTGCATTCGGTATCAAAGCACTTGAGCCTGAACGCGTCACAGCACGTCAGATCGAAGCGGCTCGCCGCGCGATCACCCGTCACATGAAACGTGCCGGTCGTGTATGGATCCGCATTTTCCCTGATCTGCCCGTAACGGGTAAACCTACTGAAGTCCGTATGGGTAAAGGTAAGGGATCGGTTGACTACTGGGCATGCCGTGTGGCACCAGGTCGCGTGATGTTTGAGCTTGACGGCGTACCCGAAGATGTGGCACGCGAAGCACTCAGACTCGGTGCTGCGAAGTTGCCGGTCAAGACGCGCTTTATCCAGCGCATAGCTGAATAAGAGAGGCAGCCATGAAAGCCGCTGATATTCGGGCAAAAAGCCTCGATCAGATCAATGAAGAGTTGGTCGCACTGAAGAAAGAACAGTTTAATCTGCGCTTTCAGAAAGCGACTGGCCAACTTGAGAAAACCGCGCGCGTGAAGCAGGTTCGCCGCAACATTGCGCGTATTAAGACTATTGCCCGCCAGAAGGCGGCCGAAAGCAAGGCATAAGGAAGAATTAGCATGCCTAAACGCGTTCTGCAGGGCGTTGTCGTCAGCGACAAGAACGATAAGACTGTTGTAGTGAAGGTTGAGCGCCGCTATTCGCATCCGCTCCTCCAGAAGACAATTCGTCAGTCAAAAAAGTACAAAGCGCACGACGAGAACAACCAATTCAAGGTTGGTGATAGTGTTTCCATTCAGGAATCAGCACCAATCTCGAAGGACAAACGCTGGGTCGTTCTGACGAACGAATCAGCGGGCTAAATTACAAACACGCAGCTTAGGTAGGGCAGGAGCCCTTAACCAGCTGAAGGAAAAGAAGGCGGCCAGTCATGATTCAGATGCAAACAAACCTCGACGTGGCGGATAACTCCGGCGCACGTCGTGTCATGTGCATCAAGGTGCTGGGCGGTTCCAAGCGGCGTTACGCTTCCGTTGGCGACATCATTGTGGTGTCGGTCAAGGAAGCTATCCCGCGCGGCCGCGTCAAAAAAGGTGACGTAATGAAGGCGGTAGTTGTACGTACCGCCAAGGACATTCGTCGTCCGGACGGTAGTGTTATCCGTTTTGATAACAATGCAGCCGTCCTCATTGATAACAAGAAAGAGCCTATTGGTACGCGTATCTTCGGACCGGTTCCGCGTGAACTTCGCGCTAAGAGCCACATGAAGATCATCTCGCTGGCTCCGGAAGTTCTGTAAGGAAGCAAGACGATGCAAAAGATTCGCAAAGGCGACAGCGTTGTCGTGTTGTCCGGTAAGGACAAGGGCCGTAAAGGCGAAGTTCTCAAAGTAATGCCAAAGGATGATAAAGCACTCGTCCGTGGTATAAATGTTGTGAAGCGTCATCAGCGCCAGACACAGACTCAGGAAGCCGGCATTATCTCTAAAGAAGCGCCGATCCATCTGTCCAACCTGGCTATCGTCGATCCTAAGGATGGCAAGCCGACCCGCGTCGGTTTCCGTATTGAGGACGGCAAGAAGGTTCGTGTAGCAAAACGTTCTGGAGCGCTGATCGATGGCTGAGCAAAAGGCACTTCCTCGCTTCAAGCAACTTTATCGGGATAAGATCCGGAAAGCTATGCTTGAAGAATTCAAGTACAGCAATGAGATGCAAATTCCGCGTCTCGATAAAGTTGTACTCAATATGGGCGTTGGCGAAGCTACTGGCGACTCCAAAAAGCCTGCGATTGCTGCGGAAGATCTCGGCCTGATCGCCGGTCAGAAGGCAGTTATTACTCGTGCACGCAATTCGATCGCAACTTTCCGGTTGCGCGAAGACATGCCAATCGGTACGAAGGTTACTCTTCGTCAGGATCGCATGTACGAATTCCTTGATCGCCTGATCACGATCGCGCTTCCACGCGTTCGCGACTTCCGTGGTCTGAATCCGAAGAGCTTTGATGGTCGTGGCAATTTTGCTATGGGTATCAAGGAACACATCGTGTTTCCGGAAATCAACTACGATAAAGTTGATCAGATCTGGGGCATGGACATCATCGTTTGCACGACTGCAAAAACGGATGATGAGGCGCGCGCATTGCTGCGTGGCTTCAACTTCCCGTTCCGCCAGTAACGGCAAGCGTAGCGAGGTATATTAATATGGCCAAGACTAGCGCAGTCGAAAAAAACAAGCGCCGCGAAAAGTTGGTTAAGCGTTACGCTGAAAAGCGTGCACGTCTGAAGGCGATCGTAATGGATCAGAGCCTTCCGCTGGATGAGCGTTTTCGCGCTACTATTCAGCTCGCCGAATTGCCGCGTAATTCAGCCAAGGTTCGTGTTCGCAATCGTTGCGAAATTACAGGCCGGCCGCGTGCTTATTACCGTAAACTGAAGATGTCGCGTATTGCACTTCGTCAGTATGGTTCGCTTGGACAGGTTCCGGGCGTGGTAAAGTCGAGCTGGTAAGGAGTAGCATATGTCTGTGTCAGATCCTATCGGCGATATGCTGACCCGTATCCGCAACGCGATTGGCCGCAAGAAGACCAAGGTTTCGACCCCGGCTTCTAAGCTGCGTGCGCGGGTGCTGGATGTCCTTCAAGCAGAAGGTTATATCCGCGGATACACGCAAAGCGAGTTCGTTAACGGCAAGGCCGAGATCGAAATCGAGCTGAAATATTATGAAGGTGTTCCAGTTATTCGCGAACTTACGCGCGTATCGAAACCTGGCCGTCGCGTTTACGTGTCGGTTAAGTCGATCCCGCAGGTTGCGAATGGCCTTGGCATCTCGATCCTTTCCACACCGAAAGGTGTTATGGCGGATCATGAAGCCCGTGAACAAAACGTTGGTGGTGAGCTGCTTTGCCGCATCTTCTGATGCGGTTGGCAGTGAACAGATAAACGGACAGGTATAAAAATGTCTCGTATCGGTAAAAAACCCGTGCCGGTCCCGGCGGGCGTGACCGCCAGTGTTGAAGGGCAGATCGTCAAAGCTAAGGGCGCAAAAGGCGAATTGTCGTTCGTCGTGCACGATGAAGTTCTGGTCAAAATGGATGAAAACGGCATTTCCGTTGATCCACGTGACCAGTCTAAGAACGCTCGTTCGAAGTGGGGCATGGCCCGCACAATGATTTCTAACATCTTGACTGGTGTAAAAGACGGTTTCGAGAAAAAATTGGAAATCAACGGTGTCGGTTATCGTGCCGCAATGCAGGGCAAAAACCTTCAGCTTTCGCTCGGTTTTAGCCATGACGTTGTCTACAATGTGCCTGCTGGCATCACCGTATCTGTGCCGAAGCCGACGGAAATCGTTGTCTCTGGTATTGATAAGCAGCAAGTCGGCCAGGTAGCGGCGGAAATCCGTGAATATCGCGCGCCAGAGCCTTATAAAGGCAAGGGCGTTAAATATGCGAATGAAGTTATCGTTCGCAAAGAAGGCAAGAAGAAGTAAGGGAAGCGCGTCATGGCATCGCCAAAACAAACTTTGCAGCGTCGCGCTGCTCGCGTTCGTCGTCAGATCAAGGCGGTCGCGAACGGCCGTCCGCGCCTCAGTGTTTATCGCTCATCAAAGAACATTTATGTTCAGGTTATCGATGATGTACGCGGTGTAACTATTGCGTCAGCCTCGACTCTGGATGGTGATTTGAAGGGCAAACTCAGCACTGGTGCCGATCAGGCGGCGGCTAAAGCCGTTGGTAAACTGGTTGCTGAGCGTGCGGTAAAGGCTGGTATCAAAGAAGTCGTGTTTGATCGTGGTGCATATATTTACCATGGTCGAGTCAAGGCTCTTGCAGAAGCAGCTCGTGAAGGCGGGTTGAGCTTCTAATTAAAACTTGTGCTTCCGGAAAAGAATAAAGGAATAGGATATGGCACAGAGAGATCGTAACCGTGAAGATCGCGGTCGCGAAGAGCGTGATAGCGAATTCGTTGACAAGCTTGTTCACATCAACCGTGTTGCCAAAGTGGTCAAGGGTGGCCGTCGTTTTGGTTTTGCCGCACTGGTAGTAGTGGGCGATCAGAAGGGCCGCGTTGGCTTTGGTCATGGTAAGGCGCGCGAAGTACCTGAGGCAATCCGTAAGGCAACTGAAGCTGCCAAGCGTGATTTGATCTTTGTTCCACTTCGTTCGGGTCGTACCCTTCATCACGATGTGAATGGCCGTCACGGCGCTGGCAAGGTTCTGCTTCGCGCAGCTCCGGCTGGTACTGGTATCATTGCTGGTGGTCCGATGCGTGCGGTGTTCGAGACTCTTGGCGTTCAGGACGTAGTTGCCAAATCGCTGGGCTCATCGAACCCTTACAACATGGTTCGTGCAACCTTTGACGCTCTGAAGCATCAGATGCATCCAAAGGATATTGCTGCACAGCGTGGTATTAAGTACTCGACCCTTCAGGCTCGCCGCCAAGAAGTAGTCGGATCCGAAGAATAGCCAATAGTTTGTGCCAGTCCGGTAATCACCGGATACGCCATAGACAAGGATTTTAGTGATGGCTGATAAGAAGGGTAAGACGGTTACGGTCGAACAGATCGGCAGCCCTATCCGCCGTCCAGCCGTACAGCGCGCAACGCTGATCGGTCTTGGACTTAACAAAATGCACCGCCGCCGTACGCTGGAAGATACACCTTCCGTACGCGGTATGATCGCCAGGGTTCAGCACCTTGTCCGCGTTGTGGACGAAGGCTGAGAGCGCAGGGAGACAGAGAAATGAAACTCAACGATCTGCGTAATAGGCCAGGTTCGGTCCAGGCACCAAAACGCGTTGGTCGCGGTATTGGTTCTGGTACCGGTAAGACCGGCGGTCGTGGCGTCAAGGGACAAAAGTCTCGTTCAGGCGTAGCGATTAACGGTTTTGAAGGCGGCCAGATGCCAATCTACCGCCGTCTGCCGAAGCGTGGTTTCACCAACATTTTTGCAAAAGACTTTAACATTTTATCGCTTGGTCGTATCCAGATCGCGATCGATGCTGGTAAGCTTGATGCGAAAGAAGTTGTGAACATTGAAACGCTGAAAGCTGCGGGCGTCATTCGTCGTGCGAAAGACGGTGTTCGTATTCTTGCGGATGGTGATCTTAAGACCAAAGTTGCTTTTGAAGTAGCAGGTGCTTCCAAGCAGGCGATTGAAAAAATCGAAAAAGCTGGTGGCAGCATTAAGCTTCCAGAAGCTGCAGCGAAATAAAACGATTAAAAAATTGAGCGGCGGCCCAGTGCAAATTCGTTAAAGGGGAAGAATTCCCTTTAGAATTGCGATTTAAACTGGGCCGCCGCTTGCATCTCTATGCCAATGCGCATATCTGGGCAGAGTCTTCTTTTATGCGGGTGCGAGTCGGATGATGTTCGACATGCGTTTTGAAGACAGGAGCTTTTTACCGGAGAAATTTAATGGCGTCGGCTGCTGAACAGCTAGTTTCCAATTTAAATTTTTCAGCTTTTTCGAAAGCTGAAGAACTCAAGAAGCGTATCTGGTTCACACTGGGCGCATTGCTCGTTTATCGTTTTGGTACTTACATACCACTTCCAGGTATCAATCCAGAAGCGCTGGCGCAGGCATTTTCGCAGCACAGTCAAGGCGTGCTGGGGCTTTTTAATATGTTTGCCGGTGGTGCAGTTGGTCGTATGGCCATATTCGCGCTCGGCATTATGCCTTATATTTCCGCTTCCATTATTGTGCAGCTTATGACGTCGGTTGTTCCGACGCTTGAAGCTCTCAAAAAGGAAGGCGAATCTGGTCGCAAGATCATCAATCAATATACCCGCTACGGTACCGTTCTGCTCGCAATGGTTCAGGCCTATGCGATTTCGGTAGGGCTGCAATCGGGCACTGGAATCGTGTCCAATCCAGGGCCGTTCTTTATCATTTCATCGGTTATCACGCTTGTTGGCGGAACGATGTTCTTGATGTGGCTTGGTGAACAGATTACTGCACGCGGCATTGGTAACGGTATTTCACTGATAATTTTTGCCGGGATTGTAGCCAATCTCCCATCAGCTATTTCCGGTACATTAGAGCTGGGTCGAACAGGAGCATTATCGACCGGGCTTATCCTGGGTGTGATCGTTTTGGCGATTGCATTGATCGGTATTATCGTATTTGTAGAACGTGCGCAGCGCCGTCTTCTGATCCAATATCCGAAGCGCCAGGTTGGCAATCGTATGTTCCAGGGCGATACTTCGCACCTTCCGCTCAAGCTGAACACAGCTGGTGTAATTCCGCCGATCTTCGCATCGTCGCTGTTGCTGCTGCCAGCAACGGTTGCCGGATTTGCCAATTCAGCTGAAATGCCTGGTTGGGCAACCACAATTCTGAATGCACTTGGCCATGGCCAGCCGCTTTATATGCTGCTTTATGCTGCGTTGATTGCATTCTTCTGTTTTTTCTACACAGCCATTGTTTTCAATCCAAGAGACACTGCCGATCAGCTTAAAAAGCACTCAGGATTTATCCCAGGCATTCGTCCGGGAGAGCGCACGGCTGAATATATCGACTATGTTTTGACACGTATCACCGTGATCGGTGCCATCTACATCGTGCTTGTCTGTCTCCTGCCGGAGTTTTTGATTTCCGCGACCGGTGTGCCTTTCTATCTTGGCGGTACGTCGTTGTTGATTGTGGTCAGCGTGACATTGGATACGGTTGCGCAAGTTCAAGGACATCTTGTTGCTCATCAATATGAAGGGCTGATCAAGAAGTCCAAACTCAGAGGTGGGAAACGTAACAGATGAGATTGATACTTCTTGGGCCGCCCGGAGCAGGTAAGGGGACGCAGGCTGGACTTCTTACCAAGAAGCATGGAATACCACAGCTTTCGACTGGCGACATGCTGCGGGCAGCGGTCGCCGAACAAAGCGAAATAGGTAAGCGCGCAAAAGCCATCATGGATGCAGGGCAACTTGTTTCCGATGATGTGGTAAACCAGATTGTTTCAGAGCGTATTGATGCGCCTGATTGTGCGAATGGTTTTATCCTTGATGGCTATCCGCGTACTGTCCCGCAAGCAGAAGCTCTCGGTGCGATGCTTGCAGAAAAAGGTCTCAAACTTAACGCTGTGATTGAGCTTAAGGTTGATGAGAACGCATTGGTAAAGCGGATGGAAACGCGCGTAGCGGAAACGCTCGCTAATGGCGGGCAGGCTCGCTCAGACGATAATCCTGAGGCATTCCGTAAGCGTCTTATTGAATATCGGGAAAAGACTGCCCCGCTTTCAAGCTACTATGCTGGCACAGGTGAATTGCGGGTCATTAATGGTATGGCTCCGGTTCAAGATGTCGCCGCAGAGATTGAGAGAACGCTTATCCCAGCGTGATACAATCAGCTCATCTTATAGGCAAATCAGCATCAAGCTGGTTTGCCTATAAGATATTAAAAGTCACTTTGTGGAAGCACGCATTTGGGTTTTGCGGGTTTACCTACAGTTAATAGTTGACTTTTTTCAATGATTCCGTCAAAGACTGCGCCACTTCATCAGGTTTTGAATGGGCAGTGCTGGTGGAATACAATATGCCAGAACGGCTATTCATGCCGTCCGGGGAAAAAACTCTGGATGGAGACAACATAACTCAAGGAGAAAAGACGTGGCACGTATCGCTGGCGTCAACATCCCGACGAACAAGCGCGTCATCATTGCGCTTCAGTACATCCATGGGATTGGACCTAAATTTGCCCGTGAAATCGTAACGAAGGTCGGCATCGCTGACGATCGTCGCGTAAATCAGCTTACCGATGCTGAAGTTCTTCAGATTCGTGAAGCCATTGATGCTGAATATCAGGTCGAAGGTGATCTTCGTCGTGAAGTATCGATGAATATTAAGCGTTTGATGGATCTGGGTTGCTATCGCGGTCTGCGTCACCGCCGTTCGCTGCCAGTTCGTGGTCAGCGTACGCATACCAATGCTCGCACCCGTAAGGGTCCCGCAAAGGCGATTGCAGGTAAGAAGAAATAATTTCTATCAGGTCCAGCCAGTTTTGGTTGGGTTTGTGACTGGTCCTTTTCAAAGGGCCGGTGTAGCCGCTGGAATTACGGCGGTGTAGAGATCGATTTGAAAGGACTGACATGGCCAAGGAAGCCACACGCGTTCGCCGTCGCGAACGTAAAAATATTTCATCGGGCGTAGCCCATGTAAATTCGACATTTAACAACACCATGATCACCATTTCAGATGCGCAGGGCAATGCGATTGCCTGGTCGTCTGCGGGTGCTCAGGGTTTTAAAGGTTCGCGTAAGTCGACCCCGTTCGCTGCACAGATCGCTGCTGAAGATTGCGCCAAGAAGGCTCAAGAACATGGCATGCGCTCCCTCGAAGTCGAGGTTTGCGGACCGGGCTCTGGCCGCGAATCTGCGTTGCGTGCTCTGCAGGCTGCAGGCTTTGTTATTACGTCTATCCGTGATGTGACGCCGATTCCGCACAATGGTTGCCGTCCGCGCAAAAAGCGCCGGGTCTGATTTTCATTCGCATATCGTATGAGCCTCGGAATGCTTCCGGGGCTCCTCTACGGTTTCTTCACTAGATCGCTACGATTGGATGGTGGCGACGGTTGAAAGAGGAAATCCAAATGATCCAGAAAAACTGGCAAGAATTAATCAAGCCAAACAAAGTCGAATTCAGTACTCGCGGTTCCGGTAATGAGGTTAGCATTGTTGCTGAGCCTTTGGAGCGCGGTTATGGTTTGACGCTTGGCAATGCTTTGCGCCGTGTGCTGCTCTCCTCCCTGCGGGGCGCTGCGGTAACCGCAATTCAGATTGACGGCGTATTGCACGAGTTCTCGTCGATTCCGGGTGTTCGGGAAGATGTCACCGACATCGTTCTGAACGTCAAGGAAATCGCGATCCGTATGGAAGGCGAAGGCCCCAAGCGCATGGTTGTCCGTAAGGAAGGCCCTGGCGTGGTAACGGCTGGTGATATTCAGACCGTGGGCGATGTTGAAGTGCTCAATCCAGAGCATGTCATTTGCACTTTGGACGAAGGCGCTGAGATCCGTATGGAACTGACCGTTAATAACGGTAAAGGTTATGTACCGGCTGATCGCAATCGCGCGGAAGACGCGCCTATTGGGCTCATTCCGATCGATAGTCTTTATTCTCCGGTGCGCAAAGTCTCTTACAAGATCGAGAACACCCGTGAAGGGCAGGTTCTTGACTATGATAAGCTGACGCTAAACGTCGAGACCAATGGTTCTGTTTCCGGTGAGGACGCTGTTGCTTTTGCGGCACGTATTCTCCAGGACCAGCTAGCCATCTTTGTCAACTTCGAAGAACCAGAGAAAGAGGCTCAGGAAGAGCAGGTTGCTGAACTTGCCTTCAACCCGGCTCTACTTAAGAAGGTTGACGAACTCGAACTATCAGTTCGTTCGGCCAACTGCCTGAAGAATGACAATATCGTCTATATCGGCGATCTAATCCAGAAAACGGAAGCCGAGATGCTGCGGACTCCGAATTTCGGCCGCAAGTCGCTTAACGAGATCAAAGAAGTTCTCGCGTCGATGGGTCTCCATCTTGGTATGGAAATTCCAGCCTGGCCGCCGGAAAACATTGAAGAACTCGCAAAGCGTTACGAAGACCAATATTAATATCGGCAAATCCGGTAAGATACGAATTAAAGGAGAAGGCTCATGCGCCACGGTAACGCACACCGTAAGCTGAACCGCACTGCCTCGCACCGCAAGGCGATGTTTGCCAATATGGCGGCTTCGCTCATCGAACACGAGCAGATTGTTACTACGCTTCCAAAGGCGAAAGAAATTCGTCCGATCGTTGAAAAGCTTGTTACACTTGGCAAGCGCGGCGATCTGCACGCACGTCGTCAGGCCATTTCAGCAGTGCGCGATCCAAAGATCGTTGCTAAGCTGTTTGACACGATCGCAACGCGTTATGCTACGCGTAATGGCGGTTACCTTCGTATTATGAAGGCTGGCTTCCGTACGGGTGACAACGCTCCGATGGCTGTTGTCGAGTTCGTTGAGCGCGATGTCGACGCCAAGGGGAAAGCTGATCGCGAACGTGTAGAAGCGGAACAGGCGGCGGAAGCTAACGCAGCATAATTTTCGCTTTTATATTTTAAAAAGGGTCGCTTCGGCGGCCCTTTTTATTTGGTCTTGTCCTAAGTTGAAATTTACATAATAGCTGCCACAAATTCGGCTGATAAGGATTGGCAAATCAATTGATCCTTTCATTGGCAGACTGATAGGCAGAAGTGAGATAGATGTTATCTCTTGGCCAAGAGATTTTGGCCGGATGGATAATTTAAGGTGTCTGTTTAAGAGCCGAGACCGGGACTAATATTGATTAATTGTGAACGGAGTGTGCGGATGAATTGGCGTAGTGTTTGGATTGCTACACTGGTTTTCGGAGCGCTGAGCCTGGCGGCTCTAGGCGCTAGAGCACAAAATCAGCCGAATGACCTGCCGACAACTAAAGAAATTCCGCTTAGTCGAGCTCAGATTCAGCAATCATTTTCGCCGCTTGTTAAAGCTACGGCTCCCGCGGTGGTGAATGTTTACGCCGCACGGCAGGTGCAGGTGCGTCCGCCTTTTGCTGGCGATCCATTCTTTGAGCAATTTTTTGGAAATCGGTTTGGAACTCCGAGATCACGGGTTGAGCAATCGTTAGGCTCGGGCGTAATCGTTGATGCATCGGGAATTGTGGTCACCAATAATCATGTCATTAAAGATGCTGACGAGATCAAAATCGCTCTTGCCGATGGCAGGCAGTTTGATAGTGAAGTTTTATTGCGGGATGAAACGACGGATCTTGCCATCCTGAAAATCGATGCGAAGGAAAAATTCCCCGTGGTTCCGCTAGGAGAATCCGATGAAGTCGAGGTCGGGGATCTAGTTCTGGCGATTGGCAACCCTTTTGGCGTGGGGCAAACAGTGACCAGCGGGATTGTGTCCGCTCAAGCGCGAACACAGGTTGGTGTATCGGACTTTGATTTTTTTATTCAGACAGATGCTGCGATTAATCCAGGCAATTCCGGCGGCGGATTGATTGATATGCGCGGTCAACTCATCGGGATTAATACGGCCATTTTTTCGCGTTCCGGCGGGTCGGTGGGAATCGGCTTTGCAATTCCTTCAAATATGGTTCGAGCGGTCGTTAATGCTGCGTTGAGCGGCAGTAGCAGTTTCAAGCGTCCGTATATTGGCGCAACTTTCCAGAATATCACTCCTGATGTTGCCGAAAGTCTCGGCATGGATAAATCCTTTGGTGTCTTGGCAACAGCCATCGCCAAGGACGGACCGGCCGCGAAGGCAGGACTGAAGGTCGGAGATGTTATTTTATCAGTGCAAGGGGTTCGGGTGGATAATCTTGATGTGCTGGGTTATCGGCTGTCTACCGCGGGTATTGGCCAGACGGTCTCATTGAGAATTATGCGTAACGGAAAGCAGCGGGATATTTCTATCTTGCTGGCAAAAGAGCCAGAAGCCAAACCCGAACAGCGGCTTTTGATTAAGGGAGACAATCCATTTGCCGGTGCTACTGTTGAAGAAATTACACCGGCATTGATTTCGCACATGCGGATGAGGGCAAATCTGCGTGGGGTTATGGTTGTCGATATTGTGGCCGGCTCGCCGGCGGCGCGTATGGGATTGCGACCGGGGGATATTGTGCGCGGCATTAATGCAAATCCCATCCGCAATATTGCAGAACTTAGCGCTGCTCTGGATGCAGGTCGGGGCTTTGCGTGGCGTTTAGAGGTAGAGCGTAATGGCGCGTTGATCCGCCAATTTGTTCGATAGGATCGTTAGGTCACGTAAAAGAGGATTTCGCGAAATAGGGCGACTGTTGCAAGTCCGGCGATGCAGGGCTATGCCAAACATTACACCTGATTATTGAGCAAACGGATGAGTGATCTTTTTTCAACCACAGCAGATGGCAGAGCCGACCATAATAGGCCGCTAGCGGATCGGCTGCGGCCGCGGAAATTATCAGATGTCACCGGTCAGCTGCATTTGACCGGTCCTGAAGGCGTATTGACGCGCATGATTGCCTCCCGCTCTCTGGGTTCGATGGTTTTCTGGGGACCGCCGGGAACGGGCAAAACGACGGTGGCCCGTCTGTTAGCTGGTGAAACTGATCTTGCTTTCGAGCAGATTTCGGCAATTTTTTCAGGGGTGGCTGATTTAAAGAAAGTTTTTGAAGCTGCACGAGCGCGCCGAATGTCCGGTCGGCAAACATTGTTGTTTGTGGACGAAATTCACCGCTTTAACCGTGCGCAGCAGGATTCTTTTTTACCGGTCATGGAAGATGGCACGGTTATTCTCATCGGTGCCACTACGGAAAATCCATCTTTCGAGCTAAATGCGGCACTTTTATCGCGGGCGAGGGTGCTGACATTTCTTCCGCATGATGAGGAAAGTATCGCAACGCTTCTGGCACGAGCGGAGGACCAAGAAGGTCGGCAACTGCCATTGGACGAGGAAGCACGGTCAAGCCTTGTTCGAATGGCAGATGGCGATGGCCGAGCTGCTTTGACGCTTGCCGAGGAGGTGTGGCGTGCTGCAAGGCAGGACGAGACGTTTACCGCGGAAAAACTGCAAGATATCGTCCAACGCCGTGCCCCAATCTATGATAAGGGACAGGATGGCCATTATAATCTGATTTCAGCGCTACATAAATCCGTACGCGGGTCAGACCCGGATGCGGCACTTTATTATTTGAGTCGTATGTTGGATGCAGGTGAAGATCCGCTTTATCTCGGGCGCCGTTTAGTGCGGATGGCGGTGGAAGACATTGGGTTGGCTGATCCGCAGGCTCTTGTCGTCTGCAATGCTGCTAAGGACGCTTACGACTATTTGGGCTCGCCAGAAGGGGAGCTAGCGCTGGCTCAGGCTTGCGTCTATCTTGCTACCGCGCCTAAATCCAATGCCGTTTATATGGCCTATAAATCTGCGATGCGTTCGGCAAAAGAACATGGCTCTCTGCTGCCCCCTAAGCACATTCTTAACGCGCCGACGAAACTAATGAAGAACGAAGGCTATGGTAGCGGGTATGCCTATGATCATGATCAGCCAGACGCATTTTCTGGCCAAGATTATTTCCCAGATTCTATGGGAAGGCAGGTCTATTACAATCCGCCAGAGCGTGGTTTTGAAAGAGAAATTCGTAAAAGACTCGATTACTGGTCACGTTTGAGGCAAGAACGCCAAAAACAACGTTGAGTAATATCAATCGACAGAGCACTGTTTTTCTTCTTTTTCTTATCATTGATTCAGCTTTAGTCTCGTGTAGCGACTGAGTACAGGCAAATTTAACTTCTCGTTCACCTTTAGAATTTATCAATAATTCTGAACGAAGAGGTTTTCTATGATGCGCGTTTTGTTTCTCGTCGCGCTTGTCATTCTCGGGGGGTGTGCGACGGCTCCCCGACAAACGACCAATGTTTGTGCGGTCTTTGATCAACGTGACGGATGGATAAATAACTGGCAGTCGGCGGCTTCGCGCGCTTCCCGCGAATTTGGGGTTCCTGTGCATATTTTGATGGCCACAATATATACAGAGTCTGGCTTTCGACCTTATGCAAAACCTCCGCGTACCAAGCTTTTGGGCTTTATCCCGTGGAAGAGGCAATCAAGCGCTTATGGTTATTCCCAGGCTCTTGATGGAACATGGGCTCAGTATAAGCGGGAAACCGGGCGCTGGACTGCATCACGTAGCAATTTTTCCGACGCGGTTCATTTTATCGGTTGGTATCACCATCAAAGCCATCGGAAAAATGGTATAAGCCGGAACGATCCCTATCATCTCTATCTGGCTTATTATGCAGGCCATGCCGGATATGCTCGGGGAAGCTGGCGTAATAATTCCACCGCGCTGAAAGGGGCTCGAAGAGCCCAAACCATGGCAAATCGATATGCTGCGCAATTGCGCTCATGTAATCGGGCTAGATAAAATAGTAGGAATCGCCGTAAAGACGCCATCTGGCTATTATTAAGGTAATTCCGCGTCGAATCGCAAATTTAAGGATGATCGTTTAATGCTGAAGAAAATCGGGGTGTTTTTAGTCGGTGCAACGTTTTTAGCGGGTTGTACTACCGATCCTTATACGGGCGAGCAAAAAGTATCGAATACTGCGGGTGGTGCTGCCATTGGTGCGGCCGTAGGCGCTTTGGGTGGCTTGATGGTGGGTGGGTCCAGCCGTGCGCAGCGTAACGCAGTTCTGATTGGTGCCGGTATTGGCGCGCTCGGTGGCGGTGCAATCGGAAGTTACATGGATCGTCAGGAAGCAGAACTCCGTGCACAGTTGCAAGGAACTGGCGTTTCCGTAACCCGTAATGGTGATCATATTATTCTTAATATGCCATCAAATATCACTTTTGATACCGATCAGGATCAAGTGAAAAGTCAATTTTATCCGACTTTGAATTCCGTTGCAATCGTATTGAGAAAGTTTAATAAAACGCTTGTCGACGTTTACGGCTTTACCGATTCCACGGGTAGCGCCAGCTATAATCAGGGCCTGTCGCAACGACGCGCAGCATCGGTTGCAAGCTATCTGGGTTCTCAAGGCATTGATCCGCGGCGATTTGAGATTGTTGGTTTTGGTGCAAGCCAGCCCATCGCTTCCAATGATACGCCGGAAGGCCGCGCACAGAACAGGCGTGTAGAAATACAAATATCGCCTTTGCGCGGTGCTTAATTAGTCATCAAAAATATGTGCAGTTTCAGGCAGCCTCTCGTAAGAGGCTGCCTTTTAATTTGCCGCGAATCGGGCACGATATTGCATGCCGTTAATAATTAAACGTGGAAAAATATATTATTAAAAAGATTGAAAAATTTGAACAATGTGCGAACAAAATTTGTATATTGAATTAAAACAATCACTTAGCGCTATTGCCAAAATGGAACAAAACAGATACATATAGATTATAAATAGGAGCTGGCCGGGCTTTTAGCGAGACAAAGGGATGGTATAAGATGTCTCAGAAAACATTGCGACTTGTTGAGGAAAATTCAGTGGACAAGACAAAGGCTCTAGACGCGGCTCTGTCGCAGATCGAACGAGCGTTCGGCAAAGGCTCGATCATGCGCCTGGGTCAGAACGAGCAGGTAGTCGAAATTGAAACCGTGCCAACGGGTTCGCTTTCTCTGGACATTGCGTTGGGGGTAGGCGGCTTACCTAAGGGGCGCGTTGTAGAGATTTACGGGCCTGAAAGCTCGGGTAAAACGACGTTGGCATTGCACACGATAGCTGAAGCGCAGAAAAAAGGCGGCATTTGCGCTTTTGTAGATGCAGAGCACGCTCTTGACCCTGTTTACGCCCGGAAGCTTGGTGTAGACTTGGAAAATCTGCTGATTTCACAGCCCGATACTGGCGAGCAAGCGCTTGAAATTACCGATACGCTGGTACGCTCCGGTGCCATTGATGTTCTGGTGGTTGATTCCGTTGCAGCTTTGACACCCCGTGCAGAAATTGAGGGTGAAATGGGCGATTCGTTGCCAGGCCTTCAGGCGCGTTTGATGAGCCAGGCGCTTCGCAAGCTCACGGGCTCGATTTCGCGATCAAATTGCATGGTCATTTTCATCAACCAGATTCGTATGAAAATTGGTGTGATGTTTGGCTCGCCGGAAACAACAACCGGCGGTAACGCACTCAAGTTCTATTCTTCTGTTCGTCTGGATATTCGCCGCATTGGGTCGATCAAGGAACGCGATGAAGTGGTGGGTAACCAGACTCGCGTGAAGGTGGTGAAAAACAAACTTGCGCCTCCATTCAAGCAGGTTGAATTCGACATTATGTACGGCGCGGGCGTTTCCAAAGTTGGCGAATTGGTTGACCTTGGGGTTAAAGCTGGCGTTGTTGAGAAATCGGGCTCTTGGTTTTCCTATAATTCTCAGCGATTGGGGCAGGGGCGCGAAAACGCTAAGCAGTTTTTGATCGATAATCCTGAGGTTGCCCGTGAGATTGAGACTACCTTACGGCAGAATGCGGGGCTGATTGCAGAGCAATTCCTTGAGGAAAGTGGTCCCGATTTGGATGATGGACCGGAAGCCGCCGAAGCTTAGGATCAAAATTGTTCCGTGGAAACCCCCAAGCTAAGACTAGCTTGGGGGTTTCTATGTTTGAAGGTGTTTGCAAAGAACGATGAAAATGCCTCTATAGAACATTCTGCTTATCTAGACAGAAAAGCGGAGTATCGTTAAAAGCGTTCAACGAAACACTACCGCACGTTCTGCCCAGTGGACAGAACAGGCACTACAGCATGTATGAATGCGGCTGTGCACGGTGGCAAAATAATCGGTGCGTTCATAGGGCGCATCCATGCAGGGGTGATGAAACCCAAGGGTGAGTTATGGCTGGCGTCAACGAGATCAGATCTACGTTTCTCGATTATTACCGTAAGAACGGACACGAGGTTGTTGCATCAAGTCCGTTGGTGCCTCGTAACGACCCGACATTGATGTTCACCAGTGCAGGTATGGTGCAATTTAAAAATGTATTCACGGGCCTTGAGCATCGACCTTACAATCGTGCGGTAACGTCGCAAAAATGTGTTCGGGCCGGTGGTAAGCACAATGACCTCGACAATGTTGGTTACACGGCGCGACATCATACATTTTTTGAGATGTTAGGGAATTTCTCCTTCGGCGATTATTTCAAAGAAGAAGCCATAAGTTTTGCTTGGAACCTAATCACAAAAGAATTTGGCCTTTCCAAGGATAAATTGCTGGTTACCGTTTACCACACAGACGATGACGCTGCGAATTATTGGAAGAAAATTGCCGGATTAACGGATGATAAGATTATCCGAATCCCGACCAGTGATAATTTTTGGGCAATGGGGGATACTGGTCCTTGTGGGCCATGTTCGGAAATTTTTTATGATCACGGCGATCATATCTGGGGTGGTCCTCCCGGATCGCCGGAAGAAGACGGCGATCGCTTTATCGAGATCTGGAATCTCGTTTTCATGCAATTTGAACAGGTGACGCCTGAACAACGGGTTGATCTGCCGCGGCCGTCCATAGACACGGGAATGGGGCTGGAACGCATTGCTGCAGTTTTGCAAGGTGTTCATGACAATTATGACATTGATCTGTTCAAAGCTTTAATCAGAGCATCGGAAGATGCGACTGGCGTCAAAGCAGAAGGCGAGTTCCGTGCGAGCCATCGCGTAATCGCCGACCATTTGCGCGCTGCGAGTTTCCTGATCGCTGACGGCGTTTTACCGTCGAATGAAGGGCGGGGTTATGTGTTGCGTCGCATAATGCGGCGTGCGATGCGCCATGCGCAGTTATTGGGAGCTAAAGAACCACTTATGTGGAAGCTCCTTCCTGCCCTTATTCGAGAAATGGGCCAGGCCTATCCTGAATTGCTGCGTGCGGAATCGCTTATTTCGGAGACATTGAAGCTCGAAGAAACCCGTTTCCGCAAAACTCTAGAACGTGGTTTGGGACTTCTTTCAGAATCGTCGTCAGCACTCGTCGAAGGTGATCGGCTGGACGGTGATACTGCTTTCAAGCTTTATGATACCTACGGATTCCCGCTTGATTTGACGCAGGACGCATTACGTCAGCGTGGCATTACTGTCGATGTTGACGGTTTCAATGCAGCTATGGAACGGCAAAAAGCGGAAGCACGTGCAAATTGGTCCGGTTCGGGCGAAGCTGCGACCGAAATGATCTGGTTTGGGATCAATGACCGGGTAGGTGCGACAGAATTTCTAGGATATGAAACTGAAAATGCAGAAGGTGTCGTTACTGCTCTGGTGCGCGACGGTGTTGAGGTAGAATCTGCCTCTGAGGGGGATTCTCTACTCGTTGTCGTTAATCAGACGCCCTTTTATGCGGAATCAGGTGGCCAGCAAGGCGACACTGGCGTGATTACTGGTGAAGGATTCTCCATTGAAATCAAAGACACTCAGAAGCGGGGCGAGGGTGTCTTTGTTCATATCGGTGAAGTTCGCGCAGGATCGGTCAAGTTAGGCGATCCGGTCGAACTAAAAGTTGACTCTGAGCGTCGCACGCGAATTCGGTCCAATCACTCTGCCACGCATTTGTTGCATGAGGCGCTCAGAGAGACTTTGGGAACGCATGTGGCGCAAAAAGGGTCGCTGGTATCGCCGGATCGATTGCGCTTCGATTTTTCTCATCCAAAGCCGATTTCTACCGCGGAGTTAGCCGAGGTTGAAAATCTGGCCAATGAAATCGTATTGCAGAACGCACCCGTTGCTACACGGTTGATGGCCGTGGATGACGCAATTGCCGAAGGTGCAATGGCGTTATTTGGCGAGAAATATGGCGATGAAGTGCGCGTTGTCTCCATGGGGACTGCCAAGCACGGTCCCAATGCCGGGAAAGCATATTCAGTTGAACTATGCGGTGGCACTCATGTGCGGCAGACAGGTGATATTGGCTTGGTGCGCATTGTTGCGGAAGGTGCTGTTGCTGCGGGCGTCCGTCGTCTCGAAGCATTGACTGGTGAAGCAGCCCGTCGCTATCTCGAAGAGCAGGACGAGCGGGTTAAGGCTATCGCCGGAGCGCTTAAAACAACACCGGCTGAGGTGTTGGATCGCGTCAATGCTCTCATAGACGAGCGCAAAAAGCTTGAGCGAGAGTTGACCGAAGCCCGGAAAAAGCTTGCGCTTGGCGGCTCCGCAACAAATGCTAACGACGCTATGGAAACATTGAATGGCGTCAATTTCCTCGGCAAGATTGTAACCGGCGTTTCGCCGCGTGATCTCAAGCCGCTGGCTGATGAAGGCAAGAAGCAAGTTAAATCTGGCGTTGTGCTTTTCATCGGTGTGGGCGAAGACCAAAAAGCAAGTGCGGTCGTCGGTGTAACCGATGATCTCGTTGCTCGCTTTAGCGCGGTTGATCTCGTACGGGCTGCTTCTGCGGCACTGGGCGGCTCCGGAGGCGGTGGACGAGCGGACATGGCCCAGGCTGGCGGTCCCGACGGTTCTAAGGCAGATGATGCCATCGCTGCTGTAAAAGCCATGATCGTTTGACAAGATAATTGTTGCAAAAAGGCCGGGAAAAACCCGGCCTTTTGTTTAAGTGCTTGCTAGCTAGATAAAGCAAACAGATGCATCAAAGTGCTTTGCGATACTGAATGAAACCGGACTGCTCGGCGATTTTATCATAAAGGCGCCGGGCATTTTTGTTACTTTCATGCGTGAGCCAATAGAGGCGGCAGGCGCCGTGGTTGCGCGTCAAATCGGCAACCGCGTCGATTAGTGCTTTGCCGGTGCCTTTTCCTCGCTGGCTATTTTCAACATAAAGGTCCTGTAGGTAACAGGTATGATCGGTTAACCAGCACGAGCGATGGAAAATCGCATGCGCGAAACCTGCCAACCGCTCGCCATCAAAGGCGCCGAGTGCATGCATTGGCTCTCCAGGTAAGTTCGGTCGTTTGTGCGGGGATATCGACTTCATAAAAGGCTTGGTAAGCTTTCCAGAGTGGTTCCCACTGCGCCCGGTCCTGTGGAACTAGACGGCGGATATTTTGCATGATGTTCCCGGTAAGATGTTATTTAATTTTGTTTGAGACCAAAGAAAACGGCGGGATAAACCCGCCGTTTTTGAAGCACTTAGGCTGCCATAGCTTTTTGCAGGTTCTCGTCGATTTTGTCGAGGAACCCGGTGGTCGAAAGCCAAGGCTGATCCGGACCGATGAGAAGCGCCAAGTCTTTGGTCATAAAGCCTGATTCTACAGTGTCGATGCAGACTTTTTCCAATGTTTCGGCAAAGCGCTTAAGCTCGGCATTGTCGTCGAGTTTGGCGCGATGGGCGAGGCCACGCGTCCATGCAAATATCGAAGCGATCGAGTTGGTTGAAGTTTCTTCACCCTTCTGATGCTGACGATAGTGGCGGGTCACGGTGCCGTGCGCGGCTTCTGCTTCAACCGTCTTGCCATCTGGCGTCATCAATACGGAGGTCATCAGGCCGAGCGAACCGAAGCCCTGCGCAACGATATCGGATTGAACGTCACCGTCGTAGTTTTTACAGGCCCAAACATAGCCGCCGGACCATTTGAGCGCGGAGGCAACCATATCGTCAATCAGGCGATGTTCGTACCAGATTTTGGCTTCTTTGAACTTTTCAGCGAATTCGGTGTCAAAGATTTCTTGGAAGATATCTTTGAAGCGGCCATCATAGGCTTTCAGAATGGTGTTCTTGGTCGAAAGATAGACTGGATAGCCGCGCTGCAAGCCATAATTGAAGGAAGCGCGAGCAAAATCACGGATCGATTCGTCAAGATTGTACATGGCCATTGCGACGCCCGATGATGGAGCATCGAAAACTTCATGTTCAATGGTTTCGCCATCTTCGCCAACAAATTTAATTGTTAGCTTGCCTTTTCCAGGGAATTTGAAGTCAGTCGCGCGATATTGGTCACCGAAAGCATGACGGCCAACAATGATTGGCTGCGTCCAGCCTGGAACCAAACGGGGTACGTTCTTTGCAATGATCGGTTCGCGGAAGATCACGCCGCCCAGAATATTGCGGATGGTGCCGTTCGGCGACTTCCACATTTTCTTAAGCTTGAATTCTTCGACACGACCTTCGTCGGGAGTGATGGTGGCGCACTTCACGCCGACGCCATATTGCTTGATGGCATTAGCGGCATCGATGGTGACCTGATCGTCAGTTGCGTCACGATTTTGGACAGAAAGATCGTAATATTTTAGATCAATATCGAGGTAGGGGTGGATCAATTTGTCTTTGATAAACTGCCAGATGATGCGGGTCATCTCATCGCCGTCTAGTTCAACGACCGGGTTAGCAACCTTGATTTTCGCCATAATAAAGCCTCTCATTGAATGCGTCGGGTTCGTATAGCATCGAGGCGCGATAAGGCAAAGCGTCAGACGCTTTTTCTTTATGCAAATAGCGGTTTCTTCAATAAAATTGGCAGAAATATTGTGGTTTGCGGATGAGCGAAACAAGGCGTCCGGCCATATTGAAGCCTATAAGCAACTGCAAGTTGTCAATGCTCACGCTAGCAGTTGAGTGCTGTTCGCGGGGCCGCCATTGTCTAAGAGTGTCGGTGAGACGTCGAATAGCATTGAGCGAACGACCAGCACTGAACAAGCTGTATTCGACATCAAAGAGGGCTGACGTCAGGGCATAAGAAGGCGGGGCGGTATTTCGTTGGTCGGTGGGAGGAAAAGTAACAATCTCTTTGAGATTTTTCGTCAATTATGTCAGGGACGAGCCGTGAATCCCCAAGCGTAACGGAAATTTATCATGGCAGGAACAGACAAACAGCGCCCAATCATAGCGGAAGGCCCGGCGATTATTTTGGTCAATCCGCAACTGCCAGAAAATATAGGCATGGTGGCGCGCGCCATGGCGAATTTCGGACTGGCTGAATTGCGGCTCGTTAATCCACGTGAGGAATTTCCCAGCGAGAAAGCAATAGCTGCGGCCAGCAAAGCAGATCACATCATTGATAATACGAAAGTTTATGAAGATTTGCCGTCGGCGATTGCAGATCTCAATTTTGTTTATGCAACGACAGCTCGGGAACGAGACGGGTTTAAGCAGGTACGCAGCGCGGTCGAAGCGAGCGGTGAATTACGTCGACGTTTTAGCTCAGGCGAAAAAACAGGCATTCTTTTTGGACGGGAGCGATTTGGCTTAAGCAATGAGGAAGTCAGTTTTGCGGATGAGCTGGTAACCTTTCCGGTTAACCCGGCCTTCGCTTCGCTCAATATAGCGCAGGCTGTTTTGCTCATGTCCTATGAATGGATGAAAACGGGGCTGGAAACCGAAACTGACACGGTGTTTCGAGGGCCGGAGATGGAAGTCGCTCCGAAGAAGGAATTGATAGGGCTGTTTAACCATTTAGAGGAAGCTCTTGATGTAAGAGGATATTTCAGGCCAGAATCCCGTAAGGACTCCATGGTCGAACATCTGCGCGCAGTTCTGACACGGGCGAAATTTGCTTCGGCAGAGCTTAAACTTTTACGGGGTGTGATTACTTCGCTTGATCTGTTTTCACCCAAAAAACCCCGTGGATCAGGAGCGCCCGACGGGCGTGCCCGAAAACCGGAAATAAGGAAAAAACCGGAATGAAGAACATACCGGCCTCAACTGATCTCACAGAGCGTTTAGCTGAGGATTTGAGGCCAATTTTGGTCTTTGATAGCGGAATCGGCGGGTTGACCGTATTGCGGGAAGCCCGGCTTATGATGCCTGACCGCCAATATATTTATATTGCAGATGATGCGGGTTTTCCCTACGGCGACTGGGAAGAAGACGCATTGCGCAGCCGAATTGTTGCGCTTTTTGGCCGGTTTATAGCTGCGTATAATCCGGCTATTGCGGTTATAGCGTGCAATACGGCTTCTACCTTGGTGTTGAGTGATTTGCGCCGCGCTTATCCATCGCTGCCTTTCGTTGGTACTGTGCCTGCGATAAAGCCAGCGGCAGAGCGAACCTCTTCAGGCCTCGTTTCGGTATTAGCCACACCGGGTACAGTCAAACGTGCTTATACGCGAGAGCTTATTCAATCATTTGCTAAGCAATGTCATGTCCGGCTGGTAGGTGCGGATCGTTTAGCAAGTGTCGCAGAAGCCCATATTAGGGGCGAGAAAATCGACCAAGATTTGGTGCTAAAGCAGATTATGCCTTGCTTTATTGAGAAAGGGGGAAGGCGAACGGATATTGTTGTACTTGCCTGTACGCATTATCCGTTTTTAGTCAATATTTTTCGCCGACTAGCGCCATGGCCCGTTGATTGGCTTGATCCAGCTGAGGCAATTGCTCGTCGGATGGTTTCTTTACTTCCCACCCGTGCAGGTACTGCCGAGCTACAGCATAGTGACGACATTGCAATCTTCACCTCCCAGAACCCTGATTATGCTATTCGTCGTTTGATGCAAGGCGTGGGGCTTCAATGTGTATTGCCAGTTCATGGTTTCGACGGCTCGGAAACAGAGTAATTTGGCTATCTCCCTTCGGTAAACCGGCTGAAGAAAAGGGGAACTTTCGGACAGATTATCCGTTAATTCAAGAATCTGGATCCGGAGGTTTTGAAATGGATATTGTAGAAACCCGCGTCAGCTCGATTGGTGGTTTCAAGTTATATCTCGTTGAGTTCGTGACAGAGGGGAACGAACGAGTTAGCGTTAAAGTCGAAAATGACATTGATGAGGAGCTTAGCCGAGACGAAGTTCTTCGACGCGCAGCAAATCGATTAGGTCATGCATTCAGTATTGCTTGTGTTGAGTGCGGGATGACGCCAGACATTGTGATGACGAAGCCAAGTGCGCGAGATCGTGGAGATACTCAAGAGCTGGAACGGCAATTAGAGGAAGGGTTGGATGACACTTTTCCTGCTAGCGATCCCGTTTCGGTGACAAGTTCAGCAATCCCAGCATCCGCAAATCCAAAATCTTGAATATGGCGCAGCAGATAAAAAGCCGGTACATGCGCCCGGCTTTTAAATTAACATTTTAGAATGTTTGAGTTAAGTATATAATTTTAAAGTAAATTATATATTACGGCGTCGCCCTTCAACCAAGTCGAGAACCGCACGAGCACAATCAAGAACATTCGTTCCAGGCCCGAAAACCGCTGCCACGCCATGGTCAAACAGGTATTGGTAATCCTGTCGAGGAACCACACCACCGCATACCACGATGATATTTTCTGCACCACGTTTTTTCAGAGTTTCCACCAGCTGGGGCAGTAAGGTTTTGTGACCGGCAGCGAGTGAAGATACACCTAAAACATGGACATTGGCTTTGATGGCCATATCGGCTGCTTCTTCGGGCGTCTGAAATAGCGGACCAGCGAGGACCTCAAAACCAATATCACCGAAGGCGGAAGCAATGATCTTAGAGCCACGATCATGACCATCCTGACCGAGCTTGGCCACCATGACTTTAGGCTTTTCGCCTGATTTCTGTGAGAACTCTTCAAGTCGTGAAACCAGGGTCTGATATTCAGGCTCATCCTGATATGCAGCCCCATAAACCTTTTTGACGACTTTCGGTGCCGCCGCGTGATCACCGAAGGCGCGTCGCATAGCGTCAGAAATCTCACCGACCGTTGCGCGTGCACGCGATGCTTCCACAGCAGCAGCCAAAAGATTGCCTTCGCCAGTGGTGGCAACTCTTTCAAGCTCGGCGAGAGTGGCTTCCACTTTAGCGTTATCGCGTGTCTTTTTGAGCTGGTTGATACGGGCAACTTGTGAATTCCGAACGGAAGTATTGTCGATTTCGAGAATCTCGATTTCGTCTTCTTGCTCCAAGCGGAACTTATTCACCCCAACTATGACTTCTTCACCTTTGTCAACGGCCGCTTGGCGTCTCGTGGCGGCTTCTTCGATCAGCCGCTTCGGCAATCCGCTTTCGACGGCTTTGGTCATGCCACCGAGAGTTTCGACTTCTTCGATAAGTGCCCAAGCTTTTTCTGCCAGATCCTTAGTCAGGCTCTCAATATAATAGGAGCCAGCCAAAGGATCGACGACTTTGGTCACCCCGGTTTCGTTTTGAAGTATAAGTTGCGTGTTACGCGCTATACGGGCCGAAAACTCGGTTGGTAAAGCAATGGCTTCGTCAAACGAGTTTGTATGAAGCGATTGGGTTCCGCCAAGCGCGGCTGACATGGCTTCAAACGCCGTCCGTACGATATTGTTATAAGGATCTTGTTCCTGCAACGACACCCCAGATGTCTGGCAATGGGTACGAAGCATTAATGAACGGGGATTTTCGGGATTGAATTCTTTCATGATGCGCGACCAAAGCAAGCGCGCAGCACGCAGCTTGGCTATTTCCATGAAAAAATTCATGCCAATGGCGAAGAAAAAGGAAAGACGCCCGGCAAAGTCATCGACATTTAAGCCTTTTTGCAGCGCAGCGCGAACATATTCACGTCCGTCGGCGAGCGTAAAAGCCAGCTCTTGTACGAGCGTCGCCCCGGCTTCTTGCATATGATAACCGGAAATCGAAATAGAATTGAATTTCGGCATATCACTCGCGGTATAGGCGATGATGTCTGCAATAATCCGCATGGATGGTTCCGGCGGATAAATATAGGTGTTGCGGACCATAAATTCTTTTAGGATATCGTTCTGAATGGTTCCTGAAAGAAGGTGGCGAGATACGCCTTGTTCTTCACCAGCGACGATGAAACTAGCGAGGATCGGGATCACAGCGCCATTCATCGTCATGGAAACAGAGACTTTATCTAAGGGGATTCCGTCGAATAAGATTTTCATATCTTCGACGGAATCAATAGCGACACCTGCTTTACCGACGTCACCTTCAACGCGGGGATGATCGCTGTCATAGCCACGATGTGTGGCAAGATCGAATGCTACTGAAATGCCTTGTTGGCCTGCTGCTAGCGCCTTACGATAAAACGCATTGGACTCTTCTGCTGTCGAAAAGCCAGCATATTGCCGGATTGTCCATGGTCGACCCGCATACATGGTGGCACGGGGTCCACGTACATAGGGTTCAAAGCCTGGCAAACTATCAAGGTGGTCAATATCCTTGAGATCATCAGCTGTATAGAGCGGCTTCACATCAATACCCTCTGGCGTATGCCAGACAAGGTTATCTGCGGAGCGTTTGAGCTCTTTCTCTGCGAGTTTTAACCAGTCTTGCTTTGTGGGACGTTCGCTCATTTAGGACCTCACTCAAATTCCATGATGAGTTCATCGACCGCGAGACTTGCCCCAGATTTGGCGACAACGCGTTTGATGGTTGCTCGGCGCTCGGCGCGCAATACATTTTCCATTTTCATGGCTTCGACAGTTGCCAAAGGTTGGCCCATCTCGACAGTATCACCATCTTTGACCAAAATAGATGTAATAACGCCCGGCATAGGGCAAAGCAGCATATTAGACGTGTCTGGCGGTAATTTCTTAGGCATTAGCTTCGCAAGCTCGGCGATGCGAGGTTTACGCACATGCGCTATGACGTCTAATCCCCGCCACCGAAGCCGCCAGCCCGTACCAGCGGGCGCTATTTTTACCGTTATCGGCTTGCCGTCCACGGTGAATGATGCAAGCTGGCGGCCCGGATGCCAATCGCTTGCGATAGGTAGCGCGCGATCTGAGGCGAAATTGATAATAGTACCGCCTTCACCTTCCTTTATTTTTAGGGGCAAGCTGTAATCTGCCAAACTGACGACCCAGTCATTGGGCACAGCAGGCGGCTGGGGTAAAAGCTGACCAGAGATCTGAACGTTACGCCGCTGCACTATGTGATTAATTTGCGCTGAAACTGCCGCCAGCACATGGGCATCCTCTTCGGATACGGTAACCCCAGAAAATCCTTTGGGATATTCTTCCTCAATGAATGCTGTCGTGATTTCGCCAGACCGGAAACGCGGGTGGTCAATCACAGCCGAAAGAAATGGCAGGTTATGGCTAATGCCTTCAACTTCAAAAGCGTCTAGGGCGTCAGCCATCGCATTAATCGCGCTGGTGCGGTCTTCTCCCCATGTGCAGAGCTTTGCAATCATGGGATCATAATACATCGAAATTTCACCGCCTTCGAACACGCCAGTGTCGTTACGAACGATGGTGCCATTATCGCGATGATCTTCGACCGGTGGACGATAGCGTGTCAGACGACCAATGGAAGGTAGGAAATTGCGATAGGGGTCTTCCGCATATAGGCGGCTTTCAATGGCCCAGCCGTTGAGCTTAATATCGGTTTGCGCGAAGCGGAGCTTTTCGCCAGCTGCTACGCGGATCATCTCCTCAACCACATCAATCCCGGTAATAAGCTCGGTCACCGGATGTTCGACTTGTAAACGCGTATTCATTTCGAGGAAATAGAAATTGCGATTTCCATCGACGATGAATTCGACTGTTCCGGCAGAAAAATATCCGACAGCTTTTGCTAGAGCTACAGCCTGAGGCCCCATCGCTTCGCGAGTTTCTTCGTTGAGAAAGGGCGATGGTGCCTCTTCGATCACTTTCTGATTTCGGCGTTGGATGGAGCATTCACGTTCGCCAAGGTAAACGACGTTACCGTGCTGATCGCCTAGAACCTGAATTTCAATATGTCGTGGCTGCGTAACAAATTTCTCAATGAAAATCCGATCGTCGCCGAAAGAAGATTTAGCTTCACTACGCGATAATTGGAAACCTTCGCGAGCTTCCTCGTCGTTCCAAGCAATCCGCATACCCTTACCGCCGCCACCGGCAGACGCTTTGATCATGACCGGATAGCCGATGGAATTTGAAATTTTTACGGCCTCTTCTGCGTCCTTAATCAGCCCCATATGGCCGGGGACCGTGGACACACCAGCTTCTGCCGCGAGTTTCTTGGAGGTAATCTTATCGCCCATTGCTTGGATAGCGTTGGCAGGCGGGCCGATGAAAGTAACATTGGCTGCTTGAAGCGCTTCAGAAAATAGCGGGTTCTCTGACAAGAAACCATAACCGGGATGAACCGCATCTGCTCCGGTTTTTTTGATGGCGTCTATTATTTTTTCGATGACGATATAGGATTGGTTCGATGGTGCTGGTCCGATATGGACAGCCTCGTCGGCCATTTTAACGTGAAGCGCATTACGATCGGCGTCGGAATAGACGGCTACGGTTGCAATGCCCATTTTCTTTGCCGTTTTGATGATCCGGCAGGCAATTTCGCCGCGATTGGCGATAAGAATTTTCTTAATCATGGATGGCTACTCGCAGTCTCGGATCACAAGGGAATGGTGTCGTGTTTCTTCCAGGGGGTCGCCAGTTGCTTGTTGCGCAGGCTGGCAAAAGCTCGGGCAATACGCCGCCGCGACGAATGCGGTATGATCACTTCATCGATAAAGCCCCGCTCGGCCGCGACGAATGGATTTGCGAACCGTTCCTCATATTCCTTGGTACGGGCGGCGATTTTATCAGGATCGTCAAGTTCCGAACGATAGAGAATTTCGGTTGCGCCTTTGGCGCCCATCACGGCAATCTCGGCAGTGGGCCAAGCATAGTTGATGTCGGCACCAATATGTTTTGAAGCCATCACGTCATAGGCTCCGCCATAGGCCTTACGCGTGATCAGCGTGACCATCGGTACCGTCGCTTGGGAATAAGCAAAGAGCAATTTCGCGCCGTGTTTAATGACACCACCATATTCCTGTACCGTGCCGGGGAGGAAGCCGGGCACGTCCACAAGTGTCAGTATCGGTATATTGAATGCATCGCAGAAGCGAACAAAACGGGCCGCTTTACGCGAGGAATCGATGTCTAAGCAACCGGCTAACACCATTGGCTGGTTGGCAACGACGCCTATCGTCTGGCCATCCATGCGGATGAAGCCGGTGATAATATTTTTGGCGAATGCTTCTTGAATTTCAAAGAAATCACCTTCATCGGCCAGAGCTACGATAAGTTCCTTCATGTCATAAGGTGTCGTGGCACTGTCAGGAATCAGCGTATCAAGCCGCATTTCAAGGCGTGATGGGTCATCGAAAACCGGGCGTAAAGGCGGTTTTTCGCGATTGTTCAGCGGAAGGAAGTCAAAAAGAATCCGAACTTGCTCGAGTGCTTCGATGTCGTTTTCATAAGCGCCATCAGCAACAGAGGATTTTTGCGTGTGGGTGCGGGCGCCGCCCAGTTCTTCCGCAGTGACAATTTCATTGGTGACGGTTTTTACAACATCAGGTCCGGTCACGAACATGTAGGAACTGTCGCGCACCATAAAAATGAAGTCGGTCATAGCAGGCGAATAGACCGCACCGCCCGCGCAGGGCCCCATGATGACCGAAATTTGTGGCACGACACCAGAGGCGTCGACATTGCGTTTGAACACCTCGGCATAGCCTGCAAGAGAAGCAACGCCTTCCTGAATGCGTGCGCCGCCAGAGTCGTTAAGCCCGATAACGGGAGCGCCATTTTTCATCGCCATGTCCATGATCTTGCAGATCTTTTGGGCATGAGTTTCAGAAAGAGAACCGCCAAGAACTGTGAAATCCTGACTAAAGACATAGACTTGACGACCGTTGATCGTGCCCCAGCCAGTCACGACGCCATCGCCCGCTACTTTTTGATTCTCCATGCCGAAATCGGTACAGCGATGCGTCACATACATATCGAACTCTTCAAATGAGTTCTCGTCGAGAAGCACTTCCAGTCTCTCGCGGGCGGTAAGCTTGCCCTTTTTGTGCTGGGTATCAATCCGGCGCTGACCACCCCCTAGACGCGCTTCCGCACGACGGGTTTCAAGCTGTTCTAGATGTTGCATTCTACGCCTCTGGGAGAATTAAATGACAGGTAGTTCTTGTTAGAGCCAGTATGCCGCATTCGAAAGACTTGAAAAGGTGTAAAAGGGTAATTTATAAAGTTGCAAACTGTTAAATGCAAAGTTGCAAATATGGCCCCGAGAAAACTCTATATTGGTCGAAAAATTCGAGAATTACGCGAACAGCACGGGGCAACCCAGGCGGCCTTTGCAGATCGGCTAGGTATTTCAAACAGTTATCTCAATCAGATTGAGAACAACCAGCGTCCGGTTTCCGCTGCTGTTCTTCTTGCGCTGGCGGAAAACTATCAAATTGATATTGGGTCGATTTCGTTGGGTGACGATAGCCGGCTGTTATCGGCAGTAACGGAAGCTTTGGCTGACCCGGTTTTTGATAATTACAAGCCAAGTTTGCAAGAATTGAAGCTCATTACCCAAAATGCGCCGGGGCTTGCGCATGCGCTGGTCGCTTGTCACCAAGCATATAGACGCAATAGCGAACAGCTTGCGAGCCTTGATCAGCAACTTGGTAGGGTGTCAACGGTTACGGACCCATCGCCTTATGAGGAAGTGCGGGACTTTTTTCATTTCATAGATAATTATGTGCATGAGCTTGATATTGCTGCTGAAAAGCTTGCCCATTTTCTCGATATTCCCAGCCGAGATACCGGACAGGCATTGGTGCAATATATAGAGGAAGAACATCATGTGCGGGTTGCACGTGCGGCACCGGACGAAGCGATCCTGAGACGGTTTGATCCAGAAACGCGTGTCCTATACGTCAATCCATATTCATCAGCTTCTACGCGTAATTTTCAGATCGCTTTTCAAATTGCCGAGCTTGAAATGGAGGATGTGGTTGATTCTCTGGTTAAACGGGCCGATTTTCGCTCAATAGAGGCGGTCGAAATCTGCAAAATAGGTTTGCGAAACTATTTTGCTGGCGCTCTCATTATGCCTTATCAGCTGTTTCTCATGGCAGCCAAAGAATTACGCCATGATCTGGAATTGCTAGTCTCGCGTTTTGGAGCCAGTCTTGAGCAGGTGGCGCATCGGTTGAGTACTTTGCAACGTTCCGGACATCGCGGCGTGCCGGTATTTTTTGCCCGCATTGATCGTGCAGGGAATATTACCAAGCGACATAGCGCGGCTAAGTTACAGTTTGCACGGTTTGGTGCAGCTTGTCCGTTGTGGAACGTGCATCAAGCATTTGAGACGCCAAATCGTATCATCAGACAATTGGCTGAAACGCCTGATGGTGCGCGTTATCTTTGTGTGGCGACCGAACTGACCAAAAGCGAAGGCGGCTTTAATGCGCTTTCTCGACGCTATGCAATTTCGCTGGGATGTGAAATCGCTTATGCAAAAGATTTTGTTTACGCGGATGGGCTTGATATCACGTCTCGTTCAGCATTTGAGCCTATCGGCGTGTCTTGTCGCATTTGCGAAAGAGCCGATTGTGTTCAACGCGCGGTTCCTCCGCTTAAAAGCAGGCTTGCAGTCAACCATGACCGCCGCGGAATTCTGCCTTATCAGATTTTATAGGCGTTCGGGCTTGCTCAGAAACCCGCATGATGTTTTAAAAACTCAATTTCTTCGGGCGTTGATTCTCTGCCTAAAACTTGATTGCGGTGCGGAAAGCGGTTGAAACGTTCGATTATTTCAAGGTGCTGGCGGGCAAAATCCAATGAGAGCGGGTCTGCAAGTTTCTCATAGAGTTCGACGCT
Organism: Falsochrobactrum ovis; assembly: GCF_003259955.1. GTDB lineage: Bacteria > Pseudomonadota > Alphaproteobacteria > Rhizobiales > Rhizobiaceae > Brucella > Brucella ovis_A. The sequence continues at coordinate 324,472 of NZ_QLMK01000002.1, forward strand.
CCGCCTTTGATCAGCGAGGTTTTCGCTGTGCATGAGTGGAAGATAGAGAAACTGCCTTTGCTCCGCCGTTAACTGTTGGTCAAAATCGTGATCAAGTGCTTGAATAGCTATGTCCCGCGCTAATCCGTCGCTTTCAAATGCACGCGGCGATCTACGAAACATATTACGTGGAAACTGGTCAAATATGATCGTTAGAGCGAGGGCGCTTTCCGCTTGCTGCTTCCAGCGTTCCATTTTGTCGTTGCGCGCGTCTTCATAGGCTAAGAGGAATTTTTCTCTTATTTGCGTGTCAATCGCTTCATTTTTTTCAAACCAGTTCGCTCTCATCGGAGCGGAAAACCAGAAATCGAGCACGTCTTTTGGTTGGATGGCCATTTGGACTCTCCGATCACGGTTGCTGTTCTTCATGGACGGGAGGCGGGCAGGGAGCTTCGCCTTTTAAATTCCGAGACATGCACTCAAAGCGGTCAAAACCTTTGCCGACATCCATTGCAGCCTTGCCGGCTCCGCATCCAGAGAGGATTGCTAGAGAAATCAGTATAGCACCCTTTTTCATACGGACCCTTTCATGTGCGACGGCTCATATGAACAATAGTTGGTGAGGGGCAATGCAGCAATAGCGCTGTGACCGGCGTTAGCCTCGACCACGATAGTTTGGCACAGCTTGATCTGGAATCCACACGCCCTGGGGGGCCACGTCTGTTTGGTAAAATATATCAATTGGAATGCCTCCGCGCGGATACCAATATCCTCCGATGCGAAGCCAATGAGGTTGAAGAAAATTCACCAGCGTTTTTCCAATTGAGACGGTGCAGTCTTCATGGAAGGAGCCGTGATTGCGGAAAGAAAACAGAAAAAGTTTGAGGGATTTGCTCTCAATGAGCCATTCAGCGGGAACATAATCGATTACCAAATGGGCAAAATCCGGCTGTCCGGTCATCGGGCACAGGGTGGTGAATTCTGGAGCAGTGAAGCGCACGCAATAAAGCGTGTCGAGTTGCGAGTTTGCGACCCGCTCAAGTTTAGCTTGGTCTGGGGACAAGGGAATAGGGGTATTGCTGCCCAGTTGAATAAGATCAGAATATTTAGATTTATCAGACATTACCATGCCCCTGTTAAAGTCGTGTCACAGCCATTTAATAGATTTCGACCGCTGGTCGTTTCCAATGGCTGACGGACTAACAGGCTTAGCTGGGCAGGTAAAGGCCATAAAAACTCGCGCCAATAGGCGCGAATTTTTTCTAAATTTTTTCTTTTTTAACGACGGTCCGAAAGAGCACTACCAATCGCTATTCCGATCAAAATTCCGATAATTCCTGCGGTGCCAAATAAGGTCGTCGCCGTACCAGGGTTTTCTTTGACTGTTTCGGCTACGGCCTGTCCTCGCTCACGCATGGTTTGGGCCACGTTTACAATTCGACCATGCGCATCTTCAATCATATTTTCCGCATTATGCCGGAATTCACCCGAATGAGAGGCCAGTGATTGGGTAAGGCGATGAAGTTCGCTGCGCAGATCGGCAACTTGTTGTTCGAGTGCGCGCTGAATTTCATTGGCGGTCTTGTTTTCGGCCATATTCTATCTCCATGCAAAATACGATATAAACTAAATGCGTTGGAATGAATTTTGTTCCACCGCTATTCAGCATTGGTTTTATCGCGAAATAATCCGATAGTGCGCGCAGCATGGGCTGATAATACGCCTGTGAGTGCGCCGACCGATTTTACCACGAAATCGATAAACTCTCCGTGTCGACCGGGTGCGAGTTTTTGTAAAAGTTCGAACAATCCAGCAGAACCGACCGTCAAAATTATTACCGTTAGCCACTGGCGCGGATATGCAAGCGAGAAAGCCGCGCCGACTACGAAAAACGCAAGGAAACGTTCTAAATTAGCGGAATTCGCCACGCTGGGCCGAAATTGAATGGGGCTTAGCGTAACAGCTAGAATGACCAGCAAACAAAACCAGGCAAAAATTCGCAAAAAGCGGGTCATGCGAATGCTTTCTATTCGGGGTGAGAATGGTGGGCGGGTTCAGATTTATCAGTACGGGGATCACCGCACCGTTTATACATCAAATCAGTCAGTTTGGTTTTCAATCCATTGCCGAAAACCAGATCATAATGCGCGATAGCGTCCACGCCCATACACCATTTCACATTTTCAGTTGAAAGCGCATAATGAGTTTCTAGGAAAGTAAGGGTATATTCAATACCTTCTTTGCAATCATCCGTTGTGCAGAAGTTGCCTTCTGTGGCCAATTTATGCAGTGAGTTTTCGCCAAGCTTGATGATCAATCGCTCGAAGAAAAACGGCGTAATACCCGCGAGCGCTATAATAATAAGTCCAATGAGAGTGAATTTTATAGATGATCGCATGGCCGTTATCATTATCTAGGTTATCGATTCATAACGCATAAGCCACATGTTCAAAGCAAGTGTTAAATTCGTACCCCTGTGTTTTCGCTGAGCTGACTCTCGGTGTTTTTGGTGAACTAGGCTGGCGAGCTGGATTGACTTTTACGTAATAGTAGACGCATTACATTCTTCTTGAATTGTGAGACTATTACCGTGGTACGCGAATATTATACGATCACCGAGCTAACGCGGGAATTTGGGATATCGACCCGGACGCTGCGTTTTTATGAGGATGAAGGTCTGATCTCACCGGTCCGGCGGGGGCGTACGCGGCTGTTTCGCCCTTCGGATCGTCATCTGCTGAAACAAATTTTGCGGGGCAAGCGGCTTGGCTTCTCCATCGCGGAAATTCGTGAACTTATTCAAATGTATCGCGAGCCTCCGGGTGAGAGCGGACAATTGAAGCTTCTGATGAAGCGGCTTGAAGAAAAACGCGCAGATCTCCGCCAAAAAATTCGTGACATCGATAAAACGCTTGCTGAGCTAGATCAGGTCGAAGAAGCTTGTATCGAACGATTGGCGGAGCTTGGCGTTAACACCTAATCATTCGGCTGTTGGCGAGCAGAAATTAACTATTCCCTGCACTTCGTCGTCGGTATTAGCATCTGATTTTCCGCTAAAGACGTCGTCAAATAATTGCGCTTTATCGAGTTTGCTCACCACGCAAGAACAGAAATTCTGACAAAGTGCTTCGCTGCCATCGGACAGACAAGCTGAAACGCATGAATGCGTAAATAACTGCCGGGGTGTTTGCGGGGGCCATAGCTGAGAGACTGCAAACAGAAGAGCGAGCAGAACCGGTTGATGAATAAGATAAAATGCTAAGCTGTGACGTCCAATATAAATCAGCGACCTTTGTGGAAATTTCGTTTGTTTCTTGCTAACGAGCAGGGGGAGCCAGTTAAATTTCTCGGCCAATTGGGCCGTGGCAATGCCGATCAATACAGCTCCAAACCATGGAAACAGCGGCACATAATCGTTTGAACGGATTGGCACCGTAGATAGTCCCACCCATGCAAGCCATATATGGTTGAAAACCTCGGCGCGAGCGTAAAGCGGAGCACAAATCACCAGTGCCGCAATAATAAGCGTCAAAAAAGCGGGAAGCCTCAAAAACAAAAGGCCGAGGACACTGGCCAGGGCAATTTGGTGCAAAATGCCAAAAAAGATGAAGCTTTCTGGCGATATGAACCACGTCAGAAGCGAAATGGCTGCCGCGGCAGTGCAGATTTGCAGCAGGCGTTTGCCCATGGCCTTCCATCGGATACCGTGTCCGTGGGCGAGCACGAGGCTGAATCCGACAAGGAATAGAAAGCTTGAAGCGATACCGCGGGCAAAGAGTTTCCACCCGCCATGAGAGGTCGTTCCGGGCGCTAAAAAGCCGAAAAATTCTAAATCCCAGGCGAAATGATAAATTGCCATCGCAATGAGAGCCACGCCGCGCGCGATGTCGACCCACTCCAATCGCTGCCGATGAGATGCCACCGGTTTAGTTTCGGCAATATTCTGCATTGTGTTTCCCATTCAGCTATTTGCCCGATCCGCGTAATATCTCATCACCTTGTAAGGGTTAACAAATGATCCGCTGGTCGTACTCTTAATCGTCGCTCTCTTACTATCCGCATACTTACTCGTCGCATTCTTATCCAAGAGAGTGGTAGGACTATAGTGTATGGTTCTACCGGATTCGCCTTCGGATCATCGACACAATTTATTTCGAGGTTTAGGTTGTTCTTCAGCTCGTCGAAAATTTTCTGGCTCGCCTTTCAGCCTTTATCGGTCATTTTTTTGCTCATATTGATCGCGGTTGTTCTGATTTGGTTTAATCAGCGCAAGTCTGGCTTGGTAGCATTGGGCAGCGCGTGTCTGATCCTTTTCATTGGTGCTTATACAACAACAGGCTCTTTGCTGCTCATTCCGCTAGAGGAGCGGTTTCCCAAGCAACCATTATTATCTGATCGTGTGAACGGGATAATATTGCTCGGAGGGTATCTCAATGGGGACATCAATGCAGGGAGGCCGGGCTTTGAATTGAACAGTGCTGCCGATCGACTATTCGAAACCATACGCCTGGCACGGCTTTATCCTGATGCCAAAATTATCGTTTCTGGCGGTGATGGCGGATTTTTTGAGCGATCAATACCTGACGCTCAGAGCACACAAGAAATAATTTCTGAATTCGGGCTTGCGGAGAAGAGATTCATTTTTGAAAATGAATCGCGCAATACAGCCGAGAATGCCATCTTTTCCCAGCGCTTGGCAGACCCGCAACAAGGCGAAATTTGGTTGCTTGTTACTTCGGCCTACCACATGCCACGGGCAGTCGGGTCTTTTCGTCGGGCCGGTTTTGATGTGGTTGCTTGGCCGGTAGATTATAAAACACCTGCCGTGGAAAAATTTGCGCTTTATTTGTCATCGCCCAATGATGCGCTATCCCGGTTAACCGTTGCTATGCGAGAGTGGGTTGGATTGCTCGCCTATTGGTTGACAGGTAAAACAGATATGTTTTTTCCGCAGCCCTGATATCTCATTTTGCTATATCTACATATATTAAACTTTGAAGATATCTATATAAGTGATTGGTTTTAGACAAGTTTTTATCTCTATAAGGATTTTTGAAATTGATTTGATGTTTAGAAATAAATTTCAATGATTGATATGCTGGTCGGGTTTGGCTATGTGGCGATTTCAGAATAGCAGTTAGGTTGATCAATTTTTCATGGACTATAGTGTACAAAAGTCTTGTTGGGGTGTCACACTCCGCGCAGTCATTGCTTTATTTACCCTTATTGTTCTTGCCTATCTTTTCATGAGATAATCGCGATAGCGATTGCGCAAAGCGGAACATTTATGCCGCGTTTGGGCGCTCTGCTTGTATTATAGTGCGCATAAACTATTTTATAGGTGCAGCTACGCAAGCAAGGCGCATAATGGCAGCTTTAAAGCGCGCATGCGAAGCTCAGCAACCTTGACCGTGCTCATTTTATAGGCTGGAGAAGGTGTTGAATGTTTCTGTCAGTTTTCGATCTTTATAAGATTGGTATCGGACCTTCCAGCTCTCACACAATGGGGCCAATGACGGCTGCCAATATGTTTCTTGAGGAACTGATCCGCGGGGATTGGCCTAAACCAGCCAATGCCAAAGTTCATCGCCTTAGGGTTCGCTTACATGGCTCACTGGCGTTTACTGGCGTCGGCCATGCCACAGATCGCGCTGTCATTCTGGGTCTTTGTGGCTTTAAACCAGATTCGATTGATCCAGACATAATGGACGATGAAGTTGCAAAAGTTGCGCACTCGCAGCAGCTTCAACCGCCGGGCCACCCGATCTATCATTTTGATCCCAAGGTCGATCTTATTTTAGATCGCAAAACCCCATTACCGGGTCACGCAAATGGTATGGCGTTTGAAGCCTATGATCGGGACGACCAATTATTGTTGCGCCGGGCCTATTTTTCAATTGGCGGCGGATTTGTTGTTACTGAAGAAGAATTAAACCGCATTCACTCTAGCGGTAAAAAGCAGGACGATAAGCTTCAGGCCGTTCCATATCCCTTTAGCACCGCTGTCGAAATGTTAGAGATGGCGCAGGCTTCGGGGCTTTCCATCGCTGAGATGAAGCGGGCGAATGAACTGTGTCATATGGGCGAAGCAGAGCTTGATGAAAAGCTTGATCAGATCTGGGGGGCTATGCATTCATGCATTGAGCGCGGGCTTAGTTGTGACGGCATCATGCCGGGTGGGCTGAATATTCGTCGTCGCGCACGTGATTTATATAATAAATTGCAAGAAGATTGGCGCAACAATCGCACCAATCCTTTATTGGCCAATGATTGGCTATCGGTTTACGCCATGGCTGTGAACGAGGAAAACGCTTCCGGCGGCCGGGTGGTCACAGCGCCAACCAATGGCGCTGCCGGAGTGGTGCCCGCGGTTTTGCGTTATTATCTTCATTTTCACGAAGAAGCTGATGAAAGAAGCGTCCGCGATTTTCTGCTGACCTCTGCTGCGATTGGTGGAATTATCAAGCATAATGCTTCAATCTCCGGAGCAGAAGTGGGATGTCAGGGTGAAGTAGGTTCAGCCTCTGCTATGGCGGCAGCGGGGCTGGCTGCGGTTCTGGGTGGCAATGCAGAGCAGATTGAAAATGCTGCCGAGATAGCGTTGGAACATCATTTGGGAATGACTTGCGATCCAGTGGGCGGGCTGGTGCAGGTTCCTTGTATTGAACGCAATGCTTTTGGTGCAGTTAAAGCAGTCACTGCCGCGTCGCTGGCAATGAAAGGCGATGGGAAACATTTCGTGCCGCTTGATGCGTGCATTGAAACCATGCGCCAGACTGGCCATGATATGAATGAGCGCTACAAGGAAACCAGTCAAGGCGGGCTTGCAGTCAATGTGGTCGCGTGCTGATCCATCCGTCAATTAGTTTAATTAAGGTGCGGGCTTGATGAAATGCGCAGCCTTGGCTAAATGCGTTCCATGGCACTACACCTCGTAAAACTTTGCGTCGGCTGTGACAGCATAGAAGATCTCGCAGCTTGGATTGATTTTCGGTTCGCCGAACAGCGAGCAGCTGGCCTTATTCCAGAACAGTTTCACACAACCCGTATGGTACCGAAAAGGGTAGATGAGCTTCTTGATGGAGGCTCACTTTATTGGGTCATTAAGGGGAAAGTGCAGTGTCGCCAAAAATTGCTGGATATTCGCCCATTTACCGATGAGCAGGGGATTGGACGGTGCCATTTTGTTTTGGAACCCCGCATTATTCCAACACAATGGCAGCCAAGGCGGGCTTTTCAGGGTTGGCGTTACTTAGCTGAAGATCAAGCGCCTGCCGACGAAATATCGGGTCAATCGGGGCAGGCGCTGCCAGCGGAGTTGCGGCAAGAGCTGGCCGAATTGGGCTTGCTTTAAGGTATGAAAAGTCGAGTGATCTTAATCGGCATAGGATCGCCATGATCAAGCGCTTTGGTTTTTTGAATTTTTGGAAAGAGATCATTCATGCAACTGAAGATGCATGAATGCAGTTCGAAGCTGAGTTTTTGCAAATTTGATAGCGCAAATCCGCACATTTAAAATTGCAGATGAGCTGAGCTGATCGACCTGAAATAATCCTGCAATAATATTGCTGTTTTCAGTTTTTGATCGTGACCTTTACCGTCACCTTATCGGACCTAACCGGAAGGCACATACGCATCATTGCACGGGGTTGCACCATGCGTCGATTACGTGCCGCGTGACAGGCCAGTAGTCCAACCAGCTCACGCGTTTGCAGTGATTTCCCACGACGAATTTCTGATATACGAAGCGCTGCTTGCTTGAGGGTTTGAATGAATAAAAACGATCCAGGCGTTAGCCGGTCGCATTCGGGCGACGGAGAACCGGAAGCTAAGGGGCGCATGCTCGATTTTTCGTTCATATTCAACATCTCGAAACCCTCACAACGCTGTACAAATCTGGGTTTTAAGTGGTCGCTAAAGGAAAGCTCCTTTAGCGATTAGTTGGCGATGGCGTAACAACCGATGCTCTTTTTCTTGAGCACAGCACACGCGTCCCAGGCTGCCTGCTTGGAGTTGAAGCCGACAAAACGCGCGCGGTAGAATGTCGAGTTACCTTTCTGGAAGGTTTCCGTATAAGGCGATACCGCTCTAAGAGAATTGCCAGCCGAAGCAGAAACTTTTACCAGCATTTCGCGGGCTTGTTTTTCACTTGGCAGTGAACCCACCTGGATTGCCCAACCGCCCGAAACCGGTGCAGAAGCCGTGGTTACTGGATCGATCTCATCGGAAGGCGGCGTCGAAGCGATGCGAGCCTTGGGCGTTGGACGGATTACGTCCTCAACTGCCAGCGCTGCTGGGCGCGGGGTAGGCGCTGCAAGGGCAAGAAGCTTTGGTTCTTCCACATCTCCCTCGCCAGTTTCATTATTGATAACCTCTTCAATAGCGACGATCTGGCGAGCGACCGGAATAGGCGCATCTTTGGCTGCGGGAAGTCCAACTGAGGCCACAAGCTGTGGAGCGTCATTGCGCATGGCGATCAGAGCCTGTGAGCTACGATTGCGGCTGGCTGCTGGCAGATATTTGCGGATCAATTCACGCATATGTGCATCGCGGCTGGCGCCCGTATTGCCACCCATGACGACGGCGACGATGCTGCGGCCATCGAGCTGGACGGAAGAAGCAAGATTATAGCCAGAAGCATTGGTGTAACCGGTCTTAATGCCATCTACACCTTGGACACGGCCAAGCAACCGGTTATGCCCTCGGATTGTTTGACCGCGAAATACGAAACTACTACGCGAGAAATATGAATATTCACGCGGAAAATGCTGGCGCAGTGCTAGGCTGAGAATAGCCATATCGCGCGCAGTCGTTTGCTGTTGCATATTAGGCAAGCCAGATGCGTTGCGGAAAGTCGTGCTGCGCATCCCTAGACGACGGGCTTTGTCGGTCATCATCTGGGCAAAACGTGTTTCAGACCCACCCAAATATTCACCAACAGCGGCAGCCACGTCATTGGCTGATTTGGTGATCAGAGCCAGAATCGCATCTTCGGCACGAATTTTTTGACCAGGACGAAAGCCGATTTTCGTCGGTGGCCGCGCCGCAGCATAGGCGGAGACAGGAATCATTGTGTCTTTGGTCATCCGGCCTGCCTTCATGGCTTCAAACATCATGTAGACAGTCATCATCTTGGTAAGGGAAGCCGGATAGCGTTTTGCATCTGCTTTGGACGCGAACAGGGTTTTACCCGTGTTTGCATCGACGACGATTGCTGCATAACGTTCATTCGCCGCCGCCGGTACTGTGGTGGAGGCCGTTGAACAACCTGTTACAACGGCAAGAAGCAGAACGGCTTGCGCCGCTCTTTTCAACACTTTCGTGGTGTTACTAAATGCATTAAGCACGATGATAACCTGCCTGTATCCCGGTTTTTTTAAACTGCGGCGCAAAAGGCACACAGCAATCTAATTCCGGGACCTTAATGTCATCAGCGTTACCAATCCGTTTATGGATACCAATTTATTCATAATTTCTGCAAAAATTCTCGCAGAATATTGTGATGTGGCTCCATGGCCGCAAACAATAAGGCGACAAATGCAGATGTCAGGTTGCATGTAATGTGGAAGGGCTTAAAATCGCCTAAAGCTGTCCTACATAATGATGGACAGGCCAGAGAGATTGGCATTTCGGGTGAAGGGTTCGATGAAGCAATTCGATCTAATTATGCAGGGTAAGACCGTTAATGGTTCCGGTGCGGACAGCGGGACCGTTATTGTTACCCGAACTCAACCTAAAACCAAGAAACCAAGTCTTTATCGGGTGCTGTTACTCAATGACGATTATACGCCAATGGAATTTGTCATACATGTCTTACAGCGGTTCTTTCAAAAGAACCTTGAAGACGCCACCCGCATTATGTTGCATGTACACAATCATGGTGTCGGTGAGTGCGGTGTCTTTACTTATGAGGTCGCTGAGACCAAAGTAAGCCAAGTCATGGATTTTGCCCGCCAGAACCAGCATCCATTACAATGCGTGATGGAGAAAAAGTGAGGTAACATGCCATCGTTTTCCCCCAGCCTTGAAAGGGCATTGCATCAGGCCCTCACAATTGCAAACGAGCGGCACCATGAATATGCCACGCTCGAACATTTATTGCTTGCGCTGATCGATGATCAAGAAGCCAGCGCAGTGATGCGAGCCTGCAATGTCGACCTTGAGCATCTACGGCGCATTGTAACGGATTATATTGACCGTGAACTTGATAATCTGATCACGGGCTATGACGAAGATTCAAAACCCACCGCTGCATTCCAACGAGTGATTCAGCGCGCAGTAATTCATGTGCAGTCGTCAAATCGTGAAGAAGTGACGGGTGCTAATGTATTGGTCGCGATTTTTGCTGAGCGGGAAAGCCATGCTGCCTATTTCCTGCAAGAGCAGCAGATGACCCGTTATGACGCGGTGAATTATATATCACATGGTATTTCAAAACGCGGGCAAAACAGTGAGCCTCGTACACCGCGCGGCACTGAAAACGTGAATGAAGAGCGAAGCAGTGTTGATGCAGATGAAACCACCAAGAAGAAGCAGGATGCGCTCACTGCCTATTGCGTCAATCTTAATGAGAAGGCTAAAGCCGGTCGAATTGATCCGCTCATAGGTCGTGAAAGTGAAATCAGCCGAACTATCCAGGTTTTGTGCCGACGCTCCAAAAACAACCCGCTCTATGTGGGGGATCCTGGTGTCGGTAAAACCGCGATTGCCGAAGGGCTAGCAAAACGTATCGTCGAAGGGCAGGTGCCAAAGGCGCTGGCTGATGCGACGATATTTTCGCTCGATATGGGTACGCTCCTTGCTGGAACGCGTTATCGTGGGGATTTTGAAGAGAGGCTGAAACAAGTTGTAAAAGAGCTTGAGGATTATCCTGGGGCTGTCCTTTTTATTGATGAAATCCATACGGTGATTGGGGCAGGGGCCACTTCCGGTGGCGCGATGGATGCATCGAACTTGCTTAAGCCTGCTTTGTCTTCTGGCGCAATTCGTTGCATTGGGTCGACGACTTACAAGGAATATCGCCAATTTTTCGAAAAGGATCGTGCGCTGGTTCGCAGGTTCCAGAAAATTGACGTCAATGAGCCGTCTATCCCCGATGCGATTGAAATCATGAAGGGGCTTAAACCCTATTTCGAGGAGTTCCATAAGGTCAAATATACGGGCGATGCCATCAAGTCGGCGGTAGAGCTTTCGGCTCGATATATTTCTGATCGGAAACTGCCAGATAAAGCAATTGACGTCATTGATGAGACCGGCGCCAGCCAGATGCTTTTGCCAGAAAGCAAACGAAAAAAGACGATTGGCGTCAAGGAAATCGAGGCTACCATTGCTACGATGGCTCGTATTCCGCCTAAATCCGTCTCAAAAGATGACGAGCAGGTGCTTGCACATCTTGAATCGGAGCTCAAACGGGTCGTCTATGGTCAAGATTTGGCGATTGAAGCACTATCGGCTTCGATCAAGCTAGCCCGGGCTGGCTTGCGTGAGCCAGATAAGCCGATCGGGTCCTATCTGTTTTCGGGGCCGACAGGCGTTGGTAAAACGGAAGTTGCCAAACAGCTTGCAGCGTCACTCGGTGTGGAACTGCTTCGCTTTGATATGTCCGAATATATGGAGCGTCATACCGTATCGAGGCTGATCGGTGCGCCTCCGGGCTATGTCGGGTTTGATCAGGGTGGTCTTTTGACTGATGGTGTTGATCAGCATCCGCATTGCGTGTTGCTTCTGGACGAGATCGAAAAAGCCCATCCAGATTTGTTCAATATTTTGTTGCAGGTCATGGATCACGGTGCGCTGACAGATCATAACGGAAAGAAGATAGACTTCCGCAATGTGATTCTGATCATGACGACCAATGCTGGCGCAGCGGACATGGCAAAGGCTGCGATTGGATTTGGTTCGACTCGGCGTGAGGGTGACGATATGGAGGCCATCAATCGTCTATTTACGCCGGAATTCAGGAACCGTCTTGATGCAATTGTGCCCTTTGGTCCATTGCCGGTGCCTGTAATTCATCAGGTGGTGCAAAAATTTGTGCTTCAACTTGAAGCCCAGCTTGCGGAGCGTGGTGTAACTTTTGAATTGACCGAGGCGGCTATCGCGTGGCTGGCAGATAAGGGGTATGACGAAAGAATGGGTGCACGTCCGTTGGCCCGTGTCATCCAAGAATATATTAAGAAGCCTCTGGCGGAAGAAGTTCTGTTTGGAAACCTGAAACATGGCGGCACTGTTCGTGTTGACGTCAAGGTAGACTCCGATGGCAAGTCGGGTCTGTCTCTTGAAGCTGTAGCGGATAAGCCGGTAAAACCTAAAAAGGATATCCCTGCGGAAAAGAAGATGCCTCGAAAGAAAACCGCTGTGAAAAAGGCGGAGAAAGATAAGGTTCTGGCTGGAACAGACGATCTGGCGGCGCAAGAAACTAAGTCCTCACGCAACGCCACTTCGCCAAAATCTTCGGTTCCGAAAGTTCCGCGTTCGAAATAAACATGATCTTGGCCCCCAATATGGGGGCCTTTTCGTAATTGAGCTCAAAAATAGTGAGATCGGTCTACAAACTGGTTTCTTGTTTTTGAGGACATGCTTATCGTCGCCCTATGTCAATGAGTCGCCCATCACTTTTGCCTTTTCAGTCGGAAGCAGACAGCCAGCTTCGGTGGTTCTTCCGTGGCACGGGTCGCATCTTTAGCGTTCCGTCCATCTTGTTGATGAGTTCATTTGTCGGCTTTGCGGGGTTAGCAATTCAAAGCGGTATTACGCTTGCTCAGGCGGTCTTCATGACAATCACCATTTGGGCATTGCCAGCCAAAGTGGTGCTTATTGGTGCGATCAGCGCCAATGCGGCGCTCCCCGCAATTATTCTTGCGGTTGGTTTGTCGTCGGTTCGCCTGACGCCAATGGTTGTAGCGTTGCTGCCAGAATTGAAGGGGCCGAATACTCGCAAACTTACTTTGGCGATATTGAGCCATTTTGTGGCTGTGACAGCTTGGGTCATGGCCATGGAAGAGTTCCGCAATGTCCCTCGAAGAATGCGAACAAGCTATTTTGCTGGCATCGGAACCATTTTAATCTGTTTTAATTCTCTTGTCGTGGTGGCAGTCTATCTCATTTCGGCGACCTTCCCGCCGATAATGTTCGCCGCTCTTTTCATGTTGACGCCAATGTATTTCCTTACTTCATTATGGCGCTCGGCCAGAGAACGGGCGGGGCAGCTAGCAATGATCTGCGGCATTCTCCTGCTTCCGGTTTTTCATTATTTTGCTCCCGGATACGATTTATTGTTAACTGGCTGCGTCGGAGGATTGATCGCCTTTGGTTTCCACCGAGCTCAACTCCGGCGAGGAAGTAAAGCGGCGTGACTTGGACAGCTTATTCAGAATGGTGGTGGCCATTCATTTTCATCCTGATTGCTGGCGCGCTGCCGACTTATTTCTTTCGACTTATGGGCGTTTTGATCGGCGGGCGTGTAAGCGAAGATTCTCAGCTATTGGTGCTGGTGCGTTGCGTCGCCACGGCGCTGGTCGCTGGCGTGATCGCCCAACTTATTCTTTACCCAAATGGCGAGTTGGCCAATTCGCCGATCTGGTTGCGGGTGGGGTCAGCTTTAGTGGGGTTTGCGGCATTCGTAATTGCCGGCAAGCGGTTATTGGTCGGTATTTTGGTGGCGGAAGCCCTGCTGGTTTTAGGGCTTCTGCTTTTATAAAAGTCTTTATATTTCAGATAGATGCTTTGATTTTTTCAGCATTTGCTGCAAGTGTTTCAGCGTCTTCCATCTGTCCCGTATGCGGTTTTAATGCAATGCCATCAAAGCGGGGAATAACATGGAAGTGAAGGTGGTAAACCGTCTGGCCTGCTGCAGGCTCATTAAATTGCATAATGGTAACGCCATCAGCAGAAAATGCTTTTTTAACGGCAATGGCGATTTGCTGCACGGCTTTTATGGTTTCGGCCAAAACCTGCGGGTCAGCATCCAAAAGATTACGCGAGGCAGCTTTGGGGACAACCAATGTATGGCCGGGGCCTTGTGGCATAAGATCCATGAATGCGATGACATGTTCGTTTTCTAAAACGCGGGTAGAGGGTACCTCGCCACGGAGAATTTTGGCGAAGATATTGTCATTATCATAAGTAGCAGGCATCTGATTCTCTCCAGTATTCGATAGTTCAATGAGAAAGCATCGTACGCGGCGGTTCAAGTGGGGGCTTATGCTTTGCGATATGGAGAGTGATCTTTAAGGGCCTCGTGCACCATTTGAGTTTGATTGCGTTCATAGTGGAGGTAATCACTAACCGCTTTGCGAAACCCCTCATGTGCAATGTAATGCACGGAGTGGGTGGTTACGGGCAAATAGCCACGAGCCAATTTGTGCTCGCCCTGCGCGCCTGCTTCGACGACTTGGAGTTTATGCTCAATCGCAAAGTCGATCGCCTGATGATAGCATATTTCAAAATGCAAATAGGGATGATCTTCGATACAGCCCCAATGCCGACCGAATAATCTATCCGCACCAATAAAGTTAATGGCACCCGCGATATAGCGTCCATTCCGGCGAGCCATGATGAGCAGGATATCCTCGGCCATTGTCTCGCCGATCAGGGAGAAAAACTTTCGGTTGAGATAGGGAGTTCCCCATTTGCGACTTCCCGTGTCCATATAGAATTCAAAAAACTGATCCCAGATGGTTTCAGTGAGATCGCGGCCAGAGAGCCAATCAACTTCAATCCCTTCTGAAAGCGCTGTTTTCCTTTCTTTTTTTAGGGCTTTTCGTTTTCTCGACGAAAGTTCGTTTAAAAAATCAGAATATTGCAAAAAGCCTTTGTTTATAAAGTGAAATTGTTGGTCTGTCCTGTGAAGAAAACCAGCCTTTTTTAGCGTATCAATTTCTGACTCCAGGGGGAAAGTTACATGCGCTGATGATATGCCTGTTTGGTCTGTGAGTTGCCGTAAGCCTGCCGCGAGCGCCATTTGCACTGCCTCGGCATCGTAATCCTGATGATATAAAAGACGAGGGCCGGTGGCTGGCGTAAAGGGGACTGCGGCCTGAAACTTTGGATAATATTGCCCGCCTGCACGTTCAAAAGCGTCAGCCCAGCCGTGATCGAAAACATATTCGCCTTGGCTGTGTCCTTTCAGATAATTTGGAACTGCGCCTATTAAATTTCCATCTTCGTTTTCAAGGCGCAGATGTCGCGGGAGCCAGCCAGTTTTGGGTGATACTGAGCCGGATCGTTCTAGAGCGGAGAGAAATTCCTGAGTGATGAATGGATTAAAAGAAGAAGTGCCGCGAGACGTACCATGAAGAGAGTTCCATTCCTCATTGGTAAAATCGTCGATACTCTCGACGATGCGAAGCACGAAGTCCTGTTCGCTCTGACTATGGTTGATACCCACTGCAATCCCTTTGCCGCTTAATGCATGATTTTGCGGCTTGGACATGTCGCCGTCAAGCGGCGAAAGTCCTAGGATCAAATCCTTCAAATGTGATTTGGTCTACATTCTGATCACTGTGCTTCTTCATTTCCCGGTCTAAGACCGTCCAACTGATGGTGGGCATTTGGAGTTTATTTCGGACAAAACGAATAAACGGGTTTGGCAAATGATGGACATTGTAGGAAACAAAGGAAATGCCGTGGGCGAGCATAGCGAAATGCGCCTCAAGATCCTGCATCCGTGTACCTTCGGCCGTTAAACCAGCGGGGATCCCCTCGGCGTCAGTTCTGAAACGCCGAATAAGACGATGGTCAAAAGACATGATGGCTGCGAGGCCTTTATAGGTTTCGAGCTGAGCTGCGACAGCAGCGACCAATCCGTCGTCGCGCCCTGCAACCCCTTTCAGCTCGATGACGACCGGGACCCTTCCGGCAACCAGATCTAGCATTTGACGAAGGGTCGGGATGCGATCCTGAGTTTCGCCAATTGTTAAGGCGGTGGCTTCCGTAACCGTTAGCTCACTGATCTGGCCTTTTCGGTTGGCAAGTCGATCAAGCTCATCATCGTGAAATACGACAACGCCGCCATCGCGTGTCAGGTGGACATCACATTCAATAGTAAAGCCCGCTTGTGCGGCGGCCTCAAAGGCTGGAAGTGTGTTCTCCCAGCATTTGTTGTTAAGATCATGCAAGCCCCGATGGGCAATTGGCTGTGCAGTAAGCCAGTCGATCGACCGCATATTATGCAACCTCAATAATCGCTTCGACTTCCACGGAAGCATTCAGCGGGAGGCTAGCAACACCCACTGCCGAGCGGGCATGTTTGCCACTTTCTCCCAATATATCAACTAAAATGTCCGAAGCTCCATTGGCCACAAGATGTTGTTCAATAAAATTGGCTGTGGAGGATACAAATACTGTGATTTTTATAATGCGTTTGATTTTATTGAGGTCGCCTAACGCAGCTTTGGCTTGTGCAAGCACGTTAATTGCGCAGGCGCGTGCTGCGGCTTGACCATCCGCAACTGAGAGTTTGTCGCCAATCTGGCCGGAACTAAGTAACTTACCGTCTACAAGCGGTAACTGGCCCGATGTTAGCAGTAACGTGCCGCTTTGGGCATAAGGGAGGTAATTTGCAGCCGGTGCAGCCGCTTCCGGCAAAGATATACCCAGTCTTTCAAGGCGGTTTTCGATCGTATCTGTCATATCGTTAATCCTTGTTTGTAAATGGGTTTTAGCTTGGCCTTAGACAGAATCGCTAAAGCATAGGTGGATGGTGCGTTTTTTGCCTCGCTTCCGCCACGAGTTTTTTTATCATGCAGCTCTTCAGATCGGGAGATTCATATATGCTTTTTCTAAGAATGGCGCTTGTGTCGAGCGGAGTTGCATTTTGCATATGCGGCACTGCGATCAAATCAGCAGCCGCATCGGTGACACTTGTTCCTCATCGTGCTGTTTACGACTTGAGTCTCGATCGTGCCGATGAAAAATCGGGTATTGCTGGCCTGACCGGTCGAATGGTTTACGAGTTTAACGGCTCTGATTGCGAGGGATACACGACGAATTTTCGTTTTGTGACCCGGATCGATATGGATGAGCAGCCACAACGGATCACCGATCAACAGACGACGACTTTCGAAAGTGACGATGGAAAAGAGTTTCGGTTCGTTAATAAGACTTTTGTCGATAAAGAGCTCATCAAGGAAGTTCGCGGCGATGCCAAGCTGACCGGAGATAAAACGGTTGTGGAATTATCTAAGCCGAAAAACAACCGGACTGATCTAAGCCTGACGCAATTTCCGACAACACATATGGAAGAACTGATCGAGAAGGCAAAGGCGGGCGAAAAATTCTACCAGACGACTTTGTTTGACGGATCAGAGGATGCGGATCGGGTCGTGGCGACGACTGTGGTAATAGGGCACGCACAGGACACCAAAGACGCAAAACAATTGTTAGGCGAGTTTAGTAAAGACAAGGTCTGGCCAGTGACGATTGCGTATTTTGACGATAAAGAGAAACAGGACAGCCTGCCGATCTATCGGATCAATTTCAAGCTACACCCGAATGGAATTACGCGTGATCTGACGATGGATTATGGTGATTTTTCTATGCGCGGAAAACTTGTAGGTCTTGATGTTTTTGAACGTAAGTTCGATGGATTAAATTGTAGTAAGTAATGAATATCAATATTCGATAATAGTCAGTGCAAATTATGTAAATAAAATGGCGGTTTCCGAAAGATAATCCGCCATTTTATATATTTCATTGCTAATTAATTTGTATAGTTTTGTTTTTATTATAATTTAAGCTCGCAACTTTGATGTTAAACATGCTGGTTAATGCTAAAGCTGGCAGTGGGAAAGAATAGTTCTGGGTTGGATGAGACTGTATATTTGCCTATTCCAAACTGTCCGGGCTGTCCCTGCCACGTCCAATTTCCATTTTCATCTACCGGTGCAGAATAATCCCAACGATCGCCAGTTTCTTTGATGATCTGAAATTTTGCTGTGTCATAAGCTTTGCCCAATCCCTTCACTGTCGGATACTCGTGGCGAGATTGATAGTATCCCTGCGTGTACGCTTCGGTTACGCGGGTCAAATTTTGTATATTTACCCCACCATATAGCCCGTTAAAGACTTCTTTCGTCGAGCCAGGGATATCTAAAAAACGGATGTAACAATCTTTATTTGGTAGTAATTCATATGGCATCCAAAAAGATTTTTGTTTAAATTTTTTGAGCTGAAATAAATCTTTTTGAATAATTGGAGGGACATTGTCCCAATCCGAGCTCCCTGGGCAATAAGGACCTTTATAAGTGATTATGTTCCAAGGATTGTGTAATCGAATAAACTTAGTGTCATTATATTCGCAATAATATAGAATGGCATAGGCGTGTTTATTTACAAGATATCTTGAATTAAAATTAGCAAATAACGCAACTTTATTTTTATTCGCCATATCCTTTAAGCTAGCAACACAAAACGCAGCATCATTGTCATCCTGAAGCCAGTGAAAAGTGTTTTCAAAAACAGTGTAAGTACAGTAGTTTTCGTTTAATTTGTGGTAACCTTGGCAGACTTTAGCGATTGCTTTTTCGTAAAGATAATACCAGAAAATTCCGTCATCCATTGATACATAAAAAGCTGTTTCAATTAAATCGTCTATTACTACATAATAATATTTTTCATTCGCAAAAAATCTTACGGAGTATACACCAGTTCCATTGTACGCTGGCGGATAGATGCTTGTGAATTGAATGTTATGCGTGTCTATGCTTTCGCAAGTGCCGCCCGTCATGGATACGAATGAGTAGTCTCCTAGTGAAGCCTGATACATGTCCGTAATTTTCGGAGACTGATTATACATATTGCCATTGGGTACAAAATCTCCAACTCTTCTGTGGGAGGTTACGTCATCGGTAATTTTAGGGGTGTTCCAGATATCCGGTGGGAATGTGTCATCGATTAAGTAAGCTTGTTGTTTACCTAAGAAGCCGACAATAAAAGGGGCAGGGTCAGTTTGGTATACAGTGACGCCGTTGATTTTAGTTGGATTGAATTGGTTCAGTTTATCTTGAATTAAAGAAAGGTTTATCGATTTTCGATATCTACTGTTTATGTGCTGAATGAGGGGGAGGTAAGCTTGTGCGCCTTGGCCGGTTTTTTCTCGGTCTGGTGATGCTGGCCAAGTTACGATGTTCCACTTATCAATGGGTATGTCGTTATAATAAATTGTTGGCATAATGATCTCCGCTCGTTCGGGAGATTTAGAATATATAGCTGAAAATTCTCGAACACTGTCCGTTCGTTCAGGGCACGCCACTTCGCGCATATATCGACATTTGCGCTTGAGTTTTTAAAATGGATGTAATATCAGCTCGACTATTCCACACACGGGATTGGGCTTTGGTCGGGAGAAATCCGATTTCAGCCTCCGGTGGCGAGTGATCGCCTCAGTCCGTGGAGGTTAAACCGGAAAAGGAAAATTAAGATGGCATTGCCTGAATTCAGCATGCGTCAGCTGTTGGAAGCTGGTGTTCACTTTGGTCACCAGACCCACCGTTGGAACCCAAAAATGGCGCCTTACATTTACGGCGCTCGCAACAATATCCACATTATGGATCTGTCGCAGTCGGTTCCGCTTCTTCATAATGCGTTGAAGGTCGTTTCTGATACGGTTGCTCGTGGTGGTCGTGTTCTGTTCGTCGGTACAAAGCGACAGGCTTCAGACATTATCGCTGATGCAGCCACCCGTTCGGCCCAGTATTACGTCAATGCACGCTGGCTTGGCGGTATGATGACGAACTGGAAGACGATTTCAAACTCCATTCAGCGTCTGCGTAAGCTTGATGATCTTCTTGCTGGTGAAGCGCAAGGGTTCACCAAGAAGGAACGTCTTAATCTTGAGCGCGAGCGTGAAAAACTTGATCGTGCTCTGGGTGGTATCAAGGATATGGGATCGATTCCTGATTTGATGTTCATCATTGATACCAATAAAGAGTCGATTGCTATTCAGGAAGCCAAGCGTCTTGGTATTCCGGTCGTTGCAGTGGTTGATTCTAACTGTGATCCAGACCAGATCGACTATCCAATTCCAGGCAATGACGACGCAGCGCGTGCAATCGCTCTTTATTGCGATCTCGTGGCCCGTGCAGCAATCGACGGCATTGCTCGTCAGCAGGGCGCGCTGGGTATTGATATTGGCGCTCAGGCTGAAGTTCCGGTCGAGCCAGCTTTGGAAACTCCGGCTGAGCCAAACTTGGAAACTCCCGCAGAAGGCGCATAATAAGCGCTTATGAATTCATCCATCCGTTAAGGCGGATGGATAGTTTCGTTCCGGCGCATGTTGTGCCGGCTAAAGTTGGCACACCCATTCGGTGTGCCTTCGCTTTCGTGAAAGGCGACACTATGAGCATTTCCGCATCACAGGTTAAAGAACTCCGCGACCTCACCGGCGCAGGCATGATGGACTGCAAAGCAGCCTTGGCTGAAACCAATGGTGACATTGAGGCAGCAGTGGATTGGTTGCGCGCTAAGGGCATGTCTAAAGCTGACAAAAAAGCTGGCCGCACCGCTGCTGAAGGTCTTGTTGGCGTCGTTTCCAAGGGCAACAAAGCTGTTGTCGTTGAAGTTAACTCGGAAACCGACTTCGTTGCACGTAATGACGCGTTCCAGGATCTGGTTCGTAAAATTGCTGATGCAGCATTGTCGACCGATGGTTCTACTGAAGCTGTTGCTGAAGCAGATGTGGACGGAAAGTCGGTTACGCAGGCAACAAAAGATGCAGTCGCTACGATTGGTGAAAATATCGCTTTCCGTCGCTCGGCTGCGTTGGAAGTTGAGCAGGGCGTTGTTGCGACCTATGTTCATAATGGTGTAGCCGATGGACTTGGAAAGCTCGGCGTTCTGGTGGCAATTGAAACCACCGGCGATGTTGAAGCTGCAACCGCATTTGGTCGTCAGGTTGCTATGCATGTTGCTGCTATCAATCCGCTGGCTTTGACCAATGAGGATGTCGATCCGGCGGCAGTAGAGCGCGAAAAGGCAATCTTTATCGAGCAGGCGCGTGAGTCGGGTAAGCCAGACAATATCATCGAGAAGATGGTTGAAGGCCGTATGCGCAAATTCTACGAGGAAGTTGTTCTTCTTTCGCAGGATTTCGTCATCAATCCTGATCTGAAGGTGGAAGCTGCGCTTAAGGAAGCGGAAAAGGCGATTGGCGCACCAGCTAAGATCACTGGTTTTGTGCGTATCGCTCTTGGCGAAGGTATTGAGAAAGAAGAAACCGATTTTGCTGCTGAAGTCGCGGCTGCAGTGAAGAGCTGATGACTTTAACCTAAAAAGGTTTTTGATTATGAGGGGCATCGCGTGACAACGCGGTGCCCTTCGTGTATCGGAACCCAAACAGTTCAGTTAGCCATTTTCGCGGAGAGCAGCTCATGTCCGTCAATCCAGCCTATAAGCGTGTCCTTTTGAAAGCCTCAGGCGAGGCGTTAATGGGGAAGCAGGGTTTTGGCATTGACGTTTCGGTCGCTGATCGTATTGCGAGTGATATCAAGCAGGCGCGCGAACTCGGAGTTGAAGTTGGCGTCGTCATCGGTGGCGGAAATATTTTCCGAGGTGTTGCGGTAGCCTCTAAAGGTGGGGATCGGGTGACCGGTGACCATATGGGGATGCTTGCGACGGTGATTAACTCTCTTGCTTTGCGTACGTCTTTGCATCGCGTGGGCGTTGAGGCAGTTGTTCTTTCGGCGATTGCCATGCCAGAAATTTGCGAAAGTTTTTCCCAGCGCAAAGCGACTGCTTATATGAACGAAGGCAAAGTTGTCATATTCGCTGGCGGAACGGGCAATCCATTTTTTACGACCGACTCGGCAGCAGCGCTGCGCGCAGCAGAAATCGGTGCGGATGCGCTTCTCAAGGGCACGCAAGTGGACGGAATTTATTCAGCTGATCCAAAGAAAAACCCGGATGCGACACGCTTTGACCGCTTGACGCACAAGGAAGTTCTTGACCGTGGATTGGCAGTCATGGATACAGCCGCAGTTGCCCTTGCGCGTGAGAATGACATTCCGATAATAGTTTATTCTATCCATGAAAACGGCGGTTTGGCCGAAATTCTGCAAGGCAGGGGACGCTGTACGATCGTCACAGATGATTGATCGCCAAACCGATCGTTGCCTTGTCGCATCTGAAGGAGAACATGCATGAGCGATGTTTTTGATATTAATGATCTGAAGCGACGCATGGAGGGCGCAGTGAATGCGCTTAAACATGATCTGGGTGGATTGCGGACTGGTCGCGCATCTGCCAGCCTGCTCGAACCGATCGTAATTGAGGCCTATGGCTCCACGATGCCGATCAATCAGGTCGCAAATATCAGCGTTCCGGAAGCAAGGATGCTTTCGGTGTCCGTTTGGGATAAAACCATGGTTGGAGCCGTTGAGCGTGCTATTCGCGATTCGGGTCTTGGGTTAAACCCGATTACTGATGGTACAACTTTGCGCATTCCACTGCCGGAACTCAATGAACAGCGCCGCAAGGAACTGGTCAAGATTGCCCATCAATATGCAGAGCAAGGTCGCATTGCCGTGCGTCATGTTCGCCGCGACGGTATGGACCAGCTGAAAAAGCTGGAGAAAGACAGCGAAATTAGTCAGGATGAAGGCCGCGTGCTTGCAGAACGAGTACAGAAGCTGACAGACGATACTATTGCCGAAATGGATAAAATCGTTGCGGTGAAAGAGGGCGAGATTATGCAGGTATAGCCTGCAGATCTTGGGAAGGGAGCGCCGCCATGTCAGATCCGCGCCACATAGCCATCATTATGGATGGTAACGGCCGTTGGGCGAAGGCAAGGGGCTTACCACGTAGCGCCGGCCATCGTGCCGGCGTCGATGCTTTGCGCAAAGTTGTATCTGCTGCCAGCCAACGTGGTTTGGGATTTCTCACGCTGTTTGCATTTTCTTCCGAAAACTGGTCGCGTCCCAGTGGCGAGGTCGGCGAACTTATGGGGCTGCTGAAACATTTTGTGCGGCGTGACCTAGCGGATCTTCATCGACACAATGTTCGCGTTCGAATCATTGGGGAACGTGATGGACTTGAAAAAGACATACGTGCACTCTTGGTTGAGGCAGAGACGCTGACGCGTAATAATGATGGCCTTAATCTTATCATTGCGTTCAATTATGGTGCGCGAGATGAACTGGTGCGGGCGATGCAAAGAATTGGCCGCGATATTGCTGCCGGTTTGCTCAGCCCGACGTCGATTTCAGCTGAACTGATATCAGCTAATCTGGATACTGCGGGTATCCCAGATCCGGATTTGATCATCCGTACAAGTGGTGAAATTCGCCTGTCGAATTTTCTGTTGTGGCAGGCCGCCTATGCGGAGTTTCTCTTTTTATCCTGCTATTGGCCGGATTTTACAGAAGCGGAGCTCGATAGTGCTTACAAGGTTTTTAGCGCGCGTGAGCGGCGCTATGGTGGAGTTGATACCGAGGCAAGAGCGGAGAAGCGCGAGGCTTCTATAGCACTTTCTTCGGTTAAAGGGGTCGCAGGATGAATGATCACAATTGGGCTCCTGCAAAAGTTATTCATTCATGATGGCAGTTGAAATTTACGCCTATACAGAAATTCCTGGAGGGAGGATGGCGCTTTATTTTGCTAGAATTAAAGCGCTGGAAATAACTGATGTCTAACCTTCAAATCCGTATTTTGACGGCGGTGGTGCTTGCGGCTGTCGCTCTTTGGTTGACATTCGTTGGAGGGCAGGGATTCAAGCTGTTTTCCATCGCAATTGCTCTGGCGATGTTTTATGAGTGGCTCGGTTTAACCACGACCAAACAAACCGCATTTTCACGCATTGTCGGGTGGGGTTGGCTTGTTTTTGTAAGCGCGCTTATTTTCACGGAGCAAAGTGCTTTTGTCACTATTGGGGCGCTTCTGGCTGGTTGCGCGGTGCTTATTCTCAGCCAGTGGTCTGGTAGTCGGGCTTGGTCGGCTGCTGGCCTGTTTTATGCGGGCTTCTCGGCCATTTCGCTTTCGTTTTTGCGAGGCGACGAACCGTTCGGTTTCACAGCGATAATTTTTCTGTTCACAGTGGTATGGTCAACAGATATCGCTGCGTATTTCAGTGGCCGTACTATCGGTGGACCGAAGCTAGCACCACGTTTTTCACCAAACAAAACGTGGTCCGGTGCGATTGGTGGTGCGATTGCCGCCATGATCGGAGGCTACATTGTAGCTTTGATTTTGCTGCCGGGAGCCGATTGGCGCTTTGCTGCGCTGGCGCTATTGCTGTCTATCGTTTCCCAAATAGGAGATCTGGCAGAATCATGGGTCAAACGCCAATTCGGTGCGAAAGATTCAGGCAGGCTTTTGCCGGGACATGGTGGCGTACTTGACAGAGTTGACGGGCTTGTCGTGGCTGCGGCAATTTTATATCTGTTTGGTGCATTCGCAGCGGGGCCTGATGCCCCGTCTGCTTTCTTTATTAGCTTTAGTGGCATTTGACAGGGGTCAGGAGTAATATTTTGCAGGACGCCTTAGCCTATGTTTTCGGTAGCGAAAGCCTGCTTATCGGTACGATTGTCCCTTTTCTTTTTGTGCTGACAATTGTCGTGTTTGTGCATGAAATGGGCCATTATCTGGTCGGCAGGTGGTGTGGTATTGGAGCCACTGCGTTTTCGGTAGGATTTGGTCCCGAGCTAATCGGGTTTACCGATCGGCACGGAACAAGATGGAAGCTTTCAGCGATACCGCTAGGCGGTTATGTGAAGTTTGTTGGTGATGAGAGCGCGACAAGCTCCCCCGTCGACGTCGATCACTCTAAGCTCAGCACAGCTTATCGGAGCCGGGCTTTTCATACACAGCCGGTTTGGAAGCGGGCGGCGACCGTATTTGCGGGACCTGCGTTCAATTTCATTCTCACCATTGTGATTTTTAGTGTTTTCTTTGGCTTGTATGGCCAACAGATTGCAGATCCACTGGTCGCATCAGTACAGCCAGATAGTCCTGCTGCGGAAGCAGGTTTTGAACCTGGTGACCGGTTTGTGAGTGTGGAAGGCAATGCGATAAAAACTTTCTCGGATGTTCAGCGCATTGTATCCGGACGGGCAGGGGATAACCTTGTTTTCACGGTTGAGCGCGATGGTAAGTTGCTGGAACTTGAAGCTACGCCTAAATTGACGGAACGGACTGATCCGCTTGGTAATAAAATTCGGCTGGGTGTGATCGGCGTGCAGACAACTCAAGATGTGGGAAATTTCCGTCTTGTTGAATATGGTCCGCTCGAATCGGTGAAGCAAGCCATCATCGAAACTGGTTTTATCATCAGCCGGACCGGTGAGTTTTTCAAACGCTTTGCGGTGGGAAGAGAGGATAAATGTCAGCTTGGCGGGCCTGTGAAAATCGCTGATATGGCGAGTAAGGCTGCTAGTCAGGGCTTTACGTGGCTCATCCAGCTCACAGCAATGCTTTCAATAGGAATCGGCATTCTCAATCTTTTTCCGCTTCCGCCGCTTGATGGAGGCCATTTGCTGTTTTATGCAATAGAAGCGATTAAAGGCGGCCCTGTTTCTGCTGGTGCTCAGGAACTGTTTTATAAGGTCGGTTTTCTCTTTGTCATGGGATTCATGGGGTTCGTGCTTTTCAATGACCTATTTGCCTGCTAGACCATAGGTGAGTTGTTGATGGCAAATGCGTTTCGTTAAACTATACGCGAGGTCAGTCGAATGCTTGGGCCGACTCAGATCGGACTTAGCGAACATTAAAATGAGGAATGGGAGCGACTACCAGAAAAGTGAAGGAATCCGTTTACCATATTAGCGAAAATCACGTGGCTTGGATGTCACGTTGACTGCTTAAGTAAACAGATTTTAACCACAGTGCTTGCTTGTATAGAAAAACTGGCTATTACGGTTTTAGATACACGTGCTTTTCTGGGTATTGCCCCGGGGACAGAAAAAACGAAGGTTCGGAAAGCCTATGACGGCAAGTTCTAAATTCTTTGGCGCGGCTTCGGCGCTCGCTATGTCGGTGGCTCTTGTGGCTTCAGGTACGGCTGCGCTCTCGCTGGCATCAACCAGTGTCGCTGAGGCCGCTGTGGTTAGCCGCATTGATGTGCGCGGCGCTTCCCGTATTGATGCGCAAACCATTCGCGACAATATAGATATTCGTCCGGGCAAGGCTTTTAACAGTACGGATATTGATGCTGCCGTTAAACGCCTATACGCGCTTGGACTTTTCTCCGATGTTCGTATTTATCAGTCGGGTAACGCGTTGGTCGTTCAGGTCAGTGAGCGGTCGGTGGTCAATAATGTGCTGTTTCAGGGCAATAAAAAGATCAAAGATCCTGATCTTGGCCGTGCAGTACAGTTGAAGCCACGCGCACCATTTGATGCCGCGACGATGGAATCGGATAAGGAAGCCATCAAAGCTGCCTATTCCCATATTGGCCGAAGCGATGCCACGGTAAATGCTCGCACCGTAGATCTTGGTCAGGGCCGTGTTAACGTGGTCTACGAGATCAATGAAGGTTCGCGGACGAAGATTGCGAATATCAATTTCGCTGGCAATAATGCCTATAGTTCGCGTCGTTTGCGCGATGTCATATCCACGAAGCGTTCGAACCCGCTTTCTTGGTTGACTCGTAATGACGTTTATGACGAAGGTCGCCTGCAGGCTGATGAAGAAACACTGCGCCGCTTCTATTATAATAGGGGCTATGCGGACTTCCGTGTCGTTTCGTCTGACGCTGTGTTAGATCCGGCGACGAACGAATATACGATCACAATCACCGTGGATGAAGGGCAGCGCTATACGTTTGGCGATGTGGGCGTTGAAAGCACGGTTGAAGGTGTCGATACTCAGAATCTTGAGCGTTTGATCGAAACTCGTCCTGGCAAGCCTTACAGCGCGAAGGAGATCGAGGACACGGTTCTTGCAATCACCGAAGGTGTGGCAGGCAGTGGATATGCCTTTGCTAAGGTTGAGCCTCGCGGTGATCGTGATTTTGAAAATCAGACCATCTCTGTTGTTTATAGCGTTGATCAGGGTCCACGCGCTTATATTGAGCGCATTGAGATCCGCGGTAACGACAAGACACGCGATTTCGTTATCCGTCGTGAATTTGATGTGAATGAAGGCGATGCGTTCAATCAGGTGATGGTGCAGCGCGCCAAGCGTCGTCTTGAAGCTCTAGATTTTTTCCAGACGGTTAATATCTCGACTGTCCCTGGAGCAGAGCCTGATCAGGTGGTGCTCGTGGTGGATGTTGTTGAGAAATCTACCGGTGAATTCTCGATCGGTGGTGGTTATACTACGGGTGGGGAAACGCCTGGTGCGTCAGTAGAGGCAGCAGTTACCGAGCGTAACTTCCTTGGTCGTGGTCAGTATATTCGTATCAGCGCGGGTGCTGGTGAAGATGATATGCGTAATTACGGCCTGTCGTTTACTGAGCCTTATTTCCTCGGCTATCGTATATCTGCAGGTTTTGACGTCTTCCGTCGCTCTTACCGGATCGATACGAGCGGTCGCTATGATGTCGAGCAGACAGGTGGTACGATTCGCTTTGGCTTGCCGATTACCGATAATTTCTCCGTTGGTCTTGCCTATAATCTTGTGCAGGAAAAATATGACCTGACGAGACGTGGGCCCAATGGTCGTCCTGATCCAAATTATTATGCTCCAGCATTGATTGAGGCTGGCGAATTTAGCCCTTGGTTGCGGTCGTCGGTCAGCTATTCGTTGACCTATAATTCGATTGACGACATGAAAAACCCGCGTGACGGTTTGTTTGGCCGCTTCACACAGGAGTTTGCAGGGCTTGGTGGTGATGCCAAGTTCATGAAGACTACCTTCAAAGGCAACTATTATCAGACGCTGATGCAGGAAGCCGATATTATTGGTATGCTGGGCGTTGGTGCCGGTTATATTCATGAATTTGACAGCGATGGCGTTCGCATATTCGACCTGTTCAAGAATAACAGCGAGATGATCCGCGGCTTCAAGTTCAATGGTATCGGGCCTTATCAGGATGCCGGCGATGGCAGACGTTACTGGCTTGGCGGCACGACCTACTTTACCGGAACTGCAGAACTTCAGTTCCCAATGCCGGTTGTTCCGGAAAGCCTGGGTATTCGCGGAGCGGTGTTTGCTGATGCGGCAACGCTTTATGGAAATGATACGAATGACGTAGAAGGCGATGATAAGAAGCTTCGCGCTTCGGTTGGTCTCAGCCTGATGTGGGCGTCACCATTCGGACCGTTGCGCTTCGACTACGCCTTCCCGGTTTCTAAAGCGAGTACTGATAAGGTACAGAACTTCAACTTTGGCGTTTCCACACGCTTCTAAGCGTTCATCGGCAAAGCGGTTCTCGCTTTGCCGGACGGGAATAGTCAAGGTGAATGGTTAGAGTGGTTTGTAAATCGCATTTAAACTACTTTGATTGATTTGCCTTTTCCTGGGGCTACAAGCCCCAGGCAAGAAAGTGTTTTTATGGCAGATCCTGTTTTCTTTAAGCCATCGCGCGAAATTACGATCGGCGATGTAGCAGATTTTACCGGTGCAAGCCTTCGTGATCCGAAGCTTGCGCCGCGTTCTGTTGTGCGCTTGGCATCATTAGATGATGCCGGGGAAGACGCGCTCGTCTTTGTCGATGGCAAAAAAAATGCAGAATCATTGTTAAAAATAAAAGCGGCAGGTGTGTTATGCACGCCGGCAGTTGCGGACAGCGTGCCCCAACATATCGCAGCATTGGTCACGCGGAGCCCGCATCGGGATTTTGCCGCGGTTGGACGAATGCTGTTTCCGTCCGCTGTTAAACCAGAGAGCTTGCTAGGCGAAACCGGTATTTCTCCCGCAGCCTTTGTTCATCCTTCGGCTCATATCGAAGAGGGGGCGACGGTTGAAGCGGGTGCGGTTGTCGGAAAGAATGCGAGCATTGGCGCGGGTACGCTGATTGCAGCAACCGCTGTTATTGCCAAGAATTGTCAGGTTGGGCGCGATAGCTATGTGGGGCCGGGGGTTAGCGTTCAGCATGCACTGATTGGAAATCGTGTTTATTTGCATCCGGGTGTTCAGATCGGTCAGGATGGTTTTGGCTATGTTCCTGGTCCTGCGGGTGTCGAAAAAGTTCCGCAATTGGGGCGGGTGATCATCCAGGATGATGTGGAAGTTGGGGCAAATTCTACCATTGATCGGGGTGCACTTGGCGACACCATCATTGGTGAGGGCACCAAAATCGATAATCTTGTACAAATTGCTCATAATGTGCGGATTGGCCGTTTCTGCCTGATTGCGGCGCATTGTGGCGTTTCAGGAAGCTGTACCATTGGCGATCAAACAATGCTCGGCGGTCGTGTTGGGCTGGCGGATCATTTGGTTATTGGCTCGCGGGTGCAGGTGGCTGCGGCAAGTGGCGTAATGAATGACATTCCGGACGGCGAACGTTGGGGCGGAATTCCGGCACGGCCGATCAAACAATGGTTCCGGGATATTGCTAACATCCGAAGCATCGGGCAATCGAGAAAGGAGCAATCCTCAGATGAATGACATGCCACAGAAGACGCTGGAGGCCGCTGATATTCAAGCGGTGCTTTGCGCACTTCCGCACCGCTATCCTTTTCTGTTGATTGATCGTATCGTAGATATACAGGGCGATGTATCCGCTACGGGTATCAAAAACGTTACTATCAACGAACCGCATTTTATGGGACATTTTCCCAATAAGCCGATTATGCCGGGCGTTCTGATCATTGAAGCCATGGCACAGACAGCTGGCGCAATTACTGTTCTGAATATGGGTGCAAATGCGCCTAGTGTTGTTTACTTCATGACGATTGACAAAGCCAAGTTCCGGAAACCAGTTGTTCCGGGCGATCAGCTGCGTCTTTACGTTAAGAAGTTGAAACAGCGTGGTAACATCTCCAAATATGAATGCACGGCCGAGGTTGACGGCGTTAAAGTTGCCGAAGCCGAAGTCGCCGCCATGGTTGGCGTAGCGGAAGAGAAGCTGTGAGCACACTTATGCAAGAAACTATCATCCACCCTACTGCTGTTGTTGAAAAAGGGGTGGAGCTCGGTCAAGGCGTTTCCATCGGCCCATTTTGTTACATTGAATCGGGCGCAGTTATCGGTGATAACTGCGAACTGATGAGCCATGTCGTAGCGACAGGCGGTGTGAGACTGGGAGCGGGCGGAAAAGTATATCCGCATGCTATTTTAGGATGCGACCCGCAGAACGGCAAACATAAGGGCGGGCCGACGACGCTCAATATAGGTGTTAATTGTCTCATCCGTGAAGGTGTGACAATGCATCGAGGATCCGATAGCAGTCGGGGTTATACGTCGATTGGGGATAATTGCCAATTTCTGGCTTATGCTCACGTGGCCCATGATTGCGATGTCGGAGACCATGTCACTTTTGCTAATAATGTGATGGTTGGCGGTCATACAGTTATTGGCCATCATGCGATTTTAGGCGGAGGAGCCGCGGTTCACCAGTTTGTTCGTGTCGGACATCACGCATTTGTAGGCGGGATGGCGGCGTTGGCGCATGATCTTATTCCCTATGGCAGTGCAATTGGGGTTCATGCATATCTTGGCGGCTTGAATATTATTGGTATGAAGCGCTCGGGTATGAAACGTCAAGAAATTCACCAGTTGCGTCATGCAGTTAGGATGCTTTTTGATCGTTCAAAACCGGTGCGGGAACGTGCTGAGGATGTGATGCAGGCGTTTCCTGAATCGGCATCGGTCATTGATTTGATTGATTTCATTTCGGTAAGCACAAAGCGCGCTTATTGCACTCCTCCGCTTGACCGAGGTAGCGCAGGAATTATGGATAGTGGCAACGAGTGAAAAAAGTCCGGTAATGACTGGTAAAACTGCCATTATTGCTGGCAACGGTCTTTTACCGATCAGCGTAGCAGCGGCTTTGAAGGCGGATGGTAATCCGCCTTTTGTGCTTCCTATACGTGGCGAGGCCGACCCCGAGCTGTATAAATATGACCATCAAGAAATTTCGGTCATGGATTTTGGCATGTTGCTTCGGGCCATGCGCAAGGCCTCTGTATCGCAGGTGGTTTTAGCGGGCGGAATTTTGAACCGTCCGCATTTGAGCGATTTGAAATTGAACTGGCCCACGCTTCGGGCTGTTCCATATGTCTTGGGCGCACTGGGTCGAGGCGATGACGCACTTTTACGCGCCTTCATGCGACTATTGGAGCGGTTTGGATTTAAAATGGTTGGCGCACATGAAGTGGTGCCTGATCTTTTATCTCCCTCGCCAGCGCGTGTTTTGACTCACAAACAGCCGGATGAAAAAGCACGTGAGAATATCGTTCTTGCGATGGATGCGGCGTTGCGGCTTGGTGAATTGGATGTCGGGCAAGGGGCTATTGCTGCGGGCGGGCGCGTGGTCGCGCTCGAAGGTGCTGAAGGCACTGATTTGATGATCGACCGGGTCTATGAATTACGCAAGGCTGGTCGAATTCCAAAGCGGGGCGGTGTGCTTGTCAAAATGGCGAAACCCCAGCAAGATGAGCGCGCAGATTTGCCTGCTATCGGCCCGATGACGGTTGAAGGAATTTTTCGAGCCGGACTTGATGGTATAGCGGTTGAAGCTGGACGAACTTTTATTCTGGGGCTGGCGGAGACAATAAAAGCGGCCAATGAAAAGGAAATTTTTATAGAAACGATTAGCCAAACTGGGAAGGACGGGCAGGGTGAACACAGATAGCCGACCGTTGAAATTGGCAATTGTTGCTGGCGAAGAATCTGGAGATATTCTGGGCGCCGACCTGGTAGATGCGCTACGCAAACAAACGGACAGGCTAGTCGATATTATTGGAGTGGGCGGAGATCATCTCGCTAAACGCGGTTTGAAAACATTTTTTGATCCGCAAGAAATTGCCATAATGGGCCTGAGCGCAGTACTCAAAAGTCTTCCTAGCCTTGTATTGCGCATTCGACAAATTTCCAGGGAGATTGTCGCGGCTAGGCCTGATTGCGTATTATTGATCGACAGTCCAGACTTTACGCACCGAGTTGCGAAAAAGATCCGCGCAGCGAATCCTTCTATTCCAATTGTAAAATATGTTGCGCCGAGCGTCTGGGCTTGGAGGCCGCAGCGTGCCAAAGCAATGCGAGCCTATGTTGATCACGTGCTAACGGTTCTGCCTTTTGAAGTCGAGGTTATGAAACGGCTTCACGGACCGGCATCGACCTATGTGGGCCATAGGCTTAGCAGCTATGCTCCCATTGTGACGGCGCAGCGATCACAAAAAAGCTTAGAAAATCAGCGGTGGAATGATGATGCGCGGCGATTGCTGTTGTTGCCGGGTTCGCGAAAATCTGAAGTTCAGATGCTGATGGAGCCGTTTGGTAAAACAGTAGAGGAACTGGCGCAGCGGTTTAACAAGCTCGAAGTTATTTTGCCAACCCTACCACGTATAGAAGAACTGGTTCGGGAAGCATCCCGCGATTGGGCTGTTAAGCCTATAATTGTAGTGGGAGAAGAAGCCAAATGGGAAGCTTTCGGTAAGGTGGATGCGGCACTTGCAGCCTCTGGAACGGTATCGCTGGAACTTGCCTTATCTCGTATACCGACCGTTTTGTGTTACAAGGCTGATTGGTTTGCTCGGCAATTTCTTATTTCAAAAATCACGATATGGAGCGCAGCGCTGCCCAATATCGTGGTGGACGAGCCGGTGGTTCCTGAATTATTCAACGAATTTGTAAGGCCGGGAATGATGGCCCGCCAGGTAGAACGCTTGATGCGTAAAGGAGCTGCACGACAGGCCCAGCTTGATGGGTTCGATAAAGTCGCAGCTCTTATGCAAACAGAGCGGCCTTCGGGTGAGATCGGGGCGAAAATTCTTCTTGATCTGGCAGAAAACGGTCGAAATCGCTGATTTTGAGTTTAGTTCGCAAAGAGATTCTCAAAACAAAAAACCCGGCTAAAACCGGGTTTTTTTATATTTAAAAAGATTACTTACGCTTTGCCACAGGCACGTAATCGCGCTGTGGTGCGCCGGTGTAAAGCTGGCGTGGACGTCCGATTTTCTGCTGCGGATCTTCTACCATTTCCTTCCACTGGGCGACCCAGCCTACAGTACGGGCGAGTGCAAAAAGTACGGTAAACATTTCGGTCGGGAAGCCGAGCGCTTTGAGGGTGATGCCGGAATAGAAGTCGATATTTGGATAGAGCTTTTTCTCGATGAAATATTCATCGGTCAGGGCAATTTTTTCGAGTTCCATTGCTACGTCCAGCAATGGGTCATCTTTTATACCCAGTTCTCCCAAAACTTCATGACAGGTTTTCTGCATGATCTTGGCACGCGGATCATAATTTTTATAAACGCGGTGTCCAAAGCCCATCAGACGGAAAGGATCGTTCTTGTCTTTGGCGCGTGCGATGAATTCTGGGATACGATCGACAGAACCGATCTCTGCCAACATGTTAAGGGCCGCTTCGTTTGCACCGCCATGAGCGGGACCCCACAAGCACGCAACACCTGCTGCAATACATGCAAACGGGTTGGCTCCGGAAGAGCCAGCAAGACGAACCGTGGATGTAGAGGCGTTCTGCTCGTGGTCGGCATGAAGAATGAAAATGCGGTCCATAGCGCGTGCCAGAACCGGATTGACTTTATAATTCTCACACGGAACGGCAAAGCACATGTGGAGGAAGTTTGCCGCAAAATCGAGATCATTCTTCGGATACATAAAGGGTTGGCCGATATGATATTTATAGGCCATGGCTGCGAGGGTTGGCAGTTTTGCCACCAAGCGGATGGAGGCCACCATGCGCTGATGCGGATCAGTTATGTCGGTTGAATCATGATAGAAAGCCGACATAGCGCCGACACAACCAACGATAACAGCCATAGGATGAGCATCACGACGGAAGCCGGTGAAGAATTTCGTCATCTGCTCATGGATCATCGTGTGATGGGTCACGCGATAATCAAAGTCAGCTTTCTGAGCCGCGGTTGGAAGCTCACCATAAAGCAATAGGTAGCAAGTTTCGAGAAAATCGCCATGTTCGGCAAGTTGTTCAATAGGGTAGCCGCGATAAAGCAGAACGCCTTCGTCACCATCGATATAGGTGATTTTCGATTCGCATGATGCTGTCGAGGTAAAACCAGGGTCGTAGGTGAAAGCATCCATATTTTTATAAAGCGGACTGATCTCAACGACGTCCGGCCCGACAGTGCCTTGTCTTACAGGCAGTTCCACTGTTTTGCCGTCGAGAGTAAAGCTTGCTGTCTTAGCTGACATCCTGTTTCCTTTCGTGTCCACCTAGCCGTTTCCACAACGGCAGATATCTAAACGTCTTATATTCTATCTTACGTAAAATCGAGAATTAAGGTCGAATGAAACCATTAACCTCTGTAAAATTCCGTTGATTTCGCTGGCCAAACTATCCCAATGATCTTTTGATGCAATGCGAATTTTCCGAAAATTTGAATGCTTTTGTCACGAGAGCGTGAAATTTAGCAACTTAAACGATTTGATCGCGAATTCTTGCCAGAGACTCTTCACGACCAAGCACAACTAAAACGTCAAACACGCCCGGAGAGGTGGCTCGACCGGTGAGTGCGGCGCGTAAAGGTTGTGCAACTTTACCAAGTTTCAGCCCATTCTCTTCCGCATGAGCACGCACTGAAGAATCAAGCGCTTCCAAATTCCACTCGGCTACAGCCTCAAGATTCGGCAAGATCGCTTTCAGAATCGCACGTCCATCTTCGTTGAGCAGGGCGGCAGCTTTTTCGTCCAATTCTAGCGGACGTGACGCAAATATAAATTTTGCGCCGTCAGCAAGTTCCTTCAAAGTTTTGGCGCGATCTTTCAGGCCGGGCATGGCTGTTAGCAATTGCGCACGACGCTGATCATTCAGTGCGGTCAAAAGCTCTTCTCCGCCATCGAGTTCGGGTAAAACAGCGATCAAGGCGTCGAAAAGTGCCTTGTCTTCACTGGCCCGCATATAGACCCCGTTAATGGCTTCGAGTTTTTGAAAGTCAAAACGTGCGGCGCCTTTGTTAATGTCTGAAACATCGAACCACTCAATCATCTGTTCGATCGACATAATTTCATCGTCACCGTGGCTCCAGCCCAGCCTGACGAGATAATTGCGCAATGCTTGTGGCAAATAGCCCATGGCACGATATGCATCGACACCGAGAGCACCGTGACGTTTTGAAAGCTTGGCGCCGTCTGCGCCGTGAATGAGCGGGATATGAGCCATGCGCGGAATATCCCAGCCCAGCGCTTGATAAATTATAGTCTGGCGAGCAGCGTTTGTGAGGTGATCATCGCCACGAATAATGTCGGTTACGCCCATATCATGGTCGTCTACAACAACGGCGTGCATATAGGTCGGCGTGCCGTCGGAACGTAAGATGATGAAATCATCTAAATCTTTGTTGGGAAAGCGCACATCTCCTTGTACGGCGTCATAAACGACCGTTTCCCCCTCCTGAGGCGCTTTTATGCGGATAACCGGCTTAACATCTGCGGGGGCGTCAGAGGCCGGGCGGTCACGCCAACGGCCATCATAGCGCGGCGGGCGACCTTCGGCACGTGCTTTCTCGCGCATTTCTTCTAGTTCTTGCGGCGTTGCGTAGCAGTAATAGGCTTTGCCTAATGCAACGAGCTCTTCTGCGACTTCGCGATGACGAGGAGCCCTTTCGAACTGCGAAATTACATCACCATCCCAATCAAGACCAAGCCAAGTTAGGCCGTCCAGAATGGCCGCTGTTGCTGCGTCCGTTGAGCGTTCCCGGTCCGTATCTTCGATGCGAAGAAGCATCTTTCCGCCTTTATGTTTAGCATAAAGCCAATTGAAAAGTGCGGTCCGAGCCCCGCCAATATGAAGGAAACCCGTGGGCGAGGGGGCAAAACGGGTGATGACCGGTTTCGACATGACGGCTCCAGATTTGTTGCGTCGAGCGGCAAGTTATGCACGCAAGAGGGGCGTTCTTAATCATTCACTTATCGACCAAAGGCCGACAAGAAGTGGGACTGGAATTGCGATCCCACTCGATTTTCGTTTGAGTTCATGTACCATAGGCAGCGCTGTGCGCAAGGGCTATACTCGTCTTAAACGAACAGTTGGCGGAGGGTAACTGCACTTTTTGCAGTCAGGCGGGGGCATGACGGGCAGTTGCGAAACGGAGGAAATTGATGAGCGGGCGCTTGTAAAGAGCTGGCCTGACGCACATACGAATTCGAAAATTGCCGAACCCTGGCCGGTCTTTTTGGACGATGACGAGTTCGTTAAACCTCCGAAAGAAAGCAAGAATAGTTCTCGTCGGCTATTTGATAGTGTTTTGGCGGGCAGTAAGTCTGCTAGCGTTGCTTTTAATAGCGAAATAGCGCGTGGATTGTTCTTTTTACTGTTTCCGGTTTCCGCCGGCGTGGGAGCAGTTACATATTTCAATCTGACTTTTGAACCGGACTGGTTGCAAATTCTATCCATTCTGGTGGCTCTGATTTTTATTCGTGTTCTAGTCAGAAAAAAGTTTTTGCTGGCTCAGATTTTCACTCTTGCTATCGCTGTGGCGCTCGGCGCTAGTGCAGGGAAATTTGAAACTGGGCGTAAAAATACACCTATGCTCGGCTCAGATGTTGCAACGCTGATAACTGGAAGAGTCGTGGGGATTGAATATCGCGATAATGAAACTTGGCGGGTTACTCTGGACGTTCTCCAGACTGAAAAACCAAAACTAAAATACGCGCCTAATCGCATAAGAATTACCGCACGAGATCTACCCGCCAATACGCGCATTGGCAGCGGTTTAACGGGATATGCGCGATTACGCGTTCCATCGGGGCCGGTACGGCCCGGAAGCTATGATTTTGCTTTTCATGCTTATTTCAATGGGATCGGTGCAAACGGGTTTTTTTTAGGGGTTCCGCGATTAATCACCATCCCAGAAGTGGAAGGTATTACGAATAAATTTTTACAGGCTATTGCGGCGCTCAGAGTAAGAATTTCTGAGAGGATAAACGAAGTTCTAGAAGGGGAGAACGGCCACGTGGCCGCAGCGCTGATTGCTGGCGAGCGGGCCGGTATTAGTGAGAAAACCAATGCGGATCTTCGGCTGTCTGGACTTGCGCATATCCTTTCTATCTCGGGATTGCATATGGCGCTCGCCGCAGGTGTGGTAATGCTTTCGCTTCGGTATATATTTGCTCTGTTTCCGGCATTTAGTGCGCGCTATCCGGTCAAAAAATACGCCGCGTTTTTATCACTTTTAAGTTGCACTTTTTATCTTGCGATGTCAGGCGCGGATGTGGCGGCCCAGCGTAGCTATATTATGATCGCCGTAATGTTATGCGCACTTTTGTTGGATCGTGCCGCGATTAGCATGCGCAATTTAGCTATAGCGGCCGTAGCGATGATCTTAATTTACCCCCACGAGGTTCTCGGGCCAAGTTTTCAAATGTCTTTCTCGGCAACGGCCGCTCTCATTGCTGCATTCGCGTGGTGGGGTAACCGTATGGCCGGCAAAAAAGTATTGATTGAAAATGGCGGCGCTCTGAAACAGGGAATCACTGCCAAAATTATTAGTCCAGCACTGGCAACGGCCGGTACATCTCTGGTTGCAGGAACCGCGAGTGGAATTTTCGCAGCCTATCATTTCAATAACACTGCACCTTTTGGGATTATTGGTAACGTATTGGCGCTTCCGGTTGTTTCAGTGCTTGTGATGCCGTTCGGCGTGTTTTCGCTTCTGATGATGCCGTTTCATCTTGATTGGCTGCCATTGCAAATCATGGGGTTTGGCATTGAGCTTGTTCGACGGATAGCGAGCTTCGTGGCGCAGATTTCGCCTGATGGTAATCCGGGGGTGATTCCGAAGAGTGCGCTTCTAGTTTGGACTGTGGCCTTAGTGATTTTAGTCGTGTTCACGTCTCGACTACGATTGATTGCGCTTCCATTGGTGGTTGGCGGTTTTATCATATTTATGCGCACGCCCTTGCCAGACATTTTAGTGTCTGAAGATGCTCGTTTGGTCGCAGTCCGGTTAAATGACGGAAACTTTGCAATTAACCGCAACAGACCAGCCAATTTCACGGCCGAGAATTGGAAGTCGGCTTATTTGATTGATCGTTTTGTTCCGCCACAAAAATTTAATGCAGGTACCGAAACCGACCACAGGGTTTTTACTTGCGAGGAAGATATTTGCACCATCCTTTTGAAAGATGGACGCATGCTGGCCTATACGTCTGATCCAGCTAAGAGGGAAATTGCCTGCAATATTGGCGATGTGGTGATACTCGCAATATCCGGGCCAAAGCCCACATGTAACGCGATAAACAGCCGGGTGATAGGCAAACAAGAGATAGCACTAAAAGGAGCGTTAGAAATGTGGCTCGCATCGAGCCGATCCGTTTCTATTTCATATTCAGATGAAGTGTTACCAGACAAAAAGCGTGCAATGAGCGCGTCTGAGCCCGGGCAGAATTATCACTACGATGACAAATTGACTTTTGCCGTCGATGTGCCGATCCGGCCTTGGCATTTACACAGGCTTTTTTCACGGCCTGCACGGGGGCTAGCCGAGCGAGATAATCGAAAGAAAACGGCGCAATAACTGCTTACACGTTTGACAAAATAGTGTGAGATGCTCGCGAGTTCCCGCCTGCATAAGCAACAGATCAGGGTTGCAAACAGGCAGGCAGGTGTTCGAATTTCGCGAGCGTCAATCTTTAATGCTGCCCAAAGTGGGCGTTCAATAGCGGCGTATCAGACCGATCAACCTACCTTGAACCTGAACCCGATCTGGACCGAAAATTCTCGTTTCATAGGCGGGATTGGCAGCTTCTAACGCAATAGATGCTCCTCTGCGCCTAAAACGTTTGAGCGTTGCTTCTTCATCATCCACCAGCGCAACGATGATCTCACCGGGGTTAGCGGTATCTCCGCGTCTGATAATGACCGTATCGCCATCAAAAATACCGGCCTCAATCATCGAATCGCCTTTGACTTCAAGCGCATAATGATCGCCAGGGCCGACCATTTCGGGTGGAAGGTTCAAAGAATGGGTTTGATTTTGAATGGCTGAAATCGGGACACCGGCTGCTATACGACCCATAACCGGTACGGAAATGGGACTGTCTGCCTTATCGCTGCTTGCTGACGATTGAGCAGGCGCTGGCGGGGCTTTTCCCAAACTACCTTCAATTACCGAAGGGGAAAATTTTTTCGCTGCGTTCAAGCCCGGAGCGATAGAATCAGGCAATCTCAACACTTCCAATGCACGCGCGCGATTGGGAAGTCTGCGAATGAAGCCTCGTTCCTCCAGCGCCGTTATCAAGCGATGAATGCCTGATTTAGAAGCAAGGTTGAGCGCATCTTTCATTTCATCGAAGGAAGGCGGAATCCCTGTTTCCTTAAGACGCTCGTGTATGTACTGCAATAGCTCGTGCTGTTTGCGGGTTAACATGCGACACCCTCCCGGCCAAGAATCAATCAAAACAAATACAGAACAAACACTATATGTTCCATTCTTGTTCTGCAATAGTTTTAAAACTATTAACGATTGCTTATGTACACGTGTGGGGATTTCCTATTCAGGCACGTCAAAGTGGTAAAATTCGACAGAAGTCTCCTGCCGAAGCTGGCGGAGCGTTTTCTTCACGAATAATGAGCGCTTGTGAGTTGGCCATAGCGGTTAATATTGATGAGTCTTGAATTGGATGCGGCGTAGCAATCCATGATCCATCATCAGCTTTGCGCAGTGCAGCACGAATGAAATTGCGACGAAACGCATTAGCTGGCAGGGCAGTACCCAGGCGGGCGGTCAGGTCTGGCTCGGTCTGGCGGCGTCCCGCGAGCTTTGAAATCAAGGGCCTTAAGAATACCAGACTACATACAAGGCTTGAAACCGGATTGCCGGGCAAGCCGATTACGCACACAGCTTTATTGTCGCGCATTCGATGACCGTACATGAGCGGCTTTCCAGGCCGCATTGCGATTTTCCAAAAGCCGAGCTCAACACCGCAAGCTTGCAACGCCGTATGGACTAGATCTCGATCTCCGACCGAGGCTCCCCCAATCGTTACGAGAATATCGATGTCACTATCAAGCGCCTGATTGATAGCTGATTCGATCAAGGTGAGTTCATCGCTCACAATACCCAAATCTTGCGCTATACCACCGCTTGTGCGAACGATTTCAGCAATACCAATGCTGTTTGACGCTACAATCTGATCTGGGCCGGGAATCGTGCCGGGCGAGACCAATTCATCTCCCGTGGCGAGAATCGCGATGCGGGGCATTTTGAATACTGATAGGTCCGCGTTGCCGCTTGCGGCGGCGAGAGAAAGAGCGGTGCTGTCGAGCTCTTTTCCGACGTCGAGTACGATATCGCCGGGAGCAAAATCGAGGCCCGCCTTTCGGATATGTCGGCCTTTTTCAATGCCTTCATGCACGATCAGTGAATTTCCAGAGCGGTCTGTATATTCCTGGATGACGACAGTGTCTGCCCCCGCCGGCATAGGCGCGCCGGTGAATATCCGTACGGCTTGTCCCTCGGTCAGGTTGCCTTCAAACCGGCTTCCAGCGACTGATTCGCCGATGATCTCGAACGTAACCGGATAGGCCGAGTTTTCTGGTGCAATGATTGCGTATCCATCCATAGCCGAGCAATCAAAGGGCGGCTGCAGTAGCTTTGCGGAAACAGGTTCTGAAAGAATTCTTCCGCCAGCGGATTGGAGTGGAAGTCGTTCAGAGGCGGACGGATTTGCATCCGCCAATATGATTTTGAGTGCATCATCGACTGAAAGAAGGGGCATTGCATTCCTCCGCTAAGGGGAAAGTCAGACTTTCCAATTGCCGGATTTGCCGCCACTTTTCGCGGTTACCTTAATATCCGTTATTTCCATGTGGCGATCGACGGCCTTTGCCATATCATAAATGGTGAGGCAGGCTACCGAAACCGCGGTCAAGGCTTCCATCTCAACCCCCGTACGGCCCTTGAGCTTGACGGTGGCCTGTACATTTAGACCCGGCAGAGCGGGATCGGGTTCAATATCGACTGAAACCTTTGTCAGCATAAGGGGATGGCAGAGCGGTATAAGATCGGCGGTTTTCTTGGCCGCCATAATTCCAGCTGTCCGCGCAACACCCAGCACATCGCCCTTGGCGGCATTTCCTTCAAGGATCAATGCCAGCGTCTCAGGTTTCATCCTTACCGCGCCTGTTGCGGTAGCGATGCGCACGGTTTCGTCCTTATCGCCAACATCGACCATATTAGCTGCGCCGGTATGGTCGATATGGGTAAGTTTACTGGACATGATTTATGCCTTACCAGTCAGCAATTCACGAGTGGCGGAGGCAACATCGTCTTTGCGCATAAGGCTTTCGCCGATCAGAAATGTGCCAATGCCTGAATTTTTCAAGCGCAAGCAATCGGCATAGGTGAAGATTCCGCTTTCGCCCACCAGATGACGGTCGGAAGGCACCAAGTTTGCAAGACGCTCTGAAACGGCGAGGTCCACTTCAAATGTACGCAGATTTCGATTGTTTACTCCAATTAGGCGTGAATTGAGCTTCAACGCCCGTTCCATTTCAGCCTCGTCATGCACTTCGATCAACGCGTCCATGCCAAGTTCAAAGGCAGTTTCTTCCAGCGCCTTGGCCAGATCGTCGTCGACACTGGCCAAAATGATCAGGATACAATCGGCACCCCAACTGCGCGCTTCAAATACTTGATAGGTATCAAACAGAAAATCTTTGCGCAGGGCGGGTAGGGCACATGCATTGCGTGCAGCTTCCAGAAATTCTGGCGCGCCCTGGAATGACGGCGTGTCGGTTAAAACCGACAGACAGGCAGCGCCGCCAACTTCATAAGCTTTAGCCAATTCTGCCGGGTTGAAATCTTCACGAATCAAACCTTTGGACGGACTTGCTTTCTTAATCTCAGCGATGAGAGCAAATTCGCCTGCTGCGCGTTTGTCTTCCAATGCCTGTAAAAATCCACGCGGTGCTGATTGGTCATTTGCACGTGCCTTGACTTCTGCAAGTGGTAGTTGCGATTTGGCAGCAGCGATTTCCTCGCGCTTATAGGCTTCAATTTTGCGCAGAATATCAGTCGACATATTTAATTCCTTTGGTCACTCGGGCGATCATTGG
Organism: Falsochrobactrum ovis; assembly: GCF_003259955.1. GTDB lineage: Bacteria > Pseudomonadota > Alphaproteobacteria > Rhizobiales > Rhizobiaceae > Brucella > Brucella ovis_A. The sequence goes on from NZ_QLMK01000002.1 coordinate 366,530, forward strand.
TGACAGTGATAACCTTTTGGAGCACGGCTAAGGCCGCACCGCTATCGATCGAACGAGCGGCAAGCTCAATGCCTTCTTTAAGTTCTTCTGCTTTGCCCGCGATGATCAATGCAGCGCCTGAATTGAGCAAAACAATATCACGATAGGCATTATGTTTGCCTTTTAGAACGTCCAGAAGTGCCTTAGCATTCTCATCGGCATCGCCGCCTTTAAGCGCTTCAAGGCTAACTCTGGTCAGCCCAACATCTTCAGGCTCGATTTCGAATGTGCGGACATTTCCGTTTTCAAGTGCGGCCACCTTGGTGGTTCCCGCGGTGGTCATTTCATCAAGACCGTCACCATAAACCACCCAGATATGCTCTGATCCGAGTTCCTTGAGTACGTGGGCAAGTGGCTCAAGCCAATGTTCAGAAAAGACGCCGAGAAGCTGACGTTTCACACTGGCTGGATTAGCGAGCGGTCCGAGAATGTTGAAAATAGTCCGGGTGCCAAGCTCTATTCGGGACGGACCAACATGGCGCATGGCTGAATGATGCGTTGGGGCGAACATGAAGCCAAGGCCAGCTTCATGGATGCAGCGGCTGATTGTTTCTGCGTCGGCCTCGATATTAACGCCGAGCGCCGAGAGAGTATCCGCAGCGCCTGAGCGTGACGAGAGCGCACGGTTACCATGTTTGGCGACCGGAACGCCCGCGCCAGCTACCACAAATGCCGAGCAGCTAGAGACGTTATACGATCCGGATTGATCACCGCCGGTACCCACAATATCAACCGCATCAGCCGGGGCAGATACGGGTAACATACGCGAGCGCATAGACGCGACCGCTCCGGCAATTTCCGGTACGGTTTCGCCGCGAACGCGAAGGGCCATCAAAAAACCACCAATCTGCGAAGGCGTGGCCCGGCCAGACATCATGATGTCGAATGCGGCTTTTGACTCATCAAAAGTCAAGGACGAACCGGAAGCAGCCTTAGCAATATGTTGTTTTAAGTCGGCCATAATATTCGCACCTATTTTCGATTAGAATGAAAGGGCATTGTTAATAACGCTCTGGTTCACCCTAACCGGATATTGTTTTTGCAGCTCGCCCACAAATTGCTCAAGGATGTCATCGCCCAGTCGTGTTGAAAGAAAATTCTGCTGTTCTTGGGAAATGGCTTCGGGACCAGCAGCGGTCGGTTCGGTTACTTCAGTTACCTTGAAAAGGATCTGACCGTCACCGGAAGGTAAAACAGCCGTGCCGGTATGACCATTTGCACCACGGAAAACCTGAGCCGTAGCATTGGAGCCAAAATCTGCGTCATTCGTGCTGCGAGATATTCCGCGCTTGGTTATTTTCTCAGTTCCCAGCTCAGCGGCTATGGCATCAAGCGTCTCGCCGTCATCCAGGCGCTTTTTGAGCTCGCTCATTCTGGCGGTGAGGCGGGCAATTGCCTCTTCCGCTTTCCAGGCTGAAACGATTTTTTCTTTCACCTCATCCAACGTGCGCTCACGGGCCGGGGTCACCTCATCGACCTGGTACCAGACATAACCATTGTTGCCGAGATAAAGCGCGTCGTTATCGAAGCCTTGATCGGCGTCAAATGCACTGGTCAGGAACGAATCAGCTTGCGGTAGGTCAACCTGGTTTCCGTTGGGATCAAGACCTTGCTCATCGACGGCTTCAATCGTTACGGTTTTGAGGTTCAAGCGCGAAGCAGCCTCAGCCATGCTGGCGCCATCTGAGCGCGCCTGTTCATAATTATCGTGGACAGAATTGAGGCTGCGGATTGCAATATCGTTTGCAATCGTTGTGCGGATTTCGTCCTCAACCTCTTGAATTGATTTCACATGCGCGGGTTCAACTTTGGTGACACGCAGGATGACTGGACCAAATGCACCATTCACCACTTCGCTGACGCTGCCTTCAGCTAGGGCAAAAGCGGCATCGGAAATTGCTTGATCAGGCAGAGCTTCTTTTTCAAAGGTTCCCAGCAATAAGTCGGACTCATTACGACCCTGCTCCTTGCCAATTTCAACAAAATCCGCACCAGCTTTGATTCTTTCAAGTGCGGCCTGTGCAGCGGCTTCATCCAAGAAATTTAGCTGTTCAATGGTACGCTTTTCAGCGGAGCCAAAGCGTGACTGATTCCGTTCATAATATTCGGTGATTTCTTCCTCAGTGACAGCCGATTTATCGGCAATATCAGCTGGCTGTAGCTTTACATAGGAGATTTTTCGATATTCCGGGGCCCGGTACTCGTCTTTATGGGCGTCAAAATATGCTTTTAACGTTTCGTCAGAGGGGTTTGGGATGTTTTCTTCAGATTCAATGGCAAGTGTTATATAATCTGCACTGCGGCTTTCACCCTGATAAAGCGCAAGAGCTTTGAGCATCGTATCGGGGATTTTGATACCGTCCGTCGCAGCTTCTACTATTTGCTGCCTGCGAGCGGCCTCGGCACGGCCGGTGAGATAATCTTCTGGACGTATTCCTGCCTGACGCAAAACTGCATTAAACTGGTTGCGATTAAAATTTCCACTTGCGTCATGGAAAGACGGATCCTCAGCGGTCAGCCGCGCAATACCGTCTTTGGAAAGGCCCAACTGCATCTTGCGCGCCTGTTCGTCCAGAACCACGCCCGCAACAAGCTGTGCAATAACTTGATTCTCAATACCAAGTGCTTTTGCCTGATCACGCGTCAGTTGTTGGCCAAATTGTCGGGATAGGCGAATTAGTTGCTGCTCATAAGCAAAGCGATAATCGGTAGCGCTAACTTTAGAGTCGCCCGCTTGCAATGCGGCGCTTCCATTAAGATCGCCTTGGAAAGCGTCAGTAATGCCCCAAACGGCAAAGCTTAACACGAGCACGCCAAGTAATAGTTTGGCGACCCAGGAACGGGCGGCATCACGCATGCTGTCGAGCATCTGAAATCCTCTGAATACAAAACTAAAGCTTGGCTAACAGTTAAGCCTTGTCAGGGGATAACCTCAAGCACCGTCTTGATGCAAGATCTCATTGAATAACCGAGCGCTGAAGATTGCATTGAAAGGCAATTACGCTTAGTCAAAGCACAAAATTAGCGCAGGTGGCGATGATTTGCGACGCGGAGAACGCTCAGAGCGAGGAGAAATGTGATGACACCTGGAATTCGTCCATTAGTAGCTGGCAATTGGAAAATGAACGGAACGGGAGAATCTCTGACCGAATTGCGAGCAATTGCGGCGGGGCTGAGTTCCGATCTAGGGCGAAAACTCGATGCTCTCATTTGTGTTCCTGCCACATTGCTCTCTCGTGCAGCAAAAACCCTTGAAGGGGAAGCGGTGGCTTTGGGTGGGCAGGATTGTCATCAAAACTCGTCTGGCGCCCATACCGGAGATATCTCTGCTGAAATGCTCAAAGAGGCGGGCGCAAGTCACGTGATCGTTGGACATTCAGAGCGCAGGGCGGATCATCGCGAGAGCAACGAAATCGTGCGCTGTAAGGCCCAGGCTGCATGGAAGGCAGGATTGGTTGCGGTTATTTGCGTAGGAGAGACGGCAGAGGAACGAAAGGCTGAAAACACGCTTGAGGTGATCGATGCCCAGCTGGCGGGTTCTCTTCCTGAGGGGGCGAATGCTGAGAATACAATTGTAGCCTATGAGCCAGTTTGGGCGATCGGCACAGGAAAGACGCCAACTGTTCAAGATGTGCGCGCAGTTCACGCATTTATGCGCGAAAAACTCGCTGAGAGATTTGGCACAAATGGCGCACATATTCGCTTGCTTTATGGCGGGTCGGTCAAGCCATCCAACGCAGCTGAACTTCTTGGCGTTGCGGATGTGGATGGAGCGCTGGTTGGCGGAGCGAGCTTGAAAGCAGACGATTTCCTTGCCATATGCGAGTGCTATCGTAATTTGTGATCCCGCATCCTTGCAAATCTAACTGAAATGCGGGGGTTGGAATATCTCATGATTGGGTGTAAACACCCGCTTTAACCGTTTGTATCTTCGTCCGGTAACGACTCGCGTTCTGGATGACATTAGTTTTGAGACATAAAGACCGTACCTATGCAGACTGTAGTCATTGTCATTCATTTGTTGATCGTTCTGGCGCTCGTCGGTGTGGTGCTTATCCAGCGCTCTGAAGGCGGTGGCCTTGGCATCGGCGGAGGTTCCGGCTTTATGACCGCGCGGGGTGCAGCCAACGCGCTTACTCGCACAACCGCTATTTTGGGTGCTGCGTTCTTTGCGACGTCCCTCATTCTGGGGATCATGGCGTTTAAAGGCGAGCGTCCAACGGATATTCTCAACCGTATTCCTGCATCCACCGGTACGCAGACACAGCCATCGGGTGACGGTGCATCGGGCGGTGGCATTCTAGATCAACTGGGTGGTCCATCGTCGAATGATAGAAACGATATTCCGGCTCAAGAGACTGCGCCCGCGGGCTCGACCAACCAAGTTCCAGACTCGCAGTAATCGCGAGAATTTAGAGATTTTTGAGAACCGGCCATCTGGCCGGTTTTCTTTTTGTTAACAGTGTTCTTCCAAACTGTTGCAAGCTGGCAATAGGGATGGATTAATCGTCATGGAACGGTTGTTTCATCATTGCCGCAGCTATTTCTGTTACGTAAGGAGCTAATGTCTGTCGCAAGTTGACAGACACGCTTTCGATCGGCCGGGTTTAGGAAAGATCATGATTTCACGTTCTATTTTGATGGCTGGTATTACGAGTCTTTGCATGGGGTTAGTAACGTCTGCATGGGCTTCGCCTTTGGCGGCTGAAGCAAAGCCGACGGCAACAAAATCTCGGCAGGCATCGAAGAAATCTGAAAGCCCCAAAAAGGTTGCGCTGAAGCGTTATAATATCGATCCGCGCTATCAGGCGCAGACGGTACCGTTTAGCGGCTATAAGCCCGGGACCATTGTCATCGATCCTTCCAAATATTTTCTTTATCTTGTCGAAACTCCAACTACTGCGCGGCGCTACGGTATCGCTGTCGGCAAGGTGGGGCTGGAATTTAAGGGCAAGGCTACGGTTAATGCCAAGCGTGAATGGCCGCGCTGGATTCCGACTAAGGACATGATAGAACGCAATCCAGGTCAGTATTCGCGTTATAAAAACGGAATGGATGGCGGACCGGGAAATCCGCTCGGGTCGCGTGCGATGTATCTGTTTCAGGGGCACAAGGATACCTATATTCGTATTCATGGTACGACACAGCCATGGACGATTGGTAGCCCTGCATCGAATGGTTGTTTCCGCATGACAAATGAAGACGTCATGGATCTTTACAACCGAGTTCAGCTAGGCACAGAAGTGGTCGTTCTTTAACAGTTGAAATGAGTTCCCGAAAAGCCGGCATTGTCCCGGCTTTTTGTATGCGCATCGCGCGTTTTTCGCTGGAGCCTATGCTCCATTTGTCTGCACAGTTCACCGAGAAATGATACCAAGGTGCACGAAAGTGCTTAAAAAAGTTCCGGCATTGCTTTTTTTAGTGGCGGAATCAATCAGAAGGGTCTAACGACATAAGCCCATGGCGCGATATGTTTTCATCACAGGCGGCGTGGTTTCTTCCCTAGGAAAAGGCATTGCCGCAGCAGCATTGGCTGCACTCCTCCAAGCACGCGGTTACCGCGTGCGTATCCGTAAACTCGACCCTTATCTGAATGTTGATCCAGGCACGATGTCGCCCTATCAGCATGGAGAGGTATTCGTCACCGACGATGGTGCGGAGACGGACCTTGATTTGGGGCATTATGAGCGGTTTACCGGTCGTCCGGCCAATCAGCAGGACAATATCACGACCGGGCGCATTTACCGCAATATCATCGAAAAAGAGCGTCGTGGCGATTATCTTGGCGCGACAGTTCAGGTGATTCCGCATGTCACCGATGCGATTAAAAACTTCGTGCTGGAAGGCAATGAAGATTTTGATTTCGTTCTGTGTGAAATCGGCGGCACAGTTGGCGATATTGAAGCCATGCCGTTTCTGGAAGCCATTCGCCAGTTGGGCAATGAACTTCCACGTGGCAACGCGGTTTATGTGCATCTAACCTTGATGCCCTATATTCCAGCTGCAGGTGAACTTAAAACCAAACCTACACAGCATTCGGTCAAGGAACTGCGTTCGATTGGCATTGCTCCTGACGTGCTGCTGGTCCGTGCTGACAGGGAAATTCCAGAATCAGAACGCCGCAAGCTTTCGCTTTTCTGTAATGTGCGTGAGAGCGCTGTTATCCAAGCGCTTGATGTGGCATCGATTTATGATGTTCCGATTGCGTATCATAAAGAAGGGCTTGATTCAGAAGTTCTGGCTGCCTTCGGTATAGATCCGGCGCCCAAGCCGCGGATGGAACGGTGGGAAGAAATTTCTCATCTCATCCATAATCCGGAAGGCGAGGTCACCATTGCTGTTGTTGGTAAATATACCGAACTTAAAGATGCCTATAAGTCGCTGATTGAGGCCCTGCAGCATGGCGGCATTGCCAATAAAGTGAAAGTCAATCTTGACTGGATTGAAGCTGAGGTCTTTGAAAATGAAGATCCATCACCTTATCTTGAAAAGGTGAACGGTATTCTTGTTCCTGGTGGCTTTGGCGAACGTGGGGCTGAAGGCAAAATTCTGGCAGCAAAGTTTGCGCGCGAACGCAAAGTTCCATATTTTGGAATTTGCTTTGGCATGCAGATGGCCTGTCTTGAAGCGGCTCGCAATCTTGCAGGTATTGAGGAAGCTTCATCAACAGAATTTGGCCCGACCAGTGAGCCTGTTGTGGGTCTGATGACTGAATGGCTTAAGGGCAATATGCTCGAGAAGCGCACGAAATCAGGTGATCTGGGCGGTACTATGCGTCTTGGCGCTTATGAATCGACGCTCAAGCCAAATACGCGCATCGCGAATATTTATGGCACGACTAATATCTCAGAACGTCACCGCCATCGATACGAGGTGAACGTGGATTATAAGGACAGGCTTGAGGCGTGTGGGCTGGTTTTCTCCGGCATGTCGCCAGATGGTGTGCTGCCAGAGACGGTCGAATATACCGACCATCCATGGTTTATCGGGGTTCAATACCATCCGGAGCTGAAATCACGGCCATTTGAGCCACATCCTCTTTTCGCTTCTTTTATAGCGGCGGCAATAGATCAGAGCCGGCTTGTTTAAACTTTCGCGCCCCTATCGGGGCGCGTTTCATTTGTGCAGCTTGCATTTGGCGAATGGCTGCGCCAGATAAGGCAAGCTTTATACGCTTATTTTGGGGTTCCAGACCATGACGACTGCCAATTCTACCGTTCAAGTCGGCAATGTTACGCTTTCCAATGCGGCTCAGCTTGCCCTTATTGCAGGTCCCTGCCAGATGGAGAGCCGCGAACATAGTTTTGAAATAGCTGGTCGCCTGAAAGAGATTACGACAAAGCTGGGTATCGGACTGATTTATAAATCAAGCTTTGATAAGGCCAATCGTACGTCGCTCAACGCTAAGCGTGGGATTGGATTGGAAGCAGCTTTAGAAGTTTTTTCCGATCTTAAGAAGGAATTCGGGTTTCCGGTTCTTACCGACATTCATAATGAAGAACAATGCGCGCAGGTGGCGGAAGTCGTTGATGTTTTGCAGATACCTGCATTCTTATGCCGTCAGACGGATCTTTTGATTGCGGCCGCAAAAACCGGCCGGGTTATCAATGTTAAAAAAGGTCAGTTTCTTGCGCCATGGGACATGAAAAACGTTCTGGCAAAAATTACTGAAAGCGGCAATCCGAATGTTTTAGCGACAGAACGGGGCGTTTCATTTGGATATAATACGCTTGTTTCAGACATGCGTTCACTGCCGATCATGGCTGGTTTTGGTGCACCGGTTATTTTCGATGCGACCCATTCGGTACAGCAACCGGGCGGGCAAGGTGGTTCATCGGGCGGACAGCGCGAGTTTGTTGAAACACTAGCACGTGCGGCTGTGGCGGTTGGTGTTGCAGGTGTGTTTATCGAAACGCATGATGATCCTGACAATGCACCATCGGATGGTCCCAATATGGTGCCGATCAACGGGATGAGCGAACTGCTTGAAAAGCTGTTAGCTTTTGATCGCATCGCCAAAGCTCTTTAAAAAATAGACCGGATTACGCAAGCTAGGGATTTTCCTATGCCTTTGCTTTCTGTAATGAAGATATCAACCGGATTTCTTTAATGGCCACGCGTTAAACGCGAGGCAATCTATATGGAAGGACTTGCTCCTATGACTGCAATCATCGACATCGTTGGCCGTGAGATAATCGACAGTCGCGGTAATCCGACAGTCGAAGTCGACGTGATTCTAGAAGACGGTGCTTTTGGACGGGCGGCTGTGCCTTCAGGTGCGTCGACCGGTGCACATGAAGCAGTTGAATTGCGCGATGGCGGGGCCCGTTATCTCGGCAAGGGTGTTGAAAAAGCGGTAGAAGCAGTCAACACCAAGATTTTTGATGCAATAGCCGGTATGGAAGCTGAAAATCAGCTTTTGATCGACAACGCTTTGATCGAACTCGATGGCTCGGCAAACAAGGCTAACCTTGGCGCTAATGCTATTCTCGGTGTTTCGCTGGCTGTTGCAAAAGCTGCTGCGCAGTCCACGGGTCTTCCGCTTTATCGTTATGTCGGAGGCGTGAATGCCCATATTCTGCCGGTTCCGATGATGAACATCATCAATGGTGGTGCGCATGCGGATAACCCAATCGATTTTCAGGAATTCATGATCCTTCCCCTTGGTGCGTCGTCTATCCGCGAAGCGGTACGTTATGGCGCGGAAGTATTCCACACGCTTAAAAAGCGCCTTCAGGATGCAGGCCACAACACCAATGTTGGGGATGAGGGCGGCTTTGCTCCTAATTTGTTGAGTGCCCAGGCAGCTCTAGATTTTGTCATGGAATCCATTGAGCAGGCAGGCTTTAAACCTAGCGAAGATATTGCAATCGCTCTGGACTGCGCTGCAACCGAGTTCTTCAAAGATGGTAATTATGTTTACGAAGGGGAAGGGCAGACCCGCGATCCAAAGGCGCAGGCAGAATATCTGGCCAAGCTCGCCGCTGATTATCCGATCGTCTCCATTGAAGACGGAATGTCGGAAGACGATTGGGATGGTTGGAAATATCTTACCGAACTCATTGGTGATAAGTGCCAGCTGGTCGGTGATGATCTTTTCGTTACCAACTCTGCTCGACTTCGTGATGGTATTCGGATGGGAGTTGCAAACTCCATTCTGGTCAAAGTGAATCAGATTGGCACGTTGAGCGAAACATTGGATGCTGTCGAAACAGCGCATAAAGCCGGATATACGGCCGTGATGTCGCATCGCTCAGGCGAGACCGAAGATGCGACCATTGCGGATCTGGCTGTTGCTACAAATTGCGGGCAGATCAAGACTGGCTCGCTCGCCCGTTCCGACCGTACTGCTAAGTACAACCAACTTATCCGCATCGAAGAAGAGCTTGGAAGCAGCGCTCGCTATGCAGGCCGTGCTGCTCTGAAGTTTCTATAAGTACTATAAAATAGAAAAAGCGGCGGTCAATTGATCGCCGCCAGACTGCTGAAAACCCCGTCATTTTTTGGCGGGGTTTTGTTTTAATAAATGTATTTGCTGGTTATTGAACCTGTATCTTTGGCTTGATGATCTGGCTGTTCCACGACGCTAAGGCTTTGGGTCAGCTTGGGGCGCGTTGGTTTTAAGAGATTTCACGATCAAACATCTCAATATTATAATCGAAAATTACTAAATTGACCGCATTAAAATATGTTGATATCAATATAAATTCAGCTTGACCAGCTGGGATGCATTCTTAGCACTCAACAAGAAAACAAAATGGGAGAGAGAAATGGCATATATAGAAGGTTTTGTGGTTGCTGTACCAAAAGCTAATAAGGAAAAATATCGTCAACATGCCGAGCGGGCTGCCCCGTTATTTAAAGAATTTGGTGTAACGCGCATCGTAGAGGCGTGGGGCGATGATGTGCCAGAGGGTAAACTTACGGATTTCCAGCGCGCGGTAAAAGCCACGTCGGATGAGGTCGTCGTTTTCTCGTGGTTCGAATATCCGGACAAGGCTGCAAGAGATGCTGCAAACGCGAAAATTATGTCTGATCCTCGTATGAAAGAAATGGGCGAATCGATGCCATTTGATGGCAAAAGAATGATCTATGGTGGGTTCTCGACCATAGTGGATGTCTGATTGGTGGGTCGATTCTCATCTAACCGTCGCAATAGAGTTGTGCCATTTCAGCACGCCAACAAATCCAGCCAGAAGCTAATTAAATGGCAGTGCCGGCTGCATTTATGATTCTGGTGCTTGCCATTTGGGGCTAGCGCAATATTTGCTCGGAATGGGGTTATGGTAAATCTCTGTTAAGCAAAATGATGCTTGATAGGCTGGCGCGAACCTAAACTATATGATTCAGCGGCGGTGATTTTTGACTGAAAGGAAAGCTTGAATGTGGACCAAGCAGAAACGCAAATCTATTCGAGGGCGTTTCGTTCTGCCCATTTTGACGGCTGCATTCCTGAGTTATTTTGGTTTTCACGCTTATAATGGTGAGTTCGGGCTATATTCACGGCTGCAGCTCGAGGAACAAAAATCCTTTCTAAATCAAAAACTTGAGAAAATTACTGCTGAGCGGGAAGCATTAGAGAAGCGAGTCGCACTCTTGCGCGACGGTTCTATAGAAAAGGATATGCTTGACGAGTATGCCCGCCGTGCGCTTAATCTCTCACATGCTGACGAGATAACGATAATCATCCCCAAGGAAAAATAATGCAATTAACCAAAAACCGGTTAATGCCCTTTTTATTATGTGATTTTAAGGGCTTGAGAGCATAGCAGCTATGCTCTTGCTGCATATTGTATCTTGAATGATGGCTGTATAACGTCACATTAGATCGACACTTTAGGGAGCGAGATATGGCACCGAGGGCTAACAAGGCTTCTGCCGGAAAAAAGCAGACGTCTTCCACACCTGCACTCAAAGCACCTGCGCCTGTTGAATTCGACAAACAGCAGGAACTGGATGCATATCGTGAAATGCTGTTGATTCGGCGTTTTGAAGAAAAAGCCGGACAGCTTTACGGCATGGGTTTTATTGGTGGCTTTTGTCATCTTTATATTGGTCAGGAAGCCGTTGTTGTTGGCATGCAAATGGCGCTAAAGGAAGGTGATCAGGTTATCACTTCCTATCGTGATCATGGTCACATGCTGGCTACCGGTATGGAACCGCGTGGCGTGATGGCTGAGCTGACTGGACGCCGTGGAGGTTACTCCAAGGGTAAGGGCGGCTCGATGCACATGTTCTCCAAAGAAAAAGGTTTCTATGGTGGACATGGGATTGTTGGCGCTCAAGTGCCGCTGGGTACCGGTTTGGCCTTTGCGAACAAATATCGTGGCAATGATAATATTTCTTTGACCTATTTTGGTGATGGCGCCGCCAATCAGGGCCAGGTCTATGAAAGCTTCAACATGGCCGCGCTATGGAAGCTTCCAGTCGTCTATATTATTGAAAATAACCGTTATGCGATGGGTACATCTGTTTCGCGCTCTTCCGCTGAAACTGATTTCTCCAAGCGGGGTGTTTCCTTCAATATTCCTGGCATTCAGATCGATGGTATGGATGTTCGTGCGGTGAAAGCTGCTGCTGATTTCGCGTCCGACTGGGCTCGTTCCGGTAAAGGTCCGATCATCCTTGAAATGCTAACATATCGCTATCGTGGTCACTCTATGTCTGACCCGGCGAAATATCGCACCAAGGAAGAAGTGCAAAAAATGCGCTCGGAACAAGATCCGATTGAGCAGGTGAAGCATCGCTTGATCGAAAAAGGCTGGGCTACCGAAGAAGAGCTGAAGGAAATCGACAAACAGGTTCGCGAGATTGTCGCTGATTCTGCCGAGTTTGCTCAAAACGACCCAGAGCCGGATGTTTCCGAGCTCTATACGGATATTCTGCTCTAATTCGAGAAAGGTGTAGTCATGCCAGTAGAAATTCTCATGCCCGCCCTTTCTCCGACCATGGAAGAGGGCAAGCTTTCCAAATGGCTCAAGCAGGAAGGTGATAAAGTCGCTTCCGGTGATGTTATTGCGGAAATCGAAACCGATAAGGCAACAATGGAAGTTGAGGCCGTAGACGAAGGTACAATTGGTAAAATCCTCATTGAAGAAGGCACAGAAGGCGTGAAGGTCAATACGCCTATTGCAGTCTTACTCGGTGAAGGCGAAAGCGCTGATGATATTGCGTCAGCACCGGCGGCAAAAGCCGAAGCCTCTAAGGAAGAAGTGAAGGAAGAGCCAAAGGCCGAAGAGAAAACGGCCGATAAAGTTCCCGCTGCTCCTAAGCTTGAAGTGGCATCAGATCCCGATATTCCCGCAGGAACGGAAATGGTATCGATGACGGTGCGTGAAGCGCTGCGCGATGCGATGGCTGAAGAAATGCGCCGGGATGAAGATGTTTTCATCATGGGCGAGGAAGTTGCCGAATATCAGGGTGCTTATAAGATAACCCAAGGGTTGCTGGACGAGTTCGGCCCACGTCGCGTTGTAGATACGCCGATCACAGAACATGGCTTTGCTGGTGTTGGTGTCGGTGCAGCCATGGCTGGTCTCAAGCCAATTGTTGAATTCATGACATTCAACTTTGCAATGCAGGCGATTGACCAGATCGTGAATTCGGCAGCCAAAACCCTTTATATGTCGGGCGGACAGATGGGGGCGCCCATGGTGTTCCGTGGACCTTCGGGTGCGGCTGCTCGCGTTGCAGCACAGCATTCGCAGTGTTTTGCAGCGTGGTATGGTCATATTCCCGGTCTGAAAGTAGTCATGCCTTACACGGCTGCTGATGCCAAAGGTTTGCTTAAAGCCGCGATTCGCGATCCGAATCCGATTATCTTCCTCGAAAACGAAATTCTTTACGGCCATCATTTTGATGTGCCGAAGATGGATGATTTCGTCCTGCCAATCGGCAAGGCGCGGGTTCATAAGCAGGGCAAGGACGCGACTATCGTTTCGTTCGGCATTGGCATGACCTATTCGGTCAAGGCCGCTGAAGAGCTTGCCCAGATGGGTATTGATGTTGAGATCATCGATCTTCGCACCATTCGCCCGATGGATATTCCAACTGTTGTGGAATCTGTGAAAAAGACGGGGCGTCTGGTGACAGTGGAAGAAGGCTTCCCACAGTCATCCGTTGGTACTGAGATTGCTACTCGCGTTATGCAGCAGGCTTTCGATTATCTTGACGCGCCAATCTTGACGATTGCAGGTAAAGATGTGCCCATGCCATATGCGGCAAATCTCGAAAAACTCGCCTTGCCGACAGTTGCAGAAGTGGTGGAAGCGGTGAAAGCCGTGACCTACACCGCCTGAGGAGGAAACGGGACATGCCGATAAATATCACCATGCCAGCACTTTCTCCGACAATGGAAGAAGGCAATCTGGCAAAATGGCTGGTTAAGGAAGGCGACAAGGTTTCATCCGGCGATGTTATCGCCGAGATTGAAACCGATAAAGCGACGATGGAAGTCGAAGCTGTCGACGAAGGCACAATAGCAAAAATCGTGGTTCCTGCCGGAACCGAAGGCGTCAAGGTGAATGCGCTGATCGCAATTCTTGCTGAAGAAGGCGAAGATATTGCAGAAGCCGCTAAGAGTGCCGATGTAGCTGCGGCCACGCAAGCCGAAGCAAAGCCCGAAGCGTCTAAGAGCGAAGCCCCCAAGGCTGAAGCCAAAAAGCAAGACGCGCCGGCTCCAGCTCCTGCAAAGGCTGAGCCAGCCGCACCGGTTGCAAATAATGCTGCCGAGAAGGGCGAACGGGTTTTCTCATCTCCGCTTGCACGTCGCATCGCCAAAGATGCAGGCATTGACATAGCGGCGGTGAAGGGTACAGGGCCACGTGGCCGTGTGGTTCAGCGCGATGTCGAAGCAGCGATTGCTTCGGGTGGTGCTAAGGTTGCAGCTGCGCAGAGTGTTGCGACCCCAACTGCACCAAAGCCAATGTCAGATGATGCTATCCTCAAGCTGTTTGAAGAAGGCTCCTATGAGCTGGTACCGCATGACGGTATGCGCAAAACCATTGCGCGTCGTCTGGTTGAATCCAAACAGACAGTACCGCATTTCTACCTGACGATTGATTGCGAACTCGATGCATTGTTGGCGCTACGCTCGCAGATCAATGCTGCTGCGCCCATGATCAAGACTGAAAAAGGCGAGGTTCCGGCCTACAAACTTTCTGTCAATGATCTAGTTATCAAGGCTACGGCCTTGGCACTGCGTGATATTCCCGATGCGAATGTGTCGTGGACCGAAGGCGGTATGATCAAACATAAGCGCGCAGATGTAGGCGTGGCTGTGTCAATTCCGGGTGGTTTGATTACGCCTATTGTGCGTCACTCGGACACCAAAACGCTCTCGACGATTTCAAACGAGATGAAAGACCTCGCAAAGCGTGCGCGGGATCGCAAATTGAAGCCAGAAGAATATCAGGGTGGATCGACTGCTGTTTCCAACCTTGGCATGTTCGGCGTCAAGGATTTTGCGGCGATCATCAATCCACCGCATGCCACTATTTTCGCAATTGGTGCGGGTGAACAGCGCGCTGTGGTCAAGAACGGTGAGATCAAGGTGGCGACTATTATGTCTGTGACACTTTCCACCGATCATCGGGCGGTTGATGGTGCGCTGGCGGCAGAGCTTGCCCAGGCATTTAAGCGCCATATTGAGAATCCGATGGGCATGCTGGTCTGATCAGGTTAAGCGCCGCGTGTCATATAGGATGCGCGGCGTTTCCGTCTTTGAGAAATAAGGGCACAAGAAAATGGCCGAAGTCTACGACGTAATTGTTATCGGATCAGGACCAGGCGGTTATGTAACCGCAATTCGCGCTTCGCAGCTGGGGCTTAAAACGGCAATTGTTGAGCGGGAGCATTTGGGTGGAATTTGCCTTAATTGGGGGTGTATTCCAACCAAAGCGCTGCTTCGCTCGGCTGAAGTGCTGCATCTGGGCGAAAACGCCAAGGATTATGGTCTTACACTGGAAGGCTCAATTAAAGCTGATATTGAGGCTGTGGTGCAGCGCTCTCGCGGTGTCTCTGCGCGCCTGAATGGCGGTGTCGCTTTTCTGATGAAGAAAAACAAGATTGACGTCATTTGGGGCGAAGCCAAACTGGTGAAGGGGGCTAGCGGCTCCAATCCTGCGGAGATTTCCGTCTCGAAAACTTCGAAAGAACCGATGCTGCCGCAAAACCCGGTGCCGAAGGGCGTTTTGGGCGAGGGCAGTTACAAGGCAAAGCATGTGATCGTTGCAACGGGTGCCCGGCCGCGTTCGCTGCCAGGCATTGAGCCAGATGGCAAGCTGATCTGGACCTATTTCGAAGCGATGGTTCCTCCGGCACTGCCAAAATCCATGCTGGTTATGGGTTCGGGTGCTATCGGAATTGAATTTGCGTCATTCTATAATGCGATGGGCGTTGACGTCACAGTTGTCGAATTAATGCCGCAAATTATGCCGGTAGAAGATGCTGAGATCGCCGCTTTTGCACGTAAACGCTTAGAAAAGCTCGGTCTCAAAATCATTACCGAAGCCAAGGTCACCAAGGTTGAAAAGGGCGCGGATTCAGTCACCGCGCATATTGAGACCAAGGGCGGCAAGGTTGAGAAACTCACCGTTGATCGCATGATCTCGGCTGTTGGTGTGCAGGGCAATATTGAAAATCTCGGTCTGGAAGCGCTTGGCGTTAAGAAGGATCGCGGTTGCATAGCTGTTGATGGCTATGGCAAAACCAATGTCGAAGGCATCTATGCGATTGGCGACGTAGCAGGACCACCAATGTTGGCGCATAAAGCTGAGCATGAAGGTACGATCTGCGTCGAAAAGATCGCTGGCTTGCCGAATGTTCATCCTCTCGACAAAGCAATGATACCGGGTTGCACCTATTGTAATCCACAAGTTGCTTCGGTTGGCCTCACAGAAGCTAAGGCTAAGGAGCAGGGGCTTGATATTCGAGTTGGCCGATATTCCTTCTCAGCAAATGGCAAGGCCATTGCGCTGGGAGAAGATCAGGGGCTGGTCAAGACGATCTTTGACAAAAAGACTGGGCAATTGCTCGGCGCTCATATGGTAGGCGCGGAAGTGACAGAACTCATTCAAGGTTTTGTGGTTGCCATGAACCTTGAGACGACTGAAGAAGAGTTGATGCATTCGGTCTTCCCACATCCGACCCTTTCCGAGATGATGAAGGAAAGCGTATTGGATGCCTATGGCCGGGTGATCAACGCCTAAAGAAAGGTCAGCTATCTTTGATCGAAAATGGAGGGCCATGGCGGCGAGCCGCCTTGCCCACGCTCAAATGGTGCACATTAGGCGGGCTAGGGTTAGGCTTTATGGCTGGTACCTTGAGCCTGCTTGCGGGAAACACCATATCGATCAATGGAAGCGCACTTTCGGGCTGGTTGGGAGTCTGGTCAATTACGTTTGCGCTAGGTCTTGGCGGTTTTATCTTCGGTTTGATCTGGGCATTGGTATTTCGTGCGTTGGGGCTGGCTACACGGCGATGAGCCCCACTCAAGTTGACAGGTTTGAGGCTAGGGATTAGGACCAGACCAAATTAGGAGCATTTCAGGTCCATTGATGAAAAAGCTCCGGATAGGCAGGAAACAGCATGGTTACAGTTCTTGACACGGTCAACCAGAGCGGGCGTCTAAGACATCCTGAAAAGGCTCATCGTCCGGATAGTGAAATCCTGAAGAAACCCGACTGGATTCGTGTCAAAGCTCCTGTTTCGCGCGGTTATGCAGAAACGCGCGATATTGTGCGCTCTCATAAGCTGGTGACAGTGTGTGAAGAAGCTGGTTGCCCGAATATTGGTGAGTGCTGGGAAAAGAAGCACGCAACCTTTATGATTATGGGTGAAATATGTACCCGCGCTTGCGCGTTTTGCAATGTCGCAACCGGGATACCTATGCCGCTTGACCCCAATGAGCCTGAAAATGTGGCCAAGGCAGTCAAGCAAATGGGATTGACCCATGTGGTTATCACTTCGGTCGACCGTGACGATCTGGCCGATGGCGGCGCTCAGCATTTCGCTGATGTCATTCATGCTATCCGTGCCACTACGCCAAAAACGACAATTGAAGTTCTTACGCCCGACTTTCTGCGCAAGGAAGGCGCGCTTGAAATTGTGGTCAAGGCACGCCCGGACGTGTTCAATCATAATCTTGAAACTGTACCGTCCAAATATCTCAAAGTTCGCCCTGGCGCGCGTTATTTCCACTCCATTCGCCTGTTGCAACGGGTTAAAGAACTTGATCCCACTATCTTTACGAAGTCGGGAATCATGGTCGGACTTGGCGAAGAACGAAATGAAATTCTTCAGCTGATGGACGATTTGCGTTCGGCAGACGTGGATTTCATGACCATTGGTCAATATCTCCAGCCGACGCGCAAGCATCATCCGGTAATCCGTTTTGTGACGCCAGATGAATTCAAATCTTTTGAAACCATTGGGCGTACTAAGGGTTTCCTCTTGGTGGCTTCAAGCCCATTGACGCGTTCATCGCATCATGCTGGTGAGGATTTCGCAAAACTTAAGGCCGCCCGGGAAGCCCAGAACGCAATACGAGTTTCGTAACTTATGCCTCAATTTACTACGGTCAGGCGCGTCAAGCACAGGGCAGAGCAAATGTTTGCCCTGGTTGCAGACGTTGAAAAATATCCGCTTTTTTTACCGATGTGCGAAGCGTTGACAGTTCGCACACGCAAGGAGCGTGACGAGAAGTCTTTGCTCATTGCGGATATGACGGTGGGGTATAAACTCATCCGTGAAACATTCACGAGTCAGGTCTTGTTAAGCCCGTCGCACAATATTATCGACGTCAAATATCTCGACGGACCGTTTCGATATTTGGACAATCGCTGGACGTTTATACCGGTCGGCGATGGGGCGGAATGTGATGTTCAGTTTTTCATTGATTATGAATTTAAGAGCCGGACATTGGGTCTATTGATGGGTACGATGTTTGATCTGGCATTTAAAAAGTTTTCTGAGGCCTTCGAAAAACGTGCCGATGAAATTTACGGCATATCCTGATTACTTTTCCAAAACCTCAAGAATAAGATCCAACGCGGCATAAACAGTTGCGTGCCTATTTTCTTCACGTGGATTATCGCCAAACCGAAATTCGCGATGCTCGGTAGGTTCTTTATCGCAAGCGCAGGCGATGTGAACCAGACCAACCGGTTTTTCTAATGATCCGCCGCCGGGGCCTGCAATCCCCGTGACAGCAACAGCAATACCAGCTTGGGAGCGTGCTAATGCTCCTTCTGCCATCGCTATCGCTACCTCTTTTGACACAGCCCCTTTTTCTTTGATGAGTTCGGCGGGCACATCAATCATCTGAGTTTTGGCTTCGTTGGAATAGGTGACGAAACCACATTTAACCACATCTGCCGACCCGGCAATATCGGTCAGCGCGGCTGCGATTAAACCGCCAGTGCAGGATTCCGCGGTGGCTAGCATTACGTTGCGGTCACGACATGCATCGAGAACTTTCGTCGCCTTTTTTTCTGCAATCAATCTCATTCGGGAACCTCACCTGGATAAATTACGGTAGCGGTGACGATAGCAGCAATGCCTTCACCACGACCTATAAAACCGAGTTTTTCGTTGGTAGTTCCCTTAACCGAAATACGGTCAGCACTAATTCCAAGCATATTAACTAAAGATGCTGTCATGGTTGCTCGGTGCGGTCCGATTTTAGGCTCTTCGGCAATTATAGTGATGTCTGTGTTGGCAATACGACCGCCGGCTTCTCGTACCAGTTTCACAGCATGTTCAACAAAAATATGTGAGGCAGCGCCTTTCCATTTTTGGTCTGAGGGCGGAAAATGGGTGCCAATATCGCCAGCGCCGCACGTTGCAAGCAGAGCATCGGTAAGCGCATGCAGCGCGACGTCGGCATCGGAATGGCCGCTGAGCTTTTTGGTAAAAGGAATATTGACGCCGCACAAAGTGATATGATCGCCCGGCTCGAAACAATGAACATCATATCCGTTGCCAGTGCGGATGTCAGGAAACTTACTCATATTCTGCCTCAAACGTTTATCAGCCAGCTCTATATCTTTGGCCCATGTGAGCTTTATATTATCCGCTGAGCCTTGCACAATGCGGACCGGAAGGCCGTACCATTCGGCAATTGCAGCGTCATCGGTAAAATCTGTTCGCTCGTTTTCAAAGGCAAGATTATGCGCCGCAAAGATTTGTTTATACGGAAAAGCCTGTGGTGTTTGCGCGGCAAATAGTCCGTCACGCGATACAGTTTCGATAACGGTTCCTTCTTTAGAGGCCCGTTTGAGCGTATCTGAAACTGCGAGCGCGGGAAGTATTCCAGTATCAGGGCAAAGATTTAGCACGATGGTGTGAAGAAGTTCTTGGGAAATAAATGGCCGCACTCCGTCGTGGATGAGCACATATTGTGGAGGGCAATCTTCAAGTGCCGTCAAACCAAGACGTGTCGAATCCTGTCTGGTTGCACCGCCAAGCACAATTTTAATCCGTTTTATATATGGGCTGATTGCCTGTTTGCACAAATCAACATCATCAGAATGAATGACGAGCACGATTTCATCGATCAATTCTGATTCCACAAATGTAGATAATGTGCGTGTCAAAACGGATTGACCGCCGATACGACGATATTGCTTTGGCCCTTCAATGCTTTGACCGGCGCGCTCTCCGCGGCCTGCTGCCACGATTATTGCTGCTACTTTAGAAATTTTTTTAGCCCCGACAAAAAAGTTTGTGTAAGCGGAATAATGCCTTGCGAATTGAAATGCCAGTCATCAAACGGTTTCTTGCGATTCAATTGGGCTTTTTCTTGCGCCAGTTGACCCATATGATTAAACTATGGGCGAATATTTTAATGCATACCAAATAGGCAAATCGGTGGAAATTTTATCGCAGCCTCTGAATATTGGCGGGGTGACGCTGAAAAATCGCGTTTTTCTTGCGCCCATGTCAGGCGTTTCGGATCTTCCTTTCAGAAAGCGAGCAGCGCAGGCAGGTGCGGGAATGGTTGTTTCCGAAATGGTTGCAAGTGCAGAGCTTTGTAATCGGCATAAAGAAAGCATGTTGCGCCTATCCGGCGAAGGTCTTGGCACCCATGTTGTTCAGCTTGCGGGTCGAGAGGCCCACTGGATGGGGGAAGCTGCAAAAATAGCCGAAGGAGAGGGCGCAGACATCATCGATATTAATATGGGATGTCCGGCGAAAAAGGTGACAGGCGGTTATTCCGGTTCTGCACTGATGCGCGATCTAGATCACGCTATGACTTTGGTTGAGGCGACGATTGCCGCTGTAAAAGTTCCGGTGACGCTTAAGATGCGTCTGGGATGGGATGAAAACAGCATAAATGCACCCGAATTGGCAAAGCGTGCCGAAGATGCGGGTATTGCCATGGTTACGGTCCATGGCCGCACCCGATGCCAGTTTTACAAAGGCAAAGCGGATTGGGACGCTATCAGGGCTGTTCGAGAGGCGGTAAAAATACCGCTGGTAGCGAATGGTGATGTGGCAAATAAAGATGATGCTTGCGCAATTTTACAGCAATCCGGAGCGGATGCGATAATGGTGGGTCGGGCATCCTATGGCCAGCCATGGTTGGCAGGCGGCATTGTAGGAAGCGATGCGGTGCCAAAATCGATAGAGCATATTTTAGCATATATTATAAGTCATTATGAAGATATGCTAAACCATTATGGCATCAAAACCGGCATAAGGCATGCTCGAAAACATTTAGGCTGGTATCTTGATCGTCACATTGGAAATACCCTTGCGCCGGCTGCGCGGGCGAAGATCATGACATTGAACGATGCTGCCGAGGTAGTTAGAGAGCTTGAAACTATTTTTCATCAAAAAGCGGAACTAAGCGTTCCAAAGCGTAGGGTTGCCTGATGCGCCGCAGAGGCGAAGGGGATAATGTTGCATCCGTAGTGCTTGATGCAATCAGTCAGCCCGTGATTATGCTTGGTGCAGATAATCGCATTACTTTTGCCAATCTAGATGCAGAACAATTTTTTCGTTCCGGTTCCGCTATATTGGCACGTAACAGTTTGGACTCATTTCTGCCGTTGGGCAGTCCGTTATTATCATTGATTGATAAGGTGCGGAGCACCCAGGTTCCGATAAATGAATATCGCGTAGATGTGTCTTCGCCCAAGCTAGGGGGAGAACGAATTGTTGATCTTTATGTCGCGCCTGTCATGGAGAAGCCCGGTGCGGTTGTCATTTTGTTCAAAGAGCAAACCATTGCCGAGAAAATTGATCGGCAGATGACGCATAGAGGTGCTGCACGTTCTGTTGCAGGTCTTGCCTCTATGCTAGCGCATGAAATTAAAAATCCTCTTTCGGGTATAAGGGGAGCTGCGCAGTTGCTTGAACAAGTGGTCGAAGGAGATGACCGGGCATTGGCACGCCTGATTACCGAAGAAACGGATCGGATTGTTAAGCTTGTTAATCGCATGGAAATATTCTCAGACGGACGCCCCATAGAGCGTAGCGCAGTGAATATTCATGTGGTGCTTGATCACGTAAAAGCGATTGCGCAAAATGGTTTTGCGCGGAATATCCGCTTTATTGAAGATTACGACCCGTCGCTGCCGCCGGTCTATGCTAATCGTGATCAACTAGTTCAGGTGTTTCTCAATCTCATTAAAAATGCCGCAGAAGCAATTGGTGACCGAGAGGATGGAGAAATTACACTTTCCACCGCTTACAAGCCGGGCATTAAATTACAGGTGCCGGGTGCGCGGGATCGGGTTGCCCTGCCTTTGGAATTCTGCGTGCAAGATAATGGCTCGGGGGTTCCTGCGGACATGCTGCCGCATCTTTTCGAGCCTTTCGTAACCACCAAGGTTAAAGGTTCGGGCCTCGGATTGGCATTGGTTGCAAAAATCATTGGTGATCACGGTGGGGTGATTGAGTGTGACGCTCATCCGTTGCGGACGAAGTTCAAAATCCTTATGCCATGTTGGAAGAATTTGACAGAAGATATTGAAATAAAAGAATTTGAATTATCTCGGTCAGGACCTAAAAATGATTTCGAAGCCTGAGAAAGCCACTATTCTTGTTGCAGATGACGATGCTGCAATCCGTACGGTTCTTAATCAGGCGCTCTCACGTGCGGGCTATGAGGTGCGAGTTGCTTCGAACGCGTCCTCATTATGGCGATGGATTTCAGCGGGCGACGGGGACTTGGTGATCACCGATGTTATGATGCCCGATGAAAATGCTTTTGATTTGCTGCCGCGCATTAAAAAGATGCGTTCCGATTTGCCAGTTATTGTCATGAGCGCACAGAATACATTCATGACGGCGATCCGGGCCTCAGAGGCGGGAGCCTATGATTATCTGCCAAAACCGTTTGATTTAACGGAATTGATTAACATTATCCGCCGCGCTTTGGCCGAACCCAAAACCCGCCCAGCGTTAAATCATGGCGATGACCAGATGGAGAATATGCCTCTGGTTGGCCGTTCGGCTGCCATGCAGGAAATCTATCGCTTGCTTGCGCGCATGATGCAGACTGATCTGACGGTAATGGTGACAGGTGAATCGGGCACGGGGAAAGAACTGGTCGCGCGTGCGCTGCATGAATATGGACGCCGGCGCAAAGGTCCGTTTGTTGCAATTAACATGGCCGCTATCCCGCGTGAATTGATTGAAGCGGAATTGTTCGGGCATGAAAAAGGTGCGTTTACGGGTGCGCAAAACCGTGCCATAGGCCGTTTTGAGCAGGCGAATGGTGGAACTTTATTCCTCGATGAAATTGGCGATATGCCAATGGATGCGCAGACGCGCTTACTTCGTGTCCTGCAGCAGGGTGAATTTACGAGTATCGGGGGACGAATCCCGGTCAAAACCGATGTTCGCATTGTGGCAGCCACGAATAAAGATCTTCGACAACTGATTGCGCAGGGGCTTTTTCGCGAAGATTTATACTATCGCCTGAACGTGGTTCCATTGCGGTTACCTCCATTGCGCGAGCGTAGCGAGGATGTCCCAGATCTCGTGAGGCATTTTTTCAAGCGAGTGGCCACAGAGGGGTTGCCGGAAAAATGGGTTAATGCCGCGGGACTGGATATCATGCGGCAATATTGCTGGCCGGGTAATGTGCGTGAGTTGGAAAATTTGGTCCGGCGTCTGGCGGCGCTATATCCTCAAGAAGAAATTACGCCCGAAATTATTGAAGCGGAACTTCGGCATGACTTATCAAAACCGGACAGTGGTGTAGGGTTATCGATTGATTTTGATCAGGTGACCATTTCACAGGTCGTCGAGCAGAATATGCAACGCTATTTTGCTTCTTTTGGAGACGGATTGCCGCCGCCCGGTCTTTATCATCGAGTGTTGGCCGAGTTTGAATATCCGTTAATTTTAGCCTGTCTAACCGCAACGCGAGGAAATCAAATTAAAGCGGCGGAAATATTGGGGCTCAACCGAAATACTTTGCGCAAGAAAATTCGCGAATTAGGAGTAAATATATATCGCAGCCCAAAACTGTAGGTCTCTCAAAATATCGTTGCATTTTCGCCACAATATGTTGCATAGATGCAACGGAATTGGTTAACATGGTTAACATGAAAACAGCGAATCTGATGACGGATATTAATGAATCTGATCAACAATCGGGTGGGGAGGGGCGCAGGCTTCTCGCGCTGCCTGGCATTATTACCGTTGTATCAGCGCTGATAACAGCATCTATTTCTTTTGCAATTTTGATTGGGATTACACCCATAACGCCTGATCGTGGCGTAACGCTGGCGCTTGTGATCATTAATGTCGCGCTGATCTGTTTTCTTATTCTGCTAATATGTCGGGAAATTTATCGCATTATCACCGCCCGGCGGCTGGGGAAGGCTGCATCAAGGCTTCATGTCCGAATAGTAGCGCTTTTTTCTCTGATTGCTGCAGTGCCAGCGATTGTTGTAGCTATTGTTGCGTCAGTGACCCTTAATCTGGGGCTTGATCGGTGGTTTGATACCAATACACGCGATATTGTCAGCTCATCACAAAGCCTGTCATCCGCTTATATAAGAGAGACTGCACTTAATCTGCAAAGCACATCCTATTCGATGTTGCAGGAGCTTGATGCTCAAAGGACCATGTTCAGTCTGGATCGCGGCGGATTTGTGCGCTTTATGTCACTTCAGACGGCTGGACGGGGTTTGTTAGGTGCTTTTCTCGTACGGCAAAACGGTGACATTGTCGTAAGAAGCGACATAGGTATTCAGGTGCGTTTGCCGCCGCCTACAGAAGATGCCCTTGCCACAGCTGTTGATGGAAAGCCGGTAATTATCCCGCCCGGAAACAGTAATTTTGTGGGCGCTGTTATCAAGATGCGCGAAATACCGGATCTATATCTTTATACAGTTCGCACGGTTGATCAGCAGGTGCTGGAGGCGATGCATCTGATGGAGGCGAATACAAAGCGCTATCAGGAAATGGACGCGAACCGCATTCCAACCCAGATCGCCTTTGCACTGCTTTATTTTGGCTTGACGCTTATTGTACTACTTTCGGCAATCTGGACTGGGATCGCCGTGGCAGACAGGCTCGTTCGCCCGATCCGATTGTTGATCGGTGCGGCAGATGAGGTTTCCGCAGGTAATCTTGATATTTTTGTGCCCGTACGTGCATCAGATGGAGATGTGGGCGCGCTGTCTGATACTTTTAACAATATGGTTGCTGAGGTCAAAAGTCAGCGGAACGAGTTGCTTTTTGCCAATGCGCAGATTGATGAACGGCGCCGCTTCTCCGAGGCAGTTTTATCAGGCGTAACTGCGGGTGTGATCGGGATTGAAACGGATGGGTCGATCTCTATTCTCAATCGCTCAGCTGAGCAAATGTTCGGCGTCAGTTCTCAGGAAGCAATTGGCAAAAATCTCAGCAGCATCGCACCGGAGATAGGGCAGGCTTTTGAATTGGCCCGCAGTGCCGGGCGCATCATGCATCGAGAACAGGTGACAATGACACGCGCAAATGCGGCGCGTACCTTCAATGTGCAGGTGACTGTTGAAGACGCTGAAACAGACGATCATTCTTATGTTGTAACGGTTGACGATATTACCGATCTTGTGCAGGCGCAGCGATCTTCTGCTTGGGCAGATGTCGCTCGGCGTATTGCGCATGAGATCAAAAATCCGCTTACACCCATTCAGCTTTCTGCAGAGCGTATTCGCCGGCGTTATGGGAAGGTAATTACTGAAGACCGCGAAGTGTTTGATCAGTGTACGGAGACGATTATCCGTCAGGTCGGCGATATTGGTCGGATGGTCGACGAGTTTTCTGCTTTCGCCCGTATGCCAAAGCCCGATATGCGGATTATGGATTTGCGAGATGCGTTAAGAGAGGCGTCATTCCTGATTGAAGTCAGCCGGCAGGACATCCAATTTACCAATGAGTTTGAAGATTGCGAGCTTCTGGGTACTTTTGACAGTCGTATGCTCGGACAGGCGTTCGGCAATGTCATAAAGAATGCAAGCGAAGCGATTGATGCCGTGCCGAAAGAAGAGCGCGGTGAGGGGCATATTCTTGTCAGAGCATATAAATCTAACGGGCATTTGACCGTCGATATTATCGATAATGGCAAAGGATTGCCGGGTGACGACCGGCAGAAACTTTTAGAGCCTTATATGACAACTCGCGAAAAAGGCACAGGATTGGGGCTCGCGATTGTGCGAAAAATCGTTGAAGAGCATGGTGGTTATTTAGAATTGCACGATGCGCCAGAAGACTTTTTTGGTGGCCGCGGCGCATTGATACGCATGATTTTTCCTGAAGCTCCCTCCGACCAATCGGATGAGGAAGTTCAGGCGAACAGAACGAGTGGACAGGTGGTTTGATATGGCAGCGGATATTCTTGTCGTTGACGATGAAGTCGATATTCGGGAACTGGTAGCTGGTATCTTGAGCGATGAAGGGTATGAAACCCGAACAGCTTTTGATGCGGACAGTGCGCTGGCCGCAATCGATGATCGTGTGCCCCGTCTGGTGTTTTTGGATATTTGGTTGCAAGGAAGTCGTCTAGACGGTCTGGCACTGCTTGATGAGATCAAGAAACAGCACCCTGATTTGCCAGTGGTGATGATATCTGGTCACGGCAATATTGAAACGGCAGTATCCGCAATCAGGCGCGGTGCATATGATTTTATCGAAAAGCCATTCAAGGCCGATCGGCTGATTCTTGTCGCTGAACGGGCGTTAGAGACTTCCAAGCTCAAACGGGAAGTTTCGAATTTGCGAAAACGTGGTGGCCACAATCTGGACCTGATTGGAACCTCGCTTGCATGCAATCAGTTGCGGCAGACAATTGAACGGGTCGCGCCAACAAATAGTCGCATCATGATTACCGGGCCGTCTGGAGCCGGGAAGGAACTAGCGGCGCGTGTCATTCATGCGAGTTCTAGCCGGGCGAATGGTCCGTTTGTGACGGTGAATTCTGCAACGATCACACCGGAGCGGATGGAAATAGAGCTGTTCGGTACCGAAATGGACGGAGGAGAACGCAAAGTCGGTGCGCTGGAAGAAGCGCATGGCGGTATTCTATATCTGGATGAAATTGCAGATATGCCGCGGGAAACCCAGAATAAAATTCTTCGGGTTTTGGTGGATCAGCAGTTTGAACGGGTGGGCGGTACGAAACGTGTGAAAGTTGATGTCCGCATTATTTCATCTACCGCGCAAAATCTGGAAGGGATGATTGCAGAGGGCACTTTCCGGGAAGATCTCTATCATCGTTTGTCGGTGGTTCCTGTGCATGTCCCGCCGCTTGCTTCCCGACGTGAAGATATTCCCGCGCTGGTCGAATATTTCATGGCTCAAATTGCTGAGCAAACCGGCATTAAACCGCGACAAATTGGTGCCGATGCGATGGCGGTTTTGCAGGCACATAGTTGGCCTGGGAATATTCGACAGCTAAGAAACAATGTTGAACGCCTTATGATTCTTGCACGCGGCGATAATCCGGATGAGCCGGTTACCGCTGATTTGTTGCCTGCCGAAATCGGAGATACATTGCCACGGGCTCCCACGGAAGCAGATCAGCACATTATGGCGCTTCCGTTAAGGGAAGCGAGAGAACGTTTTGAGAAGGAATATTTGATTGCCCAGATAAATCGTTTCGGGGGCAATATTTCGCGAACAGCGGAATTTGTCGGCATGGAGCGCTCGGCACTGCATCGCAAGCTTAAATCGCTTGGAGTTTAAGAGATTCCGTGCCCTTTCTGCCTGTAGCCAATAATTTTAATGAGATTGAAAATCTAAGTTAGGCGGAACGACCATGCGGGTAATCGTATGTGGTGCAGGACAGGTCGGGTATGGTATTGCCGAACGTCTTGCAGCCGAAGAAAATGACGTTTCAGTCATTGATACTTCGGCCAAGCATATTGAAGTTGTTCGAGATACGCTCGACGTACGCGGTTATGTGGGGCATGGATCCCAGCCAGACGTGCTCGCGGCAGCGGGTGCGGATGAAGCGGATATGGTGATTGCAGTTACCTTATCTGACGAAGTCAACATGGTGGCTTGTCAGGTCGCGCATTCGGTTTTTCATGTCCCGACTAAAATTGCGCGCATCCGTGCGCATTCTTATCTGCATCCGGAATATCAGGATCTATTTCTTCGCGAAAATCTTCCGATTGACGTCATAATTTCTCCTGAGCTTGAAGTCGCTGAAGTTGTCTTGCGTCGGATCGCTTTGCAAGGTGCTTCCGACGTTTTGCGCTTTGCCGATGAAAAGATCATTGGCCTAGCTATTGAGTGCCTCAACGAATGCCCGGTGATCAATACGCCGCTTAAGCAATTATCTGACCTATTTCCAGATCTGTCTGCGACCGTTGTTGGTGTGGTGCGAAAAGATAGGCTTTTCATACCGCGTTCGTCCGATGAGCTTCATGCGGGAGATTTGGCTTATGTAATTACCACTCAGGAGCAAGTACGACGCACGCTTTCGCTTTTTGGACATGAAACGCCGGAGGCGAGGCGGATCGTTATTGCTGGGGGTGGTAATGTAGGGCTTTATGTTGCAAAAGCCATTGAAGAAAGAAAATGGCCGACGCGGGTAAAATTAATCGAAAGCCAGCAGGAACGCGCATTTGCGATTGCCGATCAGCTAAGCCACACCATGGTTTTGCATGGTAGTGCTCTTGATCAGGCTTTGTTGCTAGAGGCGGATGTGGATGATGCTGACCTTATGGTGACACTGACGAACCAAGATCAGGTAAATATTTTATCTAGCATCATGGCTAAGCGCCTTGGGTGTAAGGCAAATATGGCGTTGATCAATAATGTCGCCTATCAGGATTTTACCCATATGGTGGGCATTGATGCTTATATTAATCCCAAAGCAGTCACCATATCAAAAATTCTTCAACATGTACGGCGTGGGCGTATTCGCGCTGTTTACAGTGTCTATCGTGATAACGCTGAAATCATCGAAGCTGACGCTCTGGAAACATCGTCACTTGTCGGTGGTCCGTTGCGTGAACTTGATCTGCCGAAAGGTTTGCGGATTGGTGCCATCCTTCGAGATGGGAAGGTTATTCAGCCTAATGGGGATACCCACATCAGACCCAAAGACCGAGTAGTCATTTTTGCACTATCGGATTCGATCAGAGATGTAGAGCAGATGTTCCGCGTAAGTCTCGAGTTCTTCTGATTCTGGGGGGCAGTAATGGATATATGCACATTTTGGTATGGGCCTCGATTGCGCGAGGTTGACCGTATTTGTCTTGCATCAATGGTGATGACCGGGCAGAAGGTCAAACTCTTCGCTTACGATACTATTGAAAACGTGCCGCAGGGTGTCGAACTGCATGATGCTTCACGCATTTTGCCGAGATCAGCATTTAAGCGGTTGGATCCTTCTTATCCTAATTTCAAAAACCGGATTACCATCGTCCAGTTCAGCGATATATTTCGTATTATGCTGATGAAACATAGCCAAGGTGTGTGGCTGGATACCGATGTCTATTTGGTTAAACAGTTTCATCCTGATCCGACAAAGCCTTATCTGGCACGAGAAAATCGTTCTCGCGTTGGCGTTTCGGCACTTTATTTTCCGCATGATCATCCCATCATAGGTGAATTTGAAGCCTATATGAGAGGCACGGACCCTTTACCAGATTGGCTTGGTATCCGGAGAGGCAGGTTAAGCCCATTCTATTATCGTTTAACGGGCAAAGAGATCACGCCCGCAGCGATTGGGATTACCGTGTTCGGTAATGACGGAATTTCTAGGCTTGCCCGAAAATACTCGATCTTCAAGGATGCGGCCCCGCAAGAAAATTTTTATTATTGGGTGGGTAAGGAAGCGACGCGCATCTATGATCCGGCTTATGGGTTAGAACCGCTCAACCATCCGGATTTTATCGGATTTCATATTCATAAGAAACATCCGCAAGTTGTGCGGTTAGAGCAGGGGAGTTTTTATCAGTGGGCGATTGATCGCTTACCGCGATCGCAACTTATCGAGCAGGATCAACAATACGAAATGGGATAAACCCGTTGATAGAAGCCTGAATGATCTTTTTCGGGGCGTGGATATACAAATCACGGTTGCTTTAAAAATGGCAGCCTGTTAACCGATTCAACTAGCGAAGCAGTTGATATCTACAGCAACCGCATCAGGTTGAGGATTTGCGCGCTCCTCTAACTTGATTTATATGTGCGCGAACGCTCATCTTCTAATAAGATGAGCCGACTGCTGATCGATTAAAAGGAATAAAAAAAATGGCTGAACGATCGCAAAATCTTCAAGACCTCTTTCTAAATTCTGTACGTAAACAGAAAATTTCTCTGACGATTTTTCTTATTAATGGCGTGAAACTAACCGGAATTGTCACGTCATTTGACAATTTTTGCGTTCTTTTGCGCCGAGATGGGCATTCGCAACTAGTTTATAAGCACGCAATTTCTACAATTATGCCCAGTCAGCCTGTGCAGATGTTTGAAAGCGAAGAAGCCTGATATCCAGTTTCGCTTCATATCGCGGCCGAAATTCGATCGGATTTATGGCCGCGATAGCAGCTTCGGGTCACTTTGGTTTGAAACATCTTGCAGAGCGCCCTATCTGCAATTTCAGTTTCCTGCACCCGGAGTAAATTTGCTTGTCCAAATTCGAGGATAATAATACGCCGTCCACGCATCAGGCCAAAGATGCAAACGGCTTGAAAAATCCGCTGACAAAAGCAGCGGTTGTCGTTCCGATACTGCCTGAGCGCTTTAATTCAAATATCGCTGGCGAGGAAACCACCAAACCCCGTTTTGAACGATCTAATGATGCTCGGCTTGAAGAAGCCAAGGGGCTGGCCCGAGCTATTAATTTAGATATTGTATTTGCCGAAGCTATCATAGTGAATATGCCTCGACCTGCGACCCTGTTGGGCGTCGGCAAGGTTGAGGAAATAGCAGAGATGATCAAAGAGCGCGATATTGAGCTCGTCATTGTTGATCATTCGCTTACCCCTGTTCAGCAACGTAATCTAGAAAAAGAGTGGAACATCAAGGTTATAGACCGGACTGGCCTTATCTTAGAAATATTCGGTGAACGTGCGCGTACCAAGGAAGGTACGCTTCAGGTGGAGTTGGCCCATCTTAACTATCAAAAGGGGCGTTTGGTTAGAAGTTGGACCCACTTGGAGCGTCAGCGCGGTGGTAGTGGCTTTCTTGGTGGTCCCGGTGAAACTCAACTTGAAGCTGACCGGCGCATAATTCAGGAAAAAATTCTACGCATCCAACGGGAGCTTAAAACGGTCGTGCGGACCCGCAATCTGCATCGGCAGAAACGCCGAAAAGTGCCGCATCCTATCGTAGCTTTGGTTGGATACACCAACGCCGGAAAATCAACTTTGTTTAACCGGATGACTGGCGCGGATGTGCTGGCCGAAGACATGCTGTTTGCTACGCTAGACCCCACATTGCGCCGCATCCGTTTGCCGCATGGTGAAATGGTCATTTTATCAGATACGGTCGGTTTCATTTCAAATCTTCCTCACCATCTGGTGGCGGCGTTCCGGGCCACGTTGGAAGAAGTTGTGGAAGCCGATCTGATTTTACATGTGAGGGACATATCGGATCCCGATAATGCTGCGCAATCGGAAGATGTTGAAACGATCCTGAGCAGCCTTGGGATCAAAGCAAATGATCAAAAGCGATTAATCGAGGTTTGGAATAAAATTGATAATCTTGATGAATCCGGGCGCGAAACCGCATTGCGACTTGCAGCAGCCGGGAGTGATGAGGTCCGGCCAATTCCGGTGTCGGCATTAACCGGTGAAGGTGTTGACAAGTTGCTTGCCGTGATCGAAACGCGTATCGCTGGGAAATTAATTACAGCAGAACTCGTTCTTTCGCCGTTTGAGCTGCATTTGTTAGATTGGATTTATCAGCATGGCAGCGACATAAGGCGTGACGATCTGGAGGATGGCGCGGTTCGGATTCAAGTTACGCTCACCGAAAATGCGCAAAGAATGCTTAACGATATGCGAAGCAACCAGTCTGACGGTCCGGAATTGGACGAAGGTTGAACAGCATCTTGCGGAATAGGGGCGCAAGGCCCTATGTATGGACACTTGACGATTCAAATCATCTTATCGCGATAAATACCCAGAGGCCATAATGAGAGACCCTATCGAAACCGTCATGAACCTCGTGCCTATGGTGGTTGAGCAGACCAACCGTGGTGAGCGGGCCTATGATATTTTCTCACGCTTGCTAAAAGAGCGCATCATTTTTGTAAACGGCCCGGTGGAAGACGGAATGTCGATGCTGGTTTGTGCGCAGCTGTTGTTTCTGGAAGCGGAAAATCCGAAAAAAGAGATCAACATGTATATCAACTCGCCCGGCGGCATAGTGACTTCGGGAATGGCGATATACGATACGATGCAATTCATCAAACCGCCGGTTTCCACGCTTTGCATGGGGCAGGCAGCATCGATGGGCTCGTTATTGTTGACCGCTGGTGCCACTGGACAGCGTTATGCGCTTCCAAATGCGCGTATCATGGTCCATCAGCCTTCAGGAGGTTTTCAAGGGCAGGCTTCAGATATTGAGCGCCATGCTCAAGATATTATCAAATTGAAACGCCGCCTTAATGAGATTTATGTGAAGCACACTGGTCGGGATTACGAAACCATTGAGCGTACACTCGATCGTGATCATTTTATGACAGCGCAAGAGGCACTTGAATTCGGCCTTATTGATAAAGTGATTGAATCGCGCGAATCAGGTGTTGAAGAGACTGAGTAAGGACTCATTTTCAAATTTCCTGATTTTTAATAGGAATCGCCACAAAAGTGGCTTATTTCTTAGTCGTACGTGGATGTTAACGACTATCGTTAAGTAAGTGTTGGGGTTCGGGCGTTAGATTTGTCCCCAGCAAGCGGAATTGGCGGGGAAGGTTGTTTTACGATTGTTCCTCGCCGTAGGTTCTGCAACAGTCACCAAATAATCTTCTTCGGTCGGGAAGATTCGGTGACGACACGAAGCCCGAACCAAAAACGATCAGAATGAATCAACGAGGAATCGACCTTCATTCTGGTTTATTGAAAGGAAACTGCAATGAGCAAAGTCAGCAACGGCGGCGATGCAAAGAATACGCTTTATTGCTCGTTTTGTGGCAAAAGCCAGCATGAAGTTCGTAAGCTGATTGCAGGCCCGACCGTATTTATCTGTGATGAATGTGTCGAACTTTGCATGGACATTATCCGCGAGGAAAATAAAACCTCGATGGTAAAGTCGCGTGAAGGTGTCCCAACGCCGCAAGAAATCATGACTGTTCTGGATGATTACGTCATCGGACAGCAGGGCGCTAAGCGTGTTCTTTCGGTGGCTGTGCACAATCACTACAAACGTCTGGCGCATCAGAGCAAGAGCAATGATATTGAACTTGCCAAGTCGAATATTCTCTTAGTAGGTCCGACGGGTTGCGGTAAAACATATCTCGCGCAGACCCTGGCACGCATCATTGATGTGCCATTCACGATGGCTGACGCTACCACATTGACCGAAGCGGGCTATGTTGGTGAGGATGTCGAGAATATTATTCTGAAGCTACTTCAGTCGGCTGATTATAATGTCGAGCGCGCACAGCGTGGTATCGTCTATATCGACGAAGTGGATAAAATCAGCCGCAAGTCGGACAATCCGTCAATAACACGGGATGTTTCCGGTGAAGGTGTGCAGCAGGCTTTGCTGAAGATCATGGAAGGCACCGTAGCATCGGTTCCGCCACAGGGTGGTCGCAAGCATCCACAGCAGGAATTTTTGCAGGTGGACACTACGAATATCCTGTTCATTTGTGGTGGAGCTTTTGCGGGGCTGGATAAAATTATTTCCGCTCGTGGTGAAAAGACTTCGATTGGCTTTGGCGCAACGGTGAAATCGGTCGATGAACGCCGTATCGGAGATATTTTCCGCGAGCTTGAGCCGGAAGATCTGCTGAAATTTGGCCTTATCCCAGAATTTGTGGGGCGTTTGCCTGTTATCGCCACGCTTGAAGATCTGGATGTCGATGCTCTGGTGAGAATTCTGACCGAGCCGAAGAATGCTCTCGTGAAGCAATATCAGCGACTTTTCGATATGGAAAATGTTGAGCTGAGCTTCCATGACGAAGCTTTGCGCGCAATTGCCAATAGGGCAGTGGAACGCAAAACCGGTGCGCGTGGGCTTCGGTCGATCATGGAGAAAATTCTTCTCGATACAATGTTTGAACTGCCCACTTTGGATGGCGTTCAAGAAGTTGTGATTTCGGGCGATGTGGTAGACGGTAGCGCACGGCCACTCTATATCTATGCCGAAAGGCAGGATGAGAAAGAAAATGCGTCAGCATGATTTGACATAATGTTGCCGGAGGGGCCGCGGAAGCGGCCTTTTCTGCGTTTAATTCACAAGGTGTGTTCAATGTCGTCAATGCTATCAGATTGCCGTGTGCAACTGCCTCAACGCAACAAGCTGTTATTGTACAAATGGACGGGACAGCGCAGGATAGCTGACGATTCTATCAGCACCGCTTGAATTAAAGGATTCGACTCTCCAAGTATGGACCGAAGCACGCTTTATGATCTGCCTTTGAATTAGGGGACGAAGGCGTGGCAATCGGGTCGAATGACCTGTGAAAGGACTTGAAATGACAGTTATTGAACCGAAGGCACCGGCGGGTGGTGAAGACGGGCTGTATGCCGTTTTACCATTGCGCGATATTGTTGTTTTCCCTCATATGATTGTGCCGTTGTTTGTCGGGCGGGAAAAGTCGATCCGTGCGCTTGAAGAAGTGATGGGGGTAGACAAACAAATTTTGCTGGCAACGCAAAAGAACGCAGCCGACGATGATCCAGCAGCCGACGCGATCTATGAGATCGGTACGATTGCGAATGTGTTGCAGCTGCTTAAACTGCCCGATGGCACCGTTAAGGTGTTGGTTGAGGGGGTTGCACGCGCGGAAATCACAAAGTTTTCTGATCGGGAAGATTATCACGAGGCTTATGCAGTCACGCTTAATGAGCCTGAGGAAGACCCGGTAGAAATCGAAGCACTCGCACGTTCCGTCGTGGCGGATTTCGAAAACTACGTCAAACTGAATAAGAAAATTTCACCGGAAGTTGTCGGTTCGGCCAGCCAGATCGACGATTATTCGAAGCTCGCCGATACGGTCGCATCTCATCTTGCGATCAAGCTTATCGAGAA
Organism: Falsochrobactrum ovis; assembly: GCF_003259955.1. GTDB lineage: Bacteria > Pseudomonadota > Alphaproteobacteria > Rhizobiales > Rhizobiaceae > Brucella > Brucella ovis_A. Next base: position 401,234 of record NZ_QLMK01000002.1, read on the forward strand.
GCAGGAAATGCTTTCGCTGCTCTCCGTAAGGGAGCGTCTTGAGAAAGCGCTTGCCTTTATGGAAGCGGAAATTTCGGTTCTGCAGGTCGAAAAGCGCATTCGTAGCCGCGTCAAACGTCAGATGGAAAAGACGCAGCGTGAGTATTATCTCAACGAGCAGATGAAAGCGATCCAGAAGGAGCTCGGTGACGGTGAGGACGGCCGGGATGAAGTCGCCGAAATTGAAGAGCGCATTACTAAGACAAGACTGTCCAAGGAAGCGCGTGAAAAGGCGCAAGCCGAGCTGAAAAAACTCCGTAGCATGAGCCCCATGTCGGCCGAAGCAACGGTAGTGCGCAATTATCTGGATTGGCTGCTTTCAATTCCTTGGGGAAGGAAGTCGAAAGTCAAGCATGACTTGAACTTTGCCGAAGGCATACTCGATGCTGAACATTTTGGCCTGGAAAAGGTCAAAGAACGCATCGTAGAATATTTGGCTGTGCAGGCGCGCTCCACGAAAATTAAAGGTCCAATCCTTTGTCTTGTTGGCCCTCCAGGAGTAGGTAAAACATCGCTGGCGCGGTCAATAGCCAAGGCGACTGGGCGTGAATATGTCCGTATGTCGCTTGGCGGCGTGCGCGACGAAGCAGAAATTCGCGGTCACCGCCGTACTTACATTGGCTCGATGCCCGGTAAGGTTATTCAGTCGATGAAAAAAGCGAAGAAATCCAATCCTCTGTTCTTGCTCGATGAGATCGACAAGATGGGGCAGGATTTCCGTGGTGATCCGTCTTCGGCTATGCTGGAGGTTCTTGATCCGGAACAGAATTCAACCTTCATGGATCATTATCTCGAAGTTGAGTATGATCTGTCCAATGTCATGTTCGTCACGACAGCGAACACGATGAATATTCCGGGGCCATTGCTGGATCGTATGGAAATCATACGAATTGCTGGCTACACGGAAGATGAAAAGCTGGAGATTGCTAAGCGGCATTTGCTGCCGAAAGCGATTAAAGATCATGCGTTGCAGCCGAAGGAGTTCTCGGTTACCGAGGAAGCGTTGCGCAATGTTATCCGCCTTTATACGCGGGAAGCAGGTGTACGTAATCTCGAACGCGAGCTTATGACGTTGGCACGTAAGGCGGTAACAGAGATCCTCAAGTCGAAGAAAAAATCAGTAAAAATCACTGAGGAAAATCTTTCCGACTATCTCGGCGTTGAACGCTATCGGTTCGGTCAGATTGACGGCGAAGATCAAATCGGTGTTGTCACTGGACTTGCTTGGACGGAAGTTGGCGGTGAGTTGCTTACCATTGAGGGCGTCATGATGCCTGGCAAGGGTCGAATGACCGTTACGGGTAATCTTCGCGATGTGATGAAAGAGTCAATTTCAGCGGCGGCGTCTTACGTCCGTTCGCGTGCGGTTGACTTTGGTATAGAGCCGCCACTTTTCGATAAGCGTGACATTCACGTTCACGTTCCGGAGGGTGCAACGCCAAAAGACGGTCCGTCTGCTGGTATTGCTATGGTGACAGCTATCGTTTCCGTGTTGACTGGTATTCCAGTGCGCAAGGATATTGCGATGACTGGCGAAGTCACTCTGCGAGGACGGGTATTGCCGATTGGCGGCCTGAAGGAAAAACTGCTTGCGGCTCTTCGCGGCGGTATCAAGAAAGTTCTTATTCCAGCGGAAAATGCCAAGGATCTGGCTGATATTCCGGATAATGTTAAGAACAATCTTGAAATTGTTCCGGTCTCGCGTGTTGGTCAGGTGCTTGAACATGCTCTTGTTCGACAGCCTGAGCCGATCGAGTGGACGGAGCCCGCTACACCTGTCGCAGCTACCTCTGCTGAAGATGAAGCAGGCATCACGACTGCGCACTAACCGCGTCTGAAGCCAAATATTGCAATAATGCCGGGCCTTGTGCCCGGCATTTCTGTGTTTAACCCATGTTATCCGGGCTTTTTTGCAGTTGACAGGGTTGGTTTGTCATTCGTTTTGAATAAACTCCACTCAATCCGGTCACGTTATCCGTTCCGGTCAATAAAGAAAGGAAATACCTATGAACAAGAACGAATTGGTGGCCGCTGTAGCGGAAAAAGGCGGTCTAACAAAAGCTGATGCAGGAACCGCTGTGGATGCTGTTCTCGCCGCTGTCACCAGTGCATTGCAGGCAGGTGAAGAAGTACGCCTTCCTGGTTTCGGTGTTTTCTCGGTTTCCCACCGCGCAGCCTCCACTGGCCGCAACCCATCGACCGGTGCAGAAATTGCCATTCCGGCACGCAACGTGCCGAAGTTTTCGGCTGGTAAGGGACTTAAGGATGCTGTGAACAGCTAATTCCCTACAGCGCAATTAAAGAAGCCCGGTCTAGCCGGGCTTTTTGTATTATTCGGCGGCCTCTGGCTTGCTTCGACTCGGACGGCGCTCCAGCAGCTCTTTCAGGAATTGCCCAGTATAAGAACGTGGCTCCTTGATAATATCTTCGGGCCGTCCAACCGCGACTATTTCCCCGCCTCCGTCGCCTCCTTCCGGGCCAAGGTCGATCACCCAATCGGCGGTTTTAATAACTTCAAGATTGTGCTCAATGACCGCCACCGTATTGCCCTGATTGACCAATTCGTGAAGGACCTCAAGCAATTTGGCCACGTCGTGGAAATGTAGTCCGGTGGTTGGTTCATCGAGTATATAAAGCGTTCGCCCGGTAGCGCGTCGCGAAAGTTCTTTCGCTAATTTGACCCGCTGTGCTTCGCCACCTGACAAGGTGGTTGCCTGTTGCCCAACCTTAATATAGCCCAGTCCAACTTTGGCGAGTGTTTCCAGCTTATCTCTGACGGCCGGAACTGCGGAGAAGAATTCGGCACCTTCTTCGACAGTCATATCAAGCACGTCTGCAATCGACTTTCCTTTGAACAGCACTTCCAGCGTTTCGCGATTATAGCGCTTTCCGTGACAAACATCGCAGGTCACATAAACATCCGGGAGGAAGTGCATTTCAATTTTGATGACGCCATCCCCCTGACAGGCTTCGCAGCGGCCGCCTTTTACGTTGAAGGAAAAACGACCGGCCTGATAGCCGCGTGCTTTTGCTTCGGGTAGACCAGCAAACCATTCACGAATCGGGGTGAACGCCCCAGTATAGGTCGCGGGGTTAGAGCGTGGTGTGCGTCCGATGGGCGACTGATCTATATCAATTACCTTATCGAGAAATTCGAGCCCTTCAATCCGGTCATGTTCTGCCGGATGCTCACGAGAACCCATGATACGACGGGAGGCCGCTTTATAGAGAGTTTCGATCAAAAAGGTCGATTTTCCGCCACCAGAAACGCCGGTTACGGCAGTAAAGGTACCCAACGGTATGTCGGCGGAAACATTTTTAAGATTGTTACCGTGCGCATTCACCACACGGATTCGCTTTTCGTCTGAGATTTCACGTCTTTGAGCGGGTACTGGAACTTCGAGTGCGCCAGAGAGATAGCGACCGGTTATCGAGTCGGCATTGGTCATAATATCTTCTGGGCTGCCTTGGGCGACGATTTTCCCACCGTGAATTCCCGCCGCAGGACCAATGTCTATAACGTAATCTGCGGTCAATATCGCATCCTCATCGTGCTCGACAACAATGACGGTGTTGCCGAGATCCCTGAGATGTCGCAACGTATCTAGCAAGCGTGCATTGTCGCGTTGGTGCAACCCAATGCTTGGCTCGTCCAGCACATAAAGAACCCCTGTAAGGCCCGAACCGATTTGGGATGCTAGGCGAATTCGTTGACTTTCACCGCCAGATAGCGATCCCGAATTGCGAGAGAGGGAGAGATATTCAAGACCTACATCATTGAGAAATTGTAAGCGCTCACGGATTTCTTTAAGAATCCTCGCAGCAATTTCTTGCTGTTTCTGATTGAAGCTGTGGTCGATTTCCCTAAACCATTTGTCGGCATTTTTGATAGACATTTCGGTGATTTCACCAATATGCTTCATGCCAACTTTGACTGCCAGAGCTTCCGGTTTCAAACGGTAGCCGTTACAAGCAGGGCAGGGCGAGGATGACATATATCGCTCAATCTCTTCACGCGACCAGGCAGAATCTGTTTCCTTCCATCGGCGCTCCAGATTGGGAATCACCCCTTCAAATGTCTTGGTGGTTTTATATGAGCGCAATCCATCATCGTAGTTAAAGACAATTTCTTTGCCCTTGGTCCCGTAAAGAATCGCTTGTTGAGCGTCAGCAGATAGCTCAGACCAACGGTTGGAAATTTTGAAACCGTAAGCATTCCCCACAGCTTCAAGCGTTTGATTGTAATAGGGGGAAGAAGAGCGCGACCAAGGTGCGATCGCGCCTTCCTTCAGAATAGCATTTCCATCAGGAACCACGAGACTGGGATCGATTGCCTGTTGAGCACCCAAGCCATCGCAGGTTGGGCAAGCGCCAAAAGGATTATTGAAAGAAAAAAGACGAGGTTCAATTTCCGAAATCGTAAAACCGGAAACCGGACAAGCGAATTTTTCAGAGAATAAAAGCCGTTCGTGCGTTTCGTTTGCCGATTTATTTGCAGAGCCACCCTCGGCTGTTTCTTCCAGGGGAAGGGGCTTGTCGGCAAATTCGGCTACGGCAAGACCATCGGAAAGTCTGAGGCTGGTTTCCAAACTATCAGCCAGGCGGGTTGCAAGATCGGGTCTTACAACAATTCGATCAACCACGACGTCTATATCGTGATTGTACTTCTTGTCGAGGGGAGGAACATCGGCAATTTCATAGAAAGTTCCGTCGACTTTTACGCGCTGGAACCCTTTTTTCTGTAGTTCGGCCAGTTCTTTTTTATATTCGCCCTTACGCCCTCTTACGATCGGTGCCAAAATATATAGGCGGGTGCCTTCGTCCAACGCCATGATGCGGTCAACCATTTGGCTGACGGTTTGGCTTTCAATGGGTAACCCGGTGGCCGGAGAATAAGGAATACCGACGCGTGCAAACAATAGCCGTAGATAGTCATATATTTCAGTAACTGTTCCGACCGTTGAACGTGGATTGCGACTGGTTGTTTTCTGCTCAATGGAGATTGCAGGGGAAAGGCCGTCAATTTGGTCTACATCCGGCTTCTGCATCATTTCGAGAAATTGCCGCGCATAGGCGGACAGGCTTTCAACATAGCGTCTTTGGCCTTCGGCATAAATTGTATCAAAGGCAAGCGAGGACTTGCCGGATCCGGAAAGTCCCGTCATGACGACCAGCTTATCGCGTGGCAGATCCAAATCCACATTCTTGAGGTTGTGTTCGCGCGCGCCACGTATTGAAATGAATTTCTGATCGCTCATTTCGAGTCCTGTTTCGTCATCTTGTGAAAATGCGGTCGGCTAAACGACACCGCGTTTCATAATATGGGGCAAAACCTTCCAGAAAGAAGGCAGACTATTGTCCGATTGAATTAGCATCAGAACAAATATCGAACAAGTTGAATTCTGATACGCGATACGAAATGTGAACACAAGGCCGTTGACTGAAAGTATGGATGAGGGCAAACTATCTCTATCCACTAGGTTGGGAGAGATAAGCCATTTGGGAAGGCTATATCGACAAGAGGTCCTGATCGAAGTGGATAAGTAGAGGAGGAAGAGGAGCATGAGTCCACCTGACTACTTTGGCTATCTTTCAACTTGTTGAAAGCACAATCGCTTGGATTATGACGAGTTCTGGCAAGAATTTGGCATAATTGACTGAAATAGGCGATTGCAGAAAATCCAAAATTATCACGGCTCTGTCGAGGTTGTGTCCTTGGCATTCCGTCCTATTTTATCGGCGAAGAATTGTCGATATAAGAGCTAAGCTCAAACCCAGCCCTGCGCGCCTAATATACAGTGAGCGGCAGGGCTTCTCCTTGTCTAACCTGGGAGTCTGTTCTGTGTGGGGAAATTATTGGAAGAGAAAACTATCGCGGGAAATCTATCGTTGAAGTGGTCTATCGGTGGAGAAATCTATCCTTAGAGAAATCTTTCGAGGAAAAACTACCCCCATTCGAAGAAAATGTCGTGTTTGTGAGGATTCCGTTTGCAATTCGAACAAAACGGAAACATAACTTCTGTGGACATTAAGAAAAGTCCGGCACCTTCATGAGCGCAGGTGAAGCGGTTGCGTTAAGGTAGTATTGAATTTCGATGCAAGGCTACGGCCTCGTATTTGGTAAGGCGCGCGGTGCGGAAATATAATTTTCGCGGGCGTGCTACGATAGATCCGGAGTGAGTTTATGGCTGGTAGCGTCAATAAGGTAATTTTGGTTGGTAACCTCGGAGCAGATCCGGAGATCCGGCGGTTAAATTCCGGCGATCAGGTTGCCAATCTGCGCATTGCGACGTCTGAAAGTTGGAGAGATCGCCAAACCGGTGAGCGTAGAGAACGCACCGAGTGGCATAGTGTGGTCATTTTCAACGAAAATCTCGCAAAAGTGGCGGAGCAATATCTTAGAAAAGGTTCCAAAGTATATATTGAAGGCGCCTTGCAAACTCGCAAATGGCAAGATCAAAACGGCAATGACCGTTATACGACAGAGATAGTATTGCAGAAGTTTCGTGGCGAGTTGCATATGTTGGATAGCCGCGGCGAGGGTGGCGATCAGGGGCGTTCATATGGAGGCGGCCGGGGGCAGGTTCAAGATCAGTCAGGTGGCGATTTTGGTTCTTCCGGTCCATCCTCTGGTGGCGGCGGCTATTCTCGGGATTTAGACGACGAAATTCCATTTTGATCGCAAATCTATTCGCTAAGAATAATTCAACGGGCATCTTCAAAAGGTGCCCGTTTCTTTTGGTGATATTTCAGCCATTGGCTGAATTGTTTGGTCGTTTTAGGCCGTCCATCCCCCGTGTCGTGCCTTTCAGTGTCGATAATATCGGCATATGATCGGTGGCCTTGTCAGTGCCTGCAACTCTGGTTAAGCAGTGACTAAATTTGGTTAATCCGATTGAATAGCTATCTATGATCGGCCGGGAGCACTGAAAATCATGCAGAGGACTGCTAACCGCCAGGGATGCTTTGTTGCTGTTGTGGGGCCGAGCGGAGCTGGCAAGGATACGGTTCTCAATGCAGCCCGCGAAGTTTTAAACGCTGAACCTCGCTATTATTTCACGAGACGGTTTATCACTCGGCCAAATGATGATGGAAACGAAGATCATATCAGTCTCGACGCTGAGACTTTCACCCAATTGGCGAATAAAGGGCAATTTGCGCTTCACTGGCGAGCGCATGGACATTGTTACGGTTTGCCTTTGGAAGTGGACCAGCGGATCGGTGCGGGAGGGGTGGTAATCGGAAACATATCTCGGCGAGTTTTAGAACAAGCGCGTGAACGTTATTCCTCCTTCCATGTGCTGGTGATCACGGCAAAACCTGATGTTTTGGCAGAAAGGCTTGCTTTGCGCCGCCGCGAAAGCCGCACGCAAATTGAAATGCGGCTGGCGCGGGAGGTTCCAATTGATTCGCGTCTTGGCAATGTGGTTACGATTGATAATTCTGGCGACATTCAGCACGCCAAAGACGAATTTATCGCCCAGCTAAAGCGCATTGGGAACACATATTTAGCTGCTTGAGGTTAAAGCCTTGATGCCGTCGGCAACAAATTGCACCGCTAAAGCCGCAAGCAGGACGCCCAGTAAGCGGGTTAGGATTGAACGGCCTGTTTCACCCAGAAACCGGTCGACCCTATCGGCAAGCAGCAATACCACATAGGTAATAAGCAGGCAGATCGCTAACACGCCGACAAGCAGCAAGCGCCCGCCAAAGTTACCAAACGTATCTGAGGTCAAAACAATCGCCGAAATTGCTCCTGGACCGGCAATCAATGGAATGGCTAAAGGAAAAGCAGCTATATTGCGTATATGATCGCGGGTGATGGCGACTTCGGCGCTTTTTTCTTTCCGCTCGGTGCGTCTTTCGAAAATCATTTCGAATGCTATCCAAAAAAGCAGCAAACCACCGGCAACCCGGAAAGCTCCGATCGTAATGCCAAACATTCCCAGAATTTCAACGCCTGCAATTGCAAAAAGCGTCATAACGCAAAAGCCTATCACAGACGCACGCAGTGCGACCTGAGCGCGAGCATGGCGGTCCATACCCGGTGTGAGAGCGAGGAAGAGCGGTGCCAATCCCGGAGGATCAATCGTAACAAGCAAGGTTACGAAGGCGCTGAATATGGCATCATAAAATCCCATGAAGTCCCTTCCTTGCGGCAGTTGGGCCGTGTGATGACAATACATAGAACACGAATAATATATCGCCTATTTCGGTGCAAAGCGCTGCTTGCAGCAACAACATTGCCTGAACTTTATGTGAATATCTTCTAAGCATTTGGAATTAAAAAGAAATACAAGTCCGCTAAATGGCCTTGAAATTGGCAATTTGTAGCCTTTTCCTCTATAAAAGTGATATTGTCGATTCTGTTGAGAAAGATATCTGAATAGTGTCAGATCAAACACCTCCGCCCGGTTCCGAAGATATCAACGGTGGCCCCAGCGGCCCGAGTGGTGTCGAGCCGATATCTATTATTGAGGAGATGCAGCGCTCCTATCTCGATTACGCTATGAGCGTTATTGTGAGCCGCGCTCTGCCTGATGTGCGTGATGGTCTCAAGCCCGTACACCGGCGAATTCTCCACGCCATGAACGAGATGAACCTCGCCTATAACCGACCATACCGTAAGTCTGCGGGTGTTGTCGGTGAGGTGATGGGTAAATATCATCCCCATGGCGACGCGTCGATTTATGATGCCTTGGTGCGTCTCGCGCAGGATTTCTCGCTGCGAGATCCGTTAATAGATGGTCAAGGCAATTTCGGCTCTATTGACGGTGATCCGCCAGCGGCAATGCGTTACACGGAATGCCGCCTGCAAAAAGTTACCGACTCACTTCTTTCTGATATCGACAAGGATACGGTCGATTTTCAGGACAACTATGATGGGCGTGAGCGCGAACCCACAGTTTTGCCAGCTCGCTTCCCTAATCTTCTTGTCAATGGTTCTGGCGGAATTGCGGTCGGTATGGCCACGAATATCCCGCCCCATAATCTTGGCGAAATCATCGATGGTTGCATCGCGCTGATTGATAATCCAGCGATCGAACTTGAAGAAATAATGGAGATCATCCCCGGTCCGGATTTCCCGACCGGTGGCATTATTCTGGGTAGATCCGGTATTAATTCGGCCTATAGTACGGGTCGCGGTTCTGTCGTTATGCGCGGGCTTGCGACGATTGAGCCAATGCGGGGCGATCGCGAAGCGATTGTTATTACCGAAGTTCCCTATCAGGTGAACAAGGCGACGATGATCGAAAAAATGGCTGAATTGGTGCGGGATAAGCGCATTGATGGCATTTCCGATCTGCGCGACGAGTCTGACCGGGACGGTTATCGGGTTGTTGTTGAGCTAAAACGTGATGCTGTTGCGGATGTCGTGCTCAATCAGCTCTACCGTTACACGCCGCTCCAGACTTCTTTTGGCTGCAATATGGTTGCGCTAAATGGCGGCAAGCCAGAGCAAATGACTCTGCTTGATATGTTGCGCGCCTTCGTTGCTTTCCGTGAGGAAGTGGTAACGCGCCGCACTAAGTTCCTGCTCAACAAAGCGCGCGAGCGTGCGCATGTTTTGGTGGGACTTGCAATTGCAGTGGCCAATATTGATGAAGTCATTGCGTTAATCCGTCGAGCTCCAGATCCTGCAACTGCGCGTGAGCAATTAATGGAGCGCCGTTGGCCTGCAGCCGATATTGCGCCTCTTATCCGCTTGATCGACGATCCGCGTCATACGATCAACGCGGATAATACCTATAATCTCTCTGAAGAGCAGGCTCGTGCGATTCTTGAGTTGCGCTTGCAGCGTCTGACAGCGCTTGGTCGCGATGAAGTTGCTGATGAGCTGAATAAAATTGGCGAAGAAATCCGCGATTATTTGGATATTCTGTCTTCTCGCGAACGCGTCTTAACAATCGTCAAGGACGAGATGATTGCCGTTCGTGACGAATTTGCCACCCCGCGCCGTACCCAATTCGGTCTTGGCGGGGCGGAAATGGACGATGAAGATCTGATCGCGCGCGAAGATATGGTGGTGACGGTTAGCCATGCTGGCTACATCAAACGTGTGCCGCTTGCTACTTATCGCGCCCAGCGCCGTGGCGGTAAGGGGCGCTCGGGTATGGCGACTAGGGATGAGGATTTCGTAACCCGTCTTTTCGTCGCCAACACGCATACGCCGGTTCTTTTCTTCTCGTCACGCGGCATTGTTTATAAAGAAAAAGTTTGGCGACTGCCGGTTGGAAATCCGCAATCACGCGGCAAAGCGCTGATTAATATGCTGCCGCTTCAGAATGGTGAGCGCATCACCACGATCATGCCATTGCCGGAGGATGAAGAATCCTGGGCAAATCTTGACGTGATGTTTGCGACCACTCGCGGTACAGTTCGCCGTAACAAATTGTCGGATTTTGTTCAGGTTAATCGTAATGGTAAGATTGCGATGAAGCTTGAAGATGAGAATGACGAAATTCTTTCGGTTGATACTTGTACCGAATTCGACGACGTTCTTCTGACATGTGCAGGCGGGCAGTGCATTCGCTTCCCAGTTACCGATGTTCGTGTTTTCGCCGGGCGTAACTCGATTGGTGTTCGTGGCATCAATCTAGCCGAGGGCGATAAAGTCATTTCGATGGCTATCTTGCAACATGTCGAGGCTGATGCTGCTGAACGTTCTGCCTATCTCAAGCGCTCCATTGCGGAACGCCGTGCACAAGGTGCTGACGATGCTGATGATATTGTCGTTGTGGGCGAAGAAGTTGGTAATGAAGCTGAGCTTTCAGAGGAACGCTATCAGGAGTTAAAGGCTCGGGAGCAGACCGTTCTAACAGTCAGTGAATTTGGCTTTGGCAAGCGCTCATCGTCTTATGAGTTCCGAGTTTCGGGACGAGGGGGCAAGGGAATTCGCGCAACTGATACATCAAAAACTGATGAAATCGGAAAACTGGTGGCCCTGTTCCCTGTGGAAGCCAGTGATCAAATATTGCTCGTTTCCGATAAGGGACAACTCATTCGCGTTCCTGTTGATGGTATCCGCATTGCGGGTCGCTCAACAAAAGGTGTGACGATCTTCAACACTGCTGATGGCGAAAAAGTGGTTTCGGTCGAGCGAATATCTGAAGCAGATAATGATGAAGATGAAGAGGTTGCAGAAGGCTCTGAAGCAACCGAAAATACATCAGCGGAAAATAGCGAATAATATTTTCGTATTTCTGCAAAATCGCTCATAATCAAAAAAGGCCGATGATAATCATCGGCCTTTTTTAGACGCCAAGACTGGAGGGGATTGGCAAATGTTAATAAATACTAGGAGCGCAGATTCCGCATAGAAGACAGACTAAAGGCCGTAGGTTGCGCACGTTGACGCTTCGCTTCCGTTTCCGCCAAAAGCAAAATAATCGCTGATGCGGTTGTCGCTACCATCATGGATAATGCCAGAAGAAATATCATCATCGGGGTATCCTTTCGACATATATACGGGTTAGCGGCAAAATGGTTGCATGAAAACTAAATCTAGTCTGGTAAAACGGTGGTGAATTTTTTCTGAAACAATAAAGCATGGCCCAATGAATTGTGTTTTATGGTTTCCAGTTTCTTAGTAGTTACGGTTGTTGTTGTTGAAAATTTGGACAAAAAAGGATAGCTGGGAGAAATGACGATTGCGATTTACGCCGGCTCTTTCGACCCGGTGACTAACGGCCATATAGATGTTCTTAAAGCTGCGTTGCGCTTAGCTGATCAGGTGATTGTTGCGATCGGCGTTCATCCGGGTAAAAAATCGACCTTTAGTTTCCAGGAACGCCTGAAACTAATTGAAGCAAGTGCTAAAGATGTACTCGTTGAGGATGCGCCACGCATTTCAGTCATTTCGTTTGATGGGCTCTTAATCAATGCCGCTCGTAAACATGGAGCGACATTATTGGTTCGCGGTTTGCGTGATGGCACTGATCTTGATTACGAAATGCAGATGGCTGGTATGAATGGAATCATGGCGCCGGATTTGCAAACAGTATTTTTGCCAGCCGATCCGGCTGTACGCACGATTACCGCCACATTGGTTCGCCAGATTGCCATTATGGGGGGCGATGTTCGGCCTTTTGTTCCCGCAGTGGTGGCGGATGCGTTGGAATCAAAAAATAAAACCTAATCCGGAGTTACCATTCATGTCATTTTTCCGATCGGCCCTCGCGGCGACTGCTCTTCTTGCCTGTAGTTTTGGTTCTGTTCATTTTGCTTCCGCGAATGATGCTGAGAACACGGTTATTCTTACCCTTAAAGACGGTGATGTAACCGTGGAGCTCCGCCCGGATCTGGCGCCGAAACATACTGAGCAGATCAAAAAACTAGTGCGCGATGGTGCTTATGATGGCGTCGCCTTCCACCGGGTGATCCCCGGCTTTATGGCCCAGACGGGTGACGTTCAATTCGGAAATATAGATAAAAATTACAACAAAACCCGTGTTGGGACCGGCGGGTCTCAATATGGAAACATTCCAGCGGAATTCTCACAAGAGCCTTTTGTCCGAGGCACTGTGGGGATGGCTCGCAGTCAGGACCCAAACTCGGCCAATTCGCAGTTTTTCATTATGTTTGATGATGGCGATTTTCTTAATGGCCAATATACAGTCGTTGGCAAAGTTGTCGGTGGCATGGAAGCCGTAGATAATATTAAAAAGGGCAGCGAATCCAACAATGGATCGGTCGATAATCCGGATAAGATTCTGAAAGCAACGATCGAAGCCGATAAGAAATAATGCAACAAGGAGAGGCCCAAATGGCTTATAAAGATCCCGAAAACACGCTCTTACTGGAAACCACCAAGGGCCAAGTTGTCATCGAACTTTACCCGGATCTCGCACCGGGTCACGTTCAGCGCATTAAAGAACTTGCTCGTGAAGGCGCGTATGACGGTGTTGTTTTTCACCGTGTAATTGATGGTTTCATGGCGCAGACAGGTGACGTGAAGTTTGGCAAGACCGGTGGCGAGCATTTTAATAGCTCTCGCGCGGGCATGGGTGGTTCCGATAAGCCGGACCTAAAAGCCGAATTCTCAAATACTCAGCATAAGCGCGGCACTGCGTCGATGGCACGCTCACAAAACCCGAACTCCGCTAATTCGCAGTTTTTCATCTGCTTTACGGATGCGCCTTGGCTTGACCGTCAATATACGGTGTGGGGACAGGTCATCGAAGGTATGGATAATGTCGATCAGATCAAACGCGGCGAACCTGTTGTCGATCCTGATATGATCGTTACAGCTCGAATTGCTGCTGACGTCTAAAATCAGTTATCACAAATTGCTTTAGGCTTCGGCGGCAATGTCGCCGAAGCCATAATTCGTTTAAATGCAATTCTTGCCGCAATATTGAGCATCACTTTAGGTAATGCTTGCGAGGAACTATGCGCGTTGATCTTTTCGATTTTGATTTGCCGGAAGAACATATAGCTCTACGCCCGGTAGAGCCGCGCGATCACGCCAAATTGCTTATAGTAAATCCTGGAATGAAATTTGAGGATCGGCAGGTTTTTGAACTTCCGGATTTGCTTCAGCCCGGTGATGCGTTGGTTTTTAATGATACCAAAGTAATACCCGCACAGCTTGAAGGCATGCGGGAGAGAGAAGGAAATATTGCTCAGGTTAACGCGACGCTGCATATGAGAGTCGGACCATATCAGTGGAAGGCGTTTTTGCGCCCTGCCAAACGGATAAAGCAAGGCGACAGAATACGCTTTGGGCATAGTGGCACGAGCTGCTTCATGGGCACGCTGGACGCAACAGTCGTAGAGAAAAGCGACGGCGGCGAAGCGCTGCTTTCTTTTGATCTTTCAGGTGCCATGCTTGATGAGGCAATCGCAGCGGTGGGGCATATCCCTTTGCCGCCTTACATTGCCTCGAAACGCGCTGATGATGAGCGAGACCGAAAGGACTATCAGACGGTTTATGCGCGTGAGGAAGGGGCGGTCGCTGCGCCGACTGCGGGATTGCATTTTACGCCCGAGCTTTTGAAAGAGATTCGAGCACGTGGGATTGAAGAGCATTTTGTGACGCTGCATGTGGGAGCGGGAACATTTTTGCCGGTGAAAGCAGAGGATACAGCCGATCACAAGATGCATTCCGAAGTCGGCTATGTGTCACAACAAACCGCAGACGCACTGAATGCGGTACATAAACGCGGTGGCCGCATTGTTTGTGTTGGCACTACCTCCTTGCGATTGATCGAAAGTGCGAGTTCTGAGGACGGAGTTATTCACCCCTGGTCCGGCGCTACTGATATTTTTATAACGCCCGGTTACAAGTTTCGAGCTGTCGATCTTTTGATGACAAACTTCCATCTGCCTCGATCAACACTCTTCATGCTGGTGGCAGCTTTCAGCGGGCTGGAAACAATGCGTGAAGCTTATCAATACGCAATCGAGAATGATTACCGCTTTTATTCCTATGGCGATGCGAGCCTATTGACGCGAGCGTGACGTAGGTTTTGACAAATACCGAAAGAATGAGCATGAGCAGCGAAGAATTTGAATTTAAGGTACTGGCAACGGATGGGTCGGCTCGTCGGGGCGAAATCTCCATGCCACGGGGCATTGTGCGGACGCCTGCCTTTATGCCAGTCGGTACCGGCGGAACTGTCAAAGCCATGTATATGAGCCAAGTGAAGGAACTTGGTGCAGACATCATTCTTGGTAATACCTACCATCTAATGCTGCGACCGGGAGCTGAACGTATTGCGCGCCTGGGAGGGCTTCACAAATTTGGTGGCTGGGAAGGGCCTATTTTGACGGATTCGGGCGGTTTTCAGGTTATGTCGCTCGCGCAATTGCGTAAGATTAATGAGCAGGGCGTAACCTTCCGATCTCATATTGATGGGCGGGCGTATGAAATGTCGCCGGAACGATCAATTGAAATTCAGGGCCTGCTCGACGCGGATATTCAGATGCAGCTCGATGAGTGTGTTGCGCTTCCTTCCTCAGAAGCAAACACCGAGCGCGCTATGGAGCTTTCGCTGCGGTGGGCAGAACGATGCAAGGTGGCATTCGGAGATCAGCCCGGCAAAGCCATGTTTGGTATTGTTCAAGGGGGAGATAGTCCACGCTTGCGGGAGCGCTCTGCGCTTGCATTGAAGGCGATGGATTTGAAAGGCTATTCAGTGGGTGGGCTTGCCGTTGGCGAGCCACAGGAAGTTATGATGGACATGCTGGAAGTGGTCTGTCCGATTTTGCCTACGGAAAAGCCTCGCTATCTTATGGGAGTTGGCACCCCGGATGATATTTTAAAATCGGTGGCACGCGGCATTGATATGTTTGACTGTGTGATGCCGACGCGAGCAGGGCGACACGGGCTGGCTTTTACGCGTTTTGGAAAGGTCAATCTTCGCAATGCCCGCCATGCCGACGATCCTCGGCCGCTTGATCCAGAATCCGATTGTCCGGCAGCGCGAGATTATAGCCGCGCCTATCTTCATCATCTGGTGAAGTCGGGTGAGGCGCTCGCCTCGATGCTGTTAACGTGGAATAACCTCGCTTACTATCAGTATTTGATGCAAAGTATTCGCAGTGCGATTTCGCAAGGGCGTTTTACGGATTTCGCTGCGGAGACTTCAGAAGGATGGGCGCGCGGAGATTTGCCCGTTTTATAAACCTGCAGAAAAACGGGTTCACGCAAGCATTTTTCTAAGCACAGAATGCGCTAGGCTGCGTTTTTTATCTGTCACCGGGGTTGCAATGAGAAATTTGCCGCACTGAGCCAGTGCCGCTAATCATTGCAAGTGACGCTGTCGCAGCCGCGCGCTTTCATCGGGGTTGCGGGGGCGGACGATCGTTACCGAGGGTCGCAGCAGCATCACATCACTAAAACTTTGATTGTATCATTGCTCAAGAGTGGCCTAGATATGGGTCATCCTTTTTGCTGTTGTTGTATCCGCTGCTGCGCAACCCATATGAGTGATATGATACCTTTATCCGTTCTTGATCTTTCACCAGTTTCCGAAGGCAGTGATGCTGCTACATCCTTGCGCAATACGCTTGAGCTTGCGCAGCTTGCCGAGCGGCTCGGATTTACCCGTTATTGGTTAGCCGAGCACCACAATATGCCCGGTATTGCCAGTGCAGCCACGGCTGTTGTCATTGGACATGTTGCTGCTGGCACTTCCACCATTCGGGTTGGTGCTGGAGGCATTATGCTTCCAAATCACGCACCGCTCGTTATCGCTGAGCAATTTGGTACGCTGGAATCGCTTTTTCCGGGCCGGATTGATCTTGGCCTTGGACGCGCACCAGGCACTGATCAGGCAACCGCCCGTGCATTAAGACGAACTCTACACAGCGATCCAAATGCGTTTCCACAGGACGTTGTGGAATTGATGAATTATTTTGCGCCGCCTGAACCGGGGCAGCTAGTAGAAGCCGTCCCAGGGGCTGGGCTTGATATCCCGATATGGATTTTAGGATCAAGCCTATTTGGCGCGCAACTTGCAGCAATATTGGGACGTCCCTATGCGTTTGCTTCACATTTTGCGCCTGCAGAAATGGAGCGGGCTATTGCGGTCTATCGCGAACGTTTCGAGCCGTCACAATATTTAGATAAACCCTATGTGATGCTGGGACTGAATGTTATTGCAGCGGAGACAGACGAAGAGGCGGAGTTTCTTTTTACTTCTCAAATGCAGTCTTTCGCTAAACTTCGTACCGGACGGCCCGGCAAACTACCCCCGCCGGTCAAGAATTATGCTGATCAACTGGATCCGGCCACCCAAGCTTTAATCCGACAAACTTTATCCTGCCGTGTTGTGGGAGGTCCAGAAACGGTAGCTAAGGGGATTCAAGAGTTCGCAACACGCACCGGTGCCGATGAGTTGATGATCACCGGCATGATCTATGATCAGCAAAAGCGCTTGCGTTCTTACGAGATCGTAAGCAACTCAATTGCGTGAGGATCGGTTTCGCGGCTGACTTCTCCAAGTAGCCAGTCGCGAAATGCTGTTACCGCCGGCGTATCGGCGCGAGTTGCTGGCGTGACAAAATAATAGCTACTGGGGCTTTTCATTTTATGTGGGAAGGCGATCACAAGCTGCTTGCTTTCAATTTCTGCATTGATGAGAAATAGCGGCATAAGAGCAATGCCCAGTCCTGCGATACAGGCTTGAGCTACGTTAGAAAATTGTTCAAAACGCATTGCTGTTGAGTTTGGAGCGGTAAGATTGAGACTTTGGAACCACAAATTCCAAGCGTCTGGTCGGGACGCCATATTAAATAGTGGCAGAGCTAACAAATCGCGCGGGTCAGCGATCGGATGGTCTTGAAGAAATTTGGGACTGCATACCGGCACCACAATTTCTTCCAATAAAAAAGTACAATCCGCATTTGGCCAGTCCGGCTTGCCAATATGAATTGCTGCGTCGAGACCTTCTCGTTCAAAATCAAACTGGCCGATGCGGGTGGCAAAGTTCAGTATTATATCGGGAAATTGTTCAACAAAACGCGGAATTCTGGGAATTAGCCAGCGTGTGCCAAATGTCGGCAGAAAAGCCAGATTAAGAATATTGCCTTGCATCTGTGACATGACATGCAACGAGGCCGCGCGGATGGAAGCCAAAGCGGGGCCAATAGTATTCAAATAGGTTCGTCCTGCTTCCGACAATACTACATGGCGGCTGCTTCGCTCAAATAGTGCAATTCCAAGTTGCTTCTCAAGCGCATTAATCTGCCGGCTGACAGCACTCTGCGTGAGCGAAAGCTCTTGTGCCGCAGCAGAAAAACTTTGGTGACGGGCGACCGCATCAAAGGCGGTCAATGCGGCTGTGGACGGGAGTAAACGACGCGATAAGGAAGTCATAATCTATTACTAAACGGAATAGATCGATGCGTAAACTTTGTTTGCGCCCGTTTTGCGATTTTGTCATATTCTATTGAGCATTTTGAGGAGACTTTATATGTCACGTGCCCCTTTCAACTGGCAAGATCCGTTCCTTCTGGATGAACAATTGACCGAAGATGAGCGTATGATCCGCGATTCTGCGCAAGCCTTTGCAAGCGATGTTTTGCTGCCGCGTATTGAAAAAGCCTATATGGAAGAAAGTGCTGATCCAGAACTTTTCCGTATGATGGGGCAGGCTGGTCTGTTAGGCCTCACACTACCAGAAGAATATGGTGCGGCTAATGCCAGCTATGTTGCATATGGTCTCGTGGCGCGTGAAGTTGAACGGGTCGATTCCGGTTATCGGTCAATGATGAGTGTCCAATCTTCATTGGTGATTTATCCGATCTATGCCTATGGTTCAGATGAACAGCGTCAGAAATATCTTCCGGGGTTGGTTTCCGGTGAATTAATAGGCTGTTTTGGTCTAACCGAACCGGATGCGGGCTCTGACCCTGCTGGTATGAAAAGTCGGGCCGAGAAAATCGACGGTGGCTATCGTCTGACCGGCACCAAAATGTGGATTTCCAACTCCCCCATCGCGGATATTTTCGTGGTATGGGCAAAATCTGCGGCACATGACAATGCCATTCGCGGCTTTGTGTTGGAAAAAGGTATGAAAGGCCTTTCCGCGCCAAAAATAGACGGGAAGCTTTCATTGCGTGCCTCCGTCACTGGCGAGATTGTTATGGATGGCGTCGAGGTTTCCGAAGATGCATTGTTGCCAAATGTTTCGGGCCTGAAGGGACCTTTCGGCTGTCTTAACCGTGCACGCTATGGCATCTCATGGGGCGTTATGGGAGCGGCTGAGGATTGCTGGTTCCGTGCACGCCAATATGGACTTGATCGCAAGCAGTTTAACAAGCCCTTGGCAGGCATGCAGCTTTATCAGAAAAAACTGGCCGACATGCAGACCGAAATCGCGCTCGGCTTGCAGGCAAGCCTTCGGGTGGGGCGCCTATTTGATGAAAACAAAATGGCTCCTGAAATGATATCTATCGTTAAGCGTAATAATTGTGGCAAGGCGCTCGATATCGCTCGGCAGGCCCGCGATATGCATGGCGGAAACGGTATTCAGATTGAGTATCATGTGATGCGGCATTCGCAGAATCTGGAAACCGTGAACACTTATGAAGGTACGCATGATGTTCACGCACTGATTCTGGGTCGGGCCCAGACTGGGCTTCAGGCTTTTTTCTAAACGGCCGGTTTTATGACGAGGCCCGCTCGCTATTTGCGGGCGGGCTTTTTTAGTTTGGTGGCACGTCTTACCGCTGAATAAGCAGGTCGTGCGGAAAGGGTTCTCCATGCAAAACACGCCTTTGGCTGGTCTTAAAGTTATAGAATTAGCGCGAATTCTGGCCGGACCTTGGGTCGGTCAAACCTTATCCGATCTCGGCGCCGATGTGATTAAGGTTGAAAGCTACGAAGGCGACGATACCCGCCGATGGGGACCTCCTTTTATTGAAGTCGAGGGTGAAAAATCCGCCGCTTATTTTCATGCCTGTAATCGCGGCAAGCGCTCGATATGTGCGGATTTTCGCACAGAGGAAGGGCGAGAACTCGTTAGAAAATTAGTTCAGGATGCGGATGTCGTTATTGAGAATTTTAAATTGGGCGGATTGAAAAAATATCAGCTCGATTATGAAAGTTTGAAACAAATTAATCCGCGATTGATCTATTGTTCAATAACCGGTTTTGGACAAGACGGGCCTTATGCAGAGCGAGCCGGATATGATTTCATGATCCAGGGCATGTCAGGCATTATGGACCTGACCGGTGAACCTAACGGTGAGCCGCAGAAAATCGGTGTGGCATTTGCTGATATTTTTACCGGTCTTTACAGTGTAATTGGTATTCAATCCGCCTTGCTCATGCGTGAACGCACGGGCAGGGGGCAGCATATAGATATGGCTTTGTTTGACTGTATGTCAGCGGTGTTGGCTAATCAGGCCATGAACTATCTTGCTTCCGGGATTACTCCTAAACGCATGGGAAATGCACACCCAAATATATCGCCTTATCAGACGCTGGCGGTCGCGGATGGATATTTCATCATCGCTTGCGGCAATGACAGCCAATTTGCCAAGTTGGTCGATTTGTTGGGTGAGGCTAGCCTTGCAAAAGATGAGCGTTTTTCAACGAATTCCTCACGTGTCGCTAATCGCATTGAGCTGGCCGATTTTCTGGAAGCAAAAACCCGGCAATGGAAACGGGATGAGCTTTTAACTGAATTGGCAAAAATCGGGGTGCCAGCCGGTCCAATTAACACGGTCGCCGATGTATTCGCGGATCCTCAATTTATTGTCAGAGGCATGAAGATTGAGCCGCAAGGCGTACCAGGGCTGCGCACTCCAATTCGCTTCTCAGATGCTGAACTTAAGATAGATAAACGCTCACCAAAATTGGGTGAAGATGAAGTTTCTATACGGGCAGAACTCGGCCTGAAATAGCGCTTTTTTTTACGCTCACTTCTGACAGGTTTTCGCCTCCTCCCTCGGTCATGCATCGCCTTGGCTGAGGGTTGACTTTGGGACACTTAAGCCGGAATACATCCCAAATTCTTATGAACCTATTAGGCGGGCGAAATGAAACGACCAACGATAGTTACGCTATCGACCATCCCTTCACGTTTTCATCTACTTGAACCAACTCTACGGTCTTTGCTTTCTCAGAGCCTTCGGCCTAAGGAAATCAGACTGTATATTCCGAAAACGTATCGACGCTTTCCTGATTGGGACGGTGTTTTGCCAAAAGTACCCGCAGGTACGAAAATCGTTCGTTGCGATTTTGATTATGGGCCAGCGACAAAGGTTTTACCGGCCGCAAAAGAACTCAACGGACAAGAGGTTGATATACTTTTTTGTGACGACGATAAAATTTATGACCGGAACTGGCACAGACGTTTAAAAGAAGCATCGAATGAGCGTCCCGATTGTTGCATAGTCGATGTGGGCGATAGTTTTCCCGATATAGGTTCAGGACCC
The DNA here is from genome assembly GCF_003259955.1 of Falsochrobactrum ovis. Classification (GTDB taxonomy): domain Bacteria; phylum Pseudomonadota; class Alphaproteobacteria; order Rhizobiales; family Rhizobiaceae; genus Brucella; species Brucella ovis_A. The sequence continues at coordinate 422,165 of NZ_QLMK01000002.1, forward strand.
ATTGATTTGACGTGATGTCTATGATTCAGAGGGCAGTGCAGGAGCCTGAATCATGAGCAATTTATTTTGGCTGACGGACGAGCAAATGGCTCGTCTTCGTCCTTATTTCCCCAAGAGCCATGGTCGCCAGCGCGTTGATGATCGGCGCGTTCTGAGCGGGATCATCTTCGTTAACCGCA
>NZ_QLMK01000003.1 GCF_003259955.1 Falsochrobactrum ovis
AGCGCCGCTACAAACGGCGCAACCGGATCGAGATCATGTTCGGGCGTCTAAAAGACTGGCGACGTGTCGCTACGCGCTACGACAGGTGCCCTATGACCTTCTTCTCTGCCATCGCTCTCGCCGCAACCGTTATCTTCTGGCTATGAGCAATGAGTCCTGAGCCTAATGCGGGTATCAGACGCACGTCTGCCTCGATGGATCGCTCTTGGCTTTATTCGTCTGTTCCAAGGCACCCCACTCTTAATGCAGCTTTTTTTAGTGTTTTTTGGGCTTAACATACTCGGCTTCGGTATCAATCCTTGGGTTGCTGCAGCCCTAGCGCTGACCCTTCACGCCAGCGCCTTTTTGGGAGAAATCTGGCGTGGCTGTATTGAAGCTGTGCCTCCCGGCCAACGCGAGGCCGCTACAGCTTTGGGGCTGCGTTATTTCCACCGAATGCGCTATATAATCCTGCCCCAGGCAAGCCGGATTGCCATTGCGCCGACAGTCGGATTTCTGGTGCAGCTTATCAAAGGTACTTCGCTTGCGGCAATTATTGGTTTTACCGAGCTGACCCGCCAAGGCCAAATCATAAATAATGCTACTTTCAGTCCATTTTTGGTGTTCGGGACTGTGGCTGCGCTGTATTTTATACTGTGCTGGCCGCTTTCAATCTTGGCGCGTCGTATGGAAACCAGATTTTCTCGCTCAACAGCTCGTTAGGTGACTGTGGCGATATAAATGCCGGTAAGAACCGGTCAAACAGGGAAGGAAAGACAATGAATTTTACCAGACGTATGGCATTAGCTTTTTTGGGGGCGGGCGCACTCGCCACGGTGATGGCGTCCAGTGCTGTTGCCCAAACTATTGAAGGCATTAAATCGGCAGGCGAAATCAAAATTGGCATGCTGGTCGATTTTCCACCATTTGGCATTATGAACACCAATAATGAGCCTGACGGTTATGATGCAGATGTTGCAAAACTTCTGGCCAAGGAGCTTGGTGTCGAGGCTAAAATCGTTCCTGTCACAGGGCCGAACCGAATCCCTTATCTTCAGAGCGGACAAGTAGACGTTTTGGTGGCTTCCCTTGGCATTACCGAAGAGCGGGCCAAAAATGTTGATTTTTCGCAACCCTATGCCGGCATTTCGATCGGCATTGTCGGTCCCACCGGGACTGAAGTTTCCAAGGCGGAAGACCTATCGGGCAAAACCATCGGTGTTGCGCGCGCAAGCACGCAGGATACGGCTGTAACGCAATATGCCCCGTCAGATGCCACAATCCGTCGTTTCGATGATGATGCCAGCGCCGTTCAGGCTCTTCTTTCCGGTCAGGTTGACTTGATTGGCCTGTCCAATGTGGTAGCAGCAGAAATCGAAAAAGCAGCGCCGGGCCGGTATGACCAGAAAGTGGAGCTGAGCCAACAAAAACAGGGTATAGCAGTCAAAAAAGGTTCGACTGAGATGCTGGAATTTGTGAACGACTTTCTTACCAAAGTGAAGAAAGACGGTGAGTTGAATAAGATTCATGAAAAATGGCTTGGTGCGCCGATGCCGGAGTTTTTGGCAGAAACAAAATGATACTATTTTCCCATGTCCGGGAAATTTTCCGGGCATGGAAACTATCTTATTTATTCAGGAAGGAAGTTTCTGATCATGAACTATTCGGCTCAGAATAAAGCGCAGCGGCCAGAAGCTTCCGGTCCTGCAGTGCTGATGGAAGGCGTCAATAAATGGTATGGAAACTATCATGCATTGCGCGACATTAATCTTCAAGTCGAACGTGGTGAGAAGATCGTTATTTGTGGGCCATCGGGGTCGGGAAAATCAACCTTAATCCGTTGTATCAACCAGCTCGAAACCATCGAAAAAGGCCGAATTTTTGTTGACGGGCTTGAGCTGACGGCCGGCGGAAAAAACGTGGACACCATTCGGCAAGAAACAGGAATGGTCTTCCAGCAATTCAATCTTTTTCCGCATATGACAGTTCTCGAAAACTGCACCCTTGCGCCAATGAAAGTGCGCGGCGTTTCAAAGGCAGACGCAGAAAAGACCGCTCGCATCTATCTGGAGCGGGTTCGCATTCCAGAACAGGCGGATAAATATCCAGCGCAGCTTTCAGGCGGACAGCAGCAACGGGTTGCTATTGCTCGCGCTCTTTGCATGAACCCAAAAATCATGCTGTTCGATGAGCCGACATCAGCCCTTGACCCTGAAATGGTCAAGGAAGTCCTCGACACCATGACCGATCTGGCCAAAGAGGGCATGACTATGCTTTGCGTAACCCACGAAATGGGCTTTGCGCGGCAAATAGCAGATCGAGTGATCTTTATGGACCAAGGGTCTATTCTCGAAATGGCAGCGCCGGACGAGTTTTTTGATGATCCAAAGCACGAAAGAACGCGTGCATTTATTGGCCAAATTTCCTGAACGCATCAATTCCTATCAGCGAGCCCTTGAGGGGTAAATCACCCTACTAGGGGGGTAAAGATATATTTGTCAGCATGTTTCAAGCTGACTATCAATTATCAAAGACAGACAGAATTTATAGTTAGTTATGTTAACTTCGGCCAATTGATTCCACACCTGTTCGATATTTATGGACAGGCCGGAGACTGGGAGAGGACAGATGTTGGAACAGATAATCGATCAAGGTGCGGGGCGTATTCCTGCCGATCTGGTGCTAAAAAATGGCCGCTTTTTTGACCTGGTTACCGGTGATTTGGTCGATAGCGATATCGCTATTTGTGGTGATCGGATCGTTGGTACTTTCGGCACCTATGCTGGAAAAAAAGAAATAGATATTTCCGGTCGTATCGTTGTTCCAGGATTTATCGACACACATTTGCATATTGAATCCTCTCATATCACCCCGCACGAATTTGACCGTTGCGTATTGCCACAAGGTGTGACGACGGCAATTTGTGATCCGCATGAAATCGCAAATGTTCTTGGGGTCGAAGGTATCAAATATTTTCTTGAGAGCGCGCAGGAAACCATCATGGATATCCGCGTTCAGCTTTCAAGCTGCGTTCCTGCAACGCATATGGAGACATCCGGTGCGGAACTACTGATTGATGACTTGATGCCATTTGCCGATCATCCAAAAGTGATTGGTCTTGCTGAATTTATGAATTTTCCGGGCGTTCTCGCCAAAGATCCTGAATCTATGGCAAAGCTGAAAGCTTTTCAGGGGCGGCATATTGATGGCCACGCACCGCTTTTAAGCGGGTTTGATCTCAACGCTTATATCTCGACCGGGATTCGCACCGAACATGAGGCAACAAGCGCAGAAGAAGCGCTCGAAAAAATGCGTAAGGGCATGCATGTTCTGGTGCGCGAAGGGTCGGTTTCGAAAGATCTGCAAGCCTTGATGCCGATTATCACCGAGCGTCATGCGCAGTTTCTGGCCTTATGCACCGATGATCGCAATCCGCTGGATATTGCTGACCAAGGGCATCTTGATTATCTCATTCGGACGGCCATAGCCGGGGGCGTGGAACCCATCGCTATCTATCGAGCAGCCAGCGTTTCCGCAGCGCGCGCGTTCGGTTTGTTCGACCGTGGACTGATAGCCCCCGGTCAAAGAGCAGATCTGGTGGTCATTGATAGCCTCGAAGGCTGCCACGCAGAGACGGTAATTTCTGCCGGGCGCGTCGTTTCCGAAGATCTGTTTTCAAGCCGAAAAACTGTAGACCCGGTCGGGCGTAATAGTGTTAAGGCACCACGGGTTAATGCATCGGATTTTCGTGCCCAATCCAATAGTGGCAAAACTCGTGCTATCGGGATTATTCCCGGCAAGATTATTACGGAAAGCCTTGATTTTGAACTTAAAATTGGCCCTGACGGGGTGGAGCCCGATCTTGCCCGTGATGTCGTAAAGATTGCAGTTGTTGAGCGCCACGCTAAAAACGGTAATATCGCTGTCGGCTTTGTCCACGGGTTCGGATTGACGGCTGGCGCGATCGCTTCCACCGTAAGCCACGATTGCCATAATATTTGCGTGGTGGGCGTATCGGATGAAGATATTGCTAGGGCGGTAAATCGGCTTGGCGAAATCGAGGGCGGTTTTGTCGTCGTGCGAGATGGCAAGATTTTGGCTGAAATGCCGCTTCCGATCGCAGGCTTGATGAGTGTGGAAACTTATGAGACCGTGCGCGAACAGTTGCGTGAACTGCGTCGTGCAGCGGAGCAACTCGGCACAAAATTGGAAGAGCCGTTTCTACAATTGGCCTTTGTCGCGCTGCCTGTTATCCCGCATTTAAAAATAACGGATAAGGGCCTTGTCGATGTCGATAAATTTGAATTTGTTGGAAATTAGCGCTCAAAAACTGGCCTAACGATCGATTCTCGTCGATAGAATAATAGATGACATGGTGCGCTCGACGCCTTCTAGCGCGCCAATCCTATCCAGCACCGCATCTAACTCTTTGATTGATGGCGCTTCTACGATCACGATCATATCGAAGTGACCGCTCACCGAGTGAAGTGTGCGAACCGCCATTATGCCGCGAAGAGCTTGCTCAAGTTTAGGTGCAAATTTGGGCAGTGCTGTCACCATAACATGCGCCCGCACTAAATCACGCTCAAATTCTGGAGCAATGCGCACCGTATATCCTTCGATGACGCCGCGTTTTTCGAGTTTTTCCAGCCTGCTTTGAACGGTTGTTCTGGATACGCCGAGTCGTCGCGCCAGATCGGCTGTTGACGCACGGGCGTTTTCACGAAGAAGGGCAATGAGGGCGAGATCAGCATTTGTCGTCATAATGATTATTCGTTACGTCATTTTGCACAAATAAGCAACGCAAATCGTCGTAATGGAGGCTTCTATTCGCCGGAAATTATGCGAATCTAGGCTATCTATTCGCATCTATGAAGGGGCAGTATAAATGAAAGAGATCGTTGTTGTTGGCGCCGGGAAAATTGGAGCAACTATCGCTGATCTATTAGCCGGGACGGGAGATTATGTGGTCACTGTAGTTGATCGGGCACAAGAACAGCTTGACGCGCTTGAAACCTCTTCTTCAATCAAAACGCAAGCGCTCGACATCAAAGACGCAGTAGCTCTGGAAGCGGTTTTAGCTGGTAAATTCGCAGTTCTGAGCGCTGCTCCATTTCAGCTCACAACCTTGATTGCTGAAGCGGCTGCGAAAACTGGTGTCCACTATCTTGATCTTACTGAAGATGTCGCCAGCACCAAACGCGTGAAAGAACTGGCGCAGGGCGCAAAGACTGCTTTTATCCCGCAATGTGGTCTTGCTCCAGGTTTCATTTCGATTGTGGCCTATGATCTGGCAAAGCGCTTTGACACGCTTGATAGCGTTCGTATGCGTGTGGGCGCTCTGCCGGAATTTCCTTCGAACGCTCTTAATTATAACCTGACCTGGAGCACGGACGGTCTCATCAATGAATATATTGAACCGTGCGAAGCCATTGTAAACGGCATATTGACCAAAGTTCCCGCTTTGGAAGAGCGCGAAGAATTTTCGCTTGATGGTGTTACTTACGAGGCGTTCAACACATCGGGTGGTCTTGGTACGCTCTGTGAAACCTTGGAAGGAAAAGTCCGCACCCTGAATTATCGCACCATTCGTTATCCGGGCCACGTTGCTTTGATGAAGGCGCTGCTCAATGATCTTGGTTTGCGTCATCGTCGCGAAGTGCTCAAAGATATTTTTGAAAACGCACTTCCATCCACTATGCAGGACGTGGTCGTCATTTTCGTAACCGTTTCGGGAACGAAGAATGGCCGTCTGGTTCAGGAAACCTATGCAAATAAGGTCTATGCTGCTGAAATTGGTGGCATGATGCGTTCTGGCATTCAAATTACAACGGCATCGGCAATTTGTGCTGTGCTCGACATGTTGGCAAAAGGCGATTTGCCTCAGCAGGGTTTTGTCCGTCAGGAGGACATTACGCTTGATACTTTCCTGGCCAATCGGTTTGGCCAAGCATATGCGCAAGAGAACCAATGCAACCGTTTGGTTGCGTAATAATCCGCACAACTCATTCATACCGTTGCGCATTGGCGCAACGGAATTTTTTGTTTGTCGGAAAGTGTGATTTGAAAATCTTTCTGAAATAGGGTTCAAGCAAAAACAAAGAATTGTCGATAAAGGCAGCGTTCGGGGAACTAAAGCGTTTGTAACAAACGTATCGATATATCTGCGTGGAATGTTTCTTCTAAATAATGGAAGAAATCTCCACCAACCTATAGGTCCGCCATGTTAAAATCTTTGTTGCTTGTCGGTCTGGCCAGTGTTGCTTTTAGCATGCCAGCGCAAGCGAAAGAATGGAAAGAAATCCGCATCGCCAGCGAAGGCTTCTATCCACCATTCAATTATATGTCTCCCGATGGAGAGTTGATCGGTTTTGATCTCGATATCGCAAATGCGCTCTGCGATGCTATGGAAGCCAAGTGCGAGATCATTGCCAATGATTGGGACGGCATGATTCCGGGCCTGCAAGCAAATAAATTTGACGCGGTGATTGCTTCGATGGCGATTACTGAAGAGCGTCAGCAGCAAGTCGCATTTACTGACCGCTATTACAGCACCCCTTTGGCGATTGTCGTTCCAAATGATACGGATATTGAATCCGTTGACGCAGCCTCATTCGATGGAAAAGTGGTTGGGGCGCAAGCAGGTACCACGCAAGGCAATTATGCTGAAGATGTTTTGGCCAAAGCTGGCGCCGAAGTTAAGCTTTACCCCACTGCTGACGAAGCCCATGCGGATCTGGAAACAGGCCGGCTTGACGCGGTTGCGGCCGATAAGTTTGTCTCGGCGGAATGGCTTAAGGGCGGTAGCGGCGCAGAATGCTGCAAATTCTTAGGTGATATTCCTGGTACCGAAACCCAAATCTCGATTGCGCTGCGTAAAGGCGACGATGATTTGCGGGAGCAGTTTAACGAAGCTATCAAGAAAATCCGCGAAGACGGCACCTACGATACTATCCGTAAGAAATACTTCGATTTCGACATCTATTGATACGAAAATAACATCAGGCGCGTCTAATCTTGGCTTGAAGGTGGACGCGCCCGGTGCTTCACTGACATTTCTGATAGATGTCTGATCAGGACGATCTAAAAAACAAAACAACAAACAAGAATAAGTAAGAAGGGGAAATGAATGTTTAAATCTATCCTAGTTGCTGGGGTTGCTGCAGTTCTTTTTTCATTGCCAGCGCAAGCGAAGGAATGGAAAGAAATTCGTATTGCAACCGAAGGCGCATATCCGCCCTTCAATTTCCTTGCCGCCGATGGAACTCTACAGGGAATGGATGTCGAGATCGCGCAGGCTCTTTGTGTGGCTATGGAAGCCAAATGTGAAATCGTTGCCAATGATTGGGACGGCATGATACCGGGCCTGCAAGCCAATAAGTTTGATGCGGTTGTTGCCTCAATGAGCATCACCGAAGACCGCAAGAAGCAGGTGGCTTTCACCGACAAATATTATTCCACACCGCTTTCTGTCGTTGTGCCAAAAGATAGCCCGATTACCTCCGTTGCTCCCGAAGCTTTCGCAGATAAAGTGGTTGGTGCGCAAGGTTCCACTACGCAAAGTGCATATGCAGAAGATGTCTATGGCAAAGCGGGGGCGGAAGTTAAGCTTTATCCCACCGCAGATGAAGCCAATGCTGATCTAAAAAGCGGGCGTGTGGATGCGGTTGTCTCGGACAAATTTCCGATCGCCGACTGGGTCAAAGGCGATGGTGCCGATTGCTGTAAAATGCTTGGCGATATACCGGGTACGCAAACCGATACCGCGATTGCTCTTCGTAAAGGCGATGACGACTTACGCGAACAGTTCAATGCAGCGATCAAGAAAATTCGCGAAGATGGGACTTACGACACCATCGTGAAAAAATATTTCGATTTTGACATCTATTGATTGCTGATACAGCAACCTATTCTGTGATTTGTAGTGAAGCACACTGGCGGGGAGCCAGTGTGCTTCGCATTTTTGCCAAGCTGAGGGAAACATGCGATCAGTAGATGCCATTGTTTTAGGTGCCGGTATCGTCGGCGTTTCCGCTGCGCTCCATTTGCAAGCTCGAGGTCGCTCGGTCTGTCTGATGGATCGCGGGGAGCCAGGGCAGGGCACCAGCTTCGGCAATGCTGGTTTGATTGAACGTTCAAGCGTCATACCATATTCATTTCCCCGCGGCTTTTTGAACTTGTTGCGCTATGGATTAAACCGGCGCACAGATCTGCGTTATGATCCCCTTTATATTCCGCGTATCGCGCGTTGGCTTTTTCAGTACTGGCAAGAATCTTCACCAGAACGTTTGAAAATTGCTACCGACGCTATGCTGCCGCTCATTGAAGCAAGTGTTCGGGAGCATGACGCTTTAATTGCACGGGCCGGTTGCGAACGGCTTGTTCGCTCTCAGGGGTGGATCGAAGTATTCCGTTCGAAAAGGCCCTTTGAAAAAGCGGTTGATCGTTTGCCGCAGCTTGAGCGGTTTAACCTCAATTACGAAGTGCTGGATGAAAACGCGTTGCAGCAGCGCGAACCTACATTAGGTCCGGTTTCAGGCGGGATCCATTGGCTGGACCCCAAAACCATTGTCAACCCTGGCGCGCTTGTCAAAGCCTATGCCGACTTGTTTTGTGCTGGTGGGGGAATATTCGTTCAAGGTGATGCCAAAACTCTCACCCAAAATGATGGATTCTGGCAGGTCACGAGTTTTGAAAAAGAAGTGATAAGCGCCCATCAAATTGTGGTGGCGTTGGGTCCGCAATCAGATTTGGTGACCAAAAAGCTGGGATATTCGTTCCCACTGGGCATTAAGCGCGGGCATCACCAGCATTTTGAAATGCAGGACGGAGCACGACTTGGTCATACGCTCGTGGATGAAGAGGCGGGATATGTTCTTGCCCCGATGGTGCAGGGCGTGCGGCTTTCAACTGGGATAGAATTTGCTTCGCCCAATGCGGCGGCCAATCGTATCCAGTTGGCCCGAGCCGAGAAAATTGCGCGTCGGCTTCTACCGCAACTTGGTGCCGCAATTGAACCCACCCCGTGGCTGGGACTGCGGCCATGCATGCCGGATATGAGGCCGGTGATAGGTCCGGCGCCGTCTCACGAAGGCGTTTGGTTTAATTTCGGTCATGCTCACCATGGTTTGACCTTGGGTCCTGCAAGCGGACGATTGCTTGCTGAGATGATGACGGGTGAGCAAGTTTTTACCGATCCCACTCCCTATAAGGCCGAACGTTTTCTCTAATTATAACAATAATCTAATCATGTATTTTAATATGGCGTTTTTCCAATCGCGAAATGCGCCATGAAGAAAAGAAAAATGCGACGATAAAGATGATAGTCATGAGCATAACAATGGTAGGCGCAGGCGCACTATCGATTAAAAACGACAAATAAACTCCTATAAAGGAAGCAAAAATCGCAATTGCCGCCGAGACTATCATCATGGTGCTGAATTTGCGTGTGAGCAGAAAAGCGATGGCACCGGGAGCAATCAACATTGCGATGGCCAGAATTATCCCGACAGCTTTCAATACGCCCACAATGGTGAGAGAAATAAGACATAGTAGCCCATAGTGAAGAAGGCGCACCCGTAACCCGACCGCTTGCGCCTGGGCAGGGTCAAACGCATGCAGTAAAAACTCTCGCCATTTCAAAATCAGAATGGTTGCAGTAATGGCAGCGATTATACCAGTTTCAATCAGGTCTCGGCCGGTTATGCCAAGCATATCACCAAACAGAATATGATCGAGATGGACATCCGAAGGAAAAGCCACATAGAGCACCAAGCCCAGTCCAAACATGCCTGAAAAGACCACGCCTAAGACTGTATCTTGTTTTATTCGACTGTTTGCACTGAGAAATCCGGCGGATATAGCGCAAAACATGCCGGCAGCGAATGCGCCGATGGCCAGCGGGATGCCAGCAATATAGGCCAGCACAATTCCGGGTAAGACCGCATGGCTGATTGCATCGCCAATCAAAGACCAGCCTTTGAGAACCAAGAAGCAAGAAAGAAGCGATGTCGGTATCGCGATAAGTAGCGATACGGCAAAAGCATATTGCATAAAGCCGAATTGAAACGGCATGATCAATTGTTCGAGCAAACTCATGTCCTGCCTTTGCCTTCATCCAATGCTGCGGCCGCTCTTTGGCGCGCCGCAAGCAATCCGTGTTTAGGCGCTAAACAAAATGCCACCAGGAAGATCAATGTTTGCAATACGACAATCACGCCACCGGTCGCGCCATCGAGAAAATAGCTGACATAAGCGCCAACAAAGCTTGTGACGGAACCGATCAAAACGGCGATCCAGAGCAGCCGAGCGAAGCGATCAGTCAGTAGATAGGCAGTCGCGCCGGGTGTTACGACCATGCAAATCACCAAAAAAGCGCCGACCGTCTGCATTGCTGCCACTGTCGAGGCTGAAAGCAGGGTGAAAAACATGATTTTTAGGGCTGTTGGCCGCAAGCCAATTGATCGTGCATGGCTTTCATCAAAAAACACGACCATAAGATCCTTCCACTTTAAAAGCAGAAGTGTCAGCGATACAAAACCAATAAGCGCCAACTGAATTGTATCTTCCGGCGTGATTGCCAAGATATTTCCCAGCACAATGGTTTGTATGTTAATTGCGGTTGGCTGCAGCGATATCATAAAAAGGCCCAAGCCGAAAAAAGACGTAAATATCAAACCGATAATTGCGTCTTCTTTCAATTTGGTGCGCTGATTAAGAAACAGCATAACCGCTGCCGCCAAACCGCCAGAGAAAAATGCGCCAATTGAAAAGGGCAGGCCAAGCATATAGGCCCCAGCAACGCCTGGGACGATGGAATGGGAAAGCGCATCTCCAATCAGCGACCAACCTTTTAGCATCAAATAGCCCGATAAAAACGCACAAACGCCACCCACGAGCGCCGACACCCACATGGCATTGACCATGTAACTATAGCTAAAGGGCTCAAGCATAATCGACATCACTGCTCACCGATGGGTTGAACGGCAGAAGAGGGCGCAGAAAATTCACGATCAATGCCGCTGGCCATAGATGTTTTTGCTGCCGTTACATTATCAAGCACAAGGTGGCGCAGCACGCCTCCAAATGTCCGTTCCAAATTGGCTTGCGTGAAAATCTCTTTGGTCGGGCCATAAGCCAGGACCGTATGTTTTAGCAGAACTGTACGGTCGCAAAACTCAGGAACGCTTCCTAAATTGTGGGTGGATACGAGCATGACCCGACCTTCGTCGCGCATACCACGCAACAGGGTGATAATGGTTTCTTCGGTTTTGACATCAACTCCCGTAAACGGTTCATCTAGCAGAATAACCCGGCCATCTTGAGCAAGAGCCCGTGCCAGAAACACCCGCTTTTTCTGACCACCGGAAAGTTCTCCAATCTGGCGTTTACGAAATTCCCACATATTGACACGGCGCAAGGCACTTTCGACCGCTTCATGATCACTACGATGAGGCAGTCGGAGAAAACCCATATGACCATAACGTCCCATCATCACGACATCTTCGACGAGAACGGGAAAATTCCAGTCTACATCTTCACTCTGGGGCACGTAAGCTACAAGGTTTTTCTTAAGAGCTTCGCTGACCGGTAGGCCCAAAATAGAAATATCCCCTTTGGCCAGCCGCACGAAACCCATAATCGCTTTGAATAAGGTCGATTTGCCCGAGCCATTGACCCCAACCAAAGCGGTTATAGTGCCTGTCGGTATGGAAAAACTCGCCTTATGCAATGCTGTATGGCCATTACGATAGGTCACAGTGGCATCGTGAACAGCCAGCCCCTCCGCTCGGCTGAAAAGCTCGGTGTCAGTCTTTTTGTCTTCATTAACGAGCATGTTCATTGTGTAAGGCCTTTGGCGATGGTGCTTGTGGTTACGCGCAAAAGATCAAGATATGTGGGAACTGGACCATCGGGTTCTGATAAGGAATCTACATAGAGCACGCCTGCATAATTGGCGCCCGTCTCGCGCGCCACTTGCTCGGCTGGGGCTGCTGAAACTGTGCTTTCTGAGAAAACCGCAGGAATATTATGCTTCCTCACACTGTCGATGACCGTGCGCACTTGCTGAGGAGTGCCCTGTTGATCCGCATTAATCGGCCAAAGATAAAGTTCCTTCAGCCCAAAATCGCGTGCAAGGTAAGAAAATGCACCTTCGCTGGTAACGAGCCAGCGTTTTTCTTCCGGTATTTTAGAGAGTTCTTTCTCAATCGGTTCTATCGTGGCGGCTAATTGCGCCTTATAGGTTTCAGCGTTCGCCTTATAGGTTTCAGCATTATCTGGATCATATTTGATCAAAGCGTCGCGAATATTATCAATATAAATCAAAGCAGAACTAGGTGACATCCAAGCATGCGGATTTGGTTTTCCGCTATAGGGACCATCGCTAATGTCAATTGGATTCACACCTTCCGACACAATCACGCTGGGCACATCATTCAACCGAGAGAAGAACTTTTCAAACCAACGCTCAAGCCCTAGACCATTCCATAATATGAGATTTGCATCCTGCGCTTTTAGAATATCACGCGGTGTCGGCTGGTAGCCGTGAATCTCAGCGCCTGGCTTGGTGATGGAATCAACCGTTGCGGCATCACCCGCAACATTGCGCGCAATATCCGCTATCACCGTGAATGTTGTGACCACTTTCAACTTATCTGCTGCAAGGCAATTGCTGGCAGCAAGGCTCACCAACACGCCGCTTACCAGACTTATTTTTGCTAAATGCTTCAAAAACCGCAGCATACTTACTCCTTATTGCGAATGGATCGCAATTGCATAAATGGCATAGTATGAATGATTTTGCAATTATGTCTGGAAAATTATATTTCAGATTGTTATTTATTTTTTGATACACGTATAAATTGTAATTGTGAATTTTTCTGTGTAGTCTGGGCAGTGGCGCACCACCGTTGCATGCCTCAAGAGCAATAGCACAGGAGAATTTAGGGGAGCCTGGAGCGGCGGATATATCAGCGTCCAGAATTTATACTGTTTTCATTTTTGACCGGGGGTATCAATGATTTTAATGATGCAAAGTCACAAATCCGATGATGCAGGCGTGTTTTTGGGAGGTAAAGACACGGGAGAAGACACAATTCTTGTCCAAGCGGTCGGGCCGTTCCGAACTGGACTTTCGCCAGCTGGATTGGAGGTGTGCGTTCCTCAAAAAGCGTTAGCGCTCATATTGCTTGAGCCCATTCGGCAATTGCGGTGGAGCAGCAGTGACGAGGCGGACAATTGCGCAAGCTGCGCTGCGGAAACAGTGTTTTACATTCCCGCAAATCACAGCATAGCGTTCACGTGGCCGGAATCCGTTCAATTTTTATCCGTCACCATCGACGAGGGGTTCGTTGTCGGAGGCAAAGCAGATCATACACATTCTCGAGAAGGAGAAAAACCTGATAATATTGTCCGGTTCACTAGTAAACAATGCCTGCAAATGAGTCAGATCATCACGCAGCAATTGCAAGAAGGCGAAACGGAAGAATCAAATTATCTCTGGTCGCTGCATTCGGTGCTGGTCAATCTTGTTATCAAAAATGCTGTATATGCTCAAAATGTGGGCGGAACCCAGTCAGGTTTGAGTGCATATGCTTGCGGACAAATCGAAGCATATCTCAAAGAAAATTTTCGCAAGCCGGTTTCTGTACCAGATATGGCAAATATGCTTGGGATTTCGGCCGGACATTTCGCGACCTGCTTTCGCGAAAGTTTCGGGCAGACTCCCCATCAATATTTGACGCGGTTACGTTTAGACGAAGCAGAAAGATGCCTACGTGAAACCGATATGCCGATCAGTGAAATAGCGGCGCGCTTGAGTTTCTCGAGTCAAAGTCATCTGACAACCGCGTTGCGAAAATACCGGCATTTAACGCCTGGCGAAATCCGTCGACGCGGTAAACAACGTTCAAGACGATAACTTAACCAAAACTCATTGTCAGGGGGCATAATGCGGCCTGCTTCGACCGTGCTAGCAGGCCGCATGGCTCTATCTGTGCTAAATTATGACAGTTTTACGTGCATTTATTGACTATGCTTGCTCCAGCATTTGTTCACTGATAATGTTAGTATCAATATTATAAGTGTAAGATTCCTCACAATCCGTATCGAGATGCATGTTCCGCCCAATCCGTTAATCCTTCTCGGGCCAAGTATATTGCTTGTTTTTGCAATATGCTTTCTCGCGTTCTGGATTTCCGATAAAAGGCATCTCCATCTGCTTTTCTTTGCAATTGCGGGTTTTCTTTTTTGTATCGGATCGCTTGTCCAGATGCTGAACTTTCCGGCTGATGGAGGCATAAATGCGATTCTTTCGGCGTTTTTCTACACATTGAGCGTTTTGCTCGTATGCGATGGGCTACTCCAGCGCAGTACTAAGAAAATGCCTTTATTCGCTTATCTAGTTATCACGTCGATTATCTTATGCGGCATAGCCTATTATTATTACCACGATAGAGATCTTACCCTTCGCATTTATGTGCTGAATTATGGGTTCGGGCTGATATTCCTCTATAGTTTGCTAAATCTGCTTTCATTGCGCCGCGGCATCTTTACTGAAAAATTGCTTTTTTGGTTGCTGGCGGCATTTACAGCGCAGTTTTTTGTTCGCACGGCCTTAACCTCCCATGGGATTCCCAGCGACGGAGTTGAGTTCTCTACTTCAATCTTTTGGCTTACATTGCAGTTTTCATTAGCAATATTGGGTGTCGCATTCTCACTCGCGCTTCTAGCGGTGGTAGTAAGCGATAAAATGTTTACGCTAGAACAAGAAAGAGCCGTTGATCCTTTAACTAATTTGTTAAATCGGCGAGGTTTTACTGAACAAGCGGAAAAGCTGCTATCGGACGAAGCAGAAACCCCAATCAGTTTGCTTCAACTTGACATTGATTATTTTAAGTCAATCAATGATACATTCGGTCATCCGGTCGGAGACTGTGTTTTAACAAGTGTAGCACAAATCATTTCAAAAGTTTCAGGTCCGTCTGCCATTTGCGCACGAATGGGCGGCGAAGAATTCTCGGTTCTGGTTCCCCGAACCGGACCGGCCAACGCCTTCCGCTTGGCAGATAAAATCCGCCGAGCCGTAAAAGAAACTCATTATACGGTACTACCCGCAAAACGAAAGATAACGGTGAGTATCGGTGTCGCGACGGCCAAACCTCACTTCACTCTCGACCGTCTGCTACTGGTCGCCGATAATGCCCTTTATGCAGCCAAACGCTCTGGTAGAGATCGAATTGAATCCACGTCCGAAACTGTTTCTAAACGACGCGAGATTGCAACCTATTGACGATAAACCCGTAAATTATTTGATAAATTCCTGCGGCGCCAAAGGTTGAAAATTCCCAAGCGTGCCATAGTTCCACATCTATGCAGCAGAAAGATTCAAACGGCGTCGTCTCCGAGCAATATAAAAACGATACAATTTTACTTCCTGAAATCGAGCTTTTGGAACCATCCAAAAGCACCAATTTTCGGCATTTGGCAGAGTTCAAGCATTGCGCTTTTTTCCTCGACTTAGATGGGACACTGTTAGACATTGCGCCTTCTCCGAGCGAAGTGAAATTAGAATCGGGCTTACGGGAAACACTTATTGAGCTCGATAAACATACGAGTGGTGCGCTCGCCATCGTGTCCGGAAGATCGGTTGGCTTTATCGATCAGCTATTTTCTGATTATCAATTTTCGGCCGCGGGCCTTCACGGGGCAGAAATCCGATTAGCGCGATCAGGGGTAGCGGAGAGGGCGGTTCGGGAAGTCACCGCCGACGATCTGGCTCTATTTGAACATGCACGCGCATTTGCGCAGCAGTCCGCCCATAAATTTCGCGGAGTGGTTTTTGAAGATAAGGGCAAGGCATTTGCTCTGCATTATCGGCAGGCACGAAATCTGGAGCCTGTCGTAAAGCAGCTCATGAGAACAGCTTCAGAGCTTGCTGGCACAAACTATGCCATTCAAGAAGGAAAGTTTGTTGTCGAATTAAAGCCTTTTGGAGCTGATAAAGGCTCCGCACTAAGACAGATAATGCGGCACGAGCCTTTTGCGGGCAAATATCCGATAGCTGCTGGCGACGACATCACAGACGAAACAATGTTCATTGCGGCCAATGAAATGGGCGGCGTGGGATTACGCGTCGGCCCGTTACCGGTGGGTCGAAAGACCAATGCTATTGCGTTAGCAGCTTCACCTGCATTGTTTCGTCACTGGATAAGGAGCCTCACAAAATGAGCTCGCAGATGCACACATCGAATATCACACAATCTTTGGATCTGGGTGCGGTGGGGAATGCGGCTCTCGCTGCACTTATCGACAAGCAAGGAAGCGTCTGCTGGATGTGCGCTCCTCGCATGGATGGCGATCCGGTTTTTTGCAGCCTGCTGGCTCCAAACGGTAATCCTTTGGAAGGGAGTTGGCGTTTCTCGCTGTCTGGGCAAGCTAAAAGCGAACAAAAATATATACGCAATACAGCGTTACTTGAAACCTATCTAACAGACCAAGCTGGAAATCAGCTCAAAATAACTGATTTTGCGCCACGTTTTCGAATGGGTGGACGCATATTCAGAGGGCAGACGCTTGTTCGACTTGTCGAACCGATGAGCGGCACTCCACGAATTTCAGTATCCATAAATCCAAAATATGATTACGGCAGTCACAAACCTGAAAAGACGCGGGGCACCAGCCATATACGCTATATTCTCGGCCATCAAGTGCTTAGATTAACGACCGACGCTCCGGTTGATTATGTGCTTAATGAAACGCCTTTCTTGTTAGATAGGCCCTTGGCTTTTATTCTTGGTCCCGATGAGCGCCTGACCGACAGCCCAATGAATATTGCGCGTTATTTCTTGCGCGAGACGACCGAATATTGGCGGGAGTGGGTCCGTAGTCTGGCTTTGCCAGCAGATTTTCAAGATGTGGTGATCCGTTCTGCGATTACGTTGAAGCTGTGCTCAAATGAAGAAACCGGAGCCATCGTCGCAGCGTTGACGACTTCTATTCCCGAGTATGGAGCAAGCGGGCGCACTTGGGATTATCGTTTCTGTTGGCTCAGAGATTCTTATTTTACTGTCAAAGCGCTCAATAGCCTCAATGCCACGCGCACTATGGAAAATTATCTGGCTTATGTGTCCAATCTCGCTGCCGGGTCGAAAGATGGTTATATGCAGCCTCTTTTCGGGCTGGGGCTGGAGCGTCGGGTTGAAGAATTCATTGTGCCGGGCCTGTCGGGCTACCGAAATTACGGGCCTGTGCGACGGGGAAATGCCGCCTGGACGCAAGTTCAAAATGATGGTTATGGATCTGTAATACTGGCAGCAATGCAGTGTTTTTTTGATGAACGCTTGCCGGATATGGGAAATGAAACGCTTTTTCGCCAACTTGAGCGCTTGGGTGAAGAGGCAGAAGCCCGCTGGAACAAACCCGATGCTGGCCTTTGGGAATTTCGACTTCGAGACGGCATTCATACCCATTCCGCCGTGATGTGTTGGGCTGCATGTGACCGGCTGGCCCGCATTGCCCAACGCCTTGATTTTCCTCAATCCGCTTTACGTTGGGAGGCCAGCGCCAAGCGTATCCGCGAAGGCATAATCGAGCACGCATGGAACCATGAGAAGAACACATTTGTTTCAGTTTTCGGCGGGCAAGATTTGGATGCGAGCTTACTTTTAATGGCGGAATCCGGATTTATACCGGCAGATGATCCTCGATTTCTTGCGACTGTTGAAGCTTGCGAGAAAGCTTTGCGCTTTGGCAATCATCTTTATCGCTATCGAACGCCAGATGATTTCGGTGCGCCAGAAACAGCTTTTACCGCATGCACGTTTTGGCTGATCGACGCTTTGGTTCGGACCGGCAGACACGCAGACGCACAAGAAATATTCAAGGATATTCTGTCACGCCGCAATCACCTTGGCCTACTTTCGGAAGGCGTGCATGTCCAGTCTGGGGAATTATGGGGGAATTTTCCGCAAACCTATTCGATGGTGGGTCTCATCAATGCTGCCATGGCACTATCGCGTTCTTGGGAGGAGGTATTATGAGCCGTTTGATTGTTGTCTCTAACCGGGTTCCAGATCCTGATCGCCCACCGTCGGGAGGATTGGCGGTTGCAATACACGCCGCTTTAGAGGAGCGCGGCGGAGTATGGATGGGTTGGTCGGGTAAATCGAGCGGCGAGAAGGAACCCGGTCCCCTTACTACCCGCGAGGAAGGGCGCATTTCCTATGCTTTAACCGATCTTTCTGACCGTGATCTATCGGAATATTATGAAGGATTAGCCAATAGCGTACTCTGGCCCCTGTGTCATTATCGTATTGATCTGACGGATTATGCCCGCCGCGACATGGCTGGCTATTTGCGGGCGAACCGGTTGTTTGCCGAACGGCTTGAGCCATTAATTGGTAAGGACGATCTAATCTGGATTCACGATTATCATCTCTTGCCGCTCGCTGAAGAATTGCGCCAGATGGGAGTGAGCAACCGCATCGGCTTTTTCATGCATATTCCGTGGCCGTCGCCTGATGTGTTTCTAACACTTCCCGTTCAGAACACGCTGTTGCACGCTATGACGGCATTGGATTTAATCGGATTTCAAACCGAAGACGATGCCGAGAATTTCGCTTTATGCTTAAAACGCGGTGGGATAGCGCAAGCCATCGCTGGCGAGCCGGGCATGTTCAAGACAACAACGCGCCAATTTAAGGTAGGAGCTTACCCCATCGGCATTGATGTGAAAGGCTTTTCGCAAACTGCCGAACACGCCATTAATCATCCAACCGTTCGCCGGTTTACAAGCTCACTCGAAGGGCGTGAACTAATTGTCGGGGTAGATCGGCTTGATTATACCAAGGGATTACCGCAAAGATTGGTTGGTTATCACCGGTTCTTAGAGGTTAACCCTGCTTGGCATGGCCGTGTAACTTACCTTCAAATCACACCCAAAAGCCGATCCGGCGTCGCTGAATATGATGCATTGCAACGCGAAGTCGATGAAATTTCCGGCCATATAAATGGGACTTTAGGCCGTCTCGATTGGACGCCTGTGCGTTATGTAAATCGCGCTTTTAGCCAACAAGTACTGGCAGCAGTTTATCGCCGGGCAGGGGTAGGGCTTGTTACTCCACTGCGCGACGGCATGAATTTGGTTGCAAAGGAATATGTTGCAGCTCAAGACCCAGAAGATCCCGGTGTGCTTATTCTTTCACGTTTTGCGGGCGCAGCACGCGAGTTGGGAACGGGCGCTTTACTGGTTAACCCATATGATGTGGAAACTATTGCCGACGCCCTCGGCCGAGCGGTTTCGATGCCGCTCGAACAACGCCGAGAACGTTTTGAAACCATGTCCAATACAATCAAAAATAACGATATTTTTGATTGGTGTAATGGGTATCTGGATGATTTGGCCCAAATTGGCGCTCCACTTGCTGGGCCGAAATTCGATCAGGAAAACTAGTGAGTTTAAATTGCGGGATTTCAGGAACGAAGAACGCCCTTTTTCAATATAATATTCGCATAAAGACGTCTTTCCCCTGTAGCGATCACAGCATAGGCTTCTTTAGTTCGCTCGTAAAAAGCAAAGCGCTCTAACGGCTCAAGACTGATGGTGCGCCCTTCAGCTTTATACAAAAGTGCTTCAAATTCTGGGTATATTTCAGGCCGTTCATTGGGCGAATCCATCGCAGCGGCAGGAGATTCGACAAAATCATCAAGTGGCAACACCGACAAAACCGCCTCTAGCGTGTCGGTCGCACTAATGCCGGGCAATTGCACCAACCGCTGAGCCATCGAATCTGCTGGGAAATTGGCATCCACGATGGCGATTTCGTCACCGTGCCCCATATCCGAAAGAATGGCGAGAAGATCGCCAGTCAGCAATGGATTAATGGATTTAAGCATTTGTCCCCCTTGTGGATAGAGCCGATCAACGCTCGCAATAACAAAGGAAACACCTGCGAAAAGCAAGAACTTATCAAGTAGGGAACGTCTTAATGTTTTTCGAAACAGTTCTAAAGAATATTCACGAACTATCAAAGCAAAAATCCCGGACAAAGCCGGGATTTTGAAATGCATCTGATCGGAAAACTGGAGCGGGCGAAGGGATTCGAACCCTCGACCCCAACCTTGGCAAGGTTGTGCTCTACCCCTGAGCTACACCCGCTCGCGCCAGTCAATGACTAAAATCATTTCCATCAGGCAGCCGTTATATGGACCAAGATTCTGACGAATGCAACCTAGTTTCTCATCAGAATTTGAAGTTATTTACAAAAATTTGCGGCACTTTAAGCTTTTTCCCTAACGACGCAACAGGCTGAGGACAGATGCAGCCGCAGCAAAACCTGATGCAACCAGCAAAATATTGGGTATGTTTTGAACGCCAAAACCGGCGAGTAGATAGCCTGCCAATGCCGCGCCCAAAGCTTGGCCGGTGACCCTTGCAGTGCCAAGCATGCCGCTTGCTGCTCCACTGCGCACACGCGGCGCGGAGGTCACAATCAATCGATTATTCGGAGCCTGAAAGAGCCCAAACCCAAGACCACACACGGCCATCCGCCAGCAAATATCAATTGCCCCAGGATCTGGGGGTAACAATCCAAGCGATGCAAGCCCTGACGCAAAAATAAACAATCCGAGAGAGCCGAGCAATGCGGGAGAATATTTGTCAGATAATTTGCCTGACAGGGGAGCAATGATTGCCAGTGCAATGGGCCATGGCATCATCAGCAATCCGATCTCAATCGGTTGGAACCCATAAACCGTTTGAAACAAAAACGGCACCGAAATGAAGGCCATTATTTGCCCAAGGAAAGATATGATTGAGGTGCAAATTGAAAGCGTGAATATAGGAACTCTAAGCAAATCAAGCGGAAGGAGTGGATCGTCCATTCGTAAGGAGCGCCGCACCAACACTATGCTGGACACGGCGCATATGACGGCTTGAAGCGCCAGAAATTTAAAGGGCAGTCCGTGCCCCGCACCATCAATCGTAAGAATAAGCAGGCCGATGCTCAGAGCACACAATATCGCACTAATCGCATCAAATTTGCGGGAAGATCGGTCGCTATCGGGCAGGCTTTTAGAGCCAATAGCAACAACCAAAATGCCGAGTGGGATATTGACGACGAATAGCCAAGGCCAGCTAGCAAAATGCAGAATAACGCCCGAGAGCGTTGGGCCGATCGACGCCGAAACCGCAACGAAAAGTGTATTTAGCCCAATCGCTGTTCCAAATTTGGCTCGCGGTACGATATAGCGCAATAAAGCAGTGTTGACACTCATCAGCCCAGCCGCCCCAAACCCCTGAACAATGCGTCCTGCGGCCAACATTTCGAATGATGAGGCGAATACGCAGGCAAAGGATGCCAGCGTGAATAGGGATACTCCCAACAAATAAATCAGTCGATAGCCATATATTTCACCCAATGTGGCCAGCGGCAGCAGCGAAATAACAATTGCCAACTGATAACCGTTGACGATCCAAACAGTGGCTGAAGGCTCGACATTAAAATTTGCAGCAATCGTCGGTAGCGCAACATTGACAAGGGTACCATCGAGTACGGCAAGTACCAGCCCTATCATTATGGTAACCCACGACCAATAAAAGCGCGCCCCGGTTAGACCATCAGGTGCAGTGCTGGTTGGGTGGGTGTTTTCCGCATCGCGAGCCATAATTTCTGCCAAAAATGTAAACCTATATTGTCGAGGTTTACCCAATCCAAATCGCAATTGCCAATAGAGAGGAAAAATTTTCCCAATAGAGTGGGAGCAATTCGGTACGAATGACATTGCGAGACGCGTGAAAGTGATCTCACCTGAGCAAATGACAATATTTGCAAGAATGGATTGTAAGAACTGGCTAATTTCGTTTTGTTAGATAGAACCTGACAAAAGCAACTCTTAGTCAAAACTTTTGGATTTTCGCCAAAATTGGAGATAGCGGCGGAACATCCGCGCTCGTCTCCATCAAAAATTTTGATATGTGCGACCTCTAACTGGTGACTACCTCTATCAGGCAAGATATAGGAGCGTTAACGGCAATCGCTTTGCTTTAACGGCAACAAAGGTTCGACACCGAACGTCTGGCAAACCGAATGGTTATTTTCTTTGCTCGATGCAAATCGATATTCACTGGAAAAGTCAGGGTATATGGCAATTATTGAATTCAATAGGGCAGGGGAAATATGAGAAGATTGCTCCAGGCCGGACTTATAACGGCGGCGATGCTTGCATCGATCAATGGCGCATTTGCTAAAGATAGCTTGATCGTGGGTGAAGTATTGGAGCCTCCGGGGCTCGATCCGACCGCAAATGCTGCGGCAGCAATACGTCAGGTAACCTATGCCAATCTTTTTGAAGGATTGGTTCGCATAGTCGAAGATGGAACGCTTGAGCCCTTATTAGCTGAAAGCTGGACGGTTTCTGATGACCGGCTGACCTATACATTCAAGCTGCGAGATGGTGTACAATTTCACGACGGCACAGCTTTTGATTGTTCAGTGGTTAAATTTTCTTATGAGAGGGCGGTTGCACCAGATTCAACCAATGCGCAAAAAGGCCTCTTCGAACCCATTGAAAACACGCAGTGTCTTGACCCTTTAACTGCCGTCATTACCCTCAAGCGGCCAAGTTCTAACTTTTTGTTCAATATGGCTTGGGGCGACGCGGTGATGATTGCCCCAAATTCTGCTGCTAAGAACCGCACCAATCCGATAGGAACCGGCCCATTTCGTTTTAAACGCTGGGTTCAAGGAGATCGGGTTGAGCTTGAACGTAACCCCGATTATTGGGGCGAGCCGGCCCAATTATCAGCAGTTACCTTCCGTTTTGTGAGCGACCCATCTGCTGCCGCAGCAGCGATCATGGCCGGTGATATTGACGTATTTCCTATGTTTCAGGCGCCCGAACTGATAAGTCGTTTTCAAAGCGATGACAGGCTGGAAGTCCAAATTGGTGATACGGCCGGGAAGGTGATCCTCGCACTTAATAATAAGCGTCCGCCCTTCGATAATTTGAAAGTGCGACAAGCGCTGGCCCATGCAATTGACAAAAAACTTTTGATAGAGGGTGTTTATTCCGGTTTTGGCACGCCAATTGGCTCGCATTATGCGCCGGTAGACCCCGCCTATATTGATTTGGCGGAAACCTATCCCTACGATCCCGAAAAAGCGAAACAGCTTTTAAAAGAAGCCGGCATTGAACCGGGGACACAGATTACCATAATCTTGCCACCGCCCGTCTATGCCCGGCGCGGCGGTGAAATTATCGCGGCGATGTTGGCGGAAGTGGGCATTCACGTCAATCTTGTTCCCATCGAGTTTGCGCAATGGCTTGATCAAGTGTTCCAACGTTCTGATTTTGACGCCACCATCATAGCGCATACCGAAGCGCGTGATCTTGATATCTATGCGCGTGAAAAATATTATTTCAATTATGACAGCCCCGATTTCAAGCGGCTTTATAAGCAATATTCCGAAGCCCGCAGCGATGAGGAGCAGTTGGAACTGGTTAAAAAACTTCAACAAAAACTAGCTGAAGACCAGCCTAATATTTTTCTCTTTTCCCTCCCCAAAGTGGGCGTCTGGAATAAGCATGTCAAAGGCATATGGCAGAATATGCCTATCCCTATCAACGATCAGACAAAGACATATTGGGACGATTAAGAAACTCTGGTAAGCCGCGAATAATACAATATTTGCGGCTCACACGACTTAAGGAGAATGGGATACACCATTCGAAGGGGTTGCCGTGCTGTCCTATATTTTAGGGCGATTAATTTCGCTTGTGCTGACTACGCTAGCAGCGTCGGTTATCGTTTTTCTGCTCATGCAGGTGCTGCCAGGCGATCCGGCGGCGGTTATCCTTGGGTTAAATGCACAACCGGAAACACTTGCGGCACTTCACAAGCAGCTTGGTTTCGATCTGCCATTGTGGCAGCGATATTTTAATTGGATCGGCGGCTTTCTGATCGGAGATTTCGGCACCAGCTACACCTATTCTGTACCAATTAGCGAATTGCTCGGCCCTCGTATCATGGTCACTTTGCCGCTCGCATTTTTATCGATGGTTTTATCGGTGCTAATAGCAATTCCCGTTGGTGTATATGCTGCAGCAAAACGCGGTCAAATGGGAGATGTGCTTTCCATGGGAGTGGCACAGATCGGCATTGCGATACCAAATTTTTGGCTTGGTCTGTTATTAATCTTGTTTTTCGCCTTGCAGCTTGGCTGGTTTCCTGCATCTGGCTTTAATGGCTGGGAAGGGGGCTTTTTGAATGGCATCCGTTCACTATTCTTGCCCGCCCTTGCTCTAGCTCTGCCGCTAGCGGCTATCCTTGCGCGCATTACTCGATCTTCAATCCTTGAAACATTGAACGAAGATTTTATTCGCACTGCGCGCGCAAAAGGACTGACCCGAAGGTCAACTCTCTGGCGTCATGCTGTCCCTAACGCGCTGATCCCCGTCATCACCATTTTGGGATTGCAATTTTCCTTTTTGTTGGCAGGGACGATTATTATTGAAAATGTATTCAACCTGCCGGGCCTAGGTCGATTGGTGTTTCAGGCTATCAATCAGCGCGATCTTATCACCGTTCAATCATTGGTCACACTGCTTGCGGCCTCTGTTATTGCTGTCAATTTTATCGTGGATTTAGTCTATGGATTGGTCGATCCGCGCCTCTCAAGAGGGGACCGCGGATGATCGAAACAAAGGCAAGGGCAGGGGCAGGCGAGGCCTTAAAACCAAGCATTCTCAGAACTATAGCGTCGAGCCGCAACTTGACCGTCGGTTTGGTAATCACTTTATTGCTGGTGGGCATGGCACTTATCTCTTTTGTAGGGACACCGTTTTCGCCAACGGCGATGAACTTTCGCGAAAAACTACAAGCGCCAAGCTTCGCCCATCCATTTGGAACAGATAATTTTGGCCGTGACGTCTTTTCGATGATTATGGTCGGCGCGCGAAATTCTCTTGCGGTCTCGCTGATAGCGGTTTTGGTGGGAGCGGGCATAGGCGTGCCCTTGGGCGCGTGGGCCGCAGCACGTGGTGGCGTGATTGACGGGCTTGTCATGCGCATGACGGATTTGGCATTTGCGTTTCCCGCTCTGTTAACCGCCGTAATTTTCACCGCTGTATTTGGGCCGAGTGCGATAAATGCCATGATCGCAATCGGCATTTTCAACATTCCGGTATTTGCGCGAATTACACGGGGAGCTTCGCTTAGCCTTTGGAAACTCGACTATATTCTAGCGGCACGTTGCGCCGGTCGCGATGATTTATCCATCACGCTTTTGCATATTTTGCCCAATATCAATCATATTCTCATCGTGCAGGCGACGATCCAATTCGCCCTTGCAATTGTTGCAGAGGCAGGGCTTTCATATGTTGGTCTTGGGTCCCAGCCCCCTATGCCCAGCTGGGGCAAAATGCTCAACGAAGCGCAGACCTTTATCTATGACGCGCCTTGGCTTGCTATTTTCCCTGGCTTAGCGATCACGCTCGCAGTACTGGGATTAAATATGGTGGGGGATGGCTTACGCGATGTGCTTGACCCTCGCTTTCGGAGGCAAAGATGACAGCGCCTTTGCTTGAGATGGTCGATATGTCGGTACATCTGCCTCTTGGAAACCAGACAGCAACAATAGTTTCGGATTTAACATTATCGCTCAATCGGGGCGAAAGGCTCGGCATTGTCGGAGAATCCGGTAGCGGAAAAACCATGGCGGCCCTTGCCCTGATGGGACTGTTGCCAGAACGTATGCGGATCAGGGGTGATCTTCGTTTTGATGGCATGGATCTGACCAAGACGTCTGAAGAGTCGTTTTGCAAATTGCGTGGTCGGCGCATAGCGATGATCTTTCAAGAGCCGATGACAGCCCTCAATCCGGTCAAGACTATTGGCGCACAGATTGCCGAAGGTCGCCGTTTGCACCTTGGTGAAAATCGAACCGATGCGGAAAAAAATGCCCGCCTATTGCTTGATCGCGTTGGTCTCAGCGCACCGCGTTTTGACCTTGGCCTTTATCCGCACCAGCTTTCCGGTGGTCAACGACAACGCGTCATGATCGCGATCGCTATCGCTTGCAAACCCGATCTGCTTATTGCCGATGAGCCCACAACTGCGCTCGACGTAACCCTTCAGGCGCAGATTCTCGATCTTCTTAATGAACTGATTGCGGAAACCGGCGCAGCACTCATATTGATCAGCCACGATCTTGGTGTGGTGTCCGAAATGAGTGATCGTGTTGCGATTATGTATGCAGGCCGGATTGTCGAAATAGCTCCAACTAAAACCGTTTTCCAGCATATGGCCCATCCCTATACACGAGCGCTTTTTGCAGCATCGCCAAACATGGCGACAATCGCCCGCGATAGTAACGGAAGGCGCCCGCGGCTGGCTGCAATTCCCGGCATTGTTCCAGATCCACTTCATCGACCATTCCATTGCCATTATGCTGATCGATGCACCTTCGTGCAGAATGATTGCCGTGATGCGATGCCTCTGCTCGCCCCGGTGGGCGAGGACGCGAAAGACCATCGTGCAGCATGTTTTCATCCTCGTGGCATTAAGGTGTCCGGATGAGCAAAATTATTTTGCAGGTTCAAAACCTTGTGCGTGAATACCAATTGCCGCGCATGTCTTTATTTTCACCACCACGCCACCTGCGAGCACTGGATGATGTGAGCCTTGAGCTCAAAGCAGGCGAAAGCCTTGGCATTGTCGGCGAAAGCGGTTCCGGCAAATCGACATTAGCGCGAGCAGTTATGGGGCTAGAAAAGCCTCAATCAGGAAAAGTCATTATCAACGGAGAGGATATTTACGCGCTTGATCTTAAAAATTTGCGTAAAGCCCGCAAGAATTTTCAAGCCATATTTCAAGACCCTTTTGGTTCGCTTGATCCGCGTTACACTGTTGAGCGGATCGTTTCGGAACCACTGATTTCACTCGACCTTGAATCGAATAAAATTGAGCAAAAAAAGCGGGTTGACGAAGTTCTCGAAGCTGTTGGATTAACGCAAGCTTCAGCTAAAAAATATCCGCATGAATTCTCTGGCGGACAACGTCAGCGTATTGCAATTGCTCGCGCGTTGATTACCAAACCGGCCTTGATTGTAGCGGATGAACCCGTTTCCGCATTGGATGTTTCTATCCAAGCGCAAGTGTTGAATTTGATGATGGACTTGCAGGAAAAATTCAATCTTTCCTACCTTTTTATCAGCCATGATCTTGGTGTTATACGTGCGATTACTGACCGGGTTGCTGTTCTATATCAGGGGAAAATAGTGGAAGACGGCCCCACCGGTTCGGTTTTCGAGAACCCCCAGCACTCCTATACTAAGGCTTTGATTGATGCCGTGCCAAAGCCCTTTTCTCGTCGTCGGACCAAGTGTCTATAGATAGATTAGCTTTATCGGCCTAGCATTACTGGGTTGCGAAAAACGCATATGCTAGGCTGGATTTGATGTTTATTTATATCGTTCCATCGCCGTGAGCCTTTGCATCAACGGTTCTGCGTCCCGCCAAGTGTAAATTTCAGTCCGCAAGAATTCCAACTCAGCATCAAGTTCGTCTTCACCAACCTCAATCCACCATGCTTTGGGGCGGCCATTATTGCCGTCAGACCATCTATATCCGCGTGCTTTAAGAGCGTCTTTCATTTCAAAAGGGCTGTTTTCAGCATATAGCTGGATGCGCGAGCGTTGGCTTGTATCAAGCAATTCTGCAAAAGGTGTACCGTGATCTGACGCTTCTTTGAGAACTGTTAGCAGTGCATGGCAATCGTCCTCAGCGCGGTGTCCGTTATGAAAATATCCGCTCTGCCCAATCAAATAACCAAGCTTGGTTCCTTCAAATCCACGGCGTGCCCAATCCACTTCCTTGACCGAACACGCCCAAGGTTTGGATGAAAACACGGGCGAAAAACGCTCCAAAAAGGGTCGATCAAAACCTGCATTATGGGCTATAATCAGGTCAGCATCCGAGATGATCGCTTCGAGTTCGGCGAGGGCTATTGTCTGGCCTTTTACCATCTCGTCGGTGATGCCGGTAATACGGGTGATGACTTCCGGTATTGGCTTTGATGGCTCCCGAAGACCACTAAATCTTGCGCATACGCCGCCGATGGAACCATCATCAGCATAACGAAACGCAACGGCTCCGATTTCGATAATTTCTTCTTGTGCAGGATTAAGACCCGTCGTCTCCGTATCAATCACAACTGCAAGCCGAGGATAGGTGATGCTGCATAATTCGGGGTCAACGGGCAGGGGATCAAGCCGTTTTAAAATACGGTACCTTCCGGTTTCTTTTAAGCGCTGCACCATATCCTGTTCAGATAAGGGCTGCCCAATGCGATCAGTGACACGCTTGGCGCGCGATGGGTTGGCTTTTTCTTCATGCTCCGCGAGAGGAGCAAAAAGATCAAACTGATAACGCATAGAAACTCTCCGTAGTGGGGGCCGGGCGTAAAAGACGATGCCAGCCCGGACTAGAGAGACCAAGCCCTCAATCGGTTTAGTAACAGAATAAGTAGCCGTTCTGTTTTATCTGTGCTGCAAAAAAGGTTGCAGAAGAAACGCTCAGCTCGGGGCGATCTGCCCGAGTGAAGCTGTGAGTAGGTGCATTTCCAGGCGAGCGCTTTCGCCGCTGTTTCACTGCATCGGCTAACTGAGCTCATCTTTTTCAAACAACACTTCAAGCTTCCAGCCATCTCCCGATATTTACTTAAGTCGCATAATCAGCATTATGGAACTATTTGGAGCCACGATTTTAAATCTGGCGCGTAAACTATTTTTGTTTTTATGACGGATTAAATGGCGACTGTGAAATCAAGGCAGAACAATAATTATGTAAGAAGTCAAAATATACTCGTATTAACCCAAGTATAATCGCGATGTTACTTAAAGGTTTATTCAAGTGATCAGGGTATCAAATTATCAATTGACATAATTATTGAAAATTAGTGCGATGAAGCCGATAGTTGCAGCTTGCACAGAGCATCGACGGAACCCCAACTGCTGGGCTTATCGGTGCAGCGCCGATGGTTCTAAGAGCAATCGTACCTAAATAAAAATGCTCTGAGTCTCGCAAGACTCAGAGCATTTATGAATCAGGTCAAAGCCTGATCACGGGTTTCGACATTAATGAAAAATGCGATCAAACCTGCCAGCGCCAGCAGACCAGCAAACAGAGCGACCGCCATATTGAAGCTTTGACTGACGACGATTGCTAATGCCGATGGTGCGAGCAGCCCACCCAATCGGGCCATAGCGCCCGCCGCGCCCATGCCGCTTCCACGCAGAGCCGTTGGGTATAGTTCAGGAGTGAATGCATAGAGCGCACCCCAAGTGCCCAACAAGGCAAAACTCATGATCAGAATTGAGGAGCCGACAAGCGCTGAGGTTGTGGCCACGGTAAACAGCGCGCAAGCCGCGGCACTGATGAATAAAAACGCAATTAGTGTCTTCCGCCTCCCCCAAGCTTCAACCCCATAAGCGGCCAATGCATAACCTGGGATCTGCGCTAGAGCTACAACGACCAGAAAGCCGTAACCTCTTACAAAACCAAAGCCGTCGCTAGCTAGCTTTGCGGGTATCCAGGTGAAGATTCCATAGTAAGACACCGACACCAAAAACCATATTGCCAAGATTATCAGCGTGCGTTGCCGCAGATTTGGAGATAGTAGCTTTTCCGTGGTAACCATCTGTGGCGCTTCAATAACGACGTCAGGCGCAAGCTCAGGCTTACCATTGCCGCGCAGGACCCTATTCATCACCAATTTAGCCTCATCTGCACGTCCGATCTTAAGCAGATGCATGGGGGATTCAGGAACCCAAATGCGCAGCCAAATTCCAATAAGCGCAGGCGCCGCTGTGACGATGAATATATAGCGCCAGGCATCTTCAACCCCGGCTAGGCTTGCAGCCCACGCAGCCAAAGCAATGATCACCGTTCCCACGGCCCAAAAACCTTCCAGCATCACCAGCCAACGACCACGATTTTTGGACGGTAGAAACTCAGCCATCATGGCATAATCAACCGGGAGCGTGCCGCCTACCGCAATTCCCGTGAGGAAACGCAAGGCTAGTAATATGCCAAAGCTTGGCGCAAAGGCCGAAAGAAGTCCGAATACTGCATCGCAAGCCACGGTGATCAGCAGCACCTTGCGTCGACCGTAACGATCAGCAAGCTTGCCGAACACGGCGGCACCAATAAGCATTCCCAAAAAGAACAATGTGCCCGTTTGCAAGGCCTCGCCAATGGTAAGCCCAAATGTCTTGGCAATCGCAGCGCCGGTGAAGCCCACCGCCAAAACCTGCATGGCATCGGCTGCCCAAACAAGTCCAAAGACACCCAGCAGATTCCGCTGGAATCGACCTGTCCCCGCTTTATCGAGCGTTTCCTCAATTGTGACTTTCATACAGTTACCGTCCCTTTACCCTGTGAAATTGAAGCCCTCAATCTGTTCCACGCATCGACAAAAATAAGAGCTTGCTCTGATTCTCACTTATACACACTTTGAGCATAACTACTAGAGATTGCTTTAATCGTGTTTCGTTCTCTGAGAAAACGGGGTAAAGCTGGCAGAAATGATCAAGGGGAACGGGTGATGACGATAACGGCACGTGATTTCGGCATTGTTTGCGGGTGCTTGCCCCCGGGTGCCAAAAACCTCATTACGGACGTTCCGGGGGTTCGCGTTGGCCATCACACATTGCGCGCGGGTGAGATCCACACTGGAGTAACCGCTATTTTGCCGCACGGTGGCAACTTATATCGACGCAAGATATTAGCCGCCTGCGATGTCCTCAACGGCTTTGGTAAAAGCACCGGATTGATACAGATCGAGGAGCTGGGAAACATTGAGACGCCCCTATTGCTCACCAATACATTTGCTGTGGGAACTTGTGCCAATGCCCTTATCCGCGAAGCTATTAATCAGAATCCTGATATTGGCCGCAGCACTGCCACCGTTAATCCTGTCGTCTTAGAATGTAATGATGGTCCGTTGAACGACATTCAAGCGCTCGCAGTTACGGAGGCGCATGCGTTAATGGCGCTTGAAAATGCTGACGTGGAATTTTTACAGGGAAGTTTCGGTGCCGGAACGGGCATGACTTGTTTCGGGTTTAAAGGCGGAATTGGCAGCGCGTCCCGTCGAATTAAACTGGATGATAAATATTATCATCTGGGCATTTTAGCACTGACAAATTTTGGTCGGTCAGGTGATCTTATTCTGCCGGACGGTCGCGCCCCCTCACCCAATACCAAGCGCGAGGCGGAGCAAGGTTCAGTCATTATCGTGCTCGCTACCGATGTACCTATGGAATCTCGTCAGCTAAAACGTGTTACGCGCAGGGCTGGTGCAGGATTGGCCCGGCTTGGTGCCTTTTGGGGGCATGGCAGCGGCGATATTGCCATCGGTTTTTCGACAGCAAACGTGTTTGACCACGACGAGTCTCAAGACTTGATTACGCTAACAGCTTTGAATGAAAATCGCATTGACACGCTTTTTAGGGCTGCCGCAGAGGCGACCCAGGAAGCAGTACTGAACTCTATGTGCGCGTCTCCTGCTTTCGAAGGACGTTCGGGAAATCGCCGACCGTCGCTTGCGGACTGGCTCAAAATGGATCTTCGCTTAAAATAAGTCCCATCAAGAGAATTATCTTGATATATTGATTTTAAAGTAAGCGATAATATATTGATATATAACTTATTTTTCTAATTCATATAATGTTAAAAATGCGATATTGATGACGCTTATAAATTGATATTTAGCGCATTTCTTTTCGTTTGATCCTTTTCGGAAGGAGGTTGTTAACCTTCATTTTCTATTACTTGGACTCATTATGGGCGTCTAATCGATGGTTCAGGTATCATGCGTAATTTGAGAGAAAATCCCCGTCTAGGAAATGCTAATCGCGAAACCGACAGTGCTGAGAACAAGCAGCAGTCGGAACATGCGTCGTCCTTCAACAGCGCTACGTGGAAAATGCATTTCTCACTCGGTGAAAATGTGCGCTTTACCCGAACTCCGGAAGCTGAGCTGGTGCAGCGTCGCGGTGAAACTCTGCCAGAGATTAACCCTGCCAGAACGATAAGCACTCCAGAATTTGATGCGTCGAAGGCAGCTCAAACCCAGCCCCGGGCAGTAGCTGAGATGCAAAACTCTGTATCAGAAAATATGCTGCGCTCGCCGATCGCTCCGGTGCCGCCAGCTATGCCAGCTACCCCGTCAAAAATAGCAACAGAGCGGGAAATCAGTGCGCCGGAAACTACTGCGGCACCGCTAGATCAAACGCAATCCACCATCGTCTCGACGCCCGTTGAAACTCCATCGGTCGCAGGCGATCCTATTGTTGCATTCCAATATTTGTCGGACTTTGCCTTTTACGAAGGCATGAATTTGATCGCCTCGGACCAACATTCTCCTGCGCCCACAAAGCCAAAGCGTCCGGTCCCGACTGTTGAATCAATTATTGCGCAATTCCGTACGGTGGAATGGAACAAATCGCTACCACAGCAGGCTGAAAGCGCTCAAGAAACTCCGAGCGAGATAGAAGACACGCAAAGTGAAATTTCCTTTGAATTAGAAGAAGTTAGCGACACTTCATCAGAAGTTAATACAACGGTATCTAACGTTGCATCCGTTACTATTTCTGATGAGAATGTTTCGTCCGATGCGACCAGTGAGAAACCACCTCATATAGAGCAGACTGAAGAGAAATCGGCGGAGCTATCCGAAGAGGTAACAGCTGTGGAAGCTGCCCCGCGCGTTGCCAACCCTGCGCCGGAACCGCATTCCGTCAAAGCTGCAGCTCCTGTGTCGCTCTATCAGCCCCAGCCCCTCCCCCGGACACAAAATGTCGTCATTCATGGCGACTATCAGTTTCCACCGCGGGATTTATTGCAAGAGCCGCCGTGCCCTGAGGGCAATGTAATTACGCAAGAAATGCTTGAGCGCAGCGCTGGCCTGCTTGAAAGTGTGTTGGAAGATTTTGGCGTGCGCGGCGAAATTATCCACGTTCGTCCGGGTCCGGTGGTAACGCTTTATGAGTTCGAGCCCGCGCCCGGTGTGAAATCTTCACGCGTTATCGGTCTGGCCGACGATATCGCACGCTCCATGTCAGCACTTTCGGCACGTGTTGCGGTGGTACCGGGTCGGAATGTAATTGGTATCGAACTGCCCAATGCCACTCGGGAGACGGTTTATCTGCGCGAGCTGGTCGATTCACAGGCCTTTGAATCATCCAATTATCGACTGCCTCTTTG
This sequence comes from Falsochrobactrum ovis, assembly GCF_003259955.1. Lineage (GTDB taxonomy): Bacteria > Pseudomonadota > Alphaproteobacteria > Rhizobiales > Rhizobiaceae > Brucella > Brucella ovis_A. The sequence goes on from NZ_QLMK01000003.1 coordinate 33,248, forward strand.
CTTGGGTAAAGGTATTGGCGGTGAACCCATCATTGCCGAATTGGCGAAGATGCCTCACCTTCTGGTCGCCGGCACCACCGGATCCGGAAAGTCGGTCGCGATCAATACGATGATCTTATCGCTGCTTTATCGCTTTAAGCCGGAAGAATGCAGATTGATCATGGTTGATCCAAAGATGCTGGAACTGTCGATCTATGATGGTATTCCTCATCTGTTGACCCCCGTCGTTACCGATCCGAAAAAAGCTGTCGTGGCGCTTAAATGGGCGGTGCGCGAAATGGAAGATCGCTATCGCAAGATGGCGCGACTGGGCGTGCGCAATATTGAGGGCTTCAATCAGCGTGCAGCCTCCGCTAAAGGCAAGGGTGAAACCGTAATGTGTACGGTTCAGTCTGGCTTTGATAAGGAAACGGGCGAGCCAACCTATGTTGAGGAAGAGCTCGATCTGACGCCAATGCCCTATATCGTCGTAATTATCGATGAGATGGCCGACCTCATGATGGTCGCTGGCAAAGATATTGAAGGTGCGGTACAGCGACTTGCCCAAATGGCTCGGGCCGCCGGTATTCATCTGATTATGGCGACGCAGCGTCCATCCGTTGACGTGATTACTGGAACGATTAAGGCCAATTTCCCTACTCGCATATCATTCCAGGTTACTTCCAAAATCGACAGTCGCACCATTTTGGGTGAAATGGGTGCCGAACAATTGCTTGGCCAAGGCGATATGCTTCACATGGCGGGCGGTGGTCGTATTGTACGCGTCCACGGACCCTTTGTTTCTGATGAAGAAGTCGAAAAAGTCGTCGATCATCTCAAAGATCAGGGCCGCCCGGATTATCTTGCCACCGTTACGGAAGGTGAGGAAGAAGAAGAGGCTGATGTTGCTGTTTTCGACAATACTGCAACGGGTTCCGAAGAGGGTGACGATCTCTATGAACAGGCCGTTAAAGTTGTTATGCGGGATAAAAAATGCTCCACTTCTTATATCCAGCGCCGTCTGGGCATCGGATATAATAGGGCAGCTTCGCTAGTCGAACGTATGGAGCAAAACGGTCTCGTCGGCGCGGCAAATCACGTAGGAAAGCGTGAAATTCTGGCTGGAAAACGGGATTGATTTTGAAACTACGCCTGTCATAAATCGTGTTGTGCCGGAGTATTTCTCGATACTCCGGCCAATTTATTTTAGTGGATCAATGCGTTAAAGCATATTTTCGCTCGCCCTTGTCAGCGGACCGCTTTTGGTTAATAATTCGTTTATTCGAACCTTCTTAAATACATTGCGAGAGCAATTCATTTGCCCCTCGCTGACCGAAGGAGAATGACGATGAAAAGTATTATAATCGGCCCGAAGGGAAAGACGCAGCCAGTTACGCCGCAAATTTTACAGAACATACAGTCCCAAATGCCCAAACCTTCGGAAGATAGGACTCAAGTTTGTAATGTGCTAAGACAGGCTAAGGGAGGCTATTCTCACCGCCGTCGTAAATTTCAAAAAATTTCCTGATCCATAATTATTGGCACCGCAAATTACTGGTTCATTGGCGCAGAAACAATTTTTGCGCCACCTGTTTATAAATCTCTCGGTCTCGATTATCTGAGAAGAAATCCTCACCATCGGACGGACCGAATATGACAGCGCCTATTGTTCCTGAGCCAGAGAAAAAACAAAAATCTAAATTTCTTCACGGCCTCTTTCTGTTTGTGGGGTTCGTTTTTTTTGCGTTATTCGTGAGCTTGGGCATATGGCAGGTAGAGCGGCTGCAGTGGAAGCAAGACTTGATCGCGCGGGTCAATGCGCGTGTTCATGCCGAACCGGTCGAAGCTCCGAAACCACAAGAATGGGCGAATATAAACCAAAACCGCGACGAATATCGCCGAGTCAGGCTTTCAGGAACCTATCTTAATGATAAGGAAGTGCTCGTTCACGCGCTCACTGAGCGCGGCGCTGGCTATTGGGTTTTAACTCCGATGCGCAGCGCAGACGGAGCAATAACCTTTATTAATCGGGGTTTTGTACCGGGTGAATCGTCCTTGTCGGCTTCAAAAATCACAGAGCCGGTTGAAGGTGAAATTACTGTCACTGGCCTGTTGCGCATGCCCGAGCCTGATGGTTTTTTCCTTCGTCCCAACAATCCTGAACGCAATGACTGGAACTCACGCGATGTAGAGGCTTTTGCTCAAATATTCGAATTGGGCAATGTGGCGCCCTATTTCATTGATGCAGACACCTCTACAAATCCACAAAAACTACCTGTTGGCGGGCTAACAGTAATCAGTTTTCGTAATCATCACCTTTCTTATGCAATCACATGGTTTGCGCTGGCAGCCATGGTGGCGGCGGCAATAATTTTTGTCTGGCGGCAGGAGCGCCTACAGAAAAACTAACACTCGGAGATTAGCTAAATCCCCACAGGTTTGACGCTCGCGGTGCGTGACAGGAATGCGTATTGCTGGAGCTAGTATATCAACCTCCCTCAAATCGCTTCCACTCTTGGAAATTGATGCTATTGAGAACCAATTAATCTGGAGCGGTTTAATGGCGAAGTTTTTAATCGGAGTGGACGGAGGCGGCACAGGTTGCAGGGCTGCCGTAGCGGACCTATCGGGCACTGTTTTAGGGGAAGGGAAAAGCGGTGCTGCTAATATCGTGACCGATCTGCATGGAGCGCTCACAAATATTCGCCAGGCGGTCGCGCTAGCTTTTGCGCAGGCTGGTTTAACCGAACAATCTTTTTGCCAAAGTTTTGCTTTTCTGGGTTTGGCGGGTGCAAATGTCGCTGGCGCAAGCAATCAAGTGGCCCAGTTGCTGCCTTTCGCACAAAGTGATGTCGCCTCCGACGGCATAATCGCGCTGCAAGGCGCACTGGGAGATCAAGATGGTGCGGTAGCCATTCTCGGAACGGGAACTGCTTATATTTTTAGACAAAATGGCTCAATTCGTTTTTTTGGCGGCTGGGGCTTTCCGCTTAGTGATTTAGGAAGCGGTGCCAGGCTCGGGCGAAGCCTATTGCAGGAATGCCTGCTTGTTTATGACGGCATTCATGCCGCAAGCCCCCTCACCGCTGCAATTTTGCAAGAGTTCGATAACTCACCGGAAAAGTTTGTAGAATTTGGCCGAACCGCTGTGCCCGGTGATTATGGAAAATTTGCGCCACGCGTTTTTGAATATGCAAAACGCGGGGACGCCACTGCAAAACAGCTTCTCGAACGTTCCAGTGATCATATCCGACAAACGTTAGATATGCTGATCACTCATGGTGCGCCTCGTATCAGCCTGCTGGGCGGCCTGGCAAAATATTACGCCGATTATCTGCCAGAGCATCAACGGAAGATGCTGGCAACGCCAGCCGCAGATGCTTTGACTGGCGCGCTGCAGCTTGCACACAAAAGTTTTCTGTCTCGTTCCACATCGTCAATGAGCGCTTGAGAAAACTACCCGCTTTTATCCTCGTGCTGCGCCATTTCAGCCGTGGGATCGCCTGAAAGGCGTTTGCGTGCGCGGTCATCCATCAATTCGTACCACATCGCATTAAGCACAGCGAAAGCTGCTGCCAATGGCAGCCCAAGCAGCCAGGAAAAATACCACATTTGTTTTCCTTTCCCGGTTAATAGGAATGATTGGATTTATCTTCGATAGTTTCCTCATCAATCTTTCCCCAAAGCACTTTATATACCCACGACGAGTAAACAGCGATGATGGGTAGAAAGATCAGCGTCACAACCAGCATTATAAACAGCGTAAGATGGCTGGATGAAGAATCCCAAACCGTCAGGCTGGAGCGCGGATCCGTCGAAGACGGTAGCAAGAACGGAAACATTGAAACGCCTACCGAGGAAATGATCCCGAAAATAGAAAGCTTGCCGAACAAAAGCGGGGCAATCTCGCTTCTGCTTTTCAACGCGATCAAAACCGCTATTGCGCCCAAAATACCAAGTGCAGGTGCGATAAGCAGGATCGGATAATTGGCATAGTTGGCAAACCATGCACCCGGATCAACTTCGACCGTTTTTTGCAAAGGATTGGATGGACCACTGGTAATAATCTCGCTTGTGATGCGATAGCCCGATATCCAAAACCAACTCACAATTCCGGCCAATACATAAAGAACCAAGGTCGCGGCCGCAGTTATATAGCCGTAAATCCGGGCACGTTGCTGAATGATACCGCTCGTTTTTATGATGAGCCACGATGCCCCGTGCATTGCAAGCATAGACACTGACAAAATCCCGCAGAGAAGTGCGAAAGGATTAAGCAATCCGAAGAAACTGCCCTCATAGAAAATGCGTTGATCATCGCCAAGCCGGAACGGTACTCCGAGCAGGACATTTCCCACCGCAACACCAAAAATCAATGCTGGCACAAAGCCGCCGATGAATAAGGCCCAATCCCAGCCATTGCGCCAGCTTTGGCTTTCGCGTTTTGAACGATATTTAAATCCGACCGGCCGAAGAATAAGGGCGACCAGAATGAGAAACATCGCTATATAAAAGCCGGAAAATGACACCGCATAAAGCGGCGGCCACGCAGCAAAGATCGACCCACCCGCAACGATCAACCAGACTTGGTTTCCTTCCCAAATGGGGCCGATCGTATTGATGATGATGCGGCGCTCGGTATCGGTTTTCCCAATGATCGGTAGCAAGATTTCGATCCCGAGATCGAAGCCGTCAAATGCTGCAAAGCCAATCAACAAAACCCCTAACAACAGCCACCAAATAATCCGCAGGGTTTCATAATCTAATAATTCGCTGAGTATCATGATTATTACTCCGCTGGTGCAATGCTTGCCGGGGCAAGCGGGGCTTCAGGACGGCTGTCCGGATCCGGACCAGCTTTTATGGCGCGCAACATGAGTCCGATTTCGATCACGAACAATACTGAGTAAATGGCAACAAATCCGATGATCGTTGCAAGCACAGTAGACGCACCATGATCGGACACCGCCACGGCAGTTGGCAATACGCCTTCAATAGACCAGGGCTGACGGCCATATTCGGCAACAACCCATCCCATTTCGGCTGCAATCCACGGAAGTGGGATCGCAAAGACTGCAATTTTTAGCAGGATTGGGTAGTGATCCAACCTACGCCGAGCCGATAAAATAAAGAATATACCGGTCAGCAAAATCAGGAAAAAGCCTATTCCGACCATAATCCGAAATGCCCAGAACAACGGCAACACGCCGGGCACAGTGTCATTTGCAGCCTGAACGATTTGCGCGTCAGTCGCGTCGCGTGGATCATCCACATAGCGCTTGAGCAGCAAAGCATATCCGAGCCACTGTCCATTATCCTCAAAGGCTTCTTTCACATCTTGCGGTATCTGACTTTTATCGCTGAGCGCCCTGATTTTTTCCAAGGCGTCATATGCAATAATACCACGGCGGATATGACCTTCAGCCTTCAGAACAAGTTCATTAATACCTTCAATAGGTTCTGTTAAAGAACGTGTACCAATTAGCCCCATAACCCAAGGTATATGCACGGCATAATGGGTTTCGCGCGCTTCCTGATCAGGAAAACCAAACACGGTAAAAGATGCTGGCGCGGGCTGTGTTTCCCACATGGCTTCGATAGCTGCAATTTTCATCTTTTGATGTTCATTGGCCAGATAGCCGCTCTCATCACCCAGAACCACTACGGAGAGTGAAGCTGCCAAGCCGAAAGACGCAGCAACGGTCATTGAGCGCTTTGCCAGCTCAACCGATCTGCCCTTGAGCAAGTACCAGGCCGATACTCCCAGCACAAAAATCGCAGCCGTTGCATAGCCCGCAGAAACCGTGTGAACAAATTTGGCTTGCGCAACCGGATTAAGAATGACGGCGAGAAAATCGGTGATTTCCATGCGCATGGTTTCGGGATTGAAAGCAGAGCCAACTGGGTTTTGCATCCAGCCATTTGCTATCAAAATCCAAAGGGCTGAAAAATTCGAGCCAGCGGCAACGGCATAGGTCGCCATTAGGTGGCCAACTTTAGAAAGCCGATCCCAGCCAAAAAAGAACAGGCCAACAAATGTTGCTTCCAGAAAGAAAGCCATCAACCCTTCAATAGCCAGAGGCGCTCCGAAAATATCTCCGACATAGTGGCTGTAATAACTCCAATTCATACCAAATTGGAATTCCATCACCACCCCTGTGGCAACGCCCATCACGAAATTGATCCCAAATAGCGTACCCCAGAATTTAGTCATCTGGCGCCAGATCAAACGTCCGGTCATTACATAAACGGTTTCCATGATGGCTAGCATCACAGACAACCCCAGTGTCAGAGGCACGAAGAGGAAGTGATAAAGTGCCGTCATTGCAAATTGCAATCGCGACAGGGAGACAATATCGAATTCCATCTTTTTAAGCCGTAAGCTACGGCCCTCCTGATGTTGCGAGCACTAAATGGTGCTCTTTCCAATTTATCTCAGGGCAGCAAGAATATCTTTAAATCGATGTTCGGTTTTGTACACCGTGTCGACGATCTCGCCCTGTTCCAAAATAATAATGCGGTCGCAAAGCCGCGCTTCGCGCTGAATATGTGTTGCTATTAATAGGGTCCGACCTTGAGCTAAGCTTTCTAATCTCGAAGTGACATCTTCAGCCGTCAATGAGTCCAACCCTTCCGTTGGCTCATCAAGAAGCCAAACGGGTACATCCGTAATAAAAAGCCGAGCCAGAGCCAGTCGTCGTGCTTGACCACCGGACAGCCCCAGCCCTCCTTCGCCTAAATTAGAATTCAACCCTTCGGGCTGTTTTTCAAAAAACTCTTTTAACCCTGCATTATACAATGCTTTTATCAGATCGCTATCACTCGAATTTGGATTCGCAAATCCCAAATTATTGCGAAGATTGTCGTGAAAAAGCTCGGTACGTTGGGTCATTAATCGTATCGGCAGTGTTTGCACTATGCCGTGTTCGACCTCTATTTCCCCGGCTAAAACGTTAAGAAGGGTCGATTTGCCAGCTCCGCTTGTGCCGATAATCGCTACCCTTTCGCCGGGTTTAATATCTAAGGACACATCATCAAGTGCATAAGCTGGCGCGCCTTGATGCCGGACTTTCACTCCTTTCAACCTAATTGCTAGACCTTCAATAGGGGGTTGAAGTTCGATAGTTTTATCGGGCTGTGCAAGTTGCGGCACTATTCGTCGAGCAGCGATGATTGTGCGGCCCAATTCGATCGCACCGCGCCGAAGTGCCATAAAGGGCTCAATCGCACCAAGAATGATAAGCAAAGCAAGGGCCGCGACCGGTGCGCTAATATTACCAGAATAAACCAGCAAACCAGCCACAACCAAGCCACCCGACAATAATGCCGCGTGAAGAATCCCCAAGCCAGTACCGGTTAAAATTTCGATTCGGTTCAGTGTCCGATCGGACGAAGCAATATAATCATCTGCGCGCTGGACAGCCTTGATTTGCGCTGGCATCCGGCCCGCCATGATCAGATCCGTCTGGCCTGCCACCATGTCAATCACCCGCGCCCGCAAGGCTTCTGTGCCTTTTGCTCTGCGGCGCATCGGTTTTTCCGCTCGAAAAGAGGCCAGCAAAGGAAGGCCAATACCGACCAACAAAAGCAATCCGGCAGCGCTAATCCCGAAAACAGGATGCATCAATCCAAGCGCGATGGCTAGCAGAAGAACCGTTGCAAGCGCGGCACCCAATGGCACTATCACTCGAAGGTAAAGCGTATCAAGCGCATCGATATCAAGCGTAAGGCGAAAGAGCAGTCGCGCAGGACGTTTAAGCAAAAGATCGGCGATTGCTGGCTTCGCCCAACTGCGGAAAAGTCTTTCACGAAGAGCGGCGAGAATAAGCAATGTGGTATTATGCGTAATTAGCCGTTCAACATATCGAGCGCCGGTACGAAAAATAGCTAAAAACCGAATGCCCGCCGCAGGCATGAAGACATCAAAAACCATTGCGGAAGCAATGCTTAAACCCGCAATAGCGGTTGCGGTGATGAACCATCCGGACAGTCCGAGCAAAGCGATACCGGCAATCACCGTGGCAGTAGCGCTAGCAATCCCCACCAGCAGCGCACGTTTGTGGGTTGCGAAGAACAAGCTGAGAATAGAATTTAAATATTGAAGATTGTTCATTCCGCTGCCCTCTTGTGCAATTGGTTCGCGGCATCGCAAAATCCATCAATCCGGATAATTCTATCCATCTGACGCGCCAGTTCTTCATCATGCGTCGAAACGATGAGAGTTTTTCCTTTTGCAAGGTCGAGCAATGTATCAGTAATTTGCCTTGCGGTGTGTCGGTCAAGATGAGCGGTTGGTTCATCGACCAAAATAATTTGAGCATCCTGGTCGAGAGCGATACGGGCTAGCGCCAATCGCAGGGTTTCTCCGCCTGACAGACCTCTACCATTTTCACCAATGATGCCGTTGCCTGTAACGCCTACCACATGGCCCAGTGCCATTTGATCAATGATCGTCGCTATATCACCGTGTTGTGCATCGCGACCGAGGGTAATATTATGCCGGGCGCTGCCAAAGAATATATGCGGCTTTTGCCCTACCCAGCGCATTTTTGAACGAAAACGCGAAGCCGTTTCACTATTTAAAGCCACGCCACCAATTTTGATCTGCCCGCTTTGTGGGGCGATAAGCCCAGCTATCAGAGCCAGCAACGTGGATTTACCATGTCCGCTTGGCGCTAACAAAGCAACGTGTTCACCACCCCCAATCTCAAGCGATAGGTTCGAAAAGGTCTTTTGGGCGTTAGGATAAGCAAAATCGATATTATCTAGCTCGATTGATGGACTGATATCAGCGCTGTTTTTGGTCTCAAGCGAGCCAACAATAGGCGCCGTATTTTGCGCAAGCTGTTTTAAAGCTTTGATTGCGGCCTCTCCTGACGCTCGGTCATGCCAAACTGCGGAAAGTTCCCGCAAGGGCTCGAAAAAGGTCGGGGCCAGTAAAAGGATAAATAGACCTTCTGCCAGCGTAAGCTTGTTGCCCCAGGCGCCAAAGTCCAACTGCCCAAGAAAGTGGAAGCCAATATAGACAGCGACCATAGCAACGCCGATTGCCGCAAAAAACTCTAATACGGCCGACGATAAGAACGCTATGCGCAGCACTATCATGGTCTTTTCGCGCAATGTTTCCGCATTTTTACGCAGCTCGCGCGCTGTGCTATCAACGGCGTGAAAGCTACGGATGCTACTCAGACCGCGCAAACGGTCGAGCAAGAATCCGTTCATATCTCCAAGGGCTACGAGTTGTTTTTCACTCGCAGCCTGTGCTCTCCAACCAATCAACGCCATAAAAATTGGAATAAGTGGAGCAGCCACGAGCAGAACTAGGCCGGAAATCCAAGAAAACCAGGTAACAATAGCAAGAATTACCAAAGGTACCGCAACGACCCGGAAACGCACGGGCACAAAACGCGATAAATAAGGCACCACCGTTTCAGCTTGTTCGCCCAAAATACTCGCGGATTCACCCGAGGTCGGGCGTTCTTTGTCAAAAGGTGAATGTTTGGACAGGGTTTCGATTGCTTGTTCGCGCAAAAGAGTAAGTTCCCTACGCGCCGCGTCATAGGCAATCGCGGAGCCCCAACCGTCTAACAAACTGCGACTACAGCCGATCAGGAATATGCCGATTGCAAGATAATATATCGTTGATGTGAAGCCGATATCGACTAACTGACCAACCCCATAAGCAAGTAAAGCAGCCTGCGGTAACCATAATAACGCTGCTAATACTTGTAGACTCGCCCCCCAATTAAGTGTTCTGGGAATAACACTGCGAGACGGGTCATAGATCCCTCGTGCGGTCTCCTCCCCTGCTCGAGGCTCCAGATGTTTCCCATGGGGAGGTGTCGTCACTCTCGTTTAGGCTCCTTTTTAGCCGTAGACCGTCCGCGTCCTAATGCTACGATTTTATCCGTGGTTTCGAGAAAACGCGTGACTTTAGCGCCCAGTGCCAAGAGGCTCGTCAATCTTTCCGTATCGAGCTTCTTGACGTCATCATACCAGTTCGTCAGCCGCTCAATTAAGGCATACATATCTTTCATGCGCTCTTGCGCATAACGGTCCTTATCATCTTGCGCAGGCTCCATAAGCACCTCGCGCAACACCGTCAAAGTGGGGTCGATTTCACGTTTTTTGCGCTCTTCAGCAAGGGTCCGCAAAATTTGCCAGACATCGTCGGGTGTCGTGTAAAAATCGCGTCGGTCACCGGGAATATGTTTTAGAAGAATTAAATTCCACCCCTGCAATTCGCGAATGCCCATTGAAACGTTGGATCTCGATACACCAAGCGCCTCAACAATATCATCCGCACATAAAGGGTCAGTTGAGAGATAAAGCAAAGCATAAATCTGCCCTACCGTGCGATTAATTCCCCACCGGTTTCCCATCTCTCCAAAATGGAGCACGAATGATTGAACAACTGGCGACAACTGCAAAACACTCTCTCCCGCAATTCTGAATTTTCAGAAATTACTGAAAATCAAATAAGGCTTATCTCTCGCCCTTTCAATCAACTCTACCGACTGAAGGGCATCGATGGACAATTGGCCGCAGGCTTCGCATCCTCCCATGCGGCCCATCTTTCCAACCTATGGCGTGTTGGAAGACGAAGGCAATTCTTTACTATCGCGTGTTTGATCACGATGGATCACAGCACGGCTTAACAGCATAAATGTTACCGGTGTTGTGACGACCACAAAAACGGTAATTAATACTTCATGCAAAATTGGCTTAGATTGCAAGATGGAGAAGAATATAATCGATGCAATCAAGATACCTCCCACCCCAAAGGTAGACCCGAGCGTGGGAGCGTGAAGGCGCTCATAAAAACTTTTAAACCGGATCAGGCCGATACAACCGATGAGGGTCAAAATACCTCCTGCTAGCAGAAAGAATGAGACAAGAACCGCGGCCCAAACAGGAAGATCTGCTGCTCCAATCATTCGATCACCTCTCCGCGCATGAGAAATTTGGCCAATGCAACAGTTCCCACAAAGCTCAGTAGCGCGATTATCAAAGCCGCTTCGAAATACATAATATTTCCGGTTCGCATCCCAAATGTCAGAAGCAGCATGAGTGAGTTGAGATAAAGCGCATCGGTTGCAAGAATTCTATCTTGCGCACGAGGACCGACCAATAAACGATAAACGGTGCATCCCATTGCGATTACGAGCATGAATTGCGTCGCAAGCAGGGACCAGAAGAGAATTACTGCGCTCATGCTGATTTTTCCTCTTTAACCGCCATCCTCTGATCAATAATATCTTTAGCACCAAATATTTTGATCAATGGTTGTTCATACCGTTGTTTAATCGTGTCTCGCCAAGCCTTTGCATCTTCAAGATCTAATACATGTATAGTCAATGTACGGCGCGCCACGTGATAATCGACCCAAGCGGTTCCCGGTGTGGCAGTAATAATGCAAGCTAGAATGGCCAGCCCTACCCTGTTTTCCAGTTCGAGCGGAATGACGACAAAACCAGGGCGACGTTCATGCTTCGAAAGCACCAATTTAGCTACAGCTATATTCGATTGCAGGATGTCGACAAGAACTTTCCAAAGCAAAGTGATGATGGTGGGAACCGAGCGTATGCGTATTTTACCGGGTTCAAGCGCCTTCATGGACAGACTGGCAAAAAATGCCACGATTAGGCCAATCAAAAGCTGACCTCTGGTAAAGCCATTCAGCAGCAGCCAAAAAATCACTAAGGAAGTAAACAGCAGCGGAAAAGGAAAAATCTTCTTCATTTGACTTTATCCCCCTGCCCTCGGCGCTGTCAAAACGCTGTCTATATAGTCGTTCGGATTATGGAGTGAGCGAGCCGTTGCATCCAAATAGTCCATTGCTGGCCCAGCCGCTACGGTAAGGGCAAGACAAACCACTAAAAGTCCGGCAATTGGCACAGCTTCACGGACCAGAACACGGGGCACATTCCCCTCCAACGACGCCCAGAAAGTTCGAATTCCAGTTCGCGTCATAGCAATCAACGCCGAAAGGCCAGACAGCAGAATAAGGGTAATCAAAACCCAGCTTGCAGGGCTTACTGGTATTGCCATTTCCGGCGAAGCTCCGTCGCCATTGAATACGGCAGCCAACAACAAAAACTTGGCAATAAAACCTGAAAATGGCGGAAGACCGATTAACAAAATAGCACAAATGGCAAAGAAAGAACCCAGAACGGCCAAGGTCGCTGGCAAAACTGCACCTACCTCCTCTTCCTCTTCCTCTTCTTCCTCATCACCATAGGCTTCAACGGTAACGGCAAGCACGTTCGCAGCGGCGTCTTGTCCCCGCTCAATCAGTTCAATCAGCATAAAAAATGCCGCGATCGTAAGCGTCGAACTTACCATATAATAAAGTGCAGCCCCGGTCATAGCGGTATTTCCGCTGCCCACTGCGGCCAGCAGTGTGCCCGACGAAACCAAAATACTATAGCTAGCCAACCGTCCCATTGCCTGCGATGCGACGACGCCGATGAGGCCAAAAGCAAGGGTGATCATACCGCCATAATAGAGCCAGTCGCTACCGAAGCCATAGGAAGACCCACCTCCTATGCCGAACATGAGTGGCGACAGCCGCAAAAGAACATAAACGCCAACCTTACTCATGATCACGAATATTGCCGCAATGGGTGCCGCAGCAACGGTATAGGTCGGTGCCAGCCAAAAATTGAGTGGCCACATGCCGGCTTTGATCAAAAATGCTGTACCCAAAACGGCAGCGCCCGCTTCCAGCAACATTCTGTCTTCAGGAGCAACTTGAGCAATTCTCTGCGCCAGATCTGCCATATTAAGCGTACCCGTCACACCATAGATCAAGCTGACCCCAATCAGGAAAAGCGAAGATGCAACGAGATTTACCGCAATATAATGTAAACCCGCCTTTACGCGTGCCGAGCCAGACCCATGCAGTGCTAACCCATAAGAAGCCGCGAGCATGACTTCAAAAAACACAAAAAGATTAAACAGATCGCCGGTAAGAAACGCGCCATTCAGCCCCATTAGCAAGAACTGAAAAATCGTGTGAAAATGCGGGCTTGCTTTATACCAATGCGCAAGAGAAAAGCTCAGCGACGCCATTCCCAACAGGCTGGTTAACACCAGCATGACTGCGGCCAATTGGTCCAGCACCAAAACAATGCCGAAGGGAGCGGGCCAATTTCCAATCAAATACACGTCTGCGCGAGGCGAAACCTCCCGGGCCATTCCCAGCAAGGTAAAGCTGATGATAATGAGCAGGAAAATAGAAGCTAAATTGATCCCCATCTTGAGCTTGCGCTTACGCTCGTCAAACATGAGCAGCAAAGCTGCCGTCACAAGCGGCAACACGATGGGCGCGACAAGGAGATGCGATTTCCACTCCATTATCAATTCTCCTTGCCGTCGACGTGATCGGTTCGTGTCAATCCGCGTGAAGCGAGCAGCACGACAAGGAACAATGCTGTCATTGCAAAGCCAATAACAATTGCGGTGAGAACCAAAGCCTGCGGAACAGGATCTGTATATTGTGATGCTTCAACATTGAGCCCAGATTCAAGCACCGGCGGCGCATTGGTGCGGATGCGCCCCATCGCAAATATGAAAAGATTAACCGCATAGGAAATAAGCGAAAGCCCGATAGCCACCTGGAAAGTCCGCGGGCGTAGGATAAGCCAGACACCCGATGCCATCAGGACACCAATTGCGATAGCGAGGACGAGTTCCATCAGTTCTCCTCCTTCGCAGCAGCGGTTTTCTCCACGCGGTGTTTGCGGATTGATTGGTGAGCAAGAGCAATCAAAATCAAAACCGTAGCGCCAACAACCAGAGCAAAAACACCAAAATCAAACGAGAGTGCACTTGCCAGCGGCATTTTGCCAATATGCGGAATATCGACATATTGGAAGAATGACGTCAGGAACGGATATCCAAATATCCAGGCCCCCGCGCCGGTGGCGGCTGCGGCCAACAAACCGATACCAATCCAGCGAACTGGCAAAATGCGAAGCCTGTCTTCCACCCACCGGGTGCCAGCGGCAAGATATTGCAACAAAAACGCAATCGCGAGCGCTATACCTGCGGCAAATCCCCCACCGGGCAAATCATGCCCTCGCAGGAAGAGATGCACCGCCAGCACGATAATAACCGGGAAAAGCCATTGCATAATAACCGATGGTACCGCGAGGTACTCCATCAGAGTTTCACCCGACCTGCGGTCAGGCATGGCTTCATCATATGCGTCTTGAATTCTTTGCTGTTCCGTTGATCCGGTGCTGTCCGGCGCAGGCCGGAAACGGCGCAGCAATGCGAAAATCGTTAGCGCCACGATTCCAAGTACCGCAATCTCACCGAATGTATCGAAAGCGCGGAAATCAACCAGAATAACGTTGACGACGTTTTTGCCGCCACCGCCGGAATAGGCATGTTCAAGGAAGAAATCCCCGATACTATTGGCGACAGGCCGGGTCATCATCGCATAGACTACGATGAAAATCCCTATTCCGCTACAAATCGCCAGCGTAAAGTCGCGATAACGTCGAATTCTCGGGCCGATTTGCACGGATTCAGGGTCGGTACCCTGCCAACGTTTGGGGAGCCAACGTAATCCGAGCAGAAGCAATACCGTAGTGACAATCTCTACCAGTAATTGCGTGACAGCCAAATCTGGCGCCGAAAACCACACAAATGTTATGCAGGTGACCAAACCCGCACCGCCAAGAAGTATCAGCGCCGCAAGACGATGATATTTTGCCTGATAAGCAGCACCAATTGCGCAGGCCCCGCCCAATATCCAGAGGATGGCAAAGATTGGGTCAACGGGCTGCACGGCCAATGCACCTACTTGAATACCGTCTTCAAAAATCGGCCAAGCAGCGGCCACAAAAGCCACCGCAACAACGATGCGCAGTTGCGGCTGCAATTTGCGCGTACTTAGAAATGCTTCAGCTTTACGGGCCCAGTTCCACGATAGCGTCACCAGAACTCGCTCAAAAATGCGCTGCCCCTGCAAATGCCGGAAAAAAGGCGGTCCGTCCTCACTCGTGGCGAGGTAATTTTTCAGCATCCAGTGCAGTAAAATACCGCCAATCATGGCAATAAAGCTCATCATGAGTGGCACATTAAAGCCATGCCAGACCGCTAGACTATAATTGGGCGTAGCATCGCCGAGCACAGCTACGACCGCTGAATGCAAGAAAGGCCCGATCGAAAGACCCGGTACAATCCCGATCAAAAGACATAAAAGAACCAAAAGCTCGATGGGCCGGCGCATCCAACGCGGCGGCTCGTGAGGCTCTTTTGGCAAACCCACCGGCGGCGGACCAAAGAAGGTGGAATAGATGAAACGGATTGAATAGGCGACCGTGAACATACCCGCGATAGTGGCGACATAAGGCGTGATCGTGTCCAGCCAAGAGGGCATATGGGTTTCAACCGCTTCTGCAAAAAACATCTCTTTGGAGAGAAAGCCGTTAAGCAGCGGGACGCCCGCCATAGAAGCACTAGCGACCATCGCAAGCGTTGCCGTATAAGGCATATAGCGCAAGAGACCGCTGAGTTTGCGCATATCTCGGACGCCAGTTTCGTGGTCTATAATGCCCGCGGCCATGAAAAGTGACGCTTTAAAAATGGCGTGATTGACCATATGGAAAATAGCGGCGACCGTCGCAAGCGGGCTGCCAAGGCTTAACAAGGTCGTTATCAAACCAAGGTTTGAAATGGTTGAATAGGCTAAAAGCCCTTTAAGATCCTGCTGAAAGACGGCAAAAAAACTCGCGATCAACAAGGTTGTGAGACCGCCAATACCAAGAATCCAGAACCATTCTTCTGTGCCTGCAAATACCGGCCACAAACGCGCCAGCAAAAATACCCCGGCTTTCACCATAGTCGCCGAATGCAAATATGCGGACACTGGTGTAGGCGCAGCCATGGCATTTGGTAGCCAGAAATGAAATGGAAACTGCGCACTTTTTGTAAAGGCAGCCAACAAAATTAAAATGAATGCGACCGTATAAAGCGGATGGGTGCGAACAAGATTGCCAGAAGCAAGCACCTGATCGAGGTCATAACTGCCAACAATATGTCCAAGCAGAATAACGCCCGCTAACAGACAGAATCCGCCGATCCCGGTTACCGTCAGCGCCATGCGCGCACCATCGCGCGCGCTCGCATTCTGATACCAATAACCGATCAACAGAAATGAGAAAATGCTTGTTAATTCCCAAAAGACCGCAAGCAAGATAATATTGCCCGAAAGGACAATACCAAGCATCGCACCCATAAATGCCTGAAGAAATGAGAAGAAGCGCGGGACCGGGTCTTCCGGCGACATATAATAATGCGTGTAAATGACCACCAGCAAGCCGATCCCGGTGATCAGAACAGCAAACAGCCACGAGAAGCCATCCATCCGCAGCGTCACATTGAGACCATAGGCCGGCAGCCACTCCACCGTACCGCGAAGCACCTGCCCTTCAGAGACGACCGGATAAAGGCTGATCGCGATTACAAAAGCGACAAGCGCGATCGCAGCTGAAAACCATGCTGACCCGGTTCGGTCGACACTCCTGAAAAGACCAGTTATGGCGCTACCTAAAAAAGGGAGAAGGACCAGCAAAAAAAGCATTCTGCCGTCCGTTGTCATGCGCCCAAGGCCTCCATTCCGAATTCAAGGTTGATCCGATGCTGATGCGGCCATAAAAACAGCAGCCAAAACGCTTCGGTTGGGATGTCGTTGCGAGGAATCATATAGTTCAATGGCCTTATTATGACCGGGTAACCGATATTATCGCAATAGCTTTCAATAGCTTTCAATAGCTTATAGCGAGGTTTTGAAAGTTCTAATTTCTCTTACACAAATTTTTCGCCCACTCAAACGATTTCGCAAACAAATGTGAAGAATGGTTTGGATAGCGAATTAAATTCATAGTTTCGATCCGGTTTGGAACGAATAAATAAACTCAATCCATCAGCCATCTAACAGGGTAACGGCGATTTTTTCGGCTTGATTTCGAATGTCGGGTATAGCAGTTACCTCCCAAAACACCCCTTTTGTTATCGGCCCGAGAGCAAAGACCTTTCCCGCTACATTTCCATGTTGATCAACTATTTCTAAACGGTCGGTAACATCTAAGCCGAGATCACAACTATCGGGTCTTGCCAATCCGCGCTCCATCAAACTGATAAGTGCTGGATTGCGGGTCGTTGAAAAACGCGGATTACCGCCGCGACAATCAATAATATTTCCCACCGAAATTTCTTCCGGATTATTGTGCCGTCGCTTTCTATAAGTGATGCGGATATTGGTCTTTTCTTTACGAACGGAAATCAGTTGCGCAGCAAGAAGCTGCAATTGTCCCGAGTGTCGCGCCGCCGCGATGCGATCGAAAATTTCCGGTGCCATCCTGTGGCGGTGTACATCCCACCAGGGGCGCAAATGCCGCAAAAAGCTTGCCCTTTGCGATGGACTTAAACCCGCCCAGATATGCTGGGTATGCGGTCGCAATCCATCAATCACGCTGCGCCAATCATCGTGCTTTCGCATCATGTTGCGAAGGAATTTTAGCAGGCCGATGGCCCCGTCATGCATTGGCAACGCGTCGCGGTTTATTTCGACAGAATGAGATGTTTTATGCGAAGCGGGCAGCAATCCTCGCCTGGAAATTGCATAAATCTTGCCTGTAAAACCGCTATCAAGCAACGAGATCACGCTATCGACCATGGAAAGACCAGTACCGAAAATTGCAACCGGCTGGTCGTCCGCAAGGTCAAAATACCCGTTGCTAGACCAATATTCAGTGACATGCTCGGTGCTAGTCCGGATCGCCGTTTCATTACCTGTAGCGATTATGAGTGCATCGGCGGAATATATTTGACCCGTTGCACTGGTCACCTCGGGCTTTCCTTGGATGAAATCAATATCCACCGCTTCTGAAGTTTCGACGACTATTCGCGCCGGACATTCAGTAAGATAAGGCGCCAGTAAATTCTGCAAATATGTTCGATACATGCAGCGAGGAGCAAATGACTGGGGAAGCCAAGCTTCGTTTTCGGTTGGCTGGTTTTGCTTGCGAAGCCAGTCAACAAAATCGTCTGGCTTGTCAGGAAAAGCGCTCATATTACTGGCGCGTACATTCAACAAATGACGCGGATTTTCTGTTGAATAGGCAATGCCTTGCCCTAACTCGCCGGAACTTTCAAAAATACGAACCCGTGCGCTGTCGGATCTTCTGAGCAATTGAGCGGCTACCAGCACTCCGCTCGCACCGCCACCGATAATTATAAATGATTTCAAACTAGCTTGAGCCCCTCTCTATCCCAATTCAGGGCAACCCTGTATCGCAGCAATTCATATCGCATTTTCTTCTGGCCTTGCTCTAATTGAAAAATTAGGAAATCACAATTTATTGACAGTGTGTCACGCAAAATGAGTTGGATTGTTAAAATTAAATACAATACCTATCTCTTAAATCATTGTGAAAATCTCTCCCAACTTGTGGCATGTAATTGCCTATTAGGATTAAAAATGAGCGACAACATTATAGAATTTCTCAAGAAACGGCGTACTCAATACGCGCTCGGCAAGAAGCTCCCACTGTCCGAAGAAAAAACTGTCAAGCTTATTCAAGACGCAATCAAACACGCACCGTCTTCGTTCAACTCGCAAAGCTCACGTGCCGTCATTCTTTTCGGTGCCCAGAGCGAAAAACTTTGGAATATTGTTAGAGAAGAACTGCGGAAAATCGTGCCAGCAGATGATTTTGCTTCGACTGACGCTAAGATCAATGGTTTTGCTGCAGGTGCGGGCACAGTCCTGTTTTTTGAAGATCAGGAAGTGGTTAAAAATCTACAAGAACAATTTCCACTTTATGCTGACAATTTCCCGGTTTTCTCAGAACAATCCGGCGGAATGGCGCAGTATGCGGTTTGGCTGGCGCTGGCTCATGCCGGTATCGGAGCGAGCCTACAACATTATAACCCATTGATTGACGCACAAACGGCAGCGGAATGGGATATCCCGTCTTCTTGGTTGCTTCGCGCTCAGATGCCGTTCGGCTCAAACGAACAACCCTTCCCAGAGAAGGATTTCATGGAAGACGCAGCGCGGTTCAAAGTTTTCTCTTAACCGAACTCTCTTGCGAAAACGAATATTTCGATCTGCTAGGCCGGGCCCTTATTGGGTCCGGCTTTATTGATTAAACAGCGCTATTTCTCGTTCATTTAGGACGATGTGTTTTCACCTGATTAGGATCGGTGTCTATATAGGCTGCGCCTATCAGATCCAGGCAATAGGGTATTGCGGGAAACACGGCCTGCAATGTCATGGCGATGGATGCAGGTTTACCCGGAAGGTTCAAAATAAAGCTTTTACCGCGAATGCCAGCGGTCTGGCGCGATAAAATAGCGGTTGGGGTCTGTTTCAAACTTTCAGAGCGCATCAATTCTCCAAACCCGGGCAGTTCTTTGTGCAATATTGCTTGCATCGCTTCGGGTGTCTGATCACTCGGGGATGGCCCGGTTCCACCTGTCGTCAAAACCAAATCACACCCTACTTCGTCGCACAGCTCTATAAGCGTACGCTGAACTGATTCAGTTCCATCGGGAATAACGCGCCTTATTATTTCAAACGGTGTGGTGAGAGCGTTTCTGAGCCAGTTTTCAATGGCAGGTCCGCTCAAATCCTCATACTCACCTTTTGATGCGCGATCTGAAATGGTAACGACGCCAATATTCAATGCATACTCCTCTTCCAACGGTCGGATAACGGTCTTTATGTGATAGGCCTATAAAGTATAAGGAGCAATGTTTGCCTTTCGAGCCAATACCGGTCAAAACGGTAAAATGCGAGGTGAAGTTTCTTAATGGCTAAATTAGTGACTTATTAATCTCATCGAAACTATGCTATAAGAAACAATCTTTCGCGTTTAACTTGGGCGCTGTTTAAGCGTCCCTTCATATGTGTTTCGGATCAATGCCTTTTTCGCGTGACTATTATTTCAAGAGATTTACCGCGGTTGAATTGCATCAGCTTCAAAGCGCATATCTCATGGCGTGCAAATTAGTGGGCCGCTGTTCCGTTACAACGCCGCACAAAGATGAAATGGCGCGCGAAATTATCCAGATTTACGAATGTGGGGTCACAGGGCCCGAAAAAATTGCTCAATTGATGCTTAAAGTCGAAAGTGTAAAACCAAAAAAAGTGGTCGATCTAGAATTTCAGCAGGGATTTATTCGTCCGGTAAAGGCGAATGATCTTTAACCAAGGCAGAATACCTCTCTCTTAAGAGTTTCGTAAACTTTAGATTCAGCTTTTCCCGCTATTCTTATGCTGCAATCTGTATGCGGCAGTATTGCGCGTACTGGCAGTGAAAGTGTCAGCCTATTGGCGCTTTTCTACCTAAATTTGGGTGCGGGTATTATGCGTTTTCTGATTGTCTCTACAATTTCGTTGGCGTTGGCCGCACTTGCTGGATGCACATCAACTACTAGCATCGAAAGTATTATGGCGCAGCCATCTCCTGAAACGACGGGGTCGATCATGCGACCTTTGCCGCCAGCTCCTTTGGTCACCGCTGATGCTGAAACTTTGGAAGTAAAGCAGACGAAACAGGAAATTCTAGCTTGGGCCGGTCCCATTCCGGAAGCTCCGCAGCCGCAAACGGCACTGAATGCGCCTAAACCGGAAATGCGTCCGGTTCAGCAGGCGGCACTTCATGTTCCACGCCCTCAAACCGCACCATCGTCCAAGACTTCCCGGGTAACCTTGACCCGCCCTAAAGTTTACACACAGCGATTTCGTGATGCAAAACCAATTAATTTCGGACGTTCCTCACCGAAAAAACATGCAGTCCACGGCGTGGATGTTTCGCGATGGCAAGGCAATATAGATTGGCACACTTTACGCAAACAGGGTGCTAATTTTGCTTATATTAAAGCTACCGATGGTGGCGACCACCTTGACCCCATGTTTCATAAAAACTGGCGACGAGCCAAAGAAGCCGGGATAAAACGCGGAGCGTATCATTTCTTTTATTGGTGCCGCGTTGCGAGCGAACAGGCAGACTGGTTTATTCGCAACGTGCCAAAGGATCCCGACGCATTGCCACCCGTCATCGATGTTGAGTGGAACGGCGACTCTGCCTGCAAGCGGCGTCCCTCACGTGCTGTAGTGCTGGAAAAGATGCAAGTCTTTATGGATAAGCTTGAGCGCCATTACGGAAAACGTCCGATCATTTACACGGCGCCCGACTTCTATGCGGATAATCTGAAAGGAGCCTTTAAAGATTATCCATTCTGGTTACGCGCCGTAGCGCAACATCCATCGAAAGTCTATCCGGGCCGGCCTTGGGTGTTCTGGCAATATTCCGGGTCCGGCCTATCGCAGGGAGTGAATGAGAAAATCGATCTCAACGTGTTTCATGGCACTGAAAAAGAATGGCATGCATGGTTGCAAAAACATGCAACCTAGTTTTGTCCGAAAACGTTAAGAGGATATCCAGCGCGCTCGCGATATATTTCATTTGTTCACATTTGCACTAAATATGTTGCGCTCTGAGTAACAGGCTGTTACAATTTGTTATACATTCTAGACTTTAGGATCGAATGCTTAATATCGCGGTCCAAGGAGGTAGAAATGAGCGACATCACCAGAACAGCAATCATCTACGGAATGATGATTATTTCGCTGAATACAGCGCTGGCAATAGGTCTCCTCGGGCTGGAATTCCTTCCCTGATGATCAATGAGATTACCTGCCCTCCAGGCAAACATGAAAGAGCGTTCCAGTAAGCCGGAACGCTCTTTTCTTATTTTATATGCTGGTCTTATTTATATTCTCGCTTTGGAAAGCTGGCCTATCAACTTTAATCCTTCCGGCCATCCCATTAGGCAAACTCTCGCGTATTAGCGTATACGCGCCTGAGTGCTTGGATCAAAGAAGACCGATTTATCAAGATTGAAAGCCAAACGTGCTGTCTGACCGGAAACAATACGTGCATCGGCTCTAAGACGGGCCACGACCTGTTTTCCACCCAGCCTTGTCACCGCAAATGTGTCCGACCCGGCGGGCTCTACCACATCGATAAGGCAATCGCCCTCTATAATGGAGGTAGCATTGCGGTCAACGCCGTCGGGGTCGGTCAGAGATTCAGGACGTATACCGAATATAACGTCTTTACCGACAAAATTATTCAGCCCTTCGGGTGCATCGCGAAGAGGAATTCGGAGCGGTTCATTGTCTCCGCGTTCAACTAACACGCTGATTTCCGCTGCGTTTTTCTCAATTTTAGCATTGAGGAGGTTCATCGCCGGTGAACCCATAAAATCTGCAACGAACATATTGGCAGGGTTGTTATAAATTTCCGCTGGAGTTCCGAATTGTTGCAGAATACCATCTTTTAGAACAGCGATTTTCGTCGCCAGCGTCATTGCTTCAATCTGGTCATGAGTCACATAAACGATCGTGGTTTTCATGCGATCATGCAGACGCTTTATCTCTGTGCGCATATCCACGCGCAATTTTGCGTCAAGATTGGATAGCGGCTCATCAAACAGAAATACTTGCGGATTACGGACAAGTGCTCGGCCCATCGCAACGCGTTGTCGTTGTCCACCAGAAAGCTGACTGGGTTTACGATCAAGCAAATGACTGATCTGAAGAATATTAGCCACTTCATTGATCGCTTTTTCGCGCTCGGCTTTCGGCACTTTGCGGATTTCCATACCGAACGCTATATTTCCCGCAACTGTCATGTTGGGATAAAGCGCATAGGACTGAAAAACCATCGCAATATCACGTTGGGACGGATGCAGACCTGCAATAGATTTGTCATTAATCGAAATATCGCCCGATGTGATCGGCTCTAACCCCGCAATCGTATTGAGCAAGGTAGATTTACCACAGCCGGAAGGCCCGACGAGAACCAGAAACCCTCCCTCGTCAATTTCGATATTAATGTCCTTGAGAACTTCAACACTGCCGTAAGATTTGTACAGATTTTCAATTTTCAGAAATGACATGGCTTATCCTTTGACAGCGCCCGACATCAGTCCGCGCACAAAGTAGCGTCCTGACACGATGTAGACGATCAGCGTTGGAAGAGCGGCAAGAATAGCTCCGGCAAAATGCACGTTATATTCTTTAACGCCGGTCGATGAGGAAACGAGGTTGTTGAGCGCCACCGTCATCGGTGTCGAGTGAGCGCCAGCAAAGGACGCACCAAAAAGGAAGTCATTCCAAATATTGGTGAATTGCCAGATCACTGAAACCACAATGATTGGCCCCGACGATGGCAGGAGAATGCGCCAGAAAATCTGGAAAAAACGAGCGCCATCAATCTGAGCAGCTTTGACCAGCTCGGTGGGGAATGCCTCGTAATAGTTGCGGAAATAAAGCGTCGTGAAGCCGATGCCATAAACCACATGAACAAGGATCAGCCCCCAGATGGAACCGGCAATTCCCAAAAAGCCCAATACTCTCGCCATCGGAATTAGAACGATCTGAAATGGAATAAAACAAGATAAAAGCAGCATTCCGAAAAAAATATTCGCACCCGGAAAGCGCCATTTGGTGAGCACATAACCGTTAAGTGCTCCAAGGATCGTAGAAATGAAAACCGCTGGCACCACCATCAAGATGGAATTGATAAAGAAGGGTTTAAGTCCGGTTGGCTGCACGCCGATCTGTGCAGTAGACCACGCCGAAAGCCATGGTTCAATCGTCCATTGCTGCGGAAAACTTAACATTCCGCCCTGCCGGATCTCATCCAAAGGCTTGAATGAGTTTACTAACATCACATAAAGCGGCAGCAGATAATAGATCGCGAAAAGCAAGAGCGAGGCATAGATCAATGCACGTGTCAGCTTGCCGCTATTGATTGCATTTTGTTGCGATTGGGCACTCATGAACGTGACCCTCCGCGAATTTCTGTATAAAGATAAGGAATGATGATTGAGAAGATCATCACCAACATGATGATCGCTGATGATGCACCGATGCCCATCTGATTTCGCGTGAACGTATAGGAATACATAAAGGTAGCGGGCAATTCAGTTGCCTGGCCCGGTCCACCGCCAGTCAAAGCCACGACCAGATCATAGGCCTTGATTGCAAGGTGAGCCAGCACCACGAAGGCAGAAAGAAAAACCGGTCGCATGAGCGGAATTATGATGCGACGATAAATTGTTACCGTCGAGGCACCATCAATCTGTGCTGCCTTGATGATCTCATTATCGACCCCGCGTAGCCCTGCAAGAAACATGGCCATAACAAAGCCGGAAGATTGCCACACCGCCGCAATCACCAGGCAATAAATCGCCATTGTATTGCTTTTGATCCAGTTGAAGCTGAAACTTTCCCAGCCCCACACATGCATTGTATGCTCAAGGCCGATGCCAGGATCGAGAAACCATTTCCATGCTGTTCCTGTGACTATAAAGGACAGCGCCATGGGATAGAGATAGATCGGCCGCAGGAAACCTTCGCCTCGGATTTTTTGATCTAACAATATGGCCAGAAATAACCCAATCACTGAACAGATTATTATATAAAGTGACGCAAAAATGGCGAGATTGGTAATCGCACGCCACCAGTGAGGCAGTGCCCAGAGTTTCTCATAATTGGCCAGCCCCACATATCCGTAGGATGGCAACATGCGGCTGTTGGTCAGTGAAAGAACACCAGTATAAACGATAAATCCATAAACAAATATGAGTACGATAAGAAAACTTGGTGCGAGAACCAGCTTCGGGATCAGTTCCTGTAGTCGACTATTACGCTGCATTTGCGCCATCCTGTCTATACTGCCAGTGCAGGCTTGTCCGATGTTCGTTCTGGCAACAATTGGCCTTCGCTCTTAGGACAACCATCGCATTGAGGCTCAGAAAGCTTTGACAACGCTGTCAGTCGCGTTCACTTCATTCGAAAGATGCGAGGGCATCATACTTAAGAGCAGAAAAACGAACAATTTAATCATTGAGGCGCTTAGGCTATAAACCTAAGCGCCTTTAGTATTATTGGGCTGCAGCTACTGCCGCGACCAGCTCTTCCACTGCTTCTTCCGAAGTCAGTTGGCCATTAAACTGCCTCGTCACAACATCGTAGATCGCGTTCTTAACCGATGCTGGGTTTGCATATCCGTGGCCCATGGAGCCAAGCATAGTACCCTTCTCATTGGCTTCTTTGACGTCAGCAATTGCTTTCTTGCCGCAATCATCAAAATCCGTGTCAGGAACATCGGTACGAGCCGGGGCGGAACCCTTGACCACGTTAAAGGCCGACTGGAACGCAGGGCTTTCGATTGCCGAGGCCATCTCAAGCTGTGCGGGCACATTTTCTTCAGAGACCTTAAACATCGCAAAGACGTCAGCATTATAGGTCACTGCACCCTGGGTCTCGGGATAGCGAGCGCATACAAAGTCGGTTCCCGGCTTCTTTTCAGCCTTAATGAACTCACCCTTTGCCCAGTCGCCCATAAATTGCACGCCCGCCTGACCTTCGATCACCATCGCGGAAGCCAGATTCCAGTCGCGCCCAGAAAAGTTATCATCAACATAGGTGCGAAGCTTTGCCATACGATCAAATGCTTGTTTCATCGTATCGCTTCCAAGTGCTTCCGGATCGAGATCGATAAAAGCCTTTTTGTAGAAATCAGTCCCAAAAGAGAGCACGACTGCATCAAATACTGTCGCATCCTGCCATGGCTGACCACCATGAGCGATCGGAGTGATGCCCTGCTCTCTGAAATTATCGAGCATTGCAATCAGTTCGTCCCAATTGGTTGGAACCTTACCACCAGCTTTGTCGAGCGCTTCTTTGTTAATCCACATCCAGTTCGTCGTGTGGATATTCACAGGCGCAGCGACCCAATGACCGTCATATTTTGCAAATTCTTGCAATGGAGTTGGAATTACTTTGTCCCAACCTTCCTTATTTGCGACCTCATCCAGATTGCCGAGAACACCCTGTTCGGCCCAATCAAGAATATCAAAACCCAACATTTGAACAGCTGTTGGCGCATTGCCTGCAGTGACGCGGGCACGCAGAACGGTCATTGCCTCGGTGCCGCCTCCGCCAGCAACTGGCATATCCGTCCAGGTGATACCCTTGGATTCAAGGTCTTTTTTCAGAACGTCAAGTGCAGCGGCTTCACCACCGGCCGTCCACCAATGCAAAACTTCAACATTTTGCTGTTCTTGCGCATGGGCAGCCGGTGCCATCATGGCCAGCATTGCACAAGCGGCCGTACCCGTCGCAGCCCGTTTCAAAAACTTACGCATATCTACCTCCCGTAGAACAAAATAACCCGGACTTCTCGGCATTGCTGCCAATATTCCTATCGAAAACAGCGCAGCATTAGGACGGATATTTTGCGTATATCTTACGCAAAACATTCCAGTCTCTGCAGCTTATGGGAGAAATTCCCCCTGCAATCCTTCATTACTCTTTCGATATCCTCCCCGAAGGCAATGTCAGCGCTAATCTCCTTTTTAGCCCTAACCGCCCGTTGACAACGTTGTCTTTTCTCTTTGTAAACTGAAATTAGACAAGTTGGCCTATAGGAGGCCCTGAACAGAGTTCAGAGTCAATATGGTCAGAGGCAAAAAACAAAGAAAATTTTAAGTTGCGTTCAGGAGAAATTACCGAGCAGGCAAAAATGACAATAAATAAACAGTGGTTTGAGCTAAAATCATGAGGTTTGTTGTCTCTGACTAAAAGGGTTCACGATTAGGGACAAGTCCAACTTTCGCCTAGACAAAATAAAAAAGAATCCATAACTTGCTACTGTTTTCACAATCCTGTGGAAGCATGTTCTCGGGGCGGGGCGAAATTCCCCACCGGCGGTATGAAGATTTAACTTTGAGCCCGCGAGCGCCTGAATAGAGCCATTCGCTCTTGTCTTCAGGGTCAGCAGATCCGGTGAAATGCCGGAGCCGACGGTTATAGTCCGGATGGAAGAGAGCAAATAGACGTATGATGCCTTTTCGGAGGCTTCGTTCGTTTCTTTGTGCGCCCTGATTCTAGTTTCTTTGAGGAACCTATGAACCAGAGCTATCCGAACAAGAATACAAGCTTTAAAATCGCATTCATTCAAGCGCGTTGGCACGCCGATATCGTAGACGAGGCTCGCAAAAGCTTTATCGATGAAATCAAGGCGCAAGCGGCAAACAACGTAGAAGTTGACGTTTTCGACGTTCCCGGCGCCTATGAAATTCCCCTACACGCCAAAACCTTAGCTAAAACAGGCAAGTATGCGGCCATAGTGGGCGCTGCCTTTGTCGTTGATGGCGGAATTTACCGACATGATTTTGTCGCTTCGGCTGTTATAAATGGCATGATGCAAGTTCAGCTTGAAACAGAAGTGCCTGTTTTGAGTGTTTCACTCACGCCACATCATTTTCACGATTCTAAAGAGCACCGCGATTTCTTTTTCGCCCATTTCAAAGTGAAAGGTGTCGAGGCAGCCCATGCAGCGATGCAGATCTTAAGTGAGCGCAGCCGTATCACGACTATGGCCTAACTATCAGAAAAGCTAGTGCTTTAGCCGAAATTTATACGGTGGGGATGGGTGTAAACGTCAAACTCGTCCCCCCGCACAAGGGCAACAAGCGTAAGATTTGCCTGCTCCGCAGTTCGGATTGCCAACGCCGTGGGAGCAGAAATTGCTGCGAGAACTGGTATCCCCAACATCGCAGATTTTTGCACCAATTCCACTGAGACCCTACTGGTGATTGCGACCAATCCGCTGTCCGCTGCTTGGTTGGCTCGAGCCAACGCTCCAATCAGCTTATCCAGTGCATTATGTCGACCGACATCTTCACGGGCTGCCACCAATCCCTCGCCGGGCACATAAAAACCTGCCGCATGAACGGCTCGGGTCAATGCATTAATTTGCTGTTGTTTCGCCAGTTCTCTCATGGCGCTGCTGATCGTATCGGCATTGATGGAGCCAGTATCCACGGATAATTTAGGCAGCGCACGTGATACCTGCTGGAGAGATTCTATCCCGCACAATCCGCATCCAACGGGTCCCGCCATAAATCTCCGTCGATCAGACAAGTGTTTATGATGTTCATCTGAAATCCAAAGCTGAACGTCGATACCGTTGTCATAGGTTTCAATATTGATTGAATGAATATCCGATAGTTGAGAGATAATACCCTCAGTTAAGCTAAAACCAACGCCCAGATCTTCCAAATCTGTTGGCGTGGACATCATGACGGCATGGCTTGAGCCATTATAGCTGATCGCTATCGGTGTTTCTTCCGGCACATCCCGGTAATCGTTTTCACACGCTCCCTTACGAAAGGCGAAGTGCTTAACTGACTGAACGGCGTTTGTTCGCCCTCCCTCACCCATCAATTCCTCCTCTGCTATTGGACTAATTTCATGTGGCATGAAATATGCAAATATGTAAGGTGCCATAAGTTGAGATGCACGATCTAACTAAAAGAGGAAGTGATGGAAATCCGACAGATCAATGAAACTTTCGCAGTGACTGGCCAACTCGACCCCGATGACATTCGCGATATCGCGGCTGAAGGCTTTACCGCAATCATTTGCAATCGCCCCGACGGCGAAGGCGGACCAGAGCAACCTATCTTTGCAGATATAGCCAAAGTGGCCGAAAAGGCCGGTATAAAGGCTTTTTACGTTCCGGTCGTTGGCGGACAACTGACGCAACAAGATGTTGATGCCATGGCTTCGGCTTTGGATGAGGCAGAAGGCAAAGTTCTAGCCTATTGTCGGTCGGGCACGCGCTCTACAAATATTTATGGAATTGTACAACAGCAAAAGTCCGAATGAAAAACGAGCGTAAGCTGCGAGGACGACAGATCCGTGATGGCATGATCATTGTCTTTGCGAACATTCGCTTACCGTCCTGAATATCTTGTGCGACGCCCCGAGACAGGACGACTATGCAATTGGTGGGTGGAGTATTGTCTATAATAGCCCAATCCGGTGCGCAGAATGGTAGCCATAACGCCACCACCTACCATGAGCCAGCCAATGACATGCGGCCAGATAAACTCCACACCACTGCTTAGCGCGATGATCAGAACACCCGCCCATAGGATAATTGCCGTGCGGCGCCAATATACGGGGTTGTTTTCATCGAAAACTGCTTTCCACAAAGACATAACCAAGCAAGCAAAAAAAACTGCTGCTGCCAGGCCAATGTTAAGCAACTCGACAGGTAGCCATGGTTGCGTATCCAGCATTATTTCCATCCAGTTCGTCGTGCACCACCCACCGATGAGGGCAGCATGTTTCATTGCAGCCATTGGGCTTAAGCTTTATGGCGGCAACGTGTTAGAAGCACGGAAGCGAGACGAAAATACAGTCACATATTATTGCGCTCACGGTACATAACGTGTTGAAATCATTGGCTATCAAGCGGCTTCTTTCGTGCATCATCCAAATCAGGGGCTTGCACGCAAATTTCAAAACCAATTTAGCGCATTATCTATTTTCTAATTTAAGCGGGCTACGTCTTATTTACCGTGAGAAACTCCCAACCTCCGGCCCACACGGGCAAGGAAAATAATCGGTAATATTCCGACTATCACAATCGCCAAAGCCGCGATTGACGCCTCTTCATAGGTGCCCCTCGCCGCTTCACCATAAAGATGAGTGGAAAAAGTTTCAAAATTCAGTGGTCGCAACAGTAATGTTGCTGGTAGTTCTTTCACGCAATCGACGAAAACGAGAAGGCCGGCTGCAACGATTGCGGTTTTAGACAGCGGCAAATGCAAGGTTCGGAAAGTTTCGGTCACGCTCCGCCCCAACATTCGCGAAGCATGGTCCAAAGATTGCGGTATACGCTCAAGACCTGCATCAATCCCCCCCGCCGAAATCGCCAAAAAGCGCACTAAATAGGCATAGATGAGTGCTGCGCCAGATCCGATCAGCAGCAATCCGGTAGTCCACCCAAACAGTTGGGACGCTATCTGGCCGACAATTTGGTCAAAGGCTCCTGCAACGACTAAGACGCCAATTGCAATCACCGTTCCCGGCGCTGCATAGCCCATGATGGATAGACGATAAAACCATCGTGCTAATCCTTTAGGAAATAATCTCAATGCATAGGCAACTAAGATACCGCAAATCAGCACCAAAACCGTTGCGATTGCGGCAAACATAACCGTATTCACCGCCTCTGACGCGAGGCGAGGTGAAATTCCGGCAAAACGAACGCGCTTATAAGCCTCAATCACAAGATAAGATGCGGGCATTGCAAAACCGATAATGATCGGCATTGCACATAGAAGAAATAGTCCAAACGCTTTGAAGCCACGCACTTTAAGCGGATCAAACCCGCGGGAATGCCTGATATTGGTCGAAAAACGTTGTTTGCGCCGCGCCCAACGCTCAATCGATACGAGAACGACCACGATTAATAACAGAACAAGCGCCAATTGAGCTGCCCCTGGCAGATCCGAGCGGGTAATCCACGTCGTATAGATTGAGACTGTAAGTGTCCTCACGCCGAGAAATTCTGCCGCTCCAATATCATTAAGGGTTTCCATGAGCGCAAGACTGATGCCCACCGCAACAGCGGGACGCGCAAGCGGCAGCGCAACCCGCCAAAATATCGCGCCGCGGCTGACGCCAAGCGTTCTCGCCGCGTCGAT
The DNA here is from genome assembly GCF_003259955.1 of Falsochrobactrum ovis. Lineage (GTDB taxonomy): Bacteria > Pseudomonadota > Alphaproteobacteria > Rhizobiales > Rhizobiaceae > Brucella > Brucella ovis_A. The sequence goes on from NZ_QLMK01000003.1 coordinate 63,830, forward strand.
CAAGCTCGCTGACTGCGTAAGAAACATCGCGCGCGTTGGGATATAAACATAAGGAAAAAGAACAAAGCCCAACAGTATGATACAACCCGCCATTGATCTAATATCGGGAAGTCGAAACTCTCTAGGGCTATCAAACCCTAGCAAAAAGCGAATGGCTCCTTGCACTGGACCAATGGGATGAAGAATATCAAGATAGGCGTATGCAACAATATAGGTTGGGACCGCTAAAGGTAAAAGCAGCGCCCATTCTAGCACTGCACGCCCCCGAAACTCGTAAGCAGTCACCAGCCAAGCTGTGCTTGTGCCGATAATGCCGGTGATCAGCCCCACGCCAATCAGTAAAATGAGCGTGTCGAACAAGGCAGTGGGAAAGATAGTGGCAAACCAATGCCCCCAAAGCCCGGAAGATCCCTGCAATGCTTCAACGCAAAGCGCCAGAACAGGGAGCAGCGCCAGCAGCGCCACGCAGCCAGACAGCAACAACCACCCGCGACCTGAAAGTGCACGTGGACGGCGAGGTTTACCCAAGGCTGAATGTGTAACGGGCATATCTGACCCCAAAATAACGCCGATGCAAATCTTCGCACCGGCGTTCTAAGTCAATTAGTGCTGCATTGAAATAGGAAGCAATGATTGCCGCCATTATTTAAAAAATATAAACATCTTCCCAATGCTGCTTTTTAATGTTTCGGGACTTAATTGTCGAAACCAACCTTATCCACAAGTTCGCTAGCCTGCTTGCGATAGGTAACGATTTCCGAAAGCGGAATAGTATCAATCTTCAGCTCACCAAAAGATTCGATGATCGGATCAAGTGTCACCCCGGGCTTGACCGGATATTCGAAATTGGCTTTTGCATAGAGCTGCTGCGCTTCGTCAGAAACCAGATATTCAAGCAGTTTGATTGCTTCATCCTTATTTGGAGCGTGCTTGGCAAGCGCCGCGCCACTGATATTAACTTGCGTGCCGCCGTCTTTGAAAGTGGGCAGGAACACCTTGATCCCCTCGCCCCATGCTTTCTGCTCATCACCGCCTCTGCCTGAGCGCATCAGCCCGACATAGTAAGAATTGGCAACTGCAATATCGCAGATTCCACCAACAATATCCTTGGCGCCATCACGGTCACCACCAGCCGCCTTGCGAGCGAGATTATTCTTCATCCCGGTCAGCCATTCTTCGGCTTTTTCAACGCCATAATGGGCAATATAATCAGCAAACAAGGCTGTATTATAAGGGTGCTGGCCTGAACGAATACAAAGCTTACCCTTCCATTTTGGATCCGACAGATCTTCATAATTGATCTCTTCGACGTCGAGATCTTTGTCTGCGTAGATCACCCGCGCGCGCATTGAAAGCGCGTACCAATGGCCATTCGCATCGCGCAATTGTTCAGGCACGGCTTCATTCAGCGCCTGGGATTCCAGCGGCTGAGTTAGACCTTTTTCCACCAGATCCACGAGATTTCCGGCATCAACCGTCATTAAAATGTCAGCAGGCGATTTATCGCCTTCAGAACTAACGCGCTCTACCAAACCGTCTTTGAGAAAAACCGTGTTGACGGTAGTCCCTGTCTTTTCCTTATAAACATCCAACAGAGGCTGGATCAAACCCGGCTCTCTTGTGGTGTAAATATTGACCTCATTTGCGCTCGCAGCGCCTGAAATTAAAGTCGCAGCCGTGACGGCCAATGCAATACGCGCAAACATGAAGTGGTGCTCCGCAAAGTTTCAGTTTCTCGCCTCAATCGGACTATAGAAAACTGCAATTACACGGTCAATTATAAACATGAGTAAAATAGTCATTATTCAGAAAAAATGAGCGCTTTGCTCCAATCGATCTCAACCGCGAGCTTATCGGCTTCATTTGGCACATATTGTTCGGTTCGCACGCGAAGGCTGGTTGGGATGCCTTCAAGACGCAGCGCCAGCTCTTCGGTCTCTCCCAAAAATATGCGCTGTTCTATCCGCCCGCAAAGACAGGCCGGTATGCGGTTTTCTTGGCAGCTGATCGCAATATCTCGAGGCCGGACATAAACGAATACATCGCCATTTGAGTTCAAATTGCCGGGTGCTTGCAGTGAGCCCAGAGGCGTACGCAGGGTCGAACCATCCACTTCACCCGATATAATATTGAAATCACAAAAGAAATCCGCCGCATATCGACATCTTGGACGGTCATGCAATTCGCGCGGAGTGCCCTGTTGGATAATTTTTCCCGCACGCATTAACACAACGCGGTCACCAATCGACAAAGCTTCTTCTGCTTCATGAGTAACAATAATGACCGGCGTACCTAATGCGCGCAAAAGTGCGACGGTTTCGTTTCGTACTCTGGCGCGCAAGCCGCGGTCGAGATTGGAAAAAGGCTCATCCATCAGCAGCAAATCAGGTTTTGGCGCTAACGCCCTGATCAGGGCGATGCGTTGCTGCTCTCCGCCAGACAACATATGCGGATATCGCTCTGCCATGTGAGCCATACCAACTAGGTCCAAAAGCTCATCCACTCTGGCACGCGCTTCATCCTTGCCAATCTTGCGCAATCCAAAAAGCACGTTTTCGCGAACGGTCAAATGTGGGAATAAGGCATAATCCTGAAATACCACGCCAATATTACGTTTCTCAGGCTCAACAAATTTGGACGGCCCCACAAGCGTCCGATTATCCATGGTCAATGTGCCTTCATCGGGCGAATCAATGCCAGCAATAATGCGTAATAATGAGGTTTTTCCACAGCCCGAATGGCCCACCAAACAAATGATCTCTCCCGGCATGACATCAAGCGAGATGTTGTCGAGAGCTCGAACATTACCAAATTGGCGGCTAATCCCTGTAAGACTCAGTGCTGGCTGAGTCTCAGTTAGCAGATTGGAATTTTTCAGATTGCCTGCGTCCATAAGAAAACCAAGATTACACTTCTCGATCGAACAAAATTATTTCTATGACAGAATATAACAAAAACCAGACCAATTGCATCAAGAATATCTGACTAAAGCTCAAACTGCGATCTTTAGTCCTTTATCCTATTGATCGTTAAGCTATATCGCTTCAATTATTAAACCTTAGAAACCCTCATTCCGCACGCAGGAGACCCATAATGGGACCAACCACCGATAAGGTAGCAAATAGTGACAGACTACCTCAGGAAACTAAAGTAGCGATTATTGGTGGTGGAATTATTGGGGTTTCTACAGCTCTGTTTTTGGCTGAACGCGGAATTCCAGTGGCACTTTTTGAGAAGGGCGAAATTGCTGGCGAACAGTCAAGCCGCAATTGGGGCTGGTGCCGCCGAACCGGGCGCGATACTCGCGAAATGCCGCTGATCGTGGAAAGCATGCGTTTATGGGAAGGCATGAATGAGCGAACTGGTCGAGAGACTGGTTTTCGTATCTGCGGCATCGTTTACGCAGCCGCAAAAGAGCAAGAAGTTGAACGCTATGCTGAGTGGATCAAAATAGCAGCCCAGCATGATATTAAAACCGAATTGCTCAGTTCCCGGCAGATTACAAAGCTTGTACCCGGCCTAACGATTCCATCCGCAGGCGGCATGATAACACCTATGGACGGGCGCGCCGAACCTCAAAAAGCCGTTCCAGCCATGGCCGCGAAAGCACAGGAGCTCGGAGCAAAGATTTTGCAACAATGCGCGGTGCGCGGCATAGAGACTAAAAACGGACGTGTCAGCGCTGTCTTAACAGAAAAAGGCCGGGTTAATTGTGAAGCAATTGTGGTCGCAGGTGGCGCATGGTCGCGATTAATCGTGTCGGACTTTGCCGTCCGCTTGCCCCAGCTCAAGGTCCGATCCTCGGTGTTTCGCACCGCCGCTTTCGATGGCGGAGTGGAACCAGCTATGGCTTTTCCGGGATTTGCTCTTCGGAAACGTTTGGATGGCGGCTACACGATCGCGAGTCTGGGCGATTCAATTGCCGATATAGTACCTGACAGTTTCCGCTTCTTGCGCGATTTCATTCCATCGCTTTCCACCGAATGGCGCTCGTTGCAATTTCGCTTTGGCAAACGCTTTTTTGAAGAAGCGTTCAAATGGAAGTTACGCCTTGCGGACGAGATTTCGATCTTTGAGAAAATCCGGATCCTTGATCCAAAACCGCACCTACCCACCAATGAGAAGGTCTTTGAAGCGTTGAAAAAGGCAATACCCGTCTTTGAAAAGGCCACCGTCGCGCAACATTGGGCCGGTATGATTGATACGATGCCTGATGTGATTCCGGTGATTTCACCATTGCCAGGCGTGGAAGGTTTAATTGTCGCAACGGGTTTTTCTGGTCATGGTTTCGGTATTGGCCCCGGCGCTGGGCGATTAGTTGCAGATATGGTGATGAATGAGTCTCCGCTCGTTGATCCTTCACCCTTCCATATCTCACGTTTTTCCGACGGATCAAAACTGAGGATAGAGAACTGGGGCTAAAGCCGCGAACAATTATTGCGCAGCCTGTCAACTATGCGACATAATCTGTCTTATTAGTCATTCCCTCTTGCCTATTTGTTTTCCGAGGCGTTAAGAAGCGCGCTTTCTCTCCCCTTTCCCCCGCCCGGGGGACTATGAAGATGGATAAACTCATGACCAAAGCGCCAGCGGAAATTCAAAAGGTGAATTCCGTGCGTCGTGTCCTGACCGCAAGCATGATCGGCACGACCATTGAATTTTTTGATTTTTACATTTACGCCACAGCGGCAGTAATCGTATTCCCGCATCTTTTTTTCCGGCAAGCGATGGTAACTCAGCGCTTCTGCAATCGTTTGCGACATTTGCGATTGCCTTTTTTGCTCGCCCCATAGGTGCCGCCCTATTCGGCCATTACGGCGATAAAATCGGACGCAAGGCGACGCTGGTTGCCGCCCTTATGACCATGGGTATTTCCACAGTCGCGATCGGTTTTCTTCCCACTTACGCCTCAATAGGTGTGGCAGCGCCCCTTTTGTTGGCTCTTTGCCGTCTTGGACAAGGTCTTGGACTGGGAGGAGAATGGGGAGGTGCCGTGCTCTTAGCAACGGAGAACGCTCCAGAGGGTAAGAAAAGCTGGTATGGAATGTTTCCGCAGCTTGGCGCGCCCATCGGCTTTATTCTTGCGACCGGCATATTTCTGTTCTTAGCAGAGGTCTTAACCGACGAACAATTTTTCTCATTCGGCTGGCGCATACCATTCTTGGCAAGCGCTGTTCTTGTGGGCGTTGGTCTTTTTATCCGTCTTAGAATATCTGAGACACCTGAGTTCCAGAAAGCCATCGACAAGGCAGAGCGGGTCACAGTTCCCGCTGCAACCCTGTTTCGCGACCATAAGCTTAATCTGTTCTGCGGCACCATTGGTGGCATGGCCACATTCGTGCTTTTCTACATTATGACAGTTTTTTCTTTGGGCTGGGGCACCGGTGCGCTTGGCTATAGCCGCGAAGAGTTTCTTATACTTCAGATGATCGGCGTTTTATTCTTTGCGCTCACCATTCCTTTTGCTGGTCTTATAACTGACCGTTTCGGAATGCGGCCAGTAATGGTGCTCGTAACGCTGGCTATCGGTGCTTATGGTCTCATTATGGCGCCGCTGGTGGCTGCGGGAACTCCAGGTGTGTTGGCATTTCTGATCATTGGTTTTGCCCTGATGGGCATGACTTATGGGCCGATTGGCGCGGTTCTGGCGGCACCATTTCCTACATCGGTGCGTTATACCGGTGCGTCACTGGCCTTCAATCTGGCAGGAATTTTGGGAGCTTCGCTCGCACCTTATATCGCGACCTGGCTGGCCACGCATTATGGCTTCAACTATGTAGGTTATTATATGCTTTTTGCAGCATTAATATCGCTGATTGGCTTCTCATTTGTCTCTTTCAGATACAAAGACTAACCAAACAGAAACCCGCGTCGCCAAGCGGCGTGGGCTTTTGCACTTATTGGCTAAAATATCCCCCATGCACGAAATCGGCCCCGTCCGGTGATTTCTCTGACATTAAGATCGGCGATCAATTTCAATGCGCCCTGCTGGGTGACGCCCAATTCTTTCTCCACCATCTGGCTTGAAACCAGAGGATGACGCATCAGCATTTCGACGAGTTGCGGTAATCTTGAGTTAGACCGACGTCCCTTTAGCTTGCGCTGCATCTGCTCACGGGCGAGCATTAATCTATCATGCTCCTTCATCGCCAATTGTGCATTTTCTTCTATTGCAGAAAGAAAGGTCTCAAGGCGCAATAGCCTATTTTGCGATCGTCTTTCATCGGGTCGTTTGGATCTTAATCCCACACTAATTACCGGCAGGTGATGGGCGGCTATTCCGGCTTGTCGCAAATATGCCGCTGTAAACAACCGTCCAATCCATGCCGACCGTTGCACCACTTCAAGCGAATACCATGCATCATGCATGATTGCAGCGCGCAGAATTGGCGGTAAAGACGCAGTTTTTGAAAAGCAATCTCGCCATTCTTGCAGCCGTGCTTCCTCGTCCCAATCTTCGTCCATTAAGAGGGCTTGCGTGTCAGTATTCACCCGCTTGCGCTTTTCGGCCGCTCCGCCGCTTAGAAGTAAATCGGTGCGGGCCAGTAACGCATCTATATCGTCAAGCAGCGGATCAACTTCATCCTCCAGCCTATCAGAATCGGTGCGGAACTCCTGATTGCTTAACTCAAAATTGCGCCCAAGAAGCTGTTGCATCCCGCTTTGACTTAGCGCCCAGTCGGACTTACGACTGGTTATTTGACGTCGCATCCGCACAACTGCGTGCGCAATCGTGATCGCATGACTAGGCGTGCGATTGTCCATCAAGGCGTCATGCAACACCAGATCTTCCAGATGGACCAAATCGCCTTCAAGCCACACGGATGCGGTTGCATCATGCATGTGCATGCGCTCCAAGAACCCCTCTCGGATCGGCGAGCACGCTAACCGTTCATCCAATCTGGCTAAAGCCGCAGTCGCACTGGCAACCGGCAGGAATAAATGTTCGATTGGCAGCGTATCGAGATCATAAGTCATAAAAGCATAACGCAGACGATTCCGGAAAAAGGCAAACATTAATGCCCCTGCGGGCTGGTCCGTCCGCAGCTTTTAATCCTTTTCAATCTCACAAAAGCTTCAGCACAATAAAAAAGCGGCCCGCAAAGGCCGCCTTTATTGTTTAGTGTCGAGTTACTAGCCAATCGCCATCAGGCTGGCATTACCACCCGCTGCGGTCGTATTGATCGAAGTCGAAACTTCTTCCAGCAACCAATTGAGGCAATAAGCATCCACCTTGGAAGCAAGCTCATGCGTAGAAGCTGCTTGCGTGAGAACCAATGGCCCTGGCAGCTCTGCAATTTTCTTGTTCAATTCGATCAAGCGCTCATTTTCGCCTTCTAAAAGTGCTCCGGCAAACGGTGTATCAGCTCGCCAATCCTTGCTCCAGCGAATACGGGCGGAAACGCTTGCCGGCAGATCCTTCAAGACATCACGCAAACCGGTGGATTCATCAATCACCGCCATATTACCGGTCGCCAATGTCGCGGTAAGCTGACGATAAAGGCCAATTTCTGTTTGCGGGACTAGCAGAATTCGACCACGCGGATGTAAGGCATAAAGGTTGCGCTCGCCCACTGGGCCGGGTAATTCAATATTGAGCCCAAGGGCCGAAACACTGCCCGTATCCCTTGCTGCTTGCGCCAATTCATTCATGCCGCGCTGGCCGAGCCACTTTGCAAAATCATTCAGCGCCGGATCTGTATGCACAGAGTTGAGCCGGGGCGGAATCGGTGGCGTCTGAACCAGGCGTCCTAAATAAAGTGGTCCACCTGCCTTGGGCCCAGTGCCTGACAGCCCACGCCCACCGAAAGGCTGGACTCCGACGACAGCGCCAATCACGTTGCGGTTGATATAAATATTACCAACCCGGATAAGATCGGTCACATGGGCGATCGTCTCATCAAGCCGGGTATGCAGACCAAAAGTCAGACCATAACCGGTTGCATTAATATCGTCGATCAAACGATCCATATCATCGCGTTTATAACGCACGACATGCAGCACGGGGCCGAAAACCTCACGCTGAAGATCGCGGAGCGAATTAATTTCGATGATTGTCGGTGCAACAAAAGTGCCGTTCTGCGTTTCCGGGCCCAGCGGGAGCTGTTCCACTTGACGGCCAAGTTTGCGCATCGACGCTATATGGCTTTCGATATTTTCCTTAGCTTCTTGCGTTATCACAGGTCCGATATCGACGCTAATGCGGTCGGTGCGGCCAATCGAAAGTTCGCGCAATGCACCTTTAAGCATTTCCAGAATGCGATCTGCCACATCGTCTTGCAAGCACAGTACCCGCAGCGCTGAGCAGCGCTGACCTGCGCTATCAAAAGCCGATGCGATGACGTCAAAAACGACCTGCTCAGCTAGAGCAGATGAGTCAACAATCATCGCATTTTGCCCGCCCGTTTCGGCGATCAGCGGAATGGGCTTGCCATTCGGCAAAAGGCGGCCGGCAAGCTGCGCCTGAATAAGACGGGCAACCTCGGTCGAGCCTGTAAACATCACGCCACAGATTTCTTCGGCGGCCACCAATGCTGCCCCAACACGCCCATCGCCAGGAATAAGCTGCAATACTTGGGACGGCACCCCGGCCTCAAGAAGAATGCGCACACCTTGCGCTGCAATAAGCGGTGTTTCTTCCGCAGGCTTTGCAAGTACTGGATTGCCAGCGACGAGCGCTGCGGCAATCTGGCCGGTAAAAATCGCCAGGGGGAAATTCCAGGGGCTGATGCAGACGACCGGACCAAGCGGTTTGTGCGAAGCTCCAAATGTACGCCGCGCTTGTTCGGCATAATAGCGCAGAAAATCAATCGCTTCGCGAACTTCGGCAATGGCATTAGGCATGGATTTGCCCGCTTCACGCATGATAAGGCCGAGAAGCTGCGGCATATCCCGCTGCATAATATCAGCGGCTTTTTCCAAACATGCAGCTCGTTCAGCGGGCGCGACTGCCGACCAATTTGCGGCAGCTATCTGCGCATTGCGAACAGCTTTCGTTACATCAGCATCCGAAGTTTCGATCACCTCGCCAACAATGTCATTGTGATCTGCCGGGTTGAGAACTGGCTGGCGCTCGCCTTCGATTTTCAGCCCTTCAATTTGCGGCTCCGCATGCCATTTATGGTGGGCATTCTCTTTGAGCAAGCTGCTTATTTCGGCGAGTGTATTTTCATTTGATAAGTCTAGCCCTGCCGAGTTTTCACGCGCTCCATAGAGATTTTTTGGTAAGGCGATCTGGTCATGCTGTGCGCCAATAACCGCCATCGAGCGAACAACGTCAACCGGGTCCACCACCAGTTCATCTATGGATACGGATTTATCGCCAATCCGATTGACGAAAGATGAATTGGCACCGTTTTCGAGCAAACGGCGAACCAGATAGGCCAATAAGGTTTCGTGTGTTCCCACAGGAGCGTAAATGCGTGCCGGACGGCCAAGTTTCTGCGGTCCTACCACTTCATCATAAAGTGGCTCACCCATTCCATGCAGGCATTGGAACTCGTATTTTCCTGTTTTGAAATCCGGGCCAGCGAGATGATAGATCGTGGCAAGAGTTTGCGCATTATGCGTGGCAAATTGCGGGAAAATCACGTCACTTGCAGCCAGAAGCTTGCGTGCACATGCGATATAGGAAACGTCAGTGTGGACCTTACGCGTAAAGACCGGAAAATCTTCCAATCCGTCTACCTGTGCGCGTTTGATTTCAGCATCCCAATAGGCGCCTTTAACCAAACGCACCATGATCCGATGGTTTGTTCTGCGAGCAAGATCAATAATGAAATCAAGGACATATGGGCAGCGTTTGCCATAGGCTTGGACAACAAAACCAATGCCGTCCCAGCCTTCCAGATCGGGGTCTTCACAAAGACTTTGCAGCAGATCAAGCGAAAGCTCGAGCCGGTCAGCCTCCTCAGCGTCAATATTCAAGCCAATATTATATTGCTTGGATAATACCGCGAGAGCTTTTACCTTGGGCATAAGCTCGGCCATCACGCGCTCACTCTGCGCACGGACATAGCGCGGATGAAGTGCCGAAAGCTTGATCGAAATGCCAGGACCGTCATAGATGCCGCGCCCCGCTGAAGCACGACCTATGGCGTGGATAGCCGCTTCATAATCCCGGTAATAGCGTTCGGCATCGGCTGCGGTTGTCGCTGCCTCTCCGAGCATATCATAAGAATACCGAAAGCCGCGTTCTTCCAATGGCTGGGCGCGTTTGAGTGCTTCTCCAATATTTTCGCCCGTGACGAATTGTTCGCCCATCATGCGCATCGCCATGTCAACCCCGCGACGGATGACCGGCTCGCCGCAACGCGCAATCATGCGCGTAAGCGCTGCTGAAAGGCCGCTATCATTCACCGTACTGGTCAACTTGCCAGTGACAACGAGACCCCAAGTTGCGGCATTGACGAAAAGTGATCGTCCGCTACCGACATGCGATTTCCAATCACCATTGGCAATTTTGTCACGAATAAGTGCGTCGCGGGTGGCTGTATCCGGAATGCGGAGCAGCGCCTCAGCAAGACACATCAACGCCACGCCTTCCTGGCTGGAAAGCGAATATTCATGCACCAGCCCCTCAACGCCGGTGCCCTTATGCTTTGCGCGCAGCGCCGAAATTAGTTTCGTCGCCGTAGAGCGGATTTCTTTCCGGGTGTTATCCGGCAGTGTCGCCTCTTCAAGAAGGGCGCGCACACATTCGGCTTCTGGCATGCGATAAGCGGCTGTAATCGCCTTTCTCATCGCATCTTGTTCGCGAATGGGTGGTGCGAAATTTTCGAAAACAGCGGCGGAAGGAACGGTAATCTTATCTGTCATGATTGCACTGCTCACAAAGGTTCCCGAATAAGGATACTCTTATTCTATTTGAGTGCACGTTAGCATTACTGTATAATTCCTTCTGCCTTCATTACGCTAAAATATAGGCAAAATGATCTTATTATTGATGGATTTTAAGGAATAAAGAGTGAAAAAACTTAGCTCTATAGACGATCTGGATCGATTTGATCGTCGCATTATCGAAATATTGAGCGAGGACGGCCGTATTCCCGTTACGGAATTATCCAGAAAAATAGGATTATCCAAAACACCGTGCCAGGCACGGCTTAAACGACTGGTGGATGAGGGTTATATTATTGGCTTTCGCGCCGCTATCGATCCGGAAAAACTCGGCCTTGATCACATTGCCTTCACGACCGTGAAATTATCCGATACGCGCGAGGAAGCGCTTAACGCGTTTAACGTGGCCGTGCGCAAAATAAGCGAAGTCGAAGAATGCCATATGATTGCGAGTTCATTCGACTATCTGTTGAAGGTAAGAACACCCGATATTCGTCGCTATCGCGAAGTTTTGGGCGAAAAAATTTCTAGCCTGCCCAATGTGGCAAGCACATCGACCTTCGTGGTTATGGAGTCGGTCAAGGATAACCGCCCGGTTAGGATCTATCCGGGCGCATTATGATATTGTTTAAAGCTTTTCATCAGCCAAATAGGCTTCAAGCGTTTTGGTAGTTCCATGCTGCCAAATATGATTGAGGGCAGATGAAAAAGCGTTCACATATATTGGATTATCGGCAAGATGTCCGAAAATATCCTTCATTTCCAACCATTTTGTCGGGTCATCTTTCGCCAGTTCGGCCTGTTTGGTCATTCGATCCCAAGACGGATCATTGGGCTCGATAGTGCTGCCTCTCTCGGTTGTTCCGTAGCAATAGCGACACCAAAAGGCCGAAACGAGAGCTAATCCCGTAACCGATATTTCTTTGGCTACACGGTCTGCTGCGGTTGGAAGAATGAATTTTGGCTGACGGTTCGAACCATCAAGACATAATCTGCGGATTGTATCCCCAATACTGGGATTAGCGAAGCGCTCAGCAATCAAAACGCGATAATCATCTAACACCGTGTTAGGAACGGGCGGAACTTCCGGTATGATTTCTTCCTTGGTGAGTTTTTCAAGATAACGCCTGATCAGCGGATGCTCCATTGCCTCATGCACGAAATGAATGTCCAGCAGCCCGGCCGGATAGGCAATGGCTGCGTGGCCGCCATTTAAAATGCGGATCTTCATCATCTCATAGGCATCGACCTGATCGGTGAATGTGACACCAACTTTATGTAAAGCAGGCCGACCATTGGGAAAATTATCTTCCATCACCCATTGTTTGAAACTTTCACAAAACACCGGCCAACCATCTTCAACCCCAAAATCACGCGCTGCAATTTCGCGCTCACGCTCACCGGTGGCTGGCGTAATGCGATCCACCATGGAGTTAGGAAACGCAACATTGGCAGAAATCCAGTCTGCCAATTCGGGATCATTAATCTTTGCCAGCCCCACCACTGCATCTTCTGTCACATGCCCATTGCCGGGGATATTATCACAAGACATAACGGTAAAAGGCTCTACACCGGCCTCCTTGCGCAGTTTCAATGCCTGAACAATAAGCCCAAATACAGTGTTCGGTCGGTCGGGATTGACGCTATCGGCCACGATTTCTGGATGCGCTGAATCAAAATGCTGGCTGGAAGGATCAATATAATATCCACCTTCCGTGATCGTCATGGAGACAATACGAATATCCGGCGAGACCAGATAATTCATCAGCGCGTTGCGACCCTCATCGGTAGAAATCGTAACGTAATCAATCATGCAAGCGGTGATGCGGGCTTCAGAATGATCGGCCTCCTGATCAACCACAGTTGACAGCCAGTCCTGAGCTTTCAGGACCTCACGCATTGCGTCGTCACTGGGTCGCACGCCCGCTCCCACTATGGCCCAATCATGATCAAGGCCAAGACCGAATAAATCATCAAGATAAACTGCTTGATGTGCACGGTGAAAATTACCGACACCAAAATGCACAATGCCGGGTTTCAGATTTGCCGGATTATAGTTCGGTCTACGTATTTTCGTTAAGCCCTTGAGCGTGGCTAGCGACAGCTTAGTCATTCAATCTCCCTTTGTTTCCCGCATCTCGACAAAGACGTTTCATCGTCGCTGCTCAAGACCTTGCAACACCGTGGCGGTGAAAATAAATCGCTTTCATGTCGGCATCACAATCTGATCTCAGGCCATCCAGTTTCCGCCATCGACACCAAAAGTTTGAGCTAGAATATAATCGCTATCCGAAGAAGCAAGGAAGATCGCCATTCCGGTAATATCTTGCGGGGTGGCGAAACGGCCAATTGGCACCGATTTTGAGACCGCGGCTTTTTTCTCACCGGGTTTTAGCCCCTCCCATTTGGCAAAATTTGCATCGACCACATCCCAATGTTCCCCGTCAACCACCCCAGGCGCTATCGCATTGACTTGGATCCCATGCTTAACAAGGGCAAGGGCCGCTGATTGGGTTGCTGAAATGATTGCGGCCTTAGAAGCGCAATAAAGCGTAACGAGAGCTTCTCCGCGTCGGCCCGCTTGGCTGGCCATATTGATGATTTTACCCCCGCGACCGCGTTTAATCATCACATTAGAAACTGCTTTCATCATGAAAAGCGGGCCGCGCAGATTGATATTGAAAACCTGCTCATAGCTCTCTTCAGTAATCTCATTTATCGGCGCCATATCGAATATGGCAGCATTATTAACGAGAATATCAATACCGTCATATTCCGTATCGATATCAGCCACCACTGTATCGATTTGTTTTAAATCCGTAACATCAAGCCTGACGGCCCTGGCCAGGCTGCCGATATCATCTGCTGCTTTTTCAGCGCGCTCAATGTTTATGTCAGCGATAATCACCTTCGCGCCCTGGGCCGCATAAGCTTGCGCAAAACCCAGCCCGATACCACGCGCTGCGCCAGTAATCAGAGCAACCTTATCTTTCAGTCTCATAGATATTTCTCCGAGGAAAATTTTAATTTTTAAGCACCGGCCCTACGAAATTTTTATGGGCGCGCGCATTAGGTCTCAATCAGAAGCGGATGGCGTTCACGACGCTTGAGCGCAAGGCCGTCGGCGGTAAATAAATGGGCATCCGCCGGATTGAACCCGAGCTTCACATTGTCATGGGTGCGGACGGCACTAGCTCCCCCAGCTTGCGAAACAAGGAACTCGCCTGCCTTGCCAAATTCTACGTAAAGATATGTCTCGCCGCCAAGTCGCTCGACCACCATAATTTCACCGTCAATCAAACCTTGTGCATCTGGGTGCAAATGCTCAGGCCGAATGCCGAGAATGAGCTGGCTACCCTCATCCAGATTTTCATCAATCACGGGCACTTTCACCACAGCGCCATTGTCCAATTGAACAGAGACACCATCGCCGTCAGCCGCCACTGTTTTCACTTCAAAGAAGTTCATTGTTGGCGAGCCGATAAAACCTGCCACAAATCGATTTACCGGATGGTGATAGAGCTCCAGCGGCGAGCCCACCTGCTCCACCCTACCATCTCGCAGCACCACAATTTTATGCGCAAGCGTCATGGCTTCGACCTGATCATGGGTGACATAAATCATGGTTGCATTAAGCCGCTCATGCAGGCGTGCAAGCTCAATGCGCATTTGCACACGCAAGGCCGCATCAAGGTTAGAAAGCGGCTCATCAAACAGGAAAATTTTGGGTTCGCGCACCATAGCACGGCCAATCGCAACTCTTTGACGCTGGCCGCCAGAGAGCTGCCGCGGTTTACGATCAAGCAGTTGATCGAGCTGCAAAATTTTCGCCACCTCTTTGACCTTCCGGTCGCGTTCTGCATGGGGGACTTTGGCGAGCTTGAGTGCAAAACCCATATTATCGCGCACATTCATATGCGGATAGAGTGCGTAGGTCTGAAACACCATCGCAAGCCCACGCTCATCGGGTGGGACGTCATTTGCTCTCTGGCCATCGATCAATAATTCGCCGCTTGTGATTTCCTCAAGACCAGCAATCATTCGCAAAAGCGTCGATTTACCAGATCCAGACGGTCCCACAAAAACGACAAACTCGCGATCAGCAATATCCAGGCTTACACCTTTGATGACGTCGATAGTGCCAAAAGATTTGGTGGCGTTATGCAATGAAAGTGTAGCCATGAGGTTTCCTTTATTTCACTGCGCCGAATGTGAGACCGCGCACAAGTTGACGCTGGGTCATCCAGCCAAAAATGAGAATAGGCGCAATCGCAAGGGTGGAGGCGGCTGATAGCTTGGCCCAAAACAAGCCCTCTGGTGACGAAAAAGACGCGATGAATGCGGTAAGAGGTGCCGCTTGTGAGGCGGTCAGGTTGAGGCTCCAAAATGCCTCATTCCAGCACAGAATAATGGAAAGAAGCGCAGTCGAAGCTATCCCCGGCAGGCTCAATGGTAACAACAAATATCGCACTTGGTGCCCTACTCCCGCGCCATCCATACGGCCCGCTTCCAAAATCTCATTCGGCACTTCCTTAAAAAAGGAATAGAGCATCCAAATGACAATGGGCAAATTGGAAAGCATGAAAATGATGATCAGGCCCGTGCGCGTATCCAGCAGGCCGATATCACGCGAAAGCAGATAGATTGGCACCAAAACCCCAACCGCCGGCAGCATCTTTGTCGAGAGCATCCATAGCAACAAATCCTTCGTCCGCTTGCCCGGAAAAAACGCCGCTGCATAAGCAGCAGGAACCGCAATAATCAAAGAAAGAATAGTCGCTCCAAGGCTTTCCACGACACTGTTCATCGCATAGCGAAAATAATCCGCTCGCTGATTTACCGCAGAAAAATTCTCAAGCGTCGGCTCAAAAAAGAGTTTCGGCGGTGCCACCGCATCAATTTCACTTTTAAAACCCGCAAGCAACATCCAGAAAATTGGAAAAAACATGAGGAGCGCAACCGCCCAGCCGATTATGCCAGCGGAGACTGCGGCTTTATTTACTTTGCGTTTGGTCGCCATTGATCAGCCTCCCTCAATTATCCAGATTTCGCGCCACCGTACGAATAAGGAAAATCGCGACGATATTTGCGAGAATAATTGCGATTACACCGGCGGCAGATGCCCCGCCTATATCCCATTGCAGCAGAGCTTTGAGATAGATGAAGTAAGTCAAAGTCGTGGTCGCAATGCCCGGCCCGCCGGACGTGGTTACCAGAATCTCTGCAAAGATCGCCAATAGGAAGATCGTCTCAATCATGATCACAACCGAAATTGGGCGCAAAAGATGCGGCAGGATGATGTAGAAAAACATCACCGGCCCTTTGGCACCATCCAGCCGGGCGGCTTCCATTTGTTCGCGATCGAGCGATTGCATGGCAGTCATGAGGATCAATGTCGCAAAGGGAACCCATTGCCACGACACGATCAAAATGAGCGACCCCATTGGAAATTGCGTAAACCAATCTATGACTGGCAGGCCAAAACTGCGAGAAACAAAGGCAAAAAAGCCATTGACCGGATGCATTAGCAGGTTCTTCCAAATCAACGCCGAAACTGTCGGCATGACAAAGAACGGAGCAATGACCAACAGCCGCGCTATATTCTTTCCCCAAAAATCCTGATCGAAAATTACCGCAAAGAGCACACCAAAGACGATCGATATGATCAGCACCGATATGACAAGGATCAAAGTCTTGGCAATTGCCGACCATAAACCTGGATCTGACAGCAGAAATTTATAGTTCGAAACACCGGCAAAACCGCTAACGAACGGATTGAGGAGATTATAATATTGGAACGAGAACCAAAGCGTCATGCCAAGCGGCACGATCATCCATAAAAAAAGCAGAATAACTGAAGGTGCCAGCAAGGGGCCCGTGCGGACGCTACGACGACTCTTCTTTGCAAACCGTTTCGTGCCCGCGGCTAACGCCTGGTTTGTTGGCATCTTGTTAGCTCCTCCCGTCCCGCGTCAGACCAGCCAATGCGGGAACATCAAAAATAGATCCTGCTGCCCTTTCATCAGAGGGCAGCAGGTATGTTCAAACCTATTTGATGTAACCTGCCTGTGTCATGATCTGTTCAGTCTGGCGCTGAGCATTATCAAGTGCTGCATCGACACTTTGTTGACCAGCAACCGCCGACGAAACAGCCTGACCAACGATCGTACCGATTGCCTGGAATTCCGGTATCGCTACAAATTGGATACCGGTATAGGGGACCGGATCCTTGGTCGGTTGAGTTGGATCAGCGGATTCGATTGCCTGAAGAACTGTCTCTGCGAAAGGAGCTGCGTCTTTGTACTTTTCGTTCGCATAAGTCGATTTACGCGTTCCAGGCGGCACCGCTACCCAGCTTTCTTTTTCGCCAACCAGATCAATATATTGTTTTGAGGTTGCCCATTTCAGGAAGGATTTCGCAGCCTCTTCCTTCTGGCTCGAAGCGGGAATGGCAAGATTCCACGACCATGCCCAAGCTGACCCGTTTGGCGTAACTTCGACCGGAGCTTTAGTGAAGGCAACTTTGTCTGCAACCTGACTTTGGCTTGGATCGTAAATTCGACCCGCAGCCGATGTAGCATCTATCCACATAGCGCAGTGCCCGGTAGAGAAAAGCGCCTGATTTTCGTTAAAGCCGTTTGAGGTTATTCCGGGAGGCCCAACCTCTTTCATCAGATCAACGTAGAAATTGATTGCCTGTTTCCATTCGTCAGAATTGATTTGCGGCTTCCATTCTTCGTCAAACCAACGCCCACCAAAGGTGTTAATAAGCGTGCCGACATAGGCCATATTTTCACCCCAACCGGGTTTGCCGCGCAGGCAAAGGCCATATTGCTCTTTCGACTTGTCGGTAAGCTTGATCGCGAATTCCTTGATCTCATCATAGGTGGGTGCGTCTGGCATAGTCAGACCAGCTTCATCAAAAAGATCTTTCCGATAAAGCGTAAATGAGCTTTCGGCATAAAAAGGCACAGCATAAAGCTTGCCATCAACCGTCACGCCTGCACGAACCGGGTCGATAAGATCATCGTAATCATAATCTTCGCCGAGATCGTCAAGCGCAACCAACCACCCGGCCTTGCCCCAAATCGGCGCTTCATAGCCTCCGATAGTCATAATATCGAACTGACCGCTCTTGGTGGCGATGTCGGTGGTCACGCGCTGGCGTAACACATTTTCTTCCAGCACCACCCAGTTAAGCTTGTGACCTGTTTCGTTTTCCCATTCGGACGACAGTTTCTGCATAATGATCATGTCGCCATTATTAACTGTCGCAATAGTCAGCTCTTCAGCAGACGCGGTACCTGCCGATAACGCAATCGCCGCGACAGAGCATATTAGCCCCATTCCGTAAGACTTGATCCGCATATCGTCTCCTCCTTTACGAATGCACAGAAATTACCTTACATATGTAAACTTTATCGCGTGCATGACAGCCGCTTGTCAAGTTGGGTTTTTGGTTGCCTCATGGCGAGAAAAACCTTTCCAACAGTTTGCGATCAATATCGAACTTCATGCAACGCTTAATTTCGTCCCGATTGCGTTCTCATACAAATGATTAAGTTTACCACATCTTGGAAGGGCCTGCACCAAACTATAAGAGATATTTTGGCGGTTTGCCCTTCCAATGTTCCGCAGGCAGCACTCTCATCTTGACTAGCTGGAGTAAAAGCATAATAAAACCAGTCAGTAAGACTTGAAATTCTTGCTATTACTGTCAGCATGGGCCGATCATCAAATGATGATCATGATAGAATTTTCGTGTGGTGGAAATAAAGTTTTGTGAGCTACCTTTACAAAGAGTAGCGGATCGTTGGACAGGATCGGTGACGTGCGCAAAATTATCCGCACAATGGAAGATTTTTCGGAGTTTGTGGGTTTATCCCGGCCAACGGTATCAAAATATTTCAATGATCCCACCTCGGTCAGGCCTAAAACGCGGGCTAAAATTGAAGCTGCTATAAAACAATCTGGTTTTAGACCTAATCTTTTCGCGGTGAACCTTAATCGGCGACGCACGACAATTTTGGGAATAATAATCCCCAATCAACTCGATCATTTTTACATGGCCATAACCCGCAAATTGCAGTCGCTTGCCGAAGAGCGCGGTTATTTTGCGGTTGTTCTATCATCTGATGGCAAACCCGAATTGGAAATGCGAGCGATAGAGATGTTGCGCTCATTAAATGTAGCAGGCGCCATAATTGCTCCCACTGGCGAGAAGTCGCAACACTCGGCGCTCACTCGGCTGGCCGCTGATGTACCAATTATCTATATTGACTCTCCGCTTGATACCACTTCACCCTTCGTTGGAACGGACAATCTTAAATCCTTCCATCTTATCGTCGATTACCTATGCCGCTCTGGAAGCGAGCCTTGCTATTTTCCGATGCCAAGCGTCAATAATAATGCAATCAAACGCCAAGAGGCTTATCGCATTGCGATGGAGAAGCTAGGATTTGAGCCAAAAATCGTTGAAGTTGAACCGGCGCGAAACTGGGATTTCGAGCAATATGGTTTCGAACAAGCAGCGCGTATCTTGCGTGAAAAGGGCCATTTTCCCACCAGCACCGTTTTATGCGCTAATGATCGCATAGCTTTTGGCGTTATGGCCGCAGCTTGGCAAGCGGGATTGAAAATTGGAAGGCTTAAAGATTGCGATATTCGCATCGCCGGGCATGACAACAATCCACTTTCCGAATTTAGCTGTCCATCGCTCACGACGGTCGCGCAGGATTATAACGAAATTAGTCGTTTAGCCATGGATTTACTGTTTCGCACGCTCGGAGAGCCGCACGAGGCCAAAGATCTGCCGGAAGATTCGCGCATCCTTCTAAACGCCGAAATCAAATTGCGTTTATCTGCTTGAACGAAAGCAGTTACATCCAAATCCCAGGTCATTCTGCGGCAATCTTTGCCAATTGTGTCATCACCACAGCCGAACCGTTGAGCCGTTTTTCGGCTGTCGCCCAATCACGAATAAACACAATGCTTTGATCCGGCCTAATTTTGGCCATCGAACCTTGCTCACCAATCAATTTAACGAGGCCAATCGGATTAGCAAAAGTTCCACCACGGAATTGGATCACAACCCCCTTCGGACCGGCATCGAGTTTTTCAACATTGGCACGACGGCAAAGAGCCTTAATATAAACGATCTTCAGAAGATGCTGCACTTCCTCCGGCATTGGACCAAAACGGTCAATCAGCTCAGCGCCAAAACCGTCAATATCCTGCGGGTCTTCAAGATCAGCCAAACGCCTGTAAAGCCCAAGCCTTAATTGTAGATCCGGCACATAGGTTTCCGGGATCATCACAGCCGTTCCTATGGAAATTTGCGGTGACCACTGGCTATCTTCGACCTCGCCTGAACCCTTAAGTGTCGCGACTGCCTCTTCCAACATTTGCTGGTAAAGCTCGAAGCCAACTTCCTTAATATGCCCCGATTGTTCCTCACCTAAAAGGTTGCCGGCGCCTCGGATATCCATATCATGACTGGCAAGTTGGAAGCCTGCACCCAGTGTGTCAAGCGATTGCAGCACCTTCAACCGACGCTCTGCCGTCTGCGTGAGAGTACGCCCGGCAGGCAATGTAAATAGCGCGAAAGCACGTTGCTTCGACCGCCCGACGCGCCCGCGCAATTGGTAAAGCTGAGATAGACCAAACATATCCGCACGATGAACAATCATCGTATTGGCTGTGGGAATATCGAGGCCCGATTCCACGATGGTGGTCGACAAAAGCACATCATATTGACCATCATAAAAAGCATTCATGATGTCATCAAGCACTCCTGGAGCCATCTGCCCATGTGCAACCGCAACTTTAAGTTCCGGCACATGTGTTTGCAAAAACTCCTCAATTTCAGCCAAATCTTTGATCCGCGGACAGACATAAAAACTCTGCCCGCCGCGATAGCGCTCTCTCAGCAAGGTTTCGCGGATTACGAGCGGGTCAAAAGGTGACACGAAAGTGCGTACAGCCATGCGATCAACTGGCGGTGTTGTAATCAGTGATAATTCGCGTACGCCCGTCAGTGCCAGTTGCAAAGTTCTGGGAATAGGAGTGGCGGAAAGCGTCAACACATGAATGTCAGATTTAAGCTCTTTTAGTCGCTCTTTATGCTTAACTCCAAAGTGCTGTTCTTCATCAATGATCAACAATCCAATATTGTTGAATTTAATCGTGCTTCCAAGCAGTGCGTGGGTGCCAACCACAATATCAATGGTGCCATCGGCCAAACCTTTTTTGGTTTCCGCTAGCTCTTTTGCGCTGACAAGGCGACTTGCGTGGGCCACACGAACAGGAAGCCCATGAAAACGGTCGGAAAAAGTTTTAAAATGCTGACGGGACAATAGCGTTGTGGGAACCACCACTGCAACCTGATAGCCATTAAGCGCGGCAATGAATGCGGCTCGCAGTGCAACTTCGGTTTTACCAAAGCCGACATCGCCACAGATGAGCCGATCCATCGGCTTTCCGTCGGCAAGATCATCCGCAATCGCATCGATTGCTCGCAGTTGATCTTCCGTTTCGTCATAGGGAAAACGGGCTGCAAATTCTGCATAAACGCCTTCGGGCGCCGTCATAGCGGGAGCGCCACGCATTTGCCGTTCCGCTGCAATCTGGATCAAGTGGCCAGCAATTTCCAGCAGTCGTTTCTTAAGCTTTGCCTTGCGTGCCTGCCATGCTCCGCCGCCAAGCTTATCAAGCGTTGCTTCAGATCCTTCGGTTCCGTAACGCGATAAAAGCTCAATATTTTCGACCGGCAGAAAAAGCCGATCATCTCCAGCATAATGAATTTCAAGACAATCATGCGGAGCACCCGCAGCCGCAATCGTCTTGAGCCCGACAAAGCGACCAATACCGTGGTCCACATGAACCACAATATCACCCGCCGTTAACGACGCGACTTCAGAAATAAAGTCGGCATCTTTTTTGCGCCGTTTCGACCGTCTGATCAGGCGGTCGCCCAGAATATCCTGCTCTGCTACAACCACCAAATCGCCCGCATCAAAGCCGCTTTCCACAGCCAGTACAGTCGCGGTGATCTTATCACGCGACAAAGCTTTAACGGTTGATAGGCGATCGACAGTCTCTATCTTTTGAAGACCGTGCTCATCAAGAACTTGCAGCAATCGATCTAGAGAACCTTCAGACCAGGCGGCAATAAGAACCTTTTTCCCCTCTGAACGCAGACCGGCAATATATTGCACCACAGCTTCAAAAAGGTTTATTTCTGTTGCGGCCCGCTCTTCAGAGAAACTACGACCTTTTTGAACATTTGCATGAATAATGGTTCGTCCGCTAACCTCGGGCGCACCAAAAGGCGTAAGGTCAATTCGCAAACCGCAAGCGGCTGCGCTGTCCTCGACTTCTTTCGGGGTTAAATAGAGAGCTTCAGGCTTTACCGGTTTATAGGGCACAGAATCGCTGCCCGGCTCATTGCCTTCAGACTGACGCAAGCGCGATTCAAAATGATCCACCACCGTTGCATGACGCTCGGTCAGCGCCTCCTGCACCAGATGATCAAAGACAACCGGCATAGAGCCGGCATGATCGAAAACCGTCTCTAACTCATCGTAAAATAGCGGCAACCAATGTTCCATGCCCGCAAAGCGCCGCCCCTCGCTGATGGCCTGATAAAGCGCATCGTCGCGTTGGGGTGCGCCGAACATCGCAACATAATTTTTGCGAAAACGGCTGATCATATCCGCCGAAAGCGTAATCTCGCTCATCGGCTGGAGAATAAATTCTTTGCGCGTTCCGGTCGTGCGCTGAGATGCAGGGTCAAAAGCACGGATTGTTTCCAGCGTATCACCGAAAAAATCCAGTCGTATCGGCTCTTCGGCGCCCGGAGCAAAGAGGTCGAGAATGCCCCCGCGCACGGCATATTCTCCAACGTCTCGGACAGTCGAAACCCGTTCAAAGCCGTTGCGCTCTAAACGCGATGCCAGATCATTCATGTTCAGCTGGTTGCCGGGCCGTGCCGATATGGCCTGTTCGGCAATTGCCGCTTGCGGCGGAAGCTTCTGCAAAACAGCATTGGCGGTAGTCAGAATAATTGCCGGATGGGGCGATTTTTTCAGCTCTGCCAGTGCGCTTAATGCTGTTAAACGCCGTGCACTTGCATCCGCACCAGGAGAAACCCGGTCATAGGGCAAGCAGTCCCATGCTGGCAGATGCAAGACCGGCAATTCCGGTGAAACAAAGCTAAGAACCTGCTCAAGATCACCAATACGCTGGCCATCGCGCACAATATACATTACAGGCCCGCCTTCTCCGACTTCTTCTACGAGCCGAGCCAGACAGAAAGCCTCGAAACCATCCGCCACACCGTCAATGACGATATGGCGACCAGCACCAGGCTTTAAACCAAACTTACCGAAAACGGGCATTTAAGGATCTCAGAATTTCAAACGGTGGCGAAAGGCAACAATGTCACGAAAAAGCGGCGTATCAAATGTTTCCGGAATAGGGCTTTCGCCCGTTACCCATTTAAACAGATCGCGGTCCAGGACTTCGATAATTTTCTCAAACTCATCCAATTGTTCGTCATTGAAACCAACAATATGCTGATCAGCATATTGCCCAAGAATCAAATCCATTTCACGCATACCACGGTGCCAAGCACGAAATAGGAGCTTGCGACGCCGCACGTCGAGATTTACCGTTGCAAGTGTACTTCCAGTCATCCAAACCGCTCCAGAGTTAATCCTTGCGGTATATAGCATCTCAACCGCTTGTGGGAACCCGTTTAGTGCAAGAACAAAATCAGTACAAAACTATTTGTCGGGCTTGCAGATCCCGACGAAGCGGTTAATGCTCTGATCATGCGTCCATCTTTGCTTGACCCTTTTTTCGCTTCTGTCCGCTCCCTGCCCGGCATCGGGCCAAAGGTTGCGGCTCTGCTTGGTAAGTTGCTGGGAACAGAAACCCCGGGGGCTGAACCAAAAGTCGGTCAGCTTCTGTTTCTGCCACCCACTCACCTTATCGACCGACGAAGCCGACCCGGAATAGTCAATGCCCCTGAAGGCGCGATTGTTACTCTGGAACTTATAATTGATCAGCATCAGCCTGCACCTCCTGGCCGCAATAATGTTCCCCATCGTGTCTTTGCTCATGATGAAACTGGTGAAATCGCACTCACATTCTTTCGCGCACAATTACCTTGGCTGCAAAAAATGCTGCCTGAGGGCGAGACAGTTATCGTTTCCGGCAAGGTTGATTGGTTTAATGGCCGCGCTTCCATGGTGCATCCGGATTATATTGTAAGTGTGGATGATGCTGCGGACTTGCCGCTTATTGAACCGGTCTATCCACTAACCGCAGGGCTATCTTCCAAAACACTCTCTCGGGCGATCAAAGAAGCGCTAACGCGCGTTCCGGAACTGCCAGAATGGATCGACCCACCACTTCTTGCGCGTGAAGGTTTCCCTGGTTTTCGGCAGGCGCTCCATACCTTACATCTGCCAGATGATCCACATGATATCAGCCTAGAAAGCGCAACACGCCGCAGACTTGCCTATGACGAGTTTTTAGCAGGGCAACTGGCACTGGCATTGGTAAGAGCTAAAACAAGGCGGCTGTCTGGTCGTCCGCTGCTTGGGACGGGACAATTCGTCCATCGGATCATGCAGCACCTGCCCTATCAATTGACCGCAGGACAAGATCAAGCCGTAAAAGAAATTATCGCTGATCTCAAAAAACCGCAGCGTATGTTGCGGTTGCTGCAAGGCGATGTGGGTTCTGGCAAGACTGTTGTCGGATTGATGGCCATGGCTCACGCCGCTGAATCTAAAGGGCAATCGGCTTTGATGGCCCCAACCGAGGTTCTCGCACGGCAGCATTATTCGACAATAGCACCTTTGGCTGAAAAGGCCGGGTTAAAAGCCGCCTTGCTAACCGGTCGGGAAAAGGGGCGCGAGCGCAATGCGGTGTTGGAAGGCTTGAAAAGCGGCGAGATCAATATTGTCATAGGTACCCACGCGCTCTTTCAGGAAAAGGTCGAATATCATGATCTAGTCCTGGTTATTATCGACGAGCAACATCGTTTTGGGGTCCATCAGCGCCTTTTGCTAACAGCAAAAGGAGCCGCTCCAGACATGTTGGTCATGACCGCAACCCCAATTCCACGAACGCTGGTATTAACAGCCTTCGGCGATATGGATGTTTCAAAACTAACTGAGAAACCCGCTGGACGTCAGCCCATAACCACAGCAATTCTTCCAATGGAGCGGTTGGGAGAGCTCATAGAGCGGATCAAAAAAGCAATTCAAGATGGGCAGAAAATCTATTGGATTTGTCCGCTGGTTGAAGAATCGGAAGCTGTGGAATTAATGTCTGCGGAAGAACGGTTTGAAACCCTTCAATCAACCTTTGGCAATGAGATCGGGCTTATTCATGGCCGCATGAATGCAGCCGAAAAAGATGAAGCAATGCGCGCGTTTAAAACCGGTGAAACGCGATTGCTTGTGGCAACCACAGTCATTGAAGTGGGGGTGGATGTGCCCGATGCGACGATCATCGTGATTGAACATGCAGAACGATTTGGGCTGTCGCAGCTGCACCAATTGCGAGGGCGCGTGGGGCGTGGTGATAAGCCATCTACCTGCTTGCTACTATATAAAGGACCGCTGGGAGAAATTGCGCAGGCACGTTTGAAAGTCATGCGTGAAACTCAAGACGGTTTCCGGATTGCTGAAGAAGATCTGAAGTTGCGGGGCGAAGGCGAGTTGCTCGGCACGCGACAATCCGGAACACCGGGCTTCCGCCTTGCTTCTATTGAAGCGCATCATGATCTGTTGGAAATTGCCCGTAATGATGCTCGCTATATTTTGGCCAATGATCCAGACTTACAATCAGAACGAGGAAAAGCTCTACGCATATTGCTTTATCTCTTTAGCCGTGATGAGGCGATCAGACTTTTACGTGCCGGCTAACCAAAATGGCGCCATAGGCGCCATTTCGATTAACTTATCAAACTCTTGCTACAACGCCTAGAGAACATATATCATTCTACTGTTACAGATTTTGCCAAATTACGTGGCTGATCGACATCTGTGCCCATAATTACTGCCGTATGATAGGCCAGCATCTGGATCGGTAAAGCATAAACAAGCGGGGTAATAAACTCCGGGACATCTGGAAGAACGATTGTCGCCATCGTGTCAATATTGGCGCTTTCAGCACCGTTTTTGTCCGTAATCAGAATGACGCGACCGCCGCGGGCTGCAACTTCCTGCATGTTGGAAACGGTCTTTTCATAAAGACGGTCAGATGGAGCAATGACAATCACCGGCATGGATTCATCGATCAATGCAATCGGACCGTGCTTTAGCTCCCCAGCCGCATAACCTTCCGCATGAATATAGGAAAGTTCTTTCAGCTTCAGCGCACCTTCCATCGCAAGCGGGAACGAGGTGCCTCGCCCCAGATAAAGCACATGCTCAACCTTAGCCAGATCCTGACAAATCGCGATGATTTCTTCTTCCAGCTTTAGGACCTGATTAATAAAGCGGGGTGCTTCCGACAGTTCACGCACCAATTCCTGTTCGCGCTTATCATCGATCACACCGCGGGCTTTTGCCGCCGCAATTGCAAGCGACGCTAAGGCTGAAAGCTGACAGGTAAATGCTTTACTGGACGCCACACCAATTTCAGGCCCCGCAAGTGTCGGAAATACCGCATCGGATTCACGCGCCATAGTGGAGCCTGTGACATTGACGACCGACGCAATTTTAAGTCCTTGCGATTTGCAATAACGCAGCGAGGCAAGCGTATCGGCAGTTTCACCGGACTGCGAAACAAACATTGCCAGGGTTTCTTTTGACAATGGCATTTCGCGATAGCGGAATTCCGAAGCAACATCGCAGTCTACGGGCAGACGTGCAATCTGTTCGAACCAATATTTAGCCACTACGGCCGCATAATATGCCGTTCCGCAGGATGCGATTGTTATGCGATCAATCGCGCTAAAATCAACGGGAATGGCTTCTTTGCGCACGGTTCCAGTGGTGAAGTCGAGATAATTGGCCAGCGTATGGGAAATAACTTCCGGCTGCTCGAACATTTCTTTTTGCATGAAATGGCGGTGATTGCCTTTCGACACCAACATATTGGCCGCCTGCGATTTCTGGATTTCGCGCTCAACCTGCACATTGTTTTCGTCAAAGATGGTCACACCTTTGCGGGTCAAAACAGCCCAGTCCCCATCTTCAAGATAGGCGATTGTATCGGTGAAGGGAGCGAGTGCGATGGCGTCAGAGCCAAGATACATTTCGCCTTCGCCATAGCCAACTGCAAGAGGAGGACCCTGCCTTGCACCGATCAGCAGCTCTTCATCGCCGTCGAACAAAAAGCCAAGCGCAAAAGCGCCCCGTAAGAGTGGAAGGCTGTCGCGAACGGCTTCGACGGGCGATTTACCCTTATCAAGCTCACGCGTGACAAGATGAGCAACTGCTTCAGTATCCGTTTCGGTTTCAAAAACGTAACCATCCGCTTCCAGCATGGAGCGCAATTCGGCAAAGTTTTCGATGATGCCATTATGCACGACTGCAAGTCGTGGTGTGATGTGGGGATGGGCGTTACGTTCAACAGGCTTTCCATGTGTGGCCCAGCGCGTATGTCCAATACCAATTGTGCCCGGAAGCGGCTCAGAAGCAAGGCGTTTTTCAAGGTTGACCAACTTGCCTTCAGCGCGCCGACGCGCCAGCTTTCCATTTTGCAAAGTGGCAATACCTGCGGAATCATAGCCACGATATTCCAGCCTTTTCAGGGCATCTACCAGAAGCGGTGCAACGTCATCTTTACCGATGATGCCAATAATTCCACACATAGAAAGCTCCGATACATCTTAACTAATTGCCCGTGGTTTACAGGCTCTGCACAAGAACGGCAATCACTTCTATTGCCGGGACTTTTCAATCATTTCGATGATAGTTTCGCAGCTTTGATCGCCGCATATCTTTCACGAAGGATCGCGGCGCGACCATTCTTATTTTCTTGCCGTGCGCGGCCCAATGCTAAAGCATCATCAGGCACATCGGTTGTAACCACGCTGCCAGACGCGACATAGGCATTACTGCCAATTTTAACCGGTGCTACCAGAGAGCTGTTGGAACCAATGAATGCATTTTCACCAATAATGGTTTTATGCTTGTTATAGCCGTCATAATTACAGGTTATGGTTCCAGCGCCAATATTGCTCGAAGCGCCAATGGAAGCATCACCAATATAAGTCAGATGATTAACCTTCGCGCCCTCGCCGATTGTAGCATTTTTGACTTCGCAGAAATTTCCAACCTTTGATTTTTCCTCAAGATCAGCACCGGGACGCAATCTTGCAAAAGGTCCGATTTGAGCATGTGAGCCAATGCGCGCACCTTCAATATGTGAAAACGCATGAATGATAGCGCCACTCGCCACATGGACGCCCGGGCCAAAAAAGACATTAGGCTCGATCAACACGTCCGCTTCGATCAGAGTATCATGAGCGAAAAACACCGTCTCGGGAGCAATCATCGTAACGCCAGCAAGCATCATTTCTTGACGTTTGCGTCGCTGCCAAATGGCTTCGGCTTCGGCAAGTTCTGCACGATTATTAATGCCGATAACATTATCGATTGGCACTTCGACCGCTTCGACAGACAGTCCCTTGCCATGCGCCAATGAGACAATATCGGTCAGATAATATTCGCCTTTTGCGTTTTTATTATCCACAGCATCAAGCAATTCCAGCGCGCAGGCTCCACGCACAGCCATCAAACCGCCATTGCAAAACGATATTTGCTTCTGCTCGTCGGTCGCTTCTTTTTCTTCAATAATAGCAACCAACTTACCGTTTTGTTCGATCAAACGCCCATAACCATGCGGGTTATCTGGCCGGAAGCCGATAACAACCACATCAGCACCTGCCGCGAGCCGGTCGCGCGCTGATTGCAAAGAGTGAGCTTCCACCAGTGGCGTATCGCCAAACAGGATAAGCAAATCATCATAGCCACGCTCAATGGCTTCGCGAGCGGCGAGAACTGCGTGAGCAGTACCAAGTCGTTCTTTTTGTTCAAAAGAAGAAACTGGACCTGCAACCTTCTCTACCGCTTTGCGCACATCTTCCGCACCGCGGCCAACAACAAGCGCTACGTCGCCTTTACCCGTTTCTTGGACTGCTTTGACCACATGGCAGACCAAAGGAAGGCCTGCAATCTGATGAAGCACTTTAGGTAAGTTCGATTTCATTCGTGTGCCTTCGCCCGCGGCAAGCACAATGGAAAGGCAACTACGATCACTCATTTTTTCGTCCGTATTAATTGTTCTCTGATCCTGCAAATAGCATCAAAGCGTATATGGAAGCTTACGCTTTTGCGGAAGATTTAGCCGAGTCTTCCCAAAGCTGGGAAGTTTTCAAGTAACCAGAACGAGAATGATTGCATTCCACCGGTTAAAAATAACAAACCAGCTATCACAAGAAGGGCACCCATAATTTTTTCGACTTTGCCCAGATGAACGCGAAACCGCGAGAGAAACCGCATAAACGCGCCTGAGAACAAAGCGGCAATAAGAAACGGAATGCCAAGTCCCAGTGAATAGACCGCAAGAAGTGCCGCGCCCTCACCGACCGTGCTGCTGGCACCGGCTAGCGTGAGAATTGGCCCAAGCACAGGACCGATACAGGGCGTCCAGCCAAAAGCAAAAGCAAGCCCCATAATATAGGCACCGAGCGGCGTGGCCGGAGCATTGCGGGCCTGAAAACGAACCTCACGCGATAAAAGCGAAAAACGCAATACCCCCAGGAAATTTAACCCCATCAAAATAATGATGATGCCTGCAATAATTGCAATTTCCTGCTGCCACATGCGCAGAAACGCACCGATTGAGGACGCCCCCGCTCCGAGTGCGACAAAAACCGTTGTAAATCCGAGGACAAAACAAACAGCCGAGAAAACCAAAGATCGTCGCTGACTGGATGCCGCAGCACGCTGTTTTTGGCCATCCGCACGAAAATCTTCAACGCTCACTCCCGCCATGTAACAAAGATATGGCGGGACCAAGGGAAGAACGCATGGCGAAAGGAATGACAACGCTCCCGCGCCAGCGGCTGTTAAATAAGAAACACTGAGCACCAAACCCTCTCGCAATAAACAACGTTGCGCTCAAAGCGCGTATCCTTCGCCTCTATAGCGCAACTTCGACAGAACTGTGAACACCTTGATGAAGCATCACAGCTCGCGATGAGCGGAAATATTCGCATCAATTACGAGACCATGTGCAGCCGCCCCCGACCTTGCGTAAGCGCACTCACTGAATCCACAATTGCATCCCGATCGATACGGAAATGACGATAGAGGTCGCCGATAGTGCCGGTTTGGCCAAAATGCTCGACCCCGTGTGGTATCGTTTTATGCCCAGCCACTGCACCAAGCCATGATAAAGTCGCAGGGTGACCATCAATCACGGTGACAATACTGCATGTGTTAGGAAGTGGATCAAGCAAGCTTTCGATATGACTTTTCGCTGCATGATTGCCGCGGGCGCGCTCACGCTGCGCCGCAGTCCAGCCAGCATTAAGCCGGTCGGCGGAGGTTACCGCAAGAACCCCTATATCCCGACGAAGTTCTCCAATCATGCCAGCGGCAGCGATAGCCTCATCGGCCACAGCACCCTGATAGGCAATCACCACCGAGCAGTTCGGCCCCGGCTTGCGCAGCCAATATGCGCCATCAATTGCGCCCTGCCTGAAATCCTCATCAGCGCGCTTGCCCGGCTGTTCAAGCGGTTTTGTACTCAGGCGAAGATATACCGACCCGCCCGTTTCATCCCGAAGCCAGGTGCGTTCATCCGGATCGCCTTCTCCGTCCCGTTGCATGTAATCAAAAGCCCATTGCATGATAACCGCAAGTTCATCCGCAAATGCTGGCTCAAAAGCCGCCAGACCGTCTTGACTCATACCGATAAGCGGCGTCCCAATCGACTGATGCGCGCCACCTTCTGGCGCGAGAGTGACACCCGATGGTGTTCCCACAATCATAAAACGCGCGTCCTGATAGCAAGCATAATTGAGCGCATCGAGGCCACGGCTTACAAACGGATCATAGACAGTACCAATCGGCAATAGCCGCTTTCCGAACAGGGAGTGGCTCAACCCCGCCGCACCAAGCAAAAGAAAAAGGTTCATCTCAGCAATGCCAAGTTCAATATGCTGGCCTTGCGGCGTGAATTCCCATTTCGCGGTTGAAGGAATACGGTGCTCGATGAAAGCGTCAGCCATTGCCTCGCGGGCAAATAATTTGCGCCGATTGACCCATGGGCCTAGATTGGTTGTACCGGTCACATCGGGCGATGTAGTCATGATGCGGCTTGCAAGTTCACTGTCGCCCTTTGCAAGATCATCAAGAATTCTGCCAAAAGCAGATTGAGTGGATATTTCCCGGCTCGGTTCCAATTCTATTGCCGGAACGGTTAAGACCGCATCATGATAGCGGCGCGTTCCTTTCGAAAAGAACGGCACATTTTTAAGAAATTCTTTCAGCCCTTCCACATCTTCAACGCCGGCAAAAGGTTCCCACTCCTCACCTTGGGCGATGCCCATATGAGCCTGCCAGGCGGCAAATTGTGTTGAATTCATCAATCCGCCGTGATTGTCCTTGTGACCGGCAATCGGCGTCCCCCACCCTTTAATCGTATAGGCAAGAAAACAGGTCGGCCGATCATGGTCGATCGAGGCGAAGACTTCGGCCATCGTGGTTACGCAATTTCCGCCCAAATTTTCCATCAGTGCAGAAAGTTCTGCATCCGTGCGCTTTTCAATTAATCGGGTGACATCGCCCTGATCACCCAGATCGTCCAGCAAACGCTTTCGCCAGACAGCTCCGCCCATAAAGGTGAGCGCGGAATATTCCTGATTAGGGCAACGATCAATCCATTCCCGCAGTTTCTCTCCGCCCGGCTCTTCAAAAGCTGCACGTTGCAATGCGCCATATTTTACGCGGATGACATCCCAACCAAACGCGTCGAAGATTTTTTCCACCCGTGCAAAAAGCCCTTCGCGCACAATGCCATCAAGCGATTGGCGGTTATAGTCGATAATCCACCAGCAATTGCGCAGCTCGTTTTTCCAGCCTTCCTGCAGAGCTTCGTAGACATTGCCTTCGTCGAGTTCCGCGTCACCCACAAGTGCCACCATCCGACCTGGCTTGATGCTGTCCCCCCATTGCTTGTTCTGGATAAAATCCTGAACAATTGACGCAAAGGTGGTAATCGCAACTCCCAGCCCGACCGAGCCGGTAGAAAAATCTACATCATCAATATCTTTGGTGCGGCTCGGATAGCTTTGCACACCTCCAAACCCACGAAAATTCTCCATTTTCTCGCGTGTCTGGTTGCCCATCAAATATTGCATCGCATGGAAAATCGGCGAAGCATGGGGTTTAACGGCCACTCTATCCTCAGGACGCAACGCCGAAAAATATAGCGCCGTCATGATCGAAACAATTGAAGCGGAACTGGCCTGATGCCCACCAATCTTTATGCCATCCACCTTTGGACGAATATGATTGGCGTGATGGATCATCCAATGCGAAAGCCAAAGCAGCCGCTGTTCGATGGTCTTCAAATGTTGAGAATTGGTCATGATGAACACTTTCGGTCA
This sequence comes from Falsochrobactrum ovis, assembly GCF_003259955.1. Classification (GTDB taxonomy): domain Bacteria; phylum Pseudomonadota; class Alphaproteobacteria; order Rhizobiales; family Rhizobiaceae; genus Brucella; species Brucella ovis_A. The sequence continues at coordinate 96,315 of NZ_QLMK01000003.1, forward strand.
GGCGTTTCGAACGTTGCCGTTCACCCAAGGGGAGACCCGCTCACCACCGATTCCCCCCAATACATGATGGTAAGTTAGACTAGCCTTCACGATAATAATAGCTATAGCCGTTTAGTGCAGGCGTACCACCAAGATGGGCATAGAGCACTTTTGAACCTTCTGGGAAAAAACCCTTTTTCGCAAGATCAATCAGCCCCTGCATTGACTTACCTTCATAGACCGGATCGGTAATCATGGCTTCGGTGCGCGCCGCAAGCCTAATTGCTTCATTGGTTTCTTCCGATGGCACCCCATAGGCCGGATAGGCATAATCGGGGTTGATGTGAATTTCATCGTCGCGGATTTTTCGACCAAGCCCGACCAGCTCTGCGGTATTGTCTACGATTTGACGCACCTGTGCGCGCGTTTGCTCTATCGTACCCGATGCATCAATTCCGATTACCCGATCCGCACGATCCTGCGCTGCAAAACCCACGATCATACCAGCCTGTGTGGAACCGGTGACAACGCAGACAACGATATAATCGAATTTGAAACCCAGCTCTGCTTCTTGCCGAGTGACCTCTTCCGCAAACCCAATATATCCAAGCGCGCCATATTTATGAACGGACGCACCGGCAGGAATAGGATAAGGCTTGCCCCCCGCATCTTTCACCGATTGAATTGCATCTTCCCAGCTTTTGCGAATACCAATATCAAAACCGTCTTCAACCAGACGACTGTCAGCCCCCATCAGCCGTGTCATCAAAATATTGCCGACCCGATCATAGACAGCATCGTAATGCGGCACCCATTTTTCCTGAATAACCACGCATTTCATACCGATTTTGGCAGCAGTCGCCGCTACCATGCGCGTATGATTGGATTGAACCCCACCGATGGAAACGAGCGTATCGGCCCCGGACGCAATCGCATCAGGAACAATATATTCAAGCTTGCGCAGCTTATTACCGCCCATTGCAAGGCCAGAATTACAATCGTCCCGTTTCGCATAGACGTCAATTTTACCGCCAATCGCAGCGCTTAAACGCGGCAAATGCTCTATTGGCGTCGGCCCGAAAGTAAGCGGATAGCGTTCGAATTTTTCAAGAAGTGATTTGGTTTGCGGCATTGTTCTGTCTCCCATTATTGATGACAGAAACATAATAAAAGCCACATGAAATGTACTCTCTATTTTAAGGGTACTTTTGCGTTAAGCTTCTATACACTGCAATGAATAGAGCTAATATTTCACTATTATGAATGTTTATGAAAGAAACTTTCATGTCAGAACTCGATAGAATCGACATAAGAATTCTTCGCCTGCTTCAATCAGATGGCAGGCTTACCAATGCTGAAATCGCAAATCAGGTTCATATCAGTCCGGCGACCTGTCATCGGCGTATCCAACGATTGTTCGAACAAGGCTATATAACGGGTGTGCGAGCATTGGTTGCCCCTGCGACAGTGGGGCTGGGAGCGCTGGTCATGGTTGGCGTGGTGCTGGACCGCTCGACACCCGAAAGTTTCAGCGAGTTTGAAAAAGCTGTAGTGAAAATGAAAGAGGTTCTCGATTGCAACCTTGTTGCAGGCGATTTTGATTATCTGCTCAAGATACGCGTTCGGGACATGATGGATTTCAATTCCCTGCATGGACGGCAATTAATATCTCTGCCCGGCGTAAGGCAGATCAGGACTTTCTTTGTAATGAAAGAAGTAAAAGAAAATCAGCCGCTACCATTTTAAATTAATGGCGGGAAAATTCCCGCCATTATGGCAATTAAACTTTTCCAATCCGTTCCATATCATATGGCGTTGTCTGATACATCTCATTGATCCAATTACCAAAAAGCAGATGAGCATGCCCGCGCCAGCGATTTTCCGGTTTGCGCGTCACATCATTATCTGGAAAATAATTCGCTGGAAGCGGCGTATCGGGCGCAAGCTGTAAGTCGCGAAAATATTCATCAGCCAAGGATGTTGTGTCATATTCCACATGGTTAAACATATGGAGTGAACGGCGCTCTGGATCTTCCAGCAAGCAAAGTCCACTTTCGACACTGTCCACCAGCACTTTCAAACCGCGCCCAGAAGGTATGTCATCGGCGCGGACTTCGGTCCAGCGCGAGACAGGAAGCGCAAAATCATCGGAAAAGCCGCGAAGATAGGGCGACGATGCTTCCAAATTTCTCTGGCGGAAAATACCGAATGCCTTTTGATCGAGGTCATATTTCGGCATGCCGTGAAAATGATAAACCGCTGCCTGCGCTGCCCAGCAAATATTAAACGTGCGATGGACGTGGGTTTGGGTCCATTCAAACACCCGCTGCATCTCATCCCAATAGGTTACTTCTTCATATGGCAACCGTTCCACCGGTGCACCGGTGATAACAAATCCGTCAAACTTTTCGTCGCTCACCTCCACCCATGGACGATAAAATGAAAGCATATGATCCGATGGGGTATTGCGGGCAACGTGGTTTGTAATCCGCACCAAAGTCAGCTCAACTTGCAAAGGTGTAGCACCCAACAGCCGAGCAATCTGGGTTTCTGTCGTCACCTTATTGGGCATCAGATTGAGAAGGCCAATCTTAAGCGGCCGTATATCCTGACGTATTGCGTCTGCTTCACGCATCACCATAACGCCCTCCGCTTGGAGAACGCTGGTGGCTGGCAGGTCGTCAGGAATTTTAATAGGCATTGTAGCGTCAGTCCTTCCATATGTCAGAGCAGACGCATGTGGCTGGGTCCGTATCTTTGCCGGCTGGCCACATCCTTCCGAAGAAGTACCACCTTGCCCGGAGCGGCAGGTTGGCGTTGGGCGTCGCCCCAACTCTTAATGTAGATACACTACTAGCCAAACAAACACGCGCTGACAATAGGATAAGTTTCCCCGAAAATTCGGTGGCAAACCCGATTTTCAATAGAAATTTGATCATATGGGTTACGTCATCGCCGGTTATGCGCAGCGCCCCCCTCTTTTTTGATTAGATAATTCCGCTGCTGAACCTGCACCGGCAGGGTGGACTTAGCTTTCATTCAATATTGTGCTATATTTGGCCAAAGGGAGGCCGGTAAAATGAGCAACATTATATTCTGGATGGCGCTCGTATTATTGCCAATTCTGGCAGGAAGCGCTTATGCCTATTTTCGTCATTATCATCGTGGCGACGATTTTTAGACTCCGACTAAAACAGGCATTATTGTATAGATTGAAAAACATCACGCAGCACTACTGCCTGATTGTGGCATTCGTCCTTTGCGCCATAAAGCAGCGTCATGGTTTTTCCTGCCGCTTTTTGTTTGATTTCGCGTAGCATTTCAACTTTAGTTTGCAGCTCGTCTCTATAACCTTGCTCAAACTCATGCCATTTCGAAGCCTCATGATCAAAATATTTGCGCAACTCTGTCGAAGGAGCAATATCTTTTGCCCAAAGATCAAGCGCGGCTTTTTCTTTCGTCATTCCTCTTGGCCAGACCCTATCAACCAACACCCGAAAACCGTCTTCCGAAGACGGGGCATCATAAATTCTTTTAATTTGAATCTTGGTCAAGGCTGCCTCTCTACGAATGGAGATGCTCAATACGAGCTGCATAAAGCAATCGGCCCCGCTCAATTCGCTATAATAAACGAGCTATTTATTATTGCATAGCTGCTTTGCAGCGCTATCGCTTGCACGCTGCTAAGGTTCGGCTTATTTACGGCTTGTTCAGTTTTACTCCTCCTAAAAAACTGAACATCCAAAGCGTGATACTCCTCCTCCCAATCACGCTTTACAGATCAGCCCGCTGCACAATCCTCCTCCGGTGCAGCGGGCGTTCTTTTTTGTTCTTTTCAGTTCCCGATTTTACAACTGGCCTTTAACTTACAACTGGTTTGACTTTGCCGAATGTGCTTCTTGTTCTTCAGCCAGCAAGGACCATGCGGCAATGAACATTGCTGCAATCATAGGCCCGACCACAAATCCATTGATGCCAATCAACGATATCCCACCAATCGTTGAAATCAACACCACGTAGTCAGGCATACGTGTTCCTTTACCCACAAGCGGTGGACGCAGTAAATTATCAATCAAACCAATTACGAGAGCGCCAACTAAAATCAGGATGGTACCTTTTCCCCATTGGCCGTTGATAAAAAACCAAAGAGCCGCCGGCGCCCAGACCAATGCTGCCCCGACTGCGGGCAATAACGAGAAAAATACCATCAATACGCCCCAAAGAAGGGCCGCTTCTATATCAAGAAGCCAGAAAGCAATTCCTCCGATCGTTCCTTGAACGATTGCGATGATGATATTTCCTTTCACGGTCGCACGGATAACTGCGGTAAACTTTTCGAGAAACTGCTGCGTATAGTCCTCGCTTAGTGGAATTGCTCTGCGAATTCGCGAACCCAGTTCCGTGCCATCGCGAAACAGGAAAAAGAGCAGATAGATCATGATGCCAAAGCCGATGAAAAACTGCATCGTATTCTGGCCGAAACTGACAAGGCGTCCTGCAAAAACCTGGCTTGCTTGTAATGCTGTCGAAGAGATACGCGTTCGCCATTCCGCAAAGCTACCAAGCTCCAGCCGCACCAGCCATTCTTCTAAGCTTTCTGGAAGCGCACCCATAATGCGCGAAATATAATTATTGAGATCAAATTCGCGTGTGGTCAGGCGATGATAAAGAGAATTTCCCTCCTGAACCAACGATACGAATATCAACAAAGCCGGTATGATAACCAGACAGATGCACATCAAAACCGAGATCAACGCCGCTATATTGCGCCGCCCGTTAAACAGCAACATCAGTTTTTGTTGAACAGGGTGAAAGATTACCGCAAGAATTACTCCCCAGAGAACGGCGGAATAATATGGAAGCAATAGCCATGCGAATGCTATCGTTACCAGGGTCAATAAAATATAAAAGCTAGCGCGCTCAACAGACATAGTATCTCATTCTTTGAAGCAACCCGAAAACCAACCTGCGTTGACGTAATTTACGCTCAATAGCGCGATACGTGGCGCTCTCAAACATAAAATTGCGCTATTTCATAGCCTTCAAAGAAAGTCCGGCGATAAGAGATTTAACATAACGTCTTTTTTGGAAGTCGCCGTTTAGTGAAATACGTCCAAATGAGGCAGGATTATCCGCAGAGGAGCGCCGTAAAACTTGCGGTCGCGTTGTCACCCCTACCTGAAAACCAGCTTCCAAAATGGCTTGCTCTTCACGCTTTCCATAGGCTGAGCGCCAACCATAAGGATAAGCGAAGCTTTTAGGGCGATAGCCGCAATAGTGCTCGATCCCTTTGATAGAATCATCAATTTCCTGCTTCAAGCGTGCGTCGCTGATCCGGCGCAAATTCACATGGGTTACGGAGTGAGCACCAATTTTGACGAGTGGATCTTTCGCAAACTGCGATAATTCGGCTTCATCCAAGACGAGATCGCTGACAATCGCCAGAGGATCAATATCGTGGTGCCGCGCCAATTGATCTATCCGGTTAACCGCCTCGTCCTCGTCAGTTAGGTTAACAAAATCGGCAAAACGGTTAAAAGCACGAAGTTTTTCATCGTGTGATTTCGCCTCGACCCTTTCGACCCCCTGCCCGAAATCAAAATTTAAAACATCCTGCTTTTCCAACAATAATCCGCAGGTCTCCCACCAAATCGTGCGGCGCCGCTCTATGAAGCCCATCGTCGGAAAGACAGTGTAAGGGACGTTAAATCGGCGAAAAACTGGGGCAGCATGCTGCATATTATTGCGATAACCGTCATCGAGCGTAAACGCAACGAAGCGGCGTTTTTCACCTTGATTGGCAAGCAATGAAGGAATTTCATGAAGATGAACTGGGATCAAGCCGATCTGCAGGGCAGTTTCTAACGCCTCTGCAAGAAACTCAGGGGTAATGGATAAGATCTTGTTTGGCTGAAATTTAGCTTCCTCATTCGGGCGCACATGATGGAGGGTGAATATAACCGACCCCAAAGTGCTTTGAGCCATAAGGTCGGCAATGCCCGAATAAGCAATCACGTCTAATCCAGCACGGATTGTTGCATATCTTATTTTCTGCCGGGTTAAATCCAAGTCAATCCCTCTGGCACATTTTTATGTCACTTGAATCAATTTCGGTGCAATGTTCATTCACCGCCCCTTGCGGCATCACTTTATAAGCCATTTCGGAATTTGCTAGCGCAAAGCTGCGTCCGAAAGTTTTTCTGGAGCTTTTTTGACTGACAAGCGTTCTTTTTACAACACTTACATAAAATATAATTTTAGGAGAAAGTCATGAGCAAAGAGCAACCGCCCGGTTTTAAAAACAAACATCACCGGGAACATCACACAATTGATCCCACGCCCGGCGACCCGAAGGATCAGCAGGAAAAACCCACCCACGAGCAATCCAATTCGCCCGGAAGTGAGACTAAAAAAGTCCCTTCGGAGCACTATCCCGATCGGTCAAAAGATTGAAAAAACCTTAACGTTTCGCACGCAACGATGGGAGGCTTGTATGTTTGAAAATGGTATGTGGCTGTTTACTATGACTGGCGGCGTCTTAATTTTAGCTGCGGTAATCGTCATCGCAGAACTCCACCAGCGTCGATTAAGCAGAACGGAACAGGCAACGCAAAATCAAAAAGTGCGTGAGCTTTACAGCAAAGATTCCTCGCAGGATAATGAGACTTGATTGGAGCAGACGGAGCGTTTTCGTCAAATGTTTTGCACATTTAAAATTCACTGACGAAGAGACGGTTTCGCCCAAGCTCCGCCTTAGCCCATGGCAAGGTGAAGGCGGCATAAGCGGCCATATTGTCTGGCACAGTCGGCGATCACGTCAGCCTTATCTATGCCGTTACAATCCGCCGGGCATCTTAAAGTCAGACTTTTGTAGCGGGATATAGTCGGAAAGCTTTTTGCTAGTAAACCAGCCTTCTTTCATGCCGACGATCAGAATGGGCGCAGCATATTCAGGCTCTAACAAAAGCTTGGGATTTGCTACAAAATCCACGCAGACAAGTGACAACGCCTTATCGCATAGTTCGCGGAAAACTTTCTCATAGTTTACTTCCCAGGGCTAGCTGCACATCCCATGCCGACACGTTGATGGTATTTCCCTGATGTTATGGGAGAATGATCAAGCGCTTAATCATGCGAAAGCAAAGAAGTGTCAGCCTCAATCCTCACGCAGGGGAGCTTACAGTGTTTTATAGACGGGGGTCAGCTATTGCTAGAGATTCGTTAATCAACAGAAAGGTTAGGTGCTTACTTAAATAATATTTTCGTAGCAATTTTGTAGAATCATTTTCGTTATCCTCGGACGCGAAAATTAGTCATTTGATTAATCTAAATTCTAACGAAAAACGAGTTTCTTTTCATCGCAGCCGCATGCTTTTAATCTATGATTAGATATATACTTTCAACAGATAGACGGCGCACATATCCCACTGTGCGCGGAATATGAGCGCTTCGTCACAATTGTTCAATACGACTTGCAACAGGTCAGTTAAGCCGCAACGTGGAGTATTTTTTTCTTAAGCATAGTTGTCGAGATACTTGGCGTTCGCGGAAGGTAAATAACGTTACAATATTCTTTCAGAAAATCGAACTTTCCTCTCCAATCTTCGCCTATAACAAAAGAATCTATTTTATATTTTCTTACATCTACACTTTTTTGATCCCAATTTTCCTCAGGAAAAACGTAGTCAACGTACTTAAGGGATTCCAAAACAACTTTTCTATTGCTATAATCAAGAACAGATTTCTTATTCTTAATCATATTAAAAGAGTCGCTAGACAGCCCAACATAAAGCTCATCCCCCAGCGCACGTGCGCGCTTTAATAAATTGATATGCCCCGTATGTAAGATATCAAACGTTCCGTAGGTTACGATTCTTTTCACTTAGTAACCTCCAATCAGGGCCTTAACCCGGCTGACGACACGCGCCGCATTTCTGTCACCCTCATAGTCAAAAAAGAGTTTTTTCTTCCACCTAAATGAGGGGTCAGTGTTCTGAAAGTTACGTGAAGACGCATTATTAAGCGAAGCAATGACAGCAGAGAATTCTTTGCAGATATCTCCTGGAAAGCAGAAGTCCAGATCGTAGAACATACCTCGTTCTAAACTCTGATAGCGATCTAAGTCGTAAGCAAAACTTATAAGATGCTTCCCAGTTAAGATATAATCTACGAAACAACTAGAATAGTCGGTGATCAGCGCATCCGAGACCCGAAACAAAATCTCAATATTTGGATAAGTTAACGAAGAAACGTCTAAGATATTCTCCCCGACAAGCTGATTTTTATATGTCTGATGCCTATCTGCCATATGCTCCCGGACTCCAAGAACTGCATTATTCTGTTGCAGCCAATCTGCAAGAGCCGAAAGCTCTGCTTCCGAAAACTTATAACCTGCGCCATTTTGACCGTTACGAAAAGTGGGGCAGAACAGAATCAGCCGACGTCCGCCAACCGATTTACGTAGCCTCAATTCTTCAGCCTGCAGATCCTGAGGCAGCCTATCAAACTCTCGTACAATGAAATCATGGCGAGGTAATCCGGTCATCCATATGTCGTGATAACTCAGCGGATAAAATCCGGACGCCATTGCCAAAGTGTCCACCTTAGAAGAACTGATGACGGCTTTGGATCGACTATGCTCCTTCGCGAGTCTTTCTAAGTTGTCAGCCTGATCTAATGACGCATAACCAATCCTTTTCAGAGGGATACCGTGCCATAAATTGATAAAATGATGATGATCACCTGAAAGAGGGTATCCGATATTGGCCTCGGGTGTATGCTTTATGAAAACAATCTTCGAGCGGAGCAGCAAATCCTGCCCCTCTATACTTTTGAGAGGCCAAATCTCAACGTTCTCTCCACTTACGTTGATATGCTTACTTCTTGTCAATATGACTTTTTTAATATTTGTGTTGGATTTTACCTCCTCAAAAACCGCCCTGTCATTACCTGCAAAGGTATGGTCGTACGCACACACGGGAAAAGCCCACCAATTATCGAACTTGGGTATTTTCTGATCAAGAGAAGCTATTTCAGAGTTCGAACGAATATGCGGATATATAGGTGTGTATTCGCTCGATCGCTTTACCCTGAAATTCCTATATAATTTTTCACTATTCGAAACCCGGTAAAGATTTGATTCAATTTTATCGAGTTTAACCTCAGGAACAATCGAACGAATCCTCTCCTTCCAATCCGACAGGTCAGGAACGAAATAATGGTTTTCAGCGAGAAGATATCTTTTAAGAAAAGGGAACCCCTTTCCTAAAAGTTCAAAAATCGATTCCGTGTAGATCGGGTGAAATGGATAGAGTTCATCTATATATGTGTGGAATTGGTATCCTTGGTGGATCAGCTGGCGGGTGAAACCATTTTCATACTTTCTTATTATAAGCGATTTACTCTTTTGCTTAACAACAGAATTAAGCATCGCTCGAAACAATTTATCTTGTATTACAGATTTACGGTAGACAACAAAGTACGAACCTATATGAAAGTTATATATGTAATCACTTTCAAAGGAATTCAGATGTTTGGACTTAATTTCTTCAAGTGCAATTGGATTAGGAAACCTCTTTTGATCTTCCGCACGCGTTATTGACAGACCTTTGGTGGCCTGCATTCCCCACCAATCGGTCTCAATGCTGTCCATTTTCTGGAAAACACTCTTGAGGGGCCGGAGCAAATAACAACTGTCGTTCGCGAGTATTAGTTCATCGTATTGATCCAGAACTTCCCAACCGACAAGTTCACGAGCCAAACGGGAATACGATCCAAAGTCATATTCACCGTGCCTGATACTCCAAGCACCTTTGACCAAGCCGTCCAATTTGCTCAGTTCTCCCGGTTGCATATCGCAATCGGCGAGGTAGTAAATGTCCGCATACTGGGACAGATCTTTTAGGTACTCAATAACATAGTCATCAACAATTCCGTGCTGGTCATATGCAGCAAAAAGACAAACTCGTTTGATTCTTTGACCGGCTTGATACCGTACTGAGGCTTTACGGAGTTGAATGGGATCGGGTCTTCGAGTTTTATAATCGCGACTTTTCCCAACCAAAACATAATGCAAAAGCGGATCTATTGTGTCCGCTTTTACGTTCAAATATTGTAGGCAATACCACCAAGAGTCGAACTCCGGATTAGGACGCCGAAGTTCACTCCATCCATGCTTACAATAATGCACTAGAGGGTTTATACCGGCTGCAGCAACGTCTGGATTATGTCGCAGATAAAAATCTTTATCAAAATAGGGATAAATGGCAGCCATGTGCAATTCGAGCGATATATCGCCGATCGGCAGGACCTCAATACCTTTGGCCACTAGGTCATCGAGAGTGTTAAATATATTCTCATTAACATCTGCCCGTCCTGACATATGCTGAGAAAGTAAATATTGCTTGAGTGCTCCGACGTGATCAGTAACAGCTGATGGAAAAAAATCACGATACTTACTTTTATTAGATGACGCTAACGCATTTGATGGCAACACTCTCCTGCCTTCACGCCTACCATACTTTAAATAATGGTAAAATGGATTGAGCTTGGAATTAGCCACGTCTGGATTTTGTTTAATGTATCCTTTGGTGGAGAACCACGGAGCAGGATCACGCCCCTCGGCATAACCATGCAATATATAGTGCACAAATGGATCGACCCCGGCCTCGCACACATCTGTGTTAATCCGTTTATAAAACTCCCGATCAATGTGGAGCCCAACCTCCTTGTTCTTCCATAATTCCTTAATTTTTCCTACTTTATTTCGCAAACGCATATGGTACCCGGCAATATATAAAACACTTTTGGGTCCGGCTATACTATTCGATTTAGGCCAATTAGGGCGTTTTCGTATCAAAAATATGTCAATTACAGTTGATATGGCATGTGTGGCATACTAGTCGCATAAGTCTGCGGGCTAAAGCACGCTAAATACGCGAACACATCAACGTTTTGGCACTCTCCCGCTTTGCACCAGATATCAGCTGGTAGACGACCAGGCCTCCAACGCTTGCAACCTGCCGCCTCTGAAACGGTAGAACAAGCATAGCCTACAACGGTTGAGCCGCCATCGTAACCTTGTTGGCATCAAAAAAGATGGGTTCGTTATGATAAATATTAGCCGTAAGGATTAGTTGTGAAAGCGTAAATTCGGCGATCTGTTCGGCATCCGAAGGTTTTTCGAAGGGACGACCAAGAGCACCACTTTGGTAAGTCCTCCGTTTTTAACCCTCCATAATGACAACTGAGCAAAAAGCCGCCCCAGTGGACGGCTTGTGTCGTCAGTTTAATAACGTGTGAAACATAGTTAAGGAGCCTCGATGAGCGTTAGCCCGCTTTTTATGCAGGAAAGGCCGAAGATTCTTTCCAGTGCGTGGGCTAACGTTCCGTCCAACTGCCCACATTCGCCCTCAAAGTCACAAAGCGATAGATCAGGGAAGGAATTCTCAGATGCTATTACCTTCTGAAAGCCACTGCTCGCCTTTCGAACAAGCGTATCGTACCAGTTGTGTATTCAGTTGAACTTATACGGTTAAACGTACGACCTTTTATCCTATGTAAAGCCATACGGTCACCGCTGCCTCTGTTTGTGATCTGAATGTCAGCATCGCCAATGTTTTTTCAAAATTAAGCACCTATAACGTTAACACCAAAGGCGCCCTCATCACACGCGCCGAAAGTTTCACGTGGTCAGATTGAAAAAGTAGCGACCTGTAGGAGAGTTACCCTAGACCTAACCGGTGAAGTTTAAGGCTCAAAGGTGCGATCGCTTGTTACATTCCCCGCCCACAAGCCATTGACGTTCTTGGCCTAGTCAATGCGATCATAATTCCTAAAAAAGCTGTCACGGTTAGTATGCCGCTGCAACATCACTTCGCCTCAACATCACTAATTTAGCGATTATGACTAATCAACAGGAACGTCAATACCAAGCCTATCTGTCGAACTTGCCCGAATGTTTGAGAACTGCAGCGATGCGCTAACCGAAGCACCGTTGTTCGGAAGCCACTTGTCTCATTACTTTACGAATAAGCGCATCATTAGGCCGCTTACGACGATAACGCACACTTGATCGATCAATGCATAAAACGGCATACGCCGACGCTGGCTTACAGCATATACTTGGCGGAGATGAGCAACTGCATCTCGTCTCGCCCCGGGTGTTACCATTTTTTACAGCAACCTTCAAAATGGCATTGACGAGCATCGTCTCAGCAAGGAGCTTCTTCAATTTGGAATTTTTTTCTTCTTCCAATGCCTTCAGTTTACGCGCATCGGAAGCAACCGAATTACCTACCAAACTGGGCTTTGTATCTGTAAAGGCTGGCGCTGCTAATCCCATATTAGCGTCATATTTGGGCAGCCGGCGTTCCCGCTTCCTGCTCTTTAATCATTCTGACTATTTGTTCTTCTGAAGACCGTTAGCGCTTCATTATTCATCTCCTACCAGGATTGAACTCTACCAAAATCTGAAAAAGTTTGAAGGACTCAGCTCACTAATAGCCATGAACCCACTCGTCAATGAGAGCAAGACACAGCAAAAAAGTCATATAATGAAATCAATTGGCTGGGGAACTTGGATTCGAACCAAGACTAACGGAGTCAGAGTCCGTCGTTCTACCATTAAACTATTCCCCAGCAAAGATGACGCTCAATCAGTCATCCAGCATCGCGGCCATGTTTTCCGCAGCGAGCGGCTTTCATCTAGCGATTCTAGGATATGAAGGCAAGCCCTTTTAAGAAAATAATCGTAAGAAATTCAAATCTTATGTCAACGATATGAAATTTCTGGGCATCCTTTAAAGCCCTCAACAAAAATCGACCAGTTGCGTTATGGGATCTCCGTCCATGAACAATTGCCCGGTCCACCCATCGACGCTGGAAAAAATCAGGACGCGCTCCCTCAAACGGCGTAGTTCTCTTTTCATCCTGCTCGGGGCGTCTAGTCATGCATTTCTTTCCCAAAGGCTGCGGCGCGTTCGCAACAATGAATTGCTGCCCATCCCGTGATGTGCATAATGTGGCAGCGGCATTGTGAGCAGTTGATCAGCCGCTACGGGGGCTGGCCAATAGCAGGATGAGCATGGGTTCCGATTCGACACCGACCGTCGCTGCGTCAAACGTAGCTGAATTTAGCGTTTCCGAAATCTCTGGCGCGCTTAAACGCACGGTTGAGAATGCGTTTTCACATATTCGCGTGCGCGGCGAAATTTCTGGCTATCGTGGTCCGCACTCTTCTGGGCACGCTTACTTCGCGCTCAAAGATGATCGTGCCCGCTTGGAGGCCGTAATCTGGCGCGGTTCGATGAACCGATTGCGCTTCCGTCCTGAAGAGGGAATGGAAGTAATCGCCACCGGCAAGCTCACGACCTATCCGGGTTCTTCCAAATATCAGATCGTCATTGAGCAGTTGGAGCCCGCAGGCGCGGGCGCACTAATGGCCCTTCTGGAAGAACGAAAACGCCGACTTGCAGCCGAAGGCCTCTTTGATCCAGCCGCAAAACAGCTCCTTCCATTCATGCCCAAGGTGATCGGTGTCGTCACTTCACCGACGGGCGCGGTCATCCGCGATATCATCCACCGGATATCTGACCGTTACCCTCTCCATGTGATTGTCTGGCCCGTGCGCGTTCAAGGCGAAACATCTGGGGCGGAGGTCGCAGCTGCTATTGACGGCTTCAATTCACTTGAACGAACTGGTCATATTCCGCAACCTGACCTCATAATTGTTGCGCGCGGTGGCGGCAGCCTAGAGGATTTATGGGGCTTTAACGATGAAATCGTTGTGCGTTCAGTGGCCGCGTCCCATATTCCGATCATCTCTGCCGTGGGTCATGAGACTGACTGGACATTAATCGACCTTGCTGCTGATGTGCGCGCACCTACCCCGACGGGCGCCGCAGAATTGGCAGTCCCGGTGAAATCAGACTTGCTGGCAACCGTCGCAACGCTATCAGCACGACATTCCGCTGCAATATCGCGTTTTCTTGATATGAAAAGGCAAGCGCATCGGGCTTGTGCGCGCGCTCTGCCTTCCACTGACCAATTGCTTGCCCTGCCTCGCCGTCGCTTTGACGAAGCGGCATCGCGACTTACAAGGGCGCTTTTTGTCAATACTCAGAAAAAACGGGTTCATTTTGAAGGCCACGCCCGTCAACTTTCATCGCGACTGCTTCAGCGACGAATTGAAGAGCACAAGCGTAGCATCAATTTATTTGAACAGCGTTTGCCGCGCGGGTTGGAAGCATTTTTGCGCGAACGTCGTACATCGCTCTCCCATCGTGCCGAGCGCCTCGCATATGAGCCTCTGCTACGTCGTCTGCAAATGGCTAAAACGGAAATTGAACAGCGGGATCGCCGCCGCGATCATGCGATCATCCGTTTGCTAGATCATCGTAAACGACGCAGCCTTGAGCTTGAAAGGTTAATGCGAACACTGTCTTACGAAAGCGTATTAGAGCGCGGTTTTGCAATCGTGCGTGATGCGGAAGGCAAGCCCGTTAAACAGGCTGGCAGCATTTCTCAAGGCGACAAGCTTTCAATCCGCTTCCAAGATGGTGTCATAGACGCTATCGCGGGCCACGACGAAGGACGAACTCGGCCTACTTCCGCACCCAAAACCCCATCAAAACAGCGCTCGCCTAAAATAGATCAAGGTTCGCTATTCTGAATCGAAGCCTTGATGGCTTTAATGAACATCCAAATGCGGTTTAAGCGGCATATCGTCATGAATCGGTACTGTCTGACGCTCAATCATTCGGTGTATCTGAGGCGGTTTATCACCTTTATGCAAGGCAAATAAGCGTTGAGAAACCTCTGCATCTGCCTGGGTCCGGCGTTGATTATGCCGGACATATTCGACCCAAGTCGGCACATGGTAGCTTTCTGTCCAGCTTTCGGGATTTTCCAAATCACGTAATAACGCCCATTGGCGAGCACCATCGCGAATTCGAATACGTCGCCGCAGCGTCATCACTGCGAGAAATTCTGCAACGTCTTCCTGCGCGATTTTGTAATCAACCATAATCATGATCGGACCACTGCGGGAGCGCAAATCAAGTCGCAAAGTAGGCTCGTTAAAATGATTAAGCGGGTCCAGATTAAGCGACTCGAATTCCGGTTGCGGCAAAAAAACGCCAATCAACGCGCCAAATAAAAGCACGGCACCGGCAGCTATCAGTGCGGTAGGAACCGAAAAATCATGGGCCACTACACCCCATAGCCAACTTCCAACAGCCATGCCCCCGAAGGTCGCCGTTTGATAAAGAGCCAATGCTCGGCCCACCACCCATCGCGGTGTAGAAAGCTGCACAGTGACATTAAAAAGTGAAAGCGCAAGCACCCAGGCAACGCCGACAGGCATCAAAAAGAGACAGCCTAGCCAAACATTGGTCGTTACCGACAGCAAAGCGCAGCTAATACCGAATGTAACGAAAGCACCGCGCACGATCCATTCATTGCTGACCATTTCACGTAATCGGGTGCTCGAGAGCGCACCACCAATAGCTCCCAACCCAAAGAAGCCCAGCATAATGCCATAGGTCAGTGCGGTCCCTTGCACCATATCACGCGCAACGAGGGGTAAGAGCGCCAAAACCACCACACCAGCCAAGCCGAAAAGAAAGGCCCGGAACATGACCTTAAGAAGGTTGGGCGACATAGAGGCGTAGCGCAATCCGGCCATCATCGCAGAGCCAAAAGTCTCGCGTGGTAAACTTGATTTGGCTACAACCGGCTTCCATCGCCAAAGCGCAATGATAAGCGTAAAATAGCTTAACGCGTTGAAAAGAAAAGCAAAGGCTGCGCCAGCCGCGGCAACGATCAAGCCGCCAATTGCCGGCCCAATGCTGCGCATCAGATTAAAACTCATACTATTGAGCGCGACCGCCGATGGCAAATCATTACGCGAAACAATATCGCCCATTGATGCTTGCCACGAAGGATTATGCAAAGCCCCGCCGCAACCAATAAGGAAGGTAAAGCCCAGCAACATCCATGGCGATAAAGCGCCCATATAAGTTGAGATCGCCAGAGCAAATGAGACAAGAAGCAGCATAATTTGCGCTGTGAGCATAATACGGCGACGGTCAAAACTATCTGCCAAAGCGCCCGCCGCCACTGAGAAAATCATAACTGGCAGCGTGGTCGATGCCTGAACCAACGCCACCATATCATCGGATTGCGCGATGGTTGCCATCAGCCATCCCGCGCCGACCATTTGCACCAGTCCGCCCAGATTGGATACAAGTGTCGCCAACCATAATCCGCGGAATGTCTTGTTCTGAAATGGTGCGAGAGCAGAAACCCTTTTCGGCATCCGAAAGCCTTCCTCTTCATCTGTTTCTTGCAATGACCTCGCTTGACGAGAATCACATCATCGCAACAACAGAACCCAGAATAAAGCACATCGTGGGCAACTTCTCGAACAAGTCCTGTTCAAGCTTAATATCTGGCCGAAAAATTGGAAGCCGACCCCACATGGGTCGGCTTTTTTAACCTATTCTTTCACTGCGCCTGTCATCGACGAGACGTAGTAATCCACAAAGAAAGAATAAAGGATTACCACCGGTAGCGAGCCAAACAGCGCTCCGGCCATCAAAGCGCCCCATTCGAAAATATCCCCGCGCACCAACTCCGTCAGCACCCCGACCGGCACTGTCTTATTCTCCGACGATTGAATAAAGGTCAGTGCGTAGATGAATTCATTCCACGATAGGGTAAAAGCGAAGATTCCGGCAGAGATCAGCCCTGGAACTGCCAATGGCAGAACGATTTTTGTCAAAATTTGCCAGCGACTTGCCCCATCAACCAACGCACTTTCTTCAAGCTCGAACGGAATTGAGCGGAAATACCCCATCAGCAACCAGGTGCAAAACGGGATAAGGAAAGTCGGATAGGTGAAAATCAACGCCATCCGCGTATCGTAAATTCCGATTTTGAAAACCAGAAACGCCAATGGAATGAAGAGAATCGATGGCGGCACCAAATAGGCCAAAAAGATCAGCAGTCCCACTGACCGTGCGCCGGTGAATCGGATGCGTTCAATAGCATATGCTCCAGCGACCGATGCAATAAGCGAAAGGATCGTTGAAGCGGTTGCCACCAACATCGTGTTCCATAGCCAACCCGGATATGAGGTCTCGAATAACAGATATTTGATGTGTTCGAGCGTGGCGCCCACCACCAAAAATGGGCTGTAATTGCTGTAATCAGTCAACTGGTGGTTGGGCTTTATAGCGGTGACAGTCATCCAATAAAACGGAAACAGCAACACGAAAATAAAGACCGCCAGTGGCAGATAAATAGTTACCACTCGCCGTGGAAGCCGATTGAGATATGACATGCCCTGCGTATCATCGGTCAACGGCGATGTAGCGACACTGTCGTGAGTTTGTAACTTGGTATTCATGCTCATCTCCGTGATCAATCGCCCCCGCCCTGCTGCCATTTACGACGCTGCAAGCCGAAGAAAGAGAACATGATGGCGGCGAGGAGAAAGGGAATCATCGCAACCGCAATCGCCGCCCCCTCGCCCAATTGACCACCGGGAATAGCGCGTTGGAACGACAAAGTCGCCATAAGGTGGGTCGCATTTACCGGACCGCCCTTTGTCAACACGTAAATAAGCTGGAAATCGGTAAAGGTGAACAATACGGAGAACGTCATCACCACGGCAATGATCGGGGTGAGCATCGGTAAAGTCACATAGCGGAAACGCTGCCAGCTCGACGCACCGTCCAGAGATGCCGCTTCCTGAAGTGAAACTGGAATAGTCTGCAATCCTGCCAATAAGGAAATGGCAACGAATGGGATACCGCGCCAAACGTTCGCAGCGATAACTGACGCACGCGCATTTGTCGGATCGCCTAAGAAGTTGATCGGACTATTGATCAATCCCATTTCCATCAATGCCCAGGAAATAATCGAGAATTGGGAATCAAATATCCACCAAAATGCAAGCGCCGATAGCACAGTGGGCACAACCCAAGGCAGAAGAATAATCGCTCGGAAAAAAGATTTGATCGGCAGATTCTCATTGAGAAGCAGTGCAAGCCATAAACCGAGCACGAATTTCAACACTGATGCAACGCTTGTATAAAGGATCGTGTTGAACACAGATAACCAGAAGACGCTATCGTCCCAAAGAAATTCATAATTTTCGAGGCCGACGAAAATCCCGTCCCGTCCGATTGTCGTATCGGTAAAGCCCAGCCAGACGCCCAGCCCAAGCGGATAAGTAAGAAAACAGAGCAAGAATACTGCCGCAGGCAGCATAAAGAAAAATCCCAGCATATTGTGATTGTTCCCCATCCGAGAGAACAAAGAACGCTGCGGCGCGCCCGCACCGGTAGAACTTGTCATTGTCATGGATAGCTTCTCCAGGCAAATGGCTTAAGCTGGGGCGAAAGCATCAACTCTCGCCCCAAAGCCGAAGCGGTTAAACGCGATAATAGCGTTCAGCTCGCTTTTCTGCTGCTGCGATGGCGTCTTCCGGCGACATCGAACCGGTTACCGCAGCCGCGAACATATCCACGAGCACGTAATCTGCCATTACCGCTGCTGATGCATAGCCAAGCGGACCTGCATAACCATTAGGTCGCAATGTTTCCGACGCACGCTGATAAGGTCCGTGAACGGGGCGCTGTTTCCAGACCGGATTATCCGCGAATGCACGCAATGGCTGGCAGCAATAAGCGCTGGAACCTTCAAGCCATGCATTCATCTGGTCAGCTTCCATCATGAATTTGATGTAAGCCTTTGCAGCTTCTGGATATTTGGTGTGATTAAACACCAGTAGTGAACTGGTCTGGTGTAGTTCGACACTCTTGTCCACCGGCCCGATTGGGAAGTTGGTGCTTTGCGTATCTTCCGCTATTTCCTTGAGAGCCGGATCGTTTTCGGCTGCATAGAAAATAGAAACGCCATTTGCTGTCATTGACACCTGTCCGGCCAGATAGGCGCGGTTATTGTTGATATCCAGCCAGCTTTCAGTGCCTGGAATGAAGGTGTCATAGAGTTCCTTGGCATATTTAACGGCTGCTAGCGTCTCCGGTGAGTTGATCGTCACCTTGCCGCTTTCGTCAACCATCTGCCCGCCATGGCTCCAAAGAAGCCAATGGGCATAATTATTGCCATCGCCCACAGCTTTACCATGCGGGAACCCTGCCGGTGTACCATTGGCTTTCAGCGCCTTGCAAAGCTCAAGGAAGCCAGCCGTATCTTGCGGGAACTCGGAAAATCCTGCCTTATTCATCTGGCTTTCGCGATAGACAATCGCGTTGCCGATTGCGGTCAAGGGCATTGCGATGAACTTATCACCGCGGGTCGCATATCCTTTCAGGCCTTCGTAAAAGCCACCATATTTCGCATCGAGATAATTGCCGAGTTCTGTTAGATCAAGAAGCTTATCTGGATATTGGTGTGCGTCGTCGAACCAGCACATTACTATATCCGGGCCAGAACCCACATTCGCGGCCACCGCAGCTTTGGGACGAATATCTTCCCAGCTTTCCTTATCCACACGGACTTCGACGCCAGTTGCTTCAGTGAACTTTTTGGTATTGGCAAGCCACGCGTCTTCATCACCCTTTACAAAAGGAGTCCAACGTAAAAGACGCAGGCTCGCGCCTTCCTCCGGCGTATATTGAGGCTCAGACGCGAATGCCGGGCGAATTCCCAGTCCAGACAGGCTAGACGCGCCTACAAGGCTTGCCGTTCCGGCAAGAAATGTTCTTCTTTTGATGGTCATATGCTCCTCCTCCAAATCCGGGACTTTTTCCCGCTTACATCCGCTGTCCCGTCGGGCGGATGGCTGATTATGATGGGAACCTAATTGAGCACGCCGGCAACTCCTCTTCGCCAGCGAATTCTTTCACATCATACAGTCAATCGTTGCCCGCTTTGCACATCG
Source organism: Falsochrobactrum ovis (assembly GCF_003259955.1). Classification (GTDB taxonomy): domain Bacteria; phylum Pseudomonadota; class Alphaproteobacteria; order Rhizobiales; family Rhizobiaceae; genus Brucella; species Brucella ovis_A. The sequence goes on from NZ_QLMK01000003.1 coordinate 116,206, forward strand.
AATAGATGCACATTGCCGGGATCAATCGAAATAGAAATATTCTCATCTGGCCGGGCGATAACACGCTCCCGGAATACACAGGTGACATCAGCCCCGCCGAGCTTTGTGACAATATGGGTTTCGTAGCCCGTAGGCTCGATCACACTTACCGGAACGGACATACCTTCACTATCCAAACGGATATATTCAGGGCGAAGACCATAGATCAGATCTTTACCTGCCGCGTTGGGATAAGCGTGTGAAAGCGGTAAGCGCGTGCCATCTTCAGCGACAAAAACACGGTTGTCATCCTCTGCCAGCCTGCCTTTAATCATATTCATCGCAGGTGAGCCGATAAATCCAGCAACAAACAGGTTGTTGGGATTATCATAAAGCTCAAGCGGTGAGCCGACCTGTTCAACCTTGCCATCATGCATGACAACAATTTTGTCAGCCATGGTCATAGCTTCGATCTGATCATGCGTAACATAAACAGTCGTGGTTTTCAGCCGATGGTGCAGCTCCTTGATCTCTGCACGCATCGCCACGCGTAATTTCGCATCGAGGTTAGAAAGCGGCTCGTCAAACAGAAATACCTGAGGATCTCGCACAATAGCGCGCCCCATGGCGACACGCTGGCGCTGACCACCCGACAATTGCCGGGGGTAGCGATCCAGCAAATTACTCAGTCCAAGTATCTCGGCTGCATAATTGACCCGTTTGTCAATTTCTGCCTGAGGAGATGAATTAAGCATCAGCGAAAAAGCCATATTTTTCGCTACTGTCATGTGAGGATAAAGAGCGTAATTCTGGAACACCATCGCGATGTCCCGCTCCTTTGGCGGCAGCGTGTTAACGGTCCTTCCGCCGATCCGGATTTCCCCACCCGATATATTTTCAAGCCCCGCCAGCATGCGCAACAAAGTTGATTTACCGCAGCCAGACGGGCCTACTAAAATGACGAATTCACCATCCTCGATGTCGATATCGACACCTTTAATCACGGGGAAATTACCGAAAGATTTCCTTACGTCGGCGAATTGAACCGCAGCCATGCATCCTCCTCCCAGAGAGCAATCTATTTATTATGATCACGGTCTCCTCACGCACCGAGATCACAAGTTTCTACATTCTCCTACATTTTTCAACCGGGTTAATCTTTGCTCGCTTATCCCCGACCAACATAAGGCATTTTCGTTGCCATCACTGTCATGGTAAGCACATTTGCATTAAGGGGCAAACTTGCCATGTAAACAACAGCATCAGCCACATGCGCAGCGTCGATAGTAGGCTCGGCCGCCAATGTGCCATTAGCTTGGATAACGCCGGTAGAAATTGTCTTTGTCATATCGGTTGCAGCATTACCGATGTCGATCTGACCGCAAGCAATATCAAAATCTCTACCATCAAGTGCCGATGACTTTGTCAGACCCGTTATAGCGTGCTTGGTCGCCGTGTAGGGTGCTGAATTAGGCCGCGGTGTAGTTGCAGAGATAGAACCATTGTTAATAATGCGCCCGCCGCGAGGATTTTGAGACTTCATAAGTCTAAATGCTTGTTGCGTGCAAAGAAATGCGCCGGTCAGGTTCGCACCGACAATGGTGCTCCACTGTTCATAGGTGATTTCTTCCATCGGCACGCCTGGCGCGGTGCCGCCGGCATTATTCACAAGAAGATCAAGCCGTCCGTATTTTGTTTCGATTTCATCAAACAAGGCTCGAACTGCAACAGGATCACTAACATCCGCTGCAACAGAATGAATTTCTGCTCCGGTTTCCGAGCGGAGTTCTTCAGCTGCCGTTTCGAGAACTTCTGCGCGCCGCCCCGAGATCACAACCTTGTAACCAGCAATGGCCAAAGCTTTGCTAATCGCGCGCCCCACGCCGGTCCCGCCGCCGGTGACCAACGCTATTCCTTTGTTTTTCTCACTTACGGCCGCGGTCATCGTAACTCCTCATCCATGAAAGTCCGGCTTCTGTTGTACTTCTCGGCTTATATTCAGCTCCGATTGGCAGCTGATAGCCCAAAGAATCCAGTAGCCCCAGCACATGCTGATAATTCAATTCTCCGTGATCGGGCTCTGCTCGGTCGGGCACAGCCGCAATCTGGATATGTCCAATATATGGCAGGCTAGTTTCAAGCCTCCTGCTAATATCACCTTCCATGATCTGAAGGTGATAGCAATCAAACATTAGTTTGAGATTCTCAACCTGCAACTCTTTTATTATAGCAATCGCTTGAACAGAGGTTTTAAGAAAATATCCCGCCGCATCATAGCGGTTAAGAGGCTCAATCAAAATTGTGATATTGCTTTTAGCCGCCTGTTTAGACGCATAGTCAAGATTGCTCAGAAACGTACGGTGAGCATCTTCACCAGATGCATTTCCGGCCATGACATGAACATTTGCCACCCCGAGCGCCGCTGCATATTCAATCGCCTGATCGATTGCCTCTCGCGCTTCCGCTTCTCGACCGGGAATAGCGGCCAGACCATTGTCGCCCGCCGCCACGTTTCCGCGTGCGGTATTGAGACCCAGCATTGGCAGCCCAGTTTCTTGCAATGCAGCAGCTATCTCTTGCGTGCTATATTGATAGGGCCAATGACATTCGACCGCCACAAAGCCTGCTTTTTTGGCGGCTCGGATAGCATCGGGCAGTGACAAATCCTGCCAAAGAAACCCTAAATTTGCAGAAAACGTCGCCATTTAGTTTTCTGCCCTTCCCGCATTCGCTTCCATGCCTGGAAGCACAATCCCACTTCTCTTGGCAAGGATTTTGGCCACAGCAGCATCATCCTCAGCCCCCAATCCAGCTAAAGCGGCATCGCGAAATAAATTAAGAGCAGTTTCGCTCAACGGCGTCACGCCGCCCACACTTTCTGCCTCACTAGTAACGATCCCCAGATCTTTCACAAAAATATTCACAGCAGAATGCGGTGTATAATCGCCTTCCACAATATGAGGCCCGCGGTTTTCAAACATCCATGACGAGCCAGCCGAAACTTTTACCACTTCAAAAACGGTCTTAAGATCGAGACCAATCTTTGCCGCAAGGCTCATTGCTTCCGCCGCAGCGGCAATATGAACACCCGCAAGCAGTTGATTGATCATCTTAAGTTTGGAGCCAAGCCCGGCCTCGGTGCCAAGACGAAAAACCTTGGCGGCAACGGCGTCTAGCGCGCCAGCCGCTTTTTCAAACGCTGCCTCTGAGCCTGACCCCATAATGGTCATTTCTCCGGCCAGCGCCTTGGCATGTCCACCCGATACGGGCGCGTCAATTACGGCCATGCCTGCATCTTCAAGCTTTTTTGCTATTTTCACTGTGGCGCTGGGCGCCATCGTAACACAGAGCAAAAACACCGTTCCCGGATTGGCATTGTTGATCGCACCATTTGGCCCGAACAACACCTCCTCCGCCTGCTCTGCATTGACTACAAAAACGAAAACCACATCACTGGTTCCCGCTTCGGCAGGAGTTGCAAAACACAATCCGCCTTCGGCGTTAAATCGTTCGAGCACTTTGGGTGCAATGTCGACGCCTTTAACTGTAAAGCCCGCACGAAGGAGAGACATGGCTGCCCCCCAACCCATAGACCCCAAACCGATGACAGTCGCTGTACCGCCAGACGTCACTCCGCTTTCCTCCCAGCCTTTCATGGTATCGATACCGGTATCGGTAACGTAGTTATAAAAAACTCCGCTTGTCAACTACCGCACCGTTTGCCTTTTGCCGAATCCAGCCCTATCAATAGATTTAATTTGCTTGAGATTACTGAGATGGGAAGCGATGCGAAAACCCACATTGGAGGCAGTCGCCTTAGCTGCAGGGGTCAGCAAAATGACTGCATCGCGGGCATTACGAGGTGCGGCAGACGTTTCGGAAGATAGCATGCGAAAAGTTATTGCCGCCGCTGATCGCCTAGGTTACGTCCGCAATCGGCTTGCATTGTCGCTTTCGTCAAATCGCACTGATCTTATTAGTGTCGTTGTCCCTAGCATGACCAATATCGTTTTTCCCGAAATGCTCGCGGGGATTAACGATGGATTGGCGGGCACTGATATGCAGGCGGTTTTTGGCATTACCGATTATGAGCCGACCAAAGAATATGATGTTATTCGAAACATGCTATCTTGGCAGCCAGCGGCAATTATTGTCACCGGGCTCGATCAATTGCCGCGCACACGCCAATTGCTGTTGCAGGCGGAAATTCCTGTTATTCAAATCATGGATACCGATGGCGAGCCGATAGAATTCAATATCGGTCTATCACACCAAAAAGCCGGGGCCGATATGGCGCATGCACTGTTGCGGGCTGGAAGGCGAAAAATCGGCTATGTCGGAAGTGCTCTTGATAAGGATATGCGCGCGGTTAAGCGGCGATCGGGTTTTGAGCAGGTTCTGGGAGAAAACGGCTTGAGTTTTATCGCCCAAGCTATTGCGCCCGGCTTTTCTTCTTCAACACTTGGTAAAGAGCTGACCGCAGAACTGCTCTCGCAAAGAAGCGATCTTGATTGCATCTATTATACAAATGATGACATGGCCGCAGGCGGACTTTTTGCGGCGATGCAAAGAGGTGTCCGCGTGCCGGAAGAGTTGCTTCTGGCCGGATTTAACGGATTGGAAATCACCAATTCCCTTCCGGTTCAGATCGCCACTTCCCGTTCGCCCCGCAGGGAGATGGGCGAGATCGCCGCACGTCTTGCCTGCCGTGCAATGACTAAAGAACGTCCGCTTTTAGAGCGCATAATCACATTCACCCCAGAAATAACATTGGGCGATGCAACCGCCTAGAAAAAACCTTCCGGTTGATATTCATCAATGTTCTTTTTCAGAAAAGAACGGCGACTGATGACCGCTGGCCATCAATCCCGCACTATAAGCCGGGATCTAAGCAGCCTTGCGACGCTGGAAAGGCCCGTGAGGAATTTCTGGCGGTGCAAATGAATTCGGCGTTGCACGATCCCAACGACTATACCAATCTGCCAATTCGGGGATCTCGTCGCCTGAAACCAAAAATCCTTCCGGCAAATATGGATAGACTTCGTTACCGTCGAGGAATTCATTATCCGTCTGCCGGAACATAAAATGATAAGGCATGAAATCACTGGGATTGGATAAGCCGGCTGCGCCAGCAATCTCGCCCAAAGCGCGCATTGTGTTGCGGTGAAAACGCGCCACCCGCTCGCTTTTATCACCAATATCAATTGCACGCTGTCTAAGGGGGTCCTGGGTGGCTATTCCCACCGGGCATGTATTTGTGTGACAGGATTGAGCTTGAATACAGCCCACCGCAAACATGAAACCACGAGCCGAGTTACACCAATCTGCCCCCAGAGCTAGAGTTCGTGCAATATCAAAAGCCGAGACGATTTTGCCTGCTGCTCCTATTTTCACTTCATCTCGAATTCCCGCTCCACGAAGAGCGTTATGTACGAAAGTGAGGGCTTCCAACATTGGCATGCCGACACGGTTTGCAAACTCCACCGGTGCCGCTCCCGTTCCACCTTCGGCGCCGTCTACGACGATGAAATCGGGGATAATGCCCGTAACAAGCATGGCTTTTACCATGCTCATGAATTCGCGGCGATGCCCAATGCATAGTTTAAACCCAACCGGCTTTCCTTCGGAAAGTTCACGCAATTTGCCAATGAAATGCATCAATTCAATGGGCGTTTTGAACGTGCTATGCGCTGCCGGTGAAATGCAATCAACGCCCATGGGGATGCCGCGAGCTTCAGCAATCTCGGCTGAAATCTTCGATGCGGGCAGCATTCCACCATGACCGGGCTTGGCCCCCTGGCTGAGTTTTAGCTCAATCATTTTGACTTGCGGATCGGAAGCCGTCACTGCAAACTTTTCAGGTGAAAAACTACCATCCTCATTACGGCAGCCAAAATAACCTGAGGCAACTTGATAGATCAGATCGCCACCGCCCTCGCGGTGGTATTTGCTGATGCTGCCTTCTCCCGTATCATGGGCGAAACGACCTTTGCGTGCGCCGATATTGAGTGCCAAAATTGCATTAGCGGACAATGCACCAAAGCTCATGGCGGAAATATTATAAAGGCTGGCACTATAAGGCTGCGCGCAAGACGATCCGCCGATTGTTACGCGAAAATCGGTGTCTTTAATTTCGACCGGAACTGCCGAATGCGTCAACCAGCCGTAACCTGAACTATAAACATTCTCGATTGTCCCGAACGGTCGCTTATCTTCCTCCCCTTTGGCGCGTTGATAGACAAGATCTCGATCTTGCCGGCTAAACGGCACTTCTTCATCGTCGGATTCAAGCATATATTGCCGAATTTCGGGCCGGATACTTTCGAAAATAAAACGCATATGGCCAATAATAGGATAATTGCGCAGGATTGAGTGTTTTCGCTGCCGCAAATCTCGAATACCTACTAAAACCAATGCACCAAAAACCGCGGTCGAAAGCCACAGCCACGGGGTATACGAAACCGCCCCCCAAACTGAAATCAATGTCAAAACTATCGCAGCAACACAGACCGTGTAGCGCTGGTATTTAAACATAATTTTCACCGCCGCCTTGCTATTATGCTGAACACATAGGTATTCGAATAGATTTTGTCCATGAAGCCGGTAGATGTCATGCGCTAATCGCACATGACATCATTCGCGTGCTGCAAGTTTTCGGCTTATGCAGACCCAAGCAATTGTTGAACTTCCTCTAATCTCGGCGCTGCCGCCCCGGCACCCACGCGAGTTACCGCCACAGCGCCAGACGCCGAAGCAAATCGTACGCAATCCGAAAGCGATTGACCTTGTGTATACGCAACCGCAAAACCGCCATTGAAACTATCGCCAGCCGCAACCGTATCCACGACTGTGACTTTGAAAGGCTCAAAATGGCGCTTTTCTTCTGCTGTCACGAGCATCGCTCCGCGTTCGCCTAATTTCAGGATCACGATCTTCGCGCCCATTTCGATGATCTTACGGGCTGCCGCTTCGCTGCTTGCGATGTCATTTGGCTCAATACCAGTGATTTCTGCAGCTTCCGTTTCATTGGGAGAAACAATGTCGCTCAGCGCAATTAAATCACGCAATTTATCTGCATCTCCCACTGGTGCTGGATCTAAAAATACACAACCGCCTGCGGATTTGGCTGTTTTTGCGACAGTAAGATTTGCTTCATGGGGCACCTCGCGCTGAAGCAGTGTAATTTTGGCATTGATAATATCTGGTTTATATTGATCAATATCACTGGGCTTCCAATGCGCGTTAGCGCCTGCACAAACCGCAATCGAATTCTGCCCGGCCTCTTCGACTTGGATGATTGCCATTCCAGTATCCACATTGTCGATCTGACGAACAGTTTGAGTTGATAGTCCGAATTGCTGCATTTCCTTTAATGCAAGCTCACCGAACGCATCTTTTCCAACCGCTCCAACGAAGCGGACATCGCCGCCAAGTTTGGCAATCGCAACCGCCTGATTGGCTCCTTTGCCGCCCAATCCAATACCATAACTTGTAGCATTCACGGTCTGTCCGGGACGTGGGAGCATTGCCATTCGGGCGCTCACATCAACATTCACACTTCCAAAAACGAAAATTTTCACTGAAAACTCCGAAACTCGTTTATGCAGACCATAATGCCACTCGCGTTAACGTTCCATATCCGCAATTATGCTCTCACATGGATTATACAATCACGATAGACGAATCTTTGTATTTCCTGATTGAGGTAAAATTGATATTGGATCACCGTCTTCTATCATTGGTATTCTGAATGATTTTGCTTTCAGTGTCCTTTTTCGCAAGCGCAATTCTCTGCGGAGCGGGCCTTTATATTTTATCGTCGCTTCTGCCATCAAGTTTTTTGGCGGCTCGATTTAATTCGCGCTCGAATCATAGCGTTGCAGCCCGGCAAATAGGGGGATTAGCGTTGATCCCCGCAATCGTGCTTTCACTAGTACTTTTTGGAACGCATCTCGGGCTCGATAGTCGCATGATGCTTTGCCTTAGCGGCGCTTCATTATTGCTTTGGATTATAGGCGCTCTTGATGATCGCTTTGAACTTTCGGTTAAAACCCGATTTGCCGCGCAATTTATCGCAGCATGCCTTATCCTCTATGGCCTGGGTGCCGACTTCCGTTTATTTCCCGAACTATTGCCACACAGTGTCGAGATTATAATACTGGTCATCGCGCTAATAGCTTCAATCAATATAACCAATTTCATGGACGGCCTCGATTTAATGACTGTCGGTGGAATTGGCACTCCATTATTGGGCGTGGCTATTCTTGCTGCTTTGACGATGACTGATGCCGGAAGCGGAGCCATAGCCGCTATAACTGCTGGTGGTTTATTGGGTTTCGCGTTTTTTAATCGGCCACCTGCGCGGATTTTTCTTGGCGATTCCGGGAGTCTGCCCATTGGACTGCTGGCGGGAACGGTATTTTTACTTCTGGCAAAAAATACACATATCGTCGTCGCACTGATCCTGCCACTTTACTATATTTTAGATACGAGCACGACCCTCATTCTGCGCGCCGTCAAAGGCGAGAATATTTTCAAAGCTCATTCTCAACACGCCTATCAACTTGCAAGGCGGTCTGGGTGGAGCGTGCAAAAAATCATTGTTCATGTTGTTTTGCTGAATCTGTTGCTGATAAGCGGTGCAATGATAATCATACGCTGCGAGCATATTTTCGTGCAAATAGCAGGTCTATTCATTGCACTGGTAGTGGTGTTATTGCTGCTACTGGACTTTCGAGGACTTATCAGGACGCTATAACGCTAAAAAGCACCTTGCGGATTTCCTCAACGTCGCCTTTCTGAAGCGCGCTACGCAGCGTATCAAGATTTGCCGGAACATCCACATCAGCCTTCTTACCCTTTGGTGCACGCAGAATTTTAGGGTGTCTGGTGGGTTGAACCTGTGATGGATCGTAAAAGAGCTCCTCATGCATCTTTTCGCCTTCGCGAATGCCCGTGACCTCAATTGCGATGTCGCCATCGGGATTATCTTTGTTGCGCACTGTCAGGCCCGCAAGCATAATCATATTTTCCGCTAGCACCCTTATCTTGATCGGGTCGCCCATTTCCAGCAGCACCGTGTCCCCCGATTGAGCAATCGCACCCGATTGCACAATCAGTTCTGCTGCCTCCCTGATCGACATGAAATAGCGCGTCATGTCCTCATGGGTGAGTGTCACCGGCCCACCATTGGCAATCTGTTCACGAAACAGAGGAACAACCGAGCCATTCGATCCCAAAACATTTCCAAAGCGGACAGAATAAAACAGTTTTTTCTTGCCCTGCTGGGCTGCTAGCAGGCCGTGATAATAAATGATCAGTTCGGCCCATCGCTTTGTCGCGCCCATGATATTGGTTGGCCGCACGGCTTTGTCCGACGAAATCAACACCATACGCTCTACATCCGAAGCCAGCGCTGCCGCCGCAACCTGATAGGTGCCGAACACATTGTTCTGAATGCCGATTAACGGATTTTTTTCAACGAGCGGCACATGCTTATAGGCCGCACAATGATAAACCGTATCAATACGATGTTCGCGTAGAGCAGTTTCGACACATGCTCCGTCTCTTACGCAACCCAAAACGGGCACGATCGAGCAGTCCGCAACTTTACGCAACTCACGTTCGATCTGATAAAGTGCAAACTCACTGGATTCATAAAGGACTATAAGTTCCGGGTTCCATTGGGCAATAATGCGACAAAGTTCACTTCCGATCGAACCGCCCGCACCCGTCACCATGATACGATGACCTTCAACCACATCACGCAATAATTCCGTCTCTGGTGGGACCGGAGAGCGACCCAATAGATCGTCAATTTCTACATTGCGTAATGCACCGACCAGATATTTTCCGGAAGTCAAATCCGCGATCGGAGGAAGAATGCGTGTCGATACCGGTAATTGGCTTAAAAGTTTTGCAAACTCATTGCGCTTTTCCTGCGTCAGCCGCGGCTCGGAAATGAGAACCTGATCCACGCCCAAATTCTCGATCAGGCTCGGTATCTTCTCCATCCGATAGATGCGTAATCCGACAATATCCATCCCATCGAGTTTATCTTCCGGATCGATAAATCCAATAACGCGCGTATCACTATGACTTCGCAATGCCACCGCAAGCTGGCGCCCGGCCTCGCCCACGCCAACGATTATTGCTGTGCTTGAATAATTCTTTCCATGCTCAACATTTCGGAGCAGCCATTTGGCTCCAAAACGGCTCGCCGAAATAAAAACAGTGCTCAAAAGCCAATAAAGCAGCGGAACCGAGCGGGGAAGACCGGCTCCTCCGTACAACTCGGTCAGAAAAACCAGCGCCACCCAAAAAAGTGCTGAGACCGCCGTTGCTTGGACGATAGGCCAGATTGAACGCTCGGGCAGATAGCGGATAATTGCTCGATAAAGCCCGAACCGAATGAATACCGGAACAGCAAGAAATGGAGCTATCCCAATTAGAAAGAGCTGCGCCTTTGTAGGAACAAATAAAAACCCTAGCCGGATGACAAAAGCGAGATAGGCTGCAAGCAAAAGAAACGCGACATCGCTCAATAGCAAGATGATCTGTTTGCACCGGCGGGGCAGTAATGCCAATTTTCCCCACGGTGAAATATCAAAATTCATGCGCAAATGTCCTTAACCTCTGGCGCTGCTCCATCCAGAAAGCATCCGTGCAGTAAATTTAGGAAATTGAATAGATTTCCAATACCGCATCCGGGTCTCCAGATTGCGCCTTAACTCAGATTCTTCCAATAGCTGAAATTTTCTTTCATGTGGAGAATAAAGACTAAAAGCCCGCCTTTTGAGCAAAAGGCAGGCTTCTTTTGTTGAGCTAACGGTGTGATACCTTAAAATTTAGCCGGTTTCATAAATCCTCAGGGAAAATGCTAGCAGGCAGATTCTGATAGCTAACCGGACGCAAGAAGCGACGGATCGAAAGCGTGCCAACGCTGGTTGCACCAAAGTTGGTGCTTGCTGGGTAAGGACCGCCATGAACCATCGAATCCACAACCTCAACACCCGTCGGGAAGCCATTCGCGAGCACTCGGCCAGCTTTACGCTCCAAGATAGGCAGCAATGAACGGGCTGTGTCAGCGTCGCCTTCATCCATGTGAATCGTCGCGGTCAACTGGCCGTCAAATCCTTTTGCCAACTCAACCATCTCGTCAGCGGAATTGACGCGCACCACGACGCCCAACGGGCCAAATACTTCCTCACTGAGTGAATCATCCGCAAGAAAAGCTTCGCCAGTGGTTTCGTAAAGATTTGGAGAAGCTTGGCGGCCTTCGCTTTCCGTTACCAGAATTGGCTTTACCGAGTTGCGGCTATCAAAATGCGCCTTACCATCATGATAGGCTTTGGCGATGCCATCGGTCAGCATGGTTTGAGGCGCGACTTTTTCTAACGCAGCCCGAGTCGAGCTGACGAATTTGTCGGCATCTGGTCCGTTGATGACAATGGCTATACCTGGATTGGTACAAAACTGTCCCGCACCCATGGTGAGCGAACCTGCCCAGCCTTCGCCCAAAGGTTCAGCTCTGGTTTTAAGTGCCTCAGGCAGCATAAACATCGGGTTGACCGAGCCCAGTTCACCAAAGAATGGGATAGGCTCAGGGCGCTGGGCGCAAAGATCAAACAGCGCACGTCCTCCGCCCAAGGAGCCGGTGAAACCTACTGCCTTGATTAACGGATGGGTCACCAAAGCTTCGCCGACTTTACGGTTTCCGCCCTGAATCAGGCTGAAAACACCTTTCGGCATACCGGTTTTTTCGATAGCTAACGCAATCGCATCTGCAACGATTTCGCCTGTGCCTGGATGTGCGGAATGTCCCTTCACAACCACCGGGCAACCTGCGGCCAAAGCTGCTGCGGTATCGCCACCAGCGGTAGAGAATGCGAGCGGGAAATTGGACGCACCAAAAACGGCCACCGGGCCGACAGGGCGCTGGATCATACGAATTTCAGGACGTGGTGCGGGCTTGCGGTCCGGCAATGCCTCATCCACACGACGATCAAGATAAGCGCCTTTACGGATATGATCAGCAAAAAGACGAAGCTGACCGGTCGTACGACCGCGCTCACCCTCTAAGCGGCCCGCTGGCAAGCCCGTTTCCTGTGTACCGATTTCTGTGATCGCAGCCGCGCGGGCTTCGATTTCATCAGCGATGGTTTCAAGAAATACGGCACGCTGCTCGCGAGACGTATAACCATAGGTCCAGAATGCTTCCTCCGCGGCCTCACAAGCACGCGCAACCAGATCTGGTGTACCAACGGCAAAATCATATGATGGCCCCGACGCAGGGGTAGACGCGAATGTCTGTTCTCCTGCCACCCATTCCCCGGCGATCAAATGTTTTCCATGGGGTTTCCAGCTCATATTCTATCCTTTCTGCGAACCGTCGCGATCTGTTTCACACCTGAGGTGGAAACAGCGCCTGGTTAAGTTTAAATATCATAAACCTTGTAGCTAAAGCCAAGGGAGATAGGAAACAGCGATTTGGAATCAATCGCGTCTGGCTCAATTCAAGCTTATACGTTCCTGATAATTAGTGTAACATGGGAAGGCGAAAAACCTTTCCTTCCACCTTTCTCTTTCCCAATTTCTCACTGTACTCCTACCTACTAATAAATAGGTATATGTTACACTTAGCAAAAGTTCCACCTCCTAAACACTCAGAATAACAATCAATGCTATGCGTGTTAGTGTGAGTGGATTTTTTCAACTGCAATAATTGCGCATCGACGTCACAAAAAGCGAATTCACAACAAAGCTAATAAACTGCGATTTCTCTATCGTGCTACCTGCCTTGCAAGGCCCGCTGTCTGCTCTAGTTATTATCAAACTGTACGATTTTATTCTTTACGAAGAAGCCCGGAGGGCTCATTCTATATCGCCCCGCGCTTTGGAGAGTGAAATGTTTAAATTTCTGCTCACAGCTGGCCTTTGCGTCGGCATTCTTTCAGCCACAGCCGCACATTCGGCGAATGTTGTCGTTAGTTCTAAAATCGATACTGAAGGCGGCGTTTTAGGAAACATCATTCTTCAGGTGCTCAGCGCCAATGATATTCCGACGATCGATAAAATTCAGCTCGGTGCCACGCCCATCGTGCGGGAAGCAATCCTGCAGGGACAGATCGATATTTATCCAGAATATACAGGCAATGCTGCATTCTTTTTCAATAAGCCGGACCTGCCAGTCTGGAATAAGCCACAAGAAGGTTATGCAGAAGCGAAAAAACTGGATTTTGAAACCAACAAAATTGTCTGGCTAACGCCTGCAGCAGCCAACAATACTTGGGCAATTGCATTACGCAAAGATTTGGCAGATGAGCACAAACTTTCAACTCTGTCGGAATTTGGCAAATATGTAGCTGACGGCGGTGACATTAAGCTTGCCGCATCGTCTGAATTTGTCACTTCTCCTACCGCTCTTCCGGCATTTCAAGCTGCCTACCAGTTTTCTCTTAAGCCTGATCAGTTAATCACACTTTCTGGTGGCGATACGGCAGCCACAATTGCAGCCGCTGCACAACAAACTTCCGGCGCAAATGCAGCGATGGTTTACGGTACCGATGGCGGCATTGCACCGGCGGGGTTGATTGTTCTTGAGGACGATAAAGGAGTGCAACCCGTTTACCTGCCCACGCCGATCATCAGAGAGGCAACCCTTAAAGAATATCCGCAGATTGAAAATTTGCTGCAACCAGTTTTTGAGTCTCTTGATCTCAAGACCTTGCAACAGCTTAATGGCCGTGTACAAATTGGCGGTGAACCTGCGGCCGATGTGGCACGTGATTATTTGACCCAAAAAGGCTTTCTAAAATAACTTATTGGAGATCCAGCCACGATCAAAGCCAGGTGACAGCGACTTGATGCAGGCGAGAGCAGGCCCTACCTCACATTCATCAACCCGTTTCGGTTTGGATCGGCTGGGCTTGGTAATTGCGGTTTTAATCTCGGCAGCAATTTTCCAGCCATTTGCAGCATTACGCCCCAACCGTATCGCGGCAGCAGCGCCGGTTGAATTATGGCACGCCTTACCTTTCGCTCAATGGGTCTTTTTATGCACTTTGTTGCAGCTTTGTGTATTAATCATGGTCGTGCGTACAAAAGCGAGCTTACGTTTTTTTATCCTCAGCATCGCGCTTTTTAGTCTGTTATTTTTAATCGGATCGAGCGGAACCTATCTGACACCAACCGATAATAATTATGCGCGAATATCTCCCGGCGGGGGTTTCTGGTTTCTGCTATTTGCGCTTGGCCTTGCAATTGGTGACAGCGTCGTAAAGCTCAAGCTAAAGCCTGTGACCCGGATTGCGGTGCTGGGCATTTTTGGCCTAGGTTTTGGAGCCATTTTATATTTCGGAGCATGGAACGATCTTTCAATCCTCAAGGAATATGCATCTTATCGACGCCCGTTCATGAATGCATTGAGCACACATGTCATGCTCGCCGGTGGTTCGCTTTGTCTGGCTATGTTGATCGCATTTCCGGTTGGCATTTTAATCTATAATTCCCCTCGTTTACGCGAGGCAGTGCTTTCTGTTCTCAATGTCATTCAAACAATTCCTTCCATGGCTTTATTTGGTGTATTAATTGCACCTCTCGCCTGGGTGGGCGCCAATTTGCCTGGTGCGGCAGCACTTGGGATTGCCGGCATTGGCCCTGCGCCTGCGCTGATTGCGCTCATTGCTTACGCTTTGCTGCCGATAACACTTGCGACCGTAACTGGGTTGGCTGGCGTGCCATCGGCCATTACGGAAGCAGCAGAAGGCATAGGAATGACGCGTGTTCAGCGGCTTATAAAGATCAAAATTCCGCTTGCTTTTCCCGTTATACTCACCGGCATCCGGGTGGTTCTGGTGCAGAATATAGGCCTTACCGTCATAGCGGGATTGGTCGGTGGAGGTGGCCTTGGCACATTCATTTTTCAGGGCTTAAGCCAAACCGCAACGGATCTAATATTGCTGGGCGCTCTACCCACCGTTGCAATGGCGTTTAGTGCGGCAATCATCCTTGATGCGTTGATTGAAATCAGTCGTGGGCGTGAGGCAAAATCGGAGTAAGGGCTATGATTGAGATTTCCCATGTTAGCCATAGCTTTAATGGTCAGCGCGCCGTCGATGATGTATCAATGATTGTCGACGACGGGGATCTGGCTGTGATTGTCGGCACTTCCGGTTCGGGAAAAACTACTGTTCTGCGAATGATAAACCGGTTGGTGGAGCCAAACTCCGGCACAATTCGCATCAATGGTAAAGATTGTCGTGAGATACCCCCGCATATTTTAAGGCGCGGCATTGGCTATGCCATCCAAAATCACGGGCTTTTTCCGCATCGCACAGTAGGGCAAAACATAGCAACGGTGCCCGAATTGCTCCACTGGGATAAACCAAAAATTTCTAAACGCATTGATGAGCTTCTCACGCTCTTTAAGCTTGATCCCGCGCTCTATCGTGATCGCATGCCCCATGAACTTTCAGGTGGAGAACAACAGCGAATTGGTGTCGCACGGGCGCTGGCATCAAATCCCGCCATTTTGCTAATGGATGAACCCTTCGGCGCACTCGATCCGATCATTCGCGACAAGGCGCAAGAAGATTTGCTCAATATCCAAAAACACTATGGCACGACCATTGTTCTCGTCACTCACGATATGGAAGAGGCGATCCGGTTAGGTTCCCGCATTGCGGTGATGGATAAGGGAAAACTGCTTCAATACGCATCTCCGCAAGGCATTATCACCCAACCTGCTACCGATTTTGTCCGCACTCTACTTGGGGGCGGTGGCGATCGGATTTATCGGCTGCTGGCATTGCGCAGCGTTGAAACGCTCACAGAGCCCGGACCTGCCGAGGGCGCACCCATAGCTAGTAACGCATCCTTACGGGAGGCGCTGGGAACAAGTTTGTGGTCGGGCAGAGACGCTCTCCCCGTGATAAAAAATGGCCAAATCATGGGACGAATTACACGCAAGGCAATTGAAACATATGCGCGCGAGGCCGCATCGTGAGGATCCGTGCGAAACCCGGAACGATCATAAAATGCGTTCTCTTTTTGGGATTATGTGGTTTTCTTTTACGGCCACAATTGTTTGGCTGGCTGTTTGAGCCGTTCACGCATCACCGTGCGCCGGCGATCTATACTCAAAACTCCCTGCTCCAGCTGACCGTCAACCATCTATTATTAGTAGGCGTCGCCACTCTGACCGCAACGCTTATTTCGGTTACGCTTGGAGTTCTGACAACACGTAAATCTGGACAGGAATTCCTTCCGCTTTCGCGCGCGGTGGCAAATTTAGGTCAAACATTTCCGCCGGTCGCGGTTCTTGCACTTGCCGTTCCAATTTTTGGCTTCGGCTCCGTTCCGACTTTCATCGCACTATTACTGTACGGGCTTTTGCCGATTTTTGAGAATACTCTGACTGGTCTGACCGAACTTGACGATACCGTCATTGAGGCAGGCCGCGGCATGGGAATGACAGATAAGCAATTATTGTTTCAAGTGGAGTTGCCGCTTGCGCTACCAGTCATTCTTTCTGGAATTAGATTGAGCACTATTATTTCGATCGGAACTGCGACGATCGGATCAACCGTCGCCGCCAGTACGCTTGGAGAAGTGATTGTTGCTGGGCTTTTGTCAGGCAATACCGCCTTTGTTTTACAGGGCGGCATCATAGTTGCCACACTTGCCGTTCTCATCAACAGTGTTCTGGTTTTTACCGAAACCAAGCTGCGCGGAAAAACGCAACAATAAGCATTTTCAATCACGCTGCTTCAATAACTCTTACACTCTGCCCGCCGCCAATATCGACCAAATGAGTGGGTGGTGGGATCTGATGCACATCATGCGTTCCAAAACTACTCGGATAAAAAGCAAAGCCTTGAGGCGGAGAAGGTGTGGCGGTTTCGTCAATCAATTTCTCGCCCGATAATTCTTGCATTGGGTCTGGTATGGCGCTGATTAAACGCCGTGTATAAGGATGGGTCGGGTTAGAAAATATGCGATCC
Source organism: Falsochrobactrum ovis (assembly GCF_003259955.1). GTDB lineage: Bacteria > Pseudomonadota > Alphaproteobacteria > Rhizobiales > Rhizobiaceae > Brucella > Brucella ovis_A. Next base: position 133,188 of record NZ_QLMK01000003.1, read on the forward strand.
CACGGCCCGGTTTCCACTACTTGACCGAAATACATCACTGCCACGCGATCACTCATATGTTCGACCACGCTCAGATCGTGGCTGATCATAATATAGGAAAGGCCCAAACGCTCTTTTAATTCGAGAAGCAAATTAATGATCTGCGCCCGGATCGAAACATCGAGCGCTGAGACTGGTTCATCAAGCACAATGACCTTCGGATTAAGAAGTAGCGCGCGGGCAATACCAATGCGCTGACGTTGACCACCGGAAAACTCATGCGGAAAACGCTTCGCTTGTTCTGGCTTAAGCCCGACCAGCCGCATGATTTCTTCCAGACGCCCGTCAATCTCGCTGCGATTGGTAATGCCATGCAAGCGCAACGGCGCGGCCAAGGACGAATAAACCGATTGGCGCGGATTAAGCGAGGCGAACGGATCTTGAAAGACCATCTGTACCATTTTGGCCCGTTCCAGCCGTGATGGTTCACCCTTGCCGGTAATTGGCTTGCCTTCAAAATAAATCTCGCCACTCGTTGGTTTTTGCAGCCCGACAAGTGATAGAGCCAAAGTCGATTTTCCGCAGCCGGATTCGCCAACGACTGATAGGCATTCACCCTTATTGAGCGTGAGACTTAAATGATTGACTGCACGCAATAACTGTTTTTTGCGGCCAAATAGGCCATTTCCCACCGGAAAATAAACGCAAAGATCGTCGATCTGTACCAATGGGTCTACCAGAGAGCTTGCTTGAAATCCTTTATCAGTCATGATGGTAACACCTCACAAAACCTCCATCCGCGAGATGAGACTGACCTGGCACCACTTGCCTACATATTTCAGTTGAACGAGTGCAGCGCGGCTCGAACCGGCAACCGTGCGGAAAAGCCGAAATAGACGGCACGACCCCTTCAATTTCTTGCAAACGCCGCCGCCCCTCGCTCTGACGAGAGCCGAGCCGTGGCAAAGATGCGAGAAGTCCTTGGGTGTAAGGGTGCGAAGGATGCTGAAACAGACTTGCTGTTTCCCGCGCCTCGACCAAGTGACCAGCATACATCACGCCAACACGTTGACACATTCTAGCGATGACACCCAGATCGTGGCTGATCATCAGCACAGAAGTGCCGCGAGCTGAACAAAGCTCTTTGATTAACCTGAGAATTTCCGCCTGTACCGTAACATCAAGCGCAGTCGTGGGTTCATCGGCAATCAACAGATCCGGATCACAAGCCAGTGCGATAGCGATCATCACGCGCTGTCGCATACCGCCCGACATTTGATGAGGATAGTTTTTAACGCGCTGATCCGGTGCTGGCACTTGCACGCTGGCTAAGGCTTCAACTGCTTTGCGCTCTGCCTCGTGCCAAGTGGCACCCTGATGTAGCACATACATTTCGGCAATCTGCCGACCCACCGGAGATAGTGGATTAAGCGCGGTCATTGGCTCTTGAAAAATCATCGCAATACGGTTGCCACGCAGCTTGCGGATTTCACGCGCTGATGTTTGCCGCAAGTCTTGCCCTTTAAACCGGATAGAACCTCCGGTAATTGCAAGCGGTTTTCGCAACAGCCCGATTAGGGACAGAGCGGTAATGCTCTTCCCACAGCCCGATTCACCCACAAGTCCAAATGTCTCCCCGGTTTCAATCGCGAAGGAAACATCATCGACAACATTATGCTGACTTGAACCTGCAAGAATATCGATACGAAGATTTTCCACTTCGAGAAGTTTATTTCCGCTCATATCTTGCGCGTCCTCATATGGGGATCAAGCCAATCGCGAAGACCATCTCCAAAGAGATTGAGGCCAAGCACGGTGAGGAAAATTGCAAGACCGGGGAAAATTGCAGCCCATGGAGCATTGACAATCAGTTCGCGTGCATCGGTGAGCATATTGCCCCAGCTCGGCGTTGGCGGTGCGATGCCAAGTCCCAAATAAGACAGTGCGGCTTCAGCGAGAATAGCATCGCCCATTCCAAGCGTTCCAATAACGAGGATTGGCCCGATCATGTTCGGTACAATCTGCGTGATCATGATACGCAGATCACTATAACCGAGCATTTTAGCTGCCTGAATATAGCCCTGTTTTTTCAAAGAGAGGGTAGAGCTTCGCGCAATTCGGCATGTCCAAGACCAGTTGGTCAGCCCCAATGCGATGAGCAGGCTCAACAAACCTGGCCCCAGAACCGCCATGATCGCAAGAGCGAAAATCAGCGATGGAATTGCCAGCATCAGATTGGTAAGACCATTGACCATATCGTCCCACCAGCCGCCAAAATAACCAGCGGAAATGCCAAAGCAAAGACCGATCACAGTGTTGATACATTGGGAAACAACGCCGACAGTGAGCGATATTTGTGCCCCGTAGAGAATGCGAGTGAATACGTCTCGGCCTTGCGCATCCGTGCCAAACCAAAACTCTCGATCTGGCGGCAGTTCCGCATTCATCAGATTTGCATCCATGATGGGATGAAAAGGCGCAATCAAAGGAGCAAAAACCGCGCCTCCAAGCATGAGTATGCAAATGATCCCGCCCAATACAAAATTAAAACGAAGATTCATGAGCTTACTCGTGGCTGATGCGCGGATCGATGACCGCATAAAGAATGTCAACGATGGTATTGATGATCAAAAACCACAATACGATCACGAGAATGGCCCCCTGCACGACCGGAATATCGCGCAACGAAACACTATCAATCAAAAGGGACCCCAGCCCCGGCCATGAGAAAAGTTTTTCGACTACCACGGCCTGGCCCATCATGGAGCCAAATTGCAGACCAATCGTCGTAATAATCAGCACCAAAGCATTGCGCGCGACATGCCATTTGATCAAACGAAAACTGTTCATACCCTTTGAGCGCGCCGTGCGAATGAAATCGGCATTCATCACTTCAAGCACCGCAGCGCGCGTGGTTCGCGCCAACAGAGCCAAAGGGGCGACACCAAGTGTCATTGCTGGCAAAATCAAATGACGTATGCCGCCATCGCCATAACCAAAACTTGGCAACCAGCCCAAAGTGAGCGCAAAGAGATACATTGCCAGCAGGCCAAGCCAAAATTGCGGCAATGAAAGACCAGAAACCGCACCGATCATCGTTACGCTATCCAGAAGGCTGCCAGGTTTCAGCGCCGCCAAAAAGCCGAGCGGAACACCAACCAATATCGCAAAACCCATCGCGGCAAATGCAAGTTTGAGCGTCGGCCACATACGCTCTTGAATAAGTGTGGCCACTGGCTGACGTGAACGATAGGACGTCCCCAGATCAAATTGCGCCAATTGAACAAGATAATTGCCAAAGCGCACATGAACCGGCTTATCAAGTCCGAATTCTTGCGTAATTTTCTCCACTGCTCGCGGATCGTTCATACCTTTGCCGCTGGCAAGAAGACCTGATGCAATACTACCTGGTACTACGCTGAAAATGACAAAAATAAGCAGCGACACCGCCACAACCGTGGGGATCATTTGTAAGACCCGGCGCAGGATGAAATAAAGCACACGGCCCTCCTTCCGTATCAGCAAGGGAACGCTGGCAAAGCGCATTGGCCCGCCCGGCAATCGTCGCAACAATCACCGGACGGGCTAATTTACCCGCTAGGCTTAACGTCCTGCCGGAACGTTTTCATCCAGCCACAAATCCTCGTAGGACTGAATCGCAAGCTCCGCTGAGTTAGGTTGAAGGCCATGAAGCCAAGGCTGATAAGCCATCACCGCCTTATTATAGTTGAAGAACCAGACTGGCGCTTCTTCCTGAAGCAGATTATTGGCCTGACGCAATAGGTCATTTTTCTTTTCTTCAGTTTCCGCAACCTTTGCATCATCGATCAGCTTGTCGAACTCTGCGTTGGAAAACTTCTGATAATTGCAGGATGACTGCGGCGTTTGAGAATGGAAACACTGAAGCGATGTCAGCGGATCAGGACCGCTTTCAAGCGACCACATGAACGCTTGGAAATCACCTCCGGGCACGACTTCTGAAAGCACAGAAGCTTCCACTGGTTTCGCCTTAACCTTAATGCCCACCTTATCGAGCATCGGAATAATGGCTTCAACAATCGTCAAGCCCCAGCTTTCATTTTGCGTGGCTGTGAGTTCGAATTCAAACCCGTCCGGGTAGCCCGCTTCGGCGAGCAAAGCTTTGGCTTTTTCGGGATCATATGGATAAGGTTTTGCGTTCTTGTCAAATGCGGGCGACGAGTTTGGCAACCAACCCACCGCACGATAGGCCTTATCCTTGACCAAACGCTTGATAATCAAATCACTATCAATCGCATAATTTATCGCCTGGCGAACTCGCTTGTCCTTGAACGGCTCGTGGTCAGGATTGAAACCAACCATGCGCGTATAAACTTCTGCGACTTCAAGCAAGTTCTTCGATAGTTCCGGATCCTGCTGATAGGCAACATATTGCGCTGAGCCTAACACAGCCACATCAATTTCCTTATTGCGGAAGGCGACGTCACGCGCTGCTGCATCTCCCATGATCATGATATTGATCTTGTCAGCGTAGGGTTTTCCATCCTCATAATATTTATCCCACTTCTCGACCGTTAGGCGTGAACCGGGAACATATTCGGCAAATTTATACGGCCCAAGACCAATGGGGTTGCGCTGAAATTCCTCGCTATCACCTTCGCCGTCCGGATAAATCGCCGTATTATTGCGCATGAACAAGAAGCTTGGATTGATCGGCTGTTTAAGCGTAATCTCAAGCGTGTGATCATCGATCTTTTTGAGACCGGAAATACTGTCTGCGGCGCCTTGGGAATATTCATCCGCACCCTGAATTTCGGCAATATAGCGTGCAGGTGGGAAAGCGCGCTTAGGGTCCATCATCCGGGTATAACTCCAGATAATGTCATCTGCGGTTAGTTGCTTGCCATTGTGGAAATGGGCATCGTCGCGCAGCTTATAAGTATAGGTCAGCTTGTCATCTGAAACAGACACATCGGTTGCAAGCCCCAGGACGGGCGTATTTTCATTGGCATCCCAATCATAAAGGGTCCTATGAATGGCCTTGGCATAAAACTCGTCCTGAGTTGCCGGAGAGGCGTGAATATCAAGCGACGAAAAACTATCGCCATATGGCGCGACAAAATTGATCACCCCACCTGAGCGCGGCTCATCGGCTGCGTAAGTTGCGGTACCCGTCAGCAGAAACGCTGAAAATGCCGCCATTAATGCAAATTTTTTCATTTTTTCCCCTTTTATAGTTTGTATGAAGAGAACCATATTCCGGGCGACAAAGCCACCAGCCAAGCCGCCCAGCGCCCCCGCCTATTGTTTTTGGTATACGATCTCCCCGCCACATATGGTCAAAACGCACTCTGTATCGTTGAGAATTTCCTCCGGTTGTGCGGCGAGCATATTGCGAGAGAATACAGCAATATCCGCAAATTGACCCGGCACGAGCTTGCCCTTCACCTTTTCCAGCTTCTGTGAAAAGGCACCATATTCTGTATAAACCTGCAATGCTTCTTCAATACCAACGCGCTCATTAGCATCCATTACCGTTCCTTGAGAGGTTTTACGCGTCAGCATGGAATAAATATTCGGAAAAGGATTTGGATGACAAACTGGAGCATCGCTGCCCGTTGCGGGTTTAAATCCTAATTCTTGCCAAGTTCTGAGCGGATAGCTCGAAAGCGCCCTTTTTTCACCCAGAACCGAAACATATGCATCGCCGAAATCGTAGATAAACACCTGCTGCGGACAAGGATATATGCCTAATTTCTTCATACGCTCATGTTGTTGTGAGGTCGAAAACCCGCAATGCTCAATGCGATGCCGCCGATCCGGATCAGGAAAGGCAGTAAGCGCCTTTTCATAGGCGCTAATGAGCTGGCCAATTGCAGCGTCGCCAATTGCGTGGCAAGCAAATTGATAGCCCTTCTCGTGCCACTTTAGCACCAAGCTTTCGAGCTCTTCATCCGATAATATTTGCACGCCAAGAGTGTTGTCGCCGCCAAGATATGGCTCGCTCATCCACGCAGTGCGACCGCCCGCAGAGCCATCAAGAAAAATCTTAACAGCGCCAATAGTGACCATATCGTCACCCACTCCTGACACAAGTCCGGTCTCGTAGCATTGTTCAACGATAGATCGCCCAGGGTCGCCGAGCAAAACGAGCCAGCTTCGGACGGGCAGCCTTTTTTGCAAGCGGGCGAGGTTATAGGCACGGATTTCGTCAAAGCCCGCCACTTGACCGACGGCTGCATCCATCACACTGGTGATACCATATGAAAGCAGCAGATTGCCCGCCGCTTCAATGGCCTCAATCATCTGTTCCGTAGTTGGCGAGGGAATTGCCGCACGTAGCAATTCTTGGGCATTTTCCGCAACCATACCGGTCAGCGCGCCGTCTTTTTTCTCTATCAGTCCCCCTTCTGGAACCTTTGTGCTTTCATCCACACCGGCCAGCTTAAACGCAGCCGAATTAAAGATAGAAACATGGCCGCACGCGCGCACCAACATTACCGGGTGATCAGGTGCGGCTTGGTCCAGTTCTTCACGTAATGGATGGCGGCCAATGTCCAGCTTGGTCTGATCATAACCGCGGGCCATAATCCAATTTCCCGCCGGTATGGACGAGGCTTTGCGGCGAATAGCACTCAGTAAACTGTCCAGCGTGGGTGCGGCATCCGACCTCGCATCAATCCAATTCAGCGTCAACCCGAGGGAGATTAAATGCAAATGTGCATCATTTAGCCCGGGCGTTGCAAAGCGGCCCTCAAGATCGAGTAATCGGGTTTCATCACCCCGATAGGCCATTATTTCCGCCTGTTTGCCCGTGGCGAGAACTTTACCTTGCCAGATCGCCAGCGCTTCTACAGTCCCCTCTTCATATCCGCACCAGATCGTTCCATTGAAGAGAATTGTGTCGGCTTGAACTACGGGCCTTGCAGGCATGCTTTGATTTCCTCCCAGAAAACATCACAATTATTTTTGATACGAGCCACGGTTAAGCAACAGAAAAAACGGGCTTTCCAAGTCTTCGATATATTATTTTGATAATTAAGCTGCTCGCACCCCCATTTGTGCGTAGTCCATAAGTAAACTCTTCCACTTAATGTTTGTACAAACAACCCTTTAAAATGACAATTTTAAAGCATCTTCTTGCCATTTCGACGAAGCTCTCGTCGTTATGACGAATTTTAGATCTTAAATTCAGCTTATGAAAACTTTAGGCCGTCACAGCATTTTTGGTAAATATCAATCGGCTTTGTCTACATAAGAAAATACTAATCTAAGTCTCCAAGACATTTCATCACGTCTCATGTTGTGACCTTAAATCAGGGAACCGGCATTGCTGCTATCAGTTATTGCAACTGTGGGGCGCTTCAAAATGAGGCACGACATGAAAAAGCTAATCTTCGTTTCAACCGCAGCGGCAATTGTCGCTTTCTCTGGCACCGCCTTTGCCCAAGATGTCGTGGTAAAGGTGCCACAAACGGTGCGAGAATATGTCATCGCACATCCGGCTGACCCAGTCATTATTGAGGAGAATATCACCGAAGGATATGTTCTGCCCGAAACGGTCGAAGTACATCCAATTCCCGATGATCCAGGTTTTGGCTATATCTATGTAGATGGCAGCCCTGTAATCGTTTCTATGGATAATAGGCAAGTCGTCTACTATGCGGATGAACCCAATTCTGGCCCGGTCATCCCAGACGGAGTTGTCACCTATATCGAAAGCAACCCCCTGCCACCGGTGGTTTATGAAGGGGAAATTGTTGAAGGCACGGTTATCCCGGACACGCTTCCTCTCGAAGTGATCCCAGACCAGCCAAGCTATTCCTACATCTACATCAATGAAAGACCAGCACTTGTAGAAACCGATACGCGTCGAATTCTATGGGTGAAGTAGACGGTTTTTCGAACCAAATAATAGCGCGCTTTTGCGCGCTATTAAACTTATATCTATCTTAAAATAAGCTAGGAAATAGTAGCAGCACCCTTGCCTGCTCCCAGCCCCACCTGTGCAAGCCGACTACGCTACTCCGCCTATGCCAATCTGCCTATGGAAGCCAACCCGTGTCAGGCCGGTAAATTAAACGAGTTTTGCCGCTACCTCGATTAAACGTCGGGCTTGATGACCGATTGCGGCTTTCACATCTTCTGAAAATTCTTCATTTTGTGAATGACTGTAGCCATAGGGGTTACCGCCGACTTTATAGATCGACTCATGCGTATAACCGGGAACTACGACGATCCCGCCCCAGTGAAAAGCAGTCGTATAGAAAGAAAGAAGCGTTGCTTCCTGTCCGCCATGCTTGTTCTGGGCCGAAGTCATCGCGGAAATAGCTTTATTAGTCAGCCCGCCTGCGGACCAAACCCCACCAAGCGTATCAATGAAAGCTCGCATTTGACTTGCCATTACACCAAAACGTGTAGGGGCAGAAAATAAATAGGCATTTGCCCATTCCATATCCTCGGGCGTGGCTGTGGGAATATGAGCAGTTTTCTCAGCTTGGGCTTTCCACGCAGGCTGGCCTTCAACAACCTCTTTAGGCGCGGTTTCCGCCACTTTTAATAGCCGAACATCAGCACCCGCCGCCCTTGCTGCCTCCGCAGCGAATGACGCCATTTGATAATTTGTACCATAGGTAGAATAATAAATTATTGCGAGTTTGACTGCCATTTCATCCTCCGTAATCCGGAATAATCATATCATTCGTAACTATAAAAGCAATTTAACATATGCCGAATTACATCGGATGGGCATGTGGATACAAAAGTATATTTGATATTCTTATGAAATATTTATCAAACAATTTAAAGCGCATTTAAATAAATAAAATCTCCACGCAAATAACCATATCGTTCTAGTGAACAAAGCTCCAATAAACCTTGATGTTTTTTTAAAGGGTTGATTTTCGATTTCTAAATGCCTACAAAGGCCACGCTGCATTGCAGCTTTGTAGCCCTGATGTTTTCTTAACACCCATTAGGCAACATCTGCCATTTTGCTACTATCGGCCCCCTTTTTGCCGAATTTTTATTGTCCGCGGTCCGCGGCGGCAGTGATGTCTGCTGTTGTATTTATCGTTTGTTTCGGACCGATCGATGTTAACAGACAGAACTCAGGTCAAATGGAATATCAACAACTCGGAACACCTCTCACCCTCTTATTGCTAACCCTTTTCTTCGGCGTAACTTTCATTATTACCGTTTCAATTGGACGAAAGAGAGAAAATGCCGACAATTACATGACTGCTGGTAATGCCGTTGGCTTTGGTATTTCGGCAGCTTCAATGACCGCCACCTGGATTTGGGCATCGTCGCTTTACGCTTCAGCCACATCCGGCTTTACCTATGGAGTTTCTGGACCGATCCACTATGGCCTTTGGGGCGCGCTGATGATCTTATTCATCTATCCGTTCGGCAAACGGATTCGCAGCTTGGCACCCCACGCCCATACGCTGGCCGAGATTCTTCATGCTCGTCATGGTCGTTCCAGTCAGCTTATCCTTGCAGGTTCTAATGTATTGGGCAGCCTGCTCAGCCTAACTTCTAATTTCATTGCAGGCGGTGCGCTTATCGCCATGCTCTCGCCGCTCTCTTTCTCCACCGGCGTATTGATGATTGCTACTGGCGTCCTCCTCTATACAATCTGGTCGGGCTTACGTGCTTCGATTCTGACCGATTTCATACAGGTTTGTGCGATGCTTGGAGCTGTCGTCATTGTGGTTCCGGCAGTGTTTTTCTTTGCGGGCGGCCCAGAAATTTTCGTGACTGGCGCAAATAATCCGACCCCACAACAAAAGGATTTCTTCTCCTCCGACGCCTTTTTTAATCAAGGTGCGCCCTATATTGCAGCAGTTTTGGCCTATGCGATCGGTAACCAAACCATTGCACAACGATTGTTTGCGGTGCGCGAGGACAAGATCAAGGCAACCTTCATTACCGCCACTGTCGGTTATGGCGCGACTGTCATCGGCGTGGGCATGCTTGGCGTAATGGCGCTATATCTGGGCGTTGAGCCAATCGACGGCGATGTCAATAATCTCGTGCCACAACTGGCAGCAAATTATCTCGGCGTCGGTCTGCTTTGCTTGTTTTTCGTCATGATCATCGGTTCATTGGCGTCGACGGCAGATAGTGATCTTTCTGCACTCTCGTCGATCATGATGACCGACATTTATGGTCGCAATATCGCTAAACCTGGCAAAGCCAACCCCAAAACCATGTTGCTGATCGGCCGTATCACGATGATCATTGCAACCGCAGTTGCTCTTTTCATTGCAAGTAACCGACTGAATATTCTTGAACTTTTAGTTCTTGTCGGTGCTATTTGGGGAGCTTTGGTCTTTCCGGTCATCGCAAGTTTTTACTGGAACAAGGTGTCGAACAAAGCCTTTACAATTTCAGTATTGGCGGCCCTTGCTGTGTTTTTCCCCGTGCGCTTTGGTTGGATCGAACTAACCGGCTCCCTAGCTGTGATTAGTGATTTCTTTGCGGTCATTGGCATCGGCGTGATTGCGGGTCTGATGGCGTTTGGCTTCTTTGGCCGCCGCGCGGGCACTGCCATTGGTGTAATAGCTGCTCTGATCAGCCTTCCACTGGGTATGGGCTTCCTGCATCAATATACGGTCCTTAGCGCGTCATTACTTGCTTATGCCATTAGTGCAGTACTCTGCGTGGGGATCTCTCTGGCAGGAAAAACTGATTTTGACTTTGATCAAATTGCTCAGAAAACTGGCAATTTTGATGCAACAGTCGCTTAACCAAGGAGTATATTGTGGATAGTCTTATGTTGACACTTTATGTGTTGATCTGGCCAGTTGTCGTGGGCGGTGTGCTTTACACGCTTGTTCACGCTTTCATGCGCGAAGTTCATCAAGCGCGCAGCGAAGGCCGGCCCCTTATTTAATTGATAATCGCTTATTGATTTATAATATTGAGCGCGGTCGGCGGTTCAAATGAGCTTCCGATCGTTGCTCGCATAATGGTTTTAAACGCTCATTCGCGATCAATATCTCGACGAAGCACGACCGTTGTGGTCAGATCTTTCACCGCTTGGTTCGCAGCTATCCGATCACGTATGTGATTGAGATTATCGATGGAAGAGCATTCAAGCTCGACGAGCATGTCTAACTCACCGCTAAGAGAAGATACGCGACGCACATTTGCTTCTTGCGCCAAAACGTCCAGCAACTCCAGTGCGGGCGTCTTTTTCAATGTGATCAACAGGATCGCTCGGACAATATTGGCATCAATTTCGCCAATATCGGCCCGATAACCGCGAATGGTTCCGCTTTTCTCAAGATTGGCCACACGTTGACTGGTCGCGCTGCGCGACAGTCCAATATGAGCCGCCAGCGCTTTCATTGCTATGCGTCCATCGCGAGAAAGTATCGAAAGAATTTCTCGGTCTTTTGCGTCAAGCTTTTGCATTTCAATTCTCATAGATTTTGAAGGCAAAATGCCGGTTTATTCCGACACTTTGCCGGTCATGCCGGTATTATGCTTAGTGCCTCAAAATGCAAACCGTGCCAAGTTATTGAAATCAATCACACGGATTTCTGACATGAATGATCTCTCCCAACATACGCCCGATGTTTCTGTAACCGAGGCGGAAAAACTTGCGCATGATCATTTTGGTATTGCCGCGCAGGCAACGACGCTTGAAAGCGAGCGGGATCGCAATTTCCGCTTGGATATTGAAGGCGAGCCCAAATGGGTTTTAAAGATCATCAATGCTAGTGAGCCAGAGATTGATAGCGCTTTTCAAACGGCACTTTTGCAACATCTTGCCAATGCTCAGTTAGACATTGCTGTACCACGTTTAAAAACCAGCAAATCCGGCGATTTGCTTGTTAGCGCTCTTACGGCGGACCAACAAACACATTCCGTCCGCTTGGTGGAATGGCTGCCAGGAACACCACTGGCGAAAGCCGAGCGCAACTTTGCGTTAATGCACGCACTTGGCAGCGCCCTTGGCAAACTCGACCAAGCGCTTAAAGGCTTTATCCATCCCGGTGCATTGCGCGATATTGATTGGGATCTTCGTCACGCTGGCCGGGCTCGCTCGCGACTTCATTTCGTTAAAGATCCGGCAAAACGTGCAATTTTAGAGCGGTTCCTCAACCGTTTTGAGCAAAACATTGTGCCCGAACTTCCGTTCCTGCGCGCACAGGTCATTCATAATGACGCCAATGACTGGAATGTTCTCGTTAATGAACAAGATCACTCGGAAATTGCCGGAGTAATCGATTTCGGCGATTCCGTTCACACGATCTTAATTGCAGAAGTTGCTATCGCTTGTGCCTATTCTATTCTCGGCACGGAAGACCCGATTGGCGCGGCAGCTGCTTTAACTGCCGGTTTTCATAAAAACTATCCGCTGCTTGCAGAAGAATTGGAAATTTTGTTTGACCTTATCGCCATGCGATTGGTTACGAGTGTCACCATCTCCGCATCTCGACGTGATTGGACTGATGACAATCCTTATCTTGCAATTAGCGAAGCGCCCGCATGGGAATTGCTTGAAAAACTTGATGCGATGAATCCTCGCTTTGCGACAGCAATCCTTCGCAAGGCATGTGGATTTGATGCCGTTTCAGGCGCCAGCACGGTCTGTAGCTGGCTGCAAGCGAATAAAAAAACATTCAAACCGGTAGTAAATCCAGACGCTTCGACATTGACGAAATCAATTGTCCCATATGGTGATCCCGATCATGAGATGACCATTGCATCCGCTCAAGAACGTGCGCATGATGCAACCAAATGGTGGAACGATTTCTGCAACACCCATGGAATAGAGCTTGGCGTCGGCCCCTGGGGCGAGGAACGCAGTGTCTACACGGATGTCGCCTTTCAATCACGGTTCATTGAAGGCAAACGACGCACCCATCATCTGGGTTTGGATCTGTTTATGCCCGCGGGGACGCCAGTTTATACGCCCCTTGCGGCCACAGTAAAAAGCGTCGGAATAGAAAAATCACCGCTCGGTTACGGCGGATTGATAGCGCTGGAACATGCGCCCGACGGCTGTCCGCCTTTCATCACTTTGTGGGGGCATATGGCCCACGAAGCGCTAGAGCGAGTTATGCCGGGGCAAAAATTAGCGGCTGGCGATCTGGTTGGTTTTATCGGTCCGATCAGTGAAAATGGTGGGTGGACGCCACATCTTCATTTGCAAATTTCTACCGACACATCATTGTCAGCAGAAGAAATTCTGGGCGTTGGGGAAAGTGAATATCTGGATGTTTGGGCAGATATGTTTCCCGATGCATCAATTCTTGCGGGCATTCCGCCCGAAACCTATTTTCAAACAGGGCGAGATCGAGCTGATATTGTAGCTAAGCGGCGCGAAATTCTGCTTCCTAATTTATCCATATCCTATACGGACCCGATCAAATTCGTACGTGGCGATGGCGTTTGGTTGATTGACAATTATGGCAGAGCCTATCTCGATTGCTTCAACAATGTCTGCCATCTAGGCCATGCGCATCCCGAAGTGGTCGAAGCTATCACGCGTCAATCGGCGCTGCTCAATACTAACACGCGCTATCTGCACGATAATATCGTCGACTATGCCGAGCGCTTGACCGCAACTTTGCCAGATGAACTTTGCGTCGCAGCCTTTGCCTGCTCGGGTAGCGAGGCGAACAGCTTGATGCTGCGTATGGCCCGTAATCATACCGGCCGCAATGACGCAATTGTTCTCGACTGGGCCTATCATGGCACGACGCAAGAACTAATAGATTTAAGCCCTTACAAATATAAGCGTCGTGGAGGCAAAGGCCGTCCGGAACATGTTTTCGAGGCAAGCATTCCCGACAGCTACCGCGCCCCGGAAGATTGGCCATTGCAAGAACATGGCAAGCGCTTTGCCCAAAGTGTCGCCGAACAAATTGACCTCATGCGAAAAAGCGGTCGTTCGCCTGCGCTATTTCTTGCTGAATCCATTCCAAGCGTCGCAGGCCAAGTATTTTTGCCAGAAAACTACCTCAAAGAAGTCTATGCTATGGTTCGTGCGGAAGGCGGACTTTGCGTAGCCGATGAGGTGCAGGTGGGTTTCGGTCGCATCGGCACCCATTGGTGGGCGTTTGAAATGCAAGATGTCGTTCCAGATATAGTAACTATGGGTAAGCCAATTGGAAATGGACACCCCATGTCTGCGCTCGTCACCACCAAGGAAGTGGCCGAAAGCTTCAATAATGGCATGGAATATTTCAATACTTTTGGCGGAAACCCGGTTTCTTGCGCCGCTGGCCTCGCAGTTCTAAACATTATTGAGCGCGATCAGCTCCGCGAAAATGCTCTCTCCGTCGGGAATTATTTAATCGCTGGTTTCAAGGAAATGCAAAAGCGCTTCGATATTATTGGCGATGTGCGCGGTCAGGGCTTGTTTCTGGGAATTGAGCTTGTGACCGATCGCAAAGCCAAGACGCCAGCCTCGGCATTGGCAAAAGCAATCAATGATGGCGCTCGGGAGCGGGGCATATTGATCGGAACTGAGGGACCGTTTGATAATGTATTGAAATTAAGGCCACCAATGATTTTTAGCAAAGCCAATGCTGATCATTTGCTCGATGTCCTTAACGATAGTTTCATCGCCGCATTAAGTTAATCTGGCTTTATCAGCTGAGTCTTCCGCAAGACTCAGCTAATCATCTTCTGGGGCTCCTTCGGGGTAACGTGTTTCCTTTTGGGTAATAAGACGCGACGAACGATGCCCGCTCAGGAAAGTCCACAACCAACTGGATGCGACCGCCAATCGGCTTCGGGTTCCGATTAAAAAATAGACATGGGCCAGTCCCCATATCCACCATGCAAGCCAGCCTTTGAGCTGCAATCTTCCAAAATCAATCACTGCGACGCTTGGGCCAATAGTCGCGAGATTGCCTTGATGTTTGTAGCGAAATGGCCGCGGTGGTTTTTGATTGGCTAGCCTGCATCGAATGAGCTGAGCCACATAGTGACCCTGCTGTTTCGCGGCAGGAGCAATACCGGGCACCGGCTTACCCTCTTCTGTTAAGACCGCAGCCGTATCGCCAATAATGAAAATCTCTGGATGGTTTTCAATCGTAAGATCGCCCTTCACCTCCGCCCTGCCCGCTGGACCTTGCGCGGCCCCAGTCCATTCTGCTGCGCTTGAAGCTGCAACCCCCGCAGCCCAGATTACGGTTCGGCAAGCGATAAATTCATCCCCGATTACAATACCGTTTGCATCACACGCCGTCACCGGTGCGCCCAGTCTTACATCGACCTTCATTTTTCTGAGTTCATTGGCTGCATAAATTGATAAATTTTCTGGGAAAACAGGAAGCAGTCGAGATCCTGCCTCAACCAGAATAACACGGCTCTCACGCGTATCGATTGCGCGAAATTCCTTTACCAACGTGCGTTGTGCGAGCTCTGCAATGATACCAGCCAGTTCGACCCCAGTCGGACCTCCGCCCACGATACCGAAAGTCATCAAGGCACGGCGCTCATGTTCGTCGGTGGTAAGTTCGGCTCGTTCAAAAGCCAAAAGCAGGCGTCGCCTTATGGTCGTGGCATCTTCCAATGTTTTGAGACCGGGCGCAAAAGGCTCCCATTCATCGTGCCCGAAATAGGCATGTCGGGCACCAGTGGCGAGAATGAGTGTATCATATTCAATTCTGCCCCCATCTTTGAGCTTAACTTGCTTAGTATCGACATCGACCCCAACCACCTCGGCCAGCAATGTGCGTATGTCCGGCCTGTCACGAAACAAGGTCCGGATCGGCCAAGCAATCTCGGAAGTCGCCAAGACGGTTGTGGCAACCTGATAAAGAAGTGGTTGAAAAAGATGATGATTGCGCTTGTCGATGATCGTTATATCAACCGGGGCGCCTGCTAGATCCCTCGCGACTTGAAGGCCAGCGAACCCGGCCCCTACAATAACAATTTTATGCAATGCCATCTATACCTCTCCTTCGGCACTTGCCGACACACTCATAACCGCAATAACTCCTCCTCTTCTTGATAAGTTGCTTCTATAATTTGGTCCGGCGATCAGGCCAGCTAGATGGAAACCTATTGAAGACTGTCAATCGGACAAGCGTGACCAGTCATGAGATAAATGATCGCGACACCGATGCGTCAACTTTTCTGCAACCACTGGGCGCAAAATCTCTTTAAGATCAGAGCAACGGCCTATAAGATAAATGCCTATGCGAGCGATATTCGCATAGGCACTTATTTTCGGGAGTAATCAACTATGTTTGGCGCTCCAGCCCGGCGATGGACTTGTGTTGACCATCCATGGAATACCAAAACGGTCGACTAATGAACCAAAGCCCGGCGACCAAAACGTTTCTTCAAAAGGCATGTTTATTTTTCCATTTTGAGAAAGCTCACCAAACCATCGCCGTGCCTCCGACACGTCATCGGTATGAATTGTTACGTCAAAACCGTTCTTTGGCTTATCAATATTTGGCGCCCATTGAATGTCCATGTCGGCTCCCATTAAGGCTTGGTCGCCTATTTCAAGCCAACAATGCATCAGCCAATCCTTATATTGGGCATCGTCAACCGCCATGGTCGGAGGCATTTCGCTATAGGGTAAAGCGGCAGTAATAGTTCCGCCAAAAACTTTGGCATAAAATTCAAATGCTTCGCGGCATTGCCCCTGAAAGCTGAGGCTCGTTACTATTTTCATCATCTCCTCCTATGATCAAACCGCTGACATCGTGCAACTTGACGATAGCAGCTTAGCTTGATATCAACGTATAGACTTGGGAGATGTCAACTAACGAAATGCAACAAAGAGACGAGCTGAGTTTTCAAACAACCCTTTATGTACGGGACAATTGCCTTTGTCTGCATGTGCAACGGGGAGCGCGAGCACTTGCGCGATTATTTGATGTCGGGATGAAGCCATTCGGCATCACAAGCGGTCAATTTTCGCTTCTGATGTCGCTAAACCGTCCTGAACCTCCTACTCTTGGTAGCGTCGCCAGTCTTTTGGCTTTAGATCGCACAACTTTGACGGCCAATCTCAAGCCTTTAGCACGCGCAGGCCTCATTGAAATCAGCACCGATCTCCATGATAGGCGGGCGCGTCGCCTTCGGCTTACGCCCGACGGCCTAAATGTGCTCAAAGAAGCTACGCCGGTCTGGAAACAGATTCATACCGATATTGAAAAGAACCTAGCCAACCCCGAGTATTTACGCTCGGAGTTGAATCTTCTTTCCCAGCTTGCTTGAAGAGCTAAGCTTTTCGCAATGGCCGGTCGTCGATGCGCGGCAAGAACCAAGTAAGAACTCCCGCTAGGGGCAAAAGAGCACAGAGTTGAAAGACGCGTTCGATCCCTAACCCATCGGCAAGGCTGCCTAAAAGTGCCGCTGCAATTCCGGCCAGACCAAAGTTCAGCCCATAGAACAATCCACCAATCAGGCCAATTCTATTGGGCACCAATTCCATCGCATAGATAAGAATTGACGCAAACGCGCTGGCCATGATGAGATTGATGACCACCGTTAGAACACCCGTCCAGAAGAAATCGGCATAGGGAAGCATGAGCGTAAATGGCAGCGGCCCCAGCACTGAAATCCATATGATGCGATATCGCCCGATCCTGTCGCCAAGTATCCCACCCAGAAGGACGCCGACAGCAGCCGAAACCAGCAACACGAACAACATCAGTTGCGACGTGGAAATCGAGACGTCAAACCGGTCAATCAGATAAAACGTATAAAACGACCGGAAGCTTTCCACATAGGTATTCTTTGAGAACATCAACAATCCAAGCACGATTAGGCCAAAAGTGATTGTTTTTGTTGAGTGCTGACGATGGCTAGACGCGCCACCCGCAAGCGCCGCTTTGGCTGCCGCGAACTGATCACGAATTTCGGCATGTTTGCCGCCCGTCCACACCATCAATGCCATTGCAATAAACGCAAAAGCAGAAAACCATGCTAGGCTGACTTGTCCGCGCGGAACAATTATAAGTGCCGCCAGCAGCGGCCCAAGCGCTCCGCCGGCTTGACCTCCGACCTGAAACAATCCTTGAGCAAGCCCCTGTTTGCCGCCAGACGCATAACGCGCCATCCGCGTCGCCTCCGGATGGAATATGGATGATCCGATACCGATACAGGCAACTGAGATCAGAATAAATTCATAGCTTGAAGCGAAAGCCAGGCCCAAGAGTCCGGCGAGCGAAAACGTCATCCCAATAACCGTTGAATAGGGCATCGGATGCTTGTCGGTGTAAAACCCGACTACCGGCTGCAACAGCGATCCAGCAATCTGGAATGTGAGTGTAATCATCCCGATTTGCATGAAATCGAGCGAAAAACTGTCCTTGATGATCGGATAAATGGCCGGGATTAGCGACTGTATGAGATCATTGAGAAGATGGGTGAGACTGAGAACCAGCAGGACAGCCATATGAGTGGTGGGCCGGGCAAGAACCGATGTTTGCTTGTTCATTTTCGCTTACTTTGCTCTGGTCAATCCCGAACCCCGTTCGGTCTTAATGTTGTAATTTTCAATTAACGCCATGAGTTCCGTCATAGCCATTTACTATTGGCGGTAACCAGCCTTCGGGCAAACCCACCGGTTTATAAATCTCAACTTCAAGCGGATAGCATTGAGCATTGTCTGAAGAATGCTCTGTCGAACAATCGCCGCCGGGACAAGCCGACATGCAACCAATGAGATCGATTTCAGCAAAAAATTCGAGATAGTCGTCCCGACGAACCGGGCTTGCCTTCATGAAATATTGTCCAGTGTCGCGTGTAAAGCCTGTGCACATGAAAACATTGAGCACGTCATGGATATGCTCACTGGCCTTTTCCAGCGACATGCCGGTTTCGATCGCAAAAGCTCGAGTGAGGTTGGAATGGCAGCAATGATGATACTGCCCGCCATTGCTCAAAAGATTATGAGTATAGGGATCGCATCTTGTCCCAATCACGTCGTGAACAGACCCGCCATATTCGTCATAACCATACCAATCGAGCGTATCATGAGTTATGGTCGCGATCGGTCGGAGATAGGGGAAGTTAGAAAAAAGCTGGTCTCCGAGTCCTACATGAGAACCGTTAAGCGCCCGCGTCTTTCCCGTATAAAGCCGTTCGTTCAGATCATTGGCATTAAACAGGTTAAGATCGCCTACCTGTGGGCCATCGCTACAGACGATGCGAAAAAAATGCCCAGCTGGAACATGCCAGCAAGCAGCGTCACGCGGCGCGACCCTGACACGATTTATGATCTGAAGATCATCTCGAAGAGCGCGATATGCAGCAAGATTAGCGCGTGGCAATCTATCAACCGGATAACAGATAACCGGATTAATCGCCCGGCGAGCCGCCGCATCTTCCGGAGCCACAGTGATTGGCTGCGGTTTCATCCCTCCACCTCCCTCAATCATGCCCCCGAACGGGCCGGGCATAATCCTATATTATTATGAATGGGGGTACGCAGCCCGTTGAGCGAAGTCAATCGCTGTCTTGCTCTTCTCCTGCGGCTTTCGCCGAAAGCGCACCGCACAGCGAAGGGCGAAGGGCGAAGGGCGAAGGGCGAAGGGCGAAGAATGAGCCGCCACCATTGAAAAAATTGCAAAGAAAATTGAAACCGGACTGCTTGCGGCAGCCGCTAAATGGGGGCTGCCGCATCAGACTTGGATTTGGATTAGGAATCGACACTCCAACCGGAGATCTGTTTGGAGTCCATGAACTCCTCAAGTCCCATTACCCCGCCTTCACGAGCGCGTCCCGATGCTTTGATGCCACCAAAGGGGGAGCCTGCGCCACGCGATTCGCCATTCATTTCGATCATGCCTGCACGCAATTTCCGACTGAGCCTATTGCGACGCTCGCCATCCTGCGATTGAACGTAGTTGGTCAGACCGTAAATCGTGTCATTAGCAATTTCGACAGCCTCGTCTTCACTATCAAATGGAATGATCGAAAGAACAGGACCGAAAATTTCCTGACGAGCGATGGACATTTCGTTATTCACATCGGCAAACACCGTGGGGCGAACAAAATAACCGCGATTGACGCCTTCAGGTAGGCCCGGACCACCGGCAACCAGCCGAGCTCCTTCATCAATACCTTTCTGAATCAAGTCCTGAATCTTGTCCCATTGCGTCTTACTGACCACCGGACCAATATGTTTGCCCGGCAAATGTCCAGAGGCAACTTGTGTTTCTTTTGCCACGCGGGCGGCGGTCTCAACTGCCTGGTCATAAATCGAACGCTCAACCAACATTCGCGTTGGCGCATTGCAGGACTGACCAGAATTGTTGAAGCAATGACGGGCACCGCGAACGACTGCTTCGGAATCAGCATCGGCGAAGATCAGATTGGCACCCTTACCGCCAAGCTCCAGGGTGACTTTTTTCAGAGTATCCGCAGCGGCTTTGGTAATAGCGATGCCAGCCCGGGTTGATCCGGTAAAGCTGATCATATCGATATCTGGATGGGTGGAAAGCTGGGTTCCGACACCCGCCCCGTCGCCATTGACCATATTGACCACGCCCGCTGGCACGCCAGCCTCGTGAACAAACTCCATAAACAATGCCGAAGAAAGTGGCGCGATTTCAGATGGTTTCAAAATGGCGGTATTACCGCCAAGCATGGCAGGAATTACTTTCAGCGTGACTTGGTTCATTGGCCAGTTCCATGGGGTAATCAGACCAACCACGCCGACCGGCTCCCACGCCACCATCGTAGTCGGCGCATGATCGCCCAATGGAGCAA
Organism: Falsochrobactrum ovis; assembly: GCF_003259955.1. GTDB lineage: Bacteria > Pseudomonadota > Alphaproteobacteria > Rhizobiales > Rhizobiaceae > Brucella > Brucella ovis_A. The sequence goes on from NZ_QLMK01000003.1 coordinate 153,855, forward strand.
TGAACTTGAAGTTTCGAAAAGCTGTAATGAAGTTTTCAATATGCTGGGCACCCACGCCGACCTGATCGGCAAGCGCCATATCCTGCGGAGCGCCCATTTCCATGGTCATGGCCTCAGCCATTTCCTTGGCACGGCGCTTATAGATTTCAAGAATTTTTTCGACATATGCCAGACGCTCGGAAGGCGAAGTCTGCGACCAGCTTGGAAATGCTGCCTTTGCCGCCGCAACCGCGCGATTGGTATCATCCTCCGCCCCAAGGCTGATAACGGCCACTGCCTCTTCCGTGGACGGGTCGATCACTTCAAGATCGTTCGGACGCACCGGATCTACCCAAGCTCCCCCGATGTAAAATTTACGCTTATCCAATAATGCGGCCATGATGTCCTCCTTCTGGTCGCGGTATACCGCCCATGGGCAGCCGACAATGACGACTGCCCATGGCACTTGTATCATGTCATTTTATGATTTGGCATAAAACCGTACAATTTCCATCTTTGTAATAGCTGTGCCATCTTATTCATTTCGTCGGAAATCGAATAGGCACGAAATCCACCTCTATGCCTGCAGCAAAAACATCGATCGAGATTAAAAGTTTTAAACACAACTATTATGTCGGGTGATGCAGTTTGTTAAAACCGACGCCCCCCGTTTCGAGATTATGCTTGATATTTCTCCAGAATTTTGGAGCCGATCTCTACACCAACCGGAAATACCGACTGCGTGGCAAAGTAAATTAAATATTGCTAACGATTAAATTAATCGAACATCTGGCCTTGTAAAAATAAGAACCATCGCTTATATTGAGTGTATCGATTTTGTTTCTGAATGTATCTGGGCCGACTGCTCAATTTCTTTCTTTCAATCTCGTGTAATCAGGCAGCGGATAGTTCCGCTTTATGTCAACCATGCGAAATTGAAAGGAATTCAATATGGCAAACGGTACAGTAAAATTCTTCAACACCACCAAAGGTTTTGGTTTCATTCAGCCCGATGATGGTGCTGCAGATGTATTCGTACATATATCGGCTGTTGAACGCTCAGGACTTTCGAGCCTTCACGAAGGTCAAAAAGTGAGCTTTGAAGTTGTTGCAGACCGTCGTTCAGGCAAGTCTGCCGCTGAAAATCTTCAGGCACTTTAATTAGTGTCTTAAATATTGTTTCCAATCTGTGACCACGGATGTACTGGCGCAGATTGTTGAGACGATTGGAAGGTCGGGGAATTCCCGGCCTTTTTTTAACCGTTGGAAGCGCATTCCGACCAATGTGACACGGTTTTCGGACAAGTTGCGCGTCAATCCGTCTCCGGCTCATTCAATAAAAAATTGATGCGCCTGAACGATGAACGAAACGAGGTTCGAATGAATAGACCCCGGACGGAGTATCTCAAAGCCGCCGCTTCTTTGAACGCTAGTGCGGCTGAAGTTGAGAAGGCTCGCCAGCAAATGTCGCAACCTTCGACTGACTGGAGCAAGCTTGCCAATATACTCCGCCGTTCTGGTGGTGGTTCTTCAAGAACGCGTTCGCAACGCTTTTAACGCATTGCTTCCCTCGAGTATCAGAAGCAGCGCTCTGACCATTGATAGGAAATGGCAATGCAAAATCAAAATAATCCGGGCTTGAATAAAGACAATCTCTTTAAAAAGCCGCTCACTCGCATGGAGAGTAAACACGCCGAAACAGATCGCGTTGCGAGAGAAATTTTAGATAGCGAAAAAGCAGCCGCATCAGCAAAGACCAAGCGGCTTAGAGCAGCGCGTTTGGAACGGGCTGAACTTACCGACCCAATTCCCGCAACTCGGAAAAGACAATGATGTAGAATAAAGGTCTCCGTTACTACGATCATGTTTTTGAAGAGCATCACTTTAACAGTTTAGCAGCTGATGCTGTAAAAGGAGGTAACTTGCAAGTTATAGTACGTGATAACAATGTGGATCAGGCACTTCGGGCGCTCAAAAAAAAGATGCAACGCGAAGGCATATTCCGCGAACTTAAAGCACGTCGTGCGTATGAAAAGCCGTCGGAACGCCGCACACGAGAAAAAGGCGAAGCCATTCGTCGTGCGCGAAAAGACGCAAGGAAGAGAGCACAGAGAGAAGGTTTGCTACCCCGCCCCAAGAGGAAGTCTCTTCCGGCTCGTCCTAGCAGGCCTTCACCTACGCCACCTTCATCCTCGGATGCAGCAGCATAATAAATTGCTGCTTACTGAGACGATAGACTAATCCATTAAAGCACATTGCATCCGTTTTGGAGCAATGTGCTTTTTGCAATTAGCAAATCGTTGAGATAGCGCGCCACCACCAAATTGGAGCGTCATCGTTTCTTCATATATCCGTCATCTCACTGCAATGTTCGGACTTCAAAGCTCGCCTCGGTTTCAATTTGGTTCCGAGGTTTCTTATGAACAGACGTCCGATCACGCTGGCACTTTTGACAGCGCTTTCCGCTTCCGTGGCTTTTTCTGCCGCAGCCGAGCCGGTTTTCAACCGCATTGCATCATTTTCCGTTGTCGATAATCTTCCCGCTGGCGCTGATAAGTCAAAACCGACTTCCTCTGAAATCATCACTGTGACAGAAGATGGCAATACGCTGATTTATTCCGACAGCCCTTATGGTGCGATTGGCTTTATTGATATCACCGATCCAAAAACGCCAAAAGCGGGTGGAATTCTCCAAGTTGATGGCGAGCCTACTTCGGTAGCAGTCGCGGGATCACGCGTATTTGCTGGCGTGAACACATCGGAAAGCTATACATCCCCTTCTGGTCGTTTAGATATTATCGATATTGCGAGCCGAAAAATCGAAAATAGCTGTGATCTTGGTGGGCAACCGGATTCTGTGGCCGTATCAGACGATCAGAAATATCTGGCCGTTGCTATTGAAAATGAACGAGACGAAGATCTCAATAATGGAGAACTCCCGCAATTACCGGCCGGTTATTTGACTATTTTTAACATGCAAAACGGTCAAATTGATTGCGCGACCATGAAAAAAGTCGATCTCACCGGCATTGCAGAAATAGGCACTGACGATCCCGAGCCGGAATTTGTTTCATTTAATACTCTCAACCAAATTGCTGTCACGCTTCAGGAAAACAATCACATAGCTATCATTGATGCTGAGACCGGCGAGATCATCTCACATTTTTCTGCTGGTCATGTCGATCTTGACAAGATCGATACCAAAAAAGATGGCCAGATTACCTTCGATAGTGAATTGAAATCTGTTGCACGCGAGCCTGACACCATAAAATGGGTCGATAATGACCGTATATTGATTGCGAATGAGGGTGACTATAAGGGCGGATCACGTGGTTTTTCCATTTTCTCCAAAGATGGAAAGCTGCTCTATGAATCCGGGGCAACGCTTGAGCATCAGATTGCCGCCGCCGGTCATTATCCAGATAAACGCAATAAGAAAGGCATTGAACCCGAAGGGGCCGAAGTTGGTAAATTTGGTGAAACCAACTATCTTTTTGTTGCAAGCGAACGCGGATCCATCGTTGGCGTTTATAAAGATACGGGCAGTGAACCTGAATTGCTGCAATTGCTACCATCTGGCATTGGACCTGAAGGTCTGCTTGCAATCCCATCGCGTAATCTTTTCGTAACAGCTAACGAAACCGATCTTGGCGAAGATGGTGGCGCGCGTTCACATGTTATGATTTACGAATTACAAGATGCTCCTGCTCAATATCCGCAATTGGTTTCTGAATTTAGCCAGGAAGGAACGCCAATCGGATGGGGCGCACTCTCGGGCATGGTGGCGGATGAAAATAAGGACGGTATTTTCTATGCCGTTTCCGACTCGGCCTATCACGCAGCACCCACCATTTACACAATCGATGCCAATCAGCAGCCAGCGAAGATTACTTCGGCGCTTGTGGTAAAACGTGGCAAGGATGCAGCCCAGAAAATCGATTTGGAAGGTATCACAACCGATGGCGAAGGTGGATTCTGGCTCGCCAATGAAGGCGATCAAGCAAAACTCGTTCCGCATGCAATCTTCAATGTTGACGAGAGTGGCGTGATCAAGAAAGAGATCGCTCTTCCCGCGGAGCTGCTCAAACATCAAACTCGCTTTGGTCTTGAGGGTATCACCCGCGTTGGCGAAGGCGATGATGCCACTTTGTGGATGGTTATCCAGCGCGAATGGGCCGACGATGATGAAGGCCATGTTAAAATTCTTGCTTATAACATCAAAGATAAAAGCTGGAAGGCGGTTGCCTATCCTCTTGATCCGAAAGAAAAAGGCTGGGTTGGACTTTCGGAAGTGACCGCCCATAATGGCGATCTCTATATTATCGAACGGGATAATTTGATCGGTGCTGAGGCAGTAAACAAACGCCTTTATAAGGTTGCACTCGCCGACCTTAATCCCGTGGAACTGGGTGAAAATCTGCCAGTCGCTACCAAGGTTTTGGTGCGTGATTTCATTCCTGATCTCAAGCAGCTCAATGGTTTTGTGCCAGATAAGGTCGAGGGTTTTGCCATTACCAAATCGGGCAATGCCTTTGTTGTGACCGATAATGATGGCGTTGACGGCAGCAATGGTGAAACTCAGTTCTTCACCATCGGCAAGATCGACGGCTGATTGTCACATTCTTCTAAACTGGGACGCCGCGCATGAGAGCGCGGCGTTTTTACGCTTACATATTCACGAAAACCAGCCGGATCGGCGTGGTGCGACCCTGCCGTGAATTGCCGCTTCTACGCAATCGGAAAGACTGCCAAACCGCACAATCCTGCCAGATAGGCCGGGACCATAATGAGCATATTTCCCAGAATTCGTGATAAGGGCACGGGTCCTTATCGGAAACACCGGCTCTGAGATTGAGCACCAGCAGAGATCGGGTAAAAGTTGGACATCCATCATTTGCAGACGTTTAAACGTGCCGTCTTTTTGGCAAGCGTCGATAACTGAATGGCCCGCCGTGATGATGATCGCGGTTTGAGATTTGCGTGTCTGTCCAGCAAGTGCAATTGATAATCTTTCGGCAAAGGCGCGACATTCTTCAAGCGAGGCATGCGGACTGCCGATGGCCACCAGTTCAACCTCTTCCGGGCCTGAATTCAGGCTCGTCCATGCCTCTATCAGCTCGTTAGCAGAAATTTTCACGAAATCCGCATCCGCTGCCGCCGAGAGATGTGCCTCGGGTGTCACACCTTCAATATGCAGCATCGGTGCTGCTGATGTCGTGCCAAAGGCCGCACATAAAGCCTTAAGATCATCGCGTGAGGGTTGACCCGCTGCAAGACCACGCAAAAGCGGAATGCAATCGGGTGCTTTTTTGCCAGCGAGATAACCGACTACCGGCCAAAAACCATCATCCAGCGCGTCCGGCAAGTCTACATCAATAATGCGGGATGCTTTCCGATTTTCCTCAAGATAGACACCAGAATTGGGCGCTCGGCCTGTCAGAGCAATGAAAAGATCAAGAAAATCAGGATGTTTTGCCGTTCTCGCTCCTAGAACTGTGTTCGCAAATACAACGGCATTGGATTCCGCCCAAGCGATGGCGTCGCCCGTTTTTGGAGCGCTATCAAGCAAATAGGGTGAACATGTGAAACTTGGTTGGCACCCCATGCGGACATAGGCTTTTGCAAGTCGCGCTGCGGATTCTCCAAAGCCGACTGGAACGCCTTGGTTTTGCCAATTGGCCAAATCGACAGAAATCGCGTTCATTGTTGTGGGAATGCGCACTTTTGCTCCCATATCAGCGATTTTCTCGGCAAATATCAGATTGGCAGGGCTGGCATAAATGCAACCATCAATATGCCCCTGACGAACGTCAATTAGCCCTTGCGCGCCCTGTTGGTTGGCCATAGCGCAAATTATGCGCATTGCCTGACGAACGGCTTCCCCCTCTTCTCCAGCCAGCATTGCTTGGTCAGATGCGTTGAGATCAAGCGCCTCAAGCGCCGGTGCTTCAAGCGCCACCTTGATCTCATCCGCTTCAATCAAGTTTGGGCTAATTTTCAACTTCTGCACGCGCGACAAAAGCTCGAATTTATCAGGTGCAAGACGGATAACTGGAAGCGATTTTCCAAACATCTCGCTGCCAATCAATGCGCCCAGCGTCAATATATCTTCCGCTTCGCTAAAGATGAGTGCGGCGGGCGAGCGGTCTTTCAGGATCATATCAAGGATAACCCCTGATCCTGAACAGGAACCACGGCTGGTTGGCATGAACAACACGCTGCCCGTCAGGCAGGTACCATGCAACGGGTGATGCACATCGGTAACTTTACCGGTAGCCGGGTCAACGCCACCCCAAAAGCTCAGCCCTTCCTTACAGGAAATCACCGGCCCTTCTACAGAGCCGGTGAGAACTGCAATCGATTTTTCATGCCCCATGATGGCCTCCCCTCCATCGCTGCGAAACTGCCGCTAGGAAATCAGCGGCAATCTTTGGCGCACAAGCGTTGTCCAATAAGAGCAGCCCCAGGCAATAGCGTCATCATTAAAATCATATTTTGGATGATGCAGATTAGCACTGCTGCCGTTGCCAATATTGATCATGGCGCCTGGAACTTCGTTCAGCAAAAAAGCAAAATCTTCACCGCCAAGCGTTGCCGGCATATCGCGGGTTACGCGTTCAGCCCCTGCAACCGCCTCGGCAGCAAGCGCCGCAAGCTCAGTTTCACGCTCATGATTGACGGTCACAGGATAGTTGCGCTGATAATCGAGCTTGGCCTTTGCACCAAAAGCGTCGGCGATGCCCTGCACTGCACGAGCTAGGCGCTCTTCGATGTGATCACGCACCTCTTCGCGCAAGGTGCGCACCGTACCGGAGAGTTTGATTGTCTGCGGAATAACGTTAAACGCATCGCCGCCATGAATGGTCGTGATCGAAATCACCGCTGAATCAAGAGGGTCTATCGTCCGTGCGCTTAAAGTCTGAATTGCCTGGATAAGTGCCGCTGTTACCGGAATGGGGTCAACCGTGTGGTGTGGCGTGGCCGCATGACCACCGATGCCCTCAATCTCAATTTCTAGCACATCGACCGAGCCCATAATCGGACCGGAATTAATAGTGAAATGTCCAACCGGAAGATTGGGGCGATTGTGCATCCCGTAGACTTCGTCCAACGGCCAACGGCTTAACAAACCGTCATCGATCATGGCTTTTGCGCCTGCGCCACCCTCTTCGGCAGGCTGGAAAATAACTACGACTTTTCCATCAAATGCACGGCTTTTCGCCAGTTCACGAGCCGCACCCAAAAGCATAGTTGTATGGCCATCATGGCCACAAGCATGCATTTTGCCTGGAATTTTCGATGCCCATTCTGCGCCGGTTTCCTCAAAAATCGGCAATGCATCCATATCGGCACGCAGTCCAATCGTGCGGCCAGAATTATTCGTCTGACCATGAATAACCCCGACTACGCCGGTGCGACCGATACCAGTTACAACCTCATCCACACCTGCTGCACGCAATGCATCTGCAACCTTTTCAGCGGTGCGCTCGACATCATAAAGCAGTTCAGGATTCTGATGCAGGTCGCGGCGGAAGGCAATCAGATCATCGAGCTGGTTTGCAGTCCAATTTTCAACCGGCATTTTCAGCCCCTTTTTCATTTTCTGATGTTTCTAGACGATAGCGGAAATCGCAATGGCTTGCGCCCTGCATTATGGTCTGGGTGCGCTTGAGCTTCATATCTGGATTGTATCCGATGCAGAAATCACCGTCACGATTGCATGACAGTAGATGACCGATATGGCCAAGCCCCATTTCGCGATACATTTCCGAATAACGGCAGCGCGTAACATTGAAATCGAAATGCTCTTCGCTCTGCGAAATAACATCAATTTCAAGAGCGTTATCTTTGGTCCAAAGAGGCTGGATATCGACAAAATCCTGAATCGTCGGCGTGCGCCCTAGCTCTTCTGCAAAGCTTTTACCTTGCTGGATCGCCGAGCGGCTGATCGCCTCGCCAATGGAAGCCTGCGCTTCCTCCTCGCCTACGCGTTCGCAAAGCACATCATAAATATTCTTAATTACCATCGCTTCGATGCGGCGACGTTCGAGAATTGGCATCTGATTCATGGACCTGACCTTTCAGATGATTAATAACGAGACTGATTAAAGTTTAGGCTCGGTGAGATCTTTGCGCCGAAGCCAGGAAAGATAGAAAGGCGCTATGCGCCGAGCAATTTTGTGAAACGGTAAAGGTGCCGGTTCGCTAAGCGGTAATGCAAGCTCCTGCACCGGCTCGCCGTCAATTGCCCGCGCAATTTCCCGGCCAAGGGCCGTGCCGAGCGCAACCCCTCGGCCATTGCAACCAATCCACGCCCAGCCATTTTGTCCCAGCTTATGCACGCGGGGAAACCTATCCCATGTCATGCCGATATATCCGCTCCAGACATGGGTAATTTCCGGTTCGCCAAGTGCGGGAAACGCTTCAGCCAGATTGCGCGCTGTCTTGCGCTTGACGCGTTCTGCAACATTATAATTGCCCATCACCACCCCGCCAGTAATCAATCGATTACGTGCATCATAGCGGAAGAAACGCAAGTCACCACGCGTATCAGAAACCGCCTGCCGGCCCGGCAAGATGGTTGCGCGCAGCTTATCGCTCAAGGGCGTGGTTGCCATCTGCCATGAAAGCACCGGCACTATGGTGCGCGCAAGACGGGGAGCCAAGCTTTCGCGCAACTCTCCAGTATAGGCATTTGTCGCCAGCAAAAAGCTCTTGGCTCGTAAGCTGGCTTTATCGGTTTGAACAATCCAGCTATCGCCCATCTGTTTGTAAGAGGTGACCGGGCTTTGTTCGTAAATTATCGCGCCATGGCTTTCGACGGCTGCCGCCATTCCACGCGCAAGCGCAAGCGGATTAATATGACCTCCGGTCGGATTGAACATGCCGCCATACCAAAAATCACTACCGAGCAATTTTTGGGTAGCTTCCCGGTCTAAAAATTCAGCCGGAAATCCAAAACGTTTCCAGGCTTCTACCCGCATTTGCGACAGTTTCACCCGGCCCGGCGAATGGGCGGGCTGGAACCAGCCATTCTGCTCCGCTTCGGCCTGAATATTTTCTTCCCGCACGATTGCAAACAGAATATCGGCACTGTTTCCAATCAATTTGGCAAATCGTTCGCCCGCCGCTCCGTAGCGCTGGGCGATTGCATCAGGTTCAGCCGCAGTCATGGTTGGAATGACCTGACCATTATTGCGCCCCGACGCGCCCCAACCAACCGCGTTGCCTTCAAGCAAGACCACGCGCTTGCCTCGCTTGGCGAGATGAAGCGCTGCCGAAAGGCCGCTAAAACCACCGCCGACAATGGCAACTTCTGCCTCTACATCTTGTGTGAGCGGCGCTGTAATTTTACGTTCTGGCGCTGTTGCTGCCCAGATAGACGGCGGAAAAGTAACGTTCTGCATTGATCAGCTGTTCTCACTCGCGCTGTTAATATGGGGTGGTGTCCATTCCTTGCCGGGAATTGAAGCCAATAATCTTTGCGTATATTCGGCCTTTGGATTGGCGAAAACTTCCGCAGTTAATCCTGCTTCGGCAATTTCGCCCTTAGACATGACGATAATGCGATCACAAAGCTGGGCCGCAACGCGCAAATCATGGGTGACGAATAATAAAGACAGATTTAGCCGCTCACGAAGCTCCGCTAATAGCCGCAAAACCTGCGCCTGAACCGAAACATCGAGCGCTGAAACCGGCTCATCCGCAACGATTATCCGCGGCTCCAATGCTAGCGCGCGCGCAATGCCGATACGTTGACGCTGGCCGCCGGAAAACTCATGCGGAAAGCGATCAGCCGCCGCTGGGGAAAGCTCGACCAGCTCTAGCAATTCCCGGGCTTTTTCATGCGCTTGGCTTTTGGGCACTCCATGAACAATAGGCCCTTGCGCAATCAGGTCAATCACCCGTCGACGCGGATTGAGAGACGCCATCGGGTCTTGAAATACCATTTGAATATTCTTGCGCATTGAGCGCAATTCACGCGGGCTAGCGCTTAAAAAATCCTTGCCGTTCACTTCCACCTTACCGCTATCGGCTTCGAGCAAACGGGTCACAATGCGCGAAACGGTCGTTTTTCCAGAACCACTTTCACCAACCACGCCCAGCGTTTCGCCCTGACGCAGTTCAAAAGTAAGATTTTTAACCGCAGCCACTGCACTGCGTTTTCCTGAAATCAGCCCACCGCGTGCCTTAAATGTTTTTTGAAGATTATTCGCTTTCAAAATTACCGGCTGGTTTTGAGCAATATCAATCGGCTTTGGCGGAGTGAGCGAAGGCACTGATGCTATCAATGCCTGTGTATATGGGTGTTTGGGATGATTGAGCACTTCCTGCGCGGTGCCGTGCTCCACGAGTTCACCAAGGCGCAACACTGCAACACGATCAGCAATTTCGGCAACCACACCAAAATCATGGGTAATAAAGAGAATGCCCGTGTCATGCTCTTTTTGCAAGTCACGGATCAATTTGAGAATTTGTGCCTGCGTCGTCACATCAAGCGCTGTGGTTGGCTCATCTGCAATGATCAAACGGGGCTTTAAGATCAAAGCCATTGCGATCATCACGCGCTGGCGCTGGCCACCAGAAATCTGATGCGGATAGGCATTATAGGCAGATTCTGGGTCGGGAATTTTCACCTCATGCAACATTTCCAGCACGGCAGCCCGTCGTTCTTTTCGACCAAGCTTCGTATGCAGCCGGAGCACTTCATCAATTTGCCAGCCAACCGTTTTTTGCGGGTTAAGGGCCGTCATCGGCTCCTGAAAGATCATGCCAATCCGATCGCCGCGCAGTTTTTTCATTTCTGCTTCGCTAAGCGAATAAAGATCGACTCCTTCAAGCTTGATGGTCCCATTGGTGACGCGCACATGCGGCTCCGGCAGAAGCCGCATGATCGCCCCAGCGGAAAGCGATTTGCCCGACCCGCTTTCGCCAACAAGGCAAACGACCTCGCCTGGGTGAATGTTTAGCGTCAGATCCTGCAAGGCCAGCGGACGATCCGCACCTTTAGGCAGCGCAATTTGCAGATTTTTAATTTCCAGAACCGATGAATTAGTCATTTTTTCTGCCTTGGATTAAGCGCATCATTCAATCCCTCACCAAGAAGGCTGAAAGAAAGAACCGTCAGCAGAATTGCAATGCCCGGAATAACCGAACAGTACCAATCAGAACGCAATACTGCGCGCCCCTGCCCGATCATATTGCCCCAGCTTGCATAGTTAGGATCACCAAGTCCCAGAAATGCCAAACCGCTTTCCATTAAAATGGAATTCGCCATCACAACCGATGCAAATACAATGACGGGCGGCAGGGCATTGGGCAGAATCTCACGGAAAATGATCGAAATATTCCCCACGCCCAAATTCCGCACAGCATCGACAAATTCACGCTTACGCAATGCAAGAAACTCAGCGCGCACCATACGTGCTGGCGCAGTCCAAGACACAATGCCAATGCAAATGATAATATTTTCAATCGACGATCCGAAAATCGCTACGAGAGCCAAAAGCAGCACAAAACTGGGAACGGTTTGGAAAGCTTCGGTGATACGCATCAACACGTCATCAACCCAGCCACCATAAAAACCCGCGACAGCGCCAATCAAAACACCGATGAAAATCGAAATCAGCGTTGCCACAACCCCAATCAGCAAGGAAATGCGCGCGCCGTGAAAGATGCCCGCCATAATATCACGCCCCAGCTGATCTGTTCCCAGTGGAGTAGCCATATTTGTAAACGGCCAAACAAGCGGGTTGCCTGCGCGTCGCAGAGGGTCACCGGGCGTTATAATTCCTGCCAGAACAGCAATCGCCACCACGATGATGAAAATCATCAGGCCAAGCACGGCAGCGCGGTTTCTACGAAAGCGCTGCCAAAGAATTTTGGCCCGCGAAACTTGCGGTGCGGAGAGCGTAAGATCCTGATTGCTCATGACAATTCAATCCTTGAATCAAGACGCGCATAAATCAGGTCGGTGATGAAATTGACAATCACCACAAGCACCGAGCAGAGGAAAATAATGCCCATTAATGTATTGAGATCGCGTTTGATGACCGACATATAGGCGAGCTGCCCGAGGCCCGGTAAAGAAAAAATCGTCTCCACCACAACAGAACCGCCAAGTACTGTTGAAAATTGTAAACCCAGCAGAGTAACAACCGGCAATAACGCATTGCGCATGATGTGATGGAACATCAATCTTGCGCCGCTCGCTCCTTTGGCCCGGGCCGTGCGCACATAATCAAGCCCTTCAACTTCCAGCACGCTGGTGCGCATGAGGCGCATATAGAATGCAAGATAAATCAGCGATAGCGCAGTCGCCGGCATAATAAGATGTAGTGTAATGTCCCAGACATTCTGCCAACCGGTATAAAAGCCACCAATCGTTTTATAGCCACCAACGGGAAGCCAGCCGAGTTTGACCGAAAAAACGAACATCAAAATAAGGCTGAGGAAAAAGCTTGGCATTGCATAAAAGATCAGGCCAAGCGTGGAAATTGCGTTATCCGTCAGCGAATAGGCGCGCCGTGCAGCGATAGCACCGAGTGCGACGCCAAAAATAAAAGCCACAGTCAGGGCAGATAGCATCAATAACAGTGTGGGCACCAGACGGCTCAAGAGTACGTCAAGAACGGGGAGCTCATAGACGTGCGACCAGCCGAAATCGAACTGCGCCAGCTTGCTCATATAACGCCAAAGCTGCACCCAGACCGGCTGATCAAGGCCATATTCCGCGCGCAACCGTTCGACGAATTGCGGATCCGCTCCGCCCATATCGCCCACAAGCGCGTCTACTGTGTCGCCGGGCGCCAGTTTGATCAGCAAAAACGACCCTATCATAATCAGTAGAATGACGGGTATTGCCTGTAAAATTCGCCGCAGTGCAAATGTCAGGATCGGGGGCAACGCCATTGCGAACTATCCTGCAAAATATTCCAAAGCATATGCTGTGCTCGCTCAAAAATAACCGCTGCCGGACCGTCCGGCAGCGGTGAGATTAATTATTGTTCGATCCAGAGATCATACCAGCTCGAAGAATCCCAACGCGGTGTGTTGTGATGATTCTTGAGCTTTTTGTTCGTGACCCCAACAAAAGGATGCTCAATCGCAAAGATTACTGGCAGCTCTTCCATGCTGAGCTTCTGGATCTGATGGTAAAGCTCCGCACGCTTTTCCGGGTTAAGCTCGGTTGCAGCCTGATCAATCAGATTGTCCATCTCTTCGGATTTATAGTCGAACTGGTTGGACCAGGCTGTGCCCACAGGCGCACCGGACCGCAACCAAACCGTCGTTGAAACAGCTGGGTCAGCGCGAAACTGGTGCCAGCCATTGGCAGTATCAAAATCATGGTCACGATAGACGCCATTGAGGAAACCCGGCGCATCATTGGTCAGCAACTCGACATCAATACCGATTTCCTTCATTGCCTGCGCATAATATTCAGCCCAGAGCTGAGTATATTCGCCCCATGGAGCCGGACGATGCCGCAGTTTGAAGCGGATGCCATCGGGTCCGACCGGATAGCCAGCTTCATCTAGCAATGCTTTGGCTTTTTCTACGTCATATTCATAAACGCGAACATCGTCAGTATAGTTGGCTCCGCCGCTGCTGGGGATCGGGCCGCGTCCGGGTTTGGCATAGCCACGCATGATCGTGTTGATGGCAAAATCAATATCAAGCCCGTGATAGATGGCCTGACGAACCTTCAAATTGGCCAGAATTGGATTACGCCAGTTAAATTCAACGGTCGAATGCGCAACATTGTTTTCGAAACCCTGAGTGCCCGTATCAAAACGACCATCTTTTTGCAGCCGCTCAGTATCCGACATAGAAATGCCGTTAAATGCAGTCTCCATCATTTCTTCGGCTTCGAGCGCCGCGGCGGCGGCGGCTTTATCTGGAATAAAGCGCCAGATAACACGGTCGAGATATGGATATTGCTCTCCGCGCCAATAATCGTCATTGCGCTCAGCAATGATGTGCTGGCCCCGCTCATACTGCACAAACTTAAACGGACCCGTGCCGACTGGCGCGGCATTATATTTATTCTTGAGAATATCAGTGCCCTCATAAAGATGCTTGGGCACTGGATGACCAAGATCCGGCATCGCAGCGACCAGCAGTTCGAGCGGCATAGGTTTTGAATAGCGGAAAACAGCAGTGTGCGGATCAGGGCAGTCAACCGCTTCTAAATTTGCCTGCAATGTCGTCGAATAGTTAAGCAGCGTCTTCCACATATTCATTGCGGTGAAAGCTACGTCATCGCAGCTAAACGGCTTGCCATCATGCCAGCGAACATTTTCGCGAAGCTTGAAAGTAATTTCCTTACCATCATCAGAGGAGGTCCAGCTCGTGGCCAGAACTGGCTCGTAGCCTTCATAGCTCTTATCGATCAGAGGCTCCATAATGCGACCCGTGATCTGATAAACACCCGTTGATGCGCGCAATGCTGGGTTGAGCACGCCCTGTTCGGTATTCATGTGGACAATGACCGTTCCGCCACGCTGCACTTCTTCCGCATGCGATGCAGTCGCAGCGACCGAAAAAGCAGCGAGTAAAACGCCAAGGCCAACTATTCTATTCTGCATTTTTATTCCCCTGAAGTCGGTTGAGGTAGGGCTGTTTAGCTTCTTTTCCCGCAACTCACATTATTGTTCAAGGCCCTGAAAATAAACGTAAAGCGGCTTCTTTTGGCAATGGCTCTCAATCTGCATTGCGTTGCCACAATAAACAGCGATTCAGCGAATTCAAACTAATATTATCATAAAAATTAGAAAAATTTATCATCGCAACATTGTGCAAACATGCCAAAGTAATAGTGTGCAGCGTTGTGGGATATCTCCGCTGACGGGGGACTCACGTTAAAGTGGGAAATCGCTGCGAACTTAAAATCAGGAATATTGCTCAGGTTGTGCTGAAAGGAAGTTTGATGACGCATCCGGTTAAAGGCATTGATCACGTCTATCTTCTGGTAAAAAATTTGGAAGAAAGTGCTCAGCGCTATCGTCAATTGGGCTTCACTCTTAGCCCGCGCGGCCTGCACAGCAAAGAAAAGGGAACCGGAAATTATACGATCATGTTTCCGGAAGATTATTTTGAGCTTCTGGGCATTGTTAACGAGACCGACGGAAATATCCATCAACGTAATAAACTAGCCTCGGAAGGTGAAGGGCTTCACGCAATAGCTTGCCGCATCGACAATGCGCAAGATGCAAAAACCCAGCTTACCGCTTTATGCTTTCATACCGGCGAAGTGGGTGCATTTGCACGCCCGGTAACGCTATCGGATGGTAAGGAAAGTGTGGCGGCTTTTGAAACCGTTTCCTACGATCAAAGCGAAGTGCCGCAAGGCATGGTATTCATGTGCCAGCATAAAACCCGCGAGACTGTCTGGCTGCCTGAACTGATCAAACACAGCAATGGCGCCATAGGGCTTTCCGCCATCATTGCGGTTTCGGCCGATCCCGAAAAAACGGCTCAAGGCTTTGCGAGATTGTTTGCTGATGGCAAGGTAGGCA
Organism: Falsochrobactrum ovis; assembly: GCF_003259955.1. Classification (GTDB taxonomy): domain Bacteria; phylum Pseudomonadota; class Alphaproteobacteria; order Rhizobiales; family Rhizobiaceae; genus Brucella; species Brucella ovis_A. Next base: position 169,352 of record NZ_QLMK01000003.1, read on the forward strand.
AAGCGGATGGCGAATGGAGAGTGTCCACGGGCGCCAATTCGGCTGACCTCATCATTGTTGGCGCACAACGCGCAGCGGAAATTTATCCTGATGTTGATTTCTCCAACACGCCCTCAAATGCTTTTGCAGCACTTCGGATCCGCGTTAGTTCGCTGGCGGAAGTAAGCGCGGCTTTGGATAAAAATGAGGTGTCTTATCTAAAAACCGACGCTGGAATTGCTGTTTTGCCAGAAAATGCCTCCGGCACGATTTTGGAGTTTTCAGAACATTAAATTAATCGATGCAAGCTTGTCAGAATCGGAGATCCGGCATTAGCAATTAACGCTTTAGCAAGGACGACCGACTATCTCAGCCAGAGGCTGGCGGCGACACTTCAATACATAAAGTAAACAGGCCGGTTTGAGGGGTTGAACGACCAAGCATGGCCATGACCCGGCCTGGCCAACGACCAATCCTAGTATCGCATGGGCGTGGGTTGAAAACTAAGCGGCACTTAACCTGATAAAAACGCGGCATAAGCATTCATCTTCATTCGATTATGCAAACTGAATTACAATAGCGCAGCAGAAGGGAAAAAAACCAGCAAAACCCAGATGCTTGTAATCGGATACCTTCAAACGGGAGAAAACTACTTTGGCATTCGGCCGTCAGTCCCTACCACCACTTAATTCGCTTGTGGTCTTCGATAGTGCAGCTCGGCTCGGGAGTTTTTCGCGCGCAGGTTTAGAACTGGGCCTCACCCAGAGCGCTGTCAGTCGACAAATCGGCAAGCTCGAAGCCTTTATCGGCTCGAAACTGTTCAACCGCCTACCTGTGGGAGTGCAGTTAACCGCCATCGGGGAAAGCTATGCCTCGGAAGTAAGCCGCCTTTTAGGAGATTTAAGCACGGTGACCGATGGCCTGCGGGCATGGAGCGGGCCGCGACAGATCACCATCGCCTGCTCGCGCGGAATTGCCGACCAGTGGTTTCTTTCTCGAATAAGTCGGCTGAAGGCAGAGATTCTAGGCATTGAAATTCGGTTACGTGTGACGGATGGCGTCGCGCATTTGCGGCTTGATGAGTTCGACCTTGCATTGTTCTACCGCAAAGAGCGCCCTATCGGCGTTAATCTCACGGTGCTTGGTCGAGAAGAAGTCGTACCGGTATCAGCGCCGGGAACACCCAATATTATGGAGCAAGAAGCGCCTGTTCTGCTCGCCATTGAGGATGCGATGCGCGAATGGCAAGGATGGTCAGAATGGTGGCATGACGCCAGACTTTCACCACCGCCCGGCGTCCGAGAATGGCGCCTCGGTGATTATGGTCTTTGTGTCGCTGCGGCAACGCAGGGCATCGGCATTACTCTCGGCTGGACATGGCTTATCAAGGAGCAGCTCGCGAATGGCACATTAGTCCCGGTTCACAGTCATATGATGCGGTCGAATGCCTATTTCTACTTGATGCGACCAGCCGATAGACATCAGCGCAAAATTGTGCGCGAAGTGTCGGACTGGCTCATTGCTAGCAATGGAGCAGATCCGATCACATAGGATGACCGGATCCGCCTCGCGTCTCATTCTTGCGGACGAGTGGTGCAAGGCCGCGACCCCATGCGAAAGCGGATATATCCGACAATCGTAATGACGACCCAGGCTACTTGCGAAATGAACGAACCGAGATTGAAATTCCAGATAAGCGAATAGATCAAGGCGAAACCACCCAGAATATTCAGCAGCGGAATAATCGGATCGTCAACGGAAAAGATACGCAATTGAATCAGCGCATAGCCAAGAACGTAAAAGAACGCGCCCACCAAGCCAATAACGTCTGGCAAACCCATTTTCGATCTCCAAGATCACCTAAATCTGGGAAAGCAGGGGACAACTGCTCTTGCGAGAAAACACCCTGCCGGTCCTATTAAAGGTTGCTTTAGATCCTGTTCACGTAAATGCCAAGACACACATTTCGCATGGGGGTATGCTTAAAAGTCATACCTAAAAACTGACCATACTCCCTTGAAAACAAAGGGTATAGTCATCTACCATACTCGCCAAAACAAATAAGCTATGATTTTAACACAGGGGTACATAATGTCTGAGCAAAAGAGCCAGTTTCAGTTGACGCGTCGTTGTTTCATGGCGGGTACAGCTGGTCTTGGACTGGTGGGCATCACCGGCATGAGCGGTCTGATTACATCGCCCGCTTCTGCAGCAGAGGATGGTGCACCCAAGAGAGGCGGAGTGCTCAAACTTGGCATCGGTGGCGGCAGCACTACTGATAATTTCGATCCGCGTCTTCTGAAAGATTGGGTTCCGGTTGCTCAGGCTTACATGCTGATGAACGGCCTTGTCGAAATCGACTCCAATAATAATGCAGTGCCGGAATTGCTCGAAAGCTGGGAGCCATCAGCCGACGCCAAGGAATGGACCTTTAAAGTTCGCCAGGGGGTAACCTTCCATAACGGCAAGACACTCGACGCCGATGACGTCATCTATTCGATCAACCTGCATCGTGGCGAAACCGTCTCTGGCGCTCGTTCTCTCGCCTCGGAATTTACCGACGTTGCCAAGGTCGATGCAGCTACAATAAAGATCACATTGAAGAGCGGCAACGCCGATTTGCCTTACATTCTGTCCGATTATCACTTCCTCGTAATTCCTGAGGGCTGGACGGATTTCAACAAGCCTGTCGGCACCGGACCTTTCGTCTTTGAGCGTTTTCAGCCCGGTGTGCGTGCACGTTTCACGCGCAATGAGAGCTATTGGAAGCCGAATACAGCCTGGGTCGATGCGGTAGAAGTTATTGTCATCAATGATGTGTCCGCGCGTACCAACGCCATAATGTCCGGTCAGGTTCACGCCATTAACCAGCTCGACTTCAAGACCGTCGATCTGCTCAAGCGCAATCCAAACCTCAATATCGTCCAGTCCTCTGGCGGCCAGCACTTTTCTTTCCTGATGGATTGCACGCAAGCGCCATTTACCGACAACAATATCCGCCTTGCTATCAAGCACGCCATCGACCGAGAGCAGCTGCTCAAAACTGCTTTGCGCGGTTATGGCCGTCTGGGCAACGACAATCCGATCCCAAGCGCCGACCCTTACTTCGACCTCTCGCTTCCGCAGCGTGCTTATGATCCCGAAAAGGCCAAGTTTTATCTCAAACAGGCTGGCATGGATTCGCTGAAAATCCAGTTATCTGCCTCCGATGCCGCTTTCACAGGTGCTGTCGATGCAGCGGCAATTTTCCGCACCGCCGCAGCCAAATCGGGCATTGAGATCGACATTAAGCGCGAGCCAGCCGATGGGTATTGGGATAATGTCTGGATGAAAGCACCGTTCTGCATGTCTTATCGCGGTGGTCGTCCAACCGCCGATCAGGCCCTGTCGGTCGCTTATGCTTCGAATGCATCGCAAAACGATACACATTGGAAGCGAGCTGATTTCGATGCCAAGCTGCTCGAAGCTCGTGCGATGCTCGATCAGGAGAAGCGCAAGGAAATTTACGCCGAATTGCAAGCGATGATCAGCAATGATGGCGGCGCACTTATCCCCATGTTCGGCGATTTTCTCGACGCTACATCCAAGAAGGTCAAGGGTGTCACTCCCCATCCGATGTTCAATCTGATGGGTGCGCGCCTTGCCGAAAAAGTCTGGCTGGAAACATAAATGTTCGCTCTCATTATCAAGCGTATGGGGCTTGGACTCCTCACGCTGTTCCTCGTGTCGGCGTTGATTTTCGCCGGCACACAGATCCTGCCGGGGGACGTGGCTTCGGCCATTCTCGGCCAGAATGCCACACCAGAGGCGCTTGCCACGCTCCGCGAAAGCCTCGGTCTCAATCAACCGGTGCTCACCCGCTATTTTTCGTGGCTGGCTGGTTTTGTGACGGGCGATCTTGGCACTTCGCTAGCCAATCAGCAGCCGGTTGCCGATCTCTTATGGCCACGTTTCTGGAACACAATGGCGCTTGCGGCCTTTGCGGCGGTCATCAGTGTCCCTATTGCTATTCTCTTGGGCCTCATCACTGCGGTAAAGCGCGGCGGTCTCTTCGACCGCGTTGTGAATATCGTGGCGCTTGCTTTCGTTTCGCTGCCTGAATATTTCCTTGGCCTATTGCTGATCCTGTTTCTGTCGATCCGCTTCAACCTACTGCCGAGCCTTGCCGACACATATCAGGGCATGACAATCGTCGAATGGATCCGGGCCACTGCCTTGCCCGCGCTGACACTGATTCTGGTGACGGTGGCTCAAATGATGCGTATGACCCGCACCGCCGTTTTGTCGGTCATGGATCAGGCCTATGTCGAAACAGCCTATCTGAAGGGACTGCGCACCAAACGCGTTGTGACCAAGCACGCCCTGCCCAATGCGGCAGCACCTATCGTCAATGTGGTAGCGTTCAACATCGCTTACCTCATAACCGGTGTGGTGCTGGTCGAAGCAGTATTCAACTATAACGGCCTTGGCCGCTTCATGGTGGACGCTGTTTCCAAGCGCGACCTTCCACTGGTGCAGGCAGCGGCCCTCGTCTTCGGTGCGGCCTATGTCATTCTTAATATCATTGCCGATGTCGCTGCCATCGCGCTCAATCCGCGCCTGAGGCACCCACGGTGAAGTCAATGAAAAAATCTATCCCTCTGACGGCGTGGATTGGCCTCGCCATCGTCACTCTTTGTCTCTCGATGTTTCTGTTTGGACCGCTGATTGCGCCTTATGGTCAGGAAGAAATCGTCGGCGCACCGTTCGATCCGCCATCGGCGCAGTTCTGGTTCGGCCTTGATCAGAATGGCCGCGACATGCTCTCGCGCTTGCTTTTTGGCGCGCAAATGTCGATTGGCGTCTCACTTGCTGCGTCTCTTTTGTCGTTCACAATCGGCGTGCCACTCGGCTTTCTGGCCGCTATTTTCGGCGGCTGGGTCGATACGATCTTGTCGCGCATCGTTGATACTGTCATGTGCATTCCGGTACTCATCTCGGCGCTCGTCATCCTGCAGGCGCTCGGGTCGTCGCTGCCGGTGCTAATCATTACCATCGCATTGCTCGATTCCACCCGCGTATTCCGCCTGGCACGCATTGTGGCGCAGGGCGTCAACGTGCTGGAATATGCTGAAACCGCCCGTCTTCGCGGCGAAGGTCTCGGATGGTTGATCTGGCGCGAAATCCTGCCGAACACGCTGCCGCCGCTTATAGCGGAATTCGGTCTGCGTTTTTGCTTCACCTTCCTTTTCGTCGCTGGCCTGTCGTTCCTCGGCCTTGGGATCCAGCCACCATTTGCGGACTGGGGCGGCATGGTAAAGGATAACCAGCAGGCTATTCTCTACGGTCTCTACGCACCGCTTTTCCCCGCGGCTGCGATCGCCATCCTCACCGTTGGCGTCAACCTTGTCGTCGACTGGCTTCTGGCCGAACGCACGACCACGCAGGGAGCTGATCGATGAGCAAGGATATCGTTCTTTCAATTTCCGACCTTGTGGTCAACGCACCCAATGGCGCAACGCTCGTCGACCATGTCGATGTGACGCTGAAACGGGGTGAAGTGCTTGGCCTCATCGGCGAGTCTGGGGCGGGCAAATCTACCATTGGCCTGGCTGCAATGGGTTATGGCCGCGGCGGTTGCAAAATCGCTAGGGGAACAATTGTCGTTGACGACATTTCGCTGATGGAGGGTACTCGCGCCACTCGCGAAAAAGTACGTGGCGCACGCATTGCCTATGTCGCGCAGAGCGCGGCAGCCTCATTTAATCCGGCGCATCGCATCGGCGACCAGATCATGGAAGGCCCACTCTATCATGGCCTTATGACCAAAGCGGAAGCAAAGGCATGGATGTTGGAGCTGTTGCATACATTACAGCTTCCAGATGCCGATACCTTTGGCGATCGCTATCCACATCAGGTTTCCGGAGGCCAATTGCAGCGGGCTATGGTCGCGATGGCGATGTCCTGCCGTCCTGATATTTTGGTGCTGGACGAGCCAACCACCGCTCTAGATGTGACGACGCAGATCGAAGTGTTGGCGCTCTTACGTAGCTTGATTCAGCGTTACAATACCGCCGCGCTCTACATCACCCACGATCTTGCAGTCGTGGCGCAGATTGCCGATCGCATCATGGTTCTGCGCCATGGCAAAATGGTCGAACTTGGCTCTGCCGAAGAAATTCTCGAAGCCCCCAAGCAGAATTACACCCAGAGGCTGGTTTCCGAACGGAAAGCTAGCATTTCCGGTGAAAGGGCCGAGCACAAGTCCGGCGAGATTCTACTCGAAGTGAAGAATGGAACTGCTTATTACGGCAAAAAATGTGTTCTGAGCGATATCAACTGCTACATCCGACGCGGCGAAACGCTGGCTGTCGTCGGAGAGTCCGGCTCCGGCAAATCCACGCTCGCTCGTGTTATCGCTGGCCTGCCACCACATTCAAGCGGCATTATCACGCTCGGCGGACAACGGCTCGCCGATAGTTATAAGCAGCGCAGCCGTGAAGAATTGCGCCGCATTCAACTGGTTTACCAACTACCTGACGTGGCGTTGAACCCCCGACAGACTGTTGGTGAAATTATCGGTCGGCCGATGAAATTCTATTTCGGCATGAATGAGGATCAGCGCGAGATTGAGGTCAAGCGCCTGCTTGAACTCATCGGCCTGTCTGCAGATTTCGCCAATCGTCTGCCCGGTGCGCTTTCCGGCGGACAAAAACAGCGTGTTTGTATCGCCCGCGCGCTGGCGGCCAAGCCCGATCTCATCATCTGTGATGAAGTCACCTCAGCGCTTGATCCGCTCGTAGCGGAGGAAATCCTTCAACTTCTGCGCAAGCTGCAAGACGAATTGCACGTGTCATATCTCTTCATCACCCACGACCTTGGGGTCGTCCGTCGGCTTGCTGACCGCACCATGGTGATGCAGAAGGGAAAGGTCGTTGAAACCGATACCACCAAGGCAATCTTCGAGCCGCCTTACGAGCCTTATACGCAGCAGCTCATCACATCCGTTCCGGAGATGCGCCGCGACTGGCTGGACGACATCTTAAAAGCTAGAGCGTCTATCTGAGCTGCCAGCCGATCTATCGATACGGCGCGAATGCCGCATCATAATTCTTGTTAAAAATGGGACCAATCATGACCGTAAAAGTCACCGAACATCTATGGATCACTCTCAAGGATGGAACCCGCCTTGGTGCGCGCCTGTGGCTGCCTGAAGACGCGGAAGAAAATCCGGTTCCTGCGGTGCTCGAATATATTCCATATCGCAAGCGCGATGGCACGCGTGGCCGCGATGAGCCGATGCATGGCTATTTCGCGCAGAACGGCTATGCCGCAATCCGCGTCGACATGCGCGGCACGGGCGAATCCGACGGCCATATGGCTGATGAATATATCCAGCAGGAACAGGATGATGCGCTCGAAGTCATCGCCTGGATCGCAGAACAGCCCTGGTGTAACGGCAATGTCGGCATGATGGGCAAAAGCTGGGGTGGTTTTAATGGCTTGCAGGTCGCAGCTTGCCGGCCACCGGCTTTGAAAGCGGTCATTAGCGCCTATTCGACCGATAACCGTTTCCGTGACGACATTCACTATATGGGCGGTTTGTTGCTAAACGACAATCTATGGTGGGGCACGATCATGCTCGCCTATCAGGCGCGTCCGCTTGATCCGGCAATTGTTGGCGCGGGCTGGCGCGATGCATGGATTGAGCGCCTAGAGCGTTTACCGTTCTTCCCTGCCCTATGGCTCGAACATCAACGTTACGATGAATATTGGAAGCACGGCTCAATCTGCGAAGACTGGTCTGCTGTTCAGTGCCCGGTTCTAGTGATTGGCGCATGGTCCGACAGCTATACCAATGCAGTTCCACGCCTGCTTGAAAACCTGCAGGTTCCTGCTCGGGGTATTATCGGACCATGGGGCCATGTCTATCCCCAAGACGGACTTCCGGGACCGGCAATTGGCTTCCTTCAGGAGGCGGTGCGCTGGTGGGATCAGTGGCTCAAAGGCAAAGACACCGGTATTATGGATGAGCCGAAACTGCGTGCCTATATCTGCGACACTATTGAGCCGACCGGCTCGCGGGACTTTACCAATGGCCGGTGGGTAGGCGAAAAAAATTGGCCATCGACCGAAATCACGCCAAAGTCTTTTGCGCTTGGCGCTGACTTCACGCTGGGCAAGGCCGATGCAGCCAAGGGTGTACTTTCAATTTCCTCACCAAACAGCCACGGCAAGGCCGCTGGTGAATGGATGGCTACAAGTTGCCCCGGCGAAAACCCGACCGATCAACGTCTCGACGACGGCGGTTCGCTTAACTTTGATACCGCTGTTCTAACCGAAGATCTCGATATTCTCGGCGCACCGGTCGCACATTTGAAATTTACCGTCGACCAGCCCATCGCTCAGATTTCGCTGCGCTTGAGCGACATTCTCCCGGATGGTCGCATTACGCGTGTCAGCTATCAGGTATTCAACCTCAACCACATCAACGGCCATGACAAGCCGGAAATGCTGGTGCTAGGCAAATCCTACGAAATCGCAATCAAGCTCAACGATAGCGGCTATAGCTTCAAAAAGGGCCACCGCATCCGTTTGTCAATCGCCACTGGCTATTGGCCAATGGTCTGGCCATCGCCGAAGCGTGTCACGCTTACGCTTGACACCGGTGCGTCGGGCCTTGATCTGCCTGTGCGTCCACTATCTGCCGATGATGCAAAGGTTACTTTCCAGGAGCCGGTCAACGGTCCTGCAACGCCGATTACCCAGCTTGATCCGGGCAGCGTTCGTCGATGGACAATGCAGGATCACGTCACCGGCGAAACGCTTTATGTAACGGAAGGCATAGGCGGACTGTTCGGCGAAGGTATCTTGCGGTTTGATGATATTGGTACCGAACTGAGCCACAGTCTCAAGCGCGAACTGCGGATCAAGGACGACGATCCGTTGTCGGCGAACTATGTCCTCACCCAGCATTACCGCATGGGCCGCGAAGACTGGATGATCGATATTGAGACTACCACGAAGATGCATTCAGATGCTGAAAACTTCTATATTTCCGGTGTTCTGACGGCCAAGGAAAATGGCGAAGCGGTCAGGACCCGTGAATGGACCCAGACCATCCCACGCGATCATTTATAATAAGTACTACGCGTCAACCCGTTTTACGGGTTGGCGCTTTCAACGCTGCGATGTTGATGCTTGAGAAGCAAAACATGAGCGCAGCAATCAGAGCGCGCGAGATTTCTATCCAAGTTCTCAGCGCAACTGAACATGTTTTCTATGGAAAAAGGGCCGTGATCCCCGAGCGTGCTGGGCGTAGTCTGTGTTTGATGTTGCCACTGCGTGGAAGCGTAATCTGTGGATCGTTCTTTGGCCTTATTAACGCAGTTCGCGGGGCGTGTGCTGCGCCGTCCAATCGGGCGGCGCTGACAGCCCGTGCCAATTCTGCGGCCATAGCCAAGAAGGTCCGACCTTGCACTATCATCGTAGCCACACCGGCGGCAGCAGGGTAACGATCTTTATTCACGAAAAATCTAATATAGCTGTCCGCTCACGCAGTAATGGCTAGTAAGATAAGTGCTTGTGATCTGGCAAGGAAACTTTTAAATTAATAAAATTGCTGTTGGGGTAGTTTGTACTTAATTCTTAGCGCCCGTTAAGGCCTGTCTGGTAATTGTTCCAGGCAGATTAAAGATTTTCATCAGGGGGGAAAATTCATGTCTTTATCTTTGATCACCCCTGTCGAGCAGCAAAAGCCTAATAATCAGGCCGCCGACATTCCGCTGATCCTTGATCTTGATAACTCTCTGCTACGAACAGACGTTTTATACGAACAGGTGCTGGCCTTCCTCAAAGAGAATCCTTTGCGGATTTTCCTGATGCTCCATTGGTTGTTAAAAGGCCGAGCCTATCTCAAGCAGCAACTTGCTCGGTCGATTGAGATTGACGTGTCGCGGCTTCCCGTCAATCAGGAACTTGCTAATTATGCAAAGGCTGAGCACGATAAGGGGCGCATGGTCGTGCTCGCGACAGCAGCGGATTTTCAGATTGCAAAACGGGTGGCAAAGCGGTTCGGTTTTATCAACCATGTTATAGCGAGCGATGGTAATACCAATCTCAAAGGCGCAGTGAAGGGCGCGGCGCTTACCAAAGCTTTTCCGCAAGGGTTCACCTATGCGGGAGACAGTAAGGTCGACTTGGCGGTTTGGGAAAAAGCCAGCCGCGCGGTGCTGGTCGAGACGAGCGGAAGCGTGACGCGGCGCGCCAAACGAACGGTTGAGATCGAAGCTGCATTCGCCCCCAAGTTTGGGGTGCACGCCTTTCTAAAAGCCACGCGCTTGCATCAATGGGTCAAAAACGCGCTGGTGATCGTTCCACTTATTTTGGGAGGAAAGATGTTTGTAGCCGAGGCATGTCTCAATGCTGGCCTCGCCTTTCTTGCGCTGGGGATTCTGGCCTCCACTACTTATCTCGTAAATGACCTTTGGGATATTGAGGATGATCGGCAACATTGGTCGAAACGAAACCGACCCTTGGCAAGCGGGGCTATGTCTATCAAGACGGCGGTCTTGGCCATACCGACTGGCCTGATCTTAAGTTTTGCCATTGGCGCAATCGCCGGCCTTCCAGTCGTGGCGGTGCTTGCTGCCTATTTGGCGCTTACGCTCGGCTATTCCTTTGCGTTCAAGCGCAAACCGATATTGGATGCGTTTATCCTGGCGGTGCTGTTCACGCTGCGTCTGGTTCTAGGCATTGTGGCCGTAAACGTGCCGCCTTCGCCTTGGTTGCTCGTGTTTTCGATGTTTTTATTCGCGTCGCTTTCCTTCGCTAAGCGGCAAACGGAAGTGCAGCGTATGATTGAAAAGGGCCACGATATCGACAAAAAGGTTGCAGGACGTGGGTATTTTGCCGCCGACCTGCCATTCATTCTTGGAATGGGCATTTCTTCGAGCATGGCTTCGGTGCTGATTATGGTGCTCTATCTGACCAATGATGCTTTGGTTGCCGATTTTTATGCAAACTCGGTGTGGCTCTGGGCGATCCCCCCGGCGCTGTTCCTCTGGCTTTCGCGTATCTGGATGATTTGCCAGCGTGGCGAATTGAACGACGATCCGGTTGTTTTCGCACTCCGCGATCCCAAAAGCCTCGTCATTTGCGGATTTGTCGGCATTGCTTTTGCCATGGCTTGGGCGGGAATCCCCTTCTAACATGACCCAATTAGTGCGTTTTCTATTGCTCGGCGGAACGGCAGCAGCGATCAATTGGATCGTGCGTTTTCCCCTCTCTTTGTTTCTGCCATTTCCGGCCGCGGTGTTTGTCGCCTATCTAATCGGGATGACAGCGGGCTTCACATTATACCGATCCTATGTCTTTCCCGGATCGTCCTTGCCGCTCGGCGTGCAGATCGGCCTTTTCCTTGTCGTCAACTCTGTCGGGGCCGTCATCGTGCTCGCTGTCTCGCTGGCTTTGCTCAATATTGCCTTTCCTGCGTTTGGAGATGTGCCTTTCGCGGAGGCTCTCGCACATGGAACCGGCATTGGTGTCGGCGCGGCAGCGAATTTTATCGGTCACAAATATCTGACCTTTAGGATCACGCCATTTGCACGAGCGAAATCAGAGCCATCGCTGCGAGATTGAGACCCATTGCATAGAGCACCAATACGCCCAAAGCTGGCATTTCGCGACGCGTCACTGCAAGAGCCAGCATATAGAACAAGATAGGCAACCAATCGAGCACATAGCGCTGCACATTATATTGGGAAAAGCCGTTTGAGTGATACCACAGGGTAGGAACAGCCATGACCAGCGCACAGGCGATCCCAATTAATACCGGTCGGCGCAGCGGAGTGAAAAAAGCGAGAAGCACAAACGGGCTTGCCGCGAGCAAAGAAGTTCCCGCCGGATCGAGACCGATTGGCGTCAACATCGCATCGCCACCAAATTTTAGGTGAAAGCCTTGTAGGAAAAAATAGACTACGTTAAAAAATAAGTACTCGCCAGAGAACAGGCCATATTCGGAAAGTCGATGATTAATCATCGTCCATTCTTCCGGCGTCATCATATACTGGTATCCGGTTTCCAGTGGCGCACCGAAACGAGCGTAATTATAGACCATGTAAATGAGAACGGCGGCTGCAACGGGCAGGCCGAGCTTGAGCACGCGCACGATATGCGCCTTGGAAAAAGATATAAGACGTTCACCGGGGGCGAGAGCCAAAGCAAACAGAAAGGGCAGATAAAAAATCGACATCTGCCGGCAAAGGAAGGCGAGTCCAACGCATATGCCCGCAAACACAAGCGAACCGCCCCGAACCACCTGATGAATAGCCAGTGTTACGAAAAGAAAACCGATGGTTTGGGCGAAAAACCAGACCCCACTCCCGCGGATCATCACAAAATACAAAGGTGTTGCGAAAGCGAGAGCCAGAAGCAGCCAGATTGCAACCGTCTTGTCAGTATCAAGTGCTGCAAATATCCGCCACCACAGTGCCAGTGTAATCACTCCCGCAACGAGCGAGAGCGTTATGAACCCGCTAAAATCGACGCCAAAAATAGCCACGAAAGGCATGGCAATCACTGCTGGCACCGGGGGAAACATGACGAAAATACGATCCTGATAGATTGCGCAATCGGAATCGTAACAAGTGGAAGAATCCAGGCGGCCCTCAAGGAAGGATTGCGCCAATAGCGCATAGCTGTTGGTTCCCCCGCTTTCCGATAGTGCAGATAACAACAATCCACCCAATAGCGGTATCGCAATGAGAAGCGCCAGCCCAAGAAGGACGAGTTGGCGCCGTGATAGTGGGTAGGCGCTGTTGTTACTTATCGAAAAGGACATGCTCTGAACCTGCTATGTGGATAAACTTCGCCATGAGGACCTCGCAGGGTATGGTCCCGTTCATCATAAAGTCGAGATGATAAACAAGCGCAACGAGCCCGTACGCTCCCCCCACGTACCGGCCTCTTACCTATCATGTAGTTGGTTACCAATTCATGACTGGCGCCTAGGGTATCGCGCAAGCCAAACTTTGCTGGCGTGGTCGGATTGTCAGCGCCATATTGAACAAGATTGCCATCATAATAACATCCCGCGCAATGCCTCCAATTCCACCGATAGTCTCTGGGACCTCGCAGACCTCAATGAGCACGTTTGAAACGATTGCGCCAGCCTCAACGGCCATAGCGCATCCGCGGTCACCTGCAACATCTATCCGGAATTTGTCGCGTCTGATGAGTTACCAGAACACCGCTGAGCGGGCCGTCATTGTTGGAGCTAACGTCGAGTTTCCGGTTGCGGAATGCTTTTGCGCGACAGTGTCGCAAAGCCGTGAACCTTAGGTAACATAACGGCCACCATCGACCATCAAAACCGATGCGGTCATATAGGACGCTTCATCGGAAGCCAGCCAAAGAACGGGATAGGCAATTTCCATCGGATCAGCCCAACGTTCCAGAAGACAACCGCCACGGGCTTCTGCGTCTATATCAGCCTGACTACGCCCCGAGGCTTCTGCGCGTTTACGGTGAAATGGAGTGAAGGTCAGCCCCGGACAAACCGCATTGGCACGGATTCCGTGTTTTGCTTCTTCGAAAGCGAGTGTCTTGGTCATGGAAACGATACCCGCCTTGGTCACATCGTATTGGCCCATCCCTGCGCGCGGGTTAACTGCATGTGTTGAAGAAACATTGATAACGTTCCCTCGCCCTGACGCGCGTAAATCTTGAATGGCCGCTTGAGTGAGCCAAGCGTAACTCAAAAGATTAACTGCGAGAATTCGCTCCCATGTTTCCGAACTTGCTTCAGCTAGCGGTTCGTATGATCGCATTCCTGCACAGTTGACCAGCGTATCCACCGGGCCGAATTCGTCCCGTGCTTTGGCAACGATCGCGCTGGCACTTGTCTCTTGACCTACATCCGCCACCATTGTCGACAGCTGCGCTTTGCTGCCTTCGCTGTGGATTTCCGCTGCGACACGATCAAGCTCATCCTGATCCATATCGACCAACAAAACCTTGGCACCCTCGCGGCACAATAATTTTCCTATCGCTGAACCGATGCCGCCAGCTCCACCGGTGACAATAGCTATTTTGCCTTCTACCCGTCCCATTTTACTCCTCCAAAACTAACCGATCAAAGTGCTATCTTCGTTTAATGTTGCGCGTTGCCAAATCACTCGCCATAGCCAGACGACGCTGTAGATAGACATGAATGCCCCACCAACGGGGATAGCTGCATACCAATAAATCTTGCTGATCCGCAGAAATGGGGTGGTCTCTGCTGCACTTACCGCAAAGGCCCAACCGTAATAGGTGAGCATCAAGCTGAAACCCAGCATAGAGAAATTGATGACCACGGAGAGGATCAGCTTGCCGCTCTGCGGGAGCATGTTTTCAAATAGTGAAACCCGGTAGAGAGCGCCCTCTCGCCAAAGTGCGACTGTCGTAAGGACGACAAGCCAAATAAACAGAAGTTCCACCACCTCGTCATATCCGCTAATCGTGAATAGCGGCAATAGGCGCAAAAGAACCGAGAGGCCCAACAGCAAAAGCAGGGCTATCAGCAAGGCGATGCTCAGATATTTGGTCAAACACCCGATCATTCGGTCGCTGTTTTTCAATATTTGCATCATTAGTGGAAACCATAGCCAAAATAGTTAGGAAGCCAGAGCGAGATGGCAGGTACAAATGTGATCAGCAGCAAGCTAACAATCAGTCCGAGCAGATAAGGCCAAAGCTCTCTGGTGATTTCGGAAATTGGGATCTTTGCGATCCCTGCTACCACATAAAGGCAAAGTCCGACCGGCGGAGTTACAAGCCCAATCATCAGATTGAGCACTAAAATCACGCCGAAATGGATTGGATCAATGCCAAGATTCAACGCCACCGGCATTAGAACCGGATAGGCGATGATCATGAGCGCAATACCCTCAATGAACATGCCCAGAATGAGCAACACCACGTTAATGATCAGCAATACAGCCCAGGCTTCATTCGAAATACTCAAAAGAGCCTGTAAAATTGCATTTGGTATCTGTTGCTGAATCAGAACCCATCCGAAAGGCGCTGAGAGAGCGATGATAAACATCACTTGCGCGGTTTGACGCGCACTTTCCCAAAAGACATTTATCACGTCAGAATAGTTCAGTTCGCGATAGACCCAGCGTCCCAGCACAAAGGCGAAAAAAGCAGCCACAACAGCAGCTTCAGTCGGTGTCGCTATGCCGGTGAAGATGACCGCCAAGATCGCTGGCGGCAATAATAAAGCAGGGAAGGCTATTAAAAATGTTCTCGCCGCCTCCCGGAAAGGCGGAAAGCGATTGCCCCGCGGCAATTTCAGATAGGGAGCCGAAATAGCGATTACGATCATAAGTAAAAGTGCCATGAGCATTCCCGGCAAGATGCCTGCCAGAAAGAGCGCTCCCACGGAAACATTGGCAAGGCTGCCATAGATCACGAAGGGGATGGAAGGGGGGATTATAGGACCGATGGTTGAGGAAACAGCGGTAACGGTTGCCGCATAACGTGGCTTATAGCCCGCATCTTCCATAGCGCGCTGCTGGATCACTCCCATGCCAGCCGCATCTGCAACCGCAGACCCAGACATGCCAGCAAAAATGACACTGCCCAGCACATTCACATAAGCCAAACCACCGCGAATGCGCCCAATTAATAGTTTTGCAACAGCGAAAATTCGCTCCGTTGTTCCCCCTATATTCATCAAGTTCCCGGCTAAGACGAAAAACGGAATGGCCAAAAGCGGGAACGACGTTGTTCCGGAATAGGTACGCTGAATAAAAATGAACAGTAGATCTGGGCCCACAGTGACAACCATCGTGACAGCCGCCACCAGACCGAGCGCCACCGCTATCGGAATTCCTCCCAAGATGACGACGCAGATCGCCAACAGGATCGTCACAGTAAACATCCCCGCCTATCCTTTCCGGCACGCTGCGTCCGAGCGTCAAAACACTCGAACGCAAATGAACTCAGGCTTGCTAGCTACGCGCAGCTTCAACCAATTCAGCCCAGGTGTTCCACGTTTCATCACCCAGTGCCGCACGTAACTCTTTGTAAGCTGGCTCCATTCGTGCACGGAAAGGCTCCACCTCTGGGCGGGTTACTTCGATTCCGCTCTTCTCCATTTGAGCAATATAATCTGCCTCACTTGCTTGCACGTCGACACGCGCAGCCGCACCAGCGATCTTTGCTTCCTCACTGATTAGCGCTCGCTGCTCCTCATTGAGTTTTCCCTCCCATACTCGCGGACTGGCCGCCAACATGATGGTCGCGTAAATATGCTTGGTCAGGGCCAGATGTTTTTGCGCCTCATAGAACTTTGCTGCGAAAGTCGTTGAAACAGGGTTGTCTTGGCCGTCTACCATTCCATTGGCGAGCGCCAGATACACCTCTTGGAAGGCTACGGTTTGTGTCGATGCACCCAGCGCTTCGAAGGCGGCTTTGATGGCAAGCTCAGGCGGCACACGCACTTTTAACCCTTGGACATCCTCGGGCGTATTTACTGGTCGGCGGCTATTGGTCAGGGCGCGGAAACCCCATTCAAAGTTTGCAATCCACGCGAAACCCGCTTCAAGGAGCTGCGCTTCAAGCCAATCGCGAGCCGTGTCATCAAGCACACGGTGAGCATGAGCGAAATCGTCAAATTGGTAGGGGATGTTAATCACGCCAATGCTCTTGGACAAAGCTTCAATATTGGCAGGGTTCATCAAAATGAAGTCAATTGCGCCCAACCGCGTTTGTTGCGCAGTATCCGTGGGCGAACCTAGAGCATTAGACGGAAAGATTGTAATCTTAAGCTCACCATTTGAGCGCTCCGCAACCCGATTTGCCAAGCTTTCGGCAGCCAAATGAACTGGATGGGCTGTATCAGCCGGATGCGTGAGGCGTAATTCTGTCGCTGCAAAGCCCAGTGGCGAGCGTAGTATGAAGGGCGCTGCCAAGCCGCCCACCAAAACTGAGCGACGGCTCAATCGATTTTTAAACATAGGTTCCTCCCTTTTATTTGTTGGATTGTCAGTATCCTCCGCCTGACAAACCAAGCCTTCTAAGCGTGGGTTAATCTTGTTTATCGCAGATCGTCTCTTTGCCGCTCGCTGATAGACCCCGCCTTAATTTCCAAAAGCCAAGTGGATTATTTTATATTTAATATCATATATGATTTGGAGTCACGGAACTTGTCAAGCGTTCACTGAGTGAAAGGACTGCGTGGCTAGAATTGGAAACGGAATTTGTAAAAATCTGCTCTGAGCGTATGTGATACATAAAAGAAAATCAGACTTACCGTCTTGATCAAACTTCGAAGATTACCTGTTGCACCGCTTGCATTCTAATCCCGTGGCTCCCGCATTGTCAGCGGTGATTAAGCATAGGAGCTACCCCCGCCTCCCAGCTCTCGGCATCTTCGGTGCGCGCACGCCAGTTCGTATGCCAAGAACGGCTATACGCCACGCGACTGCCACGACCGCATTGATCTATATTGGCTTTGGAAACGTCCATGTTCATCAATCCGCCTGTTTCGGCCCCATGTGACCGACTTGCGGCGACAGATAATGATCATGGCGATTTTCATGCCATCTGGAAATATTGCTGCTGCGCTTTGTGGCGATTGCTGATGCAAGTTCTCAAACGCAGCCGACGCTCTTTCTAAGTAGCAGCAGAACTGCGGAGGCCACCAAGCAGAATAGGAATTTTAACCCTTTTTCATTTTGACAAATGAAGAGCTTGACACCGGTCGATCCTTTTAAATATCTGTAAGATGTCAGACCAATTTATATCGGTAGGGGAGATAGGTCTGATAGCATTCGCGCTGTCGGGCGCATATGCGGCCAAAATCCTGCACAAAGCGGCAGATATGGGCGCAGGGCTAGAGGGAGGGGAAGAATGAAAGATGGCAGGCTGCTGCAGATTGTTCCTCTGCCGCCGATAGATCGTGCCCGGCAGGTAACGGAAGCCCTTTCAAATTATATTCAGACCGCCCAATTGCGAGCGGGAGATCGACTTCCCGCCGAACGTGAACTCATGGTGGCGCTAGGTGTTGGTCGCTCCACCATTCGCGAAGCAATTCGGTATTTTCAGGCGCTGGGTGTTATTGAAACCCGCAAAGGCAGTGGCACATATCTGCTCAAGCCCGTTTCCGCCGCCACCATTCATATGCCGCTATCGTTCGACCCTGCGCAATTGCGTGATGCTTTGCTGCAGTCGCTCGAAGTGCGCCGCGGTATCGAAGCGGAAGCCAGCATGGTCGCCGCTCGCAAACGCACCGCGGAAGATCTTGAGATTATTGCGCGCAATCTTGAGGAGATGGAGCGCGTTCACCTTGAGAAAGGGACATCCGGCCCGGAAGACCTAGCATTCCATCTGGCCATATATGATGCGACCCACAATCCGCTTTTTCGACAATTGCTCGAACAGATGCGCGAAGCTTTTTTGCGCTTCTGGGATCAGCCGTTCGAGCGAGAGGACTTTGCGCGACGGACTTTTCCGTTTCATCGCACGCTTTTTAACGCCATCGCCGCTCAAGATCCTGAAACCGCGCGGCAAGAAACACTCAAAATCCTCGATATTGTCGAGGAAGACATCAAGGAAATGTCCAAATGACTGACGGGATGGATCCGCTGGATTTTGCAGCGTTGACGGTAACCCACGACGAAAGCAATGCTTACGACGCCGTGGTGCCACCCATTGTGCAAACGTCGCTTTTCACCTTCTCAAGCTATGACGATATGGTTGCCACCTATCGCGGCGAAAAGCATCGCCCGATCTATACGCGTGGCCTCAATCCGACCGTGCGGGCATTTGAGGAAATGCTGGCAAAATTAGAAGGCGGCGACGACGCGCTGGGCTTTGCCAGCGGCATGGCTGCAATCTCTTCAACTGTGTTGACTTTTGTAAAGCCTGGGGATCGCATTGTCGCCGTTCGCCATGTTTACCCCGATGCGTTTCGCCTATTTGGCACTATTCTGCAGCGCATGCAGGTGCAGGTGGATTATGTTGACGGGCGCGACGAGGAAGCGGTTGCAAAAGCCCTTCCCGGCGCAAAGCTTTTCTACATGGAAAGTCCGACAAGCTGGACTATGGAAGCGCATGATGTCGGTGCCTTAGCCACAATTGCCAAACAGCATGGCGTGTTGAGCGTTATCGATAATAGTTGGGCTAGCCCAATCTTTCAGCGCCCGCTGACGCTTGGCGTGGATTTGGTTGTGCATTCGGCATCAAAATATCTCGGTGGCCATAGCGATGTGGTCGCCGGCGTCGTAACCGGATCGAAACAGCTCATTGATGCAATTCGCGCCGAAACCTATCCATATTTGGGCGGCAAACTTTCGCCATTTGATGCATGGCTGCTCATTCGCGGTATGCGCACTTTGCCAACACGCATGAAAGCGCATGAGGCTTCGGCATTGGAAATTGCCAAACGTCTTCAGGCTCTGGATGTGGTTGAAACAGTCTGCCACCCGGCATTGGCCAATCGTCTGCCAGCAGGTCTGCACGGTACGTCTGGCCTGTTCTCGGTAATCTTCCGCGACGGCGTAAATATTCGTGATTTCTGTAATCATCTTAAACTGTTCAAGCTCGGTGTGAGCTGGGGCGGACATGAAAGCCTGATCGTTCCGGGTGAAGTTGTATTGCAGCAAAAAGCGCAACCAAATTCAGCGCATACATTCGGCATTGATGCGCGCTCCGTGCGCCTTCATGTCGGACTGGAAGGAACGGAAACGCTGTGGCGGGATATTGAAGGGGCGCTCGCAGCATCGACAAAATAACGAATTTAGTGAGGAGCAATAAGGGGATCTACAATGAAAAAACTAATAGCAGCCGCATTCGCAACTATGCTTTTAAGCGGCACGGCATTGGCCGATACCACGCTCAAGCTGGTAGAGGTTATCACCAGCCCGGAACGTACAAAGACGCTTGAATCGATCGTTGCCAAATTTGAAGCAGCCAATCCCGGCACCAAGGTTGAAATCATTTCGCTGCCATGGGGCGAATCCTTCCAGAAATTTGCAACCATGGTTTCCGCTGGCGAAATTCCGGATGTCATGGAAATGCCAGATACGTGGCTCTCGCTTTACGCCAATAACGGCATGCTGGAAGACCTTGAGCCCTATCTCGAAAAATGGGAGACCACGTCAGACCTGACCGAACGTGCGCTTGAGCTTGGCCGCAGCGTTAATAACACGGCCTATACGCTGCCTTATGGCTTTTATCTGAACGCTATGTTCTACAATAAAAAGCTGCTGTCTGAGGCGGGCGTGTCGGAACCGCCAAAAACTATGGACGAATTTGTTGAAGCCTCAAAGAAGATCTCCGCGCTTCCCGGTAAGTCCGGCTATTGCATGCGCGGCGGACCCGGTGGCCTCAATGGTTGGGTGATTTTTGCCGCGTCTATGGCGGGTGACAATGAATTCTTCAACGAAGATGGCACCTCGACTATGAACAGCGATGGCTGGAAAAAGGGCATCACCTGGATGGTTGATCTCTATAAGGACGGGCTTGCGCCCAAAGATAGCGTCAACTGGGGTTTTAACGAAACGGTCGCTGGCTTTTACAGCGGTACTTGTGCCTTCCTAAACCAAGATCCGGATGCGCTCATCGCCATTACCGAACGCATGAAGCCGGAAGATTTTGGCGTTACCATCATGCCAAAGGGGCCCGATGGAAAGACCTTCCCAACCATTGGATTTGCGGGCTGGTCCATGATGAGTGGAAGTCAAAACAAGGACCTTTCCTGGAAGCTGATTTCGATGCTTGAAGGCCCGGAAGGCAATATCGAATGGAACAAGCGCACGGGCGCATTGCCGGTTCTCAAATCCGCTCAGGATGATCCATTCTATAGTGGCGAGCAGTTTAAAGGCTGGTTCGATCAGCTGGCTGACAAGGATGTCGTGCCGACTGTGATGCCGACTTATCTCGAAGAGTTTGCCTTCTTCAAGGATTCGCTCGTCATCAAGACATCGCAAGAAGCGCTTCTCGGCGACATTACGCCCGACGAGTTGGCCGATCAGTGGGCAGAATATCTGACCAAGGCGCAGCAGAAATACCTCTCAAAGCAATAGCAACATGGCAATGCTTTGCAGGCGTGAAAATGTAACGCCTGCAAAGCGAATGTTGCCCCGCGAAGGGAAAAATAATGAATAACGCAGCTCCCCTCAAAGCTTCGCGCGATGTGGCGGGTGATAAGCAGGATCGCCGCAGCTTTTTGCAGCGCCTTGCTCATGCCTCTGAACCTTATCTTTATAGTGCGCCAGCGTTGATCCTCATCGGCGCGATCATGCTGGTTCCATTGGTTCTTGGCGTCTCTTACGCTTTCCGAGACATCCAATTATTAAACCCATTTTCGGGTGGCTTTGTTGGGCTGGAGAATTTTCGCGAACTCGCCAAAGATCAGGCCTTCTACCGCTCGCTAAAGAACACACTTTGGTGGACGGGCTGCTCGGTGCTGTTACAGTTTGTTTTCGGGCTTATTCTCGCGCTGCTGCTTGATCGGCCTTTTGCCGGGCGCGGTTTGGCACAAGCGCTCATCTTTTTGCCGTGGGCCGTGCCGACATTCCTAACCGGACTTAATTGGGCTTGGCTGTTCAATCCTGTTATCGGCCCAATTCCTCATTGGCTGCACGCCATTGGTATTTTGAGTGCACCCGATAATATCCTATCCGACCCGCATCTTGCTATGTGGGGTATCATTACCGCAGGTGTCTGGTGGGGAATTCCGTTTTTTGCCATCACTTTGCTGGCCGCTTTGCAGGCCATTCCGCGCGATCTCTATGAGGCTGCGAGCATTGACGGTGCCGGGCCGGTGCAGCGGTTTTTCTCAATCACACTTCCATTCCTAGCCCCAACCATGGCTATCACAATTTTGCTGCGAACTGTTTGGGTTGCCAACAGTGCCGATCTTATCGTCGTTATGACCGGCGGCGGTCCCGCAGACCGCACGCAAATTGTGGCAAGCTACATCTTCACACAGGCTTTCAAACGGCTTGATTTTGGTTACGCATCGGCCATTGCGATGGTTCTTCTTGTCCTCTTGATGATTTATTCGATGCTGATCGTGCTGTTGCGCCAGACACTGCTGAATAGAGATTGAGGCCATGATAAAACGTAAATATTTGCTTGTCGGCGCACATCGCATCGCCATTTTGCTGTTCGTTCTCTTCGCGCTTTTTCCGATCTTCTGGTTGGTGAAAGTTGCTGTCACACCAAATGACCTGCTTTACAGTGAAGGCGTAAAAATGTGGCCCTCGCGTACGACGTTTGATCACTTCAGTCACGTTCTGAATAATAGCTCGTTCCCGCTATTTTTCCGCAACAGCCTCATTGTTTCTGGCTCCACCGCGGTCATCGTCACATTACTGGCATCGCTTTCTGGTTATGCGCTGTCGCGTTTTAACTTCCGCGTCAAATATTGGATCGTGGCGTTGATGTTGCTGACGCAGATGTTTCCGTTGGTGATGCTGATTGCGCCGATCTACAAAATCATGGCACCTCTTGGGCTAACCAATAGTCTGATCGGCCTCATCGTCGTCTATTCCGCGTTCAACGTTCCTTTTGCGACCTTCTTGATGCAATCGTTTTTCGACGGAATTCCCAAAGAACTCGAAGAAGCCGCAAAGATCGACGGCGCAACACAATTCATGGCGTTTCGCCAAATTATCTTACCGCTGACTCTACCCGGTATTGCTGCAACACTTGGCTTTGTTTTCACTGCGGCCTGGAGCGAGCTTCTGTTTGCTCTGATGCTTATTTCCGGTAATGCAGCGGCCACTTTCCCGGTCGGCCTATTGAGCTTCGTTTCTAAATTCTCGGTCGATTTCGGCCAGATGATGGCAGCGGGTGTGCTTGCGCTGATCCCGGCCTGCGTTTTCTTCTTTCTTATTCAACGATACCTCGTGCAGGGCTTAACCGCTGGCGCGGTCAAAGGCTGAAAGGATTTTTCCCTATGGCGTCCATCAATATTCAGTCTGTCCGCAAAAGCTATGGCGAACATGCGGTTTTGCATGGCGTTGATCTTGAGATTAAAGACGGCGAATTCATCGTGCTGGTGGGGCCGTCCGGCTGTGGTAAATCCACTTTGCTGCGCATGATTGCCGGTCTTGAAGAGATCACCGCCGGTCAGGTCGAAATCAATGGCAAGCGTGTCAATGAGTTGGCACCAAAAGACCGCGACATTGCCATGGTGTTTCAGTCCTATGCGCTCTATCCACATATGAGCGTCGCCGATAATATGAGCTATAGTATGCGGCTGCGGAAAACGCCGAAAGAAAAGATCGTAAGCGCCATCCAATCAACTGCGGCCAAGCTCGGTCTTGAGCCTTTGCTGGAACGTCGTCCGAAGGCGCTTTCGGGTGGCCAGCGCCAGCGCGTGGCCATGGGACGCGCAATTGTGCGACAGCCCAAGGCCTTCTTGTTTGATGAACCTCTTTCCAATCTTGATGCCCGTCTGCGCGAACAGATGCGTGCAGAGATCAAAAAGCTCCATGCGGAACTAAAAGCCACGTCGATTTATGTGACGCACGACCAGATCGAAGCGATGACATTGGCAGACCGTATTGTTGCGATGCATGGCGGAGTAGTGCAGCAAGTTGGCGCTCCGTTGGAGCTTTACGACCGCCCGGCCAATCTTTTCGTTGCGGGTTTCATCGGTTCACCGGGGATGAACTTTCTTGAGGTAACATATTATGAGCAAAATGGCGGGCCGCGCCTTAAACTAACCGATGGCGCGGAGCTTTCACTGCTTCACCCCATGCAGCTAAATCACGGCGCGCGGGCAACGCTTGGTATACGGCCTGAACATGTGCAGTTTGAAGAAGCGGGAGGAATTGCAGCGAGTGTTGATCTTATCGAGCCAACAGGTTTTGGGATCATACTGCATTTGAGTGTGCACGGATTGCCATTTAAGATATTCACTACGGACCGTGCTGCTCTTGATGCGAAGGGTTCTATCCACGTGAGCTTCCCGGCGCAGCATCTCCATTTGTTTGATGAGCAGGGGAACCGCGTCGAATGCGCTTGATAACCAGTTACCAATTATAGAAATCAGCTCATTCTTACTAAGAGAAATAACAAGCGACGCGCTAACCAATTATGCAAATAATCAGCGCGTCAGTGTTGAAATATCCATTCCGTATTCACCTTGACGGGAATGCTTGTAATCTCGTTATTAAGAACGTCAGGATTTCGGTAGGGTCTGACCGAATACGGTACCTTGGCCTGCCTTATGGTAGCAGCTTGTAACACAGTTAGTATCACAGAAACATACGCCAAAGCTTAATCAGCCGGCAAGCTTCTGATTTTTATGTGTTTTTCGACGGGTGATTGAAAATAATGGTACGGTCGGTTGGAGTTGAACCAACGACCTCAGGAGCCACAATCCTGCGCTCTAACCAACTGAGCTACGACCGCGTACCTTGAGTGAGCAGAATCTGAAACTCATCATCTGCCGACAGGGGTCACATACGGAGAATCGGACTGCTTTGCAAGTCATTATAACGATCTTTCTCAAGATTTTTCTGTTTCATGCCCAGGAACTGTGGATCGTTAAAACTGCTTAGCTCTCCTTTACCATATTTTATGCATCCGCCAGCGCATTGTTTAAATACCGAACGTCAGTGTGGATTCCCTGAGTAAATTAACTAATGGAGCAGAAAGAAACGGCCATATTCCCGGTTTATATAGACCTGAGACGACAACAGGCTTATCAATAAGAGCAATAAAGGTGCCAGAAGGCCATCGAACAAACAGGTAAAGGATCGGTATGTCAGGCTCATACCCCTTCATCGATATTGCTGCGCTGGATGAGATCCGCGGCGGCTTTGTAAAAGGTGATGCGCAGCTTGTGCTGTCGACTGACCTTTCGGAAGTGTTGTGGGCAAATGGGCCCGGCGCGGCTTTGTTCGGCTATCAAAAAATTAATGATATGATCGGCCAGAATTTCCATTTCCCGATTGCAGCGCGCCGACAAATCGAAACTGCTTTATCCGGAGAAGTCCCCAATATAGTAAGTGTCCGCCTAGCGAGCGGGTTGCGATCTGAACTTACGCAGCTGCGAATTTCCCGCATCAAGCTACCGGACGCAGCAGAAGGCATACTTCTGGCCGCACAGCAGCACAATTCGCCCGATGCTATGATCGCGGGCGTCTATGATGACACCTCCCATATAGCAATCCTTGACGCATCAGCAAATCTGTTAGCGGCAAGTCCGAACTTCGCATCCCTCAATATTTCATCTTCGACATTAGAAGATTTAATCGTCGAAGTTGGCAATGCCCACAACCATATCGTCAAACGCCACATTCGCGCTGGTCAAGATTCGATCCCGGGCGCAATCACTCGCCTGTCTGACAACCCAGCTAAGCATATGCTCTGTGTTGCACAAGAAAGCTCGACCGTGAACCCTGTTCAAGCGACGAGTGATGCCGTTAAGCGGGATGAAAAAACCACTGACATTGAGCCAGACGACCAGCGTGCGCCGCTCAATAATTTTTTATTTGATCGCTACGGCCCTCCTGCTCGTTTTATTTGGAAAACCAATGCAGAAGGTATCTTCACCGAGGTGTCGCCTGAATTTGCTTCCATCATCGGGCCCAATGCCGCTGACATTATCGGTCGCAAATTCACAGAAGTCGCCAAAGTATTTGGCTTCGACACAGATGGCAGCATCGGCGCGTTGTTGAAAAAGCGGGACACTTGGTCTGGAAAGCGCCTACTTTGGCCAGCAGAGGGAACCAACCTGCGTGTACCGGTGGAGTTAGCCGCTCTACCCGTCTACTCTCGCGACCGCGCCTTTGTCGGCTTTCGCGGATTTGGTCTCGTCAACCCAAGCGAAGCAATTGAAGACCCGGAAGCGTTAGGTCTCGTGCTGGCTGGAGATCTTCCGCCAAATCGCACAGTGGAAGAAACCGCACCGGAAGTTGCCGATGCCTCGGATAATCCGCTAGCATTGTCCGAAGAAGTCGCCAATGATGATCGAGCTGAAAAAATCGCATCCAGACAGCCGATCGAATTTACCCCTAATCCCGGACGACGAGCGGACGACAGGGTAATCGAGCTGCTGAATGTTGCCGCACGTGAAAAGCTTCTGGCCGATCAGGCTAAAGCTAAGAAAGCCAAACAGCAAACAGAACCGCGCCCGGAAGGCGGTTTGACACCGGCTGAACGCAATGCATTTCGTGAAATTGCAGAGCGGCTTCGCAAACATGGAATTTCCAACACATCAGAGTCTGATAAAGACGCCATAGAGAAATCCGCGCCGGCTCCGGAGCAAACGCGCAATCAAGCTTTGGCCAATCTTACGGAAAGCGCGGTGCAGAACGCAGCAACCTCCGCGGACCAAGCAAATGCACCGGACGAAGCTGCTCTTCTTTCTCAATTGCCAATCCCGGTGATCATTCATTCTGGAGACGTAATTCATTATATCAATCAATCATTTATTGATGTGACCGGATATGAAACGGTTAAAGATATACAGGATGCGGGCGGTCTAGAAGCGCTGTTTAACAGCGAGCCCGAAGATGGTAAAAAATGCGAAGGTCTCTTGCTTCATCGTGCCGACGGCACGGAGACGGTTGTTGACGCTCATTTGAATGTAATCTCGTGGCGCAACCAGCACGCTATCATGCTCAGCCTGATGCCAGTCGCAAAGACCGATGAAACTGCAACAAGTACCGATGTTGAAAATAATCTTCAACTGGAAAACCAAGCACTTGAAACGCAGGTAGACGAACTTAAAACGATTTTGGATACCGCCACCGATGGTGTGGTTTTGATCGATCCCCAAGGCCGAATTCGCTCTATGAACCATTCGGCGTCCGCCTTGTTTGGGTATGAGAAAGAAGATACGGAAGGTCAATTCTTCTCGATCCTCTTTGCTGTCGAAAGCCAACGTGCAGCAATGGATTATTTGCACGGCCTATCTGATAATGGTGTCATGAGCGTGCTCAATGATGGCCGTGAAGTCATTGGTCGTGAAGTAAATGGCGGCTTTATTCCATTGTTTATGACTATCGGGAAACTGCCAAATGCTGGGGGTTTTTGTGCCGTTCTGCGGGATATTACCCAATGGAAACGCACCGAAGAAGAACTAACCAAGGCACGTAAAGAAGCGGAGCGCGCTTCAACGCAAAAGACTGAATTTCTCGCACGGATCAGTCATGAAATACGCACCCCTCTCAACGCCATTATTGGTTTCTCCGAACTGATGGTCGACGAAAAATTCGGGCCTATCGGTAATGATCGCTATCGGGATTATTTGCGCGATATTAATCGTTCCGGCAATCACGTGCTCGCACTGATCAATGATTTACTTGATATTTCCAAGATTGAAGCCGGTGGGCTTGATCTCCAGTTTGAAGCAGTATCGCTGAACGATGCTATCGGTGAAGCAATTGCATTAATGCAGCCGCAAGCCAATCGAGATCGCGTAATTATCCGCTCTAGTTTCCAGCCTAACCTGCCGGATATTGTGGCTGATGCACGCTCAATCAAACAGGTTGCGCTCAACCTTCTATCAAATGCCGTCCGCTATACTGCAACCGGTGGCCAAGTTATCGTTTCGACAAATTATGAATTGAACGGCGATGTTGTCATACGCGTGCGCGATACCGGCGTGGGTATGAGCAAAGAAGAAATTGAGCAAGCGCTCAAGCCGTTCCGCCAGGTTAACACATTGCAACGGCGACCGATTGATAATCCGAAAGATTGGCGCGGCGAAGGAACCGGCCTTGGCCTGCCCTTGACCAAAGCTATGGTGGAAGCCAACCGAGCGCAGTTTTCAATCGACTCGATACCAAGCCGGGGAACGGTGGTGGAGATCATTTTTCCGCCCACACGCGTTCTCGCAGACTGAACCCGCGTTCCTTTGAAGCGCTTTTGAGATCTCGCTCAGTTCGATTTATCGATCTAAGCCTTAAGTTACTTATGCCAGCTCATTCTAATGCAGCGTTCACAAAAGGCGACGGGAACCAAATGTAATGTCTTTGCGACATGACTTTAATGGTTTACTGATCAAGCCGTTAACTTTGTGATTGAACGGAAGGTTTATGCGCTGGCCTAAAGTAATCCGCCTTGTAATTGCGCTTATCATTCTTGGTGCGGCCGCAATGGCAACATTGCTTGCGGTAATCCCATTCGTGGTTTCCACGGATGCAATCCGCGTTCGGCTGGCACAGGAAATAAGCGCATGGACGGGCTATAGCGTCGAGTTGCAACAGGCGCCTCGTTTAAGGGTGTTTCCAGTATTGCGGGCGTCCTTAAACGGCGTAGCTTTGAGCAAAATGACAGACCAGCGCTCCACCCCTTGGATGAGCGCTGACCGCATTGATGTCGAATTATCTCCGCTCGACGCTCTAATGGGACGCTTGTCCTTTTCAGAAACCCATCTCATTCGACCACATTTCAACATTGTTGGCCCGGTCGATAATTTTTCCGGTTTTCTTGACGCTATCACCAAATCTAATGGCCGCCTTGGAACGGCGATTCGTGCGCAAAAAGCGCTGCTGCAAAATGGCTCAAACGATAATACGACCGCCAGCAAACAAGCTTCTCAACCGTTTGGGCGAGTAGTCATCCGTGATGGCACAATTTCCTATGCGCGCCCCAATGATGATGAAGAAAAGTCAAACGCGGCGGAACAACAAGTTACCAAACTCAATGCCACTCTGGATTGGCCGCAAACTTCGGGCGTGGCCAGCTTGCGAGGCACTGCTGTCTGGCGTGATGAAGACACCCAATTTAATGTAAGTGCTGCTCAAGCCCTACAATTGTTAGCGGGCGGCACCTCTGAAATAGCCGCTACACTCAATGCTGCGCCGATTAACCTATCCTTTGTAGGTCGCGCTAACATCTCCAGCGATCGTTTTTTCGAAGGCAACTTGTCTACCAAAACGCCCTCCTTAAACGGCGCAGCCCGCTGGCTTAGTTTGCCTCCTATAATCGGTCGTACACAGATTGGTAATTTCTCCCTAAACTCTGCCATCACCTTCACTCCGCAACGCTTGAAATTTGCGGATGTCGAATTGAAAGCAGATGAAAATCCCGCCAGAGGGGTCATTGAAATTGGGTTTGAGAAAGATCAACCTGCAGCATCCGCGACACTTGCGTTTGACCGGCTAGATTTGAAAAGATTTTTCTCGGTCTTCGTGCCTCTCCCGGATAATCAACCATTATCACCCAATGAACGCAATCAAACGGACCGTGATTTAATTGACACCAGTTTCATTGATCACGCCGAACTTGATTTACGTCTTTCAGCGCAGAGCGCCACTGCTGGCCGCATCAATCTTTCCGATCTGGCGGCTGCGGTTCAAATACGTGGCGGGCGGGCAATGTTCGATATCGGAGACGCGAAAGCATTTAATGGAATGCTTCAAGCCAATTTACAGATTGTGCGCGATCTAAAATCAGCCAGCGGCGAATTACGCTTTAACGCAACCGATATTAATAGCGCCCAATTATTCGCAGCACTCGGACTAGAGAAGCCGCTCATTAACGGTACCGGCCGTTTCTCCCTGCTTTTGAAGGGACCTGCCAATCGCTGGTCCACTCTTTTGCCAAAGGCGCAAGGAAACCTCACTGCCCAATTTGGAAATGGGGAAGTGCAAGGCTTTTCATTGCAAGATTTTCTTGCAAATGCGCAGAATCAGCGTTTCTTTGCTTTGGAAAGAAAAGACAACACCTCTTTACCGTTCACTCATTTGGAGCTTAAAGCACAACTATCAGAAGGTGTGGCCACGATTGAAAATGCACGCCTGAATACCCCCGATCAAGCTGTGGAATTGGCCGGAATTGTTCCTTTCATAACGCGGAGTTTGGCACTCAGCGGTGAAGTGATTTTTCCATCTCCTCAACCACCCGCTTCACAAGACAATACCCAGCCCACAGCCTCCCCCGCAAAACCGCCTCTGCATTTTTTCGTCGGCGGATCCTGGGATCGGCCGTTTATTTCGCCAGCGCTTCCCGGCCAATAAATTTCAGGTCAAGCGGAATGCTGCCTGTTCATCGCGCCGACGCTGAACTTCTCGCCGCTTATTAATGACCGAGGCGATAATGACACCGGTCGTTACCAAGCCAATGAGAATGGTGCAGATCGCATTGATTTCGGGCGTCACGCCCAGCCGGACTTGCGAGTAAATCTTCATAGGCAGAGTGGTGGCGCCCGGGCCGGAAGTGAAACTCGCAATCACAAGATCATCAAGCGAAAGCGTGAAAGCAAGCATCCAGCCGGAAACGACTGCGGGAAGAATAACCGGCAAAGTCACCTTGATGAATGTCGTGACCGATGTCGCTCCCAAATCCATCGCCGCTTCTTCCAATGAGCGATCAAAGCTTAGCAGCCGCGATTGCACCACAACCGCAACAAAGCACATGGAAAAAGTGATATGGGCGAGCGTGACGGTAAAAAAACCGCGATCAAAATTCATTGCGACAAAAAGCAATAATAGTGACAGGCCAGTTATCACATCAGGCATGACCAGCGGTGCATAAACCATGCCGGAAAATAAAATACGCCCCCGAAACCGCGTATAACGCGTAAGCGCAATTGCAGCCAATGTGCCTAAAACAGTCGCAACTGTTGCAGATAACAGCCCCACCCGAATGGTGACCCAAGCCGCATCCATCAATGCCTGATTACGGAATAACTCGACATACCATTTGGTCGAAAAGCCCGACCAGACGGTTACGAGGCGCGATTCGTTAAACGAATAAATCACCAGCAACACGATCGGCAGATAAAGAAAGGCAAAGCCAAGCGCGACCGATACAATATTAAAGCGAGACCAAGTCGTGTTCATTGCTACCTCCCCTTTTCCTGCTGCCGAGCTTGTACCTGTTGAAAAATAACAATCGGCACGATCAGCAAAAGGAGAAGAACGACAGCCACGGCAGATGAAACTGGCCAATCGCGGTTGGAGAAAAATTCACTCCAAATAGTCTTACCAATCATCAGCGTTTGGGAGCCTCCGAGCAGATCGGGGATAACGAACTCACCCATTGCCGGAATAAAAACAAGAAAACTGCCCGCGATAATACCGGCTAAAGAGAGTGGAAAGGTAATTTTCCAGAAGGCACCAATCGCTGTGCAGCCAAGATCCTGTGCAGCCTCGATCAATGAGAAATCCATTTTTTCGAGCGATGAGTAGACGGGCAAAACCATGAAGGGCAAATAGGAATAAACAATGCCAATATAGACGGCGGTATCCGTATTTAAAATTGTAAGCGGGGTGTCGATAATATTGAGCCCCATCAAAAACTGGTTAAGCAGACCTTCAGGCTTCAAAATTCCAATCCATGCATAGACGCGGATGAGAAATGACGTCCAAAAAGGCAGAATCACCAACATGAGTAAAGTGGGACGAATACTGACCGGCGCCCTGGCAATGCCATAGGCCATGGGATACCCAATCAGAAGGGTAATAAGCGTCGAAACGGCAGCAATCCGCAAGCTCGAAAGATAGGCTTTATAATAAAGCGGATCGTCCACCAGCCAAAGATAATTCGCAAATGACAATTCCTTGAACCGGGCCCAGAGCGCAGCCAATCCCTCCGACAGATCGAAGGTTGGTGTATAGGGCGGGATCGCCATCGTCACCTCTGAAAGCGAGATTTTAAAGACGATGAAAAACGGCACCAAAAAGAATATCAGCAGCCACAAATATGGTACGGCAATAACGAGCCGACTGGTGACGGAAACGATCAATTTTTGCATTGGGCGCTCCTGCTCCTTATCACGCTGTCAGCACCAGACCGGCATCGGCATCGAAAGACACCCACACGCGTTCGTCATAGGTTAGTGGATTTTCCGTCCGCCGCACTGCGTTCAGACTAGCCGCCTTGATCGTGCGGCCATTATCAAGTCTTACGTGAAAGACTGTCATATCGCCAAAATAAGCGATGTCCCACAATTCGCCTTCAACCGCGTTGACAGAAGCATCCTCGGGCTTATCCCGGGTTATACGGGTCTTTTCCGGACGGACTGCATACCAAACTTTCTGGCCCGGATTTAACTGCTCGCGAGTTTCCGTATGAATGTGAAAACCGAATTTTTCGGTGGCGATTTCTGCCTCTCCGCCAGTCGCCTTTACGACTTCACCTTCGATTATATTCACATTGCCAATGAAATCGGCAACGAACTTGGAACGTGGCGCTTCATATACTTCAGCTGGCGTCGCCACCTGCAAAATACTTCCATTTTCCATGATGGCGATACGGTCAGACATCGTCATGGCTTCTTCCTGATCGTGTGTAACCACCAGGAAAGTCAGGCCGAGTTTGACCTGCAAATCCATTAGCTCAAACTGCGTCTGCTCACGCAGTTTCTTATCCAATGCGCCCAATGGCTCATCCAGAAGCAATACTTTGGGACGTTTGGCAACCGCTCGGGCGAGAGCTACGCGTTGCCGCTGGCCACCGGAAAGCTGGTGAGGTTTGCGCTTGCCAAATCTTTCAAGCTTCACAAGCTTAAGCATTTCAGCCACGCGCGCATCGATCTCCGATTTGGCCATTCCATCTTGCTTTAGGCCGAATGCTATATTTTTCTCCACCGTCATATGCGGAAATAATGCATAGGACTGGAACATCATATTCACCGGCCGTTTATAGGGCGGGACACCGCGAAGATCTTGCCCATCGAGCATAATGCGGCCTGAATCTGGCTCGTCGAAGCCGGCCAGCATCCGCAAAAGGGTGGATTTTCCGCTGCCAGACGCTCCCAGCAGAGCAAAAAATTCACGATGGAATATGTTCAACGACAGATTATCAACCGCCGTGAAGTCGCCGAAAACCTTTGTAACATTTTCAAATGAAATAAATGGTTTTGCGGCTGGATCATTCCATGGCGCAAATGTGCGGCGAAAGCTGCCAAATGATTCCATTCCGTCCTCTATCGATTGATCATAACCCAAATAACGCGCTCGCCCATGGTTGCAAGGCACAGAGCGGCCGCAATTTTAGCGAGCCGCCCTTCTACATGTTTCTTATAAAGTTGCAATCGAAGGATGCTTCCAACGATCTGCCAGCAATTTTGACGATTATTGACCTGTAACGATCTTCGTCCAGGCGCGTGTCACGACACGCTGAGTTTTCGTGTCATAAGGTTCTGGAACGAAAAGCTTTTCCATCACTTCTTCGCTCGGATAAATTTCTGGGTCTTCCAGAATTTCCTTATCGATGAATTCCTGCGAAGCCTTATTGCCATTTGCATAAAAGATATAGTCTGATGCTTTGGCGGCAACTTCCGGACGCATGATATAGTTCATGAATTCGTGCGCTTCATCAACGTTTTTGGCGTCCGCAGGGATTGCCATTTGATCGAACCAAATCAATGCACCTTCGGCAGGGATGGAGTAGCCGATCTCTACGCCCTGATTGGCATTTTCAGCCCGCTCACGAGCCTGAAAGACGTCGCCCGAATAGCCGACCGCCAAACAGATATCACCATTAGCGAGCGCGTTGATATATTCAGAGGAATGGAATTTGCGGATATTGGGCCGAATTTTGAGATAAAGCTCCTGCGCTTTTTCCAGATCTTCCGCCGACGGAGAATTTGGATCAAGCCCTAGATAGTTCAAAGCAGGCCGGAGCATTTCACTGCCTGAATCCAGCAAATATATGCCGCAATCTTTAAGTTTTGCCGATTTTTCGGGATCAAACAATACATCCCAAGAATCGATTGTATCGGTCCCAAGCGCTTCTTTAACTTTGGCTTTGTTATAGCCAATACCCGTCGTACCCCACATATAATTGATGGAATATTCATTGCCCGGATCATAGGTTGCCGCGCGCGAAGAAATTTCATCCCACATATTCTTAAGGTTCGGAAGTTTTTCCTTATCCAATTTCAGGAAAACGCCTGCAGGAATCTGACGGCCCAGAAATTCGCCAGAAGGGACCACCAGATCGTAGCCGCTACCACCTGCTAGAAGCTTGGTTTCCAGAATTTCGTTAGAATCATAGACGTCGTAAACGACAGAAATCCCCGTTTCTTTCTTAAAATCTTCCAGGATAGAATCGTCGATATAGTCCGACCAATTATAAATATGGACCACGCGTTCCTGCGCACTGGCAGGAAGAACAGCAGCCGAAATACTCAAGGTGGCAAAAGTCGTAGCGCAAAGGAAGGAAGTGATCCTCATTGAGTGCTCCATTCTCTACTGCAATTTCAAGCTGCAGGCTTTAGATCGATATTATATTCCGCCCACCTTTTTAGATTGCGATGCATTCGTCAACAGCAGGATGACAGGACGAACAAAAAAATCGTTACCATTGCAAATAAGCTACTGGAATTCGGTGAAGATGTGCGAGAGCCGATCTCATCACGACCGAGCGATACACAATCAAGTATCAGCGCGAACTCTAAACCTTTTTGCGTGAAGCCATTTGTCAATCAGCACGGCTACCGCTATCATATAATGATACGAAATCATTTTTTGGTGTTTGATGTCAGCTGATACGACGCATAAAAAGCCCACGCGCGCACCGCGTCGGCGCACTCCTCCCTATGTTAAAGCATTACGTGGCGTAAAGAATTGGAAACAAGCGACCGAATGGCTTGCATGGCGCGATATCGAAGACATTGAGTGCATTACCCCTGATCAGGCAGGGGTCGCACGCGGCAAGATGATGCCATCGAAAAAATTCACCTCGAACACGTCACTCGCCCTGCCCTCGGCCGTTTTTATGACAACGATTTCCGGCGCTTATCCCGAAGACGGTCACGGCTTCCAATATCCGGAAAATGATGGTGACTTGAAACTTCTGCCCGATCTCTCGACGCTTTCGATTGTTCCGTGGGAGACAGACCCGACCGCGCAAGTTATTTGCGATCTGGTTTATCAAGATGGCAGCCCGGTCGAATTTACACCGCGCAATGTACTTAGAAATGTCGTCGCAGCATATAGTAAGCGAGGTTTGAAGCCGGTTGTCGCTCCGGAGATTGAATTTTATCTGGTGCAAAAAAATCCCGATCCAGATTATCCGCTTTCGCCGCCCGTGGGCCGGTCGGGCCGGCCAATTGGTGGTGGTCAGGGATATTCAATCGCGGGCGTCAATGAGTTTGACGAACTTATTGATGATATTTATCATTTTTCCGAAGGTCAGGGTCTTGAGATCGATACGCTGATCCACGAAGAAGGTACGGGACAGCTTGAAATAAATCTGCGCCATGGGGATCCCGTGGAACTGGCAGATCAAGTATTCATGTTCAAGCGTACGATCCGTGAGGCGGCCCTCAAACATGATATGTATGCCACTTTCATGGCCAAACCGATCCAAGGGCAGCCAGGCTCGGCAATGCATATTCATCAATCGATCGTGGACAAAAAAACAGGGCGTAACATTTTTTCCAATGAAGATGGCAGCGAAAGCGATGCTTTCCGTCATTTTATCGGCGGCATGCAGCGTCATGTGCCAAATGCGCTGGTCATGTTTGCGCCTTATGTCAACTCCTATCGACGTTTGACGCCGGATGCATCCGCACCGGTGAACGTCAAATGGGGATATGACAACCGAACCACAGCGTTTCGTGTGCCTCGTTCGGAGCCGGGAGGAAGGCGCGTTGAAAATCGCATTCCGTCCTCTGATGCTAATCCCTATTTGGCGCTTGCCGCTTCTCTTGCTTGTGGATTGATCGGTCTCATGAACAAAATTGAGCCTGACCAGCCAGCATCAACCAGCGTGAATACCAAGGAAGTTGATCTGCCGCGTGGTTTGATCGATGCGGTCGAGCTTTTTGAGAGCGATCAGGAATTGCGCACGCTAATCGGTGATTCCTTCGTAACCACATATTCCGCAATCAAACGCGCCGAGTTTGAAACATTTATGGAAGTTATCAGCCCTTGGGAACGGGAATTTCTGCTGCTGAACGTCTAAATAACTCGGGCGGGTTGATCCCCCACGCGCGCCGTGTTTACACGCTGCAATAAAATTCTGAAGGCAATGCGAATATTGGTCGGCATTGCCTTCGATTGATTATATACATTTCCATATATGATTTGTGATTCCAATATGGAACGTCCATGCCATACCAAAGCCCAAT
This sequence comes from Falsochrobactrum ovis, assembly GCF_003259955.1. Lineage (GTDB taxonomy): Bacteria > Pseudomonadota > Alphaproteobacteria > Rhizobiales > Rhizobiaceae > Brucella > Brucella ovis_A. The sequence goes on from NZ_QLMK01000003.1 coordinate 205,356, forward strand.
TGCCCCCGGCCTTTCATGGTATGAGGCAAGTGTTATCGAACGCCCACAATATCCCGAGCTCAATGGAGCGCGGCAAACTGATGTCGTCATCATTGGCGGGGGATATACAGGACTATCTGCCGCTTATCATTTAGCAAAGAATGGCGTTGACGTAGTGCTGATTGAGGCTGCTCGTTTAGGTGACGGAGCATCAGGGCGCAATGGTGGGCAGTTGGGCACGGGCCAACGCACATGGGCAGAAGATCTCGAAAAACAATATGGTTTTGAGCGCGCAAAGGCTTTGTTCGAGATAGCTGAAGAGGCTAAAACTCACCTATTGGAATTCGCTAGCGCAAATAATATCGATATGGATTATACGCGCGGGCAGATTTCAGCCGCACATAAGCAGCGCTATCTTAAAAACTACCAAAACCATGCCGAACAAATGGCAACCCGCTTCGGATATTCGCATATCCGATATGTCGAGCGCGATGAGATGGCATCTTTGCTCGGCTCAGACCGTTATCATGGTGGGATCTATGACTCGGGAACCGGACATATTCATCCCCTCAAATTCTTAATCGGAGCCGCCAAAGCTGCGCAGAAAGCTGGCGCGCATCTTTTTGAAAACACCGCCGCTACCAGATTAAGAACCGCGCATGGCAGCGTTCAAGTTGAGACTTCGCGAGGCACGATAACAGCGAAGAATGCTTTTATTGCCGTTAATGCCTATGGAGGCCAGCTTGAACAATCAAGTGCCTCGCACATCATGCCGATCCGTTCCTTTATTGGCGCGACTGCCCCACTTGGTGACAACAACACCGTCCTTCCGGGTGGAGAATCTGTCGATGATTCACGCTTTGTGGTTCGCTATTTTCGCCGCTCAAAAGATGGGCGTCTGCTTTTTGGCGGACGTGAGGCCTATACAGCAGACAATCCGCGCGACATTAGTGACCATATACGCCGTCAGATTGGTGAGATTTATCCTGAGCTTAAGCAAGTAGAAATCACCCATGCTTGGGGCGGATCAGTGGGCATTACCATGCCGCGCCAGCCTTTTGTCAAAGAAGTTATGCCCGGCGTCATCAGCGCCGGTGGCTATTCGGGCCATGGCGTTATGCTTGCCAATTATATTGGTCGATTATACGCGGAAGCTTTGAGCGGAAATCGTGAAAAGCTTAAACTTTTCGAAGAATTGCGTATTCCGGCCTTTCCGGGAGGACAGGTTTTCCGCGGTCCATTATTGTTTCTGGCGCTCTCGTGGTTTGCGCTGATGGATCGCATTTAAGGGCGATGCACGACAGGAGCTTTGCAAGCGTTTCGGCTTCTGTGATCAGGTTTTTCGTTCGCGAAACGATTGAGGAAATTCAATGCCAGCTGGGCATTGTGTCATCGGCTAAGCAATAAACGACAAAACAATAAGCGGGCGTTACGCCCGCCTATTTCGTTTTATTAAATATCCAGCTCTTCAACAAATGCAGCACGATCTTGGATGAAACGGAAGCGTGCCTCCGGCTTTGTCCCCATCAGTTCATCCACGGTGTTGCGGGTCTCTTCGCTATATTCTTCGTCCACCTGAACGCGTAAAAGGGTTCGCTTTTTGGGGTCCATGGTCGTTTCCTTGAGCTGTTCAGCGCGCATTTCGCCAAGCCCCTTAAACCGACCTATTTCTATCTTTCCGCGCCCGGTAAATACAGTACGCAACAGCTCATCTTTGTGCGCATCGTCACGGGCATAAGCAACCTTGCCGCCTTGGCTCAACCTATAGAGCGGCGGAACAGCGAGATACAGATGGCCATTACGAATAAGATCCGGCATCTCCTGATAGAAAAATGTAATCAATAAGGAAGCGATATGAGCGCCGTCCACATCGGCGTCTGTCATGATGATAATACGATCATAACGCAGATCATCTTCGCGATAATTCTTGCGCGTACCCGCGCCAAGCGCCTGCACCAAATCAGCGATTTGCTGATTAGCGGTCAGTTTTTCGCGACCAGCACTAGCAACATTGAGGATTTTTCCGCGTAGCGGCAAGATCGCCTGATTAGCCCGATTACGCGCTTGTTTGGCGGAACCACCGGCGGAATCCCCTTCCACGATAAAGAGCTCGGCGCCTGCAGCAGCAGTTTGCGTACAATCTGCGAGTTTGCCCGGCAAGCGCAGTTTGCGCGTTGCACTCTTGCGAACCGTTTCCTTTTCTTGTCGGCGGCGTAAGCGTTCTTCAGCGCGGTTAATCACCCAATCCAACAAGCGCGAGGCTTCCTGCGGAGAAGCAGTCAGCCAATGATCAAACGGGTCGCGGATGGCATTTTCAACAATCCTCTGCGCCTCAACAGTCGCGAGCTTATCTTTCGTTTGTCCAACAAATTCCGGCTCTCGAATAAAGACCGACATCATGGCCGCAGCTGATATCATCACATCATCCGTGGTGATGATCGAAGCTCGTTTATTGTTGGTCAATTCCGCATAAGATTTTAACCCGCGGGTCAGTGCAACGCGCAAGCCCGCTTCATGAGTGCCGCCATCGCCCGTGGGAATGGTGTTACAATAGGAATGAACAAAACCGTCACCACCATACCAGGATACCGCCCATTCTACTGCACCGTGACCGCTTTTCTTTTCGGTTCTTCCTGCAAAAATTTCGCGAGTTACCTGATGTTCTTTTCCAAGGGACGCCTGAAGATAATCCTTTAGACCACCTGGAAAATGGAACACGGCCTTTTCTGGCGTTTCCTTCTTCGGATCAAGCAAAGACGGATCACAGCTCCATCGGATTTCAACGCCACCAAAAAGATAGGCTTTGGAACGCGCCATCCGGTAAAGCCTATGGGGATCAAAGCGCGCAACCTTGCCGAATATTTCCGGATCAGGATGAAAGCGCACCCGAGTGCCGCGGCGATTATGCACTTCGCCGACGTCTTCTAATCCACCCTGCGGAATTCCACGCGAAAAGCGCTGCCGATAAAGCCGACGATTGCGAGCGACTTCTACTTCCATGACATCCGACAGAGCGTTCACCACCGAAACGCCTACGCCATGGAGCCCGCCCGATGTTTCATAAGATTTGCTGTCAAATTTACCACCAGCGTGAAGCTTGGTCATGATCACTTCGAGCGTGGATTTCCCCGGCGTCTGCGGATGTTCATCAATAGGAATACCCCGACCATTATCCGAAACGGTCACAAACCCTTCCGCATCCAGACTCACCTCGATGAAATTCGCATGACCAGCCACCGCCTCGTCCATTGAGTTATCAATGACTTCAGCAAAAAGGTGATGCAGCGCTTTTTCGTCGGTACCGCCAATATACATGCCCGGACGCAGACGAACTGGCTCCAGCCCCTCAAGCACGCGGATAGATGACGCATTATAATCATCACCGTCCGATGGAGCGGCTGGAGATTTTGTGGGCCCCGCAGATTTCGGCTTGGTTGGCGTCGAATTCTGCGTGCCTGATCGCGCCGCTAAAGGTGCGTGCGGCTGCGGTGATACAGTTTCGTTTTCAACCGGCTGCGCAGTCGTCCGATTTTTCGCGTTATCGAGCACTCTTGAAAAAAGATCGTTGCTGTCGTCCATTTTTGTCCGAATAGCTTTCTATCTGAAGCCACGAAGGCCAGCCTGACATATGCCGCAAGCTGAAAATATGTAGGTGCGAATCAATCAAATGATGCCACGGGAATCCGCGCAATGCGACCGAAGTTCGCCATACGTTCTAATATTCGCGCTTTTATCAAAGGGTTTTGCACATAGCTTGCACGATTTGCACCGGAATGGAGGCAAAAGTCAAACTCGGTGGGGCTTTTTTGAATTCTCATTGGCACGCTGACATGAATTAGCCTACTCCTCTCTAATGTGTGAGGGGAATCAATGAAAGCACAATCGGTGGACCACTCGGCCGCGCAATCAGAAGCCGGCGGACATATACGCGGAATGATTATCATGGTGATGGGAGTACTCTTACTTCCATTCACTGATGCCATTGGAAAATGGATGTCAACGATGGACAATATTCCGCCGGCCACCGTTGCGTTTTTGAGATTTGCCGTTCAATGCGCCCTGACTTTTGTCATTTTATTGGCAATGGGTGGCATTTCTCAGTTTCGAACTTCGCATCTTACAGTAAATCTGGTTCGCGGGGCCCTGATTGGCTTCACCAGCCTGTGCTTTTTTATGGCGATCAAATATATGTCGCTTGCAGATGCCACGGCGATCTTCTTCGCCGAGCCTCTCATCCTCACAATAATGTCGGCCATTATTCTGAAAGAAAAAATTGGCTGGCGCAGATATTGTGCCGTCACAGTGGGACTGGTTGGAACATTAATTGTCATCCAACCGAGTTTTGAAGTTTTTGGTGCCATTTCTTTGCTGCCATTGCTCTGCGCTGTTAGCTTTGCCACCTATCTCATTCTCAACCGAAAATATGGAGTGCATGAAAAACCGCTTGTGATGCAGTTTTACGCAGGAATAGGTGGCGGTCTCACCACGGCTTTCGCCATGCTAATCGCGTCCCAAACCAGCGTTGAAGATTTTCATTTCAGCCTGACATTGACGCCGTCTATATGCCTGCTGATATTTCTGCTCGGTTCGGTTGCAACGGTGGGCCATCTGATGGTCGTGCAAGCATTCAAACTTGCACCCGCATCTATATTAGCGCCTTTTCAATATCTTGAAATCGTTACGGCAGTGATACTTGGACTGCTCCTATTTGGAGATTTCCCTACCCCGTCAAAATGGCTGGGTATCATGATCATTATCGGGTCGGGCATCTATGTGTTCATGCGAGAACGGAACATAAAGCTCGAGTCCTAACCCGAAAATAGAGATTAATGATCGCGTGGCCCGAAAACATTTTCAAAAGCACGCCCCAAAGCCACATCCACGTCATCCATCGTCACCGGAAGTCCAAGGTCGACTAGGCTGGTGACGCCATATTCGGAAATTCCACACGGGACGATTCCGTCAAAATTTTCCAGCTGAGGCTCGACATTGATCGCAATGCCGTGAAAACTCACCCACCGGCGCAGCCGGATTCCAATTGCTGCGATTTTGTCCTCGCAAATTTTGCCATTGGAGAGATTAGGCTTATCTGGTCGCGCCACCCAAACGCCCACACGGTCTTCGCGCCGCTCCCCCTTCACATTGAATTGCTCCAATGTTTCGATAATCCATTGTTCAAGCGCAGCCACAAAAGCGCGCACATCCTCCCGCCGACGCTTGAGATCAAGCATGACATAGGCAACACGCTGACCCGGCCCATGATAGGTGTACTCCCCGCCTCGCCCGGTTTGAAAGACCGGAAACCGATCTGGAGATAATAAATCCTCCACCCGTGCGCTGGTACCCGCTGTGTAAAGTGGCGGATGCTCCACCAACCACACGAGTTCTTTCGCCTTTCCTTCCCGAATGGCCTGCACACGCTCTTCCATAAAGTGCAATGCAGTTTCGTAATCGGTTAGTCCTTCGGAAACCTGCCACTCAACAGGCAAGCTATTTTGCACGGGCAAAAACTGCGTTTGGCGGGCTGTTTCATCGCGCGTGGGCTTCATCAGAGTGAATGGGATGTCAGTGTTCACGTTCGTCATGGATGCATCATATGGTGTTTTCTCTCTTTATCACCAGATGTCAAATTGCCCATAATCAAAATCGTCAGGAAAATTTTGAGAAATGCTTGGGTCTAAGAAACATATTTGCCAGCCACGCACGGCCAACGAGCTTGTCGGGCGACAGGCGTGCTATATATATTCAGCTAGCGTTCATCTTGCGAGCAATAAGATGCGACCAGAATTGGAGAAGTACATGAATTACACCTTTAAAAAGCTCCTAGTTGGCATGGTTGGTGCTACTGTTTTGTTCGGCTCCATGGCGCCGCTATCTGCCGCTCCGATCCTGCCCACAACCCAGATAATCGGGTCCGATAATATTATTGACGTTCGCGATCATCGACGTCACCGCAATAGAAATTGGCGTGGCCACCGTGCTGGCCCTCGACATTGGCGTGGCCATCGCGGTTACCGCCATTATCGGCGTGGCTATCGCCGCCATAGTGATGGTTGGTGGTATCCGCTAGCAGCGTTTGGTGCTGGCGCGGTTCTTGGCGGTGCTTTGGCTGCTCCGGCGCCTGCACCCCGAGTTTATCAATCACCCGGATATGGTTACAGCAACGCTCATGTGCAGTGGTGTTACGACCGGTATCGTTCTTATCGGGCTTCGGACAACACGTTCCAGCCCTATAACGGACCCCGTAGACAGTGCAACTCGCCTTATCGTTGATAGGCCTTGCCTGATAACAGCCGCCGCAAGGCGGCTGTTTTATTTGGGAAAACCACCGCCCACACTCATATTGATTCTATTGTCCACGCGATTAAAGACGATTTTTCTCCCTCTTTGCGCGTCTAACAGGCCATTGACGCCATTAAAACGACCGCCGAACAGCATTTTTTCACAAAACAATGTGTATTTTTGAATTTATATTGAAGAAAGAGCGATTTAGGGTGTTGACCAATCTGAATGTCGACCGTATGTTCCGCGCACTTCCTTGAGACAACCAGTCTCCCTTGGGAGCGCGTAGCTCAGCCGGTAGAGCAACTGACTTTTAATCAGTAGGTCCAGGGTTCGAATCCCTGCGCGCTCACCAATAAGTTCAAAGACTTAGCGGTAGTTGCATTTAACAACCGGTAGCTTGTAGTTTAGCATTAGTTTACAGAGTTTGTTCACTTTCCGGTCAATCACCGGCTCCCGTTTGCCTCTGTTTATAAGCAATCAAAAACGCAATAGAGCGGGCAGCGTGCTTTAGGTGCAATTAACCTGTTTCAGGATCATGCTGCTCTTTCCGCAACCATGCCGACATATGCCGCATGAGGGCTGCGAACACTTGCCTCAAACATGCCTTTTTCCCAATTGCGGTCGCCATATTTACCAGCGCCGAAGCCGAGAATATCAGCGGTGGCAAATAAGAACTTAGGCGGCAGAAGATCCATACGGACTTTGCCATCATCAAGCTGTTTACCTTCGCTCATAGGTTCACCTTTACGCTGGAAACCATGCGGCCAGTCGCATCATATATGCCCGAATAGGCCGAGCGGCCTGATCGATATTTACTAAATGAACGATAGGCGTCTTTTGCCACCGGCGAGCGCATTGAGGTGACAACGGCACACCTTCCTCAATAGCGCCTTCATGGTGAAGGTGGCTGGTATAAACACGCCTATGGGTGCTATCGGCCCGATCCTGCGGATTCGGCTGGCGCTTTAATCACCGGCCCACACCATAGCTTCAGCCAGAAGTGCCTAGTCATATTGCTTGGCATAGCCGGCGATCAGGTCGGCCTTATCCATGCCAGTCACAATGCGCTTGGCATTCTTAAAGTCAGACTTTTGCAGCGTGATATAGTCGAAGTGCTTTTTGCCGGTAAGCCAGCCTTTTCTTTACATGCCGACGATCAGAATGGGCGCAGCATATTCAGGCTCTAACAAAAGCTTGGGATTTGCTACCTAGATCCACTCCGAGCTTTCGGCTGACCTTCTCGTAATTCTCTTTCCACGTTGGTTGTGAATAGCCCATGCTTTCGGCCCACCAATCAAGAGGCGGGTATCGCCAAGATGCATATTCATGTTGGATTTCCTAATTTAGTGGGATACTTATAAGTGACTAACGATCAAATGATTTGCAATGACGCGGCCCCGGAAGCAAAACCGGGCGTGAAGGAGCGTCGCCACACCCAAAACGGTAGAAGATTTGAGAGCTCTAATTCTAACGAACCAACTCGCGGTATACGCAGGCTCGGAAATCGTTGCACTTGAAGTTGCGGAAACCTTTCTGGAGCTTGGATGCGACGTAGATTTGTTTGCTGGCTTCATCGGAGAACCAATTAAAAGCGACCTGAGTAGATTGTCCGTAAAATTTGGATTGGTCGATGACTGCCCCGACCCATTTTCCTACGACATAATCTGGTCACAGCATCATATTTTACCGTATCTTCTGTCAAAATATTATTCAGACGATAAGCCATGGCCATTTATTGCAAACATTTCTTTATCTCCGTTCGAACCGTATGAGCTTCCCGGCGCAATAGCTTCTGCACCTGGCATCACAATTGCCAACAGCTACGAGACACTTGAAAATCTCGTTTCGTTTGGGATAGCTCCTGAAAAGATAAAAATATTCCATAACGCCGCTCCAAACCGCTTTATATTTTCGCGTCAACACAGGATAGATATCGGCACAGTTGCGATAATCTCAAATCATACTCCTCAAGAAGTGTTGGACGCCGGAAAATTATTGGAGCGAACCGGCATTAAAGTCGAACATATCGGACTGCCGTCGGAACAAATTCGAATAACCCCGGAAGTCCTTTCTAGGTATGACGCAGTCATCACTATTGGCAAAACGGTGCAGTATTGCATTCTAAGCGAAACCCCCGTGTTCATCTATGACAAATGGGGCGGACCAGGCTGGCTGACAGAGAACAATCATCGCACTGCGGAAATGTTGAATTTTTCGGGTCGTTGCAGCCCGTCTAAAAAAACACCTGACGAGATTAGCAGCCAGTTAACCGACGGTTACAGTGAGGCGATAAACGCAATCCAAAAAATAAAGAAAGCGCATGGGCAAAAGTACGAATTACGGCCCTACCTTTCAAAGCTTATTAAAATGGCGACCCTCAATGGCCAAACGCGGAAAGTTGATCATCCCACTGCAAAGATCATTTGCCGAGAAGGCGTAGCAAGCGGGCAAACGCTGCAGTATTTCAGAACTAATCAAGAGGGAAGCCTATATATGGCAAAAGACTCTATCGAACTAAGTGAGAAAATTGGACAACTACATGACGCCATTTTAAATAATGAGCGAAAAATTCTTAAGAAAATCGATAGCTATAGCAATGAACAACTGCTTATTAAACAAATTGATCGCTTAAATGAGGAAATATTATCGCGTGATATAATTATTAATAAACTTCGCGAAGAGAGGCAAAAAGACAAGCAGAAATATAACGAGGAAATTAGACAACTCCTTGAGACATCCACTGAATTGGAAAAATATAATAATATCATTCTTAGCTCCCGCTCATGGAAGCTGACGCAACCGCTCCGCGCATTTCGCCGATCATTCCAGCGGTTGAGAAGTAACGATAAAACAAAAAATACAATTTCTTTATCAGCACTCTTGAACCCGACAAGGATGCGAAATGGTGCACGCTACCTAGCCCGCGGTGACATTAAAGGGCTGTTAGAGCGATTAAAATACTCCTTTCGTGAAAGGGCTACTATAAACTCTATCCAGAAAATCCAGAACAATAGCGAGGCTACGTGGGCAATCATGTCCACTCCTCATACTATTTTCATTGCCCAATCCATCGCAGACCATTTAAAAACGCGCGGCATTGATGCGTCAGTAATGACCTCTGCTCCTGCCAGCTTTAATCACGATATCTACATCGTTTTGTGCGCACAGATGTTCGACCGCCTGCCGCCAAATGAACGACGGATACTTTTCCAACTAGAGCAATCAGTTAGCTCCCGTTGGTTCAGCAAAAAATACATTTCCGATCTCGAAAACTCTTTAGCTATATTTGATTACTCTCTTACAAATATTGAATTCCTCCAAAACAAAGGAATTCGGTACCCTCATGTGCACTATATACCCATTGGCCTATCTTCATCAAATATAAGTGTGAACAACCCAGCAGAAAAAGAATACGATTTCCTGTTTTATGGTGATAGCAACAGTTCACCTCGGAGACGTCATTTCCTGTCAAAGCTGCAGGAAAAATTCAGCGTGGTAGTTTACAATAATCTGTTTGGCGAAGACATGCATAATGCTATTCGTAAAGCCAAAGTGGTTGTAAATATTCATTATTATGAAGGAGCCCTATTAGAGACACCGCGGATACAGGAATGCTTATCTTTAGGTACCCCTGTCCTTTCTGAGGGGGCGAAGGATCAATATGATTATCCTGAACTGAACGGTGCCGTCAGATTTTTTAACGAAAACTCTGTCGAAGATATGCTTTTACAGGCAGAAACGATACTTGCAGATATTGATAACTACGTTGAAAGCTTGTCGCATTCTGCTAAGCGCAGTACTGAAAGATTTGCCTTCATGCTGGATAGAGCGCTTGTTGCTCTTGGATTGCTTCCTGTCGAAAAGCTGCAGGAAAATCTTCCATACATACCCCATGACAGTAATACTATTGCACTTTCGCTTCCAGAAACGATTTCCAGAAGAAAAGCTTTGATGGAAAGTATGCCTCGTAGCGCAGTGATTTTTGATGGCGCACGATATAGTCCTGGTTGGATAGGGTGCGGATTAAGTTTTAAATTGCTAGCAATGTACGCGCTTGCGAAAAATTTTGATTATCTCACCGTTTTTGAAGATGACGCTTTGCTCCCGGACCAATACGAAAGTAAAATGTCCGAGATTATCGGTTATCTAACCACGCGCTCTGATAAATGGGATATTTTTTCGGGCCTGATGGCAGAAGTCCATCCCGACACGAAGATACTTTCAGTCGAGGTTCATGATGGCATCATGTATGCCACGGTAGATCGAATGGTAAGCTCCGTTTGCAATATATACAATAAATCTGCGCTGGGTTTATTATCAAAATGGGATCCTACCAACCATGATGTAGTAAAGAATGCCTTCGATAGATATTTGCAAAACTTACCCAATCTGCATGTAGTCGTTGCTATTCCTTTTATTGCGGGACATCGGGAGGAATTAAATTCAACCCTTTGGGGCTTCCAGAACGAACGATATGGGCCAATGATCGCCCAAGCGGAAAAGCAATTACAGGAATTGGCGGAGCAATGGCTAAAAAAGAACGAGCAATCTGTGCTAGTTAGCTAGGCCTTCCAAACTTCCCCGTAACAACATTGTTGTGCAACACATATTCCCCACCCCCGAAAATAAACTCTTTGCATCGCGGATTAGGATGCCCTTACTCGAGCAGAACCTCGGGGCGTTGAGCGCCATAAACCACTTTTATGGCGCTCAATCGTGCTGCCCTAAATATTATATTCGGCAACAAGAACGGCCAATTGCTTGGCCCGGCTCGTTTTCTTTTGTTTTTGAACATTGAACAGGCTAATTATTGCATCTGGCTCGAATCGACAGAGAACCATTGCAGAGAGGCTATGATCAAAATACATGGAATTGTGGAATCCGGCCTCGGTCGACATTCTGAACTAAAAATACCTGGAAGCGAGGTCTTATTTCCCGTTCCGCATGACTGGCCCGTGGAATTCTATCCAGGGTCGCTAAATGTCCGCTTGATCGACCCACCTGCGCCTTTTAACACCAGAAAAGGCGTCAAAGTTCTCGATAAAAACACCATTGCACCCGATGTTGTAATTGCCCGCGATCTTATCGGGAATAACTCATTAGTCCGAAAGCGGTTTAAACCTAGACGAGGATTGGGCCAAGCTTGGCGGTGTGTAATAAAAACAAGAAAAAACGAAGCCAATGCTTGGATATTTCGCCGTGTTGGCTCGCATATGCACGAACATTTGGAAATTATCGCAAGCGAAAAACTCAGGCCAAGACTAGGTCTTGCTGACGGTGATCAGATAGAAGTGTATATTAGTGCAACCCAGAGCCGGAAATGAGGCTAGCCTCACACGGAAACTCGAAACGGCGATGGAAATCTGCGAAGTGTGGCGCAAAATAGGCCCATAATCAGCGAGGTTGATTGGATCCCGAGTTGTTAATTCCGTTCACTGCCCCTGCTCCTGTTCTGAGCCAGTGTTTTCCGGCGTCACCCCATAATAATACGGGCTAGCCACGACAAACATCAACACCACAGCAATGGCTAATATGAAAAACAGCAACGATTTTCGCATTTAATTCTCCTGTAGAAAGAAACGAAAAAGCGTTGGTGGTGGTTCCGGTTTGATAAGGGACGCCTGTTTTATCAGGCGCCCACTATTATTAGCGAAACCGAGAACAATTTTAGCGAGAACCAGGGAAAAGTAGATCAATGAACTTTGCCGCCGTCGTCTGAGGCTCGTGATTGGCGAGACCGGGGCGCTCATTGGCTTCCACAAAAATATATTCCGGTTTTTCTGGGTCTTTAACCATGAAATCAATGCCGGTTACGGGAATTCCAATCGCCTTGGCCGCAGTGCAAGCCGCCTTTACCAGATGGGGGTGCACATTGGTTGTCACGTCATGGATCGTTCCGCCAGCGTGCAAATTCGCCGCCTTACGCACGGTAACTTCGCGAAGATCTTCCAGCACCGTCTCAAGTGACAAGCCCTGCTCTTCCAGACAACGCTTGGTTTCAGCATCTACCGGGATTCGACTTTCGCCGCCGGTTGCTGCTAACCGTCGGCGGGATTGAACATCAATCAGCTTACGAATGGTTGATTTGCCATCCCCTATAACTTTTGGCGGACGCCGCACCGCAGCCGCAACCAACTGATAATCAATGATCACCAGGCGCAAATCCTCGCCCTCAAAACAGGCCTCAATCAAAACCCTGTCACATACGCTGCGTGCGATCTTAATGGCCGCGTGTAAATCCTTGATGGTTGAAACCCCGACAGAGATACCCTGGCCCTGTTCGCCGCGAGCGGGCTTTACGACCACCTTGCCGTGCTTGTTGAGAAATTCCTGCAATGCAGTTTCTCCCGCCTCTGCGGGTATTTGATCTGGCACGGTCAAACCGGCCTGGCTGACAATGCGCCTTGTCACGGCTTTGTCGTCGCAAATCGACATAGCAACGCCGGATGTCATTTCCGAAAGGCTCTCGCGACAGTGAACGGTACGTCCACCGTTAGAAAGGCGAAAAAATCCACCTTCCGCGTCGGTCACTTCCACTTGTATGCCACGACGCACCGCTTCATCGACAATGATGCGCGCATAGGGATTGAGCGCCTCAAAACAATCAAGTTGCGAAGCGAAGAATTTCTCATTGATAGCGTTTTTGCGTTTTACAGCAAAAAGCGGCACGCGGCGGAAGTTCAGTTTTTCATACAGACGAATTGCATGTTCGTTGTCATGCAGAACCGAAAGATCAATATGACTTAATCCACGCGCTTGAAAATGCTCGGCCAGTTTGCGCACCAGCTTTTCCCCAATACCGGGCTGACGCGCTTGCGGATGAACGGCAAGGCACCAAAGCGACGCGCCCCCATCGGGATCATCAAAAAGCTGATGATGATCAATCCCGGTTACAGTGCCCACAATTTCGCCGGTAATATCATCCTGCGCGACAAAATAAGTCACGGCACGACTATTGCGTTCGGATGAGAAAAAATCCGGACGAAGCTGCACCATTCCACATGCCGCATAAACGGCGTTAATTCCTTCCACGTCCAATTCGGACACGGCCCGCCGGATAGTAATGCCACGGGTGCGCCGTCCGCCGGGCCGGTAGGTCGCAAGCTCCAAACGATAAGTATGGGACGGATCAAGAAATACTTCTTGCGGCGCCAGCGATAGAAGAACATGCGGATCGCTGACATAGAAAACAATGTCCCGATTGGCGGGTGCTTCAGCGCGCAGAGCCTCGATAATTGCTTCATTTGTGTCAAACGTTTGCGCAAATAAAAGCCGGCCCCATCCACAATCAATGACTACGTCGCGTTTACGATCTTCTGCGCCCGGCTTGTCAATCCCGCCTGTATGCTCCTGATAAAAGCCCGCGCTTTCTGGTGTGCGCAAGCGTGTCAGCCGGTGCGAAAAAGCCTTGCGGAGCTTCGCCTTCTGCCGGATCATATCCACATCGTCAATTTTGCGCATTTTAAGCCTCTTGGGTCTGAAGCCACATTTCAAGCACTCCAGCTTGCCATAATTCGGAACCACGCAAAGGCGTAAGGTGATCAGAAGGATTCGCAAATAGTCGCTCTAAATATTCGCGTTGAAACAGCCCCCGCTCTCGCGCCTTTTGCGACGAAAGAGCATCCTTGATCATCTCAAGATAAGGACCCGCGATATATTTGAGCTGAGGGACCGGAAAATATCCCTTTTTTCGGTCAATAACTTCGCTTGGAATAATCTTTCGGGCTACATCTTTGAGAATACCCTTGCCGCCATCCCTTAATTTTTCTTCCGGGGGCATACGGGCTGCAAGCTCTACCAATTCATGATCTAAAAACGGGACTCGTGCTTCAAGCCCCCAAGCCATCGTCATATTGTCTACGCGTTTGACTGGATCGTCGACCAACATCACATTTGTATCGAGACGCAATGCGCGATCCACCGGTGTATCCGCACCCTCTTCCAGTAAATAGTGCTCTAGCAATTCCAGACTATAGTCACGCTCGGGCATCCATTCGGGTGCAAGCTGTGTTGCAAGTGTTGCATGGGTACGATCGCAAAACGCTCTAGCGTAATCAGCAACCACATCATTGGAATCGACTAGTGGTGGATACCAGTGGTAGCCAGCAAAAACCTCGTCGGCCCCCTGCCCGGATTGGACAACTTTAATATGTTTGGAGACCTCCTTAGAGAGGAGATAAAAACCCACATTATCGTAGGAAACCATCGGCTCTGACATCGCTGCAATCGTTCCTGGCAAAGCATCCATCAGTTCGGCAGACGGAACAAAAATCTGGTGGTGCTCGGTTCCATAATGTTTGGCGATCAGATCAGAATAGATAAATTCATCGCCTTTCTCGCCATTGGCTGCTTCAAAGCCAACCGAGAAACTCATAAGATCGCTTTGGCCGGCCTCTGCCAGCAACCCAACAATAAGGCTTGAATCCACTCCGCCTGACAGAAGAACCCCGACCGGGACATCGGAAATTGTCCGACGTTTTATCGCGAGCCGCAGCAGGTCGAGCAGCTCTTCTTGCCAGTCTTCACGGCTACGGATGCTATCGCCCGGCAATCGGCGGTAAGTTGCTTTCCAATATACGCGGTCCCGGAACTCTCCATTGCGCTCATAAATACGGATTGTAGCGGGCGGCAGCTTACGCACGCCATTATAAATCGTGCGCGGCGGCGGCACGACGGCGTGAAAGCTCATATAATTATGTAAGGCCGCACGATCAATTGATGTGTCAACACCACCAGCCTTGACTAAGGCAGGTAACGAAGAGGCAAAACGCAAAGCGCCACCAAGCTGAGCAAGATAGAGCGGTTTAACCCCAAAACGGTCACGCGCAAAGATTGTTCGACCGCTATCGCGTTCATGTATTGCGAAGGCGAACATACCTAAAAACCGCGTGACACATTCTTCACCCCAAGCGTGCCAGGCCTTTATGATGACTTCGGTGTCACCATCAGAAAAAAACTTATAACCCTTTTGTTCAAGCTCGCCGCGTAATTCGCGGAAATTATAAATACAACCGTTGAATACCAAAGTCAGACCGAGGTCCGCATCAATCATTGGCTGTTGGGATTTTTCAGAGAGATCGAGAATTCTTAATCGTCGGTGGGCAAAACCAACATTGCCTCTAGCTACAATCCCCGACGCATCCGGGCCGCGAGGACTGAGTATATCTGCCATTTTCGAGATAGCCGCAACCGAAAGCGCAACGCCGTCAAATCTGATTTCTCCGCAAATACCACACATAAAAAGGGTCAAAACCTCCGTTGTTTTTCCAATATAAAACAAGGCCGTCGCATGGGTTATGACGACGGCCTACAGGGGACTAATGCGAAGGCGCTTGGATGGTTCCAATATTTGCAAATTTTTTTTCAATCAAACCAATATCGCACGCTTTCGATATCATGTAATTTTCTGCGCTAATCATATGTTCCAGCGCAATCCGGCGCGCATCTTCGCGGCGATCTTCAACAAGCGCTGCCAGAAGCTTATGTTGGAAAACCAGCCCCTCCACGCGAGAAGCTGGAGAAGGATCAGCATAAATGGCACAGGCTGTCGGATGTTTGCGCAACAAATCGTGGGTTAATCCACACAATAGCCCCAGCAAGCGATTGGGACAGAGGCGCGCCAAAATCGCATGAAAATCGAGTTCAGCGATCCGCTGTCGATATTGGTCATCAAGATCTATCGCCGGACGATCATAAATTCGCATCGTGTTTTCCAGCCGCATTATGTCTTCCGGACTTAACCGACCAGCCAGCAATGACGCGACTTCTGGTTCCAAGAGTTTGCGAAGCGTGTAGATTTCCTCAAGACTGGGCGGATCAAAAAGAAAATAACTGCCAAGCATTTCCACGACATGCTGGCTAGAAGGTTCCGAAACGAAAGCTCCGCCTCCCGGGCCGCTTCGGGTGGCAATCAATCCTTGCGTTTCCAACGCCTTCATTGCTTCGCGCACTGTTCCTTTGGCCGCTTTGAACTCATCAATTAGCTGTTTTTCCTGAGGCAATCGGTCTCCGGGTTTCAGCTCATCCGTTTGGATGAGATCTTTGATACGGTCGGCAATCTCGTCAGACCGCCGCCTCGACCTGACTGGTTTGTCATTGGGTCGGATATTGTGATCGGATTTCCGATCAGTGATGGTCATGTTCTGCTACTTTCTGTTAATGCGCGGCGCGCTTGCTACAAGCTGCTGCGTATAGACGTGATTAGGCCGGGCAAAAAGATCACTTGCCCTCGCCTCTTCCACGATTTCGCCAAAATACATTACAGCGACACGGTCAGAAATAGCTTCAACTACTGCCAAATCATGGCTGATAAACAGATAGGACAGGCCAAATTGCTTTTTCAGTTCTTGCAAAAGCAAAAGCACTTGAGCCTGAACGGATACATCCAGCGCGCTGACCGGCTCGTCAAGAATGAGTATCTGTGCCTGTGCGGCCAGTGTGCGCGCAATGGCAATACGTTGTGCCTGTCCGCCGGAAAATTCATGCGGGTAACGTTCTAACGTATCTTTTGGCATCTGTACGGCATCAAGCAGTTCCAACATGCGTTTTTGACGTGCAGCACTATCCAGCTCGGTCAAAAGCCTAAGCGGCGTATTCAATATTTCGCCGATAGTCTTTCTGGGATTGAGCGACGCGACAGGGTCCTGAAACACATATTGAATGATTTTCCCAAATGCCTTTGCGCCAAAGCTGCGCAACGCGGCCGCATCATGGCCTGCGATTGTCATACTGCCGCTGGTGGGTTCAATGAGACCCACCAACATTTTGGCAAGCGTGCTTTTCCCCGATCCACTTTCGCCCACAATGGCCAAAGTTTCGCCCTTTTGAAGATCAAACGAAACATTCTTAACCGCTTCGATTTTATGACGCTCGCGACCGAAAAGCGTCTTTCCGCCGCCGAAGTTTTTGGTCAGATTCCGGACGCTGATCGCAAGTTCGCTCATCCTGCTGCCCTTGTGTTATCGCCTTCAAAAAGCAACGCGACCCGGTTGAGGAAACCTTTGCCCTGCCCCAGTTCCGGCACGCAGGCGATGAGACGTTTTGTGTAGCTGTGTTGGGGGGTTAAGAGCACCTCGGAGGTCGTGCCAGTTTCGACAATTTCGCCATCTTTCATCACCGCAACGCGGTCGCAAATTTCGGAAACCACGCCGAAATCATGCGTGATGAATAGCAGTGCCATGCCACGCTCTCGCTGCAAATCGCGCAATAATTTGAGAATGAGCGCCTGTACCGTAACATCCAGTGCCGTTGTAGGTTCATCAGCAATGATAATATCCGGATCATTAGCCAGCGCCATTGCAATTCCGACACGCTGACGCTGGCCGCCGGAAAGCTGATGCGGATAATGGTTCGCACGCATATGCGCATCTGGTATTCCAACTTTTTCTAACAGCGCAATCGCCTGCTTGCGTCTTTCGCTGCTACTCATCCGCCGATGTGCCGAAATCGCTTCCTCCACCTGCTTGCCGATGGAATACATCGGGTGCAGCGTTGTCAGCGGGTCCTGAAAGACATAAGCAACCCGCGCTCCGCGCGCTGCCGTTAATTCAGTTTCAGACATTGAAAGCACATCTCGATCGCCCAGATAGATTGCGCCATTGCGGATGAGCCCCGGCGGCGATGCAACAAGTCCCATAATTGATAAGGCGGTCACACTCTTGCCTGATCCGCTTTCGCCGATAAGACCGAGACATTCGCCGCGCTGAAGCTGCAAAGAGATGTTGCGAACCGCCGGAGAAAACTGACCGCCATTGAGAAAGCCCGTTTCCAATCCCATGATTGAAAGTGCTTGGCCCGTATCTTCCAACGGCGGGGCCGTCCGATTTTTGGCAATTGCGGTCATGGCTCCTGGCCGCGCAAGTTCGCCTGAACGCAATCTCGGATCGAGAACATCTCGCACCCCATCGCCTAAAAGATTGAGGCTAATCACCAGCAGGAAAATCATCAGCCCTGGCACGATGGAAACGTGAGGTGCATTAAACAATTGAGCCCGGCCTTCGCCTAACATTGAGCCAAGATCAGCTTGAGGAGGCTGAGCACCAAGCCCCAAAAAGCTTAAACCCGCAGTTTCAAGGATCATCCAGCCTGCTGTCGTTGACATGGTGATAACGATCACCGGCAGGACATTGGGGAGAACTTCTGTCAGCAAGATTGAAAGCGGGCTTTTACCAGAAAGCCGGGCCGCATCGATAAATTCACGTTGCACCAGCCCCAATGTCACGCCACGCACATTACGAGCAAAAAACGGGATATTGACCACGGCAATCGCATAAAGCGCGTTCATCAGCCCCGGTCCCAACACGGCCACAATTGCGAGCGCTAGCAATATATAAGGAAATGCCATCAGCATATCGATGCCGCGCATCATTAAATTGTCAGCGCGACCGCCAACATAGCCCGCGACAAGACCAATAGCGGAACCGACAATCGCTGCAATTAAAGTTGCTGCAAAACCAACCGCGATCGAAACCCGCGTGCCCCAGATGACGCGACTTAATATGTCGCGCCCCAATTGGTCGGTCCCCAAAAGATGACCCTCACTCAATGCAGGCATCAAGCGATTTGCTGGATTGGTCGCATCTGGATTAGGCAACGGAAATACCGGTGCCAACACAACGACGACGCAGATCAATGCGAGCAAAAACAAACCGAATGCTGCAAGCCGATTACCCATCAGCAAGCGCCAAGAGGATATGGGGGCTGGTCTTGAAGGCGCAGAAATTTCGGCGAGCGCAGTCATGAGCGTATCCTCGGATCAACCACGGTTTGCAACACGTCAGCGAGAAGGTTGAACAAGACATAGCTTGCCGCAACCACCAGAACCCCACCTTGAACCAGTAAAATATCGCGCGTGGAAATTGCCTTGACGAGCATGGCGCCAATGCCCGGCCACTGAAATACGGTTTCTATGTAAACAGCGCCGCCAAGCACGAAGCCTGCCTGAATCCCAATCACAGGAATGACACTCACCAATGCGGCACGAAAGGCGTGGGCATAGATCACCCGTCTTTCATTAAACCCTTTGGCACGGGCGGTTCTGATATAATCCTGTCGCAAAACTTCGAGCATTGCACTACGTGTTAACCGAGCAATCACCCCGGCTGCCACGACTGCCAGCGTTGCTGCAGGTAAGATCAAGTGCAAAAGCAGATCTTTGAGATCGCCGCCGCCATAGACCGCATACATGCCGGATGCAGGCAAAACGCGCCAATGCACAGCAAAGAGATAGATCAGCAAAAGCCCGAGCCAGAAGGAGGGAATGGAAATGCCTGCGAGCACCACAAATGTGATCGCCCTATCAGCCCAGCCGAACTGCCGCACAGCAGAAATGATCCCCGCAAATAGCCCCAAAACTGAGCAAAGTACGAGCGCCGCGCCTGCAAGTATGAGTGTTGCCTGAAAACGCTCCAGCACTTCATCAAGAACGGGACGGTTAAGCACAAAGGACCGCCCGAAATCCCCCTGTAAGAGATTGCCCATCCAGATAAAATATTGCTGCAAGAGCGGCTTATCCAAGCCGAGGTCTCGGTTAAGACGCTCGACATTTTCCGGCGTGGCATAGGATCCGAGCAAAGCGGTCGCGGTATCGCCGGGGATCATTGCCATGACAAGAAAAACGATAATCGAAAGTCCCAGCAAAACTGGAATAACCGCGATTAGCCGCTTGAGGATATAAGCTGGCATTAGAGCCATCCCTGCTTACTCCTTGATGACATTCTTCAGATGCAGCAGGAATGACGGCTGCAGCTTGAACTCCTTGACGAGCGCGGTTGTGACAGCATTTTGCTTCCAATTGGCTACAAACAGCCAAGGCGCATCCTCATGAACGATGCTTTGCACCTCACCATAGAGCTTGCCCCGTTCGGTTTGATCGGTAGATTGGCGCGCCTGTTCAAGCAATTCATCCACTTTGGGATTGGAATAATAGCCTGAATTAAACCCGCCATTTTCCGGCATGGCTCCGGTACGCAATGTCAAATAAGGCACTGTGTCCGGATCATTGGTCATCCAAGCCATTTCGGCCATATCGGCCTTGCCTTCGAGACCCGGATTGACGCGGCCAAGGAAGGTATTCCATTCATAAGTTTCAATTTTTACGTTAAAACCCACAGCCTGAAGATCGGCTTGAATGGCAGCTCCCATAGTGATCGGATCGAGCATTCCGGACCCACCTTCGGTTACGTAAAACGTAATTTCCGGATTGGTCACACCTGCTTCTGCCAAAAGCGCTTTCGCTTTCTCCGGGTCATAGGGATAGGGTTCCGTGGTGGTTTCAACCCAATTGAATGCGGGAGGTATCGGGCCTGCGGCGATAGTTGCCGAACCTTGCAGAACATTATCAACCAAAACCTGCTTATTAACCGCATAATTGGCAGCTTGCCGCACCTTTTTATCAGCAAAAGGCCCGCTCTTTGCATTGAGAATAGCGAACCAGACATGCGGCCCCGCCTGTTCTGTCACGACAAAATTCGCATCATCTCTAAAGGTTGCGAGATTGTCTGCGGGCACTTCCACCATCACATCAAGACCGCCCGCCATCATCTCGGCCACGCGCGTATTTGCATCGGTAATCGGTCGAAATACCACGGCTTCAAGTGCCGGTGCGCCGTCCCAATAATCCGGATTACGCTCGACAACAACGCGCTGTCCTGACTGCCATTCCACAAATTTAAATGGCCCCGTTCCCGCAGGACTGCGACCATATTCTTTGCCAGAATTTTCAACCGCAGCTGGCGACACGATCAAACCGGTCGGATAGGCGAGATTAGAAAGAAAAGGAGCAAAAGCTTCTTTGAGTTTGAATTCTACCGTGTCGCTGTCAAGCGCATTGACCGCCTCAATGGTCGAGAAATTGAAGGAAAGTGGAAATGGACCCGTATTATAAAAGGGGTGATCCTCACGAAGCATGCGGTCGAAATTAAATTTAACCGCTTCTGCGTCGAATGCAGAACCATCATGGAAAGTGACGTCTTTACGCAGCTTGAATGTGTAAGTCTTGCCGTCATCAGAGACGGTCCAACTTTCGGCAAGCGCCGGTTCAACTTCCAGCGTTCCATCCTTATAGCGCACCAACCCGTCATAAATATTCACAAGAATACGAAAATCATTGGTGGCAGTCACCGTGTGCGGATCAAGCGATTGTGGCTCCGCAATTTGGCCGACAATCAACACATTGGGTGGCGTCTGGGCAATAGCCGAGCTGCCGGCTCCGGCGATTGTTAGGGCAAAAGCGGCTATGACCGTCCTAAATAGCCTATTCATTAAGTTCCCCTTTATTTTATTTGTCTGACTTTAATTTATAGGCATAAATTGGATATCATCAATGATTTATCATAATTAATTTTTCGGATAATAAAAAAGCGAGCCAAAGCTCGCTTTCGGTTTGACGGCAAACGACCCTATTCAGCAGGTGTGTCTTCGGGCTTGAGATCCTGCTCAGCTTTGGTCGATTTTTGATGCGTAAAGCCTTTAAGGCCCTTGGCGGTTTCTTCGGCATCCCGTTTGATTTCCACGCCGCTCGCTGCATAATGCACCAGCAATTTTGCGATTGATGTCAATGCACTAGAGTGAATGCGCTCATAGCCGTGCGAAGCATCGACCCCAAAGGTCAGCAAAGCCGTACGCACATCATGCCCGGCCTCCACGGCTGACGCGGCGTCCGAACGATAATAGCGGAACACGTCTTTTTGAACCTGAATATCATTCTCACCACACAGCTCATAAAGCTTTTTGGTCAAATGATAATCGAAAGGCCCGGTTTGATCCGCCATGGCGAGCGTCACGCCAAATTCTGATGAGTTCTGCCCCGGCGCAGTGGTTCCATTATCGATTGCAACCAAGGAAGCAATATCCGGCACGACAACCGCCGAAGCGCCAACCCCCACTTCTTCGCCGATGGTAAACATCCAATAAGTGTCAACCGGCGTTTCAATTTCGGTGCGCTGCATCGCCTCAAGTGCCGCAAGCATTATGGCCACACCGGCCTTATCATCAAGATGTCTTGATACGATATAGCCATTGTCAATGAACTCTGGCGCCGGATCAATTGCGACAATATCCCCTACATCGATACCAAGCTGAACCAGATCGTCGCGATTTCGCGCCAGCGCATCAACGCGCAGTTCCACATGGGGCCACCCCACTGGCTGCGTGTCAATTTCTTCGTTAAAAGTATGGCCAGATGCTTTCAACGGTAGAATTGAACCGCGATAAGTGCCTTTGGATGAAAAAACAGAAACGCGCGCGCCTTCAGCAAAACGCGCAGACCAATGGCCGATGGAGACCAGCTCCAACCGGCCGTTATCTTTCAGATATTTGACCTGAGCGCCTAACGTATCAACGTGGGAGACGATGCCGCGCGCTGGCCTTTCGGTTACACCGGGCCTGCGCGCACGGATTGCACCGCGACGCGTAAGAATTACGTCCAGCCCCAAATGCTCCAATTCGCGTGCGACATAGCGCACAGCCTCATCCGTAAAGCCGGTTGGGCTTGGAATAGCAAGCAGGCCCTTGAGGCGTTTGACGAGATAGTCCTGATCGATTGTGATTGCGGTTTTCATTTTCTATCTGTCGCAAAACGCGCTCCGATGGTCAATCTTATCGAGTTTTGATTTTTACCAATGATGCTCTGCGCCGAAATTTTATCGCTTTCGATTTGAGTCTAGCGGCGCTCATACACTATCTGAATGAAAACAATATGCCTCCATTGGCGATGAACCAAATCGCCCTTCCCACGTTTCATAATCAGTTATTAACCATAAAGCGGAGGCTAACATGCGCTGGTATTTGAGACTTGAAACCGGGTTGGCTGCTCTGTTTTTGATCACGGCCCCCTTAGCAATGATTTTTGCCTAATGCCCCTAATTACAAAAGACAGAAAATTATGTGAGTATTCTTTGCCAATGTCCCGACTGTCTTTTTGACGCCGCTATGTCGGATCAATAGGCAGTCCGGACACAGGAGTAAATTATGAAAAAATCGATAGTTGTTGCTTCTACCCTCGCCCTTGTCGCGGCTACCGGCTCTTTTGCTTTGGCGGATCGCCATCCAAACGCCGAAGAGCGGGCTAAGCTTGAAACCGCACTAACCGAGGCTGGTTTTATCAGCTGGGGGGAGATTGAACTGGATGATGACAAGTTTTGGGAAGTAGACGATGCTCGCCACAAGGATGGTCAGAAATACGACTTAGAACTTGATAAGACGACGCTGAAAATCATCAAACAAGACCGCGATTGATCAATGAATAAAAGATACGGGCGAGAAGATTAAAACAGCCTTCTGGCCCGTTTTTATGCGTATTTTTGAAAGCGCCCTCATTTTTATCGCAACCCCGGCATGTGTCTATTTCTATGCGCTTGACAAAGTAGCAACCTCTAAAGGAAGATACTGCCCAACTTAGCGATTTAAATCCGCGCTAGAAACTTTGCTGGATGGATCGCAACTGGCACCCTTGCCAAAGTGAATTGGCGCTACATATCAAATAAAGTCCAATAACAAGGAGCATTAAAATGGGTGACGCAGGTATCGGCTGGATTGCAGCAATCATTATTGGCGGACTTGCCGGATGGATTGCTTCTAATGTTATGAATAGCAATACCGGCATATTCATGAATATTATATTGGGAATAGTCGGGGCAGCGATCGCAAGCCTCATATTTGGATTTCTCGGCATCGCCTTCGGCGGTTGGTTCGGTTATCTTATTGCGGGCTTTATAGGTGCCTGTATATTAATCTGGATCGGTCGAGCTGTTAGTGGATGAATTTCTTTCTATACAATAAAAAGCCCCGCTTTTGCGGGGCTTTTTATTTAAATCATGTTGGTTTGGGCATGCAACAGTAGTATTCGGCAACAAGTTAAGCCAGTATCCGTGCTGAAGATACCGACTGCCGGAAAAATCGGCGCAGCCATGAAAGAAGCATGATGACTGAAACTACTATTTTGTCTGTTTCCAATTTGCACGAACGTGTGGAGGCAATTCTCCTAAGAGCGGGCCTTAACGAAAGCCAAGCGGGTGCGGTTGCCCGTGTAATTGTGGCAGGCGAACGCGATCATTGTAAATCTCATGGCATTTACCGCATTGAAGGTGTTCTTCGAACGGTCAAGGCAGGCAAGGTCAAACCCGATGCGGTTCCAGAGATCATTGATCAGGAAGCGTCGGCTATTGTCCGGGTGAACGCCGATTTCGGATTTTCTAGTCCCGCATTTGAAATGGGCGTACCTTTGGTGGTTGAACGGGCACGCAAACACGGCGTCGCTGCGCTCGTTATCAATGATTGCAGCCATTTTTCCGCACTCTGGCCCGAAGTAGAAGCGCTGACCGAACAAGGCTTGGCCGCACTTATCATGTGCCCCAGCTACGCCACGGTTGCCCCTACTGGCGGCAATGAACCATTACTCGGTACAAATCCATTCGCTTTTGGCTGGCCGCGCAAGGACAAATCCCCCTACGTATTCGACTTCGCCACATCGGTTGCCGCACGGGGCGAGATTGAACTTTACCGCCGGGCTGGCAAACAATTGCCCGAAGGATGGGCAATCGATAAGGATGGCAACCCCACGACCGATCCCGAAGCGGCCTTAGCCGGTGCCATGCTACCTTTCGGCGATCATAAGGGTTCTGCGATCAGCACGATGATCGAACTTCTTGCAGCCATCATGATTGGGGATCTAACCAGCCCGGAAGCTCTCGATTTTCTCGGCACGACCACCCTTTCCCCCACGCATGGGGAATTAATTGTGGTCTTTTCGCCGGAAGCTTTTGCTGCGGGTCGGGCCGGCGATCCGTTTGCACGGGCGGAAAAACTCTTTGAATCCATCGTCGGACAGGGTGCACGTTTGCCGTCACAACGCCGCTTTATCGCACGCGAAGAATCCGCGCGTGAAGGTATCAAGCTTAGCAAAGCTGAAATCGAACAGCTAGATATGCTACTCGAAAAAGGGCTGGACGCTATTTCCTAAGATCGGTCCAAATAGCACCCAGAGCATAGAAAAAGCCCTCCTGACCAGGAGGGCTTTTGCGTTAGTTTGTTGTTACGGCTTATATTTTTGAACCGAACCGGGAAGCTGGCTCCATTCCGAATACCAGCTATTGAACAGCTCGAACTGCGCTTTGGCATAGCCACGCTGGCTGTCATTGAGCTCATCCGTCTCATTGAAATTCAGCTCAAATTCCTTCTTGCCCTTCAGAACCATCAAATATTTGAAATAAAGAACCAGTTCAGGACCTTCGTCGAAGGAGGAAAGAATTGCCAGAGCTTGCTCAAGTTCCTGAGCACGCTGACGCGCATCAGCATCACCCTTGGCTGCCGCCTGCGAGAGGTTGCACAGATGAATGATTTCCTTGGGCAAAACATTGCCAATACCGGTAATCGCGCCTTTTGCACCGCAATTGACAAAGCCGTGGAATACCGTTGTATCAACGCCGATCATCAGCGTTACATCGTCGTCGCGGCTGGTAATATTTTCCGCCGCATAACGCATATCCGCCGCTCCGCCAAATTCCTTGAATCCAACCAAGTTTGGATGTTCGGCACGTATTGCAAAAAACAGATCGGCACGGGTGGCAAAGCCATAATATGGGCTGTTATAGATTACGGCGGGAAGATCGGGCGCGGCCGAAAGAATGGCCTTGAAATGCGCCTTTTGCGCCGCAATAACCGAAGCGCGTGACAAAATCCGCGGGATGACCATAAGGCCCTTCGCACCAACTTTCTGCGCATGTGCGGCATGGGCGACGGCGGATGCGGTGTTAACTGCACCGGTGCCGACCACCACGGGAACACCCGCTTGCACAAGCCGTTCCACACCTTCCATACGCTGCGCATCGGTAAGCAGCGGCCAATCCCCCATCGATCCGCAATAAACCACTGCCGACATGCCATCTGCAATCAGCTCTTTGGCTACGCGCACCAGCGCATCAAAATCAGGTGTGCGATCTTCCTTACACGGGGTCATCAATGCGGGAATTACACCGGAAAAAATATCGGCCGCCATTTTAATCTCCTCAACTTAGCTTTGCATCGTCACGCCATTCATCAGCAGAAAACAGCGCCCTGCCGTTCACCAAAATACAGTCGGTCAATGCGCACTCGCATGCGCAAGCCCTGTCATTTTTATATTACCCTTTGTATTTTATTTGTCGACATAAAAAATGCATAGCTAAATGCTTATTTCAAGGCGATCCCCTCGCATGACCAATTTCTGCACCTGATTGACAATTTGTTCTGCATGGGCGCGAGCAAGTTCCTCGGCCAATTTCGTATCACGATTAGAAATTGCAGAGATGATTTCTTCGTGTTCTTCGACAAAACGTTTGGGAAGGCGATCTTCATAAGACTGATAATAAAGGCGCAATATGCGCCGACCTTCATCCTGCAACCGTTTGAAAAGCCCTGCAAAATAAGGATTTCGCCCCGCTTCAGCTATTGCGAAATGGAAGGCGGCATTGGTCGAGATCATCGCCAATGCATCTTGCGCCTCTACCGCAGCCGCAAACTCAACCTGATGGGCGGCAATAATTTCCAAGTCTTCGGGCCTGTGATTTTTAGCAGCAAGTTGGGTCGTCACACGATACATCAAAGTGAGCGCATCGAAATATGTATGCATATTCAGAAAATCGATATTCGATACCAATGTCGTGCGATTAGGCAGCGTATCGATCAGCCCCTCACTCGCCAGTCGTACCAAAGCCTCACGAATGGGTGTGCGCGACACGTTAAACCGCTCAGCCAGTTGCACCTCATCGATAGGACTGCCCGGCGGCAAAACCAGATCCAGTATTTCGTCGCGCAGCAGGTCATAAACCATTTTTACGCCTGATCCGCGCTTGCGCTCACTCACACTGGAGCTTGTCCGCTTCGTCATTGCTGATCCTTTTCAGGCGCGTGAGGATGGCCAAAGGGTTCGGTCGGGCTTTTTGCAGGTAAGGTGAACCATCGCGGCCCTTCGGCTGTCATGAAAATATGATCCTCCAACCTTACGCCGAACCGGTCCGGCAGGACAACCATCGGTTCATTGGAAAAGCACATGCCTTCCGTCAGCGGCAATGAATTTCCACGAACAATGTAGGGCGCCTCATGGATTTCAAGCCCCAGCCCATGACCTGCCCGATGTGGAAGACCAGGCAATTTATAATCCGGTCCTAGGCCGTGTTTGACAAGCACTGCGCGCGCTGCCGTATCCAAATCGGAACATGCGACCCCAAGTTGCGCGGCCTCAAACACGGCTTGTTGCGCCTCACGCTCAATAGCCCAGATGCGCGCAAATTCATCATCTGCCGGGTCTTTCATATAGGTGCGCGTAATATCGGAATGATAACCATCAATGCGGCACCCTGTATCGACGAGAATAACATCGCCAGACTGATAAAACTGCTCGCCCTCTGCGCCATGTGGCAGCGAGGTTACCACCCCAAAAGAAACGATACAAAAGCTTGACCCCGTAGAGCCTAGTGCGCGGTGCTGTTCATCAATAAAACGCACAACTTCGGAAGCCGAAACGCCCGGGCGGATATAATCATATGCCCGTCGCTGGACCTCCATAGTGAGATCCATGGCATATTGAATAATTTCGATTTCCGCAGCGCTTTTACAAATCCTTTGCTCGCGAATGATCGGCCCACCGTCGAGCAGTCGTTCTGCACCCAGTTCTTGCTTCAATGCATTATAAACAAATAGCGGCACGGCATCATCAATGGCGAGCAACTCATTCCGTTTGAGCAGCGATGCCACTAAAGCCGCGCTATTTTCTTCTTCCTGCCAGATGCGAATATCGCCTGGAAGATGTGGCATGCTTTGCACGCGACTAAGCTCGAATGCTGGCACAATATAAATAAGTTCAGTCGGAGTGATGATAGCGCCCAAAAAACGCTCACTCGCCTGCCAACTTAGCCCAGTATAATAGAAAAGACTTTCAGTGGAACCGAGCAAAATTGCCCCAATACCTTGTTTTTCTAGTACGAGGCGCAATCTTGCCAGTCGCTGCTGTCGTTCAGCGATAGAAATTTTTGGCGGTTGGGCTTTGATATTCATCCGCATATCCTCTTATGGCGATAGAGTTAGGTGGGCTACGCCTTCTTAGGCCTTTTTAGGGCCTTGTAAGCAACAAATTATTGAGAATGATAGTGTCGCCCCCCAAAGACAGCCTCCGCGCCCCGCCATGGGATAATTGTGTCGACGGGGAATAAATGATATAACACCTGTAATAGCTTACAGGTTTTCTCAATTTGATGGAATGCCGCCTGCGCATCGCTCTGCGCGGGCTGCTTTCATTGTGTAGCGGGCTGGTCTGGCAAATCGCTAGAACCAATTCCGCTGGCACATGCGGATCTGTGGCCAACTATCAGGATGGAGACACTATTTGAAAGACAAAACAAATTATTACTTATTCATTTCCCCGACAGTTACACTCGCTATTTGCGTAGCAATCTATCTTTTCCACGATCTTTTGGCTCAGCACCTTGCTCAGCATGTTGATCTGAGCGGCCTTAGAAAATTGAGCGTTGCGGGTATTTATTATTCCGCCGCATGGTTGGCAGCTCGGCTAATCGGCTCATCCTTAAAACGAACATCTCCCGACCGGCGCAAATCCCCAAAATTGTTGCGTGAGCTGATTACGGCCGCATTATTTCTGACTGCAACCTTTGCCACCGTCGCCATGCTTTTGGGACAGTCCGCAGGTGGTGCGCTCGCAAGTTCCGGTCTGATTATTGCTATTTTGGGCTTTGCAATTCGTAACGTACTTGCAGACGTTTTTTCAGGGATAGCTTTAGGGCTAGAAGCGCCGTTTCGCATCGGCGACTGGGTGGAGTTTGACGGCACAATCCGCGGCCGCGTCATTGAGATTGGCTGGCGAACTACCCGTCTAGCAACGCGCAATGATACCTATATGATCCTGCCCAATAGCCAGATTTCGCGGCAGCGACTGACCAATTACAGCGCTCCTCGCAAACATTATCGAGCGAGTGTGGAAGTAATTCTCGGACACGAGATCCCCGTTGAGACAGCGAAACAGATCTTATCTGAAGCGGCTAAATCTACGCCAATTATCATGCAATCGCGTGAACCAGACGTGCGCACCCTTTCCTATGATCCCGAAGGGGTGAGTTATGCAATTCGCTATTGGGTGCCGAGTTTTGTCGACGATATTGATTGCAGAGATGCCATTTTAATGGCGGTTGATTCTGCCATCAGAAATTATGGATTGACGCCACCCGCACCGAGATTTGAAGTCGTTCAGCCTCTGAAACCTCGCAGACCCGTTGTGGCAGCTGCCAACTCTCATCAGGCGGAATAGTTCAACGCGGCGTCAGTTTAACACGCTATCCGCGACCGATAACGCTCTATTGTGGTTTTGATAATCAGATCGACCGCTTCTTTGCGATCAAATTCGAGTTCGACATCCAGAACCGTTATTCTGTCAAGAACAGTCTCCGGCAAGCCAGGCATAGTCGCTATGCGTACATAATCTTTGGCGGTGGTAATTAACCCCAAATTCCCCCGCTCTGCCTGGCTAACCAAGGCTTTGATTTCGTCCAGAAGATAAAGATGATGATCTCGAAATATGCAGGTGTCGACGATTTTCCCGCCCGCCTGCCGAACACTTGCAAAAAACTTTTCCGGATTTCCGATCCCTGCAAAGGCCAGCCATTTTTGCCCGGCTATAAGCTTTGCAGAGGAAGGGATAAGTTGTGCATCATAGGTGGGGCGTCCAGCGCGCGATGCTTGCCGTAGAACAAAATCCGCCTCCCCACCCGATCCAATACGCAAAAGTGCATCGGTCTTCCGCAGTTGATCTATTAGCGGTGCCCGCAATGGCCCGGCTGGGATGACCCTGCCATTTCCAATGCCTCGCATGGAATCGACCACGAGAAGTGCAAAATCCATGTGAAGGCGCGCGCTCTGAAAGCCGTCATCCATAACAATAAAATTGCAGCCTTGTTCAATTAAATGGCTCGCAGCCCTATATCGGTTCGCGCTGAGAACAACCGGAGCGTGGCGCGCAAGCAATAGCGGTTCATCCCCCACATAATGCGCAGTGTCGTTTTCCGGATCAACCAGATGCAAGCCTTTATATTTGCCGCCATATCCGCGGGAGACAATTCCCGGCTTCAAACCATGTTTCAAAGCAGCTTTGGAGATAGCGATCGCAGTGGGCGTCTTGCCCGCTCCGCCAACGGTAAAATTCCCAATACAAAGTACCGGCGCAGCCACTTTTGGTGGGACCGATTTAACGAGCCGCCTTCGTGACACTGCACCGTAAATCCCCGCTAAGGGGGTCAGTAGCCTTGCACGCCAATCTGGCTTTTCCCACCAGAATGGTGGAGCGTCGCCCACCATATCACCGTCTGCCCGACACAACGGCAAGCCCGTTATTATTATCTGGTAATTGTGCTTGCAAAATTAGCGGCTGGATAAATGGTTCTAATGCAAGCAGCGTGCGATCAAGCGCGCCGCGCATATCTTTAACAGTGTTGGCACCGGCATTGATCATTGATCGCAAATGTTGCGGATTATTAAACAAAAAGTTGATCGCACCGGCGAGCATGTTGCGATCTTTTACCACCCGCGCGCCGCCATTTTTGATCAGTCGCTGGAAAGATTCCCGGAAATTCTGAACATTTCGGCCAGTTAATACCGCCGTCCCCATCATCGCTGGCTCAAGCGGATTATGACCACCTTCTTTTGTCAATGAATTGCCGATGAAGGCGATTTCTGTCAGCTGAAGATAAAGGCCCATTTCGCCGATTGTATCGCCTAAAAGAATATTCGTCTCGCCATCAATAATATCGCCGGTGCTTCGCTGCGCGACTTTTAACCCCTTTTCTGCCAACATTGCGAGAATTTCCGGAGTTCGGGCCGGGTGGCGCGGTACGATAATCGTGACCAGATGAGGATAGCGCACCTGTAGCATTTTATGGACTTCGGCGGCGATTTCTTCCTCACCTTCATGAGTGGAAATTGCCGCCCATGTGCGGCGGCCCGCGATCTGTCGTTGTAAATCCGCCAAAGCTTGCTGATCCGCTGCCGCAGGTGCGGTATCCACTTTCAAATTGCCCGATACGGTCACGGGTCTTGCACCCAATTTGCGAAAACGTTCACCATCCAGCTCAGATTGAGCAATAACATGGGCAAAGTTTTCAAACAGCGCTTCCGCCAGTTCGGGGCGTTTCTGCCATGCAGCGAATGACCGGTCGGATAATCGTCCATTGACCAAGACATGCGGAATATGGCGCGCACCCACGGAGAGAATGGTGGTGGGCCAGATTTCCGATTCACAACCGATCACAAGATCGGGTTTCCAATGATCAAGAAATTTATTCACCGCAGGCCTTAAATCCAGCGGAGCATATTGATGAATGACTTTAGAACCCAGCTGATCCGCGACGAGCTGAGCGGATGTTACTGTACCCGTGGTCATGACAATATGAATACCGGTGGAAGCAATGGTTTCCACCAGAGGGGTCATCGCGACCGACTCGCCCACACTCGCTGCATGTGCCCAAATCACCGGTCCTTGCGGACGGGGAATATTGGTTTTTCCATAGCGCTCGCCTCGGCGCGCGCGCTCTTCTTTTCCTCGCGATGTGCGATAAGCAAGATAGGGCCCGATAAAAGGATAGGCCGCAGAACCGAGGAAGCGGTAGGCCGATAACATGTTTCTTGCCCAGCGTTCACTCATTTCGCATTCTCCAATGCGGTATAAGCTTTCGCGGTCGCATCGTTGAGCTGGCGCGTCAATTCCATCCGCTTTTCTTCCAATTGAGCCTCATCGGCATCGGCATCTACCCATACTGGCTCACCGCATACAATCATAGAACGGCCAAACGGTAAGGGAATTGTGGTTTTGTCCCATGTCTTTTCCAAAACATGTCTGCGTGAAAAAGCATAGGCAACAGGTATAATCGGTCTACGCGAGAGTTTCGCAAGTAAAATAATACCTTGTCCAGCTTCTCGTGCGCCACCATGCGCTATATCTGCAATCATTGATGCAGATTGGCCTTTAATCAGTGCATTTTTTAGCGTCAATAAAGCGCGCGCTCCGCCCTTATTAGAGCTGGCCGAATTGCGCCGGCCGCCCGATCCACGCACGATAATTAGCCCGAGTTTTTCCGCAACTTTAGCATTCAACTCGGCATCGGCGCTGCGCGAAAACATCGATACAACGTCTTCGCCCGATGGCCTAATGAAAGGCGCCATCAGATGCTGACCATGCCAGAAAGTGACAATAAATGGCGAAAACGGACGGGTTACCGTCTCGGGATCCGTCGATTTTTCAAGAGGCCGATTGGTCTTGAAAACCAACTTCAAATAGCCAACGATTAGCCAAACCAGCAGAGATTTGACCGTTTCCGACCGAGCAAGCGGACCACGTATGCGCCTCCAAAACTTCTTGAAGAGGCCCTCGCGGCGCTGCGGCTTCGCAGACCTTGCCTGACTATTTGGGTTATCACTCATACAATTGCTGCCGGGGTGTTAGAGGCGTTTTAAAAGATGCTCAGCGCCCCGGCATCTCAACAAGCGGCTTTAAGCTGCCGTGTTTTCTGGGTTATCCGGATCAAGCAAACGGTGCATGTGAACGATAAAATACCGCATATGGGCATTATCAACCGTTTGCTGCGCCTTAGCTGCCCAGGCTCTTTTTGCGGTTTCGTAATCGGGATAAATGCCGACAATATCGAGCTGATCTAGATCACGAAACTCCACGGATCCGAGCGTTTTCAGCTCCCCGCCAAATACCAGATGAAGAAGCTGTTTCTTGTCGCCTTCGGCACTCATAACAATAATATCCCTTACATAATTGGTTCGCAGCATCATTAGCCCAGAGGCCACTCTGCTACAACATTCAACATCTCCTGTAGGAGATTTCCACTCGCAGCCACAAGAGCTCCGTGTGATGATTGCGTACTTCCAAATATAAGAGGCAAAGCGTTATCACCAAGGATAGCCCCGCCCGCCTCCGCAAGAATGAGATCAGCCGCCGCCAGATCCCAATCATTTGAATTTGGCCGAATGAAGGTGCCTGCAACTTCGCCACGCGCTACCATCGCTATCCGATAGGCCAAAGAAGGCACATAGGCCTGCATCGTGACGCGCTCCCGCCATGCCGGTGGCAGCGTATCAACCATACGGCGGGGTGATGCGATGATAAGCTTTTCGCCAGCAGCCGGCAGATGGGTGCGTATGGGCATACCGTTCTGGAATGCACCGATTCCCTTGCCCGCTTCAATCACTTCAGCGCGTGCAGGGCATTGCAATACCCCCGCCAGCGGCCTGCCGTTTTCAATGATCGCAACGCTGATGCACCATTGGTCCTGACCCGCGATAAACCCTCGCGTTCCATCAATCGGATCGACAACGAAGGTCCGTTGCCGGGTTGCAGAGACTCGGTCATCAACCGTTTCTTCGGAAAGCCAACCATAATCCGGTCGCGCCTCAAGCAAAACCTCCCGAAGATAGGCATCGACAGCCATATCCGCCTCGCTCACCGGCGAACGCCCATCTTTCAGCCATACTTCAGGGGACTGACCGAAATAATTCATAGCAATTCGACCGGCCTCCCGCGCCGCATGGCGCAGCAATTCCAGTTCGGCGTGAATATCTCTTCGTTTCTCAATTTCCGGCAAGTGTCATGCCTTCGATTACGAGTGTCGGTGCGGTCATTCCGAAATTGCGATCAATATCAGAAGCCGGTGTCATATTGAGGAACATGTCTTTAAGGTTAGAGGCAATTGTAACCTCGCTGACAGGGTAAGCAAGCTCTCCGTTTTCAATCCAGAAACCGGAAGCGCCGCGACTATATTGGCCAGTGATCATATCAACACCCCGTCCAAAAACCTCCGTGACGTAAAAACCGGTACCGACGGAACGGATCAAATCTTCCGGCGATTGTGTACCCGGTTCAATCGCAAAATTTGTCGATGCAGGAACAACGCCTGAACCAGAACGCACTCCGCGCCCGTTAGTCGGCAAACCCAATTCGCGCGCGCTCGACCCGCCCAGCAACCAATGTCGCAACACCCCATCCTCTACCATCATCAGGGGTTGTCCTTCTATGCCCTCTCCATCAAAAGGACGTGAAGACCCGCCGCGCAGACGCAATGGATTATCCGTCACTTGCATTCCTTGCGGAAGAATCTGTTTGCCCAGACTATCGCGAAGAAAACTCGTTTTGCGCGCCACCGAAGCGCCGTTGATTGCACTGGCCAAATGGCTTGCAATGCCACGCGCCAGACGTTGTTCGAAAACAACCGTTACTGGTCCGGTTTTCGCCTTTCTTGCACCCAACCGGCGCACGGCACGTTCTCCCGCCCGCCTGCCGATTGCTTCGGGCGTATCGAGATCGGCAAAATGAAGCCGCGAACTGAAATCATAATCGCGCTCCATATTGGTGTCCTCGCCGGCAATCGCCGAAACCGAGCGTCCGAAACGGGTGGATGAATAATGCCCAACAAAGCCCGTCGAAGTAACCAGCACCAATCCGCCTAAACTGGCCGATGCACCGGCCCCGCCAGTATTGGTCACGCCAGCGACGGCGCGTGCTGCTGCTTCCGCAGCAAGCGCGTCTTCCGTCAAGCGGGCCGCGTCAACTTCCGTCGGATCAAACAAATCAAGATCACGTGGATTTTTCACCAAAAGATCAGGATCCGGCAATTGTTCGAAAGGATCTTCTGGGGCCACCCGCGCCATAGCTACCGCGCGTTCAGCGAGCCGATCCGGATCACTTCCCGCATTGGCAGAGACGCTCGCAACACGCCGACCAACAAACACCCGCAATGCAAAATCATCGCTTTCAGACGATTCCGTTCCTTCAACCGCGCCAAGCCGAACTGAAACACTAAGCGAATGCGCTCGGACAACCACCGCATCCGCCTGATCAGCGCCAGCGCGCTTAGCCGCATCAACCAGCCTTGATGCAAAATCAATAAGTGTGTCGGGTGAATTGTCTGAAATCATTATAATATCCAAATCATGAGCAAATAGGGCGTTTCCCCTATATAGGTTTGCTCTTCAAGATTGTCCCGCATTATCCCCAGGAAGAATGGTCTATCTTGACGTCAGAACTACGTCCAGCGCACGCTTGAGTTCATCACGCACACCTGCACTTTGCGAAAGCACCTGTTCAAACTTTGTGAAATCGAGCAGCCCGATCCGTTCGACATTGGGACGAAGGAAAATATGAGGCGGGTGAAGTCGGAATTTATTTTCCATGATGGCGCACATCGTCAACTGATTGCTGCCGATAACTGCCTCAAATGTTGAAGGCATATAATCATCCGCGCCTACTGGGGTTCCGACAACATCCACGCCAATCACAATGTCCGCTTTATCAAATAATAGGTCAAAAGGAACCGGATTGAACAAACCTCCATCCACGAGAATCCGCCCGTCTCGCCAGACCGGGCGAAAAACTGGTGGAATGGCGCAAGACGCAGCCAAAGCAGAACGCAGCTCTCCGCTCTCGATAATGACTTCCTTGGCAGCGTGAAAATCCGATGCAGTAATGCTTAAAGGAATTTGGAGATCTTCGATATTTATGGGCAAATCAGGCGGCAGGAAAGCCTCAAGAACCTTTTCAATGCTAAATTGACTGACCCGGAAACCGCCCTTGAGAAATTCTGCCCAGCGTTCTGGTCGCGTCCGCCAGATACGACGCGCTATTTCAGCCCTATGGGTAAAAATATCGCTCATATAATCGCGAAGATCTTTGCCAGTCATACCACTGGCAAGGCCAGTGCCAATGATCGAGCCAATGGAAGAGCCCGCAAGGGCAACCGGTTTCAAACCAAGTTCTTCAAGCACTTCGACGACATGGATATGAGCAATACCACGCGCACCACCCCCGCCAAAGGCTACACCGATTCGGGGATTGGTTGGTTGGCTCTTATCCATGCTGTTTTCCAAACCGATTTTTATGATTGAGCGGGCCCGTAAATAAGAATTGCAGGTTCTGCATTGAGAAGTTTCTTAGCAATTGCTTTCACATCCTCAAGCGTTACTGCATCAATAAACTCAGCACGTTTATCAATATAGTCGCGTGGAAGTTCCGCCTCCTGCAGCCCCACCAAAGTATCAGCTATCGCAACAGACGAAGTCAGATTATTGACTGCATAAGAGCCCTTTAAAAAGTTCTTCGCGGCCTCAAGTTCCTCTTCTGTCGGTCCCTCATTAGCCATTTTTGCCACTTGCTCTCGGATAATCTTGAGCGATTCTTGGGCTTTTTCTGGCCTTGTTGCCGTCGCGATCATCAAGGCGTTGGCATGATCGCGCATCATCATACGGGACGAAACGGAGTAAGCCAAACCGCGCTTTTCGCGCACTTCCGCATAAAGACGAGAGGTAAAGCCTCCACCCAAAATATGGTTGAGCAGATAGGCTGCAAAAAACTCCGGGTCTTTGCGCGGAATCGCGGGGTAAACGAAGCTTAGCGACGTTTGCGGAACATCAAAGTTCAGGCTGGTCGTCGTTCCAAGTGCAAGCTTTGCATCCGGCACTGGCACCAATTCTGACATGGCTGGTAAATCGCCAAATATCCGGTCGAGCATCTGGCCCAGTTCTTCGGCATTTATTGCGCCCACTACCCCGATAGTGAGATGATCACGTGCGAAATTTTTACGATGAAAATCAACAAGATCGTCGCGACTGATTGTTTCTAAGGACTTAACCGTTCCCTCGTCCGGCCGACCATAGGGATGGTCTCCATAAAGAACTTCAGAGAATTTTCGTGATGCAATCGTGGAAGGATTGCGTTGGGAAGCCTCAATGCTGGCAACAATTTGTTGGCGAATTCGGTCGATGGCCGGTTGATCAAACCGAGGCTTATTAACCGCCAATGCGACAAGATTGGTCACTGCATCGCGATTTTCTTCCAGCATGCGCACGCTGCCCGATACGGAATCAGCCGAAGCGGAAAAACTCATTTCTGCGCCGAGATTGTCGATACGTTCTTGAAAACTATCTGAATCAAGGTCGCCTGCGCCTTCGTCAAAAAGTCCGGTCATCAAATTAGCAAGACCTTCCTTGCCAATAGGATCCTGAGAAGTGCCGCCTTCAAAGGCAAATTTCATAGAAACGAGCGGAACGGATCTATCTTCAACCAACCAAGCACGGATACCTTTGGGCGAGACCACTTCCTGAATTTCAATAGCTTTCGCTGGCAGGCTAAACGCCGTCAGAATGACGAACAGAGCGCCGATCACAAGACGTGAAGCGAGCGGCAATTTATCAAACTTACGCATCATGCCATTCATTGGGTTGCGCCCCCTGCATCTATTCCGCTGTCTGTATCAGACGACATATCGGGATTGTCCCGAGCGTTTTCCGGCTCCGTGTTAGGAGGCAATAAGTAACTTGTTACCGATTGATCCTCGACCAGATAACGCGTGGCCACATCTTTTATTTGTTCAACTGTCACAGCCTTGATAATTTCGGGCCAATTTTGAATATCTTCAATCGTTTGTCCGATTGAAAGAGATGAACCGTAAATCCGAGCCATACCCGCCTGACTATCGCGGGCAAAAATTACTGCCTTGAGATAGCGATTGCGTGCCTGATCAAGCTCAGTCTCGGAGACACCATCACGAATAATACGCTCTATTTCTGCCCGCACCGCTTGCTCAACTTCAGCTAACGTCTTTCCGTTCTGGGGCGAACCATAGACCGAAAATGTACCATCATCGAGCGCATCACCGCCGTAGCTTGCGCCCGTATTTGCGGCAACGCCCTGCTTTACGATTAATTCTTGATAGAGACGCGAGCGAAGCGAGCCGCCAAGAATTTCGCCTAGCAAATCAAGTGCTGGCGCATCGCCTTCCTTTGCATTGGGAAAGCGTTTCTCATTGGAATAAGACGGCACCAGCCATGAAATGCGAAATGACGGCGTACTAACCCGATCATCGTGCAAGCTAACCACACGTGCAGCATGTTTGGCGGGCTCTTGAGGTCGTTCTCGCGGCAGAACTTCTGCCCGGCGCGGCACCTTCGCCCATGTTTTCATCGCCAGCTCACGGACGCGTTCGGGCGTCACATCGCCCGTAATTATCAAGGTTGCATTGTTAGGCGTATAATATTGTTCATAGAAATTAATTGCATCTTCAAGACCGAGCTGCTCAAGCTCTTGCCTCCAGCCAATCACCGGATTTCGATAAGGGTGATTATAGAAAAGTACGCCATCCGTATTTTCCATCAACATTGCTGCCGGGTTTGAATCCACCCGCATCCGGCGCTCTTCAATAATAACTTCTCGCTCGGTTTTTACTGCTTCTTCATCCAGGATCAGATTAGCCATACGGTCAGCTTCATATGACATGACCATTTCAAGCGCGTCCGAAGCAACCCTTTGAAAATAGGCCGTATAATCATATGAGGTGAAGGCATTTTCCTGCCCGCCAATAGCCGCAACTTGGGCTGAAAACTCGCCGATAGGATGATTTTTAGTACCTTTGAACATTAAATGTTCAAGAAAATGTGCAATACCTGTTTTCCCAGGCCCCTCATCTGCGGATCCTACATGATACCAGATCATTTGCGTGACAACGGGCGCTCGATGATCAGGAATAACCACTACGTTGAGGCCGTTATCAAGCGTGAAACTGGCTACATCATCCGATAATTCGATTTTCGGCAAAGCTGCTGCTGGCGCGGCTTCGGCAGTCTTATTGGTTGCCGGGGCTGCCTCTTGTGCGAATGCAGACATCGTGCTGAACGATAAAGCACAAGACACACTTAGTGCTGAGAAAAAGAGCCGGGCGGAAAACTTTTGCACCAAACGACATCTCCCATTAACGTCCCACCTAGAAGTGGGCCGGATGAATTGCATTTAGCGGAAGTATTTAATCAGACTTCCAGCGAATGAAACGGATAATCGTTCCACCATAATTACGTTCTTCGTGCACGACGAATCTATCGTCCAAAGCTAATGAAGCCTCCGCATCCTCTTCAAGCACCAAAAGCGCATCAGGATTAAGCCATCCGCCTTCCAGCGCCGATAAAAGCGCTTTTTCACCCATTCGGCGTCCATATGGCGGATCAGCAAACACAAGATCGAAAGGTTCGATTGTGCCTCTGTCGCCCAGCCGCGTCGCATCGCGACGCAAAATCTTGCTATGTCCCTGCAAGCTGAACGCTTCCACATTTTGCCGCAATAATCCGCGGCCTTCTGCCGATTCTTCGACAAAGATTGCATAGCGGGCACCACGCGACAAGGCCTCAAGCCCCAGCGCTCCCGTACCGGCAAACAGGTCAAGAACGCGCGCATCTTCAACCTTACCGGAGAAACTATGAGCCAAAATATTAAACAGGCTTTCCCGGGTACGATCGGTTGTCGGACGGATGGAAGAATTGGCCGGTGTTACTAGCGGCCGACCCCGAAACTTACCTCCGACGATCCGCACCGCCGCCTCCTGGTCTACCTCGTGGCTTTCCGCCATTTGGACGGTTTCCGCCCCGGTCCGGTCCTTTGCCCGCGCCTTTCGGGCCTTGGTTTGGTCGACCCTTATCGCTAGCGCTACCTTTTCCCCGACCTGCTGGACGCGGTTCATCGCGCTGGCTTGCGGGTTTTCCAAATTTGCGGTCTTCAAATCGGCCAGTAGAGCGCCCAGCAAAATCTGATTTTGCTTCTGCACGCTCGCGCTTACCTAAGCGCTTTGGACGCTGTTCACCCGACGTCTCTGAGCGTCGCGACCGCGTTTCTTCATCCTGTGGGGCACGGCGACGCCCTTCATTATCGCGAGGCGTACGGCGAACTTGCTCTTCATCATTTTCGCGACGCGGGCGTAACTTCATATCCCCACTTGGTTTGGCTGGGCGATGCGGGGTCAAAGGGTTTAAGCGCGCCGCTGATCGAGCTGCAGCTTTCTCGCCCAGAGGACGCGCACCCGGAGCCATCCAAACATTTGTATTGCCACGGCGACGCGGTTCGATTTTTTCCGTTTTCGCTTCCCGGCCTTTCCGGCGTTGAGGAGAGCTAGAGATCCATTCACGTTCTTTCGGCCCGCGACGATCACTATCGGCTTGAGAGACCTCAACTTCGCGGCGCGTTAATCCTTGAACTGCGGAATTAGAGAATTCATTGTGGATTGGCGCATCAAAATCGGCACCCGATTCCTGAACAAGCTGTTCGCCGAGCTGATCGCGCAAAGTCCGTCCGCGAATTTCTCTCACTGCACCTTCTTCAAGATCGCCGAGCTGGAATGGACCAAAGGAAATGCGGATCAAACGGCTGACCGTAAGCCCTAAAGCGCCGAGAATATTCTTAACTTCCCGATTTTTCCCTTCGCGCAGGCCCACCGACAACCAGACATTGGCGCCCTGTTCCCGTTCCAATGTGGCTTCCACCGCCCCATAGAATACGCCATCGACCGCGATACCGTTTTTCAATTCGTCAAGCTCAGCCTGTGTGACCTTGCCATGCGCACGAACCCGATAACGACGTAACCAGCCCGTTGATGGAAGTTCAAGCACCCGTGAGAGGCCACCATCATTGGTGAGCAACAATAGCCCTTCGGTATTGATATCTAGCCGGCCTACAGAGAGAACGCGGGGCATTCCCTCCGGCAAAGCATCAAAAACCGTCGGACGACCTTCCGGGTCGCGCGTGGTCGTTACAAGCCCGGCAGGCTTGTGATAAAGCCACAATCGAGTGCGCTCTGTAGGTTTAATAAGCTTACCATCAACTGTAATCTTATCGGTGCGCAGAACGTTCACCGCCGGGCTTTCCAGCACTTTACCGTTGACGGCAATTCGGCCCGCGGAGATCATCATTTCTGCATCGCGCCGTGACGCAATGCCTGCCCGCGCAAGCCGCTTGGCAATGCGTTCGCCCACATCTGCGGCATCATCAAAGGAGCGGGGAGCAGATCTGGATGGGGTAGCGCGCTTACGCGCTCCACCATCACCGCGTTCCCCACCCCGCTTTTCACCTCGTCCATGAGGCGGGCGTTTTCCGCCCTTATTATCGTCGTCTGTACTCATTTGGTGTTGGCCTCTCAGCTGCGCTGCGGTGGTGTCTCGCCGTTAATAATTCGGCCGACAACAATGGGGATCACCTGCGCCGTATAAATCTCTTCGCAAATCGGTTTCGATTTCGGAACTTATGCAGTAACAAATCACTCAAGAGCTTGCGAGTAAAATTTCCGCT
The DNA here is from genome assembly GCF_003259955.1 of Falsochrobactrum ovis. Taxonomy (GTDB): domain Bacteria; phylum Pseudomonadota; class Alphaproteobacteria; order Rhizobiales; family Rhizobiaceae; genus Brucella; species Brucella ovis_A. The sequence goes on from NZ_QLMK01000003.1 coordinate 246,754, forward strand.
CAGATCAAGAAATGAGGTCGAGGTGAAAAAGAAACCGGCGATATCATCGATTAAATCTCTAACTGCCATGGATTTAGCCTTGGAAGAGGCTAACGCTGCGGGCGCTCGTGGAGAAGTACCAATCGGCGCGGTTATCGTGCGCGAAGGGCAAATTATCGCCCAAGCGGGCAATAGAACGCGCGAATTAAATGACGTCACCGCCCATGCGGAAATGTTGGCAATACGGGAGGCAGGCCGGATATTGCAATCGGAACGGCTGATCGAATGCGATCTTTACGTCACGCTTGAGCCCTGCGCCATGTGCGCTGCCGCCATTTCCTTCGCCCGGATAAGGCGGCTTTATTACGGTGCATCAGACCCCAAAGGTGGCGGTGTTGAGCACGGGCCTCGTTTTTATACGCAAGCCACCTGCCATCACGTTCCCGACACTTATTCCGGGTTCGCTGAAGAACAATCTCGGCTGATCCTCAAGGATTTTTTCCAAGACAAACGATAATCTAGCGCCGACGATCATTACGGACTGCACGTCATTAATCGCCCTATATCATCCCTTAGCGAAGGGGCAGCTAGCCTTAGAACAGGGCAAAATGCTCATCGGTCATATTTCACCCAATCATTCCCAGATTGCACCCTTTGCGGCGCTGCAAAACTGAGATCCTCAGGCTAGAATTTGTGAATTTAATTCCACGGCATGTAATCACGCCAGCCTTTGCTTCCACCACCGGCGGCCCTTTTCCGTTCACGCTCTTTTTGAGCCTCATCTTTGCCCAAATCCCCAGCTGCGGCGGTTGGGGCTGGCTCTCGATAGGTCAAGGGCGGCTCGCTCAGATAACGGCGAGTGGTCGATGAACCGTGCGTCTGCTCGGCGCGTGCTTTTTTTAAAGCAGCAACACGGGCAGGATCGGCCGTAGGAGTGCGGGTGGCATAATCTTCCCGGCGACTGCTGCCGCTTGCCAGCAACGGTCGGTTACCGGATGAAGTTACCCCATCCTGTTCAATCGGCGAAACAAAATTAGGATTATCGCGATTTGCCGTGATTTCATCGCGGAGACGCTTACGCCGCTCTTCTGGCGATTCGGGCCACGATGGATCGCCAGCGCTGGCAACACTTTGCTGCGGAGGAGGCAAAACCGCCTTCTCTCCATCTCCAGGACGGACAAGTTCCGGACGCGGTTTATAATTGATGCGCTCTTTGTTTTTGCCCTGACCAAAGCTCGCCATGTTCGAAACGTCATCAAGGAGCTGGGCGCCCGCTGTTTTGTCGGTACCATATGTCGGCGATGACACGCAGCCAGCAAGCGTAAGGCTTCCCACCGCTGTCATTAATACCAGAACTCGTTCAATCTTCATAAGCGCCACTTCTTTTACGCTCGCCCTGATCACGGTTTGAGCTTTTCTTACCCTTGCCGCACAAAACGGGCAACTCCAAGGCAGATTGCACCTTCATTCAAGGAGTGCTTTTACATCAGAGCAACCCTTGCGGCAATCGCGATATTTCCTGCCATTTCATCACGGCGAGCATGGATAAGACAAGCCCTGCCATAAAAGAAGTATGGGCTCCGCACACGCCCATACTTCAATTAAGCACTATTCAAGCCTGCCTAATTCTTTCAATTCACGCAATGCGGCTGCATCACGCGCTGAAACATCAGGGAATTCCGGGTCGGACCCGACATCCGTTGTATAACGCCATGAACGCGCGCATTTCTGCCCGGTTGCAGGTGTTGGCACAACCGCTACCCCCTTCACTTCATCCAGCGTAAACGCATCTGCGGGCGCTTCCATATCCACGACTTTAATGTCACTGGTTATGCAGATCTCAGCAAAATCGAGGCCAGCAAGCGAATCACGCAAGCTCTTATCCGCAATATAAACAGTCGGCGCCGCTTCCAGTGAAGAACCGATCCGCTTATCGGCACGTTCCAGCTCCAGTGCACCGGTGACCACACGACGAACATTGCGAACTTTGCGCCATTTCTGCGCCAGCACCTCGTCGCGCCACTCAGCTGGAATGTTGCGGAACTGCTCCAAATGGACGGATGATGCCTGCGGGTAACGATCAAGCCAGGCTTCTTCCATGGTGAATGGAAGCATCGGGGCCAGCCATGTGGTCACGCGGTCAAAGATCTCGCGCACGGTCTGAAGAGCCGCCTTACGACGCAAGCTTGAGGGCGCATCGCAATAAAGTGCGTCCTTGCGGATATCGAAATAAAATGCCGACAGTTCAACATTCATAAAATCGATCAGAGCGCGGGAAATCCGCTTGAAATCAAACGCATCATAGCCCGTACGAACCAGTTCATCGAGTTCTGCCAGACGATGCAGCATCAGCCGTTCGAGTTCGGGCAGCTTGCTATATTCGACATTTTCACCTTCATCATGGGCCAATGTGCCCAACATCCAGCGGATCGAATTACGCAGCTTGCGGTAGGCATCAATATTGGTCTTGATGACGTTTTTACCAAGCCGCTGATCTTCCCAATAGTCGGTGGTCATGACCCACAGACGCAAAATATCAGCGCCGGAATCCTTGATCACATCCTGTGGTGTAACCGTATTGCCAAGCGATTTTGACATTTTCTTGCCGTGCTCATCCATGGTGAAACCATGAGTGATGACAGCATCATAAGGTGCGCGTCCGCGCGTTCCGCAGCTTTCGAGAAGAGAAGAATGGAACCAGCCCCGATGCTGATCGGACCCTTCCAGATAGACATCCGCTGGCCATTTCATATCCGGACGGTCTTCAAGGGTGAATGTGTGGGTGGAGCCAGAATCAAACCACACGTCGAGAATATCGCGGACTTGTACCCAAGCTTCGCTTGCGCGGTCCCCAAGGAAACGCTCCCGTGCACCATCAGCAAACCAAGCATCCGCACCTTCTGCCTCGAATGCTTCAAGAATACGTTTGTTGACCGCTTCATCCTGCAAGATATTGCCATCTTCATCGACAAAAACGCAGATCGGCACACCCCATGCACGTTGACGCGACAGTACCCAATCCGGACGGCTTTCAATCATCGCCCGCAGACGTGTCTGGCCTGCAGAAGGTACAAAACGTGTATCGTCAATCGCCTTGAGCGAACGCGAACGAAGTGTAGTGCCGTCACCAAGGTCCTTGTCCATATAGACGAACCACTGCGGCGTGTTGCGGAAGATGACCGGTTTTTTCGAGCGCCAGGAATGCGGGTAGGAGTGCTTCAGCCGGCCACGTGCGAATAGTTTATCGAACGCGATAAGCTGAGCAATGACCGATTTATTAGCATCACCCGACTTGCCATTATCATCGATAACACGTGCTGGGCCGCCTTCACGGTCCGGACCAAATCCCGGTGCGTCCTTGGTGTAGAAACCAGCATCATCAACCGGGAAAGGAATGGCGGGGTCGATGCCGCGCGCTTCTAGTTCCCGCGCATGGTCGGTCCAAACATCAAAGTCTTCACGGCCATGGCTGGGAGCGGTGTGGACAAAGCCCGTACCTGCATCGTCGGTAACGTGATCACCAGCGATCAGCGGAACGATAAATTCATATCCGCCACCAAAACCTTTAAGCGGATGCTCCAGTGTTATGTTATTAAGTTCGTCAGTATTCACACTGCGAATACGCTTGAACTCAAGCTTTGCCTTAGCAAAGCATTCTCCTGCCAATTGATCGGCAAAAATCAGCTTTTCACCGGCCTGCGGCCCAAAATCATTTACCGCTTCCGTGACTTCATAAAGCCCATATTCAACATTTGGCGAATAGGCGACAGCGCGGTTGCCCGGGATTGTCCAAGGTGTGGTCGTCCAGATAACAACATAGGTTCCCGCCAGATCACCAGCAGTCGCGACCGGGAATTTCACCCAGATCATATCCGATTCAACATCGTGATATTCGACTTCTGCTTCCGCCAATGCTGTGCGTTCGACCACAGACCACATCACCGGCTTTGAGCCGCGATAAAGCTGGCCGGAAGATGCAAATTTTAGCAGCTCGCCCGCAATCCGCGCTTCCGCATGAAAATCCATGGTTGTGTAGGGGTTTTCAAAATCACCGCAAATAGCGAGGCGTTTGAATTCTTCAGTCTGGACTTTGATCCAATGCGAAGCGAATTCACGGCATTCCTTACGGAATTCGTTGATTGCTACCTCGTCCTTGTTCTTGCCCTGCGCACGATATTTTTCTTCGATTTTCCACTCAATCGGCAATCCATGGCAATCCCAACCCGGAACGTAATTTGAATTGTAACCGCGCATTTGGAACGAGCGCGTGATCACATCCTTCAAAATTTTATTGAGCGCATGGCCAATATGAATACTGCCATTGGCATAGGGTGGGCCATCATGCAGCACATAGAGAGGACGATCTTTGGCGTCTTCGCGCAGCTTTTTGTAAAGGTTCATTTCCTCCCAGCGCTGCACCAGCAAAGGCTCTCGTGCAGGCAAGCCAGCGCGCATCGGAAACTCCGTTTGCGGCAGGTTGAGGGTTTTGGAATAATCAATCTTGGCGGTGGTTTCGGTCATTTTATGTTTGCCTGTCAATCCCGCATAAGCGGGCAGAAGTCTGAAACAGATGAACTGCGACGGTCGCAGCCGTTCGATCCCGGACCTTCCTGCCATGCGCTGCCATCAGGCAGGGCGATCAAGGCTTAAAGGAAGGCCGGGCCAATAATTCGTATTATAACTTGCCGAAAATCCATCATCATGGGCTCGCTTTTAGCAACCAGTTTGGCAGGAATAAAGAGGTAGATGGCAAGAAACTTGCCAGGGATCATCTGAAATTTCACCAATCATGTCGTTATAGATCAGATTGCGCGTCAAAAGACAGTATCTGATCCAGCGCTGAAATTGGCTGCACTCCACTGAGAAGCGCGCGCGCCTCTTCTTCATCCCGCTTCATTTGCGCAATAAGTGGCTCAAGGCCATCGAATTTTACTTCACCCCGCAAAAAACCAAAAAACGAAACAGCACAAATCTCGCCATAAAGATCACCGGAAAAATCGAAAAGAAACGTCTCTAACAGCGGAACACCGTTGCTGGTAACGGTTGGCCGACGGCCAAGACTTGCAACGCCGTCATAAAGTGTTCCGTTTGCACGCCTGAAACGCACGGCATAAATGCCGTATTTCATGCTGACATGGCCTTCTACAGCCATATTGGCGGTGGGAAAACCAAGCGTCCGACCGAGCTTTTTGCCATGAATGATTTCGCCGCTCACCCGATAGCGATAGCCCAAAAGACCCGAGGCTTGAGTTATTTCGCCATCGCAAAGCAATGAACGGATGCGGGTTGAGGATACGATATCTCCGCCCTCATCATGATAAGCATCCACAAGCGAGACCTTAAAGCCGGACGCCTCCCCCGCTTTTTGCAAAAACTCGGGGGTACCACGCCGCGCTTTGCCGAAATGAAAATCATAACCAGCAACCACGCATTGCGCGCCTAACTGCTCAACGAGAATGCGCTGGATAAATTCCTCTGCGGAAATTCCGGCAAATTGCGCAGTAAATGCCTGCTCAACCACCGCATCAAACCCCATAACCCGCAAAATCTCGGCTTTTTCACCTGCATCCGTTAACCGCTCAACAGGTTCATCTGGCCGGAAAAAGCTGCGCGGATGAGGCTCGAAAGTCAGCACCACCGCCGGGCGATCCTGTTCTTGCGCTAGCTCCAGCGCACGATCAAGCACTGCCTGATGACCGCGATGCACGCCATCGAAATTACCAATAGCAACCACACAGCCCCGAAGTTCCTTTGGAAAGGAAGCTGTTTCTGCAACGCGCTGGATTTCTGTCTTCATGGGCGAAAGCAACTCGCAAAACCGTCAGACAAGTGCATAAAGAGAGGCGACGGGAGCATTGCCGTGCTTTTGCAAAAACTTTTCCATCGCATCATGATCAATCTTGCCGTCTGTGGAATAATCCGCAGCGTGCACGCCGCCGGAAATATAAAGCACATCGGTGCCATAATCCGCAGCGCCTTTAACGTCGGTAAGCACTCCATCGCCAATGGCAAGAATGCGCGACTTATCCACCGCTTGCCCACGAATTTCGGTAACCGCCTTCATTGCCGCTTCATAAATCGGACGATGCGGCTTACCTGCAATCAACATACGACCGCCAAGCTGGCCATAATCGCGCGCCAATGCCCCAGCACACCAGATAAGACGCGTTCCACGCTCCACCATTATATCGGGATTGGCACAAATGAACGGCAAGTTGCGAGAACGCAAACGCTTCAACAATTCCGTATAATCTTCAGGCGTTTCTGTTTCATCATCGTAAAGACCGGTGCAGACAACACCAGAAGCTTCAAATTCCTCGACCAGTTCCACATCAAGGCCATCATAAATGGCAAGCTCGCGCTCACTGCCAATATGCAGCACCTTGCGCGGGCCCTCCGCAATCAGATCACGGGTTACGTCACCGGACGTAACAATATGATCATAAGCATCATCAGGAACACCAAGCAGAGAAATTTGCGCAGCAATGCTTGGATATGGCCGCGGCGCATTGGTCACAAGAATAACGGTAAGGCCTTTTTCCCGCGCACGCTTTAAAGCCGCAATTGCGCTAGGAAATGATTCAACACCATTATGCAAAACGCCCCAGACATCACAGAAAAGAGCATCATAACCGTCCGTAAGATCGTCCAGGCACACGGGCAATTTCATCACAATCCTCAGTCTGCTAATCCGGCTTGCGCCAGCAATGGTTGGAGGCCCAATCGCAAATGCAATGGCTGGCCGCTAGAATTTGGCACACGCTACAGCGCGCACGACGGGGCTTCCTTAACCCAACTCGACCGACATGTCACCACACAGGCGCGAATGACTTAAAATGTTCATTCAGAGCAAGGCTCATAATGATCATCTATCGTTAACCAACAAAGGCGTTAGTGGCGTTCACAAGCACCCTGTTCTTGTATTCTGTGTTAGCGATTTCCATATCAATAAATTGCCCCGATTTTCCGGCGATTTCTGGGCCTGAAAAAGCGCTCATCCACTCGGGAAAAGCCACCATCCATCCTTGACAAACCAGCAATGAAATTCTATCTCGGAAACACGTTAGCACTCGCTGCGTGTGAGTGCTAACAGCGCGAGCCGGTCGGCTCGATAGGTTCAACATCTACAACACCAAGGGTTATACCATGGCTGAGATCAATTTCCGTCCGCTTCACGACCGCGTTGTCGTGCGTCGCGTCGAATCGGAAGCAAAGACTGCTGGCGGCATCATTATCCCTGACACCGCTAAGGAAAAGCCACAGGAAGGCGAAATCGTAGCTGTTGGCGCTGGTGCGCGCGATGAAGCTGGCAAGCTGATCCCTCTGGAAGTCAAAGCTGGCGATAAGATCCTTTTCGGCAAGTGGTCAGGTACCGAAGTGAAAATCGGCGGTGAAGATCTGCTGATCATGAAGGAATCCGACATTCTCGGTATCATCGGTTAATTGGCCGTCATCCTTAAAGTAATCACCATAATCTGACCGGGAAATTCCCAGGAGAGAAAACAATGGCTGCTAAAGAAGTAAAATTCGGTCGTACAGCGCGCGAAAAAATGCTGCGCGGCGTCGATATCCTTGCAGATGCTGTTAAAGTAACGCTTGGCCCTAAAGGCCGTAACGTTGTTATCGACAAATCCTTTGGCGCTCCGCGCATCACCAAGGACGGTGTATCGGTTGCCAAGGAAATCGAACTTGAAGATAAGTTCGAAAACATGGGCGCACAGATGCTGCGCGAAGTAGCTTCCAAGACCAATGACACTGCAGGTGACGGTACCACTACCGCTACTGTTCTTGGTCAGGCTATCGTTCAGGAAGGCGCAAAAGCTGTTGCTGCTGGCATGAACCCGATGGACCTCAAGCGCGGCATTGATATGGCCGTTAATGAAGTTGTCGCTGATCTGCTTAGCAAAGCAACCAAGATCAACACTTCTGAAGAAGTTGCACAGGTTGGTACCATTTCCGCCAACGGCGAAGCCGAAATCGGCAAGATGATCGCTGATGCAATGCAGAAAGTCGGCAATGAAGGCGTCATCACGGTTGAAGAAGCCAAGACCGCTGAAACCGAACTCGAAGTCGTTGAAGGCATGCAGTTCGATCGCGGTTACCTGTCGCCATATTTCGTAACCAACCCAGAAAAGATGGTTGCGGATCTGGAAGACGCATACATCCTTCTGCACGAAAAGAAGCTTTCGAACCTTCAGGCTCTTCTGCCAGTTCTCGAAGCTGTTGTTCAGACCTCCAAGCCACTCGTCATCATTGCTGAAGATGTTGAAGGCGAAGCCTTGGCAACCCTCGTTGTCAACAAGCTGCGCGGTGGCCTGAAGATTGCTGCTGTTAAGGCACCTGGCTTCGGCGATCGCCGCAAGGCAATGCTCGAAGACATCGCGATCCTCACCGGCGGTCAGGTCATCTCCGAAGATCTCGGCATCAAGCTCGAAACCGTCACGCTCGACATGCTTGGCCGCGCCAAGAAAGTTTCGATCACCAAAGAAAACACCACCATCGTTGATGGTGCTGGTGAGAAGGCTGAAATCGACGCTCGCGTTGGTCAGATCAAGCAGCAAATCGAAGAAACCACTTCGGACTATGATCGCGAAAAGCTTCAGGAACGTCTGGCTAAGCTCGCTGGCGGTGTTGCAGTAATCCGCGTTGGCGGTGCAACTGAAGTCGAAGTGAAGGAGAAGAAAGACCGCGTTGACGATGCTCTTAACGCAACCCGCGCTGCGGTTGAAGAAGGCATCGTTCCTGGTGGCGGTACTGCACTTCTGCGCTCTTCGGTCAAGATCACCTCGAAAGGTGCAAACGCTGATCAAGAAGCTGGTATCAACATTGTTCGTCGCGCTTTGCAGGCTCCTGCCCGCCAGATCACGACCAACGCTGGTGAAGAAGCTTCGATCATCGTCGGCAAAATCCTTGAAAACGAATCCGAAACCTTCGGCTACAACACTGCCAATGGTGAATATGGTGACCTGATCAAGGCTGGTGTTGTTGACCCGGTCAAGGTTGTCCGTACTGCTCTGCAGAACGCAGCTTCGGTTGCTGGCCTGCTGATCACCACGGAAGCAATGATTGCCGAACTGCCGAAAAAGGATGCTGCTCCTGCTGGCATGCCTGGCGGCATGGGCGGAATGGGCGGAATGGACTTCTAAGAAGTCAGTCCGGACATTGGTCGGCACAGGCGTTATCGCCTGTGTCCATAATAGAGCTCCTGACCCTGTGTCAGGGGCTTTCTTTTCGATTCAATGCAAAGCAAATCCCTCAGATTTTGATACCAGATTTTCAAAGCCTGACAATCGGCCCACTAAGCCTTATATTAGTAGAAAATTCACTGAATTTCTTACGATATGTAACTAATTGGCATTGCTTTCATTTCTTTCCTTGTGTTATTTAGCCTTGCCTAAAGTAGCAGGTTCAATTTCTCTGATTTACATGCTCCTGTTTTTATGTTCAATCAGAGTTCACCGGGATGGACTTCCCCTTTGCCCCCCGCTTAGGAAGTCCTGTCTCGGGCGACAGGGAAGGTAGGCATTCGTGCTTACCTTCCTTTGTACGACATCCATCTAACTTGCCCCCCCTTCTCTGTGCGCTATTCTAATCCCTTCATGATGAAGCTTTGTATGGGAGACCCGCATGCGTAAAGAACTGCCAATAGTTTCAGCGCCTAAAGACGGTCGTAAAATCACCGTTGTGTGGATGGATGATAATGATCAGCGCAATGAATCAATCGGCCAGTTCCGCTCACTCTCTCAATTGCAGCTTGCGGGAGGTGATTGGGACGAGACTGACACCGGTTGGTGGGTCTATCTGAGCAGCCGAATCCAACAAAAAGTTGACCCTATTGCCTGGATTAAGGAAATAGAAGGCGACGATCAGGACGAGAATGAATGAGCAGCCTATTTGCCTTTCTTTGAAAGGTTTCTTTAGAGGCTTAGAGGGGGCCTAGAGCGGCTTCGGGCCTTCTTTGGAAAGCGCCGATTTTGATTATTCATCGTTCTGACTTTGCATTTTTAGAGCAATGTTCTTATTGATTATCCCTAGCGCTTGATTTTAATTGATGAGCAGGAGACCCGAATGGCTGGCACCCGCAAAGAAACCGACACTTTCGGTTCTATTGAAGTTGCATCGGATCGTTACTGGGGAGCTCAAACTCAGCGCTCATTGCATAATTTCAAAATAGGTAACGAGCGCATGCCTGTGCCTTTGGTGCACGCTCTGGGCATTGTCAAACGGGCTGCAGCGGAAACCAATGTGAAATTAGGCAAGCTTGATCAGGTTCTTGGCGAAGTGATTGCCGTTGCCGCTACAGAAATTATTGAAGGCAAGCTTGACCAACATTTTCCACTAGTCATCTGGCAAACCGGTTCAGGCACCCAGACCAATATGAATGCCAATGAGGTGATTTCGAACCGCGCTATTGAGCTTTTGGGCGGAGAACTGGGCTCCAAAAAGCCTGTTCACCCCAATGATCATGTGAATATGAGCCAGTCATCCAATGACACTTTTCCAACGGCAATGCACATTGCGACAGCCACGGAAACGGTTAACCGACTTTTTCCGGCTTTAGATCACATTACGAACGCACTGCGGGAGAAAGAAAACGCCTTCAGCCACATCATAAAGATCGGCCGGACGCACACACAGGATGCCACCCCCCTCACTCTTGGGCAGGAGTTTTCCGGCTATCGCGCAGCACTGGAATATTCACGCCACCGTATAGAAGATGCTCTCTCTGATATTTATCTGCTGGCGCAGGGGGGAACCGCGGTCGGCACTGGTTTGAACTCGCCAAAAGGCTTTGATACATGTTTCGCCGAAGCGGTGAGCGAGATTACCGGACTTCCCTTTAAGACAGCGCCAAATAAATTCGAAGCTCTGGCCAGCCACGGCGCATTGACGAATTTTCATGGCAGCTTGAATGCTCTGGCCACAGATCTTTTCAAGATCGCCAATGATATTCGGTTTCTTGGCTCTGGCCCCCGTTCGGGATTGGGTGAATTGAACCTACCAGAAAACGAACCCGGCTCCTCCATCATGCCGGGCAAAGTTAATCCTACACAAGCCGAAGCACTTACCATGGTCGCAACTCAGGTCTTTGGCAATCATAGCGCGGTGACCTTCGCTTCCAGTCAGGGTCATTTCGAGCTCAATGTATTCAAACCTGTGATTGCTTATAATGTCCTACAGTCAATCCGTATACTCAGTGATGCGATGATATCTTTCACCGATCATTGCATTAAAGGTATAGAGGCGAATGAAGCCCGGATTAAAGATCTGCTGGACCGCTCACTTATGTTAGTAACGGCGCTGGCGCCCGAAATTGGCTATGATAATGCCGCTTTGATCGCCAAGACTGCGCATAAAAATGGAACGACACTTCGTGAGGAAGCTCTCAAAACAGGTTTGGTGACGGATGAAGATTATGACCGTCTTGTACAGCCAGAAAAGATGACCTCACCGCATTAGCTGTTCGATCAAAGAATACAATCTGTCGTTGATTACCCTCTATCGAGAACAATGAATTAAGGCTATTTTGTCTCCAGCTTAAAATGGAGATCACTAATGTCAGCGACAACAACAGCAAACAATAATTCTGGCGTGTTACTACTCGCCCGTATCCTTCTGGCATTGCTTTTTATACCAGCAGGTTTTTCTAAACTGATGGCTTTAGGTGCAACGACTGGTTATTTTACCAGTATCGGACTGCCTGTTCCGTTCGCGACCGCCATATTTGTAGGGCTGCTTGAGCTTTTAGGTGGCCTTGCTGTGCTTATCGGTCTTCAAACCCGGATCGCAGCCGTTTTACTGGGTGTTTTTACGATCGCTGCGGCCTTTGTCGGCCATTTCATGCCATTCGATCAAACCGGTTTTTTGAAAAACCTTGCAGTCGCTGGTGGCTTTTTCCTTTTGGCATTGCAGGGCCCGGGCGCGATTTCAGTGGATGCAAAACGCGACTAAGTCCCCGATATTCCTATAAAATAAGGAACAGACCGGGCATAATTGTCCGGTCTTTTCTTTAAAATCAGAATAAAAGGTTAATTTTAGGCATTGCGTAAGCTGAACTTGTCGTTTAATGCAGCGGCAATTGCCGGCGAAAGCGCATTTTTAGACCTATAGCCCCCTTCAATATTTAGAGAAAAAATGACCCTCTTTTTCAGCACGAACGTCGCTCCGCCGAGCGACGGACCTTCGAGCAAGAAATTTAATTTCGCGCTCGCAAGCCTAACCATGCTTTTTTTCATGTGGGGATTTATCACCTCGCTGAATGATATTTTGATTCCACATCTGAAGAACGTATTTCAGCTCAATTATACCCAATCCATGCTGATCCAGTTCTGCTTTTTCAGTGCTTATTTCATTGTTTCTCTGCCAGCCGGTGCGTTGGTCAAGCGGATTACATATAAATGGGGCATTGTAAGCGGATTAATGATCGCTGCAATTGGGTGTGCCCTATTCATTCCCGCAGCTAAATTACAGGTTTATCCGCTATTTCTCGGAGCGTTATTTGTTCTCGCTTCTGGGGTGACCATTCTTCAAGTGGCCGCCAATCCTTATGTGACTGTCCTCGGCGCCCCTGAGACAGCTTCCAGTCGTCTTACGCTCACACAGGCTTTCAATTCGCTCGGAACCACTCTTGCCCCGCTCTTTGGCGCCTTTCTTATTCTGGCAGCGGCAACCAATGAAAGCGCCAGCGCCGAGAGTAACGCTGTTCAATTTCCTTATCTGCTGCTTGCGCTGACGCTTCTGCTACATGCGATCATTTTTGCCGCATTAAAGCTTCCGAATGTCGAGGCGGAAGAGCAAAATAACGATCAGCCGGTGCAAGGTTCTGCCTGGCATTATCCCCACCTGGTTCTGGGCGCAATCGGCCTGTTCCTTTATGTCGGTGCTGAAGTTAGCATTGGTAGCTTTCTAGTCAATTTCCTCAGCGAACCAGAAATCGGCAATCTGAGTGAAATGCGAGCCGCACATTATGTCACTTATTTCTGGGGCGGTGCAATGATAGGGCGCTTTATAGGCGCTGCCGCCATGCGCTATGTGGCTGATGGCAAAATGCTTGCGTTTAATGGCTTTGCAGCAATCCTGCTGCTCGTCTTTACGGTCTTTAGCACGGGCCAAATTGCAATGTGGTCGGTGCTGGCTTTGGGACTGTTTAATTCAATCATGTTCCCAACGATTTTTAGCCTCGCCCTGCGCGGACTTGGTAACAATACGAGCCAAGGCTCCGGAATCTTGTGCCTAGCGATCGTCGGCGGAGCTATTATACCGCTTTTCCAAGGTGCATTGGCCGATGTGGTGGGCATTCAATATGCATTTTTGATGCCGATCCTTTGTTATATATATATCGTCTATTATGGATTGATTGGCAGCAGAGCAAAAATATAAAAAAAGTCCGGCCTGAATATCAGGCCGGCTTTATAATTCCCAGATAAGTATGATCATTTAAATATGATCATGCAAATATGATCAGCCTCTTGCCAATCCTTCGCGAATGCGCTGGATTATTTCCTGCACGCGCACATCAACACGGCTGCGTCGTGCAGAAACAAGACAAGCCTGAGAACGCAGAATAATGCCATCGTCCAACACTTTCAGCCGATTGGCTTTTAAGGTCGAACCGGTGGATGTAATATCCACAATCATATCAGCAGATCCAGCCGCCGGCGCACCTTCAGTAGCTCCGAGGCTCTCGACAATGCGATAGACCTGAATGCCATGTTTTTGCGAGAAGAATTGCTGCGTTAAGCGCCAATATTTCGTAGCAATGCGCAAACGTCGACCATGTCGCTGTCGGAAATCGGCCGCCACATCATCAAGATCGGCCATGGTGGTAACATCACGCCAGACTTCCGGCACAGCCACAACAACATCCGCATGCCCGAAACCAAGCTCCGCTTCGATTGCCACGCGTTCATCCGGATGCGCTAAAGTCTCGCGAATGAGATCTTCGCCCGTGACGCCCAGATCTACGCTGCCATAGCCCAGTTCACGTGCAATTTCCGATGCCGAAAGAAATAGAATATCGAGATTCGTATCGCCCTCAATACGAGCACGATAGTTTCGCTCATCATCAGGCAGAATAATATTATATCCTGCTTGGGTCAGGACTGCGAGCGTCTGTGCCTTGAGCCGACCTTTGGATGGAAGCGCCAGAGTGAGACTCATGATTGTTCTCCCGCAAGCGCAGAAAGCCGATCCAGCCAGATGGAAAACCCGACACCGGGAATATTTTCATTCGCGCCCAACATGGTTAGGAGCCGATCATATCGACCGCCACCAGCTAAAATACGAGCGGGTTCTGACTTCGCCTGACGAATTTCATAAATCAGCCCGGTATAATAATCGAGCGGACGGCCAAAGGAGGCCTGATATGTTATATCTTCTACCGGAATATTGGCAGCCATCATTGCTTCAATCCGGGCCTCAAATTTTTGCAATACGCCGCCAAGATCAAGCGCATTATCCGCCGCAAATGCCCGTAGAGTGATAACTGCCGTGTCCAGCGAAACACTGATTGACAAAAAGCGCTTCATCACTTCAACGGCAGCAGGCGGAAAACGAGCCACTGACAGCTCTTCTTTCTCGATCAATCGTCGCGCAATTTCGACAGGTGTGCGGCCCGCACTTGGGGAAATTCCCGCTTCGAGCATCTCAGCCTCGATTAACTGCGCAAGTTCTATCTCATCGCCAGCATGGACCAGCGCGGTCAGAGCCTCGGGCAATGGGTCTCTGCGCTTTCCGCCAGTTAATTCTGTTATTACGGCTTGCATCGTGTTTTCATCACCAAATGCCCGTAGCAATTTTTTTCGCCAGCCTTGCGGCAGATCAAGTGCTTTTAGCACTCCAGCAAAGATCGACTGGTCCCCTAACAGAATTTCCAGTTCAGCGCGTGGTGCAACAATTTGCACACAGGCCATCGCATCGGCAATTGATCGGGCATCGGATTTAGCCTCATCCTCAGCCCCGAGATCCTCAATACCCGCTTGCAAAAACTCTGCCGGACCTTCCCGCCTTTGCCGAAATACTTCGCCAATATAAGCATAGCGCTTAGGCGTTGCGGCGTTGAGTTCAATATGATTGCGGCAAACAGGAATGGTAAATTCCGGACGCAAGCACAAGCTGTCGCCATTTTCATTTTCGGTGAGAAAAATGCGCCGACGCATATCTTCGCCCGCCGTATCCAAAAATGGCTCAGCGGGCTGGATCAACGGAATTTGCACCAGTTCAGCGTCATTCACCTGAAAATATTCACACAGACGTTCAAAAAAAGAAGCACGCTGCGAGAGTGTCTCTGATCGCGTCATTGCGTATTACTTTGTCGTTGTGCGCGATCGCGCGCCTGCGCTTCAAGGATTTCACGAACCACTTCAACCAGCGCGTCTTCCTTGACGGTGATCTGTGCCGGGCGGCTTTCACGCCAGGTCACATTATCTTCAATTTCTGCCGAAAGACGCTTGCCTTCAATCAGATCCTTGATCTGAATTTCACCAGCTTCACGCTCTTGAGAACCTTGAATAACGACGCAAGGTGCGTTGCGGCGATCTGCATATTTCATCTGCGCTTTCATGCCGGAACCACCGACATACATTTCAGCGCGAATGCCCGCTTGACGCAGATTAGAGACCATCTTCTGATAGCGGCCAAGACTTGCTGAATCCCTATCCATGACCAGAACCACAACCGGGCCAACTGTGTCGGATACATCAAGTTTGCCAAGGTTTTTAAGCGCTGTCATCAAACGAGAGACACCGATAGAAAAGCCCGTTGCGGGGACCGGCTCGCCACGAAAGCGCGAAACAAGCCCATCATAACGTCCGCCACCGCCGACAGAACCGAACACGACCTTCTGGCCATCTTCATTGGTCACATCGAAAAGCAATTCCGCTTCAAAAACCGGGCCAGTGTAATATTCCAGGCCGCGCACGACTGAAGGGTCGATCTTTACGCGGCCTTCATAACCGCCCGCAGTAAAGAGAGCTTGCATTTCAGCGAGTTCTGCAACGCCTTCTTCGCCTTTGGTGTTACCGGCCACAACCGCGCGCAGATTAGTGATCGTTTCTTCGCCATCCGCACCGCCGGCGGCAGTAAAGGCCAGCACTTTGTCGATTGCGTCATCAGAAAGCTGAGCACCCTTGGTGAAATCACCGCTTTCATCCAGACGCCCTTTGCCCAGCAAAAGACGCACACCTTCAAGGCCAAACTTGTCCAGCTTGTCTATGGCGCGCAAAACATTGAGCCGCTTTCCAGCATTGGCCTCGCCTTCAAGGCCGATCGCGTCCAGAACCCCGTCCAAAACCTTGCGGTTATTAACCCGAATGACATAGTCGCCGCGCTTGATGCCCAAACGCTCCAGCGTATCGGCCATCATCATGCACATTTCGGCATCTGCAGAAACGCTCGGCGCGCCCACAGTGTCGGCATCAAACTGCATGAACTGGCGGAAACGGCCCGGACCGGGCTTTTCGTTACGAAATACCCAGCCATTGCGATAGCTACGATAGGGTTTTGGCAAGCTCTCGTAATTTTCCGCAACATAACGGGCCAAAGGTGCTGTCAAATCATAACGGAGTGAAAGCCACTGCTCATCATCATCCTGAAATGAG
Organism: Falsochrobactrum ovis; assembly: GCF_003259955.1. GTDB lineage: Bacteria > Pseudomonadota > Alphaproteobacteria > Rhizobiales > Rhizobiaceae > Brucella > Brucella ovis_A. Next base: position 263,331 of record NZ_QLMK01000003.1, read on the forward strand.
AACACACCTTCATTGGGCCGGTCCTGATCAGGCAAAAATTTACCCAGCGCATCCGTATATTCGACGATGGGCGTTTCCACCGGCTCAAAACCATAAAGGTCATAGACTTCGCGGATGGTTGCCATCATATTTTCTGCGGCACGCAGATCGTCCGGCACACGATCGACAAACCCGCGCGGAAGCCGCGCTTTCATCCTGTCCGCTTTATCGGCCATTTTTCCTGCCTAATCACTGAATTTGTTCATGTTACACCGGAGTAGCCCGGAGAATTCGTTGCCGGTTTCCTAACCCATCATGCCCGGTGCGGCAAGTGCGGGAAATAACGGCAAGACCATGAAATTGAATTCTGCACGTTTCAATTCGATAAACTATCTATACAGGCTCATACTGGTCTTACAAAACTCTGCCGCAACTGCTCCACTTTTTCCCGGCAATGACAACCTTCTATATGATCGTTGACCAATCCCATGGCCTGCATAAAAGCATAGATAGTTGTCGGCCCGACGAACGACCATCCCCGTTTTTTGAGATCTTTTGAAATTTTTATCGACATTTCTGTTATGGGATTTGCGACCAAAGTCGCATAATCAATCTTTGCCGGACGCTCTTCAATACTGGGTTCAAATGACCAGAAATAAGCTGCAAGTGAGCCTTTTTCTGCCACGAGTTCCAAAGCGCGATTTGCATTATTGATCGTCGAGACGATTTTTCCACGATGACGCACAATGCCTTTATTGGCCAGAAGTCTTTGCGTATCCCGCTCATCATAACGCGCGACACGATGAAAATCGAAACCATCAAAGGCTGCACGAAAATTTTCGCGCTTGCGCAATATTGTCAGCCAAGACAGGCCGGATTGAAAGCCTTCGAGACAGATTTTTTCAAAAATCCGAAAGTCACTATTGACCGGAACGCCCCATTCCTCGTCGTGATAGGCAATGTAATCCGGCTGTGTCCCTGACCAAAAACAGCGCTGAACACCTGCACTATCGCTCATTAGTCCGGTTTTTTTCATCGCTGGATCGCTCATTCATCGCCTTTGATATTCATCGGTTTTTAATCATGTCACGCAAGGAGCTGCTAACCACAACCTCAGTTTGCAGGCAAATTCGCGCAAAACAATGCGCGTGTTTACTTTTATATTTCTTTTACAGCCCAGAATAGACCCAGACATTTAGTGATTTCTTACGAGAGAAACAGGAAACAAACAATTATTGCGCAAATGCGATACAGGGAGGGACAGGCAAAATGAAACCACGCCATCTTCTTTTAATCGGATCGATTGCAGCTATTCTTGTATCTGCTGTCAGCACGAGCATGGCATTCGCCAATGATCGTTATGCCAATCAGCCACCTGTAAAAGTCAGTAGCGATGTTGCCGCTCCTTGGCTTGCGCAGCTTCTTAGCGGCAGGCCGTTTTCGCCAAAGCCAAAAACAGAAGAGACACAGAAATCGAAAGCCACCCGGCAAAAAACTACACCCAATGCTGCTGCAAAGCCACGTTATCAGAAGGCGGCTCAACAGCGGCCCGCAGCAAACCCCGCCAAAACTGTGCGTAAACAGCAGCGGTCGATGGATCCCATCTATCTGCCGCAAACGGTGTCCTATTCGGGACCGGAAAAACCAGGCACTATCGTGATCGATACCGCTAATCGTTTTCTCTACCATGTAGAAGCAAATGGCAAAGCACGGCGCTATGGTGTCGGGATTGGCCGGGATGGCTTTGGTTGGAAAGGCACCCAAACGGTCAGCCGTAAAGCCAAATGGCCAACATGGACACCGCCTAAAGCCATGCGAGAGCGGGAGCGCAGAAAAGGACGTATTTTGCCCGTTCAGATGAAAGGCGGCATCAACAATCCGTTAGGTGCACGTGCGCTTTATCTGGGCTCAACGCTTTATCGTATTCACGGTACCAATCAGCCATGGACGATAGGCAAAGCCATGTCTTCGGGATGCTTTCGTATGCGCAATGAAGATGTGACCGAACTATATGAACGTGTTGCCGTGGGAACGCGTGTCGTCGTGCGCTAGGCTTCATATTTATGACATCTGCCGGCTGCTATTCTAAGCGAAAGCAGCCGGCAAATCATGTTAAAGTTTCCCCAGTAAAATAAGTTATTTTCTTCCTAAAAGGGCTTTTCCTTTTTTGGCGAACACCCTTATGCTGTTTACAAATCAGTATAATAATGAGGGAAGGATTAAAGATGACCGTACCGACGGTGAAACTAAATGATGGCAAAAGCATTCCACAGCTCGGTTTCGGCGTTTGGAGAGTCGAAAATGATGAAGCGGTGGCCGCAGTCAGCGAAGCGTTGAAAATCGGTTATCGCCATATCGACACTGCTGCAATTTACGGCAATGAGGAAGGCGTGGGCGAGGCCATTCGCAATTCCGGCATTCCACGCGAAGAAATTTACCTGACCACAAAGCTGTGGAACGCTGATCAAGGATATGAATCAACCCTCAAGGCTTTCGACGAAAGCGTTAAGCGCCTCGGCGTTGATTATGTTGATCTTTATCTGATCCACTGGCCCGTACCATCACGCGATCTCTTCATGGATACCTGGCGCGCCTTTGGTGAACTTCAGGCAGAAGGTCGGATTAAATCAGTGGGTCTTTCAAATTTCCGCACCTCAGATCTCGAACGGATCTTTAAAGAAAGTAGCTTGCATCCAGTGATCAACCAGATCGAACTGCACCCACAGTTCCAGCAGGATGAGCTGCGGCTATTCCATAGCAAGCACAATATTGCCACAGAAGCTTGGAGCCCATTGGGCCAAGGAACAATTTTGGACAATGAAATACTCCAGTCCATCGCAAAATCCCACGGAAAATCTGTCGCTCAAGTGATTTTACGCTGGCATATTGAGACCGGAAACATTGTCATTCCCAAATCGGTGACGCCTTCGCGTATGAAAGAGAATTTTGAAATTTTTGATTTCAAGCTCAATGGCACCGACCATGATGAGATCACAAAACTTGATCGTGCTGATGGTCGCATTGGGCGTGATCCGAACATTGTAGCGCTCTGAATATTCAGAGCAGATTTCAAATAGGCCTATGAAAGCCCGGGGTCCGAAAGCGCCTCGGGCTTTGGTCCGCCATAGGCCCAATCAAGCAATTCAACCGTGTGCACGATGGGCAATTGGCTTGCGCTAGCAATCTGGGTCATGCAGCCAATATTGCCGGTAGCAATCAAATCAGCGCCCGTGGCTTCAATATTTTTTACTTTACGATCCCGCAGCGTGGTCGCAATTTCCGGCTGCATAATATTGTAAGTTCCGGCCGAACCACAGCAAAGATGCCCTTCCCAAGGCTCACAAACTTCAAAACCTGCATTCCCGAGCAGAGTTTTAGGCTCCTGATCAATCTTCTGGCCATGCTGCATTGAGCAGGGAGAATGAAAGGCAACTTTAAGCTTTACTGGTAATTTCGGCTGAGGCAGATCCAGACTTGCGAGATATTCTGTAACATCTTTAGCAAGCGCCGAAACCCGCGCAGCCTTATCCTTATAATCGGGATCTAGGCGCAGCATATAGCCATAATCTTTGATAGTTGTGCCGCAACCCGATGCGGTGACGATGATTGCATCAAGCCCAGTATTTTCTATCTCATTTATCCAAAGATCGATATTGTGCCGCGCTTGCGCGAGCGCGCGTTCTTCGTGCCCCATATGATGAACCAGCGAACCACAGCAGCCTTCTTTTGGCGGCGTAATAACTTCCACGCCCAGCCGATGCAGCAAACGTTTTGCAGCCTGATTAATCCCCGGATCGAGCACGGGCTGGACGCAACCTTCAAGCATTGCCACGCGCCCGCGCTTCACTTTGGGTGCATCCTCGCCCAATTGTGTTTTCGCAACTGGCAATTTCTGCGGCGCAAGTGCCAGCATAGCGGCGAGTGGCTTTAATGATTGGCTTTTACGAAACAGTGGCGCGAACGGGCGACCAAACTTAGCCAGCTGTAAGGCAGCGCGAAACCGCGCCGGATAGGGCAACACGCCCGCCAATATTCCACGCAGCACCCGATCTATAAAGGGACGTTTATAGGTCTTTTCAATATGAGCGCGAGCGTGATCAATAAGATGCATATAATGGACGCCAGACGGACATGTTGTCATGCAAGAAAGGCATGAAAGACAACGATCGATATGACGCACAACCTGTTCATCAGCGGGTCGGTCATTTTCGAGCATATCTTTGATCAGATATATGCGCCCACGCGGGCTATCGAGCTCATTGCCTAAAGTTACATAGGTCGGACAAGTCGCGGTGCAGAAACCACAATGCACACATTTGCGCAGAATTTTTTCGGCTTCATTCACACCAGGATCAAGCAATTGTTCTGGGCTAAAATTGGTCTGCATGATCTAGGCACCAGCCGGAATTCGATAGATTCGCCCAGGGTTAAGAATATTCTGAGGGTCGAATTGCCGTTTCAATCGCTGCGTAAGCGCCGCAAGCGCTGCCTCTTGCGGCTGAAAAATGGCAGTTTTATTGCGCGTATTTTCTGTCGCCCGCACCAAGGTTGCATGCCCACCACCATATTTGGCGATCAATCGACGCAAAATTTCTGCCTCCGGGTCTGCCTCCATACGCATCCAGATCAACCCACCCTGCCAATCATAAAAGGCATCCACTCCCGCATAGCGCCGAAATTCATCAACCATCTGCCAACCTTGCATGGGCGCCATTGAAACCCGCCAAATGGCGCGTTGATCGCCTTTTTTGACATAGGGCAAGACATCGCGCACTTCGGCCCAGAATTGAAGGGATTCCGCCTCTTCGAGAATTTCCGTATTCCCTGCACGGGATCCTACCCCGGGGCCCATGCCGGAAAAAATTGTTTGCAAACGGGAAATGCGGTGCTTGACCGATGGAGCAAAGCCCTCAATACGCAAAATCGTTGCCGCATCACCGCCGAGCTGGCCGCCAAGAAATCGCCATGCAACACTGGGCGGCAAATGGGCGGCAGATGCTACTTCTTCTCGCGATCCCATAGCCATTGCCATGGCACGTGCGGCAGTTTCATCATCCAGACCACGGAGCGCAAGTGTTGCAACTGTTTCAGGTCGTGGAAGTACTTTGAATGTCACTTCCGTAGCAACGCCTAGCGTTCCCCAAGAATTGGCCATGCCTTTCGAAAGGTCATAGCCGGTCACGTTTTTTACGACCCGTCCGCCGGATTTGAATAATTCACCGCGCCCAGAAACCACCCGCACACCCAATATATGATCGCGTGCGGCCCCCGCCTTAATCCGCCGCGGCCCGGCAAGGTTTGTTGCCAACATTCCGCCCAAAGTGCCACCGCCCGACTCTCCCGAAAGAAGTGGGCCGTAATCCATTGGTTCAAAATGAAAACATTGCCCATTATCGAACAGCAACTGCTCGATTTCTGCTAACGGCGTTCCAGCTTTGGCTGATAGAACTAACTCATTAGGCTCATAAAGCGTGACTCCGTTTAAGCCCGACACATCAAGAATATGCTTGGCCTCAATCGGGTGGCCGATCATGCGCTTTGAGCCATGTCCAATGATTTCAAGTGCTTCGCCATTTGCCAATGCCCATTGGACTGTTTCCAGTACATCCGCTTCGTCTCGCGGCTTGATCAGATTTATATCACTCATTGTCAAAACCGTGGAATATCGGGAAACGCCAATTCGCCCCGATGCACATGCATGCGTCCAAGTTCGGCGCAGCGGCGTAATTGTGGGAAAACTTTACCCGGATTGAGCAAATGCTTTTCGTCAAACGCGCATTTGACCCGCATTTGTTGATCAAGGTCCACCTCGTTAAACATGACGGGCATGAGATCGCGCTTTTCTATCCCTACCCCATGTTCGCCAGTCAAAACCCCGCCGACCTTGACGCAGAGACGCAAAATATCTGCGCCAAAATCTTCTGCCGCACGCAATTGGCCGGGAATATTCGCGTCATAGAGAATGAGCGGATGCAGATTTCCATCACCCGCATGAAAAACATTGGCAACCCGCAATCCATAAGTCTTTGAGAGCTCCCGCATGCCGGCCAAAACATTTGGCAATTCTTTTCGCGGTATAGTGCCATCCATGCACAGATAATCGGGCGAAATGCGCCCCACCGCAGGAAAAGCCGCTTTGCGTCCCGCCCAAAAAGCCAGACGCTCCTCTTCTGATTGCGAGATCGTACAGGTCGTCGACCCGTTTTGAAGCGCGATCGCTTCAACCTGTGTGATCAGATGATCGACCTCAACCGGCGGGCCATCCAACTCAACAATCAGCAATGCCTCCACATCAAGCGGATAGCCAACACGCACGAAATCTTCGGCAGCGTGAATCGCCGGCCGGTCCATCATTTCCATGCCGCCGGGAATGATCCCCGCACCAATAATATCAGCAACGCATTGGCCAGCCTGTTCGCTCGATGGAAAACCAATGAGCACGGCGCGCGCAGTTTCAGGCTTTTGCAATATACGCACCGTGACTTCAGTCACGACAGCTAGCAAGCCTTCTGAACCGGTGATAAGCCCCAGCAGATCATAGGCTTCACTATCAAGATGTTTGCCCCCAAGGCGCAACACCTCGCCGGTAATCAGCACCATTTCAATGCCAAGCACATTATTGGCGGTGAGACCATATTTCAGGCAATGCACGCCGCCTGCATTTTCAGCCACATTGCCGCCAATGGAACAGGCAATCTGCGACGAGGGATCGGGCGCATAATAAAAGCCTTCATGCTCCACCGCTTTGGTAATGCCAAGATTGGTCACGCCCGGCTGCACTATCGCAACGCGATTGGGATAATCAATTTCTAGAATGCGATTAAAACGCGACATGACCAGCAACACCGCATCTTCTAGCGGAATAGCCCCGCCGGAAAGCGAAGTTCCCGCTCCGCGCGGTACCACACGGATCTCATTTTCATAGCAATAGCGTAGAATTCTTGCGACCTGATCAACCGTCTCCGGCAATACTACGACCAGTGGCAATTGACGATGCGCTGTCAGACCATCGGTTTCAAAAACCCGCATGGCATTGATAGCATCAACAACGCCTTCGCCCGGCACAATGGCGCGCAGATCCGCAACAATTTGCTCGCGCCGCTCCAGCACCGAGCTATCGGGCGCGGGCATGATCAATCCGCTCATGGCTTCCCCCTGAATTCATTAGATCTAAAGTGCACCAGCCACGGCGCCCGTCAAGTGGTAATAATGATTTACCAGATCTTCACGTTCACAATTGGCTCAATGCGTAAGCCCACCCTAGCTCTTGCGGCTAAAGATTTGCTTCGGCTAAATACACCGCATGATTGCTGAAAGGACGACAGTGCATGATGAGCAGTCTCGCAGATATGGAGATTTTTGCAAAAGTGGTCGAAACGGGCAGCATGTCCGCAGCAGCCCGCGAACTTGGCTTGTCACCGGCAGTCGTTTCAAAACGCATGGGTCGGCTGGAGGAACGGCTTGGCACTCGTCTTTTGCAGCGCACAACCCGCCGCATCGCGCTTACGGAAGCAGGGCATGGCTATTATAGCCGCGTGGTCACAATCCTTGAAAGCATCGAGGAAGCAGAGGCATTTCTTGCGCGGAAATCTGCCGACGCGCGCGGAACCCTCAAAATTTCCGCCCCAACAACCTTCGGACGTATGCATATTGCGCCCTATCTGGCAGTCTTTATGCGCAATAATGTCGAATTGACAATCAATATGGAACTTTCAGATGAGATGACCGATATAGTCGGCGAAGGTTTTGATCTTGCCATTCGGATAGGCGTTTTGCCGGATTCAACCCTTGTGGCGCGAAGGCTCGCTCCGGTGCGTCGTATCCTTGTCGCGGCCCCATCCTATATTCAAGAACATGGAATGCCCGAAGGGCTTGAAGATCTGGAAAACCATATCTGTATTGCGCCGCATAATAATGAGCCATGGCGCCTTGAGGGACCCGGCGGGCTTACAACCATTCGCCCCGTCGGCCCGTTGCAAACCAATTCCAGCGAAGTGGTGCGAGAGGCGGTGCTGTCGGGACTTGGCATTGCGCAGCGTTCAACATGGGATATTGGAGCTGAACTGGCAGAAGGCCGGCTGGTTCATGTATTGCCCGATTATTCTGCGCCGCGGGATACCGCTATTCACGCTGTCTACCCGTCCAAACAGTTTCTGCCCGCAAAAGTTCGTATCTTTATTGATTATCTGACTGATCTTTATGGACCTATTCCCTATTGGGAAAATGGTAGCGTCCCCCGTCTTTAATCGGAGTCCCTATGGGCGAGACAATATTTTCACGCATACAGTCAAGCCGGACGGCGGACGATGTCGTCAGGCAAATCGAAGCTTTGATTCTGGAGGGCGTTTTGCGTGGCGGGGACCGTCTGCCCGGCGAGCGAGAACTTGCCCGCCAGCTAGATGTTTCCCGTCCGATTTTACGTGAAGCGCTAAAACAGCTTGAACAGTCGGGTCTGCTCATCTCGCGACACGGAGGCGGAACCTTTGTTGCCGATGCTATCGGACAGGTTTTTAGTGAACCCGTAACCCGGCTCTTTGCGCCCCACCGAAAAGCAACGTCCGACTATTTAGAATATCGCAGAGAAATCGAAAGCATTGCAGCAGAATTTGCTGCGTTACGCGCCACATCGGCCGATAAAGCCCTGCTTTCAGGCATAATCGACGAAATGCAGATCGCGCATAACGCAAACGAATTTGATAAAGGCGCGCAGCTTGATGTCGAATTTCACAATGCCATTGGCGAAGCCGCGCATAATATTGTGCTGCTGCACACGCTACGATCCTGCTATCAGCTCTTAAAAGATGGCGTTTTTTACAATCGCAGCCTGATTTACAGCCATCCCGGCCTATCGGAGACGCTGTTGACGCAGCACCGAGCCATTTCTGACGCTGTGATTTGTGGTAACCCGCAAGCTGCGCGGGAAGCTGTTCAAAAACATATCCGTTTTGTCGAACAGGCACTGCATGACAAAAATATTAGCGAGGAGCGCGAACGCGTTTCGAATTTACGCTACAGGCAAAGAGCAGGAAAAGATTAAGCGCGCAGTTAGTCCCGAATGCGTAACAGCTTAATGCCGGTTTGAAATCCCGTATCCGTCGGTTGTTACCATGTGATCTCCCGCGTCAACGGAAAACATGCCCACTGCCATGAATATGATCGCAGAAACCATCAGGACAGTCAGTAATGCGGCATGTTTAGCAGACATGGTGGACAACTCTTTCGGGGATTATCTGTTTGGCGTCAAATATCGAACCCAGCGATAGGTGGTCATTATTGCCACTGAATCGCTCCGGCGTTGTCAGTTACACATGGAAAAGTTACTCGCAACTGAACGAACGGTTTTCCAACGCCTCTTTAGAGCATAAGTTCCGAAATCACCTGTGGGTGTTGTAAAGAGGCAACGTTCAGGCAAGCATTTCCATCGTCGCCGACTCTAAGACAGGCATCCTGATTTCACAGAACAGGTGCCGGACCGCTTTCTAGTCGTTGTCATAGCACGGATTTTCTCGGTAAATCTGTGCGCAATCTGGAAATTCATGGCGCACCGCCACGTGGGCTCGAAGTCGCGACACGACGCCAAAACACTTTAGCGAATTCTCGGCAATGATTTGAATGACCTGAGAATTGGGAAAAGCCAAGGGCTGTCAGAACCAACTGGGGTCCCGACCTGATGCTCACTGTCAAGAGAGACTGTTACTTTACAACATAGCCGCGCAAACGACCGACCGTAGTCATTGGTTTCTTTGCATATAGCTGATCAAAAGAACAAACAGCTCCACATTAGATTTCACCCCGAGCTTCTGATACGCTCGCTTACGGTGTGTTTTAACAGTTTCTTCCCCGATACCCAGAATACGTGCGATGTTTTCGCCGGAATGTCCTTCCACGATGCGAGTAACCACTTCCTGCTCGCGCGGAGATAATGTATGCAAGGCCAGCTCTTGTAATGATTGAGAAACCATTGATTGAGGTCGTTGCCGCCGTTCGTCAGCCTTCGCGCGGAAGCGTCGATAAAGCGATCCCATAACTTGCGAAACTGCATTGAGGCTCTCTACTTCCCTCGTCCTATAATCCGAAGCACCGACGCGATAGAGAGCAATCTGAGCCGTTTTAGTGTTCGAAAGAGGAATTGCTAGGCCGATTTCCCGCAAGCGCTTCGGCCATCCAATAGTGCTATATCCGACCTCTTCACCATGGTCGATTTCCAGAATATCCATATTACGTGTCGGCTTTTTCAGGATCGACGATTGCGCCAACTTTTCCATTTGATAGATACCGCTACGCAGTCCCCGCTTATGCATTTGAAAAAACGGGCTATACCGATATGTTGCCGCATAATATTTTGCGAGCACATCCTCACATATCCCTAAAGGAATTGCACAATCGGGAGCGAAGACGCTGTCACGATCGTAAATTGATATCATGGCGAGATCAAAAGGAACAAATTTTCGCAAGGTGGTCACAAAGCTACTTTCGAAATTGGGATTATCCAATTCCTCAACTAGGGCAGCTATAGACTTATTATATTTTGCGAAATCGTTTGTTTCATCCGCTCTCATATCGTATTTCGCCCTCTCCCCGCTGATCACGCGAAACAACAATGATGCCGATCACCAATTAAGGCATAACTTCATTTCTAACCTGAAAACCCTACTGATTCAATTGGCCCTGCTGGGACCATGGAATTCCAAAGATCCTTTGTATTGCATTGAGAAGTGCCGCTGCTGCATATCTAGTACGCATAGCAGCATTTATACGAAAGTTACACGTATTCAGCCCTACCATCGCTGCCGCTTAGTGAAATCATCGACAAGTACTGATGAATGATAAGAAACGGTCAACTCCAGCGAGCAGCTTGTCTTCCTGGACCGCATGGCACCATCTCAACCAGCCATTTCCTTCGGGCCCAAATGCGCCACCGGGTGCAAGTCCGAGTCCAACCTCGTTTACAAGCTTTTTTGCAAGAGCCAAAGTGTCGTCAAACCCATTAACACGGAAGAAGACGTACATCGCGCCGCCTGCATCGGGAACTTCGACTCCATCAATACCTTCTAGCGTATTTTGTAATAATGCCCGTGTATGCGTGAGATGCTGGCGCAGTTTCCCGACCTCAGCCTCCCCTTGTTTAAGTGCAATGGTTGCAGCCCGCTGGGAAGGTTCGAAAATGCAAGAAAAGTTATACTCAATGAGCTTGGCAAGATCATCGGAAAGGACCTTCGGTGCGAGAATCCAACCTGCGCGCCACCCTGTCATCGACCAGGCCTTGGAGAGGCTGTTGATTGACAAAATACGATCACCCTCCTGATAGCAGGACTGGAACGAAGGTGCTGAATGTTTGATGGGATTATATACTAATCGTTCATAGACATCATCTGCAATGATCCAGATACCGTGCTTACGGCAATGACTAAGAATTGTTGTAATACCCCCTTCATCGATGGTCCAACCGGTGGGATTATTAGGCGAATTGATGAAAAGGGCACGAGTGTCCGGCGTCAAGGCACTGATCAATTTATCTAGGTCCAACGACCACTTTCCTTCCACCACCTCTAGAGCCACACGCTCCACATAGGCGCCGAGTATATGCGGAATTTCGCAAACATTCGGCCAAAGGGGAGTGATAACAACGACCTTATCATTGGGTGAAAGCAAAAGCTGCGAGGCAATCATAAGTCCGGAAACACCAGAGCCAACCGCTGCCACCCGCTCCGCTTCAACAGGACGACCATGGAGGTCGCTCAGATATTGCGCAACTGCCTCACGGAAATAAGGGCGCCCTAAATTCTGCGAGTAGAAAGTTTCTCCGTTCTGCAAAGAACGTGCCGCTTCTTCACGGATGAAGTCTGGGGTTGGATCGTCCGATTCTCCGAACCAGAAAGGCAAGACATCCGCCCGTCCCATCGCGCTATTGGCAACCTCGCGAATAAGCGAGCTGGCCAGCGCTTGTACCTGTGGCCGAGCTTCAATCGAAAAAGACGGGTAAATATTCATAGATTTGCCTTTGCAAGAGGGAGATATCGGAAGAACAGTCAGTTTTCCGTAGAGCGGACGATCGAACTGAGAAAAAACTTGGCACGCTCCGTTTGGGGATTGTCAAAGAAGCTATCCGGATCATTCTGCTCAATGATAGCGCCGCGCTCCATGAACAAAACCCGGTCTGCGATACGCCGAGCGAATGACATTTCGTGCGTAACAACCAGCATCGTTACACCAGTTTTCGCTAATTGCTGAATAACATCTAGGACTTCCCCAACCATTTCGGGATCAAGTGCGGATGTCGGCTCGTCAAAAAGCAGGACAGCGGGCTCCATGGCAAGAGCGCGAGCAATTGCCACACGCTGCTGCTGGCCACCTGAAAGCTGATCGGGATATTTGTACACATGCTCGGCGAGTCCGACCCGCTCAAGTAATTGCTTTGCTTTCGCTTCAGCATCGCCCCATGAATATCCGCGTACTCGTACGGGTGCAATTGCTACATTACGAAGCGCTGTCATATGCGGGAATAGATTGAACTGTTGAAAAACCATACCGACTTCAGCTCGTACCCTAGCAAGGTTTTTCCCCTGCATGACGGGTACACCGCCCACAGTGATTGAACCAGAAGAGAAGATTTCAAGAAGGTTTATACACCGTATCAGCGTAGACTTTCCGGATCCGGACGATCCGATTATGGCGATAACTTCACCCCGTTTAACCGACAGATCGATGCTTTTGAGAGCATGGAAATCGCCATAATGCTTTTGCAGTTTTTCGATCTTTATAATTACATCTGCGTCGTTCCGTTGCTGCGCGTTTTGATCCATAATATATCTCTCCCCATTTGCCGCGTGATAGTTCGTCTTATGTTTCAACGAGAGCGCTTCTGCTTGGACTCAAGCCAATTAACGACGCGAACAAGCGGCAGCAAAAGCAAAAGATATAATACTGCGGCGCCGATCAATGGCGAGGGATTGGCATAAAAGGCCTGCGCTTGGGTTGCTTGTTTAAGCAAGTCCGGCAGAGCGACGACAGAGGCAAGTGCTGTGTCTTTGATCAACCCAACGGCAACGCCAGTTGCAGGCGGTATGACCATACGCATAGCCTGCGGCAAGATAATATCGAGCATCATACGTGGCCAGGATAAGCCGAGCGCTTGCGCCGCCTCAAACTGGCCACGAGAAACAGCCTCAATACCAGCACGGAAAGTTTCTGCCATGTAGGCCGATGCGACAAGTGAGAGCGCTGCAGTCGCAGCCCAAAAGGAGGACAAGCGAACGCCGACGAAGGGCAAAGCGTAATAAATCAGCACCAGTAAAACAAGGAGTGGTATCGCACGAAACAAATCAATATAGGCTATTGCCAGAAAGCGTGTGACATGGGGCGAATAAAGGCGGATCAACACCAAAATCAGGCCAAGAACCAAGGAGAAGATCAGGCTTGTTGCCCCTAGAACTACCGTAAGGCCGAAGCCTTTCAGAAGCAACGGAGCCGCTTGGGTAAGCACGCCGGCATTCACGAAAGTTGTCATAAAATCCATTCACACCACCAATGTCATTGCATTTATTCAGTAGTCGGCAAAAGCCCAACATAGAGATGGCCTCTAAAAAGAGGCCATCATTTTAGCCTGAAATGAAAGTGATTAGTTCGTAGGGATGGGGTGCACGGTCAAAGTACTAGAACCGGCTGCTGCTTCGGTTCCGAACCATTTCTTATGTAAACGCTCCATTTGACCTTCTTCTTTAAGCGCTGTGATGGCGTCGTTCACATCGTTAAGAAGTGCGCTATCCTTATGCAGCATCAGGCCGAACTGCTCATTTGTCGGAATCGTGGCTACGATTTTGTATTGTGGCTTGTCACGAATGTAATATTCATCGATTGGGCAATCATGGATGAATCCCGCAATACGGCCAGTCGCAATATCCAGCATCGGCTCGGCATTTCCATCATACCGTTTGATTGTCCCGAATTTATATTTCTCTTCATTTTCAGAGGCCCAGATCTCACCGGTGGTTCCAGTGATAACTGCGACGTCTTTTCCTTCTAAGCCATCGAAGCCTTCAATTCCTCCAGATGTAGCAACCGTCAAGCATTGATTGGCATCATAGAAAGGCTGCGTAAACGAGACTGACTCAAGTCGCTTCGGCGTAATGGTGATCGATCCAATCGCAATGTCTGCGCGGCTAGACTGCACTGCGGAAAACAAGCTATTGAAAGGCATTTGCGTGAATGTGGCTGTCTTGCCGATACGCTCTGCGATCATGTTAACCAGATCGACTTCAAATCCTTGCAGATTGCCGCTGGCATCCTCAAATTCAAAAGGCACATTGGCAATATTTGTGGCGATCGTAATTTCTTCCGCCGCCGCTGCCGTGCCGGATACCAACATAACTGCGATAATAGCCGAAGCGGTCCGATTAAACATAAATTCCTCCTATCGTCGACGCCCAATTTGTGAAGGCGCGTGGTTCATATATCTGAAACATCCGGCTTCTAACATCCCCCTTCCAGGGGACAAACCGAGACCTCGGTTGTTTCTAAAGCCGACCTTTGACACTGATCTGACTGGCTTAGAGGCCTGCAAATCGAATGGGCTTTGGACTGATACAGTGAACTGACGATGGTATCCAATTTTAGCAGCAGAGCATGAGCGCACTTTTACCAGGAAATTTTCCCCTCGGCCTCGCGCACGCGGCGGATCGCTGGACGTGCTTCGAGACGCTCCATGTAAGCGCAGATATTGGGATAGGGGTTGAGATCGACTTCCGCGGGCTCCGACCAATTCAGCACAATCAACGCGTAGCCATCGATGACTGAATACTGGTTGCCTAATATATATTCGCGATCCGCGAGCCTGTCTTCCAGAACTTTCAAGCGCCGTGACACGCGTTTGTCATAAAGGGCTTTCGTCCTTTCTCTTTCCTCTTCGGTCGCGGACAGCGCCTTGTAGATGTATTCGATCAGAGTCGGATGTAGATCCGAAGCAACAAACGAAAGCCAGCCTTCAGCCTGTACCCGGTCGATTGAGCTTCGGGCAGGAAGTAGTTTTTTCTCCGGCACGAGATCCGCAATATAAGCCAATGTTGCCGCATTTTGGGTTAGGACCGTGCCGTCTTCCAGAACCAGAACTGGGGTCATTGCCATCGGATTCAGTTCGCGCACCTTAATTGCGATCGGGTCGTCCAACCGGTCAAGATGAACCTCAATTGCTTGATAGTCGATCCCTGCTTCCTCTAGCGCGAAATGATTTGAAGTCGAGCATGCACCACGGTGATAGTAAAGCGTAATCATGTTGTTTTTCCTATTCTGTGCAACTGGATGACTGGCGATCCGGTCAGGTCGTCTTATCCGTGATATAGAGGTGTCCCCGGGGCGCCGGTAGGAATTGTCCAAGACCGGGTAGCGCGAATATCCATGGCTTATCGCTGTGGCACGGAGACAGCGACTGCTTCGTCAAAGGCGAGAGCCACCGTCGATGTGAAGAACTGCGCCGTTCATGTAGCGGTTGGCCATCAGGAACAACACCGCATTAGCCGCCTCCTCGGCAGTCCCCCACCGATGTAAAGGATGGCTCTCAGCCACCATCTTCATATAGGCGTCGCGCTGATTACCCATCGCCTTGCCAATCAAAGGCGTATCGATGGGGCCAGGCGAGAGCGTGTTTACCCGACGTGGTGCCAGTTCCAACGCAAGGCCGCGCGCAAGCACCTCCAAGGCCGCACAGGCGCTGGCAACGATTGCCGTACCGTTGCCGTCAGGGCGTTGGGTCAACGCACCAGACACCAGCGTAATGGAAGCATCATCTGTCAGCCTTTCGCCAAGCGCTCGTAGAATATGAACCACAGACCAGATACGTTCGTCATAGACGCGCCGAAGCATGCCGATGTCGGCCTCCATCACCTTCCCGATGTTTAGCCCACCTGCTAATACTATAAGATGATCGACCCGCTCGATCACAGAGAGGCCCTGCCGGATCGCTTCAGGATCGCTGATCTCGGCCGCAAACCACCCGGCAAACCCGTGCGCATGAGCAATCTGCGCTACGCGATCGCGATCCCGTCCAGCGATAGTGACGGCAGCGCCGGCCGCTTTGGCCGCGACCCCAGTGGCCAAGCCGATGCCTGATGTACCTCCAAAAACCAAGACAGACTGTCCAATTAGAAGGTTTGGATCGGTGACTGCTGCTATTGTCCTATCGTTCTGCATTGGGCTCTCCGATGTGGCTGTTTAAGGCCTTTCAAAATCAATATAACAGGCAGCTCCAGATTGATAATGAGGGCTGACCTCGTTATTATTGTTCCCTTATGGAACAAATTGGGATTGACCGGCTGGCAGGATTGGTCGCATTTTCGCGAGCGGCTTCCTTGGGGAGCTACTCAGCTGCAGCGCGTACGCTGTCAATTTCGCCTTCCGCGGTGAGCAAAAGTATTCAGAGACTCGAGGAGCGGTTGGGTTTCAAACTATTCGCTCGTACGACGCGCTCGCTGAGCTTGACACCAGAAGGACTCATTCTGCATGAACGGGCACTGCGCCTCCTGCGTGATGCCGAGGAAATTGAGCAAGTCGCCGCGGCAGTGCGTGGAGAACCCGCTGGACCTATCAAACTTGCAGCTCCGGGTCCAATCGCAATACATGTGCTTGCACCGAAGCTAGCCTTGTTTCGTGAACGCCATTCCAAAATTACGGTTGACCTTCGGGTCAATGATACAATCAGTGACCTCATACAAGAGGGTATCGACGTAGCGATCCGCATTGGCGACCCCCAAGATTCTCGCCTGATCGCTCGCAAACTGGGTCCAAACAGAGCTGGTGTGTTCGCTTCACCTTCCTACTTGGCAAAACGCGGTCTCCCACGCCGGATCGAGGATCTGGAAAATCATGAATGCGTCAATGTCCGACACTATAGCTCTGGGCAGCTGTTGCGTTGGCCGTTTCAGGTAGGAAACCGTACGGTCGAGATCTTACCCACTGCCGGCGTCGCCGTAGACAATACGGAGGCGGTGGCTATCGCTGTCGCTAGCGGTGCCGGTATCGGCCTTTCGCCAACCTATGTCGCCGCGCCCTATGTTGCTCGAGGTGAACTGGTTCCTGTCCTGAACAAATATTGGGCCGATAGGGGTGCCATAACCGCACTTTGGTCAGAAAGTCGCCGAGGCAATCCAAATGTAAGAGCCTTTGTCGCGTTTTTACTCGAAATATTTAAAGACACATCGCCGGGGGATGGGGGTATAGCCGATCCGAGCTTGGATGCCCGCTAATCTGGTCTTACCACACAGTTAGGATAGCAGGTCTCGCCCTAATTGAGACGATGCGTCGTCTTGATAGAATACCGTATTTAGTGCCAGAATTTGCGATCATAATACTTTTTGAGGCAAAAGACCTGAGTTCTCATCGATCCCCAAAAAAAGCGATCCCATAATCCTGATGCAGTCTGCCAATCTCTTCGGAGCCAGCATCATCCTCCACCTGCAGGGACCATAGGTCTTGACCGGCCCCCTGCCCTCTGCCATCGATGCCATATGCGTGCAAATTATAAAATGTACCGGCTTTATGTTGAAGCCGACCTGAGCCAAGGGGCCTGTGTCGAAACCACGTCACAGGCTGCTCATTATTTGACCCATGTTCTGCGCCTGAAAGCAGGTGACGAAATTTTGGCTTTTAATGGCAGGGACGGTGAGTGGAAAATGAAGCTTAGGCCGGAAGGCAAGAAGCGTCTTTTTATTGATGCTATTGAGCTAACTCGCCCTCAGCCTGCGCCCAGCCAATTGATCTATTGTTTTGCACCATTAAAACAGGGGCGGCTGGATTATATGGTGCAAAAGGCGGTCGAAATGGGGGCTGGAATTTTGCAACCCGTCATTACTCAGCATACGCAAGTATCAAAATTAAATATTGAGCGCGTTCAAGCTAATGCCATTGAAGCAGCAGAACAATGCGGAGTTCTTTCTATCCCCGAATGTCGAAATATCACGCGTTTTGACAGTTTTCTGCAAAATTGGGACCCTTCCAAACGTCTGATTTTTTGTGATGAAGGCCATGAAACACATAATCCTTTGACGATCCTCAGCCAGTTGGAGCGCGGGCCATGTGGTGTTCTTATCGGGCCTGAAGGCGGATTTTCTGAAGAGGAGCGGCGCGTCTTGCATGCAAAATCCTTTGTCACAGCCATCCCGCTGGGGCCACGTATATTACGGGCCGACACTGCGGCAGTTGCGGCTTTAACCCTGGTACAAGCCCTGCTGGGTGATTGGAGCTCCCAATAAAGAGACGGCATTTTAGCCAGGTTCTATGAAATAGACTTGCTTGATTGGACGATTTTGTCCAATCACGCTGTAAAAACTAATCTGAAGGTGAAATGCATGGCGCGCGATACGACTGATGAAACGGCCCTTACAGGCGTCGAAGAACTTGCCGATTACCTTGCGGAAGGGTGTAAGCCAAAAGAAGATTGGCGCATCGGCACGGAACACGAAAAATTTCCCTTCTATGTCGCTGATAATAGCCCGGTCCCTTATGAAGGAACGAAGGGCATCAAGGCCATTCTTGATGGCATGCAGGCGCGCCTTGGATGGGAACCAATCATTGATGAAGGCCATATTATCGGTCTGGTCGAGCCTACAGGTCAGGGCGCAATTTCGCTTGAGCCCGGTGGACAGTTTGAACTTTCCGGCGCACCGCTTAACACCATTCATCAAACCTGTCGCGAAGTGAACGCGCATTTGAGCCAAGTGCGGGAAATTGCTGAGCCGCTCGGCATTCGCTTCCTTGGTCTGGGTGGTAGCCCCAAATGGACGCTGGCTGAAACGCCCATTATGCCGAAGTCACGTTATAACATCATGACCAAATATATGCCTAAAGTGGGCAAAGAAGGTTTGGATATGATGTATCGCACTTGTACAGTGCAGGTTAATTTAGATTTTTCTTCTGAAACCGATATGCGTCGCAAGATGCAGGTTTCAATGAAATTGCAATCAATCGCAACCGCATTGTTTGCAAGCTCGCCTTTCACCGAAGGAGAGCCGAACGGTTTGCTTTCTTGGCGTTCCAATATTTGGCGCGATACAGACAATCAGCGCGCTGGCGTTTTGCCATTCGTATTTTCCGAGAATTTCGGGTTTATGGACTATGTCGAATGGGCGCTTGATGTGCCGATGTATTTCGTTCTGCGCGATGGTCGGTATCACGATTGCACTCATGTCACCTTCCGCCAATTTATGAATGGCGCATTAAAGGGTGAAATCAGTGATCCGGTACCCAATATGGGTGATTGGACCAATCATCTCTCAACCCTTTTCCCCGAAGTGCGTCTAAAGCAGTTTCTTGAAATGCGCGGCGCGGATGGTGGGCCTTGGCGGCGCATTTGCGCTTTGCCAGCCTATTGGGTTGGGCTTCTTTATGATGATGAGGCGCTAGATGCGGCTGAAGCGCTTACCCGCGATTGGACTTTTGACGAAGTTCTCGCATTGCGCAACGAAGTGCCGGCCAAGGGTTTGAATACGGAATTCCGCGGAAGGCCGGTGGCGATGATCGCGCGCGAAACGCTCAAAATTTCTCGACTGGGCTTGCTTAACCGTAACAAGCTTAACAGCGATGGCTTCGATGAAACGCATTTTCTTGCGCCGCTTGAAGAAATCGTTGCCGCAGGGGTGACGGATGCAGAACGCATGATCAACGCGTATAATAGTGTCTGGGGCGGTTCTATTGACCCCATTTTCCTTGAATACGCCTATTAACTTCATCCGTGGGAGGAATTATGTTGCTTGGAGCTATAGCGGACGATTTAACAGGCGCGACTGATCTTGCGCTTATTCTGGCGCGTGAGGGGATGAAGGTCATTCAGATCGTCGGCGTGCCGCAGCCGGGCCAGGATTTCGGTGATGCGGATGCGATTGTTGTCTCGCTCAAATCGCGAACCATTGCACCGCAGGCCGCTGTCGAACAATCCCTCGCAGCAGCCCGCGTGTTGCTTGGGGCTGGCGCTGAGCAAATCTATTTTAAATATTGTTCGACCTTTGATTCAACCGAGCAAGGCAATATTGGCCCTGTGACTGAAGCTTTGATGTCTGATTTAGGCGTCGAGCACACGGTAGCCTGTCCGGCTTTTCCCGAGAATAAACGTACAGTTTATAAAGGCCATTTGTTTGTCGGCGATCAGCTTTTGTCTGAAAGCCCGATGAAAGATCATCCCCTGACGCCGATGCGTGATGCCAATTTGGTTCGCGTATTGCAAAAACAGACCAAACAGCCGGTACGATTGGTCAATCTTGAAACCGTGCATAGGGGTGTAGATGCCCTGCGCGATAGCTTGATGGCAGAACCCGGCATCGTTATTCTTGATGCGATTACCGATCATGAACTTCGTGTGATCGGAGAAGCCATGGCAGATTTGAAGTTGATTACTGGCGGGTCCGCACTGGCTCAGGGGCTGCCTGACAATTATCGGCGTCAGGGTAAAATGCCAGCCGAGGCGCGTAAGGCAGAGTTTAACCCGCCCAAAGGCAATGGCATTATGCTGGCTGGTTCGTGCTCGGCCGCCACCAGACGCCAGATTGCAAATGCGCAGGCCGCGGGTGTACCCAGTTTCAAGCTGGATGCATTGGAAATTGCCGAAGGCAAGCTGACCGTTGATGATGTTTTAGCTTTCATCAAGGCGCAGGCAAATAGCAATTATCCAGCTTTAATCTATTCCTCAACCGAACCCGAACAGGTCCGAATTGCTCAAGATAAACTTGGGCGTTTCGAGGCCGGTGAGATGGTAGAAAACTTTCTCTCCACGCTCGCTGTAAAGCTAGCGGAACAGGGCTATCAACGCTTTATTGTGGCGGGTGGTGAAACATCCGGCGCAGTCGTCAACGCTCTGAATGCTGAAACCGTTCAAATCGGTCCGGAAATAGATCCCGGCGTGCCTTGGGTATTTACCCTTGATGAAGCCAACCCTGTCTGCCTAGCGCTCAAATCTGGCAATTTCGGCAGCGATGACTTTTTCACTAAAGCTTGGGATATGGTACGATGACCGCAATTCTGTCCGAAGAAACGCGTATGCGCGATACAATTGTATCGGTGGCAAAGTCTCTATTTGATCGTGGTTTAACGGCAGGCTCTACTGGAAATATCAGCGTTCGTCTATCCGATGGACGCATGTTGATGACGCCTACCAATGCCTCGCTCGGTTGTCTCGATCCAGCGCGACTTTCTCGCTTTTCGGCGGAAGGTGTGCATGAGGCTGGCGACAAGCCGACCAAAGAAGCGTTTTTGCACACATGCATGTATTGCATGCGCGCAACTGACAATGCGGTCGTGCATCTGCATTCAACCTATTCAGTGGCTGTGAGCATTCTGGCGGACACAAATCCCGAAGACGCTCTGCCACCCCTCACCGCCTATTATGTGATGCGGGTCGGCAATCTGCCGCTTATTCCCTATTACAAACCCGGCGATGAAGCGCTGGCTTTAGCGGTTCGGGAAAAAGCAACCCATTCGCATGCACTCCTGTTGGCAAATCATGGGCCGGTGGTTTCAGGTAAAACGCTGCTTGATGCGCAATATGCGACCGAAGAACTCGAAGAAACCGCCAAGCTGCATCTGATGCTGCGTGGACAGGATATTCGCCCGCTTACACCGCAGCAAGTTGCTGAACTAAAGCCAATCTAATCAATATTGCCTCGCGCCTAACGGCGCTTGGCAGGTTGATCGCTCAAAATAAGATTATGACGGCGCGAAAGCTCGTCGGTAACAGAAGCAATTTCTTGGACTTTACGCTCGTCATTCCAACCAAGCTCCCCTGCGGCAATATCAGCAATTGCCCGTAGATTTGCCTGCGAAAGCGCGCCATCAATGGCCAAAGTGGTACGTCTGAGCACAATATCAGCCAAATGAACCACAAATTCATTGCGCGAGATCCAGGCAATCTCCGCACGGCTAATCGTATCGCAATCTGGCAGAAGATCACTTCCCCGCAGCTTTTCCAGCGCAATGATCTGCACCGCAGTGGTTCCATAGCGTCTTAGCAAGGTTTCAACCCGCTCGGCACTTAACCCACTCAGCTTCGATTGGTTTGCCACCCATTCACGACGTGATTTCTCATCTGCCGGATAATCTTTACCGCCACCAATGGCAAGATTTCGGGTGGATTGAACACGCTTACGCTTAAAGCGCTCAAGAACCGTGTCCGCCACCTCTTCAGCAAATCCACGGAAAGTTGTCCACTTGCCGCCAACGAGCGAAATAATCGCAAAAGGTCGCGTTTCATCCGGCTCGATCACCGGTGCAGAATGATCGCGGCTGATAAGGCCAGGTTCGGATGCGTCCGATGCTGGTAATGGCCGGATACCGCTATAGGCATAGATGATTTGGCTGCGATCAAATTTAAGCTTTGGCAGTAGCGAGCGTAGGCTTTCGATGAAGTAATCGATTTCCGGGTCTTCAGCCCGCACATTGTCCGGATCATCGAACGGAATATCGGTCGAACCGACCAGTGCCAGCCCGTGATAATCATAGACCAGACAAATGCGCCCATCATCCGCTTCAAAATAGATCATGCGCCCTTTGAGGCTTTGCACCAGTTCTGGATGATCTATGAGAATATGTGATCCCTTAGTGCCACCGATCATCTTCGTGGGTTTGCCCAGCGCGTCATTAACATGATCAATCCACGGCCCGGCTGCGTTAATTACCAATTTGGGCTTGATAGAAAAGTTAAATCCATCTGGAGCAGAAAAGCTGATGACGCCGTTTTCTGCTGCGATAAGCTGAGTGAAATTGCTGGCAGCACTGCGCAGATTGGCTCTGAGCCCGTCACTGACCAATTCATAAACCAATCGTTCCGGCTGGTTGACCTTGGCATCATGATAGATCCCGCCAGCAACAATCGCAGGCGTGATATAGGGCATTTCTCGTGTCGCCGACTTTTTGAACAAAAAGCGATGTCGCGGCATAACGCGTTCGCGCGCGCCAAAATAATCATAAAGCGCCAGACCAATTTTGATCAGCACGGCCCCGCGACTGCGCGGCGCGGTCGTAGAACCAAAAAGAGTGCGCAAAGAAGCCCAAACGCCACGAGTCCAAGAAAATACCGGAATGAATGTCGGTAATGGCTCGACATTATGCGGCGCATTTTTGAGCAGAAGATTGCGCTCCAGCGTCGATTGCGCAACAAGGCCAAACTCGCCAGTTTCCAGATATTTTAGCCCACCATGGATAAGGCGCGAAGGTGCTGAACTGGTACCAGAACCAAAATCGCCCTTATCAACGATTAGGCAATCCACGCCCTGTTCGCTAAGATCGCGAAATAATCCCGCCCCATTGACACCTGCGCCCAGAATGAGAACGTCAACGCCCTCTGTTTCGAGTTGCTTAATCCGTTCGATGCGGCTGTTCATCGGATTGGTCATATCGCTTTTTCACATTCCATTGCGCAAGCGCTGTTATATTCATTCAGACAGAGCGTTGATTTTGGTCCAAAGTGGCGTCAGTGTCTGCGCTATTTCACAAAATAGCGCAAAGCGCTTTTCATAATCGGCATGGCGGGCTGGGTCGGGCTGATAGGTTTTTCCAATCGTTTCAAGATCACGTGGATCGCTGTAAACGCTATCAAACACCCCTACCCCTGTGCCGGCACAAAGAGCGGCACCCCATGCGGCCGCTTCATCCGTATCAGTCACCGTCACGGGCATGCCCAATATATTGGCAAACATTTGTGCAAAGGCAGGACTGCGCGACACACCGCCCGTCAGGCGTGCGCTCGAAATCGCAAAACCTCCCTTAAGGTGCTCAACATGAATGCGATGATTAAAGGCAATGCCTTCCCACACAGCGCGCAGCATATCGCCCCGATCTTGCCAACCGCGCAGGCCAAAAAACGCACCACTTGCAGAAGCGCCATAAGGCGAACCAAAGAGATAAGGATGGAACAGTGCTGTTGATGGCCGCGCCAACGCTGCATCAATTTCTGGAAGCAATATATCATGGATTGATTGGCCCGATTGCTCTGCCTCGCGTCGTTCAACCGCACAAAGATTATCCAAGAACCAATCGTAATTCGCGGTCGAGGCCGGGGAAATCGACATATTATTCCATTCACCGGGCGCAATTCCATTGCGGCAAAACCAATTTTCATGAACGCGTGGTTCGTTAGAAAGCGTTTCATTGATCGAATAAGTGCCAGCAACCACCGCGACTGTACCGATCTTCAACCCGCCCACCCCAAGCGCAGATGCTGTCACATCATGCAAGCCACCAACCACCGGCGTTCCTGCAACAAGGCCAGTACGCTCGGCGCAGGCTTGCGAAACATGGCCGACAACCTCATCGGAGCGCTTCATTTCAGGCAAGGCATTCCAAAGTTCATCAAGACCAAACAAGGCTAACGCGTCTTTGGAATATTCCTGCGTCTGCACGTCGGTAAAAGAAGTCGATGCTTCTGTTCGATCCGTGCCAATCAATCCGGTCAGGCAAAAACGCAGCCAGTCTTTGGCTGCAAAAACATGCGCAATCCGTTGATAACGGTCCGGCTCATAGTTTTTAATCCAAGCAAGAATTGCTGATGGAGCCGATGCGTGTGGGAGCTGACCGGTAATATCGATCGATTGACGGGCAACATCCGTTTTAAGCCAGTTGTCAACCTCGTCTTTTGCACGGCTATCAAGCGAAACTATGCCTGCGCCGAGTGGGCGACGATCTCGATCCAGCATATAAATGCCATCACCATGGGCGGTAGTGGCAATTGCAACAATGTCAGATGCAGGACGACCGCTTTTTTCGATCACTTCCTCTATAGCATCCGCAGTGGCATTCCAGAATTCATCCATATCGCGTTCGACATGGTGAGGATGAGGGAAAAACTGCGTAACCCTGCGGCGCGCAACCGCCAATGGGGTTCCATCAACATCAAACAAAACTGCCTTTGTAACAGTTAGTCCGCTATCGATTCCCAAAAGACAAGGCATAGTCATATTCCTGATTTGCAGCAGGTTTTACACCCGCAAGCTGCGACATTGCGCGAGTTTAATGAATTATGAAACGCTCAGATTTCCGTTTCATTACGGCTGGCAATTACGACATTGATGCCCTGCGCTTGCATCCGCTCCAAATGGGTAGCGGGCGTATTTTCATCAACAATTACAACATCAAAATCGCTCAGCGCTCCAAAGCCATGCAAAGCACGGCGTTCAAATTTTGAATGATCCGCCAGCAAAATCCGTTTTGCTGCGCAATCCAGCATTGCCCGTTTTGTCTCAACCATTTCGGGAGATTGATGAAACAACAAATCGTCAGTAATCGCAGCAATGGATATGAAAGCCACATCCGCGCGTAATTTACGTATCTCGCTTGTTGTCATGCCGCCAACGAAGGCGTTGCACCAATTAAACAGTTTTCCACCAAGCCCCAGCAGTGTGATATCGGGCATTTCTCGCGCTTCATTCATCAAAGTGAGCGAATTGGTGATCACTGTAAGTGGTGCGCGCGACGATAAATGCGGCACCATTTGCAAAACGGTCGTGGAATCGTCAAAAAATATCGCTTGTCCAGGTTCGACAAACTGCATTGCAGCCGCCGCAATCAGCTTTTTTTCTTCCGTTTGACGATTAATCCGATAAATATCGCTGGCTTCAATCAGGCTTGTGGGCGCGGCCGAAACAATTCCGCGTGTCTTGCGGCAAAGTCCGCGGCTAACCAGCTCGTCCACATCCCTATGCGCAGTCATAAGGCTTATGCCAAAGCGCTCGGTGATGTCCTCAATCCGCATTGAGCCTTCGGCCATCACAGTTTCAGCGATTTGTTGACGACGGGCTAGCTGACGAGCATGCCTACTATCATTTGGCACCTGCTCGGTCATAAGGTTTTCAAGAGTGATCTTGCTGCCCAAATTCATTGCCACCATCTCAGAAAGGACGCGGAAAATATCCGCGTCCTTTAAGTTTTGACTTACTGTTCGAGAACGAACGGCGCCACATATTTATCAACATTATCCTTGGTGATCAGGATGCAGTCAAAAAGCTGCTTTTCCTGGTCAACGCCGGTTGAACCGGTTTTGATAAAGTTGTCAGCCTGGCGGACAGCAGCTTCAGCAAATACTGCAACTGGCTGTAGAACAGTGTATTGAAGTTCACCGGCCTTGATGGCTTCAACAGCGTCAGGTGAACCGTCAAATCCACCGACCTTAACCTGATCCAGCTTACCGGCCTTTTTCAATGCAGCAATTGCACCAAGCGCCATTTCGTCGTTACCGGAGATAACGCCGATAATGTCAGGATTGGCCTGAAGCAGAGCCTGCATCTTGTCGTGACCCTGGGTACGATCCCAGTTTGCAACGTCCTGACCGACTTTTTCGAGGTCTGGATACTGGCTCAAAACAGTTTCATAACCATTTGAGCGGGTTGCTGCGTTATTGTCGGAAGGTGAGCCGAATAGTTCGACATATTTACCTTCTTCACCAACGGCTTCAACCCATTGTGAAGCACCAAGAGCTGCGCCCTGAGCATTGTTTGAAACGAGCTGAGCCTTTGCAAGACCTTCCTGGTTGATTTCCGCGTTAACGAGGAAAACAGGAATATCTGCAGCAATAGCGCGCTTAACGGCACCAATTGAACCATCAGCATTGGCTGGATCGAGAATGATTGCTACCGACTTGTTGGTGATAGCAGTGTCGATCAGATTGCTTTCGGTATTGGTGTCACCGTTGTGGCCGCTGTAAACTGCACTATAGCCGAGGCTTTCAGCAGTTTTCTTAGCAATTTCGCCTTCTGTGTACCAATAAGGGTTGGAAGGGTCATTGACGATGATCGAGATCAGGCCTTCTGCCCATGCGGAGCCTGCGATCAGCGGCAGTGATGCTGCAGCCGCAAAAACAATGCGCATACTTTTTTTAAACATCTCTCACTCCCATAACGATATTCGTTAATGTGTGCCGGTTTCCCGACGGTATTTTTTCCAGAAGACGAACCATTCACCCCATGGAAACTTCGATACGGCCGGCCTGTCCTGCTGATTATCAGCAGGACAGGCGCAAGAGCTAACGCCGACCGTATTGAATGCTGTTGAGCAGAACTGCCAGTACGATCACTGCGCCTGTAAACACAGTCTGCCAGTAAGACGACACGCCAATAATAACGAGACCGTCAGAAAGGAACCCGATCACAAAAGCACCAAGAAGCGTGCCCAAAATCGTGCCGCGACCACCAGTAAGCGCCGCACCACCAATGACCACAGCGGCAATTGCTGTAAGTTCATAGGTATTGCCTGCGGTGGGGCCTGCGGATGTAAGCTGTGAGGAAAGAACCAGACCTGCAATCGCCGCACAAATGCCGGAAATTACATAGACGGAAACTTTAACCCGCTTAACAGGAACGCCGGAAAGTTCTGCCGCGCGTTCATTGCCACCGGAAGCATAAAGCCAGCGGCCAAATGCGGTGCGATTAAGCACGATTGCAATGATGATAGCCAATACAGCCAGCACCAAAACCCCAATCGGAATGCCAAAAAGCTTATTGAAGCCCAGCCAATCAAACCCAGTATTGCCCAATTCTGGGCGGCCACCGAGATTATTGTAGGTCAGACCATTGGTCATCAACAGCGCAACGCCGCGGGCAACATAAAGCACGCCAAGAGTTGCCACAAATGCGGGCACCCGCAGATAGGCGATCAGAACACCGTTAACCGCACCAACAAGAGCGCCAAGCGCGCAAGTGATCAGCACAACAGCCCAGACGGGGAAGTAAAGAATAACGCCCAAGGCCTCAAGATTGACACCCTGCATCAAGAAGCCAGCAAACACGCCCGCAAGCCCCAATGTTGATCCGACCGAAAGATCGATACCACCATTGAGAATGACCAGCAGCATTCCTACGGCCAAAAGTCCGAAGATTGCCACATGGGACGACATGATGAGGAAGTTATCGACGGTAAAATAATGCGGTGAAAGGATTGAGAAAACCGCGATAATAGCAATCAGCGCAAAGAAAGCACGTCCTTCGAGCAATAGTTGCACGATATTGAGTTTGCGCTTTTCCCCTGCGGGAGACGCGGCATTTCCTTTGGTGCCCGTGACTGACATTCTATCAGTACTCCATAATAACGGTTGAACGGGATGACGATAAAATGCGCAATTTCGTCAAATCTCCCGCTCGCAATTTAGTGTGTAGATCAATGCGATTTCGGCTGGAAACCATGTTGACCTAATGATTAACCACTGCCTCTCCCGAAGCAGCCATTATCTTTTCCTTGGAAACGTCAGAGCCAAATTGGGCCGAAACGCGTCCACGATGCATGACAATTATGCGATGTGCGATACTCAGGCATTCACCGACTTCCGAGGTCGTGTAAACAACGGCAAGTCCTTGCTCAGCCTTCTCGGCTAGAAGTTTGAACACTTCCGCCTTGGCACCAATATCGATCCCACGGCTCGGCTCATCCAGCAGAATCACTTTCGGATCCGTGGCCAACATCTTGCCGATGACAACCTTCTGCTGGTTACCGCCCGAGAGCGAACCGATTGCTGCATCGCCACCATCTGTCTTGATGTGAACCCGTTCAATCGCGCTGGCGATCAAGTTTTTTTCACTCGTCTTGGAGGTAAACAGGCCTTTGGTAATGGCGCCAATGCTTGCCAGCGAAAGATTGCCGCCAACACTCATTGTTTGCACAAGGCCGTCACGCTGGCGATCTTCAGGAACTAAAACCAATCCCGCATCAATACGCTGTGCGATAGATAGGCCTGAGACATCTTCACCATTAAGCAGCACCCGACCCGCACTTGGTTTGAGACGTCCGGCAATAGTCTCCAAAAGTTCGGTTCGGCCCGCACCCATAAGACCATAAATACAGACAATCTCACCCGCTTGAACTTCAAGCGACATATTATCTACGACCGAATAATCGCCCCCAGCTGGATCAGGGACAGATAAGCCTTCAACTTTAAGCGCTACATCTCCCCAGTCGTAACCTTCCGGCGGCGAGCCAAGATCAAAGTTCTCGCCCACCATGTTACGCACGATCCATTCCAGATCAATTTCCGAGCGTGGCGCATAGGCGGTCATGGTACCATCGCGAAGCACAACCGCATGATCGGTAATTTGCAAAGCTTCTTCGAGATGATGCGAGATATAAACAATAGCAACGCCGCGCGCCGTCAGATCCCGCACGACCTTAAACAGCACCTCCACTTCCGAAGCACTGAGCGCCGATGTTGGCTCGTCCATGATCAGAATACGCGAATTGACCGAAAGTGCGCGAGCAATTTCAACGATCTGTTGCTGGCCAAGCCGCAACTCTTCGACGGGTGTCAAAGGATCAATATCTTCTTCGAGCTCTTTCATGAGAATGCGCGTCTGGCGCTCTTCTTCAGCAAAATCCACGCCAGTGGCGTTGCGAATTTCGCGGCCCATGAAAATATTATCCCGAACATTAAGGTTCGGAGCGAGGCTCAGCTCTTGGTGAATAATCGAAATCCCGCGATCGCGTGCATCGGTTGAAGATGCAAAAACGACCGGCTCACCATCCAGAAGAATGGTGCCCGACGTTGGCTGAATCACCCCGGACAGGACTTTCATCAAAGTAGATTTGCCAGCGCCGTTTTCGCCGAACAGGGTGGTGACCTGCCCGCTACGGATTTCGAAATTCACCCCCTTGAGCGCATTGATGCGCCCATAGGATTTGGCAATATTTTGTGCAGCGAGAACAACCTCGCCATGCTTGCCAACAATCTTATCGTGTTGGCTCATTTGACTTCGAGCCCCACAGGCGTGACAAGCATATTCTTTGGATTGACGAGTTTGAAAACACCGACAACCGAGACATTCTGGCCGACAAGCGCCGCACCATCTATATTTTCGAGAATCTGCTTTTTCATCTCATTATTGATGGCAGAACCGGCATTTTGATATTCAATCTGGTTTTTGAATTGACCAAATTCGATCGTGCCTGTGGCATCACGCAGATCGGTGCCATTGATGGCAGGCCCAGTCTGAACACGCAGAGACACCCCTTCCGGAAGCCCCTCAACCTGCACAACATTGTAGTTTGATTTACGCTCAATCACAGCGCCTTCAAACTTGACTGGTATCACCGGATTAACGCTACCAATTCCGTATTTTTTACCAGCAGCATCCTTATCGGCAGCGATAGCTTGAGCAACCTCAACCACGTCAAAGGCGCGTCCTTCGACATCTGATTTGACCTGCGGGAATGTTTCAGCCCCGTAGGCTTCAGGTGAAAACACTTGCTGGCGCACATCGGCTTCAGAGCCGATCTTGACCACCTTAGTGTCAAACCCGATTGCCCCCACGACCACAACCGCCGCCACAATGCCCCAGATCAGGGACCGATTAGCACCGGCAGGTTTACGCGTAGCTTGTACAGTTTGTGGACTCATATCAAACGCCTTGAGCAATTTCTGTCGCCGTCTAAGCAGATCACGCAGATTTCACATGTCACTAATTCAGACTCAACCGCGCCATATGATATGATAGCGGCATGTTATCAACTTCAAATATGATGTTATAAACACCAATTCGTGTCAATCAGATGTTTTGAATCTTTAGATTTATATGCAAAAATCCGGCGGCTTTTTCTGATATCTATACGGATAAAGCACCATATTCGAAGTGCAAATCAACCGTAAAACATACCGACTTACCGCCGCACGGACAACACAATACAGAACATTTTCATTAATAATATCAATTAGATATATCCAAAAAAATCGCACTTACCGGCGCTTATTAATAAGATCTAACTTATTAAATCAGACATTATTATCTATCTATAAAATCTCTGGTAATAGCCATTGTGAAAAAAACTTCTGAGTGCTAAAAATTTTACAGACACTCTCGCAGGCTTATGGTATTTCCCGAAAAGAAAAAGCCCGTTTAGTAAAGTCAGGCACTGTGAATCAGCATGGTGGTCACGGAATGCGCATTATGTGACCAGTAGTTTGGGAGGCATATCTCAGAATGCGTGGTAAAGGTGATGTTATCATCGGCATTGATGCCGGCACTTCGGTTGTCAAAGCTGTTGCATTCGATCTCCGGGGCCGTCAGCTCGAATCATCCGCAGTCCGCAACAAATATGAGACTGGCGAACATGGGGCAGCGACTCAATCGCTGGTTCAGACCTGGGCTGATTGCGTGAGTGCTCTGCGGGGATTAGGCGAAAAGCTGCCCGGATTGGATGAGCGCACTGCGGCAATTGCCATAACCGGACAAGGTGATGGCACTTGGCTTGTTGGAAAAGACAATCAGCCCGTTGGCGATGCTTGGCTTTGGCTGGATGCGCGCGCTGCTGAAACCGTGAACAAATTGGCCGCCAAGCCTTCCAACCGCGCCCGCTTTGAAGCGACCGGAACCGGCCTTAATACCTGCCAGCAAGGCCCGCAAATGGCGCATATGGACAAGATCTGTCCTGAACTGCTTGATAATGCAGAAGTGGCTCTGCACTGTAAGGACTGGCTTTATCTCAATCTAACTGGCGTGCGCGCGACCGACCCTTCCGAGGCGAGTTTTACATTTGGTAATTTCCGCACCCGTCAATATGATGACCTTGTGATCGATGCGCTTGGCCTCTCTCATCGCCGTCATCTTTTGCCGGAAATTATTGATGGCACGCAAATCACCCATCCTTTAAGTGATGAGGCCGCAAAAGCCTCGGGTCTACGTGCCGGAACGCCCGTCAGCCTTGGTTATGTCGATATGGTGATGACCGCTCTTGGTGCTGGCGTTTACTGTGGCAATTCCGATGCGGGTTGCTCAACGATTGGCTCCACCGGCGTACATATGCGCGCCAAAAAAGTAGCTGATATTCATCTCAACGACGAAGGCACCGGCTATGTGATTACATTGCCCTCACCCGGCATGGTCACGCAGGTTCAGACCAATATGGGCGCAACCATTAATATTGACTGGATCCTACAAGTTGCGGCTGATCTCGTATCGTCAGTGGCAGGCAAGGAAATCACATTGCGTGATCTTCTTCCGCGTCTCGACGAATGGTTTAATGAAAGTCGGCGAGCTGCGGTGCTTTATCACCCTTATATTTCCGAGGCAGGCGAACGCGGGCCCTTTATCAATGCCTATGCGCGCGCAGGTTTTATCGGCCTGTCCAGTCGCGACCGCTTTCCAGAATTGGTTCGCTCGGTAGTCGAGGGCCTGGGGATGGCAACGCGCGATTGCTATAGTGCAATGGGTGAAAGTCCCAGTGAATTGCGCATAACCGGCGGCGCTGCACGTTCACGGGCTCTGCGCAGCACGTTGAGCGCCGCGCTCAATGCGCCGGTGCGGGTTTCTGCGCGTGAAGAAGCAGGCGCTGCCGGTGCCGCCATGATGGCAGCGGTTGCAATCGGTGCCTATACTGACATGGAAGCTTGTATAGATGAATGGGTTGCACCGCTTCTTGGACCTGCGGAAGCCCCAGACCCAGAAGCTGCTGGCCGATATGCAGAATTGTTTACGGCCTATAAACAAGCCAGACAGGCATTGCCGCCCGTCTGGGACAGACTTGCCGCTGATCAGCTGGCCTGAATTAACTTGACATCGCCGCAAGATGCGGCATCCGAAGGAGCACGAAATGGCTGAACCGGAAATCCACGATCTGCTCATTATTGGCGGTGGTATTAATGGCGCGGGGTTTGCGCGTGATGCGGCAGGACGCGGCTTATCGGTCGTTCTTTGTGAAAAAGATGACCTGGCGGAAGGCACATCCTCGCGCTCTGGCAAGCTGGTGCATGGGGGCTTGCGTTATCTAGAATATTATGAATTCCGCCTGGTTCGCGAAGCGCTGATCGAGCGTGAAGTACTGCTTAATGCAGCCCCTCACATCATCTGGCCCATGCGGTTTGTGCTTCCACACAGTCCGCAAGATCGGCCTGCATGGCTGGTTCGCCTTGGCTTGTTTCTTTATGATCATCTTGGTGGCCGCAAAAAGCTGCCCGGCACCCGCACGCTTGATCTCAATCGCGA
Organism: Falsochrobactrum ovis; assembly: GCF_003259955.1. Lineage (GTDB taxonomy): Bacteria > Pseudomonadota > Alphaproteobacteria > Rhizobiales > Rhizobiaceae > Brucella > Brucella ovis_A. Next base: position 296,234 of record NZ_QLMK01000003.1, read on the forward strand.
TCCGGAAGGTGCAGCGATTTTGGATCAATATACCAAAGGCTTTGAATATTCCGATTGTTGGGTCGATGATTCCCGTCTCGTCATACTCAATGCGATGGGTGCGGCTGAAAAGGGTGCGACCATTCTGACCCGCACACCTGTTACATCGGCGCGCCGTGAAAAAGGCGGATGGGTTGTTGAGACCAAAAATCGTGATACCGGCGAAGTGCGCACATTCCGCGCCCGTTGTATCGTCAATTGCGCCGGGCCATGGGTGACAAATGTTATAACCAATGTCGCCAGCTCAAAATCCACACGTAATGTACGTTTGGTGAAGGGTAGTCACATTATCGTTCCGAAATTCTGGAGCGGGTCCAACGCCTACCTGGTGCAAAACCACGATAAGCGTGTGATCTTCATCAACCCTTATGAGGGTGACAAAGCCCTGATTGGCACCACCGATATTGCCTATGAGGGGCGCGCCGAAGATGTCAGCGCCGATGAAAATGAAATCGAATATTTGATCAGCGCGGTAAACCGCTATTTCAAGGAAAAGCTTCGCCGCGAAGATGTGCTACACAGCTTCTCTGGCGTGCGGCCACTGTTTGACGATGGCCAGGGCAACCCTTCCGCTGTCACTCGCGATTATGTTTTCGACCTCGATGAAACCAATGATGCACCGTTGCTGAATGTGTTTGGTGGTAAAATCACCACATTCCGCGAACTGGCCGAACGCGGCATGCATCGCCTTAACCATATTTTCCCGAAAATGGGCGGTGACTGGACCCATGATGCCCCGCTTCCGGGCGGCGAAATTCCCAACGCCGATTATGAAAGTTTCGCAAATAGTCTGCGTGATAATTATCCGTGGATGCCGCGCAAATTGGTTCATCATTATGGACGTCTTTACGGTGCGCGCACTAAGGAAATCGTAGCGAACGCTTCCGATATCGCTGGGTTAGGTCGGCATTTTGGCGGCAATTTTTATGAGGCCGAAGTGCGCTATCTGGTTGCCAAAGAATGGGCGAAAACCGCTGAAGATATTCTTTATCGCCGGACCAAACATTACCTTCACATAAGTGAAGCTGAACGAGCCGCTTTCATTGAGTGGTTCAACAATGATAAAATTTCTGCCTGAGGACAACATGGCCCTTACGCTTTCGCTCAATACAAACCCGCTGGTAAACCGTTTTGCTGAGCCTTCCGATCTGATTGAAACCGTAGCGCGTGACCTGCGTCTGCGTGATCTTCAGCTCACCCATGAGTTCATCAATCCAAGCTGGCAGGCTTCAACCATTCGTCGCCTGACCCGCGACATGGACAAAGCACTGCAACGCACCGGCGTTCGCGTTACCTCAGGCATGACCGGCCCCTATGGACGGTTGAATCATTTTGGTCATCCTGACGCCGATGTTCGCCGCTATTATGTCGATTGGTTCAAAACCTTTGCCGATATCATTGGCGATCTTGGTGGAAAATCTGTCGGAACACAGTTTGCGATCTTCACCTATAAGGATTTTGACGATCCTGTTCGCCGCGAAGAGCTGATTAAAATTGCGATTGATTGCTGGGCCGAAGTGGCCGAACATGCCGCTGGTGCCGGGCTTGAATATGTGTTCTGGGAGCCCATGAGCATTGGTCGGGAATTTGGTGAAACGATTGAGGAATGCATCAAGCTTCAAGATCGTTTGACGGCCGCAAATATGACAATCCCTATGTGGATGATGGCGGATATTGACCATGGTGATATCACTTCATCCAATCCCGATGATTATGATCCCTATGCCTGGGCACGCGCGGTACCAAAAGTCTCACCCATCATCCATATCAAGCAAAGCTTGATGGATAAGGGCGGACACCGTCCATTTACCGCAGAATTTAACGCTAAGGGCCGGATCCAACCAGAACCGCTGCTCAAAGCATTTACGGAAGGCGGTGCCAAAGACAATGAAATTTGTCTGGAACTGTCGTTTAAGGAACGCGAGCCGAATGACCGCGAAGTTATTCCGCAGATTGCGGAAAGCGTTGCTTTCTGGGCGCCATATATCGATACGGGCGCTGCGGATCTTAAAATTTAAATCATAACGATTTTTATAAGGAAATAGGCGTCACGAACATGGTAGATCCAGAACACTCACTGGCCCTTCGTGCCGCCTGGCTCCATTTTGTTGCTGGAATGACCCAATCCGCTGTAGCCAAGCGGCTTGGCCTTCCCTCGGTCAAAGCGCATCGGTTGATTGCAAAAGCAGTTGCAGAAGGCGCAGTTAAAGTCACAATTGACGGCGATATTACCGAATGTATCGACCTTGAAACCCGTCTTGCAGACCAATACGGGCTTGAATATTGTGAAGTTGCACCGGATTTGGGCGAAAAAGGCATTCCGCTTCTAGCTCTTGGCAATGCCGGTGCTGAATTTTTGCGTCGCGAAATTGAGCACGGCGATCATGAAGTGATCGGGCTTGGCCATGGGCGCACCCTATCTGCCGCCGTTCAGCAAATGCCCCGGGTCAACGCACATGAGCTGCAATTTGTCTCATTACTTGGCGGTTTGACGCGTGATTTTGCAGCCAATCCGCACGATGTGATGCATCGCATTGCGGAAAAGACTGGCATGCCTGCCTATGTGATGCCAGTGCCTTTCTTTGCCAACACCGCAGAAGATCGCGAAGTATTGCTGGCGCAAAAAGGCGTTATCAATATTTTCAACATGGGGTGCCGGGCTGAACTTAAGATTGTGGGCATCGGCACCGTCGACCGGCAAGCGCAATTGGTCATGTCTGGTGTCGTTGGTCCGGCTGAATTAGAAGAAATCGCCGCTTTCGGCGGCGTGGGAGAAATGCTTGGGCATTTCTTTGATGCTAACGGCAATTCGTTAGAAACCGCGCTTACTGCACGCACTATCGCCGCTTCCGTTGATAATGCTGATATGAGCCGGATTATTGGCCTTGCCGGCGGCCAATCAAAAGTCGAAGCAATCCGCGCCGTTCTCAAAAGCGGGCGGCTCTACGGCCTCATTACCGATGAACATACCGCAAAGGCGCTGGTCGGCAGCTGAGATTGCATGTGAATATCGTCTTAATTTATCACAAAATCACATTCTCTATAGATGGTTTTGTGATTTTGTGATTATACTCCCCAGGCGACAAAAGGCGCAAATTGGGGGGAAGGGTAATGAAACGCGAAGATAGACGTCAGGCGATTATAAATCTGTTGATTGAAAATCATGCTGTTGATCTTGAACATCTGGCAGAGCGCTTTTCCGTTTCCAAAATGACCATTCACCGCGATCTTGATGCGCTTGAGCAAACAGGCGTTTTGCGCAAGATACGTGGCGGCGCAACCATCGATATGGGCACGCAATTTGAAAGCGATTTTCGCTTTCGTGAAAAACAAGACGGAGAAGCCAAATTAAAAATTGCCCGTGCAGCTCTGGAACTGGTCGAAACGGGCATGACGATCATGATCAATGATGGTTCGACCGCTGCGGTGCTGGGTAATATGCTGCGCGAAAAACGTCCTTTGACCGTCATCACCAATAATGCCGAGATTATCGACAATCTCAAAGGCCAGAGCGGCATCAATCTCATTGCGCTTGGTGGTGTGTTTTCGCCGAAATTCAACGCTTATTTTGGACTATTGACCGAAGAGGCCTTGTCTCGCTTAAGTGCTGATATTGCTTTTATCTCAAGCCCTGCGGTAAACGGCAGAGCCGTCTATCACATGGATGAAAGCGTGGTTCGGACCAAACGCGCCATGACGGCCTCTTCACCGCGGTCCTGCCTTTTGGTCAACCACCGGCGCTTTGGGCGTTTGGCGCTGCATGTCATGGCCGATCTCGCCGATTTTGACGCCATCATCACAGATTCATCCCCCGGCAACGATGTTGTAGCCCCGCTGGAACTGGCCGGGATTAAACTGACAATAGCTGACTAGGAAATTTATATGTCAAAGTTCTGGATCGGAACCAGTTGGAAAATGAACAAGACGCTTGCCGAAGCGCGTCAATTTGCGGAAGCATTGAAAACCGCCGACGCGAACCGCTGCGCAGATATTCAGCGTTTTGTCATTCCGCCTTTCACTGCTGTTCGCGAAGTCAAACAGATCCTTTCGGATAGCTCCGTCAAGGTTGGCGCGCAGAACATGCATTGGGCCGATCAAGGTGCATGGACGGGTGAAATTTCGCCCCTTATGCTTAAAGATTGCAACCTTGATATTGTCGAATTGGGCCATTCAGAACGCCGGGAACATTTTGGCGAAACCAATGAAACGGTGGGCTTGAAGGTCGAAGCCGCTGTGCGTCATGGCTTGATTCCACTCATTTGTATCGGCGAAACCTTGGAAGACCGCGAAAGCGGACGTGCGGCTGAAGTGCTCGCCGGAGAAGTACGCGGTGCACTTTCCAAGCTTTCTGATGAGCAAAAGAGCGCGGAAATTCTGCTTGCTTATGAGCCCATCTGGGCGATTGGCGAAAACGGCATCCCGGCATCGGCTGATTATGCCGATGCACGCCAGGCCGAAATTATTGCAGTTGCACAGTCCATTCTGGGCCGCCGCATCCCCTGTCTTTATGGCGGCTCGGTCAATCCCGGTAATTGTGAAGAGCTTATCGCATGCCCACATATTGATGGACTGTTCATTGGCCGTTCCGCCTGGAAGGTTGAGGGCTATCTCGACATTCTCGACAAATGCGCCCGGAAAATCAAAGCCAACTAAATTTCGGGTTAATTGAAATAAGGAGTAAAATTATGAAAATCGCAGTAGCAGGTGACAGCGCCGGTGAAGGTCTTGCCAAGGTTCTCGCTGAGCATCTGAAAGATCGCTATGAGGTTTCAGAAATCTCGCATACTGAAGCAGGCGCTGATAAGTTTTATGCTAATCTTTCTGATCGCGTTGCTTCTGCCGTTATCGATGGCACTTATGATCGCGCAATCATTGTTTGCGGCACCGGTATTGGCGTTTGCATCGCAGCCAATAAGGTTCCTGGCATTCGCGCAGCACTGACGCATGACACCTATTCGGCAGAACGTGCTGCCCTTTCCAATAATGCGCAGATCATCACTATGGGCGCACGCGTCATCGGTGCCGAAGTCGCAAAGACCATTGCCGACGCATTCTTGGCGCAGACCTTTGATGAAAACGGCCGTTCCGCCGGTAACGTACAGGCGATCAACGAAGTTGACGCGAAATATAACGCACGTTAATTTTTAACACGCGCAACAATAAAGGGCGGAGAATTCTCCGCCCTTTTGTTTAGATTTCATACGCTTAACTGAATTTCGGGTCCAGCGATCCATCACGATAACGCTTCGCCATCTCAGCAAGCGGGATCGGACGAATTGACGATGCGTGGCCTGCTGTGCCGAACTGTTCGAAACGTTCTTTGCAAAGCTTGGTCATCGCAGCCATTGCGGGTTTGAGGTATTTACGCGGATCAAATTCACTCGGATCTTCCTGCAAGACGCGACGGATCTGACCTGTCATCGCCATGCGATTATCCGTGTCGATATTGATCTTACGCACGCCGTTTTTGATACCGCGTTGAATTTCTTCGACCGGCACACCCCAGGTTGGCTTCATCGCGCCGCCATATTTATTGATGATTTCCTGAAGCTCTTCCGGCACCGATGACGAGCCATGCATCACCAAATGGGTATTTGGCAGCTTGCGATGAATTTCTTCAATCACATGCATGGCCAGTACCGAACCATCTGGCTTGCGGGAGAATTTATATGCGCCGTGCGATGTGCCCATAGCAATTGCCAGAGCATCGACCTTAGTTTCGCGCACGAACTTCACTGCTTCATCAGGATCTGTCAGCAATTGCTCCTGCGACAACACACCTTCTGCACCATGGCCGTCTTCAGCGTCGCCCATGCCGGTTTCCAGTGAGCCCAAAATGCCCAGCTCGCCTTCTACTGAAATGCCACCAAGATGGGCCATTTCTGAAACCTGACGGGTGACAGAGACATTATAATCCCAATCTGCCGGGGTTTTTCCATCCGCCTTCAACGAACCATCCATCATAACGGAAGTAAAACCAGCCTGAATGGCGGTCATGCAAGTCGCAGCTTCATTGCCATGATCAAGATGCACGCAAACTGGAATATGCGGATAGATTTCCGTAACCGCGTCCATCATGTGACGCAGCATAATATCATTGGCGTAAGCCCGCGCACCGCGCGAAGCTTGCAAGATAACTGGCGCGTCAACGGCGTCTGCCGCTTCCATGATAGCCAGTGCCTGTTCCATATTATTAATATTGAAGGCGGGGACACCGTAGCCGTTTTCAGCAGCATGGTCGAGCAATTGCCGCAGCGTGATACGCGCCATTTCAAACTCCCATAGTTATCGAGCGAAATACTCGCCCAGCATGTCTACTTCTTCGGCAACGCCGAATACCAATCCGCAGCGCTCATGATAGGCCTGCGGAACAATGTCGAGGATCGGCGTAATCCCATTGGTTGCTTTTCCACCTGCCTGCTGGCACAGAAAAGCGATGGGATTTGCCTCATAAACCAGCCGCAAACGGCCATTTTCATAGCCCTTGCGGCGGTCATTCACATAAAAGAACAAGCCACCACGCTGCAAAATCCGATGCATATCGCCCACAGCGGCACCAAGCCAGCGCATGTTGAAATTGCGGCCCCGCGGACCTTCCGTTCCGTTGAAACAATCATCAATATAGGCCTTCATGCCATCGGAAAGATGCCGATAAACAGAAGCGTTGAAAGCCAGATCGGACGTGCGGGCTGGCAATTTCACATCGCGACGCGTGATCAGGAACTGCCCAGTTGTAGGGTCCATGGTCGCAAGAAGAACGCCATCGCCAACCGAAAATCCAAGATCGACCGAATTGCCATAAGAGACATAACCAGCGGCCAATTGACGATTGCCTGGCTCAAGGAACGGCTCATCCTTATCCGCAGGTATGAGCGAAAAAATCGTGCCAAGCGGCGCGCCAAGGCCGACATTGCCAGAGCCATCCAGCGGATCAATCGCAACCGCAATCAACCCGTCACTTTGACCTGTGATTGGCTGATCAGCCTCTTCGGAAAGAATGGTTGCGACACCAGCATCAATCAGCAATTCAACAAAAAGATTATGAGAACCAACATCGATGCTTTTCTGCTGGTCCTGATCGCTGTTTACACCCACCAGCTTGCCTGGATCGCCAAGAAGCGAGCCGCTCGCAATGCGCCCTGCAAGCCTGACAGCGCCCTTCAGAATGGCTTTAATAGCGTTTACGCTCGCCCGGCGTGTTGCGTCCGTTCCAGCCCAATTATCAAGATAATCTTCCACCGTCATATGAGCGGATATATCGCCATCGCCCGCAAGGACAAGAGGCGGATAATGACGCGAAACAATGGCACAATCAGCACTCTGTTTAGGGACAGGCGCAATCGAATTGGAACTCATTTACAGCAATCCCTAACGAAATTTCTGAGGTCAAATACCTCTTTCTGGGTCAGGGATTGGGTAACACCATTTGAAAAACATAACAATATGAGCAAAAAATTATAACGATTTAACTGTTACATTATCTTCAAAAATCACAATTTCACGGTAGCTAAACAGCACTTTGTCACCATTCGGCACTGATTTTTTGATTAATCACCGCTGATTTTTCAGAATCGGGCCTCGCATTCTTGCAAGGCCCAAAGTTTTTATCCGTTAAAAATTCCAGTCTTCATCCTCAGTCGCTACGGCCTTTCCGATCACATAGGAAGAGCCTGAACCAGAGAAAAAATCGTGGTTTTCATCCGCATTAGGTGAGAGGGCCGAAAGGATGGCTGGATTAACCTTACAGCTCTCTGGCGGAAACAGCGCTTCATAGCCGAGATTCATCAGCGCTTTATTTGCATTATAATGAAGAAACTTCTTTACATCTTCAGTCAGGCCAACACTGTCATAAAGCGCCTGCGTATAGCGCACCTCGTTATCATAAAGCTCAAGCAGCAGCTCATAAGCGAAATCCTTGATCGCCTGCTTTTCTTCCTCGCCAATATTTTCCAACGCACATTGATATTTATAGCCGATATAATAGCCGTGCACTGCCTCATCACGAATGATCAAGCGAATGAGATCTGCTGTATTGGTAAGTTTGGCGCGGCTCGACCAATACATTGGCAGATAAAAGCCCGAATAGAAAAGAAAGCTTTCCAGAAACACACTAGCGATTTTTTTCTTCAACGGATCGCCAGAATGATAATTTTTTAAAATGAGTTTCGACTTATTTTGCAAAAACTCGTTTTCTTCCGACCAGCGATAGGCGTCATCTACATCTGGCGTCAGACAGAGCGTAGAAAAAATGGAAGAATAAGATCGCGCATGCACCGCCTCCATGAAAGAAATATTTGAAAGCACAGCCTCTTCATGTGGAGTTGCGGCATCAGCCATTAATGTGACAGCGCCCACTGCATTCTGAATCGTATCGAGCAATGTTAGTCCGGTGAAAACCCGGATAGTCAGCTGCTTTTCCTCGGCGTTAAGCGTTTCCCATGACTGAATATCATTGGAAAGCGGCACTTTTTCTGGCAGCCAGAAATTGCCCGTCAGGCGGTTCCACACTTCCAGATCCTTGTCATCCTCAATGCGGTTCCAGTTAATTGCGCGCATAGGAGCGGACACTGGGGCAGTGGTTTTGAGTTGAATAGTCATGGTTTTTCTCACTCATAATGCGCAGGAAACGCAGCCTTGCACTTGGGTTCCTTCCAGCGCCATCTGGCGCAGGCGGATGTAATAAATCGTCTTAATGCCTTTTTTCCACGCATAGATCTGGGCGCGATTGATGTCACGGGTGGTTGCCGTATCCCGGAAAAACAAGGTTAGCGACAGGCCTTGATCGACGTGCTGGGTTGCAGCTGCATAGGTATCGATGATCTTTTCTGGTCCGATTTCATAGGCATCTTGATAATATTCAAGATTGTCGTTGGTCATAAACGCAGCCGGATAGTAAACGCGCCCGATCTTGCCTTCCTTACGAATTTCAATTTTTGAAACGATCGGATGGATCGAGGAGGTCGAGTGATTAATATAAGAAATTGAACCCGTCGGCGGCACGGCTTGAAGATTTTGGTTATAAAGACCGCCTTCCATCACCGATTTTTTGAGCTTGCGCCAATCTTGCTGGGTCGGAATGGTTATTCCGGCATCTGCAAAAATCTGCCTGACCTTCTCAGTGGCTGGCTCCCAAGTCCGGTCAGTATATTTGTCAAAATAATCGCCCGAGGCATATTTTGATTTTTCAAAGCCTTTAAACGAGCGGCCAGCTTCGATAGCCAAGAGATTGGATGCGCGAATGGCGTGATAAGTCACCGTGTAAAAGTAAATATTGGTGAAATCTATGCCCTCTTCAGAGCCATAAAAAATCCGCTCACGCGCCAAATAGCCATGCAAATTCATTTGCCCCAGACCGATTGCGTGGCTTTCGTCATTTCCACGCGCAACTGAGGGCACAGAGCCGATTTGGCTCATATCGGAAACAGCACTTAATGCTCGGATTGCAATTTCAATAGTCTTAGCAAAGTCTGGAGAATCCATTGCCGCAGCAATGTTGAGCGAACCCAGATTGCAGGAAATATCCTTTCCGAGATATTGATAAGACAGATCTTCGTTGAACAGGCTGGCTTCGCTGACCTGAAGAATTTCCGAGCAAAGATTGCTCATGGTGATGCGTCCATCAATCGGGTTGGCGCGGTTCACCGTATCTTCAAACATGATGTAGGGATAACCGGATTCAAACTGGATTTCCGCCAATATTTGAAAAAACTCGCGCGCTTTGATCTTCTTTTTAGTGATGCGCGCATCATTGACCATTTCATGGTATTTTTCCGAAACGGAAATCTCGGTCAATGGCACGCCATAGACGCGCTCCACATCATAAGGCGAAAACAGATACATATCTTCGCCATTCTTCGCCAATTCAAAAGTAATATCGGGAATAACCACGCCCAGCGAAAGCGTTTTGATGCGGATTTTTTCATCAGCATTCTCGCGTTTTGTATCAAGAAATCGCATAATGTCTGGGTGATGGGCGTGCAGATAAACCGCCCCCGCTCCCTGGCGCGCACCAAGCTGATTTGCATAAGAAAAACTGTCTTCAAGCAGCTTCATTACTGGAATAATGCCGGAAGACTGGTTCTGGATTTGCTTGATCGGCGCACCCGCTTCCCGAATATTGGTCAGGCTCAGCGCCACGCCGCCACCACGTTTTGAAAGTTGCAGCGCCGAATTTATCGAGCGACCAATTGATTCCATATTGTCTTCAACGCGCAGCAAAAAGCAGGAAACCAGCTCGCCGCGTTGCTTTTTTCCCGCGTTTAAAAATGTTGGCGTAGCTGGCTGATAACGGCCTGATAGGATCTCATCGACGATTTGACGCGCCAGTTCTTCATTGCCACGCGCGAGCGTCAGAGCCACCATGCAAACGCGGTCCTCATAGCGTTCGAGATAACGCTTGCCGTCAAAAGTTTTCAGCGTGTAGCTGGTGTAATATTTGAAAGCGCCCAAAAATGTGGGAAAGCGGAACTTCTTCGCATAGGCATGATCAAACAGATCGCGCACGAAATTGAAGGAATATTGATCCAGAACTTCATGCTCATAATAGCCTTCTGTCACCAAATAATCGAGCTTTTCTCGCAAGTTATGAAAAAAGACAGTATTCTGGTTCACATGCTGAAGAAAATATTGCCGCGCAGCCTGACGATCTTTATCAAGCTGGATTTTCCCCTCGTCGTCATAAAGATTTAGCATGGCATTAAGCGCATGATAATCGAGCTCAAGATCCGACTTATTCGATTTTCGCTGTGCCGTTTGCACAGTTTTCTCGTCTGCGCCATGTAGTTTTTCATTCTGACGTTCGAGATTTATAATTGCCGTGTCCAAAATCTTTCCATCCCATTTCTGACATTGCCAATATCTTCATCCGTGCCCAGCAACTCGAAGCGATAGAGGTAGGGCACCTGACATTTGGCTGAAATAATCTTACCGGCGAGGCCAAAGCCTTCGCCAAAGTTGGAGTTTCCTGCGGCGATTACGCCGCGAATAAGAGCGCGGTTTTCTGCAATATTGAGAAAACGAATGACCGGCTTTGGCACGGCACCTTTATATCCGCCACCGCCATAGGTGGGGGTCACCAGCACAAATGGTTCGCGTACCCGCAGGCCTTTTTCGCCTTCATTGACTGAACGCATAGCGATGCGCTCTGCGCGCATGTCCAGCCGCATAACAAAGCGGTGCGTATTCTCTGAACTGCTAGAAAAATAAACGATCTGGCCCATGGCACACTAACCCAGCGCGCTAATCATATCGGGCCGAAATCCTGCCCAGTGGGTATCTCCAGCAATCACTACGGGCACCTGACGATAGCCCATATTTTGCACCATATCGAACGCCGCTTGATCGCGAGAAATATCAATAACGGCATAGGAAATGCCGTGTTTATCAAGCGCACGAGTGGTTGCGCTGCACTGCACACAGGCAGGCTTGCTATAGACGGTGACGGACATTTTATCCTCTTGAATTAGCTGGCTTATTTTCAGGAAAAGCGCCATCATTCGCCGTGATGACGGCGCGAAAATTGAGTAAAGATGTGGTTGCTGGTCAGACGTAATAGCGTAACCAGCTGACAAAGGGCCGGCGGCAAACCAATTTATGATTGTAGATTAAATTCGACATGCTCTTCACCCCGAAGCTAGTGGCGGGGTTGTGCGAGCCGTAATCATGGCAATTGCCATATATTACGCGCCAGCCGGACACCCGCCCGTGGACGTTTTGTTCAGGGCAGGTCTCCTGGCTCGCGCTTCATCGCTCTTTCCCGCCTTCCCGGAATTTCCGGTGGCATATTGGGCAGAACTCATCGCTCACAGTTGCGGGGGCAGCTCCGGAATTGAACATTATTAATGTCCGCACCGGATTCCCATCTTAGCTCTCAATTTTACGAATCGAGAGAACCTTGAACACTAGATATAGTAGTTCAATTAAAAATAACGTCAAGAATTTGTATGCCGCTCAAAACCTATCCAAAGCTTTGAGCAGCTGATAAAAGAGAATTACCGATATTTTTGGTACTTACTGAGCGCTGGCGATAGCCGCTTCCAGCCGCGACTGGACCCGCTTGGGCTTTTTAGCTGAAACGATTTCATCCAGATTTGCAGGATCGTCCCCGACCACGATAAGGCCCACCATTCCCATAGCGTAATGCGGCGTGCACTTGATAAAATATGCGCCCGGCTCGGTCACTGTGACCGTAAATGTTTCATTCAACTTGCTTTTGAATGGCTCCGCGCCTTCCGGAATCATCCCTTTTACCGACTCGACATAATGTCCCTTATCCACCGGCAGAAAGGTGATGGTGTCGCCGGGATTGGCTTTAATGTAAGCTGGCTCAAAAACCATGGCGCCTTCCGCACCCTTATTGAGCATTTTAACATCAATATTCGCAGATTGAGCCGCGGCGGCGGGTAAAAACAACGCAGCTGCGGTAAACAGAGTAATTATAATATTGCGCATTTCAGATCGTTCTCCAGCTTGTGCCCGTTCGAAACCCGTTCGAAACCATTGCGAATAGGCAAACCATACTAAGAGGCTAATCCTGCCAAGCGGTCGCGGCCTTGATGCTAATCAAACGGCTTTAAAAACCGTCATTTATTATGCTTGGAGGCCTTGGAAAAGCCATCCTTCCTTCTGTAACGCCGCAAGAAAACAGTGTCACCTGAATAAATCGTCTCAGCGGCGATTAATCCCAATCAAGGTTTTTATCTTTTTATAGCAATAAGTTAGCTTAATAAACATAAAGAGAGCGCGAAAAAGTGATCGAGTTTTGTATGGAATATTAACATTTCGTTAACCACAGTTTGTTGCAATGTGTTACAAAGCGTTACGAACTGTGATTGAGGTAACGAAATTGGACATGACAAGGCAGCACAGCAAGCTTTCACCGTCTGCAAAGGGTAGCACTGCCGTGTCTGCAATGACCAGTTTTTGGGGTTTAATGAGCGCTTATTGGATTTCCGAGCGCTGGAAAGAAGCCTGGAGCCTGACAGTTTCGATTTTCCTGCTGACGGCTTTCATCAGTAAAACTACTGTTTGGGTCGCCGAAGCCTCCGGCCATTTGATGAATTCTATCGTCAATGTGAATTCTGCACCTGTTCAAAACCCTTTATTGCTGGTGGCGACCCATGCGGGCGTTCTGATCCTGCTGATGCTGGCAAAAGACGTCTGTCTGGTGGGTTTTCGTCATTTCCTTTCCACGACATTGCATCGCAAATGGCGCAAATGGCTCAATGACAGGTTTTCCAACGCGCTTCTGGACCGCAATCACACCCATTTTCATCTTCAGCAAGGCAGGGGCGTAGATTTGCCCGACAATATCGACCAGCGCTTGCAAGAATCCATAAAAGGCATGACCGGCGGCGCTATTGGCCTTGTCATGGGGATCGTCGGCGTTGTTTTGTCCGCCTTTTTTGTGGGCCAAAAACTGATTGAAATCTCGACCGAAGTTGAAGGGCTCGAAGTTCTCGGATCCTATGGCGGTGCATTGCTCGCTTTTGCGGCGATCATAATCTATGTGCCGATCGGAACTTATATAGCCATTACAATTGGTCGTCGGCTGGAGCGGCTCAATCTTGGTATGCAAAAGGCCGAAGGATCATATCGTGGTGAATGGACCACGCTTTTGCGTCGTAGCTTCCAGATTTCAGCATCGCAGGGCGAAAATGTTCAACGAAGCGTAAACAAACGTCTTTACAAAGACGTTGACGGTACATGGAACAAGCTGAACCGGTTTGACGCTGCTTATCTTGCTTTTTCTCAAGCCTATGGCTTCATGTCCAATCGCATCATTGCCTATATTCCGGGCCTCATGCCTTATATGAGCGGCGCTGTCAGTTTCCGAAATTATGTCACCGGCGCGGAATTGGTTGCGGCAATGATCAATGATTGCTCGTGGTTTATTCAGGTCATGCCTGCCATTGCCAACCTGCGCGCCAATGCAGGCCGCGTGATGGGGCTGGCACAAGCCATTGAGAATGTACAAGAACCCACCGAATTTTATGCGCGCTCGGGTGTTAATCGCTTCCAGTTTTCAACACAGCATCCGCGTTTTGGCTTATCCATACGCAAACTCGCATTAATGCAAAGCGCCGATAGCGACGTGCCATTCCTGCGTTCGGGCCTGATCAATATTCATGAAGGTGACTGGGTCTATATGAAGGGTGCTTCAGGCTCAGGAAAAACTTCATTTATCAAAGCGTTAAATGGTTTTTGGGCCTATGGCTCTGGCCATATCATCTATCCGGAAAACGCCCGAACGATCTATGTGCCGCAAGAAGCAAAGTTCCCTTCTGTCACGCTCAAACAACTTGTCTGCCTGCCTGACGATGAGGCGCAATTCAATGATCTGGGTGTGGCGGCTATTTTACACCAAGCCGGTTTGGGCGAATTTATCCACCGCATGAATGATATGGATGCCGATGGCAGCCCTTGGGACATGGTGCTTTCAGGCGGCCAGAAGCAAAAAGTCATGTTGGCGCGGATATTGCTTCATAAACCCTCGATCATCTTTCTGGATGAGGCGACCGGCGCACTGGACCCTCAAGCGAAGATGGATTTTCACACTGCGCTTAAACAACAATGCCCCAATGCGATGGTTATCAGCATCATGCATGAGGATAGACTGCCCACGCTAGAAAATGGCGAAAATGTTTATTCGCATGTCCTTGAGATCGTCGACGGCTATGTATCTTTGCATCCGGTTGGATTTCCAAAACCAAACCATTTGCCGCTCATCGCCGCGGAATAGATTGCGCCCTGATAAGCCGGGCAGCTTTGCGCCAGCGCAGCTCGCCTGCCCGCTCCCTACGCTCGTGCTCCGCTAGCTCATCTTATTTACGCGAAACGTCTTTCAATCATCAAATCGGATGATCGACTTGCCTCGCGTAATGTCCATCACCAGCTGGGATAGATCGTCCTGAGCGGCGATTGGCATCGCTCCTTTGATAACGACACCGGAAGCGGTGAAATCCTCTTGCGAAATAACAAGATTATCTACAGAGGTCAGCCGGGCTTTCAACAGCGCATGATCGGAAAAATCACAATCAAAGGAAAAGCCGACCATCGGAATGACTTCCGACTTTTCCGCTTGGCGCAAACATAAGGCAGCAGTGCCGCCATAGGCGCGGATCAGCCCGCCGCTACCAAGCAGAATTCCACCAAACCAACGCGTGACCAGCACCACAATGTTATCGAGCTCTTGGCCGTCAATCGCCTGAAGAATAGGTTTACCAGCCGTACCGCTTGGCTCGCCATCATCGCTGAAACGATAATTCTGCCCCATGCGCCAGGCCCAGCAATTATGTGTCGCTGCCGGGTCAGAATTTTGCGCAAGAAACTCCTTAGCCGTCTCTTCATTGGCAACGGGCGCAGCAAGCGCCAAAAAGCGGCTTTTCTTGATTTCCTGAGCAAAGGTTTCAATGCGACTAATGGTGAACATGAGGCCCCTGTGACAATTTTTCCTTGTCCCCTAGCATTTTACGTTGCGGATGACGACCCTTCTGACATTGCCAACACATTGCACCAGAAGTCCGGACCGTATAAGCCAATCTAGAAATGACCTGCAACTTTATGCTCATATCCGCAACAATCAGGAGCTGGCGATGTTTGACTTGATCGTGAGAAATGCAAATCTACCCGATGGGCGCGAGAAGCAGGACATTCTGGTCAAGGATGGCAAAATCGAGGACGTTGTGCCCTCGAATGCCGAACACCAAGCTGCCAAAGAAATCGATGCGAGCAACAGGCTCGTCACCCCACCATTCGTTGATCCGCATTTCCACATGGACTCGACTCTTTCGCTTGGCATGCCAAGGCTGAATATGTCGGGCACGCTGCTGGAAGGTATTCAAGTATGGGGCGAATTAAAGCCGCTTCTGACCCGTGAAGCGATGGTTGAACGGGCCCTTCGCTATTGCGATCTCGCTGTCAGTCAGGGCCTGCTTGCCATTCGCAGCCATGTCGATGTCAGCGATCCACGCCTGCTAACCGCGGAAGCGATGATTGAGGTGCGTGAAAAGGTAAAACCTTACCTTGATCTGCAATTGGTTGCTTTCCCGCAGGATGGTTATTATCGCTCGCCCGGCGCTATTGATCTGGTCAATCGTTCGCTCGATATGGGGCTGGATGTTGTGGGTGGTATTCCGCATTTCGAACGCACAATGGCCGATGGCGCAGCTTCGCTTGAAGCCCTTTGCCGCATAGCGGCTGAACGTGGCCTGCCTGTCGATATTCATTGCGATGAATCCGATGATCCGATGTCGCGCCATGTCGAATCGCTTGCAGCGGAAACTGTCCGTTTTGGTTTGCAGGGTCGCGTGTCAGGCTCGCATCTGACTTCCATGCATTCCATGGATAATTATTATGCAACCAAGCTCATCGCGCTTATCGCCGAAGCGAAGATGAATGCGATACCCAATCCGTTGATCAATATCACGCTACAAGGCCGAGCTGACACCTATCCGAAGCGTCGCGGTATGACGCGGGTTCCAGAACTGATGGCAGCGGGTGTTAATGTCGCTTTTGGCCATGATTGCGTGATGGACCCGTGGTATTCGATGGGATCGGGCGACATGCTCGAAGTCGGCCACATGGCGCTTCATGTCGCACAGATGACGACAATTGAAGGCAAACGTCAGGTTTTCGATGCCCTCACCGTCAATTCTGCCAAGGTTTTGGGCCTTGAGGGTTACGGAATTGCAAAGGGTTGTAATGCCGATTTTGTTGTTTTACAGGCTCGCGATCCGCTGGAAGCACTCCGTTTGAAGGCGAACCGTTTGGCTGTTGTTAGACGCGGCAAAATCATCGCTGAAAACGCACCGCGAGTGTCTAGATTGAACATTGAAGGACGCCCCGAAACCGTAGACGCGGCCGATTACGCACCGTTAAACTGACCAATTATTTCTTATCGCTTGAATTCAGTTTCATTTAGGCAAGAATAGATCTGCTGCCTGTGAAACCTTGTGTTTAAAAATGAGCAGCCGGAGTGCGGGATGTCGCACGCCGAAAAACCATAGAGGGGTTCATATGACCAAACTTCTAGGAAAACAGCGTTTTACCCGCCGCACCATTCTCGCCGTTTCGGCGGCCATGTGTGCGACTGCACTGACAAGCGGGGCATTTGCCGCCGAGGAAAAGCTTAAAGTCGCCGGGGTCCACGCTTCACCGGTTGAAAATGCATGGAATTCACGTGTGCATGAAGCCCTTCAACAGGCTCATGACGATGGCGTGATCGAATATGTCTTCTCCGAAGGCATTTCGGCCAGCGATTACCCGCGTGCGCTGCGCGAATATGCCGAACAGGGCATCAAGCTTATTGTGGGCGAATCCTATGCGGTGGAGCGTGAAGCCCGACAAGTCGCTGGTGATTATCCAGAAACCACTTTCATCATGGGCTCTTCTGGCAAGCCACATGGCGATAATTTCGGTGTCTTCGGCACTTGGAATCTTGAATCGGTCTATCTAGCCGGCATGCTCGCCGGTTCGGTGAGCAAAACTGGCACTTTTGGTGCCGTGGGCGCGGTTCCGATTCCAGAAGTGAATATGCTGATCAATGCTTTCCGCGAAGGCATTTTAGAAACCCGTCCGGATGCAAAGTTCACTGCTTCGTTCATCGGCACTTTCTTTGATCCACCAAAAGCCCGCGAAGCTGGGCTTGCGCAAATCGATGCGGGTGCAGACGTTTTATTGGGTGAGCGTATTGGCACTGCGGATGCCGCAAAAGAACGTGGCGTCAAGTCGGTAGGCTCGCTGCTCGATTACACACCGCGCTATCCGGACACGGTTTTCGCAAATGCTATGTGGTATTTCCGTCCGATTCTGGATGCCGCCATCGCTGATGTGAAGGCAGGCAACAAAACGGGCAAGGATTACACTGAATTCAGCACCATGAAAGAAGGCGGTAACGATATTATTTTCGTTGAAGGTGTAGCCACGCCTGAAGCCGTGGAGAAAATGGAAGCACGCCGCGCTGAGATCAAGGCTGGTACTTTCAAGCTTGAGGCCAATACGGCAGAGCCAAACTGATCTGAGCAGGTGCGGGGCAGATGAGCGGGGATATAAAGCAGCAGGATGCAACGGCTCTCGCCACAGCGATTGCCGCCGGTATTTTATCTGCTCAAGAAGCCATGCAACACGCCCTTGAAGCTGCAGAAAAATGGCGTCATCTGGGCGCCATTTCTCACCTAAATGCTGAACAGGGCCTCGAAAATGCCAAAGCGTTGGATCAAGATCAAACGAGCGCGCCATTCAAAGGCGTGCCGTCGCTCTTTAAAGATCTAGGCGGGCCCTGCGCGGGACTGCCAATCCGGCTCGGCTCTCAGGCATTCGCGGATGCTCCACCAGAGCCTGATTCCATTCTTGCAAAAAGACTGCGTAATGCAGGACTTAACTTTTTTGGGACAACAACTGTTCCTGAATTTGGCTTGGCGCTAGCCAGCAAACCTGCCACAGGCCCCATCGCCCGCCATCCTTTTGATGAAACGCTCTCGCCTTCAGGTTCATCGGGCGGAGCTGCGTCTGCCGTCGCCTGCGGCATTGTCGCTATCGCCCATGCAACCGATGCAGGTGGTTCCATCCGTGTGCCCGCTGCTGCCTGCGGGCTCGTGGGCCTGAAACCAAGCCGTGGCGCGATACCTTCGGGTCCGTATTTTGGTAATTATCTTGCTGGCATTGCCAGTGAGTTTGCGCTCTGCCGTTCGGTCCGAGATGCCGCCACGCTCCTGCCGTTGCTCGCTGGCAAAGGCGAAAGCTTCCTGCCCGACCCTGCAATGATGGACGGCGATGTGAGGCAATCTCTGCGCGTTGGCGTGGTGAGCGCCGACCTTGCCAACTGGCCGATTGCGTCTGAACGCATGCAGGCTGTTGTAGATGCAGCCCGCGCGCTTGAAGCGCAGGGCCACGCGATTGTAGAAATTCCGGTCGAGAAACTGGAGCCGTTGATCAAAGCCAGCGCTTGTGCTTTTGATCGCATTATTTCCGTCAATCTGGCTTATGCAGTTGATGCATTTGCGATTGATGAAAACAAGCTTAAACCGCTGACGCGCGCGGTTGCCCAACGCGGGCGCAATTTTGCTGCCACCACGCTTTATGCGGCAATGAATGATGCAGTTAATTCCACTCACGCTTTCTGGCAGATTTTTCGAGATATTGATGTCCTGATCACGCCGATGCTTGCCAGCGCACCCTTGCCGCTTGGCGCATTCGCCATGGACCATGATGATGTGGACGCGCATTGGAACAAGATGACCGCCTTTGCACCCTATGCGGCGCTGGGCAATATTTCGGGTTTTCCGGCCCTTTCTATGCCTTTTGGCGAGGATGCCGATGGAATGCCATTACCAATTCAGCTTATGGCTCCGATTGGAGCAGATGCTTTGCTGCTTAATCTTGCAAAACGATTAGAGCAGGAACAACACTGGCGGCATAAATTTCCCATAGCGGGGTTGAACCAATGAATAGCACCGTCCTTGAACTGCAAAACATCACCAAGCGCTTTGGCGCATTAACTGCCAATGATGATATATCATTACGACTTGAACGCGGCGAAATTCTTGCGTTTCTCGGCGAAAATGGTGCTGGCAAAACCACTTTGATAAATATTTTGTTCGGTCATTATGTACCGGATGAAGGGCGTGTATTCGTTAAAGGGGGTGAAATCCCCCAAGGTAAACCGCGTGCCGCTATTGATGCTGGTGTCGGCATGGTGCATCAGCATTTCACGCTGGCGCCCAATCTCACGGTCCTTGAAAATATCACCACTGGCACCGAAAGCCTCTGGAAACTGAAATCTGATCGAGCTGGTGCGCGTCAGAAAATTACCGCAATTGCCAAAAGATTTGGCCTGAAAGTCGATCCCGATGCTCGCCTTGGCGACCTGTCAGTGGGTGAGCAGCAGCGTGTTGAAATTCTCAAGGCGCTTTATAATGATGCCGATATTCTGATCCTTGATGAGCCTACTGCGGTTCTTACCACACAGGAAGCCGAAGGGCTTTTTGCAACGCTGAAAGAAATGGCGCGACAGGGTCTTTCACTGATCTTTATTTCCCACAAGCTGCATGAAGTTATGTCTGCCGCAGATCGCATTGTCGTGCTCAGAGGCGGCAAGCTAGTTGCCGAACGAAAAGCAAGCGAAACCTCCAAGGAAGAGCTGGCCGAATTGATGGTGGGCCGTCGCGTTTCGCGCCCTTCACGAGCAGCGGCAACGCCGGGCGAAGTTCTGCTGGAAGCGCGTAATATCTCTGTCATTGAGAACGGTGCGGCGCGTTTGAGCGAATTAAGCTTTAATGTACGTGCTGGCGAAACTCTTGGCATTATCGGCGTTTCCGGCAATGGTCAGACAGCGCTGGGCCGGTTGGTTTCGGGTCTTTGCCGCCCATCCACAGGCTCGCTTGTGATGTTTGGAGAAGAGGTCAGCAAATTTGACCCACGCAGTTTCGTGACCAAAGGCGTCGGGCGTATCCCGGAAGATCGCAATGCCGAAGGCGCTATCGGCGATTTGACACTGTGGGAAAATGCCGTGCTTGAACGCGCGCGTGATCCGCGTTTTTCCAACGGCATTCTGGTCAATCGCGACGCTGCGCGAGAATTTACCGATCAGATCATCAAGGATTTTGATGTGCGCGGGGGCACGCCCGATAGCCGGATTCGTCTGCTTTCTGGCGGCAATATGCAAAAGCTGATTTTGGGCCGTAATCTGATTACCGCGCCGCGCATCCTAATTGCAGCCCAGCCGACACGCGGATTGGATGAAGGCGCTGTTGCGGCCATTCACCAGCGTATTCTTGAAGCGCGCGCGCAAGGCGCGGCAGTATTGCTAATTTCCGAAGATCTCGATGAAATCATCGGCCTTGCCGACCGGGTTCAGGCCATTGTGAAAGGCCGACTATCACCCCCCATAGATGCAGAAGCCGCTTCTGCACAGCGGCTTGGTTTGATGATGGCGGGTGAATGGCAGCAAGCAGATTTGCAAAGCGGGAAAGGGCTAAATTGATGCGGATCGAACGACGTGAAACAAGATCCGTGGCGCTGGTCGCCATATGCCCGATCATTGCAATATTGAGCGCTTTCGTGCTTTCGGGCCTATTGGTTGCAAGTGCGGGCGCACCGGTTTTCGAATCCTTCCGCCAGATTGCCATTGGCGCATTTGGCAATCGCTTATCAATCAGCGAAACACTGACGCGTGCAACGCCGTTAATGCTGACTGGGCTTGCGGCAGCGGTGGCCTTTCGTTCAAAACTTTGGAATATCGGCGCTGAAGGCCAGCTCTATATGGGCGCATTGGCAGTGGTTGCGCTGGGGATGCATTTGCAGCTGCCCGGACCGATCTTAATCCCTGCACTACTCATCGCTGGCGCTGTTGCAGGCATGATCTTTCTGCTTATCCCGCTTGGCCTGCGCTTACGTTTTGGGGTCGATGAAGTCGTCACCACTTTGCTTTTGAACTTCGTCGCAGTGCTGTTCGTCTCAATGATGATCGAAGGGCCGATGAAAGACCCGCTAGCCTTTGGCTGGCCGCAATCTGAGCCGGTTCCTGAAGCGGCTGTTTTGCCCAAAGTCATGTCGGGCATGCGGCTTCATATTGGGCTGTTCATTGCCATCGCTCTGGCCGTTATCATTGCCTATGTGCAAAAATATACGGTGTTTGGCCTTGAAACCAAAGCAGCCGGTATCAACCCGCAAGCGGCGCGTTTTGCTGGTATTCCGCTGGGGCGCACTTTGGTCAAAGTCGCTTGTATTTCCGGCGGATTGGCAGGGCTTGCCGGCGCGATACAGGTTATGGGTGTCAAAGAATATGTCACCACCGATCTGTCACCGGGCTTTGGTTATTCCGGGATCATTGTGGCCATGCTAGCCAATCTCAACCCGATCGGCGCGATCTTTTCCGCACTTTTCGCTGCGGCGATGTTTGTCGGCGCAGATGGTATGAGCCGGGCAATTGG
The DNA here is from genome assembly GCF_003259955.1 of Falsochrobactrum ovis. Taxonomy (GTDB): domain Bacteria; phylum Pseudomonadota; class Alphaproteobacteria; order Rhizobiales; family Rhizobiaceae; genus Brucella; species Brucella ovis_A. The sequence continues at coordinate 318,202 of NZ_QLMK01000003.1, forward strand.
AATACCTTCCTTCATCGCCGATGTTACCGTTGCCCTTTCACTGCTGACCATGTTGGTCGCGCTGTTCTTCACTCAATACAGGATCGCCCGATGAACGAATTGATGGATATCCTGCTTTCAGCCGGCCTATGGGTCTCGGTATTGCGTATCGCCACGCCGCTTATTTTTGGCACTCTGGGCGCATTGTTTTGCGAGCGGGCGGGCGTGCTCAATCTTGGTATTGAAGGCATTATGACCTTTGGCGCGATGATCGGCTGGCTAACCGTTTTCAATGGCGCAGATTTGTGGGTCGGCGTCGCGGTTGCAGCCGCATCGGGTGCAATGTTCGGGCTCTTACACGCAGCTCTTACCGTTCCGCTCGGCCTATCACAGCATGTTGTTGGACTTGGCATTACGCTTTTTGCTTCAAGCTTAAGCTATTTCCTGTTCCGCTTGCTTGTGCCGCTGGCCTCCACGCCCCCTAGCGTAACACCTTTTGCACCCATACAGCCGGAATTCCTGATGAAAATTCCATTCATCGGGCAGGTTCTGGGTGCACAAACCGCGCTAACATGGATTGCCATTCCGCTTGCTCTCGTGCTTGCCTATATATTGTTTAAAACGCCATTGGGCCTCGCCATTCGAATGACGGGCGAAAATCCGCATGCCGCAGAAGCACAAGGCATCAACCCGATTCGGGTACGCATCTTTACCATCATGTTTGGCAGCGCTTTGATGGCGGTTGGCGGATCATTTCTTACCCTCTCCGCCTTTAACAGCTTCTTCCCCACCATGATGCAGGGACGTGGCTGGGTTTGTATCGCGCTGGTGGTTTTTGCCTCTTGGCGTCCGGCACGCGCCTTGTTTGGTGCGTTGCTTTTTGCACTCTTTGACGCCTTCCAGCTGCGCTTGCAAACCGTCTATGGCAAAGTCGTGCCCTATCAGCTTTTCCTGATGACCCCTTATATCATGTCGATTGTAGCGCTGGCGGTCATGGCGCGTCGGGCGCGGGTTCCACAGGCATTAATGCAGCCTTACCGGCGCGGTGAACGCTAGGATCAAAAGGAAAACCGATTAAACATCGAAAAGAAACGGCGCCTGAAGGCGCCGTTCATGTCTTATGCTACGTTTGCGCGCGCCTTACTAAAGCGCTTACGATCATTAGGATCCAGATAGAGCTTGCGCAGACGGATCGACTTAGGCGTCACTTCCATCAGCTCATCATCTTGAATCCAAGACAGGGCGCGTTCCAGTGTCATGCGGATCGGCGGAGTAAGCTTTACCGCCTCATCCTTGCCGGATGCGCGCATATTGGTCAGCTTCTTGCCTTTAAGAACGTTGACTTCAAGATCATTATCACGGTTGTGAATACCGACAATCATGCCCTGATAGACCTTAGTGCCCGCTTCGATGATCATCGGACCGCGATCTTCAAGGTTGAACATGGCATAGGCAACCGCCTCACCCTGATCATTGGAAATCAAAACGCCATTGTTACGACCGCCAATTTCGCCCTTATAGGGCTGATATTCATGGAACAAGCGGTTCATAATCGCTGTTCCTCGCGTATCGGTCATCAGTTCTGACTGATATCCGATCAAGCCACGGGTCGGCGCATAAAATACCAGACGAACACGGTTGCCACCGGATGGACGCAGTTCAACCATTTCAGCTTTGCGTTCAGACATTTTCTGAACAACCGTACCTGAATATTCCTCATCGACGTCGATGACGACTTCTTCAACCGGCTCAAGCACAGTGCCGTCTTCGGCTTTTTGCAACACAACGCGCGGACGCGAAATGCTCATCTCGAAACCTTCGCGGCGCATATTTTCAATCAAAACCGCAAGCTGCAATTCACCGCGACCGGAAACGTAAAAGGAATCCTTGTCTTCAGATTCTTCCACCTTAAGCGCTACCGAACCCTCAGCTTCTTTCATCAGACGATCACGGATAACACGGCTGGTGACCTTGTCGCCTTCGGTACCGGCAAGCGGACTGTCATTAACGATGAAAGACATAGTCACCGTTGGAGGGTCAATCGGCTGCGCTTGCATCGGCACATTGATTGATGGATCGCAGAATGTATCGGCCACGGTGCCTTTAGACAGACCCGCAATAGCAACGATATCGCCTGCCACACCCTCTTCAATCGCGGTACGTTCCAAACCACGGAAAGCAAGGATTTTGGAAACGCGTCCGGTTTCGAGAACCTTACCTTCTTGATTGAGAACCTTAACCGGCTGGTTGGGCTTCAACGTGCCGGAATGAATACGACCGGTGATAACACGACCAAGGAACGGATCAGCTTCAAGAATGGTACCGATCATTGAGAACGGACCTTCAGCAACAGCGGGTGCGGGAACGTGTCTGATGATAAGTTCAAATAATGGGCCCAATCCCTGATCCGATGGACCATCGGGGCTTTCAGCCATCCAGCCATCACGGCCGGATCCGTAAAGAATGGGGAAATCAAGCTGTTCGTCATTTGCATCAAGAGCTGCAAACATATCGAAAACTTCGTTCACCACTTCCTCGTGGCGAGCGTCTGCACGGTCGATCTTGTTGATCGCAACGATTGGACGCAGACCAAGTTTCAATGCTTTGCTGACAACGAATTTCGTCTGTGGCATCGGGCCTTCAGCAGAGTCAACCAGCACGACAACGCCGTCTACCATGCTAAGGATACGTTCAACTTCGCCGCCAAAATCGGCGTGGCCAGGCGTGTCGACGATGTTGATGCGCGTATCTTTCCAGACAGCAGACGTCGCTTTAGCCAAAATGGTAATGCCGCGTTCGCGTTCGATATCACCCGAATCCATCATGCGTTCAGCAACGCGCTGATTTTCCCGGAATGAACCGCCTTGTTTCAACAGTCCATCAACCAGTGTAGTTTTGCCATGATCGACGTGAGCGATAATGGCGATATTACGCAGTTCCATATGAAGATCACTTCTGTAGGAGTTGGGAGCCGCGCCTTTTGCGCGGAAAATCAATGAGGCGCTCTTACAGGTTTTTTTGCATTTTAGAAAGGGGCAGCTATCAACTGCCCCGGTTTCTAAGCTAAAAACCGTGTTTTTAGCGTATTATTTCATAAATCTGACAGTAATTTGTCAGACCTCTACAAAAGAGTGCCAGACAGAATGAGTAACGCCACGCTAAAATAGATCACAAGTCCAGAGACATCCACAAGAGTTGCCACAAATGGTGCCGATGCACTTGCCGGGTCAAAACCCAACCTTTGCAGGATGAAGGGTAGCATCGAACCGGTAACCGAACCAAAGGTGACGATACAAACCAGCGCCAGCCCCACGGTTGCGGCAATCAGCATCCAATATTCGCCATAGTCGTAAATTCCCAGCATTTGCCAGGCGACGATGCGAGCAACCCCGATCAGGCCCAGAAAACTTCCCAGCACCAGGCCAGAGGGCACCTCACGCAGCGCCACGCGCCACCAATCTTTCAACCGCACTTCCTGCAAGGCGAGAGCACGGATTATCAGCGATGTGGCCTGAGAACCCGAATTACCGCCCGATGACATGATCAGTGGAATGAACAGGGTCAATACCAGCGCCTTTTCAAGTTCCACTTCAAAATGCTGCATAGCGCTTGCGGTGAGCATTTCGCCCAGAAACAATATTCCAAGCCAACCAGCGCGCTTTTTCAGCATTTCGCCAAAACCGATACGCATATAGGGCTTGTCGAGCGCTTCCATACCACCGAAGCGATAAGCGTCCTCGCTTGCCTCTTCCGTCATGGCATCCAGCACGTCATCAACCGTGACAATTCCGATAATATGGCGGCTCTCATCCACCACGGGCACGGCCAGCAGGTCATGTTTGCGGAAAAGACGAGCCAGCTCTTCACGGCTCGTTAGCGGTGTTATGGTGATCGGATCATCATCACGCGCAATCGACAGAATTGGCTCAGAAGGATCCCGGATAATCAGCCGCCTCAGGCTGACTACTCCCAGCAAAATCCGGGTTTTCGGATCCAGAACATAAATCGCATAGACGGTCTCGCGCGTGCGCTCGACCTTGCGAATATATTCGAGCGTCTGCCCGACATTCCAGTCGGACGTAACCGCGATAAATTCGATGGTCATCAAACTACCGGCCGTATTCGGCGGATAGCCCATCAGCTTTTTTAGTGCAGCCTTGGTTTCGGGCGCAAGAATGGGAAACAGACGCGCACGCTCATCATCATCCATTTCCTGAAATACGTCAGTGGCACGGTCGGCAGACATGCCATCGAGCAAATGACTGGCAATATTAGGAGAAAGCGTGGTCAGAATTTCAGGCGCGCGTTCCAGCTCGGGCTGGTCGAGCAAACGCACGCCATCATCATGCGAAAGCATGCCAATAACAGCAATCGCATCATCGGTATCAAGTTGGTTTACAATCTCAACCGCATCACCGGTTCGGATATCGGCGAGCCGGCTTGCAATTGCAGCCGCTGGGAGATTGGCAACATCAAAAACTTCCGGGGAGAAGTCAGTGTTGGTCATAGGCTTGCCTTTCTGTCGATCCGCCGTCGAAAGCAGACCGTGCAAACCGACCAAGAGCGATCAGATCACGATTTGCCTTGACGGCTGAAACAATCGACTATGACTGTCGCTGGGCATAGGAAGTGGAAACTCCGGTTGATATTTGCAGCTTCGGATCAAATCCGGCTACGCGCTTGATTTGCGCTGGCTGGCCTTCAAAGTCAAGCCCTGCTGCAGACAGGAAGTGATTTTTTGCACCATAAACCCAGAGCGTTATTGTTGCCTTGCTCCGGGCCAAGCGAAATCCTAAGTCTAAAAAATAATAATATCCAGCGGAGTTACTCATGTCTGAAAAGCTTGCCTATAATCACGCCCTCACACAATGGAACGGACCGCTGGGCCTTCCCGAATTTCAGCACATCTCAGACACAGATTTTGCACCGGCTTTCGAGGCGGCATTGCAGCAGGATCTCGAAGAGGTTGAATTCATTGCAAATTCTGACAGTGCGCCAACGATCGATAATACCCTCAAGCCATTGCAACTTTCAGGCCAGGCACTCAGCCGCCTGTCATCCATTTTCTGGCTAAGAGCGGGCGCCCATACCAACGAAACCATTCAGGCGCTAGAGCGAGAAATTGCGCCGAAACTCTCGCGGCATTATTCGCGCATTATGATGGACCCGAAGCTATTTGCGCGGATCGACACGCTTTACCAGCAGCGCGACACGCTTGATCTTGATATCGAAACAATGCGCGTGCTTGAAAAGATGTGGAAGGGCTTTGTCCGCTCAGGCGCAAAACTTGATGATGCTGGCAAGGCTGAACTTGCCCAGATCAATGAAAAACTTGCAGGGCTAGGCGCAAGTTTTGGTCAAAACGTGCTCAAAGATGAATCGAGCTGGGCGCTTTTTATCAAAGATGAAGAAAAATTGGCTGGCTTGCCGGATTTTCTGCGCAATGCAATGAAAAGTGCTGCTGCACAACGCGGCGAGTCGGATGCGTGGGCGGTAACGCTCTCGCGCTCAATTATCGAGCCATTCCTTTCATTCGCCCAGGATCGCGACCTGCGCGAGCAAGCATTCAAAGCCTGGGCCAAACGCGGTGAGAATGGCGGTGAAACCGATAATCGTGAGATTGTGCGCGAAATGGTGGAGCTGCGTGAGCGTAAAGCTAAATTGCTGGGCTACGTGAATTTTGCCGCCTACAAGCTTGACGACACAATGGCAAAAACGCCAAAGGCTGTGATGGACCTGCTGGATCCGGTTTGGGAAAAAGCACGTTCCAAAGCGGCGGAAGAAGAAGCTGAATTGCAGCGGCTGATTGCGACTGATGGCGGCAATCACAAACTTGCCCCTTGGGATTGGCGTTTTTATGCTGAAAAGCTGCGCGCTGAGCGTTTTGCTTTCGACGAAGCGGAACTCAAACCCTATCTGCAACTTGAAAATATCATTCAAGCCGCTTTCGATGTCGCGACCCGTTTATTTGGTATTCGCTTTGAAGAAAAGAAAGGCATCAGCACCTGGCATCCTGATGTGCGCGTGTTTCAGGTCTTTAACGCGGATGGTAGCGAGCGCGGTCTGTTTTTGGGCGATTATTTTGCGCGCAGGTCTAAGCGTTCGGGCGCATGGATGAGCTCGCTGCAATCGGGCCATAAGCTTGATGGCGGGCAAAAACCATTCATCTATAATGTGATGAATTTTGCAAAACCTGCAGCGGGCGAACCCGCCCTACTCTCACTTGATGATGCCCGCACTTTGTTTCATGAATTTGGCCATGCACTGCATGGTTTGCTCACAGATGTGACATGGCCTGGTGTTGCTGGCACCGCTGTTTCGCGTGATTTCGTTGAATTGCCTTCGCAGCTTTACGAACATTGGCTGACCGTGCCAGAGATCTTGCAGAAATATGCCGTTCACTATCGTAGCGGCGAAGCCATGCCAAAGGAATTGCTGAATAAAGTGCTTTCCGCACGCAGTTTCAATGTCGGTTTCAACACGGTTGAATTTACCGCCTCGGCACTGGTGGATATGGCATTTCATACCAGCGCGGAAAAAATTTCAGACCCTATTGCTTTTGAAGCCGCGACTTTAGAAAAGCTCGACATGCCCGATGCGATCATTATGCGACATCGTACCCCGCATTTTACCCATGTATTTTCCGGCGATGGCTATTCTGCGGGATATTATTCCTACATGTGGTCGGAAGTGCTTGATGCGGATGCGTTTAACGCTTTTGAAGAAACGGGCGATGTTTTCAACCCACAATTGGCGGAAAAGCTTTGCAAATATATCTATGCCGCGGGCGGAAGCCGCGATCCGGAAGAGCTTTATATGGCATTTCGCGGCAAAATGCCGACGGCCGATGCCATGATTGAAAAACGTGGTCTCAACTAAGATCAAAAAGGCCGGGAAACCGGCCTTTCATTCAATATTCCCCCAGTTTTATATCAGGCGTATAGTCAACGCCGTCAACTTCCTTGATCACCGGCTGGCCGCAATGCATCACCCCGGTGGCCGCATTGAAAGCATAAGTTGGCGAACCATAAAGCTGCCAGCCCTTGTTGAGCGCCGCCGTCACCCGATGGCAGAAGGCAGCGTCATCCGGGCCTGTGATAAATCGATAAAGCTTCATGGTTGATTTCCTTTCGTCATTTCAATCCAGCTTTTGCCAGCAGTCGTTCCGCCATCTCAAGATGCAGTCGCTCAACCATTTCACCATTGAGCGAGACAACACCCTTATTTGCATGTTCCGGAGTTGCGAACAGAGCCACAATCGCTTGGGCGCGTTCTATCTCGGCCTGAGACGGACCAAAGGCACGATTTGCGGCATCGATCTGACCCGGATGTATCAGGGTCTTTCCATCAAAGCCCATCGCCGCACCTTGCGTGCATTCAGCTTCAAAACCCTGCTGATCGCGAAAATCATTATAGACACCATCAAGCACCGCCAACCCGCCAGCCTTGGCGGCAAGCACAATCTGCATCAGCCACGGCACTAGATAAGGTCGGCCCGGCAGCATGTGCACACCGGTTTCGCGGGCAATATCATTAGGCCCAACAACAAAACAGCCAAGCCTTGCCGCCATGCGATGACCTAGATTTGCAATCTCATCAGCATTTAGAATACCGCGCGCTGTTTCAATCATCGCCCAAATGCTCATATCTGGCACAGCGTCAAGTTGATCAAGCCTGCGGGCCGCATCAATCACATCTTGAGGTCGTTCGACCTTGGGCAATAAAATACCATCCACCTTCATGGAGGCGGCGGCCTTAATATCTTCTGCGCTCCACGGCGTATCGGCAGAATTGACCCGTATAATCCGCTCAAACTTCACATCCGGATGTTCATTGATATGGCTGGCCAGCGCGCAACGTGCATCGGTTTTAGCCGCTGGAGCAACTGAATCTTCCAGATCGTAAATGACACAATCAACAGCAAGCGACAGTGACTTATCCAAAGCGCGCTGATTGGCGGCTGGTACAAATAAAACGGAGCGGCGGGGACGAACAGAATTGATCATAGAGGATTTGTGCACTGATTATTATAACCGCGCAAGCATTAGACGCGGTTTTCTTGCCGCTCTTGCATTTGGCCTAAGCATCATTTCTGCCTGAAAGATTGACTCTGCGCTAGGCTAATGTAAACCAGAACTAACTATGTAATACCTAACTGACAGGCTCTGGACATGGAAAAGTTCACCAAGCTCACTGGCGTTGCCGCACCTCTGCCGATCGTCAATATTGATACGGATATGATCATTCCCAAGGATTACCTTAAAACGATCAAGCGCACCGGTCTGAGCAAAGGCTTGTTTGCTGAAATGCGTTTCAATGAAGATGGCACCGAGAATCCGGATTTCGTGCTCAATAAACCAGCTTATCGCAATGCACAGATTCTGGTTGCTGGCGATAATTTCGGCTGCGGTTCCTCGCGTGAGCACGCACCTTGGGCTCTGCTCGATTTTGGTATTCGCTGCGTGATCTCAACATCATTTGCAGATATTTTCTATAATAACTGCTTCAAGAACGGTATCCTGCCGATCAAAGTCAGCCCCGAAGATCTGGAAAAGCTGATGGATGATGCTTCGCGCGGCGCCAATTCCACCATCACAGTTGATCTTGAAGAGCAGGTAATTCAGGGACCTGATGGCGGTACGATCTCATTTGACGTCGATGAATTCAAGCGTCATTGCCTGCTCAACGGTCTTGATGACATCGGATTGACCATGGAAAAATCGTCCGCTATTGACACGTTCGAAGAAAAAAGAGCACAAGAACGTCCTTGGGCATAATGACCAGTATATTTGCAGGACCAAATGCTTTCAGATCGGGTGGCTGGACGCTTTGAAAGGAACCCGGCTGGCAGAAATGGCCCACGAAGATCAAAGCCGCGACTGGGGCGAACGCCTCGCTCCATCGCTGGATGAAGTCGAATCTATCGCGATCGACGCTCTTGCCCATTTGCCGCAGGAGTTTCGAGTCCTGTGCGGCGATCTTGTTATTCAAATAGCAGATTTTCCGGAAGAGCAAATTGTAGAGGATATGGGGCTAGACACGCCTTTTGATCTTCTTGGACTGTTCGAAGGACAGGGTATCGGTGAACGCTTCAGCATGCAAACCGGCGAAGGTCCAAACCGAATAACACTTTTTCGGCGAGCTATTCTTGATTACTGGGCAGAACATGAAGAAACTTTGGGCGATATAATCACCCATGTGCTTATTCATGAGATTGGCCATCACTTCGGCATGTCCGACGAGGACATGGAAGCAGTCGAAGCGCAGATAGGCTAAGCTCTTTTCTCACAGCATTTATAACAATAAAAAGCGCCGGAATTTCCGACGCTTTTATGTTTCAACTTGTCAGATCAGGCCGCTTGCGCCTTTGGTGTAACCAGACCACGGGTGATCAGCAATTCTGCAATCTGAATCGTATTAAGTGCTGCGCCCTTACGAAGATTATCCGCGACAACCCACATGGCCAAACCATTTTCGACCGTGATGTCTTCACGGATACGGCTGATATAAGTAGCGTCTTCACCAGCAGCCTCATAAGGGGTGATATAACCACCATCTTCATGCTTGTCGATTACCTGACATCCGGGGGCTTCGCGCAGTAGCTCACGCGCTTCTTCCGGAGAGATCGGTTTTTCGAACTCGATATTGACCGCTTCCGAATGGCCAATGAATACCGGCACCCGCACAGCGGTAGCGGTTAGCTTGATCTTGGGATCGAGCATCTTCTTGGTTTCGGCAACAACCTTCCACTCTTCTTTCGTATAGCCATCTTCCATGAAGCTATCGATATGTGGAATAACGTTGAAAGCGATGCGCTTGGTGAATTTTTTGGTCGAAATCGGATCAGCAACAAAGACAGCACGTGACTGTTCAAACAGCTCGTCCATGCCTTCCTTACCAGCACCAGACACCGACTGATAGGTCGATACGACAACGCGTTTGATCGTAGCTGCATCATGCAATGGCTTGAGCGCTACCACCAATTGAGCAGTCGAACAATTCGGATTGGCAATGATATTCTTCTTGCGGAAACCTTCAATTGCTTCCGGATTAACTTCCGGCACAATAAGCGGAACATCGGAATCATAGCGCCAGGCAGATGAATTATCGATGACAACACAACCCTGTGCGGCAATCTTTGGCGACCATTCTTTGGAGATGGTGCCGCCAGCGGACATCAGGCAGATATCGGTATCGGAAAAATCATAGCTATCCATCGCTTTGACCTTCAAGGTCTTGTCACCATAAGACACTTCTGTGCCCTGGCTGCGACGCGATGCAAGCGCCACGATTTCATCGGCTGGAAAGCCGCGTTCTTCAAGAATATTGAGCATTTCGCGCCCGACATTTCCAGTGGCGCCGACGACTGCTACCTTAAATCCCATTTAACTTCTCCTGTCTCTCCGCTTCCATAAAACCCGCCGACCAGCGGGCCATTCCCCTGAGCCAGACCCGGGGAGAGAGGCGAGCAGGCCAAGGGATCAGACCGTTTTGGTGGTCGTTTTAATGCAAGTGGCCTTGGTGGTTTTGGAAACGAACGCCAAAGAGTGACGCATGGCCGAGATGCCATTCACTCCGTTCAGGCTATGTGATGCGCGCAATGCATTCACGAGAGAGTCTCCTTTTCCGATTGGGCTTTTAAGCTCTTTAGAAAAAGAGTCAATATTTTCCGCGCATAGGCACGCAATTTATGCAAATTACGCAAAAATATGGGCCCGTTCACGCTTAATTGCGTTTCACGGGCCGCGAGATCAGAAAAATTGCACACTTAGTAAAGCAGGCGTGTGCGAATAGTTCCGGGGATTTCACGCAGCGACTGTAAGACATCGCTGCTCAAACCGTCCATCCCGTCCGCCTCAATCACCACATAACCAACCTCACCATCCGTTTGCAGAAACTGACTGAGAATATTGATATTGTGGGTCGAGAAAATATTGACCAAACTATTCAAAATACCGGGGCGATTTTCGTGCACATGCATAAAACGCGTACCGCTATGGCTTGATGGCAACTGCACCTGAGGGAAATTGACCGCACCCAATGTCGAGCCGACGTCAGAATATTCAACCAGCTTGCGGCTGACTTCCAAACCGATACGCTCCTGCGCCTCTTCAGTGGAACCGCCAATATGCGGGGTAAGGATCACATTTTCGATGCCCTGTAGCGGCGAAGTGAACGGATCCTTATTGGAAGCGGGTTCGGAAGGAAATACATCGATTGCTGCCCCGGCAAGGTGCCCTTCTTTCAACACCCGTGCCAACGCTTCGAGATCCACCACCGTGCCGCGAGCATTATTGATCAGAAAAGCACCCTTTTTCATCTTGCGAAGTTTGGCTTCCGTGATCATGCGCGCCGTCGATTTATTCGACGGCACATGAAGGCTCACAACGTCTGAAATTTCCAAAAGCTCGTCAAGCGTTTCAGTTGGAATGACATTGCCATATTGGAGCTTATCCGTCATATCGAAATAGCGCACCGTCATGCCGAGACTTTCGGCCAGATTGCCGACCTGCGAGCCGATATTGCCGTAACCAACAATGCCCAAGGTCTTACCGCGCACTTCCCGGCTGCCAATCGCAGTCTTTTCCCAAATGCCGTCATGTGCCTTGACCGAACGCGGGAAAATGCGCCGCATCAGCATGATGATTTCACCAATCACCAATTCAGCAACCGATCGTGTGTTGGAAAATGGCGCGTTGAAAACCGGAATCCCTCGCTTGCGCGCTGCATTCAGCTCGACCTGATTTGTTCCGACCGAATAACAACCCACCGCAATGAGACGTTGGGCAGCTTGAAATACGTCATTGGTCAATTGGGTGCGTGAACGGATACCAACCAGATGCGCAGAGGAAATAGCTTCGATCAACTCCGCCTTATCCAGCGCTTTGGGCAGGTGAACCACGTTGGTGTAGCCGGACGATTTGAAATAATCGACAGCCGACTGGCTGATGCCTTCGAGAAGAAGAACATTGATGCGCTCACGCGCGAATGAAAGACGTGGGGACATGATGGGGCTTTCGAGAGTGACTCAATATTCAACTAGCGACATAAAACAATCGGACGATGTCGTCACTGCGATATTTTGGACTTCTTGCTGAGTGTGGTAATTGAGCCGCAAAATAACTGGTCAATTGGCTCTTTTATGACGAAACTCATATCCGCGGCTTATCTCGACACGAAAGAAATGCAAACGAGCACAGCATTAAAACATTCTCTTTTGCTCCGGAACGGGCTATTAGTTTGAGCAACCGTGTTTAATGAAGTGTTTTGTAATCAGAAGCGCATATGGTCGAAACAAAGGTGACACTTGGTTTCCAGCGTCGATACTGCGATTAGTTTTGCCGATTCATTCTCTCACATGCGGATTATTAACGGCATGGGCATCAGCCTATGCCTGTCTCGGCTATTGATTTTTGCTTCAAAATTTATCCAAAACCCACATAAGCATAAAATTGCCTATATGCATATTGGCTGGGTCATTATTGTATTCCTCTGGATAATTCAGTTTTGGTGGGAATATCTGATGTTGAGCGGCCATAAGCAGCTCGATGTCTATACTTATATTATAGATTTACTTTACGTATTCGGTCTATTCTTCGTCTGTGTTACCATAACACCTGACGAAGTTAACGAATATGGCGATTACGAACGTTATTTTATATCCCGCAAAGCGTGGTTCTTTTCGCTTTTTATATTTCTGAATTTTCTTGAATATATCAGTGAGGCCAGATTTTATCTGGCCTCTGAGGATTATGCCGAGATTAAGACCGAAACGATTTCGCTAATAATCGAAACAATAGGAATCATCGCCGCTATCAAGATCAATAACCGAAAATTTCAATTTTTCCTGATCTGGCTAATCATCGCGGGAACCTTATCAGATATTTTAATCCCGGATTAATTATCTAAATCTTGGCAAATAAAGCCGCCCTAATGGGCGGCTAAACTTTGCTTTTGGATAAATTAAGCCGAAAGCGATTTGAATTTTGCCAAAATCGCATCACCCATTTCGACGGTGCCAACTTGCGTGGTTCCTTCAGACCAGATGTCCGCAGTACGCAATCCATCATCGAGAACACTGGCAATCGCCGCTTCCAGACGATCTGCTTCTTCGATCAAATTGAACGAATAACGCAGACACATGGCCAGCGAAGCAATCATAGCAATCGGGTTGGCGATGCCCTGCCCGGCAATATCAGGCGCAGAACCGTGAACCGGTTCATAAAGCGCCTTGCGCTTACCAGTTTTTGCGTCGACCTCACCAAGCGAGGCTGATGGCAACATACCAAGCGAACCCGTCAGCATTGCCGCAACATCTGAAAGCATATCGCCGAACAAATTGTCCGTCACAATCACGTCGAACTGCTTGGGCCAGCGAACAAGCTGCATAGCACCAGCATCTGCGAGCATATGTTCCAGCTCAACGCCAGAATGTTTTTCCTTGTGGCGAGCCGTAACCACCTGATTCCATAGCACTCCGGATTTCATCACGTTGCGCTTTTCCATCGAGGTGACTTTGTTGCGACGCGTGCGTGCCAATTCAAACGCTATATCCGCAATCCGCTCAATTTCGTAAGTGTCATAAACTTGCGTATCGATGCCACGCTTTTGGCCATTGCCAAGGTCAATAATTTCCTTGGGCTCGCCAAAATAAACACCGCCGGTCAGCTCGCGAAGGATCAAAATGTCAAGACCTTCAATCACTTCCGGCTTTAGGGAAGATGAATGTGCAAGCGCAGGATAGCAGATTGCGGGACGCAAATTTGCATAAAGAGCCAGATCTTTGCGAAGCCGTAAAAGACCAGCTTCCGGGCGCACCTCATAAGGCACATCGTCCCACTTTGGCCCACCAACCGCACCAAACAGGACAGCATCGGCCGCCAGCGCCTTTTCCATATCAGCATCTGAAATCGCTTGCCCATGCGCGTCATAGGCTGATCCGCCCACCAAGCCTTCATCGGTCTCAAAACCCAATCTGAGTTCTGTATTGAGGAAATCGATGATCTTACGAACTTCAGCCATTGCTTCAGGTCCGATACCATCGCCGGGCAGGAGAAAAAGTTTTCTGGATGCCATAATTGCCAAGCCTCTATTTTAAGCTGTCAAACACTTTGTACCGACAGGCCTCAATGCGTTCTGAAAGGTTCGGGTGGGTTATAGAACCGAGCGATCCAGCAAGCAACAAGCGGCAAAGCGAAATTTATGAAAAAGAATAGACTTCCGACAGAAATTTTATAACCGCGCTTAAAAAGCAGCTGCAAATTGATTTGGCGCAACTAGTCGTCCAATTGTCGGGCTTCGGAAGGCAACATAATAGGTATCCCGCCGCGGATCGGATAAGCCAGTTTTGCCTTTTTGGAAATCAGCTCCTGATGCTCGGCATCATATTCAAGCGAGGATTTAGTAATCGGACAGACAAGCAGTTCCAGCAGCTTTACGTCCAACTTGTCGATTTTTTCCGATTTAACCATAGGTTTTCCTCAGCACTATTGCAGGCGAGAGCTATAATCCTCGTCTTTGGCTTTCGCCAGAACCATTTCAGTAATAGCAATCAAAGTTGCTGCCCGGGTGGTCAAATCGGCGGCTTCTAAGAGCGCCTGTTTTTCCGCCGGACCGAAGGGCGCCATCATCGCAAGCGCATTGACCAGCGTTTCATTGCTTGCCCGTGCTATGCTTTGCCAATCTGCTTCCAGATTATGTGTTTCAAGATAATCGCGAAATGCTCGCAACAAAGCTTCGCGATCAACATCGCCAGCCTCGCGCGCTTCTCCTAGATCGGCCAGAAATGGCGCGATTTTATACTGACGAAACGGCTTGCGGCAATGAACTTCTTCAATGGCCCGGAAACGGCAAATCCCGTGTAGCGTAATAAGCAACCTGCCATCACCAGTTTCAGAAAATGAGGTGATACGGCCAAGACAGCCGATTTGGCTTAATGGCGGATGGGCTTTTTGATCTAGCTCATCGACTTGATCTTCTTCATCCTTACCCGCTTCGATACGCGGCTGGATCATGCCAATGATGCGATGACCAGAAATGGCATTATCTACCATTTCCAGATAACGCGGTTCGAAAATATTCAGCGGCAATTGACCGCCAGGCAAGAGCAATGCGCCACGAAGCGGAAATACCGGAACCATTTCTGGAATATCCGCTCCCGTCCGATAACGAGCATTGCCCACGTGCATTGTTTTCTCCTTAATTAATTGCCTTTGACCAATCAGGAAAAAAGCAAAGACGATAGTTTGCGACGCGCATTGAGTGTCGCTGGCTCCTTATTGCCCCATGCTTCAAAGAACTGCAAAAGCTGTACGCGCGCGCCATCGTCATTCCATGTTCGGTCGGCTTTAATGATTGCCAGCAGCTCGTCTGCAGCTTCCTGCCGACGACCCTGCGCGTTACGAAGCTGTGCCAGATCGAAGCGCGCCTGATAATCCGTCGCATCAGCCTGAATACGACGCTCTAGCTCCGCTGGATCGCCGATGGATTTGACCTGCTCTGCCAGTGCCAGTTTGGCCTCAAGAGCACGCACCGAAGGCATATCTTTCTTGTCGTCGGCAATAGCACCCAGCAATTCGCGTGCCTGCTCTTCCTCGCCCGCTTCAAGCAGACAATCGGCAAATCCCACCAGCGCCTCGACATTATCCGGTACTGCCTCCAAAATTGAGGAATAAATCTGACCGGCCTGAGTAAAATCACCCGTTTCTGTAAAGCCTTTCGCAGCTTCCAGCGCTTCTGTGATTGCAGCTTCCTGATCGCTGGGACCCGCCAGTTTTTCGATGAACGCTTTAACCTGGGATTCTGGCTGCGCGCCCATAAATCCGTCAGCTGGCTGGCCATTTACGAAGGCAATCACCGCCGGGATAGATTGAATTCCGAGCTGACCAGCAATAGACGGGTGCTCATCAATATTCATCTTAACAAGCTTAACCGCCCCGCCTGCCTGCCGAACCGCCTCTTCGATGATCGGGGTGAGCTGCTTGCAAGGCCCGCACCAAGGTGCCCAGAAATCCACCAATACAGGCTGCTTACGCGATTCAACCAGAACGTCCGCCTGGAAATTTGCAGTGGTTGTGTCCTTGATCAAATCGGTCGCGCTCGGCGCTGCGGAAGATGAACCAAATGTTACATTCGCAGCCATCTGGCCACCCGCATTTGAATAAGGATTATTCTGGCTCGTCATCGGATTTCCTCATGCCTTCCGGCGCTCAGCGCTGCTGCCGGTTTTAAACTTTCAATTCGTCACGATGTCTGCAAATTTCAAGGCATCATGTATAAGATTATTGGCCTAGCTTACTCCGCGGCCGTGGCTTTGGCACCTTCTGAAACCGCGAGAATGCGCGGTTTATGGCCTGTGGCTTCAAGAAAACGTAACAGATCGTCCCGCTTGATCGAAGTCGTAGCCTCATTGGTAAGCGGGTGCGCGTTGATGATCTCATTTTCCATCAAGGCAGCATCAAGAATCATCTCGACCTGATTATTCTTGTCATTGATGACGCTAAATGCCGTAACCGCGCCCGGTATGACGCCGAGATATTCCATCAATTTTTCGGGCTTGCCGAAAGAAACTCTGCTTGATGCGCCAATGATGTGATGAATAGATTTAAGATCGACGATCGCGTCCTCTTCCAAAGTGACGAGAAAAAACTTGTCTTTCTTATCCTTGAGAAAAAGATTTTTCGTATGCCCGCCAGGGATTTCACCACGTAAGCGCTGCGAATCGGCCACGGTAAAAAGCGCAGGATGCTCAACGGTCGTCGTTTCGATGTTAAGTTCGCTGAGATAATCGAAAAGATCTTTAGGTGTCAAAGGCATGTCCATCCCATTTCCCCGGTGTGAAGGCCGAAGCGTGTTTGTCCCAAAATTCCATGACATTCTGCAAATTATGCAAAATCTGTACAGGGTTTAATGCGAATAAGGATTTTTTTACAGCAACTTAGACCAATATGTGGATAATGTTTCAGAAAAACGGTGCTTTCCGTATTTTCCCTGTTGCATTCGTCATAAACTTGGTCCATATAGCGCCTGCCTGACGGAAATGACTTTGGTCGTTAACTGGCGCGAGCGGGTGTAGCTCAGGGGTAGAGCACAACCTTGCCAAGGTTGGGGTCGAGGGTTCGAATCCCTTCGCCCGCTCCAGTTTTCCTGTCAGATGCACTTCAAAATCCCGGCTTGGTCCGGGATTTTTGCTTTTTATGTCATGAAAATATATCTATGTGAAATATGATAGCCGCTTGAATGGGACGCCCTTCGCAAAATCGGCAATCTTATCAAAGCCGCTTACCCGAGAGGGGTCTTCCTATTTTTCCAAGCTTTTGCGCAATGCATCCATAATATTGATAACATTTCCGCTGTTTTGCTGCGCTTCCGGTTTGGATTTTGATGGTTTGGTTTTGCTTTTCTTCTTTCGCGCCGCAATCATGGATTTTAGATTTTGCTGAACGGGATCTTTTAAAAACGAGGCATCCCAGGGTTCGGTTTTGTCCTTAATCACCGAGCGGACCATTGAGAGCAGTTTTTTCTCGGGCTTAGTTTCATCTATATTTGAAAAGTAATTTTCCGGCTTGCGCACTTCATCTCCGTAACGAAGCGTCCATAAAACGATCCCCTTATCGCGGGGCTCCAATAGGACCGCTCGTTCACGCCGATACATAACCAGCCGCGCCAATCCCGCTACCTCAGCTGATTCCATCGCAGCTCGAATAACAGCGAAAGCCTCCTGCCCGACCTTATCTGACGGCGCCAGATAATGTGGTTTATCGTACCAGATCCAGCCTATACTGTCGGCCGGAATGAACCTGTCTATATCGATGGTCCGGGTACTTTCGAGCGCAACCGCGTCGATCTCGTCATCTTCCAGAATGATATAATCACCCTCAGAACGCTCGAAGCCTTTCACTTCGTCCTCATCGCGAACAGGCTTATTCGTTACTGCATCAACATAACGGCTGACGACTTTGTTGCCGGTTTTTGCGTTGATCGTTTTAAATCGCACTTTTTCGCTATCGGTGGTCGCAGGTGTGAGCTCGACCGCGCAAGTAACCAATGACAGTTTGAGGTAACCCTTCCAGAACGCCCGGGGCATGGTTTTCTCCGCTTTCGCAAAGAATAACCAAACCATCCATACTTGGTTCCTTAGCGCGGCTTGATCACGCGCCGCCAAGGATCATCGTAACGCTTCCAACTCCGCAATGCGGGCAGCACTGCCCTTTTCCAATACGCTGGTCATATCGCGGATGATCGTTTCCGCCAGCACAAAAAGTGCAGCCGAAGAATCCCAGGCTGATGGCACCGCCACCCGACCAGCGAGCACATGCCTTGCAACCCGGGCGATGGGCGAAAGCCATTGGTCGGTTATGAGAATTATCTCAACATTGCGACTTTTTGCTTTTTCAGCCAGTCGCAGCAAACTATCTTGATATCTGCGAATATCGAAAACCACTAAAACGTCGCGTCTGCCCATATCCAAAAGGCGATCCACCCAGATACTTTCCTGACCCGACAAGTGATAAACACGTGGCCGAATGATCGACATATGCCCCGACATATATTGCGCTATAGGATCGGTAAATCGACCTCCAACCAAATAGACGTCCCCTTTTGCATTACACAGCGCGGACACAACTTGGCCCAGTTGCTTCTCGCCTAAGTGCCGAAACGTCTCCCGTATATTATCAAGCGTATGCGCGACGCCGGGATGAGCAGTATTTGTCACCTTACCGCGTCGAGAATTTCTATTGTGAGGCGATTGGAGCTGCGCCGATAACTCGTCCTGCAACCGCTCTTGAAAATCAGCATAGCTTTGAAAGCCAAGCCGACTAACAAATCTTAATATTGTCGGCGAACTCACGCCAGATTGTGCGGAAAACTCTGCAACTGTTTTAAGACCTAACATGGGATAATTGGCAATCAGCGTCTGCGCCGCGCTGCGTTCGCCCGCGGGCATCGTGTCTATCATCTCATTGATGAGTTCCGCCACGCCGGACTTTACCGATACTGGTTTTTCCATTCAGCCCGCTCTTTCGACTTTCAATTAAATTCTGTTTGACAAAGTTATTCTATGCGTATCAAATAATCCATATTAGCGCATAAAGTGAAAAAACGTAACATAAGTTACAGCGCGGGGAACAACAAAATGGTGGATGATCGAGATGATCGTGCAGATAATCTTTTATGGCCAAAAGCTGTCACCGTTACGAATGAGGGCGGAATAAGTCCCTATCTCTTTGTATGTGAACATGCTTCCCATTTTATACCCGACAGGTTCGACAAGCTGGGCCTTAACGAGCACGAGTTGACCGCGCATATAGCGTGGGATCCGGGCGCTGTGGAAGTTGCACGGCAAATGGGCGATTCGCTTAATGCTTGCGTAATTGAAGCAGAGCTTTCGCGCCTGCTGATTGACTGCAACCGGTCACTTGAGGCTCCGGATCTGATCCCTGAAACCAGTGAAGCAACTTTGATTCCCGGAAATCAGGCGCTCAGCTCCTCTGAGAGAGCAGAGCGGATTGAGCTATCTCATGCGCCATTTCACGCCTGTATTGAGCAGATTATCACGAAGCGGAGTGCGCAAGGGCAACCATCATGGATTGTCACAATCCATTCGTTCACTCCCGCATATCTTGGCACTCAACGTCCTTGGGAAATAGGCATTATCCATGACGAGGATGATCGCATTGCGCGGCCACTTATTGAGGCTTTAAAGCAGGATAAATCAATCAATGTCGGCGTAAACCAACCCTATTCACCGGCCGACCGAGTTTATTACACATTGGAGCGCCACGCACGCCCCCGTAATGCGCCTTGCGTCATGGTGGAGCTGCGCAATGATGAAATCGCCTCTGCCGCACAGCAAAAAGACTGGGCCGATAGGCTTGCAACAATTTTTCAAAAGCTAGAGCCATCTATCGCATCGCAAGATGAGGAAAGCTCTTCTCACGATCCCACCGGACAGAAAGGCTGAAGGAGCGGAATATGCCGAAGCCGATCAGACTATTTGTCAAATATGTCGACGCAATGAATTATTACATCGGACGTTTCGCGATGTATCTATTTTTCGCGCTTGGCGCATGTCTGCTCTACTCCACCTTTTCCCGTGTAGCGCTTGGCGCACCCGTGAATTGGGTGTTGGAAATGTCGCAATTCATTCTCTCTGCCTATTATCTTCTGGGGGGTGCCTATGCCATGCAGCAGGGTGCGCATGTGCGCATGGATCTGTTTTTTGATCGCCTCAACCCACGCAAAAAGGTGATCACCGATATGATCACAATCCTGTTCATCATCTTTTATCTCGGCGTGATGGTGGCAGGAGGCATATCATCGACCAATTATGCCATTGTTTATAATCAGAAAAATTACACCGCTTGGGCACCACTACTCTGGCCGATCAAGACGATTATGACAGTGGGAATTATCCTGCTTCTGCTTCAATGCGTTTCAAATTTCTTCAAAGATTGGGCGACATTACGCGGACGACCAATCAACACCATTGCTGGCCCTGCTATTGAAGAGGGGCATCACGTATGAGTTCGGAATTCATCACCCTTTTCATGTTCGCCACCATGATGGTGCTGCTGATGACCGGACAGCGGGTGTTTGGCGTCATCGGCTTTGTCGGATCACTTGCCGCCCTGCTCCTCTGGGGCAAAGGCTCATTTGAAATGCCCTTCAATGCCACTTTTCAGGTCTTGAATTGGTATCCGCTCATCACCGTGCCTTTCTTTGTTTTCATGGGCTACATGCTGTCTGAATCCGGCATTGCGGGCAATCTTTACCGTATGTTTCATGTCTGGTTTGGCGGAATTCGGGGTGGGTTGGCGCTTGGTACAATCGGCCTGATGGTGCTGATTTCTAGTATGAACGGGCTGAGCGTTGCGGGCATGGCTATTGGGGCCACGGTCGCCCTGCCGGAATTGCTCAAGCGCGGCTATAATAAAGTTATGGTGACGGGCGTCATTCAGGCTGGCAGCTCGCTGGGCATTCTGATCCCGCCCAGCGTCGTGCTGGTGCTTTATGCAATGATTGCGCGCCAGCCTGTGCTGCAATTATGGCTGGCAGGAATAGGCCCCGGCATTCTCATGGCCAGCCTTTTCGCCCTTTATATTTATATACGCTGCCGTCTGCGGCCAGAGCTCGGGCCTAGTTTGCCACAAGAAGAGCTAGAGCAAATCACATGGCGACAGCGCTTTTCGCTGTTGCGGATGGGCCTTTTGCCGCTTTTGGTTTTCGGCACGATGATGGGTCTGTTTTTGACCGGCGTTACCAGCCTAGTCGAAAGTTCTGCCGTAGGCGCTTTGCTGGCAACATTGGCGGCGCTTTGCACAGGTCGGCTTACCAAAAATGTGTGGGAGACAACAACGCGCAATACGCTGACTGTTACCTGCATGTTTCTTTGGATCATTCTTGCGGCACTATGTTTTTCGTCGGTCTATGACGGGTTGGGCGCAGTGAAGGCGATTGAAAAAATCTTGCTTGGCACTTTCGATCTGTCGCCTTGGACAATTTTGATCCTGATGCTTTTGTCCTTCATTGTGTTGGGAATGTTTTTGGACGACACCGCCATGCTGGTCATTGTCGCGCCGCTTTACATACCTCTGGTCAAAAGCCTCGGTTTCAATGCAATCTGGTTTGGTATTCTTTACACGATCACTTGCCAGATCGCGTATATCACACCGCCATTTGGTTATAATCTCTTCATAATGCGAGCGTTAGCACCCAAGGAAGTCACGCTGGGCGATATTTACCGATCTATCGTGCCATTTTTCCTGCTGATGGTGCTGACCATAATCATTTTGATGATTTTCCCCCAAATCGCGATGTGGCTCCCTAATTGGTACAGCGGACGATGAGGGAGCATAACAAACGGGTCACAAGAGCCGATAACGGCCAGACCAAGCATCAATGCAAAAGGGAACTCTAAATCAAACGGGAGAATGAGCATGAGCCAGAAAATAAAGCTTAATAAACGCGAATTCCTCAAAAAAGCTGGCCTGACTGGGGTTGGAGCACTGGGTGCCACCACACTTGCGGCGCCCTATGTCAAAGCGCAAAGCCCAATCAAATGGCGTCTGCAAACTTATGCCGGACCAGCATTGGCCGAGCATGTCATTAAGCCGTCGATTGACGCTTTTAACAAAGCCGCCAATGGCGAAATGGAAATCGAGCTTTACACCGCCGATCAGCTCGTGCCGCAGGGCGAATTGTTCCGTGCGGTGCAGACGGGAACCATCGACGCTGCTCAGAGCGACGATGATTCCATGGCTTCACCGGTTGATGTCGCGGTCTTTGGAGCGTATTTCCCCTTCGCATCACGCTATAGTCTCGATGTGCCCGTTCTTTTCAACTGGTATGGACTTAACGAAATCTGGGAAGAAGCCTATAGCGAAATTCCGGGCGTTACCTGGCTAAGCGCTGGAGCGTGGGACCCATGTAACTTCGTTACAACCAAGCCGATCCGCAGTGTTGCGGATTTGCAGGGGCTACGAGTTTTCACCTTCCCTACCGGCGGGCGTTTTCTGACTAAATTTGGTGTTGTTCCTGTTACTCTGCCTTGGGAAGACATCGAAGTTGCCATCCAGACCGGCGAGATCGACGGGGTATCTTGGTGTGGCGCGACCGAGGTCTATACGGTCGGTTGGGCTGACATCAACAAGTACTATCTCACCAATAATATCAATGGCGCCTGGGCGGGTTCTTATTTCGCCAATACCGAAAAATGGGAAGCTGTTCCCGAACATCTTAAAACCTTGTTCAAACTGGCCATGGATTCCTCGCATTATTATCGCCAGCATTGGTATTGGTGGGGTGAAGCCCATTACCGCACAACTGGCGGTAAGCTGGAACTCACCACCATTCCGGAAGCTGAATGGAAACAGGTTGAAGACGCTGCCATGGAATTCTGGGACGAAATTGCCCAGCAAAGCGAACGCAATGCGCGTGTGGTAGAAATTCTGAAAAAATATCAACAAACCATGCGCGACGCTGGCGCACCTTACCGCTACGCCTGACGAAACAGCGCCGCGCCAAGCTGCGCGGCGCCCCTCAGTTTTCTTCCCGTGAGGAGCGAAGCATTACATGGCCGAACCGTTGACTTTCGATAAATTGAAAAAGGCCGTCGCAAACGACGAAATTGATACTGTTCTCGCATGTTTTGTCGACATGCAGGGCCGTCTGATAGGTAAACGTTTCTATGCACCATTCTTTGTGGAATCGGGCTATGAAGAAACGCATGGGTGCAGCTATCTGCTAACCGATGATATCGATATGGAGCCGGTAGCAGGCTATGAAGCTGCAAGCTGGGACAAGGGCTATGGCGATTTTGTCATAAAACCGGACCTGAGCACTTTGCGCTATACGCCGTGGCTGGAAAAAACAGCCATCGTACTCTGTGATGTGCTCGATCATAGTGATCACAAAGATCTTTCCCATTCGCCACGGGCTATCTTGAAAAAGCAGCTTGCACGGCTGACCGAGCGCGGATACCGCGCCTATTTTGCTTCCGAACTTGAGTTTTATATATTTGATGAAACCTATAAAAGCGCCCGCGCCAAACATTGGCAAGATCTTGAAACTTCCTCGCCTTATATTCAGGATTATGTGATCCATCTCACCACCAAGGAAGAGCAAGTATTGCGCGCCATGCGCAATCATCTGGCAAAAGCTGGAATTCCGGTTGAAAATTCCAAAGGCGAATGGGGTCCAGGGCAGCAAGAACTCAATGTGCGTTACGCTGAAGCGCTGGAAATGGCGGACCGTCATGTGATCATGAAAAACGCTATGAAAGAAATTGCCGAGGCACACGGCAAATCCATCACTTTCATGGCAAAATATGATTACACCAAAGCCGGAAGTTCCAGCCATGTGCATAATTCGCTATGGAGTGCAGACGGCAAAAAATCACTCTTTTTCGATCCGGAAGCCCCATATACCATGACCCCGCTAATGCGCTCATGGGTGGCAGGTCAGCTGAAATATGCCGCTGATTATACCTATTTTCTCGCACCCTATATCAATTCCTATAAGCGTTTCCAGGCCGGCACATTCGCGCCGACCAAAATCATGTGGAGCCAAGATAACCGCACTGCCGGCTTTAGACTTTGCGGCGAAGGCACCAAGGCCATCCGTATTGAATGCCGCATCGGCGGGGCCGACCTCAATCCCTACCTCGCTTTCGCAGCATTAATTGCCGCTGGCCTGAAAGGTATCGACGACAATCTTGAACTGGAAGAGCCTTTTGAAGGCGATGCCTATGCTGATGTGCAGCTAAAAGACATTCCTTATACGCTTCGCGAGGCAACGGTGACGCTCAAAGAATCCGCTTTTCTGCGAGAAGCGTTCGGGGACGATGTGGTCAACCATTATGTTCACACCGCCCATTGGGAACAGATTGAATATGACCGCCGCGTAACCGATTGGGAACTGCATCGCGGGTTCGAGCGCTACTAAGACAGGCTGATTTCATGCAAAGGAAAAACTGATGAGCG
Source organism: Falsochrobactrum ovis (assembly GCF_003259955.1). GTDB lineage: Bacteria > Pseudomonadota > Alphaproteobacteria > Rhizobiales > Rhizobiaceae > Brucella > Brucella ovis_A. The sequence continues at coordinate 342,663 of NZ_QLMK01000003.1, forward strand.
CCACGGCAAAGATCATTTCTCCCATTGATGGTTCGATCTATGCGGAGCGTCCATATGCGGACGAAGCCGAAATCAATGCGGCGGTCTCGACATCACGGCAAGCGCAGAGGGAGTGGGCCCAACTGTCGATCCCAGAGCGCGCAAATTATTGTCGAGCCGCACTTGATGCATTGGCTTCCATGCAGGATGAAATCATTCCTGAAATTGCCTGGCAGATGGGCCGGCCCACACGTTATGGCGGCGAAAATGGCGGCGTTCAGGAACGCGGTCAATATATGATCGACATCGCGGAGACTGCCTTAAAGCCCTATATTCCCGAAGGAAAGGACGGGTTTAGCCGCTATGTAAAGCATGTACCGCTTGGGGTTGTCATGGTGATTGCACCATGGAACTACCCCTATCTGACCGCTGTAAACACTATTATCCCGGCATTAATGGCTGGTAACAGTGTGATCCTCAAACACGCAACACAAACGCTTTTGACCGGTGAACGTTTTGCTCAGGCTTTCGCAAAGGCCGGTCTTCCTAAAGGCGTGTTTCAAAATATTGTGCTCGACCATAGTTCGACGGAAAAACTGCTTGCATCGGGCCGGATTGATCATGTGAACTTTACCGGTTCCGTTAGCGGCGGACGCGCAATCGAGAAAGCCGCCGCCGGAACTTTTATGACGCTGGGGCTGGAGCTGGGCGGTAAAGATCCCGCCTATGTGTTGCCTGATGCCAATCTCGACCATGCGATTGCCAATCTGGTGGACGGTGCATTTTTCAACTCAGGCCAATGCTGCTGCGGCATTGAACGCATCTATGTTCATGAAGCCATATATGACCGTTTTGTGGACGGATTTGTCGATCTTACCAGACAATATGTGGTCGGAAATCCACTAGATGAGACGACGACCCTCGGGCCTATGGCGCAGGCGCGTTTTGCGGATCTTATCCGTGAGCAGAAATCCGAAGCGCTTCGCAAAGGTGCCAAAGCGCATATCAATATGAGTGTCGGCGAAGATGTGGCTGGCTCTCCCTATATTGCGCCCGAAGTCCTCACCAATGTCGACCATCAGATGAGCGTGATGCGCGAGGAAAGTTTTGGCCCCATTGTCGGCATTATGAAAGTACGCGATGACAAAGAAGCTTTAGCGCTGATGAATGACAGTATTTACGGACTGACCGCTTCGCTGTGGACCAGCAATGTCGATCATGCTGCTGCTTTAGGTGAGCAGCTCGAAACCGGGACTGTATTCATGAACCGCTGCGATTATCTCGATCCGGCACTGGTATGGACCGGCGTTAAGGACACAGGCAAAGGTGCCGCTCTTTCCACCATTGGTTATGGAAATCTTACCCGGCCAAAATCCTTCCACCTGCGTGAAAAGATCTGATCTGAATTGGAAGCTAGCAATATGACCACATTGTCCGCAAAATGGAATTTTCCAACCACTGTGCTTTTTGGCCCCGGCCGCATCAAAGAACTGCCTGAAGTGTTGAAAGCAGCCGGTATTGAAAAGCCGCTTTTCGTAACCGATCCGGGCCTTGCCGGACTGCCTGTTGTCGCTTCAACCCTTGATCTGCTTGATAAGGCAGGCGTTCAATATGCAGTGTTTTCCGATGTCACACCCAATCCGGTTGAAAGCAATCTTTATGCCGGTGTTGCAATTTTCAATTTTGGGGAGCATGATGGCGTCATCGCTTTTGGCGGCGGCTCGGCGCTTGATCTGGGAAAATTAATCGCGTTTCAAGCGGGACAAACCCGGCCTGTCTGGGATTTTGAAGATATTGGCGATTGGTGGACACGCGCCAATAGCAATGCCATTGCTCCTATCATTGCCGTTCCAACAACAGCGGGAACGGGTTCAGAAGTTGGTCGCGCTGGCGTGCTGACCAATGAAGAGACCCAAACCAAGAAGGTGATTTTTCACCCCAAAATGCTACCAGTAACGGTTATTGCCGATCCAGAACTTACCACCGGTATGCCCCCGCTCATCACAGCCGGAACTGGCATGGATGCACTCGCCCATTGCCTGGAAGCCTATTGTGCCCCGGGCTATCACCCAATGGCCGATGGTATCGCTATTGAAGGTATTAGGCTCGTATTCGAAAATTTACCAAAAGCTTATGCCAATGGTGACGATATTGAAGCGCGTGCAAATATGATGGCCGCTGCCGCAATGGGCGCAACCGCTTTTCAAAAAGGACTGGGTGCGATCCATTCGCTCTCACATCCGATCGGTGCACTTTACAACAGCCATCACGGCATGACCAATGCGGTATTTATGCCCTATGTGCTTGAACATAATCGCATAGCGATCGAGCAACGCATTGAACGACTTGCAGATTATCTCGGCATTGCAGGCGGATTTGATGGGTTTATTGCAGCGATCATGGCTCTGCGAAGCGAAGTCGGCGTGCCCAATTCACTGAGCGAATTAATCAAAGGTCTTGAATTGGATCAGGATCGCAAAAACCTGATTGCTGAAATGGCAATCGTCGATCCCACCGCTGGCGGCAACCCAATTCAACTTACCAAACAAGCTGCACTGGATCTGCTAAACGCTGCTCTTTAGCCATTGAAAGCGGGCGTCGTGACGGCGCCCGCAATTAATAGGGTTCGCTTTAGCGCCCGTTTCAATCAAGCTGGATAGAAATGACGATCTTGTTTTTCACGCAAGGCAATCAGCTCCCCATTCGTCGCGTGCTCCAGATCACCCATGAGAATATAGCTGCCAGCCTTAACCGCGCGCTTTAGTTTTTGGTTTGATGCGAGATAAAACGGTGCTGGCCGTTCGTCACTCAAAGCACTTCCTTGTATAATGCGCGCTGAGACACCTTCAATATTGTGGTGATGGCCCCCCATTGTCAGCACTTCGCCTTCTGCAAAATCCCGGTCCGCATAGGCAACCAGATCAACGTGATGCGCCGCCTTGAGGCCGCCCGTGCTCACATTATGGATGCCTGCTGATAACACACTCGTTGCAGCCTCAAGCCCCAGCAAGTGACGGGGCAGATAGATCATCGCGACTTTACCATTGCGGCTGAGAATGTGACCTTTTTCCTCTAACAATCGCCAAGTTACAGCGTCCTCACATCGAACAACGACAAATACACCGCCAGCAAAGCTAATTTCATCCGGATCACGCAGACAGTGGAATACATCAAGCTTGCGCGTGCCCGAGAGGATACCGCCATCAGCCTTTTCACAAAGCATGCTTGGCACTTCGCTGATCCGAGCTATGGGCGCATGAAGCTCGGCTATGTCCGGGCCAAAACCGGTGGCATTGGCAACAACAGATAATTCGCAAAGATCAGGCACCGCACGCTGCGGCAGCGCAGCAGCAGCGCTTGAACGACCTTTGGCAATATCTGCGCAATCGCGATCACCAAGTCGATCAAATTGACCGAAATCTGGCGCGGAAATTGTCACACCATTACTAGTGAGCGTACCTTTTTCTGCATTCCAAACAAAATCATACTCGCTCGATTTTCCAGCTGCAATGATCTCAAAGCCCAAGAGCTCGGCCCAGGTGATCAGGTCAATCAACAAGCTGGGCTGATCACCGTCAACCGGCGTTACAACCTTGCCATTCGCTTCTGCAAAAGCTGCAAGTCCCGGTCCGACAACGCTATCCACTTCCTTGGAAACCAGTGCAACATGGTGCCCTGCTTCCAATGCAAGCCGGGCGTGACGCGCGCCCGCCTCTGGCTGGCCGGTCGCTTCCACTAAAACGTCAAGAGGTAGACCGCACACAATGGCATAATTGGTCGCGGCGATATAAAGCCCCGCATCCCATGCCTGCCGGGCCTCTTCCGCGGTCGCGCAAATCCTGATTTGATCCGCCGGAATACCCACCTCACGCATGGCAGCGACCACGCGTTCTGCGTCGATATCAACCGCAACGCGTACATTCATCAGCGGAACGCGCAATCCCTGCGCAAGAAAACTTCTGCCAAAACCGCCAGTGCCGACAATACAGGTCTCAACCGGCTTGTGGGCTTTATCAAAATAACGGTGATAATTCATGTTTAGTGCTTCAACTCTCGCTTAATATTCATGTGTCCGCACGCTCACCCTGCCGCGTCTCGCCAAGCGTTTTAACCGCGCGAAATCGGCCTCGCGGAATTGCATGCAATAGATTTTTCCGGAATCCGCCTCCCTTGGCTACCCGAACTCCCCTCTGTCGCCAGCTCCTCCACACGCGCCCTCGGGCCAACCTTTCTAATATTGCATGCAATCTATTTATCTTGTCAAGAAATTTGCCTATTATAAGCCATGTCATAGCATTTTGCATGCAACCTCAATCGTAAGGACTTAAACCAATTGTCGCCCGCTCAATGGCCCCGAGGCCAACGCTCCATCTATGTGGCCAATCATGTTCGTGATCTCATTGTAACCGGAGAGATAGCCGAAGGAAGCAGAGTAAATGAGCGCGTCTTAACGGAACGTTTGGGCGTCTCACGCACACCATTGCGCGAGGCTTTCAAGATTCTGGAAGGCGAGGGGCTTGTGACGATCGAGCCGAACCGCGGCGCGACCGTTAATCGCATTTCACCTGAAGATGTTGAAGCCACGATTGAAGTATTGATCGGATTGGAAAGCGTCGGTGCAGAACAGGCCTGTTTGAACGCAAGTAATGCCATGATTGCAGAGGTCGAAACCCTGCATCACCAAATGGTCAATGCCTATCGAAATGGCGCTTTGATGGAGTATTTCCATCTCAACCAGGCCATTCATGAAAAAATCATTGATTGCGCGGGCAATCCGGTTCTATCACGCATTTATAAAGCCGAAACTGCCCGGGTTCGCCGTTATCGTTATACGGGAAATCAGGTTCAAGAACGTTGGACGCGTGCGGTATTAGAACACGAGCAAATATTGGATGCTTTAAAACAGCGCCAAGGCTACCTATTGCGTGAAATTTTAAGCGTCCATCACCGCAATGGCTGGCATGTTACGCGCCGCATTTTAGACGGAATCCTGAATCCAGATAGCGGAGCCTTTCCCGGCTCGGATGAGCAACCATAGTATTTGGCATCTCAAAAACCGGCTTTGCAAGCGGCAATAATAAACCCGCCAAAGGCGGGTTTATCAATCTCAGAATGGGGGGCTTACCAGTTTACTTTCAGCCCCACCTTTCCGCCAAGGCGGTAGTTATCGCCAGCATCTTCAAAGGCAGTAGCGAAACTCGCATTTCCGAAAAGGGAAACTCCGGATTCTGGCCATAGATAAGTAGCGCCAGCGCCCACTTCCATCCAGCTACGACCCATTTTACCGGTATCAAACCGTACCGAGCTGATGTTTACGCCCTGAGACTGCGAAAGCAACTGGGTATAAACATTTGCAATGGCGAAGACGTCGAGCTTTTCCAGACGTCCGGCATCATTGTGCCACTGGTTTCGATAATTCGCCGCCAGCCCTGCACGGAGCACGAGACTGTCCCGGCTGTCCAGATAGACATGCGCTTCATAGGCGTCCACGAAAGAGTCGAGATCCACTGAGGAGTAGCTGAGCTGCGCCTGAGGCGTAACCGACCAATTTTCATCAACCTTAAATTCCTGTCCGATTTCGGCACTGAGACCGTAACCGAAGGCTTTTCGGCGATCTACAACCGACGTGAAAGTATCGTGTGACTCAAATTCTGTCCGATACCAAGTCAAATGTCCCTGAGCATCAAGATACCAGCCGTTTTCGTCATACCAGGTCAGTGCTCCACCCAGACCATAACCATCGGTAACGAGCTTGCCGCGACCATGACGAGAGCCCACTCGCGCATTATCAGATACATAGTTCAACCAGATGCTACCATACATTTCTCCAGCTTCGTCCGCCAGCAACTGGCCATCAACTCCTGCCGTCATCCGCCACGTATCTTGCTCAATCTCGTTGCGGGTCGTTGATCCGGAAGGTTTGAACCGGCTATGTGCCATGTCAATCCGTCCCCAGATAACGCTCGGATTGCCGAGGTCTGCTGACCCTTCCTCAATCGGTTTCATCGCTAAACCATTGGCATGAAACCGCTGTCCAACGCGAGCGCGCAAGGATGTGATCATGCTCTGGTTGAGGTTATCCAATACCTGACCATATGCAGTGTAAAGCGGTGTGGCAGGGTTATAGTGAGGCTGCGGCGGCGTCGGATGCGGGTGATCACTCAATTGACTACGCAGATACCAATTACCGTCCTGCGCGCCGCTGGTACCTTCATTCAATGTATAGGCATAAGCGCCTGCAACAATCGCTTGTTCACCGCTATGGGTGAGAAAATCCCCTTTCAGACGAAATGCGCCGTGGGATTCTCCCTCAACATCTATGATTTGTATGCCCTGATTGGTTTGTGCGCCCAATCCGCCGCGATTCTGCACCACAACATTGGTGTTACCGGATGTATCGCCGGTGATCTTAAGCATGTCACTGCTTGAATCGTCAGCTCCCAGTGCTGTTTTAATCAGCAAAGTTCCATTATCGCCCTCATAATTTCCTGCGACAGTCAGGGTTCCGAAAGCGTCATCGCTCCCTGGTTTGACGGTGCCGTAATTTTGCACACCACCGACCGTGCCAGTACCAGACAGGACGGTGTTTGCAGCAACGTTCACCATGCCACCATGGACCACGTCAACGATCAACTGACCAGAGCGAAGATTGGTTGTTCCTGCAAAGTCAGGCGACGCGGTGAGAAGGGTCGTGGTTGTGGCATTATCAAGATTAAGTGTGCCGCTCCCAGTGAATTTATTATCCAGCGTGACATCCCCTGACTTCTTGACGTCAAAGGTACCATCAAGCTGGATCGGACCTGCAACACTGCCATTAGCAGCCCCATTGCCAAGTTGAAGAGCGGCACCGCTATCAATCACCGTTCCACCGGAATAGGTGTTATCACCAGTGAAGATGAGAGATCCTGCAGCCAGATGGACTTGCCCGTCACCTGAAATAACGCCAGCAAATTCATTGCCTTGACCATTGGCTATGGTCAAATTTTTCGAGCCAAGAACCACCTGGCCCGCTGCAGCCCCATCAAGATCATTAATCGTGGTTTCATTGCCAGCAATATTTTCAATTGACAACTTTCCATCGACTGTCACACCTGCCGAACTGTCCAGTGTTCCAGCCCCAGCGAGGGACAGAGTGCCTTCTTGCACAATAGTGCGTCCCACGAAACTGTTGGCTGCATGAAGTGAAAGCTCTCCGCTTCCCAGTTTGACCAAACCGCCAGCTCCGCTGATTGCTCCATTCAAACCTGCATCAAAATTTTGAGTATCTATTGTACTGTTTGCATCCAGCACTGAGATGGCTCGGTTCGTGTCGAAACTTGCAGCATATTGAAGTTTGCCTTTTCCGATAGCGACATCGCCAGACGCATCGCCCAAATTGTGGTCATCAGAAACCCGCAAAGTTCCACCATTGATGGCAGTTCCCCCCATATATGTATTTTGACCATTAAGAATAAGGATGCCGGCATCAGTTTTTTGAACGCGACCGGCGCCCGTGAGTTCTGCATTAATGGTGGCGACGGTGGTTGCAGAAGAATGCGGTGTACCATCACCGACACGAATATCATTATTTCCCGCTGCAAGCGTTATTGCATCGCCTGTAATAATGTAGCCATCAGTTATAAACTGCATGCCGGTAACGTCGACTGCGCCGTTCGAATTATCAACCGTCACAGTGCCCGCCTGCCCTTCAAAAACAGCAAAACTATTGTTGCTATAATTGCCGTTAACTGACCCTTGTTCATCAGTCCAGTTATCGAGATTTCCAGCTACCTGCCAGGTTCCTGTACCCCCGACAATTGGAGCTCCGTTGCCACCAGGGTTCCAGAAACGTAATTGAGCTCCGGCCGTATAAATCAGATCGACCGCGTTCGGCGTGAAGCGAAGCGAATAATTGTTATCCGGTACGTTACCCAATATCGGGTCGGTACCGTGCTTTGTTCCCTGATAATCAATCAGGTGATGCACGCCAGCAGCCATTTGTCCCGTTGTTGTGACATCGATCGAACTGCCTGTTAAGTCGATGTCACCTGCCACCTGAACCGCAAGAATATTAAGCTGTCCAGACTGGCCATAATCATATTCAAGGGTCGAGTTCTGCGCCGTCAAATCCCCACGAATATGGAGAGCATGTCCTGCGTCATTCGCATCGACGAAACTCAGTAATTTAGCCGAGGCGCCAACTGTTACAGAACCTCCAATGGTCCCCTTGCCTCCAAGTATACCACTGCCTATTACAGAAACGTCCCCTGTTGCGGCGGTTTGATCTCCGTTAATAAGCAACTTAGCATCACTAACGTCAGTACTACCTGTATAAGTATTGTCGCCTGTAAGTATCACGGTGCCCTGTAACTGGACATCCAAGGCGCCAACACCACTTATTACTCCATTATAAGTTGCTGTGTGGTTAGAGGGGACCAAGAACCCTCTCCCAGGTTCCAATATAATATTACGATCAGTTGAAAAGTCTGCGGACGTTACGAGCGCACCCTGGCTAAGTGTAATATTGCCCGAACTTGCCCCGAGATTTTTATCGCTCGACACGCTGACCGAACCGGCGATAATTTTTAATCCACCGCTGAATGTGTTCTCCGCCGTCAACGTCAAAACGCCTGCAAAGGATTTTACCAACTGCCCATCGCCAGAGATCACTCCATCAATCTGCACCTGATTGCCACCGCTGTCGATTGTTGCGGTTCCTACCAACTCGACTGGGCGGCTTATCGTCAGATTAGCCGAGGCTTCGAAGATCGCATTGTCGATGGTCAAAACCCCGCTTGCAGCGCCTAGGTTTTGATCACTCGAAGCAAAAAGCGTGCCCTCTTTGATCGTGGTTCCGCCAGAATGGGTATTAATGCCGGAAAGAGTAAGACTTCCCGCACCATTCTTTATTAAAGCCCCTTCACCGGAAATAGACCCAGAGATAGTTACTTGGTTGTTTTGAGTGTCAACGTTACCGTCTGCCGAACTCAAAATAATGTCGCGGGCCAAAGTTGTATTTGATGTAACAACAAGGCTGCCACCGCTGAATGTCAGGTTTCCAGTTGCCGCACCAAGATTGCTATCATTCGCAATGCTTATGCTCCCAGCTTTAATGTTAGTACCACCGCTATAGGTGTTTGTACCCGAAAGAACGAGCATACCGCTACCCAGCTTGTTCAGCACCCCGTCGCCCGATATGGCACCGCTCAACGTTACGCTGTTGCTTTCTGGGTCGATAGAACTATCGGCGTGCACAACGCTGAAAGCGCGAGCTGATGTCAAACCTGCACCAAATTGCAATGTGCCGCTACCGATTTCTACCGCACCGGACGCATCCCCTAAATTATTATCAGCTACAACATTGAGAATGCCCGCATTCACGACGGTACCACCACTATAGGTATTCGCGCCCGAGAGCTTCAACGTGCCTGGATCAGTCACCACTAACTGGCCCGAACCAGCCAAAACAGAACTGATCCCCGCCGTGGCGCCAGCATTCACGCGGATATTATTAACTCCATTGTCGAGGGTCAGCGTGCCATTCTGTACAACATACCCGTCAGTAATAAACTGCATTCCCTTGATTGTTATGACACCATTTGAATTATCTACTGTGACTGTACCTGCGGTTCCTTCAAAGACAGCAAAACTATCGTTCGTATATGCGCCATTTGTGGCGCCATCATCAGTCGTCCAATTGTTAAGGGTTCCATCAGCCTGCCAAGTGCCAGTACCGCCATCCACCTTGCCGTTATCATGATTGATTGCGTCCCAAAACCGAAGCGAGACGCCTACCGTGCTAATTAATTCCAACACTGAAGGGTCTGTTGGATCCGATCCATCGGTGACCTTCAATGCATATTTACCGCCTTCGTCGTCAACGAGGCTGATCCCATTACTGTTTATGCTGGAATTATACTTCAATAGATGGTGTTTACCCGCTACCAAGGGCGTGTCCGAAATGATGGAAACTTTGGCATTAGACACGTCCACGGTGCCCTTAACATTAATTTCCAGATTATTTACGACCGCGCCAGTGGAACTATTGAAGTTGTAATATAGATAAGCGGAACTTGCCGTGAGATTTCCATTAATTGTCAGAGCATTAGAAACTGCGCCATCGACATGTGAAAAAAGAGCTCCGTCTTGCGCGATAACCACGTCGCCGCCAACTGTCCCTTTACCGCCCAATGAGCCACCAGCGCCGACATTAATTTGACCCGTAGCCTGCGAATGGTTTCCGTCAATCAAAAGCGTGCCGCCATTAACATTAGTGAGACCGGTATAACTATTATCAGCAGTTAACCTTGTGGCACCATCATTATGGTCAATCGTACCGGCGCCAGTAATCGACGAATCGAAAACATACTGCGTATCGCTATGATTAAACAGTATGTTGCCGGTTCCGCTCCCAAAACTTACGTTGCCGACCAACTTGCCCGCTGTCGTGGGGCTATCACCGGGCGCACTACCGATCGCCAGAGTTCCCGTACTGCCGGATTGACTGGCTACTATGATATTTTTCGAAGTATCGTTGAGAGTTAATTGCCCACCCGAAGCGATGGTTATCAGCCCCGTGCCAGCATTTCCTACGATTAATTCATCAGAGAGATTCCACTTTCCAGAATCTTGAACACGCCCGCGTCCATTTGAGCCCGCTAAGTTACCCAAAGTGACTTTACCGGAATCAAGCTGTCCGTTAGTTACAACGTTAACTGAGGCGTGCCCCGCATGGCCACCGATAATCTCGGCAACGCTAGCGTAACTATTTTGGTCCTGAATCGTGAAAGCACCACGTGCGCCGGCCACTGTTGAAACCTTAATGATCGCGTTGTTATTGACCTGCATCTGCCCGCCGTTTTCTACGTTTAACGCAACGGATGGGTCAGTCGTGGTGGCAGCTAAATTGGAAATAGTGATGTCACCGTTAGCGTGAAATGCCCCAGTCGCTTGGTCAACTTCGATCCAGGCAACAAAGGGCCCTCCCTGTAAAATCGTTTCACCACTGACTGTTAGCACTGCCTGTTGGCCATGTGCGAAACCTACCCGGCCATTCAATCCGTCGCCACCGACCGTGAGCGTTTTAAGCGTAACATCATGGTCTACTTGCGGCCCGCTCTGAGCCGTTCCTTGGCCTGTCCAATAGACAATGACATCGTCGGAACTGCCCGGTAAGGTTCCGGTGCTCCAGTTTGTCGGGTCAGACCAGTTAACTCCACTGCCTATCCATGTGACCGTGGCAGCACGAGCACCTATGGGCCCCATGAGCGCAGGAACAAGCCCGACAGCAATGATAACATTTGATAAAATCACTGCAGAGTTAAGTTTTGTATTAATTCTGCTTAATATGCTGTACTTTTTTGACAAGTTAGCCTGCTTGCTCATAACAAAATCCTGTATGAATAATTATATTTTAAAAAGCATGCATGAATCGATGAGTACAGCTTCATCAAATCAAAAAACTTGTCAACAAATAAGTCGAAACTTTTATAATTCTACTTGCAGATCAACTTAATACGATGATTAAGGCATCTTTTTTATAATATAACGCTGCAATCTATAATCTAAAATTAGAAGCTTAACTTAATACATATGTTTGCACCTTAATCATTTACTTATATGCGGCGATTCACCGGAAAATATGGGACATGACCCGCATATAGATATTGTCGCTGCTCCTGCTGACGCCCTGCGCCAGCCAGCGGTTCTCAAAAGATTGGATAATCATGCTGAAACGGATCTGCAGATCCTGTCGAAATGCGGTTTTATTTATGAGGCATTTGCCTTCGTTTATATAGTTTTATGATTGGCTATAAAATAGTTGACGTGCAATGGTCTTGTTGAAATATATTATCAAATGATAATAGATTCCTTAGCGTCTTAACGGTTACCAATAAAAGCGGTTCAAAATGAAAGAGAGCCAAATAATTGCGCGTTAAGTGGGCGACTGGTTTTTCGGACATCTATCTTAAGATTTGAATGGGACGGAAAACATGGAAAGCATAACCGAATCTAATAATGCGTCATCAACCGGCTCCCAAAGCAAGCCTATGGCGGATTTACCTAAAAATTCAGCTTCCAATGGTTTCTTTTTTGGTGACCTGAGCGATCCTAACAATCCCGATCTTCGTGATTGGCTAGCGGCAATCGTTGAAGGATCAGATGATGCGATCATCAGCAAAGATTTACAGGGAAGAATTCAAAGCTGGAATGGGGGGCAACTCGGCTTTTTGGATATACAGCTGAGGAAGCGATCGGCCAGCCTATAACAATTCTTATTCCTCCAGATCGCCTGGACGAAGAACCCAAAATTCTCGCGCAGATCAGACAGGGTAAACTGGTCGATCATTTTGAAACGGTTCGTCGGCATAAAGATGGATCACCGCTCCATATTTCGCTAACTATTTCACCTATTCGCAATCGCAACGGCGTGATTGTCGGCGCATCTAAAATTGCACGCGATATCAGTGAGCGGTTGCATGCAGAAGAGCAGCAACGTCTACTGAACGGTGAAATGCAACACCGCATCAAAAACCTGTTTTCTCTTGCTGCGGGAATTGTGTCTTTATCCGCCAAATCTGCCTGCAATAAAGAGGAAGTTATACAAGCTATTCAGGCGCGACTGTCCGCTCTTGCGCGTGCGCATGAATTGACAATACAGGACTGGGAAAACGAAAGTGCGCTTCCTGCACCCACTGATCTTCTTTCTTTGATGCAAACGATACTCAAGCCCCATGAGGGCGAGAACCGTATCATTATCAGAGGCGCCACTATTGCAGTAGGTCCCAAAGCGCTGACTAATCTGGCGTTGCTTCTTTATGAATTGGCTACAAATGCCGTAAAATATGGCTGTCTTTCGGTGCCCGATGGCCAACTTCTCGTTGAGCTGGAAGCTGACTATGACAATTTAATTCTTCGTTGGCACGAACAGAATGGTCCCGCGCCTTCAGAGCTTACGACAACTGGTTTTGGCAGCCGTCTGGAGCGTGGACTTGCATCTGCACTAAATGCCACAATTGATCGGGACTGGCAGGAGTGCGGACTTGTTGTCACGATCACCATTCCTATCCAGCCGGGGGAGTTTGATCAGGTCCGCACACTTTGACCATCAACCATGGCGAAGTGCGCCGCGTGCAATGGAATAGATTCTTTTTGCGCCCAACATATATGCGCGCAATGTTGCTTCTGCAAAAAGCCCATGAAAAGCGCGATCAAGTATGTTTAACGCCCCCGTATATGCGCCAAATGCGGGCATGATCAGCCGCTGACCATCGCTGACAAAGCAAGGACGTCGCACCGACTGCCCATATTTTACGATGCGCGCTGCCGGATGGAGGTGACCCGCAATCTCGCCCCGGCCCCCGTCTCGCCCACCGGCCCGTTTTGGCTCGTGCCGAAATATCAGCGGGCCCAGCGCCAATTCTTCAACACTCTCACCGGGAAGATTTGCCGGGCGTTCGGGATCATGATTGCCCGTAATCCAGACCCAATCCCGGCGCTCCATCATGGATTTGAGCTTGATTGCATAAAGCGCTGGCAAGCGCTCGCTGGCCCTCACATCATGGAAACTATCGCCCAAACTAATCACAGTTTTGGGCTGATAGCGCTCGATAATTCTAGCAAGCATGCCCAGGGTCGCGGCGGTATCATAAGGCGGCAGCAATTGACCGCGTCGCGCAAACGATGAACCTTTTTCGAGGTGAAGATCAGAAACAACCAGCGCCGCATAATCAGGCAAAAACAACGCGCCTGACGGATCGCAAATCAAAGCAGCGCCGAGCAATTCCACCTGCATCCGATGATATGCGTCTTTCACACCCCTCAATGCCACTGTCATTTATAATAGTTTCCAGTTTTATACATTACGCTTTCGGCTCGGCTAGTGCTTGATCGACCATATCATCCGCCACTTCTTCAAGCAGCAATTCATCCCCTTGGCCCGCGACCCTTTCACGGCCAATTTCAAGCATAACAGGCAAAGCCAGCGGCGAAATTCGTTCAAGCGGCTTATGTAAAATATGCCCTTTGATACGTGCGAGCATATCCCCAAGCCGCTTAATATCCAGAAGCCCGGTTGCTGCATCTGCTCGTGTTGCCTGTAACAAAATATGATCCGGCTCATGCGCTCGCAGCACATCATAGACAAGATCGGTGGAAATCGTCACCTGCCGCCCGGTCTTTTCCTGTCCCAGATGACGACGTTCGATAAGGCCTGAAATAATGGCACAATTGCGGAAAGTCCGCTTCAAAAGATAGCTTTCATCAAGCCATGCTTCCAGGTCATCGCCCAGCATATCTTCATCAAATAGCTGCGCCAGATTGAGCGATCCATCGCGGATCATCGCGCCGAGATCTTTAAGCCCCCATAATCCCAATGAATAATCCGTCGCCACAAAACCCAGTGGATGCGCACCCATGCGCTCCAAACGGCGCGTGAGCAGCATTCCCAGCGTTTGATGTGCGAGCCGCCCTTCAAACGGATAGGCCACCATATAAAACCGGCTGCCCTGCGGGAAGGTTTCGATCAGCAATTCATCGGTTCGCGGCAAGACGGAATTACGCTGTTGAATTTCCAACCATTCGCGCACTTGCTCCGGCAAATGCTGCCAGCGCGCTGAGTCTGCCAACATGGCGCGCACTTGCGAGGCCAGATAGGTCGAGAGCGGAAAGCTTCCGCCCGCATAGACCGGGATTTTAGCGTCTTCCCCGGCAGCATTGGAAGCAAGGCACTCATTCTCGCGAATACCTTCAAAACGCAGCACCTTGCCGGCAAATAAAAAAGTGTCTCCTGCTGTTAAGGTCTCAATAAAATACTCCTCAATACGGCCTAGCACCCGGCCGCCCCGTACGCTATTGGGTTTGCCTTTGCGAACCAGCTTCACATTGAGCAGCGGCGCTTCGACAATGGTTCCTATATTGAGCCGATATTGCTGTGCAATACGCGGATTTGATATGCGCCATGTGTCATCCGCCTTCTTACGGATTTTTGCAAAACGCTCATAGGTTTTAAGTGAATAGCCACCGGTAGCAACAAATTCCAAAACGCGATCAAAGGTTTCGCGCCGCAAGCTCGAATAGGGAGCAGCACTTTGCACTTCGCGATAAAGATCGTCGGCTTTGAATGGTTCGGCACAAGCCATGCCCAGCACATGCTGTGCCAACACATCAAGCGCGCCATTGATCAATGGCGGCGTATCCTGCGCACCGAGATAATTCGCATCAAGAGCCGCCCGACATTCCATGACCTCAAAACGGTTGGCAGGCACAAGAATTGCCTGGCTTGGCTCATCCATACGATGATTGGAGCGTCCGATCCGCTGCGCCAAACGGCTTGCACCTTTGGGTGCTCCTACGTGGATCACCAGATCAACATCGCCCCAGTCAATACCGAGATCCAGCGTCGATGTCGCAACCACTGCGCGCAAACTATTGGCAGCCATTGCCTGCTCAACCTTGCGCCGTTGCGATGCGTCAAGCGATCCATGATGCAGCGCTATTGGCAGCGTATCCTCATTGATGCGCCATAATTCCTGAAAAAGCATTTCCGCCTGACTGCGCGTATTCACAAAAAGCAGCGTCGTCTTATGCGCTCGCACCGCCTGATAAATATCGGCAACCGCATAGCGCGAGGAATGCCCCGCCCATGGAACCCGTTCTTCTGAATTAAGAATAGAAATTTGCGGCTTTGCTCCACCCGCGACCTGCACCAGTCCCGCCATTGGGTCGGTGCCATCCTGCTCGACCAGCCAGCGGCGTAATTCATCGGGTTCAGCAACCGTCGCTGACAATCCAATTGTCTGCAATGACGGACGCAAACGCCGCAGACGCGCCAGTCCCAATGCAAGTAAATGTCCGCGTTTAGAGATAACTATCGAATGCAACTCATCAAGCACAACATAACGTAAGCCCGAAAAGAACTGATCAGCACCCTTGGCTGAGATCAACAAGGCCAGTTGCTCGGGCGTGGTCAGCAAAATATCGGGTGGAGCAAGCTTTTGCCGCTGCCGCTTATGCGCGGGCGTGTCGCCGGTGCGGGTCTCAATGGAAATATCCAATCCCATTTCTTCCACCGGCACGGCCAGATTGCGGTGAATATCAACCGCGAGCGCCTTGAGCGGCGAAATATAAAGCGTATGAACGCCACGCTTTGGCATGCCCGGCTTGTAAGTGCCGCGCCGTTCAAGATCGACCAGCGCCGGCAAAAAACCGGCTAAAGTCTTGCCCGCTCCCGTGGGGGCAATCAGCAATGTTGATTGGCCAGCTTCTGCACGAGAAAGCAATTCCAGCTGATGTTCACGCGGCCGCCATCCCTTTTGCGTGAACCAGTTTTTAAAACGGTCCGGCAAATGCATGGCCAAATCTGGGGCGGGTTTAACATATAAGCTCACAATGCCAATCTAGTGCTGCCTAAAGGCTGCGCCAAGTGGCTCGTTCACATTTGTTCTTGTTTGCAGATTTGCCCGAACCGGTGCTCTTTCCCCAGCCGCGCGCCCGCCCTATCTTAGATCTATGCGTCCTGATCAGTTGCTGCGCCCTTCACCCAATGGCCTATATTGCCCGCCGGGGGATTTTTATATCGATCCAGTGCGACCTGTTGATCGTGCATTGATCACGCATGGGCACTCGGACCATGCCCGTGCTGGGCACCGCCATGTGCTGGCAACGCAGGAAACAATTGACATAATGGCGATACGCTATGGCGGGGATTTTGCGCAAGCAAAGCAGCCGATGCGGCTTGGCGAAACACTGATCATAAACGGGGTCCGGGTTAAATTCTATCCTGCCGGCCATGTGCTGGGCTCGGCTCAGATTGCGGTCGAAAAAGACGGGCTACGGATTGTAGCCTCAGGCGATTATAAACGCGCTGCTGACCCGACTTGCCTTCCTTTTGAACCCGTGAAATGCGATGTTTTTATTACGGAAGCCACTTTCGCCCTGCCGGTTTTTCGACATCCCGATGCATCGCATGAGATCGCCTCATTGTTGAAATCATTGTCGCTGTTTGGGGAGCGTTCGCATCTGGTTGGCGCTTATTCCCTCGGCAAAGCGCAACGGGTGATCAAACTTATCCGCGAAACAGGTTATGACGAGCCGATCTATATTCATGGCAGTCTGGCAAAGCTTTGCGATTATTATCAAACACAAGGCATCGATTTGGGTGAGCTTCTACCGGCAACACTTGAGCGCGGCGAGCCGAAGCCCGATTTTGCAGGCAAAATTATCGTCGGGCCGCCTTCGGCTTTTGCAGATCGCTGGGCGCGGCGCTTTCCCGATCCGGTTCCGGCATTTGCATCGGGATGGATGCGTATTCGTCAGCGCGCAAGACAGCGCGGCGTTGAATTGCCGCTCATCATTTCCGACCATTGCGATTGGGACGAGCTGATTGCAACAATCAGCGAAATTGCTCCTTCTGAAGTTTGGGTAACCCATGGCCGCGAAGAAGCACTGGCACGCTGGTGCGAATTGCAAAATATTCCGGCTCGCCCGCTGCATTTGATCGGCTATGAAGATGAGGGCGATTGATGCGGAGTTTTGCCGAACTTTTAGACCGCCTTATTCTGACCCCGCAGCGCAATGGAAAATTGCGGCTGCTGGTCGATTATTTCCGCTCCACAGCTGACCCCGATCGCGGATTAGCATTGGCAGCCATCACCCGTGATCTGGAAGTGCAAAGCGTGAAACCCGCAATGCTGCGCGCGCTGATCAATGAACGCACGGACCCCGTGTTGTTTGCTTATTCTTATGATTATGTCGGTGATCTCGCCGAAACAATTTCACTCATCTGGCCCGGACCGAGCGAAACTCCGCCCGGCACTGATCTGCCGCTTGCCGTTATCATCCACCAATTACAGCATGCCTCACGACGTGAAGGCCCGCTGTTGGTGGCGGGTTGGCTTGATCTTTTAGGAATTTCAGAACGTTATGCGCTTTTGAAACTTGTCACCGGGGGCTTGCGGATTGGGGTTTCCGCCCGGCTTGCAAAACAGGCGCTGGCTGATTTCGGTGGAGTTGACGTGACCGAAATTGAAGAACTCTGGCATGGTCAAGCCCCACCCTATGAGGCGCTTTTTGAGTGGCTGGAAAAGCGCGGCGAAAAGCCCGATACCAATGCCGATGCGCCATTTCGTCCGGTTATGTTGGCAACAGCTTTGGATGAGGCAGAAATTCCCTCGCTTGATCCTTCTGCCTATAGTGCGGAATGGAAGTGGGATGGGATCAGAGTTCAAGCGGTTTCTGAAAATGGCGAACGCAGGCTTTATTCACGCACTGGCGATGATATTTCGGCAACCTTCCCCGACATTCTGGAAGCGATGGATTTTGAAGGGGCAATTGATGGCGAACTTCTCGTCGGACATCATGGTGAAACGGGCATTGAGGTCGCGACATTTTCCGATTTACAACAGCGTCTTAACCGCAAAACCATCACGCTAAAGCAATTGCGCGAGTTTCCCGCCTTTGTGCGCGCCTATGATCTCTTGCAGGAAGGCAACCAGCGCGACGGTGAAGATTTGCGCTCGCTGCCCTTTTCCGAACGTCGAAAAAGGCTGGAACAATTTATTCAAAGGTTGGATCATCGACGCTTCGATCTCTCCCCGCTTTTGGATTTCGCAAGCTTTGACGAGCTTGCACAGCATCGCGCAAATCCGCCCCACGCGGTGATTGAAGGCGTTATGCTCAAGCGACATGACAGCGCCTATCTTCCCGGCAGGCCGAAAGGTCCGTGGTTTAAATGGAAACGCGATCCATTCACCATAGATGCCGTGATTGTCTATGCACAGCGTGGCCACGGCAGAAGGTCGAGCTACTATTCCGATTTTACCTTTGCGGTCTGGACCGGCCCTGAAGATGAGCCCTTTTTGGTGCCAGTCGGCAAAGCCTATTTTGGCTTCACCGATGAGGAGTTGAAATTGCTCGACAAATTTGTGCGCGACAATACCGTCGAGCGCTTTGGTCCGGTGCGCTCAGTGCGGGCGGAACCTGATCACGGCCTTGTGGTCGAAGTCGCTTTTGAAGGTCTCAACCGATCAGCCCGCCATAAATCCGGCGTAGCCATGCGTTTCCCGCGTTTTTCTCGGCTGCGCTGGGACAAGCCACCGCGCGAGGCCGACAGGCTTGAAACGCTTGAAAAACTGCTAGACTAGATTTTTGCCTCTGCCTGCATCAAGGAAACAATCCGCTCATGCAGCGCTTTGGGGATTCGAATTCCCGTTGCATCAGATTTGGCCCGCGCTTCATATCGCCGATCACCAGGAAGCCGCGCACCCTGATTTTTAATGCGCTCGAAAAGATCTTCCGAGCCATCCGCCGATTCATCACCAAGCAGCGCAGGATTAAAGGCAATAATCAACTCGCCATGGCAGGGAGCAGCACTAGTTTGGGCGCCAAATTCCGCCGATTGCCGACTGGTCTTATCTCCAATAAATGGACCGGCCAGCAACTCAATCATGGTCGCAAGCGCTGAGCCCTTATGTCCGCCAAAGGGGAGCATAGCTCCTGCAAGAACCTCTGCCGGATCGGTGCTTGGTTCGCCTTTTGCATCCAATCCCCAACCTTGTGGAATCTGACGTCCTTCTTGTTTATAAAGCGCTATATCTGCCCGCGCCGCAGCGGTTGTTGCAAAATCAAATACATAGGGCGGATGATTTTTGCGCGGCCAGGCAAAGGCCAAGGGATTGGTGCCCAATACGCCTGATTTACCCCCCGCGGGCGCAACCCAATCATAGGTCGGGTTCATCGACATTGCAGCAAGGCCATGATTTGCGATTTCTTCAACCACCGGCCACAGCGCAATAGAATGAAAACCATTATTGACGGCCAATATCGCAATGCCGAGCGTTTTTGCGTTGGCAATCAATTTTGGCAGTCCACGCTCAACCGCAAGAATTGAGAAGCCATAATCAGCATCAACCCGAGTAATGGCGGGCGTGACATCTTCGGGCACGGGGTCCGCATTGGCGTTGAATTTTGGATGCGCCATAGTATCTCTGGTGCCGGGCAAGCGCTGCAAACCATGCGAGCGGCAATCATCGCCCTGCGCCTTCACCAAAACCTTCGCCATGGCTTTTGCCTGCGGCTCAGACAGCCCATATTTTAAGAGAAAACCCAAAGCGAGATCGAAAACCTCATTTTTGGGCAGAAAAATATCCTCTTGCGAAGCTGACATGACCTTGCACCTCCATCTATTGCTCGGCAGATATAGGCCCGATCAAACAGATTTGGCCAGACAATTTGACCAGACAATTTGGCGGGAGCTCGTTCTCAAATTCGCTCTCTCACCCGGTTAAAGACGAATATCAGACCGAAGCCACATCGCGAACCCGAACCCAGGCTTGCGTAAGATGTCGGCCAATCACTTCCTTGAGGCGTTCGGCGTCGCGCGCTTCAAGCGCCTCAATCATTTCGACATGTTCCGCAACAGCCGCCGCCCATTTGACAGGCCCTTCATGACCGACAAAGCGAATACGTTTCAGACGCGTCTGCAATATCGAATGAACATCTGAAAGAGCAGAATTATCTGCTAAAGCCACAATAGAGAGATGAATATTCTGGTTGAGTTTATAATAATTGAGACGGTCGCCGCTTTGATAGGCCGCAATCATTTCATCATGCAAACGACGAATTTCAGCAATGCCCTCATCCGAGGCCAAAGCACAGGCCCGCTCTCCGGCCAATTGCTCAAGTGATTTAATCACCTCAAGCATATCGCTGGTTTCTTTGGCAGTGAATTTTTTGACTACCGCACCACGGCGCGGAACCAGTTCGACCAGTCCTTCACTGGCTAAAAACTTCAGCGCTTCGCGCAATGGTGTGCGGGAAACTCCGAGCCTTGTGCAGATTTGAGCTTCGTTGATTTTGCTTCCGGGCGGCATTTCGCCGGTAATAATCATATCACGCAGACGATTTACGATAGCGTCGTGAAGTGAATATCTCCCGATTTGATCAACGGTCAAAGGCTGCATCGTCGTATCGAGCTCCCCTCGTCTGCAAGCGTTCCGCCCTTTTCTTGGCTAAGGAGTTCCAAATCACTTGTCAATTTAAACAAAAGTATTTTGTATACAAAATAATTGATGCATAATTGTCAGATCGATATGTTAACCGAAGCTGTGATTCGAAGAGCAGGCTTTTGGGAAAGAGCAGGCAAGCCTTGGAGCCTTGGGAGAAAGAGCAAAGATCAAGCTTTGGGAAGTGGACCGGAGAACCGCCCAACCTAGCTGGTCAGACTCGGGGAGGAGTTTGAGTTTATGTGGCAAGCAGAAAATTGGCCGATTGCGGCTGCGATGATTCCTTTTCCGGGCAAATGTGCAGACGGCACTTTGGTGCAGGATGCCGGGCCTGAAATTTGGGCTAAAAGCCTTAAAGACGTAGCCAGTGCTGGTTTTACTGCGGTGGACCCAACAGATTCATGGCTGCGCGTGGCAGATCTTGACGCCACACGCCGTGCGGAATTTATGGCGCTTTGCGCTGAATTGGGTCTTTCTGTTCCGGCCATTTCCACATCCCGCCGCAGCATCATTGACCCTGAGCTTGGCGAAGAAAACCTTGCCTATAGCCATCGTGTTATTGATTGCGCCGCTGATATTGGTGCAGGCTATGTCAGCGTTGGCTTTTTTGGCCCGCTAACGGCGGCACAGCAAAAAGCCATCTGGTTCTGGACCGAGCCCGGTAATAAGAACCCTGACGATGACGCCACCTATAGGCTTGCAATTGAACGCATTCGTGAGCTTGGCCGTCATGCCGACGCGGTGGGTGTGCAGCTCTCGTTGGAAATGTATGAAGATACCTATATCGGGACGGCAAAAGACGCAGTGCGCTTTGCGACCGATCTCGATATGCCTTCAGTCAAGCTCAATCTTGATATTGGTAATCTCATTCGCCTGCACCGGCCCGTTGAGCCATGGCAGGAAATGATAGCGCTTTGCGCGCCATTTGCGGGCTATTGGCATGTAAAAAATTACTTCCGCATGGAAGACGCGGCGACCGGTCAGATCCTGACCCATCCGGCACCGCTATTGGGCGGAACCATTAACTGGCGCGCTGCCATCCGCGAAGCATTGAGCCATGGTTTTAACAGCCCGTTCCTTGTCGAACATTATGGCGGCGATGGCCTGGGCGTTTGCGCGCAAAACCGTGACTATATTCGTCAAATACTTGCCAGCACGTTGGATAAAAATGACTGATTTTTTCACCGCTGCTGACAATTTCACCGCCATAGGCATGCCGGTTTCTGCCTTGCAAAACGCAACCCGCAGTCGCGCGGTCGCAGACGAATAGTTCAAAGAGAATAATTAACAGCGCTTGAGGCATCTGGAAATTCAAAGCCCCGCGCCCGCAAATGATAAAGGAACCAAAAATGCGCATTGCACTTGCGATTGGAGATGCAAACGGTATCGGCCCGGAACTGGCTGCAAAGCTTCTCGCCCACGCCGATATGGCTGAGCATGACGTGATTATTATTGGTGACGCCAGAATTTTTGAAATGGGCCAAAAGCACGCTGGCGTTTCCCTTGATATTCCAATTGTAAAGGCCGATGAGCTGATCAATGAAATGCCTGCTGGCAAAGTTTTTGCTGATCTGGAAAACTTTGATCCTAATGCGCTAACTCTGGGCGAATCCACTGCTGAAGCCGGCATGGCTTCCTTGCAGAATTTTGCAGCGGTTCTGCGTCTCGCCGATGCGGGTATTGCAGATGTGGCCATGTTCACGCCCTTTAACAAGCATTCGATGCGCCTATCGCGCCCGTCCTATATTGATGAGATCGGCTTTGTCGATTCCGCCATCAGCGCCCCACGCAGCGGTCGCGAATTTAACGTGCTGGAGGAAGTTTGGAATGCGCGCGTGACCTCACATATTCCGCTGCGTGAAGTAGCCTCAAAGCTCAGCACTGAACGTATTTTGGACAGTTTGCGTCTGACAAATGAAGTGCTGACCGGTGCTGGCAAGCCAAACCCGCGCATTGGTGTTGCAGCGCTTAATCCGCATGCCGGTGATGGTCGTAATTTTGGCGATGAAGACGAGGATATCATTGCGCCAGCGGTTGCGCAGGGTATTGCCGAAGGCATCAATGCTAAGGGCCCCATCCCATCCGATACGGTTTTCGTGCGCGCCATTCGCGGTGAATTCGACGCCGTACTCACCATGTTCCACGATCAAGGTCAAATCGCTATGAAGCTGATCGGGTTTGATCGCGGTGTAACGCTGATTGCGGGTTATGGCTTTCCGCTGGTCACTCCCGCACATGGCACCGCATTCGACATTGCCGGTCAGGGCAAGGCCGATCTTGGAGCAACTTTGGCTGCTGCAAATCTGGGTATATCACTGGCAAAGCTCAACCCGGTTCGTGAGCAGCGTGCACTAACTGCAGGTTGGGCCAACCAGCCTGTAGCATGACGTAAACGGCACCCTCACGACGTGTTGGGTGCCGCAACCATTTCGTCTAGGGAGGCGAAAAATCCTTTGGAGGAGGATAAAATGTCAAAACTGAAAAAGACTTTATTTGCAACCGTGGCATCACTTTTGGCAGTAATGCCTGCGGTGGCTGCCGATTGGGCGCCAACCCGTCCAATCGAATTTGTTGTCGCATCGGGCGCGGGTGGTGGAACCGATAATTTTGCCCGTACCATTCAATCTGCAATTGGTCGTGCAAAACTGATCGACCAATCGATAGTGGTTCTGAACAAGGGTGGCGGCTCAGGCGCAGAAGCATTCCTTTATGCAAAGCAGAACGCTGGCGATCCGCATAAAGTTATCTTTGGCACCAATAATGTTTATCTTCTGCCTTATGTGGCCAAACTGGCCTATAAGACGGAAGATCTTGAACCGGTTGCAGCGCTTGCACTCGATGAATTTCTGATTTGGGTCAAATCCGATTCACCTTATGAAAATGTTCAACAGCTCATTGATGCTGCAAAGGCTGAACCGGGTGTTCTGGCATTTGCTGGCAGCCAGTCCAAAGATACCGACGAAACACTTGTTGCACTGATCGAACAGACCACTGGCGCTGATTTCAAATATATTCCGTTTAACGGCGGTGCAGAGGTTGGTGTTCAGCTCGCAGGCGGTCACGTTGTCGCCAATGTGAACAATCCGAACGAAAATTTGGGGCAGTGGCAGGCTGGTGCGGTGCGCCCGCTTTGCGTTTTCTCGCCCAAGCGCATGGCTGAAAGCGAGCCAATCCATGACGGAAAGGGCTGGCACGACATCCCGACCTGTAAGGAAGAAGGTCTCGACATTGAAACCTATCAGATGCCGCGCACCGTTTGGCTACCCGCTGGCACTGATGAAGGTGTTAAAGCTTTCTATGAAAATGTCCTGGAGACAGTTTCAGAATCCCCAGAGTGGAAAGACTATCTGAAAAAGACTTCCCAGACCGACACTTTCATGACCGGCGACGAACTAAAATCCTTCATCAAAAATAATGAAGACGCAACCGTCGGCGTATTTAAAGCTGAAGGCTGGACTGCTCAATAAGCGGTTAAATCGTTGCGGTTCTGCTGCAACGTTGTGGAAGGCTCCGTGGGGGCCTTCCAATCCTTAATAGAGGAGGAGAGGCCTATGGCCGTCAAACGTTTTCACCTTGAGATCGCGACGGCGATCGGAACGGCAGCGCTCGGTATTGCCGGGTTGATTGGCTCTATGGAACTCGGTTTTAGTTGGACTAAATCCGGGCCCGAAGCGGGTTATTTCCCTTTTTACATAAGCCTTATCCTGCTAGCTGCGAGCGTTTGGAATCTTGGTTCCGCCCTCGTACACTATAATGCCCATGGCAAAACTGCCGAACTGCTCAGAGAAACATTTCTCGATTGGGAGCAGTTCCGCCGCGTGTCGACTTTCCTAATAGAAATCATAGCTTTCGTCATCTTGACCGTCACTATGGGCATCTATGTTAGTTCCATCATTTATCTGACCTGGAACGCATGGAAACATGGTGGGTATGGGCTGCTCACTTCGGCAACCATCGGCATCGCCTTTACCGCTGCGCAATATATATTGTTTGAAATCGCCTTCTTGGTGCCCCTTAAAAAAGGCCCGATAGAAGCTTGGCTTGGCATTTATTAAGGGGCGGGGCTAATGGAAAATTTTGAGCTCCTCATGCATGGTTTCGGCGTTGCCATAACGCCCATGCATATCGGATTAATGATCGGCGGTGTTCTCTTTGGTCTTGTCGTGGGGGTTTTGCCCGGCTTGGGCGCGCCAAACGGCGTTTCGCTGCTCATCCCGCTAACTTTCACGCTTGATCCAACTTCCGCAATCATTTTGCTAACCTCAATGTATTGGGGTGCGCTGTTTGGTGGTTCCACCACTTCAATCCTGTTCAACATACCCGGAGAACCAAGCTCGGTCGCCACCACTTTCGATGGTTATCCCATGGCGCGTAAGGGCGAATCCACACGCGCACTTACGCTTGCTTTCATATCTGCGGGCTTTGGCGCACTGCTTGGGGTCGTCGTCATCACGCTTCTGGCAAGCTGGGCTTCACGGTTTGCACTGCGCTTTGGTGCACCAGAATATTTCTCCGTCTATTTCCTGGCATTTGCAGCCTTTGTTGGAATGGGCAGCGCTCACCCGCTCAAAACAATTGTAGCATTGACGACCGGGCTTTTGCTCTCAACCGTCGGCATGGACAACGTCACCGGTGAAGTGCGATTGACTTTTGAATATTCCCAGCTGCTCGGCGGCATCAGCTTTCTGGTTGTGGTGATTGGGCTATTTGGTATTGGAGAATTACTGGCGACTGTTCAGGAAGGTTTACGTTTCCGCGGCGTTGCATCCAAAATTCATCTGCGCGATGTGCTCACAACAATTGCAGAAATGCCCCGTTATTGGGCGACGATGATCCGATCCGGCCTTGTCGGAATCTGGATGGGCATCACGCCCGGCGGCCCAACAGCCGCTTCTTTCATGAGCTATGGCATTGCAAATCAAGCGTCTAAAAAAGGTGAGCCTTTTGGCACCGGACGTCCGGAAGGCATTATCGCTCCCGAAACCGCTGACCACAGCGCCGGGTCCTGCGCAATGCTGCCCATGCTTGCACTCGGTGTTCCTTCCTCTGCAACCGCTGCCGTTCTGATGGGTGGATTGATGATCTGGGGTCTGACGCCCGGACCCATGCTTTTCGCAACCAAGCCCGACTTCGTCTGGGGCCTGATAGCTTCAATGTATGTCTCCAATATTATTGGCGTGATCCTGGTACTGGCGACAGTGCCGATGTTTGCTGCCCTGTTGCGCATTCCATTCTCGATCATTGGGCCAATGATTGTGGTGATCTGTTTCGTCGGCGCCTACACGGTTTCCCACGCAAGTTTTGATCTTTGGGTCGTTCTGGCTTTTGGTATTATTGGCTATCTTTTCACCAAACTTAGCTATCCGATTGCACCATTGATCCTTGCAATGGTGCTGGGCAATAAGGCGGAAAATGCTTTCTACCAGTCGATGATCATTTCAGATGGCTCTTTGGGAGTATTCTTCTCAAACAGCCTTGTTGGAACCATTATGACAATCGCAATTGCGATGCTTATCCTGCCTAAATCAATTAGCTATGCCCGCCGTGTGTTAAAGCGCAGAGCCATGGCATAAATACTCAAAAATAAACAAAATGGCGGTTCCCAAGGACCGCCATTTGCTTTTATAGAGATGAATACTCCTACTTTCCTGCATCGCGAGCCAGCCAATCCCGCAGCTCGGTATTTGCTCGCTCCAGAGCATTATAATTCAGAAGCTTTCGTAAAAGCGCTACCGTGACCGCACGGGAGCGCAAATTAAAATGGCTCTCATTCGGATCGCTTTTTTCCTGATAAACACCCAGCTTATCATAAAGCTGCTGCAAACGGCTCTGCACGCTGCGCAGCGACAGATTACGTCTGCGCGCAATGACCCGGTCGGTAAGACCCAGCGCAATATCAATAAGGATTTCATATTCGCTTTCACTGAAACCCCGAAGATGTCCCTGACTTTTCTGCTGTAGCCCACGCACTTCGCGATCAATCACGCATTGCGCTTCCACAAAAATACTGCGCAGCGCCAGTTTGAGCTTGTCATCAGATGCCGATTTCAAGACATATCCATAGGCTGCCCCTTCCGGCACAATGCGAGAAACACCACGCACATAGGCTTCGTCAGCATAGTTGGACCAAAATAAAATTCTTGTTTCGGGATTTTCTTTCCAGATGGTGCGCGCGGCTTCGATACCGTTGCGTTCATCCATCTGAAGATCCATCACAATATGCGCGCTGCGATAGTCACGCGCCAGTTTTTCACCTTCAAGCCCGTTTGTCGCCTCATAAAGAGCCGAACATTCGGGCAGTGCCGCCCGCACCGCCTCCCCCAAATAGGCACGATGCAAAGGATCGTCTTCAACGATAAGAACTTCCATCTTTGCCTCCCCTATTGTTTTGCTTGGATCGATTTAGGCAGCCAAATCGACACCACACTACCCCGACCGGCCGGATTGTTTCTGATAGAAAAACTCGCAGAAATTAAACGGGC
The DNA here is from genome assembly GCF_003259955.1 of Falsochrobactrum ovis. GTDB lineage: Bacteria > Pseudomonadota > Alphaproteobacteria > Rhizobiales > Rhizobiaceae > Brucella > Brucella ovis_A. Next base: position 370,105 of record NZ_QLMK01000003.1, read on the forward strand.
TCGGGTGCGCATATTATCAATGCCACGCCCTTTGCGCTCAAGCTGGCGGTCGATCCCGATACCGTCATCGATTATTTCCACCTGCAAGCGACCGTCACGATTGTTAAAACGCACCCGCACCTCGCCAGCGTGAGAATGCCGGAATGCATTATTGATCGCTTCTTGAACGATGCGGAAAAGCGACGTTTCAACCGTGCCTTTTACGCAATCCGCCAGCCCCTCGCTGCGATCTTCCAGCACCCATTGCGTTTTTGAACCACTATCCTGCACCGACCGCACCAGATGATTTTCAACTGCCTGCACGAGACCAAACAGTTGCAAAATGGAAGGCTTCGCCTCCTCAATAATTTGCCGAAGATCATGCATGCAATTTTGCAGACCACGAAACAATGGGTCAAGCTGTTCTGCTGAAATGTCATGATTACTCGTTAACCGTTCAACATGCCGCGCTAGCCGGGTCAGATCGGCAAGGGTCTGATCATGCAGATCCATGCCGATGCGCTGTCGCTCCATTTCCAAAGCTTCCGTCAGCTTTAGCGCGCCAAGGCGCAAACCTTCTTCGCGTGCATTGGCCTCCGCTTCAACAATTGCTGATTGTTTGGCCTGCTCTGCTGCTCGAATAGCATAGAAATAAGGAGCGAGAAGGTCTGCCACGGACTGCGCATTACGAATATCTTGCATCGTGTAACGTGCAGTAAACAGGCTCGAACAACTCAGCGCGCCAATAATATCTCCTTGCACTTTGAGCGGCACATGAAGGCGCGCTTTCAGCCCATTTTCAATGATCGGCATCGAGAACGAGCCTTCAAAATGGAAGCGCTCATCGTTACAGGCATCATCGGTGAGAATGAAATCAACCTCGCCTGATAGAAGCGTACGGATAGGACTGCCCGATAGCAATGCTGGCGGATATTGGCTCCAAGCGGTTTCAATGCCACTTTCATAGGCAATATGAAATTTTCCATCGACCATTTTGATGCAAACATCGAGATGGTCATAAGGAATAATATAATTGATTTCGGCTGCTACCGCTTGAATGATGGAATCAAAATCAAGTTGCCCAGCAAGCAATCTCGAAATATTGAGATAATGCTCCAATAGGCGCTCGGCCTGTAATTCTGATTTGAATTCTGCGACGCGTTCAAGCAAGTTTGTTCCTCCCAAAACGCGAACTGCTTTCAACCATTATGCTCGCTTTGGCTGCAAGGCGTCTTGCGGTTTCCCGCAAATATAGTGCGGCATTACGCAGCCTGTCTGCTGTGATTGGCCTTCCCTCTCTATCTTAATTATTTCATTCTATTGCTACCAGAAATAGTGCACAATTATCCGGGGGCTGCATATGCAACGGAATTCGTGCTCAAATTGTGCGATGTGACACATAAGCGATTTCGTGCAACTGGGGGCCGTTCATCTGCGGTCAGAGGAGATTATGCACATCGTTACGGCTTCAAGCATAGATGCTTTGAGCTATGGGGCATTTGGGAGGAAAAAATGCAACTTAAGAAAATTCTTTTTGCGTCGGTCGCGGCAGCAACCATCATGACTGCTGGTGGCGCCTTTGCTGACACATCATCGAAAAAAATCGCTTTTTCGAACAATTATGCTGGCAATTCATGGCGTCAGGCCATGCTTGAAAGCTGGGATAAGGTAACAAAAGAAGCGGTTGAGGCTGGAATTGTAGCCGCAGCGGATGCTTTCACTACCGCTGAAAATCAGGCGACTGAACAGGCAGCCCAAATTCAGAACATGATCCTTCAAGGCTATGATGCAATTGTCATCAATGCCGCCTCGCCCACAGCACTAAACGGTGCGGTGAAAGAAGCATGTGATGCTGGCATCACAGTGGTGTCCTTCGATGGTATTGTTACCGAGCCTTGCGCCTGGCGCATCGAAGTTGACTTCAAGCAAATGGGCGAAGATCAGATCGATTATCTTGCAGAACGTCTGCCAGAAGGTGGAAATCTGCTCGAAATTCGCGGCCTTGCCGGGGTTTCGGTTGATGACAATATCCATGCCGGTATTGAAGCAGGCGTAGCAAAACATCCCAATTTCAAAATCGTCGGTTCGGTCAATGGTGACTGGGCGGCTGATGTTGCGCAGCGTGCGGTTGCTGGCATTCTGCCAAGCTTGCCGAAAATTGATGCTGTCGTAACGCAGGGCGGTGACGGCTATGGCGCAGCACAAGCTTTCGCCGCCGCAAACCGCGAAACGCCCATCATCATCATGGGCAATCGTGAAGATGAACTGCTTTGGTGGAAAGAGCAGAAGGACGCAAATGGCTATGAAACCATGTCGGTTTCGATTGCTCCGGGCGTCTCCACTTTGGCTTTTTGGGTTGCACAGCAAATCCTCGATGGCAAGGAAGTCAAAAAAGACCTCATTGTTCCATTCTTGAGCGTCAGCCAGGATACATTGGAAGATTCACTTGCCAATACCAAAAAGGGTGGCGTCGCCAATATTGAATATAGCTTGGAAGATGCACAGAAAATCATCAGCGATGCGAAATAATTCTCGCTGAACAAAAGGGGCGGCTCGGCTGCCCCTCCCCTTCTCAATGATAGTTTGAACATGGCAGAAAAACCCTTGAAGCGAGAGGTCGTGGCGGCGCGAGATATCCGCATGCAATTTGGCGCGGTTAAAGCGCTGGACGGTGCTGAACTCGTGATCTACGAAGGTGAATGCGTAGGGCTCGTCGGCCATAATGGTGCTGGCAAATCCACCATTGTGAATGTCATAAATGGTGGGCTGACCCCGCATGGCGGAACCCTTTCCTATCATGGCAGTGAAGAGCATGGCGTGGCGGCTGCGCGCAAGCATGGTGTGCGCTGCGTGTTTCAAGAATTGTCGCTATTTCCCAATCTGACCATTGCCGAAAATGTGCGCATCATGCAGCGTGATTTGGAAACCGCAAATTGGCGCAGCAATGCGGTGCGGCTCATTTCCCAAAAACTCGACGAGATATTCCCCAATCATAAAATTGATGCTGGATCGACTGTCGATGAACTGTCAATTGCGGAACGGCAAATGGTTGAAATTGCAATTAATTTCACCGCACCTCGCAATCCGCCCAAGCTCGTTATTCTGGACGAGCCGACCTCCTCACTCGATGCCGGTATTGCCGCGCAGCTAATGGCCTATGTCCGCGGATTTGTAGAATCTGGCGGCTCTGTCATTTTGATTTCTCACATGCTGGGCGAAATTCTCTCAACCTCTGATCGCATCGTGGTCATGAAGGATGGCAAAGTCGTTGCCAATCGCCCCGCCGCTGAATTTACCAATCGCAGCCTTGTGGAAGCCATGGGCAGTGTCGAACGCGCTAAGGCTGAGCGGCGCACAGTATCGACAACGGCCACGGGCGCGGCCGTGCTATCGCGCCCGGCGCGTGGGTCCGATAGCCGTCCTTTTGAGGCTTTCAAAGGCGAAGTGCTAGGCCTTGCCGGGCTTGCAGGTCACGGGCAAACCCAGACTTTGCTGGATCTTTTCTATGCGCGGAGATCCAATTGGCTGCCAACACGCGAGTGCAAAATCGCATTTGTTGCGGGTGATCGCAGCCTAAACGGCACTTTCCCGCTCTGGAGCATATTGCACAACCTAACCATCAATTCGCTGGATCGTCTTTCGACAAAATATCTGGTCGACCCAAAGCGCGAAGAGGCATTGGGTGCCAGTTGGAAGGAAAAAATTCAAATTAAAACGCCCGATATGGGCAATGGCATTCTTTCGCTTTCGGGCGGCAATCAGCAAAAAGTTTTGTTCGCTCGAGCATTAGCGACCAGCGCCGAGATCATTTTGATGGACGACCCTATGCGCGGCGTCGATGTGGGCACCAAGCAGGAAGTCTATGAAATCCTACGCACAGAAGTTGAAAAAGGGCGCACTTTTGTCTGGTATTCAACCGAAATGGACGAAATCGAACTTTGTGATCGCGTTTATGTTTTCCGCGATGGCGCAATCGTGAGTGAGCTTAAAGGCCACGACATCACCGAAAAGAACGTTCTCGCCGCATCCTTTGAGGGAGGACACGATTAATGCGCCTCAATTCGGCATCTATCCGCTTATTAACCCCGATTTTTTCGCTAGCACTTTTGCTCGCCGCTGTTTTCTACATACAGCCACGTGCGATGAGCTATATCGGGTTTAACCTGCTGTTTAATCTCGCCGTACCTATTGCATTAGCAACAATCGCGCAAATGCTGATCATGGCTGTCAATGATCTCGATCTTTCGATGGGAACTTTCGTCAGTTTTGTGGTCTGTGTCGCAGCAACTTTTCTCAACACAGACCCCGTGATCGGCGTGCTCATTCTTGTTGCAGCAATAGCGGTCTATGCCGCGATGGGCGCAATTATTCATCTGCGAAACCTACCCTCCATCGTTGTCACCTTGGGGATGAGCTTTGTCTGGGGCGGATTGGCAGTTCTTATATTACCCTCGCCGGGCGGTGCCGCGCCGGACTGGGCGCGCTGGGTCATGACAGCCAAGCCGCCTTTTGTGCCAATGGCCATTGTTGCGAGCGTCCTTATTGCGTTAGTTACACATTACCTCATCATGCGCACCACTTTCGGCGTGTTGATCCGTGGCGCCGGCGGCAATGCTCGCTCGATAGAGCGTGCGGGCTGGTCCATCACCGCCATTCGTGCGGCGACCTATGCATTGGCTGCATTTTTTGCCATTTTGGCTGGCATTGCGCTGGTGGGCCTCACCACCTCGGCTGATGCCAATATCGCATTGCGCTATACGCTACTTTCCATTGCTGGTGTCATTCTTGGCGGCGGCGAGTTTGTGGGGGGCCGTATCTCGCCAATCGGTGCGGTTGTCGGCGCGCTGACATTGACGCTTGCAGGCTCTTTTCTGTCCTTCATGCGAATATCGCCCGACTGGCAAATCGGTGCGCAAGGCGCAATTCTGATTGCCGTATTGGCGCTGCGTCTCTTCCTCAACCGCCTCGAAAAGCGGGAGAAACAGTGATGAACACTCTTTCCGTTTTATCTCAGCGCCCGTGGATCTGGTCCTATATTGCTACCATTGCTGTCTGGCTGATTACGATCGGCTTTACCGGCAGTGCGGGCATACATGGTCTATCACATGCAGCGTTCACTTTCGCAGCATTTTCAGTGATTGTTGGCCTTGGACAAATGTTTGTCATCACTTTGGGGCCGGGCAATATTGATCTTTCGGTTCCCGCCACCATGACCCTGGCAGCGACCATCGCGCTTAAACTGATGGATACACAAAATGACATGATTTTGGCAGGGTTGGCGGTTGCTATATTGATCGGGCTTGCGGTTGGCATCTGCAATTTCGCGCTTATTAAGCTTTTGCGCATACCGCCCATCATTGCGACGCTTTCGCTAAGCTTTTTGGTGCAATCGACAGCTATTTGGAGCAATCGCGGATTGCGCGTAAAGCCACCGGAAACGCTCGCACAATTTGCAACCTCTTCAACTTTGGGCATTCCCAATGTGGCCCTTGTTGCACTCATTCTATCGGTTTTGGGATGGATTTTATTGAAAAAAACCATCTATGGCCGCTGGATTTCCGCCATTGGGCAAAATCCTTTCGCCGCTCGGATGGCAGGCGTTCCGGTCGATGGTGCACGTTTTGTTACCTATGTGCTTTGCGCAGTTCTCGCCGCGCTCTGCGGGTTTCTATTAGCGTGTTTTTCCGGCGGTGCAGCTCTTAACATGGGTACTGAATATCTTCTCATGTCCATTGCGGTCGTCATTATCGGTGGCACTGCGGTGGCAGGCGGCGATTCCAACGTACCCGGCATCTGGGGTGCAGCACTTTTCATGTTCCTTATCGTCTCAATGCTCAACACCTATGGCTTTGGGGCGGGTGTGCGTCTGGTGCTAACCGGACTAACCATTATTGTCGTGATCCTTCTCGCAAGCAGCCGCAAGGCACAGCGTTAGACTTTTTCCGGAGATAATTCCTTGAGCAATTCCATATACGAAATTCACGATAAGCGCTTCCGCAATATGATCGTGCCAACTGCCGATCTTGATGAGCTTTACTCGGATTGCCGCTGGGCCGAAGGGCCTGTCTGGTTTAACGATCATGGTTGTCTGCTGTGGAGCGATATTCCCAATCAGCGAATTTTGCGTTGGGTTCCAGAGGGTAGCGTATCCGTTTTCCGCTCGCCTTCAAACTTTGCCAATGGGAATAGTCGTGATCGTCAAGGTCGGCTCATCACTTGCGAGCATGGCGGCCGTCGCGTTACCCGCACTGAAGTTGATGGCAGCATCACGGTGTTGGCAGATAGTTTCAACGGCAAGAAGCTGAATTCTCCCAACGATGTGATTGTTCGTTCTGATGGCACGATCTGGTTTACTGATCCAACCTATGGAATCCTCGCCGATTACGAAGGTTATAAGGCAGAACCAGAACAGCCGACGCGAAATGTCTATCGTTTGGATCCATCCAATGGCGAATTGACGGCAGTCATAACTGATTTTTACCAGCCCAACGGACTGGCTTTCTCGCCCGACGAAACAAAACTTTATGTCGCCGATAGCGCCTATAGCCATTCTGATGATTTACCCCGCCATATCCGTGTTTTCGATGTCGCGGAAGACGGCCGAAGCGTGAGCGGCGGAGAGGTTTTCTGCGCAGTGGATTCCGGTCTACCTGATGGTTTCCGCTTCGATACGGATGGCAATCTTTGGACCAGCGCGGCTGACGGCGTGCATTGCTTTTCGCCAGAAGGCGAACTGTTGGGTAAAATCAAAGTGCCGCAGGTTGTGGCCAATGTCACTTTTGGCGGGCCGCGTCGCAACCGACTGTTCATTACGGCAACAAAGTCGCTTTATGCAATCTATCTGACGGTCACCGGCGTTCAAACACCATAGATCCAATAGAGAGGCCCTGAATGAAAGTTCAGGGCCCGTTTATATTAGACGTCGATCAATAGTTTTTCCGCCCGCTTTCGCTCCGCGTCACTCATCCTCGCAGCGACACGCGCCGAAAGATCAAAGCGCACACTCACAGTCTCATTGATTGCGCGCAGTTTCTCATCAATTGTGCTGGTCATGATCTGTTCGAAAGTGACTGACGAGCCGCCAATCTTTTTAACCCGAGAGTGAATGCTAATCAGCTCACCCGGCGCCACTTCGCGCTTATATTGCGTATGAGAGCGCACATCCGCCCAGCCCAGCCCATGCGCGGTCGAACTTGATCCTGAAATGAAACCAAGAAGTTGGAAAGTTGCATCATCGAACATGGATGCATAATAGCGGACATTCATATGCCCCATCGTGTCACACATCCACGGATGCGCAACACCTTTGAAGGTCAGAAGGCCCGTATTTTCCATCACGCATGCTCCTTAAAGTCACCAACAATCGCCGGGAGATTATCGCTCACGACATAACAAAGATAGGCTCCCTTCGCCGATCTGCTGTTCGCTGAGTGCTTACCCTCTGACATGAGGGAAACCAAAGGCTACTGAAAGGCCGAATTGGCGGATCATCCTTGGAACTATCAGCATCTATTCTTTTCATTCATGCAACAAAATGCGCTCTAAAATGTTGATCATCTATCGAGCCAGGGAACTGGGAGAATATGATGCCACCAACAAATTTTTATCTACCTCACACAGGTCAATCTAAGACAACGGGATGGAGTTTTTTAAATCCAATCTCGATTGCACGCACAAACATCCTAATGGTGCACTCATGAATGAGGTAAACCCCAAGGAAAGCCGGCAAGGCGGTAAAGGCAATCGTGTATTTACGATCCTGATTATCAGCCTCGCCTTGGCGATGATCGTGTGGCTAGCAGTTGAAATCTATGGCCAAATGCAGCCCACTCCCGGCTTTATGGAAGATGATGCTGTGCCGCCCGCCAACACAGAGCAACAGCCGCCCGCATCGGCGACCGGCGCTCGATAGGAAAGCTTTAAACAGTGGCTTGAAACAACAATATGATCCGGGCACTCGGCTTGAGTATAATGAATTTGGATGGTGAATTCTGATGGCTCCGCTAGATGAAGATCCTAATGCACTTAATTATTTCCGTCGAAGAAAGCGCATGAAATCTGCCGCTTCGCGCCTATCTTCTTATTTACGTCCTTCTAACGGATCGCAATCTATTAAAATTCACCGCAATGGAAGTGGGCTTTTTGCGGGTCAACATCTGCTGTTTTTCTGCAACAAATCGTTACTTACCGCTGAATTAAGTAAAAAACTTACCCAAAAGGGAGCCACCCTTATCGGCCCTATTGATAAACCCGCTCAAGCAATAAGAATAATCGATACCCGCATAGTTGATGCAGTAATTCTCGACAGTTCTCTTAGGCTTGATGAAATAATCGCAATAGTAGAATTACTATATCAAATACCAATACCGTTTATCTTTGTCCGGTCTCCCATGGAGCGCGAGCCTGCGAGCAATATTTGTGCATATATATTGGATGAATCGGATGTGAATCTTTCTATAATAGCCGAAGCGCTATTTTCTCACGAAACAAAAGCTAATGAGCAATAGTGTCTCTTGATTGAATATTGGACCCAAACCGGTCCAACACTCTTACTAAAGATAATATAATATCTCAATGACACTTCATTGAATCCACTTAATAGAATTCTAAGCTCCAAACAAAGTCATCACTTTTTTCAAAAACTTTAAGTTCCGCCACAATAGGATTTTCATCCTCCATATAAGTAAACGCCATTGAATCGGTATATTGGTCTGGCACACTTGTGGTTATCACAAATGCCATTCGATTCCAAAGAGGACGCAAATAGAAATCAAACCGGGAAGACTGAGCCATTCCAGCAAACATTTTAAATTTTTCACTAGCATACCTTGCCCCCAAAACATAGTCACCGAGCCCTTCATCAACCATTGAGAACTGGTAAGCTTTCGAGGGAATATATGTTAGATGAAATGCTGATTCACTTGTTTTATGCTGTAAAACAACATTATATGTCATTTTTTTGTCGTTATGATCCTGACAAGTAATGTAACGATTTTGGTATGCTTTACTATAATTAGATACAAGTGTGAAATCCGGTGAGTTTTGATAACTGTAGTTCTTAGCGGTTGCTGGGCCGAGGTTTAACGGATGTGCATCCGTGAATTGGCTCTCTTGGTATACTCCCTGTACCAAGGTCGGATCCGGATTAAATGTAGCTGAATTGCCGTAAATATCATATACGACAATCGTAAAATAGTTCCGTTTAGTATAGGAATAGTTACCGGAGCCAAACTCCCAGTACAGAGACATGAAAAGTTTTCCGGGTTCAGTCTCGGGACTGTTTTCAACTTTAACGGAATATGCTGAATCGACTGAAAATGTCTTGTTTGAACTTTCAGATATCGGCTCTCCGGTTTCCATATCCACTAGTCCCGTGGGCCAAATATACGCGTGAGCAGTATAAACCCCGCAACTCCAAAGCGCAAAACATCTAGTGTCCTTAGAATAACGATCAGTATCGACCGCAAAGTAGAAAGCGGGGATACTCCTTTTTAGCCCAATACTATAGTTCCAAAGTCGCCACATATTATCATCGACTTCCGCTCCACTGCTTGATACAGGCCAATTATCGTCAATATTAGGCATACTGGCATTTACCGCAGTGATCATTAGATCTTTGTCCGTATAATTTATCGCGTTTTTGAGGTTTATAGAAACAAATGTATCGAAATTAGAAGTGTCGCCTCCGCTGTTACCTGATTTGCAGGTATATACAACCGGATCTCCCCACGCTTCGTCGAATATACCAATCCAGAGGCCTATATCTTTTACGTTGGCGGAAACCTGATCTGCCGTAACGTACATTTTGACATTAATTATTTGGCTGTCCTCATTTATCGAAACTTCAATATCGTCATAATCTGTAGCTATACTTTCTTGTGTCGCGGTTTGTTTTTGGAATGGATTATTCTCAAAGGTGTAGTCCCATCCCGGCGCGTCCATTTCTCGTCTAAATTTTGTCCCCGTATGATAATCTGTAGCCGCGATACAAGATTGGACATAAGGAATCGTGGGAAACTGAGAAGGGGCCAAGGCGTTCCCGTTGGCATCTGCGGGCGTGAATTCAATATTTATCTCTGCTTGGTTCAGACCGTTGGGATAAATATAACCTGCTGTAATTCCACCGTTGAACGACATTTTGAGCGAATTGATCGTCACCCAATAGTTGCGCCCGGTGTCAAAATTAGGCGTATTATAGGCTTTTTCGTTCGGACCTTGCCCTTTGTCCGGAGCACCGGTGTGTACGTTATCTGCACAAACGACGAATTCCCATTCCAATGCAGCACTTCCGGTAGGATTAGCCACAACGCCGAGAACATTACTCCCCCCCACATATTCACTGGTCACAATCTTCGTGTTACTCCCGTAATATATTATGAAGCTAGTGTTAATCCATACGGGCGCCAACCGCCATCCTGAAGTTCCCTGGATTGTGGGGACAGTTACTACATGCGGACCAAATACTGCCCATTCCACCAAAGCGTATTTATAAGATACTAGACCGTAATTAATTTCCGCCGCCAGCGCATTATTTGTCTTGGTTGAGCGATAAGGCCTGAATAAGTTTGTTTCATCAAAAGCCGGGAGTTTATCGTCTGGCGTATCTTTAAGAATGAGGGTGCATCTTTCCTGTGTTTCATCCGTTGCTATATAGCGATATGTTCCGGACTCAGGTAGTTTTGCGACAAAAATTCCAAAAACATTGCTCTGATCATCTTTATCGGGATCATCCCGATTTTGGTGATTGGTTGAAAAGTATTTATAAGAACATAGGCCGTTCTCGCTCTCGGGCTCTATATATTCACGAGGTAGCATATCCGGATCGACCACGAGATCTGCTTTGTGTCCGTATTGATCATAAGTATTTATATCCAACGCGCATGATGGTTCGTAATTATCGCTTGTAAAACCAAATGTCGCAAAAAGTGAAAGGTTCAGCTTATGTGGATCATAGGTTAAAGTCGGCCCGAGTGATTTTACTGCGTTTCCATACATTCGAAAACTGCTGTTAGTCACATCTGGATTTGCCGGAGGCTTGACGAGAGGGTTAGCTATAACGTTAGTTACTTCGGACTCTCGATAAACGTTATATGGCCAGAAGAAGCCCCTAAAGCTATAAAAGCCATTTTTTCTAAGCCCGAAAGAATAGTCTTTACTACCCTTTACTGGGACTGGTGAATAACTATGCCCGTCATCAATACCGCACCGGAAAATTCTGCTTCCATAGCGATCGGTAGGTGGGGAATATGTATTTTCATCTCTCAATGCAACCGTATAACTAATCTCTCGAAAGTAATTCACGTCTAGTTCGCCGGAACTTGGCGGAACATAGTCGTCCGATTGCCCGTCGCGATTAATCCGTGTCCCTTCCCATTCAAAATCATCTATCCCCATAGATAGGCTTTTCAAACCTATAATTATATATGGATCATCACCTGATGTCTTGGATAGCCTAAACTTGTTGCCTTGGTGCATGTCGTTGGCAGCCTTTGGATAGACTTCGATGCCCATTTCAAAACTACCCGGCCCACTACCTTTGCTTTCGTCGTAACTCACAAAAAAATGTATGCAGTATAAGTTATCGCCATCTGAACTGCCCCCCATTTCGACCGGACAGGTCGGCATAAGCAGAAAGGCTCAAGCACAGGCTTGAGGACAGGCTTATGTCTAACGAGTATCGACACGTTGAATTGCTGACGGGTGATGTTCGCCGCAGGCGGTGGACAACCGAGCAAAAGCTGACGATCATTGAGCAGAGTTTTGAACCAGGCGAGACGGTATCGTCTACCGCTCGCCGCCATGGCGTTGCGCCCAATCTGCTTTACCGGTGGCGCAGGCTCTTGAGTGAGGGAGGTGCTGCAGCCGTGGATT
>NZ_QLMK01000004.1 GCF_003259955.1 Falsochrobactrum ovis
ATGCAAAGTAAACAAGGACGAAGCAACCTGCCGCTAGCAGCGCCGCCGCCCTCGTTGTGAAGCCATATAGACCCCAACAAACAAAACTGTCAACAAACAAAATGCAAAAAGAAAGATTTCTTTTCCACAGGTGACGGTGGCTAAAGTTTAATCTTTTATAAGGAATTTTCCCAGTCGATTTTGTTTAAGCCGATTCTGAGTTTTTAAGAAACGGTACAGCTGGCTGCCAGCCCATCTCTTCGGCCACCGCATCAGCCAAAGCACGTAACCGGGCGCCTACTCGGCTGATAAGTTCTGGCTTTGCCTCAACGGCCAACATCGAAAGTCCAATGCCTGCCACCGGACGAGACTGACTGTCATATATAGCTGCACCGATACAAAACATTCCTTCGCGCAACTGTTCATTATCGATCGAATATCCGTTCAACCTTGCTTGTTTTAATTCCTGCTCCAGTGCTGCAAAGGAAGTAACACTTGTTGATGTAAGCGGCACAGGCCAATCCGACGGCAAATGGCTTGTTCGCATTTCAATCGACATGCCGGCTAACATCGCCTTCCCAGTAGCAGTGAATATGGCGGGCACTCGCATGCCCCTACGAAAACTAATCCCCAAAGGCGCGCTAGAATTTCGGCAGTCTAAATAGACGACCTCGGCGCCATCGAGTTGCGACAATGTCAATGTATAGGTATCGAACTCTGTCACCCGGGACAGCGCATTGTGAAACGCATTTAAAATATCGGTGCTTGCCAGAAAAGCATCCGCCCAGCGCATTACCTTGGGTCCGATTGTGAAGCTCCCCTCAATATTAAGTTTCAGCAACCCCGTCTGCACTAAAGTCTGGCAAAGACCATGGACACTGCTTTTAGGAAAACCCGTTTTTCTGACCAGTTCCGAAAGCCTCAGCCCATCGCCAGTTTGAGCAATAGCATCAAGGATGGCAACTGCCCGAACAACTGCCGGGACCAGCGTAACGGAACCCTCTCTATCCAATCTGGTTATAGCCATATCAACCTTCCTTGATCGTTGACTCACTTACTCGAAACTGCTCTATTCATTTTACTGAACAACGTTCAGTATATTGAACGACCTTCAAAGTGCAACGCCCTACGGATGAAGATCATGATAGCTTTAAAAGACGGCTCGCTGCTCAAATCACACTGCTTGGTCAATGGCGATTGGATTAGCGCCACCGATAACCAGACAATTGAGGTGACCAACCCTGCTGATGGCTCAATTGTTGGAACCGTCCCCTCGCTGTCACGCGATACGATTAAGAAAGCTATTTCCGCATCGGCAGACGCGCTTCCCGCATGGTCAGCTATGCCGGCAAAGGAACGCGCCGCGATTTTGCGCAAATGGTTTGAGCTCATTGTCGCCAATGCCGATGATCTCGCACTCATCATGACGTCGGAACAGGGCAAGCCTTTGGGCGAAGCTCGTGGCGAGGTTCTTTACGCTGCATCTTTCATTGAATGGTTTGCTGAGGAAGCCAAGCGAACATATGGCGACATCATTCCTGCAACACAGCCCGGCCAGCGGCTGACAGTTATTCGTCAACCTGTCGGAGTAACTGCTGCTATTACCCCGTGGAATTTCCCCGCCGCTATGATCACCCGCAAGGCGGCCCCGGCTTTGGCTGCTGGCTGTACCATGATTGTGCGCCCTGCGGAACTCACCCCGCTAAGCGCTCTTGCCCTCGGTGTTCTCGCAGAAAGAGCGGGCATTCCCGCCGGGGTTTTGCAAATCGTCACCGGTAAAGCGCAAGAAATCGGTGCAGAATTCACCAGCAACGAGATCGTACGCAAACTTTCTTTCACCGGTTCAACTGAAGTGGGCCGCTTGCTGATGGAACAATGCGCGCCGACAATCAAACGACTGTCGCTTGAGCTTGGCGGTAATGCGCCCTTCATTGTTTTTGACGATGCCGATCTTGACGCAGCGGTCGAAGGCGCAATGGTCTCAAAATATCGCAATGCTGGCCAAACCTGTGTTTGCGCCAATCGTATTTATGTGCAGCGTGGCATTTACGATAAATTTGCTGAAAAACTCGCCGCTAAGGTGAAAGAATTGAAGATCGGCAACGGTACGGAACCAGGCGTCGTAATTGGGCCCTTAATTGAAGAAAAGGCGCTCGATAAAGTTGAGGCGCATATTGAAGATGCGGTTTCCAAAGGCGCAAAGCTTGTCACCGGGGGCAAACGTCTGGGCGGATTGTTTTTTGAACCGGGCGTTTTAACCGGAGTTACCTCCGAAATGCATATCGCCAAGGAAGAAACTTTTGGCCCCCTCGCACCTCTCTTTGCCTTCGATACTGAAGAAGAAGTGATTGCAATGGCCAATGACACCATATTCGGCTTGGCTGCCTATTTTTATACCGATAATTTCAGCCGAGCTATCCGGGTTAGCGAAGCACTCGAATATGGTATGGTCGGACATAATACCGGGTTGATTTCCAATGAAGTTGCGCCATTTGGCGGTGTCAAACAGTCTGGACTGGGCCGGGAAGGCTCGAAAAACGGCATTGAGGAATATCTCGAGACGAAATATATCTGCAGCGCTTACAAGAACTAATCCCCTATCAATGCGACACGAAAAAGCGGCGCCATTGTTTGCGCCGCTCTTTTTATTTATAGACCGCTAGAGCCTTTCTATTCCTAGCAACGGAAAAACAATGTTACGCCGCCTTTACGACTGGACTATTTCTCTTGCCGCCAGAAAGTCTGCGGAATGGTGGCTAGCCATCATCGCCTTCGTTGAAAGTTCGGTATTCTTAATACCGGCAGACGTGCTTTTTCTGCCCATGGCGCTTGCGCGGCCCAACCGTGTATGGCGCTATGCCTTCATTGCCACAGTAGCGTCGGTGCTTGGCGGAATAGCGGGCTGGTATTTGGGCCATTACGCCTATGCACAGGTGGCCAAGCCGGTTCTTGAACTCTATGGAAAGCTCGACACATTCGAAGAGCTGCGCAAATCGACCAGTACCGACATGATTCTGTTGCTGCTGATCACATCCGGTCTTAGCCATTTGCCACCGATCAAAGTTGTGACGATCCTGTCGGGCGCGGCTGGGATCAATATTTGGCTTTTCATTGCCTCCGCCATTGTTGCTCGCGGCGCGCGCTTTTATTTCCTAGCCTGGCTGCTCCGCCGCTATGGCGAACCTATTCGCCACTTTATTGAGAAGCGTCTGGGAACGATCGCAGCTTTTGCAGCAATATTGCTTATCGCTCTCTACTTCGCCATAAAATATCTTCACGGTTAAGCCGCCGCCACAGCCGCGACAAAATATTAGGTGTAGAAGATAGCCCCATAGAGTTTAGGTACGATATTACCTCAGGAACCATCAATGCTGTCTTTATTTCATAACCCAATCGGCAAAGTTCAGGTACGGACTGCCGGAATTTTAACAATCGGATTAACTGTTACCATCGGCATTGCGCTGGCATTTGAACATTTCGGTGGCTTCATGCCTTGTAAGCTCTGCCTGGAGCAACGCACCCCTTATTATTTTGCGATCCCAATTCTTGCCCTAGCCTGGATCGCCGCCCTTCTAAAATGGCGCCCGCCGCTAACACGCGCCCTTCTTCTAATCGGCGCGCTTTTTATGGTTTACGGTCTGGCGCTCGCAATTTTCCATACGGGAGTTGAATTGAAATATTGGCCAGGCCCCGCAGATTGCACCGCAGCCACTATGAAAATTACCCATCATGCGCACGATTTGCTAGGTGACCTTAACGCTACTCGCCCGCCAGCATGTGACTCCGCGCCCGGCTATTTTCTGGGCCTATCCTTTGCCGGATGGAATGTCATTGCCAGCGCTTTATTTGCCTCAATAGGTATCTGCGGCGCTTTGTCGAAAGCGGGCAGATAATCTGCTTTTCAAGGCTCAAGTTCGATATCCCAATAAAGAAAATCGAGCCAGCTTTTATGCAGATGATTGGGCGGAAACAAACGGCCATTATTATGCAATTTCTGTACGGTGGGTATTTCCGGCTTTTGGCGGGGCCACATCCGTGCCACATCCGGCATCATTCCCCCCTTGCGTAAATTACACGGAGAACAAGCCGCCACAACATTTTGCCATGTCGTTAGACCACCTTTGCAGCGCGGTATTACATGGTCAAAGGTCAGATCATGGGAAGATCCGCAATATTGGCATTCAAAACGGTCTCGTAAAAACACATTGAAGCGCGTAAACGCTGGATAGCGGGGTGGTTTTACATAATCCTTGAGGCAGATGACGCTTGGAATCCGCATCGAAAATGACGGTGACGATACGGTTTGTTCGTATTCCGCGACAATATTCACCCGCTCAAGAAATACAGCTTTGATCGCATCCTGCCATGACCAAAGGGATAGCGGATAATAGCTCAGCGGCCGAAAATCCGCGTTTAAAACCAGCGCAGGAAATCCACTTTGCGAAACGCTGCCTGTCGAGATGTGCACTGTCAATAACGCACCTCCTTCGGAAAAATTCACGGAAAAACTCTCCGTGAACCGCGCCTTGGACTGAAATCGCCATGCGTTCATTCCATGCGTCCATTCCAAGCGCTCTCAAGGCTCGAACTTCATGAGCAGTATTACAATCTGCGGATAACTTGTCTCCGCGAATCGAACACTGCCACTATCCGACTGAAATAATGTAAGCCCCAGGTGACAGAATTGTGAAGCAGAAACGTAAATGCGTGAGCCCAATAGTAAATTATTGTACGGGAAACGCACTTCGCCCCTTCATATGAGCGTAATATGCCCAAAATAACCGCGCTGCCACCCCACGCCAAGGCACCCATTGTTCTGCAACCACGCGCAATTCGTTTGCGTTGGGCCGGTTTTCATAACCAAATGCATGTCCGACAGCCGCCTGTAAGGCCACATCTCCGGCAGGGAATATATCCGGATGCCCTTCCGCAAAAAGCAAATAAACCTCGGCGGTCCAAGGCCCTATTCCTTTAAGCCCAACAAGTTGCGCCAATGCCTCTTCCGTCGACTGATCGCAAAGCGCATGAAGGTCGACGGCGTTAGAAGTTATTGCTGCGCTAAGAGCTGACAATGTCACCTGCTTGGAACGCGAAAGGCCCGCCGCCCGCCATACGGCCTCGCCTGCAGCCATAAAGTTTTCCGGCGTGAGCGGATCTATATATGCATTAAGCCTCGTCCAAATAGCGCTCGCACTTGCGATTGAAAGCTGTTGCCCCACCACGATGGAAGCCAGACTTTGAAAACCCGGTTCAAAGCGCCGCAACGGCACTGGCTGAGCCAAATCTAGCACCCTCTGCAATCGCGGATCCGCATCCACCAGCCATCTGAGCCCGACTGCGATATCTTCGAGCTTATTAATTCGGTGCATCGGGCGCCCTCTTTAATTTTAATTCCCGCCATCCTATCAATTGTAGCAAAATCACAACCGACGATGTAAAAAATGAACCAGCCCGTTTTCCGTTTTGCGCCCAGCCCCCATGACCATTTGCACTTGGGCCATGCTTACTCCGCTATGCTTAATGCAAAAATGGCCGCAGAAATGGGCGGTCGCTTCCTATTGCGAATAGAAGATATTGATTCCACTCGCTGTAACCCGGATTTCGAAAAATCGATCTACGATGATCTGCGCTGGCTAGGCCTTGAATGGGAAACGCCCGTACGTCGCCAATCTGAACATTTTTCGGAATATCGAAACGCGCTCACCCGCCTGGCCGATATGGGCCTTGTTTATCCAGCTTTTCTTTCCCGTGCCCAATTGCACTCACGTATTAAAGAAGCCCAGTCCAAAGGAGAAGTCTGGCCCTGCGATCCTGATGCTACGCCTCTTTATCCTATCGATGAACGCGACATGACCGAAGATCAACAGTTGCAAATGATAGCAACCGGCATTCCCTATGCCTGGCGGATAAATATGGATAAGGCTTTGGCCACCATCAATAAGCCTCTTTATTGGAACGAAACGGGCGTTGGACCGCGTGGCGAAACAGGGCGCATTACTGCCGAACCCGAAAAGTGGGGTGATGTGATCATTGCGCGCAACGATACACCGACCAGCTATCATCTTTCGGTTGTCGTTGATGATGCCTTACAAGGCGTAACGCACATCGTCCGCAGTCATGATCTTTTCTATGTCACATCTATCCATCGGCTATTGCAGGAACTCTTAGAGCTGCCCGTTCCGTTATATCATCACCACAAGCTCGTGCGTGAGGAAGATGGCGCCAAGCTCTCGAAAACACGTCGAAAACTCTCTCTTAAAGAGTTGCGCGCTGAAGGCTGGACACCCGAAGCCATTCGCGAAGAGTTGAAAATATAGCCGGCATTTATGCCGTTACGTTATAAATGATATGCCAAAAGCCCAATTGACGTCGCGTTGCAAAGGGTTTCATCTGCAATAATTAAATTACCAGTAGCAGAAGCCCTATTTTGAAGGAGATGATTCATGAGTAAATACGTTGAGATCGAAGGTCTGCGTGTAGAGCCTGCACTCGTGGATTTTCTCGTTAAGGAAGCAACCCCGGGCACTGGGGTTGAGCCCGCTCATTTCTGGAAGGGATTTGCGCAAATAGTGCGCGACCTTGCACCCAAAAACCGCGCGCTTCTTGCCAGGCGCGACGAGTTACAAGCAAAAATCGACGCTTGGCATAAAGAAAATCGCGGAAAATATGATCAGGAACAATATAAAGAGTTCCTCCGTGAGATCGGCTATCTTCTGCCCGAAGGCGACGATTTTAAAGTTTCAACAGCCAATGTTGATGCTGAAATTGCGCATATCGCTGGGCCTCAGCTCGTTGTGCCGGTGATGAATGCCCGTTACGCGCTCAACGCCGCAAATGCTCGGTGGGGCTCGCTTTATGACGCGCTTTACGGAACAGATGCTATTTCCGAATCGGATGGAGCGGAAAAAACAACCGGATATAATCCAAAGCGTGGCGCGAAAGTGATTGCCTGGGCCAAAAACTTTCTGGATCAGAGCGCACCATTGGCCAAAAACAATTGGGCGAATGTTGTTGGTCTAACCGTCCAATCTGGCCAGCTTTTACTCACACTTTCAGACGGCACTACCGCTCATTTGGCCGATCCAGCTCAGTTTAAAGGCTATAATGGGTCGCCTGACGCCCCAACAAATATTCTGCTTGTTAAAAACAACATGCATGTGGATATTGTCGTGGATGCTAACCATCCCATCGGCAAGGACGACCCGGCCCATATTGCGGATGTGATTCTCGAATCAGCCATCAGCACTATTCAAGATTGCGAAGATTCGATCGCTGCCGTTGATGCACAAGACAAGGTAGCCGTCTATCGCAACTGGCTCGGCCTTATGAAGGGTGACCTCGAAGAGACCTTTGAGAAAAACGGCAAGCCACTTACGCGCCGCCTCAATGGCGACCGCAGCTACCATGCCCCCGATGGCTCAAGCTTCACCTTAAAAGGCCGCTCCTTGATGCTGGTGCGCAATGTTGGCCACCTGATGGCCAATCCGGCAATTCTTGATCAGGATGGCAATGAAGTGCCTGAAGGGATTATGGATGCGGCCTTTACCAGCCTGATCGCAATGCATGACATTGGCCCCAATGGTCGGCGTATGAACTCGCGTGAAGGCTCGGTTTATATCGTCAAACCAAAAATGCACGGGCCAGAAGAGGTCGCATTTGCAAATGAAATCTTCACCCGCACCGAAGAACTACTCGGCCTCGCGCCCAATACTCTGAAAATGGGTATTATGGATGAGGAACGCCGCACGACCGTAAACCTCAAAGAGGCGATTCGCGCTGCCAAAGATCGGGTTGTGTTCATCAATACCGGTTTTCTGGATCGCACCGGCGATGAAATCCATACCGCAATGGAAGCAGGCCCGATGATTCGCAAGGGCGACATGAAACAGGCCGCGTGGATCGGCGCTTATGAGCAATGGAATGTCGATATAGGCTTGGAATGCGGCCTGTCCGGCCGGGCGCAAATCGGCAAGGGCATGTGGGCTATGCCCGATTTAATGGCAGCAATGCTGGAGCAAAAAATTGCTCATCCGCAGGCCGGCGCCAATACCGCATGGGTTCCGTCACCAACCGCAGCAACGCTTCACGCAACCCATTATCACAAGGTTGATGTTGCTGCCATTCAAGAGGAGCTCAAGTCCCGTAAGCGCGCAAGCCTTGATGATATTCTTTCGGTTCCCGTCGCAAGCTTACCCAACTGGACAACAGAAGATATCCAGAAAGAGATCGACAATAATGCGCAAGGTATTCTTGGCTATGTCGTTCGCTGGATTGATCAGGGCGTTGGCTGCTCCAAAGTACTCGATATAAATAATGTTGGTCTAATGGAAGACCGTGCCACTTTACGCATTTCGGCGCAACACATTGCCAATTGGCTTCATCACGGCGTGGTTTCTGAGGCGCAAGTCATGGAAACATTGAAGCGAATGGCTGCTGTGGTCGACAAGCAGAATGAAGGCGACCCTCTTTATCAACCAATGGCGCCAGATTTTGACAAATCCATCGCTTTCCAGGCTGCGTGTGATCTTGTGTTCAAAGGGCGTGAGCAGCCCAACGGCTATACTGAACCTATTCTTCATCAACGCCGACTTGAGCTTAAGCAATCCGCTTAAACAAACATTATGTGTATCGGCGGCAAAACCGCCGGTACACTTTAGATGCCGACAAATAATCGTCGGATATAGAAAGCGCCAATAATTTATGGAATCATTCCATTCGTGGAAATTTTGAGCTTCAAGCCTCTATTGCTACTGGTGAGCACTCCGACTTCTATCCTTTAGCTTAATTTTAAAAATAATTTCCCTAGTCTCTCATTATTAATCCGCAAATAGGCGGTACACCTTGTCAGTGTTTTTTCGTATGAGCGTCACTCATTATTTCTGCTAGGAAAGGCTCCCTCAATGACAGCTCCCTCGTCTTCAGCCCCATTACTCGGCATCATTCGGCTTGATCATGCCAACGGCCTAGATCTTCCATCATACGAAACCAGTGGCTCGTCAGGCATGGATTTACGCGCGGCAGTAGCTGAAGACCGTGAAATTGTTTTGCTTCCCGGGCGGCGCACACTCGTACCCACCGGACTCATTTTTGAGATCCCAACCGGATTAGAAGTTCAAATCCGGCCCCGTTCCGGTTTGGCATTCAAGCATGGCATCACCTGTTTAAACACGCCCGGAACGATCGATTCTGATTTCCGTGGCGAGATCAAAGTTCTTTTGATAAATCTAGGCGATGAAGACTTTCGAATTCAGCGAGGAATGCGCATCGCTCAAGCGGTGGTTTCGCCGGTCTTACAAGTAAATATTGAGGTCCGGTCCGAGATCAGCGAGACTTCGCGCGGTGCGGGTGGTTTCGGATCTACCGGGATCGGTTAATGAATACAAATATCCAAATTTGGACCAATTATTACTTATAATAAACTACTTATTTGTATCCACTTTATTGGACTTACGGACTAGGTGACAAATATTTAAGATGTATTTGTGGATCAAAACCCTTACATGAGCGGTCAAGGCGTTATTTTGAATAACGCAAGCTGATGCAGCCGCTCATGCTAGGGTTTGGTCAGTTTTTATTATAACCGGCAGCGCCCTGTGTCGCGCAAGTTAACCGCCAAAGGTTTTAAATTGCATAAGCCTAACGATACTGCTCAACTTGCATCGCAAGCTAATCCCACTCGCAAAGCTCGGCGGAAGACCCGAAACCGTTGGCTTTGGTTCGCCGCAGTCTTAGGGCTCGGCGCAGTTTGGTATTTTACCAGCGCGCATGACACGGTAAGCGAAAAGAACGCCTACCTTGCTGAAACCGTCAGGCGCGGCAATATCGAAAATGCGATTACCGCCGTCGGCAAGATAAACCCATCTCGAAGCATCAATGTTGGCGCCCAAGTTTCAGGCCAACTTCAAAGCTTGAAAGTTGAGATTGGTGATTCAGTCACTGAAGGCCAGCTTTTAGCCGAAATTGACCCATCCCCTTCGGAAAAACGCTTGGAAATGGCCCGGGCTCAACTGGATAATCTCAAAGCGCAATTGCTCAACAAGCAAGCCCAGCTTGAGCTTAAAAAGTTGAACGCCGCACGTCAACGCAGTCTCCTTAAGACCCGCTCGGTCTCTCAATCCATCATTGATCAAGCGGACGCGGAATTGACTATGGCCGATGCCGATGTGAGAGCGTTAAGCGCGCAGATCAGGCAGCAAGAAGCGCAAGTTGATAGCTATCGTGTCGATCTAGGTTATACAAAAATCTACAGCCCTACTGCCGGCACTGTCGTGGACCAAGCTGCAAAAGAAGGCGAAACTCTCAACGCGGCCCAAAGCACGCCCACCATTGTCACGATCGCTGATTTGCAACTAATGACTGTGGAAGCGCAAGTTTCTGAGGCGGATATCGGAAGTCTGAAGATCGGAATGCCCGCTTATTTTACGCTGTTGGGTCGTCCCGACAAGCATTTCACCGGAACTTTGCGACAGATCAAACCAACGCCCCAGATCACCAATAATGTGGTACTTTATGACGCGTCGTTTGATGTCCCAAATCCCGACGGCGAGCTGATGATCGACATGAGCGCACAGGTATATTTTGTCATCGATCAGGCCGATGACGTGCTTTTGGTGCCCAATTCCGCTCTGCAGGACGAAATGAAGGACGGAAAATCCATCACAACTGTGCAGCTTGTCAACAAAGATGGCTCACTCAGCCGACGCGAAGTGGAAATTGGTGTGCGCAGTCGCGTTGAAGCCGAAGTGAAATCTGGTCTTGAAGAAGGCGACAAAGTTGTTGTGACGACCGGAGCAAACAGCCCGAACAATTCGGAAAGCCGCGGACGTCGTTCGGGCATGCGGATGTTCTAATGAGGCCCGAATTGACCGACCAGCCGCTAATCAAGCTAGAAAACATCCGTAAAACCTACCACAACGGAGAGCTTGCCGTTGAGGTTTTACATGGAATCTCGCTTGATATTCAGGCGGGCGAATTCGTCGCCATCATGGGCGCTTCGGGATCGGGGAAGTCGACCTTAATGAATATTCTGGGCTGTCTCGATAGCCCGACCGGCGGACAATATTTGCTCAATGGCGAAGATGTATCCGGCCTTGATGCCGATGCTCTGGCCGCCTTGCGTCGCCGCACCTTTGGCTTCGTTTTTCAAAGCTATAATCTGATTTCCACTTCCACCGCTCAGGAGAATGTGGAAGTTCCCGCAATTTACGCAGGAATGGCTGCGGCGGAACGTCAAGAACGGGCCGCGGAACTTCTAAGCTCGTTAAAGCTTGGCGACCGGCTGGATCACCGCCCAAATCAATTATCAGGCGGACAACAGCAGCGCGTTTCCATAGCCCGTGCATTAATGAACGGCGGGAACATCATCCTCGCAGACGAGCCTACCGGGGCATTAGATAGCCAAAGCGGCGAAGATGTGATGGAGCTTTTGCGGGCAATGCACCAGCAAGGCCATACAATTATTGTCATCACCCATGCGCGCGAAGTGGCCGAGCAGGCAGACCGAATCATCGAGATTCGCGACGGCCACATCCTGTCCGACAATTTAACCAAAGCGACATCGGAAGATTCGCAAGCGCGGCAATTCCACCCCGGCAATGCAGGCCACGCCGCGCGCATTACCGATGTTGGGGAAGCCATCAAAATGGCTATGCGCGCCCTGCGCGCCAATATATTTCGTACCACGCTGACCCTATTGGGAATCATCATCGGCGTAAGCTCGGTCGTCACCATGTTGGCAATCGGGCTGGGCGCACAAAATTCGATTCTGGACCGAATCAACGCGATGGGCACAGACCTGATCTTGATTCGCCCGTCTATGCCTGGCTTTCGCGGGACCGGCTCGGTAGCAACCCTAGTGCCTGAAGACGCTGAAGCCATTCTTCAATTGCCCAATGTTAAAACCGCAGTCCCCGAAGTCGGCGCAAATGTCACGCTCAGGCGGGGTAATATAGATTATCAAACTCAGGCAAACGGAACGGTTCCTGCCTTTTTGAACGCCAAATCATGGAAAATCGCCAGTGGTGATTTCATAAGCCAGCAGGATATGGACACCTACGCTCCGACCGCCGTGTTGGGCGCAACCGTTGTAAAAACGCTTTTTCCCGATGGCGAGTATCCGATCGGTCAATATATTTTGGTCGACAAAATTCCTTTTCAGATAATTGGCACATTAGAGCCAAAAGGCGCGGGCTTTGGCGGGGCTGATCAGGACGATATTGTAATCGTTCCCCTTTCAACCGGAAATTTAAGATTGTTTGGTCAGAAATTCGTCCGAACAATAACTGTACAAGTTAAAGATTCCGATCTTATTGGCGTAACACAAGATCAAATTCAGGATCTCTTAGACCAGCGCCACAATCAACGTGACACGATGATTAATAATATGTCGTCGATTCGCGAAGATGCGACTGCCATGTCTAATACGCTGACGATGTTTCTTGGTTCTATTGCCGCCATCTCGCTTCTTGTCGGTGGCATCGGTGTCATGAATATCATGCTGGTGAGCGTCACCGAACGGACCCGAGAAATCGGAGTGCGAATGGCAACAGGAGCGAGACGGCGCGATATTCTGGTTCAATTCATCACCGAGGCACTGACTGTTTCAGCCATCGGCGGGCTTATTGGAATATTGCTAGGCCTAGGAGCTGCTGGGCTGCTCTCACTCGCTGGTGTCCCGGTGAGCTTCAGCGCAGGACCAGTCTTATTAGCCTTCGCTTGTGCATTCGCAACAGGGCTAATCTTCGGCTACCTTCCTGCCCGCAAAGCGTCGCGACTAC
Organism: Falsochrobactrum ovis; assembly: GCF_003259955.1. GTDB lineage: Bacteria > Pseudomonadota > Alphaproteobacteria > Rhizobiales > Rhizobiaceae > Brucella > Brucella ovis_A. Next base: position 12,756 of record NZ_QLMK01000004.1, read on the forward strand.
TTCCCGCCGTGGCTCTGGCTTCTGAATAAGACAAGATTAAAAACCTGTCTTTAGCCCCCCTGCTTTGGATAGTTAGCATTAACGCATCATTTAAAGAGCAACGGCAACGTTATCGGCAGACGACTTTGTGCGATTGCCGGCGGAGGTGCAGGCACGGGCGACGCCCGTCGCGCAACTTCAAGCGCCAATTTATCAACCGTTGCATCTCCCGATGAGCCAGCCAGACTGGCAGAGAGGACTTTACCGGAAGGATCGATCACGAAAGTCACCCGAACGAGGCCCTTAGCATTTTTAGAACGGCGCTGAAGGAATCGGACATTTCTGGCCATATGGGCCTGCAATTTCGATGTCCACTTCGCAGAACTTTGCCCCGCCGATGCCGAATTAACACCCTGCCGCGTCGCCACAGCTTTCGGGCCGCTATCCGCATCGATACGAGGCGCACTCCCCTGTCGATTTTCCTTGGCTTTCGCCGCTTGCTTAGATTTAACCCTTTCTGCTCGATTTGCAGTTTCCACCCTTTCAGGTTCGGGCTTTCTAATTTTGGCGACTTCACGCTTTGGCTTTGTTTGAGGCTTGGTTGCAGGCAATGGAATAGCCACCTCTGGCTTTAATGCCTCAGCCATATCCGGTATGATTTCCTCTGGCTCCTCCATCTGCGGCCGTTCAGATTCCAAATCCGGTTCAGATTGAGGCTCTGTCTCAGCAACTTCTTTAGGAGCTTCGTCAGGTTCAAAAGTTTCTTGCGGTTCTACTGCCGTTTCCGGCTGAGCAATTTCTGAGACTTGCTCTTCGGCTGGCGCCATCGGCTCTGGCGCAAGCTCGACAAACATTGCCTCGACCACTCCGCCATGGGGCTGATCGTCTTCCCGGGCAGCGTAAATTGCATAAGCCCCGGCCGCATGAACGGCGAGAACAACCATGCCCGCTGCAATCCAACGGCCCATATCTCCCCACAAAGACGAAGTCTGGACCTCATCCACTGCAACTTTTGGAGGAAATTGGCCGGGAGCAAGCCTGATCACTGCACCGCTCCATCGCCCGCGCCGTGGACCACTCCCATCGCCGCTCCTTGCGAAGCAGAAACCTCCGCATTCGCCGCTGATGAAGCGCCCGCGCTTGTTTCAAGACCGACCAGCGCAATTTTCAAATAGCCCGCTTCACGCAAAAGGTTCATCACCTGCATCAGCTCGCCATATCCGACATTTTTATCGGCACGCAAGAAAATGCGCGCTTCCTTATTCTGCTCGGACACACCATCGAGCGAAGCGCTAAGCATATCCCGCCCAACGGTATCATTGCCCACGCTTAAACTGAGATCTTCTTTCAGCGTCACATAGATCGGCTTATCGGGCCGTGGTGCAGGCGTCGCAGACGAAGCCGGAAGATCAACATTAATATCGACCGTCGCCAACGGTGCCGCGACCATGAAGATGATCAACAGCACGAGCATGACATCAATGAAAGGTGTCACATTGATCTCGTGACTGAGCTCGAGATCATCACCCTCATTTTCACGAATTCTGCCCGCCATAATCGTTACTCCGCCGCCCGAAATTCTTTAGCGTGGATAGCTGCCGTCCTGAAATCCAATTCTCGGCTCACCAATCTTTCCACACTGGCCGAAGCATCGCCCAATAATTGACGGTATCCGCTGATCGCCCGGGCAAATATGTTGTAAATTACCACTGCAGGAATAGCAGCAACCAGACCAATTGCTGTCGCCAAAAGAGCTTCGGCAATTCCGGGGGCCACGACTGCGAGATTTGTCGTTTGCGTCTGGCTGATACCTATGAAGGAATTCATGATGCCCCAGACTGTGCCAAAAAGCCCTACAAAAGGTGCGACCGATCCTATCGTAGCCAAAATCCCGGTGCCTTTGGAGAGGCGACGTACCGCTTTGGCTTCAATGCGCACTAGGCGTGAAGTTACACGTTCTTTTACTCCTTCACTGCTCACCCGGGGCAAAATCGGAGCGGAAAGTCGAACTTCATCTTCCGCCGCCCGCACCAGCATCGCCGCAGGCCCCTGAACATTGCCGATCGACTCGGTCGCTTCAGTGAGCGTGGCAGAATCTCCAATGGTTTTGAGAACTTTATGAACCCTTTTACGAGCACCAGCGAGCTCCATAGATTTGGCTATCCAAATGGTCCAGGTCAGTAAAGATGCAAGCGCAAGCCCTATCATCACTGCTTTGACGACCCAATCGGCAGCCATAAACATTCCCCACGGCGAAAGATCGTGAGGCAAGATAGGTCCATCCTGCACATCTGTTAATGCTTGTGATGATGCAGCCGAGGCAGGCAATTGAGGCATAGGCGCTTCCACATTTGGCAAGGGACTGGATACCGCTGGATTAGCCATCTCAGGCGTAGCTTCTTGTGTAAACGAAGGCGCTGATGAAATCAGAAGCACCACACACATAAACGCAGCCACGCAGGACTTTTGCCAAAAACCAGTCATTTTATCGCCTTTTGTCGCCAGCCCAAGCAGGGAGGATAGCTGGAAATCCCAAATTTTATATGTCTTTGTCTTAATTCTCATTAACATGAATTTGCAAGTCATGTTTTATATTTCTTGCGAAGTTTCCGTCAGATTCAGCGTTATTAATATCCTCGAAGAAATCCCACTTGCATAAAAACTGCAAATCAGCCGTGATAGCATCACCATGATCGACCGATCATATTTGGATGATTGCGGAGGGAATTGCTATGCAACTCAAGGATATACAGACACTTGAACACGCGGCGCGTACTGCTATGGCGGGCAATGATGATCCTCTGCCGCCAACTCCAAAGTTTCCAGTGGCGGCGCTTATTGGCGTAGCCTGTGTAGCATTGATTGGTGTGGCTTGGTTGCTTTTGGCCTAAACGCTATAATTCGCGCTTGTAGCATTGCTGCTTTGCATGCAACCATTGCACTGAAGAAACGTTATTTCTCCGATCTATCTAATGACAAATTGACAGGAGGCCCATATGGCGCGCGATCCGAATAAAACTGAAAAAATAGAAGACAAGCTTGACGAAACCCTTTCGGACGCAACAACAGAAGATCTCCAGTCCCAAGTAGAGCAATTGCGGGAAGATATCGCAGCGATTGCCGCAACCCTAGCCAATCTTGGAAGCCAGACCGTTAGAGACGCTAAGCAGACCGCAAAACAAACCTATCAAAGCGCGTTTATGCAAGGCGAAGATATGGTCGATGATCTAAAGATCAGAGCGCAAGATATCGAAGCCCAATTGACGGCTACGGTGCGGGAACGGCCTTTGGCTTCGCTAGCCACAGCGCTTGGCATTGGCTATTTGCTTGCAATTCTCTCGCGTCGCTGAACGCCATGCTGAAACTATTCACTCCCCTACTGGCGGCTCTTGCGGGTGACGAACTCAAGCGTACCACGGCTCAAATTAAGAGAACGGCCATTTTTGGTGCTGTGATCGGTTTTTTTGGAATTCTCACGCTGCTGTTTTTATGCCTTGCTGCCTTTCTTGCTCTTGCGCAGCAATATAGTGGACCAATTGCGGCTTTGATTATGGCCGGACTTTCGATAATTCTGGCTTTACTGGTGCTTGCAGTTTTAAAGATTCAAAGTGCTGCGGACGAACGAAAGCGGCAACAGCGAATAAATGCCGACAAATCTGCATTAATGGCAACAGCAGCCATTGCCACCGTTCCATCAATCCTCAAACGTCCCATCCTCGCGGCCGCATTGCCATTGGCGGGAATAATATTGGTCAGCCTTTTGACGCAGAAAAAGAAATAAAGAAATGGAGTAGCATTCACCAATGCCGCTCCTTTCAAATTGTTTGAGTTTCAAGCCCTAATTCTTCGGCCAAGCTTTCCTGTTCCTTCTGCATCCTTTGGCCAAGCAGAGAAAGGCGCACAACCACACGCGTTCCAATTCCATCTTCCGGCAGCATATAGCTAGGCTTACCTCCGAATTGGAGGCATAGCTGTTCAACCACCAACATGCCCAAACCATTATGCTCTTCTGGTTTCTCCCCATTCGTTGACACACAGCCAACGCCGTTATCTTCCACGATCAATGCGGGCATATTGTCGTCGATCTTGAAAGCAATAAATATTTGCCCTTCCTGACGTCCGGGAAAAGCATGTTTTATTGCGTTGGTTACCAACTCCCCCACAATAATTCCGATAGTGGTCACATCGCGAGCTTTAAGATCAAGAGGCGCAAAATCTGTCTTGAAAACAATTTTTCTCTCACTTCCTGTGGCATTTCGAATATCCTCAACCACAGTGTGAAGAAATTCATCGACCCGGGTTGATTCCATATCTTCGCCAAGACGCAGCCGACGATGCGCAGTGGAGACTGTGTGCACCCGGTCCCGTGCAGCAGAAAGGGCGCGTCGTGCCTCTTCATTGCGGGTCTGGCGTAATTGTAGGCCGAGAAGCGAAGAAACCGTAGCCAACGAATTTCCAATGCGGTGATTGGAATCATGAAGCAGAATTTCGACTCGTCGCCGCTCTCTTTCAGCAATACGCCGCTCTTGCTCCAGCTCTGCCGTGCGCTCACGAACCCGCTGTTCAAGCAATTCCTTTTCCGACAAGAGCGCTGTCTGTCCCTCGATCAATGCACGCGCGTAACGCTGAATACGGCTGAAAAGAAGAATGCCGAGCATAGTTGCCGAAAGCAGTGCAACAATAGAAGCAACCGCCATCCCAGAACGCATCCGATTGATATCATTATTGCGCTTGAACAACTCGCTTTCTTCGGCGCTGACAAATTGTGACACAGTGTTTGCGAGTTTTTCCAAAAGCAATTTGCCTTCAGCTCCGCGCACTATATCAACCGCTTCGTTCACACGCCCCTGTTTTGCCAGGTTAATTGTCTCGTTAACATCCTCATATTCGCGATGAACCAGTGCGCTAATCTCTTTAACCCTGGCCACCTGTTGCGGATTATCTTCGCTTAATAAAGCCAGTTCAGAAAGGGTCTGATCGACAGTTAGGATCGAACGCTGATAAAGATCTAGATAGGATTCATCCAGCGTCAACAGATAACCCCGCCGGCTTATTTCCATATTATAGGCGAGCTGTGCGACCATTTCGACTTTTTGACGCAAGTCGAAATTTCGTGTCATGTCGACAACTTGTCGATTAACACTGCTCGACAGTAACAGCGTGGTCGTTGCCGACAACAACACCAACCCGAGCGATATAATCACCGCAATCGGCCTAAGAGACGGTCTTAATACGAAACTTAATAACGGTGTTGGCACTGGTCACACACTCGCAATCGTTCGGGCACAGATAGCGACAAGGGTCAAATGTCGAAAACTCTCCTCTATTTAAGGAGGGTCAAAAACATCTTTTGCTCACCAAAGCGCTTTTGCTCAGTTTAGAACGCATTGCGCGCTAAATCGAATCCCGTTCGATACGCTTCGGAAACCTTATATTACAGCTTGTAAGGGGAAAATTGCCAAGAAATTTTATTATGCAAAACTTCGCAAAGTAGCTTTGGACGAACTTGCATCTGGACCATAATCTGTTGCATCACCTTTGACCTGCAAAATTTCCTGAAGTCGGCTTCTCGCCCGGCTTACACGGCTTTTGATGGTGCCTACAGCACAGCCACAAATTTCTGCGGCCTCCTCATAGGCAAATCCCGACGCCCCAATCAGAATAATCGCTTCACGTTGATCGCTCGGCAATTGTTCGAGAGCGGCCATAAAATCCGCTAAGTCAAGAGAGCCATATTGCGAAGGATGCACTGCAAGTTGCTCACTGAACAAACCGTCATGGTCCTGCACTTCGCGTCCGCGCTTGCGCATTTGAGTGTAAAATTCATTTCTAAGAATTGTAAAAAGCCACGCCTTGATATTCGTTCCTAGCTCAAAGGAATCCTGCTTGGCCCAGGCTTTCATAATCGTGTCTTGCACGAGATCATCCGCACGATCTTGCTGCCCAATCAAAGAAACAGCAAACGCTCGCAAGCTCGGCAAAGCCGCCAGAAGCTCACGCCTGAATTGCGGCGATTTTTCAGCTGGCCGATCGGGATCGATGCTCATGGGCGCCCTCCTGTTCAGCCTGATCAAGTTTCTCCAAAAGTTCTAGGAAGCGGTCAGGAATTTCTTCATCCTGAATTGAAGAATATAAAGCTTTTAATTTCAGACCAACTTCACAGTTAGAGCCGAGAGCATCCTTTCGGACGCGCTGTGACACTGAAATATCCGCGCCACTCGCATGAACATTATTCTGTTTGGTCATAATTTTAACATTGCGCCTTAGTCATTGTTGATTGCAACCATGGCTTCAATGCATAAATGTTAAAAAAGTTCCCTGCTCATTACAAATATTTGGAACTTTCTGCAGGCAGAGGCGTTTTCGGCATCATAATGCCTTTTCATATGCATTAAAATGAATAACGCATGCCTGCTGGGATGCAGTGAATACGAATAACGGCTGAGGAGATTTCAAACATGACGTTATCGACGCGAATAGCGCCGCACCTTCCCTATCTACGCCGTTTCTCAAGGGCACTTTGCGGTTCGCAAACATCAGGCGATGCCTATGTTGCAGCTACTTTGGAAGCTTTGATAGCAGATATCAGCATATTCCCCGTGGCCTCCACGGATCGTATCGCACTCTATCGCCTTTTCTGTGATCTTTATAAAACCGCATCAATACGGGTACCAGAAACGGCTTCAGAATTTGCGTGGGAAAAAAACACTGCGCGCAACCTGGCCCACGTCTCGCCCCTCGCCCGCCAAGCTTTTTTGCTTGTTGCTGTGGAAGGGTTTAGTGAATACGAGGCCGGAGAAATTTTAGGCCTTAACGAAGCTGATTTCGGAAAGCTTCTTTCCAGCGCTTCCGCAGAAATCTCCCAACAGGTCGCCACTCGTCTAATGATTATTGAGGACGAACCGCTCATCGCTATGGACATTGAGCAAATGGTGGAAAGCCTTGGTCACGAGGTTGTCGGGATCGCCCGCACAAAATCCGAGGCCACAGAGCTTTATGCCCGTGAAAAGCCTCGAATGGTCTTAGCGGATATCCAGTTGGCGGATGGAAGTTCAGGTATTGATGCCGTTAACGAGATTCTTAAAGAAGATGCTATTCCGGTTATTTTTATAACTGCTTTCCCGGAACGTCTTTTAACCGGGGAAAGGCCGGAGCCGACATTTTTGGTAACCAAACCTTTCAACCCGGATATGGTTAAAGCGTTAATCAGCCAGGCGCTTTTCTTCGAAGAATCTGCGCAGGTTGCTGCATGATCTATTAGAAAAACCGACATCGTTCCCCCCGGTTAAACTCCGGTTTAACTGGGGGCCAGGAAACAATCCGCTTGGGGGCTAGCAGTTGACAGAAAAGAGGAAACCAATATCGCGGTGGCTCGTTACCTCATCAATTAAAGCACAGGAGAACCAACATGCTTTATTATGCCCTTGTATTTCTCGTTGTTGCTCTGGTGGCAGGTGCACTGGGTTTCGGCGGTATAGCAGGCGCCTCCGCAGGAATAGCCCAGCTTCTTTTTTTTGTATTTCTTGCGCTCCTTGTCGTCTGCCTCATCGCCTCGGCGATCCGAAAGGCATAAATGACGAAGTCCCGTTTTTCCCGCGGGATGTGGCAAGGGTTCCGTGGTATGGGCAAACTCCCTTCATTGGTAGGACCCGTAACCGTTTAGAGGCTAAGCGAATTGGCCACAACATAACGGTGCATGACTATGGGTAACCCGTTCCAATCAACATTCGTCCATCACTTCCTGGCACAGAATGTCTGGCGTCATCAGGGAGCTGTCTGATGAAGATACCGCCCCATCCCATTGATCAAAAGGATGGCGACAACCGCCTGCGTGCTCTTTTGCGTGCGATCCGCAATAGCAATGTCTGTGTTCTCTATCAAAGCTTAGACATGCGCTATCAGTGGAGCGAGAATCTGCCGCCTTACTGGTTAGAGAGCTGGAAAGTAGGCGGAAAAGATTGCGATTTTATTTTCACGTCCTCATTGTCTCGCCTTGAACAAGCAAAGCAGGCCGCCTTAGAGACCGGCCTTTCCCAAAATGTCGAGCTCGCCATTCACGACGATAATGTGCTGCGGTGGGTCGAGTTTCACATCGATTGCGATCGTGATGAGGATGACAATATTATTGGCCTCGTTACCACCGCGTTAGAGATCAGCGAATCCAAACGGCGCGAGCAGATGCTGAAAATACTGCTGCGTGAAGTAAGCCATAGATCCAAAAACCTGCTAGCAATCGTACAAAGTATTGCGAGCCAGACGGCGCGTTTTACAGATTCGGTTGATGATTTCATGCTCAAACTGCGTGGGCGCATCCAGTCGCTTTCATATTCGCAAGATCTGGTAACCGATTCGAATTGGCACGGAGCCCTGTTTCGTGATCTGCTTAATTCACAGATCGAAAAATACATCGATTCCAGTGATGAACGCCTCACTGTGGTTGGCGACAATCCTTATCTTTTTCCAGGTGCGGCATTACATACCGGGCTCGCACTTCACGAATTGATTGTTAATGCGACATCATTTGGCGGATTAACTATCCCCCATGGTCGGGTCGAGATCACCGCTAAAGTGTCAACCAATGAAAAGGGGGAAGAATATTTCGTTTTTCGCTGGGAGGAAATAAACTCCGCTTTATCGGTGCCGATTGAACACGGACCACGCTTTGGCAGTGCTGTGCTTCAACGCATCGTTCCTGCAGCGGTAGGAGGACACGCCGAATATAGGGTTAGTCCAACCGGAGCGGTTTATCAGCTCACGATCCCGACCGAACAATTCGATATTTAAAAGCGCTTCGCCAAAGAAAAACCGCCATGGCGGGTGCCATGGCGGCTATAAGCGCGGAACGCCTGCGGCGACAATCGCCATTCAAAGCTCTCGACCTTTTAAAAAGGTCCAATCAGCCTTTCGCATCCTCAAACGCGGACAATCATTGCGCGGCGCTCTCGTCATCCGCTTTTTAGGGGGGATTAGAAGCGGACTAGAAGACCGCTTGCGGGGCGATACACGGCCTTCGTAATCGTTAAATGCAAATTGTCATTCTTGGTTCCATTAGGATTCAATTTTTTTACAATATAATTCGAGCCGATGGTGGACAATCTCATAACCCAGCGAGCGTGCGATTTCTTCCTGAAGCTTTTCAATTTTATCAGAATGAAATTCTACGACTTCGCCAGAGGCCATATCGATAATGTGATCATGATGCTTACCGGCCTGTTCAAAACGCGATGGGCCGCCATCGAAAGCATGGCGGTGGATAGCGCCCATCTCTTCCAGAAGCTTCATGGTGCGATAAACGGTGGAGAGCGAAATATTGCTATCGATTTCCACCGCACGACGAAAAATTTCAAGCGCGTCCGGATGATCATCGGTAGCACTCAAAATACCAAGAATAATACGACGCGGGCGCGTAATGCGCACCCCAGCTTCTCGGAGCTTACCCTCATAGTCGGGTTTTTTACGTGATTGATCCATAGCCGAATTATGCACTCTCGTCCCCTCAGTTGCAAATTTATTGCAACTGAGAAATTATTTAAACACCCCTATTAAGCCTATCCGAACATGCGCAGGGGTTGGTGCGCCCGAGAGGAAGCAAATCTCTGTTTCCGCCGTGAGATGACTGCCCGATTTGTGGGCCGATTTGTGGGCCGATTGTGAGCCGATTGTGAAAGGATCTCGCGCCCCATCGTTAGACGACAGGGCTTACCTCAACAAAATTGAGTGAAATCGAAACCTTAACCAGGGCAGCTACTGCAAGACAGAAAGCCGAACCGCTATATTATTCGACATTTCCCAGCTTAATCCGGCCTATGATACGTGCCTCACGATAGTCATAAACCAAGATTTCGGTGCCACCGTCTGGCAGCAGCGTTTCAAGTGACAGCTGATTGCCGGAGAGGCTTTGCGATAACAAGCGGGTGCCGGGTTCGATCTGAATTTGAGATTCGATCAATGGCAAAGGTTCAGGCTTTTCCGACGCAATGGCCATTGTCCCTGGAGTTTCTAGCGGCGTCTCTTCTATGACAACATCTGGCGCTTGATTGATTTTGTAGACAACCGCAACAAGCACAGCCATAAGACCGATAAGCATGACACCGATTGATACAGCCAATAGACGGATCATTTTCCGGCGCACCCGTTCCATCGTTGGATCGAGCGGAGCCTCTTCTATTTCCTCTGTATAATGGCCATGTTGATAGTCTTGATGTGCTGAATCCTGATGATTCTGATATCTCGGATAATGGGGATCCTGCATTAAAAGACTCCAATTTACATATCGGCATGCGTCTGGCGCGTGATAACGAAGGGAAGAGACGATTGAAAGAGCTAATTGCCGACACCAATGCCGCAGGCAAGCGTCTGGACCAATGGCTGGCCGCAGAATTGGGGCCGGAACTCTCCCGCAGTCGCGTTCAGTCCCTGATTACAGAAGGTCATGTGACCCTAGATGGCTCCCCCGTGCATGAAACTAAGCAGAAACTGCGCGAAGGTATGAAGATCACCGTCCGCCTGCCAGAGCCACAAGCCGCCGAGCCCGAGGCAGAAAATATTCCTCTGGACATCCTTTACGAAGATGAAGACCTTATCGTGGTCAACAAACCCGCGGGGCTTGTCGTTCATCCCGGCAATGGCAATTGGACGGGAACACTTGTCAATGCCCTTATATATCATTGTGGCGATAGCTTGTCAGGAATAGGCGGAATCAAGCGCCCGGGCATTGTGCACCGTCTTGACAAAGACACGAGCGGCGTTTTGGTGGTGGCAAAAAATGATCATGCGCATCGGCACTTAAGTCAACAATTTGCCGATCATGGCCGGACCGGTGATCTGGAACGAGCCTATTTGGCGCTGATATGGGGCATGACCGAGCGACCGCAAGGGACAATTGAAACCTATTTGGCCCGATCTCACCGCGATCGAACCAAACAAGCTGTTGTGAACGAAAATCGCGCCGATGCAAGACACGCCGTCACCCATTACGCAACAATGGAAGTCTATGGTTCACGCCAAGATGCGACCGCACTTGCATCGCTGGTTGAATGCCGATTAGAGACTGGACGAACCCATCAGATTCGCGTTCATATGGCCCATCTCGGAAATCCATTGGTTGGCGACATGGATTATGGCAGCGCCTATAAAACCAAAGCCAATAAACTGGCAGCGCCTTTGCAGGAAACAGTGCGAGGCTTTGCACGGCAGGCGCTCCATGCCCGGCTTCTCGCATTCACCCATCCAGTGACGGAAAAAACCATGCGCTTTGAGACCCCTTTGCCAAAAGACATGGCCGACCTGGTGGAACAATTTCGCATTCACTCCAGTTGAACTGTAATAATTATCGGCTCACAAGAACTCCCAATCGTGTAATTTACTTTGTTGTGGCTTGGCACAAATTGGCGAGCTCATCGTTATGTTCAAATTCTAGAGATATTTCGTCTTAAGGGTTTGAGCATCGTGATTTTGCCAAATTGATGCTTATATATGGAAGCTCGCATCGTCGTGCGAATGCAGTCGATGAGACAGGTTCGCCAAATGGGGACCTGCAAGAAGTAAAGGAGGGTGCTCTATGGCCCAGATGAATCTTCCAAGTATTACGACCGGTGACGGAGGACTTACCCGTTACTTAGAAGAAATTCGCCGTTTTCCTATGCTTCAGCCGCAAGAAGAATATATGCTGGCGAAGCGCTATCATGAACATGCAGATCCTAAAGCCGCGCACAAGCTCGTGACCAGTCACCTGCGCTTGGTGGCAAAAATTGCCATGGGTTATCGCGGATATGGCCTTCCTATCGGTGAAGTAATTTCCGAAGGGAATGTCGGCCTCATGCAGGCGGTCAAGCGCTTTGAACCCGAGCGCGGTTTCCGCCTTGCCACTTATGCAATGTGGTGGATCAAGGCTTCCATTCAGGAATATGTCCTGCGGTCTTGGAGCCTTGTCAAAATGGGAACGACCGCCAACCAAAAGCGGCTGTTTTTCAACCTGCGCAAGATGAAAAGCAAGATTCAGGCGCTCGATGATGGCGATCTAAGCCCGGATCAAGTCAAACAAATCGCAACCAAACTACAGGTTAGCGAAGACGAAGTTGTTTCAATGAATCGCCGCTTATCCGGTGATACCTCGCTAAACGCCCCATTACGCGCAAGTGAGGGCGAATCAGGCGAATGGCAGGACTGGCTGGTCGATACGAGCGATAATCAGGAAGAAATCCTGATTGAGCAGGACGAACTGGAAAGCCGCCGCTCTATGCTTGATCAGGCAATGGAAACGCTAAATGACCGGGAGCGTCGTATTTTTAGAGCGCGTCGTTTGGCGGAAGATCCGATCACCTTGGAAGAGCTTTCCGGTGAATTCGGCATTAGCCGTGAGCGCGTTCGTCAAATCGAAGTGCGTGCTTTTGAAAAAGTTCAGGCCGCTGTTAAAGCAGCCGCTCTCAAACAGCATCAAGCGTTGAGGACGGTCGAAACAGAAGACGCATAAAATAATGCACTAAAAATTAAAGGCCGCTTATGCGGCCTTTAATTTGCGTAAAATCAGTCGCGCGGGGAAAACCCGTCGGCAACCAAGCGCAGTTTAATTTGCGCCCAGTACCTCGTTGAAGACTTTCTCGCCCGGAATACCTTTTTCAAGGCTGATCAATGCCCGTCGTCCATTGCGATACGATATCGGAATATCAATCCATTGCAGGCGACGCATGAGCGACAGATTGGTATCTTGCGCCGTCCGCGCATCATTCAGCCAGATGATGAAAAAATTATCGGCGATTTTAGACGGAACGGCGATTAGCGGATTACCGGGAGCCTGTTCTGTATCTTTGAAGGTAATGCGCTGGACATTATCAATCACGCCACCGGAAAAATCTTCAGGGACATTAAAGACAATTTCGATGAGGTGACTTGCCGGAATTGACTGATCTGTATTTCGGCGGATAGTCAATTTCATCTCAACCTTACTGTCAGGCATGGTGAGGTTACCGCGAATCGCTGGTTCCGCTGGCTCCCCTTCATTCGGGCTCTCTTCAACGACCGACCAGACCACATTGCCGCGTTCAACCGAACCTGATTGCGTGCCGCCGCGCTCTTCATAAAGAAGCGCCTGTTGACCAACCGCCACAGCTTCACTCGCCGCGGGCTGATTCTGACCCGCCGATGGAGCAGTGCCAGAGGTTGAAGCGGAAGTAGAAGTGCCTTCACCGATCGTCGTCTCTCCACCAGCAGGACCGGCATCAACTTCGCTTCCATCGGGCAAGAGACGTTGCGTGAGCTTGGGCTCTTCCGCTGGCGCTTGCGGTGATTCTTCTATCGCACTCTCCGGAGTTGCTTGCTCATCCTGGCTTAGCTGTGTTTCATCATCAGGAGCATCGCTACGTCCGATAGATGAGGCAAAATCGGTAATTTCGTCTTTCGCAGACCAGATGCCATAGCCAATGCCCGCAAGTAGCAGAACGGCAACGAGCCCGGTAATTAACCCTTTGTAAGATCGCCCTTCGCGCAGATCTCTCGGCTCTTCATAATAGCGATGGCGCCTGTCACGGTCTTCAACTCGCTCATCACTTGTTGGCTGCGGCCCAATAGGTGCGTCATTAACCGCACCATTATCCGCATTTGGCCCGCTACCCTCGCCATGATCAGGTTCGTCGACATCCGGCGCGGGTGCTGATGCAGATTTTTCAGGTTGATTGACTACCGACGAACGCGCCGTTTCATGCAAAAACTCCTCTAGCGGATCGAACAGCTCTTCATGCAAAGGCTCACTTACCGTAGTGTAGAAAGCCTCTGTTTCCGATATTGCTTTTTCGAGAAGATCGCGCTGCCTCACGGCCATAGCTTGGGAGGCATTTGCCATCACCAGCTTTTGCTCAATTGTCGCCCGTGCTTTCGCGTAGACCCGCTGACGCAATTCAGGCGTGTTTTCCGCCTGCGCATCGATTGTCTTTTTCAGGACCGCTACAAAATCTGCCATACTGTCTTACCCAGTTCCGCGACTATGAGATACAAACAATGTCTCAATAATCACAATAATCAAGGGAAAGCAAAGGATCGGACCACGATTAAGTATCGTCTTTTTAAATGATTAGCAGAAAAACAAGAAATTTGAGTACGGCTGGCAAAGCTGCCAGCCGTAATTTTGATCTCAATCAACCCTGAAATGGATCAGTTACCAAAATCGTGTCTTCGCGTTCTGGACTTGTAGAGAGCATTGCAACCGGAGCGCCAATGAGTTCTTCAATATGACGGACATATTTGACCGCTTGCGCTGGAAGATCATTCCACGAGCGCGCGCCAGCCGTTGTTTCTGACCAGCCGGGAAGCGTCTCATAGATCGGCTTCACCCGCGCTTGAGCGCCCATGGAAGACGGTAAATAATCAATGCGCTTGCCATCAAGTTCATAAGCGACGCAGATCTTGATTTCTTCCAAACCGTCCAGAACGTCCAGCTTGGTCAGCGCAATACCGGTAATGCCTGATGTGCGCACTGTCTGACGCACAATAACAGCATCAAACCAACCGCAACGACGTTTGCGCCCGGTGACAACGCCAAATTCATGACCTTTTTCACCAAGGAATTGACCGATTTCATCATCCAATTCTGTCGGAAACGGCCCCTCGCCCACACGGGTCGTATAAGCTTTGGTAATTCCAAGCACATAATTAATGGCGGTTGGGCCAAGACCAGAACCTGCGGCCGCTTGTCCTGCAACAGTGTTAGACGAGGTCACAAACGGATAGGTGCCGTGATCATTATCCAGAAGAGCGCCCTGAGCGCCTTCGAATAAGATACGATCACCCGCCTTGCGGCGCTCATCCAAAACGCGCCAGACCTGATCAATATAGGGCAGGATTTGGTCAGCAACCGAAGTTAGTTCGTCCATAATGGTTTCGACAGAAATTTCTTCCAGTCCCATACCACGGCGCAATAAGTTGTGATGCGTCAAGAGGCGCTCAACTTTAGGCTGAAGCGTTTCAGGTTCTGTCAAATCAATAACGCGGATCGCGCGCCGGCCAACCTTATCTTCATAGGCGGGGCCAATGCCGCGCTTGGTAGTACCGATCTTCAGGCCCGTGGTCGAGCCTTCACGCATCGCATCAAGTTCACGATGAATAGAGAGTATAAGCGGTGCATTTTCCGCAATGCGTAAAACCTCAGGATTAATGTCTACACCCTGGCCACGCAGCTTTTCAACTTCCGCTACGAAATGATGTGGATCCACGACCACACCATTCCCAATCACGCTTAATTTTCCACGCACAAGGCCGGACGGCAACAGCGAAAGCTTATAGCTGACGCCATCGATGACAAGCGTATGACCGGCATTGTGGCCGCCCTGATAACGCACGATCACATCGGCGCGCTCAGACAGCCAATCCACGATCTTTCCCTTGCCCTCGTCGCCCCATTGCGACCCGACGACAACTACATTTGCCATTGAGAAAACTCCTCGGTCCGGCACTCGGCCGTTTAAACTAGTCCAAGGATCGCAAGCAGCCCTATTCTGTTCACTGGGGTGCTGATCCTTCGTCTCTATACAGATTGAAAATCAGTTGTGCGACTCTTTCATGCGGAAAAATTGCGCTTTTTAACGAAACTTTGTCGTTTTAACTTTTCCTGATCATATAAACGGCATCATCAGAATAGGTTCTCAGCTTCAATGCAAGGCTAGGTACATTTTTGGGAGTAAATCCCTGCTTCTCCCAAAAGCCCTGCGTACCATTAACAGCAACGAGCGCCATTGTTGGAAAATGCAATTCGCTGGCCTGCGCAATCATTTTTGCAATCACGCGGGACGCCTGGCCTCCCGAACGCGCTTTGGGCAATAGGGCGACATCATGAATGTAAAAGACATCAGAATCGTCGCGCCAATCCCCATAGACCTTATTCAGTTCGGGAATGGAATCTTGAGACCACGGATGGCTTATTCCATATCCAAGAATCTCAGTGCCATTATCCAGCACGAAACACCCTTCGGGACAGGCATTGAAGCGGTCTCGAAAGACCGCCTCTTCTTCAAAAAAGTCCGGGTGGACAATATTGGCGACCACATCCACCTGGGCAAGATCCTGCTCGCGCATCAAGCGCCATTGTGGTTGCTCATCGCGCTGCGTCATATCGATCAGCTTTCCTCAATATTGAAAACAAGCGGGCGGGCAACGCGGATCGACTCTTGCGCCGTCAGTTCTTCGAGCGCCGCCTGAGAGACTTTTTCATCGACATAAAGCATTGCAATCGCATCGCCACCAGGACGATTCCGGCCCAGCGCAAAATTTGCAATATTGATATTATGCTTTCCGCAGATTGTCCCCAATAGACCGATCATGCCCGGCACGTCGTAATTGGCAACATAGAGCATATTCGGGCCAACTTCGGCATCCAAATTGATACCCTTGATCTGAATGAAACGAGGTTTACCATCCGAGAAACATGTGCCCGCAATGGCGCGCTCTCTCTTAGTGGTTTTGACGGTAAGCTTGATATAGCCGTCAAAAATACCGGATTTATCTCGTTTGATTTCGGAGACAATGATCCCGCGTTCCTTCACCATGATCGGTGCAGAGACCATATTCACATCAGCCACTTGCGGACGGATCAGACCTGCAAGTGCAGCACTCACAAGCGCACGCGTATTCATGCCCGCAGTCGAGCCGTCAAACAGAACTTCTACTTCTTGAATTGGCTCGTCCGTCACCTGCCCAACAAATGCGCCAAGAACTTCTGCCAATTTCACAAAAGGCTTTAGTCGCGGTGCTTCTTCGGCAGTAATTGACGGCATGTTAATCGCATTTGAGACAGCGCCTTTGGTCAGATAATCCGACATCTGCTCAGCAACTTGTACTGCAACATTTTCCTGCGCTTCAGTGGTCGATGCGCCAAGATGCGGCGTGCAGACAACATTCGGAAGATCGAACAATTCATTTTCTGTCGCTGGCTCGGTCTCGAATACGTCAATACCCGCTCCCGCTACGTGACCAGATTTGAGCGCCTCTACAAGATCTTTTTCAACAATCAGTCCGCCGCGGGCGCAATTGATTATCCGAACACCTTTTTTGGTTTTAGCCAAAGCTTCGGCATTGATGATCCCGCGGGTTTTATCCGTTAAAGGCGTATGCAGCGTTATAAAATCCGCCCGGGCCAGCAGCGTGTCGAGTTCCACCTTTTCAACGCCCAGCTCCTGCGCTCGCGCTTCCGAAAGGAAAGGATCAAATGCAACCACATGCATTTTAAGCCCGATCGCTCGGCTTGCAACGACTGCGCCAATATTGCCACAACCAATCACGCCCAAGGTCTTGCCGGTAATCTCCACACCCATAAAGCGGTTTTTTTCCCACTTGCCGTTGCGGGTAGAAAAATCGGCTTCCGGAAGTTGTCTTGCAACTGCAAACATCAGCGCAATGGCGTGTTCTGCCGTGGTGATCGAATTGCCGAACGGCGTGTTCATCACAATAATACCGCGCCGCGATGCCGCCGGGATATCAATATTATCGACGCCAATACCAGCCCGACCAATAACTTTCAGGTTTTTGGCGGCGTTGATCAGTTTTTCGGTTGCCTTAGTCGCAGAACGAATGGCCAAACCATCATATTGATCAATGACTTCAAGCAGTTTTCCGCTATCTTTGCCAAGATCGGGCAGATAATCAACATCAACGCCACGCTCTTTAAAAATCTGCACGGCGGTCGGGGACAATTTATCGGATACGAGAACGCGAGGTGCCATAAGGGCCTCCATCAAATTGAATCTCTATAAGGAAATGCGCCGTGATCACCCCAACGTGACCACGGCATTGTTACCGACAGATCAAGCCGCTGTTTGAAGCTCGGCTTTTTGTGTCGCAAAAGCCCAGTCAAGCCAGGCGGTCAGCGCTTCCAGATCAGAAGTCTCAACCGTGGCACCGGTCCATATGCGCAAACCTGATGGCGCATCACGATATGCGCCGATATCGTAGGCAACGCCTTCCTTATCAAGGAGCGCAACAATGCCCTTTGCAAAAGCGGCCTGTTGCTCATTTGAGAGTACCTTCACCTCTGGATCGACAATCGTCAAACAGACGGATGTGTTGGATCGCGTCTGAGGATCAACGGCCAGATTGGCAATCCATGGTGTTTTTTGCACGAACGCGTCTATCGCAGCGAAATTTGCATCCGCACGTGCCATCAGCCCTTCAAGACCTCCGACCGAGCGAGCCCAGCTCAATGCGTCAAGATAATCCTCGACACAAAGCATAGAGGGAGTGTTGATGGTCTCGCCAACGAAAATCCCTTCGATCAGCTTGCCACCTTTGGTTAGACGGAAAATCTTCGGCAGCGGCCAAGCTGGCTTATAGCTTTCCAGACGTTCAACAGCCCGAGGGCTAAGGATCAAAACGCCGTGTGCACCTTCGCCGCCCAGCACTTTTTGCCAAGAGAAAGTCACCACATCAAGCTTAGCGAAATCAAGACGCTGTGCGAATGCCGCCGAAGTCGCATCACAGATCGTCAATCCTTGGCGCTGAGCAGGAATGAAATCGGCGTTCGGAACACGCACACCCGAAGTTGTGCCGTTCCAAGTAAAAACGACATCGCGATCAAAATCGACTTTTGTGAAATCAACTATCTCGCCATAAGGCGCTTCAAAGGTGCGCACATCCTCAAGCTTGAGCTGCTTGACCACATCGGTCACCCAGCCCGCGCCAAAGCTTTCCCACGCAACCATATCGACGCCACGCTCACCGAGCAGTGACCAAAGCGCCATTTCCACCGCACCAGTATCCGATGCTGGCACAATACCAATGCGGTAATCGACCGGAACACCCAGGATTTCGCGCGTAAGATCGATGGCTTCTTTGAGTTTGGTCTTGCCTATCTTCGCGCGATGCGAACGGCCAAGTGGTGCATCAGCCAGCGCTTGAAGCGACCAGCCGGGACGTTTTGCACAGGGACCAGAAGAAAAATTAGGATTAGCCGGGCGAACTGCCGGCTTCGCAATCGTTGTCATAATGTTATTCCTATCCTCACAGATAGCACGCGCCTCGTTGGGGAGGCGTGGCCCGCTGATGAAGATAGCGGAAACATAAATTTACACAATATGTTTCGACTGAATAGTTTTCCCCTCCCGAAAAAACGGCTGCGAAAAAGAAAAAGCCGGACAGACCGGGCTTTCTGCATCAGTATCAGACTGCTTTAGCGATCGAACAGATAGCGCATACCCACGCGCACATCGTGAATATGCATTCCTTTGTCGTAACCATCGCCAATCCAGCGATTGCCCTCAAACATTTTGCCGCCATTGACATGGCGATAGCGATAGCCTGCGTCGAGTTTCAGATTATGTGTAAGATCAACCGTAGCACCAGCCATCAGAGCATAGGTGAAACGCCAATTTGTCGCGCCTTCCTGTGTGCCGCCATAGCGCACATCTTTTAGATCCGCCCATTTTACTCGCGTTCCACCGATACCCGCCCCAACATAGGGCGTAACACCGCTGAAATTTCCAAGATCGACATAAACGTTAGCCAAGATGGAAAGAGCCGAATAATGGCCGCGTTCTTCGGACGCACAGTCAATATTACCATTACAATTCGCGCCAAAAGTATTTCCTTCAAATTTGGAGCGGGTCATATAATCGAGCGTCAAATCTGTGCGGAAATAATCCGTCACCTGATAGCCGACGCCGCCGCCCAGTAGGAAAGATCCTTTGAGATCGCCATGTAAAGTATTGCTACCAAACGTCCGAGAGCCACCGCAACCGACGCAATTATCAATCGTTGCATAATCGGCTTTCTTGAATTTGCTCCATGAATAGCCAAGATCGCCCCGGATATACCATCCGCTAACGGCTGGTGGAGCGACGACCACTTCTGGAACGGGTTCTGGGACAGGTTCAATGAAATCCGCAGCCTGAGAAGGCATTGCTGCAACCATTAGCATGGCTGATGCCGCAACCCCGGCGTAAATTTGTTTAGTAAAACTTTTCATTTCTGCCCCATCGAATTATTCCGCAATCGCGTTCATGAATGTTCGAATGGTAGAATATGCGAAAAAAGTTAAACGCTACTTAACCCTGTTTTTTAACCATACAATTTTAAGGTCATCGAATTGAAATGGGGGAGAAACCTTGTAACTCGCATAAAAAAAGCGCGGTGAGCCCGCGCTTTTTTGATCAAGTTTGAAAATTTTAAGCTGCATGGCTTTGGGACGAAATAGCCCCAACAATATCATTGACCACTTTTTCAATCAGGCCACGATCATCACCTTCCGCCATGACGCGGATCAGTGGCTCCGTCCCCGATGGTCGAATAACCAGCCGTCCCTGAACACCAAGTCGTTCACGCGCCTCGTCAATTGCACCTTTAACATGCTTATTCTCGAGCGGCTTACCCCCGGATATACGCACATTTTTGAGCAGTTGAGGTACCGGCTCAAACTTGTGACAAAGTTCACTCAACGGTTTGTTCTCTTGCTGAGCTACCGCAAGTATCTGTAAGGCCGCAATCAAGCCATCGCCCGTAGTTGCAAAATCAGACAAAACAATATGTCCTGATTGCTCGCCACCGACATTAAAGCCATGCTTGCGCATATGCTCAACCACATAGCGATCGCCAACTTTGGTGCGCGCTAGGGTCAGTTTACGAGCATCAAGGAAACGTTCCAGTCCAAGATTTGACATGATGGTCGCAACGATCCCACCACCATGTAACATATTGGCATTAGCCCAGGCTTCAGCAATGACCGCCATAAGCTGATCACCATCAATGACGGTTCCGGTCTCATCCACCAACAACACGCGGTCAGCATCGCCGTCCAGCGCAATGCCGACATCCGCCCGGACTTCATGAACTTTTTTCATCAATCCGATCGGATGGGTTGACCCACATTCCTCATTAATATTGAGGCCATTCGGCTCATTATTAATGGTGATAACTTCCGCACCCAGCTCCCATAGCGCCGCGGGCGCAACCTTGTATCCAGCACCATTGGCGCAATCAACCACCACCCGCAGGCCGTTGAGCGAAACATCCCGAGGCAGGGTGCGCTTGGCAAACTCAATATAGCGATAAATATCGCCGTCGACGCGCTTAGCTTTACCCACATCACCATGACTGGCCAGATGTTGAGATAAATCGCTATCAATCAGCTTTTCGATCTGAAGTTCAATTTCGTCTGAAAGCTTAAAACCATCGGGGCCGAAAAGTTTGATGCCATTATCATAAAACGGATTATGCGAAGCAGATATCATCACCCCAATATCCGCACGCAGCGAACGGCAGAGCATGGCAACAGCCGGGGTTGGGATCGGGCCCAACAGAAATACATCCATCCCCGCAGCGGTAAATCCCGCCACCAAGGCATTTTCCAGCATATAGCCAGAACGCCGTGTATCTTTACCAATCACGACACGAGATGCTTGTCCGCGGCGACGAAAAATATGTCCCACCGCCATGCCAACTTTCATGGCAATATCCGGCGTCATGGGAAAGCTGTTTGCCTGCCCTCTTATGCCGTCGGTTCCAAAATATTTCCGTGTCATCGTTTTAGCCTTTTGCGCAATTGGGCTTTTTCAAGCTCCCGAATATCTGTCACGCATGAGATGAACCAGCGTCAATAGCCGGGCATTCATTGCCAGTAAATTGGGCGTTATTAGCGCAAAAACACCTTAAAAGGCAATTCTGCATTTCACTCGCCAATTAATCGCCAGTCAATCGCCGGACAATCGTCAGTCAATCGTCAGCAAACAAAGCTTCGCTCCAGCAGCCTATCTAGGATGCGATTAAAAACTTAACTAAGGGTTTTCAGTCGATTGCACGATTGTTTAAGTTTTCTCTAAACACAAAAAAGCCGGGCCTCAGCCCGGCTTTCAATTTCAGAAACTTCGTTTACTGGGGCTGTGGATTAGGCTCCAGCCCCGGCTCACTTCCGGGTTCATCACCCTTGTTCTTACGCGGAGTTCCCGCTTTTGGCACTCCGGATCCACGCGAAGGCGTATCGCCACCGTCACGTGAAGGCTTATTACCGGCAATCAGTTCTTTGATTTCATCGCCACTGAGAGTTTCATACTCAAGCAAGCCTTCCGCAATCGCGATCCAGTCATCTCTTTTTTCGGTCAGAATTCGCGTCGCTTCTGCATAGGCTTCATCGATCAGCCTGCGAACCTCCGCATCAATGATCTGAGCTGTTTCTTCCGAAACATTCTGAGTCCGTGCGACCGAATGGCCAAGGAAAACTTCTTCCTGATTTTCGCCATAGGCGACCCGGCCCAGCTTGTCAGAATAACCCCACTGGGTCACCATCGCCCGAGCCAGCTTGGTAGCTTGCTGAATATCTGATGATGCACCGGAAGTGATATTTTCCTTTCCGAATTTCAGCTCTTCAGCAACCCGACCGCCCATCATGATAGCAAGACGCGAAACCATCCAAGTATAGGTTGCCGAATAACGGTCACCTTCGGGCAGCTGCATCACCATGCCGAGCGCTCGTCCGCGTGGAATGATAGTAGCTTTATGAACAGGGTCAGCTTTCGGGACGTTAATGGCAACGACCGCGTGGCCTGCCTCATGATAGGCCGTGTTGGCCTTTTCTTCGGGCGTCATGGCAGAGCGCCGCTCGGCACCCATCATGATCTTGTCTTTGGCGTCCTCAAATTCCTGCATGGTGACGACGCGCTTATTGCGACGCGCAGCCATTAGGGCAGATTCGTTGACAAGATTGGCAAGATCCGCGCCCGAAAAACCCGGAGTTCCGCGTGCAACGATCTTAAGATCAACATTCGGCGCTAGCGGCACATTACGCACATGAACCTTGAGGATCTGTTCGCGACCAACAATATCCGGATTCGGAACCACGACCTGTCGGTCAAAACGACCCGGACGAAGCAGTGCCGGATCAAGAACGTCAGGACGGTTGGTGGCTGCGATCAAAATGATCGATTCATTGGCTTCAAACCCATCCATTTCAACCAGCAACTGGTTGAGGGTCTGCTCACGTTCATCATTGCCACCGCCAAGTCCGGCACCACGATGCCGACCCACGGCGTCAATTTCGTCGATAAAGATGATGCAAGGCGCATTCTTCTTAGCCTGTTCGAACATGTCGCGGACGCGACTTGCACCCACACCGACGAACATTTCAACAAAGTCAGAACCGGAAATGGTGAAGAAAGGCACATTCGCTTCACCCGCAACCGAACGAGCGAGCAGAGTCTTACCTGTTCCGGGAGGTCCGACGAGCAATACACCACGAGGAATTTTACCGCCAAGCCGTTGGAATTTCTGCGGATCGCGCAAAAATTCGACAATTTCTTCCAGATCCTGCTTGGCTTCTTCGACACCAGCAACATCCTGAAAAGTCACGCGCCCATGTGCTTCTGTCAGCAACTTGGCTTTGGATTTACCAAAGCCCATCGCGCCGCGTGATCCGCCCTGCATCTGTCGCATGAAGAAAATCCATACGCCCAGAATAAGGATCATCGGCAGCCAGGAAAGCAGAATGCCAAGCAAAGAGCCAGATCCATCACTCTCGGGGCGAGCAGTGATCGTCACGCCCTTAGATTCAAGTCGCGAAACCAGACCCGTATCACCCGGCGAATAGGTCTGAAAGGTCGCGCTATTATCGGTATAGGTCCCGTTAATCTTATTCCCCATGATCGTGACAGATTTCACCCGACCATTGGTCACATCATCGATGAATTGAGAATAGGAGACTTCATTAGAGTTTGCGCGCTGACCAGGACTCTGGAACAGGTTGAACAGCGCAATCAAAAGAAGGGCAATGATCGCCCAAAGGGCGAAGTTGCGATAGTTCGGATTCATAACGGGTCCAATCGATACCACTGTCACCCCGCGAACGGGGATGAAATTCTACTCTAACATAGGTTCGAAGCACGGTCTTGCCAAGGCGAACATTCTGCCAGATTAGCGATTCTTAGCTGTCTGGTTTAGAAAAATCGAAACATTCTCGTCCAATTCGCCTTTCCACCGCAGCGGCCAAGCCAAAATCATAGCCCGTGAGCACATGATCATAGAGCGCAAAATGTCTTTTGATCTCTAGTTGATCGCGAATCTCTTTGTGCAAATGGGCTGGTTTCCCAAAAATTAAGTGCGCAAGCTTTCCCTCTTTGTAGAGAGCCGGCAGCACCAACAACGCCTCCCGATCTGCTTTGTTCAGTTCAATAGCGTGAGACTTCATATAATCTAGCAATTCCTGCCGCCCCGGCGCTCGGATTTCAAAATTTTCATTTCCTTTATAGAAAAAGCAATAACGTCCATCCCAGATTATCGGATATTTTAAGCTCAGATTTACAACTGGTAAATTTCGCCTTTCGCGGCAAAAGCGATGAGGCTCGCCATTTTCGCCACGTTCGATCAATGCCCCTAGGACCGTCAGCCGAGTACGGCTTTCTTGTCCTGTGAGCATATTTTCGATCCGCATGCGTTCGGCATCACCAGGCAAAAATCTACGCCCTCCCGCAAGGGAAGTAAGCAATCCCGCAAATAATCGTCGTGGATTTTCAGGCAATTGAGCATAAATCTGCGCATCCACCAAAAAAGCTCCAGCAGAATCGAGCTTCAAACATGCTGGATCTGCCAAAGCAGAAATCACAGCCGAATTATCCTTCTTGCGGGCTGCCTTTGCCAAAGCCACTTTAGCCAAAATGAGATCGGGATCGACATCTTTCGCCTGCTGTAAACGGATTCGCGGGCGTTCATATTCCGCATTATGATTGCTGGGATCATCAACCCAACCAATACCCCGCGCTTGCAGTTCTGCTCGAAGTGACTGTCGGGAAATTTCGAGCAGCGGCCGGATTAATTCAACGGAATTTTCCAAACGCGAACGTCTTGCCATCGCCGCAAGCCCTCTGGCCTGCGAATGAGTGCTGCGCGATTGGCGCATAAGAAAAGTTTCGATTTGATCGTCCCGTGTATGACCGGTCAGGATCATATCGGCCCCAGCCTCTTTTGCTGCCTGCACCAAAAGCCGATACCGCGCACTGCGCGCAGCAGCCGAAATACCGCTGGCGGGTTTAGCCTCATCCCATGCCAAAATTCGATGCTCAATCTGCTGGGCTTTGCACAGCGCCGCAACTAACTCAGCCTCATCGCGCGATTCTTTGCGCAGCTGGTGGTCCACCGTAACCGCCATCAATTGCGGAGGATTGTTGAGCTGTGCAAGATAATCCTTGAGCAGAAACAATAGGCCGAGAGAATCACTGCCACCCGATACAGCCGCAATAATTCCTCGACAGCGCTTAATTTCATACGCTGCAAAAATATGATTTGGGCAGAGCCCCACTCTAATTCTCCGTCATCCGCATTTGTTACGGTTACGTTCTTCGGCAACCCGTTTTAGAACTGCTTTCGCTGCTTGAGGATAACGTTCCGCTATTTGCTTGAAGGTCGCGCAAGCCACATCACGATTGTTCAATTTTTCCAGCGTTATGCCAAGTTTGAGCATGTTTTCTGGCGCCCGTTTTGAATCGGGATAATCGCGCTGCGTATCCAGAAAAACGTTTGCGGCATCTTGGTAGCGCCCCTGGCCGAATAATGATTCTCCCAGCCAGTAACGCGCTTCAGCCGTCGACGGATCGGCCGGATAGCGCTTGATATGCTCGCGAAATCCTGTTTCAGCCGCTCCATAATCTCCAGACATCAAATATTGATACGCCGCATCATAGAGTGAGTTGGGGTTATCATCGCTAGGCAGCGCAGCGATTGTGCCACCCAATGTGCCCTGTTCAACAGGACCCGGTGCCGCGTTCAAGCTCTCACCGATTACATTGCCATTAGCATCAAAACGTATCGTCCCGAGTGTTTGCGGACCTTGACCACGGACCGGACCACTCTGCGATAAATCTGAACCAATAGCTACGGAATCGGTGCCTGCATCGGAAATGGAGGATGAAGAGGCATCTTGCGATGCCTCATCCTGTGTCGAGGGAGCAGCACTCGCAACGGAACGATTTTCAGTTCCGCCCGCATCCGAGCGCTTATCCTTCTCTAGTTCCTGAAAACGGAATTCATTGTCTTCCTGTGTTTTGCGCAGCTGATCCTGAAGCTGAAGAATTTGGAAATTCAATTCTTCAACTTTGCCGGAAAGCTGACGGATTTCTTCCTGAAGCTGCCCGACACGTGGATCAACCGCTTGCGCGAGTTGTAGCGGCTGCTCCACAGCCTCTGTGCGCGTGCCCCCCCATCCCGATAGCGGTCCGTCAGCAAAAGCGGACTGAGCCGGTTTTGCAAATTCGGCGCTTCCGCTATCGCTTGAGCTTGCGGCTAGAGCCGGTACACTCATCAAAAGCGGCAGCATGGCAATTGCCAGTGTCACTCTCCTCATTGATTTCTTCATTCCTTTTGCCCTGATTGGTTGCACTTCGAAGTGACTAAACAGTGATTAGGTTAGACGTGCTGCATGGCTGAACACTCACCGAACATCCCGCCGACCTGTGAGCTTTAAGAATAAAACTTAGAAAAGCAAAGATACTACTTATGACGCAGCTGACTTCGGCCAAAATTTGGCTGAATCGAAAAATGCTGTTTTAGATACGAAAAAAGCGGCCAAAGGCCGCTTTTTTACAACATAATTCCGTTCATCTCTCCGAGAAGACAATCCGATCCCGAAGAGTTGGAAGCAGCTATTAGCTACCTGCTCCGTTGAGAACTGTAACACCGCGACGGTTCTGTGACCAGCAGGAATCGCTATCACAAACCGCAACCGGGCGCTCATTACCGTAGGATACTGTCCGCATACGGCTCGTGGGCACGCCGCGAGCTGCCAGATAATCGCGAACAGCAGCCGCACGGCGCTGTCCTAGCGCGAGGTTATATTCGCGAGTACCGCGTTCGTCAGCATGACCTTCAATCATCACCGAATATTGCGGATAGCGCTGCAACCACTGAGCCTGCTTGGCCAGCGTCTGCTGTGCATCAGCACGGATCAGCGAAGAATCCAGATCAAACAGGATGCGGTCACCAACATTTACGGTAAAGTCTTGCGGAGAGCCGGGCGTAGCAGCGCCAGCAAGGCCAAGATCACCGGCGTTATTGGGAAGATTTTTCTTAGACGCACAACCAGCAAGGGCGAGCGACATGAAAACGGCAATAGCGATAGGGCTGCGTGCGATTGACTGGAAACGGCGCATGGGCCGGAGCTCCTTAAGTTTAATGTTCCTGCGTAACTGACAAATAATCATATCGAAGTTAAAACAGGCTCAAGAAGTATGGTTAACACTTCGTTGCGGGCCTATGCAACGGGCTTTCCCGAAGCAATGCTAATGCTAGCCCTGAGGGCAAAATACGGCAGAAACACGGCCTAACTACTACAATTATGGCGTTTTTTGTTAAAAAAGGCGCGAAAACAACTTTCGCGCCCTCATTTAAGGTTGCCAGACCCACCTTCTATTCAAGCAAAGGCGACCAAGCGGGATCTGATGCAAAATTAGGCGTTTGGATTTGACGTTCGTTACGTCCGGTCAGATCAATCGTGAACAATTTAGGTCCGCCTGCTCCTGGAGCTTTGCGGAAGAACATCAACACACGACCATTGGGCGCCCAAGTTGGACCTTCATTATGGAAGCCAGACGTCAGCAAACGTTCGCCACTGCCATCGGTTTTCATCACACCGATGGAGAACTGACCCTGTGACTGTTTGGTAAACGCGATCATATCACCGCGCGGCGACCAGACCGGCGTATTATAGCTGCCATCGCCAAATGATATGCGGCGAGGATTAGACCCGTCAGCACCCATAACATAAAGCTGCGGACGTCCACCACGATCCGACGAGAACACAATCTGAGAACCATCAGGCGAATAAGACGCGCTGGTATCGATTGCCTGACTGCTTGTCAGCCGCGTTGTCGTGCGGTTACGCAAGTCCATCGTGTAAATATTGGCGCTGCCGTCATCCTGAAGCAGGCTCATGGCAACTTTCTGACCGTCCGGCGAGAAACGCGGAGCAATTGTCATGCCTGGGAAATTACCAACCAGCTCACGCTGTCCGGTTTCCAACTGAAGCAGGTAAACACGGGGCTGCCCTCCTGCAAAGGACATATATGTAACTTCCTGCCGGCTTGGTGAAAAGCGCGGTGTCAGCGACATATCGCGACCATCAGACAGATAGCGCACATTTGCGCCATCCTGATCCATGATCGCCAGACGTTTCACGCGATTTTGCGCCGGGCCCGATTCATCAACAAAGACAATACGTGTATCGAAATAGCCTTTTTCGCCCGTCAGACGCTCATAAATAGCATCGGCAATAATGTGCGCCACACGACGCCAATTATCTGGTGTGGTGAAAAATTGCTGTCCAATCAGCTGCTGATTGCCAAACGTATCCCACAAACGAAATTCAGCCTTGAGCCTGCCATCGGGCTGCTGGGTAATACGTCCAGTCACCAATGCCTGAGCATTAATGACCTTCCAATCCTCAAAGCGAGGTGACGCATCCGGATTGGAGATTTTCTCAATAAATGCACCCTTATCTATTGGAGCGAACAAGCCTGAACGCTCCAGATCCGCAGCAATTACTGAGGAAATATTTGCGCCGAGCTGGTCCGCAGAAAGGAAATCAGTAATCGCAATCGGAAGAGGTTCAATCACACCTTGATTGATATTGATTTCAACCACCGCCCGAGCGGGCGCAACCGCCACCAGGCTTGCGGCGATCAGATAGATAAAAGCCGAAATTAATGTCCGGATCTTCGTATTCATGATGCCGATTTTCATTTCTCGGGACCTCTTTGTCCTTGGCCTTGAGGGCATTTGTTAAAACTGATCAGCATTTGCCGTCAGAACATATTACTTGGGTCGAAGTTCACAATAACTTCCGACCATGAATCATATTTATCTCGCGGCAGATTATAGGGCGCACAACGCAACACTGCGCGCTTGGCGCTTTCTGCCGCCGCTCTGCCAACGCCGGAATCGCCTCCACCTGACGTAACCTGTGGAGCGCCCTTAATTTCACCTGTTTCTGTCAGGTGCATCCGTACTGTCACGACAAGCCCAGGCGCGTCTGCAACACCTGCTGGCACGTTCCAGCATTTGGAAATGGCCCCGCGCAAAGCATCCATCTCGCTCTGGGTTAGCTTCGCGCCACCCGTATTGCGTCGACCCCCAAGCGATGCCTGATCAGTAGAACGTCGCGCCCCGCCACCTGCTGCTTTTTCCTTATTAAGCAAAGCTGCAACCTCATCGGCAAGCGCATCATTCTTTGACTGTTTGGTCTGCGCAGAAGCTGTTTTCGCGGTTTGAGTCTGTGGTGGCTTCGGCTTTGTCTGCGGAGTTGGAACTTTCTCAGGAAGTTTTGGCAGATCAGGCTTAGCGGTTTCAGCCGGTTGTACTGCCGCTTCCTCAACTGGATCAGGCTTTGCTTCCTGTTTTGGCTCAGGCTTGGCCTGTACTTCCGGTGCAGGAACGGGCTCGGGCTTAGGCGTTGGCGCCGGCTCTGGTTTCGGTTCTGGTTTTACCTCCGGCGTCTTCACCGGTTCGGGCTGAGCTTTCGGCTCTTCCGCAGTTTCGACAGGCTTGGGTTTATTGTCGGGCCGCGGCGGCGTCTTTGTGTCGACGGATTGATCACCAACATTTTCCGCATCAGGCACGTCATCAGGCTTTGTCGTCGGTTTAGGAGCTGCCTTTTCACTTATCGGAGCAGTTTTATCGCCCTGTTGAATCTGAGTGATAGATTCAATCGGCACGATATCGACGGGGAATGATTCCGTATCCTGCACATCAAAGGCCTTTGGTGCAGAAAACGAAAAAAGCCCCAATGCGATCACCGCAGTATGCAGTACGACGGAAGATGTCAGGCCAGCCTTCATGATGGCGTCAGCTATCCTGCTCCTGGAGTGTCACAAGGCCGATATTCTTGAAACCGGCGGCGGAAATACGTGCCATGACTTTCATCACAGTGCCATAATCGGCAGCCTTATCACCACGCACGAAAATACGCTCTTCATACCCTGTTTTGGCGATGGCCTCGAGCTTAGCAACCACTTCATCAATCGGGATTTCGGTCTCCTGCAAATAGACTTGGCCTTCACTATTGACCGAAACAGTGATCGGCTGTGTATCAGCATTCATTGTTTTAGCTTGTGTATCGGGCAGATCAATCGGCACGCCCACGGTGAGAAGCGGTGCGGAAACCATAAAAATGATCAGCAGCACCAGCATCACATCCACGAAAGGCGTAACGTTGATTTCGCTCATCAACGCTTTCTTACGCCCGCGTCTGCGGCGTCCGCCTGACATTCCATGATTTCCAACTGACATACCCATTGCAACATCCCAAGAACTTAATTGGAGCGAGAGTGGCCGCTTAGCTGCGCGGCGTCAGCTTCTCATCAATCTGTCGCGATAATATGGCCGAAAACTCATCGGCAAAGCCTTCGAGCCGCGCTGAGATTTTACTCGCATCACCGGATAGCTTGTTATAAGCAATAACCGCAGGAATCGCGGCCAGAAGACCAATTGCCGTTGCCAGCAACGCTTCTGCAATCCCCGGTGCCACAACCGCCAAGTTGGTGTTTTTTGATGCGGCAATGGCTTGGAAGGAAGTCATAATCCCAACGACCGTTCCAAAAAGACCGATAAAAGGCGCGGCAGAACCAATGGTCGCAAGAAAGCCCAAACGAGATTCAAGCTTGTCATTTTCGCGTGCCAATGCCACGTCCATTGCCTTATCAATACGCATCTGCAAGGCGATTGGTGAACGCGCACCTTTTTCGAAGGATTTTTTCCATTCCCGCATCGCCGCCATGAAAATCGAGGCCATGCCTGTGGTGCGCCGCTCGCTCAAATTGCGATAAAGTTCCTCTAGCGACTGACCGGACCAGAAATTATGTTCAAACCGGTCCAACGACCTCCGCGTGCGGTTATACCCAATCGTTTTATCTATTATGATAGCCCAGGTCCAGACCGACGCGACAAGCAGGCCAATCATGACCAGCTTGACCACCCAGCCCGCCTGCATAAACAGGCCCCAGAGGGTAACATCGGCGGCCGGGGCCGCTAACGCAACATTTTCCATCAGTCCACCGTCCTCGAATCCAAACGCCCGGCCTCATGACCGGGCGGCATCGCAAGTTATTAGTACAGCGTTTGAAATAGACGCCGTAAATTGCGCAGCTTGATTACCAGGCTCTCGCACATTCACTAAAATATGTGCTCATCCTGAAGCCGTAACCACCATGGCCGGATTGTTCATTAAATCTCCAAGGCTTGTTACGGTTAATTTTGGTGAAAGGAAGGCGCTGCGCTAGAAGCCCGCCTTTCAACCGATTCCGTCAGCCTTATTTCTGGATTATTATGGTTAAAGATGCGTTAGCATTTGCAAAAATGGACGCATTTTTCTCGATTATAGAAACAAATGAAGCGCGAAATTCGCAAAAATTCTATGTATTCTTCAAAAATGCATCTCGCCATGCATCGGGCACCCGACGAGGCTGCCCATCCTTGGTAATCATCACCGCTTCAACTTTGGCTTCACAAAGCAAACGTTGCTCACAGCGGATTTTTTGCGCCATTATCACCCTAGCGCCGCGAATTTCACTAACCTGCGTTTCAATTTCGATTAAATCGTCCATCTTAGCGGGTGAGCGATAATCGATCTCCATCCGCCGCACCACCCATACAACCTCATCTCCGAGGGATCCTGCGGCAAGATCAATATGGTGCACCCCTTGAAGGCGCAGAAAATCCGTACGCCCGCGCTCAAAGAATTCTAAATACCGGCCATGATAAACGAAGCCGGAAAAATCCGTGTCAGCATAATAAATACGCGCATATAGATAATGCGCATTATCTCTAAGCGCGCCCGAAACCGCTTCAATCATAATCGTCTCATTCGCTTGTTATTCATTTTCGAGGAAAAGGCCAATCTGCGTTTGCGCAAGATCAGTCGGTGCGGGCAATCCCATATGTTGCCAGGCGATTGCCGTCAAAACCCGTCCTCGTGGTGTCCTTTGTAAGAAACCCTGCTGGATCAGATAAGGTTCAATAATATCTTCAATCGCATCGCGTGGCTCCGAAAGCCCTGCCGCAATTGTCTCAATGCCGACCGGACCACCACCAAAATTTCTGGCGATCATATCAAGATAGCGCCGGTCGAGCTGATCAAAGCCCCGACTATCCACTTCCAGCCGCGATAAAGCTTCATCGGCGATCTTACGATCAATGACATCAGCACCGGCAACCAGCGCAAAATCCCGCACCCGTCGCAATAATCTGCCGGCAATACGCGGCGTACCGCGGGATCGTCGCGCCACTTCCTGCGCGCCATCCTGCGAAATTCCCATTTGCATGATGCGCGCGCCCCGCCGAACGATATATTCAAGCTCTTCAACCGTATAAAAGTTGAGGCGTACCGGAATGCCGAAACGGTCACGCAATGGTGTTGTCAACAACCCTAAACGCGTTGTCGCTGCGACAAGGGTAAATCGAGCCAGATCAATCTTCACCGAACGCGCTGCCGGACCTTCGCCGATGATGAGATCAAGCTGAAAATCCTCCATTGCCGGATAAAGGATTTCCTCGACTGCTGGGCTTAAACGATGAATTTCATCGATAAATAGCACATCACGATCTTCAAGATTGGTCAGAAGCGCTGCAAGATCACCGGCTTTTGCTATTACTGGCCCAGAAGTAGAGCGAAAATTCACCCCCAACTCTTTCGCCATAATTTGCGCCATAGTGGTTTTTCCAAGCCCGGGCGGCCCAACGAAAAGCACATGATCCAGCGCCTCGCCCCGTGTCTTGGCGGCTTCGATAAATACTTTCAGATTAGCACGCGCCGCCGCCTGCCCCACAAAATCGTCAAGCGTTTGCGGCCGCAAGGTCGAATCAGCGTCATCTCCGCGCTTATCAGCTTCTAAAAGAGGATTGCGATCATTCATGGCATTTTCCTCGCACGGACCCGACATTCACGCAAGCAGGTCAACGCGACAATTCTTTCAACCCAAGCCGGATGAGCTTAGCAGAATCCGCTCCCTCGCCAGCATCCTTCAACGCGGCAGCAACAGCATTGGCTGCTTGATCTCGCGAATAGCCAAGATTAGCCAAAGCTGAAACCGCATCCGCCACCGGAGCAGAAGCGGCCCCTTCACCGAGTTCCTGTTTAAGGCCAATTGTCCCGCTAGCATCACCAGCAAATGCCGGTGCTTTGTTTTTCAGTTCGGTGACAATCCGTTCTGCAACTTTCTTGCCTACCCCCGGCGCACGCGAAACCATCGCTAGATCCCGAAGCGCAATCGCATTAGCCAACTCTGATGGCGATAAAGTCCCCAACACGGCAAGCGCAACTTTCGCTCCAACCCCTTGAACATTTTGAAGCAGACGGAACCACTCCCGTTCAAGCTTAGTCGCAAAACCATAAAGGCGAATGACGTCCTGACGCATATAGGTTTCTGTGAACAGCGTTGCAGCCTCTCCAACGCTCCCTATATTGTTCAATGTGCGTATAGAACAAATTACGACATAGCCCACGCCATGTATGTCGATAATGACGTGGTCATCAGCAATCTCATCAACCACGCCTTTAAGCTTACCGATCATTTTGCTCCCTATCCTGCCAATAATGCCTGCAAACGGCGTGCGCTTACGATGCTTTGTCGGTGATGGGCATGACAAATGGCAATAGCCAGCGCATCGGCAGCATCGCTCGAATCGAACGAAGCCCGCGGCATCAGTACTTTTACCATCATATGAATTTGTTGTTTCTCGCCGTGTCCAACCCCAATCACCGCCTTTTTGACCGCATTGGGTGCATATTCAGCAACCGGCAGACCAGCTTGAGCGGGGGCAAGCAAAGCAATTCCACGCGCCTGCCCCAATTTTAATGTCGCGGTCGCATCCTTATTGACGAAAGTATGTTCAACGGCTGCTTCATGCGGCACATATTCATGCAGCACACGAGCCAACCCTTCATGCAACTGGCAAAGCCGCGAGGCCAGATCCAATTTGGCATCGGAAGTGATCGTTCCGGACCCAATAAAATGCAACGAATTCCCTAGCGATTCGACAATGCCCCACCCCGTGCGGCGCAGCCCCGGATCAATACCAATTATGCGAATCGTTTCTTTCATATGTGCACCCTATCCTAGACAGGACAAGATGACACCATAAAAGTGAACAAAAGAGAAACATCATTGCATTTGCACAGGCACATCACCTGTGCAAACTATATTTATGCTGCACCAAACGCAGTTTTTAGCAGAACAATCTGCTCTGACACTGGATTTACGCCGTCTTGGTCCTGCATCGAAACTGTCTGGCCATAAACATTACGATCCATGCGGCGCACACGCGCCTGCAAGCGCAGCGATCGTTCGATCAGTTCAACGAACTGCCAAGGGAGCTCTTCCCAGCCCGGCGCCATTTGGCCCGCTGATGGCGTATCAAGCCGGATCTTAGCCTTTTCTGCGGCTATTTGCTGTCGCGACATTTCACCTTTGCGGGCGGCGCGATGCAAAAGCAGCCAAGAGGCAACTTGCATCAAACGCGTCGTCAATCGCATCGATTCGGCTGCATAGAGAGTAGCGGCCACTGACGAGAGACTGCGTGCATTGTCACGCCCCTCGCCGTCAAGATAGCTTGCCGCTTCCTCGACCATATCCATGCCTTCGCTATAAATTGGCTTAAAGGAATCGGAAAAGACCATCCGCTCAGCGAGGCTGATCATATTTCCCGACATATTTCCCTGTTCGCTAATCACTCTCTGCCACCCTACTTGACCGTTCACGATCAATTGTAACCGCTCCCAGTATGATGTGGGAGTAAATTTTCATCGAATTGTTGTTCCATCACAAAGCCCGGAAGGGCGAAACAGCAAGATCGATTGCATCCACTATAAACTGCACCTTCATGCACTGTCGCGCAAGGTTATGTTTAACGTTCGGTTAATATTCGATAGGTCTTATTGACTTCAGAAGAAAAACAAGTGGGGCGCAAGCGCGGTCGCAAAGAGGAGGTCGCTAGAGGCAGTCACAGGGTATGGCCCCAAGCGATGACCCCAGAGATCACAACGCTGCGCAAAAAAAGAGCCGCGTTGGCGGCTCTCGGAGTTTAACAGGGAGGCGTCAAACAGAGCGGCTATAACCACTCGGTAAGAATCCAGCCGAACTGGATAATTAATAGTTAAAGCCATTAAGATTAACAAAGGGTTAAGATTCCAGTTAATCTAAACCCGCCTACTCGCTGGAAAGCGCTGACAGCCTTATTGCAGAATAATCAAGCATGTTTGGCTTTGGCCGCGTGCCCCGATTTAACCGGAATGGGTGACTTTACTGGAAGTGGCGGGTTAGCTGACAGTGATGTCTTTGCCTGAAGGGGAGACATTGCCGGAACAGGTATTGAAACTGCGGCAGCAGGAGTTGGTTTTGCTGCGGCCCTTTTCCCCCATCCAATGCTTGGCAACCATTCTAAATAATAGGCAAGTGTGAATTGCATCACGATACCCGTTGCAATGAGCAGAGTATCATAAGGCAATCCCCCTGGATTAACGAGTTTCATCACTTGCGCCACCATAGCGAGCAAGGTTCCTGCAATAAAAACCGGAAGTGAATGTTTGCCCAAGATCGCTAACGGATTATGCGGCGAGGTTCGCGCAATACTGTTGAGCGTCGGCACAACGGCAATAAGATAAGCAATCGCTACAATATGCAGCAAACGCGGAACCGACAAAAATGTCTTATCGAAACCGGTAAGCACAGCCGGCATACCCATGGAAATATTGATTCCCCATAACGGAATGCGCACCCAAGCTAAAGAAAGAATGAGATA
The DNA here is from genome assembly GCF_003259955.1 of Falsochrobactrum ovis. Classification (GTDB taxonomy): domain Bacteria; phylum Pseudomonadota; class Alphaproteobacteria; order Rhizobiales; family Rhizobiaceae; genus Brucella; species Brucella ovis_A. The sequence goes on from NZ_QLMK01000004.1 coordinate 48,474, forward strand.
ACCCACGGCAACGCCAATCAAGGCCGGGTGAGCGCAAATCCTGCCGCCTCGGCGGACGTGCATTGTACCAGCGATTCCGATAGCAAACAGAAACTGCCAGGAAAACGGATTTAAAAACCACACTCCATCATTTGGATAATTGCCGGGGGCGATACGATAAATCCCAGATAACAACCAAACCAGTCCGGACAGACCGACCATCAGGGGCAAGCTAATACGCGCAACCAGCATCATCAGCGGGGTCAGAATCAAAACCACCGCATACATCGATAAAATATTATTATAACCCAGTTGATGTCCGAGGGTCACTAAGCCTAGCAACGCTTCCGCTGGCTGATCAATTAGCGGACGAATATTAATCTTATTGAGGAATTCCGGGTGCTTGAGGAAAATCGCAGCAGACGCAAATATGGCGATTGTTGCCAATGTCGTCATTAAATGCGCTACATACAGCACACCAGCACGGCGCCACATTTTTAACGACGACAGCAGACGTTCGCCGGGCCCGAACCTATGGCCATAAGCCAAAGCCACAGCCATCCCAGAAATTAGTACAAAAGCTTCTGCGGAATCAGAGAATCCCAAATTCTTATGAGTGAAATGCTCATAGATCGTCCCGGGGACGTGATTGATAAAGATCGTCAACAAAGCCAGCGCCCTGAATACATCAATGCGCGTGTCCCGTTGCCTCGGCAAGTTTTTAGCCATCTCGGTCGTCATTTCGCCTGCCTGTTTAAACATACACCGCTTCAAATGCGGCTTTGATTATGGCCTATATAACTGTTAAATCTGGCAAATCTGGGTTGGTTCCAATCAACTTTAGTTCCACATTAAAACATAATGGTAGAATGCATGCCCTCACAGAAGGGCTGTTCAATGATCGTCAGTTGCTCTATGCCCGAATTCGATCATTATTTTTCGTTAGGTCAGTATCATGAACGCTTCCGCCGCTCCTCAAGTTGAACATTGCCGCATTCTGCTTGTCGCGCCTGCGCTTGCAGATGGTGATATGCTGGCAAAACTGCTTGCAGCCGCTCTGTCAGGCGGCGATGTTGCGAGCGTCATTCTTGATTCAGGAACTTTGGATGAGGCCACATTTCAGGCTTCTGCCCAGAAAGCAATCCCTGTTATTCAAGCCAAAGGTGCGGCTGCGATCATACTGAACGACACCCGAATTGCGGGCCGCATCGGTGCAGATGGCGTTCACATCGAAGGGAATTTTGCCACAGTAGCAGAAGCGATGGAAAAACACTCGCCCCGTTTGATCGTTGGCGCGGGTAACTTGCGCGAGCGCCATGCTTCGCTAGAAATTGGCGAGTTGCAACCAGATTATATATTCTTCGGCAAGATCGGCGCAGATACAAAAGCCGATGCCCATCCCCGCAATCTCGCTTTAGCTGAATGGTGGTCGGAACTGGTTGAGATCCCCTGCATTGCACAGGCTGGTAGTAGTCTGGAAAGCATCAAGGAAGCTGCAAAAACCGGGGCTGATTTTGTGGCTTTGGGACGAGCTGTTTTTGAATCAGATGATCCAGCACAGACTGTAGCCGACGCCAACCGGATGCTTGATGAACATGCACCGCGCTTTGCGCTTTAAGTTCCCAAGGTTTGCCCCCATGAAGAGTAGACTTCTTCTCGCTTTCACTCTGTTTTTCGCTGCATCCTTCTCTGGGGCATCAGCAGCACCAGAGCCAATGGATCAAGAAGGAGCTGCAAGTGCGAAGGGCAGCAAACCGTCGCAAAAATCTGATATGCTGCCCCAACCAGCCTCTATCGAGCCAATGCCGGCAATTGATCCGGCTCGATTTGGCGATACTCCCCCCGATGAAGCATTTGGAGCCTATCAACGCGGCCTTTATCTAACGGCTTTCAACCTTGCTATGCCTCGGGCAGAACGAGGTGATGCAGCAGCTCAGACCTTGGTGGCGGAAATCTATGCGCGCGGTCTAGGTGTCCCCGCAGATCAAACCAAAGCCGCCCATTGGTACGCCAAAGCCGCTGAACAAGGTATAACGGAAGCGCAATTTCGCTATGCAGCGCTCCTGCTTCAGGGCGAATATGTCAAAAAAGATACTACCAAAGCTGAAGAGCTTATGAAAAAGGCCGCCGAAGGCGGCAACGCCATGGCGCAATTCAATTATGGGCAGCTACTTATGGTCAATACGCCGGGCAAAGCTGGACTTGACGCAGCATTTTCTTGGTTCGAAAAAGCGGCAGAGGCAGGACTCCCTGATGCGGAATACGCATTGAGCCAGATTTATGCCAATGGCGGCAACAAAATAACGCGCGACGACGCAAAGGCTCGCGAATATCTGCTTCGCGCCGCACAAAAAGGCTACGATACCGCCCAATTTGACCTAGGGCAGTGGCTGATCAAGGGTCGCGGCGGTGAGCGTAACTATGAACAGGGATTTGGCTGGATAAACTTAGCAGCCCATCGCGGCACTGTTGCCGCTCAGGCCTGGGTTGCACGCCTCTATCGCGATGGTATCGGCACAGAAGGTGATACAGTAAAAGCTGCGGCATGGTATATTATCGCACAGCGCGCAGGTTTTCGTGCAGCCGATCTCAATGATTTGATGGACGGACTTTCCGACGATCAGCTCAAACAGGCGATCGAAATTGCCAACAACCAACGCGTGCGCTAGATTCGGGCGGGTTTTTACGCTCTAATCGACGGGATTGAGTGGCTAGGCTTGCGCAAACAGCCGTTTTGTGGTCTTGGAAACCCGATTACCGTGGCCTTAGTAAACAGAACAATCAGGCGCAACCCGATGCCTTCGTTCCAAAACATCTGGCCGCGAGCGGTTTCACATTTATTTCCGGATGAAGCTAATGAAAATTAATGGTAACGAAATCCGCCCCGGCAACGTCATCGAACACGATGGCAGCTTGTGGGTTGCAGTCAAAACCAATGCGGTCAAGCCAGGCAAGGGCGGCGCTTATAATCAGGTAGAGCTCAAAAACCTCATCAATGGTACAAAGCTCAATGAGCGTTTTCGCGCGGCTGAAACCGTGGAACGTGTGCGGTTGGAACAGAAGGATTTTTCGTTCCTCTACGAACAAGGTGATGCCCTGATTTTCATGGACACAGAAACCTACGAACAGCTGGAACTGCAAAAAGACTTTGTTGGCGATCGCTCAGCGTTCCTGCAAGACGGCATGATGGTGACCGTTGAACTATACGAAGAAAAGCCAATTGGCATCCGTCTTCCAGATCAGGTTACCCTCGAAATTACCGAAGCAGACCCGGTCGTCAAAGGACAAACCGCCGCTTCTTCATACAAGCCAGCTGTGCTTGAAAACGGTATCCGCATTCTTGTTCCGCCATTCATCGAAGCAGGCGAGCGCATAATCGTCGATACCAACGAAATAACCTATGTCAGCCGCGCCTCCTAAAGCGCGTGGCCAAGTGTAATAAGTAAACCCGGGCCTAATAAGTAAATAAGGCTCAATAATTAAATATGCGGTGTCCTTATCGACACCGCTGTCCGTTCCCATAAGTGGGTATTGCGACAGTTCTTTCTCAGATACTCAGTTTTGAAGGACGTTCAGTATGGCTCGTTCAGCCCTCCTCAATGTAATGGTTCAGGCCGCCATGAAGGCCGGACGCAGTCTCGCCCGTGATTTTGGTGAGGTTCAGAATCTTCAGGTTTCCCTCAAAGGTCCCGGCGATTATGTTAGTCAGGCAGATCAAAGAGCCGAAAAGATCATCTATACAGAGCTGAGTCGCGCCCGTCCGGATTACGGGTTTCTGATGGAAGAATCAGGCGAGATCGAATCAAAAGACGGTCAGCACCGTTGGCTCGTCGATCCCTTAGATGGTACGACCAACTTCCTGCACGGAATTCCAATTTTTGCTGTGTCAATTGCCCTGGAGCGCCAGGGTCAGATCGTTGCAGGGGTTATTTTCAATCCAGCAATGGACGAACTTTACACCGCTGAACGTGGCGGAGGCGCATTCCTGAATGACCGACGCCTTCGCGTCGCTGCGCGCACCAAGCTGGTTGATTCGGTCATTGGAACTGGCATCCCCCATTTAGGTCGCGGAAAGCACGGTCAGTATCTCGTCGAGCTACGCAACGTCATGGCGGAAACGGCAGGCATCCGTCGTATGGGCGCAGTTGCACTGGATCTGGCCTATGTTGCCGCTGGACGCCTTGACGGTTTTTGGGAAGATGACATGAACCCCTGGGATCTGGCTGCGGGCATGCTCATGGTTCGAGAAAGTGGCGGTTTCGTATCAGATAAATCTGGTGGCCAGAAAGTTTTTGAAACCAAAACCATTGTAGCCGGCAACGAGCCTATCCACCGTGCCCTGCTAAAGACACTTAAAAAACCCATCTAACAAAGCAATAACAATAAAAATAGGTCATGCCATTTCTGGCATGACCTTTTTACTTGTCTATAATTATCGCAAAGCAATTATTAGCTTAAAATCATATTCAAGTAATCAACAAGCTCATGGCCGGCAGAGACAACAGCCTGCTTTGCGATTGGTGCCAGAACTGAAGTCAAAATTGTTAAAAAACCACTCATAAAATAAGTCCTATATTGTTTTCACTTTACGCTCTTATTTTGGCAAACTTGAATCAATTTTAAAATCCCAAACTAATGCCTACAATTATTAAGTATCTTCATAATTAATGAGATTATTAAAACGAAATATTACAATATTCGCCATGATATAATACAATATATGACTTATATAGATAAAATTTCACCAAGTCTGCACGCTACTTATTCATAACACATATCTACGGTTCTCTGACCTGAATGTAACACTCAAGCAATCGCCGGATGAACTCATATTTCATCATTAAGGAACGTCTCCTTGGCGTGTTTTTCCACAAAGTTTCGTCAAACCTAGTTAAACCCATACCGTAACAGGAAAGAATACGTTACGCTCCCAACCAAAAGCATATCCATGGAGCGGAACGGATGAGCGATTTAAGACTTTCAGGAGAACGACTGGACAGGGGAACGGATTATGACCCTTATCGCCTGACAAGCCCGAGAATTGTTATTCTATCTATGGTGATATTTCTCATAATCATTGCTTTTCTGGCAGCGATTTTGATGCGCCAGATACATACATTTTTCGTTACCAATCCCGGGCTAAATGGCTTGATCTTAGGTGTGCTTCTGGTTGGTATTCTGCTCGCCTTTGGTCAGGTTTTACGTCTGATGCCAGAAATACGCTGGGTCAATTCATTCCGACATGGCGACAAGGAAACCCCTTCCCCAGCTCCAATACTCCTAGCTCCCATGCGTGCATTGATAGGGCGCAGGCAATTTATGGCTCTTTCGCCAGCCTCAACGCGTTCAATCCTCGATTCCATCGCGACGAGATTGGATGAAAGCCGCGATATCTCGCGCTATTTGATTGGCCTTTTGGTTTTCTTAGGACTGCTGGGAACTTTCTGGGGGCTTCTAGAAACCGTTGGCTCAATCGGCTCCACTATCCAGTCGCTCGATCCCGGCTCTGGTAGCACCACTGATATTCTTGATTCGCTTAAAACCGGGCTAAATGCACCGCTTTCCGGAATGGGAACGGCGTTTTCGTCATCCCTTTTCGGCTTATCCGGCTCGCTTATTCTTGGCTTCTTGGATCTGCAAGCAGGACGCGCCCAAAACAGATTCTATACAGAATTAGAAAACTGGCTGTCCTCCGTTACAGATCTCGGCTCAGATCTCCAATCTGATCTCGGCAACTCCGAAGACATCCGAATTCTTGCCGATAAACTGCAGAATTTTCAGGCCAATGATGGCTCCTCCCCCCGCACAAGTGCTGCGCTCGCCAATCTTGCCGAAGGAATTCAAGGCCTCGTGAAAAGCATGCGCAATGAACAGCAAATCATGCGCGACTGGGTTGAAAAACAAGCTGAGGAGCAAAAAGCGATCAGACTTACTCTTGATCGATTGACTGCTGCCATTGCTGAGCGAAAGAATAACCGCTCGCATTCGGAGTAATATAGTTCATGGCTCTCTCTCGAAACCGCCGACCGCAACGCCATGTTGATTATTGGCCAGGTTTTGTCGATGCGTTGACCACATTGCTATTGGCAATCATGTTTTTGCTGACAGTCTTTGTGTTAGCGCAATTTCTACTCAGCCGCGACGTCGACACCAAAGACACTGCGCTTGCACGGCTTAACAGCCAGATCCAAGAACTTACACAGCTTCTATCCCTGGAGCGCAGCAATGCCCAAGATTTGCAGGATACGATCGCAAATCTTCAAGCCTCGCTTTTCACCGCAGAAAGTGAGCGCTCACGTTTACAATCGCTTTTAAGCGAGGGTACCGGCGCCGGAGCCGCAGCCCAGAAGCGGGTGGGAGAACTTTCGCAGGATCTCGAATCCGAAAGACAACTAAGCGCACAGGCTCTTTCTCAGGTTGAGCTGCTCAATCAGCAAATCGCTGCCTTAAGGCGCCAAATTGCAGCATTAGAAGATGCTCTCGATGCCTCGGAGCTCCGTGATCGCGAATCAAACGCAAAAATTGCCGATCTTGGTCGGCGTCTCAATGTGGCTTTGGCGCAACGCGTTCAGGAGCTCAATCGCTATCGCTCCGATTTCTTCGGCCGGCTTCGTGCAATCCTATCCGACAAAGAAAATATTCGCATTGTAGGCGACCGTTTTGTCTTCCAGTCCGAAGTTTTATTCCCAACAGGGTCAGCGGAACTCAACCCTGAAGGTATGGCCGAGATGAAGAAATTGGCGGACGCAATTATTGTCCTCAATCAGGAAATACCAGACGATATCAATTGGGTGCTGCGCGTAGACGGACATACGGATACAGTGCCTCTATCAGGCACCGGGCGTTTCCGTGACAATTGGGAATTATCGTCGGCGCGCGCAACAGCGGTGGTAAAACACCTGATCGCCAATGGCGTGCCTGCTCACCGGCTCGTTGCGGCTGGCTTTGGCGAATATCAACCGCTTGATAATGAAGATAGTGCCGATGCAAGAGCACGCAACCGCCGTATCGAGCTTAAGCTGACAGAACGATAGGTTTCGGTCTTCCAAACCGTTCTTCAATAGGGCATTCAACTCAAGCCCTTCAATAACATTTATAAAAATGCATCCGCACCGGCTTCAAACTGAAGCTTGGCTAGCCGGGCATAAAGTCCTTGCTTTTCGACCAGACTGCGATGCGTCCCCTCTTCAACAATTCTGCCCTTATCCAACACCAATATGCGATCTGCCTTAAGCACCGTTGCAAGCCTGTGCGCAACAACAAGCGTTGTTCGTCCTTGCGTCAAACGCTCCAACGCCTTCTGCACCAACACTTCGCTTTCCGCATCCAGCGCCGATGTGGCCTCATCAAGTAGCAGGATAGGTGCACCCCGCAAAACAGCGCGCGCTATACCGATTCGCTGACGCTGCCCACCGGAAAGCACAACGCCGCGTTCGCCGACTTCTGTTTCATATCCCGCTTCTAGCTCCATAATAAAATCATGCGCCAAAGCAGCTTTTGCGGCAGCCTCAATTTCTTCGTCGCTCGCATCAGCTTTTCCAAAGGCAATGTTTTCGCGCACAGAAGTCGCAAATATCTCAACATCCTGTGGAACTATCGAAATTCGATCACGTGCAGCCTGTGGGTCTGCTTCAGGCAATGCGACCCCGTCAATGAGAACTTGACCAGATTGCGGATCGTAGAAGCGTAACAACAGGGAAAAAATCGTGCTTTTACCAGCACCCGAAGGTCCAACAATCGCGACAGTTTCGCCCGGTGTAATTTTGAAACTCACGCCTTTGAGTGACGGTGCATCCGGACGCGACGAGTAAGAAAAAACAACATTGTCAAATATCACTTCGCCGCGTGGAGGTTCAGGCATCGCTTTTGGATTCGCCGGCATAATAATTGTCGGGGATTCATCTAGAATTTCCGCAAGCCTCTCCGTCGCACCTGCCGCCTGCGCAAGCTCTCCACCCACTTCTGAAAGCGCACCAAATGCGCTGGCCGCGAAAACGGCGTAAAGAACAAACTGCCCCAGTGTTCCCGGCGTCATCGCACCCGACAGAACATCTCGCGAGCCAAACCATAGCACCGCAACGACGCTCGAAAAAATCAGGAAAATCGCAAAACCTGTCAGAACAGATCGCGCCTTGATCGAGGACTGAGCCGCCTGATAGGCTTTTTCTACTGCTCGCCTAAACCGTCCCACCGCCATATTTTCATTGGTAAATGCCTGCAAAGTGCGCATCGCTCCGATCTGCTCACCCGCATAAGCATTGGCATCAGCAATGAGATCTTGCATCCGCCGTGATCGGCGCCGCACCGAACGTCCAAACGCAATCAATGGGATCACAATTAAAGGAATCGCACCAATAACCAAAGCCGACAGTTTTGGACTGGTGACGATCATCATAATCAGCGCACCAACACCAAGAATAATATTACGCAAAGCCACCGATGCGGTTGCCCCCACCGCAGATTTGATTTGCGTCGTATCGACAGCTAATCGCGAAACGATTTCGCCCGATTGCGAGCGGTCAAAAAACTCTGGCGACAAAGTTGTTACGTGAGAAAAAACCGCATTGCGCAGATCGGCAACAACACGCTCTCCCAACGAGATCACAAAAAAATAACGCAAACCAGATGCGAGCGCTAGCATCAGCGCCAGCAGCACCAACATGACGAAATAGTTATTTACAAAAGCCGCATCATCGCCCGAAAAGCCGTGATCAATCATCCGCCTCACCGCAACAGGTACGGCAAGTGTCGTGACAGCGGCGAGCACCAAAGAAAACAGCGAGCCTGCCACCAGCCCCTTATAACGGATAAGGAACGGAATCATTCGCTTCAGCGGTTTGAGAGAAGATCGCTTGCGGCCTTGCTGTGCATCCACCCCTTGCGGTGCATCCACTCCTTGCTGTGTTTCCCTGTCTTGCTGTGTTTCAATGCGGAGATTCATGCGTTTTTGAGCGCCCCTGCTCGCCATTCTTGAGATTGAACCCTTGTTATTACTCTGCGCGTGATGTATAGGCTCGCCAACCCTTTTGGAAGCCGTTGCTGCAAGTAACGGGTCTTCATATCTGCCATAGGGCGGAAGTGCCGCAGTTATTCTACAAGAACCGTTACTTTCACCCCAGATTTTCAGGATCGAGAAGATGAAAGCCAATATCCACCCCGACTACCACACCATCAAGGTGGTGATGACCGATGGCACCGAATATTTCACCCGTTCAACCTGGGGCAAAGAAGGCGATACGATGAATCTCGATATCGACCCGACCACTCACCCAGCATGGACCGGTGGTTCGCAGACTCTGGTTGACCGCGGTGGCCGTGTCACCAAGTTCAAAAACCGTTTCGGCAATCTTGGCATCTAAGATTTGCTCCATCGATTTAAAAACCCTGCTTCGGCAGGGTTTTTTATTACAAGACACCATATAAAAACTCCCGGGTGTGAGCCGGGAGTTTTCTATATGATAGAAGAATTCAGGAACTGAGCTTTTCCATAATTTCGTCGCTCACCTCGAAATTGGTGTAGACGTTCTGAACATCATCATCATCTTCAAGCGCATTGAGTAATTTGAGCACCGAACGCGCTTTTTCCTCATCAAGCTCAGTATTGATTTGGGGCTTCCAAACGGTCTTGATCGATTCGGCTTCGCCAAGTGCGGCTTCTAGCGATTTGGAAACATCACCAATGCTTTCAAATGCACAAATGATGACATGTTCTTCCTCACCCGATTGCACATCGTCCGCGCCTGCCTCAATCGCAGCCTCCATCACAGTGTCGGCGTCGCCCACATCGGCCTTGTAGATAATTTCGCCGACGCGGTCGAACATGAAGGAAACCGAACCGGTTTCACCCAAACTTCCTCCCGCCTTGGTAAACGCAGCCCGAACATTGGAAGCTGTGCGGTTACGATTATCTGTCAGTGCTTCAACGATAACCGAAACGCCACCAGGACCACGGCCCTCATAACGCACTTCATCATAATTTTCGCTGTCATTGCCCGCAGCTTTTTTAATCGCCCGCTCAATATTGTCTTTAGGCATAGATTGAGCTTTGGCGTTCTGAATGGCCAGGCGCAAGCGCGGGTTCATCGCAGGGTCGGGAAGCCCCTGCTTTGCGGCGACGGTAATCTCCCGTCCCAACTTGGAAAACATTTTAGAACGCACAGCATCCTGGCGTCCCTTGCGGTGCATGATATTTTTAAACTGTGAATGGCCAGCCATAACACCCCTGTTCCGTTTAAATAAACGCACGGTGGAAGCGTCCATAAAATTGGGGCAGGCCCAGTTTGACGGCCACCATGCTTTCCGTGCAGATGCGCGCGTTATAAGGAATTGGGCGTCATTCGTCCAGCATATGCACAGAGTTACACCTTTCCCTGTCAATAATGTCAACTGCCCTCGACCTAGAGCACGAAAAGAGATTATCTACCAAACCATGAACCAGCGCATGAATGAACCACAAAGCGAAACCATAGCCGCCCGTATCAGCCGCATCCTTGCGGATCGCATTATTGCCGGCGATATTGAACCTGGCACCAAGCTGCGGCAGGACCATATCGCAGCCGAGTTTGAAACCAGTCATGTCCCTGTGCGTGAAGCGTTTCGCAGACTTGAAGCCCAAGGATTAGCCGTCTCAGAACCCCGTCGCGGAGTGCGCGTTGCTTCGTTTGACATAAGCGAAATTCGCGAGGTCGCAGAAATGCGCGCCGCACTTGAAGTATTGGCATTGCGACATGCAGCCCCTCATATCACCCGCGCTACACTCGATGCCGCCGAAGAAGCAACTCTTGAGGGGGATAAGTCCCGAGACGTCAGAAGCTGGGAAGAAGCCAACCGCCGTTTTCACCGTCTGATACTCGATCCCTGCAATATGCCGCGATTGCTTGCGACTATTGAGGATTTACATGCTGCAAGCGCTCGCTTTTTATTCGCTACCTGGCGATCAGAATGGGAAACGCGTACCGATCATGATCATCGCGCAATCCTGACGGCCTTAAGACAAAATGATATTGATCAAGCAGCAACTATTCTCGCCCGACATGTGCAGTGGATCGGCCATCGCCCCATAAAGACCGCATCAGGAAAGACACGCGATTCCTTCGCTATTGTCGGCTGAGCATTCTTACCAAAGCTGAATTTGGTCCAAACTTTCCAGCAAGAAAAGTCCCATACTTCCGCAAACGGAAGCCCATTTTTTCAATTGTCATCAATGCGACCATTCTGGGCCGATAAAGGAGCTAATTTTCATTTGGAAAGCCGAAATTTTTAACGATAAAAATTCCCGCTTGCAAATAATGCCGCTTCTTTTAATTATTATATAGATCGAATCTAAATTTTATCTATAATTTGAGGACAGCATGACGAGCATTTCCCCCACACGCCCCAGCTTCAGCCCACTTCATCTTGAATCGCGGTCAGCTGCGTTAAAAATTGGCGCCGTTGCCTTTGGTAGCTTGATTCTTGCACTGTCCTCGCAGATCGAAGTTCCGATGATCCCGGTTCCGATCACGCTGCAAACGCTCATCGTGCCCTTGATCGGCGCTCTTTATGGCTGGCGCCTTGGGCTCGCCACCGTGCTCGCATGGCTGGGCCAAGCTATGATCGGCCTTCCGGTCCTAGCTGGCGGCGCAGGCGGATTTGTGCATTTTGCAGGCCCCACCGGCGGCTATTTGGCTGCATTTCCAATTATCGCAGCCATGACCGGATATCTGGCCGAACACGGCTGGAACGGCAATCGCGTTGGTCTTGCCTTCATCTCATTCTTACTAGCCAATCTTGTTTGCCTTGCAATTGGCGCACTGTGGCTTTCGGGCCTAATTGGCATGGAAAAAGCAGTCGCTTTTGGCGTCACACCATTTCTCGCCGGAGCTCTGATCAAGTCCGCCCTCGGCGCAGCCATTCTGAAAGCCGCCGCACCTAAAAAATCATAACTGCCCAAGCTATGACGGTGCGGCTTCGTGGCCACCATCTGCTCTGTATGCTGACTTATATCGGCAAAGGCTATAGCCCGGCATTCGTCGAAAATTACGACGCAATTGCCGGGCAACTGTCAGCGGGTGCAGACATCCTTTTGGTTGATGGCCCGGATGATATTTGTCAGCCCTTATTATGCGCGTCTGACTGCCATTGCCTGGAGGAAACTGTAGTCAATCGCGACCAACTTGCGCTTGAGGCAGTATCTAATCTTCTGACAAGAGAGCTTAAAGCCGGAACTCGGCTTTCGCTGACGGCTGAGCTATTAAAGAAAATGCGCACCGCCTTTGCCAATGGCACATTGCGAGACGCCTGTGGCGGATGTGAATGGTCCGCGCTTTGTACACACATCGCGGTGAATGAGAATTACTCCGGCGTTCGCGTGATTTTGGATTGATAAAAACCGCCCAGATTGGACGGTTTTATTTAGAGATGTTGTTTCGATAGTTGCTCGCCTCAGCCGCGCTCAATCCCCAGCCACATAAAATCAGCGCCAAAATTCAGGAATAGATTCTGCAAGTCTTGGCCCTAAGCGCAAAGGTGCTACCTTTTCCGCAAGTCCGGTCCGGTCCGAAATCTCAATCCCTACCCCGCAAATCGTCGCCTCGCCATTGGCAGCTTCAAACCGCCGTTTGGGTACCTTCGAGAGAAAACGGTTCAAAGGTTCTTCCTTGTCCATACCAAGCGAAGAATCATAATCCCCGCACATGCCTGCATCCGACATATAGGCGGTTCCACCCCGCAAAATTTGGCTATCTGCTGTGGGGACATGGGTATGCGTTCCGATTACTGCACTGGCACGACCATCGACAAAATGGGCAAAACACTGTTTTTCGCTGGTGGCTTCCGCATGGAAATCAAAAAATATCGCATCTGCTTGCTCACCGAGTGGGCAGGCTTCCAAGATCCTCTCTGCTGCCATAAAAGGATCATCGAGATCGGGATGCATAAACACCCGCCCCATAATATTGGAAACAAGGATACGCGCGCCATTCCGGGCTATAAATAGCCCCTCGCCTTTTCCGGCTGTACCCTTGGGAAAATTGGCTGGCCGCAAAAAACGATCCTCACGCTTGGAAAACTCCAACGCCTCACGTTGATCCCATACATGGTTTCCGGTCGTGACCACATCGGCTCCCGCACGGATCGTATCGTGAAAAATTTCTTCCGTGATACCGAAACCGCCAGCGGCATTTTCTCCATTAACAATCACGAAATCCAGCTTGAAATCAGAAATCATGCCCGGGAGCTGATTGTAAACTGCGGTGCGCCCGGATCTGCCCACCATGTCGCCAAGAAAAAGTAATCTCATATCTGGTCTTTATCAGTCTTGATTAAAAATACGCAAGCCACTCTCGGTCAGCAACTGGTGAAGTGCGATATCATGGGGCTCATTGGGAATGTAATCAATCTCCTGGCAATCAAATGCCATGCCAATCAAAAGCGGTTCCAGCTTCCGCTCGGCAAATCGGGCTAGGGCTCTGTCATAATGCCCTGCACCATAACCAAGCCGATGTCCGCGTTTATCAAAACCCGCCAAAGGCATCAGCATCACCACAGGATCAACCAGCGGAGCCGTTTCATCTGGCCCCATAGTGCCAAAACCCGTCGGCACAAGCTCTGCATCCGGCAGGCATTCACGAAATGCTATGGTTTCGCGATCAAGCACCACTGGCAGGCACAGTCTCGCGCCCTTATCGCGTAAGGCAGTGAGAAGCGGCCGAGGATCCATTTCAGAGCGGATCGGCCAATATCCTGCGATAATCGCATTATCGGGAAAATTTATTGATTCATTCGCCGTCTTGGCCGCGGCGAGTGATGCCTCAAACCGATAGCGCGGGTCAAGCGCATCGCGTCGCGCTAAAACTTCCCGCCTAAGCGTCTGCTTATCCTTAATGCGGCTTACATCCGCCTGCGCCATTGCGATAACTCCAATTCCCGACAATGCCACTCTTAAAGCATGACAGAAAAAGTGAAAATAGTTTTACGGCCACTTTCGCCATCCGGACAATAAAGAAGTCGAAAATCAGATAATACCGCTAAAAGAACAAGGTGGCGACCACGACGACCGATGGATGTGATTGATCCCGGGAACCTACAAAGTAGGTGGGCGCCATATGCGAAGGCCCACGAGCCCTCACAGGGACAGCTCCCTTAGAGATCAATAAGGCCCCGGGGATGCTAAAACTCCTGTCGGGAAGCGCAGTTCGCCAAAGCCTATATAGGGCTTGTCTTGAGTTTGCGCCAGTACAATAGGTGTTTTTTACCAGAAATATATAAGTCTATTTACGAATTTGGTGATGGCAGAATACGCGCCGCGGCCTGTTCGATCCGTAGCGCGACTTCCGATAACATATCGGTCACCATCGCATCGTTACGGTCGGCGCTGGTAACAGCTTCATCGCGCGAGCGACGTAGCGTTTCCACCTCACTCTCCAGATTTTTGATGCGCTTATGTGCCTCATTAAGCTCATCAATAATCATTATGCCCGCCATGACAGTCAACCGAAGATCGCCTATTTCCCCGAAAGAGGATTTGAGATGGGTGACATACTGATCAAGCCGGGCAGCAAGACTGGCAAGATGTTCTTCTTGACCCTCATCACATGCCATCCGGTAGGATTTGCCGTCAATGATAACGGTTACAGTTGCCATAAAACCCCTCTATCGATCCAAAACGGCGCGGATTGTCTCCATTGCCGTGACAAGCCGACGCGACACTTCGCGGTTAGCAGCTTCCAGACGTTCGGCGCGTGCTTCCGACTGATCAAGTTCTTGCGCGAGGCGGCTGCGATCAGCGTTCATACGCTGCACCTCTTCCTCAGCTTCGGCAAAATCGCCTTCCTTGTCCAGCCGCAAGTCAACCGCTTCTTCAAGCGTATTGAGAGCCTTTTCCAGCCTTTCCAGGACTTGCCTGAGGGTTGTTTCGGGTGCCATTCACATCCTTTCCAGTGCCCGTCTTGAATTTGCGTCTCTTGGAAGCAAACGCCGTTAGCATCTTTCAGACCAAAGGGATATTATCACCCCCATAGGGACATTATCACCCAATGAATTCCGCAAGCATGCCGATATTTTTCCCAGAGCACACCGCGTGAAATCAAGACCGTTAAAATCCACCCATCCGCGCAGCATTACAGTTGGCGAATCGCGCCTCTTGAACGGGTTCCTTTCGCAGAACTGTAATAATCAGCTCCAAGATAAGCAACAAATGAGGGGCACAACCGGCAGTTCATACACTGTTATCCGCTCAAAAAACATTTTCCAACGGCTTGCTCACACCTCAAACATCTTAGTTTTGAGCAATCACACAGCGTTTATAGTTCAAAACTCATCGGTTTATTGACTCCTAATGCTCAGGTGCTATGTGTCCCCGTGCCCTTTGTCCGCACGTGAAAGGCTTTGCAATGCGCAACCGATACACCGTGTTTGACAATAGGCATCGCCGCAACCCCGTTAAACCCTCTATGGAAAGACGGCTGAGACCATGACGAATTCCGACAAACAGAACCAGATGGCTAACGCAATCCGCTTTCTCTCGATTGATGCGGTCGAGAAAGCCAATTCCGGCCATCCCGGCCTGCCCATGGGTGCAGCCGATATTGCTACAACCCTTTTCACCCGTTTCCTTTCGCACGATCCGCAGAATCCGCATTGGCCGGATCGCGACCGCTTCGTGCTTTCTGCCGGTCACGGGTCGATGCTGCTTTATTCGCTGCTCTACCTTTCGGGCTATGAAGACATCACCATTGATGAAATCAAGAATTTCCGCCAGCTCGGTTCACGCACAGCGGGCCATCCTGAATATGGCTATGCAGCAGGCATCGAAACAACCACCGGGCCCCTTGGCCAAGGTATTGCCAACGCCGTAGGCATGGCGCTTTCCGAGCGCATTCTGAATGCGCAATTCGGTGACAGCCTTGTTGATCACTACACCTATGTGATTGCAGGCGACGGCTGCCTTATGGAAGGCATCAGCCAGGAAGCCATTGCGCTTGCCGGTCATCTCAAGCTCAACAAGCTTATCGTTTTCTGGGATGACAACAACATCTCCATTGATGGCCCGATCTCGCTTGCTGATAATACCGATCAGCCGGCCCGCTTTGCAGCTTCTGGCTGGAATACGCTGGCAGTTGATGGTCACGACCAAGAAGCAATCGCAAAAGCAATCGAACAGGCGAAAGTTTCTGATCGCCCAACCCTAATCGCTTGCAAAACGACAATTGGTTTCGGCTCGCCCAACCGGGCAGGCACCAATAAAGTCCATGGCTCTCCGCTGGGAGCAGAAGAAGTCGCAGCAACCCGCAAGGCTCTTGGCTGGTCGGCTGAACCATTTGTTGTGCCTTCAGAAGTCTTGGACGCATGGCGCGTTGCCGGCCTCAATGCCGCTAAAAAGCGTCAGGAATGGGAAAAGCGCTTTGCTGCCGCCGCTCCTGAGACCCGTGCAGAATTTGAACGCCGCATGCGCGGTGACCTTCCGGTTGGTTTCGATGAAGCCATCAATGAGTATAAAAAGAAGCTTTCCGCCGATAAGCCGAAAGTCGCTACTCGCAAATCGTCCGAAATGGCGCTGGAAGTCATCAATGGCGTTGTACCTGAAACCATCGGCGGCTCAGCCGACCTGACCGGTTCCAACAACACCAAGACCAGCCAAACCCTCGCTGTTACGCCAGAAAATTACGGTGGTCGTTACATCCATTACGGCATTCGTGAACACGGTATGGCAGCCGCAATGAATGGTATGGCACTGCATGGCGGCCTGATCCCCTA
The DNA here is from genome assembly GCF_003259955.1 of Falsochrobactrum ovis. Classification (GTDB taxonomy): domain Bacteria; phylum Pseudomonadota; class Alphaproteobacteria; order Rhizobiales; family Rhizobiaceae; genus Brucella; species Brucella ovis_A. The sequence goes on from NZ_QLMK01000004.1 coordinate 65,187, forward strand.
TTCCGGTACATTCCTGACATTCTCCGATTATGCCCGCCCGGCCATGCGCCTGTCATCTTTGATGGGCATTCGGGTTGTCTATGTTATGACCCATGACTCCATCGGACTTGGTGAAGATGGTCCAACTCACCAGCCCGTTGAGCATCTGGCGGCATTGCGTGCCATTCCCAACCACAACGTATTCCGCCCTGCGGACGCAGTGGAAGCGGCTGAGTGCTGGCAGCTTGCCCTTAAGTCGAAGAAAACCCCTTCGACTTTGGCTTTGACGCGCCAGAACTTGCCCGTCGTTCGCACGGAGCACAGTGAAGAAAATCTCTGTGGCTATGGTGCCTATGAGCTTGCAGCCGCAAGCAGCGAAGCAAAAGTCACAATTTTTGCGACCGGCTCCGAAGTTGAAATTGCTCTGAAAGCGCGTGATCTTCTTGAAGCTAAAGGCATTGCGACCCGTGTTGTTTCGGTTCCATGTTTCGAGCTTTTTGAAGAGCAGAGCGACAGCTATAAGCAAGCTATCCTTGGCAATGCGCCTGTGAAGCTTGCAATTGAAGCAGCCATTTCGCTGGGCTGGGACCGCTTCATTGGCGAAGATGGCATCTTCATTGGAATGAAGGGCTTTGGCGCATCGGGCGAGATTAGCGATCTCTACAAGCATTTTGGCATCACAGCCGAACATGCTGCCGAAGCTGCTGAAAAGAAACTTAATTCCGCCGCTTAATGTTAAAACGCCGGCGAAACCACAACGCCGGCGTTTGTTTTCCAGCCAGCTTTACCCACATAATTGGCTGAAGCATCTCATTTAGAAAAAACCCAGTCCGGAGATTTTGAAAATGGCAGTCCGCGTCGCTATCAATGGTTTTGGCCGCATCGGCCGTAATATTCTTCGCGCTATCGTCGAATCTGGCCGCACCGATATTCAGGTCGTCGCAATCAACGATCTTGGTCCAGTGGAAACCAATGCGCATCTGCTGCGCTATGACAGCATCCATGGTCGCTTCCCGCAGGAAGTAAAGGTCGAAGGCGATACGATTGATGTTGGCTATGGCCCGATCAAGGTTCATGCTGTGCGCAACCCGGCAGAACTGCCATGGAAGGAAGAAGGCGTCGATATTGCCCTTGAATGCACCGGTATCTTTACCAGTCGCGATAAGGCAGCACTCCATCTTGAAGCTGGCGCAAAGCGCGTAATCGTTTCAGCTCCTGCCGATGGCGCTGATCTGACCGTTGTTTATGGCGTCAACCATGACAAGCTTAGCAGCGAACATCAGGTCATTTCAAACGCGTCTTGCACGACTAACTGCCTTGCTCCCGTTGCGCAGGTTCTCAATGAAGCCATCGGCATCGAAAAAGGCTTTATGACCACGATCCACTCCTATACGGGTGACCAACCAACACTCGACACGATGCACAAGGATCTCTACCGCGCCCGCGCAGCGGCGCTTTCCATGATCCCGACATCGACCGGTGCTGCAAAGGCTGTTGGCCTGGTTCTTCCAGAACTCAAAGGCAAGCTTGACGGCGTTGCAATCCGCGTTCCGACCCCAAATGTTTCCGTTGTTGATCTGACTTTCATCGCCAAGCGTGAAACCTCTGTTGAGGAAATCAACAATGCGATCCGTGAAGCTGCCAATGGCCGCTTGAAGGGCATTTTGGGCTACACAGACGAACCGCTTGTCTCTCACGACTTCAACCATGATTCGCATTCCTCGGTCTTCCATATGGACCAGACCAAGGTCATGGACGGCACCATGGTGCGCATTCTGTCATGGTATGACAATGAGTGGGGTTTCTCCAGCCGCATGAGCGATACTGCCGTTGCTTTCGGCAAACTGATCTGATTAAGAACGCCCCTCGCTACGAGGGGCGTTTTCACTGTTAATGACATTCGAGGATATGCCGATGGATTTCCGCACTCTGGATGATGCAGACGTCAAATCAAAACGGGTTCTGGTTCGAGTGGATCTCAATGTGCCGATGGCCGATGGTAAAGTCACCGACCAGACTCGCATCGAGCGTATTATACCGACCGTTGAGGAACTAACGAAAAAAGGCGCCAAAGTTATTTTGCTCGCCCATTTTGGCCGTCCAAAGGGCGTGGCAACGCAAGAAAACTCTCTCAGCCAGGTAGTGGAACCGCTTTCTGAAATGCTCGGCCAGCCCGTGCATTTTGCGCAAGATTGCATTGGCGAGAAAGCCAAAGAAGCCGTTGACGCGCTCAATGATGGCGAGGTCTTGCTTCTCGAAAATACCCGCTTCCATAAAGGCGAAGAAAAAAATGACACCGATTTCGTCAAGGCACTGGCTGCCAATGGCGATCTCTATGTCAATGACGCTTTTTCCGCGGCTCATCGCGCGCATGCTTCAACCGAAGGGCTGGCTCATGTGCTGCCTGCCTTTGCTGGCCGCGCCATGCAGGCTGAACTTGAAGCGCTTGAAAAAGGCCTTGGCCAACCTGCCCGCCCTGTCGTGGCGATCGTCGGCGGCGCAAAGGTTTCAACCAAGCTCGATCTTCTTTCCAATCTGGTGGAAAAGGTAGACGCGCTGGTGATTGGTGGCGGCATGGCCAATACATTCCTGGCCGCTCAAGGACACGCAGTTGGCAAATCCCTTTGCGAACACGATCTTGCACCAACAGCGCGTGAGATCATGGCTAAAGCTGAAAAAACCAAATGCGCTATCATTTTGCCAGTGGACGCAGTGGTGGGCTGGCATTTTGCAGCCGATACGCCCAATCAAACATTCGGCATTGATGGCATTCCTGCGGACGGCATGATTTTGGATGCAGGCAGCCTATCGACAGATTTGATTGCCTCGGCAATCGACGACGCTGCAACGCTGATCTGGAACGGTCCGCTTGGTGCATTTGAGCTTCGCCCATTTGATGCAGCAACCGTTCGCACGGCAAAACATGTGGCCCAACGTACCAAAGCTGGAAAACTCGTCTCTGTCGGTGGCGGCGGTGATACAGTCGCAGCACTTAATCATGCAGGCGTCGCCGATGATTTTACTTATATCTCAACCGCTGGCGGTGCATTCTTGGAATGGATGGAAGGCAAACCTCTTCCCGGCGTGGATGTTCTGAAAAAATAAACAAATGGCCCGGTTTTACCGGGCCTTATCTTTCCAAAACGCAGTAATTATTCTTTGGGCGTAAGCCTTAGCAACCGGCCCGGATTATCATCTTCAATCAGCCAGATCGCACCATCGGAAGCGACTGCCACATCGCGGATACGATTTTCCATCGTAAATCTCTCCGTCTCATCCGGCTGCCCGTCACTATCGATATCAACCCGCACCAATGCCATACCGGCCAGCGCGCCGATAAGCGCAGACCCTTCCCAATCAGCAAACATCTTACCCTTGTAGAACGCCAAACCAGCTGGTGCGATCATCGGCGTCCAGAATAAGGGCGGCGCTTCAAATTCAGGACGCGTATTATGACGTGGGATGGGCCGTCCGCTATAATTATCTCCATTGGAAACGAGCGGCCACCCATAATTCGCGCCGGGTTGAATGAGATTAAACTCGTCTCCGCCGCGTGGCCCCATCTCATGTTCCCATAATTTTCCATCGGCAGAAAATGCAAGACCATATGGGTTGCGGTGCCCTTTGGACCAAGTGAGCGCCTTAATACCTTCGTCCTCTGCATATGGATTATCGGCTGGAGCCGAACCATCAAGATTCATACGCAGAATTTTTCCCATAGGCGCATTATCATCTTGCGCGGTTGCAGGGTCCATTCGGTCGCCAAGAGAAAGAAAAAGATATTTTTCATCGGGAGAAAAAGCGATAATGCCGCCCGGTTGCCCACCTTTGGCCGCAACACTCTGTTCCCAGATTGCAGCCCGGTCTTCAAGCCATGCCTTTCCATCCTCTTCCTTCAAAATTGCCCGCACCAGCATTACTCGGCTTCCCCCGCGAGCCGGTGCGTTGAAGGTGAAGTAAATGGCTCTGCTTTTGTTGAAATCTGGAGAAGGCGCAATATCCAGCAATCCGTTCTGCCCGCTAAACGCCACTTCCGGAACGCCGCTTACTTCTGTCTTTTCACCATTTTGCGTGACAATGAAAATTTTCCCGCCTTTTTCGGTGAGTAGAATGCGCTCATCCGGCAAAAACGCGATCGCCCAGGGCGTATCAAATTCAGCTATTGCCGAAATATGAAATGGTAGCTCTTCTCGGGCTTCTCGGTTTCCGGCATTGATGCTTTCGGCACGGATACTGGCCGGAGATAGCACGATCATCAACACGACCAATAGCCGCGAAAGTTTTATCAGAACCCGTCGCATTTTCTCTCCCTATGTCCCGCCAATAAATGGCGCAGCCCCGCGCTTTCGTTAAAAACTTTCTGCGGTAATGCCGTGACAGTCGGGCGAATTTATGCCTCCCAAAAATGAAATCCGACGATCATTGACATCATCAACAGGGCAGCAAGCGCTATTTTCCAAAAATCACCCCGCCGTTTCAAACCAGGCAGTCCGAGCGGCTTGATAAGGTGCAGGCCCATCAGCGTCAGAAGCAATACGGGAAATATTTTCGTCATAGCCAGCCTTAATTCCAAACTCTCTTTGTGCCGCAATCAGACAGAAGCTGCAAGCAACATCAATTTGAAGAATGATTTTTGAGCCTCCAACTTAAAATGATAGACGCGAGTACTTGGCTCTGCATAAACTGATCTCAAGGTCATTAGGCGCGCCTTTTCATCTGGAAGAGATGGCCAGGCCCGCGTTCTGGAGGAGACAGCATGACTTCAAAATATGCCGAGACCTATGCAGGCTGGAGAAAGGACCCAGAAGGTTTCTGGGCGGAGGCCGCAAATGCAATAGATTGGTTTAGGCCCTGGGATAAGGTGTTTTCGCCCGATCAGGGTGTTTATGGCCGCTGGTTTATCGGCGCTGAAACCAATACTTGCCACAATGCGCTGGATCGGCATGTAGCAAAAGGCAAAGGTGATCTAACCGCCCTAATCTATGAAAGTCCGGTCACCAGCAGCATACGCAAGATCACTTATCGTGAACTGCTCGAAGAAGTAGAAGCACTCTCTGCGGTCATGATTGATGAGGGCGTGAAGACTGGCGACCTTGTCTTGATTTATATGCCGATGGTTCCTGAAGCCGTAATATCTATGCTGGCTTGTGCGCGAATTGGCGCAATACATTCGGTTGTATTTGGCGGCTTTGCGGCAAATGAACTCGCATCACGCATTGATGACGCTAAACCATGTCTGATTATTGCCAGCTCCTGCGGTATCGAGCCATCACGTGTGGTGCCCTATCAAGTCATGCTGGATAAGGCGTTAGACCAAGCAACCCACAAGGTTCCTCGCTGCATCATTCTCCAGCGCCCCGAACATACGAGCGAATTGGTGGAAGGCCGGGATATCGATTACAAATCCGCAGTAGAAGCAGCTCGCGGACGCCACATTCCCTGCACGCCGGTTAAAGCCACCGATCCACTCTATGTGCTTTATACTTCCGGAACGACCGGAAAACCCAAAGGGGTAGTTCGCGACAATGGCGGACATATGGTGGCTCTGACCTGGTCAATGCAGCATGTTTTTGACGTTAAGGAAGGACAGGTTTTCTGGACCGCATCTGATGTCGGCTGGGTGGTGGGCCATTCTTATATTGTCTATGCACCACTGCTTGTTGGCGCGACAACCATTCTTTTTGAGGGAAAGCCGGTCGGAACACCCGACGCAGGAACCTATTGGCGCGTGGCTTCTGATCATGGCGTAGAGGTAATGTTCACCGCCCCGACCGCCCTTCGTGCCATTAAAAGAGAAGATGCCGACGGATCATTCGTCAAACAATATGACCTCTCCAAGCTTCGGGCATTATTTCTGGCAGGCGAGCGCGCCGATCCCGACACAATTCGCTGGGCAGAAGATCTGCTGCATCGCCCTGTGATCGATCACTGGTGGCAAACGGAAAGCGGCTGGCCAATCGCTGCCAATCCTTTAGGTCTGGGGCTCTTAGAGCTAAAATATGGCTCGCCCACTGTCTGCCTGCCCGGTTACGATATCAAGGTGCTTGATGATGAAGGAAATGAAGTAGAGCGCGGGCAACTGGGCAATATCGTCATCAAACTTCCGCTACCGCCGGGCTGTCTGCCGACCTTGTGGAACGCAGATGAACGCTTTCGAAGCGCTTATCTTTCTGAGTTTCCCGGTTATTACAAAACCGCGGATGCCGGTTTCATGGATGAGGATGGTTATCTCTATATAATGAGCCGCACCGACGACATCATCAATGTCGCAGGCCATCGCCTATCCACTGGAGCTATGGAAGAAGTGCTCTCAAGCCATCCCGACGTAGCGGAATGTGCCGTTTTGGGCATTTCTGATAAGCTTAAAGGACAAGTGCCCTGTGGTTTTATCGTTTTGAAATCCAATATTGATCGCCCCGTCAGCGAGGTTGAAACCGAGTGTGTGGCGCTCGTGCGGGAAAAGATTGGACCCGTTGCAGCTTTTCGCTACGTTTTGGCAGTAAAAAGACTGCCGAAAACACGATCAGGAAAAATACTTCGCTCTACGATCCAAAAAATTGCTGATGGCGAAGAATGGAACATGCCAGCAACAATTGACGATCCCGTCATCCTTGACGAGATCAGCTTCGTCTTGCGTGATCGACATATAGGGCTGGCTTATAGTTGAGCATGAAGCCCTTTCCACTCATCCAATATCATGAAACTAGTATTGGATACGCTTTCCGTTGAAAGGCTGATCCACTTCTTTAAAATAGCAAAAAGCCCGGCGAACCGGGCTTTTTTTACAAGAAAATCACGATTATTCTTGCTCTTCTTCATCGTCCCGTGAACCTTGAAGGGAAGACAGCTTCGCGAAAACCTTATCCGCGTCCAGCTCCTCTTCTTCTGACGGAACTTCATCGCGAAAATCAAGATTTTCGGTAGCCGATGCGGGCAGAAGCGTGCTGTCATCAGTCGTGGCAGGACGGTTGCGCGCAGCACGATCAACTTCAAGATCCAGATCAATCTGAGAGCAAAGGCCCAATGTCACCGGATCCATCGGCGTAAGATTTGCCGAATTCCAGTGCGTGCGGTTGCGAATCTGCTCAATAGTTGACTTGGTTGTTCCGATCAGACGCGAAATCTGTGCGTCTTTAAGTTCGGGATGATTGCGAACCAGCCAGAGAATCGCATTTGGACGGTCCTGGCGCTTGGAAAGCGGCGTATAGCGCGGACCCTTACGCTTTGATTCGGGAACGCGAACTTTCGGCTCAGACAATTTAAGGCGATGATTGACATCCTTTTCAGCCTTCGCAATTTCTTCACGCGAAAGCTGTCCAGTGATAATTGGATCAAGTCCTTTAATACCCTGAGAAGCCTCGCCATCAGCGATAGCTTTGACCTCAAGCGGGTGTAATTTGCAGAAAGCTGCAATCTGATCAAACGATAGCGCCGTATTATCGACAAGCCAGACGGCCGTTGCTTTCGGCATAAGAAGCTGGTTGGCCATTAGATATAATCCTCTTGTTCGTCCGCTCCGGTGGCGCGGGCCGTGGGAAAAACCACAATTTCCAGGAAATTATGGCTTATATATATTTTTTTTACTTCCAGAGCAAGAAACAGCTTCACTTGCCCCCATTGTTGAATGGCCAATACCATTCACGCAACATCAAGCACAATTTTACCGATGTGACTTCCACCTTCCATGCGCTCATGCGCTCGCCATGCATCTTTGAGTGAGAAAATCATATCCATAACCGGCGCGACGCGCCGTTCGGCAAGAAGTGGCCAGACTTTCGCTTCCAACTCCCGCGCAATCTCGGCTTTCACAGCAACAGGTCGGGGCCTCAGCGTAGAACCGGTGAGCGTAAGCCGCTTCGTCATAAGCCGACCAATATTGATCGTTGCTTTTATCCCGTTCAAAAACGCAATTTGCACAATGCGCCCGTCTTCCGCAGCGGCTTTCAAATTGCGCTCAACATAGTCCCCGCCAACCATATCGAGAATGACATCTGCGCCTTTTCCTGCGGTTACATCTTTTACCAATGTCACATAATCATCCTCTCGATAATTAACGACATGATCAGCGCCAAGCTTAAGGCATGCATCGCATTTTTCTTTGCTGCCCGCTGTTGCTATAACATTTGCACCAAAAGCCTTACCAAGCTGAATTGCGGTGGTTCCAATCCCTGACGACCCGCCATGAATCAGCAAAGTTTCACCGCTTTTGAGGCCCCCGCGCTGGAACACATTGTGCCAAACGGTGAAAAAAGTTTCGGGAAGAGCTGCCGCTTCAATATATCCGTAACCGGCCGGAAGCGGCAAAGCATTGCTTTCATGTACCGCCGCATATTCCGCATATCCCCCGCCCGCCAACAGGGCTACTACTTGGTCACCGGGACGAAAGCGCCCGCCCCCTTCACCCACAGCAACCACTTCACCTGCTATTTCCAACCCCGGAATATCGGATGCACCCGGTGGCGGCGGATAATGACCCTGCCTTTGTAATATGTCAGGACGATTGATTCCTGCTGCACGAACACGAACCAGAATTTCTCCTGCTTTTACCTCGGGTAGAGCACGTTGCGCTGGTCGCAGCATATTTGCTCCCCCGGGCGCAGCAATCTCTATCACTGTCATTTCGTTTGGCATCGCGGCCATAAGCATCCATCTCCTGTATTATTTCCACCCATATAGGCACAATATCCGATGAGGGAAATCATGATCGATTTTCGTAAATATATATGCCAAGATTCAACCAGTGTAATTGTTATCGGTGCGCGGTAATCATCGCCTCAGGAGAACGGACATGAGCGGCTTTGATGAAGAAGGGGGGAAGCCCCGCGAAACTCTGATTTTGAGCGAAGACGAACTAGCTCTTCTCTCCCTGCCCGAAATCGATCAACACATCGCCATTCTTGAGGCGGAAATAGAGCGTCTGAAAGCAGAAAGAATCAAAAAAGGCGACAGCCGAGCAGCAGCCGAGGCGCTTTTCCGTTTGTAAAACTATTCTATAGTTAAACCAAACGGATAATCTCCACACCACCAACGACGAAACTCCGGGATCAAACTTTTGCGAATTTACATTCAGGTTCTCGCACTTCTGTGCGGAACAGCATTTCTTCTGATTGCATCCGGTCTGCACGGTTTGCTCCTCCCGCTACGTGGAGACCTTGAAGGTTTTTCGGTAACCTCGCTGGGCATGCTTGGCACGACTTGGGCTGGCGGCTTTGTCGCCGGCTGTATTTTTGCACCCAGGCTAGTGCGCCGCGTAGGCCATGTGCGCGCATTTGGCTGCTTCGCGGCCAGTGCGGCGGTCATCGCTTTGCTATCAGGCATCTATGTTGAAGCCACAGTCTGGATTATCTTGCGTGCATTCACCGGATTTGCCATGGCTGGCGCCTTTATGGTGATTGAAAGCTGGCTGAATGAGCGCGCAACCAACGAATCCCGCGGTAGGATTTTTGGCCTCTATATGATGGTCAATTATGGAGCCACCATGGGAGGGCAAATGCTCGTCTCGGTGGGTGACATTCGTAATGATCACCTATTCATGATCACCGGCATTTTCTTTTGTCTGGCACTTATTCCCACTGCGATTTCAACAGCCGTCAGCCCTAAACCTCTCACAGAAGTCCGGCTTGATCTAAAAGTTCTTTACCGCAATTCACCTGCTGCTTTCATTGGTTGCATGCTGATAGGGATCGCCAATGGAGCATGGGGAACCTTGGGCGCCGTTTACGGAGCACAATCAGGAATTTCGACAACTGAAATTGCAATCATGGTCAGCGTAACCATCGCATCTGGCGCATTGATGCAAATTCCAGTCGGGCGCATATCCGATTTGGTGGACCGGCGTTTTGTTTTGGCAGGAGTTGGCGGGCTCGCAGCGCTTGTCGGCCTGTTTGCTTTTTTAGTCAGACCAACAAGTGGCACCTTCATCATCATAACGGCCGGTTTTTATGGCGCTCTCGCTTATGCACTTTACCCGGTTGCAGTCGCCCACGCCAACGACCACGCATCATCCGAAAATTTCGTAAAAGTTTCCGGAGGACTGCTTCTGCTTTACGGGTTCGGGACCATGCTAGGCCCCCTGCTTGGCGCGCTATCTATGAGCGTTTTGTGGCCTTCAGCGCTTTTTGCAGTCACGGCTATAGCGCATATTTTAATTACAGCCTTCGCCATGTTTCGCTATCGCAAACGCGCATCGGTGCCGCAATCTGAAAAAGACAATTTCAAGAGCATGCCATCAAGTCGAGGCACGACTCAGGAGGTCCTTAATCTCGATCCAAGAGCAGAGGCTGATAGCTGAGCGCAGACAGCCTGCTTTGGTCAAAAGTTAATAGAAGGCGGCTGCGGGACAGCCGCCAGTATCTATAAAAGTGCTAACGTAATATGTTGTTAGCCCCTCGTTAAGTCTGGTTTTCCGGATTACTAGTGGCGAGTTCCTTGGGATTTCAGCTTTTCAATCTGCTCTTTAAGCATGAGCTTTTTGCGCTTCAGAGATGCGACGTGAAGGTTGTCCGTTGCCGGTGACGCCATGGCATCGGAAATTTCCTTTTCCAGAGCGCCGTGCTTCTTTTCGAGCGTGGCAAGATGGGACTCAATAGTCATCATCATTTCTCCTTTGCTTGTTTCGCGTCAGATGAACCGTGCAGCGCAACCGCACACTCATCCGCTTTCCCCCGCTGCACTCAAGCCATGCGGGACGGCTGACCTAAACAACAGCTTCGCGTCTGTCGTTCCATGACAGAACAATGACAGTTTGGCACGAGTCTGACAGAATGTCGAATTTGTCGTGGCAGCATTTTCGTGACATAAAAAATGTGTTATGGCATCCTTATCGTAGGCTTTCAGCGTTTTAAAAAAGCGACAAGAAAGCAAGTAACATATTACTGAAAATACGGGGCAAAACCGCATGTCCGATCAGGAACAGGCCAATATAAGATTGGCCGTAGCACGTCTGAAACAGGAACACGCGGATTTTGATGCGGCCATTAATGCGATGATAGCGATGGGCTGCGACCAGCTACGTATTCAGCGTATGAAAAAGAAAAAGCTGGCTATCAAGGACAAACTTCAAGATATGGAAGATCAGGTGATACCCGACATAATCGCCTGAGCTGTTTAGTGCCTGCATAGGCTGGATTTTCCGGCTTATTTCCCCATGAGTTTCATCAAACCAATAATCCGGAGCAAAAAATGAGCGGTAGCGCAGACGTCGCGATCATTATGGGTAGCCAGACCGATTGGGAAACCATGCGCCACGCGGCCGATACCCTGGATGCATTGGGAATCACATTTGATACGCGGATTGTTTCTGCGCATCGCACCCCCGATCGGCTGGTCACATTTGCTAAGGGCGCCCGCGACGAGGGTTTCAAGGTAATAATTGCCGGTGCAGGCGGCGCAGCTCATCTGCCCGGGATGACCGCCTCTATGACTCCGCTGCCCGTATTTGGCGTGCCCGTTCAATCGAAAGCCCTTTCCGGGCAGGATTCTCTTTTGTCGATTGTGCAGATGCCCGCGGGAATCCCGGTAGGCACTTTGGCGATTGGCCGCGCAGGCGCTGTCAATGCCGCACTCCTCGCAGCTTCTGTACTGGCACTTTATGATGAAGCCTTGGCTGCCCGACTGGATGAATGGCGCCAGGCCCAGACCGAAAGCGTAGCAGAGCGCCCGGCAAATGAGAACTGAGGTGAATAAGAACTGATATGACAAACAAAGCACTACCGGCCGGTTCAGTAATCGGAATTATCGGCGGCGGCCAATTGGGACGCATGCTTGCCATTGCCGCAGCCCGGCTTGGCTACCAGACCATTATTCTTGAACCTCAAGCCGATTGCCCCGCAGCTCAAACTGCCAATCGCCAAATTGTTGCTGCCTATGATGATCCCGCAGCTCTGGCTGAGCTAGCGGCTGCTTGTGATGTCGTAACTTATGAGTTTGAAAATGTGCCGGTAAATGCCGCAGACAAGCTTGCAGAAACCGTAACTGTCTTACCCCCTCCGGCAGCACTGGAAATTTCACAAGATCGATTTGCCGAAAAGCAATTTCTCAACGAAAGCGGGATTGAAACTGCTCCCTGGCGTTCGGTTGATGACGAAGAAACTTTAATTGCTGCTTTGGGAGCGCTTGGTGAAAAAGGCATCCTAAAGACGCGTCGGTTCGGTTATGACGGCAAAGGACAAGTCCGCCTTCAATCACTTGATGAAGCTCGTGCCCGCGAAGCATTGGATGCTATTCATCATGCTCCCGCTATCTTAGAGGGCTTCATTGCTTTCGAACGCGAAGTTTCAGTTATCGCTGCCCGTGACCGCTATGGAGATATCGCAATCTTCGATATAGCTGAGAATGTCCATAAAGATGGCATCCTCGCGACCTCTACAGTGCCGGCCAAAATTTCTGAAAAGACTGCCGAAGCAGCCAGAGGCGCGGCAGAAAAATTACTGCATGCTCTCGATTATGTTGGCGTCCTTGGGCTTGAATTCTTCGTTCTTGAAGATGGAAGCCTGCTTGCAAATGAATTTGCTCCACGCGTCCATAATTCCGGTCATTGGACGGAAGCTGCATGCGCAATCTCGCAGTTTGAACAACATATCCGCGCAGTCGCTGGCCTGCCCTTAGGCAACACAAACCGCCATTCTGACTGCGTAATGGAAAATCTAATCGGGGATGATGTAGAACAGATCCCAGCCATACTTTCCGAGCCGAACGCAGTTCTGCATCTTTATGGCAAAAAAGAAGTCCGTTCAGGCCGTAAAATGGGCCATGTGACCCGTATCCGACCGATCCGCGCTTCATAGACGCCCTTTGTTAAATAGAATCGATTCTCACAAATTTTCGTTATGCCAGTAAAGTTTTCCTGAGCTGGCATCGAAACAACTTCTTTTTAACATTAGCGTCTGTTTGATCCTCATTTTCCGGCTCGTCTATAGTGAATCTCATGTACAAGAGTTGACATTTGCTCGGATTTTTGTGTATTTCAGCCAACCCTTCAGGCACATGACCGTGTCTGTAATCAATTGGCGCCATGAGCGCCTGTTTTTATGGCGCCCGATGACATCCATGTCCACGGGCCAACAAGACCGGTGATTGACATGAAGATCAAGAACTCGCTTAAAGCGCTCAAGGCCCGTCATCGTGACTGCCAGCTCGTCCGTCGCAAGGGCCGCGTTTACATCATTAATAAGTCTGCCCCGCGCTTTAAGGCTCGTCAGGGCTAATCTTATAATAAGATTTGCATTTAACGTTTCGCTACGCATAATATCTCTTATGCGTTTGCGAAACGTTTTTGCTTATTCAGTTATTTCTGCGCAGATACTATTTTTGAGCGCGTGCGCTGTGCTGGCCATAGCGGCTACGCCAGTAAATGCGCAAACCAAATCTCCCTCATCTTCGGAATTTAAAGCACCTCTTACAGCGGTTTATCGGGACAGAGATATTGCTCAAGGGGCTAACGATCGTGCGGATCAATCATCTCAGGAACCAACATCTGATGAACGATTGGATCTACTTTTTTCCGAACTCAAACGCACCCGCAATGAGGCTAAAGCCAAACGCATAGCCGTCCAAATCAATCGCATTTGGTCACATTCCGGGAGTGCCACCATAGACTTGCTTATGCAATGGGCAAATGCGGCAATGCTTGAGCGTCGCTATACCGCCGCGCTTGATTTTCTCAACGAATCAATAGGCCTTGATCCTGATTATGCCGAGGCGTGGAACCGGCGCGCCGCAGTCTATTTTCTGCTCAATGATTATGCGCGCTCCATGTATGACATCAACAAGACGCTCGAACTTGAACCGCGCCATTATGGTGCACTGGCAGGAATGGCAGAAATCCTGCGCGCCCGCGGCTTCAAAGAACAGGCTATGAAAGCCTATGAGAAAGTTCTTCAAATCAATCCAATGATGCGTGACGCGCAAAAAAGCTTTATTGAGTTGACGGAAGAGCTGACCGATACGCGCACCTGATAAGCACAAACAAAAATGCGCCCCGAAAGGCGCATTTCTATTTCATAACAATCTAGCCTATCAGCTGGCCGACTGGCCATCCGCACCGATGTAAGCGATGCGCAGCATATTGGTTGCGCCCGGTGTTCCGAATGGCACACCCGCCGTAATAATAATGCGATCACCGGCTTCAGCGAATTTCTCCGTGAAGGCAATTTTACAGGCGTGATCAACCATGCCTTCCAGCTCGTCAGCATCATGGGTAACAACACAATGCAGGCCCCACACCAAAGACAATCGACGCGCAGTATCCACAACTGGCGATAGCGCGATGATTGGCGTGCTCGGACGCTCGCGCGCCGCACGCAGGCCCGTCGTTCCCGATGCCGTATAAGTGACAATCGCTGACAGACGCAGTGTTTCAGCAATCTGACGCGCCGCAAGTGAAATTGCATCCGCGCCGGTTGGCTCTGGAATTCCGCGCTGCGCATCAATAATATTCGGATAGGTTGGATCACGCTCCACCTTTTCCGCAATCCGGTTCATGGTCGCTACCGCTTCGACCGGATATTGGCCCGATGCGGATTCAGCCGATAGCATGATCGCATCCGCACCCTCAAAAACGGCTGTTGCAACGTCTGAAACTTCCGCACGTGTCGGCACAGGCGCGGAAATCATGGATTCCAGCATTTGTGTGGCCACGACGACTGGCTTACCAGCACGACGTGCTTTACGCGTGATTTGTTTCTGAATTCCCGGCACGCTTTCCAGCGGCATTTCGACGCCAAGATCACCCCGTGCAACCATCAAAGCGTCGGACAGTTCAATAATTTCATCCAATCGCGTTACCGCCTGTGGCTTTTCAATCTTCGACATCAAGCCAACTTTGCCGCGTGAAATCTTACGCACCTCAACCAGATCTTCTGGGCGCTGAATAAATGATAATGCCACCCAGTCGATATCTTCTTTGAGTACGGCCTCAAGATCTTTATGATCTTTTTCCGTCAACGCACCAACACCCAGCGTGGTGTCAGGAAGGCTCACACCTTTACGGTCTGAAATATGGGTGCCTGAAATCACCTTACAACGTATGGATTTGCCATCGCATTCTTCAGCGACCAGGTGCAAGCGCCCATCATCGACCAGCAGCCGGTGTCCCGGCTGAACTGCTTCAAGAATTTCCGGATGAGGAAGGAAAACGCGATTTTCATCACCGGGCGCTTCATTGTTGTCAAAGGTGAATGTCTGGCCGGCAGAGAGCTCAGCCTTGGTGTCTTTGAACTTGCCCACACGCAACTTCGGACCTTGCAAATCCGCAAGAATGCCAATCGGCCGACCGATTTCTTTCTCCACGTTCCGGATACGCTGCACGAGCGTACGCATCAGATCGTGATCTGCATGGCTCATATTAATACGAAAAACATCTGCTCCGGCCTCGAAAAGCTGACGGATGACTGATTCTTCACCAGAGGCCGGACCCAGAGTGGCGAGAATCTTGACCTTGCGGTTGCGCTTCATTGATTATTCGTTCCTGTAACAGTGGGGGTTTCTAACGGCGTTTCATCGGTGAGCTGTACCATCCAGCTCGATTGTTCCCCGGTATCATATTCTTGGAAACCATTGCGCTGAAAGCCGCGTGCAAAGCAGTCCTTGACGCCGGTGATACGGAATTCGTTTTCTGCAACACACATATTAACTTTACCTTCCCAGCGTCCCCCGCCCTGGGAATCTTCAGCATATAAATAATAAAAACGGGACGTTAGCGGGCCTTCAATGAGCGTTTTGCACGTCGAGCCATCAATATGCCACCAGCCCTCTGTCACCCAGCCTGCTTTCGCACGGTAACCAACAGCTACACCGACAAGGTTCTGTGTCGAGTTACACACTCGAAAATCGGCATGTGCTTCCATGGACGTCATGCCTATTGCGCTACTTACGACGCTGATAAACAATCCACACAACAACGGAAGTCGCATTCGCTGAACTCCTTCAGCCTGCAATCGCTTTTGTCTCACGCAAGGAAATCCTCTTTGATCGATCTCTTTTCGGCAGTTTCGCTTGTGATGTCAACGCAATCCCTTAGACAACCTATAAGATGGTAGCAGAATGATGATTGCAATCTCGACTTTCTCATGACAGAGCGCAACTAAGCTTTCGTATTTTAAGCCTTATTCCAGTCAATCAGGAAACATCTTCGGGAAATATTCATGTCATTTTCTGCTGTTCATACAATCGAAGGCGATACAAAGCTGGGGCTGCTTCTGACCGCAGACCATGCTCGGCGCGATGTTCCTGCGGAATATGGAACGCTGGGCCTCGCCAAAAACCAGTTCGACCGACATATAGCTTATGATATCGGCGTTGAAGAACTCACCAAAAATCTAGCGGCCCGAATCAACGCACCTGCCGTAATGGCGGGTTTTTCACGTCTGCTGATTGATCCCAATCGTGGCGAAGATGATCCAACTCTCATCATGCAGCTTTCGGACGGTGCTGTCATATCGGGCAACTATCCCATGAGTTCAAAAGAAAGAGAACGCCAGCTTAACAATTTCTATCGCCCCTATCATGAAACAATTGGCCAGTTCAGTGAACAAATCAACCAAAATGCTGCCAGAGCACCCTTCATTGTCGCTATTCACTCTTTCACACCACGCTGGAAAAACACCACTCGCCCTTGGCATATAGGATTGCTTTGGGATAATGACCCGCGCGCTGTTACCCCTCTGCTTAAAATGCTCCGAGATGACCCTGATTTGATTGTCGGTAATAATGAGCCCTACGATGGCGCTTTGCGTAATGACGCTCTCTACCGACATGCAACGGCCAAGGGCTTCCCCCATGTCCTTATTGAAATCAGACAAGACCTGATAGCCGATAGCGCCGGGGCGGATCACTGGGCGAAACGTCTGGCACCAATGCTATTAAAGATAAACAATCTGCCAGAGGTGCATGAAATACGTCATTATGGCTCCCGCACGGATCACATCTGAATTTCATCGCCGACTTTGCGACTTATTTATTCACTTTGCCCGCTATCCACAGGGGCAAAATCAACAAAACCTGCCAGAAGGACAAAAAGCCCTTAAATTGGCCTCCGACTCGCCAGACAAACATTTGCAACTTTCGGTTCCTGCCGTAATCCATTAACTGAACGCAACTGTCGGCATAAATCGACTTAAATTGGAGAAACCCGTGAGCGACGACATCACCAATGAAGCCCAGACCATTGCCGTTGGCCAGCTTCGCGCATTCATTGAACGCATCGAACGTCTTGAAGAAGAAAAAAAGACCATCGGCGACGATATCAAGGAAGTCTATGCAGAATTGAAAGGTTCCGGGTTTGACAGCAAGATCGTAAGGACCATTATTCGCTTACGTAAAAAAGAGGATCATGAACGTCAGGAAGAGGAAGCCGTTCTCCAGCTTTATATGGATGCACTCGGCATGAGATAATTGGGAACACCTCTTCCATAATCTTGCGTGAAACATAATTACGCAATCAAAGAAGACGATGAGCCAGCGCAACTGGAAGGCTTAGCCTTCCAGTTCTTCCCTTAGCAATTCCAGCTCGAGCCACTCTTCTTCCATTGCTGAATGTTCAGCCCGCTTTTTCTCAAGAAGGTCTGCCGTCTTAGCAAAAAGCTCCGGATCTTTGCTGTAAAGCTGTGGGTCAGCAAATCTTTCTTCAAGCTTAGCTATTTCTTCTGCCAGAGTTTCCATTTTGCCCGGCAGGGTTTCAAGCGCAAATTTTTGCTTATAGGAAAGCTTGCGCTTTTCCTCGCGTTTTGGCTGGGCAATAGCGCCAGTTTTTGCCTCGCTGCGATCAGCTCCCGCCTTCACATTTCGCCGCGCTAGCGCTTGCTCTTTACGCTGCGCCATCATGTCAGCATAGCCGCCAGCATATTCGAGCCAGTTGCCGTCACCCTCGGGTGCGATCACCGAAGTCACGGTACGATCAAGAAAATCGCGATCATGGCTCACCAAGATTACCGTACCCGGAAAACCTGCCACGAGTTCCTGCAAAAGATCGAGCGTTTCCATATCGAGATCATTGGTCGGCTCATCAAGAATGAGCAGGTTGGCTGGCCGGGCCAACACACGCGCAAGCATCAGCCGTGCCCTTTCGCCACCCGAAAGCTCACGTATCGGTGTGCGAGCCTGTTCCGGCTGAAAGAGAAAGTCCTTCATATAGGATACAACATGACGCTGTTCGCCATTGACAATCAAGCTCTCTCCGCGCCCATCTGTGAGATAATGCGCCAATGTGTCGTCGAGATTGAGCCCCTCGCGCTTCTGGTCAAGCTCAGCAATTTCCAGATTAACACCGAGCCGCAGGGTTCCCGCATCCGGTTCCAGCTTCCCTGTCAAAAGCGATAGAAGCGTCGTCTTGCCAGCGCCATTAGGCCCCACAAGTCCAATACGATCACCGCGCTGCACACGTATGGAAAAGTTCTTGACCAGCTCGCGCTCACCAAAGGCTTTGCACAGTCCTTTTGCCTCAATAACAAGCTTGCCCGATTCTTTGGAATCGCTTGCGGCCATCACCGCGCTGCCCTGCGCTTTGCGATAATTGCGAAATTCGGCGCGCATATTATGCAGTTCACCCAACCGGCGCATATTGCGCTTACGCCGTGCGGTGACGCCATAACGCAGCCAATGTTCTTCCCGGGCGATCTGGCGACCAAGCTTATGCAAATCCCGCTCTTCTTCTTCGAGAACCTTATCGCGCCATTCTTCGAAATGAGCGAAACTCTGCTCGATGCGTCGGGTGACCCCACGATCAAGCCACACGGTCGAACGACTGACATTCTCTAAAAATCGCCTGTCATGCGAAATTAATACAATCGCGGAGCGGATTTGGCGTAACTCATCTTCCAGCCATTCGATCGTGGTCAGATCCAAATGGTTGGTCGGCTCATCCAGCAATAGTACATCCGGCTGCGGTGCAATCACCCGTGCAAGGGCAGCCCGTCGCGCCTCCCCACCTGAAAGGTGCTCGGGCTTTTCCTCACCGGTCAGCCCCAGATGTTCAAGCAGATAGGACACCCTATAGAGATCATCCGCAGGCCCAAGCCCTGCTTCAACATAGGCGCGCACATTGGCATAATTGTCGAGATCCGGCACCTGAGGGAGATAGCGTATTGTAGCGCCAGGATGTTTAAAAATATCACCCGATGTCGGCTCTACCATTCCAGCCGCAATTTTTAGCAAAGTAGATTTGCCCGAACCATTACGTCCGACCAGCGCAATACGATCGCCTTCGCCGACAGAAAGTGCGGCCTCTTCCAGCAGCGGCGTGCCGCCAAAGGTGAGTTTAATTTCATCTAATCGAAGAAGCGGTGGTGCCATGGTTCTCTTTGCAATTGTCGATAAATATTTGTCCGCTTGTCGGCGACAATTTGGATTCTGTCAAATGCTGATACAAAAACAAACAGGCTGGGAAATCCCAGCCTGCTCAAAAATTCGTTTTCGCTTAGCTTAGTCACATGGCGCTTAGTCACATGGTGCTTAGTCACATGGCGCTTCGTAAATACGACCGCGATTATCACGGTAGCGACAGTACTGAACACCATTACGGGTCTGGGCTGCACCAACCAAAGTACCAGCAACGCCACCGATAGCTGCACCGGCAAGTGCACCACGGCCGCTACCTGAAATAGCACCACCTGCGAGTGCGCCGAGGGCTGCACCACCAACACCGTAACCGGCTGTCCGCTTTTCCGATGTCGTGCATGCTGTCATCGAAAGCGCAGCGACGCCGATAATTGCGATCATGGAAAGACGTGATTTCATGAAACAATCTCCTGTTAAGAGCTGACCGACTTTGTGTTCCCAATTTCGGCGTGAGTAGACGATCCGCTTAGACCTTACAATACAAATTGCGTGTAATCGTCAAGACAATTCAAACGGTAATGTCATCATCCACCGCGAGAGCCTATACCAACTTCATACTTGCAACAAGTATTGCTAGGCCGGAACGCATAGATAGCTGAAGGGTTCCATCTACCACGTTGGAAACTGTCCACGAAGATCCAAACGGCACACTCACATTATTTAACGGCCATTGAGCATTTGTGATCGTAAGCCCTTCTAAAGCCGTGAAATTTATCACGCTAAACAGACAACCACTATCAAAATCATAAGTAAAATTACCGGGAACGAGTGGCCACGCTTCCTCAATTCCGCTGGTAAGAAAAAGCTGTCGCCCTTTTGCCGCCTGACTGGTCGCCATGGTTAAATGCAGCAATGTGTGATCGGTGCGCTCTCCACCAAAAGCACCCGCCATAATGACTTTTGTGGCTCCGCGCGCATAGGCTGCTTCAAGGGCGAGCTCACCATCTGTCATATCTTTGGCTGCCGGAAAGCTTTGCTTTGGCACATGAGAAAATTGCTGGCTATATTCTTCGGTGGTGGAATCAAAATCACCCAACCAGAGTTCCGGCTCAACCCCAAGCCCCCGCGCATGGCGGATGCCCCCATCGGCTGCCAATATGCGTGAACCAGAGATCTGTCGCCTTAGTCGTTCAGTGACGACCAGATCGCCGCCCAAAAGTATAACAAAACTGCTCATAGCCGCTAATATCACGCAGTAACGAATACCGAAAGCCTTGATCAGGCGACACTCCCCTTGCCAGAAAAGTGTAAACCTCTATTATCTTCAATGCTCTAACGGGGTGCCATCCAAACTGAATGGCTGAGAGACCGTAACCGGTCAACCCGCTGAACCTGATCCGGTTTGTACCGGCGGAGGGATTAGATGCCGCTCTTGACGGAATGCGGCGCATGCTCCCACCGCAGATAAGAAGGAAGTGCCCAATGCGGCTTTTATCTTTGGTGGCTCTGTGTGCTACATTTGCTCTGGCATCCTTTGCACAGGCCAAAGAAAAACTAACCATTTATACCTATGATAGTTTTGTCTCTGAGTGGGGACCAGGGCCAAAAATCAAAGAGAACTTTGAGAAGGAATGCGATTGTGAACTTGAATGGGTCGCATCCGCTGATGGTGTCGCACTTCTCAACCGCCTGCGTCTGGAAGGCGGAACCCCCAAAGCTGATATCGTATTGGGTCTTGATACAAATCTGGCAGCAGAAGCTCGCGCGAGCGGCTTTTTCGCACCAAGCGAGGTTGATAAGTCCAATATTAATATCCCCGGGGATTTTAACGACGATATTTTTATTCCCTTTGATTACGGTTATTTCGCCATTGTCTACGATTCCGAAAAACTGCCCAATCCGCCGCAGAGCCTGAAAGAACTGGTCGAAGGCGATCCTTCGCAGAAAATCGTAATTCAAGACCCACGAACCTCTACCCCCGGACTGGGAATGTTACTTTGGATAAAAGCGGTCTATGGGGATGAAGCAGCCGATGCATGGCAAAAGCTCCAGCGCCGAATCCTCACCGTTACTCCAGGTTGGTCGGAAGCCTATGGCCTTTTCACAAAGGGAGAGGCGCCAATGGTTCTTTCTTATACAACTTCCCCCGCCTACCACATGATCGCCGAAGATACTGACCGCTATAAAGCTTTGGCCTTTCCTGAGGGGCATTATCTGCAAATCGAACTGGCCGCACAAACCACAACGGGAGCCAAAAACCCGCTCGCCCAACAGTTTCTTTCTTTCATGACCGGGCCCGGCTTTCAGGATGTAATTCCGGAAACGAACTGGATGTTACCGGCAGGTAAAACGTCGCAGCCACTAAACGAAGCTTTCAGTAAGCTGCCCCAGCCTGAGAAAACGTTGTTATTTTCACCTGAAGAAGTGGCTGAACACCGCAAGGCATGGATCGATGAATGGCTAGCGGCCACTAGTAAATGAAGCGGTTCACATCAGCTCATAGGAATTCAAGACCTCTCGCGATAAAGCCTATCGCGGGAGTTTTGGCGCTTATTGCTCTGGCTTCACTGGTGGGTGGCTCCTTATTGGCGCTGGCATTGGAAGCAACTAGGTTTGAAACTGGGTTTTATTTCGATGCCTACTTGCTTCGTGTAGCTCGTTTCACGATTTTTCAGGCCATATTATCAGCTCTGCTTTCAGTTTTATTCGCCATTCCGGTTGCACGCGCGCTCTATGCGCAAGCAGATTTTTTCGGCCGCAGCTTCATTTTACGGCTTTTTGCGCTTCCTTTAGCTCTGCCTTCACTTGTAGCCGTGTTGGGTGTTACCAGTATTTATGGCCGCAATGGTTTCTTCGCTCAACTTCTTCAGAGTTTTGGCTTTTCATATCAGCCAGATATTTATGGACTGACTGGCATTTTAATCGCCCATATTTTTTTCAATATGCCATTAGCGGTCCGGCTGATTTTGGCAGCCTATCAATCTATTCCTGAAGATTATTGGAAGCTATCAGCCCAGCTTGGAATGGGAAATCGTGCACGTCTATGGCTGATTGAATGGCCCATTATCCGCCGTAGCCTGCCTGGCATGTTGGGGCTGATCTTCATGCTCTGCGTGACCAGTTTTACCACTGTGCTCACTTTGGGCGGTGGGCCCAAAGCAACAACGCTTGAAGTAGCAATTTATCAGAGCCTGCATTTTGATTTTGATCCTGGTCGCGCAGTTATTCTCACAATCACGCAGCTAGCATTAACATTGCTTATATTCTTTTTGCTTCGACTGACCCATCGTCCGACGGAAGAAGGCTTTACCCTTGCGACCAGCCTACGGCGCTACAATAAGCCTTCGCAAAAAGAACGATGCTTTAATATCGCGCTTATTCTTGTTGCTTTTCTCTATGTCACTTTGCCCATTGCCGGAGTTGTGCTTTCCGGCCTTGCCGCCGATTTGAGCCGATTATTGCGCGAACCCGCCGTCTGGAATGCCATCAAAACGAGCGTAAAACTTGGGTTTTCCGCCGCGATGCTATCAGTCATCCTTTCGCTTGCGCTGGTGATGGCACGTGAAGCCACTCGCAATCAAAGGCTGGCCAATCTGTTTGATACCGGTGCCAGTCTGATCCTCGTCATGCCTCCGATTGTTATCGGAGCTGGCTGGTTCATTATGCTGCGCCATTTGACAAATCCTTTTGATATGGCGCCGATCATGGTCATTACAGTCAATGCGGCAATGGCAATGCCTTTTGCCGTCAGACTATTGCGTCCGGCATGGGACACAGCCGCAACCCGCCACAACCGCATCTGCGCACAGCTTGGCATAGATGGATTTAATCGCTTCAGGCTGATCGACTGGCCTTCAATACGCAAACCAATAGGAATGGCTTTTGCTTTTGCCATGGCCTTGTCTTTGGGGGATCTCGGTGTAATTGCGCTATTTGGCAGTGACGCATTGCAAACCCTTCCCTATTTATTGCTCCAGAGAATGGGAAGTTACCGCACTTTTGATGCCGCGGGCCTTGCGCTCATTCTTGGGGTGCTTTGCTTGAGTTTGATGCTGATTGCCGATCGAGCCGCCGGTTGGGAAAGAAAAACGTGATGAATACACCTTCCTCCGCAGACATGTCGCTTGCAGACGTTCGCTTCAGCTATGGCGAAACGCTCATGCGCTTCAACGCAAAAATTCCCAGCGGAACCCTTGCTGCTATTATTGGTCCCAGCGGTTCGGGTAAAACAACCCTGCTTAATCTCATTGCAGGGTTTGAGACCCCGGATTCCGGCAGCATCAGCATCGGTGGAAAAGACATTATCCGTCTGGCTCCTGCGCAAAGGCCGGTTTCGATGGTGTTCCAGGAAAACAATCTTTTTGCGCATCTTACTGTCGAACAAAATGTCGGAATTGGACGGGTGCCGAATTTGAAACTCACCGAGGACGACCGGGCCGAAGTTGCACAAGCACTTGTTCGCGTAGGTCTAGCAGGCAAAGAACAGCGTAAGCCCGAAGCCCTGTCAGGCGGAGAACGGCAACGTGTTGCGATTGCGCGTGCATTGGTGCGCCATAAACCGATACTGCTTCTGGACGAAGCATTCGCTTCATTGGGTCCGGCGCTTCGCCTTCAAATGCTAGACCTGATCAAGCAACTGCACAAAGAAACCGGCATGAGCGTTTTAATGGTAACACATTCACCTGAAGATGCGCTTTATCTTGACACGTTTTTGCTGTTTATCCTGAATGGCCGGATCACTGAAATGGGAGCAGCACGCGACCTCCTATCGCCGACAGGGCCGGATGCGATCAAAAATTACATTGGCGAACGCCCTTTCAGACCGGCATAGACTTGCACCGGACAATTTATTTCTCGCATTCGGTTTAAAGTCGCCTATTTGATGCATAAGTGCTGCTTGTGCCAACTTGCATCTGTCGTTAAATTTGCGTCTAACCTAAGCCAGCTCAATTGCGAGGATAAAATACTGTTCCGTCACTTGCCCTCTCTTCGGGCCACGCTGCGTCTCCCCGATACCCGAGCAATAAAGACGCATAATTGGCGGAAACCAGCCATTGGCCTGGGCTTGCTCTTGGCTGCTCTTACGCCAGCCTGTCAGTCTATCAATTCCAGCAGTGATTTGGGGCTTCAGCCTTCCTCCAATCCGGTCACGGTTGAAAATGTCTCACGCCACGATCGGCTTGCCCAATTGGGTGCCCAGCAACACCCGCGCATTCTGGAAACCTATGGTGGGGAATATAAAGATGCGAAGCTTGAACGTATGGTCGCAAAGATTGTCGGTAAACTCACCACGGTTTCCGACAAACCAGATCAGACCTATCGCATCACAATTCTTGATTCGCCCAATATTAACGCTTTCGCTTTGCCGGGCGGCTTCCTTTACGTGACACGCGGCCTACTGGCTCTGGCAAATGATTCGTCCGAAGTTGCTGCAGTTATTGCCCATGAGATGGGTCATGTCGTCTCCAATCATGGAATTTTGCGTCAAGAAAAAGAGGCCGAAACTGCTATTGCCGGGCGTGTGGCTAGCGAACTGCTGCAGAATGAAGCCGCAAGTCGTGAAGCCGCCATCCGCGGTAAGTTGCGGCTTGCGCAATTCTCTCGCAATCAGGAATTACAAGCCGATGCTATCGGTATAAAAATGATTGGTGAAGCGGGCTATGATCCCTTTGCCTCAGCCCGTTTTTTACAGTCGATGGAAGCTTATACCAGTTTCCGTTCCGTCTCAGGCGCAACGGATGAACGGCTCGATTTCCTGGCAAGTCATCCAGCGACGCCCCAAAGGATCGAATTGGCACTGCGCCATGCCCGCCGCGTCGGCGCACCCGGCGTTGGCGATGCAGATCGAGATTCTTTTCTCAATGGTATTGACGGAATTTTATATGGAGACCGCCCAAGCGAAGGCTATGTTCGCGACCAAAGTTTCATCCATCCGAAATTGGGCGTGACTTTCCGTCCACCTAACGACTTTACCATCGATAATTCAGCCAACGCAGTCATGGCCAGCGGCCCGGGCGAGATCGCAATCCGCTTTGACGGCGCATCATTACCAGCCGGCTCAAGCCTGACCGATTACATCCGTTCCGGTTGGGTTAAAGGGCTCGAAGAAAATTCCATTCGCCCCACGACGGTCAACGGCCTACCGGCAGCGACTGCCCGCGCCAGCGCAGATCGTTGGCAATTTAATATCGTCGTGATTGGAGTGGACAATAAAGTATATCGCTTCCTTATCGCCGCTCCTAACGGAAGCCCGGCTTTAGAGTCGGCAACCCAAACAGTCACGCAATCTTTCCGCAGACTATCGGAAAGCGAGCGCACCGCCATCAAGCCATTGCGTATCCGCGTCGTCACGGTAAAGCCGGGCGATACTCTGGGCAGCCTAGCGGCACGCATGCAAGGCGCCACGCGCAAACTTGAGCTGTTCCGCCTGCTTAATGCCCTGCCCGCCGGTGCCGCTGTTTCCGTTGGCGACCGTGTAAAAATAATCAGCGAATAACCATCGAAAGTCATAAAATGGAAACGCGCATAATCGCTCTCCTCGCAGGTCAGATTGAGCCGCTCGGCCCCCGGCAAGCCCCAAGCGCGATCAATAAAAAGCCCTTTGAAGGCAAAATGCGTATTTTGAGCGAAGGGCTCGAATTCGATTTCCAAGGCGATCGGAAAGTTCACGGTGGACCAGAAAAAGCCCTACATCATTACCCCTACGATCATTACGCTATTTGGCAACAGGAAATTGGTGACATTCCTGTCCTCGCAGCGCCCGGAGCTTTCGGAGAAAATATTTCCACCTCCGGTCTGACTGAACATAATGTGGCGGTAGGAGACCGCTTTCGCCTGGGCTCAGCCCTGATCGAAGTCTCACAAGGTCGCCAACCTTGCTGGAAACTCAACTTTCGTTTCGATGTGCCAGATATGGCGATCCGCGTCCAGAAAACAGGCCGCTCCGGCTGGTATTATCGTATTCTGGAAGAAGGGATAGCCGAAACGGGTGATGCAATGGTACTTGTGGATCGCCTCTCTCCAGAGTGGACGCTCCATCGCCTGTGGCATCTACTTTACGTAGACACTCTCAATTATGAAGAACTAGCTCTAATGGCCGAAATCAATCATCTTGCTGACGGCTGGAGAAAATACGCCCTACGCCGCCTCAAAAACCGCCAAGTCGAAGATTGGTCTGCTCGGCTAACGAACAGCGATTAGTATTTGGCTATCAGCCCTAGCGGCCCAGAGGTTTACGCCTGATACGCCGCCATCTCATGTTGGTCGAGCAGAGCGATTTTCAATTTTTCAATAGCTCGGCTTTCGATCTGCCGGACTCGTTCTTTCGAAATTCCAAGCTTTTGACCAAGAGCTTCCAGAGTGATTCCTTCGTCTTCCAGTCGCCGCTCCCGGATAATATGCAATTCCCGTTCATTGAGCGCATCAAGCGCAACACGCAACCAGCTAACCCGGCGCTCCATATCTATAACGCTCTCCACAACCTCATCCTGCAACGGGTTTTCGTCTATGAGAAAGTCGATCTTTTGAGAACTTCCTACCTCATCCCCGTTCATAGACGCCGACAAGGAACTGTCCGGACCTGAAAGCCGACTATCCATGAATTCCACATCGCGTGACGAAACCCCGAGCTCAGCAGAGATAGCCTTATAGATCTGAGCTTTACTCATGGCCTGGTCTTCTTGCGCCAATTTCGAGCGCAAACGGCGAAGATTGAAGAACAGCGCTTTTTGCGCAGAACTGGTTCCTCCACGAACAATCGACCAATTGCGTAATATATAGTCTTGCATCGATGCTCTAATCCACCAAGACGCATAGGTAGAAAACCTTACTTCGCGCTCAGGTTCAAAACGCGCAGCCGCTTCCAAAAGGCCAACATAACCCTCTTGGATCAGATCATTCATTGGCAATTTATACTTGCGAAAACGTCCTGCCATGGAGATCACTAGCCGCATATGGGCCGATGTGATTTTGTGAAGCGCATCCGGATCTTGCTTCTCTTTCCACCGCACAGCCAGTGCGCGCTCTTCGTCCCGCTCCAAATAAGGAGCAGACATGGCGCTTCGGATCATAGATTGAGAGGACGCGGCGGGAGTCGAATCATCGTTGGGAATAAGAGCCTGTCGGGCTGGTGGAGGAGCGGAGGAACTGCTCATGGATGACGACTTCATCTGGCTCTCCTGTTCTGGACTTCTACGCTACCAAGACTACGTTTATTAAAATTCCCCTGCCTAAATCTGCTATGAACTCCTATTCAACTCCGTATGAACCTGAACTTCCGGCCAAAAGTGCCCGAACAAGCTCGTTGAGATTGGCAGTAATTGGACAACGCACGATAAGCATTGAGGTTCCACCCGCTTTCAAAAGCTCGCACAATCACCCGGCAAATAACCGCCACCAGCTCCGAAAAAGAAAAAGCCCGGACTAAGCCGGGCTTTGATCTAACCTGTTTCAACAGATGCTTACGCAGCTGCGACTTCGCCTTCGCTCTCACCTTCGAGCTCGGCTTCCGCCTTGCCACGCTTCGGCCCTTTAGCCAAATTCGCTTCAATCAAACGAACCGCTTCAGTATCGGAAAGCTTATTGACGGCTGCGATTTCGCGCGCCATCCGCTCAAGCGCAGCCTCATAAAGCTGGCGCTCCGAATAAGATTGCTCAGGTTGATTTTCAGCACGGTGCAAATCACGCACAACTTCTGAGATTGAAATTAAATCACCGGAATTGATCTTTGCATCATATTCCTGCGCACGGCGTGACCACATAGTGCGCTTCACACGTGCACGGCCTTGTACAACCTTCAGCGCGCGTTCGACATAATCAGTCTCTGACAGTTTGCGCATGCCGATGCTTACTGCTTTTGCGACGGGCACCTTAAGTCGCATCTTATCTTTATCGAAATCTATAACAAAAAGTTCCAATTTGTGGCCGGCCACTTCCTGCTCTTCAATGGCCACAATTTGCCCCACACCATGCGCCGGATAAACAATCGATTCTCCGGTTTTGAAACCCTGACGCGCTGGGGATTTTTTCTGCTGGGATGACATACGCTTCAATACTCCCTGTTGTGCCCGGCCGACCAGCCGGTTAACACATGACATCAACCGCACCATAGGATAGACGTGCGGAAGTCAGTTTCTAATTTGAACTGGAACATTTCTAAAAAGCGCAAAATTATATACTGGGAAATATTGCCTAGAAACGGATGCGAATTCGCAATCAAACGTCCCTGCGCCATATGACCCAGTAAAAAAAGCTGCCTTTCAGAGATTAACGCATTTGCGCCACGAGTTGACGTCCAGTCATTGAAATTGTCTCATTGCAAGATAACACAATTTCGCGAAAGAATCAACAAATTGGCAAATATGTCGCAATCACGAGATAATAGCGTTTTTCGCGCTGTTTTAATGATGTCTTTCGTAGAGAGGCTGGCCCGTCTGTCAGTCACCTGTTCCCGGAGCGGACGAGAAAAATTGTTCAAATTTGCCCGGCACGCCGTCCATTTCCTTGGCTTCAGGAAGCTCTTCTTTTTTGGTCGTCAGGTTCGGCCACTTAGTTGAATATTCTGCATTAAGCTCAAGCCATTTTTCCAATCCCGGCTCAGTGTCGGGGCTGATTGCCTCCGCCGGGCATTCTGGCTCGCAGACGCCGCAATCGATGCATTCGTCCGGATTGATGACGAGCATATTCTCGCCTTCATAAAAACAGTCTACCGGACAGACTTCGACGCAGTCCGTATATTTGCAGCGAATGCAATTATCGGTCACGACATAAGTCATCGTCCAACTCCTATTGCCACCCTTATCGTCAGGGAATGACTTTTTCTAGATTTGGCCATTCGATCTTTTGATCGAAGTTCGGAACATTCAATGAGGGGGGACGCACAGCCGCGAAATAACAACTGTCATCTTCTTCATCCCGGTTGAGGTAGCGATTTTATCACCCCGTGACAAGGGCCCAATCGCCGCAACCGGAATATCTTTTGGACCTTTAAAACAGCGTTCCGCATGCTGAGCGTCAATCAGAAATATCTTTTACATATCTGAGAAATCTCGCAACTTTGTTACAGTTTCAAAAACAGAAAATTCGGCTGAAACGAGAAACTTTTGAGCAATCGCATGCCAAAAACTCAAATATCGCGCAAACGATCCGTTTCGCGACGTTGTTTCTTCGTCGGTCTCCCGCTGCCGCTCTCGCGCTGAGGCTGCATGAATAGTTGCGATTCGGAGCGTGTAGGCGCAGGTGGCGACAGATCTTCATAAAGAAGCTGTGCCTCCACCGCGGGACCGCGTCGCTCGCCAAGTCCACGAACCTTATAAACCAAGATCCGCCGGTCCAAGGTAATGGTCAGAACATCTTCTATTTTCACCGGATAAGACGGCTGATCGATCTTATCGCGATTAACGCGCACTTTACCGCCAGCGGCGAGTTTTGCCGCCAGCGTTCTCGACTTGACCACGCGTGCAAAAAACAGCCACTTATCAATTCGCTGCCTTGCAATCGCTTCTCCGCTCATCTTACTTCTTCAGTTGCTCCTTAAGCGCTAACAGCTTGGCGAATGGCGAATCAAGATCGACCCGTGCAGGCCGTTCATTAAAGCGCTTGCCTCCCTGTGCGCCCACATCCCGTTTAGAATGCCGGTTGCCATTTTCCCGAGGCTTACCTTTAAAGCCCTCACGCTTGCCCTGCCCTTCGCCATCATTCCGCTTAGGCTTGTCAAAGCGCTTGCCGCGATGCTCAGAAGAGGATTGCCCGTCATTATCCGATTTACGCGCTTCTCCTCGCATATGTCGGTTTTGGCGTGCACGGTTTTCATGAGTGCGACCACGGCCTTCAAACCGACCTTGACGCCAGATCAAAACCGGCTTTGGCGCCTCAGCAATTTCGGTCTGTTCAGCCTCGTCGGCAGACGGCTGTTCTCCTGCAGGAAGCGCAACTTTTGCCGGCTCTTCACTTACCTTCTGTTCAACGACAGGCGCCGGTACCGGCTCCGCATCAGGCACTGCAGGTTTCTCATTCGCCACTGCTGCGGCTGGAACCGCTGGCTTGAAAACCGCTTCCTGCTCCGCAGCCTCTGCCGCCTCAGCCGCAAATGCATCAAGCTCAGCAAGCTTTTCCGCCACTTCTACAGCATTGGCTTCCTCATGTCGGTAGCCCAGGCTCTTGAGAATCTCTTCCATATCTTCGGGCGTAGCACCCAAAATCGACATCATTGCCGGCGTGACAATAAAACGGTTGCCATTATAGGCCCCGTCTGGCCGCTCGCCTGCACCGGGCCGCCATGCGAGTGCTGGACGGATAAGATCCGCTAGACGCTCCAATATATCGATGCGAACGGCCCGACGGCCCAAAACGCGATAGCCCGCCAAACGATAAAATATCGGGTCAAAATTTGGGTCCACGACAGCCGAGGTACGGCCAGCCGCCAAAACATTGACCACATCGCCATAACCGGGACGTTCGCGACCATCATTCTTCAATGACCAAAGTAAAGTGATCAGACCTGCCGGAGCAGGCTTAAGCAGCATGGGCATGAAAATATGATAAGCGCCAAAGCGCACACCGAGACGGCGCAGGGCTGCGCGTGAATCTTGGTCAAGCCCGCGCACTTCCTCAGCCACGTCACGGCGCTGCAGAATACCAAGTTTTTCGACCAGCTGAAACGCAAGTCCGCGCGTCATCCCAGTCAGGGCATCGGCACTGGCAAGATCTGTGAGCGGTTTTAGAACCGATTCAATATGATGAGCGACAAAACGTTCGATACGTGCCGCAACCTTATCGCGCATCGGGCCGGTAAGCTGCTCATCGGCCAAAATAACTGCACGCGGCTTCAGAACGTCTTCACCTGCCACCAAGGTTGCGACCGTCGCACCCACCCAGCGCAATATACCATCCGAACCCAACGCAAAATCGCCATTAGGCGCAGCGGCGAAACGCTCCGCGCGGCGTTCGAATTCGGCGGCCAGCGCCTTTTGTGCGGCACCCTTTACCGCTTTGGCGTCCGGCCCTTCAGCCTGAACATCAGCGGTAAAACGGAATCCTTCCAGTTGCCCGACATTATGGCCTTCGACAATCACGTCTCCGGTCGAGCTGATTTCTGCTTCTAGCATGGCATTCTCTCTCAGGCGCCTCATAAGCACGCTTGTCCTGCGGTCTACAAAGCGTTTCGTCAACCTTTCATGCAGCGCATCGGACAGTCTGTCCTCTATTTCGCGCGTCTTTTCCTGCCAGTGTGTCGGATCAGCAAGCCATCCGGGCCTGTGCGACACAAATGTCCAGGTTCGAATTTGTGCCACGCGATGCGAGAGGGCGTCAATTTCCCCCTCCATATTATCCGCGAGACGCACCTGTTTACTCATATAATCTTCATCAACGCTCCCCCGGCGCACCAGATCCTGATAAATATTTGCTATAATTTCGGCATGTTGTGCAGGCGCTATCTTACGATAATCAGGAAGCGCACAGGTATCCCATAAAAGCGCGATGCGAGAGGGTCCTGTTGCAAGCCGCAAAATCTCCTCATCTCTTGTTAGATTTTCCAGCGCCTGCTGATCGACAGCAGGCAGCGCCTTGGCCAAACCTTCAACCGGACTTGGCTTTTCTAAAGAGCGCCGCAAAGAATCGATAGAAGAAAAATCCAACTGGGCCGTTCGCCACTGCAAGACCTTTACCGAATCAAATGCGTGCGCCTCGACCCGCTCCACAAGAGCTGCATCAAAAGGATCTACCTGACCCGTTACGCCGAAAGTCCCATCTCGCAAATGCCGCCCAGCGCGGCCAGCGATCTGCCCCACCTCCGATGGCGTCAAATCTCGAAATTGATAGCCATCGAATTTTCGATTCTGGGCAAAAGCCACATGATCGACATCAAGATTAAGCCCCATGCCGATGGCGTCGGTCGCAACGAGAAAATCAACATCACCCGACTGGTAAAGCTCAACTTGGGCATTGCGTGTACGCGGAGAAAGCGCGCCCATCACCACCGCCGCACCTCCGCGCTGGCGCCGGATCAGTTCAGCGATGGCATAAACTTCATCCGCAGAAAAAGCGACAATTGCAGAACGATTGGGAAGGCGAATAATTTTTTTAGAGCCTGCATAGTGAAGCTGGGAAAGCCGTGGACGCGTCACGACATGTATGCCGCGCAACAGTTTTTCCAAAATACCGCGCATGGTTGCCGCGCCCAGCAGCAAGGTTTCCTGCCGTCCGCGCAAATGCAAGATCCGATCGGTAAAAATATGGCCCCGCTCAAGATCACCCGCCAGTTGCACCTCATCAATCGCAACAAAGGCAACATCGGTTTGCCGTGGCATTGCCTCAACAGTGCAAACCGAATAGCGCGCTTGAGGTGGAACGATTTTCTCTTCACCCGTCACCAATGAAACATTCGCGGCACCGACTTTTTCGACCACCCGGTGATAGACCTCGCGAGCCAAGAGACGCAACGGCAGACCAATAATCCCGCTTTCATGCGAAAGCATGCGCTCAATCGCGAGATGCGTTTTTCCGGTATTGGTAGGCCCCAATACCGCTGTAACGTCGCGCCCACTCAAAATAAGTGGAAAATCATGGGCCGGGAGGTGGTTCATGCCAAATATTAGATTCCTCAAAATACTATGCGCTACATCACGCGATAGCATTATATGATCTGGCCCGAAAGCGCTCCGATCGAGTTTCACTGCATGTTTTAACGGCAGTAATTGGTTTTAACAAACCCGCAATTTAACAATTGGAACGAGTCTGGAACAAATCGACTACGAATCACTGACTCTCACGGCTTCGCCTTTTGTTCACTGCCATATCTAGTAGATGCGCCTCCACCGCGGCACCACAAGTTGAATCTTTATATATCACAAACTCATTACATAGTTGATCAAAGGCCGGATCCATTAACCTTTTAATCTCCTGCCTCTTCGGAAGCGCCCTACGCTTACTATGAATCAGAAAAATCGCAACTAAAACACTGTAACCTAGTGTAAAAAGGCCCTGTTTTCCCTACCAAAATTAACTTTTGGCTCAAAAATGGAACGAATCAGCTACGAATCGCTTTTATCGAGTTTTTCGTGGTTTGTTCTCACAACATATAGGGACTCACACACCTTCAAGCCACAACGAGACTGGTCTTTTATACAAAGGAATCGCGTCAAAGCCCCTGTGCGTTAACTTTTCCTCAAAGCCCCTGTGCGTTTCCCCTGCGCGTTAACTTTTCAATGTATAGGATAGGGCAGATTGGCCAGCCGTCCACCCTCCCACCGGCGATTAATCCCGCTCCACACAAAGCGCGATCCCCATTCCGCCGCCAATGCAAAGCGTTGCAAGACCTCTTTTTGCATCACGTCGCTTCATTTCATAAAGCAGTGTGGTCAGTACGCGTGCACCCGACGCGCCAATTGGATGACCGATAGCAATAGCACCGCCATTAACGTTGACGATTTCAGGATTGAGTCCCAAATCCCGAACCACTGCGCAGGATTGCGCTGCAAAAGCCTCATTCGCCTCCACCAGATCAAGATCATCCACGCTCCACCCGGCCTTCTCAAGCGCTTTCCGTGTCGCAGGAATAGGACCGGTCCCCATAATTGAAGGGTCAACCCCAGCCGTTGCCCAAGAAACGATACGACCTAAAGGCTCAATGTTACGTTTGTCCGCTTCGTCCGCCCTCATCAACACCAAAGCGGCTGCGCCATCATTGATGCCGGATGCGTTACCGGCTGTAACCGTACCTTCTTTATCAAAAGCAGGGCGCAACTTTGCCAAACCCTCTTTCGTGGTGCCGTGGCGGATATATTCATCTGCCGCTACAACCGTCTCACTTTTGCGCATTTTTACGGTAAAAGGCACGATTTCTTCGTCAAATTTGCCAAGTTTTTGCGCTGTTTCGGCTTTTAATTGCGAAGAAAGCGCAAATTCATCCTGTTCATCGCGTGATAAATTCCATTGTTTTGCAATATTTTCTGCCGTCGTGCCCATATGATAACCATGGAAGGCGTCAGTTAGTCCGTCTTTCAACATCGTATCGACGAACTTGAAATCGCCCATTTTTACGCCGCTGCGTAAATGCGCACAATGTGGCGCGAGAGACATTGATTCCTGACCGCCCGCTACAATGATTTTCGCGTCACCAGCCAAAATCTGCTGCATACCAAGCGCCACCGCACGAAGTCCTGATCCGCAAAGCTGATTGACGGAAAAGGCGGTAGCCTCATTGCTGCATCCTGCCGCCATTGCCGCCTGACGCGCCGGATTCTGCCCCTCACCCGCTGTCAGTACCTGCCCGAGAATGACTTCATCGACATCGGTCGCCGCAACACCCGCTCGCTCCAATGCAGCACGGATCGCTGCGGCACCAAGCTCATGTGCAGGAATATTGGCAAAAGCTCCGTTAAACGAGCCTACTGCCGTGCGTGCTGCACTGGCAATCACCACCGCTCCGGTTCCAGCCGATACAGTCATTTCATCCTCCTTAGAAACCCTTGCGAGAGACAAAGACCAAATTGCCCAGCTTGGCAAGTTCGGGGAGAGTTCGTGGCGATTATTTCAATGATTTTTACGAAAATTATAAAACAGAGTCCGCCCCTGCTGCCAGACGATGATGATATTGCACCGCCGAATTATCATCCAGCCTAACCGCCCAATATCATCCAGCCCAATAGGCCCGATAAAAAGAAAAACCGCTTCCAGTTTTCTGAAAACGGTTTTTAAACGATCTACAACACGCCAGATCCGAAGATCGGCGCTATGTCAGATTTATTCCTTAGCCTCGAGAACCTGACGCCCACGAT
Organism: Falsochrobactrum ovis; assembly: GCF_003259955.1. Lineage (GTDB taxonomy): Bacteria > Pseudomonadota > Alphaproteobacteria > Rhizobiales > Rhizobiaceae > Brucella > Brucella ovis_A. Next base: position 100,214 of record NZ_QLMK01000004.1, read on the forward strand.
ACATACCGCTCTTCAGATCGATATGGTGAGGACGGCGAAGTTCGCCCGAGTTCTTGTCCTCGACATAGGTCGGGGCCTTGAGTGCGTCAGCCGAACGGCGCATGCCGCGCTTCGACGGAGACGTTTTTCGTTTAGGTACAGCCATGGATTCAGCTCCACTGATCGGTCGATAAAAGTCCGGCACGGCCCCGGCGGAGCCTGTCACAGCGGACAAAATTCCGGAAAGTCCCGTGCCTATACACGCTATCTGTGCATTTGACCAGCGGGAGTCTTATATTTTTTTATTTTCCGCACCTAGCTGATGCAAGCCACATAGGGGCCTGCCTTGGCGGCACGACCTGCAATAATGCGCGCTATCCGCTGCATATTACGGGTGGGTTTGGCAGGATTACGCAAAAGAGGGTTGGGCAATGTCACCGCAAGCAGCGCCGATTGCTGCGCATTGAGCTTTGATGCAGGCCTATTAAAATAATGTTGAGCGGCGGCTTCGATTCCGTAAATTCCTGGCCCCCATTCTGCGATATTGAGATAGATCTCCATAATACGGCGTTTGGATAGAATCATGTCTGCGGTCACAGCCAGCGGAAATTCGAGCGCTTTACGAATATAAGAGCGACCATTCCACAAAAACAGATTCTTCACCGTTTGCATGGTGATAGTCGATGCCCCCCTGCTTGGACCGCCGTCTCGTGCATCATCAAGCACGAGGCTAAGTTGATGCCAGTCAACACCTTTATGGCTACAAAACTGCCCGTCTTCAGCCATCATCACTGAATTCACCAACACTGGCGCGACTTCATCAAGATTGACCCATCGGCGATCAACCTCCTGAAGAAGCACCATGTCAGCAATCATGAGTGTGGATACGGGATGAACCCGATTAGCCGAATAAATCAAGATTAGTAAAAACGGCAGTAAAAGCAAAATCAGCAAAAATTTGAATACAAAAGCGACACCTCGGCCCCGGCGCGGCTCGGCGAGATAATTACGCCCATCCTTTTTCTTGATAATGACCTTTGCCACCGCTTCGCCTGATTGCCTGAACCCTAAAGGCTTTCTTAACAGATTAGCTCTCGATTCCATAATCTGGCATCAGATACAAGCAACAATCACGTAACCATAATCTACGCCCCTATGAAAAAGCCTAAGCCAATCTTGATCATTGGTTGACGCTGAACCCAGTTTCGTCCATCCCGTTTCTATGGAAAACTTGTCTATCGATTTTGTTCAAACCCTGAACCGCCGCGCTTCCGAAATCGAAGCGGTTCTGACCACTTTGCTGGACCAGCGTTTACGGGCTGGCGAGATTGCGCGACCTGAACGGCTTCTGGCGGCAATGCGTCACGGCGCGCTAAATGGCGGCAAAAGATTACGCCCCTTCCTCGTGATTGAGAGCGCCGCTTTATTCGGCAAATCCGGCGAGGCTGTATTGCGGGTTGCTGCGGCTCTGGAAGCAATCCACTGCTATTCCCTTGTGCACGACGATTTACCCGCAATGGATGATGACGATCTGCGTCGCGGTCAACCCACCGTGCACCGGGCTTTTGATGAGGCTGCAGCTATTCTCGCAGGCGACGGCTTGCTAACCTATGCTTTTGACATCATCGCATCAGACGACACAGATCTGCCGCCACAGATACGTTTACAATTGGTTGCAGCCTTAGCCCGTGCGGCGGGACTTGGCGGAATGGTGGGCGGACAGGCTCTGGATCTGATGGCAGAAACCAGCAAACCAGACGAAGCCGGTATCATTACTCTTCAAGCCATGAAAACCGGCGCATTGATCCGCTTTGCCTGCGAAGCTGGCGCTATCATTGCCAATGCGCCGCGTGAAGACCGTGAGCGCATGGCCGAATTTGGCTCGGCCATTGGCCTCGCCTTCCAACTTGCAGATGATCTGCTTGATGTCACATCCGATGCTGATTCTATGGGCAAAGCCACTGGCAAGGACGCAGCAGCTGGAAAAGCAACTCTGGTCTCCCTGCACGGAATTGATTGGACCAGACAGCAGCTTTCCGGCCTAGTGGATCAAGCTGAAAGTCTGCTTGAGCCCTATGGGGCAGAAGCAAAAATTCTCATACAGGCAGCCCGCTTTATTGCGGAACGACAGAATTAATCAGGAAGCAACCTTGCGGCCCATGCCAAAGCGGTTTTCGATATAATCAGCAACCATCTTTTGGAAGTCTTCAGCAATATCCGGGCCGCGCAATGTAGCCACTTTCTTACCATCGACGAAAACAGGCGCCGAAGGCGTCTCGCCGGTTCCGGGAAGCGAAATGCCAATATCGGCATGTTTCGATTCGCCCGGTCCATTCACAATACAGCCCATAACCGCGACCGAGAGCGCTTCGACGCCCGGATATTTCTCACGCCAAACCGGCATATTATGGCGTATATCTTCCTGAATAGTCTGCGCCAACTCCTGAAACACCGTAGAAGTTGTGCGTCCGCATCCCGGGCAAGCCGCCACAATTGGGATGAACTGACGAAAACCCATAGTCTGGAGCAGTTCCTGCGCCACCTGCACTTCGCGCGTCCGGTCACCGCCCGGTTCTGGCGTTAGCGAAACGCGGATCGTATCGCCAATTCCCTGCTGCAACAAAATTCCCATCGCCGCCGATGATGCAACCACGCCTTTCGTGCCCATGCCTGCTTCCGTCAAACCCAGATGCAATGCATGGTCGCAACGTTGCGCCAGCATGGTGTAAACCGCAATCAGATCCTGAACCTGACTGACCTTTGCTGACAGAATGATCTTATCGCGCGAAAGACCGATCTCTTCTGCAAGATTTGCTGAAATCAAAGCTGATTGCACAATAGCTTCGCGCATGACTTCCTGCGCGCTCAAAGGTGCCCCCTCAGCCTGATTACGATCCATCAATGTGGTCAGAAGTTCCTGATCTAACGAACCCCAATTAACCCCAATTCGGACCGGTTTGTCATGGCGGATAGCCATTTCAACAATATCGGCAAATTGTTTGTCTTTCTTATCTTTAAAACCGACATTGCCCGGATTGATGCGATATTTGGCCAAAGCTTCCGCACAGCCCGGATGATCGGCAAGCAATTTATGTCCAATATAATGGAAATCTCCGACCAGCGGAACATTCAGTCCGAGCCGTTCCAGCCGTTCCCGAATCTTAGGAACCGCCGCAGCCGATTCGTCGCGATCAACCGTGATGCGCACAATCTCGGAGCCTGCCTTATGCAGCGCTGCCACTTGTGCGACTGTGGAATCCACGTCAGCAGTATCAGTATTGGTCATGGACTGCACGACGACCGGCGCACTACCGCCCACCACAACGCCGCCAACGTCTACCCCGACGGATTGGCGGCGGGGAAAAGGATACGGAAAATATTTGGGGGTCTCGCAAGACATATTGTTCTGTTCTTTATCTGACGCAAACCGGTTCATAGCAGTAAAAGCTTTCACCGGACTCGCTCCTGATCGGGCCTGCATTCAGGTGGCGCGACTAAACACATTTGTCAATGCCAGCGAGCTTTAAGTTTATATATTCGCTGGCCGCGGCACTGTAATCAAGCCAAGAGAAGCAACTTAATATTCACCATAGCGCATACTATGGCTATGGCAGGGCATAATCGAACTTAATTCCTATTATCCGCATAACGCGCTAAACCTGAAAACATCAACACAATCAAGAGCAGCACCGGCATGGCGAGGAAAACCACACCAAATCCGCTATGCCGCGCCACGAAGCCGATCAGCGAGGGCGCAACCAGCATTCCCGAATAACCCATTGTGGTGGCAATCGACAGGCTGACGCTTGGATTAACGCCGGGAATATTTCCCGCCGTGGAAAATGCAATCGGCACCATATTTGATATTCCGATACCACAAATAGCAAAGCCCACAATCACCCCATAAGGATGATAAGAGAGCCCCACAATCACCAATCCGCCAATCGCGATCAATGTGCATATACGCAGTGTTTTGATAGCTCCGAAGCGATCTCGCACCAGATCACCAGCAAAGCGCATCGCCGCCATCGTAAATGAGAAGGCCGCAAAGCCAAATCCGGCCACGACCACCGACGCGCCCAGCTCTTCTTTGAGATAATAGGCACCCCAATCGATAATCGCTCCTTCCGGAATCATCGAGAATAGCGCAATGACACCAATAAGCCACGGCAGGGGTTGCCGCGGAAATGTCAATTTCGGCTTAGGTCCTGTTTGATGATCATGACGGTCAGGGATAATTCTGGGCCAAGCTACAGACAGCAGCACCACTGCCACTATCAATGTCACAACCGCATGAGTAACCGGGCCAAGATAGGCAATCATCACGCCGCCGCTTGCCGAGCCTATCAACCCGCCCAGACTCCAGAATGCATGACAGGACGACATAATCGCCCGCCGCATCGACTTTTCCACCGCCACTGCATTGGCATTCATCGCCACGTCCATGGCCGCTATTGCACCACCGAAATAAAACATTGCGAAAATCGCAACCGGAATATTCGGAGCAAGGGAAATAACCAGTAAAACCGGGGCCAGCGCTACGGCTGTGATCCGCACCACAATTCCAGAGCCGTAATTTGCAGATAAACCGCCCGCAACCGGCATGAGAGCCAGCGATCCAACGCCGAACACGAAGATCATCAATCCCATTCCGGCGCTATCTAGGCCAAGCCGCGTCGCAAATTCAGGGATTTTAGGAGCCCAGCCACCGAACAAATAGCCGTTCATCAAAAAGAGCAGCGCTACCGCCACACGCTCTCTGGTGATTATTGGCGCAGGACTTTCCTGCGCCACGCCGCGTTCGGTAATCTCCACCATTCCATCTCTCAAACTGGATACGGATTACTCCGCATAAACGATGAGCAAATCCTTCGCGTCGATCGCTTCGCCCGGCCGCACCAAAACTTCGGCAATCACACCATCGCGTTCAGCGCGCAGCGCTGTCTCCATTTTCATAGCTTCAATGGAAAGCAACACGTCGCCAGCCTTAACCGTCTGACCAACGGAAACCGCAACGGTCGAGACAACGCCAGGCATTGGAGCCCCAAGCTGACGGTCATTACCATGCTCAACCTTACGCTTGACCCCGCCTGACGCGCCCTTGGCGCGGTTGGGCACCTTGACACGACGCGGCTGGCCATTGAGTTCGAAGAACACAGTCACCATGCCCTTCTCGTCGGTTTCACTGATCGCCTGATTGACGATCACAAGCGTTTTGCCGCGTTCAAGATCAACGAAAACCTCTTCTTCCGGCTTAAGACCATAAAAATAGACCGGAGTCGGCAGCACACTGGTTGGACCATATTCTTGCTGTGCCGCAGCAAAGTCTGTGAACACTTTTGGATACATCAGGGCAGAAGCAAATTCCTGATCGGAAATTTCACGACCCACTATTTCCTCAACCGACTTGCGTTCCGCATCAAGATCTGCTGGCGGGAGCAAAGCACCCGGACGCTCGGTAAACGGCTTTTCGTCCTTAAGCACCTTTTTCTGCAGCGCTTTCGGCCATCCCGCAGGCGGCTGTCCGAGATCACCACGCATCATGGAAACCACAGAATCGGGGAATGCAATATCCTTATCCGGATTTTCGACATCGGCCACCGTCAAATCTTGGCTAACCATCATCAGCGCCATGTCTCCCACCACCTTAGAAGATGGCGTGACTTTGACGATATCACCAAACATGCGGTTCACATCGGCATAGGCTTGAGCAACCTCGTGCCAGCGCGTTTCAAGCCCCAGCGAACGCGCCTGTTCCTTCAAATTCGTGAATTGGCCGCCCGGCATTTCATGCAGATAGACCTCAGAAGCTGGCCCTTTAAGGTCGGTTTCAAATGCCGCATATTGATTGCGTACCGCCTCCCAATAGAAGGAAATCCGGCGAATTGATTGCGTATCAAGCCCCGGATCGCGTTCAGAGCCATGCAGAGCCTCAACAATCGAGCCTAGGCAAGGCTGTGAAGTATGGCCCGAAAACGCGTCCATCGCCGCATCAACCGCGTCAACTCCAGCATCAACCGCAGCCAAGACAGTCGCTGCCGAAATGCCCGACGTGTCGTGAGTGTGGAAGTGGATCGGCAGATCGGTTTCCTCGCGCAAGGTTTTGAATAACACCCGTGCCGCTGCCGGTTTTAACAACCCGGCCATATCCTTAACCGCGATAATATGTGCGCCTGCCTTTTCGACTTCTTTCGCCAGATTGACATAATATTTGAGGTCATATTTCGCGCGATCAGGATTGAGAATATCTCCCGTATAACAGATCGCCGCTTCGCAGAGCTTATCCTCTTCGAGCACCGCATCCATCGAGACGCGCATATTCTCTACCCAGTTGAGACTGTCAAACACACGGAACAGATCCATGCCACCGCGCGCAGCTTCGCGGACGAAATATTTCACCACATTGTCAGGATAGCTTTTGTAACCGACGCCATTGGCCCCGCGCAAAAGCATCTGCAATAAGATATTGGGCGCAGCTTCGCGTATTTTCGCCAGACGCTCCCAAGGGTCTTCCGTCAGAAAGCGCATAGAGACGTCGAAAGTCGCCCCGCCCCAGCACTCAAGCGAGAACAGATCAGGCAGCGCCTGCGCATAGGAATTAGCAATGCGCGCAATATCATAAGTGCGCACACGCGTTGCCAAAAGCGACTGGTGCCCATCGCGCATAGTGGTGTCGGTAACCAGAACGCGCTTTTCATTGCGCATCCACTCACTGAATTTGCGCGGGCCTAGCTGATCCAGCAATTGCTTGGTGCCGTCCTGAATTGGCTTATCGCCAAACCAAGGTATTTGCGGCTTTGCAGCATCTGCGGAAGGCTTCGCCCTTCCCTTGGTTTCTGGATGCCCGTTGACCGTCACATCAGCAATATAGGTGAGCAGTTTGGTAGCCCGATCCTGCCGCTTCATCTGTGTAAAAAGTTCAGGCGTGCTATCGATGAAACGGGTTGTGTAATCATTCGATTGGAATTTCGGATGATTGATAATGGCTTCAACAAAAGTCAGATTGGTCGACACGCCACGAATACGGAACTCACGCAAAGCCCGATCCATACGGCGAATGGCTTCAAGCGGCGTCGTGCCTGAAGCTGTAACCTTGACCAGCAACGGATCGTAAAAACGAGTAATCACCGCTCCTGAATAGGCTGTGCCGCCATCAAGCCGGATGCCAAAACCAGACGCTGAACGATAGGCCTGAATACGTCCATAATCGGGAATGAAATTCTGTTCAGGATCTTCGGTCGTGATACGACATTGCAGCGCATGACCATTCAGGCGAATTTCTGACTGCGGTGGCACGCCCGATGCCGGCGTTCCAATAACAGCACCATCCAGAATGTGAATTTGCGCTTTCACAATGTCGATGCCCGTCACTTCTTCAGTGATCGTATGTTCAACCTGAATGCGCGGATTAACCTCAATGAAATAAAACGCGCCGGTATCAACATCCATCAGAAATTCGACGGTGCCCGCACCAATATAATCGGTAGCATTCGCGATCTTTAACGCATAACTCGCCAATTCCTCGCGCTGCTGGTCGTTGAGATAGGGGGCCGGAGCACGCTCTACAACTTTCTGGTTGCGTCGCTGAATTGAGCAATCACGCTCATAAAGATGCACCGCATTCCCATGCATATCTCCAAGGATCTGCACTTCGACATGGCGCGCACGCTCAATAAGCTTTTCGAGATAAACCTCATCCTTGCCAAATGCCGCCATGGCTTCACGCTTGGCCGCGGTCACTTCCCGCTCTAAATCTTCTTCGGCGCGAATGACGCGCATCCCACGTCCGCCACCGCCCCAGCTGGCTTTGAGCATCAAAGGATAGCCAACCTCAGCCGCAAGCTTTTTTACCTGCTCAATATCATCGGGCAAAGGCTCTGTTGCCGGAATAACCGGCACGCCAACTTCGATTGCCAGATTGCGTGCCGCCACCTTATTGCCAAGTCGACGCATGGTTTCTGGCTTTGGTCCGATAAAGATTATATTATTTTGCGCGCAGGCTTCCGCAAATTCTGGACTCTCTGCCAAAAGTCCATAACCGGGATGAATAGCGTCAGCGCCAGACAGCTTCGCCACTCGAATAATTTCATCAATCGAAAGATAGCTTTCAATCGGCCCCAAATCGCGCTCTAAATGCGGGCCGCGTCCGACTTGATAACTCTCATCGGCTTTAAAACGATGCAGTGAAAGTTTGTCCTCTTCCGCCCATATTGCCACGGTTTTGAGGCCCAGTTCATTTGCGGCGCGAAATACGCGAATGGCGATTTCTGAACGGTTGGCGACCAGAATTTTTCTGATAGGCAAAACAGTACTCCCTTACTGCATTGAGTGAGCAATTGATTAACCTGCATTAAGAGCGAGTGCAAACGAACTATTCAAAGACGTTTAAAAAACTTATGCCCGGCTAACCGGGCATAAGCTACAATAGACCTATCAGGCTGGTTGGTAATCAGACGCCTATTTCTGGAAGTAATTATACTTGCCATCATCACCCTTGCGCCATTCGAACATGACATAAGGAGAAAGCGTAGGATCGCCATTTTCGTCATAGCTAACCTCGCCCAGAACGGTGTCAAACGGGCCTTTTTCTTTGAGCGAGATGGCAACTTCTTGCGGGTCATTGCTGCCAACAGCATTGGCTGCAGCGACGAGTGACTGGACACCAGCATAAGCGTAGAATGTATAGGCTTCAGGCTCAAAACCTTTCTCGCGGAACGCTGCGATCAACTCTGCATTTGCTTCGTCATCACGCGGGTCCGGACCGAAAGTGTTCAACACACCCGCTACTGCGTCACCCGCAATTGAGGCCAATTCGTTAGAAACAATGCCATCACCAGAAATGAATTGTGCGTCCAAATTTTGATCCGCCATTTGACGAATAATCAAACCGGCTTCGCCATGCATACCGCCCCAGTAAACAACGTCGATACCGGCGGCCTTCATTTTTGAAATAAGTGCAGAGAAATCCTTATCGCCCTGATTGACGCCTTCATAAAGCGCTTCTTTCTTGCCATTTTCATTCAAAGACTTCTTCGTTTCATCGGCAAGCCCCTGTCCGTACGGTGTTTTGTCATGCAGGATAGCAACTTTGCCGTCTTTATAATTGTCGGCGATATATTTTCCGGCAACAATGCCCTGCTTGTCATCACGGCGGCAGGTACGGAACGTATTCCAAAGTCCGCGCTCAGTATAGGTGGGGTTGGTGGTGCCCGGCGCGATCATCAACACGCCATTTTCAGCATAAATTTCTGAAGTAGGAATACTGACACCGGAATTGAAGTGACCGATAATGAACTGGACGCCATCACCAACAAACTTGTTGGCCACCGAGATACCCTGGCGCGGGTCGGCCGCATCATCACCATAAACAATAGTGATCTGCTCGCCGTTCATACCTCCCTTGGCATTGGCTTCTGCAACTGCTGCTTCAACACCGCGTTTGATCTGTTCACCAAAAGCAGCCTGTCCGCCTGTTAGTGGCGCGCCTACACCCAATAGCACATCGGCGAAGGACGTTCCGCCCATTGCAAGAAGCGCAGAGAAGCAAACACCGCAGAACAAAGATTTCTTCATTTTCAATCAACTCCCATTCATCAAAGGCCGACTGGCCGTCGCAACTATTGTTGCGTGCTGTCCGCAGGCCTTCGGCCGTAAGGACATTAAGTCTGGCGCCACCTCTGTTGACGTCTCATGACCTAAGCCATGAAAAACACCTGCCAGAAGTCTGCTAATCGGCGCGCCAAAGCCCGCACTCGTCCCCCAAAGGGCTTGTCACCGAGGCAACAGACAATTTGCTCTACCACCTAAGTTGGCATCGCAAAAATTGTCTACCCCAAAGAATAGTGACTTCATTTTCTTTTTGCATGACATTATGTTTCGTATAGCATTCAAGTAAAAAGACGCCCAGCCTGAGCCGGGCATCTTCTAACAGCTTTGAACTATACTGAAAAATATTTACTGCTGGATGTAATTATATTTCCCATCCTCGCCCTTTTCCCACTTATATATCACGTAGCCAGGAAGCTTGGGATCACCTTTCTCATCATAGGCGAGGTCGCCAAGAACAGTCTTGAACGGCCCCTTTTCTTTGAGCGCGGTCGCAATTTCCTGAGGGTCATTGCTTCCCGCTGCTTTAGCAGCTTGGGCAAGCGACTGAACTGCTGCATAAGAATAAAGGGTGTAAGCTTCCGGTTCAAAACCCTGATCACGGAATTGCTGCACAAGCTCAGCATTATCCGGGTTATTGCGAGGGTCTGGACCGAACGTGTTAAGCGTTCCTTCGACAGCATCACCCGCTATCGAAGCCAATTCATTGGAAACAATACCGTCGCCCGAGATGAACTGAACTTCAAGACCCTGGTCCGCAAGCTGACGGATGATCAGGCCAGCCTCAGCGTGCATGCCACCCCAATATAGAACACTCACACCCTGCTGCTTAAGCTTTGCGATAAGCGCCGAGAAATCCTTCTCGCCGACATTCACGCCTTCATAAATTGTTTCTTTGATACCAAGTTCGTTGAGCTTTTTCTTGGTTTCATCGGCAAGCCCCTGTCCATAAGGGGTCTTATCGTGAATGACAGCAATCTTGGCATCCTTGAAGTTGTCGGCAATATACTGCCCCGCAACGATGCCTTGCTGATCATCTCGACCGCAGGTACGGAAGGTGTTCCACAATCCGCGATCAGTATATACCGGATTAGTGGCACCGGGCGAGATTTCAAGAATTCCATTTTCTGCATAAACTTCGGAAGCCGGAATGGCGACACCGGAGTTAAAATGCCCAATGACAACCTTCACACCATCGGCGGCAAATTTGTTAGCGACAGAAATGCCCTGTTTCGGATCGGATACGTCATCGCCAAGGGTGATGGTGATCTGTTCACCATTAAGGCCCCCGGCATCATTGATCTCCTTGATTGCAGCTTCCGCTCCTTTTTGAATCTGTGCCCCATAGACCGCATTGGGCCCGGTCAAAGGCGCGCCAATGCCGACAAGAAAATCGGCGCAGGCTGAACCTGAAAATGCTAGGACTGCGGCCAATGCCACGCCTGAAAAAAGCGACTTTTTCATCATAAAACTCCCAGTTTTGTTACCCCGACCGATGTTTTGCATCGGTTGTTATTCGCTGAGTAATCAGCAACATCTACGTTGATTTTCCAACGTGATCTTTGAAAAAAGGCCCCGCCACAAGGTGGCGGAGCCCTAAATTATTTTGCTTTCCAACTCAGTGGGGACGATCTTTCGTATAACCATCCATACTGGTTTACCATTTGTTTGGTGCGCGTATATCGGAAAGCTACTGATCCGATGATGACCAGCACTGCGGCATCTACCAGATAGTAGTGTAATGATAGCAACGTGCCCTCAAACAGCGCATAATGAATAAAACGGACCGCAGCGGCCAATGGCAGTAGATAAAGCAATAGCTGCACATAAGAGCGCCAAGTTTGCGCACAGGCGCGTCCTGTCATCCACGCAGCCCAGCCGCCCAAAAGGCACGTGATCAGGAAAAACAGCCAAAATGACGGTTCTTCATGAAGAATTCCCTGCATATTGTCCTCCCTAGTGCCTTCCACCTTCAAGATAAGCCGCTCTCACTTCCGGGTCTGCCAGCAATTCGCGTCCTGACCCGCTCATTGTGATCGTTCCATTGACCATAACATAACCACGATCAGCAAGCTTGAGCGCACCAAAAGCATTCTGCTCGACCAGAAATACCGACAGTCCCTGCGTGCGGTTTAATTCTTTAATAGCGTCAAAAATCTGCTTAACGATCAGCGGAGCCAGACCCAATGAAGGTTCGTCTAGCAGAAGCAAACGAGGCCGGGCCATCAAAGCACGTGCAATCGCAAGCATCTGCTGCTCACCTCCCGAAAGAGTTCCACCACGTTGATTGATACGTTCCTTCAATCGTGGGAACAGATCAAACATAAGTTTCGAATCTTCCTCGAAATATTTCTGATTATCGAGACTTGCTCCCATTTGCAGATTTTCAAGCACGGTCATTCGCGGGAAAATCCGGCGCCCTTCGGGAGATTGTGCCACGCGCAGTTTCGCAATTTCATGCGGCGGCATATGGGTGATATCGCGTCCCTCATAAATGATGCGACCGCTGCGCGCACGCGGTGACCCGAAAATCGTCATCATAAGAGTGGATTTGCCGGCACCATTGGCACCGATCAACGTTACGATTTCCCCCTCATCAACGCTTAGATCAATACCTTTAAGCGCGCATATATTGCCGTAATAGGTCTCGACCTTATCAACGACGAGAAGAGGTTGTTTTTTCTGCACGGTTTCAGCCTGCATCACTTGCCTCCATCCGTCGGTTTTTTCTTGTCTTGTTGAACCTCTTCCGAAGCATGTCCCTGATCCGTTGCGTCATCTTCCGCTTCGACTTCCTCTATCGCCTCGTCAGCGAGTTTAGCCGTCACAACATCCAAAGCATCAACAACACCCGGCTTGCCAACTTCCTCGACAAGCTCAACAACTTCTTCGTCATCCACCCCAAGATAGGCGGCAATAACGCGCGGATCATTCTTCACTTCATCAGGCGTTCCATCGGAAATTTTCGTACCATATTCGAGCACAATGACATGATCCGAAATTTCCATAACGACCGACATATCGTGTTCAATAAGCAGGATCGAGGTTCCCGTTTCCTTGCTGATATCAATCAGAAGCTTATTGAGCATCGCCGACTCTCGCGGATTAAGCCCCGCCGCAGGCTCATCCAGACAGAGCATTTCTGGTTCGGTACACATCGCACGGGCAATTTCCAGACGACGTTGATCACCATAGGGAAGATCACCGGCCGGATCGTCAGCACGAGCAATAAGATCGACCTTTTCCAGCCAATATCGAGCCTTTTCAATAGCCTCTTTGGCTGCCTTTTTATAGGCTGGCAGGCCAAGCAAACCCATTATTGTATATCCAGAAGAACGCATTAATGGATTATGCTGTGCTACAAGCAGATTTTCCAAAACCGTCAGCCCGGAAAAAAGCCGGATATTCTGGAAAGTCCTTGCTACCCTCGCCTGCTGGGTTATCTTGAAATCTGGGAGACGTTCCAAAAGGAAACTTTCACCCGATTTCAGTCGCATAGTCAGCATGCCGCCGGTGGGTTTATAGAAACCCGTGATGCAATTGAACACTGTTGTTTTACCGGCTCCGTTCGGTCCGATAATTGCTGTTATCTCGCCGCGCTTGACCTCGAAACTGAGATCATTAATCGCGACAAGTCCTCCAAATCGCATTGATAGATGTTCTACCGCGAGAATGGTGTCTTTCGAACCATTGTCAGGCATTATTTTCGTCTCCGCCATCAGCCGTGCCCCTCCTTGGTAAAGGCACCCGACACCATCTTTTTCTCATTGAGAAACGCACTTGGCTCTCGGCTTCCGACAAAACCACGTGGTTTCCAGACCATGACAACAACCATTGCCAGACCGAAAATGAGCATACGATAGAGTTCCGGTGTGAAGTTCGGCCCGAAAATAGCTTTTAGGAAGCTCATTTCGCGAAGAATTTCTGTACCCCCAATCATAACGACCGAGGCAACGGCAATTCCCACAAGCGACCCCATACCGCCAAGCACCACGATGGCCAGGATGACCGCTGATTCAAGGAAGATGAAGGATTCAGGGCTCACAAACCCTTGACGGGCTGCGAAGAAAGACCCGGCAAATCCGCCAAACATCGCACCAATCGCAAAAGCAGTCAGCTTTGTTGTGGTGGTGTTTATTCCCAGCGAGCGACAGGCAATTTCGTCTTCACGCAACGCTTCCCATGCTCGTCCGACCGGCATGCGACGCAAGCGAATCGTCACCCACGCCGTTAGCAATGCAAGCAGAAGGATGATGTAATAGAGGAAGAATTTATAATGAGCAGCAGAGAATGTGAGTCCGAAATATGCCGCAAATCCATCCTTGCTGGCATTGAAAGGCAATCCAAAAAACGTTGCTTTTGCAATGCCTGAAATTCCGAAAGTACCGCGGGTCAGATCGGTCCAATTTATGAGCACAAGCCGAATAATTTCACCGAATGCAAGCGTCACAATTGCCAGATAGTCTCCGCGAAGACGGAGCACTGGGAAACCTAAAATGACACCCCAGGTCGCAGCCAGCAAGCCGGCGACGGGCAGCAATACCCAAAAGGACCAACCGAAATAGCTCGAAAGAATTGCGTAGCTATATGCACCAACCGCATAAAACGCGACATAGCCAAGATCAAGCAGTCCAGCCAGCCCGACCACGATATTGAGGCCCCAGGCCAGCATCACATAGATGAGGATCTGAACGCCGAAATTATCGACCCATTTTAGTGAACCCTGCCAGCCGAGCATTCCGACAATCAAAATCGGATAGATGAAGAGAAAAATCACACCAATTTGTGAAAAATGCTTCACAAAAAATGATCGCTCTTCAACCACTCCAACGGGACGGCTATTTTTTTTGAGCTTACGTGCCTCCAACCATGGATTCACGAAAGCCACGAATACGAAGCGCCCCACTGCGGCCAATGCAACGAGAATTGCTAAAGCATCCCAACGCTGAACCAATACTAATTCATTGTTGATATTCTGATCCGTTTTGAATCCGACAATCAAAACGAACAGCCCGAGAGCCAGCAGACCGGAAATAATACCTTCGCGTATCGCCCGGACGATCAGGGAATCCGGACGTGAACTTGTTTGAACGGCCATGATTACACCTTTTCGACTTCAGGACGACCAAGAATGCCGGACGGCATGAAGATCAGAACGATGGCGAGGATCGAGAAGGCTGCAACGTCTTTGTAATCAATCGAAAAATAAGCCGACCATAAAGCCTCGATCAGACCGATCAACAATCCGCCAACCACAGCACCCGGGAGCGATCCGATGCCACCCAAAACTGCGGCGGTGAACGCCTTGACGCCGGGAATAAAACCATCGGCAAATGAGATTACGCCATAGAAAGACAGGTAAAGAGTACCCGCCACTGCAGCTAGCATCGCGCCCATAACAAAGGTGAGGGAAATGACCCGATCAACATTGATGCCAAGCAAAGCTGCCATCTTGCGATCTTGCTCGCAAGCGCGCTGAGCACGGCCAAGCGAAGTGCGGTTGACCACATACCAAAACACCGTCAGCAGCACCGCCGTCACCACGATAACGACAATCTGTTTTAAAGAGATCGTAACATTGGTGCCAAGGAGATTATATGTCCCGCTGAGCAGATTAGGCACCGGCTTGTTGCGCGGGCCCTGTGTCACCTGAACGAAATTCGATAGTGCTATCGACATACCAATGGCGGTGATCAAAGGCGCGAGCCGAAAAGAACCGCGCAAAGGCCTATAGGCCATACGCTCGATCACCCAACTCCAAAGCCCGGTCAAGAGCATGGCGACAACCATCATCAAAAGCAGCACTAATGCCAGTGGCAGCGCACCTATGAAAGTCGTAATTATCAGAAAAACGATCAGCGCCATAAACGCACCGAGCATAAACACATCGCCATGCGCGAAGTTGATCATGCCGATAATGCCGTAAACCATCGTGTAACCGATGGCGATCAATCCATAGATCGATCCGAGCGCTAACCCGTTGATCACTTGCTGGAGAAAATATTCCATAGAAAAGCCACCCATTTAATTCTTCCGGAATCTTTTTGCCGCATCATTCTTTCGTGCAGTTGTTATTTTCCCGGTGCAATTACACCTAACGGCTGTATTGAGGATTGCAACCCCTTTATTTAATTTCAAAGAGCAACGCTCTATTCTTTTTCTAAATTAGTTATGTCCCCCAAAATGCGGCATGTATATATTCTTTTCCCCTACCAATTTCGTATCTGACAGGTTTTTTCACACCCTGCAAACCCCTAATTCTTCGTTTAAATATTTTTCTCGTCTCAACCGTACTGGATTCACCCGACAATGAAGCCATGTGCGAATGGATCTCGATCATCTATGAAGATCGTATTATACCCTGTCATTCTGGCCCAGCCGGCGATTGAGGGCACGATTCCCGGCTTTCCAGCCACATCAACGGCCTCTTCTACACGGCCATGAAAAAGCGAACCGATGATTGATTCGTGGACGAATTCATCGCCCGGTTTGAGTTTGCCTTTAGCAGCAAGTTGAGCCATTCGGGCCGAAGTCCCCGTCCCACATGGCGAACGATCAATCGCCTTATCGCCGTAAAACACCGCGTTGCGCGCATGGGCTTGCGGGTGATTCGGCTCTCCGGTCCAAAGAATATGCGTCAAACGATTAATATCTTTGAGTTCCGGATGTTGGAATTTATACGCATCGTTCAACCGTTCTCGGAGAACCGGACTCCACGCGATCAATTGCAGTGCCGTATAATCTTTCATATCGGTGTAGTTTTCTTGCGGCTCGACGATCGCATAGAAATTCCCACCATAAGCCACGTCGACTTTGAGCAAACCCAGATCAGGACATTCGACCTCAAGTCCTTCCGCATATAGAAATGCGGGGACATTCGTTAGCCTCACCCGCTCTACAAATTGGCCATTTTGTTCATACTCAATTGCTACAAGCCCGGCTGGCGTATCTAAATTAAGCTTTCCCGGTATTTTGGGTGTAACCAGCCCCTGCTCAATCGCCATCGTCACGGTCCCGATCGTTCCGTGACCACACATTGGCAGACAACCTGAAGTCTCAATGAATAAAACAGCAACGTCGCAATCAGGTCTTGTCGGCGGATAAAGGATCGAACCTGACATCATGTCATGCCCGCGCGGCTCAAACATTAAACCGGTGCGGATCCAGTCATATTCTGCGAGAAAATGTGCTCGCTTTTCCATCATGGTGGAGCCTTGCAGGTTCGGCCCCCCTCCGGCCACGAGCCTGACCGGATTGCCACAAGTATGCCCGTCCACGCAGAAAAACGAGTGTCTTGCCATAATATTCAGCTCCCAAAACGTCGAGGGTTGAAGGGTTCAATGTCGATGACCGGCTGTTTCTGGGTAATCAGATCGCAAATCAAGCGAGCCGTAGCCGCAGATTGCGTTAGCCCAAGATGCCCATGACCAAAACCATAATAAATATTTCCTCCGCTTGAAGCTTTACCGATAACGGGAAGAGAATCCGGCAGCGACGGACGGTACCCCATCCACTGACGGCCATTCTCAGTTTTAAGTCCCGGAAGAAACTTCGCTGCTTTCTTAAGCATAGCCTCGGAGCGAGTGTAATTGGGCGGTAGCTCCAACCCGCCAAACTCCACCGCACCACCGACGCGCAAACCCGTTGCCATCGGCGTAATAACAAATCCATGCCCTGGAAAAATAAGCTGACGTCTGACGTCAAAACTGCCAACCGGCAATGTCGTATTATAACCACGCTCGGTATCAAGCGGCAGAGGATCACCCAAAACCTTGGTAAGCTGGTGTGACCAAGCGCCCGCAGTAATCACAAGCTGGTCAGCCACAATATTGTTTCCGTCAGCAAGCCGGATCTCGCCGCCCTGCTCATATCGGCCTACCGACACCACCTGCGCTTTATGAAAACGGGCTCCCAATCTTTCGGCATAGGCCCAGATTGCCTGACCGAATAATTTAGGATCACTAACATTTTTCCATCCCGGAACAAAAGTTCCAGCGACGAAACGGGGGCTTAAACCGGGTTGCAACTCCATCAATCTTGAGCCGCGCACATGCTCATAGGCAATACCCGCTTGATCTCGAATATCCCATCCCGGTTGCGATGCTGCCAGTTCGGCTTCACTTTCATAAAGCTCGAGACTGCCATCTTCGCGCAAAAACTCCCGAAGATTTGCACGATCAATCAATGCGAGCATTTCGCTCTCAGCGAGCCGCATAATCTTTGCTTGCGTTTCAGCGGTTTTAGCCAAAACCTGCTCACGACTAGCTCGCCAAAAATGGTAGAGCCAGGGCACCATTTTGGGAAAATAACTGGGCCGGATGGACAATGGTCCCAAAGGATCAAACAACCAGCCCGGAACCTTTTTGATAATACCCTTCGACGCCAATGGGAGAATATCCGAGAAAGCCAAAGCTGCAGCATTTCCCGAGCTTGTTTCTTCGCAAATCCCGGTGCGGTCTACCAAGAGCACTTTTCTTCCCGCTTCCTTCAGCAAAGCGGCAGTAGCTATCCCAACAATACCAGCACCGACAATAACGACATCCTGACGCCCCCTCCCGTTCAAATTCATTAATTTTGGCTCCCCTATTCTTAGCCCCGTAAATCAAAAGCTTAATTTTGAGCGTCCCAACTCGTCTTTCATGTCCCTGAAACTGAACTCAACGAACACGATAAAACATCCCGCATTGATATATCACTAATATATCTATATTTTGAATTCTCATTTCTGACAACGTTCTTTTAAGGAACCAAAGCACGAAAATGACAAAAGCTGAAGCTGAGCGACTGCTTAAAGAGAATGATAAAGGCGCAGTTTTGAGCCAATCGGAACGCGCTTATCGGACGTTGGAACGATTGATCGTCACCATGGAGCTTAAACCCGGCAGCATCGCAAATGAACGAGATTTGGTAGACATTACGCAAATGGGCCGTACACCTGTGCGTGAGGCCATTCAACGGCTGGCCTGGGAAGGTTTGTTGGAAGTGCGGCCTCGCGCAGGTATCACCGTTGCCTCTATCTATCCGCCAGATTTTAAGAAAGTGCTGGATGCGCGGCTGGGTGTAGAACAAGTCTTGGCGCGGGACGCAGCACGCTTTGCAAGCATTAGCGAAATTGAGCGGTTGAATAGATCGCTTGCCCTTATGCGGCAGGCCGCCGAAGAACAAGACGCGATCCGGTTACTCGATGCCGATAAACTCTTTGATTCGGTCTTGGCAGAAGCATCCTGCAATCCTTATGCCAGTCGGCTTGCAGCGCCACTTCAAACCCATAGCAGACGCTTTTGGTATGAACTTCATACGGCGGATTCTGTGATGAGCTCTGCTAACGCTCATGCTAGCTTGATCGAAGCCATTATATCGCGTGATCCGCATAAAGCCGCTGACATGGCATCATCGCTCATTGATCACCTAAGAACACTGATCAGATAGAAGCTGCGTTTTTTAACGGCCCCCATGCAACTCCCCTTCGCTGAAGTCGCTGAATAAGAAAAGCGGGCCTGAGCCCGCTAAACCAAAATAACCATCAGATCTATGTTACGCTGGAATTATTGAGCCTTTCAGCGTCATCAACTGATGCAAGAAAATTTCTGCATTGGTACGATGTTCAACTGACGATGCGTCATCGAGCAATTCACGCGCATGAGCAATACGACGATCAATATCCGCCGCGTCTATATCATCAACATGCGTTGCCGATTCCGCAAGAACCGTGCAACCTTGCGGCGTGATATCAGCAAATCCACCAAATACCACATAAGAGTCCGACTTGCCGTCGGCAAGCTTAACCGTAACGACACCTGGCATGATCGTGGTCATCAACGGAGAATGACCGGACAAAGCCGTCAGATAGCCCTCGCTACCCGGAATAACGACTTCAGTCACCTGCGCTGAAAGCAGGAGCCGCTCAGGCGATACGAGTTCGAATTGGAAAGCTTGAGCCATGGTTCTCACTTAATTTTTCAGAGCATAATCCAAAAATCGTCACCGTTTTAGGACCGATAATGCTCATAGAATATGAACAGGCATTTCCGGCGAGCGCAATGCTCGCCGAAAACTCGATTCATTAGGCAGCTTCTGCAGCCAGCTTTTTGGCTTTTTCGATTGCTTCCTCAATAGAACCAACCATGTAGAAAGCTGCTTCTGGAAGATGGTCATATTCGCCTGCGCAAAGACCTTTAAAGCCTTTGATCGTGTCGGCCAAATCAACCAGTTTACCAGGCGCGCCGGTAAAGACTTCAGCAACAAAGAATGGCTGCGACAGGAAGCGTTCAATCTTACGAGCGCGAGCAACGGTGAGCTTATCTTCTTCAGACAACTCGTCCATACCCAAGATCGCGATAATATCCTGAAGCGACTTATAGCGCTGAAGGACCGACTGAACCTGACGGGCCACTTCGTAGTGCTCTTCTCCAACAACTTTTGGATCAAGCATACGCGATGTTGAATCCAGTGGATCAACAGCAGGGTAAATACCCTTTTCAGCAATCGAACGCGAAAGCACGGTCGTCGCATCCAAGTGAGCAAACGATGTTGCTGGCGCCGGGTCGGTCAAGTCGTCAGCCGGAACATAAATCGCCTGAACCGAGGTAATCGAACCCTTGGTCGTGGTCGTAATACGTTCCTGCATGGCACCCATATCGGTCGCCAGCGTTGGCTGATAACCAACAGCGGACGGAATACGTCCAAGAAGCGCCGACACTTCAGAACCAGCCTGCGTAAAGCGGAAGATATTGTCCACGAAGAACAACACGTCCTGACCTTCATCACGGAAGCTTTCCGCAATCGTCAGACCAGACAGAGCAACACGAGCACGTGCACCTGGTGGTTCGTTCATCTGACCGTAAACAAGGGCTGCTTTCGATCCCTCACCACCGCCCAGCTTGTTAACGCCGGATTCGATCATTTCATGGTAAAGGTCGTTACCTTCACGGGTACGCTCACCAACGCCAGCAAATACGGAGTAGCCACCATGGGCTTTTGCAACGTTGTTGATCAATTCCATGATAAGAACTGTCTTACCAACGCCCGCACCGCCAAACAGTCCGATCTTACCGCCCTTTGCGTAAGGAGCCAAAAGGTCAACGACCTTAATACCCGTTACAAGAATTTCGGATTCAGTCGACTGCTCAATATATTCAGGAGCTGGCTGGTGGATAGGACGCGTCTGCTTTGACTGGATCGGGCCCGCTTCATCCACTGGCTCACCAATCACGTTCATAATGCGGCCAAGTGTTTCAACACCGACTGGAACCGTGATCGGGCCTCCAGTGTCGCGCACTTCCTGACCGCGAACGAGACCTTCGGTCGAGTCCATCGCGATCGTGCGTACAGTATCTTCACCAAGATGCTGCGCAACTTCGAGCACCAGACGCTGGCCTTGGTTGTCGGCTTCAAGCGCATTGAGAATCAGCGGCAGCTGACCTTCAGGGAACTTGACGTCGACAACTGCGCCGATGACCTGTGTAATATGACCAATCGTGCCGGTTGCTGCGCTTGTAGCAGCGGAATTGTCTGCAGAGCTTTTTGTAGCCGCCTTTTTGGCCGGAGCCTTAGCCGCTGGCTTTGCTTCGGCCGCGGCGGTAGTTTTCGGGGTCGCTGCTTTTGCCATCGATCCTTACCTTCCGATTAGAGCGCTTCCGCGCCCGAAATAATTTCGATCAGTTCCTTAGTGATCTGAGCCTGACGCTGACGGTTATAGGTGATTGAGAGCTTATCAATCATCTCACCAGCATTGCGCGTTGCATTGTCCATCGCGCTCATCTTTGCACCCATTTCACCTGCAACATTTTCCAGAAGTGCCCGGAAAATTTGCACAGTAATATTGCGTGGAATGAGTGTGCTCAGAATAGCAGCCGGATCCGGCTCATACTCATAAATCGCTTCACCCGAAGCCGCAGCCTCGGTTGCGTCACCAGCAGTAGCCGGAATGATCTGTTGTGCTGTTGGAACCTGGCTGATTACCGATTTGAACTCGGAATAGAACAGAGTGCACACATCAAAAGCACCCTCTTCAAACAGCTTGATGACTTTCTGACCGATTTCATCGGCATGAATGAAAGCCAGTTGTTTAACCTCACGCAGATCAACATGATCGATTAACAGGCTGGCAAATTCACGACGCAAAATGTCCGCGCCTTTTTTGCCCACTGTGATTATCTTGACCGTCTTGCCTTCGGCAAGCAGTGAACGCGCATGATCGCGCGCCAGACGCGCAATCTGCGAGTTGAAACCGCCACACAGACCACGTTCGGCGGTGCAGACGATGAGCAGATGCACATCGTCCTTACCTGTACCGGCCATGAGTGCTGGCGCATCCTCGGCACTGACATTCTCTGCGATATTCGCGAGAACAGCGCTCATACGCTGCGAATAAGGCCGTGCGGCCTCCGCAGCTTCCTGAGCTCGGCGCAGCTTCGCCGCGGCGACCATTTGCATCGCCTTGGTGATTTTCTGCGTCGCCTTGACCGAGGCGATACGGTTTCTCAGATCCTTTAGTGAAGGCATCCGTTCATCCCGTCACAAAGTTCAAGCAAAAGACTTGGCGTAAGCGTCGATTACTGCCTTGAGCCTTGCTTCAATATCGTCAGTAAGCGCTTTCTCATCGCGAATGCTGTCGAGTACATCCTTGTGCTCAGTACGCAATGCGGAGAGAAGGCCAGCTTCGAATTTGCCTACCTGATTGACCTCAAGCTTGTCGAGATAGCCGTTAACACCGGCATAAATAACCGCGACTTGCTCTTCCGTCTTCAGCGGCGAGAATTGTGGCTGCTTGAGCAATTCAGTCAGACGTGCACCCCGGTTTAGCAAACGCTGTGTGGATGCATCAAGATCGGAACCGAACTGAGCAAATGCTGCCATCTCACGATATTGGGCAAGTTCACCCTTAATCGAGCCTGCAACCTGCTTCATGGCCTTGATCTGGGCCGATGAACCAACGCGAGAAACCGACAGACCAACGTTAACAGCTGGACGAATACCTTGATAGAAAAGGTTCGTTTCAAGGAAGATCTGACCGTCAGTGATCGAGATCACATTGGTCGGAATAAACGCAGAAACGTCGTTACCTTGCGTTTCAATGACCGGCAAAGCCGTCAAGGAACCAGCACCGTTTTCATCGTTGAGCTTTGCAGCACGCTCGAGAAGACGCGAGTGAAGGTAGAAAACGTCACCTGGATAAGCTTCACGGCCCGGAGGACGACGAAGCAGAAGCGACATCTGGCGATAAGCCACAGCCTGTTTGGACAGATCGTCATAACCGATCAGCGCATGCTGGCCATTGTCACGGAAATATTCACCAATAGCACAACCGGCAAAAGGTGCGAGATACTGCATCGGCGCAGGATCAGAAGCGGTAGCAGCGATCACAACCGAATATTCAAGCGCACCGCGCTCTTCGAGCACTTTCACAAACTGAGCAACAGTCGAACGCTTCTGGCCAACAGCGACATAGACGCAGTAAAGCTTGTCTTTGTCCGGGCCATTATCATGGATCGGCTTCTGGTTCAGGAAAGTATCGAGAATGATGGCGGTTTTACCGGTCTGACGGTCACCAATAACCAATTCACGCTGACCACGACCAACCGGGATCAAAGCGTCAATGGCTTTCAGACCAGTCGACATCGGCTCATGAACTGATTTGCGCGGAATAATACCAGGGGCCTTAACGTCAACGCGGCGACGTTCCGTTGCAACAATCGGACCCTTACCATCGATCGGGTTTCCGAGAGCATCAACAACGCGACCAAGAAGACCAGGACCAACTGGGACGTCAACAATTGCGCCGGTACGCTTTACAACGTCGCCTTCCTTGATGTCGCGGTCGGCACCGAAAATAACGACACCAACATTGTCGCTTTCCAAGTTAAGCGCCATGCCGCGAATTCCACCGGGGAATTCGACCATTTCACCGGCCTGCACATTGTCCAGACCATAAACACGAGCAATACCGTCACCGACGGACAGAACCTGACCGACTTCGGAGACTTCAGCCTCTTTGCCGAAATTCTTGATTTGCTCTTTCAGGATAGCGGAAATTTCCGCAGCGCGGATGTCCATCAGCCGACCTCTTTCAGTGCAAGCTTAAGAGAAGAAAGTTTGGTGCGAAGGGACGTGTCGATCTGACGCGAACCCATCTTGACGATAAGACCGCCGAGGATCGACGGATCGACGGTGACGTTAACTGTCACGTCCTTGCCGGCTACGCTCTTGAGCGTCGCCTTCAATTCATTCTGCTGCGCAGAACTAAGCTCATGCGCAGAGATCACATCTGCAGAAATCTCACCGCGATGTTCGGCTGCAATTTTGCGGAATGCGGCAATAATGCCGGGCAATGCAAATAAACGACGATTTTGCGCCACAACGCGCAGGAAATTTCCTACTAATCCTTTAATCCCGGCCTTATCAGCAATCTCGCTAATAGCGCGAAGCTGATCCTCTGCCGAGAATACCGGGCTGGAAATCAGGCGCTTCAGGTCTTCGCTTCCGCTCAGAAGCGCCTCGAAACTGCCAAGATCTTTTTCCACAACAGCAACAGAATCGGCTTCGAGTGCCAGCTCGAATAACGATCCCGCGTAGCGCTGTGCAACACCTGAAATGAGCGAAGACGATTCTGCCACGAACAACCTGCTCTCTACGTTGAAACCATCTTTTTGAAACCCACTGGAGTCATCTGGGCTCAAACCGATGATTTTATTGAATGTTTTCGGAAAACTCTGTGACGCGCGAACGCGACAACACCGAAATGTGAATGCCGTCTAGCATAGACGAACGGGACTCGCAACACGCGAATCCCGGACTTTTGTGTAAGCTACGCAGCAATTTATGCTTAACTTGAACTGAACCAAATAGGTAACCCCCTGAATCCCTTTCCTTTATGCCTGCAAAAGGATGGTTTCACCATCCAAAACAAAGCAGCCTGCAGCAAAATGTTGCAGTACCTTTCAACTGATTAAGTTATCTGGCTTGCAGCCCTTATTTAAGCGATAAATCCGAATGCATAAAGCAAAGGGCCTGCCGCCAATACGAATTCCAATAAAGCTGCGATGATGCTGTAAAAACTGGCTCGTTTTACAGACAATACCGAAATAATGCGTCCAAATAGCACAAAACCCCAACAAGCCCCGAGCACCAACCATAAAAATGGTTGCGCAAAAATCAGGCAGCCAAGTCCCACTCCCAGATAAAAGCCAGCTAGCGTCGCCCGGATGGATGCATAGGCCTCCAGGCTGCCATGAGCTGGCTGCAACCGCAGGACCTTCATCGTAATACCGGGAGCAAAAAACATGATCACTCCGAAGAGAGACGTGACCGCAGCCGAACTCCAGGCTAACCATTCGCCAGTACTTGCCGGAAGATAGAATTCCATTCGCTTTCGCCCTTTATAATTTTATCAGAGGAAACTCTGGGGATCGATATCAACCTGCACCCGAAGAGACCCGCGTTCCTTGGGCGCATTTGCCAGCATAGCTCTGATAAAGCTTTGAATATCTGAACGTTTGGTTCCCTGCACCAAAATTCGAAACCGATAGCGTCCCCGGACCAGCGCAAGGGGAGCCTCAGCCGGACCCAATACAGAAATCTCACTAGAATGTGGTGCAGCGCGGCGTAAAGCCCGCGCATGTGCTTCTGCATCATTACGATTGTCAGCAGAAATAATTAGCGCAGCCAGTCGCCCAAATGGAGGAAGATTGCTGCGCTGACGCTCCTCAATTTCGCGTTCATAGAATGCTTCCGAATCACCGCTGACAATGGCTCGCATGACAGGGTGATCCGGCTGATAAGTCTGAATCAAGCCAAGGCTTTTGCGCCCCGTGCGCCCTGCCCGTCCTGTTACCTGATTAAGCAGTTGAAAAGTGCGTTCAGCTGCACGCGGATCGCCATTGGCAAGACCAAGATCCGCATCCACTATTCCCACAAGCGTCATATTTGGAAAGTTGTGCCCTTTCGCAACAAGCTGTGTGCCAATTACAATATCGGCCTCACCCTTGGCGATAGCATCCAGTTCCAATCTCAGCCTTTTGACCCCGCCGGCAATATCAGACGAAAGCACGATGATTCGGGCATCTTCAAATCCGGCCGCGACCTCTTCAGCAATGCGCTCGACACCCGGCCCACAAGCTACCAGATGATCCAGCGTGCCGCATTCGGGACATGCTTCGGGCACTGGCTCATGGTAACCACATTGATGGCACATAAGTTGACTGCGAAACCGATGCTCGACCAGCCAGCTTGAACATTGTGGGCATTGAAAACGATGACCGCACACCCGGCACAATGTCAGCGGTGCATATCCGCGCCGATTGAGGAACAGCAAAGCCTGCTCACCTCTTTTCACGGTATTGCCAATTTCTTCAGTCAGCGCGGGCGAAAGAAACCTTCCCGGCGGCGGCGGCGAACGACGCATATCGATGGTCTTGAGCGTCGGCAGGGCCGCATCTGCATAGCGACCATAGAGCTTGATTCTTCTATAACGCCCCTGATCAGCATTGACCTGGCTTTCTATCGAAGGCGTTGCCGAAGCCAGAATCACTGGAAAGCCGCCAATGTGACCACGTACCACGGCCATATCGCGCGCATTATAAAAAACCCGATCTTCCTGCTTATAGGCCGGATCGTGTTCTTCATCGACCACAATTAGCCCCAACTCGCGAAAGGGCAGAAAAAGCGCTGATCGCGCTCCCGCCACCACACGAACCCTGCCTTCTGCGATTTGACGCCAAACCCGCTCCCGCATCCGTGGCGCAAGATCGGAATGCCACTCCGCAGGTTTCGTGCCGAATCGGTCGTGAAAGCGATCTAGAAATTGTTGAGTTAGAGCAATTTCAGGCAATAGAATCAGCACTTGCTTGCCTTGATCCAAGGCTTTGGCAACCGCTTCAAAATAAACCTCAGTCTTGCCAGATCCCGTCACACCATCAAGCAATGACACAGAAAAACAATCGGCCTCCACCGCTTCCGCCAGCATATCTGCTGCCGCCTGCTGATCTTCCGACAAAACCGCCCGGGCATAATTCGTGTCAGGCTGAGCCACCACGGCTGGCGGCGGCAACATGATTTCGTCAAAAACCCCTTGAGACTTAAGACCATCAACAACGGTTTGCGAGACACCGGCTGCATGCGCAAGGCCTGAGCGCGTCCATGTCAGCCCATTACCGGCAAGCTCCAACACCTTAGCCCGCGCAGAAGTAACGCGTTCTGGTTCCTTGCCATTATAGCGTATTCCCGGCACCAGCGGCTCTGGGTCGAAGGCTGCTGGCGCACGCAGAACCATTCGCGCCACCATTCCAGGGGGCGAAAGCGTATAATCTGCTGCCCAACGCATGAAGCGCATCATTTCTAAATTCACCGCAGGGCAATCGAAAACTTCTGAAATCGGACGCAGTTTTTTTGTGTCTACAATGTCAGTCACCCCTTCGCAAACGATTCCCGCTACCTGCCGTGGACCCAATGGAACACGAACAATAGAACCCGGCTGGACCTTCATCCCCTCCGGCACCATATAAGAATAAGGCCGCTCAGCAGGCATGGGTACAAGGACCGGCACCACCCTGTGTGAGAGTTCCGGGAATAGCGTTGAATTATCCTGCGAATCTTTTGACATGATTGCGTGACCTTGGCGCGACTTTGCGCTAAAGAAAAGCCACCTTCCGGGACTTTGGCCCAGAACTCGGTTATTTGGTGGATAGACATTCAATGATGTGTCCCTACCGAATCACCAATCACAGATCCTGGGCGACTAGATTTAGTGTCCTATACACTCACGCTCATCATGGAGGAACGCTACTATGAAATTTTTCGTCGACACAGCGGACGTTGAAGCTATCCGCGAACTCAACGACCTCGGATTGGTTGATGGTGTGACCACCAACCCTTCGCTGATCGCAAAATCAGGCCGCAACATTCTCGAAGTCACCAAAGAAATTTGTGACATCGTTAAAGGCCCGGTTTCAGCCGAAGTTACCGCTACCGAATATGACGATATGATGAAGGAAGCTGCGGTTCTTTCGAAAATCGCAGACAATATCTGCATTAAGCTTCCATTGACTCTTGATGGCTTGAAGGCTTGCAAACATCTGGTTTCAGACGGCCACAAGACCAATGTCACTCTTTGCTTCTCGGCTAATCAAGCGCTGCTCGCTGCCAAAGCAGGTGCAACATATATTTCGCCTTTCATCGGTCGCGTTGATGATACGGGCATTAACGGCATGGAATTGATTGCTGAAATCCGCACCATCTATGACAATTACGATTTCCGCACGGAAATTCTTGCTGCGTCGATCCGGACCGTCAATCACGTCAAGGAAGCAGCTCTGATCGGCGCTGACGTTGTAACCGCGCCGCCAGCAACGCTAAAAGCCCTAGTCAAGCACCCGCTGACCGATAAGGGACTTGAAGCATTCTTGGCTGACTGGGCAAAGACCGGCCAGAAAATTGCTTAATCTTAGCTAAAAACGATAAACGGCGGGTTACAACCCGCCGTTTTTTTGAACATCCAAGCGTTGAATAAGCCAAATAAAAGATGCCAAACAAAAAGGCAGCGTGGTTCACGCTGCCTTTATTGATTAGTTTTTCGACAATCAGAGCTTGGAAAGCTTCATCGCAATTGCAAGATAGACTTGTTCTGCCAATTCTTCTGCCGCACGCTTTGTTGCATCGCGCTCGGCGCGCAGATTAGCAAACTCCTGGCGTGGACGATCAAAAGAGGCGCCAACAGTACGTCGGCCTGTAGCTACTGGCTTACCATCAGCGTCAAGCAACACGAAATTTGAATTCGCTTTTACCGTACCCGCCGAAGGACGACCCGTCCGGTCAGTTAGATCACCAATATCGACATTAACAGCCGAAATTACCGATTTGCTCAAACCAAGGCGCAGCCGATAGACCGGGTTTGCGGGCTCACCCGCACCTCCGCCGAGCAGGAAGATCAATCTATTGCGTACTTGCTGCCCAAAAATATCTCCGACCGGTTCAACAGCAACCGAGGCAAGTTTGCTACGCATATCTGGCGTAACGCTCCCACCTATCGTGCTTCCTGATCCGCCCGATGAATAAAGCGGCTGCACAGTACAGCCGGCAATAAACACCACCGCGAACAGGGCTATGAGAACGGCGCAAAAGCGCTTTGGGGCATGTGCGAGGCGATCAGGCAACGACATTGATGATCCTTTGCGGCACCACGATGATCTTTTTTGGCGAGCCCCCGTTAAGCGCGGCCTTGACAAAGTCAAGTTCGAGCACCGCCTGCTGAATACTAGCTTGATCAGCGTCGCGGGCGATTGTCAAATCCCCTCGCTTCTTTCCGTTGACCTGAACGGGCAAAACGATCTCGTTTTCCACGATCAATGCTGGATCATAGGTCGGCCACGGCGCACGCGCCACGAGCATTTCCTCTCCAGCCACCGTGCCACCCAGTTCTTTGAGGCACTGTTCCGCCAAATGTGGCATCATAGGCGCCAACATGACAATAAGCATTTCGGTGGCTTCACGCAATGCACCCTTCAACGAATCATCGGCCTTGCCGCCCGCTGCTCGTTGCAATGCGCCGCCAATTGCATTCACAAGCTCATAAAGCTTTGCAACAGCACGGTTAAATGCAAGCTTCTCAATGTCCTCTCCCACTCCCTTAACTGCCTTATGCGCAGCTTTAGAAATGACGAGAGCCTCGCCTTCTTGGCCCGTTTTGGGTGCAACACCGCGCAGTGCCTCGGCGGATTCAGCAATCAAACGCCAGATGCGCTGGACAAAACGATGCGCGCCTTCAGCTCCCGCTTCGGTCCAGATCACGTCGCGTTCTGGCGGGGAGTCGGACAGCATGAACCAGCGCGCCGTATCTGCACCATAGGATGCGATAATGTCGTCCGGATCGACCACGTTCTTTTTCGACTTCGACATTTTTTCGATAGAGCCAATTTCAACCGGCTCTCCGGTCTCAATCAGCGTGGCGCGTCGTTTGCCATCCTGTTCTTCAATACGAATATCGGCGGGCGCGACCCATTGGCCATTGGCCTTATAGGTTTCATGCACCACCATTCCTTGCGTGAACAAGCCTTTGAAAGGCTCGTCAATGCCAACATGGCCCGCAACTTTCATCGCACGGGTGAAGAAACGCGAATAAAGCAGATGCAAAATAGCGTGTTCGACACCACCAATATATTGATCCACAGGCAACCAGTGATCTGCAACCGCACGATCAGTAGGCTCATTTTCCCAAGGCGCTGTGAAGCGAGTATAATACCAAGATGAATCGACGAAAGTATCCATTGTGTCGGTTTCGCGACGTGCGTCCCCACCGCATTTTGGACATTTCACATGCCGCCAAGTCGCATGACGATCAAGCGGATTGCCGGGACGGTCGAATTCAACATCATCCGGCAGTTTAACTGGCAGATCAGCACGCGGTACCGGATTAACACCACAGCTTTCGCAATGGATCATCGGGATCGGGCAACCCCAATAGCGCTGACGTGAAATCCCCCAGTCGCGCAGACGATACTGCACCTTGCGGCTAGCCTGAGGACGGCCATCAAGTTGCGTATTTTCAAGACGTTTTGCAACTTCCTCAAAAGCGTCCTTGGGCGACATTCCGTCAAGAAACCGCGAATTGATCATCACACCATCATCCGTATAGGCGGTGTCAGTGATCTTGAAATTTTCCGCGTTCTCACCCTTAGGCATCACAACCGGGACAACCGGTAGATCGTATTTATTAGCAAAATCCAGATCACGCTGATCGCCCGACGGGCAGCCAAACACCGCACCGGTGCCATAATCCATCAACACGAAATTTGCGACATAGATCGGCAGCTCCCAATTGTCATCAAATGGATGCTTGACCTTAACGCCCGTATCAACACCCTTCTTCTCAGCTGTTTCAAGCGCTGCCAAAGACGTGCCTGCATGGTGACACTCAGCAATGAAACCAGAGAGCTCTTCATTGCTCTGCGCAAGCTTCTTTGCCAAAGGATGATCGGCCGCAATCGCAATAAAAGAAGCGCCAAACAGCGTATCAGGCCGGGTCGTATAGACCTCTACTTCCGAGAAACCTTCCGGCGCGGTTTTATCATCAAGTGCAAACCGAACTTGCAAACCTTCCGATTTACCGATCCAATTTTTCTGCATCAGGCGGACCTTGTCCGGCCACTGATCAAGCGTGTCGAGGCCAGCGAGCAATTCTTCGCTGAAATCCGTGATCTTAAAAAACCACTGCGTCAGCTCACGCTGCTCAACCAGCGCGCCCGAACGCCAGCCGCGACCATCCACAACCTGCTCATTGGCAAGCACCGTGTTATCCACCGGATCCCAATTGACCTTGGACGTCTTGCGGGTCACCAGACCTTTTTCGAACAGATCAATAAACAGCATCTGCTGGCGGTGATAATAATCCACATCACAAGTGGCAAATTCACGGGTCCAGTCGAGAGACAGCCCCATGGATTTGAGCTGCCGTTTCATCGTAGCGATATTCTCGTAGGTCCATTCCTTTGGGTGAACCTTGTTCTGCATGGCAGCATTTTCGGCTGGCATCCCGAATGCATCCCAGCCCATCGGGTGCAGAACGTTAAAGCCTTTAGCGCGCTTATATCGCGCTACGACATCGCCCATCGCATAGTTTCGCACATGGCCCATGTGAATGCGCCCCGATGGATAGGGAAACATTTCGAGCACATAATACTTCTCGCGGGGATCGCTGTTGTCCGTCTCGAAAGTGCGGTCCTCTTCCCAGACTTTTTGCCAGTAAGCTTCCGCCACGCGCGGATTATAACGTTCAGCTGCCATGTGCGTGTTTACTCATATGAAGATGATACATAGATAGAGTCGATATTCACGCCGACCTTCAACACGTATTGGTGAAAGCGTCAAGTTTTTGCGCACGAAAAGCCTGAAAGCAGGAGTTCCATGACAGATATTGTAGCAAACCTGAACTCGGTCAAAGCTAAAATTGCCGAAGCTGAAAAAGAAGCCGGTCGAGCACAAGGAACCGTGACGCTCGTAGCCGTTTCGAAAACCTTTGACGCCGATGCAATCCGCCCAGTGCTTGATGCGGGCCATCGGATCTTTGGCGAAAACCGTGTTCAAGAGGCGCAAAGCAAATGGCCGCAACTCCGTGAAACCTATGCGGGCATCGAACTTCACCTCATCGGCCCTCTTCAATCCAACAAAGCTGCTGATGCCGTGGCCCTGTTTGACGTGATTGAGACGATCGATCGCGAAAGAATCGCAGCCGCGATTGCAAAGGAGATCAAAAAACAAAATCGCGCGCCAAAACTCTATGTTCAGGTCAATACCGGGCTGGAGCCGCAAAAAGCAGGCATAACCCCGCAGGAAGCTGCTACTTTCATTGAACACTGTCGTAACCATCACGGACTTCAAATCGAAGGGCTGATGTGCATTCCCCCTGCCGATGAAAATCCCGGTCCACATTTCGCCCTTTTGGAAAAACTTGCCCGCGAGGCAGGCGTTGAAAAGCTCTCCATGGGCATGTCAGGTGATTTTGAAACAGCCATCGGCTTTGGCGCTACCTCTGTGCGCGTTGGGTCTAGCATCTTTGGCGGACGCGATTATTCAGCGCCCGCCTGATTAGCCCTAACTGATCAA
Organism: Falsochrobactrum ovis; assembly: GCF_003259955.1. Classification (GTDB taxonomy): domain Bacteria; phylum Pseudomonadota; class Alphaproteobacteria; order Rhizobiales; family Rhizobiaceae; genus Brucella; species Brucella ovis_A. The sequence continues at coordinate 132,392 of NZ_QLMK01000004.1, forward strand.
CGCAAATGCAATCAGTGAAGCACAATTTCGCCGGTCACATTCTTCCAGTCCGAAGGTCCGAGCAAACGATGATGCGCATAGCTTACTGAATGAAGCGGGCCTTCAATCTTTCGCTGCCAAAATTTGATAAATCGATAGAGCGCCGGGAAATCTGGCGCAATATCGTAGTCCTGCCAGACAAAAAGCTGCAAAAGATGTGGATGATCCGGCATATGGTAGAAAATTTTTGCCGTCGTAAGCCCGTAACCGGCAAGCTGCAATTCAAATGCTGACTTCGATTTTAAGGTCGAGTTCGTCATGCGCTTCCCCTTTATAATGACGCGCTCTCAAGATCACACCTAAATATATTCCGTAAAATTTATTTTTTAAACTGTAAAAACAACAGTTTAGCACTAGATTCCCCTAAGTGCTGCCAAATTATTCTTTTTTCAATTGCATTTCTGTAGACCAAATGGACCTGCTTTGTTTAATTTACCTTCCGAGTTTTAGCTTATAAAACGACTGGCGGCGGATTTGCTTTTATGCAAGCTGTCGATAGCGGCGGAGGAACGCCGTATTGTTAGGAGGATTTCATGTCGGACAAGCTTTACCCCGTGCTACCGGAGGCGAAGAAAAACACGCTCATTGATAAGGCAACCTATCTGGAATGGTACAATGAGAGCGTGACTGATCCGGATGGCTTCTGGGCCAAGCATGGACGGCGGATTGACTGGTTCAAGCCTTTCACCAAAGTCAAAAATACCAGTTTTGAGGGCGATGTTTCGATCAAGTGGTATGAGGACGGCGTTACCAACGTTTCCTACAACTGTATCGACCGTCATCTTAAAAGCCGTGGTGATAAGGTCGCGATCATATGGGAAGGCGACAATCCCTATATTGATAAGAAAATCACCTATCGCGAGCTTTATGAAAATGTTTGCCGCATGGCGAATGTGCTGAAAAAGCACGGCGTCAAAAAAGGTGATCGCGTAACCATCTATCTGCCGATGATTCCAGAGGCCGCTTACGCAATGCTCGCTTGCGCCCGCATTGGTGCGGTGCACTCGGTTGTCTTTGCTGGGTTCTCGCCGGAAGCACTGGCTGGCCGCATTGTGGATTGTGAATCAACATTTGTGATCACCGCTGATGAAGGCATTCGCGGCGGCAGACCTGTCCCGCTCAAAGAAAACACCGACACAGCTATCGACATCGCCGCCAAGCAATATGTCATGGTCAATAAGGTGCTGGTGGTCCGCCGCACCGGTGGCAAGGTTAGCTGGGGCCCTGGTCGCGATATCTGGTATCACAAAGAAATGACAACGGTTGAGGAGCATTGCGAGCCAGAACCGATGAATGCGGAAGACCCGCTGTTCATTCTTTATACTTCCGGCTCAACCGGTAAGCCGAAAGGCGTGCTGCATACGACCGGCGGCTATCTCGTCTATGCCTCTATGACCCATCAATATGTGTTCGATTATCATGATGGCGATATTTATTGGTGTACCGCTGATGTGGGCTGGGTCACAGGCCATTCCTACATTGTCTACGGCCCGCTGGCCAATGGTGCCACAACTTTGATGTTTGAAGGGGTTCCAAACTTCCCTGATCAGGGTCGGTTCTGGGAAGTGGTCGACAAGCACCATGTGAATATTTTCTATACTGCTCCGACCGCTTTGCGCTCGCTGATGGGTGCGGGAGATGAATTCGTAAAACGCTCATCCCGCTCAACCCTACGTTTGCTTGGTTCCGTTGGTGAGCCGATCAATCCGGAAGCATGGGAATGGTATTACAATGTCGTCGGCGATGGAAAATGCCCAATCGTCGACACTTGGTGGCAGACGGAAAATGGCGGGATCCTTATCACACCGCTGCCCGGTGCAACCGATCTCAAGCCCGGTTCAGCCACCCGTCCTTTTTTCGGCGTGAAGCCTGTTCTCGTCGATAATGAAGGCAATCTTCTAGATGGCGTGGCCGATGGCAATCTTTGCATTTCGGATAGTTGGCCCGGGCAGATGCGCAGCGTTTACGGCGATCACGAGCGCTTCATCGAAACTTACTTCGCAACCTATAAAGGCCTGTATTTCTCGGGCGATGGCTGTCGCCGCGATGAAGACGGCTATTATTGGATCACGGGCCGCGTCGATGATGTACTGAATATTTCAGGCCACCGGCTCGGCACAGCCGAAATCGAATCAGCTCTCGTATCGCATCATTCTGTTTCGGAAGCTGCCGTTGTCGGTTATCCGCATCCAGTCAAAGGCCAAGGCATTTATTGCTATGTCACGCTCATGACCGGTGCCGAAACACTCGATCCGGATGAGTTGCGCAAAGAATTGACACTGCATGTGCGCAAAGAAATCGGACCAATCGCGACGCCTGACAAAATCCAATATGCACCGGGTCTTCCAAAAACCCGTTCGGGCAAGATCATGCGCCGTATTCTGCGTAAGATCGCTGAGGATGATTTCGGCTCATTGGGCGACACATCCACACTGGCCGATCCGGCGGTGGTGGACGATCTGATTGAGAATCGTCAAAATAAAAAATAACAAGAAAGGCCGGGAATTCCCGGCCTTTTCTTTATCAAAATCAAATGATTTGTACTCTAAAATTAGAAGTCAATGGTGCGACCTTTGATTTCCCAATCACCAAAGCGCGCTGGATCTTTGCCACCCCGGCCACCAATCTCGCGCGGGCCTTCAAACTCCTTTTGGGCGGCGCGGCGTTCTTCCGCTTCTTTCAGAGCCCGCTGTGCAGCAGGTGGGAGACTTTCAAAGGCGCGTTTTTTGGTGCCTTCTTCCATCTCAATTTCTTCGGTTTTGTTGTTCATCCGCTTACGTTCCATTATTGAAGCTGAACCAATTCATACCCATCATATAGGCAAGAAAACGAAAGCTGCAAAATCTCTTAGATCGTGCAGCATCCATTTGGAGACCCGCCACATATGAATATGACGAAAACAGCAATGCTGATCGCGCTTATGACGGCCATGTTCATGAGCGTCGGCTATTTGTTGGGCGGCGGCAGCGGCATGATGATTGCGCTCGTCGTCGCTATTGCGATGAACCTGTTCAGCTACTGGAATTCCGATAAGATGGTTTTGCGCATGTATAATGCGCAGGAAGTCGACGAGCGCAGCGCGCCGGACTACTATCGGATGGTTAGCGGACTGGCTGCCAATGCCGGACTGCCCATGCCGAAAGTTTATATTATCCATGAAGATCAGCCCAATGCTTTCGCCACCGGACGCAACCCTGAAAATGCAGCCGTTGCCGCAACCACCGGCCTTCTCCAACGCTTAACACCCGAAGAAGTGGCGGGCGTCATGGCGCATGAGCTTGCTCACGTGCAAAATCGTGACACACTCACCATGACGATTACCGCAACTCTGGCAGGTGCAATTTCCATGCTTGGTAATTTCGCGTTTTTCCTCGGTGGAAACCGTGAAAATGGCAATGGGATTATTGGCGTGATAGGGACAATCATTGCTATGATTGTCGCTCCCTTTGCTGCTATGATTGTGCAAATGGCCGTAAGCCGTACCCGCGAATATGCTGCCGATCGACGTGGCGCTGAAATTTGTGGCAATCCGCTCTGGCTTTCATCTGCACTCAATAAGATAGCGCGTAGCGCAAAGGTCATCCCCAATGAGGAAGCCGAACACAATCCGGCAACCGCACATATGTTCATCATCAATCCGTTGAGTGGGCAAGGCGCGGATAACCTGTTTTCGACCCACCCTGACACCGATAATCGAATTGCCGCTCTTGAGCAGATGGCAATGCAGATGGGCATCCGGCAATCCCATATGGCAACTCAAGCAGCCCCTTCCCAAAACAGTGGTCCTTGGGGTAATGCTGGCCGCAACACGAATCGCTCCGGGTCCAATTCCGGGTTCCGAGGGCCATGGTCATAAGGCGCATCCCGATCATTACCCCCAATGTCGGGTTAGATGCGCACAATAAAGTAGAACCAGCGTGAATCAGAAAAAACCTGCGCCGCGGCGTAGAAATAACAAGCCGCAAACGAGCCATAATACTCCTGACCGTCCTGGTCTGGCTGCACGCCTATGCGCAGCGCGCCTGCTGGGCGCGGTTATTGATAAAAAGACCTCGCTGGACGGGCTAACCGATAATACCCACGGTCATCCGCAATATCTTGCGCTTGAGCCACGAGATCGAGCGTTGGTGCGGGCAATTTTAGGCTCGGCACTACGTAATCGAGGTGCAATTGAACGTGCCATATCAAAGCGTCTTGACCGGCCATTGCCGGACAATGCAGTCGCGCTTAAACATCTATTGCATGTAGCGGTTGCGCAGATTTTCTATCTTGATCTGCCGGATCATTCCGCCGTTGATCTGGCTGTTGAGGCGGCCAATTCCGACCCGCGAAATCGCAAATATGCCGGACTTGTCAACGCGCTTTTGCGTCGCCTCTCTCGCAACAAAGAACGCGCACTGGCTAACGATCTTCCGCCGGAAAACAACGTGCCGGAATGGTTTTCAAAAAGCATTATTGAAACCTATGGCGCCGAAAAAGCCGCGAGCATTTTCGCCATGCATGCCTATGAACCGCCTTTGGATCTAACGGTAAAAAGCGATCCAGAAGCATGGGCTGAGAAACTTGGCGGCATAATGCTGCCCAATGGTTCGGTGCGCCTTGGGGCAATTGAAGGCGCTCTTACTGATCTTCCAGGTTTCGCCGAAGGCGAGTGGTGGGTACAAGATGTAGCAGCCAGCCTGCCTGCGCGGTTGATGGGTAATATCAAGGACAAGCGTGTCGCCGATCTTTGCGCCGCTCCCGGCGGCAAGACCGCTCAGCTCGTGCAGCAGGGGGCAAAAGTCACCGCACTTGATCTTTCAGAAAATCGGCTGAAGCGCCTGCGTGGTAATCTGGAGCGCCTTGGTTTTGAAGCCGAAACCATTGCGACTAATCTTCTCGACTATAAGCCGGATGAGCTTTTCGATGCAGTCCTGCTCGATGCTCCCTGCTCTTCTACCGGCACTGTGCGCCGCCACCCGGATATTCCATGGACCAAAACCCGGGCGGATATTGAAAAACTCGCAAGCCTTCAGGCAAAATTGCTCACCCATACCGCAACTTTAGTAAAACCGGGCGGCACAATCGTCTTTTCCAATTGCTCATTACATATGGAAGAAGGCGAATATGTAGCGCGGACCGCTGCCGAAAATCCGCTTTTGGAACCTTACCCAATCACGCTAGAAGATTGCCCCGGCCTTGATGGTCTAATCACCCCCGAAGGTTATTTACGTTCCACCCCGGCAGATTTACCCCCCGACCATTTTGACGGTAATCGGCGTTTGGCTGGGATGGATGGTTTCTTTGCTGCAAGGTTCAAACGAACCACGTAAAGCCGATTAAAATGCAAACCACTCATAACGGATGTAACGCACCCGTTATGGTTAACAATCGATTCACCATTATAGACAATTGTATAAGAGCGTGATTCCGCTGAGCGAAACGCTGGACGGATAATTACGTATTTTTAGGAAAGGTGGCCGCGGCCCCTCAACAAATGGCAGACGAAACGGAGAATAAACGGGTGGCAGTTGCGCTGAGCGAAACCCCGCATCTTTGGGGATTGGCCGTTGCACAGGCTTGGCGCAGGCTAAGCCGTCGCCTGCGCATGGGCCCGCTTTATCGATGGCGTTTTACGGGTTTCACTCCGGAACGTATTCTCATTACTCCGCCAGATCTTCGAGTAGCCGATCCGCAGCTTGCACAAGAGTTTTACCACGGCCGTTTTGCCCTTGCCGGGCGTTTGGTCGAAACCGGCGGACGTTCGCCTTTTGCGGTTGAACCGCCAACGCCGGAATGGGAAAAGGCCCTGCATGGTTTTGGCTGGCTGCGCCACCTTAAAAGCGCCAATACCGAACTTGCCACCGCCAATGCCCGCGTTTTGGTGGATGACTGGATGCGGCTTTATGGCAAGCGTATAGGGGGCATTGCCTGGACCCCCGAGGTCACAGCGCAGCGCATCATCGCCTGGCTGCAACATTCAGATTTGATTCTCACCGACACCGAATTGTCCGCCTATCGCAAATTCATGCGCTCACTTGCCATGCAAGTGCGTTATTTGCGTACCATAGCCTCCGCCATGGATGATGGTGAAGAGCGGCTTCGCGCCCGCATCGCCCTTGCTTTTGCTGCCCTTGCACTTCCAGTTTCTCCACCCACAGCCCGTGCGGCACGCCGCAATCTCGAATATGAACTCAAGCGGCAAATCCTGCCCGACGGTGGTCACATATCGCGCAATCCAGCAACTATTCTTGAGCTTCTGGCTGATCTTTTGCCCCTGCGTCAAACCTATGCCAGCGGTACGGAATCGCCCCCCAAGGCGCTGATCGAAGCCGTCGAGCGTATGCTGCCAGCCTTGCGTTTTTTCCGGCATCAAGATGGTAACCTGGCGCTTTTCAATGGCGTAGGCCCGACAATGCCGGAGCGGATTATCTCTGTGCTCCGCCATGATGAAACTGGCGGAAAGCCACTCACTTATGCGCCCTATTCCGGTTATGAGCGCCTATCAATGGGCGCAACCACCATCATTGCCGATACCGGATTACCGCCCCCGGTCACGGCGTCACGTGATGCGCATTCAGGCTGCCTGTCTTTTGAAATGTCCTCTGGACGACAACGCTATATTGTCAATTCGGGAATAGACCGTTTTGGTCCGACCGAGTTCCGTCCGCTCGGACGTTCCACCGCCGCGCATTCCACCGCGACAATTAACGACACTTCTTCCTGCCGCTTCAGCCACAGTAAAGGCCTTTCTAGCATGATCGGCACCCCGATTATCGCCGGGCCGACAAACGTCCAGCGCAATCGTGTCGAGGATACAGGTCGTCAAGGTTTTGTCGCCAGCCATGACGGATATGTGCGTCTTTTTGGTATTTATCACGAGCGCCGGATTGTGCTTTCGCACAATGGCAGCGTGATACAAGGAATGGATCATTTTTATCGTGGTGATTCCAAACCTCTCAAAGCCAATGGCCGTGACAATATAGCGGTGCGTTTCCATATTCATCCATCAGTCGATATTTCTTTGGATGAAAACGGCCTGATAATCCTCAGCGCAGATCAGGATGATACATGGGCATTTTCCTGTTTTGAAATCGCTCCCCAGCTTGAAGATAGTATTTTCTTTGCGGGCTTTCGCGGTCCTGTTACTTCAAAACAGATTGTGCTTTCCTTCCCCGCTTCCGAGCTACCAGAGGTGAATTGGCAGTTCAGCCGCATAGCGATTGGCAGCTATACTTGATCCTTCACAAGGCTTTAGCGGTTTTTAAGGTAGGATTCTTGTTCTGCGTGTGTTAACTCGCCTTCGTCCCCCTTCCTGAACGCAACCGACGTTTCGGTAACGAAGAGACCAATTCCATGGCTGTCAGCTCAAAACATATCCCCGCTCCCGATCTATATCGGGTGCGCCGCGCCCTCATTTCAGTATCCGATAAGACCGGCCTGATCGAATTCGCCAAAGCGCTTCATGCGCATGGTGTTGAAATTCTTTCAACAGGCGGCACGGCCAAGTCTATCGCTGCTGAAAATATTCCGGTTCGCGATGTATCCGAAATTACTGGCTTTCCCGAAATTATGGACGGCCGCGTGAAGACGCTTCATCCATCCGTGCATGGTGGCCTTCTCGCTGTTCGGAACGACCCTGAACACGTAGCCGCGATGCAAGAGCACGGTATTGGCGGCATCGACCTTGCGGTTATTAATCTATACCCCTTCGAGCAAGTCCGTTTTCAAGGTGGAGATTATGACACCACCGTCGAAAACATCGATATTGGTGGGCCTGCAATGATCCGGGCTTCAGCAAAAAATCATGCCTATGTGGCAACCGTTGTTGACCCTTCAGACTATGCGAATGTTATTGCTGAACTGGAACAAAATGCTGGCTCCTTGCCGCTTTCTTTCCGCAAGAAACTCGCAGCTAAAGCTTTTTCGCGCACTGCCGCCTATGATGCAGCCATCTCCAACTGGTTTGCAGAAGCCATTGAAGAAGAAACCCCTGTCTGGCGTTCCACCGCTGGCAAGCTGCATTCCGTCATGCGCTATGGCGAGAATCCACATCAGACAGCAGGTTTTTATCTAACCGGCGAACAACGCCCCGGCGTGGCAACTGCAACCCAGCTACAAGGCAAACAGCTTTCCTATAACAATATCAACGATACTGATGCAGCCTTTGAACTTGTCGCCGAATTCGACCCAGCCCGGACGGCAGCGGTCGCAATTATCAAACACGCCAATCCCTGTGGCGTGGCCGAAGGCACAAATTTGAAAGAAGCCTATCTCAAGGCGCTCGCCTGCGATCCGGTATCGGCCTTTGGCGGCATTGTCGCACTCAACAAAACGCTTGATGAAGATGCGGCGGAAGAAATCGTCAAAATCTTCACCGAAGTCATCATTGCGCCAGATGTGACCGAGGGCGCTAAAGCCATCATTGCCGCAAAGAAAAACCTGCGCCTATTGGTAACTGGCGGACTGCCCGACCCCCGTGCCAAAGGTATTGCGGCCAAGACAGTTGCTGGCGGAATCTTGGTTCAGTCGCGCGACAATGGCGTAGTCGATGATCTTGATCTCAAGGTAGTCACCAAGCGTGCTCCGAGTGAATCTGAGCTCAATGACATGAAATTCGCTTTCCGCGTGGCAAAACACGTAAAATCCAATGCCATTGTCTATGTAAAAGACGGCGCGACGGTTGGTATCGGCGCTGGCCAAATGAGTCGTGTCGATTCCGCCCGCATTGCCGCACGCAAAGCTGAAGATGCAGCGGAAGCAGCCGGACTGCCAGAACCTTTGACCAAAGGCTGTGTTGTTGCCTCTGACGCTTTTTTCCCCTTTGCAGATGGTCTGCTCTCGGCAGTCGAAGCTGGCGCGACAGCAGTTATTCAGCCGGGCGGTTCCATGCGTGACGATGAAGTGATCGCCGCAGCAGATGAGCATGGCATTGCTATGGTCATGACCGGAATGCGTCATTTCCGCCACTAAGCTTAAGCTAAACTGCTCCCAACCAATAAGCCCCAGATTCATGTAGTCTGGGGCTTATTCATTTATGTTTCATTTCGTATTGTTTCAAAATGATTCATTGGAGGAGCATGCTTAATGTCGCGTTTCATCGGCTCTATCGATCAGGGAACCACAAGTTCGCGTTTCATCATTTTTGATCACCAAGGCAATATTATCGCGATGGATCAGCGCGAACACCGGCAAATTTATCCAAAAGCTGGTTGGGTAGAACATGATGCGCAGGAAATATGGCAAAATACGCAAAAAACCGTCGCACGAGCATTAGAAAAAGCCAATATTGATGCTTCCGATATTGCCGCGGTCGGGATCACAAACCAGCGCGAAACGACGCTTTTATGGGACAGAAAAACTGGCGAGCCATTGCATAATGCGCTTGTCTGGATGGACACGCGGACCGACAGGCTTGTCGAGCAGTTCAGTAAGGACGAAGGGCCTGACCGTTTGCGCAACACAACCGGCCTTCCAATTTCCACCTATTTTTCTGGACTAAAATTACGCTGGCTTTTGGACAATGTGCCGCGCGCCAGAGAAAAAGCCAAAGCAGGTGACGCATTATTCGGCACGATCGACTCATGGTTGATCTGGAATCTGACGGGCGGCCCAAACGGCGGAATACATATAACGGATGTGACGAATGCGTCCCGTACCCAATTGATGGACCTTAAAACCCTGCAATGGGACGAGAACATTCTCAAACTTTTTGGGATACCAGCTGCCTGCCTGCCCGAAATTCGAAGTTCCAGCGAAGTCTATACCGAGATCAGCATTCCAATGCTTAAAGGCGTTAAGCTGGCGGGCATTTTAGGAGATCAGCAGGCCGCTCTATTTGGCCAAGCCTGTTTGCAAACCGGCGAAGCAAAGAATACTTACGGAACCGGCTGTTTCATGCTGATGAATACCGGCGAAAAACTGGTTCCCTCCACTTGTGGCCTGATAACGACCATCGCTTATCAGCTCGGAGATGCCAGACCAATATACGCCCTTGAAGGCTCCATTGCGATTACCGGCGCATTGGTTCAATGGCTAAGAGACAATCTCGGCATCATCGAAAAAAGCTCAGACATAGAAAAACTCGCCCGAACCGTAGAAGACAATGGAGATGTCTATTTCGTGCCAGCATTTTCAGGTCTCTATGCGCCCCACTGGGAACAATCGGCCCGAGGTATCATTGCCGGCCTAACAGGTTTTTCCAATAAGGGTCACATCGCCCGCGCTGCTTTGGAAGCAAGTTGCTATCAAGTCCGAGAGGTCCTTGAGGCAATGGTTCAGGATTCAGGCATAGAAATCACAGAGTTACGCACCGACGGCGGCATGACCGTTAATGATCTCATGATGCAATTTCAGTCCGATATTATTGATGTTCCAGTAGTACGCCCAAAAATTATTGAGACCACTGCGCTGGGGGCAGCCTATGCCGCAGGACTTGCAGTTCAATTTTGGAAAAGCACCGACGACATTTCAGAAAATTGGCAAATGTCAAAGCGGTGGGAGCCAAAAATGGAAGAAATTGAACGGGAGCGGCTGTTCAACTCGTGGGGAAAAGCCATTCGGCGTTCCCTGCGCTGGACCGACGCCTAAGGCACATTAGAGGCGATCCGCCGGATAGGGCGTGATTTTTATGAGCAAGAAACCCACTGCGAAAAACGCAATGAGCACCGACATCCCAATTGCCGCTGAACCGCTCAACGCGGTGAAACTCGCGACAAGAAACGGTCCGGCAAAGCTCGTTGCTCTGCCCGCCAAAGCATAAATACCAAAATAGCGCCCGGCTTCTTCGGCTCTTATGCTTCGTGCAAACCATGAACGTGACGATGCCTGAACCGGGCCAAATGCGGCACCAATCAATAAGCCATAAAGAAGAAAAGCGCGTTCCGCAGGCGTTGCAAAAAGCCCAGCGCCATCGCTGGCCTCAAACGAGATCATGCCAAATCCTGTGTGGGAATGCCCTGTTGATACAATGCCAAGGGACGCGAAAAACAACAGCAATACCGCCCACATCACCACAGTTTTGGACCCAAACCGCGTATCCAGCCGGCTTGCAATAAGACAGCTAAAAATCGCCATGACATTTAAAATCATGCCGAAAAGACCAATCTCGGTTATTGTCCAGCCAAACAGAATAGCAGCATAACCTGCACCCAGCGCCAGAAGTGCGTTAACGCCATCCTGGCAAACCATCCGCGCCAGCAGAAAACGTACAATTCCAGGACGCTTTCTGACCTCATTCAACGTGGTTTTAAGCTCCCCCAGCCCAGAACGCATAGCTTTTGCTAAAGTCTCACCTCTGGCACTATCGGGGGTGAAAAGAAACATGGGTAAGATAAAAATAAGATACCAAATTGCCGTTAGGGGACCGGAAATACGTGCATCTTCGCCTTGAACTGGATCAAGCCCAAATAATGGGTCAATTCCCAAAATTGTTTTCCCCGTTTCCGGTGATCCGGCGAGGAAAAATACGATGAAAATTAAGACTATCATCCCCCCGAGATAGCCCAACCCCCACGCGATATTCGATATGCGCCCAATATCTTGCTGAGAAACCAGCCGCGGCATCATGGAATCGTTGAAGACCACTGAAAATTCAGCCGCCACCATTGCAATAATATAGCAAAGCAATACCCAAAACAGGCTTGAACCCGGCGCGGCAAACCATAAAAGAGCGAGGCTGATAATTTTGAGAATCGCAAAAAAGCCTATCCATGGCTTGCGCGCCCCGGTTTTGTCCGCAACCGCCCCAAGGAAAGGCGACATGATAGCTACGAGAAAGCCAGCAATGGCAATTCCGTAGCCCCAGGCAATTTGCCCTTCTTCCGGGGTCACCGCCATGCGTGATATGAAATAGGGGCCGAATATAAAGGTCGTCACCACCGTAAAAAACGGTTGCGCAGCCCAATCAAAAAATATCCAGCCCCATATTCCCCGCCGCGAAGCGGGCCGGCGCACATTCAAAATCTCATCTGTCACTCGCTCGTTCTTTCGAACAGGTCGGCTTTGGCTTAATGCCGGAAAACGAGGAGCCAGCCATTGCGGCTCCCCGCCCTATTATGCCTGTTTCGCTAGATCAGACAGGAAACCGGCCGCGACCGCAAGACGTGAAACAGTCAGATCGCCACCCTCTGTGAGAGCAACCATACGCCCCCGCACCAGATCAATACGTTCTCGATCCGCAGCCAGCCAAGCTTCCGCTGGATTGCTTTCAGCAGAAAATTGCGCAAGCGCACGAATGGAAATATCGCGCGCGGCCTGCATGATTGTTTCGCTAGACCGGGATAGTGCCAGACCGTCATAATAGTCAGTTACGGGAATGGCTCGCGCCGCTTCCGCTATTTGACCGATACGGAAGAATTCATTGACCGTGAAATAGGTTTTCGCTGTGTCAACGATCCCCGCTTTTGCCAGCTCGGCAATCAACGCTATATCCGGCAATATGCTGGCTAATTGAAGATGTGCCAACCATTGTGCCAACATCTCATGCGCACCTTTGCCAATAAAATTGGCACGATCGCGCTCTATATTCTCACTGAGGAAATCCGGCATGAAATCAGGCAGATACTGCTCCAATTCTCGCCGCACCGCCAGGATTCTTTCCACCAGAACTTCCAGCGAAGCCCCGCTAGTATCATTAATGAGCGCCCAGGATGTCGTCGCCAACAGCATCTCCGACACCAGTTCATAAAACTGATTTTGCACGCTGCCGGAAATTTGATTGTCCAGGGCATCGATTGCATCAAATATTGCATTAATTTCAAACCCATCACGCACAGCGATATAGGCTCTGACAATATCTGCAACAGATCGGCCCGTCGTATCCTCAAGATTGCTGACGAAAGTAATCCCGCCCCGATTGACCAGATCGTTTGCCAGCTGAGTGGCAATGATTTCGCGGCGCAACCGATGCCCTGAAATTTCCTCTGGGAATGATTTGGCCATTTCCGTGGGGAAATAATCAAACAGAAGCGTTTGAAAATACGGCTCATCCGGCAGATCACTTTCCAAAAGCTCGTCGCAAAGAGCAAGTTTTGAATAGGCCATCAAAACCGCAAGCTCCGGCCGCGTGAGCGGTTGGCCCGCCTTTTGCCGTTCGTTGAGCGCTGCATCCGATGGAAGATGTTCTACCTTTCGATCAAGCAACTTGCGGCCTTCAAGCTCATCCATAAAACGTGCCTGATAAGGAAGCCCGGAAAGCCCCTGACGCTCCATCAATGATAGGGCCAGCGTTTGCTGATAATTATTGCGCAGCACGAGCCTTGCAACATCATCCGTCATGCTGGAAAGCAGCTTGTCTCTTGCGTCGCGTTCAAGTTTGCCAGCACGCATAGCTGCCGCAAGCGCGATCTTAATATTGACCTCAACGTCAGAACAATTAACGCCGCCGGAATTATCGATAGCATCCGTATTGCCACGGCCGCCACCGGCACCACCTTGCAATGCATATTCAATACGGCCGCGCTGAGTTACGCCCAAATTGGCGCCCTCACCGATCACCCGGGCACGGACTTCAGCGCCCGTGATACGAATAGCATCATTGGCACGATCACCAACCTGCGCATCGCTTTCAGCAGATGAGCGGATATAGGTGCCAATTCCGCCAAACCATAGCAAGTCAACGGGTGCTTTCAGAATTGCACTCATTACTTCTTGCGGAGACGCAGTGGTTTTATTCAAGCCAATAGCAGCAGCTGCTTCGGACGATAGCGTAATTGTTTTCTGACTGCGGCTGAATATGCCCCCGCCTGCAGACAATTTGGACCGATCATAATCCTGCCAGCTTGAACGTGGCAGTTCAAAAAGCCGCTTGCGCTCCTCAAATGAGCTTTCCGGCTGCGGATCAGGATCAATAAAAATATCCCGATGGTCAAAAGCTGCTACCAGTCGGATTTTTCGTGAGAGCAACATCGCGTTGCCAAACACATCGCCCGACATATCGCCGACGCCCACCACGGTGAAGCTTTGCGACTGGATATCAATATCCAGCTCACGGAAGTGCCGCTTTACAGCTTCCCAACCACCGCGTGCGGTAATAGCCATTCCTTTATGGTCGTATCCGGCCGAACCGCCTGACGCGAAAGCATCATCCAGCCAGAAATCATGCGCCTGACTGATCGCATTGGCTGTGTCCGAAAAAGTGGCAGTGCCCTTATCAGCCGCCACAACAAAATATGGATCATCCCCATCGTGACAGACCACATTATCCGGTCGGCGAACCTTACCATCGTGCAGATTATCAGTTATTGACAACATAGTGGAGATGAACACCTTATAGGCATCCCGGCCCGCTTCGAACACAGCATTACGATCGCCACCGGTGGGAAGCTTCTTCGGATAAAAACCACCCTTGGCTCCGACCGGTACGATGACAGCATTTTTAACCTGCTGCGCTTTAACCAGCCCAAGCACTTCCGTACGATAATCCTGCGCCCGATCCGACCAGCGCAACCCGCCCCGCGCAACAGCACCAAAGCGTAAATGAACGCCTTCAACTTCTGGACCGTAAACGAAGATTTCACGATAAGGCCGAGGTTCAGCCAAACCATCAACCCGATGGGGATCGAGTTTGAATGCGATAGTGGATTGCAATTTGCCAGCATCATCGCGCTGCCAGGCATTGGTGCGCAAGGTCGCCTCAATTAAATTGCGGAAACGACGCAAAATCTGATCGTCATCAATACTGGGGACGGCCAAAAGCGCCGTTTCAATTGCATCAAGCAGCTTCTTTTCTGTCTTATCACGATTTTTAGCATCGGGATTGAAACGAAGATCAAACAAGGCATAAAGATCGGTTGCGATCTCAGGATAACGATTGAGCGCCGCTGCAACAAAGCTTTGGGGATAAGCAATACCCGCCTGCTGAAGATAGCGGCCATAGGCACGAAGAATGGTGATTTGACGCGCATTAAGCCGTGCGGTCTGAACCAGCGCATTATAGCCATCATTATCCGCTTGGCCGCTCCAGACCGTCCGGAACACTTCCTCCAGCATCTCACCTTCATCATGAAGATCTACCGGAGTGTCAAAAGCATTAACCAACTGCATGTCGTGGAAAAAGACCGGGACACCTTTCCCGCCCGCTTCCGGCAGCTCGATGGTCTGTTCGCTAATGACGCGAAAACCCATATGCTCAAGCAGGGGCACGCGCTGCGAAAGCACCAATGGCTCACCATAATGATAAAGCTTGAGTGATACGCCGTTTGGCCCATCGGTCCTATATCGATAAAAGTCGACAAAAAGCGGCTCTTGGCTGCTCAATCCACCTATGCGCCGTGCATCCTCCAGAGCATCTTCTGGGGTGAATATCTCGCGATAAGATGGCGGAAGTGCTGACGCCAGAGCCACAGTTTCCGCAGTTTCACCTTCGGCTATTTCCTGCACCGCATCTTCCCAAGTTCGGATAATTTTTCGCACTTCCATTTCCAGCTCTTCCCGCCCAATCAAAGGCATGGAATGTTTTGTGCGGCGAATGACATATTGAACCCGGGTCAGGCCATTGGCGAGAAAAACCGGGTGAAATTCAAAGCTATCGCCATCATAAACGTCCACAAGATACCGCCCGATCTTCTCACGAGCGACTGAATCATAACGGTCACGCGATATATAAACCAATACCGAAGCAAACCGACCAAAACGGTCATGGCGAGGAATAACGCGTACACGCGGGCGTTCACCAAGCGCAAGGATTAGTTCCGCATTGGCCGTAAGGCTGTCCGTATCGATCTGAAACAATTCATCGCGCGGATATTCTTCCAAAACGCCGATAAGCGCCTTGCCTGAATGGTCTTCGCGATTAAAGCCCAGACGTTTGATAACTGCATCGGCTTTTGAACGGATAAAAGGAATTCCCGTGACAGGACTCGTATAGGCGGCGGAAGTAAACAAGCCGACCAATCTGAGCTCTCCGATGGCTTCGCCATTGTCGCCAAAAATCTTGATGCCAATATAATCAAGATAGGTTCTGCGATGAACGCGTGAAAGCGTATTCGCCTTGGTGACGATGAGCGGCTCGGCACTATCGAGAAAATTCGTGATTTCGCGAGGGGTGACACTATCGCCATCATCCTTGCGCAAAACACGAATGCAATGATCTCCCAATATACCGAGCGCATTTGGTTTGCTCACCAATTCGCGGCTTTGCCCATTTCCGGCAAAAGTCAGCTCTCGCATACCCAGGAAAATAAAGCGACCAGCCCGCAACCATTTTAGAAATGCGATCGCTTCCGGCATCGCTTCATTCTTGGTTAGCTCATAGCTGCGCTTATAATCTTCTATCGCCTGATCCAGCCGGGTAAGCATGGGCTTCCAATCACCAACGGCCAGATCAACCTGCCCTATGACTGCCTCCAGCGCGCCGCGCAAATCTTCCTGTGCCTGTTCATCTAATAAAGATAAATGGATCTGCATCAGGCTCACGCGTTCAGCACCATCGGCTGGCGGAAGCTGCGTGGCCTCACCTAGAATATCCAGCTTTCCATGATCCAGTGTGACGTCCAAAACCGGATGTACGAGCATGTAAATACGTCCAGCATGATTGGACAATTCGCTCATAATAGAATCGACCAGAAACGGCTTATTGCTGTTAATGATCGTAACAACGCTGACCGCGCGACCCTGACGCTGCACCTCATTATTGATACTTATAATGGTTTTTCCCTTATGCCACCCTTCCAGCGCGGCATAAGCAATTGATGCAGATTGTTCGAGAGCTTTGGCATCATAGGCCGTAAGATCTTCGGGCGGGGCCCACTCAAAAAGAAGCTGTGAAAAAGCAGTCAAGGCGCCGGTCTTCCCTTTAGTTTCTTCCCGCGTGGCTGCTGTGGAATCTATCGGTTTGATTGCGCAATCCTCACCTACAGCCACATCGGTTACTCCTGTCAAATTAGCAATAGCGCCACCCTAGCAGATTGCGCTCACGTTTCGATAATAAACGCTGACAAAGCCCGAAAGCCTTAGAAAGATAAGAGGAGAAAGTCTAGTCTGTTTAATAGCAACAGCTTTCTCAACTTGCGCACAACATTGAAACAATTCGATAATGATCGAGCGCCGCCGCTTATCTGCTGGTATATCTATATTGGCTTATATGCTAGCCTATCTGTGCTCATCTATCTGTTTTGCTCGCAGATCCCGACGATTTCCAGACGATCTCATGCTTCCAGCACCATCGAACTAGAGTTCGATCAAATGATCATCAAGCTCATTGGCTGGAACAGTGCCAGGCGGAAAATGCTGGGCAAGCAGCTGCCCTGCCTGTTCGATAGCGGTCAAAAATCCTTCCACGACCTCTGCACGAGAGGCGTGATGGATTAATGTGCCCACAATTGCATTCCATTCATCTTGGCTAACTTTCGCATTAATGCCTGCATCCGCGACCACTTCCGCATATTGCTCGGCAAGCGAAACAAATAGTAAAATTCCGGTCCTATTCTTGGTGTTATGGACATTGCGCGCCAAAAACTGTTGCACGGCATTAAGATGCGCACGTTTATAACGAATTCTACGTGGGACCAGATATATGCGCAGTGATGGCAAAAAGCGCAGCAAAACCATCGTGGTGATAAAGGCTGCCAGAATAGCGAGGCCAAAGATAGGAAGAGAAATATTAAACCAGTACCAATGCGCCAAAAACGCCGCGATCACCGAAGCCGCAAGAATACCGCATGTGGCGACAAATCCGGCGGCAAAGAAATAATCATCGCTGCTACGGGCAAGAACAGCGTAGACCTCACCGCTTGTATCAGCTTCGGCCTTACGAATAGCCTCCCCTATACGCGTATGATCTTCGGCGCTGATAAGTTTATGTTTCTTCATCACTACTACCTACCAGCTTCCCGATGCGCCACCGCCTCCTGACGAACCGCCACCGCCAGAAAATCCACCAGAAAACCCGCCACCGCCTGATGACCAGCCGCCCCCACCTATGCTCCGTGAGGACCCTCTGGAATTGGTATTAATCGTCATGCCTAGCCATTCATACCGACCAGGCCCGATCTTTCGGCCAAAAACCGGTGCCAGTATTGCCATACCCAGCCCGCCAAAAAAGATCAGAAACCAGAATATCGTAAAAACGACCGCAACCCAGTCTATGTCATCTTCTTTTGCTTGCGCATAACGTTCAGCACGCGCCTGTAGCTCGGCGGCATCGCCGGAAAGAACAGTTAAAATACCATCGACCCCCTCTGTAATCCCTTTGCTATAATCGCCGTTCCGGAAGGCCGGAATAATCGTTGTGTGAATGATCAAGCTCGACAAAGCATCGGTCATTGTGCCTTCTAATCCGTAACCCACTTCGATCCGCACCTGCCGATCATTGGGGGCGACGACCAGAAGAATACCATTATTCTCTTGCTTTTGACCCAGAGCCCAGCTTCGGAAAAGTCGATTGGAGTAGGTTTCGATATCCTCACCTTGAAGTGACGGCACTGTAACCACCACCACCTGATCTGAGGATTTCGCTTCAAATGCAGCCAGTTTCTGCGCCAATTGCTGGCGCTTCATTGGCTCTATGATGCCCGCATCATCAACGACGCGCCCCGTCAGCGCTGGTAAAGAGCCCCCAGATGGCGAGCCCGAGAATGTCGAGCCCAAGAATGTCGAGCCCAAGGATGTCGAGCCCAAAAATGGCGAGTTTGAAGATTGCAGGCTGGGGGATTGCTGCGCAAGAGCGCCGACGAGCATAAACAACGAAGCCGCCAGCGCAGCAAAAAGCAACAAGGCTTTTCGCTGCAAAAGACCGTATCTCCGAGCGTATATTGATGCTGTCATGGCACCTTCTCAGCCATTGTCAATTATTGAAATTGACCTGTGGCGCGCTCTGACTTGCCGCATCTGCAGTGAAACTTGCCATCGGCTCGGCATCCCGGAACCAGATAATTTTCCACAACATCGTAGGCAAAGTTTTCAAACCAGTATTATAAACCCGTACTGCCTCAATATAATCGCGCCGCGCCACAGCAATCCGGTTTTCCGTGCCTTCAAGTTGTGATTGCAGCGCAAGGAAGTTCTGATTGGCCTTAAGATCTGGATAACGTTCAACCACCGCCATCAGCCGCGATAGAGCACTTGTAAGATTAGCCTGATTATCCTGAAATTGCTTGAAAAGCTCCGGATTATTCAGCGTTTCCGGCGTAATCTGAACCTGCGTTGCCTTAGCTCGCGCATCAATCACCGCTTCCAAAGTCTCGCGCTCATGCGCGGCATATCCCTTTACGGTTTCAACAAGGTTAGGCACCAGATCCGCGCGCCGCTGATACTGGTTTTGCACTTCGCTCCAAGCGGCTTTAGCCTTTTCCTCATTTGTTGGAATCGTATTGAATCCACAGGCTGACAAAGCGGGAACCACAATGAAAAGGCATAAAGCAATCAGAATGCGGCGGAGGGAATGTGGCATCATAGTGATCGCAGCCGACATGAAATTCTCCTTCACAAGGCGCGCAAAGCGCCCCTAGATATTTACCCTCGCCTTAATCCCTCGCGAGGATACGAGCCATAAAACAATAAGATAAGCTCATTTTCCTTTCAGAAGATAGTCTTTTCATTTCAGCGCAATAGAACTGATCCGAATAATGTAGCAATAACAGAAAACAAAAAAAGCGGCAGATAAATTCTGCCGCTTTCTGAAAGTGCAACTCAACCGAATAATTATTCGGTTGCTGCTTCTTCGGTTGCTTCCGCAGCAGCGGCGGCTGCTTCAGCAGCCTTTGCAGCAGCTTCTTCTTCAGCTTGTTTTGCCATAGCAATACGTTCCTGCGCCTTCTTGCCGGGCAGTGCCTTGGTCGGGTTGTTGCGGCTTGGACGCTTGGCAAGACCAGCCTGATCCAGGAAACGCAGAACGCGATCGGTTGGCTTTGCGCCCTTTTCGATCCAATGCTGTATGCGATCGGCATCGATTTTGACACGCTCTGCATCTTTTGCGAGCATTGGATTCCATGCACCAACAGCTTCGATGAAGCGGCCATCACGCGGAGCGCGGACGTCAGCGACCACGATGTGGTAGTAAGGACGTTTCTTCGAGCCAGCGCGGGCGAGGCGGATTTTAAGGGCCATTATTAAGTCTCCTGGTAGGTCGTTCTGCTCCGAACTCGCCGGAACATGAAGGTTGTTAATATTTTAATTTCCGCCGCGTTCAGCAGCGGCATGCTCGTGATGCCGGATAACTTCTCTGACGATGAAGTTAAGGAATTTTTCGGCAAAATCTGGGTCGAGATTGGCAGCTTGCGCCAGCGAACGAAGGCGCTCGACCTGCAATTTCTCGCGGTTGGGATCGGCTGCTGCCAGTCCCCGTTCAGCCTTAAGAACACCCACCGCCTTAGTGCAGCGAAAGCGTTCGGCCAGCATATGGATCAGCGCGGCATCGATATTGTCGATCGAAGCGCGCAGCGCAATAAGTTCGGCGGGTATCGTGTTTTGATCGTCGCTCATGACACTCACTTTTTCTTCGGCAATCCGGGCAGACCGCCGCCAAGACCCGGCAGCTTTGGACCGCCCAAGCCGGGCAAGCCACTACCGGGCAATCCGGGCAGACCACCACTCTTGCCCAGGCCCGCAGCTTGTGCCTGCTTAGCCAAAGCTTCAAGTTGCTTGGGATCCATTTTAGACAGGTCCGGCATACCACCCATACTGCCCATACCACCGCCAAGGCCACCAAGCCCCATTTTGCCGGCAAGGCCGCCCATCATCTGCTTCATCATTCCGCCTTTGCCCTTACCCATGGCCTTCATCATATCGGCCATCTGGCGATGCATCTTGAGAAGCTTATTAATATCAGCGGCGCTGGTCCCAGACCCTTTTGCAATGCGCTGTTTGCGGCTATGTTTGAGAAGCTCGGGATTGGCACGCTCAGCTTTAGTCATAGAGCCGATGATTGCGAGCTGGCGATCAAAAATCTTATCGTCTAAGCCCGCTGCTGCAATCTGATCTTTCATTCTGCCCATGCCCGGCATCATCCCCATGATACCGCCCATACCGCCGAGCTTTTTCATTTGCTGGAGTTGATCAGCAAGATCATTAAGATCGAACTTGCCCGACTGCATTTTCTTGGCCATCGCTGCGGCTTTTTCCGCATCGATATTTTCCGCAGCCTTTTCAACAAGGCTGACAATATCGCCCATGCCAAGAATGCGATCAGCGATCCGCTTGGGATAAAACTCCTCAAGCGCATCCATCTTTTCACCCGTACCAATCAGCTTGATCGGTTTGCCGGTAACGGCACGCATAGATAATGCCGCCCCACCGCGACCATCACCATCCATACGGGTAAGAACAATCCCGGTAATCCCGACACGCTCATCAAAATTGCGTGCAAGATTAACAGCGTCCTGACCGGTCAAACTATCGACGACCAGTAGAATTTCATGAGGATTGGCCGCTTTGCGAATATCGGCCATTTCGACCATAAGCGGCTCATCAATATGGGTTCGACCAGCCGTATCGAGAATGACAACGTCATGTCCGCCCAGCTTTGCCGCCTGCACCGCCCGCGCCGCAATCTCCACCGGTGACTGACCTGCAACAATCGGCAGAGTATCAACCGATGTCTGGATGCCGAGCTGACGCAGCTGCTCCTGAGCCGCCGGGCGGCGAGTATCGAGCGACGCCATCAGCACTTTTGAGCGATTGCGATCGCTCAGACGTTTGGCAATTTTACCGGTTGTGGTGGTTTTACCAGACCCCTGCAAACCAACCATCATGATGACGACTGGTGCTGGCGCGTTCAGATCAATCGTGACACCTTCGGTGCCAAGCATTTCAACCAACTCATCATGGACGATCTTAACGACCATCTGACCGGGTTTAATGCTTTTGAGAACTTCCGCACCCACCGCTTTTTCGCGAACACGGTCGGTAAAGGAGCGAACCACTTCCAATGAAACGTCAGCTTCGATCAATGCGCGACGCACTTCGCGCAATGCAGCTGCCACGTCGCTTTCGGAAAGAGCGCCGCGTCCAGTAAGACCGTTCAGGATGGAGCCAAGACGCTCCTGAAGTGATTCAAACATCTAATTTCCTTTTAATCCGTGAGGAGCATATAGCTTCATCAGGATATCGCCCCGCCACATGCCAGTTCAAGCAGCTTGCCAAAGAGGTAACGCACCCGAGGGCGCATCGCGCTGTCGGATGTGGACCTCCGGGATCGTTTTATACCATAAAGGGTCCCGGTCGGCGGCTCGCGTTCTGTGGATCGCGGATAGATTGATGTGCATTTATGGGCTTTAGCCTCTTGAGTCAAGCAAAACCGCGACATGGCCAACTACTTTATGACTAGTCTAACATGACATTTACCCCAATTAGTGGCAAATTCGCCGCAAGATCGAATCAGCTCCAAAGGAGATAGGAATGGCATTTTTTGCCAAAGGGCGTTTACTGTCGGCAGCAGCAATCATCGCTATAGGCCTTTTCACGACCGCGGGATCCGCCTATGCGGCCAAGTGTGGCAACGATGCAGCGGGCTACAACGCTTGGCTTCAAGCTACTCTGAATGAAGCAAAAGCACGCGGTGTTGGCCCTGCAGCGCTTAAAGCATTGGCAAACACAAAATATGCATCCGCTACAATCAAAGCAGATCGCAATCAGAAAAGCTTTAAGCTTTCCTATGAAGAGTTTCTCCGGGTTCGTGGAGCGCCAACGATCATTAAACGTGGTCGCAATTTCAAACAGCAAAATGCAGCTCTTTTTGCTGCAATTGAAAAGCGTTATGGCGTTCCACCCGGCCCGCTCGTTGCAATCTGGGGCATGGAAACTGCCTTTGGCGCCTATCTTGGCAAACAGCACACGCTTTCAGCCGTCGCCACTCTCGCTTATGATTGCCGCCGCAGCGCCTTCTTTACCGAGCAGCTCTATGCGGCGCTCAATTTGATTGATCGCCAAGATCTTGATCCAAATGCGATCGGCGCAATGCATGGCGAAATCGGCCAGACGCAGTTTCTTCCCCTCAATGTTTTGAAATATGGCGTTGATGGCGACGGGAGCGGCCATATTGATATGACCCGTTCAAAGGCTGATGCACTATACTCAACCGCCAATTTCCTTGTTGGACATGGCTGGCAGCGTGGTGCAGGCTATCAGCCCGGAGAGCCTAACTTTAAAGCCATTCAAGGCTGGAATGCGGCCTCTGTTTACCAGCGCGCTATTGCTGAAATGGGCAAAGCCATCGACGCTAAATAATACTTCTATATTGAGGCAGGCTGTATCAATGCCTGCCCTATCGAACTAAGCAAAAGCCCGGAATTTCCGG
Organism: Falsochrobactrum ovis; assembly: GCF_003259955.1. GTDB lineage: Bacteria > Pseudomonadota > Alphaproteobacteria > Rhizobiales > Rhizobiaceae > Brucella > Brucella ovis_A. The sequence continues at coordinate 155,643 of NZ_QLMK01000004.1, forward strand.
GCTTTTTCATCTTTATTATACTTGCTCAATATCTGGGCGTTTGAAATCACCCGTCTGCGAATCCATGACCCATAATTCGCCAGTTAATATGTCAAACCAGGCGCCATAAAGGGTAAGCTTACCCTTCTTCTCCAATATATCCACACAGGGAAAGGTACGAAGGTTTTTAATGGAGTAGCGGATCGATATGCGCTCCAACGCTGTCTGCCGCTCCGTTTGGGTCATCAAATCATTATTGCTTACTGCTTCTGCCGCCGGTGCAATCAGGCTCATCCATTTCCCGATAAAATCGCCTGGGGAAAGCGGCGCGCTTTCTGGCGCAAGTGCTGCCTTGATCCCACCACACCGGCCATGCCCCATCACCACAATATTTTTGACCTTGAGGCTTTGCACAGCAAATTCCAGCGCGGCAGACGCCGCATGAAATTCGCCATCAGGCTCATAGGGCGGAATGAGATTGGCCACATTGCGCAAAACGAAAATTTCGCCCGGCGCTGTGTTGAAAATGGTTTCCGGTGCTGCACGAGAGTCGCAACAGGCAATCACCAGCGTTTGCGGCGCCTGCCCCTTATCGGCCAATTCCCGATAACGCGTGGTCTCGTGGCAAAAGTGCTCTTTCATGAACGTCCGATAACCGGCGAGCAAGGAATCTGGAAGGTCTATCATGTTTTTCCATTATCCTGATCGAAATAGCAGAGCAATAAAAATCACACAAGCAATTTCAGGTTTAAATGCGTAATCCTGTGGTTGGATGAACTAATCTGCGCGTTTGCACCATTGCCATCGGGGTGGCAAGGCTGGCCGCATCCGCTTCCAACATCAATTCATCGGCACCACGCTTGGCTGCCCGCGCCATAACTTCAAACACCGCAGCGGTAGAACTTTGCAAAGTTTTCTCTTCAGATAATCCTGTCATTTTGCGCGCAAGAATCAGCGCCGCTGTCAAATCCCCCAGCCCATTGGTTGGTCCTTTCACACAGCGATGTTCAGCCATAAATGCAGAATTTGGCGTTACAAGAATATTTCCGATACTTCCCTTCAACATTGGGAATGCCGAAGTCACCACCACCGTCGCAGGACCAATATCAAGCGCCGCTTCCATCAATGTGTTGTTATCGCTCAGCGAGACATCTGCCAGCCACTCCAGCTCGAACCGATTGGGGGTAGCAATATCTGCAAGCGGCAATAACTTATCCCGAATCGCACAAGCCGTTGCTTCCGGAACATAGAGCCCGCCCTCATCTCCAATAACCGGATCACATAAATAGATAATTTCCGGATTTTTTTCTTTCAGCGCACGGATAAGCACAGCAATGGCCTCTGCCTGCTCCGGATGCCCCAGAAATCCGGTTAAAATCGCTCCAACTTCCCCCAACCAAGGCGCCCGCTCAATATCCTTGATCAAGAGCGCAAACTCCTGTGGAGGTGGCACAATGCGCCCAGCCGGACCATGCCCCGGATGCCACGGCAAAACCACGGTCGGCACGGCCCAGACAGGAAAGCCCAGCGATTCAAGCGCAAACACCGCAGCGCGGTTGCCAACGCTTCCTCGCACCACGTGACTCGATAAAACTATGACGCTTGCTGCATCAGGAGGAGCAAAAAATGGCATGACTAAGCTAGCCCTGGAGAAGATAAAAGATGAGCCAGACAATAATCGCCAGCGTTATGATAGTTCCGAGCCAACGGCCGATCCGAGTGGACCACACTTCAATCGCATCCGTTCCGTCGATATCTTCAGCAGAAAGATGTCTCGCAGTTCGCGCCAAGCTTCGTTGCACAATGGATGCAGTCGCTTCACGCTGCACCCGTTCCAATATACGATGAGCCTCAGCCTGCTCACTCGATATATGCTCTTGCTTACCAGCCCTGTGCGAATGCCGCTTATCGGCCATCTCATACCTGCCTGTCATGGCCCTAATTATTAGTGGCCAGATATGGTGGGTTCACTCTGCTGATTCTTAGCATCACGCGCAAGTTGAGGTTTCGCAAGTAGAATCGACAAGTGTCACAAAGGTTTCAGCGGCATAATCCTACTTAAATCAAAAATAAAACCGCGCATTCAAAGAAAGCGCGGTTTACAGAACACAACCCGATAGTCCGATTATTTCATCGTCGGAATAACAAATTCTGCCCCTTCTTTGACGCCCGACGGCCAGCGTGAGGTCACAGTCTTGGTTTTGGTGTAAAAACGGAATGCATCAGGCCCGTGCTGATTGAGATCACCAAATGCTGAAGCCTTCCATCCACCGAAGGTGTAATAAGCAATTGGTACTGGGATTGGCACATTGATACCAACCATTCCTGCCTGCACCCGGCTGGCGAAATCGCGCGCTGCATCACCGTCCCGGGTGAAAATCGCAACTCCATTGCCATATTCATGCTCGTTTGGCAGCGCCAATGCTTCTTCGTAATTTTTGGCACGAACCACCGAAAGAACCGGGCCAAAAATTTCTTCTTTGTAGATGCGCATATCCGGCGTCACATGGTCAAACAAACAGCCACCCATATAGAAACCGTTTTCATATCCCTGCATCTTGAAGCCGCGCCCATCGACGACGAGCTTTGCGCCTTCTTCAACACCAAGATCAACATAACCGCGAATACGCTCCAGCGCTTCGCGCGTTACCACCGGGCCAAAATCCGCCGAATTGTCGGTTGAAGGGCCGATCTTCAATGCTTCAACCCGCGGGATCAGCTTTTCCATAAGCCGATTTGCCGTGTCTTCACCCACCGGCACAGCCACTGATATCGCCATGCAACGCTCGCCAGCCGAACCGTAACCAGCGCCAATCAGCGCATCCACGGTTTGATCCATATCCGCATCTGGCATGATCAACATATGGTTCTTGGCGCCACCAAAACATTGCACGCGCTTACCGTTGGCACAGCCGCGACTATAAATATATTGCGCAATCGGGGTAGAACCAACAAAGCCGATTGCCTGAACATCAGGATCATCTAGCAATGCGTCCACCGCATCTTTGTCGCCATTGACGACGTTGAAAATACCTGCGGGAAGACCAGCTTCCATGAAAAGTTCCGCCAACCGCATCGGTACACCCGGATCGCGTTCCGATGGCTTTAGAACAAACGCATTACCGCAGGCGATCGCGGGCCCAGCCTTCCAGAGCGGGATCATTGCAGGGAAGTTAAACGGCGTAATGCCAGCAACAACGCCCAATGGCTGACGCATTGAATAAGTGTCGATACCTGTGCCCGCATTGTCGGTGAATTCGCCTTTGAGCATATGGGGCGAACCAAGGCAGACCTCAACCACTTCCAAACCACGCTGAATATCACCCTTAGCATCCGCAATGGTTTTGCCGTGCTCACGGGCAAGAAGTTCGGCAAGGCTGTCATATTCAGCTTCGACCAATTCAAGGAATCTGCGAAGCACCCGAACACGGCGCTGTGGATTCGTCGCAGCCCATGCAGGCTGGGCAGCCTTTGCATTTTCCACGGCTGCGCGAACTTCGTCCTTAGTCGCCAGCGCCACTTTGGCTTGAACTGTCCCGTCGAGCGGCTGAAAAACATCGGCTGTGCGACCGCTTTTGCCGGCAACGTTCTGTCCGCCGATAAAATGCCCGATATTACGCATCGATAACCTCCGCAATTACCTGTTAGAGAAAATGCCCTTTGTTTTCCCCATCATCACTCTGCAATTTTTTGAATGCAATCCACTGAAAAGCGTATCCGTTGTGCATTTTTCATAGTAAGAAAGAATTATGAATTGGGATGATGTTCGCATTTTTCTGGCCGTCGCTCGCTCCGGCCAAATACTTGGAGCTGCAAAAAGGCTCGGTATTAACCACACCACCGTTGCCAGACGCTTGACGGCGCTTGAAACTGCTCTCTCAACAACCCTGCTCATACGTCGCACCAATGGATCGACGCTGACACAGGCAGGAGAAGAGTTTCTAAACGCAGCGGAACGCATGGAAGCAGAAATGCTTGCAGCGCGTTCACAGATCGGCAATGCCGATATTGCTGTTTCCGGAACCGTCCGAATTGGTGCGCCTGATGGGTTTGGCGTTAATTTTCTGGCACCAAGACTGGCAAAATTAACAAGAGAATATCCTGATCTGACGATCCAGCTTGTTCCTGTACCGCGCTCATTTTCGCTCTCACGCCGCGAAGCTGATATTGCGATCACTGTGGAACGCCCGGGACAGGGTCGGCTTATTGCACGCAGGCTTGTTGATTATACGCTCGGCCTATTTGGGCATCGATCCTATCTCGAAGAATACGGAATGCCTGAAACAGTCGAGCAGCTGAGCAAGCACCGGCTCATCGGCTATGTGGAAGATCTGGTCATCAATTCATCTTTGGCCTACGCATCTGAGATCAGCCGCGAATGGAAGCCTGATTTTGAGGTTTCCAGTGCTCTTGGTCAGGTAGAGGCGGTGCGCGCCGGAGCTGGAATTGGTATTCTTCATTCCTTTATTGCCCGCGCTGACCCTGATCTCATTGCCGTCATTCCTGATCGGGTTATACGCCGCGCATATTGGTTATCTTATCATGAGTCTGCCCGTACACTTCGCCGTGTTACAGCAGTTTCGTCTATGATTTCTAATCTTGTCGAGAACGAGAAAACTCTCTTTAACTGAAACGATATTCCTCGAAAGCATATATGAGGATAACCGCCGTCTTTATTATGCACGGCACAAACAAGGCATCAAGCCCGAGCCAGGCATGACACAGACCACCAATTAACGCACCCAACATCAGCGCGGCCCATACGGCTAAAAACTGTATCCAGCGCCATTTTGGTGCCTTCTTACGAAATGATGCAGCCAAATCAGCAGCGGCGTTAAACAAGGTGCCTGTTACATAAGTGACGCCAAGACGGGCAGATCCTGTGGGTAAAACAGCAGCATTTTGAGCGCCCATGGCCGCCGCCAGAAGCAGCACCGGTTGCGCGATCAACGCACCATCCCGCCGCAAAACCGCAATAAGAAACAACATTATGACGACCGAAGTCAGAACCATCAGACTACCGCGCCGACCATAGGTTAGCACCAGCCATGTACCAATAAAGGCACCGGTGAAAAACAATCCGATTAAAGCAGCCGGAAACCAGATTAATACTTTTCCCAAAATTCCAGGCTGGCCAGCAAGGCCAATACCCAACTGGGTCGTATTCCCGCTCATAAATGATGCGAAAAAACCACCCAATTGTAAAAAAGCGACAGCATCGACAAATCCTGCCGATGCAGTCAGTACCAAACCCAGCGCAAGCTTCGAATTCGGAGTCATATTGCTCTTAAAATTACCTCAGCCGTCTTTATGAAAATTAACCGCTAAACACGTTTGATGATCTTGATAATAAATAACAATATTGCCGCTCCAATAAACGCATTAACGATGGAGGCAATCATGCCGCCCCCAACAGAAAGGCCCAACTGAGGCAACAGCCAGCCAGCAAAAAATGCGCCGATCACCCCGACGATAATATTGCCAATCAGCCCAAAGCCCCCTCCTTGCACCAGTTTTCCGGCCAACCAGCCAGCAATAAGTCCAACAAATAAAAAAATCGGAAGACTTCCGGGTTCCATATTTATTTCCCCTCTGCCGCGTCATTATCCAACGCGGAGCATAAGTTGACAACAACCCGCCACCTTTCACAAGAGCGATCGAGCCGACTATTCAATTTCGTATGATTTATGGAGCAAGATGTCTGAAAACTGCGACCACTTCCTCATAAACCTTGCGCTTGAACGGAACGATCAACTCAGGCAATTCCTCCATGCGTTTCCATTCCCAGCAATCAAATTCTGCAATATGGCCAACGGGTGGAGGGTTGATGGCAATTTCGCTTTCATCGCCTTCAAAGCGATAGGCAAACCATTTTTGGGTTTGACCGCGATATTTGCCTTTCAATGCCCGGCCAACCAGATGTGGTGGCAGATCATAATTGATCCAATTTGGCGCTTCCTCAAGCAGAGTTACGCTTTTCATCCCGGTCTCTTCATAGAGTTCCCGCAATGCAGCCTGAGCCGGATCTTCCCCCTTATCAATCCCACCTTGCGGCATCTGCCAAAGCTGGCTTGAGCCATCAAGCTCACCACCGCTAATTGAGATGCGCCGACCCGCCCAGACCAAGCCTTCCTTGTTGAGAACCATTAACCCGACACAGCGGCGATAGGGTAAGGTTTCTGAATCGACGAATTGATTATTCTGCAAGTTTTTTCCGACCATCAATATGCCTGTTGTCATATTAAGATAAAAAACGCGGGAGCTTATACTCCCGCGTTGTTATTTATTCACTTTAAAGTGCCTCAGTTCAGAATGCCCTTTTTGGGATCCGGCGGGAAAGCGGCATTGGCCACTTCACCGCGCAGAAGCTTCAATGCTTCATTGAGCTGCACATCATCCTTTGGCTCAGCAGGCACATAAGCAGCAGATCCCGATCCCTTATCGTTTTCTTCACTGCCTTTAATATGGCCTTTTAACTCGGACTCACCACGCACCACATCTTCGCCGCGCAGTTCAGGCGGCAATGGCTGATCCACCGTTATATCCGGAGTGATACCCTTGCCCTGAATAGATGTACCCGATGGCGTATAGTAAAGAGCCGTTGTCAGACGCAGCGATCCGTTTTCGCCCATCGGAATGATAGTCTGCACCGACCCTTTGCCGAAAGACTGGGTGCCAAGCACCGTTGCGCGGCGATGATCCTGCAGAGCACCCGCTACGATTTCCGATGCACTGGCTGAGCCGCCATTAACAAGCACAATAATCGGCTTACCGTCCGTAAGATCCCCTTTGCGCGCATCAAAACGCGTAACATCCTGCGGGTCACGGCCTCTGGTCGAGACGATCTCACCCTTATCCAAGAATGTATCCGACACAGCCACGGCCTGATCCAGCAATCCGCCTGGATTGAGACGTAGATCGAGAACATAACCCTTCAGCTTGTCGGCGGGTACGTTCTTTTTAACGTCCTCAATCGCTTTTTTGAGATCTTCCGAAGTTTGCTCGGTGAACGAAATGACACGGAGATAGCCAACATCATTATCGATACGGTGACGGACCGCCCGCACTTTAATGATCGCACGGGTGATGGAAATCGTTATCGGCTTATCAGCGCCTTCACGCAGAATAGTTAGCTCAATAGGCTTACCGACTTCACCGCGCATCTTGTCAACTGCGTCGGTAAGGGTCAGTCCGCGAACTTCCTGCCCATCAATTTTGATGATTAGGTCACCCGCTAAAACTCCTGCCTTCGAAGCTGGTGTATCGTCAATAGGAGCAATAACCTTAACCAGGTCATTTTCCATCGTCACTTCTATACCTAGCCCCCCAAACTCACCCTTGGTTTGCACGCGCATATCCTGCGCAGCTTCCGGGTTGAGATAGGATGAATGCGGGTCCAGCGAAGTGAGCATTCCGTTGATCGCATTTTCGATGAGTTTTTTATCATCAGGCGGCGACACATATTGCGCGCGCACCCTTTCAAAAATATCACCAAACAGTGCTAGTTCCCTGTAGACGTCAGCGTCCTTGCCCGCAGCAAATGCGGAGGTTGCTGGCGAGCCCTGGACCATCACCATGGCCGACGCCCCGAGAAGAGCACCGGCAAAAAGCAGCGACAGTTTACGTATCATTTTGTGCCCTTCCGGAAAGCCGTTTTATCCACCAAGGAGCGGGATCAACGGGTTTTCCATCCTTTCGAAACTCAATGTAAAGCAACGGAGCCCCGTTGCCTATTTCTATTGGAGCCACACTTGCCAGCAATGTTTCTCCCATAGTGCCAACAGGTTCTCCTGCCAAGACGAACTGACCTTGAGCCACATCGATTCGGCCCATTCCTGCCATGACGATATGATATCCACCGCCGGCGTCCAGGATCAAGAGTTGTCCATAGGATCTGAAAGCACCCGCATATAATACCACGCCATCGGAAGGTGACATAATCGTGGCAACTGGAACGGTTTCAACCACCTGCCCCATCATATGTCCGCCTATACCGTCAGTATCGCCGAAATTTCGCAAGATTTTGCCCGCAGCTGGCAATATAAGTTTGCCGCGAAGCGAAGCAAAATCCACCAAGAGATTAAGCCGGGCCTCATCCGGTGTGGTCTGCTCAACCCTATCCTTGGCCTTGGCCAGCCGATCTTCTTCAGCTTTTCGCGCAGCTTCTGCCGTTTCGCGAACACTCGCCATTTGCTGATCGAGCGTCTCAATCAACTCTTTCAGACTTCCTGCCTTGGCAGCCAGCTCTTCAGAGCGTTTACGCTGAGCTTCAATTTCCTGCTCAGATTGAGCCTGCAGTTTTTTCTTTTCTTCCAGCAAAAGTGACTGACGCTTCTGCTCTTCTGCCTGAGACTGACGCGTTGCCGTAAGCGTTGCCTGTTCCTGACTTATGGACGCGGTAATACGCTGCATATCCTTTAAATCGTCCGCCAATTCTTCTACTTGCTGGCGCATTTCAGGCACAACTGCACCCAGAAGAACAGCACTTCGTACCGATGCGAGCGCATCATCCGGGCGCACCAAAATGGCCGGAGGAGGATTAAGCCCCATACGCTGCAAAGCGGCCAGCACTTCCGCAAGCACCCCGCGACGCGCGCGAAGCGACAGACGTATGCCGTCCTCTTGTTCGCGCAGTGAAATTAATCTTTCGCCAATATCGGCAATATCCTGCTGCAATTTTCTGTCAGTCTTGGCCGACTGAATTAAAGCTGCAGTGATTGTTGCCTGATCTTTTTTTAGATTTGCTACTTCGGTCTCAAGCTGCGTCAGCTTCTCGTCCGTGACCGAAATTTCGCTGCTAAGCTGTTCAAACTCTCGTGAAGCCTGCTCGCGCTGCTGCTGCAAAGTTTCTTCAGCAATACCGCCCGACACGCCATAAAGAAAAGCTCCCACAACAAGGCCAGCCCGCAAAAGAGCAGGCAAGGTCGTGTTATTCCTAGAGCGTTTGAAATTCATGTTCGCGCTATATCAGATGAATGAGCACCAACACTACCATTTCATTATTAAGGATTTGTTAGCTATAGGCACAAACTCCGCCACTCTGAGAGATTTGCGCTCATGCGTCTCAATGGGTCTCAATTAAGCATCTACATCAATCAGACACGATGATATGGATGTCCAGCAAGGATCGTTGCCGCCCGATAAAGCTGCTCAGCAATTAAAATCCGGGCAATCTGATGGGGCCATGTCATGGGTCCCAGCGAGAGAACCAGATCTGCCCGTGCACGAAGTGACGCATCGTGACCATCCGGACCGCCAATGGCGATAACCATGTGGCGCCTGCCATCGTCGCGCATTCGCCCGATCCGCTCGGCAAATGCTTCCGAGATCAAGCCCTTCCCACGTTCATCTAAAAGGATCAGCGCCGCGCCATTATCCAGCGCTTCATGGAGGCGTTGGGCTTCTTCAACTTTTCGCAGCTCGGCCGTTTGAGCCCTGCTTTCTGCTACTTCGCTTACACCGGCAAAGTCCAAGCCAAGCGAGGGACCAGCTTTTGAAAAACGGTCGAAATATCGTTCAACCAGCTCCCGTTCGGGGCCGGCTTTCATCCGGCCCACGGCAAAAACACTCACACGCATGGCGGCCTCAATCGGCTAGCGGAAAAATCAATGGACTGTGCCCGCTGGCCGACCTGCCTCAGTTCGTTCATCCATCCAGATTTTCTCGATATTATAAAATTCGCGCGTTTCCGGATGGAAAATATGCACGATGACATCGCCGGTATCGATCAGCACCCAGTCGCTACTTTCAAGCCCTTCGACACGAAGGTTCTTGCAACCGAGTTCCTTCAATGCCTGCAAAAGGTAATCTGCGACAGAGTTTACATGACGATGCGAGCGCCCGGACGCGATGATCATATAATCACCGATCGAGCTTCTTCCGCGAATGTCGATAGAGAGAATTGATTCTGCCTTGGAGTTTTCGAGACTGGCCAAGGCCGTGTCTAGGGTCTGGGACACGAAAGCTGTTTCGTTCATCCCGCCCGTTGAAGGCGTTTGCTGGGCCTTCTTTTGAATTGCTGTTCTCAGTGATATATCCTTTCTAACCAGAACAAGCCGATATGGTTCTAAAACCATATGTCTTAAAATATGCCTGCTAGCCTATCTCTTTCAAGATCTGACTTGCGTTACAATCCATCACTTTTTAAGTTTTGCATGCGAATTGCACTGGATGACAGGGTCGAGCGCGGCCCATAAATGAAGGTCCATACCGGTGGCTGCAGCCTTGCAAGCATTGGAGCGTAACGCTCATCGATTCGATTTTTCGCAAATCTTTGCGCCATTTTCGAAGAAATGCTTGTAAGCGTGGACCCCGGCCTATCAATAACCGCAATCGGAAAGGTTTGGGAAATTTCGCGCCAGCGCTGCCAATGATGGAACGTAGCCAGATTATCGGCACCCATGACCCAAACAAAATCCACGCCCGGATTTGCCTTGCGAATAAGCGCAAGCGTATCCGCTGTAAAACGTACATCAAACGCCGCTTCCAGCGCAGTGACTTTGATGCGTGGATCCCGCGCAATCATTTCGCTTGATTGGATACGTTCTGCCAAGGGCGCAAGCTCGCGCTTATCTTTAAGCGGGTTGCCTGGCGTCACCATCCACCATAATTGGTCGAGTTTCAGACGCCGCAGCGCTATTTCGGCTACCAGTAAATGCCCCTCATGGGCCGGATTGAACGACCCCCCGAAAAGCCCAACAGCCATGCCTTTTTCCAGATGTGGCATACGCAAATATTGCGCTTTCACATCGGGATAGCGTTTTTTTTGCTCAGTTAATCGTAAACCGAAGCGCATTAGCTACGGATCTGACCATTGCCACGTACGCGATATTTAAACGAGGTGAGCTGTTCCACACCTACCGGTCCGCGCGCATGCATTTTACCCGTTGCAATACCGATTTCCGCCCCCATACCGAACTCGCCACCATCAGCAAATTGCGTCGATGCATTATGCAGCAGGATAGCAGAATCAATCTCGTTGAAAAACCGGTCCACGGCCTGGCTGTCTTCAGCAACAATCGCCTCGGTGTGGTGCGAGGAATAGCGATTAATATGTTCAATCGCCCCGCCAACACCATCAACCAATTTCACAGAAATGATTGCGTCGAGATATTCGGTCGCCCAATCCTCTTCCTTTGCTGGAAGAGCGGCAGGAAAGATCGCGCAGACTTCTTCGGAGCCTCGGATTTCGCAACCCTTTGCTACCAGATCATCAAGAATTGGGACAAAATCCACACCACGATCAACCAATAGCGTTTCGGTTGCTCCGCAAATTCCCGTTCGGCGCAACTTGGCATTGATTGCAATTTTCCGGGCCATATCCAGATCGGCAGAACGATCTATATAGAGATGGCAAATACCTTCAAGATGGGCAAATACAGGCACGCGCGCTTCCGCCTGAACCCGCGCGACAAGGCTTTTGCCACCGCGCGGCACAATCACATCAATTGCACCATTCAGGCCTTTGAGCATCTCGCCCACCGCAGCGCGATCTGTAACCGGAACAATCTGTATTGCATCAACCGGTAAATCCGCCGCTTTCAGCCCTTTGACCAGCGCTTCATGGATTGCAGTGGATGAATGAACAGAATCTGATCCGCCGCGCAAAATGACAGCATTACCAGCTTTAAGACAAAGCGCCCCGGCATCTGCTGTAACATTGGGACGGCTTTCATAGATTACCCCAACAACACCAAGCGGGGTGCGTACGCGTTCAATATGCAACCCATTGGGCCGATCCCACTGCGCAATCACTTCACCCACCGGATCAGGCAAGGCCGCAATGGAACGGATACCGTCTGCAATAGCTTTGATACGGGTTTCATCCAGCATCAGACGATCAATAAAGGATGCCGCCATGTTCTGCTCACGAGCATGGCTAAGATCAAGCTTATTCGCTGCCAGAATTAAATCAGTACTCGCAATCAGCGCATCAGCAGCCGCCAATAGCGCTTGATTTTTTTGCTCGCTACTCGCAATCGCTAAGGGCGTACTTGCAGCCTTAGCCTTGCGGCCGACCTCTGCCATTATAGCTGCTATATTATTTGCGGTATCTACTTTCGTCAGCATAGATCCTCAAGCCTTTTCAAGAGTGACTGGTCCTGCGGACCCACGCAACACAAGATCATTACGATGTATCATTGCCGCACGCGCATCATAGCCGAGAATGGCACTGATCTCATCGCTTTTATGCCCAGCGATTTTGCGTGCATCATCCGCATCATAGGCCACCAGACCTCGGGCAACTTCCCGCCCGTCTTCATCGACCACAGCAACTGTATCGCCGCGTTCAAATCGCCCCTCAACACGGCACACTCCGGCAGGCAAAAGTGACTTTCCCGATTTGAGTGCTTTTAGCGCACCCGCATCAACACTCAAACGACCCGCTGGCTCAAGATTACCGGAAATCCATGTTTTCCATGCATTCACCGGAGCCCGTGATGGCTCAAACAAAGTGGCCCGCTCACCCCTGTCAATTGCAGAAAGCGGCGCCATACGGGTGCCGGAAGTGATAATCATCGCTGTACCCGCCGCGTTGGCAATCTTGCCGGCGTCAAGCTTAGTTTTCATGCCACCGCGCGATAATTCCGATGCAGCCGCTCCAGCCATAGCCTCGATCTGCGGCGTAATCGATGTGACAAGTGGTAAGAATTGCGCATCAGGATTATTGTGCGGGGGCGCAGTATAAAGCCCGTCAATATCCGAAAGCAGGATCAACAGATCGGCTCCCATCATCGTTGCCACACGCGCAGCCAAACGATCATTATCACCATAACGAATTTCTGTTGTGGCCACCGTGTCATTTTCATTGATAATCGGAACCGCCTTGAGCTTCAAAAGCGTGTCGATTGTCGCTCGCGCATTAAGATAACGTCGGCGCTCTTCCGTATCCGACAAGGTAACAAGAATCTGACCTGACTTGATACCATGCCCACCCAGAACATCTGCATAGGCTTTGGCGAGCGCAATTTGCCCCGCCGCAGCCGCTGCCTGACTTTCTTCCAGCTTCAATGCCTTTTTCGGCAAGCCCAACACAGTACGCCCAAGCGCAATGGCACCTGATGAGACAACAAGCACCTCAGCGCCTGCATGATGCAGAGCGGCAATATCCTGCCCCAATCCTTCAAGCCATTGACGTTTCAGACCGCTTGCCCGATCCACCAATAAAGCAGATCCGATCTTAACAACAATGCGGCGATATTCTTTCAATTGCTTCAGCATGATTTTTGTCCTCGCCGCTACGCGATCAGTCTTCGAAATTGCCCGAAACGTCTTCTGCTTCCGCTGTGCCAGCTTCCTCAGCACGGCTAAGATCAATAATGGCGGCAAGCTGGCGCTGCGCATCCTTCAGGCCTTCATGACTGACAGCAGATAGGAGCAAAGGATCGCGTCCGCACGCCTTTTTCAGCGCTTTCAGCTTTTCCTTGCGCGTATCAGCGTCGAGCGTATCGACTTGCGATAAGGCAACAATCTCGCGCTTCTCCGCCAGACCATGCCCATAGGCTTCTAGTTCGCCACGAATGACATTATAGGCCTTCGCCACATCTTCTTCCTGCGCCGAAACCAGATGAAGCAAAACCCGCGTGCGCTCAACATGGCCAAGAAAACGGTCGCCAATGCCCACCCCCTGATGCGCGCCTTCGATCAAGCCGGGAATATCCGCGATCACAAATTCTCTTCCATCAATCCGCGCCACTCCCAGATTGGGATGCAGCGTCGTGAATGGATAATCGGCGATTTTAGGCTTGGCTGCTGTCACGCTCGCAAGGAAAGTTGACTTGCCCGCATTCGGCAATCCCACCAATCCCGCATCAGCAATCAATTTGAGGCGCAACCAAATAGTGCGCTCAATCCCTTCCTGTCCAGGATTGGCACGCCGCGGTGCGCGATTGGTGGATGTGGTAAAGTGCAGATTGCCAAAACCACCATTGCCACCTTTAGCCAAACGATAACGCTGACCGACTTCGGTAATGTCACAAATCAGGGTTTCGTTATCTTCTTCAAAAACCTGGGTACCGACGGGAACTTTAAGGATAACGTCATCTCCTTTGCCCCCTGTCATATTACGGCCCATGCCGTGCATGCCGGTTTTGGCCCGAAAATGCTGCTGATAGCGGTAATCAATCAGCGTATTGAGTCCTTCGACCCCTTCCACCCAGACATCACCCCCGCGCCCGCCATCGCCACCATCGGGTCCACCGAATTCAAGAAACTTCTCGCGGCGGAACGACACCGCTCCTGCTCCGCCACTGCCCGAGCGGATATAGATTTTGGCCTGATCGAGAAATTTCATCGAATTCTACCTCTTGCAGCACAACTGCATTCCGAAAACATATATGAAACTGCGTTCAGCCGAACGCAGTCCCGATTGCAATTACAGCAAAACCAGCTTCCTGCAAACCATTGCAGGGAACGATCTTTCTCGGCCCTGCAATGATCAACGCCACAAGTTTGTGACTGTCAGCTTCGCAGGCCAATCCATGTGCTCCGATCAAGCACATAGCGCTCAACCGGAACTTTGCCTACCGAGAGTATGTCTCCCACTCCCTCAGAGCTGAACTGGAAGCCAGACTTATCTATCACTCGACGCGAGCTCGCATTGATCACCCTGCAGGAAATTTGCAGCCGATCGATCGCGGTGGCACGAAATGCCAGATCGATCAAAGCATCAGAAGCTTCGGTCGCATAGCCGTTACCCCAATATGGCTCACCGAGCCAATAGCCGATTTCCAAATCCTCTCCCCAAGGATGGATCCCGCAACACCCCATAAATAGGCCACTATCCGCTTGGGTAATCGCATAGATGCAATTGCCCATCTTGCCTTTTCGGCTGCGCTCCACAAAGTCGACAGCATTTTCCCGCGTGTAGGGATGCGGCATGCGAGCGAGCATGTTGGCCACACGTGGATTATTGGCAAGATAGGCAATGGCATCCACGTCTTCCGAATGCGGCGGGCGTAACACCAGCCTTTCAGTGACAAGGATCGGACAATCCAGCTCATGAACCCGTTCAGGAGCTGTAGCTTCATCAAGCCTGCTACTTTCGTAACAATCTTCTTCTAAAACTTCGACAACCATTTTTATTCCTCCAGATGCAAAAAGGGAAGATGGTAGTCCCACCTTCCCTTCGATCTTTTGGCTTGGCTGCCATATGTACCGATTCCAATGGGACGCCGGTACTATGAGAGTGCCCGGCTTACTCTGCTGCTTCCGCAATCGGGTCGACCGACACGTAAGTGCGGCCGTTGGCTTTCGCGCGGAAAGACACCGAACCATGAGTGAGCGCAAACAAGGTGTGATCCTTGCCCATGCCTACATTGGCACCTGGGTGCCATTTTGTACCGCGTTGACGCACGATGATGTTGCCAGCGAGCACAGCTTCGCCACCAAACTTTTTCACGCCAAGGCGTTTGGATTCTGAATCGCGACCGTTACGCGAGGAACCACCAGCTTTTTTGTGTGCCATTGGAGTTCTCCTTAAATCTCTACTACTTACTCAGCCGTTTCAGTCTTGGCTGCGGCCTTCTTGGGCGCTGCCTTCTTCGGCTTTGCGGCTTCAGCTTCAGCGGCTGCTGCCGGAGCCTTCTTTGCGGCTGCCTTCTTGGCTGGCTTTGCACCGCCGGTAAGGATTTCCGAAATGCGAATCGTCGTCAGTTCCTGACGATGCCCGCGGGTGCGCTTGGAGTTCTGGCGGCGACGCTTTTTGAACGCAATTACCTTGCGTGCACGACCCTGCTCTACGACTTCAGCAGTCACAACAGCGCCTTCAACCAGCGGAGCGCCAATGGTCGTATCGACCATCAAAACTTCTTTGAACTCAACAATGTCACCAGCTTCGCCAGCAACTTTTTCAACTTTGATTACGTCATTTGCGGCAACGCGATACTGCTTGCCACCAGTTTTAATGACTGCGAACATTTATTTTCCTTTCGGTGTTCGGTCCGGCTCTCAACTTTGCGACATAGATGTCAGATCATTGGGCCGTCTTTTTATCAGTCGGATGAATTTTGAGGCTTAACGCCCCTTAACCGAAGATCTCCGTTTGCCAGAATCTCCAATCAAAACAATAGGCGCGGACGAACCCGCGCTTAAAGTCCGGTGTTTATAGAGATGAGTGGGGAGAAAAGTCAAGATTTTTCCTACTCAAAATCAATTACCTCTTGTCTAATTGTGTTTTGCCCGCTATTGAACCGCTGCACGCTTGGCACTTGCTTTTGATGCTCGTAGCTATCGGTTCTTTTTTGAATCGTTTATGATGCAACAAATGCGGAGAGGTGGCTGAGTGGTTGAAAGTACCGCACTCGAAATGCGGCGTGGGGGTAACTCCACCGTGGGTTCGAATCCCACCCTCTCCGCCAGTTTGCTTAATTATATCAATACACTGCGCAGAATATAACCGCATTATTCACGAACCAAAGCACAGCCCGTTACTGACAACCGCTTCAAGGGCCACGATTAAGGCGCACATGCTCTGGATCTTTGAGCCCTTCTCCTAAGCGCATCGACTAGCTGTCATCGAGTTTTTGAAACGAACGGCTATTCAGAGCCCTGATAATATCAGCTCCTAGTTGCTGAGTATTTTTAATGCCGCCCTTTGTGTTAGTGATCTCCACACCTATCGAAGCTGCGATCGAGCGCAAAATCTC
Organism: Falsochrobactrum ovis; assembly: GCF_003259955.1. Taxonomy (GTDB): domain Bacteria; phylum Pseudomonadota; class Alphaproteobacteria; order Rhizobiales; family Rhizobiaceae; genus Brucella; species Brucella ovis_A. The sequence continues at coordinate 172,268 of NZ_QLMK01000004.1, forward strand.
TTTCACAACCACCTGTTGCTGTTCGCCATCCCGATAAATACGAATAGCACCGTTTTCAAACCTGCGGATTTCAAAAGGTGAGTAAAACGCGCGGTCGGTGACTGCGAGCATTTCAACTGGCCGCTGTTCACGCCGTCCCTTGTTTATTGTGTAAATAAGTTTAGCGTTTTGTTCTCGCAACACTGAACGGGCTTCGGTCGCTGAGGTATCTAGCAATTCCTCAACAGATACTCCCTGGTCGTCATCAACATTGATTCTAAGCACCATCACGCGATCAACTTCATGGAACGTGTTTGGATTGAAGGCCACATGATTAGATGACGTGACTGTTTTAACCGAGATTCTTTCATTAGCTGCGGATACGACATCATAACCACGCTGATTGGTGGCAAGAGCCATCTGACCTCGCGTAATCATAGCTGCATAAAGCTCGCCAATTCGGCCCGTAAGATGGTTAAGCTCACTTGGACTTACACCCCAGCTGACCTCCTTCTCGAACCAGGACAGTGCTTCCGCAAGAGATTGGATAATCTGAACTTGGGTGAGTGTAGGTTGACTTAAATCGCGGTTCACTTTTGCCTTCTATGTTCAAACAGATAATTCTTACGAGTGTAAATATCTTAAATCTCTTGCCACCTAAACCAACGTTCGCGTTCGCGTGTCAGCATTTCCAATAACGCTCCGGATTCTGCACATGCTTTAATTCTGAGTTCACAATTTGCTTCCCTCGGCTTCCTACATACAAATCCCACACTTTTTCCGGCGCTTCTTTGCCTATGAAACCAAAACGATGACCTACAGCGTCGGAGGAGTGTGGCACATCCAGGAAGTTTGCACGCGTCGCGGAAGCCAAACTTCAGGCGTGAACACGCCCACGGCAACACCACGAACCACCGCTACTACATAAGCGGCATTCTCTGCCCGATTCTTATTGATGCGCCAGCAGTAACACCGACCGCGTGGTCGAATACACGATTACCTTTTCCTACGTAAAACGTCACCGTTGCGCGGATCAATCAGCCGGTAAACATAATTGCCAAGCTTCTCGCAAACTCCTTCAGAAAAACGCATCATTAACCCTCAGTTCAAAGTGATAATTCTTGCAGGTTTAAATGTCTCATAGCTCTTAACCCCTGTAACCAGTCCCGGCTTGAAGAGGGGTGATCCCACCGCACCTTTTAACCAACATTCTTTTTTGGGTTTAATATAGGTGAAAGCGACACATTGGTTGTTGTCGATGCAAGCGAGGCGACAGGCTAAAGCCGTTTTTGCTGACGTATGTGGCCGACGCGATAAATCTCCTCCAGGCAGATCAATGTCCTCAAACAGTGCCTTAGAGGGATCAATCATACTGATGGAAATCGGCTCCGGATCGGTTTCTGCGGCGCTAAGAAATACACCTGAGAAGGCGACGCTGTTTCCATCGGCCCGCCCCTGGCTCGATTTCAGAAAACAGTTCGGCCCCTTTTTCAAACGCCGGTTAGTATTGAAAGTGAACGCTTTGCATTTCCCATCCATTGAAAGACAACGTTGGGCGCATATGCTGGCATCGGCCACTCGAAAACTGGATAAATCATCTCCGAAAAGATCTAAACCAGCAAAGACCGCAATTCGGTTAGGTCGCCTGGTAAACTCTTCAAGTGGCGAAAGCCGCGCTACGGTCTCGTCCTTGATCTCAAGTTGAGTTTTAGGACTATCTGCTTCACTTACAATCTCGTCCGCCTGATCTACAGCAGAGTGAGCCCGGTTCTCTTCAGCCAGAGAGACTACAGTGCTATCTGTATTAGACCTATTAAGCCGAAATTGTTCAATCTCATCCTGGTTGAAAACATACATATCATCAGGAGGAGTTTTAAACATGATTTGCATTACCTCCGGCGGAGTATCAAACCTACTCAGCACTTCAATTATGTCGGAGATTGCAAACTGAGCGCCTACGAGGTCTGGTGAATCGGAAGAGATCTGATGAACGCCAAGAGCGCCATCTACTTTTCGCTCTTCTCCCGCCAGGAAAATATAAGAACATGCAGAATAGCATTTATGTGTCTTCGGAATGTAAGTGGACAAACCTCGTTGATTAATGTCATCAGCAATCAACAGCGCAGCTTGGACGCTTCCGCCTCTGCTATTTAGTGTGATTAACTTCGCATCTGGTGCAGCACGCAACGCTCTACGAAAATCGAGAGCAGCGCCTTGCTCAATCGGCCCATCCATCACAATGATATCCGGCTCGGCGTCATCAATTGAAAACGGCCCGAATGTCTTTTCGGCGGCCAGCCCTGTTGAGCCTAATATGGCTGAACACAAGCAAGCAAAAAACGCAAAGGCGTAACAGATCGACTTACGCACACCCCCACCCCATTAACGCGTCTATCTAACAACAGGCTCCTCAATCTGGCAAGAGAGATTTGCTGCCGGCCCTGCTACGCACCAGGATTAAGACCGGGATAATTTTCGGCTCCCCACTAAGGGCGTCCCACGCATAACTGCAATAACTATTGGAAATCATGCAATGACAACGATCCGCAAACTCACAGGGCGCTGGTAGGCCCTGGCGCGCAGACGTGGAATGAAATCATCGCTGCAAATCATTTGATAGCAAAACCGAAGCCGAGAAGCGGGCACGCGAGTTGGAAGCGCAGGTCGACAAATTCGGCGAGTTGTTGAAACGATACGAAGAAATCTCACCAACGATGTTCACTAGCGCCATTATAGTTCTGTTGAATGCCTAACCAACTTTCTCTCAGGCTTGTCCTTATGGTTCTTCTCAGGTTATCCATAACAAACATACGCGGAGAAGCGGCTACATCTTTATCGATATGAGGCAAGCACGTAAAATAAACACCTGGTGTGATGAACAATTGATAGGCTGCAAGAATGACATCGTTATATAAAATTCAAGATGGGAAGCTATACCCAGCGTCACGCCGCGGTCTCTCTAAAGAGGCCCTCATAGAAAACTGGGTCGCAGAAAATCCACGTCTTGTTGGCCTGAATGCGATTATTATTGGACGGCAAGTCCTCACTAGTCACGGTAAAATCATTGATCTTCTTGCAATGGATGCTACGGGAAGAATCATTATCATCGAGCTTAAAAAAGATCGCACACCGCGCGAGATTGTCGCTCAAATGCTCGATTATGGATCCTGGGTTAAAGACCTTACTACTTCAGAAATTTATGAACGCGCAGAGAAATATCTAGGTGCTCGGCTTTCCACTGCATTTTTAGAACAATTCGGTGAGGCCATTCCAGAGCGGCTCAATACCAATCATTCTATGTTAATCGTAGCCAGCGAGCTCGATCCATCATCTAAGCGTATCGTTGAGTATCTATCCGAGGACTACGGTATAGCGATCAATACAATCTTCTTCAATGTTTTCGAGGCAGACGGGGAAGAATGGCTTACTACTGATTACCTTCTTGATCAAGAAGCTGTTGAAGAGCGCTCCGAGCGCAAAGTGCGGGCTCCGTGGTCGGGATATTACTTCGTCAATGCTGGCCTGGGTCAAGACAGGTCATGGCTCGATATGAAGAAATATGGCTTCGTCGCGGCGGGCGGAGGCGAGTTTTATTCGAAGCGCCTATATCAGCTCAGCCTTGGTGACGAGATTTTTGCATATGATAAGGGAAATGGTTACATCGGCTACGGCATTGTAACAACTGAAGCAATGTTAGCGGCCGATTTCCAGACAAAAGATGGCCCGCTTTTTGATCAACCTCTTGCGGAACCTCGTTTGAAGCGTATCGGTCAAAGTGTGGAATATGCTGAACACGTAGTTGGTGTGGACTGGCGAATGACTGTGGAACCAAATCAAGCAAAACGCTTCAAAGGTGCATTTGCTAATCAAAACATTGTATGTAAGCTTCGCGATGAGGCTACCATTGAATTCCTGATTAGAGAGTTCAACGTGCAACCCGGCTAAGCGCATTCAAATAGGCATTGAGTGTCCGAATCTTCATACGTCGAGCTCAGGCCGATGTGAACATAATGATATCCGTTACGGCCAAACGGAGGTACCGCTTTCAAAATATGATGGGCGGAACTCGATCAAATACTTTGAACCTCCCACTTTGTCCATAATTCGCTAACAATTATCAAGACTAACAAGTATGATTTACCGTGTAACCTTACTGCAAAAATGGTAACGCCCGATGCTAAACGAGAAGCAGTTGCTCACCTCTAGCAAGTGCGTGCCGTGAGCCAGCATCGGGCGTGTGTCGTTTTATCCGTTGATCAATCAAGTGCCCTACCGTGGTAGGCCACTCGATTATCTGAACTATCAATAATTACCTTCTTACCAGTTGGTAAACGACCCATCCATTCGGCGTAAGTGAGGAGGTTCCACATATTCAAAAGGAAGCTTCTGCAACTCTTCCTCATTGACCTCAATTCCAAGTCCTGGTGCGTCCGGAACGATATAAAACGCTCCATCCATTTTAATTTGTTTTGGGAACAGAGTGGTATTATCGAAACCCCAATGTTGTTCTGCCGGGCTCTGGCGACATTCCAGCCAACCAAAATTTGCCACTGCCGCACCAAGATGCACGGACGCAGCCGTACAAATAGGACCAAGCGGGTTATGGGGCATAAGATCGATATAATGAGCTTCACACCAGCCTGCGACCTTCATGGCTTCAGTAAAACCGCCAATATTACAGATATCTATGCGACAGAACTGTAAAATGTCGCGCTCAATATAGGGCAGAAATTGCCATTTCGATGAAAACTCTTCACCTATCGCAAAGGGTACATCCGTCATCCGACGCAAAGCTTCATAGGCAGACGGCGTTTCATCACGGATCGCTTCTTCGATAAAATCAATCGTACCTTTAGGCATTTTCTGACAGAAAGAAGCCGCTTCAGCGACACTCAGCCGATGATGGTATTCGACCCCGAGGGTCATTGCATGCCCCACTTCCGCGCGCGCGCGCGTGACCCATTCGGCGGTTACTGCAATCGATTCCCTCGGTTCAAATAATTCAGTATTTTCCTGTCCATCGGCGATCATCCGCACGCAATTCCAACCAGCGTCCTTCAGCTCTACTATCTGCTCAATCATCGCCTCACTTGGATGGACAGAAGTCGTTGCGAAGGCTGGTATTAAATCGCGCTGCTTTCCGCCCAACAATTGATAGACCGGAACATCAAGCGCTTTGCCTTTAATATCATGAAAGGCAATATCCAGAGCAGCGATCGCAGCGGCAAGAACGCGACCACCTTCAAAATATTGGCTCCGATACATTTCTTGCCACAATGCTCCGCATTGCATCGGATCGCGACCGATTAAAAACTGGGCATAGTGGTCAATTGCACCTGCCACGGCCTTCTCGCGATAAGAGAGACCAGATTCGCCCCAACCATAGATACCGCTATCGGTTTCAACCTTAACGACTAGCTGATTTCGAACGCCAACTCTGGCGATGTAAGGCTTAATTGCAGTGATTTTCATGAGGAATTCCAGAAATTTGACAACTGTCTATCGAAGAAGATCCGGCAGCCAGGTCGATAATGAGGGGAAGAAGATCAACAAAAGAATGATGCAGATTTCTGCAATGACGAACGGAAACAACTCGCGCATCAGCGATGTCATTCGGATATTTCCTATCTTCATCAATATGAAGAGGACGACACCAACCGGAGGCGTAATCAATCCCATGGCGAGCGAAAGGATGATCACCATTGATGCCTGAATCGGATCAATGCCCAATTGTAGTATTGTTGGCATCAGAAGCGGTACGAAGATCAACAAGGCCGCGCCTATATCAAGGAACAAACCAAGGATCAGCATCAAGATCATCACGCCTATCAGGAACGGGATCGGACTCCCTTCAAAATATGGCGCCGCCGCTGTAACCATCGCGCCAATTCCCAACAGATTTAACGCATAAGACAGAATAGAAGCAGCCGCTACGAGCAGATAAATAGTTGCGCTCGCACGTGCTGAAACAATCAAAGCACCCCACAGATCTGCGAGATTAATGCTGCGGAACAGAAATAATCCGAGCATTGCCGCAACAAACACCGCAATGCCACCACCTTCGGTTGCGGTGAAAGCACCGGTAACCATACCACCCACAATAATGAAGGGCAGTATCATCACTGCTGTGCCTTCAAGCAGAAGCTTGGGTAATTCTGAACGTTCTACATTAACGATGGATTTTGGAAGGCCGCTACGAATGGACCTAAGCAAGATCACAACGCAGCATGCCAACCCAAACAGGACCCCGGGCACAACGCCTGCTACAAAAAGATCGACTACAGAAAGCCCTGTTACGGCCGCCATAATAATGGCTAGTCCCGATGGTGGGATAATCGGGCCAATAATCGAAGACGCTGCAGTCACTGCGGCAGTATATTCTTTCGTATAACCTTCTTTCGGCATGACGGTCATAAAAAAACGACCGAGCGCGCTGGCATCAGCCACTGCCGAGCCAGAAATACCGGCGAACATCACCGATGTACCCACATTCGTATAGGCAGTTCCACCCGGCAGCCGACCGGTGAAAAGCGACGATAGATAGATCAACCGGGTTGTGATGCCGCTGCGGTTCATGATTTCTGCTGCCAGAATATAGAAGGGCATAGCCAGAAAAACGAAACTATCTACCCCTGAAAAGAAGCGGGTAACGATGACTGGGAGCGGAATTCCCGTCAACCATACGCCAAGCGTGCCGCCCAGTCCCAGCGCCATTGCAATAGGAACACCGCCAAGCAGCAATAATATTGAAATTAAGCCAACCCAAAACATATTAGATCTCAATAAAAAGGAATATCACGGGGCTAGTCATCTTTTTGACTTTCAAAACCGGATATCCAACAGAGCACAATCTGCATCAGGATCAGCACAGATCCGACCGGAATCGCCATATAGGGAATAACCATCGGGATGCCGGAGGCTGCCGCATGCTGTGACAGATTTCGAATTGCCGCTGCCCAACCATAATAAGCCAGTAACACAAAAAATATTCCGCCCACCGCATAGAGCAAGCTCACAACCATAGACCGGTATTTTGAGGGGACGATGTCCTGCAAGCCTTCCACAGCCATATGCTCTGTGCGGTAAACAGCGGCGACCCCGCCGAGCATCATCAGCCACATCATCATGTAGCGCATGGTTTCCTCGCCCCAACTTAACGAGGTGCCCATAAGATAACGGCCACCAACCTGGGCAAAATTAATGAGACAAACGACCAGAAGGATAGCCGCAGCCAGGATTTCACAAACCCTGGCCAAGCTGCGCGATAGATCTCGTATCGTCATGGCCTACTTTCGAGATGCAAAAGAATGGTTCGGCCCCCCATTTTTTCGGGGGGAGGAGTTGAGAACGTTAATTCGCCTGGCCGTAAAGCTTGGCCTCAGCTTCTGCAACAGATGCTTCCATCCGCTTTAGAAGTTCCTCGCCAACCTGTTCGGCAATGTACTTGCGTACCGGCTCATAGACCGCGTCTTTGAACGCCTGCTTTTCATCAGGGGTAGAGGTGTGTACCTGAACGCCCTTTTCGTCAGCTATTCTTTTTGCGTAGATCCAGTCGCCTTCAGTTTTCTGAATATTTTCTACCGAAGCCATAAGACGGGCGCCTTCCTGCACAATAGCCTGATGGGCGGGCGGCAAGGAATCAAACCAGTTTTTTCCGGCGATAATGACATGAAGACCAAGCACGTGATCGTTAAGCGTCAAATGTTTTGCAACATCGGCTGCGCCTCCCGCATAAAGAACAGGTGTTGGGTTCTCAAGACCGTCGACTACGCCTTGCTGCAGTGCCATCACGGCTTCTGATCCGGCAATCGGAGTTGGATTTGCGCCCAAAGCCCGAACCATCTCCATATAGACTGGGCTTTCCATGGTCCTGATTTTCATGCCTTGCATATCGTCAGGCGTCTTAATCGGGCGAACATTGTTTACGAAGGAACGGAAACCATTTTGCGAGAAAGCCAGAGCCTTAATTCCTGTTTTCTCTTCAATATCTTTCAGCATCCACTGGCCGAATTCACCGTTCATTACATCCCAAGCAACCGGTGCAGAGCGGAAAAGATAAGGCAGCGACCAGACCTGTATCGGCTTATAAAAACCAGCAAAAGCACCATCGGACGGCAAAGTCATTTCCAGTGTACCTGCTTGAACCATTTCTGTGGTGTCGCGGACGGAACCTAGTTGATTTCCTGGAAACAGGCGTACGGTCAGCTCGCCATTACTTTTGTTTTCGACGTAATCCTTAAAAGCTTTTGCAGCATTATATTCCGGATTGTCACCTTCGTACATTTCAAGGGCGAATTTAATCTCTGTCGCTTCAGCCTGTGGCAAGCCAAACACCAGAGCCGCGCCCACCAGAAAGGCACCATAGACACGTGATTTTATAAAAGACATTCTCAGTCCTCCCAGAGAAAAGAATTTGTACATAAAATGCAAGAAATTGTACAAAGTCAAGGAGTATTGCTGTATGATTCTTTAGAGATTAAAAGAGACGCAAACATAGGAGAATGACGCTTGCCAGCGCTGCACGATAATAATCGACCTATTGAAGCCCCAGCGACGGCAAGGGAGTCGAATTCTTTTCAGCCCCTGCACGAACGAATGCGGGAAGACATAATCAATGGCGAACTCAAAGAAGGGGACTGGCTCAAAACCCACGACCTAAGCCGTCGTTACGGTGTCAGCACCAACCCTATCAGGGAGGCACTTCATCAATTAAGCGGTGAAGGATTTGTCACTATTATTCGCAACCGTGGTGCTAGAGTGCGCACGCTTGATGAAGCGTTTGTCCGTAATATTTTCGATATACGCACATTGATAGAGCCATATTTGGTGCGATTATTTGTCGAACAGGCAACCGATGAGGATCTGCAAGCGATGAATGAGATTCAGTTGCAGATTGAACAAAAACCCGAAGACCAGGTCGAGCTTGATCGTCTTGATGATGCATTTCATAGCATTATGTATGATCGGCATTTCAACCAGGAAGCCTTAGCTATTCGGCAAAGGCACGGTGAGGTTGTCAGAGGTCTTGCACGGCGCTACCCGGTTAGCCCAGCACGCCGGATAGCGATGATTGAAGAGCACCGGGCGATTATGGAAGCTATTGCTCAACATGATGTCGAGCGTGCCCAGAAAATTGTTGAGAAGCACTCGCGAGCTGCTGAACGCAATCTCATCCAGCGGATGCGACAAGCCCAGCACAAATGATCCGGTCACCGGCCATCAACAATACAAGTTCCCCCGCAAGCGCGCAGATTTAGTCTCATAAAAGAAACGACCCGGTTGTCCGGGTCGTCTGAATTTTAAGAATTTTTGAAGCTGCTACCAGTTCACGCGCAGCCCAAATCCACCATGGGTAGCATTGTGCTTTTCACGCCCATCTAGCTGCCATCGGTGGTCGATATGCCCATAGAGACTAGCCGTTTCTGACACTTTGGCAGTGAAGCCCGCACCCAGTTCAAGTGAGGTCGCACCAAAGTGATTATTGATGATCGTGCTGCCAAATTTTGCTTTGTCTGTGCCGCGGAAACCGTGCCAGAGATTGGCTTTGGCATAGGGCTGCCAAATTTGCTCGCCATCTTTGGACGTATATTGAAGCCGCACACCGAGCCGACCCGTCACAGCGTCATCCTCATCCCATGAAAATGCTGAGAAAGCATCGTGTCCGCTCTTCACAGACATTGATTGGTAGATAATCTGTGCCTGAGGTTCAATTTGCCATTGATCACCCGATTGGAATGGATGACCAGCTTCTAGTGACGCAGTAAAACCAGTTCCGCGCGTCTTCATTCCGGTGCCAAAATCGGAATCACCGTGCCCGTCAAACCAGTTCACTTGCAGCACCCCGTCAATATAAGTGCCTGCTGGGGCATAATGTGTCCAATAAGCGCCAAGGACAGGCCCATCCAACTTGAGTTTACCTACCCGTAAACGGTTTTCTCCTAAAACATTGCCATCGATCCGTGAATTATGCCATCCATAGCCCGCATAGACGCCAAGATGATCGCGGTGTCGATTGGAATGTTCAGCACGATAGATGTCGAGACCGGCTTGAATACCAAAGAGTCTGCTGTTGCGCGCTTGTGCGTCGACCGTGCCAGACCATGATGTCTTACCTGCCTCACCGATCAAACGCGCCCATGCGCCATTGGCATATTCATCCTGATCAGGCCTTGCCTTAATGTTCATTTGTTCGCCAACGCGCTCATGAAGTGTACCAAGAAATGCCATCCCCATCTGACGGGCAATTGCTGGCACTGGTGTGTAGAGCGCGACTTCTGGACGATACAAAGGAACATCCGGCTCACTAGCTCCGGGTGCGATCAGGTGCGATCTCAGAAACCAGTCTTCCGATGCTGTTGCGCCACCGCGAAAGAGCAAATATTCATAGGCACCAGCTGCGGTTCGGTTAGCCAGATTAAACGCACTTTCTTCAGTTGTTCCGCCATTAACTGTCTGAACCACCTGAATGCCATCACCGAGTGTCTGCTCGCCGGTACCGCCAGCGTTAGCGATAATTAAACTGGTCGTACCTGAAGCCGTGCCACCATCAACAATAAGCACATTGGTAGGGGAATTGTCGGCATTGAGCACCGTATTAAGTTGTATATTGCCGTTTTGACCAACGTAATCATTCACGGTTAGGGTCGGGAAGCCCGCAGCTGCCGGATCAAATGCGATAAGGCCGGCATTGGTGACAAGCCCGGCATCTGAGCTAGCAGTTACATTCCAGATACTTGAAACGTCGGTCGTAATACTGGTTGCATTAGTGGAACGCCCCGTCCATTCCGAACCGGAAAGTGAAATATCTGCATTATTACCATCAGCCACGGTAAGATCGCCAAACCAATGCGATTGATTGAATGTCGCACGCATCGTGTTTCCGGCACCTGTAACATCAATATCGCCAAGAATTTCAGACACACTATTTGCTGTAAAATCGAAATCTGACACCAGTGCATCAACATTGGTTACAGAAGCAAATATCTGCCGTCCATCCACCGATCCCGCCGAAAGCCCGATAGGGCCATTCATGATAATTTCCCCGTCACCGCCCTCAACTAAGATGAGTGGAGCTTGGGCAGAGGAGAAATTCCCACCGGTAATGGTGATATGTGCATCATCGGATGCGGCACTTTCTGTAATCGCGATAGTCGAAGCTCCATCACCCGTTACAGTGACATTTGCGTCGGCAATGGTCACTTGACCACCACTGAGAACTTGAAGCCCATGTGCATCTGCTCCAATAGTATTGATCACACTATTGTCAGTGATATTGACCGTGGTTTCGGCGTCGATCACCATGACACCCACACCGGCATCACCGGCTGTTGCCATATCTACATTTTTAAGGTCGATTGCTGCGGCTCCGGACGCATAAACTGCAACAACTTCCTGCCCATCCACCGAGATTGTGCTATCAATAAGCGTGGCGGTGCTGCCGGGAGATAAAGCAGCCAATCCCGTGGATAAACTATCGTTTGACGATGTCTTTATGACAAGTCGCTCACCATGGAATTTGCCCCCTGACCATACTTCAACACCCGATGATTGTGGACCTGTAACAGTAATCGATGAATCAAAAAGAGTAACACTCGAACCACTTTCCGAAGTTATGCCATGCGAAGAGCCATAACCATCTGGAGGGCCAGCGGGATTGGTTTGTGTGCTCACAATATTAACATTGGAGCCGACCACAGTTGCACCATTCTGCGTGCGAATGCCTCGCGCAGAGGATCCATTCACTTGAATTTCAGCGCCATCCAAATTTACTGTAGCAGGTCCGGTGAGCGTAATGGCGTCGGATGCATAACCATCAGTTGTAATTGTGAGGTTTTTGGCCTCGATAAGACCGCTATCCGCTCTGATCCCGTAAGCATCTCTATCGCTAGTCGTGATGGTAGTGTCCTTGAGAACGACGGTACCATTATTTTGAAGATCGACACCAAAAGCACTGTTGGTTGTTGTGCTAATCGTCACATTAGTACCGGTGTATGAGCCGCCATCAACATTTACAGCAGTGCCTGAATTCGATAAACGCGATGCGTCATTATCGACGCAGGCATCCCCCGCTGAGATGCTTAACGAGCCAGGAGGAGGCGCACATTGCGCCCATACTTGCCCTGACGAAAGCAGTATCACACCAATTGATGCAATTAAACTTAGCTTTAAACGGTTGGATATAGTCTTGGATGCGGATAGTTTGCTCTTACCCCCAGTATATAAAACCAAAGCTTAGCTCCTCTCCAATTCCGCCCCCTCTATTTTCTAATATACGCATATTACAATATTAATCTACAACCATAATCTTGGCGTAAATCGCGCTCGCCACATTGGTTAAACCGCCGATATTACTGGCGCGGAATGTTTCTATAAGACACATAAGCTTGCGAGGAATTACTTCAAGGTTACTTCGGTGTCAGCCCATGAAAGAAGTAAATATCGACAACGACTCTGCTCAATACGTTCAGAGTAAAATGGCTAAGCCGAATAAGCATCAAATTACAAATCTGTGGAACTAAATCTGACGAGCCATCATCTGTAACTCAGCAAATCTGTGGGCTGTCATCGCATCAAAACCATGCATATCCTCCGTTCGGCCTTGCCGAGCCCGGCGGGGTTTTGAATTCGTGCGTGAGGTAGATTTGAGTTCAAGTCCTGTCGGTTCCGCTATTGGCGCACAGCGCTGCCGCATTTGCGACGCCCGCGAAGCCGTATGCATCGGCTAGCCCCTAACAGATATGCAACTTATCACTCGTCTGTCGTGACCGAGCTTACTTCCTCGTCTTCAATAATTAACGTGAAATTATTCACCAAGTCGATTTCGTCGTCACGGATCCTTAGTTCTAAACGGCTTCCGGTCAATTCTGCATTTTCGATGGCAACCTTTTTCCCATCGATCCAGGCCGCTCCTTTTACTTCTTGATATTTCTGGCTCAAATCTAAACGATAGGACCGGCCTTGCTCATCCTGCCAGTTCCAAATACCAGCAACATCCGCAGGGACTATCCATTTGTAAATATGGATACCCCCCAGCTTAACCCAGTCATCCGGCTTCCAGTCACCCATATCAAAAGCATGAGAAACGATCCGCGTTCCTGGCTTCAATTGTTCTAATAGCCTTGGGCGCAACTCAATATTCACCGACTGCAAAAGGTAGAGTGTTACCACCGTGGCCTCGCGAATATCTGCTTCGAAAATATCGCCTTCGATAAAATCGACCAGCATTTCCACGCCAGAATATCCGGCCTCCTCCATAGCGTCGCCGATGCGCACCGGATCTATATCAATACCGATCCCGGGTGTGTTTCTTTCTCTTGCAGCCGTTATCGGAATACGACCATCTCCAGCCCCCAAATCGTAAAGCACATCATCAGAGCGAACCTCGGCTAAGTCCAGCATCGCCTGAACAACCGTCTCATCGCTCGGAACGAATGGGACATCCAGAAATGTTTCCGATTGATAAGTGGAACTATCGAGGGCTTCGATGAAATCTCTAAACAACATCTACTCCAAAAATAAAAAATGGGATCAGCACTATGCGACCGATTCGACAAACGGCATAGTTTTCATCCTACGCCTGCTGAATGAAAGCATAACTACGCCTTGATCGATCTTCAATAAGAACAAGAGGCGATCATTGTTTTGTTAGAGAACTTTCATTTATGGAATTAATCTCGGATTTTTGGATCCTTAGTGCTCTATCAGATTACCGTAAAAAATTTAACTATTGCAAGACTGCGCATTGGCGGAACTTCCAATACATAGCCTCTTTCCCTAAGTCTTTGCTGCATTCTACGAGCTTTTTTGCTTTGGAAAAAAGGGTGCTTGGCAGGCGATAACCGCCTACGCGGGCCGCAAGATCGTTTCATTTTCATTTGTAAGCCAAGCTAGCACCCCTGCCAACAGCTAACGAGAGCTAATTTACACCTCTCACCCCATGCCGTGATGCAATTTGTGCGCTGATTTGCTTTGGAAGGTAAAAAAGCAAACCAGTAGCAACATTAAATATCCGACGGATGAAACGGCCCATAGCTTGGAATATTGACCGGATAAGCGGAAGTGATAACCATGACTTATGGACAAAAGGGGACATCATGAAGGAAATTCCGAACTCTGTCATCGGTACCGTATCATCGGTTCTGGGAAACTACTACTACAGCCACAGCAAGCTCAACAGTCTTTTCATGGAAAGCGGCGCACCGGGAGATGTGCCCGAAGGGAATTGTGAAACCAAGTGTTCACGGTGGCTAAAACGCTGCAACAATGACCCAAGCATTATTGACCCTTTGACGATTCTTGGTCGAATTATTCAGCCCTTCATGGATGATGAACATCCCAATGAACGACGTCAGCGCGGCCAAGAACGAATTAGGAGCGCATTGGCGAAAAATCAGCTTGCCTACCATCTGAATGGTGTCATCACGCACGCTGGCACCACACCAGCGGCGGAGACGTTGGCAGATTTCTTCAAAAAAGGTGATTTTGTCTCGATTCGGGCCGAATTTGCTAGGGCCATTTCCAATGTGGAAAGCGATCCGCATGCAGCAATCACTGCTGCATCAGCAATCATTGAAGCTCTTTGCAAGACATATATCGAAACACACGGACTAGAGATGCCCACGACGCAGACGATCATTCCTCTTTGGAAGGCCACACAAAATGCCCTTGGGCTCAATCCCGATAGGCTTCTTGGTGATGATCAGAAGCAAATTCTCAGCGGCCTGACATCGATTATAAATGGAATAGGATCGCTGCGGACGCACATCGGTTCTGCGCATGGTCGCGGCATTACGCCTCCATCAATTAATTCTTCAGATGCTCGCCTCGCTATCAATTCGGCCCATACATTAGTAACCTTCGCAATGGAACGCTGGCATTCTAAACAATAGTCGTTACCTCACTTGGATTTGCTTTGGAAGGGAAGCTGTTGACGGCGATGGTCACACTGATCTGACCGCCTGTTGAGCTTCTTAGTGCTCGTTAACGAGGAAGTGAAGTGAACTGCCCCCCATTTCGACCGGACAGGTCGGCATAAGCAGAAAGGCTCAAGCACAGGCTTGAGGACAGGCTTATGTCTAACGAGTATCGACACGTTGAATTGCTGACGGGTGATGTTCGCCGCAGGCGGTGGACAACCGAGCAAAAGCTGACGATCATTGAGCAGAGTTTTGAACCAGGCGAGACGGTATCGTCTACCGCTCGCCGCCATGGCGTTGCGCCCAATCTGCTTTACCGGTGGCGCAGGCTCTTGAGTGAGGGAGGTGCTGCAGCCGTGGATT
>NZ_QLMK01000005.1 GCF_003259955.1 Falsochrobactrum ovis
ACATCCTCATTCCGCGCTCAAGATGGCTTCCCCTCGGCAGTTCATCAGGGCTAAATCAAACTAGCCGATCTGTCCGGTGAAACGGGGGCACTCCACTTGCGCAGCAAGCTAACCAAAAACAACGACGCGTCAGGCGAAGTGATGTATGATGTCGTTCCTGAAGTTGATCTTGTAGATAAAAATTTTGGTGCAACTCAGGCTGTAGCTGCCTTCCAGCCTAGTGCGCCGCAGGATGCAGACTTATACCGCGCAGTGCCATGTTGTGCCGTCGGTGAGGATGATCTTGTAGACGGAAATATCGGTGCAACTCAAGCTATCCTTCAGCCCAGTGCGCCGCAAGATACAAACTGGGAGTTTGGCAGCGATCTAATAGGTCTGGACGACGCGCCAAACGCTGTGCAGCTTGATGCTTTCGGTGGGGATGCTCTTGTAGACGGAAATATCGGTCCAGTTCACAATATGCCTCCTTTCCCTCCGCATGGTGCGCCGGAGGATGCAAGCTCGAGCTTTGGCAGCGAGCGGAGTGTGAACGACGCGCCAAGCGCGGTGCTGTATGATGTCGTCGCTGACGATGCTCTTGTAGACGGAAATATCGGTGCAACTCAAACTATGGCTGTCCTTCAGCCCAGTGCGCCGCAAGATACAAACTGGGAGTTTGGCAGCGATCTAATAGGTCTGGACGACGCGCCAAACGCTGTGCAGCTTGATGCTTTCGGTGGGGATGCTCTTGTAGACGGAAATATCGGTCCAGTTCACAATATGCCTCCTTTCCCTCCGCATGGTGCGCCGCAGAGTGTAAATACCGGTTTAGTTCAGGTTGCGGCTCCCGCTCAGGCCGGTGCGCCGCTCGGTGGGAACCCGGGCGCGGGTATGTTTCCTCCTCCCCCTCCGCATGCTACGTCGCAAGGCGGAAATCCTAGTGTAGTTCAAGCTACGGCTTCCGCTCCGGCTAATGTGCCGCAAGTTGGGAATCCCGTCGTAGCTCCAGCTGCGGCTCCCGCGCCGGCTAATGCGCCGCAAAATGGAAATCCCGGCGGGGGTCAAAATGTGGCTCCTCCTCTGCCTCCGCATGGTGCGCCGCAAGGTGGAAATCTTGCTGTTCAAGCTGCTGCTCCCGCTCCGGCTAATGCGCCGCAAAATGGAAATCCCGGCGGGGGGCAAAATTTGGCTCCTCCTCTGCCTCCGCATGGTGCGCCGCAAGGTGGGAATCCTGCTGTTCAAGCTGCGGCTCCCGTTGCGGCTAATGCGCCGCAAGTTGGAAATCCCGGCGGGGGTCAAAATGTGGCTCCTCCTCTGCCTCCGCATGGTGCGCCGCAAGGTGGGAATCTTTCTGTTCAAGCTGCGGCTCCCGTTGCGGCTAATGCGCCGCAAGTTGGAAATCCCGGCGGGGGTCAAAATGTAGTTCCTCCTCTGCCTCCGCATGGTGCGCCGCAAGGTGGGAATCCTGCTGTTCAAGCTGCGGCTCCCGTTGCGGCTAATGCGCCGCAGGGTGGAAATCCCGGCGGGGGTCAAAATGTGGTTCCTCCTCTGCCTCCGCATGGTGCGCCGCAAGGTGGGAATCCTGCTGTTCAAGCTGCGGCTCCCGTTGCGGCTAATGCGCCGCAGGGTGGAAATCCCGGCGGGGGTCAAAATGTGGCTCCTCCTCTGCCTCCGCATGGTGCGCCGCAAGGTGGGAATCCTGCTGTTCAAGCTGCGGCTCCCGCGCCGGCTAATGCGCCGCAAGATGGAAATACTGGTGCAGCTCAAGCCGCGGCTCCCGCTCAGGCCGGTGCGCCGCAAGATGGAAATACTGGTGCAGCTCCAGCCGCGGCTCCCGTTCCGGCTAATGCGCCACAAGATGGAAATTCCAGTGCGACCCAAGCTACGGTTTCCTCTCAGCGTGGTGTACGACTAAGTGGAAATTCCCGAGGCGATCAAGATAAGGAAATCTATCAGCCTGGTGTCCCGCTTTATTCCGGATTAGCCTCAATTGTTCATCGCTTGAACGGTATTGCAGGCCTGTTTGAGAGGGGGGCTGATCGTTACTGGCGCGGTGCAGGGGCAGCGAATATAGTCGAGGGCGATGGACCTGGCACGCTGACTGCAGCATCCGATCCTACTCGGAGGGAAATGGTCACCGATGCTGGCTTGGTGTGGGGACGAATCGAAACAGCGCATACCAACGCAAACCTCTATGAATCCACGACGAGTAACCGCTATGAAATGGATAGTTGGAAAATTCGTGCTGGTATCGACAATCAGTTTCTTGAAACCGAACATGGCCGCCTAATCGGAAGTGCTTGGTTTGAATACTCGAATGTGAAAGCTGATCTGCTATCTTTCTTTGGTAACGGTCGAATTAACGTCAATGGAAATGCGCTAGGGACGTCTTTAACCTGGTTTGGGGATAGTGGTCTTTATTTGGACGCACAAGCACAGGCTCTGTGGACTAAAAGCGATATCTCATCCTCCACTCTCAATCGAAACCTTGTTAATAGCGTTAAAGGGAAAGGTTACGCGCTCAGCGTTGAGGCGGGGCAGGTCTATGCTATCAACCAAGCGTGGACACTGATACCAAACGGTCAAATTACTTGGTCACAAACTAGCCTGGACGAGTTTTCAGACCCTTTTTATGCCCAAGTTTCATTTGATCGCCCACAGGCATTAACTGCTCGGGGAGGCATTCGCATTGAGTATGGACAGAGCTGGTTAGACAGCCAAGGCTTTATGAATCGCGGTAAGCTTTACGGAAGTGCTCATTTAAGTCATGAGTTTTGGGGACGCAATTCCGGCATGCTGGTCTCTCAAGAGAAGATCAAGTTAGGGCACGAAGGACGTAGCTGGGGTGAACTCGGTCTGGGCGGAGTTTACAGCTTCCAAAACGATAAGTTCTCAATCTTTGGAGAATTTGGATTTGGTGGTTACCTACACGATCTTGCAGAGAGCTATTCTTTAAGGAGCAATCTCGGTTTCCGGGTAAAATGGTGATCCATATATAGCAATTCTGAGAGGGCCCTGCGGGGGCCCTTTTCATTGAATTGAAAACCTCACACATCACTGTGGAATGAAATGCGGCAAAAGCGACGCCGGCAAATCCAGGTAAGTCCAATTGTAGCGAAGGTTACTATAATAACGAAGCGGCAATTTCCCGTCTCTGGCAGCAAAACTGTCTCATCGCCACCAGCATCAACCCAGTTCCGATCTTTCCAGTAGTGATTCCGGACCCCAGAACGAGCGAAGGCTCTGCCTGCGAAAAATGGGCAAGGTTATTCAGTGTTATGACAACTGATGAAAAAGCTAAAAATTTTAATGAAACCAATCATAATGGCGGAGAGGATGGGATTCGAACCCACGAGACCCTTACGGGTCTACTCCCTTAGCAGGGGAGCGCCTTCGACCACTCGGCCACCTCTCCGATAAGGGCCAGATAACCGGTACGCTCGATCATTTCAAGCAAATTGCGCATTTGAAAGAAAAATTCCCGAGAAATTATCGCTCTTCATACATATAGCACCGTAATCGTAAGCCTATTTGGCACTAATAGCATTTCGAACAGGTGTGCAGAGGGCTTCTCCGGGCCAGCGTTGAATCGATTCTGATGAGCTTCGCCGCACTTCGCCACAATTCAGTAAGGCCGATAGATTCGCGCTTATTTAGGCTAGGCTCGCCAAAATATATGTATTTTCAAGCGTTAAGAATGTTTAACGACTGTTTATGAATATGAAGAAATCATTAATTTCTAATTTCAAAGGTGGCAAATACGTGGCTTTTCTGCAACAGCGCCATCGCATAGCATCGCTTGAAAGGGCGCCAACCCACATTCGATGTTGAATCGATGGCGGGGACGAGTATCTTCACATTCAGAAGAAGGAGCGCTTCGGGGCGACTTTTTCATCAGGGGATGGGGACAGGTTGTCCTTCAGCCAAAACAGAATGCCCAGACCCATTTTTAACTTTGACTGGAGGTCAGAAATGAACATCAAGAGCCTTCTCCTCGGCTCCGCTGCAGCACTCGTCGCAGCAACCAGCGCTCAGGCAGCTGACATCATTGTCGCGCCAGAGCCAGAAGCAGTTGAATATGTCCGCGTTTGCGACGCTTACGGCGCTGGCTACTTCTACATTCCAGGCACTGAAACCTGCCTGCGCATTCATGGTTACATCCGCTACGACGTTAAGGGCGGTGACAATGCGTACACTGGCGAAGAACGCGGTGGTTGGGACAAGTTCGCCCGTTTCGCGCTTCGCACCTCGACCGCTTCGGAAACCGAATTCGGTACACTGAAAACCTACACCGAAACCCGTTTTAACTATGGCGCTGACGCGTCTGGTAAAGACGGTGTTTATGGCGGTCGTACATACAATGGTGAGAGATACGGCGGTTCTTATGAAGGTACTGCTCTTCAGTTCGCATACATTGAGTTGGGCGGCCTGAAAGTCGGTATCGATGAGTCCGAGTTCCATACCTTCACCGGTTACCTCGGCGACATCATCAATGATGACGTAATCTCTCCCGGAGGTTACCGCACTGGTAAGATTTCTTACACCTTCACCGGCGGAAACGGCTTCTCGGCTGTTATCGCAGTTGAAGAAGGTTCGGATGGTTACGTCATTGACGAATACGTACCGCATATCGTTGGTGGCTTGAAGTACGCTCAGAGCTGGGGTTCGATCGCTGGTGTTGCAGCTTACGACTCGGTCATCGAAGAATGGTCTGGTAAAGTTCGTTTGGACGTTAACCTCACCGATCAGTTCTCCGCCTGGGTACAGGGTGGTTACTCTTCGGAAGGTACTCCTGATCAGATGTACGGCCAGTGGGGCGGCGATTGGGCTGTCTGGGGTGGCTTCAAGTACATCGCAACCGAAAAAGCAACCTTCAACATTCAGGGTGCTTACGACGATTGGGGCAAGACCGCTGTTTCAGCTAACGTAGCTTACCAGATGGTTCCTGGCTTCACCATTACACCAGAAGTTTCCTACACTCGCTTCAGCCGCGAATGGCAGGATTACAACTGGGTCAACGATGGTATCCGGTCACAGAAAGACGCTTGGCAGGGCATGATCCGCTTCCAGCGTACGTTCTAATCCTTTAAGGATTGGTTGCAGAAAACCCGACAGCTTGCTGTCGGGTTTTTTGTTTATAATAGGCTTGGACGCAACCGGCGGCCATTGAGCTAATTTCCTGTCGATGTCATTCAAGCAATAAAACTTTGCACCACCTTGCCGAATAAGGATCGGTAGGGAGAACTGCGTTTTCCTCCGAACTGAGATTTATTAAAAGAAATTATTTATATGCGATGCTTTAAGCGCATAGTGCCTTCGCACCGGTTTGAAGGACTATTATCAAACTAAAATAATAACGACCCCTTTGTGTTTAGAATTCGCGGGGGCGCTGAGATTTCTTCTAATTCTCGGTCATGGTACAAATTGACAGTAGCAACTATCACGCTGTTTCTGTATCGAGATTAAAGCTGCAGTGATTTCTGCAGCAAATTCATGATCTTCTTGATATCAACTTGCATAATGATCGTTCGTGTTGAACGAGTTTTTTTAAAGGTAGCTGTTGGCTGTTAGACGAAGGCCAAGTATTCTGCGCATCCAGGCAGGTACTGATTTGGTCGTGGCCAGACAGATAATATGAGGAAATTAAATGCCCATGTTAACCGTTCACTTAACGGTTTTCGTTGCTATCGCTCTTGTTATTTTGTTTCTTGTGGCCTTGTGGTCTCGGAGACGTGGAAAGTCTGCCGTCGAACGAGAAGACATCATAGTTGCGGCCGCACTCTCTACGCCTGCTTGCGTTGACAATGCTAAAACTCCGGCAGCAGAACCGGTGATTGCGGACAAAGATCAAGTAACAGAAACCGCGGTCGAGACCAAAGTTGCAGAAGAGGCACCAGAAACGGATGCGGAAAAGCCTGTAGAAGAAACGGAGCTTCCCTCTGGTTCGGAAGAGAAAATTGAAGAAGCTCCCGTCAAGATAGAACCTCGCCCGGCCGGGCTGGACGGTCCGCGAAACGGAAAAGCTGATGACCTTACGGCGATTAAAGGTATAGGTCAGGCGATTCAATCTATGTTGCATGAGAATGGAATATTCCATTATTCTCAAATTGCGGATTGGAGCAGCGACGAGGCAATTTGGGTCGAACGAAAAATTGGTTTTTCTGGACGCGTAACACGGGAAAAATGGGTAGAGCAGGCTAAGAAGCTGGCAGCAGCTCCGGCAAAAGCGGCAAAGAAAAAATCTGCCACAAAAACCCGAAAACCTGCCTCTAAGAATGGGAAAAGAACGCGGTCAAAAAAGCCGACGACTTAAGCTGGCCTGACATTGCGCAGGCACGCTGCCGCCCATTCTGCGCGCTTTCGATATTAACCTTGCCCCGCCGCCGCACTATTGAACGCATGGGGCTACACCCGCTACCAACACAAAAAGCGAAAGCCAGGCATGCCAGGCCGATTGCAAATACGATAATCCAAGGTGCTTTGCGCCCGATATGCGCGATTATTGCGTTATTTTAGTTCACACATATTTAGCGGGCTGGGGGCCAATTCCGGCAGCGATTTTCCCAAGCTAAAAAACATCGTCATTGTCAGCGACGACCATATATAAGATCTGCGCGTATATCGCTTTTACCCGTGAGACGTGTTTTATACACTTGGTAGTTTTCCATCACACGCTGCACGTAATTTCTTGTTTCAGAATAGGGGATACGTTCAATCCAATCGACAACCTCTTCCAGAGATTTGCCGCGAGGATCACCGTATTTTTCAACCCATTGCGTTGCACGGGCAGGCCCTGCATTATAACCCGCTATGGTAAGCACATAGGAGCCTTCAAAACGATCAAGCTGTTCTGCCAGATAAAACGATCCCAAAGTAGCGTTATACGCAGCATCTGTAGTCAATTTTTGCGCGGTAAAATTGATGTTGTTTCGACTGGCAACGCCTTTTGCGGTGGCGGGCATTAATTGTAAAAGACCTCGCGCGCCAGCACTTGAGACCGCAGCCACATTAAACTCACTTTCCTGCCGAGCAATAGCATAAGCAAGCGACAGACCGGTACGGTCGATATCTGCAGATGCTGGGATAGCGCCGATAGGATGTGATAAAGCACCAACATCAAGACCGCGTTGTAAAGCCAGTTTGCCGACCCGGAGAGCTAGATAATGGCTTTGATTTTTTTCAGCCATGACCGCCAAAAGCGCAAGCTCGCCAATATTGTTCAACTCCTGCGCTAGGCGGGTGTAAAGCGGCGCGGCGAGATGACTATATCCGATCTGTTCAAGTCGTTTTATCGCTTGGACCGCTGGCCTTCCAGAAAACCGGACACGCTCTGCGTCGGTAGGGCTGGGATAGGAAAGCGCGGGCAACTGGATGCCGAGCTTTTCCGCCGAAAGCTGCCCGTAAAACGACGTTCCGTAACGGGCCGATTGACGATAATAAGCTTCGTTATTGCCCTGCGCACCTTCTTCGGCAGCACGGCCTAACCAATAATAAGCCCGGGACGCGGAAATAGCGCCAGACGCGGTAGCTGCGATCTTAGCAAAATGCGGCATGGCAAGCTTTGGTTGTTTCAGACCACGAAGTGCGTACCACCCTGCGTGAAACTCCGCTTCCACCGCTTTAGCTGGCGATTCGGCCGCATGAGCTGCCGCAATTTGATAAGCAAGTTGCGCGTCTCCAATGTCGAGCAGCTCACGCGAAAGCTGGCGACGTTCGATCCACCAGGCATCTGGATCGATGAGGGTACCGGCATCGGTGGGCGCTTGAAGCATTAGCTTCGCTGCTTCTTGAAATTTTCCCGCGCGTCTTAAATGGCGTATTTGCAAAAACAGATATGCAGGATTCGACCGCCATGAAGAATCCACCGCCGCAATCGCCTTTTCAATATTCGGCGAATTTTGCGTCAATGCTACATAGGCGTGATATATCGACTGCGCTTGTAGTGCGTCAGCGAGCAATTTAGCCGGTTGTAAGCGCTCTTGATAAAGCAATGCAGCAAGGCGCTTTTCTTTTAATTCCCGCGTGAGTATTGGAGCAAATTCCGCGAGTATTTCGCTTTCCTGATCAAGCGTCAGACGTGCGCTAGGCCACCATTTCGTCAAAATTTCTTGAGCCTGAGCATTATCCTTATTCGAGATAAACGCCCTAGCTAACGCAACCATGCCTTCGCGTGTTTGCGGTGGCGATGATTTGAATGTCGAAATAACAATATCGGCCGGTGGATTTTCACGCAGCAGCGCGCGTTCAAGATTATTGCGAAGTCCCATCAGGCCCGGCCAGCCTGGCAACTCGGCTGCCGCTTTCAAAATCTCGTCCCGTGGAACTACACCGTTCCGAGCTGTCACGATGAACCAGGTCATTATTTGTCGGTCGAGAGAACCTTGAGACAAACTATCTCGCAGCGCGATGGCTTTTGCGATTTCACCGGCACTAACTAAATCAAGCCCTCCTGTAAGAGTTCGAGCGACTGTTTCCGGGTTCTCAATCCGGGCGAAAGAGGAAGTAATCAGTGAATCAGGCGGCGTTGGTCTGGCTTGCGGCAGCACCAATTTCATGGGAGAATCAGTGAGAGCCTGCTCATGATTTTCAGTGGGGAGAAAGGGGCGAGCTAAAGGCGTGGGAATATCATTACGTGGCAATGATTGCCCCGTGGCAGATCCGATTAATCCCGCTAGCACTGAACTTGACAACAGCAAGTACAGGAGAAGGCTGTTTTTTTGTTTGCTGAGCTTGGCTATAACCTTCATCCAAACGCGCTTATGCCTAAATTTACTTGATAGTGCTAACGATAAAATTAGGCATTTCTAAGCCCTATTGCATTTTACTTCGTTTTCGCTGACGAATGACCCGCAATAAAGGCCAAAAATGCATTTGCCCGATCGATTGTGTGAAGACTTCTTCAGCAAAGTCGGGTTCCGATAGCTTAGATTATTTCATAATCCTTGTCGGAGCTAGCATAAAACAAAAATTGGTGCTGAATTTGACGAACAGTAACAGCAAATTGCTTGCTCGAAAACCGTCGCAGGATTATGGTGCATCGCCTTCCCACGGTTGTAGATCGACATAGCGCGGAAGGTTTCGTTGATATTTTTCAGGAGTTCAGGGATGCTGAAAGGCTCAATTACCGCACTTGTCACGCCATTCGATAGTGAAGGGGCGTTCGACGAGAAAGCCTTTCGGGATTTGATAAATTGGCAAATCCAAGAAGGTACGCAAGGTCTTGTCCCTGTCGGTACGACTGGCGAAACGCCGACACTTTCCCATGACGAACATAAGCGGGTGGTGGAAGTCTGTATCGAAGTCGCAGCAGGTCGCGTACCAGTGATTGCAGGGGCAGGTTCCAACAGCACAACCGAAGCGATCGAACTTGCACAATTTGCAGAAAAAGCCGGTGCCGATGCCGTACTGGTTGTAACTCCCTATTATAATAAGCCGAACCAGCGCGGATTGTATGAACATTTTTCGCGGGTGGCGCGCTCAATCTCGATCCCGGTCATAATCTATAATATCCCTGGCCGCTCCATCATCGACATGTCGCCTGAGACAATGGGCGAACTGGCGCGCAATCATGATAATATTATCGGTGTGAAAGACGCTACTGGCAAAATTGAACGTGTGTCAGAACAACGCTTGGCTTGTGGCAAAGATTTTATCCAGCTGTCAGGCGAAGATGCTTCTGCATTGGGTTTCAACGCGCATGGCGGGGTAGGGTGTATCTCCGTGACGGCAAATATTGCGCCGCGCCTTTGTGCAGAGTTTCAAAACGCCTGTCAAAATGGTGATTTTGGAAAAGCACTTGAACTACAAGACCGATTGATGCCCTTGCATAAGGCTTTGTTCATTGAGCCAAACCCAGCAGGGCCAAAATACGCCTTATCGCGCCTTGGCCGCGTGTCTAACGCTCTCCGCTCGCCTATGGTGCTTGTCGAGGCTGCGACAGCAGAGAAAATCGATCAAGCCATGCAGCATGCGGGCCTGATTAACTGATTTTAAGCGCAGATGTAGCGAGCGCCGCTGTGGAATTCAGCGGCGTTTTTGCATGGAGATCTTAAGTTTTAGGGAGCGGACTCTTGATCCCGCCACATGCTCTCTCCAAATATGCGTTTCGATTGGGGAAAGCTTGTTGTATATGATGGCATTATGAATAAATCAAAGAACTCTCCCACACGCAAAACTATCGCAGAGAATCGCAAAGCGCGTTTCAATTTTGAGATAATCGATACTTTAGAAGCCGGCCTCGTTCTGACCGGGACTGAAGTGAAATCATTGCGCGCTAACCAAGCCAATATCGCCGAAAGTTACGCAAGCTTTGAGGATGGTGAGTTTTGGCTGATCAATTCTTATGTTCCGGAATATACACAAGGAAACCGTTTCAATCACGATCCTCGCAGACATCGCAAGCTATTGGTAAATAGGCGTGAAATGTCACGTTTGTTCAATTCGGTTTCTCGTGAGGGGATGACTATCGTTCCGCTTAAAATCTATTTTAATGAGCAGGGTAGGGCTAAATTAGAACTCGCTCTCGCACGCGGTAAGAAAAATCATGACAAGCGCGAAACTGAAAAGATGCGTGACTGGAACCGTGAAAAAGCCCGTCTGCTAAGGGATCGCGGCTGATCAAGCTGAGGCACTATTCAGGCAGCTGCGCACATTTTTGAAAACTTCGCGAAACATCGGGTCGGTCAGTCGGCCCGTATTCGTATTGTAACGCGAGCAATGATAACTCGAAAAAATCCGCAAACCATTAATTTCTGTCACTTTACCATGCCCAAACGGATGCCGGGCGACGGCCGAATTAAGTGCGCGAACAGTAGATTGATGAGCAATCGTGCCCAGAGTTACCACTGCTCGTAGATTTTTGAAATGCGTAAGAAGCGGACTAAAAAACTGCCGACAATTATTGATCTCGCTGCCTGTGGGCTTGTTCTCAGGTGGAACGCACCGCACCGCATTAACGATGCAGGCATCTATTAACCGAAGACTATCGTCTGGTCGCGCCTCGAATTTTCCCGACGCAAAACCGAATTCGCACAATGTGCTATAAAGAAGCTCACCAGCATAATCGCCTGTGAATGGTCGACCGGTCCGATTTGCACCACGCAAGCCGGGTGCAAGCCCCACAATCAGCAGCTTAACATCATCATCATGTGCGGGCCGAAAAGGCGGAACCGGCGCATTGTGCCATTCAGGCTCTTTGCGCCGCCATTCTTGTAAAAAATCATGAAGTCGAGGACAAATGCGACAGTTCGGTGACGGTTCTAAAAACATGCTATTGGATGAACCGAAAGGCGAACGACGTCAATAGTCTTCGTCGATTTCCTCGTCGGCTCGGCGAAATTGCGGACGATCAAAACCTTCCCGACCAATTTCACCCTTCAACGAAACCAGGTCGATAAAATGATCCGCCTGACGACGTAATTCGTCAGATATCATTGCCGGTTGCGTCGTAAGCGTTGAGATAACAGAAACTTTGCGGCCACGACGTTGAAGCGCTTCAACGAGCGAACGGAAGTCGCCATCACCAGAAAAAATCACGAAGTGATCGACCGTGTCGGTAAGTTGCATGGCATCGACCGTAAGTTCGATATCCATATTGCCTTTTACTTTGCGACGTCCGGTAGAATCCGTAAATTCCTTGGCTGTCTTGGTGACAACCTTATATCCGTTGTAATCAAGCCAATCGATAAGCGGGCGTATCGAGGAATATTCCTGATCTTCCACCAGAGCCGTATAATAATAGGCGCGCAGGAGATAACCGCGCTTCTGAAAGGCCTTCAATAATTTGCGGTAATCGATGTCGAAACCGAGAGTTTTCGAGGCTGCATATAAATTGGCGCCATCAATAAAAAGCGCAATTTTTTCACGAGAATCAAACATCGTGTAATATATCCACTCTCCAGTTGATGCGGGCCAAGCCACTCAACCGCGTATTTAGAATTTGTTTTCAAACGGCGGGTCGATAAAGTTTCACCAAACACATATAATGCGTTCTAAGGGGAAATTATAGAAAAACAAGCAACTAATGGTTGTTATTTGCTCCCACTAAATTATGAGTGTCGATGAAGGCCATCCGCCGCGAGGGGCTGGGTGTTTCATAATGAACCATCTAGTGTTTTAGTAGAAAAAATCAACCTTGAATATGCATTGTGGGTGTATTAGCAACTTTAGACCCGCTTTAAGCTGCTTTTACTTGTAATTTGACCTGACAAGCGCTATGTGCAGGGAAAATTCCTGTAGAGTTAATAATGAAAGGGACTGTCCATGGCCCGCGTCACTGTAGAGGACTGCGTAGATAAGGTCGAGAACCGATTTGAATTGGTTCTGCTGGCTGGCCACCGTGCGCGGCAGATTTCCCAAGGCGCTGCAATCACCGTTGATCGTGACAACGACAAAAACCCGGTCGTTGCGTTGCGGGAAATTGCTGACGAAACGCTTTCGCCAGATGACCTTAAAGAAGATCTGATTCATTCATTGCAGAAACATGTTGAAATCGACGAGCCAGAAGCCGCAGCTCCTGCACAGCTTCCCGGCACTTCAGATGATGGTGTCGAAACCAGCGTTGATTCTGCAGAAAATGAAATGGTGTCGTTTGACCGCATGACGGAAGAAGAATTGCTCGCCGGTATTGAGGGCCTTGTAGCACCTGAAAAGAGCGACGATTTTTAATCAGCATTTCTGCTGCTAAGTTCAAGGCGTGCGTCCGGCTAACCAGCTGAGACGCACGTTTTCGTTTCAGCGACGAATGTTTTATTTTAACCTTATCGCATTAACGAGATACGGCATCGAATAAAGGTTTAATTTTTTCGGCAATTTCAGTCAGAATAATAATTGGCGAAGTGCGGTATGAGGAGTTTCGGTAGATGATGCGCCAATATGAGCTTGTAGAGCGCGTGCAGCGGTACAAGCCCGACGTTAATGAGGCGCTTCTGAACAAAGCATATGTTTATGCGATGCAGAAGCATGGCAGTCAAAAACGTGCGTCCGGTGATCCTTACTTCTCCCATCCGCTTGAAGTCGCGGCGATCCTCACAGACATGCATCTTGATGAGGCAACCATAGCTATTGCTCTTTTGCACGATACAATTGAAGATACGACGGCTACGCGTCAGGAAATTGACCAATTGTTTGGCCCTGAGATCGGGAAGCTCGTTGAAGGGCTTACCAAGCTAAAAAAGCTTGATCTCGTCTCTAAAAAGGCCGTGCAGGCAGAAAATCTTCGCAAGCTGCTGCTCGCGATTTCCGAAGATGTGCGAGTGCTTTTGGTCAAACTTGCGGACCGACTGCACAATATGCGCACATTGGGCGTCATGCGCGAGGACAAGCAACTTCGCATCGCTGAAGAAACCATGGATATTTATGCGCCTTTGGCCGGGCGCATGGGTATGCAGGACACACGCGAAGAACTTGAAGATCTGGCATTCCGCTATATCAACCCCGATGCGTGGCGGGCTGTCACGGACCGGCTCGCTGAATTGCTTGAAAGAAACCGCGGTCTCTTGCAGACAATCGAGGCGGACCTTTCAGAAATTTTTGAGAAAAATAATATCAAAGCTAGCGTGACCAGTCGTCAGAAAAAGCCGTGGTCCGTTTTCAGGAAAATGGAATCCAAGGGGCTTTCCTTCGAGCAGCTTTCAGACATTTTTGGTTTCCGAGTTATCGTCGACACGGTGCAGGATTGTTACCGTGCGTTGGGGCTTATCCACACTACATGGTCGATGGTGCCAGGCCGGTTTAAGGATTATATCTCAACACCTAAGCAGAACGATTATCGTTCCATCCACACTACTATCATTGGCCCGTCACGCCAGCGTGTCGAATTGCAGATTCGGACCCACGAAATGGATGAGATCGCCGAATTTGGTGTGGCCGCCCATTCAATTTACAAAGATCGCGGCAGCGCCGGTAATCCACATAAAATCTCTACTGAAACAAACGCCTACGCTTGGTTGCGCCAGACAATTGAGCAGCTTTCAGAGAGAGACAATCCGGAGGAATTTCTCGAGCACACAAAACTTGAGCTTTTCCAAGATCAGGTTTTTTGCTTTACGCCCAAAGGCCAGCTAATCGCGCTGCCACGTGGCGCTACTCCGATAGATTTCGCCTATGCCGTTCATACGGATATCGGGGATAGCTGCGTAGGCGCCAAAGTAAATGGCCGCATCATGCCCCTAATGACTGAACTTAAAAACGGCGACGAGGTTGAAATTATACGCTCCAAAGCGCAGGTGCCGCCTGCGGCCTGGGAATCTTTGGTTGCGACAGGCAAGGCGCGGGCAGCGATCCGCCGGGCTACCCGCACTGCGGTACGCAAACAATATTCCGGGCTTGGTATGAGAATTTTGGAGCGCACCTTTGAACGGGCAGGGAAACCCTTTAGCAAAGAAATACTCAAGCCCGCTCTGCCACGACTTGCCCGCAAAGACGTTGAAGACGTGCTTGCCGCTGTCGGACGCGGTGAGTTGCCCTCATCAGATGTCGTCAAGGCGGTCTATCCAGATTACCAGGATACGCGCGTTACCTCGCAAAATAACCCGACTAAAACCGGTGAAAAAGGCTGGTTTAATATTCAGAACGCCGCGGGCATGATCTTTAAAGTGCCGGAAGGATCTGATGATTCATCCATGCCAGCCGAAAGCGGTGAAAAGCCCAATAAGAAGGCACTTCCGATTCGCGGTACCAATTCAGATCTTCCAGTTCGATTTGCGCCTGAAGGCGCAGTCCCCGGTGACCGCATCGTTGGAATTCTTCAGCCCGGAGCTGGTATCACGATTTATCCAATCCAGTCGCCAGCGCTCACAGCCTATGATGATCAACCAGAGCGCTGGATCGATGTGCGTTGGGATATTGATGAAACGATGCATGAGCGCTTTCCCGCCCGCATTAGCGTGTCCGCGATCAATTCGCCGGGCTCATTGGCAGAAATTGCGCAGATTGTGGCCGCCAACGACGCCAATATCCACAATCTTTCAATGGTGAGAACCGCACCAGACTTTACCGAAATGATGATTGACGTGGAAGTTTGGGACCTTAAACACCTCAATCGCATCATTTCCCAGTTGAAAGAAAGTGCGAGCGTGAGCGGCGCTCAGCGCGTGAATGGATAGGATTTAGAATGAATACCGAAGATGTACTGGCTGTTTTCCGCGAATCTGGAGCGATTCTAGAAGGCCATTTTATTCTCACTTCCGGATTGCATAGCCCAGTTTTTCTTCAAAAGGCGCGTGTATTCATGCATGCCGATAAAACGGAGAAACTTTGTAAGGGACTAGCGGAAAAAATCAAAGCTTCCGACTTAGGGCAGATCGATTATGTCGTCGGGCCAGCAATCGGAGGGCTCATTCCGTCTTATGAGACGTCGCGGCATCTTAAGGTACCATCGGTTTGGGTTGAACGGGAAAATGGAACTTTCCGTCTGCGCCGCTTTGACGTGGCCCAAGGCTCTCGCGTCGTGATTGTAGAAGATATCGTCACAACCGGTCTTTCAATTCGCGAGACCATCGATTGCTTGAAAAATATCGGCATTGAAGTCGTTGCAGCAGCCTGCATTGTGGATCGATCTGCGGGTAAAGCCGATGTGGGAACAAAACTAATCTCGCTTGCCCAATATGAAGTTCCAACTTACTCCCCCGACAATCTTCCCCCTGAACTTGCCTCTTTACCGGCTGTCAAACCGGGAAGCCGTAATATTTAAGATTGTGACGGTAATATTGGGATAATATAACCTGCGTCGAAATTACATTTGCGGAATAGGTTTGCAGACTTTACTTTAGAGGAAAGAAAGCTTTCACTAGCCAGTGCTAGGAACCGATCGTGTCAGTTGTTCCGTTTATTTTAGATCCAAATCCAGCTTGCCGTGGTTCGGCAGCCACATGTGTCGATTGTGATGTGCGGCACATGGCGGTGTGCGCGGCGCTTGAGGATGAAGATCTAGGCGCTTTAGAAGCGATCATGACTTCAAAGGATTTGGAAACCAATGAAGTGCTGGTTGAGGAAGGGGACGCGAAAAAACGTGTCTATAGTCTAACGTCCGGCATGTTGCGTATTTATTCGCTTCTTCCGGACGGGCGGCGACAAATTGTTGGCTTTTTGGTTCCTGGTGATTATCTCGGTCTCGCCGATGATGATTTTTATTCGCACACGGTCGAGGCGGTCGTTCCCTCGCAGCTTTGCGGGTTTTCAGTGAAGGAAATGGAAGCGTTGATGGATCGCTTCCCAAGGCTCAAAGCACGGCTTCATCAAATGACACGCGCGGCACTGCGTGCATCAACTGGCAATCAGCTCGTTTTGGGGCGTTTGGCGCCGGTTGAGAAACTGGCAAGCTTTCTATTGGTGTTAGCAACGCGTTCTGAGCGCCGAGGAGGCAAGTCGAATATGGTTCATTTACTGATGAACCGCACCGATATTGCTGACTATCTCGGATTGACCATCGAAACGGTCAGCCGCAGCTTTACCAAGCTCAGAATGCAGGGCCTGATCCAATTAAAAGACGCTAACACAGTGGAAATTCTCGCACGTGGCTCTTTGGCGGCGGTCGGTGGAATAAATATCGACGCTCTTTAAACTTGTCCGTTTTTAAAACTTGGCTCTCATCCTATCAGCCAGCCAAAAGCTGAATACCCACCATTGATTTGAATCAATGCATATACCCGGCACTCTCGATAACTTGCCCGTCAACACATCTGCGGATGGTTTAATGTGCCGGCTGACGAGGTGAGTGTCGTTATGTGTAACGGGGATTTTATTCTTTTTGGGGTGTATGCGAGCTGTGCTTGACGCTGCGATAAAGCGATATGCCGCGCTCGCGGTTCCGCGTTATACGTCTTTTCCTACTGCAGCGGATTTCACCGCAGTGGGCGAAGAAGTTACACGTCGTTGGCTTCGTCAGATTGGCGAAGAAGATACGCTCTCACTCTATATTCATGTCCCTTATTGCAAACAGATCTGCCACTATTGCGGCTGCCACGCTAAAATGGCACTGCGTGACGATGTTGTAGAAAGCTTCGTTTTTGCGCTTTTGCATGAAATTGAAATCGTTATTAGCAATTTGGCGGTCAGGCCGCAGATCAAGCATCTGCATTGGGGTGGCGGAACACCATCGATACTTTCCCCCGAACAATTTACGCGCATTCTCTCTGCTCTTCGTCGTGGTTTTGATTTCCACCCTGAGGCGGAACATGCAATCGAGCTTGACCCACGCACCGTTACTCCTGCACTGGCCAAAATCTTGGCTGCCATGAAGGTCAATCGGGCAAGCCTTGGTGTGCAAGATATCGATCCCACGGTTCAGACAGCGATCGGTCGCATTCAGCCGATTGAGACTGTCATTAACGCGACGAAATATTTGCGAGATGTTGGGATCAACCGATTAAATTTTGATCTTATTTATGGGCTTCCTTTCCAGACCGCCCTTACTTTGAAAAATACCTGCGAACAGGTTGCTGCACTTGCGCCCGATAGGATTGCCTGTTTCGGATATGCACATTTGCCACATCGCCGGGCAAACCAGAGATTGATCAATGCTGCGGATCTTCCAAATGCGGAAGAGCGGTTTGTTCAGGCAGGGATAGTTGCTGAAAATTTTGAGCGTTTCGGCTATCGGCCAATCGGGATTGACCACTTCGCCCTGCCGCATGATGATTTAGCAATTGCTGCTGAGGATGGGGTGTTAAACCGGAACTTTCAGGGTTACACGACTGATAATTGTCAGACCTTGATTGGCTTGGGCCCGTCTTCTATCTCGCAATTTCCTGGCGGATATACGCAGAATATATCTGATGTGAAACGATATAGTCAGTGCTTATCCAAAGGCACTCTGGCGACGACACGTGGCTATGTGATGCGCGAGACGGACAGGATACGCGCTGCGATCATCGCATCATTGATGTGCAATTTTCGGGTCGATCTCAATGAAATCGCGCCGGATAGGGAATTTGCTGATGAAGCCGCATTGCTGCGACCGCTTATTTCCGATGGATTGGTTGAAATGCGCGATGGTGTGATCACAGCGACCACGGCGGGCAAGCCATTAATACGGCTCGTTGCAGCGGTTTTCGATGAGTTTCGCAAGGAAAATGCGAAAGGTTTCAGTATGGCCATCTGAAGCTGGTAACAGTTTGCCCCTATGTAAGCCGTTAAAGCGTGGGGGTAGCAGAAGCACCGCTTGCCCGGGGGGCGCGAGCGGTGCTTCACAATTTAGAAGGTTTGGGCGTCGTCGAAAGCTTGGGATTTGCACTTTACGCGCTCATTTTACATGATTTGGCTGCTGATAGCGCCAAAATAGATAATAGCAATTGTTTCCACTCGCGCAGACCAGTATGAAAAGTCCATGCTGTTTCGTCGTCGTAATCCGCCAACCATGAAAGAGCGCCTCAGGCTGCTCGTATGGCCGCGCCGGTCTTTTTCCCGTTCATTAAAATATGGCGGTAAAAGAATCTTGCGCATAACCGCATCTCCGCATGCTGTCGCGGCGGGATTGGCAATTGGTGTTTTCGCAGCCTTCACACCGTTTTTTGGTTTTCATCTCATTATTGCGATGGTGCTAGCTTATTTTTTGGCAGGAAATGTTGCAGCAGCCGCACTCGGAACAGCACTGGCCAACCCGCTGACATTGCCCTTCATCTGGGGGAGCACCTATGAGTTGGGTCGGTTTTTAATCAGTGGCCAACTTGCGAACTCCGAGCCGATACATATTTCACGCGCACTGGAATCCATGAATTTCAAAGAAATATGGGTTCCTGTGCTCAAACCAATGCTGTTAGGATCGACCATTCTGGGCGCAATATTTGCGGTGCTGACCTATTGTGTGACGCGATTCGCCGTAACAGCTTTCCGCCGACGGCGATTGGAAGCCCTATCACAAAAGCTCGATCAGCGTCGCA
This sequence comes from Falsochrobactrum ovis, assembly GCF_003259955.1. GTDB lineage: Bacteria > Pseudomonadota > Alphaproteobacteria > Rhizobiales > Rhizobiaceae > Brucella > Brucella ovis_A. The sequence continues at coordinate 18,858 of NZ_QLMK01000005.1, forward strand.
ATCAGGAATTGACGAAAACATGATCATTGGTATTGGCAGCGATCTCATTGACATCCGCCGTGTCGAAAAAACTCTCGAAAAATACGGTGAGCGTTTCACGCAGCGCGTTTTCACACCTATCGAACAGGCAAAGTCCGATGCCCGCAGACAGCGTGCTGCATCCTATGCAAAACGTTTCGCCGCAAAAGAGGCCTGTGCAAAGGCGCTCGGTACGGGTATTGCTCAGGGCGTTTTCTGGCGCGACATGGGTGTGATCAATCTCCCCTCCGGCAAACCGACTATGGCGTTAACCGGTGGAGCACAAGCGCAGCTGCAAAAACTTATCCCCGCCGGAAAGCGCGCTGCCATACATCTGACAATAACGGATGATTTTCCTCTCGCACAAGCATTTGTAATTATTGAAGCGATTGAAGATTAGATTGATTTCAACTGGATTGCTTCGGGCAATCTTAGCCGTTAATAGGTTTTACAACGGTAAGCGGAGATACTATGAGCGCGTCCAGCAAGAGTGAAAAAAAGAAATCCGGTGGCCTTGGCGAAACGGTTAGCGTCATCGTTCAGGCGCTGTTGCTGGCCCTAGTCATCCGCAGCTTGTTATTCCAGCCATTCAGCATACCGTCTGGCTCAATGCGCCCAACTTTGCTCGAGGGGGATTATCTCTTCGTATCGAAATATGCCTATGGCTATTCGCGCTATTCGCTGCCCTTCGGCTTGGATCTTTTCTCAGGTCGTATCTGGAGCGCGGAACCCAAGCGTGGCGATGTTGTTGTTTTCAAACTGCCAAGCGATCCATCAGTTGATTATATAAAGCGCGTTATTGGTTTACCCGGTGATCGGGTGCAAATGCGAGGTGGGCAGCTTTTTATCAACGATACGCCAGTTCAACGCGAACGTATTGGCACTATCGATAATCCCGATGTAACCGAAGTAAACCGGCCGGTCGAAGTTTATCGCGAAACACTTCCCAACGGCGTAAGCTACGATACTTTGGATCTCACGCCCAACTCAATTGGCGATGATACACGCGTATTCGAAGTGCCGGCTGGTCATTATTTCATGATGGGCGACAACCGCGATAATTCGCTCGATAGTCGTTTTGGCGTGGGTTATGTGCCTTTCGAAAATCTCGTCGGCCGTTCAAACATTATTTTCTTTTCGATAGCCGATAAGGCTAGCCCGCTTGAGATTTGGAAATGGCCGACCGACGTTCGGTTCAGTCGCTTGTTCACTTGGATAAACGGAGAGCCGGATACGGCCGTAACCGGGAATTGAAATGATATCGACTGAAAAAGCAGCAGCGCTTCTCCAGCAGCGCACCGGTCACCACTATCTCAATTTAGAACGGTTGCAACGGGCGCTGACCCACTCAAGCGCCCAATCACCGTCCGGTTCCAATTATGAGCGTCTGGAATTCCTAGGCGACCGCGTCTTGGGCATAGCTGTCGCGCAAATGCTTTTTGAAGCTTTTCCTGAAGCCTCTGAAGGCGAGTTGTCCGTACGATTGAACGCATTGGTTAATGCAGAAACCTGCGCAGCGATTGCGGATGAGATTGGGTTGGCCGAATTTATTCGTACCGGTTCAGACATAAAATCCCTCAATGACAAGCGCATGATGAATGTACGCGCCGACGTGGTGGAAGCGTTGATTGCAACCATCTATCTCGACGGCGGTTTGGAAGCGGCCCGCAACTTTGTTAATCGCTATTGGCAGCCGCGATCTCTCAAAACGGGGGCCGCACGACGCGACGCAAAAACAGAATTGCAGGAATGGGCACATCAGCAAGGTAATTTGCAGCCGATTTATAGTATAGAAAGCCGTAGCGGGCCGGATCATGACCCTCAATTTGTCGTCCAAGTGAGTGTAAAGGGCTTTCCACCCGAAAAGGGGCAGGGACGATCTAAGCGTATAGCAGAACAAAGTGCAGCAGAAGCTATGCTTTATCGTCAGGGTATCTGGAAATACGACAAACCATAAGCTAAACGCGCTTGTATTTTTTTGAAAAATATTCAATCTGATTAAGATTTCGGAGCTACGCGCTCTTAAAAGGATAAATAATGAGCATCCCGACCATGCCTGCAATCGGTGAAAATGAAGCCGGTTCGACCCGTTCTGGCTTTGTGGCGCTGATTGGTGCGCCTAATGCCGGTAAATCCACGCTGGTAAATCAACTGGTGGGAACTAAAGTTTCCATCGTCACCCACAAGATACAGACGACGCGCGCCTTGGTGCGTGGAATTTTCATCGAAGACAATGCCCAGATCGTGCTTGTTGACACGCCTGGTATTTTCCGCCCCAAGCGCAGGCTTGACCGGGCAATGGTTACCACTGCGTGGGGCGGCGCAAAGGATGCTGATATTATTTTGGTCATCGTCGACGCGCAGGGCGGGTTCAATGAAAATGCCCAGGCGCTGCTCGAAAGCATGGCGAATGTCCGCCAAACCAAGGTTTTGGTGCTTAATAAGGTTGATCGCGTCGATCCACCTAAATTGCTTGAGCTTGCTCAAAAAGCCAATGAAATTGTCACATTCGACCGCACTTTCATGATATCGGCCCTTAATGGTTCAGGTTGTAAAGACCTTGCGACATATCTTGCGCAAACTGTTCCCAACGGGCCTTGGTATTATCCGGAAGATCAAATTTCCGATATGCCAATGCGCCAATTGGCTGCGGAGATTACCCGCGAGAAACTTTATTTGCGTCTGCATGAAGAACTGCCTTACTCATCGACGGTAGAGACTGAAAGTTGGGCAGAACGTAAGGACGGTTCGGTTCGGATAGAGCAAGTCATCTATGTCGAGCGCGAAAGTCAAAAAAAGATCGTGCTTGGCCATAAGGGCGAAACGATCAAAGCTATCGGCCAGTCTGCACGAAAAGAAATCAGTGAGATTCTTGAACAGAATGTGCATCTGTTTCTGTTTGTGAAAGTGCGAGAAAACTGGGGCAACGATCCAGAACGCTACCGTGAAATGGGCCTCGATTTTCCGAAATAATACCGTGAAAATCGTGATGATTGGCATCAAACTCTATGGAATGGCGAGACGAAGGCATAATTCTGGGCACACGTCGACATGGCGAAACGAGCGCTATCGTAGAAGTGATGACGCTTATGCATGGTCGCCATATGGGAGTCGTGCGAGGCGGCCGTTCACGTCGTATGCAACCCTTGCTTCAGCCCGGAAATCATGTCGATTTAACTTGGTGGGCGCGGCTGGATGAACATTTAGGAAGCTTTACCATCGAGCCCTTAAGCTTTGCCGCAGCGCGCCTTATTGAAACACCGGCTGCGCTTTATGGCATTCAACTGGCGGCAGCGCATTTACGACTTTTGCCTGAACGCGATCCGCATGGCGGACTTTATGAAACCTTGCGGCTGATCATTGATCATTTTGACGATGCTTTTGCTGCGGGTGAATTATTGCTTCGCTTCGAGGTCATGCTACTTGAAGAATTGGGCTTCGGCCTTGATCTCAAAGCATGCGCTGCGACCGGCAGCCACGAGAATCTCATCTATGTCTCGCCAAAATCTGGACGGGCAGTAAGTGCAGATGCTGGCGCTCCTTGGGCAGATAAACTCCTACCACTGCCAGCTTTCGTCAATAATACATCCATCCGTCCCGCATCCTATGACGAGCTTCAGCGTGCGTTTAATATGACAGGGTTCTTTTTAATGCGCCATGTATGGGAACCGCGCGGGCAGACACCGCCCGATGCACGAGCTGGTTTCCTTGCCGCATTGTCACGCAATATGGCCTCATAAATAGAGGCTGAAAGCTTCGCCTTCAAACGCCTCAGTTCCGCGACCGATTGCTTGAATTGCTGCCACCATGCGACCATTGCGTCCCAATATGGCATCAGCGAGTGAAATTAAGCGTATATTTGGCGTGGCAGAAGCAGAAATTTGGCGCAATTTTTGCGCAAGCGCGGCTTCTTGCAGATGTGGATTGAGCGCCAGCGCCACAATATACGCGCATGCGGTAGAGCGCGATATGCCCGCATAACAATGAATAAGCAATGGCCGCGACTGATCCCACTCTTGAGCAAAGCTGAGCAGTCGCTCAACATGCACCTGGCTTGGCACTATGAGTTCGTCACGCGGCTCCACAATATCATTAAAAGTCAGGCATAGTCGCCGGGTATCATAGGGAAGATCAGGAATTTCGCCGCTGGTCAAACTTACAATATGGTCCGGCTTGCGCAGTTCTATCAATGAATTGAGTTGCGATAGCGGGCTGACAATTATTTCCGCCATGTCACGTTCCACGCGCATTGTCTAAGGCGTTAAAGCGATCAAGAAATTCACTTTGTACTGACTGGGTTGGTCGCGGATCAAGCATAAGGCCAGCCGGGTTGAAATCTCTGGGGCGACCGAAATATTTAACAGCTTCCCGTTCCGTAAAACCGGCAAGTTGGGTAGCTTCAAAAAAGGCGGCGATACGATCGGCCCGCTTAATCGCTTTTTTCAACACCATTGGAATGGTTGCCGATAGAGAAAAGCGTAAGCGAATAGCATTTTCGAGCCGTGCCTCTATCAGCTTATAATTGCCACCCATCACCGCTTTGAACGGCGAAATCATGTCACCAATCACATATTCCGGCGCGTCGTGCAGCAGGGCATGCATGCGCCATTCTTGGCTCGCATCCGGCATAAGTTGACCAAAAATCTGTTCAACAAGCAAAGAGTGCTGTGCAACCGAATAAGCGTGCTCGCCAATCGTTTGACCATTCCACCGGGCCACACGCGCTAGGCCATGTGAAATATCTTCAATCTCAATATCAAGCGGCGAGGGGTCCAGAAGATCGAGGCGGCGCCCGGAAAGCATACGCTGCCAGGCCCGCTCTTTGCCTATCAAGCGATCTGTGGCGGCCATTAAGTGCCTCTCGGTTCCGTTTCTGGAAATCCAAACCGGACATTAGGAGGCAGGTGAAGTTGAATCTCTTGATTTCCTGCCATGATTGCAGTGCCGGAGTCCATGGCATCTTTGACCCGATCGATGCGCACCAAAGCAAGGCCGAGATCGCCGGAGGAGCTTCCCAGCGTGCCAATTTCGCGCCCGCCAACGCTGATTGCTGTGCCCTTTGCCGGAAGTGAGCCATCGCTTGTTGCCACCAGAACACGCCGCCGCGCGGTGCCCCTATGCTGCATACGGGAAACAACTTCCTGCCCCACAAAACAACCTTTAGGAAAAGTGACGCCCCCGATCTGATCAAGATTAACATCATGCGGGAAAGCGTCGCCATAAGCATAATCAGTCTCGCCTTCAGCAATGCCATATTCAGCGCGAAGCCTGATCCATGCGCTTTCATCGCTGGTATCTCCGGCGCTGCCATAGATGCGAAGCACATTAAGCTCTGACGGAAAACGCATATCGCGCTTGATGTGCTGAGAAGGACTAGAATCTGTTTGCCAACAAACGCTCACAAGTGATTCTGGATTAAGCGAAATTTCCGCTTTCGCCCGCAGACGATAAAAGGTCATTCGCTTGATGAAATCCTCTGCAATAGTTGCAGGCATCTCAAAGCGCAGACCGTCCGTGATACGCGAGACCAGAAAATCGAATAGAATTTTCCCCTGCGGCGAGAGAAGTGCGCCGGGCTTTAATTCATCCGGGCCTAATTTATCGAGATTGGTGGTAATTACAGCCTGGAGGAATTTTTCTGCCTCTTCTCCTGTAATATGAACCAGCGCTCTATTGGAAAGATTTATCGCACCCGTTACCGTCACCATCGTTTCTTCCTTGCCTTTACCACTATCGTTACGTAAGCCCCATCGGAGAGGCTCGCAAGCCCCATCAAGCCAGTAGGAGTCAACAATGGCTGAAACGTTCGATACGATCCTGAAAGGTGCCACCATCGTTAATCATGACGGCATTGGTCAGCGCGATATTGGAATTCGTGATGGACGAATAGCTGCGATAGGTTTTTTATCGGCTGCTTCCGCTGGCGATATTGTTGATTGTACAGGACTTCATATCCTTCCCGGTGTTGTGGATAGTCAGGTTCATTTTCGTGAGCCGGGTCTCGAATATAAGGAAGATTTGGAAACGGGCTCTCTCGCCGCAGTGCTGGGCGGGGTGACTTCTGTTTTTGAAATGCCCAATACACAACCACTCACCACTTCTGCCGAAACGCTTGAAGATAAAATCCGGCGCGGTCGTCATCGTATGCATTGCGATTTTGCCTTCTGGGTGGGTGGAACGCGAGAGAATGCCAAGGATGTGGCCGAGCTTGAGCGTTTGCCAGGCGCTGCGGGTATCAAGGTTTTCATGGGATCATCGACGGGGGATCTGTTGGTGGAGGATGATGAAGGCGTTCGCTCAATACTGAAAAACACGCGTCGGCGTGCGGCATTTCATTCCGAGGACGAATTTCGCCTTAACGAGCGGCAGGATTTGCGTGTTGAAGGCGATCCGTCCAGCCATCCAATCTGGCGCGATGAGGTGGCAGCGCTACAATGCACGCAGCGTCTTGTTAATATCGCGCGTGAAACAGGCGCTCGTATTCATGTATTGCACATTTCTACCGCCGAAGAAATCGACCTTCTAAGCCAGTATAAAGATGTGGCGACCTGCGAAGCCACCCCGCATCATTTGACACTTTCCGCCGATGATTATGCAACATTGGGTAATCTCATTCAAATGAACCCGCCTGTGCGCGATAAGCGCCACCGCGCCGGTGTTTGGAAAGGCATTGAGCAAGGCATTATTGACGTGCTCGGCTCTGATCACGCGCCACATACTATGGAAGAAAAGCAAAAGCCTTATCCGGCGTCGCCCTCGGGCATGACAGGTGTCCAGACCCTAGTACCCATTATGCTCGATCATGTTAATGCTGGAAAGCTTTCACTGGAACGTTTTGTCGATCTCTCCAGCCACGGTCCCAACCGAATTTTCGGTATGGCTCGCAAAGGTCGTATTGCTGTTGGCTATGATGCTGATCTGACGATCGTCGATATGAAGCGTCAAGAAACCATCACCCATGAACAGTCAGGCTCGAAAGCCGGCTGGACGCCATATCATGGCAAGACCGTCCAAGGATGGCCTGTCGGCACTTTCGTCCGCGGTATCAAGGTGATGTGGGAAGGCGAGATCGTTAGCCCACATAGGGGCGAGCCAGTCGAATTTATAGAAGCGCTGCCTCATTAGGAGAATGGGAATGGCCTCTGGCGAGGCATTTTCGCTGTGCTGTATTTGTGTTGAGCTATACTGTGCTGGGCGGCGCTGGAACGGGCTTATTGAAGGGTTCGTTCTGGAAGTAAACTTCCGGCAATGATCTGGCCGCGCATTTTCTCAATCAGTTCCAGTGCGCAATCTTCACCTGCTTCCCGCATGAGTTCGGTCAAAGCGGTGGTGAGGGCAGCCTCTGCCAAAATTTCGGTCTCAATACCTTCGGAGACACCATCCGCCCAGGCTTCGTTTTGATATTCAATTGCGACCAGCTTCTTTTCACGGGCAATCATCTCGTCCAGATCGGCTGGTAAATGATCCATCGATTTCATCTTGGCTTGCATCTTTCTTTTGCAGGGCGTTCACTCAACTAAGAGGGGGCAACCTTGCAACTACCTGTCTTTAAGACAGTGTTAACAGATAATAGCGATTCTGAATCGCGTAATTTGCGTCAATGCGCATAAGAATTATTAAATGGTTAATTGCCATAGCGCGAAATGATCTCATTGGACAAGCGCTCTCCCTCTTTCATATAGCGATCAATCGCCGCAAGGGCAGATGGCGTGCAGCGAATATAATTCTCGCTGAAAGTCCGATATCCATAATTAAAGCCCGATATTAAACGCAGCCGTTCAGATTCTGTAGGGTTTTCGGCTGCGATAATTGCATCCATCTGATCGCGCCAAATGCTTGCCGTCTCCCCGCACAAGTTTCGTAAATAGTGAAGGGAACCTAAAACTTCCGCAACCCGCAATAATTTCCCATCATAAGCGTCTTGTGCATAAAGCGTCGGGGAATTGAAGCCCAACGCAAGCATCACAGCAAAAGGGAAAAGCAGTCTGCCTTTCAAATCGTGCCCTCTCTTGACCTGAAGTTTTGCAAAGAATCGAGGCTGCATCAAGGCGTCGATATCGCAAAGAATTATGGAGTGTCTTCGGCTTGAGCTACGGAGCGTGCCATGGCCAGCGTCGATTCCGTTACTTGCTGCCCTTCCATTTCTTCAACGCTTAGCCAGTGAATTGAAACCGCGTCGTCTCCGGCCTGTTCCATACCGGTAATGTCATGGGCGCGAAACACCGATAAATAATAGCATTTATCATAGGCTTTTTCACCCGTTGCCAGATCTACGGTGATCATATGATCTAGTCTTGCCGCATGGAGAGCGGTTTCTTCTTTTAATTCTCGCTTTGCTGCTTCTTCCGCAGTTTCGCCGGGTTCAACACTGCCGCCGGGAAAGGCAAGCCATCCCTTTAACGGCTCTTTGCCCCGCTTAACCAGGAGGAAACGCTTGTCACGGCGGCAAATTAACGACACTCCCTGAACTTGAGCTGGGACGGGAAAGATCGCGGTAGTAATCATGTCTAAGCTATGATCGGTGCTGAAAGTTTTTGCAACATGCAGATGGCTTGACCCGGAAAGAAAAAGCCTGAACATGGGTCAAATGTGTGGACGTTTTTCATTAACAGCAAGTCGGGATGAGCTTGAGGCATTATTCGGTGCAATGATCGCGGAGGATTTTCCACCTCGTTACAATATTGCTCCGACTCAGCCGATCCTATCTATCTTGGCGGGCGAAACACCGCGGCCTGGCAGCAATCATCCGAACCGGATTGGCGTTCTAGCGCGGTGGGGCTTTATACCATCATGGGTGAAACAGCCCGATGAATGGCCGCTTGTTTTCAACATTCGTTCCGAGACAGCAGCCGAAAAGAAATCATTCCGTGCCGCACTTGTGCACCGCCGCGCTCTGGTTCCCGCCTCTGGCTTTTATGAATGGCGACGCGTGGGCAAAAACAAGTCGCAACCCTATTGGATAAAGCCACGTGCGGGCGGAACCATAGCACTTGCCGCGCTGGTTGAAACATGGAGCGGCGCTGACGGATCCCAAATTGATACGGTTGGCCTGCTGACCACCCGTGCCGAAAATGAACTTCGTTCTATCCATGAACGGATGCCGGTAATTGTTCAGCCCGAAGATTATGAGCGCTGGTTAAACTGCAAAGATGTGTTGGCTAGAGAAGTCCACGACGTCATGAATCCCGTGCAGAAAGAATTTTTCGAAATCATTCCTGTTTCCGATAAGGTCAACAAAGTTGCTAATACATCGCCTGATCTACAGACCCGTGTTGAAGAATGCTTGACGGGAACCGAGCCACCGACAAAAAAGAATAAACCGGGTCCGAAAGATTCTTCGGACGACCAGCTTTCAATGTTCTGAGCGTAAGGAACTCTCGTGTATTCAGCTGCAATTTCAGGGTTCTTGCTAGGCGCCACATTGATTATAGCAATAGGTGCTCAAAATGCATTTATTTTGCGTCAGGGTCTTTTGCGGCAGCATGTATTCATCTTATGTCTAATCTGCGCAGTTTCGGACGCTCTGTTAATCGCCGCTGGAGTAGCGGGGCTGGGAACACTGATTGCTAAATCGCCCACGCTTATTTCTTTCGTTACAATCGCCGGAGCGCTGTTTTTATTCTGGTATGCCATAACCGCATTTCGCAGGGCCGTTCATCCAGAAGCCATGCTGACCACCTCAGACGGCGGAATGAGCCTCAAAGCAGCGGTAGCAACCTGTCTCGCACTGACTTTTCTCAATCCCCACGTTTATCTTGATACCGTGGTTCTATTGGGAAGTTTATCGGCACAATTTGAAGGCACAGACCGTGCCGCTTATGGTGCAGGTGCTGCCACTGCTTCTTTTGTCTGGTTTTTTTCCCTCGGCTACGGCGCGCGTCTGCTGCAACCGTTTTTTGCCAAACCCTCGGCCTGGCGCATATTGGATGGCATTATCGGCGTTGTCATGGCGCTGATCGGCTTAAGCCTTATAGCGCGGTTTTTTAACAGCTAAGATTGAGCGCCTAATATTGTCTTTTTCGACCTCTTGGCGCTTGGGATTGCTCATCAAAGCTGCGACAAGGACCGCAGGTCCGATATCCCGATATTGACTGAGAAGCGGATCTTCTCGCAGTGGTGGTTCAGTTTTACACATGGCCTCATCCTCATCCGAATTACCGATCACTATTTCGTGATGGAATGAGACGGAATGAAGGCTGATTGAAGCCGGTTTTGGGGAAATCCCGACCTATGCAATCTTAAAACCCCAGGGTTGCTAAAATGACACAGGTAAAGAGCGCTGAGCGCTGGGCTTATCGGGCAGATTTTTAAAATACTTGACGGAGGCCGGGTGGGTAGAGATAAGTGCATTTATGAAAATGGCGATCGCGATTATTTGCACCGGTTCTATTATTTGCTAGCAGTTTGCTGGCCCGGTCGTTTTCGTCTCCCTTAGCGATTACAGGATGATAACGCCCCGGCCAGCCGGCTGGATTTGTTCTTGTATTCAAGCCTTTTGGGGAAATGAAATGGCTCAGACGCCGCAACTTAAACTCTATAATACGCTGACCCGCACGAAAGAGGTGTTTACTCCTCTTAATGCGGATAATGTCCGCATGTATGTCTGCGGCCCGACCGTTTATGATAATGCACATATTGGCAATGCGCGGCCGGTCATTGTTTTCGATGTTCTCTTTCGTTTGCTTCGTCATGTTTATGGCGAAGCTCATGTCACTTACGCACGCAACATTACCGATGTCGATGATAAGATAAATGCGCGAGCTGCCCGTGATTATCCCGATTTGCCTCTTAATGAAGCTATTCGAAAAGTTACGGAAAGCACCAATGCGCAGTTTCAGGCTGATGTAACAGCATTGGGCAATTTGCAGCCCACGACTCAGCCCAGAGCCACCGAACATATGGATGAAATGAGAGCGCTGATTGAGCGGCTGATCCAACGCGGCGTTGCTTATGTGGCAGAGGATCATGTTCTCTTTTCCCCATCTGCAATGAATAATCTCAAAGGGCCGCGTTACGGCGCGCTCGCTCGACGTTCGCTTGATGAAATGCTTGCAGGTGCTCGGGTCGATGTGGCGTCTTACAAACGCGATGAGATGGATTTTGTGCTCTGGAAACCATCAAAAGACGGCGAACCCGGTTGGCCGTCTCCCGCCGGAATCGAGGTTGTCGGGCGACCAGGTTGGCATATTGAATGCTCGGCCATGTCGATGGCTAAGTTGTTGGAGCCTTTTGGTGGCGGTCTTCAATGCGATGATCCGGAGAAGAATCAATTCGATATTCATGGGGGAGGGATCGACCTTGTGTTCCCCCATCATGAAAACGAAATCGCCCAGTCCTGCTGCGCTTTGGGCACCGAGCGTATGGCTAAGCTTTGGATGCACAATGGCTTTTTGCAGGTCGAAGGCCAGAAAATGTCGAAATCACTCGGCAATTTCATCACTATTCGCGAAGTATTGGACAACGGCCTGCCGCAATTGGGAGATTGGCCTAATAAAGATGAGCGTGATCGTTGGGTTGGTCTCGCAGCGCGGTTTTCAATGCTGCAAACTCATTATCGCGAGCCGATAAACTGGACAGCACAACGATTGGCCCAATCCGCTGAGGAATTGCGTCGATGGTATGGATTGCTGCGTGAGCAAGAGTTTAGCAGCTCGAAGCAATTATCGGCGGCTGATGAAGTTGTCATAGCGCTTGCCGATGATTTGAATACGTGGTCCGCAATCACCGCTTTGCGCAAAGCTTTCAAAAATCGCGATGTATCAGCCCTTGGGGACGGCATGGCTATTTTGGGATTGCTCGACCCGCATTTCATCACGGCTTCAGATTTGCCAATTTTTTCTACCGCCGTAGTTGATGAAGACGCTGTGAACGCGCAAATATCCAAACGCCTGCATTTGATTGCCGCGAAAAATTGGGCTGATGCTGACCGCATCCGCGATGAGCTTCTGGCTCAAGGTATCCAATTAAAAGACAGCAAAGATCCCGTTACGGGTGAGCGCATCACGACCTGGGACGTGATAGGCTAGCGCCTTGGATCTGGGAGGACGCTATGACACTTGATAATAAGCCGCATTTTACCGGCGGATGCCAATGTGGCGCGGTGCGCTTTCACATTGAGGGTCAGCTTGGCGACGCTTCGATCTGTCATTGTCGCATGTGCCAGAAAGCCTTTGGAAATTTCTATGCGCCATTGGTTGCCGTAGGCAAGGCGAAGCTGACTTGGCGACGCAAAGAGCCGCAACGTTTTCAATCGTCAAATCATGTTAAGCGTGGTTTCTGCGAAAAATGCGGCACGCCTCTGACTTACGAAGTCTCTGACAAAATCGCTTTGGCGATTGGTACGTTCGATGATCTTGCCGCGATAAAGCCAACCATACAATGGGGCGTTGAAAAGAAGCTCCCTTATCTCGAAGAACTCACGGCACTGCCGGGCTTTCCTACCGAACGGGATGAGAAAAGTCACGAATTCGCAAGGACGATGGTCTCCTATCAGCACCCTGACCATGAGGTCAGCGACGAGCCAAAATGATCGATATTGCAATGACAGGCAAACATATGACACGCGAGCGCATCTATATTTATGACACCACGCTAAGGGATGGGCAGCAAACGCCTGGCGTTGACTTTTCGGTCGAAGACAAAAAATCTATAGTCGCGCTTCTTGAGGAATTGGGCGTTGACTATGTCGAAGGTGGTTATCCCGGCGCCAATCCTACCGACACGGCCTTTTTCCAAAAACGGCAGACCACGCATGCGAAGTTTGCTGCTTTTGGCATGACCAAGCGGGCGGGCGTCTCCGCATCCAATGATCCGGGCCTTACGACTTTGTTGCAGGCTGAAAGTGACGCAATCTGCTTCGTCGCAAAAAGTTGGGATTACCATGTGAAGCTTGCGCTTGGCTGCACCAACGAAGAAAATCTCGATTCAATCACCGCCTCTGTGAAAGCTGCTGTCGGGTCTGGCCGTGAGGCGCTCGTTGATTGTGAGCATTTCTTTGATGGCTACAAAGGCAATCCGGAATATGCGCTTGCATGCGTCAAAGCCGCCTATGATGCCGGAGCGCGCTGGGTGATTCTCTGCGATACAAATGGCGGCACACAGCCCTCGGAAGTTAAAAACATCATTAAAGCGGTAATGGATCTGGTTCCGGGAGAGAATTTAGGTATTCATGCCCATAATGACACAGAACAGGCGGTAGCAGTCTCGCTGGCAGCGATTGATGCCGGAGTGCGCCATGTTCAAGGAACGCTTAACGGAATCGGCGAGCGCTGTGGAAATGCAAATCTGGTTACGCTCATTCCGACATTGGCATTGAAGCCTTATTGGTCTGACCGCTTCGAGCTGGGTGTGACCGCCGATGCTCTGCAATCAATCACCCGTATTTCGCGCACCTTTGACGATATACTTAACCGTGCCCCGATGGCACAGGCGCCCTATGCAGGATCATCGGCCTTTGCTACGAAAGCTGGAATCCATGCTTCAGCACTTTTGAAAGAACCGCAAACTTACGAACATATTCCACCGGAATCGGTGGGCAATCAACGGCGGGTTATGGTGTCGGATCAAGGCGGTAAGTCAAATTTTATCGCTGAACTCGAACGCCGTGGCATTCATGTTACAAAAAAGGATCCGCGCCTCGATAGTCTTATTTCGCTGGTCAAAGAACGCGAAGCTGAAGGCTATGCCTATGAAGGCGCAGATGCCAGTTTCGAACTTCTCGCCCGAAATATGCTTCATCCCCAACCGGAATTTTTCAAAGTTGATTCTTTCCGCTGTTTGGTCGAGCGCCGTTTTGACGTCAATGGAGTGTTGAAGACCGTTTCAGAAGCGGTCGTTAAAGTTGAAGTTGATGGACAGATGCATATGTCCGTTGCGGAAGGTCACGGACCGGTCAACGCATTGGATATTGCACTTCGCAAAGACCTCGGACGTTATCAGGAAGAAATCAAAGATCTGGAGTTGGTCGATTTCAAGGTCCGCATTTTGAATGGCGGTACTGCAGCAATCACCCGGGTTCTAATCGAATCGGGAGACGCGACTGGGGCCAGATGGCGCACGGTTGGTGTGTCTGACAATATCATTGATGCTTCATTCCAAGCCCTGATGGACTCTATCAACTATAAGCTTTTGAAAAATCGATCTCTCGCCGGTGTCGTCGCAGCTGAATAAACACGATCACATCAATTGAACTTTAGATCAGTTAAATTGAATAGATTTTGTTATTCATTGGGGCATAGCATCTAATCGAACATGGGTGACAGCTTGAGAGCTGTGTTAAACGGAGCTGATAATGACCAAGCAAACCTTGTCCGAAGGAAGGCTTTCGGACGGGGCACAGGGCTTTTTGATGGCTCTGGCTGCCTATGGACTTTGGGGAGCGCTCCCGTTTTATCTCAAATTGCTATCGCATATACCAGCCGTTGAGGTTGTCGCGCACCGAATTGTATGGTCCGTGCCGGTAGCGCTTATACTGGCGGTTTTGCTCGGCCAATTTAAAACCATCATAAGTGCGCTCACAAACCCGCGGCTTCTGGCCATGGCTGCTTTGACCGCAACGCTGATCTCGGTTAACTGGTCGACCTATGTTTGGGCGGTCGCTCACAACCAGTTAAGCGAGGCCGCACTGGGCTATTATATTACCCCATTGGTAAATGTTGTGCTGGCGGCACTTTTTCTTTCAGAACGATTGAGCAAAATACAATATGTTGCGATCGGCTTTGCTGCCGCGGCAGTGGCTATTTTGTCGATAAATAGCGGCGGCTTGCCTTGGATCTCGTTGATATTGGCGACTACATTCGGCCTTTACGGTTTTTTCCGAAAATCCCTGCCCATGTCCGCATTGCAGGGCTTCACTTTGGAAGTAATTTTGCTCACTATCCCAGCCCTTGGCTATATTATATGGCTGATTTCAAAAGGTAATGAGCATTTTTTCTCTGGCACGGCATTTGACATATCAATGCTGATACTCGCCGGGCCTTTTACAGCAATACCTTTGATCCTTTATGCGGCGGGCGCCAAGCTCTTACGTTATACTACGCTCGGATTGATGCAATATATGACACCGACAATGCTGTTCTTCTTTGCTATCTTTATTTTCGGAGAGCCTTTTTCCTGGGTGCAACTCATCGCCTTTATCCTGATATGGACAGGGCTTGCGCTTTATACATGGACAATGATCATGGAAAATCGCCGCGCACAGGCCGCCGAAAAATAGGTTACCTTTTAGAATGCGAGATCAGGCATTGGCCAAAGCGATGAATTCCTCAACGCTGAGTGCCTCTGCGCGTCTTGTGCCGTCAATGCCAGTTTTTTCGAGAAGCTCCGCTCCGCCGATTGATTTCAAGCTTTGGCGTAACATTTTACGACGTTGCCCGAAAGCGGCCTGGGTGATCTGTCCCAGACGTGCAGCGCGACAGGGTAGGGGATTCTCACGCGGCACGATGTGAACCACTGATGACATAACCTTGGGCGGTGGTGTGAAAGCTTGTGGCGGCACATCAAACGCAATTCTGGCTTCGGTCCGCCATCCAGAAAGAACACCCAGTCTGCCATAATGATGGCCATTAGGCTGCGCGACGATCCGTTCTGCGACTTCACGCTGAAACATCAATGTCATGGATTCATAAAATGGCGGCCAAGGCTCGCAAAGCAGCCAATTTAACAGCAATTGTGTCCCTACATTATAGGGCAGATTTGCTACAATTTTTGGTTTCTGACCATCTGGGAAAAGCTTGGTAAAATCCTGCTCCAACGCATCCCCTGCAATAATGCGCAACCGACCGGGATAATGAGCCTCAATTTCTGCAAGGGCCCCCAGGCAGCGATCATCTCGCTCGATTGCAGTCACTATTGCACCTTGGGCCAGCAAAGCACGGGTAAGTCCACCGGGGCCGGGGCCAACTTCTATTACGGGCTGATCTTGCAGATTGCCTGCTTGTCGCGCAATTTTAGATGTCAGATTGAGATCAAACAGAAAGTTCTGCCCCAAAGATTTCTTCGGCATGAGATCGTGACGCTGCATCACCTCTCGCAGCGGAGGGAGACTGTCGATACTCATACGAGCTGCCCCATTTCATTCTGTGCAAGCTCGCGCGCCAGCTTGATTGCTGCTACCAAACTGTCTTCTCGTGCAATGGCTTTGCCAGCGATGTCGAATGCCGTCCCATGGTCGGGGGAAGTGCGGATAAAGGGAAGGCCCAGTGTCACATTCACCGTTTCGTCAAATGCCAGCGCTTTCGCAGGAATTAATGCCTGATCATGATACATGCATATGGCGACGTCATAGGCTTTACGTGCCGCCGCGTGAAACATTGTATCAGCGGGCAGAGGGCCCCAGGCATTCACGCCCTCACTTTGCAGCTCTTTGATTGCTGGTCGGATGATAGTGTCATCTTCTTTGCCCATCGCGCCACCTTCGCCAGCATGTGGATTTAGACCGGATATGGCAAGGCGAGGGGCTTTTATACCGAAGCGAGCGCTTAAATCCTTGGCTGTGATACGGGCGACCTCAACTATGCCCGATGTTGAAAGAGCAGATGGGACTTCAGCCAGCGGAATATGAATAGTAACCGGAACTGCGCGTAATTGCGGTCCGGCAAGCATCATAACAGGAGTTACACCCCGCCCCACATGACGGCTTGCTAATTCAGCTAGAAATTCTGTATGCCCGGGATGGTTAAAGCCTGCATCATAAAGCGGCTTTTTTGCAATAGGGCAGGTGACAACCCCACTGGCCTCACCGCTCAACGTCAGGAACACTGCGCGTTCTATTGCTTCAATTGTACCTTCAGCATTTTCTGCGAGTGGCACGCCGGGGCTCTCTTTATGTGCGGCTGAAAGAGCAAGAACCGGCAGATAATGAGCAAATTTTTCAACGGCTTGTGAGGGTGAAGCAATTACTTCGATTGGCACTTCTAATCCAAGTCGTTCTGCCCGTTGCGCAAGCTGTGCTGGATCCGCGATTAGAAAGAAGGGCGGCAAAGCCAGAGCTTCACGCTTCAGCCATGCTTGAAGTGCAATGTCTGGTCCCACTCCGGAGGGGTCGCCAATGCTAACCGCGAGCGGCTGGACAGGCTGAGCACTCATATGATTTCTCACTGTCAGAAAATGGGGGTAACGCCCGTTAAATTATGTGATCAAAGTGAGGGCAAGGAATGGCAAACGGATCAACGATTGATGATCGTCGCTCTCTCACGAAGTTCCTTGAGATAGGTTTTGCTCATTTCTTCGGCTTTCTTTTCCTGACCTCCGGGCGATTCTGTACCTTCCATTGAAAAGACCAGTTGCGCTACACGGTCATCAGAAACCTGGCGTGTACTGCATAGAGTAAGAAATTCTACGCCTTTTTCCGTTTCTTGCGGAGGTGTAGAGCCATTCACTTTGGTAGCTTTGACCTGCTTCGCCCATTCTTGCGGCAATTGTTGTTCAAGTATGCGCCCAAGGTCACGCACAGTCACATCAATAATGCCCTTTGCCTGTTGGCGCGTTGTGTTGCAGCTCTGAATACGCGAGCGTAAAGCATTGGCTTCCTGCTTGCGCTTTGCCAATGTGGCTGGCGAACGTTTTGTAGAAGGAACAACAAAGATTACCTGCTGCAGATGATATTCGGTGGCAACCGGTTTCTTACCACCATCTTTGAGCATGCGTTGGACAGCTTCTTGTTCGCTAATCATACCGGTAGATTGGAAACGTGCGCTGATAAGGCGGCCCCAACCCATTTGAACCATAATATAATTCTTGAAATGCTGTGGTGTAATCCCGGCTTGATTCATCAACTGGTTAAGCTGGGCTACGCTCATATTGTTGCGTGTCGCAAAACCTGCATAAGCCTGATCGACTTCTTGATCAGAAACATTGATGCCGCGGGTTTTCATTTCCACACGCTTGAGCATTTCCTCAGTGAGCTCTTCGCGGGCTATTTGGTTGAGATTGCCGCCGCGGCGCTGAAGCTTGAGAAATGCGACCCGACGCGCAATGTCACCGGAAGTAATCGCATTACCAGAAACAATGATTTTAATCTCGGTTCCACCGCTGGCCGCAACAGCCGGGTTGACGCTCACAGCTGTACCCAGCGCCGTTAAACACACCGCAGCGCCTAATATGGAGGCGAAAAGAGGTCTTGCAAACTTCATCGTGTTTTCCCGGTTCCTTAAGATAGGCAAGGCGGAGCCTCGTCGGTCCGTATCTGGATGAGCCAATTATCCTGCCAATTTACCAGCCGGCGAAAAAATTCACCCATTTAAGATACTGTATAGTGTAGGCAGTGCGGCGAAACAATGACCCTTCGCTATTTACGAGGAGTATACGATGACGCAAACCCCTCGTTTTTTAGCTTTAGAAGGTCTGATTTCCGCTGCCTATATCACCAAGAGTACGGAACGATATATTAAAGCCGACAGTGTGCGTTGTTTTATCGTTACGTGGATTGCGCGTCTGGGCATAAACCATCGAATAGGTGAAGCACTCATCGTCATAGGAAAGCCCGGATGACGCACGCACCAAAGTATCGGAGACCAAGTCATAAGTACTTGAACCGAATATGCTCCAATTGGCGTTGATACGCGCTCGGGCGGTTCCAGATACTTCTTGCCTTAACTCACTATAACCATAAGCGGGCTGTGGGGCGATATAGGCATAGCGCGCTGATAGGGTGAGGCGTTTCCAGCTTTGCTGGGCTTCCATTTCGCCGCGCTTGATATCAAGCTCATCCTTGTCGAAACGTCCACGCGCAGCGAATGAAAAGCCGGTTGAATTGGATGTGCCAACCATTGCCACATAATCTGACCGGGCATCCTGCAGTCCCGACTCAATACCGACATTGACAAAATCACTGGTGCTGAACGAGTTTAGCCCGCCAAGCTGGAAGGACTGTCCACCGAGCGCATAAAGTGTCCAATCGCTATTGTCGAAGCTGCCTGAATAACGAAGGCCGAGATTCGCACGGGTACCGCCTTCAACGCGGTCATAACCGGAGAATTTGTCGCGTGAAAACAGATTGGTCGCATCAAATACGAAACTTTGCGCATCTTCATTTGGAAGATCGCCTGCATAAGGTTCGTTATTGCGCACAAAGATTTGCGCAACTGGCTCGAGAATATGGGTCGAACTCGTGGTCGAAAACAGGACGGGCCAGCGAAGCTCTAAACCCGCAGTTGCCATGCCACGAAAAGCCTCTTTGCGCACTGCATCGGCCGCAAAACCTGCCAGAACTGGATTAAAATTGGTGTCTGCACTGATGGCATCGCCGCGCAGCGCTAATAATGGCGTGATCACCAGCCCAGCCGGCGTGATATAGGTCCGCTTCCATTCGGCCTCAGTGGTAAGCCGAACATTGGTACCGTTAAAACCTGGGACACGTGGATAAGGGTTCGTTATTTCTTTCCAGTTTCCACTTGCATCCCGAACGCGGACTTTTTCCGGCGTGTGGTCTGCATTCTTCCGATAAAGCGCCTGAAGATTGGTCGTGAAATTCAGCTCGCCGCCATAGACCGGTTCGGGCGCGGTATAGGAATAATCAAGGCTTGGAAAAACCCATGGTTGCTTGGTGTAGGTCTCGTTGGGGTTGTTAGGCAGGGAAGATTCCTGCACGTTGAACCGATAGAAGTTGAGATCAAAGTAATTGCGGTTGGCAATTCCTCTTAGATAAATCTTAGAGACCTGTGTCTGATTGCTATAGCCTTCGATGTCATAAGTACGGCTGAAATTGCGATCGGTTTGAGCCATCACGTCCCAGCCATAGCGCCAACGCGAATTGATTGCGAAATCACCCTTAGACGCGACCATCCCGCGATTCTTTTCTTCGCGGTCAATGGTCCCTAGGTCAAATTCATCCGGCTTATTCTGATGAATGCCGGCAATTCTGAAATTATAAGTGCCGCTCTCCAGCCGATGGCGCCACTCTGCTTCCGTCAGAAAACCCTGCTTAGTGTAAGCCGTTGTGGAAAGGGTGACGTCATAATTAGGCGCCAGCGCCCAGAAATAAGAATTCTTAATTCCAAAGCCAAGATCGTCTTTATAGCCGAAGCCGGGAAACAGGAAACCACTTTTGCGCTTGACGGTAGGATCAGCCATCTCAAAAGCCGGGAAATAAGCCAGCGGCATCCCAAACAGCTCAAAACGGCCCCGTTCAAAACGAACGGTTTTCGTCGTGCTGTTCCAGATGATTTTACGAGCCTTGATCTGCCAGAGGACAGGTTTGTCTGGATTTTTTTCACACGCTTCGCAGGCTGTATAGATACCATTGTTAAAGGTTGTGATCTCGCCATTGCTGCGTTCGGCGCTCTCTGCGGCAAAGCGGGTATTGTCAGTGGTCTCAACACGAAGGCCATTAATAAAACCATCGCGGAAACTATCTGTTACGTCGAGATGATCAGAATAGATGCGGTTGCCATCGCGTTCGACAATTTCGACATTACCGCTCGCAGTCATGCGGCGTGTTTGCTGATTGTAAGTTACCTGATCGGCAACCAGCCGGTTGCCGTCATATTCAATACGCACGGCACCCTGAGCAGTGACCAGATTTTGATCACGATCATAAACCAGCTCATCCGCCTGCAAAAGCATACGCGCGTTTGGGTCGCTCTGATAGTTAGCGGAAAGCGCATCCTGCGCCAAAGCTGGAGAAGGTAAAACTGCGACAGAAACAAAAGGACCAGCAAATGCGCATACCAAAGCCGTTCCGCGAGCAAGGCGGGCGAGCGAATTAGGTAGCACTATGCGGGCTTTACTCATACCCACTAACCATCCTCCTTATGCAACAAAAAGGAGACACCAAAGAACGTTGCAATGACCACCGGTACCCAGGCAGCCACGAACGGCGGAACGAATCCCGCATTCCCGAATGCCTTAACCAGCACTGAGACGACATAAAGCATGAAGCCAGCAATAACGCCACCCAGAATCATCGTTCCTGATTGTCCGAAGCGGACAAATTTTAATGAAACTGTTGCGGCAATGAGTGTCATTGCCATTAATAAGGCCGGAAGTGCGAGAAGTGATTGGTATTGCATATCAAATGCATTGGCAGAATAACCAAACGAACGCGCAACTTTTATCTTTTCTCGCAGCTGTGTGAAGGGGATAGTATCGGGGGAAGCCAGTTTTTCTTCCACATATTCCGGACGCAGCTGCGTAGCGATATTTAGAGTTTCGATATGCGTTGGCTCTTCCCCGCGCGCGAATCGCGTGACATCGCTAAGTTCCCAATGCCCGGTTTTGAGCTTGGCAATACGTGCGTCATAGCGCTGACGAATATTCTTGCCCTCATCAAACTCAATGAAGGTTACATCCGATAAGGTTGTCCCATTATCGAGGATGCTTTTCGCACCAATAATTGTTTCGCCTTCATCGGTTTTTTGCCGAATCCACGGATCACGTAAAGCGGAAACGCTGGTTACATTCCCATTCTTCCAAAATGAAGAGATTTCCTCAGCCTTAGCAAACCCATAAGCTGCTAATGGATTGAGGATGAAAATCGTTGCCAAGCCGAATAAAAACGCGCCAAAACATGCGGGTAACAGAAACTGCCACGCCGATACCCCGACAGATCGCGCAACAACCAACTCATATCTCCGATTAAGCGAAATGAGCGTGGCCATTGCGGAAAAAAGCGCCACAAAAGGAATCATTTGCTGCATGATGAAAGGGACGCGGATAGCGGAAATACCCAGCGCCGCCCACACGGAATAGCCGGGCAGGTTGGCAAGCTTACTGGCATTCTCTGTAAAATCGAGCAGCAGCGCCAATGCGAAAATGCCGAGCAGAAAATAAAATGTGATCTGCACATAGCGCATAAAAAAATAGCGACTGAGAGTCCATCCGATCATGCGCGACCTCCTGCATCCTTATGCGAACGCTTGAGCAGGCGTCTGTGAAGATTCGATAAACTGAGTTTCAGTCGGTCAAAACTTTCGAGCGCCCGATCGTTCCATTTGTCAGGTAAGCCGATCCTCCGGCCCGTCGCAAGTGTAAAGCCCGTTATCAGGATTACTCCGAGCGGAACCAAATACATTATTACCATGAAAGTCTGGTCCCGATCCGCTCGATCAGATGAAAAATACCCTGCCCAATAAACCAATAGGGCCGTGCTGATAGCGGAGAACGAAGCCGATATACGTGCTTCGCGATGTGAGCGCGAATCTCCTGCCAAGGCCAAGGCTATCATTGCGAAAACAATCGGATAAAGCCATTCCGTCAACCGCCGATGGAGCTCCGCCTTGTAACGCAACGGTCGGGTTTGCAGAATCGGATCATTGGGATCGGGATTGAGCAAATAGGACAGTGGTCGATCCTTGGCATAAATAACCATCGAATCACCAGCCGAGGTGAACTGGCTGAGATCAAACGCGTAGGAATCGAATTTTATGATGGAAACGGTGTTGTCGGAAACATCGCGCCGTTGCACTTCTCCTTCCTGCATGAGGAGCATATCCCCTGCAGGTGTGCTCGCAATAGCTCCTTCAGCCGCGTAATAAATTAGATCAAGCTGTGGATCACGAGAATCAGCAATGAACAACCCACCGATACTGCCATCGGCCTCACGTTCGGCAATTTGAATATAAAGATTATCGGCAAGCTTGTGAAAGCTACCTTCCTGAACGACGACATTGAGCAGATCCGCACTTGCATTGGCTATCATAGCTCTCATGTTCAAGCGCGCATATGGGTCGACATAATTGGCAACCAGAAAGGAAACAACCGAAATCGCGGCAGCAAGCAGAAGGATTGGCTTCATCACAGCGCTGCGTGGCGCTCCGGAAGCATTGATGACCACCAGTTCCGAATCCTGATTCATTGTCGATAGCGTTTGCGTAATCGCTATGATGAGCGCGAACGGCATCACCAGCGGAATGGCTGACGGAATCAGCAACGAGCTGAACTGGACAATGGTTTGAAACGACTGTCCGCTTGTGGTGAGAAAATTGATGCGCTGTAAGACCTGCACCGTCCAGGTAATGCCAACAGCGGCACCCAGTACCGCGAAGAACATTACCGCCACACGGCGGAGGATGTATAACTCAATTAGTTTCATAGGTGGAGTTTACATCCCGATTCGTTGACGGAGCCTACCCTGATAAATGAATGCGTATTAGATAAGGCGTATACTAATTGTTTTTGGCTAAAATTAACCCAATAAACTTGGTTAACAGTTTATGAAATAATTTTCGCTTGTGCCAGTTGTTAAAAGATACGCATCCACTGATGCAACAGTTTTTGTAGCCGATAAGCCGAAGTTGACCAAAACTTGATTTAGATGATGCGCTATCTTTGCGGTTTTGCCATATTCCCCTGAATAATAAATTGCGACACAACCGTGTTTCCTGCCACTCGACCAACTTGGAGTTGATATGTCTAAACGTCCTTCCGTTTCCTTTGCCGAATTTTCAGCACCGCAACGTGGTGTGAGCATCGTTTTGGTCGCCAAGGGAGGAAATTTTTCTGAAGAAGCGGCCCAGGCGGTCGGCGGCGCGCAGAAGATCTCTCGGATTTGCGAAATTTCAGGGTTCACTGGCACATTGGGAAAAACGGCCGAGGCCATCGAAGCCTCAAGCGACGGGATAGAGAAAATCGTACTCGTAGGGGTAGGTGACCCGGCTAAGCTTGGAAATGATGATTGGCTAAAAATTGGCGGCGCGGCTTTTTCACGCATCGGAAAATCTGATCGCGCAACCATTACTCTAGCTCTTCCCGAAACCACGATCGCCGGCGATGAAGCAGCTGATGTAGCCCTAGGTGCGCTTCTGCGTTCTTATGAATTCAACCGCTACAAAACGCGTAAAGATGAAGAGAAGGAAGAACCGAAAGCTTCGGCTAAAATCAATATTTGCGTCGCGGATGTCGCAAGTGCGAAAGCTGCGTTTACGGTAGCGGAAGCCGTAGCTGATGGGGTGCGCAAGGCGCGGGACCTAGTGAATGAACCAGCTAATATTCTTGGGCCGGTAGAATTTGCGAACGAAGCCGAAAAGCTCGAAAAACTGGGCGTGAAGGTCGAAGTTCTCGGCGAAAAAGAGATGAAAAAGCTTGGCATGGGCGCGCTGCTTGGCGTGGCACAAGGCTCAGTTAGGCCGCCACGCTTGGTTGTCATGCAGTGGCAAGGTGCTAAGAGCAAAGAACAGCCAGTTGCATTTGTTGGCAAAGGCGTAGTCTTCGACACAGGCGGCATTTCCATTAAACCTGCTTCCGGTATGGAGGAAATGAAAGGCGATATGGGCGGTGCTGCTGCAGTAACCGGACTTATGCGCGCATTGGCAAGCCGCAAGGCGAAAGTCAACGCGATTGGAGTTATCGGCCTTGTTGAAAATATGCCTGATGGAAATGCGCAGCGTCCGGGCGATATTGTTAAATCCATGTCAGGCCAGACGATTGAAGTTATAAATACCGATGCCGAAGGCCGCCTAGTGCTGGCCGATGCGCTTTATTATACCAATGATCGTTTCAAACCGCGCTTCATCATCAATCTTGCTACTCTGACGGGTGCGATTATGGTTGCCTTAGGCACAGATCATGCTGGGCTGTTTTCCAATGATGATGAACTGGCCGATCAGCTTTATGATGCCGGTATCTCCACTGGTGAGAAAGTCTGGCGCATGCCGTTGGGCAAGACCTATGACAAGATGATTGATTCGAAATTCGCCGACATGAAAAACAGCTCAGGTCGCTATGCCGGCGCGATCACCGCGGCACAATTCCTTAAACGCTTTGTCGGAGAAACGCCTTGGGCGCATCTGGATGTGGCCGGTACCGCAATGGGGTCGCCTACTAATGAATATAATCAAAGCTGGGCTTCGGGCTATGGGGTGCGGCTGTTGGATCGGTTGGTTCGTGATCATTTTGAAAACTGATACCGATTAAAGATCAAGAAGGTGGAGTGAAGAGGTGAATCACTTTCTTCACTCTGCTTTATCCTGTACGGATACCGCATGGCTGAAATCCTCTTTTACCATTTGACGGAATCCACCCTTGACGAAGCTTTGCCCAGGCTCGTGGATCGATCGCTTTCGCGCGGATGGCGGGTTGCCATTCAGACCGTCAGCGAAGAGCGTCGCGATGCGCTGGATGTTCTGCTTTGGACCTTTTCAGATACATCCTTTGTTGCCCATGGCACCGACAAAGAGCCGCATCCGGAGCATCAACCAGTGCTGCTTACCACGAGCCAAATGAACCCCAACGGGGCAACGGTTCGCTTTCTTGTTGAGGGAGCGGAGCTTGATCATGCAGGCGACTATGAACGGCTGGTGATTATGTTTGATGGCCACGATCAAGAGCAGCTCGATAAGGCGCGCGCGCAGTGGAAGACATTTAAAGCCGAGAGCCACGAGCTAACCTATTGGCAACACACCCCGGATCGTCGCTGGGAGAGAAAAGCCTGATGCGTGCAATTTTTGTCGCTATGATTATTGCGGGCTTCAGCCTTGCTCTGGGCTACCCATGGTATATGCGCCATTTTACCGGAAGCGAGATCGGACGATGGGTGATACTTGAAAATCCGGCCAGCGGTTTCATTACAAAAGAGGTCCTGCTGCAAGAAAGCGATGGTCCGGTCAGAATATTTGTCGACGCAACACCGCTGCCAGGATATGTGCCCGTTGAACGCCGCTCTGTAATCAGACTTGCCGTAAGTCGCGATGGTTTCCCCGTTCTTTCTGAGCGGCTCGATTTTGTAGCCAAAAGCAGTTCAATGAATGTGGATCGCCCACAGAATGGAGATGTCTTGCGACAGAGTGCCGGAGATATAGATCCGGTCATTAAGGGAAATTATTCTTTCCGCACAGTCAAAGGCGATATTGATGGTCTGCGACTATCCAAAGCCGAGCTGGTTCTGCGTCGGGGTGCGGAAGAGGCGGACGAAACCATAACAACCATTGGCCTGATAATGGGTGTTATGGGTGTCTATGCGCTGATGCGCACCAGATTGCGTCGTCGACGCCCCGAAGCCAAGCATTGAGTGCTCGCAGTTGATCGAAGATAAGTGCAAATTATAGCAGTACCGTGAGTGACTGCCTGTCGATAATCTGTCCAGCCTTGAACCTTTTCAGCTGATGGATTTATTGATGACTAATCACGCTCAGATTTCATTAAACACACCGCTGTCGAGCTGGATGTCAGCTGTCGACTCCAACCGAGCACTTTCGCAAATGACGATCATGGGAACTCATGATTCTTGTGCGATACACGAAATTGTCGGCATCGGAAAATGTCAGACGCTCCGCTTGACCGAGCAGTTAAAACTTGGAGCACGCTATCTTGATATTCGCTGTTATGTAAAAAACGGCTCATTTGAGATGCATCACAGCATCATTGATGAAAGGCAAAGCTTTGATGATGTGATGCAGGAATGTCTTGGCTTTTTGAGCGATAATCCGAGCGAGACGATTTTTATGCGCATCAAGCAAGAACAATCTTCTGCGTCTGATCCGGAATTTATGAGTATATTCAATGGAAAATACGGACATTATCAAACCTCGATGCTTTTTGTTGATACGCGCATCTCTCCCGGAAGATTGGGAGAAGCCCGAGGTAAGATAACAGTTGTTTCAAACGTCAAGCCGCTGCCGGGCATCCGCTGGGATGATTTGAAAATTCAAGATGACGATGAGCAAGATGATCACGCCAAAAAATGGAACCTGATTGAAACCCTGCTCAATGACGCGGCTTCTTATCATAATAATCATGAGGATCAGTATTATCTGAATAGCTTCAACGCTCATGATCCGATTGACTTAACGTCATCGATCAAGGATATAGCACAATATACTAAAAACAAATTTATGAATTATATTGAGCAAGCTCCGGTTAGTCCTTGCTATTATGGCCTGTTGCCTGTCGATTTTATCGATCTTTATTCAGAAGATGATATGAAGCGTATTCTATACTACAATAACTGATCTTTCATGCGGAGAATGGCCGATTAATCGGCCATTGCTTCTTCATATTCCGTGGACAATTCCAGCCATTGTTCTTCTAAATTCGCAAGGCTTGAGCGCGCTTCGCTCAACTCCTTATTGATGCGGATCGCTTTTTGCGGGTCTTTTTCATAAAGCGCCGGATCTTCCAACTGGCCTTCAAAACCTTGAATCTGTTTCTGCAGCTTCTGGATTAACTGTTCGGATTCTTTGATCTTTTTCTGTAATGGGGCGAGCGCTTCACGCTTTTGAGCCGCAAGCTTTCGCTGTTCTGCCTTATTCAGTTTAGGGCTTTCGTCGCGAACAGCAACCGGCTCGCCCTTGGCATCTGCAAGCACGATCTGCCGATAATCATCCAGATCGCCTTCAAACGGGCCGACGCCGCCCTGGCGCACCAGCCAAAGCCGTTCCATAGTTGCTTCTATCAGATGACGGTCATGCGCGATCAGAATAACAGCGCCGTTAAATTCGTTGAGCGCGTGGATCAACTCTTCACGACTATCAATATCCAGATGGTTGGTCGGCTCGTCCAGAATAAGCAGATTAGGTCCGTGAAATGTTGCAAGCCCCATCAGAAGCCGTGCCTTCTCGCCACCTGAAAGATCTTTGGCAGGTGTGAGCATTTTCTCGGTGGAAAGCCCCATTTGGGCGACGCGAGCGCGCACTTTTGCCTCTGGCTCAGTAGGCATAAGTTTGCGCACATGTTCGATGGCATTTTCTTCTGGCATCAGATCATCAAGCTGATGTTGTGCAAAGAATGCCACCTTCAAATTAGGTGAAAGCGTGAGTGTGCCTTTTTCGGGCTTCAAGCGACCAGCAATAAGCTTTGCCAGTGTCGATTTACCATTACCGTTAGAACCCAACAGAGCAATTCTGTCATCATTATCGATCCGCAAGGTCAGATTACGCAAAACCGGCTCGCCAGCTATATAGCCCACATCTGCGTGATCAAGGGCGATGATAGGGGAGGCCGCTTTCTTTTCCGCATCAGGAAAGCGGAAAGGTTGCACGTGGCTTTCAACATAAAGTTCGATGGGTTTTAGCTTTTCCAGCGCTTTAAGACGCGACTGTGCTTGTCGCGCTTTGGTGGCTTTGGCACGGAAGCGCTCGACAAAGGCTTCCACATGCTTGCGGTGGGCTTCTTGTTTCGTATGAGCTTTTTGCTGAAGCTCAATCATCTCATGGCGTTGACGCTCGAATTGATCATAATTCCCCCGCCAGAATGTTATTTTCCTTTGGTCAAGATGCATGATCGAAGAGGTCGCCGAATTAAGCAGATCCCGATCATGGCTGATGATAATCACCGTATGGGGATATCGCCTGACATAATCCACCAGCCACAAGACGCCTTCCAAATCGAGATAGTTGGTCGGCTCATCCAAAAGGAGAAGGTCTGGCTGCGCAAAAAGCACGGCCGCCAAGGCCACACGCATTCTCCAGCCACCAGAAAAAGCCGATGCCGGTTTGTGCTGTGCTTCAGCGCTAAAGCCAAGTCCAGAGAGGATCGCGCCAGCGCGCGCTTCTGCAGAATGTGCATCAATATCCGCTAACCGCGTATGTATTTCTGCGATACGATGCGGATCGGTTGCCTGTTCTGCTTCGGCCAGAAGTGCAGTGCGTTCTTTGTCGGCTTTCAGAACGATCTCAATCAGAGATTCTTCTGTGCCGGGCGCTTCCTGCGCCACCTGACCGATCCGCGTGTGGCTGGGAAGAAAAATGTTGCCGGTTTCTGGCGCAAGCTCGCCAGTTATCACGCGGAAAAGCGTCGATTTTCCGGTTCCATTTCGTCCAACAAAGCCGGTCTTGGAACCGGCTGGCAGCGTAATGCTGGCGTGGTCGATGAGCAGGCGCCCTGCAATGCGAACGGATATATCATCAAGTATCAGCATGGTCTGGCTTTTGCACGTATTGAGAAGTTAGCGCAAGCCTCAAGCGAAGCGCCGACCGCTTTCTGTACGCTGAAAATAAATAAGATCAAGGGAGGGTGCATCCACTCCCAAACGGGTCAGCCCTGCATGGATTTGTCCACGATGATGGGTCTGATGATTAAATAAATGGGCTAATGCCGGAGCCAGTCGCTGGCTGATCGTCCGCAAATCCGTGACGCTTATATAAGTAAACCGACCAGCAATTCTTTTTGAATCAAGTGATGCTATGAAATTGCAAATTCGTTCGTCCTCCGCCCGACGTAAATCGCGAAGCTCAATAAAGCTATCGGTAATCACCGCATCAAGCCTATCCGGATGCGCTCCGACACCGCTGAGACGCTTCATCCAAATCCGGTCAGTCACCAATAGGTGATTGAAAGTCCGATGGATAGAGCCAAAAAACAAACCCAGATTCAGCCGATAATCTCTATCGCTTAAGTCTGCCGCCACTGCATAAAGCTGCTCATTGGCCCATTGATTGTAATGGGCCATCATCTCAAAATATTGTTTCAAAGCAGAATGTCTCCGCACAATGCCCGCTAATTATGACCCACTATTTATGAAACTAATATGGATGTCCTCAAGCAGCGATTACAATGTCTATGAAACGTAGAACAAGAGGGCTGCCCCTTGGCAATTGCACCTATCAACGGTATAGAGCGACCACTTCATCAATTCCCACTCAACAAGGTGTCATAATGGCCATTGAACGTACTTTCTCCATGATTAAGCCCGATGCAACCCGTCGCAATCTCACGGGTGCGATCACTGCCAAGCTCGAAGAGGCTGGCCTGCGCGTCGTAGCATCAAAGCGCGTCTGGATGAGCCGTCGTGAAGCTGAAGGCTTTTACGCAGTACATAAAGAGCGTCCTTTCTTCGGCGAACTGGTAGAATTCATGTCTTCCGGCCCAACCGTTGTTCAGGTACTCGAAGGCGAAAACGCAATCGCCAAGAACCGTGAAATCATGGGCGCAACCAACCCGGCCGATGCTGCTGAAGGCACCATCCGCAAGGAATTTGCCTTGTCCATCGGCGAAAACTCGGTTCATGGCTCTGACGCTCCCGAAACCGCGGCAGAAGAAATTGCTTACTGGTTCTCCGGCACCGAAATCGTCGGCTAATTTGCCAAAGCATTCGCTAATAGAAAAAGCCGGCATCGCCGGCTTTTTTATGACTGCACTTAAATTCATTTCAGTTTATTTTATAGGCTCTGCGAAAAACTCGCCAAGTCATTGCCTTGTTCATCAATAAGAAAAAGCTTGCCGGTTTCGACTCTGTAGGAACGGGTTTTGTTCAAAGCGTCGATGAATTTGCGCTCTTGCTGCATAAGGGCAGGCGGGCACTGCATATAAGTCGAGCCGATTTCAGAAAAGGAAAGATTAGTTCCATCAATCGCTATTCGACCAAAAAACCGGTTACAGCCTGCAGAGCCACTCGCCGCACCATCATCGCTTACAGTCAGAGTAGCATGCGCATTTGGGCTTATCTCGGACCCGAGAATGGCTTCAGCAAGCCAGTCTTTACCTTCAATGCCAGCCGACCCTACCTCATCCATATTTTTGCGAACCATCACCAGATCGATATTGGCCGATGTCGGTGAGTTCTGCATATCAACTTCAATGGGCTTTTCATTCACAAACCAAAGTGTATCTCCAGCAGCAATTCGCGCCTGTAATGCGTAACTATGCCCCAGCTTAAACTGGCTGGAATCAAAATGAATAGCAAAGGGAATAGGTGATCCTTGCGCTTCATCAATACGCGTTTCTGCCACAGTTTTAATCGGCACATTCGGATCGGTAATATCGCTTAACTGTACTGTCAGGGAAGCTTCGGGCGGCAGTGCGATGCGTTCGCGATATCGAACCTCACCACTAACCGTCTTTTCAGCAGCGACGCTGGCAGTTGGCATAGAGGTCGTGACAAAAAAAGCCGCACCGCCAAGCATGCTAATGCCGACTATGAGAGCTACCGTGATCGACAGCGATGTGCTTAGTCCCTTGAGCATTAAAGTTTTCGAAAACTCCCGTTCCTGATTCTTCACTGAGCTAAACCCAAGCTTCATGTGAAAATTATGGCGGCTCATTAGCTGAGCGCGTATTTCTCTCTTATTCTAGGGGGTTAAATGGTTAATTCACAATTAAAGCAGAAAACTATAATAATAAACTGTGCTTCACTTTAGCTTATCTGCCAACGTTGTCGCCTTTGTTGGTCCTCTGTGCTCGCCGCTATCCAATCACCCTGCCGACCATCTGCAAAATGCTCCCGTTTCCAGAAGGGCGCATCGGTTTTCAGATAGTCCATTAAAAAGGATGCCGCTTCAAAAGCATCTTTTCGATGGGCAGATGCAGTCAACACAAGAACGATATTTTCGCCGGGCTTGATCAAGCCATATCGATGGATGATCGAAAGGCCCGACAAAGCCCAACGCTCAGCAGCAGTTCGCGCAATACGCTTCATCTCAGCTTCAGCCATTCCCGGATAATGTTCGAGCTCCAAAGCGGACAGCCTACCATTTTCATCTCGGCATAGACCCGTGAAACTCACGACCGCTCCAATATTTTTATTGTGTTCACTGAGCCGGCGAATCTCCGCAGCCGTGTCAAAATCTGCGCTGCATACGCTAATCAGCATTGGGCAATTCTCTAAGAGGCTCATTTCATCCTCCGGTCATCGGTGGAAAGAGCGCAATTTCGTCGCCATCTTTAATCATTTGGTCGTGGTCGGCATGTTCTTGATTAATGGCGGCCCTGATTACGGTTTCGTGCTCAAGCGCGTCTTGATACGGGGCCCCACGGCTTTTTAACGATGAGATTAAGTCCGCAATGGTTATTTGGGGTGATGGGAGCTGAAACTCCTCGTAGTCCAGACCAATTTTCTCGCGCACCCAGGCAAAATAGAAAATTTTTACGCTCACGAAACTAATCCATCACGTGTTTGAGGCCAGCCCGGAAATAGTCCCAGCCGGTATAGAGTGTCAGAATTGCAGAAATCCAAAGCAGGATAATGCCGTATTCAGTCGTATAGGGCAGGATTTTATCTCCCGCAGGCCCAGCGAGCAGGAAGGCTAGCGCGACCATCTGGGCAGTGGTTTTCCACTTAGCTAGCCGTGAGACAGGAACACTTACTTTGAGTTCTGCGAGATATTCCCGCAATCCCGAAACAAGAATTTCGCGGCAGAGGATGATAATAGCAGCCCACAAAGTCCATCCCGCAATAGTACCATCGCCCGCTAATAATAAAAGACAGGCGGAAACCAGCAATTTATCAGCGATTGGATCGAGCATGCGGCCAATAGTTGAGGTTTGTTTCCAAATTCGTGCGAGATAACCATCAAAAAAATCGGTAATACTTGCCACGATGAATATACCCAGAGCGGTCCAACGGGCAAAATCGCTTGATTGCAGACGTCCCTCCACAAAAAAACATAAAACGACAAGTGGTACGGCTAAAATCCGTCCATAGGTCAGAATGTTAGGTAAGGAAAGTGTGTGGTTATTCCGCATTGTACCGCCGCATCTTTGTCAGGACGTCAGGCACCGACTGAAGCCGGGCGACGTACTCAACTCATTGACCTACACAAAGTTTTTTCAAATCTTCTAATCTGAGAAATTGTGCATTAGCCTCATCATCATTAGCGCCGCCGGAAAATCAACACCCATACGCTAATATCTTATGACTAAACCTGTTGTTTTTGAAAAGCTTAACATTGCCCCCTATAATTAAGCCTTATCTTTCCTGAAAGTGCTCGTAAATCACTCGGGCCATCGCTTCTGATATGCCTTCAATCTGCATCAAGTCTTCAAGAGCAGCTCTCGATACTGCCTTGGCTGTCCCAAAATGATGCAACAGTGCCCGTTTGCGCTTTGGTCCAATTCCGGCAATTTCATCGAGCGGATTGCTAATCATTTCTTTTTTCCGGCGCGCTCGATGCGTTCCAATCGCAAATCTATGCGCTTCGTCGCGCAGACGCTGAACGAAGTAAAGAACGGGATCACGGGGCGGAAGAGTAAAAGACGGCTTGCCCTCAACGAAAAATCGTTCTCTGCCTGCTTCACGATCAACACCTTTTGCAATGCCGATCGCAGTCACCAAATGCGTGATGCCCAATTCGGCAAGAACCTGCCGCACGACGTTTATCTGCCCCTGGCCGCCGTCAATCAATATGACGTCTGGCCATGCTGGAAAATCTTCCTCCGCTTCATCAGAACTAGCGGCAGGAATGTTCAATTCCGGACTATTTTCTTTGATCAAACGTGCAAAACGTCTGCCGATTACTTCGCGCATCATGCCAAAATCATCGCCTGGCGTAATGTCGGTAGAGCGGATATTAAATTTTCGATACTGATTTTTGACAAAGCCTTCAGGCCCCGCCACGATCATGCCGCCAACAGCATTTGTTCCCATAATATGAGAATTATCATAGACTTCGATGCGTCGAACGGGACGGGCGAGACCAAATGTTTCGGCAAATGCTTTTAACAAACGCGCTTGTGAAGACGTTTCTGCTAGACGTCGGCCGAGCGCCTCGCGCGCATTCGTCAATGCATGTTGAACCAGATCTCTTTTTTCTCCCCGTTGCGGCACGTTTAGCTGAACGCGGCGTGCAGCGCGGGTCGACAAGGCTTCTTCGATGAGCGCTTGGTCGTCCACTTTTGTTGAAAGAAGGATCAAGCGCGGAGACGGCTTATCGTCGTAAAACTGAGAAAGAAAAGCCCCCAACACTTCCGCTGCACTGAGCGAACTATCGGCCTTTGGAAAATAAGCGCGATTACCCCAATTTTGTCCGGTGCGAAAAAAGAACACCTGAATACAGGTCATTCCGCCTTCTTGATGAATAGCAAAAACGTCTGCTTCTTCAACGGTCTGTGGGTTTATACCTTGGTGTGATTGGACGTGAGATAGGGCGCTCAAACGATCTCGATAAATTGCTGCGCGTTCGAAATCGAGGTCGTCAGAAGCAGATTGCATCATTTGGGTGAGATGATTTTTGACCCTTTGGCTCTTTCCGGTAAGAAACGCCTGCGCTTCATTCACCAGTTCGGCATAATCCTCATCACTAATTTCATGCGTGCACGGCCCAGAACATCGCTTGATCTGATAAAGCAGACACGGCCTGGTGCGGGATTCAAAAACGGAATCAGTGCAGGTCCGCAGCAAAAAAGCCCGTTGCAACGCATTAATTGTGCGCGTTACCGCCCCGCCTGATGCAAAAGGTCCAAAATATTCGCCTGCACGGCTGCGAGCACCCCGATGTTTGAAAATGCCCGGTGCGCGATGATTGCCGCTCAAAAGAATATAAGGAAAGGATTTATCATCACGCAGCAAAACGTTGAAGCGCGGGCGCAATCTCTTGATGAGGTTGGCTTCCAATAAAAGCGCTTCTGTTTCCGTATGCGTTACGACAAATTCCATCGTAACCGTATCATGAATCATCCGCGTGATGCGATTAGAATGACCCACGCCGCGAGCATAATTGGAAACGCGTTTTTTGAGGTTCCGTGCTTTACCCACATAAAGCACGTCGCCCGCCTCGTTAATCATTCGATAGACGCCAGGACTATTGGGCAGATGCTTCACAAATGCATTGATAATGTCAGGCCCACTTAGCCCTTTTGTGTCCGGTTGGCCGTCAGAACTATCCCATTGAATACTATCAACCGCCGAGACCGCAGGGGGCTCTTCGGCTTTTTTTTCATCAATCTGTGGTTCCGCATCCACCGCAATGATCCTGCCTCCGTCCATCTCGCCCACTATCGGTAGATGTGACGCGGCGTCATTACGAGACTTCCGGGATCCGGTCATTCATTAATTCCTGCAATATCCGGTGTTTCCCAGGCGAGATGCTGCCCGCCATCAAGAGCAATCATTTGGCCTGTTATCGCTGTATTCTTCCAAAAATAGCGAATAGTACGGCCAAATTCAGACAGATCAGGCGCTTGTTGCAAAGGCAGCTTGCTAACTTGTGATTGGAAATCGCTTTCGCTTTGCCGGGCACTGGGTAATGTTGGCCCAGGTGCGATTGCATTGACCCGAATACGCGGAGCAAGCGCTTGAGCAAGCGTGCGAGTAGCGTTCCAAAGCGCTGTTTTTGATAATGTATAGGAGAAAAAATGAGGGTTTAGTTTCCAAACCCGCTGGTCGATCATGTTTATGACAAGGCCGGTGTAATCTTTTGAAAGGGCTTTGGCCATTTCTTCGGCAAGAATAATAGGCGCTTTCACATGGACCGCGAAATGTTGGTCCCACAGTCCCATATCCAAATGACCGATTCTGTCATCTTTAAACAAAGACGCATTATTTACCAGCAGCCGAATCGGGCCCAGCTCTGTCGCCGCTTCGCTTATTAATTTGCGAACTTCCTGCTCAACCGTCAGATCTGCCTGCAAAACGCAGGCTTTTCCGCCCTGCGTGCGAATTTCCGCAGCCAAAGCCGCGCCTTCGGCAATCGAATGGTTGCAGTGAATGGCGATGGGAAAACCCCACTTAGCAAGGTCGAGTACGATTGCTTTTCCGATTCGTTTTGCTCCACCGGTCACTAAAACAGGGCAGTCTTTCGCATGGGGGACTGAAGGATTTTGTAACAGGGTAAACACTTCCTTATTGTGATTCATACTCTCGTTCATGCCATTTTGCCCCGCAAAATGCAGCTACTAAACTTACAAAAATTTTAGTTTGATGACAAAACGTTAATTAAATCAAGTAGATCGCAACGTTGCCTAGTCGTCAGCACTGCCGCGATCATTATTGATTCATCCCCCTAGGGCCTCGATCAAAGCGTTGCGAGAATGCAACATCTCATTTCTGCCATCTTCTGGACAGTTTTTGCACACAAAACCGGTCAGGTCATGCCGCATTTAGCTCCGATATATCTTTCCGGTCAGCGCGGAACGGGCGTCCCTTCCAAACGTCCGCCCGATAAGGGACCGCGCGAAAGTAATTAATAAGGAGAATGCTATGCGCACTCTTAAATCATTGGTAATCGCTTCGGCTGCGCTGCTGCCGTTCTCTGCAACCGCATTTGCGGCAGATGTTATCATGGAACAGCCTCCCGTTCCTGCACCAGTCGAAATCGCTCCTCAGTATAGCTGGGCTGGCGGTTACACCGGTCTTTATCTCGGCTATGGCTGGAATAAACTTAAGAACAACGCTGTCGGTACCATTAAGCCTGATGATGTGAAGCTTGGCGCTTATGCGGGCTGGAACTTCCAAGAAGACCTGTTCGTATACGGTGTTGAAGGTGACGCAGGCTACAACTGGGCCAAAAAATCTAAGAACGGCCTGGAAGTTAAGCAGGGCTTTGAAGGCTCGCTCCGCGCCCGTCTTGGTTACGACATGAACCCGGTTCTGCCTTACATCACTGCTGGTATTGCTGGTGCGCAGGTCAAGCTTGACAACGGCATCGATGATGAAAGCAAGTTCCGCGTAGGTTGGACTGCTGGTGCGGGTCTGGAAGCCAAGCTTACTGAAAACATTCTGGGTCGTGTTGAATACCGCTACACCCAGTTCGGTAACAAGACCTATCATTTCGGCGGCGAATCAATTCGCAACAAGCTCGACAGCCACGACATTCGCGTCGGTGTTGGCTACAAGTTCTGATATTTATATCGAACCAAAAAACCGGGCAGTTTTTGCCCGGTTTTTTGTTTTAGCGCTAAAGAAAAGCAGCGCCTCTCGTCGTACTTAATTACCATTCACGGCTATCATTCATGGGGCAGCAGTTTAGCCAGCTCCGGATGAACTTCCTCAAAGCGCTTAAGCCAGCGTTTCAGTTTTGGCCGTCCGCGCTCCCATTTTCCTTCAAAACGCAGGTTTAAATAGCCAAGAGCTGCCGCTACAGCCAAATGTCCAGCATGGAGTTTTCCAGCAAGGCGCGGCGGCGCTTCGTTAAGCGCATCAAGTGCGCGCTCGGCCTTGCTCCACTGCCTATCCAGCCATGGCTGATGAACTTTTTCTTCAGGGCGCACGCGGCGCTCATACATATGCACCAGCAATACATCACAAAGACCGTCGGCGAGCGCTTCATAGCGCTCAGCATCCGTGCGCCTTTCGGCATTCCGGGGAAAAAGCTTGTGGCCCGAGACACGGTTAAGATATTGCGTAATGGCCCGGCTATCGAAAACAGACTTTCCCTCATCAGTGATGAAGGTAGGTATTTTCCCTAGCGGATTAGCATTAATTAACTCCTCGGATCAGCCGCTGTGGTCACCACCACACTATCCGCCTCAATGCCCACATAATGAGCAGCCATGCGCACCTTGGCGCTATAAGGCGAGGGGGGAGAATAAAGAATCTGTGCCATGGCAATTCCTATACTTGAACACTAGCGACTCGCGGGAATAAAAACAGAATGGCTGCGGCATGCGGAACGGTCAACTTGCTCGCAGCTACGAAACTCGAGATCCTTGGTCAGGCAAATGCGCACATCCGTCAAATGTTTGCGCTTGCAAGCAATAGCAATTCCATCGGCCTTCATTCCCGGATTGGCTGCGATAAATGCTTTTTCAATCAGAACCGGGGAAATCTGCCGATCAGTCGCAATATTGCGCAGGCTGGGCGGAACATTGATCTTTGAACGCGCTTTTCGCAATGTTGCAAAATAGTCTTCTTGCGTAAGACCGGAACAGCTACCGTGTTTTCGCCATTGATAGGCTGCAAGACCGGCAGACGGCATAATGTCGGAAACGCCAGACAATAATCGCATAGGAACGTGACTTCCGCGATTCTCTTTGGCGCTCAATTCACAATTTGCAGGATAGCCATATTCGTTTTGCGGCCACAATCCATGAACCACAAAGCCAAAATTTCGAGTCGAGGCGCATTGCTGCCGGTTTGCTTGGGGGCCTTCCAGCGAACAATAACTGGGTGACCAAGACAAGGCGAGAACATAGAAATCAAAGTTCCCGGCTTCATATCGCTCAAAACTTTGTGCAGAGACTGGCGCTATTGCCAGTCCCGCAAGCAATAGGGATACCCCTATAAATGTCGCAAACCGGTTTATTGTGGATTTTATCAACGCAATACACGGCAATTGGCATCATAAACATGCCACCGGTCGAAGCCGTCAACGCAAAATTCGACATTCGTGCCGACGCCGGCAAAACCCTGTCCCTCTTCGACCATGTACCAAACCGGGCGATATTGACCATCACTCAAAACAGCGGTGGCCTTGCAATATGTACGTTCAATCTCGGCAGGATTGGTTTTCGGTTCATAGCGAGTGAGTTGCACATCGCTCATGGCCGAAATTCCAACCTGCGGCAGCTCAGGAACGTGACGGACTTGATAGCTAAAATCGGCAACGACTCTGCGCAAAACGCTCTGCTGGCTGCAGACCCCAGCATCGACGACAACCGCTGGCGAAGTGCTAAAATAATCTGCTGCTTGTCCCGGAACAACGAATGTCAGCGGAATAGCACTAGCCAAAAATACCGCTTTAGAAATTTGTTTCATCCGGTTCATCCTGCCGTACATGTTGATATCCTGTTTACTATCGAGGCGTTCTGATATTTGCTCGCAGTTTCTTCCAGCAATGCGTGGGGGTCAAGCCCGATCAATCTCCTCATTTAACCGATTGGCCTGAAAATTGCTCTCTTTTTCTTTGCTCAACAATTTGTTGAGGTGGGGAGCGGATTTTTCAATCTATCTTCCCACATACAGGGCGATTGTCGACAAGCGTTCCACTATCATCAAGGCGTATTGATCAGAAAGCGTGTGAATAAATAGCTTTGCCAGGCCCTACGCGTTGCCAGCAAAAGCGCAACCAGCTTTTGCGTCTGTGAATGACTTTCCAAGCCAGATAAGCCGTCCTGCTTGCGCGATTGATACTGGCTCAACTGGGGGAGCCGAAATAACCTATAGTGTGCACTTTTCGTTTAGCGCGAGCATCTTGCCTTTGTGTGTTCAGCAATATCACCGGCGGAATATTTGTGACATAACCACTGATAGTTGCATTCGAATCGAGTTAGCCCATGTCCGGTGGCGTTCTACTGATAGTTCTCTGTGGCGCGTTTTTACACGCATGCTGGAACGCAATCGTAAAGGGTGGCGGTGATAAGTTTTTTGCCGCAGCTAGTGTCACCGGCGCTGCGGGCCTCATTGCACTTTTTATTGTTCCTTTTCTGCCGCTTCCTTCTGCTGCCAGCTGGATTTATATCGCGCTTTCAACAATCACGCAGACATTCTATATGACGTTGGTTGCTGCAGCCTATAAATCCGGAGATATGAGCGAAGCCTATCCAATCATGCGCGGTACTCCGCCATTGATTGTGGCGCTGGTTAGCTGGCCCCTGATTGGTGAAATCATGGGCTGGAAAAGCTGGATTGGAATTGCTCTGATCTGCGGCGGCGTGTTGGCCATGGCCTTAGAAGCACGACGGCGCAATAAGACGGCATCCTCCCGCACAGCATTGCTGGCCTTGGCCAATGCAGGTTTTATTGCGGCCTATACGATTATTGATGGTTTAGGGGTACGCGTTTCCGGCGACGCTTTGTCCTACACATTATGGTTGTTTCTGGTTAATGCGGTGCCATTGGCGAGTTGGGCGCTTTATCGTGAACCAGACCGTTTCATTGCCTATCTGCGAAATCGCTGGCGTGCTGCATTTATTGGTGGGGTAGGGACACTCGGGTCTTATGGACTGGCCTTATGGGCCATGACCATGGCACCCATCGCGGTCGTTGCTGCTCTAAGAGAAACTGCGATCTTGTTTGGCGTGCTGATCTCTGCTTTCGTGTTGAAAGAGAATGTTGGTTTGCCACGTTATTTAGCCGCGACGTTGATCGTGCTTGGCGCTGTCACACTTCGCCTTGCTTGACATTCGCACGGCGCGCAACAGCGCTAAGAGGTCCAATGAGTATACGTGTTTTGAACAAGCGAATCGGTCATTCGGCCTGTCCCCATGATTGCCCTTCCACCTGTGCGCTTGATGTTGAATTGTTGGACGAACACACTATCGGGCGTGTGCGCGGGTCGAAAGACAATAGCTATACTGCCGGGGTTATCTGCGCCAAGGTAGCGCGATATGCGGAGCGTGTTCATCATCCCGAACGGCTGAAATATCCGTTGATTCGCGCTGGGCGCAAGGGTGAGGGCAACTGGAAGCAAGCATCTTGGGAAACCGCGCTCGATCTTATTGCAGAGCGGTTTTTACGAGCGGAAGAGACATATGGTAGCGAAACCGTCTGGCCCTATTATTATGCGGGCACAATGGGGCTGGTGCAGCGCGATTCCATCCATCGATTGCGCCATGCCAAACGCTATTCCAATCAATTTGACAGTTTTTGCACCAATACCGCTTGGACTGGCTATTTTGTCGGAACTGGCAGCCTTTCGGGCCCTGACCCGCGCGAGATGGCTAAATCCGATGTCATTGTCATTTGGGGCACCAATGCGGCCGCCACACAAGTCAATGTGATGACTCATGCTGTGCGAGCGCGGAAAGAGCGCGGCGCGAAGATTGTGGTGATTGATATTTACGCTAACGCGACCGTGCGGCAGGCGGATATGGGCATAGTGCTTAAACCAGGCACTGATGGCGCTTTCGCTTGCGCGGTAATGCATGTGCTGTTTCGTGACCAGCTAGCCGACTGGCATTATCTCGAACGATATAGTGATGACCCCCACGGTTTAGAAGCTCATTTGCAGACCCGCACGCCTCAATGGGCCTCACGGATCACCGGGCTTTCCGTGAAAGAAATAGAGGCTTTCGCTCATTTGATTGGCCGCACCAAGCGCAGTTATTTCCGCCTTGGTTATGGCTTTACCCGTCAGCGCAATGGTGCCGTTAATATGCATGCTGCAGCCTCGATTGCATGTGTGACCGGTGCTTTCCAATATGAAGGTGGGGGCGCTTTTCATTCCAATGCCAGCATTTTCCGGTTTGATAAAAGCGAAATTGAAGGTCATGCAATGCGAGATGCGAGCATTCGCTATCTCGACCAATCCAAAATCGGACGCATTTTGACTGGTGACAGCGAGGCTCTCTACGGCGGCCCGCCCGTAACCGCTTTGCTGATTCAGAACACCAACCCAATGAATGTCACGCCTGAGCAGCGTCTAGTACGCAAGGGCTTCGCACGCGAAGATCTTTTTACTGTCGTGCACGAACAATTTATGACCGATACAGCACAAATGGCCGATATTGTGCTGCCCGCCACAACATTTCTGGAACATGATGATATTTATCGCGGCGGTGGACAGCAGCACGTGGTGTTGGGGCCAAAACTGATCCAGCCTGTGGGTGAATCTCGCCCTAATATTTTTGTTATCAACGAACTGGCTAAACGACTCGGCGTTGGCCATCTGCCCGGCTTTGACCTTGATGAGAGAGCTCTCATCGACAATATGAATGCTAACAGCAATTTGCCACATTTTGATGAGTTGAAAGACAAGCGTTTCGTCGATCTACAACCATCATTTGAGGAATCACATTTTATAAACGGATTTAAATGGCCAGACGGAAAATTCCGTTTTCGCCCGGATTGGACCGGAAGCCCGGCGCCAAACCGCCCGCCTCCTTCAATGGGTATACAGGGCCCTTATAAATCCATGCCTGAGCTTCCCGATCATTGGGACGTGATTGAGGCTGCCGATGACGCTCATCCCTTCCGGCTGGCCACATCACCCGCGCATAATTTCTTAAACTCATCATTTACAGAAACCCCAACTTCCAGCGCTAAAGAGCTACGACCGCAATTGCTCATTCATCCGGACGACGCAGCCGAACTTGGGCTAGTCGATGGCGAACGCATTGAAATTGGCAATCATCGGGGCGAGGTCGTTTTGCATGCCGCCATTCGGTCAGGCCATAAGCGGGGCGTAGTAATTTCCGAAGGGATTTTTCCCAATTCTTCGTTTGAACGAGGTGAGGGGATCAATACCCTTATAGGTGCTGATGCTCCTGCACCCTATGGCGGATTGGCAGTGCACGACACCAAAGTCTGGATTCGCCGGTTAAGCTGATAGAAAACGCCCCGTATAGGCGGGGCGTTCTCGTAATCTAATTAACCAACATAATCGAGCTTAAGATTGGAAAGACCGACAGCTGCATTCAGACCTTTCTGGCCCTGAACCGAGATTGGCTGCAGCGAAATCGTTTTCCAAGACCCGCCGGTCAAAACATTCGTTCCGGCACCAATGCCTACTGTCGCATTGGCTGAAGCTCCGACATAATTGCCTCTCAACGCGCCTTCTGGCCGAACCGTCGGCGCCCAGACAGCCCAAGCTATCGTGCCGCTATTGGTGAAACCGAGATCAACGCCAAGCTTAGTGATATTGCCGGTATAATATTCAACCGAACGGTCTTTATGCGTCGGTTTGAACACACAATTCACACCCTGCTGACTGCCGATAATCACGCCGATCGAGGGTGAAATATCGCAATATAGAGTACCAACTTCTGAATAGGGCTGTGTGCGCGCTTTTTCATGCGGCGGATGCAGCACCACGTCTGCCGCAACTGCCGGGGTCAAACCAATGCCTGCTGCGACTGCAATTGCCGATAGGAGTGAGGTCGAGTGATGGAGAGACATGCTTTCCTCCTCTGTTGAATATTCTTAGAAATGGCGTTTCTGATCGCCTTGGGAGTAAGGGACATTCCCTTACTCTTTGACTTAGAGTGCAAATCTAAAATTGAAAGATCCGGTAGCGATAAAAGTTGTTGAGTAATATGTGTAAGATCAAACGCTGATAATCATCGCGTCGTTGTGTTTGACGGCCAACGATTCCTTATTCGCAAACTTATTCAATGCAGCTGCGTAAAGTTGATGTTCTGCTTTAAGCACTCTTGCAGCTAGTGTTTCAGCCGTATCCTCATCAAGAATCGGAACTGCGGCTTGCGCAACTATTGGCCCTTCATCCATATCCTCCGTCACGACATGAACTGTGCATCCCGCGACTTTCATGCCCGCATCTAGTGCACGTTGATGGGTGTTCAGTCCCGGAAACAAAGGCAGCAGGGATGGGTGTATGTTGAGAATACGCCCCGGATATTGAGCGATAAACTCGGCCGAGAGCAACCGCATATAACCGGCCAGGCAAATTATATCGGGTTCAAGAATTTGAAGCGCTTTGAGGATTGCATTTTCATGCTCCTCTTTCGAGCAATAATCCTTGCGCGGGAAAACCTGCGTCGCGATACCTGCGGCCTGCGCCTTTGCCAGCCCGCCAGCCTCTTTTTTATCAGAGAAAACCGCAACCACTTTGACCGGAAAGTCAGGCGATTGTGCAGCCCGGATCAGCGCCTCCATATTGGAGCCGCCGCCTGAGATGAAAATAACGACCTTTTTATAGCTCATAGAGCGAGCGTGCCCTGATAGATAACGCCTTCGCCTTCACGCTTGATCATGCGACCAAGCATAACTGCATTCTCACCTTCGGCGGCCAGTGCGGCAATAACTTCATCTGCCTTGTCCGGCTCGACAACCACAATCATGCCGATACCACAATTGAATGTGCGCAGCATTTCATTGGGCTTCACATCTCCGGTTTTGGCCAGCCATGAAAATACGCTTGGTACGGTGAAAGCACTCAAATCGATTTCTGCTGCCAAGCCTTCGGGCAATACGCGCGGAATATTATCGGGAAAACCGCCGCCGGTAATATGGGCAAGCGCTTTGATACCGCTTGACGCCCGAATGGCCGCGAGCAAAGGTTTGACATAAATCCGCGTCGGGGTGAGCAACGCTTCTCCGAGGCGTGAACCAGGCTGGAAGGGTGCTTCCGATTTCCAGCCTAACCCCGAAAGCTCCACGATACGACGCACAAGCGAGAAGCCATTGGAATGGACACCCGATGATGCAAGTCCCAAAATGACATCCCCTTCACGCACATCACCCCGTGGAAGAAGTTGACCGCGTTCAGCCGCGCCCACTGCAAAACCGGCGAGATCATAATCGCCATCGCGATACATTCCCGGCATTTCAGCAGTCTCGCC
Source organism: Falsochrobactrum ovis (assembly GCF_003259955.1). Lineage (GTDB taxonomy): Bacteria > Pseudomonadota > Alphaproteobacteria > Rhizobiales > Rhizobiaceae > Brucella > Brucella ovis_A. The sequence continues at coordinate 62,637 of NZ_QLMK01000005.1, forward strand.
GCCAATTAGCGCACAGCCTGCCTGTAGACACCCCTCCGCTATGCCAGAGACGATAGCTACTCCTTGATCAGGTGAAAGCTTGCCAGTTGCAAAATAGTCTAGGAAGAAAAGCGGCTCTACGCCTTGTACGATCAGATCGTTAACGCACATCGCCACGAGATCAATGCCGACCGTATCATGTCTATCGGCTTCGATTGCGATCTTAAGCTTTGTTCCCACGCCGTCATTTGCTGCAACCAGCACCGGATCGTTGAAGCCCGCAGCTTTCAAATCGAACAGGCCACCAAAACCGCCGATTTTGCCATCGGCTCCCGGACGCTGTGTGGAGCGAACCAAAGGCTTGATCTTTTCGACCATTAAATTTCCGGCGTCGATATCAACACCGGCTTGCGCGTAGGTAAGCCCTTGCTGATTTTCTGGGTTGTTTTCCATGGTCATGAGCGGCTCCTGAAAACTGGGCGTGTCCGGCTTGGAATTATTCAAGGGCGGAATGGCATGAGATTGCATATCCTGCAAGTCCACGCATGGCTAAAAGCTTAAAGCTGTGCGCAAATTGTCAAAAATTAAAATGGCTTGTACCGAAAATTGCTACTTTCAATGGAATTATCGCGATTGTGGTGGGGAAACACCGTGCTTAATGTTCTTCTCCGTCGTTGTTACCTTTATAATAACTCGGCCCCGTGTAGGATGATATATCCTGCTTTTAAGAGAATGAAAATAAATGGTGAAAAAACCAGCGCCCGCGCGCCAACGTGTGAAAAAGGCAAACCCTCAGGCTGACGTGACAGGCCCCGTCGAAGGCGACATTCATGTCAATGTAGAGGTAGGGGGTATCACCAGCACCGCGCTTCGACGGCAAGCCATCTTCTGGCTGCTGACAATGGCTCTGTTCATCCTGTTCTTGGTCATATTCAGTTCGATATTGCTGCCTTTCGTTGCGGGAATGGCACTGGCTTATTTTCTTGATCCCGTAGCGGATCGGCTGGAAGGGTTGGGCTTATCACGTCTGGCCGCGACCATCGTCATTCTAGTCATCTTCCTGATCGCTTTGGTGGTCGGCTTAATGATCATCATTCCGATTCTCGCGACCCAGCTTGTCGAGCTTATTGCAAAACTGCCCGATTATATCTCCCAGCTTCAATCAGTCCTCGCAAACGAAAAATCGCAATGGCTTAAGCGTTATATCGGCATGGATAGTTCGGTTATCCGGGATAATCTCAGTTCTTTACTTCAGCAAGGCGCGGGTTTTCTATCCACATTGCTGCAATCTTTGTGGAATTCAGGAAAATCTCTGATCGACATAGCAGGCTTGTTTGTCGTCACACCCGTGGTCGCTTTCTATATGCTCCTTGATTGGGATCGGATGGTAGAACGGATTGATTCGTGGATTCCACGCGCGCAACTTCACACTATTCGCGGCATTGCCCGTGAAATGGATGCAGCCGTCGCTGGTTTCATCCGGGGGCAGGGAACCCTGTGCCTCATTCTTGGCAGCTATTATGCAATTGGTTTAACCCTCACTGGTCTGAATTTTGGACTGCTGATCGGATTCTTTTCCGGGCTTATCAGCTTCATCCCTTATGTCGGATCGTTTGTCGGTCTGGCTCTTGCGCTGGGGGTCGCACTGGTGCAGTTCTGGCCGGACTGGATCATGGTCGTGGCCGTGGCTGTCGTCTTTTTTACGGGTCAGTTCGTGGAAGGAAATATTCTTCAACCAAAGCTGGTCGGCTCCTCAGTGGGGCTGCATCCGGTTTGGCTGATGTTTGCTTTATTTGCTTTCGGTTCATTATTTGGATTTACAGGAATGCTTGTTGCCGTGCCTGCCGCGGCCGCTGTGGCAGTTCTTGTACGCTTCGTCCTGAATCGCTATCTCCAATCCCCAATGTATGACCCTGCCTACACAAAGGCTGGTCCCGACGAGGGCGCGCTGATAGAGGTGGGCGAAAATGCAGGTGAAAAATAATGAAATTGGAAATGACCGGGAGGAATGGAGCCGGGCTGAAGTGAAAAACGCACCACGCCAAATTCCCCTTAATCTGGAGCATCAACCAGGTTATCATCGCGATGACTTGATTGTAACCGCATCAAATAGGGCTGCGGTGGAGCTCGTTGACCGTTGGCCGAACTGGTTGACGCCTGTTGTGGTGCTCGCCGGCCCCACCGGTGCCGGTAAAACCCATCTGGCAGAAATCTGGCGCTCCACTACGGATGCCCTATTAGTCCAGCCCAATTCGATTGATGAGAACACCGTGGCCAGTGCTGCTGAGCACCCCGTTCTTATTGATGATATTGGCGGTGAGCCTTTCGATGAGACCGGGCTGTTTCACCTTATCAACAGCGTGCGCCAACATGCGGCGCAAGGGCCCGGGCCTTCGCTTTTGATGACATCGCGGCAACGGCCCGCCAATTGGAAAGTACAATTACCAGATCTCGCATCGCGGTTAAAAGCGGCCACCGTGGTGGAAATCGCGGAGCCTGACGATTTGCTGCTTTCGGGGGTGATCCACAAGCTTTTCGCAGATCGACAGGTAAGCGTAGAGGCCCATGTGGTGAGCTATCTTGTTAGCCGGATGGAGCGCTCTCTTCCATTTGCTATTCAATTGGTCGACCGACTTGATCAGGCAGCATTGGAACAAAAAAGCCGAATTACCAGAACTCTGGCAGCGCAGGTGGTGTCACAAATGAATGATAGCCGCGGATGAATGTCGCCGTCACAGGGGCAGGGGGCTTTATCGGCAGTGCGCTATGCGCATATTTGACCGCCAAGGGTCATGCGGTGCTTGGCCTCTCTCGGGCAGAACTCGTTAATCCCGACTTCACCAAGGTGAAGACGGTGATCCATTGCGCTGCCCTTGCGCACCGCACAGGAAGCGAGCGCCCGACCTGGGAAGCGTTTGACGCCGTCAATCATCGCTTGGCTGTGGAATTGGCATATAAAGCTCGGGATCATGGTGTGGAACGTTTCGTCTTTGTGTCGACAATTCACACGATTACCGGCCATCCTTCGCCGCTGGTTCCAAATATGGATCTGGCACCGCGAGATGAATATGGCAGCGCTAAAGCAAAAGCCGAACAAGCTCTTTTGCAAATGGACGGGATAGACATTGTTATCGCCCGTCCCGTGCTCGTTTACGGACCGGGCGCCCGTGCTAATCTCAACGCGCTGGTGAGATTATGCGATAGCATCCTCCCATTACCTTTTGGCTGCGCGAATAATCGACGTAGCATGGTCTCGTTGGAAAATGCTGTGCGGGCCCTTATATTTCTTGCAGACGCACCTGCATCAAAGGTGGCTGGCCGAATTTTCCATTTAGCAGAACCAGAACCTCGCTCCACAAAGGAACTGGTGATCAAAATACGCAAAGCTTTGGGACGGCGTTCAAATCTATTGGCCGTTCCTACGCCGATCATGAAAACTATTCTCATCGGGCTGGGAAGATCGACGCTTTATGAACAGCTTTATGCTGATCTAGTCGTCGACACAACTTCGCTGATAGAAGCCGGCTTTAGATATTCTCCCGGAGATCCCCAACTCGAACTCATGGCAAAATCGATAGCTAAAAGCAGTTAGATAAGACAAAGTTCCGGATTAATTCTGGGAGCCTAAAGCCAGCGGGGGCTGGGGGCGCGGCTTTTGCGCCGGATTAGAGCGTTTTATCTGAGCTGGTTGGGACTTCGAATTGATGGAACCGGTAATGACCGCGGCGCGGTCCGGTTTTTTGTTTCCGCCGATCAACTGATCTTCGTGAACCCATCCAATAAGATTTGTCGTAGGCACTGCGATCCGGTGCCATCGCCCCGTTTTCTCATAAGAACGCATTTCACGGCCTTTTTCGACCGTACCGATCGCGGGCGATTTATTCCATGCGGTTTTGCGAATGGTCAGGCGCTCCCTCGCATAAACTACCGTTGGCGAATGGGCTGGCGTGTTTAAACCCACCGGAGCGGAAACCGGCTTGCTAGGAAGCGAGGCGGGCTTTTGTGGGTGAATGGGCCGTGAAGCTGGAACCAGCGCGACACTAGGCCGAGGCGCAGGCCCAATCGCCCGCGCAGTATCTCTTTTGTTTGGCTGAGGCTGGGTTTTATGCGTGGTCTTTTTAGGTGGAGCCATATCGGCTCTTACCGGAGAGGATGGTTTTGTAACTTTTGAACTGGTCACCGATGGCTGAAACAATTTGGCGATTGCATCGGTGGGATTTTTATGTTGCGAACTAGCCCAGATGCTAAAGCCCCCTAGGCCCAGCAAAACCGCCAGCGCCAGCATTCCGGATTTTGACCCCGCTTTGCGTTTGTTTACACGTTTTGATGAGCGTCTAGCCCGCTTTCTTATAGCCATCATCCTGTCCCCAACCGAATCGCGATAAGAAGAGGCTAATGATCTATCCTTCGCATTTGGTTACCAGGCCGAGATAAATAACAAACGCTATATAAAACGACCTGCAAAATGCTTTGCAGGTCGTCGGACGAATGAAACGGTCAAAGGCTATTATACAGTATCGGAGGATTTGCGTCCCGCTTCTTCTCCGACTGTTGTGTTTCGTTTCTGATTCTCATTTTGTTGAACAGCATCACGAAACGCAGCCCATTCCTGCTCATGACGACGGTAAAGCATATCTGAACTTTGGATAGCCATTTCGTTCCTCCATGTTGATCTGAAGCGCATAACACACAGGAAGATAAAAAGTTCAATCACAAAGCGTAAGCGATTGAAAACTTAATCGATTTAGGTTTTTTCAACCGATTTGAAACTCAATTTTGTTCAATTGAAATTCCGTCTTCACCAACGCGCATTTCGATTCCCGACGGTTTTGTTTCTTCTCGGATTACGTAAAATGCGAATCCGACTACCAGCACAATCAGTGCGCCGATGATTAAATAAAGGCCGTTGCGACTCACTATGGAAATTCTCCTATTTGATTTCGAAAACAGAACGTTCGTCGCCGTTTTTGGTTTCTTTTAAGGGCTGAAACCGCGAAGTTTAGGCAAATCCCCAAAAAAGTTTATAAATTTAGCTTTTATGGCTTGCTTTATATTCGGCGATTATCTAGGGAAGGGCCGCTTACAAAGCACGGAGCGTAGCGCAGTCTGGTAGCGCACCTGATTTGGGATCAGGGGGTCGGAGGTTCGAATCCTCTCGCTCCGACCATTTTTTCAGAAGGGATTTCAAAGGCTTAGCCTAAACCCTCATTCCCAAACACCCCAAAAACCTTGTTGCATCGTGTTGCAGCCACTATCCATTAATTTCAATGGGTTACACTGAGTCGCGGCGGCTCCACGCGACATGCCACGCAACATGAATCACCTCTGATCTCATACTTACATTCCCAGTTCAGCTTATTTGACGCTGTTTTTGAAATGAGTATTCTTCTCTCTTTTGGAGGGGGATACTTATGAGTAAAATTAATTGGTGTTTGGAGTTGGTAAGAATAGTTCCAACTACAGCTATCGGTATCGCGGTTGCGTATGTCGCTTTTAGTCAGTGGCTGACCGCGAATACGAAGGTAAAACTTGCGCTTTTTGAGCGTCGATGGTCAGTTTATCAAGCGATCGTCCAAAAATTCCAAGACTTTCACCTGCCAGACCGAAAGCCGATTGATGAGTTTATAGAAGAAATGAATGTTCTTATGCTCGAGATCCCATTTCTTTTCGGCCACGAGATTAACGTTGTGATGAACGAATGGATTGGTTTGGCTCGCGAGTTTGATATTGTAAAAAATGACGCCTTATGCAGGGATGTGAATAATCAACTGAATAGCCGTGCGCGAGAAGAGAAAGAAGAGCTGAGGTCAAAAATCAAGGCAAAAGTGCAAGAGTTTGGTAGGTTGAGCAGTTCCTACATGGACATGTCTCAAGAGCCGTTTGAGTTTTGCCGTTGGTTCCGACAATGGAGGATCAAACACCAAGCAGCCCCTTGACCGCCTGCTGAGGCTCTCACAGTTTGCTGGAGTTTAAAAGAGGCTTAAATGGGTAAAGCACCGAAGACTGCACAAGAAATTGCAGATATTTTCAAGCACGAACTGGAAAAACATGGGTATCACTTAGACACCGTTAATGTTGTCCCTCAAGGTGCAACAGGGGACTGGAGACCCGTCTTTGGAGGCTCAAACTTTCCATGTGGGTTCACTACCTTAAGCGATGAAATTAGAGATAGGTTACGCAACACTTACGAAATAAAAGAATAATCCTAGCATGGACAGTTAAAAAAGGGGGGACACATGCAAAGCGGACACTGTAGGATCGTGATCGACGGGATTGAAGCCGGTGAAGTGGAATACAAGTATGATGCTAGGGGCCATGGACTTCTTTGGGGCGAACCATCTACCCTTGAAGAGGCATGGCACTCTGAAGAGGTATCGCTAGTCATTAACCAGCAACAGCAAAATATCATCGTTAATAGCGTGACGGGCAGCCATCCGGCTCAATTCGCTTTCAAAACATTCCCGCTCAGTTAACTGCACAGCAAACTCATTGCCCATTAACTTCCACCAATCGTGGGGGGGCGCTACATTTAAATATTTCGAGGAGCTAAGCCACCTCCATTGTAATCTTAAGTCCATAATTGATCGCGATCTAGTCGACCGCTGAGGGAGAGGCGACTTGATCTGCGATCTTCTAGCGGTGGCTTAAAGAACCAATCAAATACTGGCGGAGCGAGACGCTTCGGACACATCTTACCCGATTTGACGCCGGATAAGGGAGGATTGAAATTGGAGGTAATATCCAAGTTAGATGCGGCACGTCGGCAATTATTAGCCGCTCTTCATATCCACTGGTATTTGAACGAACCTATCGCAGTATACACCCTTGCCGCGAACTCTTGGGAAGTCTGTAACTCGCTACTCAAGAAAGATGAAAAAATACGAATTCTTCAACAGATCACTGAGGCTTATGGTGCCCCGCCGAAAGAAATTATTGATCTAATCAATGCGCCTCGCAACTTTGTAAAACACGCTGATAGAGACCCTGATGCAGTTTTCCCTGATATCAAAGAAGAGGACTGTGACGCAGTCTTATTAACGGCTTGCCTTGATTACATGTTTGCAAATGGTCGTAGCCCGTACATTATGGGTATTTTCCTTTCTTGGTATTCAGCAATTTATCAAAAAAAAGTTGGCGTCTTCATGGAAGAAACAGCTCAGCTATTATTCCCTGAATTAGCTTTCCTGAACCGTGAACAGCAAAAGAAAGCAGCACGAAAAGTATTATCAAACCCAACCCCGCCACTTATATTTCATGATCATCGTACCGAATTGACCGATAACCACCGGTGGGTACATTTTAAAAAAGTTTTCAACAGTGAAGTCTAAGCCGCCAAACCCTCTATTTCCTTCGACGTTGCCCGGTGACGCGCTTTCTCTGCTTCATAAGCTCTCATCAGAGATTTGTAGCTGGGAAGTTTATTTGAGCGTTGTCCATCCCTGTACATCGACAACATGAGATAAAGCATTCCAGCAAGGCTTTCGCGCTGTTTTACGAAGCCACTAAGCTGCCGACATTCCCACATTGCGAAACCCATGGGGATATGATCCCAAGCCTCAAGCCAGCCGCTCATGTCTGCCTCAATCCACTCAGAGCATGCATGTACGAGGTCACTTACAGCCCAGAGGCTATATTCATCGATCAAGCCCTGTTTGCCTGCCGTTTCAGCCAAGGTGGACAGAACAATTCTCACATGACCGTCACCATATTTCGCGATCAAGCGATTGATTGTGCCTAATGCTCGCGTTTGGCCAGGAAGAGGGTATTTGGTAGCGTCTATAATTTCGATGTCAAACTCTGCGCAAAGAGCATGTGCGTTCGTCATATTTGCCTGCCGTTTAATGATAGTTGCATGAATATATCATCAACATTGTTCCAAATCGCGCTATCAATCGAAATTCTTCATAAAAGTTTTCTGTTACGGTTTATAGTTTTTGTGGGCTGCTATGGAGATTGGGGGCATGACCATCGAAAAAATTGCTCCCCCCGCCCGCTTTTTCTGAATTGCGGATGCGTGTAAGTTCCTGGCGCACGGGTCTGCTGATACAGTTGCGCCAGACATTTACCCACCCCCCGATAGGAAAAGGGCGACGACAGCCCATGAAACAATCGCCGCCCAAAACCCATGCTGGATCATTCCAGTCGCCTCATGGGTTATTCGCCTGTCGGGAATGCGCCGTAGGTCAGAGCCTTGGAGCGCTTCACTGCTAAGCCGATACGCTCTTCACAAAGGATCGCTACAAGGTTGCGAGTGAAGAAGTCAGCATGTTCGGTTGATACCTCAATGCGCGCTTCCCAGCGGTCATAGAGGGTTGCTGCGGTCTGAAACTGCCCGACAAGGAAACTGCCTTGCGTCATTGCCGCAGTATCAACCACGGGGATCCCAAACAGCACCTGAGCTGGATTAGTAGCCGGATTGCCGAGGATATACTCACCATCTGCATTCTTGATTAGACGCATTTGCATCCAGTCTGCCGAGTGAACGACAATGCCATCTGCTGGAAGATCAGCCAAAGCGTTTTGCAAGATAGCAAGACCGAGCGTGTCAATCGCGTTGGGAGTGCCATCAACCACGCCGGGAGTGGCTGCATAGGGCGTTGCATTCGGGATAAGGCCAGATAGGTTCTGCCCGGTGCCGTCACCATTCAACAGCTGGTTTTCTTCCTGAAGCTTAAGACCATAGAGCAACTCACTATCAATGATGCCCTGAAGCTGAGGCGCATCATCAAGCACCTGTCGAGAAGCTGCCACCCAATGCGCAATCGTACGGATAGGGATTTGCGCCATCTCAAAGGTCATATCGCTTTCGGGCTTCAACGCGCCTTCCGCAACGGGCGCTGCATTGTTCACGCGAGTTGTTTGCTTTGGATATTCGACCGAGCCATCAGTTACCCGGATCACTGGCAGCAAGTCACGGATCGTCAAGCGGCGCGTGGGCATGGTTACAGTCGAGTCACGGGCGGGTGTGCCGAGTGCGCCGGCTGATGTGTCGGCACTGGTAATGGTTGCCTTGATTTGCATGCTGTAGCGCGAAGGACGGGCTTGATATTCCGCAAAGCTTTTCAGTTCGGGATTTTCTGCAAACTGTTTGCCAAGCGTCTCAGGCTCAGACGCCAAGTCTGCGTAACGAGAGCGCCGGGCGTCTTTTTGTTCCATTTCCAACATACGAGCATCGAGGCCGGAAAGCTTATCATTGGTTGCACCAAGCTTTTCCATGACCTGTGCAGTGTGATCGCCAAACTTTTTGGCAATCTGAGCGAGTGGATCGCCACCGTCTTTGGTGTGAAGTGTAGCAGCCGAGGATGCCAGATGGGCAATTGCTGCGGTCGTGGGATAATTTTTGATCAAGTTCATTTTAGATCGCCTTTATCTGTTGGGTGGCGCGTTCAATCATGTCGGCCAGCTCAAATGCTTTTTCGTGATCGGCACCGGCAAGGGCTTCCCATCCACCGGCTGCAATGCGAGCAGCGGCAGCACGCGGCAAACCATTGTCGCGAAGCATGTCGATCAGTTCTGATTTTGATTGGAGGGTTTTCACGCCAGATACACGGGCGCGACGATTGGCAGGGAAAACCACGGCGCTAACTTCAACCAAATCCACATCAGTCAGGATCGTCGTGCCGTTGGTGCCGGTTCGCTTGCCTTGAGGGGTGACATAGAAGCCAATCGAAAAGCCAGTGGCGTCACCATGCAAGATATGTGCATGAGCATCCTTGCCGTGGCTGGTATCCAGATTGAGCTTGCCGCGCACGAACAGACCGTAATCATCTTCGTGCATCTCAATCCATTTGCCGATTGGCTGGGCCTGATTGTGGCTCCAAAGCATGGCAGGCATTGAGCCTTCCGCTCTGTGTTCCTGCAATGTGCGCCGGAACGCGCCTTTCTGCACAATATCGCCATAGCTGTCAGGATTACCGCCGAATACGCTGGCATAACCCTCTATCGTTCCCGCCTCTGAACCAGACGAAAACTTTACTTCAAGAGTAGGTGACAGTCGCAAGGACTGTGCAGGGTTTTTCATGTGTAGGGTTTTCTTCATGTCTCACCTACGGTTACGTCAAAACACCGGGCGTTTTGCCCGCTCTGTGCTTCGCGCTCGGTTTGGTAGCCGATACTGCCGAAGGTGACTTGTCGTTGTGGTCCCGGCCAGCCAGTGACGAAACGATCAATTCATTTGGTACTATAATACCGGATTGAGGGTAAATCAATGCTTGGCACTCCCTTCATTCAGCTTAAGAAGATCCAATGCACCATTTTCAATGTTGCGCGCCATTTCACGCATGATCTTCACGGTGGCGGTTTTTCCATTTCGCTGATAGGACTGAGCAGCTGCGAAAGTGAACATACGATCGAGCATCATTTCGACGGACGCTTCCACCTCTCCAACCATGAGATTAGCAGCGCGGTGAATGATCTCGTCACAGACAATCTTGCGCTTTTCTTCCTGCTCACCTTCGATTGTCGTCTTAATCGGCTTCATGATCGCCTCGCTTTAATTTCTCTGAAAGTTTCAGTGCCTGGCATGCTTCATTGATCGACAGACCAAACCGTTCACGCACTTCCGTTACAATTGGCGCTTGATAATGCCGCCAAGTCGTGGCGAGCCATAAAGCTGCTTCATTCACTTTGGGATTGGCTTCGGTCATAGCGACCTCGCTCTGATCAATCGTGCCTCGGTTGCTGCTTGCGATGCTTCCAGAACGGTCAATCCGAACCGCTGGCGCAATCCTTCAATGACGGGGTGAGGTTTCTCACTATCGGGAGTTGTCGCAAGCCAGCGGGCAGCCTCTGTGACACGTGGATTCTTATATTCGGTCATGCTGCACCTCCACCATCAAAGCCGCTGCGCCGATTAAGCTCTTGGCACACAGCCGTCATAAAATCTTCGACCATCTGATCTTGCGTATCCACCGGAACCCCAAGGCGATCCAACTGACTGAACAGTCCGCCGGTAACTTGGCTGATGTAGTATTCCGTCTGTCTATCCGTCTTGTGCATCAGTTTATCAGCCACCTCGCGAATGCGACCAATCCGCCTTGTCAGAGGAAACGGTATAATTTCTACAGGCTGGCGCCACTCTAGGAGATTATACTGTTTCATATCACCCTCCTGCTTTTGCTCTGGCATATCCATTCCCCTCATACGTAGACGCCAAGTCCTGATTTCTCTCAAAGCCCGCCTTAGTATCGTTGTAGTTTGTATATGTAGTATAAGCAGGACTACGGCAGTCCTGTCCTTGGAGGACTGAGCTAGTCCGGTTATTGAGGACTGAGCTAGTCCGGTTTCTCTCTCTCGATTTACGCAGATGGGCCGGCTCGACTTTCTGTCTTTTTCCGCATGCTTCGAATGTTTCCAGGGCCCAAAACATGCGCAGGGTGTATACCGCTCCGCGCTTGTTTCGATTGCTGTTCATCTTGCTCGTTAACGCTTCCAGCATGTCTGGTTGAAGATCAGCTATCCTGCGCTTAACCACAGCTCCAGAAGCGGACAGCCTTTGCAGAGATGTTCTGACCTGTCTCACATCTGATACGTCTGCATACTGGGCGATAGTCTGTTGCGTGGCCCACATGAGATTGGTTTCGCCATCTGCCATCTGCATGAGAGCGTTTGAAACCCGTAGATCCCGCGGGCTGTTCTTATGAGCGGGATGGAAGCCGACTGCGACGACCCAATCATATTTGTTGAGTTCGGGCATCTCCTTTTCCCATGGTCGCTTTGTTCTCTTTGGAGCACTCATGCGCGGTACCTCCGAGCATAATCATCCCAGAGGCTCTCAGCATGACGGGAACACATAACGGCTAGCTTGTGCCAAAAACGGAGACGAAGGGATCGAAATAGTCTCATTGCTTCGCCTCCACTGCTTTTTCCCATTGGGAAATTGTCTTTCGGACTAAGCCGCTGATCAGGTTCGCAGTGAAGACCAGATCGTCAACGTCATCCTTGGACAGATACCAATAATCCGAATTCTTTGTGAGAGCTGAGTGATCCCGCGTGAAATGCTGGTCCAGCTGTAAATGAAGCAAAGAGACGGCATTCTTAGCATCACGTATTGGGCTTTCGAGCTCCATCATTAGAGAGCGAAACGAGCGCTCTGTTGCAGCCGGACACGATTCCATGTTATTTGAATGCATATTCATCATTCCATTTATCTGGGTGTTTGAATTTTGGCTCGGTAGGTTGGTTGGCGCCTCTACCGGGCCTTTTGCTTTCTGGGTTGCCTTCATCACGAAAGCCTTTCTGGAAGATTGTTCAGTACTGTCATTGCAGTGGGTGAAATATCGCCAGCGTGTGTACGGCAGACGCGGATCAATGCCTCTTTGGTGCGGCAGTAACCACGGCTATCGTATCTGGACTGGCCGTGCCTCTCTCCCGCACGGTATTGAAGTATCCACTGAATACCATCTCGACACGCAATCACCCGCCAACGGTCATTCAGGACCACAATAACACCGTGATAATTGGCATCGCTCTCGCGGTGGCTTGGTGTCTGGGTCATGCGGCTTTTCCTTTGAAAAAGGCGATGAGTTCGCCGCGTTCAGCACACCAACGGCCACCAACTTTCTTTGCTGGTATTTGACCAGTGCTGGCCATGTAGAAAGTTTGCCTATCAGTTCTGCCAATGAGCCGTGCAATCGCATTGATTCCCCAAATGAGTTCTATACCTTCTGTTGCCATCGTCGTTTCCTGTTGTAACTTTTTAGTAACCACGGTGATCCATAAACCACGGTGATCCATTGCAGTCAAGACCACGGTGGTGCATATATGCAAAAATTAACCGAGGAATGGTGATGAGCAGAGTAGATGCACAGATAAAACTCCGGTTGCCGGAAGCGCTCAGAGATCGAATTAAGGCGTATGCGGATGCCCATAAGCGTTCGATGAATGCAGAAATCGTTCGCATTCTCGAAAAAGAGTTTCCCGAGGCGCTGGATATGACGGGCCAGATAGAGAAACTGGTTGAAATGTTGGAATTCCTACGTGACGGAAAAGCCAATGATCAGAACGTAGGGACAATGGCGGCTATCATCCAAGAAACAATCGAAGGCATTGTTACGGGCCGAGTTCGTGGCGTTGATGAAACTGCACGGTCGTACATCGAAACCGAATGGCAAAGGTATCAGGAAGACCTACTGAAGAATAATGATTTCAACACATCGTTGGACGAAGAAGAAGTCCGTTCGCTGTATCATTCCGGAACTACTGCCAAATATGTTTGGCCTGATGGAGAGATAGGACCGAAAGAGCAGAAGAGAGAGCGGGGAGCGGGCGCTCCTAAAGATTACGACGATCCCGACTTTCCGGATTAAGCATGTCGATCCGCAAGCGAGAATGGACAACACAAAAGGGCGAGAAGAAATCAGCCTGGGTGGTTGATTATGTCGACATGCAGGGTAAGCGCCGCTTAAAGACATTTGCCCGTAAAAAGGATGCCGATGCTTTTGAAGCCACGGCCAAAGTCGAAGTGCGCGAAGGCGTCCATGTCGCTGATAGCGCCACCGTTACCGTGGATGAAGCTACAAAGCTCTGGATAGCGAGCATCAGGGGATCGGGCCTTGAGCGGTCCACTGTTGAAGATTACGAACGGACACACCGGCTGCATGTATCCCCATTCATCGGTTCATTGAAGCTTACGGCGCTGAACACCATACGGCTGCGGGCTTTTGAAGATGAATTGCGTTCGGCTGAAAGATCGGCATTCACGATCAAGCGGACCATCACAAGCTTAGGGACAATGCTGGCTGATGCGCAGGAGAGGGGCCTTGTTGTCAGAAATGCAGCCAGAGAAATGCAGTCCCGTCGCTCGACCAGCGCAAATCGGTCAGAGAGGCGTCAGAAAGGCCGTTTGAAGGTCGGGGTAGACATTCCGGCCAGAGAAGAGGTTTCGGCACTCCTTGGTGCCGTTTCAGGGCGCTGGAGGCCATTCATTATCACGGCGGTATTCACCGGGCTGCGAGCGTCCGAACTTCGGGGGCTGCGCTGGCAAGATGTGGACTTTGATAAACGCACTGTCCGGGTGCATCAACGGGCTGATCGCTATGACAATATCGGCGCGCCTAAGTCGCTTGCTGGCGAAAGAACCATGCCTGTTCCGCCTCTGCTGATTAATGCGCTGCGGGAATGGAAGCTGCAATGCCCGAAACGGAAAACCGCAAAGCTCGACGCTGAGGGCAATCCCATTATGGTTCTTGATCTGGTCTTTCCGAATGGCGCGGGCAATGTGGAAGGGCTTCGAAATATCCTGCGGCGCGGTGTGCATCCAGCATGGATGGCGGCAGGCGTCACGGTTGAGACCGGGGAGTTTGATAAAGAGGGCAATCCGATCCTTGGTCCGAAATACACAGGACTGCACTGCTTGCGGCACTGGTATGCGTCATGGTGCATCAATCGCAAGGAAGATGGCGGCTTAGAATTGCCGCCTAAGCTGGTTCAGGAGCGCATGGGCCATTCGACAATTGCGATGACAATGGACACATACGGCCATCTTTTCCCGCGCAATGATGATGGGAAGGAACTTGAGCAAGCGGCTGATGCAATCTTTACCGGCGCAAATTGATGCAACATGGATGCAACATGGCGCTAAAAAAGCCCAGAAATAGGCGTGTCGCATTTCATTTGGGATCAGGGGGTCGGAGGTTCGAATCCTCTCGCTCCGACCATTTTTCTCACCAACATCATCTTGTTATTTGCGAAAGCCAGATTGGTTTATCACCCTTATTGGTTTATCGCCCACATTGGTTTATCACGTTGACATGCTGAAACGTGTAAACTATTGCCTTGGTGAGATTATCTCCCTCTTGGTAGATATAGATATGGATCAAGGTTCTTGAAATGGTTGCACGTATTTTCCGTCCAGCTAAGACAGCCATGCAGTCTGGTAAAGCAAAGACAGACCGTTGGGTGCTTGAATATGAGCCGCAGGTTTCGCGTAAGGTTGAGCCCTTGATGGGGTACACATCTTCCCGGGATATGCGGAGCCAGATTCGTCTGACGTTTGACACCCGCGAAGAAGCGATCGAGTACGCAACCCGTAACGGTATTGCCTACCGCCTTTTTGAGCCTCATGAACCCAAAAGGCGTAAAATATCATATTCTGATAATTTCCGTTACGACCGTACCCAGCCTTGGACGCATTAATTTATCTGGTTCCACTCGTGGAATCAGATATGAATAGAAATGTCATTCCGTTCTCGGTCCCGTAGCTCAGCTGGATAGAGCACCGGCCTTCTAAGCCGATGGTCACAGGTTCGAATCCTGTCGGGATCGCCATCCTCTTTTTCGCTACACCTAACCTGCTGAAATTATTTCTGGTTTTTTGGTGTGAGAGTTTAGGCTTAAGCTGTGGGATGGTATGTTCTCTTTTAATTTCTCAGCGCCAGATTTGGCCAGCTTTCTTCCATTAGCTTAGGCAGTGTGAAGCGCTGCCATAGCGTCACTTGTCCAGCCCAAAAGCACCTTTAATTCGGCATTCTTTTGAGCGCTAACTTTATCATGCCTTTGCGTATAGGTTACGGACCGTTCCGGTAGACATTTGACCGTCTGACAGATTTTGTGAACGACATTCCCGCTTGAAATCGAGTTCGCAAAGCTCGATCGTTCCGAAATGGCACATGTCTGCTGAGTGCGCACGCCTCTCGGAAGCACTTTTCAAGTATAATTGTATTCTGAGCAATGTAGGGGTTTCGGGCCGATTTTTTTTGTTTTATGCCACCGTCATGCATCGATTGTGATAGATGAACGCTATGGTTGCATGTGATGCTGAAATTACAGACATTTTATTCAAATAATATAATAGCTTAATTTAGAATTGCCTGGAGAAGACTATGAACATTAAATCGCTCCTACTTGCTTCATCTGCGTTCTTCGTGGGGGTCGCAGGTGCTAATGCTGCTGACGCTATCGTTTATGATGAGCCAGCTCCAACCGTTGATGCCGCCCCCGCATTCTCATGGACCGGTGCCTATATCGGTGGGCAAATTGGATATAGTTGGGGTCGTTCAGAGCTACGCGATCTCCGCCTTAGGCCTGATGGCTTCCTTGGCGGTCTTTATGCTGGTTATAACTTCGATGTGGGTGATAGTGTCATCCTCGGTATTGATGGTGATGCAACCTATAATGATCTCGACAAAGGTTACTCTGTCTATGATCCGAATTTGGGTGGAGATATCGGATCAAAAAGTAAGCTGCGGTGGTCAGGTGCAGTACGTGCACGCGCAGGTGTGGCCTTGGATCGCTGGATGCCGTACGTCGCGGGTGGTGTTGCTTTCGGTAACGTGAAAAATTCGCTCGGTATTGAGCACGACATAATTTCCGCCCGTGCATCTCGCAGCAAAACATTGACCGGCTGGACCGTTGGCGCTGGTGTCGATTATGCAGCAACTGACGATATTATCGTGCGTCTTGAGTACCGTTACACCGACTATGGTCGTAAGAATTTTGGCTATTCCGATCTGGATTACGGAGTGCGTAACAAATTCAAAACTCACGACATCCGTCTAGGCGTAGCTTACAAGTTCTAACGAGTTCTTTTCTCAAAGAAGAAAGCCGCCTTGATCACAGGGCGGCTTTTTTATTTTCCAACTTCTTGCGTCGGATTGTGCATTTATATCATCATTGAGCTAAGGCAAAAGTCCAACAGATGTGGCTGGAAAACCGTATTTAGGCCAATAATAGGGTCTTGGGTTAATGCGGAAGAATTGAATTAATCCGGTTCACAAGGTCGTCGAACTCAAATCTCAATGCTTCAATTTCTTCTTCTTGGCCGGAATTTTGAAAATGTTGTTCAACTTTAGTCTTTATCTCATCGATCTTCGTTTTCAGGTGATCGATTTCTGATTTGAGAATATGTGTCATTACTGAACCTTCAAATGGCGAATTATGGCAGTGAACCGAGATAACTATCCAAGCAAAGTTTGAGACGCAATGCCTTAACGGAATGCGATGCAGCACAAATCGTAAAGGCTCGATAGTTCGTGTCTTCCTCGCATGTAGCTGACCGAGAGAAAATAGCTACAGTCCGTGGTAGCCGGCATAAAGACCTTGCAGATCTTACCAGAAAGGGCCGGGCGAGGGGCACATATCCGCTTCGAGCACTGGGTTTTTGCTTATAAGAGCCGCGCGAGCTACGAGCTAAGCTCTGCACGCACTAACCACTTACGAGCGCGTTAGAAGCGACGACATAAGCAGTGTATAGAATTGCTAGCACGGCAAAAAAGAATATGGCGTAATCCAACAGCTGTTTCATAGCTTTATGGTTACTGTCTTCAACCTTACGCTAGCATGTCGCACGCATTAATTAAGTTTCATGAAGCCTCGCTTGGAGCCAGTTTTTTAATTCACGAGCGCGGGGATAAGCTCGCCATTAGTGCTCACCATGGAAGGCAGGCTAATAGCGAGCATGGACTACTAAGGTCGCGTGATGAAATGGGCCAATTTAAACCCAAGACGGCCTACGATTAATGAAAGCAAGAAGGCTACAGGCCAAGCGATTACGAAGGCTCTTGCCCATTCATGCAGCCCTGCAGCGGTAAAACCCAAATGCAGAACGCTGAAGAAGCCAGTCATTAAGAATGCCATCATGCACGATATGAAGGCTTGAGCGAGAATAATAGTTTTAGCGGGCATTCACACAATTTCCACGAATTATAGGCGGTGTTGCCCGAGAGAACTCAAGCATACGCAGAACCACCTTTATGAGGTTTGGTGCCATGGGTTCGCTAAACGCGACTTTTCTTCCTGTTATGAAGTCCGGAATAACCAACCGGAGGGGAAATTTTTAGCTTTTCCGATCTAAGCGAAATTCAGTTCGTGTCAAGAAAATTCGGTGCATTAACTGCGCCACCGACAGACAAATAAATCAAGCCTGGCGGCGCCTCTTGCGCCACCATTAAATCCGTTGATTGAACTCTTCGCATTAATGGATCCAGAGCCTAAGCAAATTTTATGCGGACTTGGACCAGATGCGAAAGCTTGGAACGTTTACCGTGGGAATCGTCTGTTTCGGTTTTCTGGCATCCGCCGCTTGATAGGGCGGCGAGCGTCTTGACCTCTCCAGGCGGGCTTTCCTTCCACACGCTTGTGGTTTCGGACACGCTTCACGTCGCGATTTTTCGAGCGAACATGCCGCCGATCATAACGTGGGTGATCAGACCGATAGTAACGATTACCACGATAATGCCTGTTTCTATATCGGGGGCCATTGCGATAAACCACGTGAGAGCCGGAATAACGGGCGTATGAAGGCCCATAATCACGATAACCGCCATAGTAACCTGGGCCGTCCACGCAGCCTGCCAAGAATAATCCCAGCGAAAGAATAGTGGTGACAGAAAAAAGCTGCTTAATTTTCATGCCGTCCTCCTGAATTACGCCACTTGCTATTCTATCTATGAGCGCCTAGCGCAAATTATTTGAAATTCCGATTTTTCGGATGCGTCCCATAACAAGCCGTTCAGAAAGACGCTTGGGTAATCAAGCCTTCTTCAGAAATTCGGTTCGAAGCACTAGTCTTTTTACCTGTTTGGTATTGCAGTCTACTTCATCGGGATTATCAGTCAGCCGAATACCTTTGATTTGCGTACCCCGTTTGAGCGTTGTCGATGTACCCTTTACTTTTAAATCTTTTATCAGAGTGACCGTATCGCCATCTTGAAGCTGGGTTCCGTTACTGTCTCGGACGATAATTTCTGTCATTGCAGAATCCTAACTGCTGCATATTCATCTTGCGTGCTTATAGGAATTAGAAATGCCAGTCGCAAGTTAGCGAATGTGTTAGTCAATCTGACCCGGCAAACGGGCCGAGCCTAAAAATCCTTAACGAGGACCGCGGCGAGGGCGGTTCCAGTGTCGATGATGGCGTCCTCCGCGATCCCACCGACGATAATCTCCGCGGTGACGATGCCAGCGACGGCCACGATAATAATCATCCCTATCGGAAATTGCGGCACCAATCGCGGCACCTGCAATTAGCGGAATGCCTATGAGCGCTGCTGTCCGTCCGAAATCATCTGACGAGCCGCCGGACACGCCCTCCCGCATGGCCAAATATCGCGATGACGCCCAACCAGAAAGTCCACCATAGCTTACCTGACACCAGCCATATCCTGCTGTGCAGCTATGGACATCGATCGGCGAGCGATTGGGAATGCTTCCAATCACACCATATCCTGTTCCGGGGCCGGTTCGCACGTTAAGATCTGCTGTGACGATTGCATCTGCAGCCTGAGCCGCACCAGCTACTAACATACCGGCTGTGACAACTGCCGCCAAAAATGACACCTTCATCGCAGTTCTCCTCAACGATAATTTTAAGCTAAACGAAAAGAATTCAATGTGGTTCCCCTGAGCTTAAAGTCCTGCAGTATTTAATCAACAGAACTCATCGCAAATAACGCCAGAGCACCATGACTGCAAAAACTGCCAAACCAATTGCAATAATACCTTGAAAAATAAAAAACCAAGTCATGAGGGGCGCTCCTCGTCACGGCCAGCTAAAGCCAAATTTGCTGCTGATATTAATGCTAAATCCGGCCTTGTTGGAAGCGAGCAAGCGCTTTGAGCGGAACTTTATTGTTCTGGGCCGAAATATTTTGCCTTAAGATCAGCAATTTCTCCGTTCTCATATAGGCTGATAATTGCCACTGAAGCGGGTTTTACGAGATCGCTATCGCGTGGAAAAGCAAATCCGTACTTATCCGGGCTGAAAATATTGCCCACAACTTCAACCGGCTCATGCGGATGCGTGTGTGTAAAATGTTCGAGTACCGGACTGTCTCCGACAATTGCAGCGATTTGGCCTTGGCTAAACGCTTCTACCGCCTCGGGAAGATGATCAAAAGGTACGACAGCAATGGACCTCTCTTTTAGAAACTGCTCGGCAACGCTACCGCTTCGCACACCCACCGCTTTGTCTTGTAGATCAGCCAGCCCGGAAATATTGTTAGTAATATGCGCTACCGTCATCACGCTTGTTATGGATGACGTGACATAAGCCACGACTGCAATACCAAATAACAGCCAGAATGCCTGCCAAATCCTGCCAAGCCAGCCAAAAAGATTCTTTCGAGAGCTTTTCCCGCTTGTCGTGATAGAAATGACTTGGAAAAAATTTTCGGCCAAGCCTTCATGCCAATTCCTAGGAAAGTCTGGGTCAAACCGCCGGTCAAACACCGTCAAGAATAAAGTTGCGGCTAAGATGACAAGTGCGATCCAAGCATAAGCCGCCAAATGTCCAGCATCGCCAAGGTGAGTTATCAGTTCGCTCCAGCCAGTCCCCTTACTATCAGGGATCATGATGCGCAGTCCGGCATCAAACCATGGATGGGTAAAGTCGACAATTTGCGCTCGGTCTTCGGTGATTGTGAGATTGGTGACCGCAGCATCCACTTTGCCATCCGCAACCGCCTGTACGAGTTCACGATAGTTCGGGTATTCAACGAACTGAGACGCGAGATCTAAGCGTGCGGCCACGTTTTGCCATAGATCAACGGCCATCCCACTAAATGCATTGCCCGCTTGCTTATTTACAAACGGTTCACTGACATACACCCCCACGGTTACTGGGCGCGGCTGTGCTTCCTGCGCGAAAGTAACTTTCGGAACAAAACAAAAGAAAAACAGCGCAAAAAACGTCCAAAATACGGTGGAGAGCGAAATTTGCGCTTTATTTATCGACATCGGTAAGCCCCGGCTTGATCACAAGTTTTGGTGTAAAGATAACTTATGTTTAAAACACGAAACTTCCGATTGTTACATATGTTCTTCGCGCGATGTAATATGAAGGTTAACGTTCCTTTGTGTGGAGTGAAGCCGGTTGGTTACTTGTCGCTTATTGGGGGAGGGGGCTGCGCTAAATAGCGGCGAAACCTCGTTCTAAATCGGCAATCAAGTCCTCGACTTCTTCAAGGCCGATTTGCAGCCGGATCACTGGTCCTGCATAATCACGCTTAGAAATTATGCGATCGTGTAGGTGGACTTCAGTTGCGAGGCTTTCATACCCGCCCCAAGAATAACCCAATCCGAATAATTCGAGCGCATTCAGGAATGCATGGGCGGTGCGTTGATCGCCTTTGGCTAAAACGAATGAGAACACGCCCGATGACCCCTTAAAATCGCGCTTCCAAATGGCATGGCCGGGATGGCTTTCTAATGCAGGATGCAAAACTCGATCAACAGCCGAGTTTTCTTCAAGCCAACGAGCTACGGCGAGCGCGCTTTTGCGGTGATGTTCGAGTCGAACGCCCATTGTGCGCAGGCCGCGCAATACTTGATACGCATCGTCTGGCGCCGCGCATAATCCCATTGCGCCATGCGTTTCCAGCAATTGCGGCCAGCATTTCTCATTAGCGGAAATGGTTCCGAAAAGAATATCGGAATGGCCAGCTGGATATTTGGTTGCAGCATGGATGCTGATATCGACACCAAAATCCAAAGCTTTGAAATAAACCGGCGTGGCCCAAGTATTGTCCATCATAATAATGGCATCGTTCTTATGGGCGACTTCAACAATGGCGGGAATGTCTTGAACTTCGAACGTGTTTGAAGCGGGTGATTCGGTAAACACGACTTTGGTGTTCGGCCGCATCAATTTAGCAATGTCACTGCCGATGGCTGGATCGTAATACTCGACCTCGACATTCATCCGTTTGAGAACAGAATCCGCAAAATGTCGGGTTGGATTGTAAATAGAATCGACAAAAAGCGCGTGATCTCCCGGCGATAAAAAGCCCAGCAAAGGAACGGTCACCGCCGCCAATCCCGAAGGCACGCAGACAGTTCCCGCGGAGCCTTCTAAAGCGTCGATCGCCGCGCACAAAGCGTCTGTCGTGGGGGTGCCACGCGTGGCATAAGTGTATTTTTGGTCTCCCGTTACCATCGTCTGGGCATTTGGAAACAAAACAGTCGATGCACGAACCACGGGCGGATTAACGAAACCGTGATAATCGCGTGGCGAATATCCATCATGGGCAAGTCGCGTATTTATACCCAGTTTTTCTGTTTTAATCTGCTTGTCAGTCACGAAAACGCCTCCACACCGTGTTGCATGCTAATCCGCGAGTATCAAACTTCTGCAAATTAACACCAATTGGGTAGAGGAGCAGAAAAACTTGGAATATTGCGGATGTCTATTATTGGATAAAGCGACCATGTGATGGATGCAACAGAACAGTTTAATTTGAATGATAAGTAATAGAAAGAATTTGCCGGAATGACAGATAGCAACATCGGAAAAATTTTTCTTTCTCCATTCCGTGTCGCTTCTGATTTGATGCGAGCACTCATAAAACCGGCTGATGCTGGTGCGCCATCGCCATGGTGTCTGGAAATGACCGCCTTGGCGTTAGTCATACCGTTTATAATCGTGGTGTTGCACATATGGGACGCTCAGATCGTAGAAAGCGCTATGGGAAGTGAACTGCTGGTGCTGCACTGGCTACGGGCGTCGACTGATCTTGTCCGCACATCAGTCTGGGTGGCGATCTGCGGGACAGTATGGCTTTCAACGACATTTTTACTCGCGCCGAATGTCCGATCCTTGTTTAGCGATAGAATTATTCATCTCCATGCATGGGCCACATTCGTGCTTTTATCTATTGTGGTTGGGGGCATCCCCACTGAATTGGCTAAGTTGGTGATCGGAAGAGCAAGGCCGCTCATGCTAGAAGAACTGGGCCCTGCGTATTTTTCACCCTTTAACGGCACGAACTTATTTGAAAGTTTTCCATCCGGTCATTCACTGATGGCAGGGATCCTTTTGATTTCAATTTGGATTTTTTTACCCCGATGGAAACTATTGCTGGTTCCCTTATGTTTGGTTTTTCCAATCAGTCGCGTCGTGGCAGGCGTTCATTATCCAACCGACGTCGTGGCGGGCTTAACAATCGGCATACTCTCTGCATGGTGGGTGGCGCGATATATGGCGACGCGAAATATTATTTTTTACCTAGATAAAGGAATGGCTTTACCACGGGTCTGACAGCAATGAAAAAGACGATATCCGGAAAAAGAAACTCGGCTGTTGTTAGACCAACGCATTGATATCGAATGTTATATTCTTGGTCCTATTGTCCAGCTGCTTTCAAATAGATGCTATCGGTAGTTTTCCTCGAAATCTTCGAATTGGTGTAAATCTAGGTTAATTTTGAAAATGATTTTTCCGCAGTTTGGTTATTTCTGGGTCGTTATTCGCTTGACCAAACCCTATTTTTCGCCTTCGATAGCAATTGTGAAGGAAGCGGTTATGTTGTTTGCGCTCCAAAGAACAATAAGGCCACAAGGTCAGGTGAGGGGCTTTTCGCAATTGCGGCTTGAGGGTAAACGTCTTCTTTTATAGGCTTAAGAAATAAAATTAACAAAAGCGTTAGAGCCAATCGCTCGGCGGCTTCCAGGGAACATAAAGGGTTGCAGGCCAGATGAAAAAAGCAGTTTGGACGGGTGTAGTAGGTGTAGCGGCGTTGCTTGGCGCATCGTGGGGGGCTTCGGCGGACACACTATCGGACGTAAAAGCCAAAGGTTTTCTGCAATGCGGCGTAAATACTGGCCTTCAAGGCTTTGCCGCGCCTGACGACAAGGGAGAATGGTCAGGTTTTGATGCAGATTATTGCCGTGCAGTGGCGGCGGCAATTTTTGGTGATCCGACCAAGGTCAAATTTACACCGCTTAATGCGAAAGAGCGCTTTACCGCGCTTCAGTCCGGGGAGGTCGATGCGCTGATTCGCAATACGACCTGGACGATTGGCCGCGATACTTCGCTTGGCCTCGATTTTCCCGGTATAAATTATTACGATGGTCAGGGCTTCATGATCAATGCCAAGAAGCTGTCTGGCATTAATTCGGCGCTGCAATTGTCGGGCGCGTCCATATGCGTTCAGTCGGGCACAACGACCGAATTGAATATGGCTGATTATTTCCGCGCTAATAAGATGGAATATAATCCAGTCGTCTTCGAAAAGCTCGAAGAAGCAAATGCTGCCTATGATTCTGGCCGTTGCGATGCATATACCACGGACCAGTCGGGTCTTTATGCAACTCGTCTGACATTAGCCAATCCAGATGACCATGTCGTATTGCCGGAGATCATCTCCAAAGAACCGCTTGGGCCCGCCGTTCGACAAGGTGATTCCCAATGGGCGGACGTGATTCGTTGGACTCATTATGCACTGTTGAACGCCGAAGAATTCGGGATCACTCAGGCAAATGTCGAAGAGATGAAGAATTCCGACAACCCCGAAATCAAGCGCTTGCTCGGGTCAGAAGCTGATACGAAAATCGGCACGGATCTGGGGCTTTCCAATGATTGGGTCGTCAACATCATTAAAGGTGTAGGCAATTACGGCGAAATATTCGAACGTAATCTGGGAGCGTCGAGTCCGCTTAAAATCGCACGTGGCTTGAACGCGCAGTGGACCAAGGGCGGTCTCCAATACGGCATGCCGATTCGCTAAAACGGCTGAGGTGATAAATTCGGTGGGACTGTAAAATCTCACCGAATTTATGCCTAGAAAGTTTTACCAATTGCAATGGCTGTTTGGCTGCCCATTCCATTTAGGTAGATTTCCGCAGGCGGAAATGCTCCGAACTTGAAGCCTTTTACTAAGCTACAGTTCAGCTCTGCGGCTTCAAGAGGTTGTATCGTCGCCATCTGTTCTCAGATGCAGGAGAACGCGTAATAGATGGCGGCACATGGCAACCGCGGAAACCCGGTTTGTGCATCCATGTGCGGCTAAGAAAATAGGGAACATATGGCTTCCTTTTCTATACGCGAGAAAACCGACCTCTCAAGAAGCGCCGTCCCACTTCTTTACGACCCTCGGGTTCGTGGCATCTTTTACCAACTAGTGGTTTTTACTGCCTTAGTGGGGTTCATTTATTGGATTGTCGGCAATACGATCACTAATCTTCAGCGCGCAAATATCGCCTCAGGCTTTGGTTTTTTGAGTGGGCGTGCGGGCTTTGATGTCAGTCAATCGCTAATCCCATATTCAAGCGATTCTACCTATGGTCGCGCACTTTTAGTGGGCCTGCTTAATACGCTTTACGTAGCGGTGCTGGGTATTTTTGCCGCCTCAATCATTGGCTTTTTGATCGGGGTGGGGCGCCTTTCACAAAACTGGCTGATCCGAAAAGTCTGCATGGTTTATGTCGAGATTTTTCGTAATATCCCGCCATTACTCGTTATATTCTTTTGGTATTTCGGCGTCCTCTCCGTTTTGCCGCAAGCTCGCGAAAGTGTAGCGCTTCCTTTTGGCAGCTATCTAAATAATCGCGGTTTTTTCTTTCCTGGTATCATCTGGGGCGAGGGTGCCTGGATGATTGGGGCTGCGCTGATCGTTGCTATAATATTGGCCTTCTTGGTCGCACGGTGGTCACGCCGCAGACGAATGGAAACTGGCCAATCTTTTCATACGGTAAGAGCCGTGTTGGGGTTGATTATAGGTCTTCCCTTACTCGCTCTTATCTTTACCGGATTTCCTATTTCCTTCGATTTCCCGCAGCTTGGAACGTTCAACTTAACCGGCGGCAGTCAGGTTAAGCCGGAGTTTTTGGCTTTGCTTTTGGCGCTGTCATTTTATACGGCGGCTTTCATTGCGGAAATTGTTCGTGCAGGCGTTCTGGGGGTAAGCAAAGGACAATCAGAAGCGGCATTTGCTTTGGGATTGCGCCAATCAGCGACAACCCGCTTGGTAATCGTGCCGCAGGCTATGCGGATCATCATTCCCCCGCTTTCAAGCCAATATCTTAACCTGATGAAGAACTCATCGCTCGCTATTGCCATTGGCTATCCGGATCTTGTCGCCATCGGAGGCACAATCCTCAATCAAACGGGGCAGTCGATCGAAGTCGTGGCAATTTGGATGGTGATCTATCTCGGCATCAGTCTAATCACCTCAGGTTTGATGAATTGGTTTAACGCGAAAATGGCGCTGGTGGAGAGATAAGATGCAGAATAATAATCTCCAATATGTTCGTCGCGAAATGGTGGGTGAAGAAACTCCGCCACCATCCGTTCACGGGATCATGCACTGGTTGCGGGTAAACCTATTCGCAACCCCGCTCAATATGGCCACATCCCTGATTACTCTTTTCGCACTTGTCTGGTTTTTGCCGCCGATGATTGATTGGCTGTTCGTCAACGCGGTCTGGTCCGGTCCCAATCGCGAAGTCTGCTTGACCGTCGCACAGGGCGGAATACAACCCGATGGCTGGTCGGGGGCATGCTGGGCCTTTGTGAATGCAAAATTTCAGCAGTTTATTTACGGACGTTATCCATTCGAAGAACGCTGGCGGGTCAATCTAACTGGATTGCTCTTTGTGGTTCTGTTAGCTCCGCTGCTCATTCCCAAAGTACCGCGCAAGATAATCAACGCCATCCTGTTCTTTATCGTATTTCCGATAGTCGCTTATTTTTTACTGGTCGGCGGCTGGTTTGGACTGCCTTATGTTGAAACGCCACTTTGGGGCGGATTGCTGGTCACTTTGGTTTTGTCTTTCGTGGGCATTGCCGTTTCGCTGCCGCTTGGAATAGTGCTTGCCTTGGGTCGCCGCTCGCAACTGCCAGTTATTAAATCCATCAGCATCATCTTTATCGAGATGGTTCGTGGGGTACCGCTGGTAACGGTGTTGTTCATGGCGAGCGTTATGCTCCCGCTGTTTCTTCCGCCGGGAATTACCTTTGATAAGTTGCTGCGGGCATTAATTGGCGTGGCATTGTTTGCTTCCGCCTATATGGCCGAGGTGGTCCGAGGCGGTTTGCAGGCCATTCCGCGAGGTCAATATGAAGGCGCTGACGCGTTGGGGCTAAGCTATTGGCAAAAAACCGGGCTCATAGTGCTGCCTCAAGCGTTGAAATTGGTGATACCCGGTATCGTCAATACTTTTATCGGCCTCTTCAAGGATACGAGTTTGGTCTACATTATTGGCATGTTCGATTTGCTGGGCATTGTCCGGCAAAACTTCTCCGATGCGAATTGGGCTTCTCCGCAAACGCCGATGTCCGGGCTAATCTTTGCAGGTTTTGTTTTTTGGATATTCTGTTTTGCGATGTCGCGATACTCTCTTTTTATGGAACGACGTCTCGAAACGGGCCATAGGCGTTAAGCGGATCGTAGGAAGTTAAAGCGTCAAGCTATACAGAATTATACAGAAGCGGCCGCACAAAGAATATTGAAGTGAAGCCGCTTAAAATGAGGAATTACAGGCAATGAGTGCACAAAAAACCGCGATCCCCAACGATACTAGTATCGAACAACCTAAGATGCAGGTTTCAGATACAGATGTCGCAATTCAAATTACCAACATGCATAAATGGTATGGCGAATTTCATGTATTGCGCGACATCAACCTCAAAGTGATGCGCGGCGAACGGATCGTGGTGGCGGGACCATCAGGTTCGGGAAAATCCACGATGATCCGTTGCATAAATCGTCTTGAAGAGCATCAAAAGGGTCAGATCGTAGTTGAAGGCGTCGAACTCACCAATGATCTGAAAAGGATCGATGAAGTCCGGCGCGAGGTCGGTATGGTGTTTCAGCACTTCAATCTTTTTCCGCATTTGACCATTTTGGAAAACTGCACTTTGGCGCCAATTTGGGTGCGTAAACTGCCGAAGAAAAAGGCCGAGGAAATTGCGATGCATTATTTGGAACGCGTCAAAATTCCTGAACAGGCCAATAAATATCCAGGACAGCTTTCGGGCGGGCAACAACAACGCGTCGCGATCGCCCGTGCATTGTGTATGAACCCACAAATTATGCTATTTGATGAGCCGACTTCAGCTCTTGATCCGGAAATGGTCAAGGAAGTTTTGGACACGATGGTGAGCCTTGCCGCTGAAGGGATGACAATGATCTGCGTGACTCACGAGATGGGATTTGCGCGTCAAGTTGCTAACCGAGTGATCTTTATGGATCAGGGACAAATCGTAGAACAAAATTCGCCTGCGGAATTCTTCGATAATCCGCAACATGAACGTACCAAATTATTCCTTAGCCAGATTCTTCACTAAGCATCCGGGTCATTCGCGTGAACAATTCCGATACTAGTGCAGGGCTCGCACGTCCTTTGGAATATGCAATTAACAGCGTAACCTTGGAGAAACCAAGGTCACGCTGTGCATGCTGAAAGAGATGGATATTCGGGCTCGATTTTGGAGTATTAGAGCTGCGCAAAAAGGCTTAACGCGCTTGCATTGCACCAATGGCATCATAGCCATAAAGCCAATCGAGATCTTTTAAAAAATTTTCGGCAGGTCGATTGGCAAACAGCAAGTTGCGTCCCATAGCAAATGGCCCGCTGGCGTGATAGGCAAAACGGTTCATCCGGCCTCGTTTGGCAGCTGCGTCGATCCGAGCTTTTCGCACAGTTTCAAAATGTTGAAGAGCGAGTGTTGGGTTTGGTTGATCTAAGGCGACTGCCAATGCTGCCGCGTCTTCAATCGCCATTGCTGCGCCCTGAGCTGCAAATGGCGTCAATGCATGAGCAGCATCACCAAGCAATATGGTGCGTGCATCGGCAATAAATCTTGCATTAGCCATTTCAAAAAGTGGCCAATATGTCCATTTCACCGCTGTGGAAATCACCTCGCGAACAGGCGTACTCCAATCTTTGAATGTGTTTATCAAAGTTTGAGAATCGCCTGATGTGGACCAAGTTTCACCGGTATTATCGCCAGCAATAATTGCAACAAAGTTGAAGGCTTCTCCCGCCTTCACAGGATATGCGATAAAATGCGCATTCTTTCCCAGCCATGCAGATACGGCATTTTGTTGCGGTAGCGCATTGAGAAAGGAGCTGGGGAGAGCGCTTGCGGGAATAGTGTTGCGCCAAGCAGTATAGCCACTAAATCGGGCGGGGTCATATCCAGCTCTTTGGCGCAGAGTTGACCATACGCCATCACATCCCAGAAGATAGTCCCCTTCAACACTTTCCGTCTCAGAGTTTCGTTTTATAATCGCGGTAACGCGCTCTTGCGAATTTTTATGCGATAAGACTTCTGCGCCAAGATTGAGTTCTATGGCGGGATTTTTGCCGACAGTCTCGACCAGCGCCGACTGCAAATCGGCACGATGGCAGACCTGATACGGGTATTTCCATCGCGCCAAAGTTATGTCGTTGGGCCCCATCGTCAATAGGGGGCGGGCGCTGCGCCCGTCTACAAGACTTATATTTTCCGGAGTAACCGAGAATGGTTCGAGCGCTGCAGCGACACCTAGGCGCTGTAAGTGTCGCATTGCGTTAGGAGCGAGCTGAAGTCCAGCTCCAACTTCAGATAGGACCGGCGCCTTTTCGAAAATCCGAATGCGCCATCCTCTTGAAGCAAGCTCAAGCGCAGCACTTAATCCGGCGATACCGGCGCCAGAAATCAAGATGCAGCGATTTTTGCCGATATTGCCCATATTTCAACCAGTTTTGATTGCGTTGAGCAATTAAGCAACTTTTCCATCTGCAGCGTTATACGCACATCCAACTGGGATTGTTTCACCTGAGCGAAGTTGTGGATTGTAGCGATAGAGGGTTGAACAATAGGGGCAGACAGTCACAGTTTCGTCGCCCATATCCAGGAAGACATGCGGATGGTCGAAAGGCGGGTTCGCACCGACGCACATAAATTCTTTGACGCCTATTTCGATGGCATTATGGCCAGCGTCGTTTTGAAAATGTGGGATAACATGATCGGACATGGTAGGCTCCGTTACCTATGGTTCGCAACAGTGGTTTGGGAGGGTGTAGCGCGAACGTTCAGTTTCTGGAAGGGTTTTCAACAATTTTGAAGATATTTCAAGAGCGTTGCTATTATACTGTCAAAAGGGAGCCATAAGCTAGGATCAAGCTTATTTGCGCCAGCGCAGTCCCGGATTGGAAAAGATGAACGAAAGCAGCACTGTAACCACCAAAAAGGTTAAGGACCTTTCTGAACAGAAAAATTCCGACGAAGCGGTTTGTGATCAAGCAGACGGTTCGAACGAACTCTGCGCTATGATGGAAAGTCCCGAACGCTTTGTGAATCGCGAGTTTTCCTGGCTGCAATTTAACCATCGCGTTCTCAAAGAGGCAGATAATATCCGTCAGCCACTGCTGGAGCGATTGCGCTTTCTTTCCATCTCGGCAACGAATTTAGATGAATTTTTCATGGTTCGTATTGCGGGTCTGGCCGCACAGGTCCGCGCTGGAGTAGCCATGAGAAGTGCCGATGGCCGCACTCCGGAAGAGCAGCTTAATTTCGTGCTAGAGGAAGTCAGTAAACTACAGGAAGAACAGCAAGCCTGTTTACGCAAACTACGTAATGAGCTTGCGAAGGAAAATATTGAAATTGTGAGGCCATCCGCACTTTCACCCGCGGAAAAAAACTGGTTGGAAGATCATTTTCTCGAAACAATCTTTCCAGTACTGACACCGCTTTCGATTGATCCCGCACATCCTTTTCCATTTATCCCGAATTTAGGTTTCTCTATTGCTCTGCAATTGGTGCGCCGGCTGGACAATCATCCTATGACCGCGCTTTTGCGCATACCGGTTGCGCTCAAACGTTTTATTCAATTGCCTTCTGAGGAGCCAAATCTCTTCCGTTTTATCCGGGTGGAAGATGCAGTCAGCCTATTCATCGGAAGATTGTTCCCCGGTTATGAAGTTCGTGGGGCAGGAACTTTTCGCATAATTCGCGATAGCGATATTGAAGTTGAGGAAGAGGCGGAAGATTTGGTGCGCCTCTTTGAAACGGCATTGAAGCGCCGACGCAGAGGACAGGTAATCCGCATAGAATTTGATTCTGAAATGCCTCCAGCATTGCGGGTTTTTGTGGCTGCTGAATTGGGGGTTGCGGAAAATCGAATCAGTGTCCTAGAAGGCCTACTTGCGCTCAACATGATTTCAGAAATTGTCGCTATACCGCGCGACGACCTGAAATTTGTTGCATATAATCCGCGATTTCCCGAACGGATTCGCGAACATGGCGGAGATTGTTTCGCTGCAATTCGGGAAAAGGATATTGTCGTTCATCATCCTTATGAGTCTTTTGACGTGGTTGTTCAGTTTCTGCGCCAAGCCGCGGCCGACCCGGATGTATTGGCAATCAAACAGACGCTCTATCGCACATCCAATGACAGCCCCATTGTGCGCGCCTTGGTTGATGCGGCAGAGGCAGGCAAGTCTGTTACCGCTCTTGTTGAGCTTAAAGCGCGTTTTGATGAAGAGGCAAATATACGCTGGGCGCGAAATCTTGAACGGGCGGGTGTGCAGGTTGTTTTTGGCTTTATCGAACTAAAGACTCATGCAAAAATGTCTCTTGTAGTGCGCCGTGAAGACCAGAAATTAAGGTCTTATGTGCACCTTGGGACAGGGAATTATCATCCGATTACCGCGCGTATTTATACGGATTTATCTTTCTTTACTTCTGACCCACAAACTGCGCAGGACGTCGCGCATGTCTTTAATTTCATTACAGGATATGCACGGCCAGAC
This sequence comes from Falsochrobactrum ovis, assembly GCF_003259955.1. Classification (GTDB taxonomy): domain Bacteria; phylum Pseudomonadota; class Alphaproteobacteria; order Rhizobiales; family Rhizobiaceae; genus Brucella; species Brucella ovis_A. The sequence goes on from NZ_QLMK01000005.1 coordinate 94,068, forward strand.
GAAGAAATGAAGATTGCAATTTCTCCGCTCACCTTGCGCGCACGGATACTCAAACATATTGAAGATGAAATTGCTCATGCAAAGGCCGGACGTCCCGCCGCCATATGGATGAAGATGAATGCGCTGGTCGATCCACAGATTATTGACGCGCTTTATCTGGCCAGTCAGGCAGGAGTTCAAATTGATCTTGTGGTGAGAGGAATTTGCTGTTTACGACCAAATGTGCCGGGGCTTTCAGAAAACATTCGCGCAAAATCGATTGTCGGACGTTTTTTGGAGCATAGTCGTATTTTCTGCTTTGGAAATGGACATGTTTTGCCGTCGGAAAAAGCTATCGTTTATATCGGCTCAGCTGATATGATGCCGCGCAATCTCGACCGTCGTGTGGAGACACTGGTACCAATCACTAATGCCACCGTACAGCAGCAAATCTTGTCGCAAATCATGTTTGCTAACATAATTGATAACCAACAAAGCTATGAGCTACTTGCAGACGGCACCTTTCGCCGGTTAGAAAAAGATCCTGATGAGGAAGCTTTTAATGCGCAGGAATATTTCATGACCAATCCAAGCTTATCGGGACGTGGAAAGTCTATGAAGTCATCTGCTCCCCGTTTGATCGCGCATCGAAAACGTGCGCAGGCTGAAAGAAACGCTACTGCATGAGTCCAGCCGCAGCTCAAGGTCGTTTGAAGGGCCTCAAACCGGTCGCCGTTATTGATATTGGTTCCAACTCGATTCGCGTCGTGGTTTACGAAGGTATCGTCAGATCCCCAACCGTGCTTTTTAACGAAAAGCTTCTTTGCGGATTGGGAAAAGGTCTGGCAACAACGGGTAAGCTGAATGAAAAATCGGTCGGTGTTGCCCTGCGCGCGCTCAAGCGTTTCAGAGTGCTGGCAGAGCAGGCAGGAGCCATTTCAATTCACGCTTTGGCGACAGCCGCCGCCCGCGAAGCCATAAATGGCCCCGATTTCATTGCCCAGGCTGAAGCCATACTCGGTCGCCATATCGAAGTCCTATCGGGCAAGGAAGAAGCTCACTATTCGGCGCTAGGTATCATCTCAGGTTTTTACAAGCCGCAAGGCATTGCTGCCGATCTGGGTGGAGGGAGCCTAGAGCTGATCGCCATCGAAGATCATGAGATTAGCGAAGGCGTGACTTTACCCTTGGGTGGTTTGCGCTTGCAGGACATGGCAAATGAAGATTTGTCCCAAGCAGCAAAGATTGCTCGAGCCGAGATGGCCCGTGCCTCCTTATTGGAAAAGCATCGCGGGCAAGTCTTTTATGCAGTTGGCGGAACGTGGAGAAACCTTGCCAAGCTGCACATGACTGCAAAAAACTATCCTCTGCACGTCATGCATGGCTATGAAATGGATCCGTTAGAAGCTCAGCAGTTTCTCAAACGCGTTGCCAAAGGCAATATTGAGAAACTATCGGGCATTGAAGCAGTGTCGAAGAATCGACGCCAATTGCTTGCCTATGGCGCGACAGTCATGCTCGAAGCCATCCGCCGTATGCAACCATCGCGGATTGTGTTTTCAGCCTTGGGTGTGAGAGAAGGTTACCTTTATTCTCTTTTACCTAAAAATGAGCAGAGGCTCGATCCTTTGTTAGCCTCTGCCGAAGAGCTAGCCATTCTCCGCTCTCGATCACCGCGTCATGCCAGGGAACTGGCGACCTGGACGACACTAAGTCTGCCTTTCTTGGGCTTTGATGAAACCGAGGACGAGGCACGCTGTCGACAGGCTGCCTGTTTGGTTGCTGATATTAGCTGGCGCGCTCATCCAGATTATCGCGGTTTGCAGGCACTCAACATTATTGCCCATGGGTCCTTTGGCGGGATCGATCATGCTGGCCGTTCCTTCATGGCCTTGGCAAATTATTTCAGGCATGAAGGATTGGTCGATGATGACGTTGCACCGGAACTACTTCAATTAGCAACGCCGCGCTTGCGAGATCGCGCGCGGCTGCTTGGTGCGCTTTTACGCGTTGTCTATCTCTTTTCGGCGTCTATGCCGGGCGTTATCCCTCGACTTTATTGGCGTGAAGAAGAAGACAGAGTCGCATTGGTCGTTCCAGGAGATTTAGCAGAGTTAATCTCGGACCGTCCGGAAGGCCGCTTGCAACAATTGGCCAAACTCGTTGGCAAAAAACTATATTTTGCGATCGGTGATGCTGCCATTGAAGGTATGCGAGAGTGAGTAACGTGCAACAGGCGCTCGGCCTGTCGCAACTAGTCGGATCACTCTTCTAGCGCGACCGCTTTGATCCGGCGATTTTCGAACTTAATGCCGATTTTTCCAGAAATCAGATCCAGCGCTTTTTGACCGAAAAGTTCGCGGCGCCATCCACGCAGTGAGGCCACATCGGCACGTTCACCTTCGGCAGCGATTCGGTCAATATCGTCAGAGCTCGCGACGATTTTCGCTGCAACGCCATATTCTTCCGTCACAAGCTTAAGCAGAACCTTCAACAAATCCGCGGCAGCGCCGGTGCCCTCAGGCACATTTGGCTGTTTGGGAAGACGCGGCAGCTCATCTTTCGGAATGTCGAGCGCTGATTGAACAGCAGCTAACAACCCCGCCGCTTGCGATGAACGCTCCCATCCTTTCGGAATAGTCCGCAACCGACCTAGCGCTTCCGCATCGCGGGGCTGCTGCTGGGCGATCTCTGCAATAGTGTCATCCTTGATGACGCGGCCCCGCGGAACATTTCGCTCACGCGCTTCACGCTCACGCCAGGCGGCGACGGCTTTGACAATGGCAAGTTCAATAGGCTTGCGCACCCGCGCCTTAACGCGCCTCCAGGCATCGTCTGGATGCAGATCATAGGTTTCACGAGCACCTAGGACCGCCATCTCCTCATTAACCCATTCATTGCGCCCTTCAGCGTCAAGCTTCTCTTTTAAGTAAAGATAGATGTCACGCAAATGGGTCACATCTGCAAGCGCATAGTCGAGCTGCTTTGCAGAAAGCGGACGCCGTCTCCAATCGGTAAAGCGCGAGGACTTATCGATCTGATTGCCCGTGACTTTCTGAACAAGCTGATCATAGGAAATGGCATCACCAAAACCGCAGACCATTGCAGCCACCTGAGTATCAAACATCGGGCTCGGAATAAGCCCACCCAGATGAAAGACAATTTCGATATCCTGACGTGCGGCATGAAACACCTTCACCACTTTTTCATTCGCCATCAGCTGAAAAAAAGGTGCAAGGTCGAGCCCGGGCGCCAGTGCGTCGACCAAAGTTGTTTGATCGGGCGAGGCCATCTGGATGAGGCAGAGCTCCGGCCAGAAAGTCGTTTCCCGAATAAACTCGGTATCGACTGTCACGAAATCGGATTTACTCAGTGCGGATATGGCCTCTTCGAGGGCCTGAGTTGTGGTAATGAGTTGCATAGTTTCCCTTTAGACAAAGCTGTGCTGCTTGTCGCGGGCAATCAGCAAATATCTATTCTTCAACGCTTCAATTGTGATTTTTATCGACATATTCTGTCAAGCTCGCCTAACAAATTCTTATAGTGGCAGTGCGGACTTGACAAAACCTGGTCAAAATGCGCTTTTCCGCCCAAATCCGCAGCTTATTTGCTACACCATTTTTCTAGCGTTCCAAAAGGTGGAAATCATGCACCGTTATCGCAGCCACACCTGCGCAGCCCTTCGCAAGTCGGATGTAGGCTCCACTGTTCGTCTGTCGGGCTGGGTTCATCGCGTCCGTGATCACGGCGGTATCCTTTTTATCGATCTTCGTGATCACTATGGTTTGACCCAGATCGTTGCAGATCCTGATTCGCCTGCATTTAAAATTGCAGAAACCGTTCGCGGTGAATGGGTCATCCGGGTCGATGGCGAAGTCAAAGCACGCGCCGACGATGCAGTGAATCCAAATCTTCCGACCGGTGATGTCGAAATTTTTGCGACCGAAATTGAAGTTCTGTCTGCAGCCAAAGAATTGCCGCTGCCAGTTTTTGGTGAACCGGACTATCCAGAGGATATTCGCCTCAAATATCGTTTCCTCGATCTTCGTCGTGAAACGCTGCATAAAAACATTATGAGCCGTACGAAAATCATCGCTTCGATGCGTCGCCGCATGGGCGAGATCGGCTTCAATGAATTTTCGACGCCCATTTTGACGGCTTCATCACCGGAAGGCGCGCGCGACTTCCTCGTGCCAAGCCGCATACATCCGGGTAAGTTTTATGCGCTGCCGCAGGCGCCGCAACAATATAAACAGCTGCTGATGGTGGCGGGTTTTGACCGCTATTTCCAAATCGCGCCGTGTTTCCGCGATGAAGATCCGCGTGCAGACCGTCTGCCGGGCGAATTCTATCAGCTCGATCTGGAAATGAGCTTCGTAACCCAAGAAGAAATCTGGGAGACGATGGAACCTGTCATGCGCGGCATTTTCGAAGAATTTGCCGAAGGCAAACCGGTGACGCAGAATTTCCGTCGTATTCCTTATGACGAAGCCATCCGCACCTATGGTACCGATAAGCCCGATCTGCGTAACCCGATTGAAATGCAGGCCGTGACTGAGCATTTTGCAGGCTCAGGTTTCAAGGTCTTTGCCAATATGATCGCAAATGATCCGAAGGTTGAAGTTTGGGCAATCCCGGCCAAGACTGGAGGAAGCCGCGCATTCTGTGACCGCATGAACTCCTGGGCGCAAAGCGAAGGCCAGCCCGGTCTTGGTTATATTTTCTGGCGCAAAGAAGGCGATAAGCTTGAAGGCGCTGGCCCGATTGCTAGAAATATCGGCGAAGAACGCACTGAAGCGCTTCGTCAGCAGCTAGGATTAAGTGATGGTGACGCCTGCTTCTTCGTCGCTGGTCTGCCATCCAAATTTTATAAATTCGCCGGTGATGCACGCACGCGTGCCGGTGAAGAACTCAACCTTGTCGATCGTGATCGTTTCGAACTCGCATGGATCATCGACTTCCCGTTCTATGAGTGGGATGAAGACAATAAGAAGCTGGATTTTGCCCACAACCCATTCTCCATGCCGCAAGGTGGAATGGATGCGCTGGAAAATATGGATCCGCTTGAAATCAAAGCCTATCAGTATGATCTGGTGTGCAATGGTTTTGAAATTGCATCAGGCTCCATCCGCAACCAGTTGCCTGAAGTGATGGTCAAGGCTTTCGAAAAGGTCGGCCTTAGCCAGCAGGACGTGGAAGAGCGTTTCGGCGGTCTCTACCGTGCATTCCAATATGGCGCACCTCCACATGGCGGCATGGCAGCCGGCGTTGATCGCGTGGTCATGCTTTTGGTAGGCGCAAAGAACTTGCGTGAAATCTCGCTTTTCCCAATGAACCAGCAGGCTCTGGACCTTTTGATGGGTGCGCCATCGGAAGTAGCACCTGCTCAGCTTCGGGAATTAAACGTGAGATTGGCCCCGGTTCAGAAAAGCTAAACTCAAAATTGCTCAAATAAAACCCGGCCTTTAGCCGGGTTTTTTTATTCATCTGATTGCGCTTAATTATTAGCGCTCACCGTCAGCTTTAAAAGTTGAATGAGCTTGGTCGGGTCTGCGGAAGCGGTGGCGGCAATTGCTGCAAAGCTAACCGGTTCATCCGGCGATGCGCTGATCGTTAGAGATTTTGGATCTGAAAAATATTGGCTTGCTGCGGCACCAAGCTGCTTTGCAAATTCTGGATTTTTAAGCTGCGTAGCTAATAGGGGAACCAACATCTGCATTTGTATTGCCAGCGTTTCCGCGTCGCTGTCTTGTTTTTTTGCAAAATATTCGAGCAGCTTTTTAGTCAATGATTCATCATCAAATCGAACCGTGAGCCGCTGGAGACTTAGCTGCTGAGAAAGTTTGAGTGCGGCAAGGCCAGTTGCGTGAGAATCCGCATCGGCTTTAAGCATTTCGTCCTGCATTTTTTGTACAGCTTGCAAGAAGGCGAGATTATAACCACCCATGCTTCCAGTAATGTTGATCTTACCCAAATCGGCAGCATTGATCTCGAAATTATCAAGCGAAGTGTCGCCCGTTTGCGGTTGCCAGGCGCCATTGGAGCGTAATGACGCGTTGAAACTATCCATATTCAAAGGCGCTAATGGATTGCGCGCTGTGTCAGTAAATGTCGTTGCAATACTGGCAATCGACCATGCATAATCGACCCTTTCAGGCTTCTGGGGCGCGTTGAGCGTGACCTCAATTCCCTTCAGAGCGACGCCGCTTGTGCCGGGAACTTCCACGTCGATCTGATCGATCGCCATGCGATCATAGAAAACCATCTTGTCGAGTGGATCACTGGCGCTGGCTGAAGGTAACTGCACCTTCTCCATCAAAATGCCTTTGACGATGACGCGGTCTTTGTCCTGGCCAGTATCTGTGGTGAAATCCTGATCGGGAATTATGACCTTGCCAATGATGAAACCCCCATCGGATGTATCCTCAACCTTTTCTAAGGTGATATCGCCGATCTCTGTTTGATTATCTGAAGCCGCAGCAAGTTTGATTTTGGTGCCTTCAAGAATGACATCATCGCCTTCAGCCTTCACATTGTTGAAGGTGACTTCTCCTCCCTTTTCGTGATAGAGAGCTTTAATACGCCCCGCGACCGCATCAGCATCAACAGCAAATGCAGTGCCTCCAAGAAGAAGTGATAATGCTGCACTGGTGACAAAAACGCGCGTGGCGCGATGGGTCGAAACTAAAAGCTGCATATCAAGGCTCCTGAAATCAACGATAAGATGCAAGGTTCTCATAAGCCGAACCGAATAGAAAGATGCTTGGCTATTTTTGTGCCAGCATTCGCGATCAATTGGCTTTCGAGCGAAAATAGCGGTGATTTCTCGTCAGAATCGCAACGAATGTACTGGATTGGTTCTCATCGCCACTTGCTGACGAATCGCGCAATTGGTACTTAGAACTATGGGAAAAAGTCTGATTCCGCCGGGCGACGGCGAAGAACATATCGAACGGGTCGATCTTAAGTCAGCCCTCGAAGAACGCTATCTCGCTTATGCGCTGTCCACGATCATGCATCGTGCGCTGCCGGATGTGCGCGACGGTCTGAAACCGGTGCACCGGCGCATCATCCATACGATGCGACTTTTGCGCCTTAATCCCGACCAAGCCTATGCGAAATGTGCGCGTATTGTCGGCGATGTTATGGGTAAATTCCATCCTCATGGCGATGCCTCAATCTATGACGCGCTGGTGCGTTTGGCGCAGGATTTTGCGGTGCGCTATCCGTTGATCGACGGGCAGGGGAATTTCGGTAATATTGACGGCGATAGTGCTGCAGCAATGCGCTATACAGAAGCCCGTATGACCAATGTGGCGGCCCTGCTTTTAGAAGGGATTACCGAAAACGCCATTGATTTTCGCCCGACCTATAATGAGGAAGACGAAGAGCCTGTCGTACTGCCCAGCGCGTTTCCAAATCTCTTGGCCAACGGCTCAGCGGGTATTGCGGTGGGTATGGCTACCAATATTCCGCCCCATAATGTGGCTGAGCTTTGTGCAACAGCGCTTTACCTGATCAACCATCCTGATGCGTCGGATGATGAACTTCTGACCTCGCCCGAGCAGTGGGAAGAGTTGCAGAAACAAGCCGAGACCGACCCTAAGGCTCTGCTCAAATGCAAAGTGCGCGGTCCTGATTTTCCAACCGGCGGTGTGCTGGTTGAAGAGCACGCCCAAATTGCGGAGGCCTATCGTACCGGGCGCGGTTCTTTCCGTGTACGTGCGCGCTGGCACAAGGAAGAAGGCAATCGCGGCACTTGGGTAATCGTTGTTACCGAAATCCCTTATCAGGTGCAAAAGTCGCGGTTGATTGAGAAGATCGCCGAGCTACTACTCGCTCGTAAACTGCCTCTTCTTGATGATATTCGCGATGAATCCGCCGAAGATGTCCGCTTGGTGCTGGAGCCGAAAAACCGTAGCGTTGATCCGGAATTGCTGATGGAATCGCTTTTCAAGCTAACCGAGCTTGAAAGCCGAATTTCGCTCAATATGAACGTGCTTTCGCATGGCAAAGTGCCAAATGTTCTTTCGCTGGGTGGCGTGCTGCGCGAATGGCTGGACCATCGCAAGGAAGTCTTGGTTCGTCGCTCTGAATTCCGTCTAGGCGAGATCGAAAAGCGACTGGAGATTCTAGGAGGCTTCCTTAAGGCATATCTTAACCTCGATGAAGTGATCCGGATCATTCGCGAGGAAGACGAGCCAAAACAAGAACTGATGCGAGTTTTCGAGCTGAGCGATGTTCAGGCAGAGGCCATCCTCAATATGCGTTTACGCTCATTGCGTAAGCTCGAAGAGTTTGAAATCCGCAAGGAATTTGACGCATTAACGGTCGAGAAGAGTGAGCTTGAAGGTTTGCTTGCATCGGGCACACGTCAGTGGAAAAAGATCAGTACTGAAATCAAGGCGGTTCAAGATAAGTTTGGCCCGGAAACAGCACTCGGCAAGCGTCGAACCGGTTTTGGCCTCGCATCGAACTGGGACCTTGAAGAAATTCATCAGGCAATGATTGAGCGCGAGCCGGTCACTATCGTGGTTTCCGAGAAGGGCTGGCTGCGGGCGATGAAGGGCCATTTAGCCGATTTTTCGACGCTCTCGTTTAAGGAAGGCGACAAGCTTAAACTCGCTTTCCATGCAGAAACGACAGACAAGCTGCTTTTCGTTACGACGGGGGGTAGATTTTTCACAATCGGCGCCAATACGCTCCCCGGCGGTCGCGGCCATGGTGAACCTATTCGCATTCTCGTGGATATGGAAAACGATCAGGACATCTTGACCGCCTTTGTGCATGATCCTTCAGCTAAGCTTTTGGTGGTTTCGCATCAAGGCAATGGTTTCATCGTCTCTGAAAGCGAGGCGGCGGCCAATACCCGTAAGGGCAAGCAGGTGTTGAATGTGAAAGCACCCGACGAGGCTAAACTTTGCGTGCGCGTTTCCGGAGACCATGTCGCGGTTGTTGGCGAAAACCGTAAAATGCTGGTCTTCCCGCTATCGGAAATTCCGGAGATGACCCGCGGCAAGGGTGTACGTCTGCAAAGATATAAGGATGGCGGCGTCTCTGACATTCGGACTTTTGCTTTGGAGGACGGGTTGAGTTGGCAGGATTCGGCCGAGCGCACATTCACTCGTAACAAGGATGAATTGCTCGAATGGATAGGCGCCCGCGCTACAGCCGGACGTCTGGTTCCGAAAGGTTTTCCGCGTTCAGGTAAATTCGGATAATAATGCCAGGCGCTCCTATTCTATTGCGCTTGGTAAAACTTTCCGAAGAAGATTGAAAAATGGCAATTGAAGTGGGCAGCTTTGTCCACTTCTTAGCCCTCAAAAAGCTGCCAACCGCGCGGGCCCAAATGTTCCTGTGGCCTGAAACGCGTCTTATATTGCATCTTGCGCGAACCTTCGACCCAATAGCCCAGATAAACATGGGGTAAGCCAGCTGCGCGGGCACGCTGAACATGGTCAAGGATCATAAATGTACCAAGCGAGCGCTCTTCCGCGTGAGGCGAAAAAAACGAATAGACCATCGAAAGTCCGTCCGCCATCACATCGGTTAAAGCGACTGCAATCAGTTCTCCATCCCCTTTTGCATCGATAAAGCTTTCAGGGCCGCGTTTGCGATATTCAATGATTTGCGTATCGACATGAGTGTCTTCGATCATCATTGCATAATCGAGCACTGTCATGTCTGACATCCCGCCAGAGCGGTGTCGGGCATCTAGATAATCACGAAACAACGCATATTGTTCTGTGCTGGGTTGCGCTTTTTGGTGACGACCGACGAGATCTCGATTGGCGTTCCAGACCCGGCGCATGCTTCGGTTCATCTGAAAACTGTCAACCAGAATACGCACTGAAACGCAGGCCCGACATGTCTCACAGGCTGGTCGATAGGCAATGTTCTGAGAGCGGCGGAAACCACCTTGCGTCAAAAGATCATTGATCTCGGAAGCTCTGTCACCGACCAGATGGGTAAACACTTTGCGTTCCATCTGTCCGTCCAAATATGGACAAGGTGAGGGTGCCGTTAAAAAAAACTGCGGAGAATGTTGCGGCTGATGGGTCATTCACTATCCACGAAACGGCAACCGAATAGTAGGATTACGGTGTCAGGATCACGCTGGTCGAACAAAACGTCAATAGATATTTTGCCCCGTCTGCAATTAAACCGCAACCCTTAGCCTAGCACACCGGCAGTAATTCGATCGGCCCGGACAACCGCCGTTCCCAACAAAAGGTCATGTACCGCCCGTTTGCGATCCAAAACCAGCGTTGCCAAGAGGATGAACGGCGTCAGCACCGCATTGAGTGCCCAGAACAGAACCGAATGCACAATTGCAACAATCGGGGTGATCTCTCCGCCTTCCAGTAGCACCAGTTTGATGTTCATAATCTGCATGCCCTTGGTTGCGGCTTCGCGCCCGCCTAGCGTTAGGGCCACATAAAACAATGTGACCACGGGGAACATAATCGCGTAGAGGCCCCAACCAATTCCAAGCGTTAGCAAACCAAAAAAAGCGATTAGAATGGCCGCCGGAATGCATAGGAAAAATACGATCAAATAATCGATAAGAAATGCCAATACCCGGCGGGTTCTCACTCCTTCAAACAATGCACGGCTCTCATAGCGAGGTGCGGATAGAATTTGGTCGTACATGATCTTTTCCACTCATGTTAAGAACTGAAAGGGACGAAGACCGTCCCGCTCCGCGCCGCGCAGAACCTTAACAAAGTGGGAAATAAACGCGACCATTTCAAGACAGTGTCATTGGAGGCAATTTTGAGATGTTACCCTTCGGCTTTGAGCTTTTCGGCAATCTCAAGGGCCGCATATGTTAATATTCCGTCGCAACCGGCCCGTCTGAAGGCAAGTATACTCTCCATCATCACCTTATCGCCGTCTATCCAGCCATTCATGCTCGCAGCCTTGATCATGGAATATTCGCCAGAGACCTGATAGGCAAAAGTAGGAAGACGAAAAGCGTTTTTGAGTTTTTGGACAATATCGAGATAGGGCAAGCCCGGCTTGATCATAAGCATATCCGCGCCTTCCAAAATATCTTGCTCTGCTTCACGCAGCGCTTCATCGGAGTTAGCCGGATCAATATAATAGGTTTTCTTATCGCCTTTCAGAACGCCTGCTGTACCAATGGCATCGCGAAAAGGACCATAAAAAGCCGATGCAAATTTTGTCGCATAAGAAATAATGGCAACGTTGTTATAGCCGTTTTGATCAAGCGCTCGCCGAATTGCGCCAATCCGGCCATCCATCATATCCGAAGGCGCGATAATATCAGCGCCAGCTTCCGCCTGCGACAGAGCGCCCTTTACAATCATGGCAACAGATTCGTCATTGACGATTTCACCATTGCGCAAAATCCCATCATGCCCATGGGACGTGAATGGATCTAGAGCCGCATCAGTAATGATTCCGATTTCCGGAACCTCTTTTTTGATCGCCCTGACAGCACGGTTAATCAGATTATCGGGACTGCTTATGAATGCGCCATCTTCGGTTTTTACCTCGGCGCTTTCCCGAGGGAAGGGGGCTAAAGCGGGAATTCCGAGCTTGGCTGCTTTCTCAGCCAATCGCACGGCCATATCCACCGAATGACGCTCGACGCCAGGCATGGCCTCAATGGGCTCGCTGACGCCCGACCCATCGGTCAGAAAAAATGGCAGAATAAGATTATCCACGCTCAGGCGTGTTTCTTGCACAATACGACGCGACCAGTCCGCCTTGCGCATCCGGCGCAGTCGCCTGCTTCCTGTGATATCATCGATATCTTCGGTGACATTGGCGGAGGACAAATTGAACTGGTTATCTCTCATCGACTTACCCACAATGAAAGCTTGAGAACCCACTTGGGCAGAAGCTTGTTATCTGATCAAAATCATTTATCACGGGAAAAGCCTCAAAACCAAGTCTATTAGCCTGTGCAGGATTGACGCGGTAAATTTGTCTTTTTACCGCTAACATAAATGGGAGAAACCAGATGCAGATTGACTTTGGCGGTGGCAGCGAAATCAGTTTCGAAAAGCGCGGTAAAGCAGGGCTGATCAAACTCACGCGCGCTTCAGCACTTAACTCCCTGACACATAATATGATTCTGGCGCTCGAACGTGCGCTTAACGCTTGGGAGGAAGATTCTTCTGTAGCCTGCGTGATTGTCGAGGGCGAAGGTCGGGCCTTTTGCGCGGGCGGCGATGTGGTTGCGGCCTATAGAGCAAAATATGCGGGTATCCCAGCCTATGAGTTTTTCCGCGACGAATATCGATTAAATGCGCATATCGGACGGTTCAGCAAACCCTATATTTCTTTTCTTGACGGCATCGTTATGGGCGGCGGTGCGGGAATTTCTGTCCATGGTTCGCATCGGATCGTTACGGAGAATACACTTTTCGCAATGCCAGAAACCGGCATCGGCTTTTTTCCTGATGTGGGTGGCAGCGCGTTCTTACCCCATCTCCCGGGCAATTTTGGTCTATATTTAGCTTTGACTGGCAATCGCATAAGATGGGGTGACTGCCTTCAGAGCGGCATCGCAACCCATGCGGTCAAGTCGGATGCGCTTGATGCATTACGCGAAGAGCTCATCGCCACCGCCGATCTGGACGCTCTACAAAATTATCGTCAGCAGCCCGATTTTGAAACTTCTGCGGAAATGCGACAAGTAATTGCTCAGAGCTTCGCGCATGGAACGCTCAAAGAATGTATTGATGCATTGGAAAATTCTGTTGAGCAGGGGCATAAGTCAGCCGCCGATATTCTTAACGTCTTAGCTAGCCGCTCGCCCACGAGCTTGGCCGTTACATTCCGACAAATGAAAGATGCTCGGGGGCTCACGCTCGATGATTGTCTGCGCATGGAATACCGCATTGCCTCTCACATGCTTAAAGGGCACGATTTTTATGAAGGTGTTCGGGCTGTGCTTGTCGACAAGGATGGCACTCCGGTCTGGAACCCAGTATCACTGGATCAAGTTACGCCAGAAACAATAGAGACTTACTTTGAAAATTTAAGTGAGAGGGAATTAAACCTTTGATGCGTCGGGACGAATTGCACACACATGTAAGGCAGAGTGCTACCGAATGGTCTTTCGTGTGGTTCATCCGCGCTGTTGCGCTGGCCGCATTGGCCAGCGGGGTTTATTATTGGATTAGATTGATCGGTGTCCAGCCTGGCATGCTCTGGCGTTTTGATCTGATGCCTTGGCTTTGGCAAACAGCGGTGGTGGCTCTGGCTGTTCTGATGCCCGTGGCGGCAACAGGACTTTGGATGCGAGCGCCCTGGGGCCCTGTACTTTGGTTTATAGCCGCAATAGGGGAGATCGCGATCTATTCGGTATTCTCCCGATATTTCGAATATAAGCCCTTTACCGTGGCGTTCAATCTTCTGGTGATTGCTGTCTATATTGTTTTTCGAATTTTATTTTATCTCGAAAAACGCCGCCAATCGCGGGTTGGTCTCGTCGCTTAAACGCGATCGCATCAGTTGGCGTCTAGCAAGCAACAAGCTCAGCATCTAGCTAATCGACCTAGCAAGAACTAGGATCGGTCAACATCGGCGCTTATTGCTTCCTCTCTTTTGTCCGCTGCAACGCCTAAACTATTGCTGGGCGAAACGCTGATACCGGAAAACGCTGACCCCCTCCGAGAAGCATTCTTGTTGCCCAACGGCCACTGTCCTAAGGTTTCTCATGGGTAAACCGGGATTCAAAGCGCTGACCACGGTGTCTGCCTTGAAAAGCAAGGGAAGACATGAATATGCCATAAAATAAAGAATAAGAAAATTATGATATTGTTTGTGAGGGGCGATAATTTATTCGCAAACCTTAATTGTGGGAACCGGAAAATGGTTGATAATCACAATAATTCTGACGCTTTCCGTTTAGATCGCCGTAGTTTTTTGCGCGGAGCTGTGACAGCCGGACTTACAGCGGCAACAGCATCGCTTGCATCATCGGCATTCGCCCAGCAAACTTTAAATGATATTCTCGCTGCTCCTCGACGCGGCCAATGGGACGATCAGTTTGATGCGCGCGCCACAGGAAGACAGGCTGTTTCAACCAATCAGCCGATTTTAAGCAACGATACGATCATCGGCTTAGAAAACGCTATCGCACGTTATACAGAGATAGCTGGACGGGGAGGTTGGCCCACAGTGCCGGGTAACGCCAAGCTCCGCCTCGGCGTCAGTGATCCTGCGGTCCGCGTCTTACGTCAGCGATTGGCCGTTTCGGGAGATCTTGCCCGTGAGGCAGGCTCCTCTAATGCCTACGACACTTATGTCGATGCTGCCGTCAAGCGTTTTCAAGCACGGCATGGTTTGCCGGCCGATGGCGTGATGGGCCAGTTCACTTATGCGGCCCTGAACGTTGATGCAAATACCCGATTGGGCCAGCTACATACCAATTTGCAGCGTTTATCGCAGATTGTGCCGACCACTGATTCCGAACCTCGGTTCGTCATGGTTAATATTCCAGCCGCTCGAATTGAAGCAGTGGAAAAAGGTCGCGTTGTCTCTCGACACACCGCCGTAGTCGGAAAAATTGATCGTCAGACCCCGATTCTGACTTCAAAAATTCATGAAATTATCCTCAATCCTTACTGGACAGCACCGAAATCAATTATCCAGAAGGATATCATTCCGCTGATGCGGAAAGACCCGCAATATCTCACCAATAATAAAATCCGCCTGTTCAATCAGCAGGGACAGGAAGTGCCGCCCGAAAGCGTCGACTGGAACACCGATGAGGCCGTGAAGCTCATGTTCCGTCAGGACCCCGGCAAGATTAATGCTATGTCCTCGACGAAAATTAATTTCCATAACAATCATGCGGTTTACATGCACGATACGCCGCAACAAAGTTACTTTAACAAGCTCATGCGGTTTGATTCTTCCGGTTGCGTGCGCGTACAAAATGTACGCGATTTAAATCTCTGGCTGTTGCAGAATACTCCCGGTTGGGACCGTCAAACCATGGAAGCTGCTATTAAATCGGGCGCCAACACGCCTATTCAATTGGCCGATCCAGTGCCGGTGCATTTTGTTTATCTGACGGCTTGGGCCACCGGTGATGGCGTGGTTCAATTCCGTGACGATATTTACCGGATGGATGGTGCAACTGCGCTTGCGCTTGGCACAGACATTTAGTCGCTGGATTAAACGAATTCAATTCTGTTTAAATCCCTATTTGCCGTGCTTTAACGCACCAACGCGCAATCTTAGAGTGGGATTATGGGGCCGAGACGCCGCATACGTGCCTGAGTGCCGCATTTTGGTAGTTGTTTATCGTATAGCGGCCATTGGCCTTGGTTGCAGAAGTGTGATAATGCGCCTCGACCATATAGCTGTACCGGCTGACCGGAGGGAATGAATATGTCGCAAACCAATGCCGCCTCGAATTCCGTTTTAGATCATTTCTTCAATGCAAGTCTTGAAGAGATCGATGCTGATATTTTCGGAGCAATCCGTAACGAGCTTGGGCGTCAACGCCATGAAATCGAATTGATCGCTTCTGAGAACATTGTTTCCCGTGCGGTGCTCGAAGCGCAGGGTTCTATCCTCACCAACAAATATGCCGAAGGTTATCCCGGTAAGCGCTATTATGGCGGCTGCCAATTTGTGGATGTGGTGGAAGAGCTGGCAATTGAGCGCGCCAAAAAGCTTTTTGGTGCCGAGTTTGCGAATGTTCAGCCCAATTCGGGAAGCCAGATGAATCAGGCAGTGTTCTTGGCGCTTTTGCAGCCGGGTGACACTTTCATGGGGTTGGATCTCAATTCTGGCGGACATCTAACCCACGGATCGCCAGTCAATATGTCGGGCAAGTGGTTCAATGTCGTATCTTATGGCGTGCGTGAGGACGATCATTTGATTGACATGGACGAGGTTGCCCGACTTGCGCGTGAAACCAAGCCCAAGCTTATCCTCGCCGGTGGTACGGCCTATTCGCGTATTTGGGATTGGAAGCGTTTCCGGGAAATCGCCGATGAAGTCGGAGCCTATCTGATGGTCGATATGGCTCATATTGCTGGCCTGGTAGCCGGTGGCGTTCATCCTTCGCCAGTTCCGCATGCGCATGTTTGCACCACAACAACCCATAAATCGTTGCGCGGCCCACGTGGCGGAATGATTCTGACCAACGATCCGGATATTGCAAAGAAAATCAATTCAGCGGTATTCCCCGGACTTCAGGGTGGTCCACTGATGCACGTTATTGCAGGTAAAGCAGTAGCATTTGCTGAAGCGCTAAAGCCGGAATTCAAAATTTATGCGCAAAATGTGGTGGATAATGCGCGTGCGCTTGCGGAAGAGCTAAAGTCGCAAGGGTTGAACATTGTCTCTGGCGGAACCGATAACCATCTGATGCTGGTTGATTTGCGCCCGAAGAATGCAACAGGCAAGCGGGCCGAGGCCGCTCTTGGACGCGCGAATATTACCTGTAACAAAAATGGTATCCCATTCGATCCGGAAAAGCCGTTCGTAACTTCCGGCATTAGACTTGGCACGCCAGCTGGTACAACCCGTGGCTTTGGTGTCGCGGAGTTCAAGCAAGTCGGCTCGTTGATTGCCGAAGTGCTCGACGGTCTGAAATCCGTCAACTCAGATGAAGGCAACGCCGCAGTTGAACAGGCAGTTAAGGAAAAGGTCATTGCACTGACTGATCGTTTCCCCATGTATGGCTACCAAGGCTAAAATTAGCTGATGAATTGAAAGCCCCGTCCAACATAGTTGGGCGGGGTTTTTTGTGATGAGCTTCATTAGGTTCTGTGTCAGCAATCGGTTATTATCTTTCGGAATCACCGTTTATTGCGCTTGGAAGCGCGGTTTACTACAATATTTTTAATATCGTCGTGCGAAATATGCCTCCCATTTCCCCGCGACTTTTTGGAATGAAAGAGACCTATGCGTTGTCCTTTTTGCCAGTTTGAAGATACGCAAGTTAAGGATTCACGGCCCACAGAAGATGGCGCTGTCATCCGTCGGCGCAGGGTGTGTTCTGTATGTGGTGGGCGGTTTACAACTTTTGAGCGCATCCAGCTCCGCGATCTGATGGTCGTCAAAAAAAGCGGTCGGCGCGTACCCTTTGACCGAGAGAAACTAACCCACTCCATTCAGGTGGCACTGCGTAAGCGTGAAGTGGACCCTGAACTGGTTGAGCGCGCCATTTCCGGCATAGTGCGACGGCTTGAAAGTTCGGGTGAAACCGAAATTCCGTCTGAGGAAATCGGTCGCCTGGCTATGGAAGCCCTTAAAGGCATTGATGACATTGCCTATATTCGCTTTGCCTCGGTTTATCGTAATTTCAGTAAAGCAGTCGATTTTCACAACATCATCGATGATTTGACGGTGGATGAAATCGATCTCGATCTGGAAGATTGAGGATGGGTGTTTCAATCTCGGCCAATATTTCACGTGATGATCGCCGCTATATGGAAGCCGTGATCCGTTATGCCCGAACACATAAAGGCCTTACCGGAACCAACCCATCTGTCGGCACTATCATTGTCAAGGACGGCATTATTGTTGGCCGCGGCGTCACTGCAATTGGCGGAAGACCCCACGCGGAGCCATTAGCTTTGGCTGAAGCGGGAAAAGCAGCCCGCGGCGCTACCGTCTATGTGTCGTTAGAGCCTTGCGCGCATCACGGCAGAACTCCGCCCTGTGCGGACGCGCTTATTCAGGCAGGTGTAGCGCGAGTGGTTGTTGCTGCGACGGATCCAGACGAGCGAGTAAGTGGCAAAGGCCTTGCTATTTTACGCCAAGCAGGAATTGAAGCAGTAGCAGGCGTCCTTTCAGCACCGGCTGCCGATGATTTGTCTGGCTACCTGAATCGAACTTCGAAAAAACGACCGGAAGTGACTCTAAAACTTGCACTTTCCGCCGACGGGATGATCGGCAAAAAAGGTGAGGGAAAGGTTGCGATTACCGGTCAAACCTCCTTAGCGCAATCGCATATTCTGCGCGCGCAAAGCGATGTCATATTGATTGGGATCGAGACAGCTTTGGCTGATGATCCAATATTGAATTGCCGGTTGCCAGGGCTTGAGCAACGCTCCCCTGTGCGCATAGTTTTGGATAGTCAGTTGCGTTTACCGGTACAGTCTAATCTCGTGCAAACTGCAAATTTAACGCCGCTGTGGATTGCCTGCGATGTAGGGGTAACCAATGAACGGCGGCAGGAAATGCAGGCGGCCGGATGCAAGATTCTCGCTGGCGAAGCGGTTGATGGCAAACTTGCTTTACCCGAACTCATGGATGATTTGGCCGCGCTGGGAATTTCATCCGTATTAGTAGAAGGTGGCGCAGGTGTTGCGAAAAACTTTCTCGAAGAAAAACTGGTCGACCGCCTTATAATCTTCCAATCAACTCTCATCATCGGGCCTGACGGAATCGCAGCGCCAAACCTCGACCCTTATAAAAATGGAGAGTTTACCTTAGCGAGAGAAACCCGTTACGGCAGTGATCTCTGTTACGAATACATAAGGAATACCTGATGTTTACAGGCATTGTAACCGATATCGGCACAATTGACTCGGTTAAGCGATTGAATTTAGGTGCCCGGCTACGCATTCAGACGAAATATGATCCCGCAACAATAGAAATGGGCGCTTCTATCGCATGTTCTGGCGTCTGTCTGACGGTGGTGGCTCTTCCAGAGAAAGGCAGCAACCAAAGATGGTTTGAAGTTGAGGCCTGGGAAGAGGCTTTAAGACTCACCACAATTTCAAACTGGCAGGCTGGAACCCGTATCAATCTGGAGCGCTCGCTCAAGCTTGGCGATGAGATGGGCGGACATCTTGTTTCCGGACATATTGATGGCCAAGCTGAAATCGTAGAGCGCAAAGAGGAAGGTGAGGCGGTGCGTTTCACATTGCGCGCACCGGAAGAGCTCGCGCCATTCATCGCTCAAAAAGGCTCAGTTGCGCTGGACGGTACCTCATTGACCGTTAATGGTGTCAACGGCAATGAATTTGATGTATTGCTCATCCGTCATTCACTGAACGTCACGACTTGGGGCGACCGCAAGGCGGGCGACAAGGTCAATATTGAGATTGATCAGCTTGCGCGTTACGCAGCAAGGCTTGCGCAATACTCGAAATAGGCATAGAGCCTACTGCTCCAAAGTTCTTTTATATTTTCGCGCTGACCGTTACGCTCGGTGAGCGCGTTCTGTCATGGAGTTTCATATGTCGAAACACGAGGCGCATCCCTTGCATCTACTCATTATCGAAGCGCGGTTTTACGATGAACTTGCCGATGCGCTTCTGGATGGTGCGAAAGCCGCTCTCGACGAGGCGGATGCGACCTATGACATAGTAACTGTGGCAGGTGCATTGGAAATCCCGGCGACAATTTCGTTTGCCCTTGATGGTGCGGAAGCCGGCGGCACGCAATATGATGGTTTTGTCGCGCTTGGAACAGTCATTCGAGGGGAAACCTATCATTTTGACATTGTTGCGAACGAATCTTGTCGTGCTCTGACTGATCTGGCTGTGGCAGAAAGCCTTGCCATTGGTAATGGAATTCTAACGGTAGAAAACGAAGACCAGGCTTGGGTTCGCGCACGCCGTGAAGATAAAGACAAGGGCGGGTTCGCAGCGCGTGCAGCCCTGACTATGATCGCATTACGCAAAAAATTTGGAGCGTAAACAAATGAACTCTTCGACGGAAGACCGTAAGACGCCCCTCGGACCACGTCCCGCAAATAAGCGTGGTGTGGCGCGTTTAGCGGCTGTGCAAGCATTGTACCAAATGGACGTAGCAGGCACAGGTGTATTGGAAGTCGTGGCTGAATATGAGGCTCATCGGCTAGGCAAAGAAGTTGACGGCACCCAATATCTGGATGCGGACCCGCAATGGTTCCGCGCCATTGTCGCGGGTGTGGTCGAAAATCAGCTTATGCTTGATCCCCTGATCCATCAGGGACTGACTGATGATTGGCCCCTGTCACGTCTTGATTCGACGCTGCGGGCGATCCTTCGTGCCGGAGCTTGGGAGCTTAAAACACGCAAAGACGTTCCGACCGCGGTCATCGTATCGGAATATGTCGATATTGCTAAAGCGTTTTATACAGAAGACGAACCGAAACTGGTTAATGCTGTTTTGGACCGACTTGCATTTCAAATTCGCGGCGAGAGCCGGGGTGCGAGATCCCGCCACAGACATTAAAGCATTACCTCGACACTTGATTAATGGGCTGTGGCAGTTTGCGGCCCATTATGTGTTTTTCTGCACAGAAGAACGGCTTGACCTTTGCAAGCCCCTTCCGCATCTTGAGCGTGCGGCATAGAAAATGCTCGAATAAAGGAAGCAGCGTCCAATTATATTGGTGATGCTTCCATCAGAATACCGTCGAAGCCCGGTTTAGGTTTGGCTTCAGGCACTTCCATGCCGCTCATTGGCCCGGGGAGGGATTTCGGGCTTCAAGCGCTTTGCGCGCCAGCAATCCGCTGCGATCTGCTGGTGGCGGGCGCAAGCTCAGTGGGAGTTCGCCTTAAATGATAAATGGAGTGGCAGTTCTTATTCTCGTCATTGCCTGCGGTTTGCTCTCTGTCCTTTATGCGGTATGGGCCACGCGCTCAGTACTCGCCGCAGATCAGGGCACAACGCGGATGCAGGAAATTACAGGTGCGATTCGGGAAGGCGCTCAAGCCTACCTGACGCGGCAATATTCCACGATCGCCTTGGTTGGCATCGTCGTATTTTTGGCAGCATGGTATTTTCTGTCTATGACTGCGGCAATCGGCTTTCTGATTGGTGCAATACTCTCTGGCCTAACCGGATTTATCGGCATGCATGTTTCGGTGCGTGCTAATGTCCGTACGGCACAAGCAGCCTCACTTAGTCTTGCGGGAGGGCTTGAATTAGCTTTCAAGGCAGGCGCAATAACAGGGCTTTTGGTTGCCGGGCTGGCACTATTAGGTGTCTCAGTTTATTATTTTGTGCTGACAATTTGGATCGGCTATTCGCCCTCTGACAGAACAGTCATTGATGCGCTTGTGGCGCTCGGTTTTGGCGCTTCGCTCATATCTATCTTTGCGCGTTTGGGTGGCGGAATCTTCACCAAAGGTGCGGATGTGGGCGGTGATCTTGTCGGTAAGGTAGAGGCCGGGATCCCAGAAGACGATCCGCGCAACCCAGCGACGATCGCCGATAATGTCGGAGATAATGTGGGTGACTGCGCGGGAATGGCGGCAGATTTGTTTGAAACCTATGCCGTGACCGTCGTTGCGACCATGGTTCTAGCCGCAATCTTCTTTAGCGGCACAGAAATGCTTTCCAGCATTATGCTTTATCCGCTTGCGATTTGCGCTGCTTGCGTGATCACTTCAATCGCCGGAACGTTTTTTGTAAAACTGGGCGTGAGCGGATCTATCATGGGTGCGCTTTATAAAGGCCTGATCGCAACCGGAATCCTATCAATCATTGGTGTTGCGGTGGCAAATATGATCACCATAGGCTGGGGCGAGGTGGGCATCGTTGCGGGGATGTCCGTAACAGGTTTCGACCTTTTCATCTGTGGAATCATTGGCCTCATTGTCACCGGTTTGATAGTGGTCATTACCGAATATTACACAGCTACGAATAAGCGGCCGGTAAATTCAATTGCCGAAGCGTCTGTGACTGGGCACGGCACCAACGTTATCCAAGGATTGGCCGTATCTCTGGAATCGACCGCGCTTCCAGCCATTGTCATTATGGGCGGCATTATTAGCACCTATCAACTTGCTGGGCTGTTTGGCACTGCAATCGCGGTAACCTCAATGCTTGGTATTGCAGGTATGATTGTGGCGCTCGATGCTTTTGGTCCGGTGACAGATAATGCCGGTGGCATTGCCGAAATGGCTGGGCTTGACCCGGAAGTGCGCAAATCAACCGATGCTCTTGATGCGGTGGGCAACACCACCAAGGCGGTGACCAAAGGCTATGCGATAGGTTCTGCCGGATTGGGTGCTTTGGTTCTTTTTGCAGCCTATTCGAACGATCTGACCTATTTCGCTGCGAATGGCCAGGCCTACCCATATTTTGCAGATATGGGTGAGGTTTCGTTTGAATTGTCTAATCCCTATGTGGTCGCCGGTCTCATATTTGGTGGGTTAATACCCTATCTTTTTGGCGGCATGGCAATGACGGCGGTCGGCCGTGCGGGAGGTGCGGTGGTGCAGGAAGTACGGCGCCAATTCCGCGAAAAACCCGGCATCATGGACGGTACAGACCGCCCAGATTATGCGCGAGCGGTTGATCTGCTGACCAAAGCAGCCATTCGTGAAATGATCATTCCATCGCTTCTGCCTGTCTTGGCGCCACTGGTCGTCTATTTCGGGGTTTTGTTACTCTCAGGCTCCAAGGCTGCTGCCTTTGCGGCTCTGGGCGCATCACTGCTTGGCGTCATCGTAAACGGTCTATTCGTAGCGATTTCCATGACTTCAGGCGGCGGCGCCTGGGACAATGCGAAAAAGAGCCTTGAGGACGGCTATACTGATTCTAATGGCGTAAAACATATGAAAGGATCGGAAGCACACAAAGCATCCGTTACCGGTGATACAGTGGGCGATCCTTACAAGGACACCGCTGGCCCAGCTGTAAATCCGGCCATTAAAATTACCAATATTATGGCACTTCTGCTGTTAGCGGTGCTGGCTCATTGGAGCTGATCAGCTTTAGCTAAATGAAAAAGCCCGCCGGAAAGCGGGCTTTTTTGATAAACGTTCGGTGAGCTTTATGAACCGCCCATTCCAGGCAGTGAAGTGGGTGATTTTGCAGCGCCCTGAATAACCTGACCAATAAAGGTTTGATCCTTGCCGCCCGTAGGGGTGGTGCGGGAAACGAAATCGAAAACTTTACCGTCCTGCAGGCCGTAATTGGCTATATGCTCAACCTGACCATCTTTGTCGAAATAAATCGCCAATATATTGCGATCTATGATTTTCGGCTTCATAAATTGCGCTGCTCGGCGGCGCTTTTGTGAAATATAGTAGAAGACTTCATTATCAAATGTTGCCGTCGTCGATGGCGTTCCGAGCGCCAGTAAAACTTGCTCTCGGCTTGAACCTACCGGTACGGAATCGAGGGCTTCCTGGTCGAGCACATAACCCTCTACGATTGTTTCGGAAGGATTTAGCGTGGCGGCGGTGTTGCACCCTGCTAAAGTCGCCGAAAAGAGAATTGCTGTACCGGCGAATAGAGCGCGCTGTCTGTACGCATTTGAGAAAATTCGCTGCAACAAAGGATCTCTCCATTACTCTAAAATCAGCACGGCACTTTCACCGTTGAAAGAACTTCGGTAAACCACCTTGCTTCTGGATGCAACAATTACGGTAAAACGGGAATGATTCTTCGTCTTTTTCGCCGCAAGTCAAAAACAAATGAGGCTATTCTGCTTCGCGTTTACGAAACGATCGTGGCGGCGGCGCGGCAAAAGCGTTTCTACGCACAATTTAATGTGCCAGATACCCCGCTGGGCCGTTTTGAAATGCTATCAATACATATTTTTCTGACAATGCATCGACTGAAAGGCGAAAATGCAGCCCTTATGCAGCTTGCACAGGATATTGCCGAGGAATTTTTCAAAGACGTTGATCATTCTTTGCGCGAGCTGGGGATTGGCGATCAGGGCGTGCCAAAACGAATGAAGAAATTAGCGCGAATGTTTTATGGGCGCGTCGCTTCCTATGGTGAAGCGCTGGACAGCGATGATCAACAAGCGCTAGATGCTGCGCTAGCGCGAAATATCAGGCCAGATCTCGAAAATTGGCCCCAAGCCCACTATTTAAGTGCCTATATGTTCGCCTGCCGCAGTTTCTTGGCTCAAACCGATGATACCGCGCTTGCTAAAGGCGATATCTCCTTTATCGATGCAGACGATTTCGTCGCTGCATCCAACGAAATTACAAAAGAGGCAGGAAGTTATGACGGATAAACCGGCGCTGACTTATCCCGTTCCGGTTCTCAACCTTCCGCAAAAAGGGTTGACTATCAAAATCGGTACTACCGAAAGTGAAAGAGGAGCTTTAGCAGCCCAACATGGGCTAGAGGCGGTAATCGCCTTTGATGCGGACATGCTGCTTACGCGATGGAAAAAAAACGGTGTTCGGGTGCGCGGCCAGATTGAAGCGCAAATAGTTCAGCTATGTGTTGTAACGTTGGAACCAATCACCAATAATATTCGGGAAGAGATTGACACGACCCTTGTGCCAGAAAATTCGCGCCTAGCCCGGATGCAATTGGATGAAATGGGGGAACTGGTGCTGGATGCTGAGGGAGCCGATATTCCAGAAACCTTCAGCGGTGATAAAATCGATTTGGGCGCGCTTGTTACGGAATTTTTCGAGCTTGCGATTGATCCATATCCGAGAAAACCGGGAATCAGCACTGAAACGCCACCGATGGTTTATGAAAGCGGGGATCAGGAAATAGAGCCTGATTCGGCCTTCGCAAAACTTGCCCAACTGCGCAATAAGCCGTGATTTAGCGCGTATTTGGGAGAAACTTGTTGTGTGCTGTGGGAAAAACACTATTTTCGCGCCAATCCCGGTGCTTCAAAACACGGGGGACAAGAATTTCACAGGATTAACCTATAGTGATTAAAATTTCGATTGACGCCATGGGCGGCGATTTTGGCCCGGAAGTTGTCATCCCTGGCGCCGCGAAAGCGCTTGAGCGCCATCCTGATATTCGCTTCATTTTTTTCGGCTTGGCTGGAATCGAGCAAGTACTAGCACGTTTTCCAAAATTGCAGGCTGCATCCGAGTTTCGTATAAGCGAAACAGCGATTGGAATGGACGATAAGCCCAGCCAGGCATTGCGCGCTGGTCGCGGACGCTCTTCCATGTGGCAGGCCATAGAGGCCGTGAAAACAGGGGAGGCGGATGCTTGTGTTTCAGCAGGCAATACCGGTGCGCTGATGGCAATGTCCAAATTCTGCCTGCGCATGCTTCCCGATATAGAACGTCCAGCAATTGCAGGCATTTGGCCAACGCTGCGCGGCGAAAGCATTGTTCTAGATGTCGGCGCTACAATCGGCGCCGATGCACGCCAGCTTGTCGATTATGCGGTAATGGGTGCCGGTATGGCACGTGCATTATTTGAAATCCGTCGCCCAACGGTAGGTCTTCTCAATGTTGGTACCGAAGACATCAAAGGCCTCGACGAGATTAAAGAAGCTGGGCAGATCTTGCGCGATACATCGCTAGATGGGCTAGAATATCATGGCTTTGTCGAGGGAAATGATATTGGAAAAGGTACCGTTGATGTTGTCGTGACAGAAGGTTTCACTGGCAATATTGCACTTAAAACCGCGGAAGGTACTGCTAGACAAATTGCAGGCCTATTGCGCGAGGCCATGAAACGCACTCTGCTTGCACGAATTGGCTATATATTTGCAAAAGGCGCTTTCGATCATCTCCGACAGAAAATGGATCCAAACAAGGTCAATGGCGGTGTTTTGCTTGGTCTAAGCGGCATTGTGATTAAAAGTCATGGTGGCGCAACAGCCGAGGGCTTTTGTTCTGCCGTAGAAGTCGGATATGACATGGTTCGAAACCGGCTCCTCGAAAAGATCGATGCCGATTTGGCGCATTTCCATCATCATAATTCAAGTATTGAATTCGATGATGGCAATGAAGTCACGAAGTAAATAGGGCCCTTAACGGGCATAGGTTTGATGGCGAGGCAACAGCCTTGTTCAATCGTTCTGGACAGGAATAAAAGATGATAAGATCTGTCGTACGAGGTATCGGTTCTGCGCTGCCAAAGCGTATCATGAAGAATGCCGATTTCGAAGGCGTTGTGGAAACGTCCGATGAATGGATCGTTCAGAGAACAGGCATTCGTCAGCGGCATATTGCCGATGAAACTGAAACCACCGTATCGCTTGGTGCAGCGGCAGCGCGTGCTGCACTTGAAAATGCGGGGCTACAGGCCTCAGATATTGATCTTGTTCTTGTCGCGACTTCCACGCCCAACAACACCTTTCCTGCCAGTGCAGTCGAAATTCAGCGCGAGCTGGGTATAACAACGGGCTTTGCTTTTGATATGCAGGCAGTTTGTAGCGGATTTATCTTCGCAATTACCACTGCAGATCTTTATATTCGCGGCGGTATGGCCCAGCGCGTGCTTGTCATCGGAGCAGAAACTTTCTCGCGTATTCTCGACTGGAACGATCGCACCACCTGTGTGCTTTTTGGCGATGGTGCAGGGGCGTTGATCTTAGAGGCGTCCGAGGGCCGTGGTTTGACTTCGGACAGGGGCATACTTGCCGCAAATCTTCGCTCTGATGGCCGTCACAAGGAAAAACTTTACGTTGATGGCGGTCCTTCAACCACACAAACCGTGGGCCATTTACGCATGGAAGGCCGGGAGGTCTTCAAACATGCAGTTGGTATGATTACGGATGTGATTGAGGCGTCTTTTAAAGAGACGGGCCTGTCTGCCGAAGATATTGACTGGTTTGTACCGCACCAGGCAAATAAGCGCATCATCGATGCTTCAGCGAAAAAACTTAATATTCCCGATGAGAAAGTGGTTATCACCGTCGACCAACATGGAAATACATCGGCGGCTTCAGTTCCCTTGGCGCTTGCAACAGCCGTAGCAGACGGCCGTATTAAGCCGGGCGACTTGATTTTACTCGAAGCAATGGGCGGTGGTTTTACCTGGGGCGCGGTCTTGTTGCGCTGGTAATTGCATAATAGATGAGCCGCGAGGAAACTCGCGGCTTGACCGCACCGCTTTTATTTGTGTAACGTCCTGTCACTTAAGGATATTATCTGTACAAACGCTAACCAGGCAGGTTCGGTTATGGGAGGTAAGACGGTCACACGCGCTGATCTGGCAGAGGCAGTTTACCGCAAGGTCGGGCTATCCAGAACAGAATCGGCGGCTTTGGTCGAGATGATCCTTGATGAAGTCTGTGACGCCATCGTAAACGGGGAAACGGTGAAATTGTCGTCATTCGCGACATTTCAGGTTCGCGATAAGAATGAGCGCATTGGCCGTAATCCTAAAACGGGCGAGGAAGTACCGATCCTTCCACGCAGAGTGATGACGTTTAAGGCATCCAACGTCCTCAAACAGCGGATTTTGCAAGAACACCAAAAGCGTAAAGCAAAGGGTTCTTGATAGCGCCGACGATCTGTTCCCCCGCAGGTCATTTTGATATTCACTCGTCGGAAGTGATCAGTTTCATCCCATAATTTCTTGCTATTCTGGCATCTTTTCCTGTCAAATATGGACGGGTGCTTTTAACGCGCCGATATTATATAATCCGCGCAAGTTGAGCTGCGCGCGCTAATATATGTTTCCAAAAACCAGGGCTTTTTTAGTAAGGCATTTATGTTAGAATCTGTTTGAATCATGCAGGATTGAAAATCCTTTGACGTGATCTGTAATTATGAACGTGATGCCATTGCGGTGACGTTTTACTATCCGAAAGGTCAGGCAGATGGAAAAAAGCCCTGATGCGTTCAGGACCATAAGTGAGGTGGCTGAGGAGCTTGATCTTCCGCAGCATGTTTTGCGCTTTTGGGAAACACGCTTCACGCAAATTAGACCTATGAAGCGCGGTGGCGGGCGTCGTTATTATCGGCCTTTGGATGTCGAACTTCTAAAGGGCATCCGGCATTTGCTTTATGATCAGGGCTACACAATCAAGGGCGTCCAGCGCCTTTTACGTGAGCATAATTCGCAGTTTATCATAGCTCTGGGCCGCGGTGACGTGAATGCGATTGAAGCTATTACCCGGCAAAAACAAGCGGCTGTTGACGATCAGGCGCAAAAAAAGGCTAGTACCGATTACGAGATGCCGTTGCCCAATGGCATTAAAGCTTCCCAACCGTCACGCAAGCTTTTTGGACTTTTCAAGGGTGATGAAGACGGTCCAATTGGCGCGGATGGCAAACGCCCTTCAAAAGACAATCGCGCGTTGCTTCAAGAGACGCTTTTTGACTTGTTGGAATGTAAGCGACTTCTGGATCAGGTGCGCTGATAGTGATGTCTAAACCCATCCAGTGAACTAGTGAGTGTCTCTGGATGGGAGTTATTAGCTGGACGAAAGTTTCAAACCAATAAGCCCCAGCAAGATCAATGCCACACTAATGATCCTGAACAAGTTGGCCGCTTCCCCCAAAATTAATATGCCGACGACAAAGGCTCCTACCGCTCCGATGCCAGTCCATACTGCATAAGCGGTCCCCAAAGGCAGGCTACGCATTGCCACTGCAAGCAGAGCGAAACTGCCGATCATCGTTACGATGGTGATAATACTTGGTGTTAGGATGGAAAAACCTTCCGATTTTTTCATATAGAATGCCCACACCACCTCAAGAATGCCGGCAAGACTAAGATAAACCCAAGCCATTTTTACTCCTTCGTTTGGATATCCCAAACCCGATTTTATCTGGTGCGTTCGCGCCACATGCTCAAGTGAAAGGAACGACGGATTGACCGCTGGCCCCGGTAATGGCCGGACTGCGAAACGCAAAATTGTTTTTGAGGAAAGCGATGCAGCCGCTCATCAATGCGACACACATCGATATAGTGAATGGCACCCATGATGATGTGTAGACGGCAATCGGGCTGATTTTGAATCGGGACTGAAAACGGCTGTTCAAGCAAGACATATTATACCCCAAAATGGGGCCGTCCCCTATGCGAACACCGGCGCAGGTCGTCCTGCGCACATATTAAATAATAAGTTTTTTTCTTGAAGGCAAGGGGAGGTTAGCGGCGTTTCCGTGACATTTACGGCCCCGGATCGTGTCACTGCGTGCATTTGTGTGCATTATATTCTCTTAAAGCCAAAAAAGGCTTGCAGAAAAAGTCTATGCATCCTAAGGCTTTCCACGGTTCGGAGCGTAGCGCAGCCCGGTAGCGCACTTGACTGGGGGTCAAGGGGTCGTGGGTTCGAATCCCGCCGCTCCGACCATTTTTCAATGACTTAATGCTATTATCACTTGTTGGGTTTACCGCATTTGTTGCGGTTTACAGTTTCCTCACGGACATAGTTTTTGCCGGGCAGCACATTGCGTGGTCAGAGATCTCCGGCTCGCTCCACTCGTTCTTTTTCCAATACTGGCCTAAAGATCAGGAATTGGTGCCCAGCCAGAGGAAATTCATTTTTCGTCTTCCAGATGCATCTTATGCAATATGCGATGCACTATAGGAGCGGCAATAGCGCTGAAAGCAGCGACGAAAAATAGATTTGAATAAAGTTTCAACAAGGCAATATACATTTGTCCTGTATAAGTCTCAGGCATTTGAAGAGGACCCAATCCCGCATGGATATGGGATGAAAAAAGGATTGCTTCCTTAAACGATACCCCTTCAATGAGCATAAAACCGAAGGCGCCCAGGGCTAAAGAAAGCACTAAAAATCCAAAGACATAAAATCCGTGTTTGGATAATCGCTTGAAAAAGCTTTTTGTCGAAATGACCGGATCAGAAATTTTTTCAAACATAATTTTCGAACCAAGCTGAACCTATTTGGGAAGGACCAGATTCATATCCCACAAATTAAATCATAAAACCTGTTCATAAAAGATGTCATAATCCGGCCTAGGAGATTCAAAATAACGCTTTTTGACACAGCACCGTGAAAAGCTCCGTGATGCCAGCAAATTCGCAAATGGAGCAGCTAGTCATAACCAACTCCGCTTGATCACTCTGTTACATAAACCTGCCGATTTGGTGAAATGCCGTATGAGGCGCGGCGGGTTTGTGAATATTTATATTCTAGCCCGATACACCCCCAAATAATGCCAAGCAGCAGATAAAAATGGCGCCAATGATCGGTATCGATGACATTGCCGATTAGGACATGACTGAGGTAAGTGGCATAAGTACAAAGTAGAAATGGTTGCCATGGCCGTTGGCGCAGCAAAAATTTGAACCCAAGCCCAAGCGTAAGCCCGGTCAACATCACAAAGGCAAAAAAACCGATCCAGCCATAATCCAGTGCAGCCTTGAGCCAAATATTATGCGTGTCCTCACCAAATAAAGGTGCAAATACAAGCGGACCGATTCCTAGCGGATGCTCCATTGCATATAGCATGCCGTCCCAGTGTCGGGCAAAACGGCCATGACGATCCGAATCATATTCCTGAAGCTGCATACGCTCTAGAAAAAAGCTCTGCACATCGGGGATTTGTAACAGCAGCAAGATGCTGACCAGCGCCGAAATGATGGTACTCAATCCGACAAGCACCAAATAAAACCGGGCACGATTACTCTGCATCTTCAGGAAAACGATTGTAAAAACAAACATCACAGCAATTGATGTCATTATCCATGTGGCGCGGGAAAATGAGACCAATATTGCCGGAATCAATAAACAGCAAAGCGGAAGATATATGAATATATCCCGTGGACGCCCTCTTACGCATCGATAGAAGCACCAGGTGAAAGGCAAAACGAGAAAGGGGCCAAAAACGTTTGGATCCTCAAACGCACCTTTTGCGCGTCCATATCGGGTATAAATATCCGCGCCTGGAATTAAGCCGAAATAACCCGCAATTCCAAGTATTGCAGTAATTGAGGCGGTGAGTAGATAGGCATTGAAAATTATCCTCAACCTTCGGTAGTCGGCTTCAATGAAAGCAGCGAAAAAAACCGACGTTAACGCCAGGAAAAGTGACACCGCGACATAGAGAGGTCCACTTTTGATATCCGCCATTTGCATAACGGAAATCATCCCACCGAGATTGAAAACGGTAAAAACCGCCAATAATACACTGCTAACGCGCGTCAAACGCAGACCAAACAGTAAAGCTACAGTCATCAGGCCGAGCATATAGAGTTCGTAAGGTGCCGGCTCTGACATGACAAAGCTTAGCAAGAAAACACCTAAGCCAACGCTGAAATTGGCAATTAAACGGTTTAACTTGCGTTTTTTCTCTTGGGCGTCTACTCCCCAACCATACTCGGACACTGGATGGTTTTCTCGCGTTTGCGTTCTCAATACGCATTTTCCGATTTTAATAACCTGATTGGCGTCAGGAAAAGAATTTTGAGATCGAACCAGAGCGACCAGTTTTCGATATAAAATAGATCATATTCGGTCCGCATTCGTATCTTTTCATCATTATCGACTTCACCGCGCCAACCATTGATCTGCGCCCAGCCAGTAACCCCGGGTTTCACTCTGTGCCGCGCAAAATATCCGTCAACCACATCATAGTAGCGTAAATTATGTACCTGAGCCGCAACAGCGTGCGGACGCGGTCCGACCAGTGAAAGCGTCCCGCTCAATGCGTTGAAAAACTGGGGTAATTCATCAATCGATGTTTTGCGGATAATCCGACCGACACGTGTGACACGCGGATCATTTTTCGTTACCGCTAGTCTTGCTGTAGGGTCGCATTGGTCCGAATACATTGACCGAAATTTCCAGACATTGATCACTTCGTTGTTAAAACCAAAGCGCTTCTGCTTGAAAATAACGGGTCCCTTGCTTTCAAGCTTGATGGCGATCGCTGTAACCAGCATGATCGGTGAAAAGACGATAATGCCCAGTAGGCTGAATACGATGTCGAACATGCGTTTCGCCACCGAGTCCCAATCATTGATGGGCTTGTCGAAAATATCGAGCATCGGGACCGCGCCGATATAGGAATAAGCGCGTGGACGAAATCTCAAATGAGTGTTTAATGCAGAAAGCCGAATATCGACGGGCAGTACCCATAACTTGTTCAGTAACTCCAACACTCGAGCTTCTGCACTGATCGGTAAAGAGACTATGAGCATGTCGATATGCGCGATACGGGCAAATTCGATCAGCTCATCAATCGTCCCCAGTTTAGGATAGCCCGCAACTACCGGCGGTGAACGGTCATTGTCGCGGTCATCGAAAATTCCGCAAATCCGAATATCATTATCGGGCTGTTGTTCGAGTGCTCTAATAAGAGTTTCTGCATTTGGCCCGCCGCCTACGATTATGGCTCGGCGCTCCATCGCACCATTACGTGTCCAGCGTTGGATTTTAAACGCAACGAGTATGCGAACAAATATAAGCAGCAAGAACACGCTTGCGGCCCATAAAAGGAACCAACCGCGCGAAAATTCCGCAGAAATTTTGAATAGAAAACCTGCAATCGCAAATATACCAAGCACTGTGGCCCAGCTTGCGATCAGCCGCTGTAAGCGCCGTAGCGGGCTGCGTAGGACGCTGAGTTGGTACCCTTCGTTAATTTCCATCAGCAGTACAAAAAATGTACCGCCACAGACGGTAATCAGTAAATAATAAACGAGAAGAGGCGAGCTTACGCCCACATAAAAAATCAGGCTGAGAACGCCTGCTAGCAAGATCAGGCTAAATTCAGCAACTCGCATAATGCCACTGAGCATGACCGGCGAGAACGTGTCTTTTCGATATTGATTGGCCATACGAAGCGCGAGCTCATTTAGCTTCACCGGCGGGGTGTAAGCCGCAGACGTCGTTGAGCTCGTCTGAGAAGCTTTTTGAGGAGACTTAGAATTTGAATCCATTTCCTGCACGATGCCTTTGCCAATCAACTTGCTGGATTGTATCTCGCGATAAATCCTTTGCAATTACCGCTATGGGTCAGAAAAACTGAATACCCCGTCAAGACAGTGCTTCACGGTAAACCAATTCTATCGATCTTGCCATGACTGAGAGGTCAAAGCGTTCTCGGAGGCGGTCAATATTGGGTTGTGATGCGCGATAAGCGCTTTCATGCGAAAGAACGTCGAGGATTTTTAATGCGAGCGCCTCTTGATTCGGCTCGACAAGAGCTCGGGCGTCGGCATCAAAAACTTCAGGAATTCCGCCAACATTTGACGCGATGACTAACTTTTGTGAAGCGAGCGCCTCCAGCACAATATAAGGAAACGCTTCAGCGCGTGAGGGGATAACCATAATCCGCCCTAACGCAAAGGCTTCTTTCGCTGGCATTCCTGCAAGAAAGCGGATCTGCTTTACGAGATCTAATTCTTGCGCCAACGCAACAAATTTGGGCTTTTCATTTCCATCGCCAACGATTGTCGCAGATAAGGCGAGCCCATATCTGTCGCGGATGTTGGCTATGGCGTGAATGAGTATATCCGGCCCCTTCAATTCACGCATTGTACCGATGAAAAGCAGATCGGTTGCATCAGGGTTCACGTCAACTGCAGTGAACTCTTCCGATGTTAATCCATTATAAATAATGGCATAAAGACAGCGGGGTTTCCCAATCTTCTCTTCATACGCTCGCTTCTCATCATTGGATACGAAAATAATGGCATCGGTCCGACGGGCAAGAAACCTCTCAATGAGAAATAGTGCGCGACCACGAATTGTATTGTGGTCATAGTGCAGGCTCCCTCCGTGGGGAGAATAGATACGGGCTACGCGAGAACTGAAAACCCGTAGCGCTGAGCCGGACAGGCGAGCATAAACACCGCCTTTTGCGCCATGGCCATGCAATATATCCGGCTGCAATTTCTTAATAATACGGTAGATATTGATCGCGGTATTAAAGTCGCTCAGCCCGATCTGGCGCTGCATCGGAACGCGATAAAGACCAAGGGCCAGTTGCGGCTGCAACTCTTTCAATATTTCATTTTCGCGCGGTCCGCCGGTACCAGTATCGCAAATGATCCCAACCTGATGCCCTTGCATTGCCTGAAAACGGGCAAGATCACAGACATGACGGAAAAGTCCGCCTGTTGGCTCTCTGAAGCAATGAACGATGCGCAGAGGCTTGTTGGTTGTATCTTTAGACATGGCCAACCATCAGAACAAGCGTTCGCGCACGTAAATCGTGTCGCCTGGCAAAATAGGATCAGAGATCAACACTCGCCCGGTCATCACTTTTCCGTTGATTTGCCGCGTTATATCAACATTTTCTTGATTGGCGCGAGGACTGAAGCCGCCCGCCGCAGCGATG
The DNA here is from genome assembly GCF_003259955.1 of Falsochrobactrum ovis. GTDB lineage: Bacteria > Pseudomonadota > Alphaproteobacteria > Rhizobiales > Rhizobiaceae > Brucella > Brucella ovis_A. Next base: position 127,934 of record NZ_QLMK01000005.1, read on the forward strand.
GCTTTCTGGACTGTCATCCCAGGAACATAGCTATACTGACCAGCCGCGCCCACTTCACCCATCATGAATACAGGGCGATAGCGATCGACTTCAATACTGACATCGGGATCGCGTAAATAACCGCTCCGGAGTTTAGCGGCAATCACGCTTTCGAGTTCTTTTAGTGTTTTGCCTCTCGCAGGAACACTCCCCACCAGCGGAAATGCGACATAGCCCGACTGATCGACATTGTAAATGTTTGTTAGATTGTCCTGATCAAAGACCGTTATCCGTACTCGATCCCCGGCGTTAAGCCGATAAGGCTCATCTAATGACGCATGGAATGCCGCAGGTGCAGGACGGTAGGAAGAACATGCAGAGAGGATCGTTGCAGCAAAACAAAGCGCAACCAGAAGTTTTTGGCGTTTGTGCCTGATATCAATTTTCTGCATTACCGTTTCCGCCTCGGTTTCTTTCGAAAACCATTGCCATTCCCCTATGGTCAAGCAGTAAGCAATGGATGCGCTGCCCAACACGAAATCCAATCTCAACTGTTATTGTTTGATTAGGGTTAATGGCAGGTAAAGAACTGCCGTCGGCGCAAAGAATCTTTATTCCTTCTTAGAACGGATATCCGCTTAACTCTCTGGTTACCTTGTTCGTTTACAACTGCATATTATAAATTAGATCGTAAGCGGTAGCGGGCTTGCTACGAGCCGAAAAGATCTGATTGGTCTATGCCTCCGCGGAGTATCATGATGTCAAGAATCGACCCCGTGTCGAAAGATGCAGATATTGATATCGGCGCGCTTTTTAAAAGCCTGCGCCGCAATTGGCTATTGGTAATTGGCGGTGCCTTTTTAATGGCGCTGATGGCATGGGTTATTTGCATGCTTATCACTCGGGATTACCGCGCGGAAACCCGGCTTTTGATTGAGCCAAGTGAATCCGTATACACGCGACCAAATGGAGATGTAGCCGCTGAGCGTCCATTGCTTGATGCCGAGAACATTAAAAGCCAAGTCGAGATCATGAGATCAACAGACTTGCTCAAGCGAGTGTCGGACCAACTGAACCTAGTGGAGAAAAAAGGTTTTTTATCCGATCATTCAAGCGGTCTGAGCCAGTTTTTGATTCTTCTGGGGTTGCAAAGTGATCCTTCGGGTGCCCCGAAGGAGGAGCGCGTCATTGAAAAACTCCGCAACAATCTGGACATATATAATATCAAGGACTCACGCGTGATCGTGGTCCAATATAGATCGTCAAATGGGGAAGAAGCTGCCGCTATCGCCAATGCGGTTGCCGACGCGTATATTGCTCTTCAACGAGCAGCAAAACTCGAATCCACAGATGACGCAACCGGATGGTTGGCGCCGGAAATTGAGGATTTGCGCAATAAACTGCGTGAATCGGAAAAGAAAGTTGCAGATTATCGCGCGGCCCATGAGCTTATGACAGGGCAGGCGAATACCACCATCGCTTCTCAGCAACTTTTTGAACTAACAACCGAATTGTCACGTGTCCGCTCCGAACGCGCAACCGCAGATGCCCAGGCTGCGAGCATCCGAGACGGATTAAAAGCCGGTAATGCAATCGATACTTTACCCGCCGTTGTCGCCTCGCCAATGATGCAGCGGCTTGCGGAGCGCCGTGTTCAACTCAAAAATCAGATTGCTGATCTTTCGATGACTTTCTTGGATGCTCATCCGCGGATTCGCGCTTTAAGAGCGCAGCTTTCTGATTTAGATCAGCAAATTGCGGCCGAAGGGCAGAAATTGCTGACCAGTCTCGAAAGTGAGGCCACGGTTGCCAAGCTGCGGGAAGATGAACTAACTCAAGAGCTTAATCGCGTTAAAGCGCAGGCAGCCCAAGCGGACAATCAGGAGGTCGAACTTCGTGCGCTGGAACGCGAAGCCGCTGCACAACGTCAGCTCTTGGAAACTTATCTCACCCGTTACCGCGAAGCTGCGGCCCGCACAGACCGCAATTATGGTCCGGCGGATGCACGTATTTTCTCAAGAGCGGTTGCACCAAGCTTACCCTATTACCCCAAGACGCTACCGGTTGTGGGCTCAACTTTTGGAGCTGGGCTACTACTCCTATCGGTTTTCATCCTCTTGCGAGAGCTTTTCAGTGGGCGAGCTTTCATTCCGGCGGAGCCACACCCATATGACAAGATTGAAGAAAATGAGATGGCTCCTGTGTTGCCGATCAATCCGCAATCCGAAAGCGAGCCTGTGACAGAAGCTTCCGCGGGAGCCGAAGATAGTGAACCAAATAGCGTAAAAAGCGTTGCGAACCGGCTGGTTAAAAAACGCGTCATCATCGTGTCGCCAGAAGGCGATCAGGCAGCCATTGGTTCACTAAATCTTGCCCGCGAATTAGCCGATAAAGGCCGGCGGGTTATCCTTATCGATATGTCCACTTACGGAACACTCGGAACGGCTATGCTGGAGAGCAGCACTATGCCTGGGGTCACAGAATTGCTCACAGGTCAAAAACGCCTCAACGATGTTATTTATACGGACCATTTTTCACAAGCGCATATAATGCCACTGGGGCAAGCAGACCCTGAAGAAGCCATGCGCTCTGATGACAAATTGACGCTTATCCTAGATGCTTTGGAAACGGTCTATGATTTTGTGCTGGTGGAGTGCGGTTCATCCACCTCACGGCAGATTCATCCGATTGCTGACGGTTCGGCCGAAGTGATCATGAACATCGTCGATCCTGACAATGAAGATGTAGTTCGAGCTGCGATTGATATGGATCAGGGTGGCTACGAGGACGTGATCATTGTAATGAACAAGCCGACCGCAGGATAAGTTACTAGCGAGCCATCTTTCGCCGGATGGCTCGCACCAGTGCCCAGATCTTCTCGTTGTTCTTGATCGCAGCGGTGACTGAGCTTTTTAAATTATCCAGAAGGCTAAATATTCTTCCCCGAACTGTCAGTGGAATTATCGTATCGAAGACCGGATATTCGACATCGCACCACTCGCGTTTATAGGGTTCATCGCCCAATCCAAAACTGTAGTAACTATATCCTGCATCGCAACAATTTTTTATATCTTCAAAATACAAAAACTCTCCCGGACTGGCACCGGCCAGCTCGTCATTGGCTATTGCGCTAAATTCGACCGTAGGGCCCCAATCGGCCATGGATTTGCCGATGAGAGCATGGACTTTGCCATTGACCTCTAAAATCTCAAGACGGAAGGGCGGATTTTCCTTGCCTATCTGTCTGTCAAACAGCTCATGGAAAAAATTCCGTATATCTGTTGCGGCAAACGGATCTCGGATGCCAAATTGCGCAAGGCGTTCACCTTTTAATTTAAAAAACGTGTCGAGAGCATGCCGAACCTTAGAATTATTTTGAGGAGTAAATACCCGCCATCCCCCCATCGCGTCATAGCGGCGACTATGATTATTATGTTTTTGCCGCCTCCGCTTCACCTTGCCGCGAGCGAGAACCTCGGCGAGGTCTCGGTCCAATGTCAGTGCAAACACCGGATTGGGATTGAGCCTCTGATGCAGGAGCAGCGTTGGATTGGAAATATTCTCCAATTCAGAGAGTTGACGGGTAAGCGACAGGGCATGGAGATCGGGGCGCTGCCGACGAATTTCAGCAACCAGCCGCTTGATTGAATTTTTGTCAATCAGACTTGCTTTGCTAGCTTCTATCCAAGGAAAATTAACGTTGGCATGGCTTCCCCCGGGATAGCGCGCGGCCCGAAGAAAACGACTATTCACGACTTCAAATGGAATGATGAGGATCGGCTGATCGCCGTCAAATAGGCCAGCAATGAAGCTGTCTTTGTTGACGTTTTTACGCCAACTGTCCAGCCAATCAAAGTTTTGAGCATTGCCATGAATGGCGGTGTCGCTTGTCATCAACGCCTCAATAGAGGCGAAATCGGTTAATACGCGCGGCAGGAGCCGCACAGTCTTAGAAGGGAGCAAGTGCATCAATTATTGTTCTTTTTCTTTTGGAGGTTGAACCATCCACCAGATGATCACCATTGCGGGCAAAATCCATAGCAGCCCCGTAAAGAAGAAGTAGAGCAGGTGTACCCACGGGCTGGATTCGGCAAGGGTGGCGACCGCGACGAGCGTCGCGACAATCGCATAGATCATGACCAGCGCGACTAGCAGAAATGTTCCGATAAGTTTTTTCAGCCGAACGGGCATATTTTTCTCCTATATGCCGCCAATCACTATCCCGTGAACGACCGAAAAGGAAGGGACAGCAGGGCCGCAGGTCGTGCGAAACTGTCTCTGGGGGCAACTTGTAACAGTTTACCTATTGGCATGAATTTTGTACTTCATAATTATACATTGGTTTTTGGGAAGGAAAGTGGATGGCGGGATTTTCCGCTCTGAAAGAGGGGCAGGCTCATTCAGGATTCGACAATGATTCAAACCGTCGTCTGATCCGCTATTGGCTCTATGCGGTTTTTGTCGTTTTAATTGCGATTGTTATGGTGGGAGGCGCTACCCGCATGACCGGATCAGGGCTTTCCATCACCGAATGGAAGCCAATTCACGGTGTGATTCCGCCGCTTAACCATGCCGAATGGCTGGAGGAATTCGACAAATATCGCCAAATTCCGCAATATCAGCAACTCAATAAGGGCATGTCCCTAAGCGAGTTCCAGTATATTTTTTGGTGGGAATGGGCGCACCGTATACTTGCCCGCTTTGTCGGCTTGCTGGTCGCTGTTCCGCTGGCATTTTTCTGGATTGCAGGTCGTCTAAACACGACAATGAAATACAGGATGATTGGCCTGTTGGTTTTGGGTGGCTTGCAGGGAACGATCGGCTGGTGGATGGTGGCATCGGGCCTAAGTGAATTGACGCATGTCAGCCAGTATCGCCTTGCCATTCATCTCACTATGGCCTGTTTAATTATAACAGCGGTGTTTTATATCGCACGCGGACTGGCAGATTACAGCGAAGCTCCAGCGTCTCGCGCAGTGTCACGCTTTGCAGGCTGGTTGGTTTTCGCAACTTTGGTTCAGATTTACCTTGGTGGATTGGTAGCAGGGCTGCACGCAGGTCTGACTTATAATACTTGGCCGCTTATGGATGGGGCATTTGTTCCCAACGACCTGTTCTTACAATCACCATGGTGGCGCAATCTGTTCGAGAACCCGAAAACAGTGCAATTTATCCATCGGATGTTTGCTTATGCGCTGTTAGCGCTGGCAATCATTCACGCATTCAATGTCTGGAAGATTGCACCCAATACCACCCATGCACGCAGAACAGTGGTTCTGGTCGGATTGATATTGGTTCAGGCCGCCATCGGCGTAGCAACACTTTTGATGAGCGTTCCTATCGAACTTGGCCTTACACATCAGTTTGTGGCTTTGCTGGTGCTGACATTTGCGGTGGCCCATTGGCGAGGCTGCAAGGGCGCATATGCGGAATGATTAAACGAAAAAGCCCGGTGACGATCACCGGGCTTTTTAATCATCGATATGTTATTTTCCGAGCATCAAATCCATGTTCTGAACCGCCGCGCCTGATGCGCCTTTGCCCAGATTGTCGAGCAGGGCGACCAGATTGACCTGGTCGTCACCTTCTGTCCCAAAAACAAAGAGTTTCATACCGTCCTTGCCGGCAAGTTCCTCAGCTTCTACTCGTGCTAAATTCTTGCTTTCTTCCAGCGCGACAACCTCCACAATATCTTGATCCGAATAATGTTCGGTCAATGTGGAATGGATGGTGGAAAGGCTAGGGGAGCCATTTAACTCGGTAAAAAACAGCGGAACCTGTACGATCATGCCCTGCGCAAAGCGACCGACGCTTGGGCTGAACAACGGACGCCGTTCAAGCCTGCCATGGAGTTTAAGCTCTGCCAAATGCTTGTGGCGCAACGCGAGCCCATAGAGAAAATTACTGGTTGCCAGATGCTCCGGATGATCCTTGTCTTCCATCTGGGCGATAAGCTGCTTGCCGCCGCCCGTATAGCCTGAAACGGCATTAACGCTGATCGGATAATCCGCGGGCAATAGCCCGGCATCACGCAATGGACGGATAAGCGCTATTGCGCCCGTAGGGTAACAGCCGGGATTGGCAACAAGTCGCGCTTCGGCAATTTTTTGTCTCTGAGCTTTGTCGAGTTCAGCAAAGCCGTAAACCCAGCCATCCTGAACCCGATGCGCTGTAGATGTATCAATGATCCGGGTGCTTTCATGCCCCTCCAGCAGAGCTACAGCCTCACGCGATGCATCATCCGGCAAGCAAAGAATGGCGATATCCGCAGCACGCAGATAATCAGCACGCAGATCCTTGTTACGCCGTTCCGCCTCGGGAATAGAAATCACTTCAAGATCGTCCCGCTCGGCCAGACGACGGCGAATCTGCAAACCGGTAGTTCCGTGCTCACCATCAATGAAGATTTTCTGTTTCATTCACTTTGCCTTTGAATTCAGTAATTTACTACGATTTTCGGAATCAGATTGTTAAAGAGATGATTCAGTTTCTTAACTGTAATCACTCTCAAATCATCGAGCGGTTTTCTCAGCCAGAAGCCCAAGATAATACATGGCAATTGTTGCCCCTGCTATTGCCGTTATATCCGCGTGATCATAGGCCGGTGCAACCTCGACAACATCGGCACCGACAAAATCAAGTGCCGTTAGCTTGCGCAGAACGGAAAGCATCTTTGCCGATGATGGACCGCCAGCTACTGGGGTTCCAGTTCCGGGAGCAAAAGCAGGATCAAGACAATCAATATCAAATGTAAGATAAGATTTTCTGCCAGCCGTTCTGATGAGAATTTCTTCTGCTATGGCAGATGCTGACATATCCTCGATCTCATGGCCGTAGATGATCTTTATGCCGCAATTATCGGGTGCATGGGTCCTTATGCCGATTTGAATTGAGGTGTCAGGATCTATGATTCCATCGCGTACCGCGCGGGCGACGAAAGAGCCGTGATCAATGCGTTGTCCATCATCAAACCATGTGTCTTGATGCGCATCGAATTGTACTAAGGAGAGGGGGCCATATTTCGCGGCATGAGCCTTAAGCAGTGGCCATGTAATGAAATGATCGCCGCCCAGACTAAGCAGAAACGCATCTTTTTCCAGAATTTTTGCCGCTTCCAGCTCGATAGTGGCAGGAGTTTGCTGATGATTTCCATAGTCTAGCAGGCAATCCCCATAATCAATCACTGCGAGATTTTCAAACAGGTCCCGATCAAATGGATATTGGGGATCATTGTCAAAAATTGCCGATGCCCGACGAATGGCCTGTGGTCCAAATCTTGCGCCAGGCCGGTTGGAAACAGCCGCATCAAAAGGAATACCCCAAACCACGGCGTCCGCGCCGTCTAATGATTTGGAATATTTACGTCGCATGAAAGACAGAATGCCTGCATGGGTAGGATCTGTCGCTGCGCTTCTAAGATTGGTGGCGGTTATCGCATGATCGATAGTCTTTTTAGACATGGCCGGTTTCCGATTGAATATGAGCCGCTATGAAGTTCACTGATTGGATCGAAGCAGACTTTCTATGCATTTTAGCGTGCGGTGATAGCAAAAAGTCACTTCTAAATACAAAAAAGCGGACCCAAAGGCCCGCTTTCTGTAAGTTCCGTAGCGATAGGATATTAGCGCTTGGAGAACTGGAACGAACGACGAGCCTTGGCGCGACCGTACTTCTTACGTTCAACAACGCGGCTATCGCGGGTCAGGAATCCACCCTTTTTAAGAACCGAGCGCAAGCCTGGTTCGTAATAGGTGAGGGCCTTGGAGATACCATGACGTACGGCACCAGCCTGACCGGAAAGACCACCGCCAGCAACAGTAGCGATAACGTCAAACTGTCCGGCGCGGTTTGATGCAACGATCGGCTGCTGCAGGATCATCTGCAGAACCGGACGTGCAAAATATTCGGTGAATTCTTTGCCATTTATGACGATCTTGCCAGAGCCGGGCTTAACCCAGACGCGGGCAACAGCGTCTTTACGCTTGCCGGTTGCATAGGCGCGACCATGAGCGTCGAGCTTCTGGACGTGGACCGGAGCGGCCTGTTCGGTAGCTGCCGGAGCGACGCTGCCGAGTTCTTCGAGCGAATTGAGCTGCTCAGCCATGATTATGCATTCCCTTTGTTCTTACGGTTCAGCGCAGCAATGTCGAGGATTTCGGGCTGCTGAGCTTCATGTGGGTGCTCGGATCCTGCATAAACGCGCAGGTTCTTCATCTGACGACGGCCGAGCGGGCCACGTGGAATCATGCGCTCAATTGCCTTCTCAACAACGCGCTCTGGGAAACGGCCTTCGAGAATCTGGCGCGCAGTGCGCTCTTTGATGCCACCTGGATGTCCGGTGTGCCAGTAGTACTTCTTGTCAGTATATTTCTTGCCAGTCAGGACAACCTTGTCGGCATTGATGATGATGACATTGTCGCCATCGTCAACATGCGGAGTGAAGGTAGCCTTATGCTTGCCACGCAGGCGATTGGCGACGATAGTGGCAAGACGACCGACAACGAGACCTTCCGCGTCGATCAAAATCCATTTCTTTACCACTTCGGCCGGCTTCTGGGAGAAAGTTGCCATTGAAGTCTTCCTTAGACTGATCCCCGATCATGCGATCCGGGCTTTTCTTGTTGCTTATGTTGGCAAAAGCCAACTTCGCGACGCACAGAATGCAATCTGTAGCGCTACGAGAGGTTCGTTACACAAACATAACGGCCACGTCAAGCAGATAATTTTGACTGCAATAGGAAAAGATCAATAAAAACAATTGCTTAGCGTTAAGGTATTTTAATACCGTACTTTTTACCGGGGAGGAAGTGAATATGTCGCGATCGCATGCGCAACCAATTGGTCATTTTCCCTGGCGGTAATGGATATCTCAACTATCGCTAAACGTTTTCCGAGTTTAAGAATTTTAGCATTTCCTTGTATCAGGCCGGGGGCGGGTTTGCGTAGGAAGTTAATATTCAAATTAGTCGTAACGGCGAGCGCAAAGAGTGCCGGACCTGATACAGTTCCGCCTGGACGAAGATGTTTCTCATCGGCTTCAAACTGCAATATGCAATAACCGTTTCCGATCTGCACAATTTCAAACTCATCATTGAGTTGCGGAAATTCACATTTCAAAAACTGGCTCAGCTCTTCGATCTGCATGACTAGCTTAGGATTGCCCACGCTTTCTCTCCCCATATATGGGGTATAGAGTAGCAAGGCTAAAGGAGAAGCGACATGCCTGTTTCCGATAATCGCGAAATTGAAGATATTCTTCTGTCCGTTAAAACTATCGCTCTCCTTGGGGCATCGCCAAAGCTTGAGCGCCCAAGCAATAGTGTTATGCGTTTCCTTTTATTAAAAGACTATCATGTTATTCCTGTTAATCCGGGCCAGGCGGGTAAGGAAATTCATGATCAGCGCGTGGTTGCGAGCCTAGCTGATATAGATACGCCTATTGATATGGTCGATGTGTTTCGCTCGTCGGAACATTTGCCTACCATCGTGAAGGAAATGCTCGCATTGAAGATCAAGCCCAAGGTCTTATGGACGCAACTGGGCGTGATACATCAGGAAGCTGCAGAAACAGCTGAGCGCGCTGGTATCCGTGTGGTGATGAATCGATGTCCCGCGATTGAGTTTTCTCGCCTAAACTTGGGATAAGTCATCAGAATAAATTTTTATTTTACTCGTTTTTTACGAAAAAATCTTCTTTGCATTATCGGTTGTGCGGCCTAACGTCCGGCTACCTATCGCTTTTGATCCATTCCAGGAGGAAATCATGTCGAAACGTTCACCCGGCATCAGCACTCTGGCCGTCCACGCCGGTGCAAAGCCAGATCCGACCACGGGAGCACGCGCAACGCCGATATATCAAACGACTTCGTTCGTTTTTGAGGACGCAGATCACGCCGCATCATTGTTCGGATTGCAAGCATTTGGCAATATTTATACGCGTATTACCAATCCAACCACCGCAGTTCTCGAAGAGCGTATTGCTGCCTTGGAAGGTGGGACCGCAGCAGTGGCGACCGCATCTGGGCATGCTGCACAATTGCTGGTCTTTCACACCTTGATGCAGCCGGGCGATAATTTCGTCGCGGCAAACAAGCTTTATGGTGGTTCCGTTAACCAATTTGGCCAATCTTTCAAATCTTTTAATTGGGAAGTGCGCTGGGCCGATGCGACAGATCCCGAGGATTTCGCCCGTCATATTGATGAGCGTACTCGCGCGATCTTTATTGAAAGCTTTGCTAACCCCGGCGGAATTGTAACGGACATTGCTGCGATTGCAGAGATAGCGCATAAGCATGGCCTTCCGCTCATCGTCGATAACACTATGGCCTCGCCATATTTGATACGCCCAATCGAGCACGGCGCAGATATTGTTGTACATTCTCTCACCAAATTTATTGGCGGTCATGGTAACTCCATGGGCGGTATATTGGTGGATGCAGGTACATTTGATTGGGCTAAATCCGGGAATTACCCACTTCTGACCGAACCACGTCCGGATTATGCGGGCCTCGAAATTCACAAAACCTTTGGAAATATTTCCTTTGCGATTGCTGCGCGAGTACTCGGATTGCGCGATTTCGGCCCGTCCATCTCGCCGTTCAATGCTTTTCAGATACTCACGGGCGTAGAAACACTCCCTCTGCGCATGCAGCGGCACTGCGATAATGCGCTGAAAGTGGCGAGCTGGCTCAATGAACATGAAAAAGTGTCGTGGGTAAGCTACGCTGGTCTTCCCAATGATAAATTCAACGCTTTGCAGAAGAAATATTCGCCCAAGGGCGCAGGGTCAGTCTTCACTTTTGGGATTAAGGGCGGTTACGAAGCGGGCGTGAAGTTCGTTGATAACTTGGAGTTGTTTTCGCTTCTGGCGAATCTTGGCGACACACGCTCGCTTGTGATTCACCCAGCATCCACGACGCACCGCCAGCTCAGTGACGAGCAGAAAATTGCCGCTGGAGCAGGTCCGGATGTCATTAGGCTTTCGATCGGTATTGAAGATGCAGACGATATCATAGCCGATCTGGAGCAGGCGCTCGCAAAAGCGTAATAATCGTCTTTAACATCAGAACATTGAAAATGGGACGTTTTCTGCTTTGAAAGCGTCCCTTTTTGATTCTTAAAAAACACAATCCAGCAATAAACAATGCAGGCGGGGCATCGTTGCTGGAATGACTTTGAAATGGTTGGAAAAAAGCTGCAACTTGAACTTTGCAAGGCTGAATGGTGGGCGATGAGAGACCACCACATCAGTTTTCAGTCTTTGATTTTATTGGCTTTTTCGCGATAATTCCCTCACCTGTATTTGGGTGAGGGGCAATTCTGTTCTCTATCTGGTCCGCAACGATACGGCTTGTCTCAATGCCAAGCCTGCGCCTATCTACTCCTTTTGTATAAATTTCTGCCGTTGCGATGCTTGTCCATCCGTATTGCGCGAGCAGGTGATGGGATGCGGCCCCACCCTCTGCGGCCATGGTTGCACTGAGTTTACGCAAGCCGTGGGCTGATTTTGTGACGCCCGCGTTCGTGCAAGCTGTCCGGAACCAATTACCAAAGCTTTCTTTCGTGAACGGTTTGCGAATATGACTTTCTATTAAGTGGAGGCCATTTCTTGGTGTGGCATCTATGATGTTAATCAGATCTTCTGAAAGCTCGACGCTTATTTTTGCTCCGGTCTTCGCTGTGTCCATGGAAAGAACGCGGTCGTTGATGTGCTGCCGTCCTACGCGCACAACGTCGGATCGACGCAGCCCGGCCAAAAGCATCAGCTCCATGGCTAATCGTTCATGCGTACCAACTTTATGATAGCCTCGGAATGCAATCACATCCTCGACAGTCCACGCCGGGAAGCCCGTTGTTTTGTATTCAGGCAGATCAATATCGGTCGTGGGATCAAGGGTTACATATTGCATCTTTTTGGCCCAAGAGAATAGACCTCTTAATGTTTTCAGGAAGTTGCCCGCTTGGGCGGGGGTTTCATGCCTGCGGTCCACGCCAGCCTGAATCACATCTTGAGTAAAAACTGATAACGCTTTGTTCGCATTATCTTTTAGCATCTTCTCCATGATCAAACGCTGTTGTTTTTTGGTGGCCTCCGAATACGCTGCCCACCTAGCACTTTCGTTCGTGTATTTATCCCAGAGCCATTGTAGAGTTCCGGTTGGAACGTGTTTAACTGCAACGGGTTCGCCAGCTAATGCAGCGCGATAAGCTTCCTTGAAGGCTGGATCATTTGGGCTTGGTAGGCGGGTGCGTTTTCCTTTCCCCATGCGAAAATAATAGACCCACTTGCCATGGCGGGTCTTTTGCCGGTGTACATAGAGAGGAAGCTTTCTCTTCATTCGATAACTGTCATAGTACGGGGCGGCTATAGTCAATACCGCTTGATTCACTATTGGGTTTATCCGGTACGACTGTGATTGTGGTATCGCCGGTGCGAATGATGATCTTGCAGCCGTTTTCATTGGCAACTTCGGCATACCGCTTGAGATCATTTTTGCGGATCGTGGCTGGCCTAGTCATCCCTTCTTCTCCCCTAATGGGCTGGCTGCGGGGATGGCGAGGCGGCCCACCAGTTCATCATAGGTCATGGCTGGTGTCCTTTTTTGCTAATGAGATGCTGTCGATAAGCTATTATAAGTGCCTTCTTAAGCCCGAAGAGATTGATAACCTGTTCGGTTGCCCACATCACTAAAAGCGATAGGACAATTACTGATCCGACAGCAGAGGTTAGTATTCCGATGAAGCCGAAATAAGGATTACTAAAAGCGTCAATCATGGCTTCACCTCTAGTGCTACACGGACTTCATCTAGAATATTTTTTACATATGCACGGGCACAAGGATCACTCTTAACAAGTATGATTGGATCATCTTCGATGCGATGGCATTCCTCGCAATACATTTCCGCAATCATTTCCCACCGCCTTTCATGGGCCCGACAATGGCTGATGTTTCTGTATGAAAATAAAGCAGGACTTGTAATAATCGAAGGTTGCTAATACTTCTTGGCCTGAATAGACGCACCACTTCCCATTTCTCTTTGCGACTGTGTAGTGTGGCGTGACGACGTCCCGCAGTATGGCTTTTGTCTTTACCCCAGTCTTCTTTCTCGACTTCTTCCTTGATTTCTTTCTCGGACCATAAATTGGTTTCATGCTGACCTCCCTGAAGTATGGAATATTTACATTGAAATTTCACGATAGCCCATAAGTTAAAACGGCTTCCCTCCCAGCACGGCACGGGCTATGTCACGTAGTTCTTCTGGAAATGAAAATTCAATCTTAGCGATCATCATCAACGCCTCCCGCAGGCGCTTGTTCTCGGCTTCGAGGGCTTTAAACTCTTTCCATCCTCGTGATATTTCATCGCATTTGCCTTGATAGTCGTCAGCAAGGCGCTCAAGCTGCGCATCCTTTGCCGCTATCACCTCCTCGGCGTTCTGGCGAGTGACGAGTTCGTGAGCACCATCCGGCCACATGGCCTTGTTCTTTCTAGGGGAAAACTTGCCAAGGTAGGTCGCACCTATCGTCACCAACTCGTCGCATCGGGCAGGGGATGTTAAGGCGTCATAGTCACTCCAGACTTTGCAGCAAAAGCAATCTTCGTCGTAGTCTGGGCAGCGTTCGCCGTAATGTTCGGTGATGGCTTCCACAATCAACTTACTCATTCCCCGCCTCCTGATAATGCTCTGCGCATGACATTCGCACAGTGCTCAAGTTCATCAGCTGTCATCTCTTCAAACATAGTGCCATTGACGCGATTGAATGATGAGTTGTAAATTTTACGCCTTTGCAATCCACATGCAGATTGATAGCGATATTCATAATCACCAAAATAATTAGCCTTCATTCCCCGCCTCCTGTCTGTGGTGCTGGCTGCGATTTGAGGGCGCGAATTTCGGGCGCAAAATCTGGTAGGCCGATATTCATCTCTAGCCATTTTTGGCGCTGCTTCTCATACCACTGCGCCGCTTCCTCCAACGCCTGTTCACGCGCTGAGGATGACATATACGGGGCTGCCGCGGTGAGGGCGGCGCGAGCGCGATCGAAGCACTTTTCACTCATGCCGTGGCCGATGCTGTCTGCAATTGCTTTTGCCGCTGCATCAATAGCTTGTTTTGGAATGGTCATGGCTTGTGCGTCCGCCATCACCGCAACTCCTTCATCGCAGCAACGAAATCAATGATCGGGTCAAGATCGATGCGCGCTTCCGATCCATCATCGAGGATCATAAACAGCGTATTGCCTTCGCAGCGGTGCAGTGATGCATCTTCATCGAAATAATCGGACACGTTATCAAGCTGGCACTTTGCTTGAAAAATCAGGTCTTCGTAGTCAATCATCGGGGTCAGTTTCATGATGGGATACCTTCGCTAACAGGGCGACCGAATACGTCGCGCTTACGGTGAGGGAGTTGTTTTGTGAGGCGTTTGGGTGATTTATCCTTGGCGGCGAGTTTTGAAGTTGGTCGTTTCATTCCAAGGTGTTTTGCTTCGCGCCTTTTTGCTTCTGCTATGACGGTAATGTCCTGTTTCGTTTTCGGCTTATGGCAGCATTCTGCTCCGAGAAGCTGGCCGTCCTTTGCGGTAAGGCGCTGGCTCTTATCAATCTCAAGTGCATCGGGTTTGATGTGATCGACGTGATAAGGTTTCTTGCCAAGTATTAGGCCGCAACCTTCGCAGGCGATTTCGCCGTTTGGGAGCATGGCGCGCTTAACTATTTCGGCGTAAACTTTCTTACTGAATTCACGTCTAGCCATCACACATCCTCCGAGAAGTCAGTTGCGGACAGAACAATGTCTAGGTGTTGTGCAAACTCACGATCGGTCAGCTGGCGCACTTCACGTGCAAGCTGAGTGTGCGTTTCCACATATCTTGCGGCGTTAGCTTTCGTACGGTGTGCATACGATGGAGCGCGTAAGGGAATAGCGGTCATGCTGCTGCCCTCGCGGTAGCTCCAACATCCACACCAAGCAGTTTGTCGATAGCGGCAAGAACAGCTTCTTTACTTTCCTGAAACTCGCGTTTGCCCATAGCCTTCATGCCCTGACTTTGAGCGGTGAATACCTTCACAACCGCCTCGCTATGGATAACCACTGCGTATGTGTCCATCGGCTTGACGAAGGCTGCTAATCGTTCTGCATCTGCTTTGGTAGCGCATACAATACTGCGCTCATCGGCATAGCCGCACTTGACCAGCATCTTTTTACGCAGATGCTCCGCAGTTGGATATTCTACCAGAAGATCATCCGGCAGAGTGTTCCAGGCATTAGCGATCGATGCGAAATAATGATTGTGGCTCGCTTGCGAGCGGTCGTGGTGTTCGACCATTTTGTAAGTCTCGCCGATGACAAACTGTCGATCTGCGCGACCCGCCCAATAAGGCGAGACTGGGACCATTGCTTCTCCGTCCCAAGACATTGTGATTGGAACTGACATATCTCACCCCGCCATCATGTATCTGACTTGATCGGTGATTTCCGAAGCGTCGACGTCGCCGCCGTACTTGCGGGAAAGTTCTTGCACCGTTTCGGAAAGCTCTTTCAGGAACTGGATAACTTCCATTTCAAGTTCCCGAATACGTGCGTCGTCACGCTCGATGCGCTTTATGAACAGGCGCATTTGCTCCGGCATTCTTGGGTCGTAGGAGACGAAATCGCACCATTGGCGACCTGTGCAGGCCATCTGCCAAAACATCTGTGTGACGTATTTGCCGGGAACAGTCCCGCCGCGCAGGGTTTCAATGTGCGTGGCAGTATTCGGACACTTGATTTCAACAAGCCCGCTATCGCCTACAAGGCCATCAGGGGACGCCCCTGTCATGGCAATTGACGGGTGAGGGACAAAGGCGACCTGATCAACATCAACGTTCGCATAAAACTCATATGCAATGCGCGCATCGGCTTCTTGATCATTGCCCCATTGCATGGCGGCATTTGTGAAGCTTTCCGCAACGGTCCCGGTCAGGCGCTCGGCAATCAGTTGCGCCATATAGTTTGCGCGGGAGGCTGAATATCCGCTCTTGGTCTTTGCCACTACATCGGCAACGCGGGAGGCCGTGACCCGGCCAATCCTCAACTCATGCCATTCTGGTGAGCCTTGAATAATATCAGCCATTTACTTGCCCCTTCTTCTTTTCGAGCATCGTAATGGCGCGCTGGAACTCGCTGACCTTAATGTCTGGCACAGCATCAATGTTCATGTATTTACAGAAGCGCTCAATGTCGGTGCCGGTATCTTCGATCAGGCGCAAGACGGCCATTTGTTGCTCTTTGGATATGGTTGCAGCATCTTCGGCTGACTGTCCGTGAGCGTGGCCATCATCATCGTCCGCCACGGCCAGTCCAAGAGCGGCTTTGATGGTATATCTTTGCAAATAGGTGACGGTTGAGCCTATGGCCTGAATGCTATTCTTGTTACCAGAGGTGTCGCTACCTGCCGATAGTGTCGTTTCTTCCGAATAGCCATCTTCGTGTGCGATAATGCAGGTGACAGAAACTAATCCGTTTTCTTGACTGGTGCGATAGCGATACGAAAGACCGTGCTTGGACAGAACTGGCGTTACAGCATCGGCAATGCTCGCCAAATCTTCAAAGTTATAGTTGGTGCGGACGCCGGTCTTGCCTGTAAAATCAACCGTGCGGGTTTTCATGATGATAGGCATTTCTGATTTTGCCGCAGCTATTGCAGCATCAAATGCCTTACGGGCGGCTACTGCCTGCAAGCGTTCATGCAAGGCCATAATACTCGTCAACGCTTCGGGTGTGGCGCCCTGCTGAATAGCCAACGCTAACGCATCAAACGTATTGATGACATTGGTGCCCGTCTGCTTAGAAGGCAGCTCATTGGTATGCTGAATATCAAGTGCTTGAGAAGCCATTTATCTTCCCCTTTGCGCGTAATCGTTGAGTATTTCTGCCACCAGCTGGCGAGCGCCGCCCAAGCCGTAAACACGGGCTGTGTCTATGATGGCGGAGCGCAGCTGATGAACTATGAAGCCTTCGGGCTTCGTCATTATTGAGCGTATCGCTTCGAGCTCAGCCCTGCCTTCCACGGTGAGGTGATCAGTCATCTCAGCACCCCACTGCCAACACCAGAAACGGCGCGACTAATGCGAAAATCGGAAGGGTGATTGCTTCAAGGCGGGAGAGTTCACGCATGATGAACCGCCATTCTCATCTGGACGCAGTTGATGGTGGTTATTGGGTTGATTTCGACCGGTGCGAGCCTTGCCAAAAGGTCAAGAGCATCGCTCTTACGGCCTTCGGCGATCAGTTCCGCCAGCATCACCCATTCACGCCAAGCGCGGTCAGTATGCGCATCGCTATCGCCATCCGCCCTGCGCCCTTCCAACTCGCGGACGAGTTGCTTTGTGGTGATTTCGTCTATGTAGTCGTATGGGTCGAATTCGATGTAAGCCATTACAACGTCCTCCCTGCATTCTCCAAAGAGCGATAGACGCGGGGAGAGACGTATTCGTAAGCCTCTGCCTGTTCCTGCTCGTACTCAATTTCACCGGCAATTTCGTCAGTTACGTCGCGGCAAGTGCCTTCAATGAGGTTGATGCAGAAGACCTTGAGCACATTGCCTTCGCGATAAGCCTCAAGGGCGCTTTCGCGGTTCATGTCAGTGACCTTGCGGTCACCATCCATGCAGATGTAGCCAGCAAAGTTCATCCAGATAACTTGATAAATCTCGCGATCTAGGACTGCCGTCAGTGTCTTTTCAGGAATGCTGTATGTCGTTTGCATTTTCTGCTCCCAACTCGGTTGTTGAGAGTACCGTACAAAACGTACGACATGCGGTCAAGTACAAAGTGTACGAAAACGTAAGTAATCGTACAAAATGTATTCGCTATTATTGCCCACCACCCGCGAACCGTGTAGAATCAGTTGCATTGATGCGCAGAACGCTATTCAGCGATATTTTTAATCGGCCATGTAAAAAGGTTGCTATTCCTCTGGGATTCTTTATGTCATTATGTCCAAAATCTTCACAGTAGGGAATGTTATGGAAACTGATTTCGAACGTCTTATCCGGAGGGCGGGACTAACCGTTGACGAGGCCGCAGCACTACTCAAAAGAAGCCCCCGTACCGTACGCAGATATATAAAAGGCGATGGGAAGAGGGTTCCAGAATTAGAGCTTGAAATTATCAGGCAAGAGGCTGATCGGCGCTGCCGTAGGGAAAACACCACCGGCAAGATGTTCACATTTGTCGACTTGTTCGCGGGTATCGGAGGGCTAAGAATCCCGTTTGACGAAATTGGAGGCAGGTGTATTTTTACCTCGGAGTGGGATCGGTTTTCTAGAGAAACTTACGCGGCTAATTTCCCAGAGAACTCAGATAGCAGTCATCAGTCAGTAGGCGACATACGGCCGTACGCTCAAAACCCTATATCTATTCCAGAACACGATGTTTTGCTGGCTGGGTTTCCTTGCCAGCCATTTTCGATAGCCGGCGTATCAAAGAAAAACTCCCTCGGTCGTCCACATGGTTTTCTTTGCGACACACAGGGTACATTATTCTACGATTTGGCTAAAATAATAGCCTATCGTAGGCCAGCAGCGTTTCTATTGGAAAACGTAAAGAACCTAGAGAGACATGATGGTGGTACAACATTTAAAACCATAATGAATGTTCTTAAGAATGAACTTGGTTATGAGGTGCATCATCGTGTGATCAGCTCCGAAGCTTGGGTGCCTCAGAAGCGTGAGCGCATTTTTATTGTTGGCTTCCGTGAGAAATCTGATTTTAGCTTTGATAACTTAATTATTCCTGATTCTATCAAGCCAAAGCTGGGCGATATCCTTGAGGACGAAGTTGATGATAAATACACGCTAACGCCGAAGCTATGGAGCTATCTTCAAGATTATAAAGCGAAGCACAAAAAAGCTGGCAATGGGTTCGGTTATTCTCTTTTTGGTCCTAACGATATTACGCGAACGCTTTCAGCCAGATATTACAAAGATGGCTCCGAAATTCTTGTCGAGCAGGATGGGCCAATACCGAGGCGCTTAACGCCGTTAGAGTGCTCTCGTCTCATGGGATTTAATGAAGCTCAAGGTGACAAATTTAAAATACCAGTTTCCGACACTCAAGCCTACAGGCAGTTCGGAAATGCTGTAGTCGTGCCTGTTGTAAGGGCCGTGGCCGATCTGATGCGACCACACATACAAACAGCTTTAAAAGACCATACGACACTGTCAGATTCGGCGGTTCCTGATGCTAAATCCAAATTAGCCGCATAGTGGTTGCTCTATCGGCCCATTCTTGACTGATTTTTTACCGCGAAGGAAGATCCCCTGATCCAATCTGAGTCGGGGGGTCTAGATGACAATACGACGTGGTCATTTGTCGGATTATTTTGAGGGTGTTGGGGTCAAAACGCTGACTGCAGTAGACGCCGAGCCCAAAAGCTCTAATCAGCACGAAATTGGTACAACAAAGACTATGCGTGACCAATTTCTCGGTGAAGAAAAAACTGTATTTCCTACATATTATATCTGGTTAGGAAATGAGCAGGATGCTTTCTCGGTCGAAGGTAGTTCCACGCATTACGATACGCGCGAAAATCAACATCATCGATCAGCGGAATGGCGACTATATTATAAATCAAATCCGGTGACCGAGGCTATGCAGGAGGGTGACACACTTTTCCTAGCTAAAGAAACTAATGGATCGCTATTTTTCATTGTAACTCCTTCGGGAACGACAAGTGAGAAACAGCTTTTATGGCTGTTTGGCTTTAGTGATGTGGGAGGGAGATTTGTATCTAAGGAAATACACGACACTGATCCCGAACTGGATTTTGCGGCGAGGTTTATACTTGACGAGTTAGGAATCGAGTTTGAAGATCCGGAAGCCAATAGTTTAGATACGATTATTGATAGATTTGAACTTACATTCCCCAAGACTAGAGAATTTTCTGATTTAGCGAGGCAAACGCTACCAAGTATATCAGCGTTAGATGACCCAGATTTTGCTCTAATGGCGTGGCTCGATCATGAAGAAGCAATGTTCCGGAGGTTAGAAAAGCGTATTGTAGCCGAAAGACTGAAACAAGGTTTCTACGACGGGGGCGATGTGGATATTGATGGGTTTTTATCATTTTCACTTAGCGTGCAAAATCGAAGAAAAGCACGGATGGGTTTTAGCCTAGAAAACCATCTCGAAGCTGTCTTTAATGCTTTTTCTTTGAAATACGATCGCGGAGCAATTACAGAGAACGGAAATAAACCTGACTTTCTTTTCCCCGGTGCGGTCACATATGCAGAGGCAGAGCGCGATGATCCTAGGCTTTTGATGCTTGGGGCTAAGTCTACCTGTAAGGACCGGTGGCGCCAAGTCTTACCTGAGGCGAATAAAGTTTCTCGTAAGCATCTTATCACACTGGAGCCGGGCATATCGACACGGCAAACTGATCAAATGCAGGGCGCTAATCTACAGTTAATCGTTCCAGAGGCGCTTCAAATTACATACACAGAAGCTCAAAAAAGCTACTTATGGTCGCTGCAGCAATTTGTAAGTGAAGCAATCCGACGACAGACTGAATAAGAGATTTCGCGGTGCTACCACAATACGTGCGAACTGTCCTTCTGTCATGTGGGTCAGAGCAATGAAGCGAAAAGAATGTCGGCACGCGTCAGACAAACATCATGATCACGATGCCGCCCAATATCACAAAGATCAGGCCGGAGACTAACATCGGTCTCAGTGTGCTGCCCTGTGAGTCTCCACCGCTGGATTGATCGCCGGATATGGATATGTCGCGCTTCTCCGAATGATCCTCTTTTGCCATGGTTCGTCCTCCACGGCATAAGCATACAGGACTCAGGTTGATGCGTTAACCCAAAAAGAAACCCCGCCGGAGCGGGGCTTTAATGGACGCTTCAATTTGCTATCGCACATTTGTGGTCGGTTGACGGGCGTTGTCGCGGGGCCACTGTGTTGTTGCAAGTATCCAAAGACCAATAATGTTGGCGATCGGCACGAAAGATAGAAGTACCCACCAGCCGGAGAATCCAATTCGCTTAAGGATTCTTGAGCCCGGCCAGCCTAGTAAACACCACCATATTGCCAACGTTATAATCCAGTGCCAAATACTGAAAGTCCCCATGTGTCCCCTCCATTGTAAATGCTATGTTAGGATAATGCCTGTCATATTACTTTTCCCACCCTTTTGCTAATCATCTTCTCGGCAGCAGATACACCGCCAGCACCGCCACAAGCAGCACGATGCTTAACCCCTCCGCAAACGAATACCACCAGTTCATTCCAGTCCCATAAGCTTCACTGCAATCCCGCCGATCAATACGAATGGCAGGGCGATGAACGCTATCCTGAGAATGAAGTGTGCGCGTTTGTGCAAGATTACCCCCAATAATCCACAACAAGCATTTGCGTCTATTTTCGCGCCCACCGCAAGATGTAGCGGCGACAATAAACTTATCCCCGCCTCTTAACCATCCGTTATCCTAGTTCTTGATTTGTTCTGTGAATCAATGCAGCATAAGTGTGGAGCGGAGGGCACTGTGAAAAAAATAAAAGAAGCGCGACTGATTTGGGATAAGTTATCGGACCATGAGCGTGATCAAATTATTCTTTCTTTGCGGCAGCTAGCGAGCGCATTAGCTCAAGAACGGTGTTCTGTTCTTTCTCACCTACCTGGGAGAACAGTTCAGTGAATTCTGCCCATTTAGGATCTGTAGCGGACGAGGGGCCGTTGCCCTCTCCGTATAGTATCCAACCGGCATCTACTCCAAATAATTGCGCATATTTTTGCGCAGCGTTTTTTGACACCGGTCTATTGCCATTCTCATGGCTAATAAGGGTGTTTTGATTAATTTCTTTATGCGCGCGAGCGGCGTCTGTAGGGCGTTCAAAGCCCGCGTTCCGTCGCGCTAATTTAAGCCTGTCTTTTGGTTCCATTCGTACATTATTGCCTATTATCATCGTACTGTGCGTACGATTTGGCTTGCTATACAATCGTACATAGCGTACGATAGCTTTATGATGGAAACTCCAAGAACTATTCCAGACCTGATTGATCGTTGGGGAAAAATTTCAGAATTCGCCCGCGATGTTGGCTGTGGGTATGAAGCAGCCCGGCAAATGCGTAGGCGCGAAAGTATCGCACCTGAGCACTGGGAGCAGGTTGTTGCGGCCAGTGAAAGGCGGGGGATCAAAGGCATAACGTTTGTTTGGTTGGCCTCACAACGTTCAAAGTTGAGGTCCGTAGCATGAGCGTGTCTTTAAACGATTCCTGCCGGTCTTGGCTTGCCATCGCTAATAACGCGGATGTCATCGATGACCCTGAGGGCTTCGGTCATCCGCTTTTTGACCTCGCTCGGCGCGTCGGGATGGCTCCCGGTCATCTGCACGATGCTTGCCGCCTGTTCCAAAAACTCAGAACCAAAATGCGTGCCGATAGCGGAAATGATTGCGGAGAACGCAGCGTTCTCAATCTCGATAGCCTCAATGCGTCGCAAAATATCTTCGCTCATAACTCCCCCTCCATGGAAAACGTAACCAATCCGAATGATTGGCGCAATTTCGCTGACAAGAGTCAATCCCCTTCATCTGCCCCGTCCTCCTCCCAAGCGGTAGATGAAGAAAGCCGAGACGCACCCCCTCTCAGCGTCTCGGCTTCCTCCTTTGGACAGGACATGCGGCGATGAGGAACTTTGTCGCTGTCCAATTCTCAAATCTTCAATCTGGTGCGGTTCGCACTGGTAACGGATGCCGGTGGCAGGGCTGGGGCTTCCCCGTCTGCAACCTTGAACACGGCAGGTCTCTGCTTACCGTCATCCGTTTTATTCTCTCGGGCTTTCGCGGCTTTGCGAGCGTTTTGCAGAACTCTCCAGACCGCGTTCCCGACATGCTCCAATCCCAATCTCCTGCGTTCGTTTCGTTTCAGATCGTTCCCTACGTCCTGAAACGTAGCGAAGGAGTCACCCATGAACTTGGGACGTTCATCCACGAACGTGGATTTTTCAGCCAAGGAGAACCAGCCCATGTCTGACGTGGATATGGCCGCGTCTCTGCTTGACGATGTAATTGGCGCTCGCGGTGTCCGCGAGCCTGTCAAGTCAATGCTTGAACGGGCTTATGCGCTCTTGAGCAGGCGTAACAGTGCGTGGACCAGACGGCGAGTTAGAGCCGTTTTCAACAAAGAAGCTAGCCGGATCGAACACCGCGAAATCGAAGATATGCGGGCGATCCTCGACGCAAGGAAGAAACATGCCGCTTACCGCGAAGAAACCGCCCGTCTTGCTCAGGTGGCTGTCATTCGAGCGCAGGAACGTGTTGGCAACGTGGCTCCGTGACAAGGCCGCATGGCTGGCCGAGTGGATTTGCCCCGAGCTGAAAGGAGATGACGAATGAACTGGTTAGAGACCTTCATAATCGCAGCCGGTGCCGTTCTTGTCGCCGCATCTCTTATCTCGCTGATCAGCCTCTATTTTGCATGGAGTGTGATGTGATGATCACCCACCAGCAAAAGCTAGATCGTGTCGAGAAGATCATCCGCGAAAAGCAGTTGTGGATTAGTCAATTCTCGTCGGGTCGCAACAAGCGCCCTGATCATGAGATCGACAACCGCCAGCAAGACGTGAATGTGCTTGAGGAAATTGCTGTCGATTATCGCCGTGCAATTGCCAGACAGGCAGAAAGCGAGGCGGCATGAGAATGACCGCGGCAGAATATAGGAGGCAGTCAAAGCCAAACAAATATGGCGCCAAGAAAACTGTTGTTGATGGGATCACCTTCGATAGCAAGGCTGAGGCGCGATATTACGTGCAGCTCAAACAGCGTGAAAAGGACGGCGAGGTGGGCGGCGTTGAGTTGCAACGGCCATTCGTTGTGCTCGGGCCAAAAGGCGAGTTGATCACGACCTACAAGGCTGATTTTGCCTTCTGGGACTTCAAAGAAGATCGTTTCCGCGTGATCGATGTGAAGGGCGTCGAGACAGCTGTTTTTCGCCTCAAAAAGAAGCTCGTCAAAGCTTTTCTCGGGATTGATGTGGAGGTGGTGAAATGAGCCGGTGGATACGCGTTCAAACCTCGATATTCGATCACGAATTATTCCAGTCAGAGCCTCTGACGGAGAGAGAAGCTTGGTTATGGCTCATTGCTAATGCCGCATGGAAATCAACGCGCCATCGGGTAGGTGCGGACATGCATATTGTTCCTGCGGGAAGTCTGTTCGTCACTCTGCGCCAACTGCAAACGGCTTGGAAATGGAAGTCTGATTATCGGGTGCGGTCATTCTTAAAGCTGCTTGAAAAAGAGGAAATGATCGTCTCAGAAACGAACGCAGGAAAAACGCAAGTAACTATTTGTAATTATTCATATTATCAGGAAGCAGAACGCACAGAAAACGCAAGAGCAACGCAAGAAAAACGCACTAAAGACACCAGTACACCAAATACATCTTCACTTCGTTCAGATGTTGAGGCGCGAGCGCGCACAACTCCGAAGCAGGATTTTGTTTCAGAGCTTTCTGATCTTCTCGATGCTGAAACCATCGAAGCAATTATCGATCACCGCAGAAAGAAACGAGCACCAATTACCGCTAGGGCTGCAAAGCTTCTGGCGAACGAGTTGCGCAAATGCGCCGATCCTCGGGCTGCTGCCGACATGATGATCCTCCACGGCTGGCAGGGCCTCAAAGCGGAATGGGTCGAAAACCGGACAAGTTCCAAACGAAATGATCCCCCTCCCAAGCCCCGAACCATCGGAGATGCAATTCGAGACGAGGCAAGGCGACACGGAGTTTTGAGAGATGAACCAGATAGCGAAAACAGAGGATTTCACAGCGAAGGCTACTCAGGCGGAAATGTTAGAGTGCTTGACCTTGCTTTCAAGCCTGCCCTCAAGAGCTTCGGCTGACGATCGGATCAATGTGGCTGGTTTCTATCTGGCGCTTGAAGGCGTGTCTCGCCATGCACTGCAAACAGCCACAAAGCAGATCATGCAAGGTTCTCTCGGTCATGCGTTTCTTCCAAGCCCACCGGAGCTGCGGCAGGAATGCGACAAGATTATGCGTCCCATCCTCGAAGCCCGAGCCAGAGATGCTCAAGACAAGCGTATTCGCGAAGAAATGAAAGCGGATCAGTCGCGAGCCAAATGGACACCGGAAAGCCGCGCCCGTGCAACTGCGAAGTGGGAGGCCGCCAAGGCACAGCAGCGCCTTGACAGCGCAGCAGAAGATACGCGCCACGACCATTACGACACAAGCGTTGAAGCCTCAATGGCGCGCCTCAAGCAGGCCGCAGAAGACAACGGCAATGAATTCGACCTCAACGGTCTCAGATCCGCACCAATCGGCTCATTTAAGCAAATAGGGAGGGCTGCATGACCGCCGCGCCATCCTACTACTGGTCGAAGAAGGATCAGGAATATTTCCGGCCCTTGCGTCTGTTCCGGCAGGGGAAAGACACGCTGGAAATCGCTGAAATCATGGGCATCACCGAAGCGGACGCTCACATGCGCATTCACAGGGCAATCAGTTGTGAGAAGCGCAAGAAGGTTCGCACCGTACCGCATGGGGAGTTGGTATAATGTTTGCAGTATCAGCAACTCGCACCAATCAAGGCGCAGCACGTATCATCGCAGAGCGCATGAGAAAGCAGCGCCTAGAGCGTGAAGCAGAGATGAAGCGCCGCGAGGAAGCGGAACTTGAGGCCAAGCGCCGTGAAATGGAACGGCGCGACGCGATAAGAGCAAAGCAGGATGTTCTTTTTGAGAAAGTCATCGGCTGCTATCGTGAAGTGGAGATTACCGGCGAAATCAAGCTGTCGGTGAAAGACATAGCGCAAACTGCAATTGTCGATAGCGGGTTAAGCTTCGATGATGTGCTTGGGCCTCGGCGCACCCGGCATCTAGCCAATTATCGCCATTACGCCATTCTTTGCGTTTGGGCACTTCGCCCTGACATGAGCCTTCCAAACATCGGTAAGCATTTAGGTGGCCGCGACCACACCACTGTGCTGCACGCGATCAGGCGTTTTGGTTTCGACAGCCGCAGCGACGCAGCACGTTTCATCAAACAGCACGGTAGAGACGCAACAATGGCGCGGCTTGCCAAACAGGCGGCATAGGAGAGGGCGATGAAGCAATTTGCAAAAAGTCTGCATGACCTTGTGATGGATTATTATCCGTTTTTCGTATGCGTTACCGGAGGCGTGATATTCCACCTCGGTACTCAGCTCGATGATTTTTATGGGCGCATATTTCTTATGGCGGTCTCTTTCGCGGCATGGCTATTCGCGCTTGATCTAATCTCTACGCGTTCCAAGGCTAACGCGAAAAGCGAAGTTGCTGCGCAGCTCTTGACCGTCCTGACTAACGGCCAGGATACGGAAATCAACGTCTATCACCACCAAGAACGCGACTAACCCCCAGGCGACGAGGAACATATGGCGGCGTATTCAAAAGCAGAAAAGCGAAAAGCAAAACGTGGACGGGGAAGGCCGAGGAAAGAGGGTGTGTTGCGCACTCCGTCAGGACAAATTTCACGTGCTAAGGAACCGCCTGCAAAGGTCGCTCAACTCGCAAGAATGAGGATATTCGGAATGACCGCATCAGAAGCACTGTCTGATCTAGCAGGCGATAACCTCGGCCGGCTTCATCTGGCTTGGAGGCGGGATAAGTCAGAGGGTATCAGTGCAGCTCAATATGAGGCGGCAGAGCGCTATCGAGAAGTGTACAATGATCGGCGAAAGGCCGAGCTGTCACCCGGCGCTTACTACGAGCAAGGAGGAACGATAGGTACGCACGATCCAGATGAATATGAGGATTGGGTTATCCGGGTAAAGCTAGCCTATACCGACGCACGAAAAGCTATAGATGAAGCACAGTTAGAAACGCGGAACAGCAATTTATATGCAGCCGTTCAATACATGATCGAACAAGATCAGTATTTCCCGCACATGCTTGGTGATATCCGTCTCGCGTGCAATGCACTTTATCGGCACTTCTTCACACAAAAACGTAGAAAGGTGGCATAAACACCTTGCCAAATCACTTGGTTACTAATAATCTGCGCATAGTTTCAAGATGGATAATTGTGTTCTGAGTGATGTAGCGGCTTACGGGCCGCTTTTTGATTCGAGGCACTGCCTCAACGGAATGCGAGAGGGAGACATCCAGTCCCGTCCTGTCTAAGGATAGGCTCGCACATAGGTGCGGTCAGAACCGTAAACGAGCCGCAGTGGGCCGTTAGGCAAACAAACTCGAACGATGACGGGCGGAGAGAGTGCCGCACAGAAATCCTCCCTCATGCAGTACCGCCCCACCTATAAGGGTAGCGCGAGACATGAGGGCAAACAAATCAGAACGGCGTTCAAGCGTCTGGCGTGTTTCCAGAGGGGACGAAATAGCGGTAGCCGCGCCCATATAGCGCGGAGCCTTGCAAGCCTGCCGTAGTCCCGTTCTGATCTATCCGCATGGTGGTAGGCCACCGCGTCTAAGACCCTACCAAGGGCCATCCGGGTTGATCGCCGGATGCAGTTATACCGAGTTATAGCAGAAAACAGCTAGAACCATTCAGCCCCGCTCACACGGGGCTTTTTCAATTGGAGAGAGTAGATGCCTCGGTACTTTTCTCTCCGCCGCCGCCCAAAGATGGATTTGTATGAGGCCGACGCGCTCGATAGCCTTTCTCGCGAAGTGTTTGAGCCCGAGCCGATAGACACAGGCATTCTCGATCAAGACGGCTTCCCAATCATCCGCATGATGGATCAGATCGGCTTTGTAAGGGATGAAGATAGATGAACGAAGCCATTTTATTAGGCATCTTTATGCTTGGCTTATTATCGGGAGCGTGGATCGCCTGCCTCCTAGGTGTATGGAACATGCGAAGCGGTAGCACCACTAAAGACGAAGCGCCGTGGGGCCGACCATGACCCCCAAGCTTCTCGCTGTTTCCATCCTCATAGCCATTTCAGCATGTGCCCTTCCTTATCAGAAGCACTGCAACACGGTCGACTGGCTAACAGATAGCAGGTGTAAGTAACGTATTTGAAAAACAATCAAGGAATTCAAGATGACACGCAAGCACGGCGGTGCACGCCCCGGTGCAGGGCGTAAAAAAGGAAAGGTCAGTCAGGCCAAGCGCGAATTGGCTGAAATGGCAAAAGAGCACGCAGAGCAGGCTTTGCAGGTGCTCGTCAATATCGCTTTGTCCGGTGAGAGTGAAGCGGCCCGAGTTTCAGCGGCCAATGCAATTCTTGATCGAGGGTATGGTAAGCCAATGCAAGGCGTCGATCACAAATCGAGCGACGGCAGCATGACGCCTCCTACGCGGATTGAGCTTATTCCACTGCTAAGCGATGACAACAGCAAAAATTGAGCTGCCGCCGAAGCTGATACCGGTGTTTTCCGGTGACGCTGACGTAAGAGCCTCATGGGGCGGACGAGGATCGGGAAAGACAAGATCCTTTGCCAAGATGGCCGCAGTCCGGGGCTATCAATTTGGCATGCAGGGCATATCGGGGATTATCCTGAGCGCCCGTCAGTTTATGAACTCATTGGCGGATAGTTCGCTAGAGGAAATCAAACGCGCCATTGAGGATGAGCCATTTCTTTTGGCTTATTATGAGATTGGCGAGAAATACATCAAGTCAAAGGATGGGCGCATATCATTTGCGTTTGCCGGACTTGATCGCAACATCGCGAGTATCAAGTCGAAAGGTCGCTTGCTTCTTTGTTGGGTGGATGAAGCTGAGCCTGTCACCGATGAAGCATGGCGCACGCTAATCCCGACATTGCGTGAAGAGGGTGAGGACTGGAATGCAGAGCTTTGGGTTACATGGAACCCGCTGCGCAAAGATGCCCCGGTCGAGAAGCGGTTTCGCTTTTCGGATAATCCGCGAATAAAAGGTGCAGAGCTTAACTGGCGCGACAATCCGAAGTTTCCGGCCAAGCTTGAACGTGACAGGCTGTCCGATCTGGCTGAGCGCCCAGATCAATATCCGCATGTGTGGGAAGGCGAATACGCCACCGTGATCGACGGGGCATATTTTGCCAGTCATCTGACAGATGCGAGAAATGAAGGCCGCATTGGCCGGGTGGCGGCTGATCCGTTGCTGTCGCTCCGAGCATTCATCGACATCGGCGGCACCGGCGCAAGGGCAGACGCCTTTGTGATCTGGATTGCCCAGTTCATCGGCAAGGAAATCCGCGTCGTTGATCATTACGAGGTGCAGGGCCAGCCTGCCGATGCGCATGTGACTTGGTTGAGGGGCAAAAAGTACACGCCCGACAAGTGCTCAATCTGGCTCCCACACGATGGCCAGACGCAGGATCGCATCCACGATGCATCCTATGAAGGGTTTTTCCGACAGGCCGGATATTCCGTGACGGTGATCCCCAATCAGGGAAGAGGTGCTGCCATGGCGCGCATTGAGGCCGCTCGACGCCTGTTCCCGTCAATATGGTTCAATGAAGAAACCACTTCTGCCGGCCTCGATGCACTCGGCTGGTATCACGAGAAGAAAGACGAACAGCGCGGCATCGGCCTTGGCCCTGATCATGACTGGTCATCACACAGCGCCGATGCGTTCGGCTTGATGTGCATAGCCTACGAAGAGCCGCGCAAGGACATTCATAAGCCTCGACACGTTCGCGGGCTTGTCTAATAACAGGACAATTTGATGGCAAAACGAGCTATGACAGACGCCGAAATCGGTGCTCTGGTTCAGGCAGAGATAGCGGCGGCGATTGAATATGATCGCACTGACTTCAAGAAAAGCCGTGTTCGCGCTATCGAATACTATCGCGGTGAAATGAACGATGTTCCGGCAGAGGAAGGTCGCTCACAAATCACCACCCATGATGTGCAGGACACCATCGGCTGGATTCTGCCGGGCCTCATGCGCGTGTTCTTTTCTTCTGAAAACCTTGGCGAGTACGAACCGGAAAACCTCGAGGATGAGCAGGGTGCCAAGCAGGCGACGGATTACATCAATTACGTCATCATGCGCGAATGCGACGGATACCAAGTCTTTTGGGATGTGTTTCACGATGCGCTTCTGCATGCCAACGGTGTTGTGAAACACTGGTGGGATGACACACCAACAGAACAGGTTCATGTCTTCCGCAATCTGACAGAAGAACAGTTCATTTCCCTCACTTCGCAAGATGAGGTGGAAATCCTCGCTCATGAGGAAAAAGAGCAGCTCATCACCGGCCCTGATCAACAGGCAATTGTTCTCCCTGTCCACGACGTAAAGATCAAGCGATCAATTCCAGGCGGGTGCTTGAAGATTGCAGCCGTGCCACCGGAAGAATTCCTGATCGACAATCGCGCGTGTGACGTCGAAGACGCGCGTTTCGTTGGGCAGCGCACACTTCGCACCCGATCCGATCTAATTGCTGAGGGATATGACAAGGCACAGGTCGACAAGCTGCCGATGCATGGCACTCTGACCATGGACGGCGTTGAGATTGCCCGGCAGGAGGAAGTCGGATCGTTCAACGATGGCAATGATAGGTCGATGGACCTTATCGAGGTCACAGAGTGCTATATCAAAGTCGACCATGACCGCGATGGAGTGGCTGAAATGCTTCGCGTTGTCGTGGGTGGCCCCGGCAACGGCGACGTTCTTGATTGGGAAGTCTGGGAAGATGAGGTGCCGTTCACTGACTTTGTAGCGGAGCGCGTTCCCCATCGCTGGCAAGGGCGCTCTGTATTCGATGACGTGGAAGACATCCAGCGCACCAAGACTGTGCTGCTGCGCCAGCTCCTGGACAATCTCTATCAGGCGAATATTCCTGATCGGATTGTTGATGATAGCCGCGTGGTCAACAAGGACGCGCTTTATGACCGATCGATCGGCAATGTTCTTCGGGTTCAAGGTGACCCGAACGGCGTTGTATCAGATCGTACTGTCCCCTTCGTTGCTAAAGAGGCTCTGACAGGCCTTGGCTACATGGATGAGATGATTGAGCGCCGCACCGGTGTGTCGCGCTCGACCATGGCGCTTGATCTTGAAGCTTTGCAAAACCAGTCGGCGACAGCGGTCAACGCAGCACAGTCAGCAGCCTACTCAAAGATTGAGTTGATCGCCCGAAACTTTGCAGAAATGGGATTCAAGCGCTTCTTCCGCTGCGCGTTGAAAATCATCGTTCAAAATCAGGATCGCGCTAAGACCATTCGACTGCGCAATCAGTGGGTCGAAATGGACCCGAGCAGCTGGAACGCGAACATGGATTTCACTGTCAACGTTGGGCTGGGCTCAGGCTCCAAGGATCGCGATGTCGCCATGCTGATGCAGATCGCCGCGAAGCAGGAAATGATTATCTCGCAGGCTGGCCCGACAAACCCGATTGCAGGGATCGACAAATACGCCAACACACTGCGCAAGATGATTGAAGCTCTTGGCATTCGTAACCCTGATCAGTTCTTTGGTGAGGTGGACCAACAGACCTTGCAGGTCATGGCTAACCAGCCAGAGAAGCCGGACCCGAAAGCACAGGCAGAGCAGGCTAAGGTCCAGATCGCACAGCAAAAAGCCCAGGCCGATGCTCTGTTGCAGCAGCAGAAGATGCAAGCCCAGTTGCAAGCAGAACGGGAAAAGGCAGCACTTATGCTCGATCTAGATCGCGAGAAGGCGGCTGCGACCATCCAGCTACAGAAAGAACAATCAGAGTTCAATCGTCAGCAGCGTGTCGAGGAAGCCCATCTGGACGCGCAATTGCGGCGTGATGAGATGATCCTCGAAGCCGAGCTGACTCGTGAGGCGAACGCGCTGAACGCCGCCCTGGCATCTCAGAACAAGCCAGACACCAACATTGAACGGCAAAAAGTGAAGGGCCGATAAAATGGCAAATGAGAAATTCAAAGAAGGTGGCGCTTCCGGGGTCGGTGATCTCGCCCGCATGGGTGGCGACGTCGAAGGAACACTGACGAATAACGACTTGAAGCATGGTGGTGCTGGCTTCTGGCGCGACATGGTTAGAATGGGCGGTGCCGTGATCTCGGTCGGCATATCCGGGACACCAGTCACCTCTGGCACTGTTGATGAGCCTTATGACGGGTTCACAGTCACAGCGTCGGGTGGCACTCCGCCATATACCTACGCATTGGTCGGCACTTGGCCTGACGGCATTGCAGTGGATCCGAGCACAGGTGAAGTTTCCGGCACCCCAACGGAAAGCGGAGAGTTTGCCAATTTATCCGTCTCAGCGACAGATGCGAGCAGCAACACGGTGCAAATCCCTGATTTCACGCTCGAAATTGCAGCAGAATAATGAAACAGGACGAACGCAGGGCCGCAGAGGCTCAACGCCTTCTTGACGAACCCTTGCTCAATGAAGCTCTGTCCAAGTTGGAGCAAAGCGCAATCGATGAAATTTTACGCCTTCCTTTCTGGGCCGACCGCAAACGGCGGATGCTTACAGATCGGGTGCGCGTAATTCGAGGCATGCGGGAGCACCTTCGCAGCGTCATTTTGACGGGCGTGGAAAGCACCCGCAAGCGTCCGACTGTCGTCTGACAGCACCCGGACTTCTCACCACTCCTACGATAGGAAAACTGACCATGACTGACAGCAGCACCCCGGAAGGGACTGTTGAGCAGTCATCTGCGCCGGAAACTAGCGCAGATGCACTTCTCGATAAGTTCCTCGATGCCTCCGAACCGGAGCACGCAAGTGAGGAGCAGGACGAGCATCAAGACGCACCAGAAGCCGAATTGGACGATGATGCGCAAGACGACGCAGACCCGCTAGCCGATAATGAAGCGGCGGATGATGACCAAGCAAGCGATGATGACGGCGATCAACCATCTGATAGCGGTCGGTTCGTGTCTGATGACGGAAAAGTCAGACTGGCCGATGGCTCAGTGGTCACGATTGGCGAACTCAAGCGCAGCAGTCTCCGGGAAGCGGACTACACCCGTAAAACGCAGGAACTCGCAGCACACCGCAAGGAACTCGAGGCCCGTTATGCGGACATCGCGCAGAAAGCGCAATCCTTTGAGCAGCAAGCCTCACTTGCCATTGAAATATTGGCCGCTCACATGCCCCAAGAGCCGGACATCTCCACTTTGCGAGATGATCCTGTCGGCTATTGGGAGCAGAAAGCCCAATATGATGCGAGACTGCAACAACTCCACCAGCTTCAGGCAGCACGCCAGTACGCTGCGCAGGAACAGCAGGCCCGTGTTCAGCATGAACGTGCGCAATATCTCCATCAACAGAAAGAAGCACTCCTGGCAGCTATGCCGGAACTTCAAGACCCGGCAAAGGCGAACTCTTTCACGGCGGAACTCGTAAACACCATCGAAGTATATGGGTTCTCTAAGGAAGACCTCGGCACGGTCGAAGACCACCGACTGTTCCTCCTTGCCCGTGATGCGATGGCATATCGCAAGCTCATGGCAGCAAAGCCCAAGGCAAAGGCCAAAGCAGAAGGCAAACCGCCTCTTGCGCCGGGCCGTCGTCAGGGGCCGACAGCCGGACGGAAAAATGACCGTCAACAGGATTGGCAGCGTCTGCGCAACAGCGGCGGCAAGGATGAAGCAGCCCTTGACCGCATTCTCGACAATTTGGTTTAACGGAGACAGCCACAATGGCACAGGTAACAGGTTCATTTGACACCTACGAAGCTGTAGGTAACCGCGAAGAACTCGCGGAAGCGATCTATATGATCACCCCGGAAGACACCCCTCTCATGACCCTTCTTGGTCGCGAGCCAGTCAAGACGACGCATCCAGAATGGCAGATTGACGCTCTTGCCACTCCGGGTATGAATGCGGTCGTTGAAGGCGACACATGGGCATTTTCCGAGTTCACCCCGACTGATCGTGTGGGCAACTACACTCAGATTTCGGACAAGAAGATCGCCGTGACCCGTACTCAGGAGAAAACCCTGAAAGCGGGCCGTAAATCCGAACTTAAGCGCGAGCTTAAGAAGAAGGGTGCCGAATTGAAGCGCGATATGGAGTATGCGTTGCTCCAGAATAACGCTTCGGTTGCAGGCGCTGCCGCAACGCCACGCGAACTGGCTGGTTTTGCGGCATGGCTGGAAACCAACACAGCACGCGGCGCTGGCGGTGCGGACGGTGGATTCAATTCTTCCACTGGCCTTGTTGATGCTGCCACCAACGGAACGCAACGCGCCTTCGCGAAAACCGATCTCGATGACGTGCTGGAAAAGGCAAAGGCATCGGGCGGCAAACCGAGCGTTGTGATGACCTCGCTCTACAACAAGCGGGTGTTCTCGGAGTTCGCCGGCATCGCTGAACTGCGTTCCAATCAGAACCAAGGCAGCAAGAGCCAGCTGACCATCTTCGCTGGTGCTGATACCTACGTGTCTGACTTTGGCGTCCTGACGATCATTCCTAACCTCGTCATGAGCACCGATGCAGCAACGGCGCGCAATGTGTTCGTCATCGATCCTGACAAGGCAAAGGTTGGCATCTTCGATGACATCACGATGCATGATGTTGCAAAGGTTGGTGACGCTGAGCGGCGCGCCCTGACGGTGGAATACACCCTCATCATGCGCAACGAAGCAGCACACGGCATCGTTGCCGATACGTTCGGACTTACGGCGTCGTCCTAACCAGTCCGATCAATGTGAATCAATCGCTGCCGCAGGGAAACTTGCGGCGGCCTTTCAATGAGGAAAGATATGGAAGCCAAGGTAAAGCCAGCTGCGGAAGCCAAGGAAAAGCCAGCGTCGAAACGAGAACTGCCAGTTCTGCTTCTTCGCAATTACTGGCCGCATGATGGATCGGGAAAGCGGACAAAGGGTTCGTCTGTTGTTCTGCCAGCTGATGAGGCTCGCCAAGTTGTCAAAGCAGGTGTCGGGGTACGGAATGATGAGTTCTGATTGGTATCTGATGTCAGACAACCCCACTCTTGGTG
This sequence comes from Falsochrobactrum ovis, assembly GCF_003259955.1. GTDB lineage: Bacteria > Pseudomonadota > Alphaproteobacteria > Rhizobiales > Rhizobiaceae > Brucella > Brucella ovis_A. The sequence goes on from NZ_QLMK01000005.1 coordinate 162,787, forward strand.
TTCGCCGGTGGGGCCTTGATCTTGACGACAAACAGACGATTGTGCGCACCGAGTATTATGCAGCTAACTCGTTCTTTGAGGCAAATGCTACCGAGTTCAAAGAGACAGAAGGCCAGCGCTTCGGTGAATGGCGCAAAGTGGCTTCGACGCCAATGCATATTGCGGCCCGCGAAATTCTCCCCCGCCTGCAAGACGGCAACGAAACCTCCCTCAAGAAATGGCTGAACAGCAGCGATCATAGCGCGTTCAGGACGTTCAAAGGCTCGATCTGATGGCGATACAGAACCTTGCCGACTTGCGCGCGGCTATTCAAGATTGGATGTACGACCGGCCCGACATGGCGGGTGCTTGCGGAACGATCATCGATTTATGCCATGCCGATCTGAACAAGGTTCTTCGCACCCGTCGCCAGCTCACTGACGTTACACTGGCTTTGGATGCTAACGGACAGGCAGACTTACCCGATGATTATCAGCAATTTCGGCAGGTTGTGTCTCTGTCCAATCCCATCCGTGTTCTAAATTTCGTGGTCCCTGACTATCGAGATTATGAGCATCCTTTCACTGCATCCGGGCTGGCAAGTGATTTTTCCATCGACGGCAATCAGATCACGGTGCGACCGAACAGCACGGATGACATTCGTCTGACTTATTGGGCGAAGATTCCCGCGCTGGTGAATGATGACGACACCAACTGGCTGCTGCAATCTGATCCGGGGATATATCTCTACGGCTCATTGAAACACGCCGGGATTTACATGGGCGATGAACAGCGCGCAGCAACAGCAGGAGCGATGTTTAACGGATTGCTCGACGCTTTGGTCCGAGAGGACAATAACGCCATGTATTCCAGTGGACGCATGCGCACAAGGGGCGTCACGCCATGATACCTATTGCTGAATATGCGCCCGACCGGTCGAAGTTTGACCCCACTGCATCAAGCAATCTTGTGAATGTGCTTCCGCATGTTAACTCATGGGGGCCATTCCCGGCATTTGTCCCTTTGTCTGCTGCAACAAGCGATAGGCCGCAAGGCACTCATTTGGCCTATGTGCGCAATGGGCAATACTTGCAGTTCGTGGGCACGCAAGATGCCCTCTACGTTCTTAATCCGGGGACATTAGTGTGGGATAATATATCGAAGGCTGGCGGATATTCCACCCCCGCCACGTCTCGCTGGAGCTTTGCCGATTATGGCTCATGGGTTTTAGCCTCTAACGGGATTGATCCCATTCAGTACATTGATATTTCGGGCGCTCTCGGAACTTTTGATGATCTAAGTCCCGATGCACCAATCGCCAATCATGTAAGTGTGGTTGGCGATTTTGTTGTGGCGATGAATTTGAACACGGACGAGCAAAGCGTTCAGTGGTCGGGCTTAAATCAGCCGCAATTCTGGACGCCGCGTCAACGCTCTTCGGATTTTCAAGTCTTCCCGGACGGTGGCGAGATTATGGGCTCGTGCGGCTTTGAGCGCGGAGCGGTAATTTTTCAAGAGAATTGCATCCGTGAAATGACCTTGGCGCTGACTTCGCCATTGGTAGCGACATTTAGCAAAACTGTTGAGGCACATGGCGCTGTTGCGCCGCAATCTATCGTCTCGACAGGAAGTGGCATTTTCTACTTAGCCTTGGATGGATTTTACCGCTACGGCACACCGCCAACACCTATCGGTGTAGAGAGGATCGATGAAACTTTCCTCGCTGACATAGCGCTTGCTGAGTTGTATCAGGTATTCGGTAGCGCAGATCCGGTGCGGAAAATTGTCTATTGGGCTTATCGCTCAAAAGGTAATCCAATTGAATATTCCTATGACAAGGTGCTTTGCTATCACTATGGCATCGATAAATGGTCGCTACTAAATCCCGGCACTATTATGACCGGTTTGGTTCGCGCTACCACACCGGGTTATACGCTCGATAGCCTTACAGCCCTTGGTTACACACTGGATGAGCTGCCATTTTCATTAGACAGTCGCGCATGGGCAGCCGGTGCCCCGTCGCTGGCGGCCTTCGATATGAATTACAAGATGGGATTTTTCAGCGGCAAGCCATTAGCTGCAAAGCTTTCAACGGGCGCTGTCGAGCTTTCCAAGGGGCGTAGAACCTTCGTTTCCGGCTGGCGTCCATTATGTGACGCGCCAAAGATCAAGGGCCGTGTCGGCGCTCTCGATCGTGCGGGTGGGGTAACAAACTGGAAGCCTGTTTATCCGACGAACCGAACAGGACTTATCCCGGCACGCGCGAGCGGTCGTTTTCATGCATTTGAAATCGACATACCTGCCGATCAGGACTGGTCGCACTGTCACGGTGTTGATCCTGTGGGCAAGGCTGAGGGGCAGCAGTAATGGCAAACTTCTCTCGCGAGAACTGCCGCGCCATTGGTGCGCATATCACCACAACCGCCAACACGACGATTTATTCGGCCACTGGATACCCACATATAATTGATATTCGTTGCGCCAACCTCACCAGCAATGACGTGCCGGTGACTATCAGCTGGTATTCCTCACAAGACGCGGATCAATATCATCTCATTTATCAGCATCCAATTCCCGCCAATGGTGCAGTGACATTCCCACTGGAAGGCTTCGCCCCAATGACAGGTGACGAAATTCGCATCCAAGCGGGAAGCGCGAATGCTATTGATGTGATCCTGACCTTGGCCGAGGTGCCGGGACGGATGATCTAATGAAAATTCGACTGACGACTGGCATGAGTGCTGATGAAATGTCACCGCTCTGGCCGGATATTATCGCTTGCCTTGAAAAATACGTGGCGCGCTTTCCTGATGAAACGGTCGCAAACATTCTGACGCAATGCGCAACGGGACGGCGACAGCTCTGGATCATACAGGACGATACTGGCCGTGTCGTGCTGACGCCGATCACTGAAATCACAGTGGACGATGCGACAGGTGCCAAAACACTTGTCTTGGCCGAGGTGGGTGGCTCGCGGCTACGTGAAGCCATGAAGTGTCTTCAAGATATTGAGCATTGGGCCAAGCGTGAACATGGCGCGGTGAAGGCTCGGCTCATTGGCCGAGATGGCTGGTTAAGGCTTCTGCCTCGCTACGGATACCAGCCTGAAGCAAGAATTTACTCGAAAGGTCTGTGAAAATGGGCAGCAAGAAAACAGAAACCCGCCAAGAAAATGCTCCACCAAAATGGGCGGCTCCGCTGTTTAAGCAGGGTGCTAAAGAAGCGCAGCGGTTGTACGACACCAAGACGGGGTACAACACCTATACCGGCCCGACGCAGGCCGCGCTTAGTGCTCCGACTCTTTCAGGACTAAATAACGCGCTGGCCGCAACCGGCTTTACAGGCGCGCCAATTACTAACGAGAGCATCAATGCCAATATCCCCGACGTCATGGCGATTATGCAGGAAGCGTTAGCGAATAAGCAGCCGCCGCAAGCTGCAACCAGTCGCCTGTCAGATGCGGTGCTGGTGTCGAATGCCCGACCCGGCAGAGGGGAGGTTTGGATCCAGCGCCCAATCAATCCGTCTACCGGAGAATACATGACCGATGATGAGGCACGGGCGCAGTACGGCCAGCAGCGAGCGCGTCAAGCTGCATTAAACCGGGGCAGATAGGAGCCAATTATGGGCAGTGCAAATAGTTCCACCAACAAGGCGTCATCCAGCCCTGTGCAAGGTAGTCTACCAGAATGGGCGAAAACTGGCACGACTGCTTACAACGATATGAATACCGCTCTTCAAACTTTGCCGATGAATGCTGCCGTGCAGACGATTGGCAGCGGCGGGCTTGGTCAGGCATCAAAAGATGCTATTGCCAATTTGCAAGGTTCGGGTGGGACCAACCCATGGATGGATCAGGCAGCTGATCATCTAGGCAATATCGCTGGTTCAATCGGGCAGGGCGGCGCTGCGAGTGATTATCTCACCTCAACAGCGCGTGGCGACTATCTGGGCGGTAGCAATCCCTATCTCGATAGCATCATCTCTAAGGGTGCGGACGATATAGCGACACAAACAAACAATATGTTTGCCGCCGGTGGCCGCTATGGTTCAGGCGCAAATCAAGGCGTTTTGTCAGACAGCATTGCCAATGCCAGCAATAATCTCCGCTATCAGGATTATGCGACCGAAAGGCAAAACCAGCTCGCAGCAGCAAATGCGCTGGAAGGCGCAGAGCAGGCACGCGCTGGCCTTGGCACATCAGCTGCAAATGCTCTTGGTTCACTTGGTCAGGCGGCTTTCGGTAATAATTACAATTCTCAAGTCGGCGCAGCTAATATCGAAAATCAAGGCATGTCCAATATGCTCAATATGATTTCACAGCTGCCGACCATTCAAGGCAACAAGATGTTTGACGCTGACCGACAGATGCAGATCGGCGGCGCGATTGATCAGCGTACGCAGCAGGGGCTTAATGATCTCATCAATCAGTGGACGCGAAGCGATAACGAGGATTGGGCGCGCCTTGGTGGACTTCTTTCGGCGGCTCAAGGCTCAGCAGGCAATTACGGCACACAAACGCAGACCAGCAGCCAGCCGATGAATTTTGCCGGACTTCTGGGAACACTTCTTACCGCTCCCGTCACTGGCGGCGGGTCGATATTTGGCAATGCCTTCTCGGATCGCCGACTTAAAGAGAACGTAGAGCGCGTAGGCACCGAACACGGTCTTCCGATCTATGAGTTCAACTATATTGGTCAGTCAGAACGTTATCGCGGCGTAATGGCGGATGATGTCATGGGAGTGAAGCCAGAAGCAGTGTCACTGCATGAAAGCGGCTTCTATCAGGTTGATTATGGCCAGATCGGCATTGCAATGGAGCGCGTATGATGGAGGGGCTTCTCGACATTCTTCTTGGCAGGACTGCTCAGCAGCCACAGCCACAGCCAAATGCGCAGCCTGAGAGCTATCAAGGGCAAGCGATGCTGCAAGCCCCACAAGCAGTCCAGCAACCGCAGCAGCGACAGGGCGGCAGCATGGGTGACTTTCTGTCTGCCCTTGGCCCAGCCATCGCAATGCTCGATCCGCGCAATCAGCAGCTCGGCGTTCATTTGATGCAAATGCAGCAGCATCGCCAAAAACAGGCAGCTGGACAGCAACGCGCTAACAGGACGGTTGAATACCTTCAATCACAAGGCGTTTCGCCTCAAGAAGCGGAATTGATTGTCAGTGATCCACAGATGCTGCGCTCATGGTTTGGTGATCGTGCCAAGGCTGGCAAGCCGGACTGGCAGATTGCCGAGATTTACGACGAGCAAGGCCGTCCGAAGAAAGTTCTGATCGACAAGAACAATCCGCAGAATATGCAAGGTCTTGGCGGCTCAAAAAATGAACAAACCTCTCTTATGCAAAACCTTGCTGCTGCTGGTTTGCAACCCGGAACGCCTGAATATCAGCAGGCAGTGCTTGAAGGGACAAAGAGCGGCGTGAATGTGAGCGTTGGTGCCGGTGAAAAGGCGTGGGACACTGAAAGCGCCAAGCTCTTTGCTAAGCGCTATGATGAAATTTCGGCTGGCGCATCCAACGCGCAACAGATGATGGGTATGTATGACCTCGCGGAGCAGGCACTCAACAGTGGTGTACGCACTGGCATGGGAGCAGAAGCCGAACTAACGTTGCGCCAGCTAGGCTCAGCCCTGGGCATAGACACCGATCCCGAAAAACTCGCAGGTGGCGAACTTATCCGCGCTGTCCAGAACCGTATGGCTCTTACCATGCGTTCCCCGGATGGCGGCATGGGAATGCCGGGCGCATTGTCTGATCGAGATATTAAATTCCTGAAAGACAGCCAGATCGGTATTGACCGCTCGCCTGAAGGCAACAGGAAAATGCTTGCTGCCTTCCGTGCAATGGAAGGCCGCAAGATTGAAATTGCTCGCTTGGCTGATGAATATATCGCGGAAAATGGTCGCCTTGATAGCGGCTTCAATCGTCGGGTTCGCGAGTGGGCAGAGGCTAATCCATTATTCGATGAAAATGCTTTATCTGGGAACAATGCTGGCGGCGTTGTCGACTTCTCCGACTTCTTTAACCAGTGAGGCTATGATGAAAAACTTACGCCGTTCCAGAAGGCCCGCGAACACTCCCCTCCCATTTTTCTGATCATGCTTTGATTCCGATAAGGTGTCCATATGCCCATAGTTAAGATGCCGGACGGCACGCTTGTGCGCTTTCCCGATGATATGCCACGTGAGCAAATCAGGGATATGATTGCGTCAAAGTTCCCCGAGGTCGTGCCGCAGCACTCCAACGGTAGCGGCTACGGACAACAAGCATTTTCTGGCTTGCTGGAAGGTGCAACAGGCGCGCTTGGCGCTCCCGTTGATCTGGTGAATAACTTTCTCGTTAAGCCTGCTGTAAGTGGTGTAAATGCTTTATTGGGCACCAATCTAAAGGCCTCTGAAAGCCCTCTTGGTGGAGCTGCCGGGCTTAGACAGGGATTAGCTATATCTCCTGAAAGTCAAGAAAAGGGCGTGCAGATTGCCCGTAGGGTAGCGCAATCGGTCGGGGGCGCTGCCGTCCCAGCCGCAGGCACAGCGCGCACAATGGGGCAAGTTGCTGCGCAATTAGCAACCGGATTTGGTGGTGGTGTTGGTGGCGCAGCAGCACAACAGTTAGCTCCTGGCAACATAGGCGCTGAGATTGCTGGCGACCTCATTGGTGGATTGGCGACGGGCGGGACAATCGCAGGCCTCGCTAACCGATCTGCGCGCAAATCTGCGGAGAAGGCGGTCCCTACCGTCGAGCAACTGAAAGAGCAGGCTTCGGGCCTGTACCAGAAAGCTGAAAAAAATGGGGTTACGGCAACGCAACAGCAGACAAAAAATCTTGCCGATGAATTCCGGGGGATAGCTGAGAGAGAAGGTCTAATCTATCCAGACGGGCAGGTTTCCGCTTCATATCCTAAAGCGGCGGAAGCTCTACGCATGACTAACGCGTATTCCAAGGGAGAAATGAACCCTACGCAAATGCAAGTTGTTCGGGATACATTGTCAGATGCAGCATATACCACGGAAGGAAAAGAAAGCCGCATCGCAACGCAGATGCTGAAAAAATTCGATGAATTTACGGCCCCTCTTGCGCCAGAATTTCCGCAAGCTCGTCAAATCTCCCAAAGGTATTTAAAGGGAGAGAAGCTTGAGAAACTGCGTGAATTGGCGAAGAATGCATCTAACAACTACACGCAGTCTGGTTTTGATAACGCTCTCCGGCAGCAATACAGAGGGCTGAGTGACCGCATCATCAAAGGTCAAGAGGGGGGGTGGTCGCCAGAGCAGATCGCGGCTATTAACCGCGTTGCTAATGGCACTCCTGTGTCACGTCTAGCCACATGGGCCGGTAAGGCGGCTCCTAAAGGTGTCGTATCTACCGGGGCAAGCGTAGGATTGCCATTTTACATAGGTAATGCCTTTGGAGGCCCGCAGGTTGGTATTCTTGCAAGCCTTGGTACGGCAGGCGGAGGGTTTGCTGCTCAAACGGCAGCATCTAATATGAGATCAAGGTACGGTCTGTTGGCCGAACTCATGGCGCGAAATGGCGGGCCTGTCGCCGCACAAAACAACCCAGAGCTTCTTGGAGGGATTTTAGGGGCTTTAATGGCGTCTCAGGCAGCATCGCAATCAGATTGATCCAGAATATCCTTAAGTCTCTTATCAATTATTTTTATCCTTCGATTAATCCATCGTCTCCATATGAACGAGTATATTGATATTGAAAGGAGTGATACAATAATAGTATAAACTATAATCGAACCGAACAAGTTTATTTCTTGGTTAATTACCCCTGTAATGTAGCATACAAAAATAAATATAGGTATAATTGCGGAAAACAATAAATACGCGAATGCTGCTCCGTCAAATTCACCTAATAAATCACCTAGTATATGATATCTGCCGATTAATTCATCCCTGCAAATATCATTAACGTCCGTATCTGATGGAACTTCTGTCGGTATCATGTTGCCCCTTAAATACCGTTGCTCAAAATAACTCTTGCAGTGAGAATGGTATGTATTCGCGGTTGTTCTTCAGTTTAGTTCATTTAATTGGACACCAAAATAAAGTAGCCAATTACAAACATAGTTGCTGAGGATGGAATAAAAGCCAAGATTTTGTGAACGCCGAACCATGATTGAGGGTAATAAATCCACGGATCATCAACAAATAAAGAAAGCAGATTGAGCAGTGAGAAGCCGCTCCATATGCCAGTCTTCAAATACTCGAAGATTTGAAAGCCAAGAACTCCCAAGCCACACAAGAAGAATGCGAGAGCTAAAAGCCCAACAAACATAACATCCGCATTTGATTTTGTTGTCATAATTGCCCCCCTAAACCTAGCCAACCCCAATATAGGAGATAAACACATGACACAACATGTGGGACCAATTGGCGGCATAGACCGCCAAGATATCACTATTGGCCGTATCGATGCAATATTACGGCTTACTCCAGATGGCATTTATCGCCTCGATGGGCGGCTGATCCCAGTCGGAGACAACCCCGCTTTGGGCATTAATGACAGCCAGCTTGTCAGCAAAATCCATAGCCGCGTGAACAATGGCGTAAGCCTCGGCGGGGCTGTATTGGGTGCTGACGTACCAGAGTGACTGCTGAAACTTGTAGTGCAGACCCAAGCTTTTGATCGCGTTATGAACTGCCTCGTAATTTTGCCCTGGCGGTATTAGGTCGTAAGCAATGAATAGATTGTAAGCCATTTTAGCCTCCCGTTGTTGACGCAGCCAGTCAAGCTGAGTCGCAACCATAAGTCGAGATACCGCAAGCCGTCCTTTTGGGCGGTTTTTTCTATTGGAGAATGCCAATGGCAACACCCGAATGGCTTCGCTATGCCAATCAGGGCGCTATCCGTCGCCACCCAATTAACCCGCGATTGGTGCAGGCACTCGATAGTTTCCTGCCGGATTTGGGCGTGACTATGGAAGTGTTTTCCGGCGGCCAGCCAGCGAAAGGAACATCCAGTCGGCGTGTCGGCTCGACCCGACATGACCACGGCAATGCAGCTGACGTGTTCTTTTACAAGGATGGTCGAAAGCTCGATTGGTCAAACCCCTCTGACCTTCCGATCTTTCAAGAGATCGTCGGACGCGGAAAGTCCGCAGGAATCACAGGTTTTGGTGCTGGTCCGGGATATATGCAGCCTGGAGCAATGCATATTGGTTTCGGCTCGCCGGGGGTATGGGGCGCAGGAGGTAAAGGTGCAAACGCACCCGACTGGCTGGCCCAAGCTTACAATGGTGCATCAACGCCGCAGCCTGCCGCTACACAAATTGCCGCCCAACCGTCTGCACCTCCACAGCAGTCAAATACACCGGCCCCGCCACTGTCCCCTCCGATCAATGTTGCCTCTCATCAGGTCACACCCATCCAATCACAGCCACAACAGGCTCCGACAGGTCTGCTTGCCTCATTAGGTGTCGATGCAGCTCAAGCCAATCCAATTTTCGCGGCAATGGGCCAGATGATGCCCGAACAGCAGCAGCCACAGTTGCAGCCCATGCAGGCTCCACAATCCATGCCTGCACTGGCTGATTACATTTCCCAATTTCTCAAAACCCGCATGGTATGAGGTCATAAAACATGGCTACGATTTTTGATTGGAGCATCATCGCTGCCAATAACGATACCGCTGACGCTGACATTAACTGGCAAGAGGGGCAATTCCCCGACACAGTGAATAACTCGGCGCGCCAGATGATGGCGCGCATTGCTGAGTGGATTAAAGATCAGGGTGTTTTGGCCGCTGGCGGCACAGCCACAGCAATATCATTGCCAACTGCAAACACATCCATGACCGCCCCTGCAGATGGCATGACAGTCGCCTTTCGGGCCGCGGCTACCAATACAGGCGCAACCACACTGGCGCTGAATGGCGGCGGCTCCAAGCCATTGCGAAAGGTGTTTGTCGGAGATACCGCGGCGCGCGCTCTTGAAGCTGGCGATATCGTCGCTCAAGGCATTTATCTCGCCCATTACGATGCAAATGCGAATGCTGGGGCTGGCGCTTGGATACTGGTTAATCCGACGAACTACGAGCAAATGAAAGCGGTGGTTCTTACGGCCATCAATAACGCTCCTGAGAAAGCATCGGTCGTTGATGCTGATGCCGCCGTTTTCACTGACAGCGAGGACGACGGGAAATCAAAGCGCGTCTTGTGGTCGAACATCAAATCTTGGCTTAAGACGTATTTTGACTCGATCTATTATGAGCGCTCGTTAGTGTACACGAAAACCGAAGTTGATGGAATTGTTGGCGGGAATATGGGAGGGAGAGCTTACCCTCGCAGAGGGGATGGTGCTGCATTCAATCTAAATTGGAATGATCCAGGGGGGCAAGAAGATTATGTAATTGCCTCCACGAACGGAACGGCGCTGCGCCCTGTTCACCGCAATAACCTCAGCGTTAATTATGCGAATAGCGCAGGGAATGCTACGAATGCAGGTTGGGCGACAAATGCAGGATGGGCGACGAGTGCGGGTAACGCCGACACCGTTGGAGGTTGGTCCACAACAACAATCCAAAACCAGATTAACGCCGCCGGAGCAGGAAAGGTGTCATCTGGTGTAAATAATCAGGAAATTGGCGCTGCCTATACCCAAAGCGGTATTGCCTTAAGTATTAGGGGCAATGCTTCATACACTGCAATTAGATTTTGGGATCGTGAAGCACACATAAGAGGGAACATTTCTGTTACAGTTAATGGCACACAATATAATTCATCATCCGACTATCGCCTTAAGTGCAATGTAGAAGAATTAGACATCGATAACGCATTAGAGGTCGTTAATAAAATTCGTCCTGTGAAGTACAATTGGCGTGATAACCCAGACGATGCAAAGGCTACAGGGTTTATTGCGCACGAGTTGCAGGCTTTATTCCCCGACGCTGTTAGTGGCGAGAAGGATGAAGTAGATAGTGAAGGCAAGCCGGTCTATCAGGGTGTTGATTATGGTCGCATAACCCCGCTACTGGTTTCAGCCATACAAGCACTTGCGCATCGCGTGGAACAGCTGGAGAAGGCGCGATGACCCTGTCTCCGTTTTCCACCACTTGGCGGCCTGATGTTGCTAGAAAGCTCAATGAACTCGAGGACGCCCTCGATGGCGCCACGGCGGTTTCCTATGAGTCGCAAACGTTAACTGAGCCACAGAAGGCGCAAGCTAGGGATAATATTGGGGTGCCCCAAGCGATAGGGGATGCTGTTTCCGGCAATATGGCCGGGCGCGCTTATCCGCGTCGCGCTGACGGGCAGGCGATAAATTTCAACGGTTCGGGCGTTGAGGCTGGTAGCCCCCCGGCAATAGTCGGGGGCGGGTGGGGTGGAAATTTCAACAATTTCTATTTCTACAACACGACCAGCTTAGCGGTAGGATGGGCAAATGGCGCAACCTATGCCGACCATTTAGGTCCGGGGGGGTGGACGCTAGCAACGGTACAAAACCAGCTAAATTGGCGTCTGACTGACACCCGCTTTTCCGGATATACGGCAGGGGCTCTTGATGTCAGATCTAACGTTGACGTTGGAATTAGTGTAGGTGTAAGTGGTTATGTTATAACAGGGGTCTCAAAGTCAGCGAACCACATGACTTTTCAACTCAGGCAACCACAAATCCACATTCCGAATGTTGGTTGGCGCGCTCTGGGAGGTTGGTGATTGGGATGATTAAGAAGTTCAAAAGCTTTGGGGTTTTGGCATCACACAAAATGGAAGTTGAGGCGGAAGGCCAAATCTACAAATATCTTTCCTTTCGAAATGCCAATGGCGTTGAGTGGCAAGACTTGGTAGCGCAATTCGAGCCATTCGATTTCTATATTGCGATGACAGACGAAGGTCGCATCGTCTCAATGGAAAGCGATCCTGATGCTTCACAGATTGCCGGTTTAGAAATTATCGGGATCAACGTTTCCGAAGATTTTAATTTCACTAATGGACCGGGAGGCACCATATACGGGAAGATATGGAACGGATCGACTATTATCGATCCTGCTTTAACGCCAACACCGGCAGACGTGGATCAAGAACGAGACCGCCGCATCAGTGGCGGTTTTTCTTTTGGCGGTGTTTTTTACCAGACTCGACCGGAAGATCGGGAGAACATCGCAGGCGCTTCTACAGCAGCTCTTGCGGCGATCACGAACGGCGCTGAGCCGGGTGACTATCGCTGGCATGGAGGTGATGCGGATTTCGTCTGGATTGCAGCAGACAACAGTACGCACGCAATGGACGCGCAAACGCTATTCGCCTTCGGTCAAGCGGCTATGGCGCACAAGCAAGCGCATATCTTTGCGGCGCGAGCGATTAAGGACGCCGATCCGATACCGGCTGACTTTGCCGATGATGCTTATTGGCCCGCAGCGCTATATTCCCCCGTTGCCTGACAATCAACCTACCAACGAAGGCTGCTTTATCAGCCAAATAAAAACCCCAGCACCCGGGGGGTGAGCTGGGGTTTACACTTAAATGCTCTGCTTTCGCATTCTAAGCGCTTAAGCATTATCGCATAAAATCAGGAAAATCCAACATGAATATGCATCTTGGCGATACCCGCCTCTTGATTGAGGTGGGCCGTAAGCATGGGCTATTGCGTAAT
>NZ_QLMK01000006.1 GCF_003259955.1 Falsochrobactrum ovis
GTCGTTGAAAAGCCTATTTCCAAATCATCGCGGTTCTGGTCGTGGATCGGTAGTGGCGGGGCAGGTGCCGCAATCCCGTTTGTCGATTGGCGCGTTCAGATGGTGCTCGTGGTTTTTGTCCTGCTTTTGGCTGCCTATGCCATCTTCACCATGCCACAGGCCAAGGCCAAGCTTGAACAGCTGGTTGATGCGCTATGATGGCTCTCATTCCCAATTGGTTGAAACTTACGCTCGCTGCCTTACTGGCGGCGTTTTTCGTATTTGGGGCCGGTTATGCCTACGGCACCATGAAAGAGCGCCAGCGGGTCGCGTTGGCTGCGGCAGAGGCAACTGCGCGCGCTATACAGAAAAGGGCAGAAATCGATGAAAAGATTATCGGCATGGATAGTTATCGGCTGTGCCTTGAGCTTGGCGGCTTGCCAGACGGATGCAAACAATTGCGCCGGCTGGAAGCGAATTAGCATGAAGCCCGACACAGCAGTGTATCTGACACAGAATGATCTGGCTGCGGGGCAGGGTGTAGCATCACATAATTCTTACGGAAAATCGCGGGGCTGTTGGAAATGAACGATCAGGTAGCGGACCGTGTAACAGCAGCAGTAGCGACAGGAGCAGCGATGAACCCTTGGTGGATGCCGCATATTGAGCACGCTTTATCCGTCACGCTCTCGGTTCTCGGCATCATTTGGTTGCTGATCCAGATTTACTACAAAGTTCGAAGTGAGAAATAGCTGACATGGTTCTCACCCCAGCGCAGTTGACGCAGGCCGTTGAACTGGTCCGCGAGCATAGAACTATTGCTGCAGCAGCAAGAGCTTCCGGCATTCCAAGGTCCACCCTCCAAGAGCGGGTATTCAAAGCAAAGGTGGCGGGCATTGTCGATCCGGCTGAGCCGCTCCCTGGCTATCGAATAGCCAAATATTCTTCTACGGTAAAAGATGGCCGCATTGTTTCAGAGAGCTTTCAGCAAACGCCGGAAGTTGATGCTCCACGTTTCAGTATTCCTGACGGACACTTTGTTAAGGGCGTGTCTGCTCTGGTTGATGCTGAGGGTAATGTTAAACAGCAATGGTTCAAAACGGGATTAGACCCGAACGCCATTGATATTGTGGAAGCCGTCCGCGATGTGATTGCGGATTATGCCGGAACATCTCACTTCATTCCCAGCCCAGATCAAACCCAAGAAAACACCTTCACCGTCATTCCCTTGGTTGATTGGCATATCGGGTTGATGTCATGGGCCCGTGAAACTGGCGAGAATTACGATCTAAAAATAGCTCGGAAAGTCATCATGCAAGCAATGGCCAGTGTTATTGCGCAGTCGCCGCCTTCATCACACGGGATCATACTTGGTCTTGGTGATATGCTGCACTTTGATGGCTATGAGCCGGTCACGGCACGCTCAGGCAACTTCCTCGATGCTGATGGCCGCTATCCCAAGGTGCTCAAAACGGCCCTTGATATGGTTCGTGAAACCATTGATCTGGCGTTACAGCGATTTCAAACTGTTGAAGTTCGCATTCTTCCTGGCAATCATGATGATCGATCAGCAATAGCGCTCTCGCTCGCGTTTAGTTTGTTTTATGAGAATAACGAGCGCGTCATCTTTGATGATAGCCCGTCACGGTTTTGGTGGAGACGGATAGGCAAGGTCTTTCTAGGTGCCACCCATGGCGACAAGACCAAGATGCGCGACCTGCCTTTGGTCATGGCAGCTGACAACCCGCAGGACTGGGCCGATAGCACCTACAGGCGTATTTATACCGGGCATATTCATCATGAAAGCGCTGTTGAGGAGGGTGGCGTCGTTGTTACCTCGATGCGCTCACCGGTTGCAAAGGACGCCTATCATTCATTCAGCAAATATCGATCAGGTCGCTCGGTCTATTCGGACACATATGATGTGACTGGCCGCATGGCGTCGAGCGTAAAGGTGAACCTATGAGTGAAGGTAAAAAACTTGATGATGGCAAAGCTCGTATGGACCTACTGCCGCCTGAGTTCTTATTTGCCACCGCTGACATTCTCGCCTTCGGTGCTGGTAAATATGGCGACCGCAATTGGGAGAAGGGCATGTCTTGGGGCCGGGTATTTGCAGCCCTCATGCGCCATATGTGGGCATGGTGGCGGAAAGAGCCGAATGATCCTGAAACAGGTAAATCGCACCTTTGGCACGCTGCCTGCTGTATTGCGTTTTTAATTGCTTATGAACAGCGGCAGAGTGGGACCGATGATAGACCGTGACAATTGGCAAACGGCGATATCAATACCAGATCTTGCTGTCATTCCACACATACGGACGATGAAACTCCAACTTGTTTGTGATGCGAAGTTCCTCAAACATTCTTTTCACAAGGTCTATGACTTCATCCCTGCTGTCACAATCACCATAGGGCACTTGGTGAAATGGGCTTTGATTGCACGTCAACGCCCAGTGCCAACGTCCCTCACTAGGACCAAAGGGCCTCTTAATGACCCGACAGAATGTTCCCCAATCAGTATAGGCGAGGAAATCATAAGGGGCGGTTTGACCGCCGATAACGGTTCGCTTCCATTTCAGCTGCATCATCTCAACTCGCAGATATGCGTCTCTTAAGGTTACTAGTGTTCTATAAATGTTCTGGCGCTTAAGAGGAGTCAAATGAATTCAGAGGGGACCGTCTATTTTTTGAATGATGCCGCCCTCACGTAAATGATCGAAATAACAGTGCAGCGATTGCACTATCAACGACCGCGAAAAGGTGAGGGAACCGTTTTGAGTTTCCCAATAGAATCAATGGGGGTTTTGGGGTGTTAGGTGAGGGGATTTAAAGAAAGCTAAATATAGCTATCACTTTGATATATATTATAAAAACAGTGATATTCCGGAAAGGACATGGTGGGCGATGAGAGACTCGAACTCCCGACATCTTCGGTGTAAACGAAGCGCTCTACCAACTGAGCTAATCGCCCGACTGATTTGTCAGCCGCTGTGAGAGCCGTTTAGGCAATTCGTAGGAATAGTGCAAGCGCTATTTTCATTTTTTTTGTGCTTTTTCACAACTGGTCCGAGTGCGGATTAATGTGAACGGCCCAAACGTTCAAAAAATTGGTCTCTTGGTAGTACTTATAAGGGACTATAATTATCCAGCGTCAAAAACTCGATGCACCAAAATTCTAGGACTAGGGCAGGGCAGTTTATTGAATCGGTCAGAATCGCTCTTAGTGATTCCAAAAAACTTTGTTTTCACAAGCAAGTTTTAGTCCGTTATCGCGGGGAGTGGAGAGCGTGTTAGCGGAAAAAAGCCAATAAAACCGGTAGTTTTTGGGAAAATGCACGTTTTTTCGATTTTCTTCTAAGGTCTCGCTTGACACTAGCGAAAGAACCCCTTAAACGCCCTCTCACACTGGACGGAAACGCCGGTGGCCAAACAGCCAAACGGCTGAAAATGAAATGCGCGGGTGTAGCTCAGTTGGTTAGAGTGCCGGCCTGTCACGCCGGAGGTCGCGGGTTCGAGCCCCGTCACTCGCGCCATTTTCATCAGATCATTATCTAAAACTTCTGATGAAAATGGTGCAACTCGCGAATGTTCGCGGTTATAAACCGTCGTTCTCCCCAGTATTCACTTTATAATCCGTGCTAGGTTAAGCGTCACGTATAACGTATTATCTGATGTGCGGCTATGCTATAAGAATTAAAGAGAATCCGGCGCGCTATCAGCTTTATCGTCAAAGCAGCAGTCCGCAGTTTAATGCTCGCTGAACTGGCGTGATTCCTAGGTGTGATTCCTATTTTCTCAATCTGTCGAATCGAGGCTCTACTCGCTGAAAGGAGGGGTAAATTTACGCCTTCCCTAATTTCGAAACCATTGGTTTTCACTATTTTGCGGTAATTTGAATTCCGCGATCCTCACAGCTTGGTGAGCAGCGAATGCGAAGGCGGCGGAAAAAATGCTAATTCAGCGCCACAAATTCAAATTTTAGAAAAATTGATTCTCATTTGGAATCGTTGCAAACTGACTTTTGTCTAATCATATAGTCGGTAAAATTTCGCAATGTGCTATACATTAACAGGCTATCTAGGCTCTATTGCGTGATTTTGTGGCAACAATTCAAGCTTGAGCCCACTGTTCTGCGTAGAGGGCTTGCGCTTGTGGCCGTGCTGCGCTAACCGTCCCGCCATAGCTGAGTTCGCACGGCATGCCTTTTGAAGCTGCGCGAGCGACGAGGTGGCAACAGATGCAATGTGTCGCATGGTCCTAAGTTCGAAAAAGCTTATGACAGGCGACGTGCCTCGTATTCCAGCCGGATAAGGATCATGAACGAGCTTTTAAATTCCTATTTGCCGATAATCATCTTTCTGGGTATCGCGATCATCATTGGTGCAGCGCTTTTGATTGCGCCGTTTCTTGTCGCCTATAGGCAGCCAGACCCGGAAAAGCTTTCCGCTTACGAGTGCGGCTTTAATGCCTTTGATGACGCCCGTATGAAATTCGATATCCGGTTCTATCTGGTGTCAATTCTCTTTATCATTTTCGATCTGGAAGTTGCTTTTCTCTTCCCATGGGCGGTCTCGTTCGGGGATATAGGCTGGTTCGGTTTCCTGTCGATGATGGTCTTTCTTGGCATTTTGACCATTGGCTTCATATATGAGTGGAAGAAAGGAGCGCTGGAATGGGATTGATCAATACCAACTCGACGCTCGTGGCTTCGCAGCCAAAGGGTATTCTGGATCCACATACCGGAAAGCCAATAGGCTCGGATGATGCGTTCTTCAATGGGCTGAATGAGGAGCTTTCCGACAAAGGATTCATTGTCACTTCCGCGGATGCGCTGATCACCTGGGCGCGTACCGGTTCACTGATGTGGATGACTTTCGGTCTGGCTTGCTGCGCGGTGGAGATGATGCACATTTCCATGCCGCGCTATGATGCCGAACGTTTCGGTATTGCTCCGCGTGCATCTCCACGCCAATCGGACGTGATGATTGTCGCTGGCACATTGACCAACAAAATGGCACCGGCTCTGCGCAAGGTCTATGACCAAATGCCTGAACCGCGTTATGTCATTTCCATGGGTTCATGCGCGAATGGTGGTGGTTATTACCACTATTCCTATTCCGTGGTGCGTGGCTGCGATCGCGTGGTTCCGGTCGACATTTATGTGCCGGGCTGCCCGCCCACAGCAGAGGCTTTGCTTTACGGAATTCTGCTTTTGCAGAAAAAAATTCGCCGTACTGGAACGATTGAACGCTGACGCCGCTTTCACTGCGGCTGTCTTTCAAGCTGCATATGCAAGCTAAGCGTTCTGACTAGGTCTGCTGTGTATTTATACAGCGAATATAAATGATTAGAGAGGTCATCTCATATTTTAATGAAGGTGGCTCTCTAAAAGAGGAAGTTAGGAAAATGAGCGAAGAAGCTCTCGGTGAACTTTCCGAATATCTCATGGAGCGGCTCGGCGATGCTGTCGAAGAAGCTAAACTTGCCTATGGCGAGTTGACGCTGACTGTTCCTGTTACAAGCATTATTCCTGTCCTGACTTTCCTGCGCGATGATGTTCAGTGCCAGTTCGTGAATTTGACTGACATTTCCGGCGTCGACTATCCTCAGCGCGCCAAGCGCTTTGATGTCGTCTATCAGCTGCTGTCTCCGCGTCAGAATCTGCGTATTCGCGTAAAACTTCAAACAGATGAAGATACGCTTGTTCCTTCGGCGGTGTCGGTCTTTACCGGCGCTGATTGGTTTGAGCGCGAAGCCTATGACATGTATGGCATTCTGTTCTCGGGTCACCCGGATCTGCGCCGAATTCTCACCGATTATGGTTTTGAAGGCCATCCTCTGCGTAAAGATTTCCCGCTTACTGGCTTTGTTGAAGTTCGTTACAGCGACGAGCTTAAGCGTGTGATCTATGAGCCTGTCGAATTGCGACAGGAATTCCGTAACTTTGACTTTCTCTCGCCGTGGGAGGGGACGGATTACGTTCTTCCTGGCGATGAAAAAGCCAAGACGAACTGAGCGACAGGAAGCTTAACATGGCTGAGACTCAGGTCCGCAATTTTAATATCAACTTTGGTCCGCAGCACCCTGCAGCGCACGGTGTTTTGCGTCTGGTTCTTGAACTCGACGGTGAAATCGTCGAACGCGTTGATCCGCATATCGGCTTGCTGCATCGCGGCACCGAAAAGCTGATGGAAACCAAGACATATCTTCAGGCACTGCCTTATCTTGATCGTCTCGACTACGTCGCGCCGATGAATCAGGAGCATGCATATTGCCTGGCAGTTGAGCGTTTGCTTGGTATTGATGTTCCTAAGCGCGGCCAGCTCATTCGTGTGCTTTATTCTGAAATGGGGCGCATTCTTAACCACTTGATGAACGTGACGACACAAGCCATGGACGTTGGTGCTTTGACACCTCCGCTCTGGGGCTTTGAGGAACGTGAAAAATTAATGGTCTTTTATGAGCGCGCATCTGGCGCTCGTATGCACGCGGCCTATTTCCGCCCGGGCGGGGTTCATCAGGATTTACCAGATCAACTCGTTGAAGATATTGGAAAATGGATTGATCCGTTTTTGCAAACCGTCAAAAACTTGGACGATTTGCTAACAGGGAATCGTATTTTCAAGCAGCGTAACGTTGATATTGGCGTTGTCGATCTTGATGATGCCTGGGCCCGTGGTTTTTCCGGTGTGATGGTTCGTGGTTCCGGCGCTGCTTGGGATTTGCGTAAATCGCAGCCCTATGAATGCTACGATGAATTGGAATTTGACATTCCAATTGGAAAAAATGGCGACTGTTATGATCGCTATCTGATCCGTATGGAAGAAATGCGTCAGTCTGCGCGCATTATGCGCCAGTGCGTTGATCTTCTTTTGGGCAAAGAGCGGGTCGGTCCTGTATCCAATACGGATAACAAGATCGTTCCTCCAAAGCGTGGCGAGATGAAGCGTTCCATGGAAGCGCTCATCCATCACTTTAAACTTTACACTGAAGGCTATCACGTGCCGGCAGGCGAAGTTTATGCAGCGGTTGAAGCGCCGAAAGGTGAATTTGGGGTATATCTGGTTTCAGATGGTACCAACAAACCATATCGCTGTAAGCTGCGCGCACCGGGCTTTGCCCATCTTCAGGCCATGGATTTTCTGTGCCGCGGCCATATGCTGGCCGACGTGTCAGCAATTCTTGGTTCGCTTGATATTGTGTTTGGTGAGGTTGACCGCTGATGTCCGTTCGCCGTTTAGCAGATGATGCCGTCCAACCAGCCGCTTTCGCCTTTAGCGCGGAAAATCAGGTATGGGCGCAACAGACGATTGCAAAATTCCCAGAAGGCCGTCAGCAGTCAGCTGTGATCCCATTGCTCATGCGTGCGCAAGAGCAAGAAGGTTGGGTAACCAAAGCCGCCATTGAGCATGTCGCTGAAATGCTTGACATGCCTTTGATCCGCGTACTTGAAGTGGCTACTTTCTATACGCAGTTCCAGCTTAAGCCGGTGGGCACGCGTGCTCACATTCAGGTTTGCGGGACGACGCCATGCATGTTGCGCGGTTCGGAAGCATTGATGGACGTGTGTCGTCACAAAATCCACCAAGATCCACATGAACTCAATGCCAATGGAACCCTTTCTTGGGAAGAGGTTGAGTGTCAGGGTGCATGTGTGAACGCACCAATGGTGATGATTTTCAAGGACGCCTATGAAGATTTGACGCCCGAACGTCTGGCCGAAATTATCGACGCGTTTGAGGCAGGCAAGGGCGATACAATCAAACCCGGCCCACAAAGCGATCGAGCGAATTCGGAACCAATTAATGGCCTAACTTCGCTGACCGAAGATCTAGATTACAAAAAGATTGGGCTTGAAACGCATAAAGCTTCAGATGAAGCTGCCGCACAAGCCAAGGCGGAGGCCGAAGCTAAGGCTACTGAAGAAGCAAAAACCGTTGCTCCCTCCAATACAGGTCGGCCGGTGACAAATGCGCCGGAAACTTCCACTGCTCTGAAAGAGCCATCGAATGTTAAGGTGGCAGATGCGCAGGAAGATGACGTTACGATTAAGATTAATCCTGATGTCAAGCTAGAGGACGCTAATCGTCCACAAGCGATAGAACGTCCAGAAATCGTTGATGATTTGAAGCTTATCTCAGGCATTGGCCCGAAGATTGAAACCATCCTTCACGAGTTGGGTGTTTTCACCTTCAAACAGATTTCTGAGTGGACTGAAGCCGAGCGTAAATGGATTGATGGCTATCTCAACTTCCGCGGTCGCATTGACCGCGAGGAATGGGTAAAGCAAGCAGATGCTCTGGCGAAGGGTGGCGTTGAAGAATATGTCAGGGTATTCGGGAAGAAGCCGGTATGATGAGCTCTTTGCCATGGTCGGTTATAGTTACGAACTCGAACGGAAGCAGGTGAGACATGCTGGCTGATAAAGATCGCATCTTCACCAATATTTACGGTTTAAAGGATAAATCCTTGAAGGGTGCCATGGCGCGCGGCCATTGGGACAATACCAAGGGTTTCATCGATAAAGGCCGTGATTGGATCATCGAGGAAATGAAAGCCTCAGGTCTGCGTGGCCGTGGAGGCGCTGGCTTTCCCACCGGTCTTAAATGGTCGTTTATGCCTAAGCAGACTGATGGTCGTCCGCATTATCTAGTCGTAAATGCTGACGAATCCGAGCCGGGCACGTGTAAGGACCGTGAAATTCTGCGTCACGATCCACATACGCTGATCGAAGGCTGCGTCATCGCGGGTTGCGCCATGGGCGCTCACACAGCGTATATTTATCTGCGCGGTGAATTCTGGCGTGAGCGTGAAGCACTCCAGGCTGCCATTGATGAATGCTATGCGGCAGGACTTCTCGGCAAAAATAATAAATGCGGCTGGGATATGGATATATTCGTTTCCCACGGTGCAGGTGCTTATATTTGCGGTGAAGAAACCGCATTGCTTGAAAGCCTTGAAGGCAAAAAAGGTCAGCCACGGCTGAAGCCACCGTTCCCGGCCAATGTGGGGCTCTATGGTTGCCCGACAACCGTTAACAATGTTGAGTCGATTGCTGTAGCGCCAACTATTTTGCGACGTGGTGCTTCTTGGTTCTCATCGATTGGTCGTCCAAACAATGTCGGCACTAAGCTTTTTCAGATTTCAGGTCACGTAAACACACCCTGCACCGTAGAAGAGGGTATGGGTATTTCTTTCCGTGAACTGATCGAAAAGCACGCAGGCGGCATTCGTGGCGGCTGGGATAACCTGCTGGGGGTTATCCCCGGTGGTGCATCGTGTCCAGTTGTAAAAGGCGAAGATATGATGGATGCCATCATGGACTTCGACGGTATGCGTGATGTTAAATCATCGTTTGGTACCGGAGGCGTGATCGTCATGGATAAGTCCACCGACATCATCAAGGCTATTGCGCGCCTGTCAGCTTTCTTCAAACATGAAAGCTGCGGCCAGTGCACGCCTTGCCGTGAAGGCACCGGCTGGATGTGGCG
The DNA here is from genome assembly GCF_003259955.1 of Falsochrobactrum ovis. Taxonomy (GTDB): domain Bacteria; phylum Pseudomonadota; class Alphaproteobacteria; order Rhizobiales; family Rhizobiaceae; genus Brucella; species Brucella ovis_A. Next base: position 9,473 of record NZ_QLMK01000006.1, read on the forward strand.
TGTGATGGAACGCATGGTCAAGGGCAATGCACAAAAGCGTGAAATTGACATGCTTTTGGACGTCACCAAACAAATTGAAGGTCATACGATCTGCGCTTTGGGTGATGCTGCTGCATGGCCGATTCAGGGCTTGATCCGTAATTTCCGTCCGGAAATTGAAAAGCGGATTGATGAATATACACACAACGCTGTTCAGAGCCGCAACATCCGTCTGGAAGCTGCGGAATAAGACGTGAATGGTTTTTGTGAGCTTGCCCATTGGGGGCAGGCGGAAAAGTTTGATATCTGGAAAATGCGGTGTGGAACCGCAGGTTTGGATTAAGCGATGGCAAATATTAAGGTTGACGGCAGAGAGATCGAAGTACCCGATCACTATACGCTCCTTCAGGCTGCCGAAGCTGCGGGCGCTGAAGTTCCGCGTTTCTGTTTCCATGAACGGCTTTCCATCGCCGGAAACTGCCGCATGTGCCTGGTTGAAGTAAAAGGTGGACCGCCAAAACCGGCTGCGTCCTGCGCCATGGGTGTACGCGACCTACGTCCGGGACCAAATGGCGAAGTACCTGAAATTTTCACCAATACGCCAATGGTCAAGAAGGCCCGTGAAGGCGTGATGGAATTTCTGTTGATCAATCACCCGCTTGATTGCCCAATCTGCGATCAGGGCGGTGAGTGCGATCTTCAAGATCAGGCAATGGCTTTTGGCACTGATGGTTCGCGCTTCCGCGAAAACAAGCGTGCCGTTGAAAACAAATATATCGGCGCTCTCGTCAAAACCGTAATGACGCGCTGCATCCACTGCACGCGTTGTGTTCGGTTCACGACGGAAGTGGCAGGTATTTCTGAGCTTGGCCTGATCGGTCGGGGTGAAGATGCCGAGATTACGACCTATCTCGAACGCGCCATGACTTCTGAATTGCAGGGTAACGTTATCGATCTTTGCCCTGTTGGCGCATTGACTTCGCGCCCCTATGCGTTCCAGGCTCGTCCTTGGGAGCTGAACAAGACTGAAACCATCGACGTGATGGACGCAGTTGGTTCGAATATCCGTGTAGATACCCGCGGTCGTGAAGTTATGCGTGTAATGCCGCGCATCAACGAACATGTGAATGAAGAGTGGATTTCCGACAAAACCCGCTTCATTTGGGATGGGCTTCGTACCCAGCGTCTAGACCGCCCCTATGTGCGCAAAGATGGTCGTCTGGTTGCTGCAAGCTGGCCAGAAGCATTTGCTGCTATTGCAGCGAAAGTTTCCAGCACTTCTGCTGATAAAATCGGTGCAATTGCCGGTGATCTGGCATCAGTTGAGGAAATCTACGCTCTTAAATCATTGATGGCTTCTATCGGCACAGCCAATATGGATTGCCGTCAGGATGGTACAGCGTTGGATCCGGCATTAGGCCGCGCAACCTATTTGTTTAACTCGACTATCGAAGGCATTGAAGATGCTGATGCTTTGCTCATCATCGGAGCAAATCCACGCATTGAGGCCGCGGTTCTGAATGCTCGTATACTCAAGCGTCAGCGCATGGGCCATTTCCCGATTGCTTTGATCGGCGAACAGGCTGAATTGCGCTACGACTATGAATATTTGGGCGCAGGTGCAGAATCATTGGCAGCACTTGCCTCCGGCAAAAATGCATTCCGAGAAGTGCTGGCCAAAGCAGAACGTCCGCTGATTATTATCGGCCAAGGTGCGCTTATTGGCGAAAACGGTCGTGAAGTTCTCGCAACCGCTGCCAAACTTGCCCAAGATGTTGGCGCAATTAACGAAGACTGGAACGGTTTTTCAGTTCTTCACACTGCGGCATCCCGAGTTGGCGCGCTGGATCTTGGCTTTGTGCCGGGTGAGGGCGGTAAATCAGCTGGCGAAATGCTGGGTAACCTCGATGTTGTGTTCCTTCTTGGTGCAGATGAACTCGACATGAGCAAAAAAGCTTCGAGCTTTGTCGTCTATATAGGAACTCATGGTGATGCTGGCGCTCATGCAGCTGATGTCATCTTGCCCGCTGCTACCTATACTGAAAAATCAGGTACTTGGCTGAATACGGAAGGACGTGTTCAGATGGGTAATCGTGCAGCTTTTGCGCCGGGTGAAGCTAAGGAAGACTGGGCAATTCTGCGTGCTCTATCCGATAGCCTCGGAAAACGTTTGCCGTTCGATTCACTTGCGCAATTACGGGCACGCCTTTATGCAGACTATCCGCATATGATGGCAATTGACTCGATTGCAACAGCTTCCAGTGATGATCTTATCGCGCTGGCAGCCAAAGCATCAAATCCTGGCAACGGTGATTTCGTTTCGCCGATCAAGGATTTTTATCTGACGAACCCGATTGCCCGCGCTTCTGCTGTGATGGCCGAATGTTCGGCGCTCGCGGCCGGCGGCTTCCAACAAGCGGCTGAGTAAAGCGAGAGAGAGACGGACCAATGGAAGGTATTTTTGCAGCATACGTCTTGCCAGCGCTTTGGATAGCGCTGAAGTCTGCCGTTTTGCTTGTCGTATTGTTGATCGTTGTGGCTTACCTGCTTTACGCAGACCGCAAGATCTGGGCCGCTGTTCAGCTCCGTCGTGGGCCAAACGTGGTTGGCCCGTGGGGATTGCTTCAGGCTTTTGCAGACTTGCTTAAGTTTGTGTTCAAAGAGCCGGTTATTCCATCGGGAGCCAATAAAGCAGTTTTCTTGCTGGCACCGTTTATTTCAGCGGTTTTGGCGCTAGCTACTTGGGCGGTTATCCCCGTCAATGAAGGCTGGGCGATTGCCAATATTAATGTCGGCATTCTCTATATTTTCGCCATTTCTTCCCTTGAAGTTTATGGTGTGATTATGGGCGGCTGGGCTTCGAACTCGAAATACCCATTCTTGGGCGCACTTCGCTCGGCTGCGCAAATGGTTTCTTACGAAGTCTCAATCGGCTTTGTAATTGTGACCGTATTGCTGACTGTTGGCTCGTTGAATCTGACGGATATTGTTCTTTCGCAGAACACCGGACTTGGAACCATGATTGGCTTGCCAAATTCGTTCCTTGATTGGAACTGGCTCTGCCTGTTCCCGATGTTCGTGATTTTCTATATTTCGGCACTTGCCGAAACCAACCGTCCACCCTTTGACCTTGTAGAGGCGGAATCGGAACTCGTGGCTGGTCATATGATCGAATATTCCTCCACGCCGTTCCTGCTCTTCTTCCTCGGCGAATATGTAGCCATCACCCTGATGTGCGCATTGATGACCATCCTGTTCCTTGGCGGCTGGTTGCCTCCGGTTGATGTTTGGTTCCTCAATTGGGTGCCGGGTGTTATCTGGTTCATGCTGAAGCTTTGCTTCTGCTTCTTCCTCTTCGCAATGGCAAAGGCAATCGTCCCACGCTACCGCTATGACCAGTTGATGCGTTTGGGCTGGAAAGTGTTTCTGCCGATCTCATTGTTCATGGTTGTTGCTACAGCAACCTTCCTCAAAGTCTTCGGTCTGGCGTAAGGAGTAAAAGAAAATGGCTTCAATTGCCCAAGCCGCAAAATCGCTCCTACTCAAGGAATTCTTTTCGGCTTTCTTCCTTGCAATGCGTCAGTTTGTTTCGCCAAGGGCGACACTGAACTATCCGCATGAAAAGGGTCCGATTTCTCCGCGCTTTCGTGGTGAGCATGCACTTCGCCGTTATCCCAACGGTGAAGAGCGCTGCATCGCGTGTAAATTGTGTGAAGCAATCTGCCCCGCACAGGCGATCACTATTGAAGCAGGTCCGCGCCGCAATGACGGGACGCGCCGCACGGTGCGTTACGACATCGATATGGTGAAATGCATTTATTGTGGTTTCTGCCAGGAGGCATGCCCGGTTGATGCAATTGTGGAAGGACCAAATTTCGAGTTCGCGACGGAAACCCGTGAAGAGCTTTACTATGATAAGGAAAAGCTTCTTGCGAATGGTGACCGTTGGGAGCGTGAAATTGCGCGCAATATCGCGATGGATGCGCCTTATCGTTAATCCGGTCTCGTTGGAGCAAAGTTTCGAGGGAAAATGTTTCGAGATCGGTTTGTGAAATCATGACGGTAATCAGGATAACCAGATTACTGTCTTAACTTGAGTTTCGCGGGATTCGCGAAGAATTCGTGCAATGCAGGAAAAGCCGAGCTTTTCTTTGGTATTGCGAAAACAGAGCGGGCAGGGCAATAGGGCTTTGCTCACGGAAAGGTGTTGGGGGTTCCCCATGCTGACAGGTATTGCGGCAGCGTTTTTTTATCTGTTCGCTTTTATCATGATCGCAAGTGCGTTCATGGTCATTGCGGCACGTAACCCCGTGCATTCGGTGCTGTTTCTTATCCTTGCATTCTTTAACGGTGCGGCGCTGTTCCTACTGACGGGTGCAGAGTTCCTCGCCATGATTTTGCTCGTCATTTACGTCGGTGCAGTGGCAGTTCTGTTCCTCTTCGTCGTGATGATGCTGGATGTGGATTTTGCTGAGCTTAAGCGCGGCGCGCTTCAATATGCGCCGGTTGGGGCTTTGGTCGGTCTGATTCTGCTGGGTGAGCTGATAGTCGTTTTTGCTGGTTCCATGTTCAAACCTGAACTAGGGCAGGGGGCTGTTCCGATCCCGGATCTTGCTGAACGTACCAATACCGCAGCTCTGGGTGACATTCTTTACACGGATTACGTCTTCCAGTTCCAGATTGCTGGAATAATTCTGCTGGTAGCGATGATTGGCGCGATTGTTCTGACCTTGCGTCACAAGCCTGATGTCAAACGCCAGTCAATTCCTGATCAGGTTGCTCGCACGCCGGAAACGGCTATTGAGATCAAAAAGGTCGAAACCGGTAAAGGCATCTGAGGACAAACATATGGAAATCGGTATTGCTCATTATCTGACCGTTTCGGCGATCCTGTTTACGCTTGGCGTTTTCGGTATCTTTTTAAACCGCAAGAACGTCATCGTTATTCTGATGTCGGTCGAACTCATTCTTCTCTCGGTCAATATTAACTTGGTGGCGTTTTCTTCAGTACTCGGCGATATGGTCGGGCAGGTTTTCGCCCTTTTCGTACTGACTGTTGCCGCAGCTGAAGCGGCAATTGGTCTATCCATTCTCGTTGTATTCTTCCGTAATCGCGGTTCGATCGCGGTGGAAGACGTCAGTGTTATGAAAGGTTGACGGGCAGATGCTCTATTACGCGATCGTCTTCCTTCCGCTTATCGGCTTTCTTATTGCTGGGCTTTTCGGCAATAAGATTGGCGCTAGAGCGAGCGAATACGTTACTTCAGGCTTGATGGTCATTGTTGCCATCTTCTCCTGGATTGCATTCTTTCAAATCCCGTTGGGCGAAACAGAACTGGTTCGTATCACGGTACTTGAATGGGTGACGTCTGGGGCGCTTTCCTTCGATTGGGCTCTTCGCATAGATACGCTGACGGGTGTAATGCTCGTCGTCATTAACTCGGTATCGGCATTGGTGCATATTTATTCGATTGGATATATGCACAATGATCCGCACCGTCCGCGTTTCTTTGCCTATCTGTCGCTCTTTACTTTTGCGATGTTGACGCTCGTCACATCTGACAATCTGGTGCAGATGTTCTTTGGCTGGGAAGGCGTTGGTCTGGCATCCTATCTGTTGATTGGTTTCTGGTTCCAAAGGCCATCTGCCAATGCAGCTTCGATGAAGGCGTTTGTCGTTAACCGCGTCGGTGACTTCGGTTTTCTGCTGGGTATTTTCGGCGTATTCGTTCTGTTCCAGTCTGTGGATTACACGACGATTTTTGCAGCTGCCGCTAATTACCTGCCTGCAGATGGTTCCGAGGCGGTTGTTTTGAACTTCCTTGGCTATGAACTGCATAAAGAGACTGGCCTGACGGTTGTCTGCTTGCTGCTCTTTATGGGTGCGATGGGTAAATCGGCGCAGTTCTTGCTGCACACCTGGTTGCCTGATGCGATGGAAGGCCCAACGCCGGTTTCAGCACTCATTCACGCAGCGACAATGGTCACCGCTGGCGTGTTCATGGTCGCGCGCATGACGCCGCTTTTTGAACAGTCGCAGGATGCTCTGCTGGTCGTAACTATTATCGGTGCAACCACTGCATTCTTTGCTGCGACGGTTGCTTTGGTGCAGAACGACATCAAGCGCGTGATTGCTTACTCAACCTGTTCGCAGCTGGGCTATATGTTCGTTGCGCTTGGTGTAGGCGCTTACGGTGCGGCTGTGTTCCATCTGTTTACGCACGCATTCTTTAAAGCATTGCTGTTCCTGGGTGCAGGCTCTGTTATCCATGCGGTGTCCGATGAGCAGGATATGCGTCGCATGGGCGGATTGCGCAAACTGATCCCGACAACCTATTGGATGATGATCATCGGTACGATTGCTATCACTGGTGTCGGTATTCCGGGAACTGTGATCGGAACCGCTGGCTTCTTCTCGAAAGATGCGATCATTGAATCCGCTTTCGCGTCGCAAAGTGCGGCGAGCGGATATGCGTTCACCTTGCTGGTGATTTCCGCACTGTTTACGAGCTTCTATTCATGGCGTCTGATTTTCATGACTTTCTTTGGTAAGCCACGCGCTTCTGTAGAAGTGATGAAACATGTTCATGATTCTCCTGCGGTAATGTTGGTTCCACTGTTCATTCTGGGTGCGGGAGCTCTGTTTGCTGGTGTTATTTTCGTCGGCTACTTCTTCGGCAACGATTATAGCGAGTTCTGGAAAGGTGCATTGTTCACTCTGCCTGATAACCAGATCTTGGAAGAATACCACCACGTGCCGCTTTGGGTTAAGTGGTCGCCATTTGTCGCCATGGCAGTTGGTCTCTTCACCGCATGGGTCTTCTATATTCGTTCACCACAAATTCCGAAGGAACTCGCAGCGCGCCATCGCGGCCTCTACCAGTTCCTTTTGAACAAATGGTACTTTGACGAATTGTACGATCTCATTTTTGTACGTCCTGCCCGTTGTCTTGGACGGCTGTTCTGGAAAGTGGGCGACGGTAAAATCATCGATGGGCTTGGACCTGATGGCATCTCTGCACGCGTCCTCGATGTAACGGGCCGTATTGTGAAGTTACAGTCCGGCTATCTCTATCATTACGCATTCGCGATGCTAATCGGCGTCGCCGCGCTCGTCACCTGGATGATGCTCGGGAGCTCTTTCTGATGACCGACTGGCCAATTCTTTCTACGGTCACATTTCTGCCGCTCGTCGGCGCCTTGTTGATCCTTCTCATTAAGGATGACAGCGAAGCTGCGCGTCGCAACATCAAAAATGTTGCGCTGCTCACCACAGTTTTCGTTTTTATCCTGACACTTGTTATTTGGGCCGGTTTCGATAACGGAAATCCCGGCTTCCAGATGGTCGAACAGTTTAGCTGGTTCGACAACGGCATATCCTATCATATGGGTGTTGACGGTATCTCGGTGCTATTCGTGGTGCTGTCTGCATTTTTGATGCCGTTCTGTATTCTGGCTAGTTGGCAATCCGTCGATAAGCGCGTCAAAGAATATATGGTGGCGTTTCTTATTCTGGAAACGCTTCTGATCGGCGTATTCTGCGCGCTCGACCTCTTCCTGTTCTATGTCTTCTTTGAAGCAAGCCTTATTCCGATGTTCATCATCATTGGGGTATGGGGAGGCGAACGCCGGGTTTATGCCAGCTTCAAATTCTTCCTCTACACCTTGCTTGGTTCGGTGCTTATGCTCATCGCAATCATGGCGATGTATTGGCAGGCTGGAACACTGAATATCGTTGAGCTTCTTCAGCATGATTTCCCTGCAAATATGCAGACTTGGCTGTGGCTGGCATTCTTCGCGTCCTTTGCAGTGAAGATGCCGATGTGGCCAGTTCATACCTGGTTGCCCGATGCTCACGTTGAAGCACCTACAGCGGGTTCGGTTATTCTGGCCGGTATATTATTGAAGCTCGGCGGCTATGGCTTCCTGCGCTTCTCGCTACCAATGTTCCCACTGGCCTCCGCTGATTTTGCACCATTTATCTTTGTACTCTCGGTAATTGGCATCATCTACACGTCGCTTGTCGCATTGGTACAAGACGACATGAAGAAACTGATCGCCTATTCGTCCGTTGCTCACATGGGCTATGTTACGATGGGTATCTTTGCCGCCAATGAACAGGGCGTACAGGGTGCGATCTTCCAAATGCTTTCGCATGGTATCGTATCCAGTGCATTGTTCCTTTGCGTGGGTGTGATCTATGATCGTATGCATACCCGCGAGATTGCTGCCTTTGGTGGGCTGGTCAACAATATGCCAAAATATGCGGTGGCCTTTATGGTCTTCACAATGGCAAATGTTGGCCTACCGGGTACCTCTGGCTTTATTGGTGAATTCCTGACCCTGTTTGGTGTGTTCCGTGTGAACACATGGGTTGCTGTATTTGCAACCAGCGGCGTGATCTTCTCGGCTTGCTATGCACTTTGGCTCTACCGCAAGGTGGTGTTTGGTGCGCTGACCAAGGAGAGCCTCAAGGCCCTTCTTGATCTGAGCCCGCGTGAGAAGTTCATTCTCTATCCGCTCGTGGTTCTCACCATTTTCTTTGGTGTGTATCCGGTACCGGTCCTTGATGTGACCGCGGGTGCCGTGCACGCTCTGATTAATCAATATGACGCAGCGCTGGGCAATGCCGTTAGCGCTACGCTGGCGCAGTAAGTAAAGGCGAAGGCCCGATGCAAACCGACCTGATTGCTTCCCTGTCTCTCGCAGCTCCCGAGGTTTTCCTCGCGCTGAGCGGGCTGGCATTGCTAATGATCGGCGTGTTCTCCGGAGAGCGCGCCACCACCCTCGTCAATGGACTTGCGACTGCTGTTCTGATTGCTGCGCTGGCAATGGTCGTTATTTTCCCAAATAATGGCGTAGCCTTTGGCGGTAGTTTAGTCAGTGACGCATTCACGCGTTTCATGAAGGTTCTGACGCTAATCGGCTCCATCGTGACGCTGATTATGTCCGTCGGCTTTGCCCGCGAGGAAAAACTCGATAAGTTTGAATTCCCGGTTCTGGTTGTTATTTCAACCCTGGGAATGCTCATCATGGTGTCGGCGTCCAATATGCTGACACTCTACATGGGCCTCGAACTTCAGTCGCTTTCGCTTTATGTGTTGGCTGCGTTCAACCGGCAGAATCTGCGTTCCACCGAAGCTGGTTTGAAATATTTTGTGCTGGGTTCGCTGTCTTCGGGCATGATGCTTTATGGTATCTCGCTTGTTTACGGCTATACCGGTCACATTGGTTTTGCAGAAATTGCAGCTGCCGTTTCTGATGGTAACCGTCAGCTCGGCCTCGTATTTGGTCTGGTGTTTATTCTCGCAGGTCTCTGCTTCAAGATTTCTGCTGTACCATTCCATATGTGGACGCCTGACGTCTATGAAGGCTCGCCCACGCCGGTAACTGCTTTCTTTGCTACCGCCCCGAAAATGGCTGCAATTGCACTGATTGTTCGGGTCGTAGAAGATGCTTTTGCACCGATCACTTCCGACTGGCAGCAAATTGTCACTTTCGTGGCGATTGCTTCGATGGTGCTGGGTGCATTTGCAGCGATTGGTCAGCGCAATATTAAGCGTCTGATGGCATATTCTTCAATCAGTCATATGGGTTACGCTCTGGTAGGTCTGGCTGCGGGTACCGTGGTCGGCGTGAGGGGCGTTATTCTTTATATGGTGATTTATCTTGCCATGACGCTTGCAAGCTTTGCGTTCATTCTCATGATGCGTACCAAGGAAGGCAATGTCGAACAGATCGACGATCTGGCTGGACTTTCCCGCACCAATCCCGTGATCGCAGTGATCATGACAGCGGTATTGTTCTCGCTTGCAGGTATTCCTCCGCTCGCTGGCTTTTTTGGTAAGTGGTATACCTTTATGGCCGCGGTTGAAGCGGGCCTGTTGCCGCTTGCGATCATTGGTATCGTCGCGTCGGTCGTGGGTGCATTCTACTATCTCCGTCTGATCAAAATCATGTGGTTCGATGAACCCGCGGCGGGATTTGTAGCTCCAGCTATGGAACTGCGCCTGGTTCTTGGAGCGAGCGGCCTGTTCATAATTCTCTATGGTCTGTTCAGTGGATGGCTGGGTAGTCTGGCGCTAACTGCCGCGAAAACACTGTTCTGATATGCAGATACAAGAGACTTCGGGTACGGGGGAGGAGTTCACACTCGCCCCCGTAGCTTCAACTTTAGGTTACCGGCTGAAGGTTTTTCCTTCAATCGGTTCTACCAATGCTGAAGCAATTCAATCGGCGCTAAATGGTGACCAGGGTTTACACTGGTTTGTCACCACATCGCAAAAAAGTGGAAAAGGACGCCGAGGTCGCAGTTGGACAGCGCCTGATGGAAATCTCGCGGCAACCTTACTCCTTATCGATGAATTTGAACCTGCAAGCGCTGCGACATTGGGTTTCGTCGCGGGCCTTGCTGTAGCTGACGCGGTCGAAGCTATCCTGCCGCAGGGGGTAGCCAATCCGGTAAAACTTAGCCTCAAATGGCCCAATGATCTGTTGCTGAATGATGCTAAGTTGTCTGGCATTTTGCTTGAATCGGCATTGTTGCAAGGCCGAAAGATCGCCCTTGCCATAGGTATGGGCACGAATGTTGTAGGCGTACCGGAAGGATTGCCGTCGACTGCTGCTTCTCTGAGAGAATTTGGCTGTACTAGGGATGCAGCTGCACTTTTTCTCGCCCTTTCTGATGCATGGTGCCATTATTATCGTTTATGGGATGGTGGCAACGGTCTGGCTGCCATCCGAAGCGAATGGTTGAAAAAAGCTTATCGTTTAGGTGAGCCGGTTGCAATTCGGTTCAACGAGCGCATCGTTGAAGGGTTGTTTGAAACAATTGATTCGGAATGTCGGCTTGTTATCCGGGAAGACGATGGAATTTGTACAACAATCACGGCAGGTGATGTGTATTTCGGAAATGCGGCTTCGGTAAAAGCGTCTTATTGATTGAATATTGTGCACAAATAATGCCAATAGCTCCAAGGACGCGCTAGCAACAATTAGTTGTAGCTATAGTGGGTCGTATATTAATTCGTATGAGCACCATTAGGAGCGCACAAGCTGCGCTCACGTTGCAGAGATATCATTTAGTTAGAGCCATTCTTTAATGTTTGGAGAAAGGCTCTAAGGCAAACAAGGAGGCGTTATGCCCCGCTCACCTTCGACGCAATTCGTTTTTCTCCCCTTAGGTGGCGTCGGCGAAATCGGTATGAATCTTGCCATGTACGGTTATGGTCCTGAACATAACCGTGAATGGGTTGTGGTCGATATGGGCGTAAGTTTCGCCGGACCAGAACACCCGGGCGCTGATCTCATCCTGCCTGATATTCGTTTTCTGGAAGCCGAAAAACACAATTTACGCGCTATCGTGATCACTCATGCTCATGAAGATCACTATGGCGCTTTGCTCGATCTTTGGCCGCGGTTGAAGGTCCCCGTCTACGCGACACCATTTGCAGCCGGCTTGCTTGAGGCAAAACGCCAGTCCGAACATAATGCTCCGGAAATTCCGGTAACGCTTTATAAAGCAGGCGAAACTTTCGAGATAGGCCCGTTTAAATTCGAGGCGCTGGCGGTTACACACTCGATCCCTGAGCCTGTATCGCTGGCGATAACAACCCAGTTGGGTACGGTAATTCATACCGGCGATTGGAAAATGGATCCTGACCCAGCTATGGGTCCGTTGATTGACGAAGCGCGGTTTCGTCAATTGGGTGACGAGGGCGTCCTTGCACTCATTTGCGATTCGACCAACGCTATGCGTGACGGCGTCTCTCCATCAGAGCGTGAGGTTGGTGACAGCCTGCGTGATTTGATAGAAAACGCGCGTGGCCGTGTGGCTGTTACAACCTTCTCATCAAATGTCGGACGCATTCGTTCCATTACCGAAGCTGCGCGTGATGCTGGACGGCAGGTTCTGGTGGTTGGCCGTTCAATGAAGCGAACAATCGCAGTCGCAGCCGAGCTAGGCTATATGGAAGGCCTGCCGGAATTTTTGAGCGAAGATGATTATGGCTATATTCCGCGTGAAAATGTCGTGATGATCCTTACAGGTAGCCAGGGCGAGCCGAGAGCAGCACTGGCTAAGCTTGCACGCGACGAAATGCGCAGTCTCGCACTTTCACCTGGCGACACCGTTATTTTTTCCTCGCGTCCAATTCCGGGCAATGAAAAAGCTATTCTTGATATTAAGAATAAGCTGATCGATCGCGGCATTAAATTGATCAGTGACGAGGACGCACTTGTGCACGTTTCCGGCCATCCGCGTAGAAACGAGCTTCAGCAAATGTATGCATGGGTTCGGCCAAAAATTCTTGTGCCCGTTCATGGTGAAGCAGCACATTTGGTCGCCCAAGGCTCGCTTGGCGCAATGGCGGGCATTGAGGAAATTGCACAGATCCGCGACGGTGATATTCTGCGATTAGCACCAGGAAAAGCCGAAATTATCGATGAAGCACCGGTTGGCCGTATCTATAAAGACGGCAAGCTAATCGGTGACGAAGATGAGATCGGCATGGTCGAACGCCGCAAGCTCGCCTATGTTGGACATGTGTCAGTATCGATCTTGTTGGATCGTGATTACAAACTGCTCGATGAACCAGATTTAGTGGCGTTCGGATTACCAGAAGAAGATCAGCATGGCGATCTGCTTGAAGAACTACTGCTCGATGCTGTCATAAATGCGGTTGACAGCATCCCCCGGGCTCGGCGCAAAGACCTCGAAGTCGTTAGGGAAGCAGCCCGCCGGGCAGTTCGTTCAGCCGCAAATGAGATTTGGGGTAAAAAGCCAGTTGTAACTGTGTTTCTTAACCGCATTTGATAACCGAAAGGAAGGCGCCGATGCTGGGACGACTAAACCATGTTGCCATTGCAGTGCCGGATATTAATTCTGCATCAGCTCTATATCGTGATAAGCTTGGTGCCAAGATTTCCCAGCCTCAGCAACTGCCGGAGCATGGCGTAACCGTTGTCTTTATTGACGTCGGTAACACCAAGATTGAGTTGCTGGAGCCGCTGGGCGAGGGGTCGCCAATTGCAGCCTTCCTTGCAAAGAACCCGTCCGGTGGGATGCATCATCTTTGTTATGAAGTTGAAGATATTATTGCTGCGCGGGATCGGCTGATAGAACAAGGCGCACGTATCCTCGGTGACGGCGAACCAAAAAGCGGCGCTCATGGCAAGCCGGTCTTATTTCTGCACCCAAAAGACTTTAATGGTACGCTGATCGAGTTAGAGGAGGTGTAACCATGTCTTTGATGTCCGGAATAGCTATTTATTTTGTAATCTGGTGGACGGCGCTTTTTGCGCTGTTACCGCTGGGGCTACGGACTCAAGCAGAAGACGATAATGTCACTTTGGGAACTGTTCCTAGCGCGCCAGCGAAACCACGGGTGGGATTGGCATTTTTCCGTACCACCATCGTAGCAAGTTTGATTTTTGGACTTTATTATTATTTGACCCAAATTATGGGTTTTGGTCTGGATGATATTCCACATTTTTATCCCGACCTTTAAGCATTCCATAAAGCTGACAAGAAATTAAAGATAACTATGAAAGCTTTGGGCAACCGAGCTGTAAGTTGTGGTCGACCGCCATGCTTACAAATATAGATGCAGCATTATGGACTAATGCAAAAGCAAAATATTTGAGTGCTTAAAAAAAAAGCAAGGCTTGCGCCTTGCTGAATTTAAATACGCGTTCGATCCATTCCAATTACTGGCGGCTGCGGAAAATCGCGCCCGGATCCATCCTCCCAAGACTTGACCGCGTGAACCAACGGTTTGTTCCGTTGTTAGGCTTATTATTGAAAAAATAGCGTACTACACATCATTTGTCATCAAGAATATTCTATTCCGACACAAAACCTCTGTAATTTTGGTCCAAAACCGCCTTGATTATTTTAATGTACTGAAAATTAATATGATTTTTCCGTTTCGCATTAGCTATCTTTATTACAATTTTCATCACGGCTTCTGTGGAATGAAACTTTAGCGCGTTCAAAGCCGGGTGTGGCGGGTTTTCATTAGCGGTAGAACCCGTTAAGAAACCTTGGAGTTTGCTTAATTTTTGCCTGATTCTATGTGAGCGTTGTGCGGGCATTCAGGCATTATCTTGATCGGTGGTCACTATGCGTCTTTCGCAATATTTCTTGCCAATTCTAAAAGAAAATCCCAAGGAGGCAGAAATTGTCTCCCATAGGCTGATGTTGCGCGCGGGCATGATTCGCCAACAATCGGCTGGGATTTATTCTTGGCTGCCGATAGGGCTCAAGGTTCTCAATAAAGTTTGCAACATTATTCGCGAGGAACAGAACCGCGCTGGTGCAAATGAAATTCTGATGCCGACAATCCAATCCGCCGATCTTTGGCGCGAAAGTGGTCGCTATGATGCTTATGGTAAGGAAATGCTGCGCATTGAAGACCGGCAAGAGCGTGAAATGCTGTTCGGCCCCACCAATGAGGAAATGGTAACGGATATTTTCCGTTCCTATGTTCGCTCATATAAAGATCTGCCGCTCAACCTTTATCATATTCAATGGAAATTTCGTGACGAAGTGCGCCCGCGTTTTGGTGTGATGCGTTCGCGCGAATTCTTGATGAAAGACGCCTATTCGTTTGACCTTGATTATGAAGGCGCGAAAATGGCTTATTACCGCATGTTCGTTTCTTATCTACGGACGTTTGAGCGCGCGGGTCTCAAAGCCATACCAATGCGAGCCGACACTGGCCCCATCGGCGGGGAGTTGAGCCACGAATTTATTATTCTCGCTGATACCGGGGAAAGCCAAGTCTATTGCGATCGTGCCTATCTCGACCTTGAGGTCCCAGGTGCGGATACCGATTTCCGCAATGATGCGCAGCTGACCGATATTGTCGAACGCTGGACAAAGCCTTACGCCGCCACTGACGAAATGCACGACGAAGCCGCATGGGCGCAGGTCGATGCAGCTAGCCAGCTCTCAGCACGCGGGATTGAGGTTGGCCATATTTTCCACTTTGGGACCAAATATTCAGAGCCGATGGGTGCAAAAGTTCAAGGACCGGACGGTAAGGAACATTTTGTCTCTATGGGTTCTTACGGCATTGGTCCATCACGACTCGTAGCTGCTGCTATCGAAGCTTTTCACGATGATGCTGGCATTATTTGGCCAAAGGCCATCGCTCCGTTCGGAGTAGGGATCATCAATATGAAAACCGGGGATGAGGCGTGCGACAGCGTGAGTGAAAAGCTTTATGAGGCTCTCACAAATGCCGGTTTGGACCCGCTGCTCGACGATACAGACAATCGTCCGGGCTCCAAATTCGCAACGATGGATCTTATCGGCCTGCCTTATCAAGTCATTATCGGACCACGTGGCATCGCCTCAGGAGAGGTCGAAGTCAAAGATCGAAAGACTGGCGAACGGCAGAACTTGTCTGTTGAAGCTGCCATCAAAATGTTGACGGCTTAAAACATGAAGAGCGCCACGACCGCACAGACTTCAGGACTAAAGGAAGGGCACGGCATACCCCCTTCCTCCGGCCCGTTCTCAGCTTTTGAGCGCATGATCGCTTGGCGCTACCTGCGGGCGCGCCGGCGCGAGACGTTCATTTCTGTGATTGCCGGATTTTCCTTCACCGGTATTATGCTAGGCGTGGCGACCCTCATTATCGTCATGGCGGTGATGAACGGCTTTCGTGCCGAACTTCTAACGCGGATACTGGGCATTAATGGCCATCTCATCATGCAGCCGATTGATCGACCGCTGGATGATTATGCAGAGCTGATTAAACGGATAGACGGCCTTCAGGGCGTGCAATTCGCCATTCCAGTGGTTGAAGGTCAGGCGCTTGTTCAAGGCAATATCGGTGCAGGCACTGGAGCCTTGGTGCGCGGACTTCGTGAAGAGGATTTGGACAAGCTCAAGCTCATTTCGAGCAATATTAAGCAAGGCACAATTGCAGGATTTGATAATAGCGGCGGGGTAGCCATCGGTACGCGCATGGCGGAAAATCTCGGATTGTCGATCGGAGATTCATTACGGGTAATCTCGCCTGATGGGGATGTGACACCTTTTGGCGTGAACCCCCGGGTAAAAGCCTATCCTATTGACGCAATTTTTGAAATCGGCATGTCTGAATATGACGCGTCGATCGTCATGATGCCGTTATCGGAAGCACAGCTCTTCTTCAATCAGGAAGGTCAGGTTCAGTCCCTGGAAATCTTTATCAACGATCCGGATCGTGTCGATGCATTACGCGCACCAGTAGAAGAAGCTTCTGGCCGTCAAGTGTCGCTTGTCGATTGGCGACAGCGCAATCAGACGTTTTTTTCAGCGCTTCAGGTCGAACGAAATGTCATGTTCATGATCCTAACGCTGATAGTTCTGGTTGCTGCGCTCAATATTATTTCTGGCCTGATTATGCTGGTGAAAGACAAGGGGCATGATATCGCGATTTTGCGTACAATGGGTGCAACACGGGGCGCCATTATGCGCATATTCTTAATGACCGGAGCCGCCATCGGTGTGACCGGAACCGTCGCTGGCGTCGCCCTGGGCGTGGTGGTCTGTCTCAATATCGAGCGGTTGCGAGAGTTCTTTTCATGGCTTTCGGGAACCTCTCTTTTCAATCCAGAGCTTTATTTTTTAAGCCAACTTCCCGCCCGGATGGACCCAGGTGAAACGATTTCTGTCATCGTTATGGCGTTGGTCCTTTCATTTATCGCTACAATTTTTCCGGCATGGCGTGCCGCCAAACTCGATCCGGTCGAAGCATTGAGGTATGAATAATGGCGGCAGAACCTATTCTGCGGTTAGAACGGGTCAGCCGCGCTTATAAAGAAGTCGATCGTGAATTGGTTATCCTCAAGGAGGCCGATTTCACGTTGCGGCGTGGCGAAATGGTCGCTCTGGTTGCGCCTTCAGGCGCAGGTAAATCGACCTTGCTGCATACGGCAGGGCTTTTAGAACGTCCGGATCAGGGTGATGTGATACTCGACGGACGTTCGTGCAGCGCGCTTTCGGACGACGAACGCACCGCAATCCGACGCAACGATCTAGGATTTGTCTATCAGTTTCATCATCTGCTGCCTGAGTTTTCTGCTTTGGAAAACGTAATGATGCCGCAGATGATCCGCGGTCTGACCAAAAAGCAGGCGGCAGACCGTGCCCAACAATTGCTGGAATATATGAAAATTGGCAAGCGTGCTTCTCACCGTCCCGCTGAGCTTTCCGGTGGTGAGCAGCAGCGAGTAGCCATCGCCCGGGCGGTAGCCAATGCGCCGCTGGTTTTGCTAGCGGATGAGCCGACCGGCAATTTGG
Organism: Falsochrobactrum ovis; assembly: GCF_003259955.1. Taxonomy (GTDB): domain Bacteria; phylum Pseudomonadota; class Alphaproteobacteria; order Rhizobiales; family Rhizobiaceae; genus Brucella; species Brucella ovis_A. The sequence continues at coordinate 26,748 of NZ_QLMK01000006.1, forward strand.
ATCCCACAACGTCATCCTACGTTTTCGGTGCGTTGGAGGCCTTGGTCCGTCAATCAGGTTTGGCGGCGCTTATTGCAACGCATAATCATGAACTTGCAAAGAGAATGGATCGGCGGGTCACGCTGAGTGAAGGTAAAATCGTAGAGATCTAACCTCAACGAAAACTTGAATTTCAAATCACGCAAACGCCGGGAAGGATGACGCCCTTTCCGGCGTTTTATATTTTGTAAACCCTATTGAAATCCTGCGATAGAAGGGCTTGACGTCCGAACAAAATTAGAACAAACTGCAAACATAGGTGAACAACGAGGAGTTTTTCCTATGGCCGATCTCATCCATGACATTTTGTCATTTATTTCGATCAGTCTCTTCATTGCTACTTTTGCCATCTGGGTGAGTGCAATTTAACCGCCGTTATCCCCATATCCTGCTATGGCTGCATAGCCAGCACTGGACTTTATTGTTCGGTTCTTCGAAACTGCGTGAAAGCGTTGAGAGTCGCTTTCACTGCTGGTTTAGCAATGATATTGCATCGCCCCGAAGGCGCGTTTGCGGCCAGCATTTATCAGGTTAAGCAGGATCGGGAATGTTATGTGCGAAGGAATGAACAGTGCTGCGGGTGAGAACCGTTTATCACCGGGGTTCGTTCATCTGCGCGTTCACTCCGCTTTCTCTTTGCTGGAAGGCGCGCTGCCGATTGGCAAAATTATTAATCAAGCTCTCGCCGATGACGCGCCAGCAATAGCGGTCACCGATACTAACAATCTTTTTGGTGCCCTTGAATTTGCGCAAAAAGCCTCAAAAGAGGGTTTGCAACCGATTATTGGTTGTCAGTTAGATATCGCTTTTAATGATCATAATGATAATAGCCGGAGCAATAATAGAAGGCTGGTACTTGATCTAGCTCCGGTGGTGCTGTTGGCATCCACCGAGCAAGGCTATACCAATCTTGTTCGCCTGGTTAGCCGGGCCTTTTTGGAAAACCCGGCTGGAGACCCGGTTCATATTAATGCAAGCTGGCTCAAAGATTTATCGGGAGATCTTATTGCGCTTTCGGGCGGTCCGCTTGGTCCTATCGGACGCGCCTTTTCCGCCGACAGGCCCGATCGTGCCGAGGCGCGGCTTAATTTTCTGAAACAAATATTTGCTGACCGGCTTTATGTCGAACTTCAGCGGCATAGAGGTTATGATCGCGGTCTTGAAGCGAAAACGGTGGAATTGGCCTATGCAATGGATATTCCATTGGTCGCGACCAACGAAGCTTTTTTCTTGAAAGCCGAAGATTTTGAAGCCCATGATGCGCTTTTAGCCATCGCAGAAGGGCAGATCATATCCAATGATGACCGGCGGCGTGTGACCCCCGATCATTATCTCAAAAGCCGAGCGGAGATGGTCGAACTCTTTCATGATCTTCCCGAGGCTTTAGATAATACCGTCGAAATAGCCGAAAGATGCAGCTGGTTTACGCAAACGCGAAAGCCCATTTTGCCTCGCTTTACCGGCGATTCAGAAGACCCGGAGAGAGCGCTACACGCAGAAGCAGAAGAACTTGCGCGACAGGCTCGCGAAGGTCTTAAAATGCGTCTCGACACCGTTGGGTTGGCAGAAGGATATACTCAGGAACAGTATACTGAACGGCTTGAATATGAGATCGGTATCATCACCCGGATGAAATTTCCCGGCTATTTTCTGATTGTTGCGGATTTTATCAAATGGGCTAAGGCTCAGGGAATTCCGGTTGGTCCCGGTCGTGGTTCTGGTGCGGGGTCACTGGTTGCCTATGCGCTGACAATTACCGACGTCGATCCTTTGCGTTTTTCGCTCCTTTTCGAGCGCTTTCTCAATCCAGATCGCGTCTCAATGCCCGACTTTGATATTGATTTCTGTCAGGATCGACGTGAAGAAGTCATCCGCTATGTGCAGGAAAAATATGGGCGCGATCAGGTTGCCCAGATTATCACGTTCGGAACACTTCAAGCCCGAGCTGTTTTGCGAGATGTCGGGCGCGTGCTGGAGATGCCCTATGGTCAGGTGGACCGGCTCTGTAAGCTCGTACCTCAAAATCCCGCCAATCCCGTTTCGCTTGCCCAGGCAATAGAGACAGAACCCAAAATAGGTGAAGAGCGTGAGAAGGAGCCAGTCGTCGGACGGCTTCTTGACATGGCTATGAAGCTTGAGGGGCTTTATCGACACGCTTCTACCCACGCGGCCGGGATTGTCATCGGCGACAGACCGTTGTCGGAACTTGTGCCGATGTATCGCGATCCCCGATCCGATATGCCCGTTACCCAGTTCAATATGAAATGGGTGGAACAGGCAGGTCTGGTAAAATTCGACTTTTTGGGCCTTAAAACACTCACTGTTCTGCAGACAGCGGTCAATCTTGTTGCGCGCAAGGGAATCCAGGTCGATCTCACTCATCTACCCCTTGATGACGAGCTCACCTATGAAATGCTTTCGCGAGGCGAAACGGTAGGCGTCTTCCAGGTGGAAAGTGCTGGCATGCGTAAAGCGCTGCTTGGCATGAAGCCGGACCGTATCGAAGATATTATCGCGTTGGTTGCCCTCTATCGACCCGGGCCGATGGAGAACATCCCCACCTATAATGCGCGTAAAAATGGTGAAGAGGAAATTGCCTCGATCCATCCGAAGATCGATCACCTGATAGAGGAAACTCAGGGCGTCATCGTTTATCAAGAACAGGTGATGCAGATTGCGCAGGTGCTATCGGGCTATTCTCTCGGAGAAGCAGACTTGCTACGCCGCGCGATGGGTAAGAAAATTCGCGCGGAAATGGACCAGCAGCGGGTGCGTTTCGTCAAAGGTGCAGTCGAAGGTGGGGTCGATAAAGCACAGGCGAATATGATTTTCGACTTGCTGGCAAAATTCGCTGACTATGGCTTCAACAAATCGCACGCTGCCGCCTACGCAATCGTTTCCTATCAGACCGCCTATATAAAGGCGCATTATCCGGTCGAGTTTTTGGCCGCTTCTATGACATATGATATGTCGAATACTGATAAGCTCAACGATTTCCGTCGTGAAGCCAACCGTCTCGGCATAGATGTGGTACCGCCTTCAGTTCAGACTTCTTTCCGAACGTTTGAAGTGGGTGAGAGAAAAATTTTCTATTCTCTCGCAGCCATTAAAGGGGTGGGCGAAGCAGCAGTGGATCACATTGTCGAGGCCAGAGGTGAAAAGCCTTTTGAAAGCCTAGAAGATTTCTGTGATCGCATCGATCCTCGTATCGTAAACCGTCGCGTGCTTGAAAGCCTTATCAATGCCGGCGCTATGGATTGCTTTGGCAGGGATAGAGCAGCGATGAGCGCTGGCATGGACCGGATTATGGGTTTTGCGCAACGTACTCAGGAAAATGCTGCGAGCGGGCAGGCGGACATTTTCGGAATGTCCGGCGCGCCGAAAGAAAAATTGATCTTGCCCCAAGCAGCTCCATGGCTCCCGTCGGAAAAACTGCACCGGGAATTTCAGGCCGTGGGCTTTTATCTTTCAGCCCATCCACTTGATGAATATCGCACAGTCCTTGATCGGATGCGGGTGCAGAGTTGGGCAGATTTTTCAGCTGCAGTTAAACGTGGCGCCAATGCAGGACGGCTTGCTGGTACCGTCACAGCTCGGCAAGAGCGTAAGACCCGTACCGGCAACAAAATGGGGATTGTGCAGCTCTCTGATGCCAGCGGGCAGTATGAAGCAGTGCTGTTTTCTGAAGGTCTGGCTCAATATCGGGATCTGCTCGAAAGCGGAAAATCAGTGGTGATTACCGTTGCCGCTGAAAACAGACCCGAAGGTATTGGTTTAAGAATCCAAACAGTCCAATCGCTTGAGGACGAAGCATGCCGAATGCAAAAGGCTTTGCGCCTTTATCTGCGCTCAGCAGAAGCGGTAAAATATATCACCCAGCATTTTAATACGCGAGGCGATGGGCAAGTCAGTTTGATTGTTATTAAAGATGATGGGCAGCGCGAGATCGAGATTGAACTGCCGCATCGTTATCGCGTGAGCCCTCAATTAGCTAGTGCAATCAAGGCAGTGCCCGGCGTTGTTGAAGTGGAATTGGTCTGAGCTGAGCCTAAATAGTTCGGCTAGCTACCTAGCCGGCCTATGAGGACTTAAGCTCGATCGCTTTGAGTTTTCCACTTTTAAGGCCACAACGAAGTTTAATCGATTTCCATTTCGTGCTGGCTTTTTTCGGGCGCGCTTCTCCCGAAACCTCTATCACTTTTGATATTTTTCGAGGGTCGCTCTTGCTGAAAGAAGCCGTCTTATTAATGGTTTTTGCTGCGGATATATCGCCCGCAGTGAAGCCAAGACGGTCAAACTCTTTGCTTTGCTTCACAAAATCATAGGCGGACGCAATACATTCTGCCACGGCAGGGGAAGCATTCTGATCTTTTGTCAGAGTCTCGTAATTGGCGTTGAAGTCTGCACTATGTTGAGGTGCCGGATCAGCATGTGCTAATGTCCCAATACTAAAAGCACAAAATACAGAAAGAAGGGAATATCTTAATTTCAATGGATCACTCCTCAAAATAAATATTCATTAGCGGATACTGAACTACTCAATATTGGCGCTCATCTCTTGCGCGGTCTTAGTTTATTGGCAAATTGTGGCAAGACAAGCGTTCTCATGGCAAGCTTAATCTAGATGCATATTGATTTTATGTGCTCCATTCTCATCAGGTTCAATAATTGTCATGTTATGGTACAACTGCTTTTATGGACTTTGGGCCGGAAACATTTTCCTTAATAGCGCGACCATGCTAAAAAGCTGGGAAAGCTGCTTAACGCCTTGACAATCCCTACATCTCATGACTAAAAGCCGCCATCGCTTGAGTTCGTCTCCGGCGTTTCATTTGACGTGTCCCGTGGATGAAGGTCGCAGCTCGCGCGCTTCGTCCTGTCAGTTCTTGAAATATCAAGGGCAGAGGAGGGCGCGTTTCCTCTGCGTCATTGACGCCTAACATTTTGAAGGAAATGCGATGAGTAAGCGCGAATCCGCTAAGTATAAAATTGACCGCCGTCTTGGGGAAAACATCTGGGGTCGTCCTAAGTCCCCGGTTAACCGTCGTGAATATGGTCCCGGCCAGCACGGTCAGCGCCGTAAGGGTAAGCTTTCTGACTTCGGTATCCAGCTTCGTGCAAAGCAGAAGCTGAAAGGCTTCTACGGCGATATTTCTGAAAAGCAGTTCCGCAAGACCTACGACGAAGCAGCTCGTCGCAAGGGCGATACTGGTGAAAACCTGATCGGTCTTCTTGAATCGCGTCTGGATGCAGTCGTGTATCGTGCAAAGTTCGTTCCGACTATTTTTGCCGCACGCCAGTTCATCAACCATGGTCACGTGAATGTGAATGGCCGTCGCGTCAACATTCAGTCCTACCGCCTCAAGGTCGGTGATGTTGTTGAAGTCCGCGAAAAGTCAAAGCAGCTTGCTATCGTTCTTGAAGCTGTTCAGCTCGCTGAGCGTGATGTTCCTGATTATATCGAAGTCGATCACAATAAGATGGTCGCTACCTATAATCGCGTTCCACTTCTTTCTGACGTGCCCTATGCAGTACAGATGGAACCGAACCTCGTAGTCGAATACTACTCACGTTAAGCTTGAGCATTTAGCTCGATTAACACAAATAAATATAGAATTAGCCGCCCATGGTTTCCTCATGGGCGGCTTTTCTGTATGAAGACCCCAGTTTGCATCAATTCGCAGGAAGCAACATGGACGCTTTCGATCCATTAATCGCGGAAGAAAAGAGCAGTGACGGCTGCCACCCATTATTTCGTGATGTCCCAACATCCGTTGAATTCAATAAATTACGCAAGCGGCTTTTGCGTTTGACCCGTCAAGCGATTGAAGATTTCTCCATGGTCAAATCGGGTGAGCGCTGGATGATCTGCCTTTCAGGGGGGAAAGACTCCTACGCTCTTCTTGCCGTGCTACTTGATTTAAAATGGCGCGGTTTGCTGCCTGTCGAGCTGCTTGCCTGTAATCTTGATCAGGGACAGCCAAATTTTCCCAAACATATTCTTCCCGATTTTCTCAATAAATATGGGATTGCCCATCGGATAGAATATCAGGACACTTATTCAATCGTGACTGAGAAAGTTCCTCAGTCTCAGACCTATTGTTCGCTATGCTCTCGTCTGCGTCGTGGAAATCTTTATCGAATTGCCCGCGAAGAGGGCTGTTCGGCTATTGTGCTAGGTCATCACCGTGAAGATATTCTTGAAACCTTTTTTATGAACCTGTTTCATGGCGGGCGGCTCGCTTCAATGCCGCCCAAATTGCTGAATGATGAAGGCGATCTGATGCTTTTTCGTCCGCTTGCCTATGTTGCCGAGGAGGATCTTCAGAAATTCTCCAATGCTATGCAATTTCCGATCATCCCCTGTGATCTCTGCGGCAGTCAGGATGGACTTCAGCGCAACGCAATGAAAGCAATGCTGGCCGATATTGAAAAGCGGATGCCAGGCCGAAAAGATACGATGATTCGTGCTATGACCAATGTGCGACCAAGTCATCTGCTTGATCGCAAACTGTTTGACTTTGCTGGATTGCAAACCAGCCTTGATGGTAATGGAGAGTAAGATTGCGTTTCGATGAAAAGCAGATTGATTGGCTGGCGGAATTACTGTCAAACGCGGCTGAAAAAGAAATCATGCCGCGTTTTCGAAAGCTTGGTCAGGGAGATATTCGCCTCAAGACCTCAGCCGCTGATCTGGTAACCGAAGCCGACGTTAATGCAGAGCTTTTTATCACAGCCGAACTCAAGTCACGTTTTCCTGACGCAGTGATTGTTGGCGAGGAAGCCTGTTCGGATAATCCGGATTTGCTCAAAGGCTTAGGTGAAGCCGATTTGGCTTTCACGATTGACCCTGTGGACGGCACATTCAATTTTGCTTCGGGCGTTCCGTTGTTTGGTGTCATGCTGGCGGTTGTGGTTAAAGGAGAAACCGTAGCTGGCATTATTTATGATCCAATGGGCAAAGACTGGCTGCTGGCGTCCAAAGGTAGCGGCGCTCATATTCGCCAGATCAATGGCGATATGAGTGCGGTTAAGGTTGCCCCAGCTGCTGCAATTGATCAGATGACGGGTTCGATTTCTTGGCAATATACGGCGGAACCATTGCGCTCTCGTCTTGCTCGTAATCATTCCAAATTCCTGTCGCAAATTGGCTACCGCTGTGCCGCCCATGAATACCGGATTATAGCGACCGGTGGAGCGCATTTTGCGGTCTATAATAAGCTGATGCCTTGGGATCATCTGCCAGGAGCGTTAATCCATCAGGAAGCCGGCGGATATTTGGCACGTTGGGACGGCAGCGCCTATCTTCCCTCGCATGTCGATGGAGGCCTATTGGTTGCGCCTGATAAAGAAAGCTGGCTTGAGATCCAAACTGCACTCTGGCAAGAATAATGAAAAGGCCCGCTTCACGCGGGCCTTTTCATGCGGGTCTTATTCATTCAGCTTGGTTTGGCGCATTAAACAACCTGCCTCGCTCCGCTATTATAACGCAAGCGAGAGATACAAAGCCTAGCACACAATAACCGATAGCGACTGGGGTGGTTGTCCCATCAAAAGCTTGGCCAATGATGGCACCAAGTGCAGCTCCGATAACCGTTTGCGTGAAGCCGAGCACTGAGGAAGCCGTGCCAGCAACCCTGCCCAATGGTTCCATGGCAAGGGCGTTGAAATTTGCCGTTGCAAGGCCAAAGGAAAACATGATGGTCATATAAAGTGCCATCAATAATCCGAATGGTAGGTGACCATCTTGCAAGATAGAAAGTACCATCCAGATTAGACTTACCGTTGTAAATACAAGCAGCATTGTCTGCGAAATGCGACGCATTCCAAAGCGACCGACCAGCCGCGAATTTAGGAATGATGCCAATGATAAGGTGATCGCCACTCCAGCAAATGCGAGTGGGAACAGCGGCCCTAATTCGTAAATACCTACGAATATTTGTTGCGCTGAATTGATATAGCCAAACAATGCGCCCAGTATGAAAGATGTGGCGAGCATGTAAAAGAGAGCGGTTCTGTTGGTAAGAACGATTTTAAAACCGCTCGCAACACTTCTCACCGTGAGGGGTCGCCTCTGTTCCACTGACAAAGTTTCTGGAAGCCGGATAAAAGCCCAGACAAATACCACGGCTGCGAAAACCGCCATTCCTAAAAAGATCAGGTGCCAATCGCCAAAAAACATGATGATCTGACCCGCACCGGGAGCAATGATGGGAAGTATCATAAATACAACCATCACCAGCGACATCACTTCAGCCATTTGACGCCCGGCAAACCGGTCACGGACAATCGAGACCGCAATAACGCGCGTGGCGGCTGCACCTAAGCCTTGCAAAGCGCGTAACACAATCAGAGCCGCAAAACTCGTTACAAATGCAGCACAGATTGCAGTAACAATGAATATCGCAAACCCGCAGAAAAGCGGGATTCTTCTACCAAACCGATCACTCAAAGGGCCGTAAAATAATTGCGAAACACCAAATCCAAAAAGATAGGCAGTTATTATAAACTGGACATGATTTTCGGATTGAACCCCAAGACTAGCACCGATTTGCGGTAGGCCGGGCAACATAATATCCACGGCGAGAGCGTTGATCGCCATTATTGCGGCAATCAGCCCGATAAATTCGGTACGTCTGCGCGTGGATTTCTTTTGATCCATTAAGCCAGACTGAATATCAAGCGGCATAAACTAAGTTCCCTGGAAACGAATATATTGGTTGCACGCATAAAGAGGTTTAGGCGGCAGAGAGCCGCTCGCAATAAGCTGAAATTGCGACAGAATCTAAAAGGCGCCGCTGAACGGCGCCCTTTAAACACGATACGGAAAAACCGTAAAAGGGCAGTGCAGATCAGGCAGCCTTAGTTGCGATACCTTTATCGCTCAAAAGGGTTTGCAATTCGTTGGACTGAAACATTTCACGGACAATATCACAGCCGCCAATGAACTCGCCTTTTATATAAAGCTGCGGGATGGTCGGCCAGTTAGAGTAGTCCTTGATACCCTGACGCATTTCGTCTGAAGTGAGGACGTTAATGCCCTTATACTCAACGCCGAGATAGTCAAGAATCTGAACGACCTGTCCAGAGAACCCACATTGAGGAAAACCAGGTGTGCCTTTCATGAAAAGCACAACATCATTGGTCTTCACTTCATTATCGATAAAGTCGTTAATCCCGGTCATTCAAATTTCCTTTCAGCACGCCGGGTCAAAAACCGGCTGGTGTAGGGAGGGGGTGGTCCCTTTATATAGCGATTTATTTGTTGGTTATCACCCTATAATGGGGATGCAAGTCAAATTCTCGCGACTTTTGTGTCGAAGCGGAAATATGATCATTGCGGAACGAAAAGCGCCGCCAGATCTGGCGGCGATTTCTTAATCTGGCACGCTGGTTTGTAGGGCGAGGGCATGCAATGCGCCCCCCATATTTCCTTTCAGCGCGTCATATACCATCTGGTGCTGCTGAACACGGGACTTGCCGCGAAAACTTTCGGCTACCACTTCTGCTGCATAATGGTCGCCGTCACCGGCAAGGTCACGGATCGTCACCTTTGCGTCGGGTATACCTTCGCGTATCAGTTTTTCGATCTCGTGAGCATCCATAGCCATGCAAAACTCTCCCGCCACTTCCGGCTGTTAGTTATTCTCAGACGAATCGTATCGTACCATTCGGATACGTCAATGCTCACAATCTATCGTCTAATATGCCGACAAGCAAACCGCCCGATATGCAAAGCAAATCGAGCGGTTCAAGGGTGTGATTAGTGCGGCTTTGATTGTCAGCTATTGCATGAAAGTTGGGAACCAACCTTCATAGGCTTTCGTCAGATCAGCTACGGCGACATCGCAATATTGATCAAGTTTAAGACGGTCACCGCCAACAGTACCCAATATGCGGAATGGTACGCCAGCACCCTCAGCATTCAAAGCAATCAGCTTGGCAAATTCAGGTGTCGCGGCGATGACATAACGGGCTTGATCTTCACCGAACAATAATGCATGCGGCGATCCGTCGCCGATTTCAACCGATGCACCTTTGCCAGATTTAATTGCCATTTCCGCAAGAGCAATAGCAAGACCACCATCTGAAAGATCATGACAGGCAGTGACTTGTCCATTGCGAATGGCAGAGCGTACAAAATCACCGTTCCGCTTTTCCTGAAGCAGGTCAACCGTCGGAGCAGGGCCGTCAGCGCGATCAAAGAGATCGCGCAGATAAACGGACTGGCCCAAATGCGTGCCATCTCCACCTAGGAGCACCAGAGTGTCGCCATCCTGCATGCCACCAATAGTAGCCATGACCGACCAATCGGGAATGAGTCCGACGCCAGCAATGGTCGGTGTTGGTAAGATCGCCTGACCATTCGTTTCATTATAGAGTGAAACATTACCCGATACGATTGGGAAATCCAGAGCGCGGCAAGCCTCGCCAATGCCTTCAATGGACTTAACCAATTGCCCCATGATCTCGGGGCGTTCGGGATTGCCGAAATTCAGATTATCCGTCGCTGCCAATGGCTCAGCGCCAGTCGCTGTAATATTACGCCAGCATTCCGCCACGGCCTGCTTGCCGCCCTCAAACGGATCAGCTTCGCAATAGCGCGGTGTTACGTCAGACGAGAAGGCCAATGCCTTGGTTTCATGCCCTTCGACACGAATGACTCCCGCATCACCACCGGGAAGCTGCAAGGAATTGCCCTGAATAATCGTGTCATATTGCTCATAAACCCAGCGGCGCGAGCAAAGATTGGCAGACCCGATCAGTTTAAGAAGAGCAGCGGAGTAGTCTTCAACTTCTGGCACATTGGATGCTGGAAGCGGACCATGCTTGCCCGGCTCCAACCATGGACGATCATATTCCGGAGCTTCATCGCCAAGTTCTTTAATCGGAAGATTAGCAACTTCCTCACCTTGATGCAGAACACGAAAACGCAGATCATCAGTCGTCTTGCCGACAATAGCAAAATCCAGACCCCACTTGCGGAAAATAGCTTCAGCTTCCGCTTCTTTTTCCGGTTTAAGAACCATCAGCATTCGCTCTTGGCTCTCCGACAGCATCATTTCATACGCCGTCATATTTTCTTCGCGAACGGGAACATTATCGAGCGTAAGCTCAATGCCCAGATCACCCTTAGCGCCCATTTCTACCGCAGAGCAGGTTAGTCCCGCAGCGCCCATGTCCTGAATTGCGATAACCGCACCAGACGCCATCAGTTCAAGACAAGCTTCAAGCAGGCATTTTTCAGTGAACGGATCGCCGACTTGAACTGTAGGGCGCTTTTCGTCGATGGTCTCGTCAAATTCCGCCGAAGCCATAGTCGCGCCGCCAACACCGTCGCGACCGGTTTTAGCCCCCAGATAAACAACGGGGAGACCTACGCCTTCGGCCTTTGAATAGAAAATACTGTCAGTCTTGGCCAGGCCAGCAGCAAAAGCGTTGACCAGAATATTGCCATTATAACGCTTGTCGAATTCGACTTCACCACCAACGGTAGGAACACCAAAAGCATTGCCATAACCGCCGACACCCGAGACAACGCCAGAAACAAGGTGGCGGGTTTTCGGATGATCAGGTTCGCCAAAGCGCAGCGCATTCATAGCGGCAACTGGCCGCGCACCCATGGTAAACACGTCGCGAAGAATACCGCCTACGCCCGTGGCAGCACCCTGATAGGGCTCAATATAGGACGGGTGGTTGTGGCTTTCCATTTTAAAGACCACGCAATCACCATCGCCAATGTCAACAACGCCAGCATTTTCGCCAGGACCCTGAATAACGCGGGGGCCTGTTGTCGGCAAAGTCCGCAACCATTTTTTAGATGATTTGTAGGAGCAGTGCTCGTTCCACATGGCTGAAAATATACCCAGCTCTGTAAAACTTGGCTCGCGTCCAATAAGATCGAGAATACGTTGATATTCGTCTGGCTTCAGGCCGTGCGCTTCGATCAGTTCTGGTGTGATGTCGCGCTGATTGGAATTAGTCATGAGGATGAGGGACCCCGTCGCAGGATGCGGCATCCAAAACCTTCTGCCGAAGGGCGGACACCTAAGGTTTCAAGGGGTCTCTTTAGCTCAACTCTGCTGGAAGCGCGACAGGAAAATGCTATTTTGATACTCAACTATCATGAATTTGAAGTTTTTTCCCGCATTTTGGCTAAAATCAGAGCTCCAATAGTCAAACTTCAGCATCCCGATTGTCCTGAAGCCCATCGATTGACGTCATCTGCGATGCGGATTCCCTGATCCTGCTGCATCAATGGGCCGAAGGCTTCAACGCGAGCTGGATTGCCCTGTGCCTGTACGACCAGTAACGGACGTCCGGCAAGCTGACGCGAAGGCACGAGGAGAATTCGGGGGCGGCCGGTAAAGGAGTTGAGTTCTGGCGCCAAAGTATAGCCACGGAAATCTTTGTCCTTTGACTTAAACCAGCATTTATTCGCACCGAGCGCGATGCGTTCCATCGTCGGCAACGCGCCTTTTGTGGAATCAATGGCAATGGGTCCGGGCGCTGATCGACTGTTGCAAGCTGCAAGAAATATGAGGCAGGAAATTGCAAAGAATTGGCGGTATTTGAACGACAAGGAGGAAACTCCATTCACGCGGATTGCAGGCAAAATTGCTGATAATTTCGGATAGAAACAGAATTCTCGCTATGCTGGAAAATTCGGTTTAATCGTGGCAGCCGCGATTTTAAGCCAGATTTGGCATAAAATTCTTTAGGCCATCGCTCATTTCATTCCAGACACGTTCGAGCGGCGGGAGTTGAACGGCTTTTGCACTGTAATCATCGAATTTCGGATAGTCGTGAAGAAGATCGGATACTCCTGAGAGTCTACCGAGCGGATTCATCAGAAAGCGAACTGGAAGCAACCATGCATCTGCCAATGTTGGTTCATTGCCAATCGCAAAATCCTGATCCGAAAGGCGAGTTTCGATAATCTGCAATCCTTTATCTAATTTGCTGAACAGCTGTTCGATGGAAGCCGTGTCTTTTTCGGTTTTGGAAAGCAGAATAAAGAGCTTCATTGCCGGGCCAAGAACCTCCAGCTCACAAAGCCTCGCCAGCAGGCGAATAACGGCCCGCTCGCGGGGGGAACCTGGAAGTAATGACGGGTTTGGATAATGTTCTTCAATATATTCCGCGATAATAGCGGCCTCAAAAAGCGTTTCGCCGGAATTGGTGATCAGAACCGGTAGCCGCTTCAAAGGTGTTATTTCACCAAAATCAGCCGGCAAAGGGTAGGGCGGCACAATCGGTTTAAAGCTCAGATCCTTTAGATAAAGCACGCTTCTGACAAACGCACTATAGGGGGAGAGCGGCCGCGTATATAATTGCATCGATATGTTCCCCCTATTGATTGCAGAACGAAATCTCCAACCGATAGGCTGCCATGAAATTGATGCATGCGCCAGTCCTTCTTACCCACAGAAGCAGAATTGAAAACCCGGCCTTATTAAAAAATAACGGCCCCGTTCATGTGACGAGACCGTTATTGAAAACTCTTAAACTGATCAGCGCAATAAATTATGCTGCAATGCCCAGAGCACCCGCAAACAATGCACGACCATCATCACCGCCATGGGCTGTTTCGATCAGATTTTCCGGATGCGGCATCATGCCAAGGACATTTCCACGCGCACTTACAATACCCGCAATATTGTTAACTGACCCATTGGGATTGGTACCTTCCGCATAGCGGAACACGACCTGTCCTTCGCCTTCGATACGGTTGAGTGTTTCAGCATCGGCGAAATAGTTGCCGTCATGATGGGCCACGGGGCAACGAATGATTTGCCCAGGCGTATAGCCGCGGGTGAAGGAGGTATTTGCATTCGAAACTTCGAGTTTCACTTCCCGACAGACAAACTTAAGCGAGGTATTACGCATCAAAGCGCCGGGCAATAATCCTGCTTCCAGCAAGATCTGGAACCCGTTGCAAACCCCCATTACCATGACCCCTTTTTCGGCTTTTTCACGAACCGCCTGCATGACAGGCATCCGTGCAGCAATGGCACCGCAACGCAGATAATCTCCATAAGAGTATCCGCCAGGGATCACTATCAGATCAATATCGTCTGGAATAGAAGTATCCGTTTGCCAGATAGTAGCAGGCTCTCGTCCGCTGATCTTGGTCAGAGCCGCGATCATATCACGGTCACGATTGAGGCCCGGGAGGAGGATAACGGCTGATTTCATGACGATCAAAAACCCGTAAAAGCATGTTTTGGAAACATGCGGGATAACAGAAAATAAACAGGCAATTTAGTCGGTGCCCGTTGTAGCGACAGCTATTATATCATCAATCGATGGCGATGCTGTAGTTTTCAATTACCGTATTGGCCAGCAATTTCTCACACATTTCTTTGAGTTCAGCTTCGGCTTTGGCCTTGTCAGTACCATTGAGCTCAATATCAAAAACCTTGCCCTGACGTACGGAATCCACTCCGTCAAAACCCAGGCTTCTGAGTGCGCCGACAATTGCTTTGCCTTGCGGGTCCAAAACGCCGTTTTTAAGTGTAACGGTGACGCGTGCCTTGATCACTTGATAGTTCCTGCTGTTTGTTGTCCGAAAAAGCGCAGCCCGGATTCTTTATCCGGGCTGTTATATCTAATTATTTAACCAGCGTCGGGCCGGAAGGACGAGGCGTATCATTCTCGTTCATAATGCCCAGACGGCGTGCAACTTCCTGATAGGCTTCCACCAATCCGCCCATATCACGCCGGAAACGGTCTTTGTCGAGCTTGTCATTGGTGTTGAGATCCCAAAGACGAGCCGAATCGGGCGAAATTTCGTCGGCAACTACGATCCGCATCATGTCGCCTTCCCAAAGTCGTCCGCATTCGATTTTGAAATCCACGAGCTGAATACCAATTCCGAGGAACAATCCGGTAAGGAAGTCATTCACACGAATGGCCAGCGCCATAATATCATCGATTTCTGCCGGGCTGGCCCAACCAAAAGCGGTAATATGCTCTTCGGTCACCATCGGGTCGTCCAGAGCATCGGCCTTATAATAAAACTCAATGATGGAGCGCGGCAGAACCGTGCCTTCTTCAAGGCCCAGACGCTTGGCAAGCGAACCTGCGGCAACGTTACGTACGACAACTTCCAGAGGAATAATTTCTACTTCTCTGATCAGTTGCTCGCGCATATTGAGGCGGCGGATGAAGTGAGTCGGAATTCCGATGCGATTGAGCTGGGTGAAGATATGCTCCGAAATTCTATTATTCAGCACACCTTTTCCATCAACGACCTCATGCTTCTTTTTATTGAAAGCAGTAGCATCGTCCTTGAAAAACTGGACAAGTGTGCCGGGCTCAGGACCTTCATAAAGAATTTTGGCCTTACCCTCGTAAATACGGCGGCGACGGTTCATGGCTTTTCTCGGATTTCCAAAACTGTAATGATCGGCATTAGCCGCTATTCTCGCGGGCTACCTATAGCAAATAAGTGCTTTTAACAATCCTGCATTATGAACGCATCCCTGTTTTCCGCCTTTTGGAGCAAACATAGCAAGAAAATAGATCTGCGCTCTTGCATAATTTTGCGCCGCGCTCCAGCTTTAGGCAAGTGAATGCTTCGACATTGTGGGAATAATTTAAAGACTGGGAGCCTTGATAATGACCACTGGTATGGACCGCCGCCGTGAAGCTTTTGAGAAAAAATTCGCGCTTGATTCAGAACTGCGTTTCAAAGCAGAAGCGCGCCGCAACAAGCTTCTTGGCCTGTGGGCAGCAGAACAGCTTGGCAAAACAGCGGCAGATGCAGAGGCCTACGCCGCTGAAGTTGTGGCTTCCGATTTTGAAGAAGCTGGAGACGAAGACGTTTTTCGTAAAATAAGGGCTGATTTTGATGCAGCTGGCGTCTCACAATCCGATGAGACCATTCGCGAAAAAATGTTGGCATTTCTCGAAGAGGCCATTCAGCAAGTCAAACAGAGCTAAAACCGAACTATAGAGCGGTATAGGTAACTATCTGCGTCCATTTTTAGGGAACTAAAATGTCTTTATCCTCACGGCTGCGTAACGGGGAAACCATTCTGTCCGCTTGGTCCTCACTGCCTGAACCCATGACTGTCGAAGTACTTGCCCGTACCGCATTTGATTCGGTACTGATGGATATGCAACATGGTGGCCACGATGAACGCAGCGTTCTCAGCAGCATCGGCGCGGTAATCAGTGCGCAAAAACCAGCTTTAGTGCGCATTCCGGTCGGGCGATTTGATATGGCCAGTCGAGCGCTTGATTTCGGTGCCGAAGCTGTCATTGCGCCGATGATCAATAGCGTTGAAGACGCGCAAAAATTTGCGGCCTCAGTGAAATATCCGCCAGTTGGGGAGCGTTCTTACGGTGTGTTCCGGCCAGCGGCAGATTATGGCGCTGCACAATCGGACGATTTTCTGACCAGAACCAATCGCGATACACTTGCCTTTGCGATGATTGAAACACAAGAAGCCCTCGACGCATTGGACGAGATTCTTGATGTGCGCGGTATTGATGGGGTTTTTGTCGGCCCGTCAGATTTTTCGATTGCTTGGAGCAATGGACGCGAAGTTAATGCCAGTTCCGATGCTATCGTTGAACCTTTGGCGAAGATTGCCAAAAAGGCTGCGGCGGCTGGTAAATTTGCCGCCATCTATGCGCCAACCGCTGAATTTGCCCGTCGATATATTCCACTTGGTTACCAGCTTCTGACACTGAGTACCGATGCAGGCTATATGCATATTGGTGCAAAATCCATTGTGGATGCGATTAACGCCTGACAGTGAAATCAGCATGCGCCCTGTGAATCTACTTTATAACAGGGCGCTGTAACATGTTGATTTAATGTCGTTTATTTGGCTCAAGTCTGGACATAAACTGAGAGAAAACCATCGAGCCTTCGGGCCATGGCCCGTGGCCAGACTCGGCGTTAATGTGGCCTGCTTCGCCAGCATCAATCAATAGTGCACCCCAATCTTTGACCACTTCTTCTGCTGCTTCAAAGCTTGAAAAAGGATCATTGCGGCTTACAACTGCTATCGTTGGAAAAGACAGCCGTTCACGGGGATAAGGCCCAAAAGTCATCAAGTGTTTGGGACGTATCTTTTCGTTCGAAACATCAGGCGGCGCGACAAAAAATGCTCCAGCGACCTTATGTTCGATCTGCGGCAGGGCATGCACAGCCGTTGCAACACCGAGTGAATGGGCCACAAGCACAATCGGTTTGGTCGCTTCATCTGCGGCCTTCACCAATTCTCTAACCCAGTCCTCTTTAACTGGTTTGCTCCATTCCGCCTGTTGCACGCGGCGAGCTGTGGAGAGCTTTTGCTCCCAGCGCGTTTGCCAGTGATCGGGGCCAGAATTGGTATAACCCGGAATGATTAGAATATCTGCGTCTTTAACTTTCATAGTCCCCATTTAGAGGGGCTTTGCGTCATCTTCAAGCGGTTGGCGCGCCAAATGGTGCAAATGATGAAACAGCTTGTTCGCTGAATGTGATCTTGCGAAATTCTCAGCAAATTGTGATCTCTAACGCAAAGGTTAACAATGGGCGGGAAATACGAGATCATGCTTGTTCGCGGTAGGGCTAAGTTAGGTTGAACAGTGCCAATAGTCATGAACAACCTCCCATCCGCTCGGCAGATATGCCGCCGAAGGAGAAGGAGATGACGATATTGCAACAAAATAATGCCCGGATAAACAGCGGCTCTAACAAACCACTGCCATTTGCTATGACAACGCCAGTCCGCGTGGCACGCATCGGCTTGAAAGCACGAGATGCGGAACACTTGGCCGAATATTATCGTCAAGTGGTGAGCTTGCGGGAAATGGCGAGACGAGACGCATCCATTATTTTGGGCGCGGGCGATCGGGAGTTGCTGGAAATTGAGCAATTTTCTGCGGCAAAACCGGATGATCCACGCAGCGCCGGACTCTATCACACCGCTTTTTTGTTGCCCCAACGGAAAGATTTGGCTCGCTGGATACGCCATGCCATCGATAAGCAATTGCCGGTTAGCGGCGCCGCAGATCACGATGTGAGCGAAGCGCTTTATCTAACCGATCCTGAAGGCAACGGAATCGAAATCTATGTGGATCGACCAGCTAAAGAATGGGAGTGGACTGACGGCGAAGTGAAGATGTCCAATTCTCAGCTTGATGTGGATAATTTGATGCATCTCCTAAACCGCGAGGGTGGCGAGTGGAGTGATGCACCACAAAATACGGTCATCGGTCACGTACACTTGCGTGTTGGCAATGCAGCTGACGCAGAAGCTTTTTGGAACAATCAGATGGGGTTTGATACGGTCAATCATTATGGCGACAAGGCCGTATTTCTCTCGACCGGCGGGTATCACCACCACATCGCTGCCAATGCTTGGCAAAGTGGTGGTGCGGCCAAACGCGATAAAGACCGGTCGGGACTTGCCTGGATTGAGCTAGAAGACACTAGGGGCGGAAATTCTCGATTACTGGAAGATCCATGGGGAAATACTATCCGCACGGTCAAATCTCCCGAGTAATTGGAAATTAAAAAAGCCCCATACTTTCAGTAAGATGGGGCTTTTTGCTGAATCAAATTATGATCTTATGATTCGCCGAATACGCGTTGGAAAATCGTATCAACATGCTTGGTATGATAGCCAAGATCGAATTTTTCACGAATCTGTTCTTCTGAGAGTGCCGCACGAACTTCCTCATCGGCCAAGAGCTCTTCAAGGAAGTCAGCACCTTGTTCCCAAACCCGCATCGCATTGCGCTGAACCAGACGATAGGAATCTTCGCGAGAAACACCAGCTTGGGTGAGGGCGAGCAGAACACGCTGCGAATGAACCAGTCCGCGGAACTTGTTCATGTTGTTGAGCATGTTTTCTGGGTAGATCACCAGCTTTTCAATGACACCGGCCAAGCGGTTAAGCGCAAAGTCCAAAGTCACAGTGGTGTCCGGTCCAATCGCACGTTCAACGCTTGAATGTGAAATATCACGTTCGTGCCAGAGCGTGACATTTTCAAGCGCTGGTGTGACCGACATGCGAACCAGACGTGCGAGGCCAGTCAGGTTTTCGGTCAGCACGGGATTGCGCTTGTGCGGCATTGCCGACGAACCTTTTTGCCCGGGAGAGAAGAATTCTTCTGCTTCCAGAACTTCCGTGCGCTGCATGTGGCGGATTTCGGTTGCAATATTCTCAATTGATGAAGCAATTACGCCCAGTGTTGCAAAGAACATTGCATGGCGATCACGTGGGATAATTTGCGTCGAAACCGGCTCAGGCTCAAGGCCCAGCTTGCTGCAAACATATTCCTCAACACGCGGGTCAATATTTGCGAAAGTACCAACCGCGCCAGAAACTGCGCCGGTTGCGATTTCACCCCGTGCTGCAACAAGACGCGCACGGTTGCGAGACATTTCTGCATAAAAGCGAGCGAAGGTTAGGCCCATCGTGGTCGGTTCAGCATGAATGCCGTGGCTGCGACCAATGCGCACTGTATCCTTATGTTCAAAAGCGCGCTTTTTGAGTGCTGCGAGTACGCGATCTAAATCAGCGAGCAAAAGATCAGCCGCCCGAACCAATTGAACATTGAGCGTCGTATCCAGCACGTCAGATGACGTCATGCCCTGATGCACAAAACGGCTATCGGGTCCGATAAATTCCGCCAAATGGGTCAGAAATGCGATTACGTCATGTTTCGTAACCGCTTCGATTTCGTCAATGCGGGCCACATCGAACTTGGCAACGCTTCCCTTTTCCCAAATGGTCTTGGCAGCTTCTTTAGGGATCACGCCCAGTTCTGCCAATGCTTCACAAGCATAGGCTTCGATTTCAAACCAAATACGGAATTTTGTTTCTGGGGACCAGATGGCGACCATTTCAGGCCGGGAATAGCGCGGGATCATGGTTATATCCTGTTTTGGTGGACCCTCTTGATGGCCCACAGCTTGAGAGAGTTCAAGAATAAGCGCGGTTTAGCAGAGCGGAAGCTGCACCTCAATCTTTAGCGTGCAGCCTCTGCAGCTTCCCGAATTGCCTTAATATTGGCGCGATAGCTTTCGATCGAATTGCCCTTATATACAGCAGATCCGGCTACAAGAATATTTGCCCCAGCCGCAACCACAGCGCCAGCGGTTTCAGGTGTGATACCGCCATCAACTTCAATATCAATCGGTCGATCACCGATCATTTCACGCACACGCTTGATTTTCTCAAGCATCGGCGTGATGAATTTCTGCCCGCCAAAACCGGGATTGACTGTCATGACGAGCACCAGATCGACATCTTCGATGAGATTTGTCAGCGCCTCGGCAGGCGTCGCTGGATTAAGCGCAAGGCCAGCTTTTTTGCCAAGAGCGCGAATAGATTGCAACGAACGATGTGTATGGGCGCCAGCTTCGGCGTGAATAGTGATCAGATCGCTGCCTGCTTCCGCAAATGCGGGCAGATAAGCATCGCACGGTGCAATCATCAAATGGGTGTCGAAAACTGCTTTTGTGCGCGGACGAATTGCGTTCACCACTGACGGTCCGAAGGTAATATTCGGAACAAAATGCCCATCCATCACATCAATGTGAATCCAGTCGGCACCTGCCTCTAGCACGGCATCGACTTCCTCACCAAGACGCGCGAAATCGGCGGAAAGAATAGATGGGGCGATGGCAATAGGACGCATGGCTGTCTCCTTGGCATTTTTACTGCCGGTAGCATGCTTATCAGGCACGCTCATCAATTAAAATAATCACCCCCAGCGCTTGTGGAACCACATCCACTGGCCGGGATATTCGCGAACCCACTTCTCAACTGTATCGTTGAGTAACTGAGCTGTTGCCGCAATATCAATCTCGCCACTTTCATCACGTGGCAATTCCATTCGCTCAGAGAGTTCAAGTCGGTATCGCCCACCGGGCAGGCGGATGCAACGGGCCGGGTAAACATCGCAATCATACTGACGCGCTAATTTGGCTAATAGCGGATTGGTCTTTACCGGACGATTGAAAAATGTCGAACGCACGCCGCGCTGAAACTTTTGATCAACCAGCATACCGACATTGCCGCCTTCATCAAGAATACGGGCCAGCGACCATGCCGCTCCAGCCTTTGACGGCACCAAATGTCCCATATTCGTGCGTCGTGCTTTCAGCACCTTTTTAGCAACATAGGGGTTATTCGGCGGGCGGAAAAGCGCGGTCACATCAAGACCATACGTGCCAGCGCAAATAGGCAGCAGCTCGAAATTTCCGGTATGGGCCGTGAAAAATATATGTGGTTTTTTCTCATCACGCAGGCGCTCGAAAATCGGAATACCTTCAACTTCGATCAATCCCGGTTCGGTCGCATGAGGATCGAAGTCGAAAATAGCATCCAAAAAGATGTATTCTGCAAAAAGGCGCGCCATCGAATCCCACATTTCGACAGCGATCTTTTGAATTTCATCTTCGGTTTTTTCAGGATAGGCCTGACGCAAATTATCGATTGCAACCTTGTGGCGCGGTGTCAAAGGACCAATCTGGCGCGCAAACCAAGCAGAAAAGCGGATCGCACTTTTGGCCGGCAAGAGCCGCAACAGAGCCAAGGCCAAAAACACAATCTGCGCCCAGAGCCAATAGTTGAACTGCTTGAGCTTGCGTGACCACTTGAACAGAAGAAGCTTTAACTTGAACATCAAAAACTTAGTCGATCTGCAAGACGATCTTGCCGAAGACGTCGCGGCCTTCCATACGTTTCAAAGCGGTGTCAATGTCATCAAAGCCGACAATGGTGTCGATCACCGGATGAACCTTGCCCTGTGCCATTTTCTGCATTGCATCGGCCATATTTTCCATACGGCAACCGAAAGAGCCAAGAATTTTAAGTTGCTGCTGGAAAAGCTGCATCAAATTCATATTGGTTGATACGCCAGATGTCGAACCACAGGTAACCAGACGTCCGCCGCGCTTCATGCAAAGCATGGAACCAGCCCAAGTGTCAGCACCCACATGCTCGAATACAACATCGACACCTTTTTTCTTGGTGAGTTTGCGCACCACACCTTCAAAACGATCGACGCGATAGTTGATGACGTGATCAGCACCAAGAGCTTTGGCCTTTTCGATCTTATCGTCAGAACCCACAGTAGTGATGACGGTGCAGCCCATTTTTTTGGCGAGCTGAATGGCAGCCGAGCCAATGCCAGAACCACCGGCCTGAATCAATATTGTTTCACCCGGCTGCAGTTTCGCATTATCAAAGAGCATATGCTCAACAGTGCCAAAGGTCACCGGAGCAACTGCAGCACCAATTGCGTCAACGCCCGGAGGTGCGGGAACGAGCAAACGGGCAGGGAGGTTGACCGCTTCGCAAGCAAATCCATCCAGATGAAACCCGTGCACGCCGCCGACATGCTCGCAAAGATTATCCCGACCTTCTCGGCATGCTTTGCACAGACCACAGGTACGCGCTCCGTAAATTGAAACGAGCTGACCGGGGAGAACATTTGAAACACCCGGACCGATTGCATCAACCACGCCGGAAGCTTCTGCGCCAATTACGAGCGGCATTTTGCGTTTGGCAAAAGCCATGCCGCGCCAACCCCAGACATCAATATGATTGAGCGCGACGGCCTTAATACGAACCGTAACTTCGCCATTGCCGGGGGCAGGGGGCGGAGCAATTTCAGTCATTTCGAGGCGACGGTCATCGAGAAGCTGCAGAGCGCGCATGAAAAATCCTTTTTACGACATAATCCCGGAGAGCGCTGGCTGCC
Source organism: Falsochrobactrum ovis (assembly GCF_003259955.1). GTDB lineage: Bacteria > Pseudomonadota > Alphaproteobacteria > Rhizobiales > Rhizobiaceae > Brucella > Brucella ovis_A. The sequence continues at coordinate 49,509 of NZ_QLMK01000006.1, forward strand.
CGGGATTATCGAAGAGTGCTCAATTGTGATCCGATTAATTCGGATTTGCCGTTAATACAAGGCTGGTATTCTGCCCACCAAAGCCAAATGAGTTAGAAAGAACCGCAGAAACCTCTGCTTGACGCTTTATATTGGGCACAACATCAAGCGGAATTGCCGGATCCGGGTTATCATAATTGATGGTGGGCGGGAGTGTTCCCGTCTGTATTGTTAGCAGAGAGAACACAGCTTCAATCGCACCGGCGGCGGTTAGTGTATGGCCAATCATCGATTTGTTGGACGACACCGGAATCGAATCCAATACGTCACCAAACACACTGGAAAGCGTAAGATATTCCATCTTATCATTTTCAGGCGTCGAAGTGCCATGTGCATTGATATAAGTGATCTGATCTTCTCTAAGACCTGCATCAGCCAAAGCTGCACGAACAGTGCCGATTGCCGGTGATGCATCAGGTTTTGAGCGAGTGCGATGGAAATCGTCGGCTTTCTCGCCGCAACCAGCCAATATGCCCAAAACATTGGCGCCACGAGCCACTGCAGCTTCGAGCGATTCCATCACAAATGCGCCAGAACCTTCGGCCATGGCAAAGCCATCGCGATCTTTTGAAAATGGCTTTGATGCTTTTTCTGGCTTCTCATTCTGCGTGGAGAGCGCTGAAAGCAGTGAAAACCGGATCAAGGCTTCCGCAGAAACTGAGCCGTCTGTCCCGATAGCTAAAACGCGATCACTTTCGCCCCGGCGGATGGCTTCAACACCCAGCTGAATTGCTGTTGCGCCCGAAGCACAAGCGGTCGAAAGTGTAACTGGTAGGCCACGAGTGCCAAAAGTTTCAGACAGCCGTTCAGCAAGAAAGCCAAATTGCGTTGTATTAAACAAGGCATCCTGACGAATGCGGCGGCAGGCTTCAAGCAAGAGCTGATAGCTTGCCGGTCCTTCGTCCTTGACGCTTGCATCCAGTGCAAAACGGCTTTTCCAATCAAGTTCTACCGGCGGAGCCGCGAGAAACAGCGGACCGCCAAAATTAGTAGTGGAAAGACCAGATTGAGCGAGAGCTTCCTCGCCTGCTAGTCGTGCCAGCGCTTCAGAGAGCGCCGATGCGCCGATTTCGCTTTCCGGTAAAAAATCCACTGTACCGGCGAAACGCGTATTCAGGTTCTCCGTTGGAAAACGGGTAATTCCATGCAATCCAGAGCGACCGCTGGTCAGCGCCGACCAATTGTCATCTTTTCCCTGGCCCAGCGCGGAGACAACGCCTGCACCGGTTATTGCAACGATGGGGCGGCCGAGATGGTCTGTATATTTGGTCATCTTATGCTCTCACCAGCTTTGCAGCGCCTTCTGCGCGTGTGGCACCAATAGTCGTGACAATTGCGTCGCTGATGGGACCATCAATCAGCTTTTCAGTCCTATCAAGCGGAGCTAAAGCTTCACCTTTCCAAACCGAAATCGCGCCAAGCGCTAAGGCTAGCGGGAATTGCGCTTCCCGCAAATGTCCCGTAATGCCAGAAATGCCGCGATATGCTGTGCCAATTTCACTCAGCGCAGCTTTTTCCGCACCGGTTGCCATATGTGCACCCGAGGCACCCGATACGACATAATTAGGTTTTGATCCGTCATTGACCGCAAGAATAAGCTCACGAATGAGTTTTGCCAGATCATCTGTTTCGCGACGAACTTGTGCGCTCTCAATCGCTTCGATTTCTGCGTAAATGCGCACGCCACGCTCCCGCGCATGTTCTGCACTTTCAAGCACTAAAAACACGCCGCCTGAGCCAGAGATCATGCCGCCGCCCGCTGAGCCTTCGCGCTGCCAGAGCGGTGACCAGCCATCATGTTTGAGAAGACCGCCAAGCTCATGGCCGAGAATCATATCGAAATGTTCGGCATTGTATGATCCGCCGACCAGCGCATGTGTGCTTTGTCCCGAGCGAATGCGCGCAGCAGCCGTTTCGATCGCCGAAATGCCCGATCCTTCCTCGCCCATAAATGTGCGCGAGGAACCGGTAACTTTGTGGACAATGGAAATATTTCCAGCCAGCAGATTGGAAAGCTGCGCGAGAAACAAAGTAGGGCGCAATTCTGTGGAAAGCTTCTCGTTGAGCATCACACCGCGATTATTGCTGGTGCGGCCTTCTTCAAGAATTTGCATGTCAACGGCAATGTCACGTTCGCCACCACCCGCGCCAACAATCATGTCCATTGTTGAGCAAAGCGCTTCATCATCCTTGATTCCCGCATCTTGTAACGCAAGGCCTGCCGCATAGGTACCCAGTCTTTGCCAGGTTTCCATCTGCCGCTGGTCGCCCCGTTTGGGAATTTGCAGGCTCCAGTCGATTTCACCCAATGGATGAACCGTGTAAGGCGCAAAGGCTTCTTTTTCCAATTTCGGCTCGGGCGAGCTGCTTGAAAAAGCGTTCCAGTGCGCGTCGACCCCTTCACCCAGTGAAGAGATGATGCCAATGCCAGTGATGACGACTTTATTGCTATGCATGGTTCGGTTCTGTCCGTGGATGCTGCGAGTGATCCAAAAACGGAATCAGGGCGAACACGGATGTTCACCCTTCAATACCGTCAGATTACGACCTGATTCAGGCTTTTTTAGCTGCAACCAGTTCGTCGATTTTGGCGCAGAGATTTTTCAGAACAAAGTATTCTTCGGTCGGAGCCTTGCCTTCGTTCACTTCCTGCGTCCACTGTTCCAGCGGAATCTTGATGCCGAACGCTTTGTCGATAGCAAACACAATGTCCAGAAAATCCAGACTGTCGATGCCTAGATCATCAATAGTGTGGCTGTCTGGGGTGATGGTGTCACGATCAATTTCGCTTGTTTCAGCAATGATGTCGGCGACTTTGTCAAAAGTAGAGGACAAGTTTCGATTCCTTTATTCTGGCAATGCCTCTTCGGCATGCTTTCTGAGTATCTGCGCGTGTCTAGCGTTTTTCCCCATACAGGGAAAGGCCTATTCGCTGCACGATCCCCGAGTCTCGAATACGGCATATAAGGTGCGTAACATGTGAAACGCAACATAAAGCTAAAAGCAAAAATTTAAAATCTTCTTCGTGCGACACAATTAAAAACGCTTTTTCAATTCGATGGCGGGCAAGATTATATGAACTAGTCCTTGCGTAGCATCAGCCAATCAGGCTCAATAAGGTCCTATCTTTTTAACAGGCGGCTGACGTGAAATCGAGCATATTTGGCTATACACCGGACGGACAAGCAGTCCATAAATTGACAATCTCCAGCGGTGCTTTGGAGGCTACTATAATCACTTGGGGGGCCGCGATTCAGGATCTGCGTCTCAAAGGACACGCTGCGCCATTGGTAATTGGTTATCGTGATTTTGAAGATTATCCCGCACATTCCCCACATTTGGGAGCGATTGCCGGGCGTTTTTCAAATCGGATTCGCAATGCCAGTTTTGAGATTGACGGCCAAATCTACCACGTCGAACCAAACCTTAATGGCAAACATAATCTCCATGGTGGTTCTAAAGGTTTGGGCCATCGTGTCTGGAATGTGGTTGGTACTGGCCGCGACTTTGTAACGCTGGCAACCATAGCCAGTGATGGAGAAATGGGCTTTCCCGGTAACCTCAATGTGCATTGCACTTATATGATCAATGAGAGCGGAACGCTAATTGTTCGGCTGGAAGCGGTTACGGATAAACCGACCGTGTGCAACCTCCTACATCACAGCTATTTCAATCTCGATGATGGTGGAGAAAGCGACATTCTGGAACATCAGCTCCAGATTGAGGCCGATGCATATCTGCCAGTCAATGAAGAGCTTATAGCCGATGGGCGCGTATTGCCTGTTAAGGATACGCCTTATGATTTTCGTAGTTTTCGCAAGATACGCTACGAGATTGAAGGAAAGCAGCTCGAATACGACAATAATTACTGTCTTTCCTCAGCGCGCCGTCCTTTACGTAAATGCGCCTCGGTCAAGGCTGCGCGTTCCGGCGTAAGACTAGATGTCGCAACGACCGAGCCGGGCCTTCAATTCTATTCCGGCAACTCCATGGGCGCAGACTGTATCGGTTTGACTGGAAAACCCTATGCAAACTACGCAGGATTTTGCCTTGAGCCACAAATCTGGCCGGGTTCGCTGGAATATCCCTATTTCCCACAATCAATTTTGCGTCCGGGCGAAATATACGCCCAGACGAGCCATTTCACTTTTACAAAGGAATAGCGACTTAGCCCGCGAAAGCTGCGCGGGCTATTTCCATCGGGGCGAGGGCGCCTGGCGCTTCAACAACGCGGGCCGCCACCGCATGGGCTTTTTTGGCCGCTTCAATGGGGGCAAAACCTTTGAGTCGCGCTGCAAGATAGCCGCCATTAAAACTGTCTCCAGCGCCCGTCGTATCAATAGCATTCGCTTTAACTGACGGTACAAAATCCCGCTCGCGGTCAGCGACAATAAGAGCGGGTTCTGTGCCGTCTTTAACAACAATTTCTTTGACGCCCAGCCCCTGCAATCGTTCTGCGCACGTCGTTGCGTCTTTGTCGCCAAACAATGCCTGTTCGTCGGGAAAAGTGGGCAGAGCTATATCGGTAAGCTGCATGGCTTCGCTAATTGTTTGTTTAGCAACTTCGTGGTCTGGCCAGAGCTGATGCCGGAAATTTGGATCGAAAGCGATTTTCGAACCTTCTGCGCGACATTCGCGTAAAACCTCAAAAAATACATTTCTGTGTTCAGGAAATACCACAGCGATAGATATTCCCGAAAAATAGATAATGTCACGACCCGCAAGACTTGCTTTCAAAGCATCACGATCGGTAGCCAGACGCCGTGCCGCCGCATCATTGCGCCAATAGGTAAATGAACGCTCAGCTCCGTCGAGCGTTATGGCATAGAGCCCAGGATGGGCACCCTTGATAATGGGACTATTAGCAGTTCCAATGTTATTGGAATGGAGAAATGCTAGCTGCTTGCGTGAGAAATCATCTTCACCAAATGCGGTTACATAATCGACAGGATAGGTCTCGTCGGTCAGTGCGCGCATGTACCAAGCAGTGTTAAGCGTATCGCCTGCAAAACCCATACGCCATTGGTCGCCGTGATTGCCTGAAAGCTCGATCATACACTCGCCAATGGATGCGAAACCGCCTTTAACGTCACCCATAATAGTCCCACTCCTTATTACTGACTCATGTACGCCTATATGAAAATACTGATATGTAAATTACGTTCTTGCGGAATCCACACTGCGTGCTGCCTTTATCGACATGCCACAATTCGCATGTAACCATCCGCCAGAAAAGGAATCATCATGCGATATGCGATTTACTACACTCCGCCGCCAAGTGATGCGCTTCATAAGGTAGCGATTAACTGGCTGGGAAGAGACGCTTTTAGTGGCGAACTGGTCAAACGGCCCGCCCTATGTGCCCTCAGTGCCGATGAAATCGCGAAGCTGACTAAAGATCCCGCACGCTATGGTTTTCATGCGACACTCAAAGCACCTTTCCGGCTTGATGATGCTTTTGATGAGAGCGAGCTGCTATCTGCACTTATGCATTTTGCATCCCTATGCGCGCCATTCGTAATTCCTCGACTGGAAATCGCCGCATTGGGTTCTTTTTTTGCGCTCGTGCCTACCGCATCCGTGCCCGAGCTAAACCAGCTTGCGAATGATGTGGTGGTTTCCCTCGATCGTTTTCGTGCACCCTTGCGTGCTTATGATATTGAACGCCGACAGCCGGACCAATTAAATGAAGTGCAGCGGCATAATCTACATCGGTGGGGATATCCGTATATATTTGATCAGTTTCGGTTCCATATGACGCTGACTGGCGCTGTAGAACCGGCAAGGCAATCACAAATCCATCGTGTTTTGGATGAGTTTTTCGCACCTGTTTTGAATGAACCGCTGGAAATTTCTAATCTGGCGCTCTTCGTGGAACAAGAGCCAGGCGCGCCATTCGAAATTCATTCACTGCATCCTATGACGGGTGGAGAAAAAATGACCAAAGTGCCCGTGCGCTCTATGGGGAGGTGTTAAAGCGTGAAGACTGAAACCGTGCTATCCAATGCCCATATTGTGCTGGCTGATGAGGTGATCAAAGGCAGCATAAAACTCGTTGATGGAAAAATAGATGATATTTCTTCGGGTGCTTCTGTCATTGGCAAGGACATGGACGGAGATTTCATCACTCCGGGTCTCATTGAGCTGCACACAGATCATCTTGAGAGCCATTATGCGCCGAGACCGAAAGTGCGCTGGAATCCGATAGCGGCAGTGCAAGCACATGATGCGCAAATTGCTGCATCGGGAATCACTACGGTTTTTGATGCATTGCGTATCGGTTTTGATGATGAAGCCCAAACCAGTATTGAGGATATGCGCAAGCTGTCCGCCGCTATTGCAGAAGGAAAAACTGCTGGGCGCTTGCGGGCCGACCACTTTTTACATCTTCGGTGTGAGATTTCGGCACCTGATTGTCGTGGAGCATTTGAGCGTTTTGGCGATCATCCGCTGGTCAAGCTTGTCTCATTGATGGACCACGCGCCGGGGCAACGCCAGTTCACTGATATTGAAACCTATAAACTATATTATTTGCGTAAGCTGAAAGTATCTGAAGACGAGTTTCAAAACTATTGCGAAATGCGGCAGGAGCAATCGCGACAAAATTCCGCTTCGAACCGCCAAATCATCGCAAACTCTTGCCATGAGCGCGGCATTATCCTTGCTAGCCATGACGACGCAACCATCGATCATGTGAGAGAGGCTCAGGAGCAAGGAGTTAAAATCGCTGAATTTCCCACGACACAAATAGCAGCGAAAGCTTCCAAAGAGGCAGGCATGTCTGTGCTCATGGGTGGGCCAAATGTGGTGCGCGGTGCATCCCATTCAGGTAATGTCTCGGCCCGGGAACTGGCGGAACTCGGGCATCTTGATATTATTTCATCCGATTATATCCCCGCCAGTATGATGCAAGCCGCGTTTGCGCTTGCGAATGTGTCCGAAACGATTTCATTGCCTGATGCTATTCGCTTTGTTTCTACCAACCCTGCAAAAGCTGTCGGATTGGTAGATAGAGGCGAGATTATAGAGGGAAAACGTGCGGATCTGGTACGCGTTCAACTCATCGATGACATACCGATCATCCGCACCGTCTGGCGCGAAGGGCAGCGTATTATTTAAACCGCTTTGCTAAGAGAGAGTCTGCCATCCTCAGCTACCTGAAGCTCAAGCTCTTTATAGCTCTTTATGCAATAATGTGAGGTCTCAGGTGGGGTCTCATGTGTGGCGGTTACGACGAGCACGTGGCAGCCAGCGGTTTCCCCGGCGATAATTCCCGCTGTCGCATCTTCAAAAACCAGACAGTTTTTTGGATCAAAGCCCAACCGCTTAGCACCAAGCTGAAAACATTCCGGGCTTGGCTTGCCGCGTTGCACGTCCTCGGATGTAACGATATTGGTTGGCAGCGACAGGCCAGCCGCGCCAAGGCGGCTTCGAGCCAGCTCTAATGGTGCTGAAGTAACGATGGCCCAACGGTCCGTTGGAAGAGAAGCCAGAAATTCCGTGGCCCCATCAATCGGCACAATGCCTTCAAGGTCGGCAATTTCAGCCTCAAGCAGGATTTTGGCTTCATGCTCCGGATCAAGATGCGGCATACCTAGTCTGCGCACGGTTTCAACCGCGCGAACACCATGTACAGTGGGTAAAAATGTGACTGGGTCAATTCCATGCCTTTCGGCCCATTTTCCCCAGACACGTTCGGTCGCCTCAATTGAACTTAAAATGGTGCCATCCATGTCAAACAGGAAGGCATCAAAACTCGTGTCGAAAACAGAGAGATCACTCACACTAATTTTCCTTATATGTCGGGGAAAGGAATCGGCGTCAATAATGTTCACCAATCATATAATGACAGTCGGCCGAAAGTCACAAATATAGCTGTGATGCAGTCAAGCTCATATCTGCCATGAGGCTAGGAAACTTGAATAATCTGCTGCTTTGTGGCTTTTGCATTGCTGAAACCTCATATAGACCCGGGCAAGATGAATCTACTTATTAGAGTAATTGTGTAAATGACTGAAATAACAAATAAAAATCGCAATTATCCTGATCATCGTTTTGCGGTGGCACCCATGCTCGACTGGTCAGATCGTCATTGCCGTTACCTTCACCGCCTATTTTCAAAGCGTGCATTGCTCTATACCGAGATGGTGGTGGCGGATGCTGCAATTTATGGCCCGCGTGAGAGGTTGCTCGGATTTGATAAGGCTGAACATCCTATCGCTTTGCAACTGGGCGGTTCTGATCCGATCAAGCTCAGTGAAGCAGCGCGTATCGGTGTGGATTTCGGTTATGACGAAATCAACCTCAATGTCGGCTGTCCCTCCGACCGGGTGCAATCGGGCACATTTGGCGCATGTCTTATGCAAACGCCAGATGTGGTTGCGCGTTGCGTCGCCACTATGAAAGAGGCCGTTTCGGTTCCGGTTACCGTCAAATGCCGTATCGGTGTCGACGATCAGGACCCGGAAATCGCGTTAGACGCCGTGGCGGATCAGGTTCTAGAAGCCGGTGCCGATGCGCTATGGGTGCATGCGCGCAAAGCTTGGTTGAAGGGGCTTTCACCCAAAGATAACCGCGATATTCCACCTTTGGATTATGATCGCGTCTATCGTTTAAAAGCGCGTTTGAATTCGCCATTCATTGGCATAAATGGCGGTATTTCTGATCTGAAGGAAGCGACCGTTCATCTCAACCACGTTGATGGCGTGATGCTGGGCCGTACCGCTTATCATAATCCAGCACTGCTTGCTGACGTTGATCATCTTATCTATGGCGAGCCGCAAAAAGCGGTTGATATGGATGAAATCATTGACGCTATGTGCGAATATATCGACCGGCATATTGCGTCGGGTGGCAGAGTTACGCATGTCAGCCGCCATATGGTCGGGCTCTTTACCGGTCAGCCGGGGGCAAGGCGCTGGCGACAAATATTATCAACTGATGCAACCAAGCCCGGGGCGACGAGCGACGTGCTTCGTCAGGCTTATGCAATGGTGATGGAAGCCAGCAATGAATTGGCTTAGTCAATCATAATGAGCTGATCGCCCCGGACGCTAAATCCGCCGAGCGTTTGTAAAAAGTTCATGCCAAGCAGGCTGCCATTCATCAGTCCTTCTTTGGTCACCATCGCACGAATATTGTTACGTTCTATGTCGCCAATCTGTAGCGATTGAATATTGATACTGGCAGCATGCGCCTTACCATTGGCGGTCATGATCGGCACCGAATAAGAAAGAACATCCGTATCAATGCCGGCTCGTTTGGCATCTTCAAGCGACAGCACCACCGATGAGGCACCAGTATCGACCAGAAAATGCACCCTTTTGCCGTTCACGCGTCCATTGACTTCAAAATGGCCGTTCGGGGCTTTTGCCAAGGTAACCGTAAGAGCGCCGTCTGACGCCCGGCCCGAAATTGGGCTACCGGGAATAAGTCCCGCAGTGATGCGGCTACCAACATCTTGAAGCTCATAGCGATATTGATAGGCTGCGACGAGGCTCAATACGATAACCGCCCACACCGCCATATTGCGCGCAAAATCGCCTAAGCGAATACCAGAGCCAAGCAGGCCCGCTGCTATAACAATGCCCAAAATCCCCAGATATGCCGCTTGACCGAAGGCATCATTGGCAAGGCCAAATGTTGTGCCTGCATCATTATTGCTAATCAACAACAAGGCAACGACTGCTATTGCGGCTATCAATATCCAGAAAAATCGGCCCATTAGCCTTCTTTCTTTTTCAATTGTTTATGGCGCTCCGAAAGTGTCGCTAGCACCGAGAGCTGTTCTTGATCGCTCATCGCTGACCAGCGGCCGATTTCGTCGAGTGAGCGGGCGCAGCCCAGACACAGCCCGGTCCGGTGATCTATGACACACACCATTATACAGGGTGATTCGATGGCCTTTTTATTCATAGGAAATAATGTGGCTGCCTCATAGTGCCGAAGCAACCCCAAGCAGAATGGCCAGTGCCACAAGCTGCTGAGCAGCGCCCAGAGTATCGCCGGTTTGTCCGCCGATCTTGGCCAAACATAATTTTGCAAAGCCATAGAGCAAGGCGAAGGCAAAAATTATCGCTTTGAATAGCGCGAAAACACCTCCCACCAGAAAAATTGTGGCGATCAAAATCCCAAATCCTATTGCTAACGCACAGAGAAGGGCTTCCCATTTTGGCGTACCAACATTATCAGCAACTCCGCCTGGGCGCGCCGATGGTAATCGATACCAAAGCATGAGCATTGCAGCGCGGCTTGCCGCTTCTGCCCCGATAAGCACCAGTATGGTCTGAAATACGCCAAAGCGTTGCAGAATCGCTGCCAACAATGACACTTTTAGGCCAATGAAAATGATGAGCGTAAGGGCCGCAAAGGTGCCGATGCGCGAATCTTTCATAATTTCAAGACGGCGTTCCGGTGTTGTAGCACCAAAAAAACCATCGGCAGTATCCCCAAGCCCGTCTTCGTGCAAGGCGCCCGTCATGGCGATCAGCGCTCCAACCGCAACGAAGCTGCAAGCAAGGGCGGGTAGGCCGAGATAATCACAAATGAAAAGCGCGATACCTGCTAGCGTCCCGAGAATTGCACCAGCAAGCGGAAAAGCCCGCACGCTCTCTTTTAAGGAATCGCTGGAGCCTTCGAACCATCTGGATGCCAGAGGCAGGCGGCTTAAAAAACCAAGAGACAGAATTGTGTCTCTTATGATGCTCGGCCGATGCATCTGTTTGCTCCATTCTATTCGCGCCCATCATATATAATTTAGCGCGACGCAAAGGTGATTTGAAAAATTAGCCAACAGCTTATAGGACGAGCACAATAGATTTGCATCCTCCCTTGATTGATTGGACCAGACGATATGAGTGCCAGTGGCCTTCCTTTTGACGATTTCCGTGAACTTATCCGCAATCTTCCCGGCCCCGATCTTTCCGCGCAGGAAGCTGTTCGGGCGTGCGAAGCAACACTGACCAAGCCGCATGGCTCGCTTGGGCAGCTGGAGGAAATCGCTGTGTGGTTGGCTGGCTGGTCGGGCAAGCCTATTCCACAGATCAATCGCCCGCTGGTCGCAATTTTTGCTGGCAACCACGGAGTGACAGCCAAAAACATTACGCCATTTCCATCAAGCGTTACCGCTCAGATGGTCGAAAATTTTGCTTCCGGTGGTGCCGCAATCAACCAGATCTGCATCGCGCATGATTTGGGGCTTAAAGTTTTTGATCTGGCGTTGGAACACCCCACCGCAGACATAACCGAAGACGCCGCTATGGATGAGCGCAGCTGTGCTGCCACAATGGCATTTGGCATGGAAGGTATCGCTGGGGGTACGGATCTTCTGTGCATTGGCGAAATGGGAATCGGCAATACAACCATTGCAGCAGCCATTGCTTTGGCCCTGTTTGGCGGTTCGGCAGAAGATTGGGTCGGGCCGGGGGCCGGCTCTACAGGCGAGCTAATGGAACGCAAGCTCGCAGCAGTTCGTGCCGCAGTGACGCTGCATCAGGCACATTTGAAAGATCCGTTGGAAGTGTTACGCCGGTTAGGCGGGCGAGAAGTTGCAGCCATGGCAGGCGCAATTCTCGCAGCTCGGATGGAAAAAATCCCTGTTATCCTTGATGGATTCGTTGCAACTTCTGCCGCCGCTATTCTTTATGCTGCCAATCCAACAGCGCTTGATCATTGCTTGTTTGGCCATGTGTCCGCTGAACCAGGTCACCGCCTCCTTTTGGATAAAATGGGGAAAAAACCACTTCTAGATCTTGGCATGCGACTGGGCGAGGGCACCGGCGCAGCTTTGGCTGCCGGTATCGTGAAAGCCGCGGCGCTCTGTCATAGCGGCATGGCAACATTCGAGCAGCTCGGCATTCCTAATGCCGCAAAATAGATGCTTTAAAATAAGGCCCGGAGTGATCTCCGGGCTTTTTGTTAGTTGTTTTCCTTGTCGAGAAGCATGTAATCCAGCGGCAATTCCGTTGTATATTTGATCTGCTCCATGGCGAAAGAAGACGACACATCCTGGATTTCAATCTTGCTGATGAGACGTTTGTAAAAAGCGTCATAAGCAGCGATATCTGGCACCGCAACGCGCAGGAGATAGTCGACATCGCCACTCATGCGATAAAACTCAATAACTTCCGGGAACTCTTTCACGACCTCAGAAAACCGCTTCAGCCATTCATTACTATGCGAACTGGTGCGCACAGAGACAAAAACCGTGACACGTGTGTTGATCCGCGCCGGATCAAGTATAGCAACCCGCCGTTTGATGACGCCATCTTCTTCAAGCTTTTGAATGCGCCGCCAGCACGGAGTGGTCGAAAGGCCCACTTTCCTGGCAATATCCGCTACTGCCAGTGTCGCGTCTTCCTGCAATAATCGCAGTATTTTCCTGTCGAGCCTGTCCATTGATCTCATTCCCAATTTTAGAAATCATTTCCCCAAATTTCAGGAGGTTTGAAACAGCATACCTTATGGGTCGGAATGATGTTAAATAACAGGAAGAAAATTCTATTGGAAGCTGGAAGGCTAAAAATTATTTACTATTTTCCAATATGTGGCGGATTTTTTGCTGAAGAACAGGAACAACTTCTGCGTTAAACCAAGGATTGCGCTTTAGCCAACCGCTATTGCGCCACGAGGGATGCGGAAGAGGGAATATGATCTGCCCCGCCTTATTGGGGGTGGCAATGAGGTCCTGCCAGTTCCGAACAGTGTCGGTCAGGCTTTTGTTCGGCCGATCTGGTAGATGATAGGCCAGTGCATATTGCCCAATCACCAGTATAATTTCGAGCTGCGGCATCGATGCGAAAACGCGATCATGCCAAATTTGGCGACATTCCCGCCGCGGCGGAAGATCTCCACCATGCTTATCATAGCCGGGAAAGCAGAAGCCCATCGGAACAATTGCGAATAAGGACGGATCGTAAAATTCCTCGCGAGAGGTCCCCAGCCATTGCCGAAGCCTATCGCCCGACGGGTCATTAAACGGTACAGAGCTATTATGAACTCGAATGCCCGGCGCTTGGCCGCAAATTGCAATGCGGGCTTGGGTTGAAACAATGCAAACCGGATTAGGATCATGCGGCAAAGCCGGAAAGTGCTTCGGCTGGTCGCGGCATATACGGCAGGCCCGAATGGAGCGCTTGATCTCGCTCAAATCATCCATAAATTCGCTTTCACTTCGCTAGCGGGATATTAGTTCCAGAATATGTGTCTTAATATAGTAAACCCATTTCGAAATTGCAGCGGAGAAGGATTCAGTTGAATCAATGCCTGGCTGACGATTTGCTTTATTCTGGGCGCGCCATTGAGAAGGGCGTTCGAATTCGCCACTCCACAATCCGCGCTTTGCTCGCCGCGCAATAATTTCTTCATTGCGATAATCGCCATAAGAAAGCGCCCAGCCATTCTCCACAAGCCATGCATTTATATCTTTTTCCGATTTAAAACATCGGCCCAAATCACGTTTATATCGGTCGGCGCCATCAATTTCGCACCGAATCACCGTGTTGCCGATTTCATTTTGAAGCGCTTTTTTAACTTCTCGACCGCAATCATATGGTTTCCCATCCCTATGGCAGGTCTGGTTAAGTTCAGCGGCATCGATTCCCAACAAACGTACATGTCGATTGCGTATTACCAATGTGTCGCCATCGATAATACGCGGCGTACCCACGAGAGAATCGGTGGAATCTGATGAGGAGTCGAGGGCAAAAATTGCCGCAATCAAACCAGAAAAAATGAATAAAGTCAGTAAGATATCAAAGAGTTTTATATTTTTGATTGGGCGTTTTCTTCGATAATATTTTTGGCTAGTGCCGCGCACCCGTTTCATTGAATAATCCTAAAAAGCACTTTTCTATATGGGCTAAAGCAATTTGACGCCAGCTAGCAACTATAGGGTGATTTAAACATAGAAAGTGAAGGTGGATTTTGTGGTGATTACGCAACAGTGGAACGCAATGCGGTCGGTTTCTGCTCGGACAATGGTTTTTGCCCATTTCCCGCCACAAAGCAGCTCCACCCGTTATAGGCGAAAGATTTAGTAAGCGGGGATGTAATCTTGCGACGGATCAGGAAAGACAGACAAGGCGGATTTGCAAGTATTTTTCTTGTGAATAGCACTGAAAATGCTCGTTTCCCTGTTTTGATCGTGGACAAAGGAATAGCTTTTTTCAGTCAAATTCGCGACTTAGTCCTGTCTCAATGCCAAGTTATGATCCCGGTTAACCTATTCCTCTTTGTGAAAGACCAGCGTCGTGATGCGTAATCGCAGTTTTTCATACCCACTCATAGCGCTGGCGCTAGGACTTACAGTCATGTGTAACAGCGCCGGGGCTTTTGATTTGAAAGACGATACGGAAGAATCGCGCAGTCCGTTCGAGGTCTTCAAATTTGGTTTTTCTGCTTATAAAAACGGGCATAAGGATGAGGCGGTCAAAGCGCTTCGTTATGCAGCCGATCACGGCCACCAAGGCGCCAAATGGAAGCTCGCACGTATGTATGCTGAGGGCGATGGCGTGGTGGAAAATGATCTCGAAGCTTTCAAAATATTTGAAAAAATCGTTCGTGACGGCGCTGAGCCTGGCTCTGAAAATGAATCCTATGTTGCCGACGCTTTGGTTGCTCTCGCAGGCTATTTGAAAGATGGAATTTCAGGTACGCCTATAAAACCCAATCCCCGTGCTGCACGGGAATTATATGTTCAGGCTGCATCTAATTTTGGCGATGCTGCCGCCCAGTTTGAACTTGGAAGAATGCTTCTTCTAGGTGAGGGCGGTGAGAAGAACGCGGTCCAAGCAGCCCGTTGGTTTCAACTGGCTGCACGCAAGGGTAACGCTAGCGCGCAGGCCATGCTTGGCAATATGCTGTTTCAGGCAGGAAAAACTGTTCGCGGATTGGCGATGTTGACGGCAGCTTTCGAACGTTGCTCCTCAGATGATTGCGTCTGGATCCGCGATATGCAGGAGCAAGCTTTCTCAGTGGCCGGCGAAGCCGACCGCCGTAATGCGGTGGCTCTTGCAAGCGACTATATGAGCGATGGCGGTTTTTAATCCTTAGCGGAATTAAACCCGCTCAATACTCTACAAAGAAAACGTTGCGATCACCGGCACATGATCAGACGGTCTTTCCCAAGCACGAACGTGCTTTTCCACATCTGCGGACACGAGCAAATCGGCAGCTTCGGGCGAGAGCATCAAATGATCGATGCGTATGCCATTGTTTTTCGGCCAAGCTCCCGCCTGATAATCCCAGAATGAGTAAATACCGTCATCGTCATTGGTTGCCCGAACGGCGTCGGTAAATCCAAGATTTTCAAGCCGGCGAAATGCCTGCCGCGACTGCGGCTGATAAAGGGCGTCATTGACCCACAGATCGGGATTTTTTGCGTCTTCCGGTTCAGGGATGACGTTATAATCGCCTGCAAGGACCAACGGTTCCTCAAGCTCAAGCCGAGCTTTTGCCCAAGCTTCAAATCGCTGCATCCAAGACAATTTATAAGTGAATTTTTCCGTATTGATCGGGTTTCCGTTTGGCAGATAGAGTGAAACCACCCGCACGACGCCTTTGGACGTGGAAAACACGGCTTCTATAAAACGAGCTTGCTCGTCACCATCGTCGCCCGGAAGCCCCCGAATGATCTCATCGGGAGACTTTTTTGACAAAATGGCAACGCCGTTAAAGCCCTTTTGCCCATGGGTCTCTACATGATATCCAAGAGCTTCAATTTCGAGGCGCGGAAAGAGCTCGTCAACCGATTTTATCTCTTGCAGGCAGGCAATATCAGGCTCTGATTCCTTTAGCCAGTGCTGAAGATTCTCAAGACGCGCTTTAACGCCGTTAATATTCCATGTCGCGATTTTCATAACTAACTTGATTAAGCCGAGTTCACCCTAAGGGCAAGCGCCTCAGTTTTCGTTAACAGAAATTAGCGGCGCAGATTTTTCTTGGCAAAAGCTTTGAATAGAGCGTTTGACTACCTATTTCTCTAGCAACCACAAGCAGCAGGAGTCGGCATGTTTGATGCAAAAAAAGCTTCTAGATCAGTTTCTAGGGTCCCAAATACCGGGAATGTCGGGCAGCATCCGCGACAAAGCCGGACAAGCCAGTGAGCTTGCAAAACGAAATCCTTTGGCGACCGGTGCTTTAGCCGCTGCAATTTTGGGCACTAAAACCGGGCGGAAATTAGCGGGCAATGTAGCAAAGGTTGGCGGTGTCGCTGCGATAGCGGGCTTAGGCTATCTTGCTTACAAAAATTATAAATCCGGCCAAGCGCCTGAAACTGTTCAACCCAAGGAAAACGCGCTCGAAACCATTTCGCTGCCGCCGGCAGAATCACCTTTTCATCCGCAATCGCCCGAAATGAGCAATAGTTTTGCACTCACCCTCATTCAGGCCATGATCGCCGCCGCAAAGGCAGACGGGCATATTTGATGATGTTGAACGCGCCAAGATCATGGAAAAGGTGGCGGTTTCTGGATTGGATCATGAAGCCGAGGATTTTCTGGAAAAAGAATTGGCAAATCCAGTTGATCTTGATGAACTGGTTGCGGCTGCGCGCACCGAAGAACAAAAAGTTGAGCTTTATACGGCTTCTCGCCTTGCAATAGATCCAGACAATCGCGCAGAACGTGGTTATCTTGATATGTTGGCCGGAAGGCTGGGTCTGCCGGACGCTCTGATCGATCACATTGATGCGACCGTTTCTGCTGCGAAGGAATAAAAAAGCCGGCTGTGAATACAGCCGACTTTACTTTTTAAATGGCAAAACTGGTGCCGCAGCCACAAGAGGCTGTGGCGTTGGGATTGCGGATCTGAAATGATTGCCCCATCAGATCGTCAACGAAATCAATCACCGAACCATCCAAATAAGGAACGGAAATTGAATCGATAAAAACCTTCGCTCCGAGTTTTTCGATGACCAAATCATCGTCATTTTGTTCGTTTACGAGGTCATATTTATAGGAGAAACCCGAACAGCCGCCGCCCTCAACAGAAACGCGTAATGCGGTTTTGTCTGGATCTGCGCTGATAATCTTGGCAATCCGCTTAGCTGCGGATTCGGAAACCGTGATGTTTGTCATCTAAATTGTCCGCTTGCGGTAGCGATGGTCGCACTGATATCGCACGAACTTAACATCGCCTATTTGTTCTCATTCCTTGATAGCTAAGAACGCGAGTGAAGGAAGTCAATCTTAAAGCCTTTATGGCTTAATCATATTACAGTGAGGAATTCTCAGCAATGTCACTGGATGGAATTGGTTTCGGCTATCGACCGCGAGCGCCTTTCGCGTGTGATCCTGCAAATAGCCGTGGACGCCTGTTTGAGGAACCGCAAAGCGCAACCCGAACGCCGTTCCAGCGGGATCGAGATCGCATCATCCACTCAAACGCGTTTAGGCGGCTTAAACATAAGACGCAGGTTTTCATCGCCCATGAGGGCGATCATTATCGAACGAGGCTGACCCATACAATCGAGGTGGCGCAGATCGCGCGCGCCCTAGCGCGGGCTTTGCGTTTGGATGAAGATCTCGCTGAAGCAGTGGCGCTGGTCCACGACTTTGGTCATACGCCTTTTGGTCATACCGGCGAAGACGCTTTGAATGAGTGTATGGAAGCCTATGGCGGCTTTGATCACAATGCTCAATCACTTCGATTGGTGACAAAACTTGAACATCGTTATGCCGATTTCGATGGCCTTAATCTTTCTTGGGAAACCTTGGAAGGTTTGGTCAAACACAACGGCCCATTGCTAGGCTCTGCGGCCACAGACACTATATCGGTCCCGCAACCAATCCTTGATTTCAATCAGCGTTATGACCTCGAACTGGAGCGATTTGCGAGTTTGGAAGCGCAATGTGCCGCTATTGCTGATGATATTGCATATAATGCCCACGACATTGATGATGGTTTGCGTTCTGGGCTGCTAACGCTTGATGACCTCACCGAAGTGCCGCTTACCAACAGAATTTTAAATATGGTTTGGCAACGCTATCCAGAACTTGATCCGATTCGGGCGGGCCACGAATTGGTCCGCAGGCAGATTACCATGATGGTAGAAGATGTCATTGCAGAATCCCAACGGCGTATTGCATCTGCTAGCCCATCTGACGTGGAAAGCGTACGCGGGCAAACTCATGCCCTTGTTGGTTTTTCGAAGAATATGCAAACCGATGAAAAAGCGCTTAAAGCCTTTCTTTTCAAAAACCTTTATTTCCACCCCAGCGTGACGGTTCGTCGAGAGGCTGCCGATAAAATTGTTCGCGATTTGTTTGATGCATGTTTCAATAAGCCAGCGATTATGCCGCCTGAATGGTGCGCGGATTGTGAAGCGCTGGACGAAGCCGGGCGAGCGCGCCGTGTCGCGGATTATCTGGCAGGTATGACCGATAATTATGCGGTGCGTGAACACCGACGACTGTTTGACCATACACCCGATTTAGCTTAATCGGTGCAACAAGAGCTGGTTTCGAAGTCATTGATTATTGAAGCGCCAGCAGTTTTTCTCAAGAGCCGACGCCGGAACAAAGCCCAGCCGGATGAACGCCTGACAGGACGAACCATGAATATCTTTGCTGATTTCGATGCACGTATCAAAAAAACGTTACAAGGCATTGATTTAAAAACAAAAGACGGAGCTGCTCCTGATTTAACAAGAGTGAGTGTTGAACCCCCGCGTGATGCGTCCCATGGGGATGTTGCCACAAATGCTGCGATGGTTCTGTCTAAGGCTGTTGGTCAAAACCCACGTGAACTGGCAGGAAAAATAGCAGACGCCTTGAGCGCTGATCCGGATATTGAGTCGGTCGAAGTAGCTGGACCAGGCTTCATCAATTTGCGTTTGAAACATGGATATTGGCAGCGCCAGCTCAATGAAATGTTGAGCGCTGGAACTTCGTTTGGTCGATCGCAAATTGGTCACGGAACCAAGGTGAATGTCGAATATGTTTCGGCTAATCCCACCGGCCCGATGCATGTCGGTCACTGCCGTGGCGCTGTCGTTGGCGATGTGTTGGCCAATCTGTTGAAATTTGCGGGCTATGATGTCGTCAAGGAATATTACATCAATGATGCGGGTGCGCAGATTGATGTTCTCGCACGTTCCGTATTGCTGCGTTATCGCGAGGCATTAGGAGAAGATATCGGCGAAATTCCCGCTGGACTTTACCCGGGCGACTATCTGGTTCCTGTCGGGCAGCAGCTTGCTTCCGAATTCGGGCGGTCTTTGCTGGAAATGCCGGAAGATCAGGCAATTCCCCTTATCAAGGACCGGACGATTGATGCGATGATGGCGATGATCCGCGCTGATCTTGATGCGCTGAATGTCCATCATGATGTTTTTTATTCAGAGCGCACCCTTCATGCAGATCATGCGCGGGCCATTCGCAGCGCAATCAACGATCTAACGCTGAAAGGCCATGTTTATAAAGGCAAGCTGCCACCACCAAAGGGACAGGTTCCGGAAGAATGGGAAGATCGCGAACAGACGCTGTTTCGTTCAACGGAAGTTGGCGATGATATCGACCGCCCTTTGATGAAATCTGACGGAGAATTCACTTATTTTGCGGCGGATGTGGCGTATTTTAAGGATAAATATGATCGCGGTTTCCGGGAGATGATCTATGTCCTTGGCGCAGATCACGGCGGCTATGTAAAACGTCTTGAGGCGGTTGCGCAGGCCGTATCTGACGGAAAGGCCAAACTTACAGTGTTGCTGTGCCAACTGGTGAAACTTTTCCGCGATGGCGAGCCGGTTCGTATGTCAAAACGGGCAGGGGAGTTTATTACCCTGCGTGATGTGGTGGACGAAGTCGGCAGAGATCCAGTTCGCTTCATGATGCTCTATCGCAAGAGTGACGCACCGCTGGATTTCGATTTTGCAAAGGTCACAGAGCAATCCAAGGATAATCCGGTATTTTACGTGCAATATGCATCAGCACGTTGCCATTCGGTTTTCCGTCAGGCTGCGGATCAATTGGGCTTATCGGATTTAGACCGCACTTCGATGGCCGCAAATTTTGACAGGCTGACGGATGAGAGCGAAATAGCCCTCGTGCGTAAGCTGGCTGAATATCCGCGTCTGATTGAAACTGCGGCCCATCATCAAGAGCCGCATCGCCTGGCATTTTACCTTTATGATCTGGCCAGCGCGTTTCATTCGCAGTGGAATAAAGGTACAGAAAACCCAGACTTACGTTTTATTAAGGTTAACGATCCAAACTTGACACTAGCAAGGCTAGGGCTTGTGCAGGTTGTTTCCGATGTGCTGACGTCCGGTTTGACTATAATCGGTGCGGATGCTCCAACGGAAATGCGCTAAGACTGTAGAGTTATGGCAAGTTCAACAAGTTGAGCTTACGTGGCTGGAAAGTCGAAAGTTGGAAGATCAATCTCTTACTGATCATTGATCTTCCTTCTGGCGCCGCGGAACTACCGTCAACTTTTGCACACATTGCCTAGCTAGAACATAGTGTGTGAAGACGTCTTTTGGCGTCCAGGGTTGAGTTAGGAACCACGTCATGACGGATAGCAGTGCCACCCCCCGTAATAACGGTGAGCCTCCGCTGCACGAAGATGATCCGCTAATGGAGCTGTCGCGGATTTTAGATTTCGGCGTGAGCGCTGAAGATAATGCTGCGCGCCGTTCGGATCCAGAATTCGGTTCCGCGCATGATGCTCTTTCTTTTGATGCAGCTTTAGAGCTCGAAAGAGAACTTCTCGGCGATTTCGCTGATTTTTCAGAGCGTGGACAAGAGAATCAACCACAGCCAGCATCAGCAGATTTTTCTCCATCCAGCTCAACATCGTTCGAAGATATTTCATTTGCCAGCGAAGAATCTTCCTTTGCTGAAAACGAATTCGCTTCGGCCCTTGAGCACGAGCTTGATCTGCATATGGAAGAGTTTGATTTGAATGCGGATGCGGGCCAGTTCACCGACCCGCTAGCATCAAATCAACCTTTGAATTTTGATCAGAACGAGATTTTTGAGACCGAGCAACAGCCGGAAGTTTTCTCGCAAAATCCCTTCGATTCAGAGCCAGGCTCGGCAATTGGTTCTCCAAACTTTACTCCTGACTTGTCGTTTGAGGATGATTATTCCTCTGAATTTTCCACTGAATGGGATCATGCCCGGCCTGAAGACGCACATTCAGCATATTTGAATGAGCCCCATCAGGCCCAATCGGATACGGTTCAATCCGCTCCCGCACTTTCATTGGAAGAAGAGCTTCAGAACTTGCTTTTTGGTGATGAACCGATTGCACCTGAAACGCCATCCTTCGAAGAAGTGCAGCCAGATCTGTCATCAGAGCTAGGAGGTTCCGCGGAACCTCCGCTGGCAGAACAATTTTTCTCGGAACATCGGGAATGGGCAGAGCCGCATGACATTCTGAATAAAAGTGAAGCGTTTACTTTCGAACCCGAATCGGAAGTCACCGCCACTGAGACCGCTGAGACCGCTGAGATACAATCTGCGCCCGACGCTCATCAGGATGATTTTGGTGCGAGCAGCTCAACTTTGGCTTCTGATGCGCCGGTATATCCGCATTATCCGCGTGGAAACTTTTCTCCCAATAGTCCAGTCACCGGTCTCCTCGCGCCAGAACCTCCTCACATTGATAGCCACAGTGATGGAAACATTGATAGCGCGGAAGATGATCTTTCTTTTGGTGAGGAATTTGCGCTTGATCTCGATCTAGCGCTGCAACGAAGCTCTGCCGATCAGCCCGATCAGGACCACGAGATGGCTGGTTTTGATGAATTCAACCTCAATGTGGATGATTTTGGATTTGAAGCATCTGGTGACAATTCTGACTCTGGCGCGGAGCCAGTTGAAGAGCAGTTGCTTTTTGATAGTGGTGACTTGCTCAGCTTCGATGATTTGGATTTGAGCGAGGAAGAGGGCACCGACATCCCGCAAAATGTCGAACAATATGCTCACGCGACCTATTCCGATAATGCCGAATCACCCGATCTCGTCTTTAGTTCCAGCTTTGACAAGCAGGCGCCGGAGATTGAAACGATCAGTGTGGGTGAAACTAAGGTTGAGCAAACTCACGCACTCGACCTGCCGGAAATCCCTTATGAAGAAGAGGATAAAAACACTGGGCTTTCTGACCTGGAAGCGGAATTTGCTGAGGTTTTCAACACGATAGACATTGAAGAACCGCAGCCGCACACTGATAGCCCAAGCGAAGCTGATCGGGCGTTCGAGGATATTTTCCGCGAAAATGCTACTTCCTATTTAGCGGCTGGCGCTGTTGCCGGTGCTGCAATGGGTGCTTCGGCTGCTTCTTCCGGTCTAGCTCGCGGGGCAGCGCCCGCAGACACGCAAGCCGCGTCCGTCAATAACGCAACCAATGACGATTTCTATAATCATTGGGCCGCATCCGGTGCGCAAACCACACCAATTTCTGAATTGCGTGAGCATCCATCTCAGATAGAGCAAGGTGAGGAAGATCTTGGCAGCGCTGCTGAGGCCTATCGCAATAGGCCGGTCAGAGGTCGCCGTGGTCTGATTGTAGCGAGCATTGCCGGCGCGGCTGTGCTCGTCGGCGGTATCGGTTATCACTTGCTTGCTGGTGGAGGATCGGGCGAACCGGTTATTGTCCGCGCAAGCGATCAACCGGTTAAGGTTCAGCCGGAGAATCCTGGCGGTGTCACCGTGCCGAATCAGGATAAGGCCGTTTATGACCGCGTAGCAGGAACCTTGCCGGGTAGCCCGGAACAAAAGTCGTTGATCGCTTCTGGCGAAGAACCGGTTGATTTGGCAGCGTCTCAAGATTTTTCGCCCACTGTTGACGATGTAGATGAGCCGATTGCATCGTCGCAATCAAATTCCGAAGCCGAGGCTCCACTGATCCGTCCGCGCGAAGTTGAAACCATGATTGTCCGCCCCGATGGATCAATCATGAGGCCTCAGCTCCATACCACGGCGGCCGCCGATCAGGCCCCACCAGCTGAACCAGATGCAAGCGTATCGTCTGATGCGCCGCTTATCAGCCCACCGGCAGAGACTGACCAAATAGCTGATCTTGCTGCCGGAAATGATATCCCAGCTGCAAATATCCCTGCCGCAAATGACGAAGCACCGGCATTGGCAGCAGATGCCGAAACAACCGCTCCGACTGACACTGCGGTGCAGCCTCAGTTGCCGATCAGGCCTCCGCTGGTGCCATCACGCCCGGCGCAGCAGCCAACCAATGTGGTGGGCAATGTAGCGCAACGGACACAGCAAACAGCCCAAGCCCCGGCAGAAACACAAGTAGCGTCGGCTGCTGGTGTGGGCGGATATTTCGTCCAGATTGCATCGCAGCCAACCCCTGAGCTGGCCCAGAAATCCTACGCTAATATGGCGCAGCGTTATGGGAACGTCATCGGTGGTCGCGCGATAGATATTAAGCGCGCAGAGATACCAAATAAGGGCACCTATTATCGAGTTCGTGTTCAGGCAGGCACGAGGAATGAAGCAACTGCCCTCTGCGAGCGCCTGAAATCCGCCGGCGGAAGCTGTTTCGTCACCCAGTGATGCAAAACACATCAATTATTAAAACAAAAGGGCGGCAATTGCCGCCCTTTTGCTTGACTCTTTCATATAATATTTCTCAGCTATGTCTGGCAAAGCACGTTACCCATACCAATCGAAGGAAGACTCCATGAGAAAATGCAAGGCATGGATTGCCAGCGTATCCGGAACCGAATTGACACCGGATGAGGAGGCATTCTTTCAAGACGAGAAACCATGGGGCTTTATTCTTTTTGCGCGTAATGTCGAAAGCTTCGAACAGCTTGAAAAACTGACCTCCCATTTGCGAAAATTGATGGGTCGTGATCAGATGCCCATATTTATCGATCAAGAAGGCGGGCGAGTGCAACGATTGCGTCCGCCACTTGTACCTAATTATCCATCGGCCGCGCAGATCGGTGCGATCTATGATCAAGACCCCGATAAAGGTTTGCGAGCTGCTTGGTTGCAAGCCCGCTTACACGCATTTGACCTTAAAAAAGCGGGCATAAATGCGGATTGTTTGCCGGTTTTGGATGTTCCCGTCGAAGGTGCGCACGATGTTATTGGCTCCCGTGCCTATTCGAAAAACCCGCATCACGTCGCTTTAATGGGGCGTGCCGCGGCCGAAGGCTTGCTAGCTGGTGGGGTATTGCCTGTTGTTAAACACATGCCGGGCCATGGCCGCGCCATCAATGATACCCATAAGGATCTGGCGCAAGTAGGGGTTCCGCTCAACGAACTTCTGGAACATGATTTCATTCCATTCAGCGCGCTTAATGATCTGCCCATGGCAATGACCGCGCATGTGATTTTCGACTGTATCGACCCGGATTTGCCTTCAACCCTTTCTCCAACCGTAATTCACGCGATTATTCGTAACCTTATAGGCTTTGATGGCCTCATTATGAGTGACGATATTTCGATGAAAGCCCTGCAAGGTAATTTGGGCGATCTGGCAGAGAAAATTATTTCTGCCGGTTGTGATGTTGTTCTTTACTGCGGTGGAGTTTTAGAAGAATTGCGCGAAGTGGCGGCTCGCGTACCGTTGTTGGAGGGAAAATCTTTGCGGCGTGCCGAACTTGCTGAGGTTTATGCTGGCGATCCCGATCTGTCTGATGAAGCGGCGTTGCGCGAGGAATTCGGACAGATGTTTGATCTGACGGTTTAGCTTTCGTAAACATGTAAGATCGGAATAATTATTATATATTTATAGGATGATAGTTTGAGCGCACCAACGTCGCACGACCTAAATGAAAGCAGCAGGGACACGCCAATGGGGGCCATTTGGTATGAGGATGGCCCGCGCGCAGAGAGCGATCCCTCGCTTTTGGTTGATGTCGAAGGTTTCGAAGGTCCGCTTGATCTTCTGCTGCACCTAGCACGAAGCCAACGCGTTGATCTTACACAAATTTCGGTCCTAGCGCTCACAGAACAATATTTGAATTTTATCGAGCGCGCTCAGGCATTGCGGCTCGAACTGGCTGCCGACTATCTGGTAATGGCGGCGTGGCTTGCTTATCTGAAGTCGCGGCTTTTGATCCCAAAGCAAAAGAGTGACGAAGAGCTTAGCGGCGAAGATATGGTTGCTTCGCTGCAGTTTCGCCTTAAGCGTTTGGAGGCTATGCGCGACGCAGCCGCCAAGCTCGCCAATCGACACCAACTTGGGCGAGATGTCTTTCCAAGAGGAAATCCAGAAGTCGGCGTCGTTGATCGGTCGAGCCTTTTTTCTGCCTCACTTTATGAGCTTCTCACCGCATATGCGTCGCAGCGCCAACGACAGGCAGTAACCCATGTTCAGATTGAGCAACGGACTGTCTGGTCATTAAAACAGGCCCGTTCGGCCTTGGTGCGGCTTATGGGCGAGAATGTTGATTGGGTGGCGTTGGACAAGTTTTTGATAAACTACGCGCTTTCCCCAAGCGAACGTGCATCCGCTTTGGCGAGCTCATTTGCCGCAAGCCTTGAACTGGTTCGCGAGGGCAAGCTCAAGGTTTCGCAAAATGCACCTTTTGAGCCGATTTATATGCGCGTAATAGGCGACATAACGCAAGAGGATGGTGAGGGTGTCTAACGCCGAATTTTCAACTATGCAGCGAGACCAGGCGGTGGACGAAGACACCACGCTGGCCGAAGCAGCGCGTATGATAGAAGCCCTTATTTTCGCCTCATCAGAGCCTGTTTCTGAGCGTATACTCGCAGAACGCTTACCAGAGAATACCGATATTGCAGCAACATTGCATCATCTCCAGAAGGTTTATGCAAATCGTGGAGTGCATTTGGTTCAGGTTGGCAATAATTGGGCGTTTCGCACCGCTCCAGATCTCGCTTTTCTGATGAATCGCGAAGTGGTACAGCAGCGAAAACTCTCGCGAGCGGCGATGGAAGTATTGGCAATCATTGCCTATCATCAACCAGTCACTCGTGCAGAGCTAGAGGATATTCGCGGTGTCGAAACATCCAAAGGCACGCTGGATGTTTTGATGGAAACGGGCTGGATTAAACTGAGAGGGCGCAGGCGTACCCCCGGGCGACCGGTAACCTATGGTACAACGGATGCCTTTCTCGATCATTTTGGACTGCCGGAAATTCGCGATTTGCCCGGACTCGAGGAATTGCGCGGTGCAGGTTTGCTTTCCGCTCGCATTCCGCCGGGATTTGCGGTGCCGGTCCCCAATTTGGAGGCCGACGAATTGACTGAGGAGGAAGATCCGTTAGAGGATATTAATCTGGAAGAGTTGGGCTTATTGGCCCCACGCGGTGAGGAGTGATTATGCCTTTTAGACAAATAAATTCGCGAAACACTGTTCACAATCATACTTCCGTTTGAAAGATATGTTGAAAGCGCTTAGATCGTAGTCGAGATTATAGGCATGATCCGTGCATTCACGGCGTAGAGAGGATTAAAATGGGTACGTTTTCAATTTGGCACTGGCTGATCGTTTTAGCCGTCGTGCTCATTCTGTTTGGACGTGGCAAAATTCCAGAACTGATGGGCGATGTAGCCAAAGGTATCAAGAACTTCAAAAGCGGCTTGGCGGAAGAAGACGCTAAAGACGAACCGCGCACGATTGATGCGAAGGCTGACGAAACGGTCAACGACGTTAAGAAGACAACAAAGTCTTGATCTGTGGCGGGGCACGTCGTGCATTCTCAGATGCGTGCGCGAGTGTTTCGCAATTGAAATGTGCGGTTTTCCGCTAGAAGCCGGGGCGCGCGCAAAATAGCGCGAAGTGTCAAATCATGCTTGATATCGGTTGGTCTGAACTGCTGGTAATCGCAACCGTCATGATTGTGGTGGTTGGGCCTAAAGATTTGCCGAAAATGCTCAGAGCGTTCGGCAAGGCCACTTCGCGTATGCGCGCCACCGCTAATGAATTTCGCCGTCAGTTTGACGAAGCATTGAACGAAGCCGAACTCGATGATGTTAAAAACCTAGTCGACGAAGCACGAAAGCTTGATCCACGGTCTAAGCTGACAAAGGTTTTTGACCCTATCCGCAGTGCAGGAGAAGATTTGCGTGCCGAGCTGCAATCAACCAGCTCAATGTCACCGGTGGACCAATTAAAACCAGCCGAAGTAAGCACGCCCGTGGAAGCTGATGGAACTCACGTTCCAGCGCAAGTGGAACAAACACCCAGCATAAAGCCGAGCGCTTCGCCTACATCGTCAACGGACAAAACCGTCGGATCTGCTGACATGGACGCGGTTTCCGATGCGCCCGCGGCGAAAACCGCTCCAGCGAAAGCCAGTAAGCCCGCGGCCACTAAAAAGGTGGTCTCTCCGGCCAAGCCAGCGGCTACCAAATCCACTGTTTCGGCAAAAAAGACCAGTAAAAAGACGACAAAAAAGACAGGAAGCGAAGCGTGACCAGGGACGAGGATGAAATTGAACGCAGCTCAGCCCCTCTGCTTGAGCACCTGATCGAACTGCGGCGCCGCCTGATTTGGGCAATTTTGGCGTTTTTTGTCGCGTTCATTTTCTGTTTCGCTTTTGCCAAGCAATTGTTCAATCTTCTGGTTGTGCCATATCAGTGGGCGATTGACTGGGCAGGGATGGATCGGTCCAAGGCCGAACTCATTTATACAGCCCCGCAGGAATTTTTCTTTACGCAGGTCAAGGTCGCCATGTTCGGCGGTCTGGTTTTGGCGTTTCCTATTATTGCCGCTCAGATTTACAAATTTGTCGCTCCTGGCCTCTATAGAGATGAGCGTATGGCATTTTTACCATTTCTGATTGCATCGCCGATTCTTTTTCTCGTTGGCGGCGCTCTGGTTTATTTCTTCTTCACGCCAATGGTCATGTGGTTCTTTTTGGCCATGCAGCAGACCGGCGGGGGAGGAGAGGTTCAGATCTCGCTTCTGCCAAAAGTTTCCGAATATCTTAGCCTCATCATGACGCTGATTTTTGCTTTTGGCCTCGTCTTTCAGCTGCCGGTCGTAACCACTCTAATGGCGCGGGTTGGGCTTGTGACATCGCAAGGTCTCAAGGATAAACGCAAATATGCAATCGTCATTGCGTTTGTTATCGCAGCGGTGCTGACACCGCCTGATCCGGCTAGCCAGATCGGCCTTGCCTTGCCGGCGATCCTTCTCTACGAGATCTCCATCATACTGGCTCGCATGATTGAGAAGCAACGCGATCAAGATAAGGCTGCCTCTGAAGCCGAAGACGGTGCCTCAGTTTCCTGACCCAGTATTAACATTAGACGGATGCAGCCAGCATCAGGCTATTTTGCAAATAATCACGAAACGGTTTTTCCATGCTCGATATCAAATGGATTCGCGAAAACCCCGAAGTTTTGGACCAAGCACTGGCCAAGCGCGGCGTAGACCCACTTTCCTCTGAATTGATCAGTTTGGATGAAAAGCGCCGTGAGCATGTCGGTAAAGTGCAGGCTGCACAAGAACGCCGCAATGCTGCATCCAAAGAAATCGGCAAGGCAATGGCCGAAAAAGATACGGAAAGAGCCGAACAGTTAAAGACCGAAGTCAGTCAGCTCAAGACTTTCCTAGCCGAAGCGGAAGAGGTCGAACGCCGTCTGATCAAGGAGCTTAACGACGCTCTTTCCAATATACCGAATATCCCCTTGGATGATGTGCCGCTAGGCAAAGATGAGGCCGATAATGTCGAAATTCGCCGTGTCGGGGACCAGCCGAATTTCTCCTTTGCACCTAAAGAACATTATGAACTGGGTGAAGCGCTTGGCTATATGGATTTTGAGCGTGCGGCAAAACTTGCAGGTTCACGCTTCACTGTTCTCACCGGTCCGTTAGCCCGCCTCGAACGCGCGCTGGGCCAGTTCATGCTGGATTTGCACACGACCGAACATGGTTACACCGAAACCATGCCCCCTTTGATCGTGCGCGATGATGCTGTTTACGGAACCGGTCAATTACCAAAATTTTCAGAAGACCTCTTTCGAACCACGGATGGTCGGTGGTTGATTCCGACAGCGGAAGTGCCGCTCACCAATTTAGTGGCCGACGAAATTGTGGATCTGAAAACTCTTCCTCAACGCTATACCGCATTGACCCCTTGCTTCCGCTCTGAAGCAGGGTCGGCCGGCCGCGATACTCGCGGCATGTTGCGCCAGCATCAATTTCTTAAAGTCGAGATGGTTTCGATTACCGATGCGGAAAGCGCGATTGCAGAACATGAGCGGATGACCGCTTGCGCCGAAGAAGTGTTGAAACGCCTCGGTCTACCGTTCCGCACGGTGGTTCTTTGCACCGGCGATATGGGCTTTGGTGCGCAGAAAACTTATGACATCGAAGTTTGGTTGCCGGGCCAAAATGCCTATCGTGAAATTTCTAGCTGCTCGGTTTGTGGGGATTTCCAAGGGCGGCGCATGAATGCGCGCTATCGTCCCGAAGGCGAAAAATCGACGCGTTTCGTACACACATTAAATGGCTCTGGCGTAGCAGTTGGTCGCGCGCTCATCGCGGTCATGGAAAATTATCAGGAAGAAGACGGTAGCATTCGTATTCCTGATATAATCCAGCCCTATATGGGCGGTCTCACGCGTATCGAAAGACGCGCGTGAACGAGAATTCCGCCTGATTAAAGGAGCTTGATAGTGCGTATTCTTTTGACCAATGATGATGGTATTCATGCCGAAGGGCTGGCGGTTTTGGAGCGTATCGCACGACAACTGTCAGACGATGTTTGGGTGGTTGCCCCTGAAACTGATCAGAGTGGTCTTGCGCACTCACTTACCTTGTCAGAGCCGCTCCGTTTGCGCCAAATCGACGAACGTCGATTTGCTCTGCGTGGAACACCAACCGACTGCGTCATTATGGGGGTGCGTCACGTCTTGCCAGCAGCGCCAGACCTCGTGCTTTCGGGCGTTAATTCTGGAGCCAATATGGCTGATGACGTAACCTATTCCGGAACCGTGGCTGGCGCCATGGAAGGCACGCTTCTTGGCGTTCCTTCAATCGCGCTTTCGCAAGAATATGATTATGAAGGCGATCGACGCATTGTGCCATGGGAAACAGCAGAAGCCCATGCTCCAAATGTCATTAAAACACTGGTCAAAGCTGGCTGGCCGGAAGGCGTGTTGATTAATATCAACTTCCCCAACTGCGCTCCGGATGAAGTTAAAGGAACGCGCGTCACCGCCCAGGGCAAGCTTAGCCACGATGCACGCCTTGATGAGCGGCGCGATGGGCGCGGTAATCCATATTTCTGGCTTCAATTTGGCCGTTCCAAAGCGGAAGTGGCATCCGACAGCGATATTGCCGCCATTCGAGCAGATAATATTTCTGTAACACCGCTTCATCTCGATCTGACCGCCCAAACTGTGCGTCAGCAGCTGAGCCAGGCTCTTGAGGGTGAAGTATGATGCAATCGCCGTCTGATCGCCCACAGCTTTCGGACAGAGAAGGGTTTGCATCCTTTGTTATGCGTATGCGAGGGCAGGGGATCAATGATCCCCAGCTCTTTGCTTCCATAGAAGCCACTCCTCGGCAGAGTTTTGTGGACGCTTCCTACGCTCACCTAGCATATAGTCCTCGGATGATACCGGTTGAATGTGGTTCGTATCTGGAGGGTCTTGATGATCAAGCGCGTATCCTAGCAGCGCTGGATTTAGAGCCAGGGCACAGGGTTTTAGAAATCGGCACAGGATCCGGTTTTACCGCAGCTATTATGTCGCCTCTTGTGGGTCGAGTGACAACAGTTGAGCGTTATCGCAAATTATGTGATCGTGCCTTGCAGCAATTTGTTACCCACAAACGCGAAAACATCGTGGTTAAACATGCTGATGGTCGCAACGGCATCCCCGGCGGCCCGTTTGATCGTATTGTCCTTTGGCTAGCGAGTGAAGATTTACCTCGGCAGTTCGTCGAGCTGCTGGCAACCCACGGGGTATTGATCGCGCCGATAGGCCCAGCTGACGGTGTGCAGACAGTTATGCGTGTGGCGAAGATCGGCAGTCGTTTTGATCAAGAAGAAATTATGCAGGTCCGATATCAGCCTTTTATCGAAGGTATTTCGGCAGTTTTATGAATGTTGAAGCACGAAATGCTTCGTTATGGTGTCTAATTAGTGAATTTTTTGAACGCTAACTGCCCGTTCTTAACCAGCAGGTAACATTAACGCGCTTTAATGACTCAAGCGAGTTTTTAGAGTGGGCGAGTTGAACATGCGTTTTCCAATATTGCAGCACACGTCCGAGCGTCTTCTGCGGAATGCAGCGATCGTTCTGATTGCCGGTTTAGGTGCGGGTTGTAGCGCTGATACGATGCGCTTTACCGACGGACTTTATACAGGCTCCACGACCAATCAACGTGTCGTGCAGTCGAACAATAATATGTATTCGCCGGGCCCTGTCGCGGCCGCTCAGCCCATTTCCAGTGGCACAGTACAGCGACACACCCTGCCTCCGGCTTCCTCTGCACCAATCGCGGCAGCCACGTCGCCCGTGCAAAATGCTGCTGTAGAGCGCGTTAATGACACGGCTAATCGTGCACAAACCCAAGTGGCCAGCGCTGCCACCGCAGCAAGTTCTGCGGCTAGCAACGCTCGCGAGAATGTTTTGGGGCAGTTGCCAGCGACAGCAAATGGCGTGCCGCTACCCAATTCCAACACGGCGGCTGCTTCCACCCCCGCACCTGCAATCGATAAGCCTCAGCCGCAGACTGCCGCCAGCGGTGGCGCTTACATGGTTAAATCCGGCGATTCTCTTTTCTCGATTGCCCAGAAACACAATGTTTCGGTCGATGAGTTAAAACGCGCAAATGGCTTGAGCAGCGGTGCGATTCGAGTGGGGCAATCCTTAGCCATTCCTTCGGGAGCTGGCGCTACCACCCAAGTGGCAGCGGCCACAATACAGCCGCAGAAGCCTGCGGTGGCCGAAAATGTGAAGCCCGCATCAACGCCACCCAATGCAGCTGATGTGAAGCCTTATACCCCGCCACAAGCCAGCAATAAGGTTATCGAAGAAGCTGAAAAAGACCAGGCAAAGGCGCCGTCTTCGTCGGGTATCACGCAGATGCGCTGGCCCGTTCGCGGCCGCATCTTGACGAGCTTCGGCCAGCGAGATGGTAGCACCGTCAACGATGGCATCGACATTATGGTTCCGGAAGGCACTTCGGTAAAGGCCGCTGAAAACGGTGTTGTGATCTATGCGGGCGATGGTCTGAAGGAATTTGGTCAAACAGTGCTGATCCGCCATGATAATGGTCTCGTGACGGTCTATGGTCACAATAGCGAGATTTTGGTTCAACGCGGTCAGAAAGTTCGCCGTGGTGAAGATATTGCCAAATCAGGAATGAGCGGCAATGCTAAGGCACCTAAGCTTCACTTTGAAGTACGAAAAGATTCTTCGCCGGTTAATCCAGCAAAATATCTGGAAAGCTGATACAGCGGAGACATTAAAGGAAGGCGGGCCATAAACCCGCCTTTTTAAATCATCTTGCCCATGCGGCCAGCGAGATCTTGTATATATTGCCACGCCACGCGACCCGATCTGTTACCGCGAGTGGTTGCCCATTCCAATGCTTCCGCGTGCATTTTCTGCGGGTCATAATCGAGTTTAAAGTGGGCGGCGTATCCGTCCACCATGGCCAGAAAATCGTCTTGGCTGCATTTATGAAAGCCGAGCCAAAGACCAAAGCGGTCCGATAATGATACTTTTTCCTCAATCGCTTCCGAAGGACTAATAGCGGTTGAGCGTTCATTATCAATCATATCCCGCGGCATAAGATGGCGGCGGTTAGAGGTTGCATAAAAGATCACATTTGCTGGCCGTCCTTCGACACCGCCTTCTAATGCGGCCTTCAGCGATTTATATGACGTGTCGTCATGATCGAAAGAAAGATCATCACAGAATAGAATAAATCGATAAGGCGCATCCTTGATCAGATTCATTAAAACCGGCAGGGTGTCGATATCCTCACGATGAATTTCTATCAACCGCAATGGGGTTTGATCCGTAAGCTCTTTGTTTACAGAAGCTTGCGCTGCTTTCACGAGGGAAGATTTCCCCATTCCCCGTGCGCCCCACAAAAGAACATTATTCGCGGGAAGCCCGAGGGCGAAACGCTTAGTGTTCTCGACCAGCTGGTCACGGACAAGGTCGACGCCTCGAATGAGAGAAATATCAATACGATTTACTTTTTCGACGGGATCAAGCGTTAGCCGCTCGGGCGACCACACGAAACAATCGGCGGCGTTAAGATCGGGAATTGTAGGTTTGGGTGGCGCAATTCGCTCAAGCGCCTCTATCAGACGATCCAATTTTTGATTCAGTAAATTTTCGGTTGTCATTCCATGCCCTCATTGATGGGTAGGCATTAGCATGTCACAACAGCTCGGAAAAGTGTGTGCCTTCGATGATGGAGGCCGTTCGCTGGTTGCAATTGTCACAACAACCATTGTAATGCCGTAAAGGATTGCCTTTTGAGATCTTAGAGGAGTTACTAATGTTGGTTACCCCAGCTTTTGCCCAAGCAGCCGGCGGTGGTGCAGGGCCAGATATGCTTATGAGCATTCTGCCCTTTGTTCTGATTTTCGTAATCATGTATTTCCTTATCATTCGTCCGCAGCGCACGCAGATGAAGAAGCGTCAGGAAATGCTGGCTGCGGTACGCCGTGGTGACACCGTCGTGACCGGTGGCGGAATTGTCGGTAAAGTTCAAAAAGTTCATGAAGATGGCGAACTCGAAGTCGACATCGCAGAAGGTGTACGCATCCGTGTCCTGCGTAGCACGCTCTTAGAAGTTCGCGTAAAAGGCGAACCGGTTGCAGATAATAAAAACAAATAATTCGTGTGTTATCCCAGGTTCCGGCCATTCAAGTTTCAACCGCCCTTTGCGGTGTTCTTGATGGTCGGTGCTTTACGATAGACACATGCACGGCGTTAGCCATGCATTGAGACCCGGTGTGAGCTTCAACTCGCTCCGGTGCTGTGTCTGAGCCGAGATGGAATTGCCGCTCTATGCTTTATTTTTCACGTTGGAAATCGGCACTGATCTGGCTGGCGATTATTGTCGGCCTTATAATCGCTTCTCCTAATTTCTTCTCGCGCGAAACACTCGCGAAACTTCCCAATTTTTTGCCCAAACAACAGGTGATATTGGGACTTGATCTTTCAGGCGGGTCGCGACTGATCCTTCAGGTTCAAAACTCCAGTGAAGGCCAAGTTGCGCAATCCGCTGCCATTATGGAGCGACGCTTACACGAACTGGGCTATCGTAATCCTATTGTTGAGGTAGAGCGGCGCAATCGCATTCGCGTCGAAGTGCCAGGGCTTTACGATGCACAGCTTCTCAAAGACATTTTAAGTATTCGGGGCAATCTAACGTTCCGAGCGGTCGACGATTCGATGTCGTCCAATGACGCTATTCGCGGCACTCCGCCTGCCAATAGCGAAGTTGTTTATTCTTACGATGATCCGCCAATTGGCTATCTGGTCCAGCGCGAGCCAATATTTTCCATCGCCAACGTTATAGATGCAGAAGCGACCCTATCAAGTGAGGATGGTGAGCCGGTCATAACCCTGACACTTGACGACACTGCACGCGTCAATTTAGCGGCAGCTACAGCGCAGATCGGCGAGAAAACATTTGCTATCATTATCGATAATCAAGTGGTTTCAGCACCACTTGTTAATGAGCGGTTAGACACTAACGAACTCCAGATCAGCGGGGCTTTTGATCTACAATCGGCTAATAATATGGCTGTTGTCCTGCGTTCAGGTGCCTTGCCCCAGGCCGTTTCCGTATTGGAAGAGAGAACGATCGCATCAGCGCTGGGCGAGGACTACGCCAACTCTGCGGTAATTGCAGCGGTGCTGGCCTTTGTTCTCGTAGGTCTGTTCATGGTGCTGTCCTACGGCATTCTTGGCGTCATCGCCATGATCGGACTTTTGGCCAATATTATTATTCTGATCGCGATCTTATCCCTAATGGGTGCGTCGGTCGGTTTTTCAAGCATTGCAGGCCTTATCTTGACCAGCGGGCTCGCCGTGGATGCCAGCGTCTTGATTTATGAACGGGTTCGCGAAGACCGCCGCAAGGGCTATTCTGTGGTTCAGGCGATGGAATCAGGTTTCTATCGGGCTCTGTCCACGATCATAGACGCCAACCTGACAACATTAATTGCGGCCTTGGTCTTGTTTCTTCTTGGGTCTGGCGCGGTTCACGGCTTTGCTTTGACAGTTGCAATCGGCATTGGCACGACGCTCTTTACAACGCTGACCTTCACGCGTTTGCTCATTTCTGAATGGGTGAAAAAAGCCAAGCCTAAGGAAATTCCAAAGCGTCGCCTCAAGCTCGTTCCGACAGTCACACAAATTCCCTTCATGCGGCTTCAATTCGCGACGCTGAGCGTTTCGATCCTCGCATGTGCAATTGTGGTGGCGCTGTTCGTAAATATTGGTTTTAACTATGGTATCGATTTCCGCGGCGGCTCCATGGTGGAGTTGCAAGCGCGGAACGGTGATGCAGACCTGATCGATATTAATGAGCGGTTGGATGAATTAAACATCGATAGCGCTCATATTTTGCCCGCCGAATCAAAGCGGTCCGCTATTCTCATTATCGGTAGCCAAGAAGTGGGAGATGATGCGGAGCAGACTGTCGCGCTCAAGCTCCGCGGTGAGTTTGAGCAGGATTATACGTTCCAGCGGGTTGAAGTCGTCGGACCAACGGTTTCGGAGCAGCTTTCGCGTGCCGGCATAGCAGCCGTCATCCTCTCGCTGATCGGAATATTCGTCTATGTCTGGATACGTTTTCGCTGGCAGCTTGCGCTCGGAGCGGTGCTCTCGACGCTGCATGATATTATTATTCTGGCGGGCATGTTCATCGTGTTTCGGATGGAGTTCAATCTGTGGAGTGTGGCCGCAATTCTCACCATCATCGGCTATTCATTAAATGACACGATCGTTATTTACGACCGCGTTCGGGAAAACCTGCGACGCTATAAAAGTGCGCCATTGCCCGCGATTATCGATGCGTCGATAAATCAGACTTTGTCGCGCACTCTACTAACCTCATTCGTAACTTTTCTGGCCCATGTACCGCTTTATGCATTTGGCGGCGAGGATATTCGGAACTTCGCGCTGGCGCTCAGCGTTGGCATTGTGGTGGCGTGTTATTCGTCCATTTTCATCGCCGCACCTTTATTGGTACAATTTGGATTGAAGCCACGCGGTAAAAACGATGACGATGGGGTGGGCGACGAATTAGCCAATTCACTTAATTTGGATAGTCTATAATGGCGCAAGGCATAGAAATTCGTGACGCACATTTTCCAGGACGTGCACCGATTGACGCTTATGGTAATGGCGGTTTTCGTTTTGCTGAAATGTCACACCGGGGTTCAATCCTGTGCTTGCCGTCGGGCATTCACGGTTGGAAACCGGAGACGCCCCCCATCATTTCCAAGCGCGATATTGGCTTAATCTTAGAGCAATCCGCCGAAATAGAGATTTTGCTAGTGGGAACCGGCATGGATTTGCGTCGCATTCCAGAGGATGTCCGGGCTTTATTACGCAGCCACCAAATTTCGTCGGATCCGATGAGTACGGGAGCTGCGGTGCGAACCTATAATGTGCTTCTTGCAGAAGACAGAGCCGTAGCGGCCGCTCTGATCGCAGTAGACTGAAGATTATGAACGAAAATGAAACCCGTTGCCTGTCGCTTCTTCGTGATGCAGATCGGGATAGATATATTAGCGTGCTTTACGCGCCTGAGGGCAAGCGCGGTCCTCTCGCCGCACTTTTTGCTTTCAACGCAGAAGTCGCCCGCATTCGGGATATTGTGCATGATCCGTTACCGGGCGAAGTGCGTCTGCAATGGTGGCGTGATCTTATCAATGGGGAGGCGAGGGGAAGCGCTGAAGCCAGCCCAGTTGCAGCCGCTTTAATGGACGCGATTAAAAATTATGATCTTCCCCGCCAAGCTTTCGACAATTATTGCGAAGCGCGGATTTTCGATCTTTATGATGATCCCATGCCTGATCGAAGCCATCTTGAGGGCTATTGTGGCGAAACAGCATCTGTCATGATGCAGCTAGCTGGCTTGATCCTGGATCGCGATGCAGCTCAAGCCTATAGTGATGCTTTTGGACATGCGGGCGTTGCACAAGCGGTTACGGGTTTTTTGCGTCTTTTACCTATCCATAGGCAGAGGGGGCAAGTCTATGTACCTGCAGACATGATGCGGGCAGTTGGTGTCACCCGTGAAGAGTTTCTGTCCAATCAGGATCGGTCATCACATGAGCGTGTGATCCGGGTCATGACTGCATTTGCCCATGAACATTTTGATCTTTATGCGAAAGCGAAGGTGGATTTACCGAAAACGCTGAAGCCAGCATTTCTGCCCATGGCTCTTGTTCCGGCCTATTTGAAGGCGATTGAACAGCTTGGAGCTGATGCAGCTTCGCGTGTGGCCGATTTCTCGGCCATACGCAAACAATGGTTGCTATTGCGCGCTGCTTTTAATTGATATTGACGCGCCGTCTTCAAGCCACTTGCGGAAATCTGCAAGCGCACGCGCTGAGAGTGCGTGCTTCTTGGCAATGGATTTTTCTTTGCCGCGCAGCCGTTTGCCTTCTGGTTTCACAATCTCAACCGGCGGAAAAAGCCCGAAATTGATATTCATAGGTTGAAACGACCTTTTTCCCGGCTCGTCATCGGCAACAAGATGTCCGCCGGTAATATGGCCAAGCAGCGCTCCGAAAGCAGTGGTGGGCGGTGGAGGGGTGATCTCCGCGCCGTGTTTTTCGGCTGCGGTAAAACGTCCCGCAAGAAGGCCAATTGCCGATGATTCTACATAGCCTTCGCAACCGGTAATTTGTCCTGCAAAGCGCAATGAAGGCCGAGATTTTAGACGTAACATCTTATCCAACAAGACCGGCGAGTTGAGATAAGTATTGCGATGGAGGCCGCCTAACCGTGCAAATTCGGCATTTTCCAGCCCAGGTATCATGCGAAAAATATTGGTTTGCGCGCCATATTTAAGCTTGGTCTGAAAACCGACCATATTATAGAGCGTGCCCAAAGCATTATCTTGACGCAATTGGACCACCGCATATGGCTTAACCGTCGGATTATGCGCATTGGTCAGCCCCATTGGCTTCATCGGTCCGTGTCTAAGGGTCTCGGAACCGCGCTCCGCCATTATTTCGATTGGAAGACAACCGTCGAAATAGGGCGTCCCTTCCCAATCCTTGAAATCAGTCTTTTCACCTTCAATAAGAGCAGCGATAAATGCTTCATATTGCTCCTTGTCCAAAGGGCAATTGATATAATCCTTACCCGTTCCGCCGGGGCCAACTTTATCATAACGTGATTGGAACCAGCACACATCCATATTGATGGAATCAAAATGGATGATCGGCGCAATTGCGTCAAAGAACGCAAGCGCATCTGAATCCGTATGTGTACTGATGCTCTCGGCTAATGCAGGTGCTGTAAGCGGTCCGGTCGAGATAATAGTGGTTCCCCATTCTTCGGGAGGGAGCCCAACAACTTCTTCCCGCACAATGGTAACGAGCGGATGCGCTTCCAACTTGTCAGTGACTGCTTGCGCAAAACCTTCTCGATCAACGGCTAGCGCGCCACCGGCAGGAACCTGGTGCGCATCGGCACATGCCATGATCAATGAGTCTGCCATGCGCATTTCTGCGTGCAGAACTCCAACAGCATTTGATTGAGCATCATCTGACCGGAAAGAGTTTGAGCAGACGAGCTCTGCTAATTTTTCGGTCTTATGCGCATCTGTGCCCCTAACGGGCCGCATTTCGTGCAAAATGACAGGGATGCCGGATTGGGCAATTTGCCATGCAGCTTCGGAGCCTGCGAGGCCGCCACCGACAATATGAACAGGGGACGAAGTTTTAATTTTTGACATGACGCTTCCTTATCCCCTTTAAACTTTGTCTTCAATGGAAAGCTCAAATGACATCGCCAAAAACAAATGGCACTCGTCGCGGAAGGGCGACGAGTGCCATTAATGTAAGACCGGTAGTTTGGGAGGAGAAAACCGGTCTCGGTATCGCAAAACTGGGAGGAAATTTTGCGATAATCGGGTCTGATGGGAGGAGTGCCAGACCCGGAAAAAGAATTCTTTGATTAACGCTGCCTGGACTGACGAGCAACGTATGGAATGTCGCCGCGGGAGATGCCAAGGTCATTAAGTTCGCGCGTTGAGAGCTGATTCAGCTCATTTACGGTTTCGCGGTAACGGCGCCAGTTATTGAAAGAGCGTACAAGGTTCATCGTGTTATTCCTTCATCGTTGAGGAACTGTTCTGTTCATTTCGTTTTGTATGGCCAGTATATAACTCATTGTTTTTAAAGTGAGTAGAGCCGCGAATGCATAGCTGCTTTGCGAGTGTTGCAGGCCGCTATAAAACGATTAAAGTTGCAGAGCACAATTTTGTCGTAAACTATTTTCGCTAACTCTTTGCCGTTGCGTCAGTTTTCTGTATGTTCTCCATCATTTAGAAAACTTGCTGCGAGAAGCGGCCTGACAGTCAGGAGCTGATTTGTCGTTTTCCTTTTCCGTCGAGCGACTCGTTGATAGGTGGTGGCGAGAAGGCCTCATTGATGACGCGACAGCTTCGCGTCTTCGCGCTGATTTAGAAAAGCGCGCACCCTATTTCAGTCTTGGAGCTGTGCTCGCCACATTGGGCGGCTTGCTGCTAGGCGCTGCGGTCATAATGCTCGTTGCTGCCAATTGGCAGGAAATTCCACGGCTGATGCGCATCGGGCTCATAGTCATGCTTATCTGGGCAAGCTATCTAGGCGGCGCGTGGCGACAATCGCTCGGTGAAAGGATTATTCCGACAGCGCTGTATATTTTGGGAGCTGCATCTTTCGGTGCCGGGATCGCTTTAGTTGGTCAAATGTACCATTTGTCCGGAGATGGCCATTTCGCAGCATTGATTTGGGCTGGAGGCGTTCTCGCATCAGCATTTTTATTGCGAGCTCCGATACTGGCTGCGGTAGGGGCGGGCATTGCACTGTTTTATCTTGCCACTCACATATTCGACCAATCTTACGGCGATTTGGATTATATTTGGGCGGGTCCGTTACTCGCTTTCGTCAGTGCCGCTGCAGCATTGTTCACCAACTCGCGGCCTGCTGCCCATTTTGTTGCTCTATTTGTGATCAGCTGGGCCTTGATGATTTATAGCAAGAATGAAAGCGGTTGGGTGCTCACTATCATGATCATCGTTGGGATAGCTCTGATGTTGGCGGATGCTTTTGCCCACCGCAAACTTCAAGATATGACCCGATTTGCTCACCCCTTGGCTTCATATGGTCTGCTTCTGACAATCGCGGCGTTGGGTGTCTTTCAGATGGATCAGTTCGTTTCGTCAATATTTGATAGCTCAATCTCGGCCGACATATTATTTGCTATCCTGATTCTCGTTCTTTCGGTCGCTGCCTTGGCATTGTGCGGCCGTGACAATGGCGGTTTACGCACCATCGCCTATGCGGCATTTTCTATTGAAGTTCTGTATCTTGCATTCGAGACGGTGGGAACCATGATTGGAACGTCCGGCTTTTTCCTCACAGCAGGGATAATCGTCTTACTGCTTGCCGCCTTTGTCCGGCGAATGGAGAAACGCTTCAGCCGCCGCCGCCAAACCGAGGCTTCTCATGCTTAGTCGTAACCGGAAACGGCTTTATATTGGGGCAGTTCTGGCCGCATTACTGCAAACAGGCGTTCTGTTCGGAGCGGTTGAAAAGCGTGCATATATATTGCGTGGCGGTCAGGAAGTGGTTTTACAGACCGAACCGGTTGACCCTCGGGACCTTATGCGGGGCGACTATGTCACTCTACGGTATCAAATATCATCGATTAAGCGCGATGCCATTCGGGGCGTACCCGCCGCAGGAGACCGCAATCTTTACGTTGCAGTAAAACCCGATGGCGATGGGTTTGCGCAGTTTTCACGGGCGGCATTCGCACCATTCACAGATTTAAGTGACGGTGAAGTTCAGTTGCGTGGGAAGGCGGTTAATACCATTCCAAATGCTTCGGGCGCTATTATCGGCGTTCTTTATGGGATTGAACGCTATTACGTTCCCGAAGGCGAGGGGCGCCGAGTCGAGCGGGCTCAGCAGGCAAAAAGGATTACTGCCGTCGTGGCGGTTGATCCCGACGGGCATGCCGTTTTAAAGTCGTTGCGTGATAATGGACGTCAACTTTATGCAGAACCGCTTTATTGATGGTTTAAAAGGGCTTGGCTAATCCATTCGGACGATATAAGAGAGGCACGAAGCTGCGAAGCGTGGTCAAATCGGACCGGTTGAAAGAAAACATGTCTGTCATAAAGTTCAGATTGGCTTTTTTCCTTTGAACCGGCAAAGTTGAGTGATATAGAGACGCGCGCTTTCGAAGGCGGTTTGATATTTGAGAGAGATTTACGACGTTGGTTTCAACGATTGTCTCTCAGATGCGGATGTGGCGAAATTGGTAGACGCACCAGATTTAGGTTCTGGCGGGAAACCGTGGGGGTTCGAGTCCCTCCATCCGCACCAACTGCCCTAGGCAAAGGAATTTCTTTCCCGCGACGAGGCAAGCTAAGCCATTTTCGGCGGGACAATGACAGAAGTGAAGGTTTGACATGCAGGTTACTGAAACGCTCAACGAAGGGCTGAAGCGCGAGATTAAAGTCGTGGTTCCGGCCGGAGATCTCGAAGCCAAGCTCGGTGAGCGGCTCGAATCTGCTCGCAGTAAGGCGCGCATTAACGGCTTCCGTCCTGGCAAGGTGCCTGTGTCGCATCTGCGCAAAATGTATGGCAAGTCCTTCATGGCCGAGATTGTCAACGAAATTCTAAACGAATCTTCGCGGTCGATTCTTGCTGAGCGCAATGAAAAATCTGCCACTCAGCCAGAAGTCATCATGTCGGAAGATGAGAAAGAGGCAGAATTGGTGCTTGATGGTAAGGCCGATTTTGTTTTCTCGCTCAACTATGAAGTTCTGCCTGCAATCGAAATTAAAGACTTCTCCAAGATCGAAGTCACACGCGAAGTTGTAGACATCCCTGAAGAAGAAGTCGACGAGCAGGTCAAGCGCATCGCATCCTCCGCCCGCACTTTTGAGCCAAAGAAGGGCAAAGCTGGCAATGATGATCGTGTTACGATCGATTATCTCGGCAAAATTGATGGCGAGCCTTTTGAAGGCGGTGCCGACAATGATGCGCAGCTTATCCTTGGCTCAGGCCAATTCATTCCGGGTTTTGAAGAGCAGCTCGTTGGCGTCAAAGCTGGAGATGAAAAGACCATCAATGTAACCTTCCCAGCTGATTATGGTGCGACGCATCTTGCTGGCAAGGAAGCTACTTTTGACATCAAGGTCAAGGAAGTTGCGAAGGCAACTGAGCAGGAACTCAACGACGAAACGGCCAAAAAACTTGGCATCGAATCACTTGAGCGTCTTCGTGAAATCGTTCGTGAGCAGATCGAAAGTCAATATGGTCAGATCACGCGTCAGAAGGTAAAGCGCCAGATTCTGGATGCTTTGGATAATGACTATCAGTTTGAAACGCCGCAGAAGCTTGTTGATGCTGAATTCAACAATATCTGGCAGCAGATTAATTTCGATCTGCAGCAGGCTGGTCGCACTTTCGAAGATGAAGAAACTACGGAAGAAGCTGCTCGCGAAGAATATCGCAAGCTTGCTGAACGTCGTGTACGTCTTGGACTGGTTCTTTCTGAAATCGGCGAAAAGGCTGGTGTAGAAGTTTCGGAAGAAGAATTGCAGCGCGCAGTTTACGATCAGGTTCGCCGTTATCCCGGTCAGGAAAAGGAAATTTACGAATTCCTTCGCAAGACGCCTGATGCGGTAGCCAATTTGCGGGCGCCGATTTTTGAAGAAAAAGTCGTTGATCATTTGCTGGCCAACATCAAAGTAACCGATAAAAAAGTTTCGAAAGAAGAACTGACAGCTGAAGAAGACGAAGTAGCGACTGAAGCAAAGCCTGCGAAAAAGGCCGCGCCAAAAAAGAAAGCCGCTCCTAAGAAAAAAGCTGAAGCCGCCAAAACTGAAGAAAAAAAATCGGACGAAGCATAAGTCATACCGATTGAAATCATACGGAAGGGCCGCGCTTTGCGCGGCCTTTTCGTTCCAATAA
The DNA here is from genome assembly GCF_003259955.1 of Falsochrobactrum ovis. Classification (GTDB taxonomy): domain Bacteria; phylum Pseudomonadota; class Alphaproteobacteria; order Rhizobiales; family Rhizobiaceae; genus Brucella; species Brucella ovis_A. Next base: position 92,642 of record NZ_QLMK01000006.1, read on the forward strand.
GCCTAAAAGCTTGCATCGCTAGGGGCTTTGTTCTAGCGAATATACATTCAGTTTTTACACAATTGACGAGCCAAAATGTCCCTTATCGATACGCGCACGCCTGAACCCAAACGTTTCATTTCCGGAGCTACCGGCGACTGGGAAGTCGTCATTGGTATGGAGGTCCACGCACAGGTCACGTCCGAGTCGAAGCTGTTTTCGGGTGCTTCCACGGCGTTTGGATCTGAGCCGAATTCTAACGTCTCTTTGGTGGATGCCGCAATGCCCGGCATGCTGCCAGTGTTGAATATGGAATGCGTAAAACAAGCGGTTCGCACTGGCCTTGGTCTCAAAGCGCAGATCAATCTTAAGTCAGTTTTTGACCGTAAGAACTATTTCTATCCCGATCTACCACAAGGTTATCAGATTTCGCAGTTCAAACAGCCAATCGTTGGCGAAGGCAAGATTATGATCTCTGTCGGACCCGATAATAAGGGTCAGTTTGAAGATGTGGAAATTGGGATTGAACGTCTGCATCTCGAGCAAGATGCCGGCAAATCTATGCATGACCAGCACCCAACAATGTCCTATGTCGATCTAAATCGGTCTGGTGTGGCGTTGATGGAAATCGTTTCCAAGCCCGATATGCGGTCATCTGATGAAGCACGCGCCTATTTGACCAAATTGCGGACAATTCTTCGCTATCTTGGCACCTGTGACGGCAATATGGATGAAGGCTCAATGCGGGCTGACGTTAACGTATCCGTTCGGCGTCCTGGCGAAGAATTTGGCACACGCTGCGAAATTAAGAACGTAAATTCGATTCGCTTTGTTGGTCAGGCAATTGAATATGAAGCCCGTCGCCAGATCGCTATTTTGGAAGACGGTGGAACCATTGATCAGGAAACCCGTCTGTTTGATCCGGTAAAGGGCGAAACCCGATCCATGCGAACCAAAGAAGAAGCGCATGACTATCGTTATTTCCCTGATCCAGACCTGCTTCCGCTTGAGTTCGATCAGGCTTTCGTCGATGCGCTTGCTGCCGAATTGCCTGAACTTCCGGATGATAAAAAACAGCGCCTGATCGAAACGCAAGGTATTTCAGTCTATGACGCTTCGATCATCGTCACCGAAAAAGCCATTGCAGATTATTATGAATCTGTAGCCGATGGTCGTGATGGAAAGGCTGCTGCCAACTGGGTTATCAATGATTTGCTGGGCGCACTTAACAAAGCTGGCAAAAGCATTGAAGAATCGCCGATCAATCCCGAACAGCTTGGCGCAATCATTGATCTGATCAAGGAAGGCACGATTTCTGGTAAGATCGCAAAAGACCTCTTCGAAATCATCTGGAACGAGGGTGGTGATCCGAAGAAAGTCGTAGAAGAACGCGGCATGAAACAGGTAACCGATACCGGCGCTATCGAAAAAGCTGTTGATGACGTTATCGCTGCCAATCCTGAGAAGGTTGAACAAGCCAAGGTTAAGCCTGCGCTTGCTGGTTGGTTCGTTGGACAGGTTATGAAGGCCACAGGCGGCAAGGCTAATCCTCAGGCAGTTAATGAACTGGTCAAAAACAAGCTCGGGATAGAAGAATAATGTGGGTTCGGAGTGCCAGTGTGTCTGATCTGCAAGCAGTCCATAAGCTGCTATTAGAAACCTGGCACGCCACCTATGATGATATATTGGGCCGAGAAATGGTAACGGATGTTACCAATCAGTGGCATTCCCTAGCTGTACTACAAAAGAATCTGAGCAAACCATATTCCGAATTTGTTGTTGCAGACGATGGCGAAGGCCGGATTGTCGGCATGGCCTTTGCCAGACAGAGTGAAAAGAATAGGGCGTTTTTGCATCAATTATATGTGCTTCCAGAATCCCAACTCCAGGGTATCGGCACAATGCTTCTCTCCGAGGTGGAAATGGCCTTTCCCGATGTAAGCAGCATCCGGCTTGAAGCAATTGAACGAAATGAACGCGCTATTCGCTTTTTTGAGCAAAAAGACTATAAACGTGTAGATCGCAATGAAGATTGGGGCAGTGTCACCAGCAAAGAGCCAGTGCTGATCTTGGAAAAACAGCTGTCAAGCTGGAGTATCTAGCTGATCACTCGTAATCGCGGCAACTTGCCTCTTGCTTCACTAAAAAGCACGCGGCATAAGAAATGCAAATCCGGCGACTTTTCGCCCGGGGAAAATACGGATCTGGATAGGTCATGAAAAAATTTATTACGCAGTTCTTCACTTGGTGGAACGGCCAGACACTCGGAACCCGCTTTCATACTTGGCGCAAAGGTGAACGCGTAGGCGAAGATGAGTATGGTAATGTGTATTATCAGGGCGGCAAGGATTCAGAAGGTCGTACGCGTCGCTGGGTGATTTTCAACGGTTACTCTGAAGCCAGTGCTATTCCTGCTGGCTGGAACGGTTGGATACATCATCGGGTCGACACACCACCAAGCAAAGAGGACTATAAGCCGCGTGAGTGGCAGAAGCCTCACTTGCAGAATTTGACAGGCACGCCTTACGCTTATCGGCCGAAAGGTGCCATCGCAATGCCAGGCACACAGCCAGCCGAACGGCCACGTGTAACGGGTGAGTATGACGCCTGGACGCCGGGTAACTGATAACATTCTAGTCCGGCGGCTTGTTGTTTGCCGGACTTTGCCTTTCTAGCGATAAAGCTTTGAGGACAAACGGATCGGATTGTCTTTGATAGCGCATTGTTGCTTGCGAGCCGGCCACGAATCGTCACATTTGATCTCTAGAATCCAATCCAGCTTAAACTTTAACTATTTTGAGGCGGATTTCCGTTTTGACGAAGCATAGTTCCGGCATAGCAATTAAAAACGGCAGCGGATTTTATAAGACAGCGCAAATTATTTTACTTGCTCTCACCGCAGCCAGTGCAAGCTTAAATATGGCCTATGCGGAACGGATTTCCAATCCAGTTGCTGAGTTCTCTGGGCTCGATAAAATCACCGGTCGTATCACGACTTTTGACGTGTATATAGATGAAACTGTCCAGTTTGGTGCTTTACAGGTGACGCCGAAAGTCTGTTACAGCAGAACTGAGGATGAAGCGCCGCTTACCGACAGTTTTGTAGAAGTCGACGAGATCACGTTAGATCGAAAAATTCGAAGAATTTTCACCGGTTGGATGTTTGCCGACAGTCCCGGTCTTAACGCAGTTGAGCATCCGGTTTACGATGTCTGGTTAAAAAATTGTAAACAAAATTCGACGGTTCCTGCTCCCGCTTCAAGCCGTTAATTTCCCGCTATTTTATTTTTTATTCCTTCTTAAATTTCACCCTCGGTAGTTGGGGTTTTTATATCTCGCCGCATGGGATATTTAATTTTTGTGCTTATTTAAAGGAATAAAAATGAAAAAAATTGCGTTGAGTCTTATACTTGTAATTTCGGTTTGCGGTAGTTCCAATGCATCATCAACTGGTGCAAAGACGTCTTCTGGCAATGACTTTAAGCCGGACGATTCAATTTTGCGAAATTGGGCGATCATTAAATGCCAAGACATGATTCGTCAGGACAATGGAGAAGATATAGAGAAACTTAAGTATAATGCGATCGATCTGTCCCATTCATTTCGTGAAAGTCCAGCATTACATGACCGCTTTAACAGATGTGTGGATGAAACGCTCGAATTATTAAAGCGCCAGTATAGTTAGATTAACTTTAGTTGTATCTGACTTAATTTAGGCCATAAAAAACTGCACTGCTTTAAGTGTGTTTTCGAGAAGCTTCTCAATATTGCGCCAATTTCCACCGCACCAAAACGTCCAGGACGTGGTGCGGTGAATTCAACTCCAAATTCGCAAATTCCTGACATTTCATTTGCTCCTGGTAACGGGTGCAGGCAAAGTTCCACGGTTCCTGCTCCCGCTGCAAGCCGTTGATTTCCTGTTATTTTATTTTTAATTGTTCTTAAATTTCGCCCTAAGTAGTTGGGATTTTTATATCCTTCTACATGGGTTACTTTATTTGTTCTTATTTAAAGGATTGAAAATGGAGGATTAAAAATGAAAAAAATTGCGTTGAGCCTTATGCTTCTGATGCCGGTTTGCAGTAGCTCCATTGCATCATCAAGCGGTGTAGAGGCGTCTTCCGGCACTAATTTACAGCCGGATGAGGGAATCTTGCGAAATTGGGCGATTATTAAATGCCAAGAGGAGGTTCATGAGTATAACGGCGAAGATATGGAGAAAGTTAGGGACAATGCTATGGATCTGTCCTATTCATTTCGGGAAAATCCGGAATTACATGATCGCTTTAACAGATGCGTGGAGGAAGAACTACAAATGTTAAAGATCGAGTACAATATAAAATAATTTTAGCTGTATCTGTTTTAACTTAAGTCATAAAAAACGCACTGCTTTAAATGCGTTTTTGGTAGGTTTTCATTATCTTTATGCTCAATGTCCGCCGCGCCAAATCGCCCAGATCTGGTGCGGTGAATTTGCATCCAGCATCGCAAATGCCGACATTTGAGTGTGATAGGTCGATCCAATTTCGGAAACATCCCGTCCTCGGCCGAACAGGTTTTCCTTAAAAAATGCCCGTCCAATAGTAGCGCCGTATAGCCTGCCGAACAATTACTGCAGGGCGATTCCGATATGATCAAAAATTAACGGCAATGCTGAACAAGGGCAGGGAAGTTTTTAACATCACGTAGCACAAACTTCATCAAGCACGTGGCGAAGTCGTATAGATTTAATGCGATTGCGACCGCGCACAATTAACTTGTCTATATAGCTGGGATAATAGCAATCTAAGATAGCGCAAGTCATTTACTTGCTCGCGCCACCACAATGCAAAATTAAATATGGGTCCGTTGCAGGTAACTCCGCGAGCATTGCACAGCAAAGCTGGATGATATGGCGCTAATGCCAATTTATAGGTCGACAGGATCGGACTATATTGAACAATAGGAAGAATTTTAACTGTTGATGTGTGTAGATAGTCTTTTCCTTCGCTATATTTAATTTATATTTTAATTTTATTTTTCAATTTTATTCAATTACTGCCCTAAGGAATTGGTATTTTAAAATATTTGTACATGAACTATGTCGTTTTTGTATTTATTTAAAGGATTAAAAATGAAAAAAATTGCCTTAAGCCTTATGCTTGTAATGTCGGTTTGCACTATTGCTAAAGCATCACCAAATGATGCAAAGACATCTTCTAGTACTGAATCCAAATGGGACGTTACAGATTACCCAGCATGGGCAGTCTATATATGTCAAAACAGGGCTCATCAAGAAGTAGATCTTTGGGGAGACCCTGTACCTCATGGCCTTAATTTGCTCAACTCATTTGAAGATAAGCCAGAACTGCAAGAATTCTTTAAGAGATGTGTAGAAGAGCTGGTCGCAATAAATAAGCGTAACAATAGCTCGAAATAATTTTAGTTTTAGATGGCTTAACTCAGGCCATCAATAAGATTAAAAAACTGCACTGCTTTTAAGTGCATTTTCGAGAAGCTTCTCATAATCTTTACGCTCAATTTCCACCGCACCATATCGTTCAAGATGTGGTGTGGTGAATTGCGTGTCTAGCAAGACAAAGCCCTGGCGTTTGAGGTGAGAGACAAGATAGGCCAAACAGACTTTGGAAGCATCCCGCTCACGGCTAAACATGCTTTCGCCAAAAAATGCTCGTCCAAGTGTTACGCCGTACAGTCCGCCAACCAGTTGATCGTCCCTCCAAGCCTCGACCGTATGGCAATGGCCTAAATGGAACAGATTTATATAGGCATCACGGATAGGTTTATTGATCCAAGTACGTGATCGATCTCCTGTGCCGCTGGCACATCCGTCGATTACGCTGACGAAATCACTGTCAATTTTGATCTCAAATTTGTTCTGCCTGATGGTTTTGCGCAGGCTTCGGGGGATATGAAAATCATCTAACGGGATGATGCCCCGTTTTTCAGGTCGAACCCAAAAAACTTCTGGATCTTCGGCATCTTCCGACATTGGAAAAACGCCAGACGCATAGGCTCGCAGGAGCAGTTCCGGTGCGATCAAATATTCGTCCGGCAATGCTCCTGCAGCCAATTTATTTACAAACCTTTGTTATCGGTATTGCCAGCCAGATATTTCTCTAGCCAATGGATATCGTAATCGCCATTAGCAATATCTTGATTGCTAATCAGCTCTTGGAACAAGGGCAGAGTAGTTTTTACACCGTCTACCACAAATTCATCAAGCGCACGACGAAGACGCATCATACATTCGATGCGATTGCGACCATGCACAATGAGCTTGCCGATAAGGCTGTCATAATAGGGCGGAATTTTATAGCCCGAATAAACGCCTGAATCGACGCGTATGCCAAGCCCACCCGGTGTATGATAATGAGTAATCAAGCCCGGCGATGGAGTGAAGTTTCTGGGATCTTCAGCATTGATTCGACACTCGATTGCATGTCCAGAAAAACGAACATCTTTCTGTTGAACCGATAAGCCAAGCCCTGCTGCAACTCGGATTTGTTCGTGCACAAGATCGATCCCAGTAATGGCTTCTGTGATCGGGTGTTCCACCTGAAGACGCGTGTTCATTTCAATGAAATAGAACTCGCCATTTTCGTAAAGGAACTCAATTGTACCGGCGCCACGATAGCCTAATTCCGCGCAGGCTTTAGCACAAATCATGCCTATGCGATCACGTTCTTCGGCATTGAGTGCGGGGGAGTTTGCCTCCTCCCAGACTTTCTGGTGACGCCGTTGCAGTGAACAATCACGCTCACCTAGATGGATCGCGTTGCCCGCACCGTCACCCATAATTTGAACTTCAATATGGCGCGGTTTTTCGAGATATTTTTCGATATAAACCGCATCATCGCCAAATGCGGCACCTGCCTCGGTACGTGCTGTGGATAGAGCTACCGAAAGTTCCTCTTCGGAATGCGCAACTTTCATACCCCGGCCGCCGCCACCGGCTGACGCTTTGATGATGACAGGATACCCAATTTCCGAAGCAATTCGCTTTGCTTCACTTTCATCGGCTACTCCGCCTTCTGACCCCGGAACTACGGGAATACCGAGGCGTTTTGCGGTGCGCTTGGCCTCGATTTTATCGCCCATAACCCGGATATGAGAAGCGGTAGGCCCGATAAAAGTGATGTTATGTGCTTCGAGAATTTCGGCAAACTTGGCGTTTTCGGATAAAAATCCATAGCCTGGATGAATAGCATCCGCGCCGGTAATTTCACATGCCGCGACGATCTGATGAATGTTCAGATAGCTATCACGCGATGGAGGAGGCCCAATGCAAACGCTTTCATCGGCCAATCGCACATGCATGGCGTCAGCGTCTGCTGTCGAGTGAACGGCGACGGTCTTGATGCCCAGTTCCTTACAGGCTCTCAGCACACGAAGAGCAATTTCGCCACGGTTGGCTATGAGTATTTTTTGAAACATTACGTTTGCTGCCCGTTTCTTGAAAATGCCGGAGGTCGAATATGCAACTCGGTATTATTCGATGACGACGAGCGGTTCGCCGAACTCCACTGGCTGAGCGTCGGCCACCATAATGGCTTTCACCGTACCCGCGCGCGGTGCGGGAATAGCATTCATGGTTTTCATCGCTTCAATGATCAGAAGCGTCTGACCTTCTTTTACCTCAGTGCCAACTTCAATGAAATTGCGCGCACCCGGCGCGGGTGCAAGATAAGCGGTGCCAACCATAGGGGAGGGAACAGCGTTCTTCGCAACATCTGCTTTACTGGCTTCTGCAGCCGGAGCAGGGGCGGGGGCAGCAGCAGCTGGCGCTAGAGGTGCGGCGGCTGGCATGACCGTGGCAGCCGCCTGAACCTTAACCTTGCGCGATACGCGAATGCGCAAATCTCCATGCTCAACTTCAATATCAGTGAGATCGGTTTCGTTGAGAATATCCGCCAAGCCGCGGATGGTTTCCTTATCGATGACAGAGTTTTTATTGGACATATCAGGCCCCTTTTAAGCTTGCCCGTTGTTTTCTTCTTGTTTGGCAATTGCCGCGAGAGCGCGCAGGCCGAGCAGGTATCCTTCCGTGCCAAAACCGCAGATTACGCCTGTGGCGACTGCGGAGACATAGGAATGATGCCGGAACGCTTCACGCGCATGAATATTTGAAAGATGCACTTCTACTACAGTAACTTTAGCCGCGCGGATAGCATCATGGATCGCCACCGAAGTATGGCTATATGCGGCTGGATTGATCAACACATAGGCATTGAGACTACCTGCTTCCTGTATCCAGCTCACCAATTCGCCTTCATGATTGCTTTGACGAAACTCGATGGACAGGCCCAGACGTTCAGCTTCGCTTTTACAGCTCGCTTCAATGTCTTCGAGCGCCGCGCTGCCATATATTCCAGGCTCACGCTTCCCAAGAAGATTAAGATTGGGGCCATTCAAAACAAAAACTGTCTTTACCATAATCTGTTCACAATCGATGACGGACTTGATGAAAGTCGAATGCACTTCGCTTTCCATATAGAAGCACTGAATGCAAGTCTAAACCCTCTAATTCATAGCTTATGTTCAATCACAAGGGTTCTTAGCCGGTTTCCCTAACCTTTGGGAGGTCGCCTGAAAGATAAGGCCAGTTATTTCGATCGCTAAAAATCGAATATAAAGTCTCTCAAATAATTATATTAGAACCTTGCATTCAATTTTTTGCTTCTGCTCGTAAAGTCGCGATTCTGTCAATCAATTCAGCCGCTCCAACAGCGCCCGGAATGAGTTCACTACCGATGATATAAGAAGGGGTACCGGTGATGTTAAGCTGACTTGCAAGTTGGTATGTGTTTTCAAAGGCACTACGGATTACCGGATCTTGCATCTTATCGCGGAGCTGCTTTTCATCTGCACCCAATGCCACGGCATCAGCAATAGCGGAAGCCTCTGTTGCGCGTTCAGATTTGCTTAAAAGAAGATCATGAAACTCTGCATATTTTTCAGGCATCATCGATTTAAATGCCTGCGCAACCAGATGTGAGCGCATTGAATCAGGTCCCAAAATCGGAAATTCTTTCATGACAAAGCGAACGTTAGGATCGTTCTTCAAAATCGCTTGCATGTCGGGTAGGGCGCGCTTGCAGTACCCGCAATTATAATCAAAAAACTCGATGACGGTCACATCTGCGTCAGGATTACCGAAAACAACGTCATGCTCGGGATCGTAAAGCCTATCTTTGTTGGAAGCGATAATGTCAGCAATGTGAGCTTTCTCAGCCTCAGCCTGTTTAATCTCCAGCGCATGCTGCGCCTCGGCGATGATCTCTGGATTTTTTATAAGATAGTCACGGACAGTTTTCTCAATTGCGTCTCGCGACACGGAATCAGACATCGCCACTCTACTACGCTCGGCTGAGCTAGTGTTCGAGTGTGTGGCTCCGGCCTGATAGCCCAATAGTAACGAGCCGGCACCAATAAAAGCAGTCGCCACGGATGCTGAAATGATTTTTTTCATAAGTTCACTTTCTAGGATAAAAAACACGCACAATTAGGCAGTTAATATATCATTTTTGGGATTTTGTGTTGATAATATCCTGAGCACGTACCCAATCAGGCGAACCTGACTTCATTTGCTTTTGTGCCCGGATGGCGAAAATTTTCGCTTGTTGAAGACGACCTGAATAATAGTGCATATCTGCGGTTGCGAGATCTGCGCGCGCAATATCACCCGATTGACCATAGGCTTGCGCGAGATAGCCATAGCCGCCTGGAAATTCCGGATCGGACGCGATACCAGCTTTAATTTCCTTGATCGCAGTCGGCATATTAGCCTTGGTTCCGGTCAGCATTAATGCGCGACCCTGGCTCATCCGAAGTAGTGGTGATTTGCGCGGATCAAGAGAAACGGCCCTTTGAAAAGCTTTTGCCGCCTGTGCAGGGTCATTTGCTTTAATAAGGACGTCTCCGCGTAATTCATGCAAATACGGGTTTTTCGGCTGTTCTTTTAAAAGTGCATCGACTTTTGGCAGCGCCGAACGGGGCGAGCCATTAAGATAGGTCGTAATGGCACTTCCATAGCGAGCGGGGAAACCGCTTGGGCTATTTCGAGACATCCGTTGCAGTGCTCCCATATTGCCAGAATAAGCAGCAATTTTAGCGCGCACCATGTCATGGCGCGCTTGCAAGGCTGGTGGGTCTTTTTTATTAAAGTTCGGGCTTTTCTTGGCCAATTCTTCAAGATTTGCGATACGTTCACGCGGGAGCGGGTGGCTGACCCGATATTGGTCAATTTGTGTGCCCGAAAGAGACAGCGCTGAGGCAAAGCGAGCAAATGTGTCAAGCATTCCCTTGGCGGATTGGCCAGTTGCATTGAGATAATTAACGGCCAAACGGTCTGCCGTCATTTCTTCCGTGCGTTGATAATTAAGCAAGCCGCGCATAGCAAATTCCGAACTGCCCATGGCGATTCCGCCGCCAGCGCCTGCAGCAGCGCCACTACCAGCAGCTGCGCCTGCCACACCTGCACCAATGCCCAGAACAGCTCCAAGAACAGCCATGGTACGGGCACGGCTAAGCTGCTCGCGAAGCCGATGTTGATGACCGCCGGCAAGGTGGGCTGCTTCGTGGGCAATAACACCGATGATTTCATTTGGCGTTTCCGCCTGCATCAAAGCACCCGTATTGATGAAAATGCGACGACCATCAACGAACGCATTGAAGCTGGATGAGTTGACCAGAATGACCCGTACACCGCGCGTACTCAGGCCAGCTGCTTTCAAGATCGGCGTTGCATAATCTGAAACCAATGCTTCGATTTCGGCATCTCGAACAATGGGCACACTGCGCGATTGCGCGTCGGCCGGCAGAACATTGCTGGTCGCAATAGCGACCGCAGCAAAAACCGTTAGGGCCTTGCGTAAAACCCTGCCGGATAAAAATCTTCCGACCGTATTCGTTTTAGTTAGCATCCTATTGTTCCCATCATTGTGCCTATGAGTATCATTCTTATACCCTGCACATCGATTCATCGATAGAGCTGCACCTTTCTCAGTTTCGCTGTTGCTTTAGCAATCCGGCGATTATAGGGCGGGTATAGGTGACGCCTTAAACAGTTTGGAGACCGTCTTGAATATTCTGTCCAATCGCAGCGCAGTCGAACCATTCCACGCGATGGATGTGCTTGCCGAAGCCAATCGCCTTCGCGCCGCAGGCCATCCGGTTATTTCAATGGCTGTAGGTCAGCCAGCAGATCCCGCGCCCGCTCCAGTGCTTCAAGCAGCAGAGCGTGCGCTTAAAGATGGCCGTATAGGTTATACTAATGCGCTAGGCTTAAGTGAACTGCGCGAAGTCATCGCCGGTCACTATGCTGATTATTATGGCGTCAATATCTCTCCTGAACGCGTGGCGGTAACAACCGGGTCTTCGGCCGCATTTAACCTTGCTTTTCTGATTTATTTTGATCCCGGCGATCGTGTTGCTATCACCCGTCCGGGATATCCGGCCTATCGCAGCATATTAAGCGCACTTGGTCTTGAGGTCGTCGAGATCCCAACCGATCGGGACGGAAAGTTTTCAGCGTCGGCGCTGGCTGAAGCTCATGCACAGGTACCGTTGAAAGGAATCCTCTTCGCAAGTCCTGCCAATCCGACCGGTGCCGTTATCAACAAAGCAGATCAACAGGCCATTATTGAGACAGCGCATTCGCTCGGTATTCGGGTGATCTCAGACGAAATTTACCACCGGCTTTCTTATGAGATGGAAGATCTCACCGCTTTGCAAATCTCTGATAATGTAACCGTTATTAATTCATTTTCGAAATATTATTGCATGACGGGATGGCGAATCGGTTGGATGGTGCTCCCTAAAAGTGATGTGCGCGCAGTTGAACGGGTCGGACAAAGCCTTTACATCTCAGCGCCCGAATTATCACAGCGCGCTGCTATTGAAGCCTTTACTGCGACGGCAGAATTGGAGAAAGTCAAAGATCGTTATCGGCAGAACCGCGCGCTCTTGATGGAACGACTTCCCAAGATGGGACTTAAATTGGCTGCGCCTATGGATGGCGCCTTTTATGCCTATTGTGACGTTTCCCGTTTTACCAATGACAGCATGGAATTTGCTCGTCGGATGATCACAGATATCCACATTGCTGCTACACCGGGTAAGGATTTTGACCCTATCGATGGACACCGTACCATGCGGTTTTCATATGCTGGAAGCATTGATGAAATGCAGGAAGCTCTTCGCCGATTGGAGCAATGGCTTCCGCAGCAGCAGGCGTAATCTAATAACTTCGGTAAATATTAAGAAAACCGGCTGTTAGGCCGGTTTTCTGCTGTTTATTATAAGGCTCTTAAAAGAAACCTTTTTTCTGCCACCAACCGGTGCGCTTTGGCTTTTCTTCCTCGCCTTCGCTGGAGGTTTCTACCAATTCAGCAGGCTTCTCTTTCTCCAAAACTGAAGCTTTTTCACTTGATACGGGTTTAGCCTCTTCATCTATAGAGCTATCCGTAGCATCAGCTTCCGTCACCACGGCAGCTTTACGGGTGCGACGCGTGGGGCGAGCAGGCTGTTCGTCATCCAGTGCCGCAGCCGCTTCCGCCACCACTTCAGTCTCGCTCGGCTTTTTACGCGTACGTGTTTTGCGTACGGGTTTCACCGGCTCCTCGGCGCTTTCTGGTTCAACCGCATCAGTTTCCGATGCTGTCTTATCTTCCACACTAGCCGCCGCCTCGGTTTTCGCGGTGCGCCGCGTACGAGGTTTCCGCACCGGAGCGGCGGGTTTTACATCAGCCTCCACCGCAGCAGAAGTATCCGCCGCCTCAGTCACATCTGCTTTGGCATCTGTGTCCGCATCCGTAGATGGTTCAGCTTGCTCGCTGGGTTGCGTTTCGATTTCAATGCGAACCGGCTCGACTGTTTCTATCGTGTGAATTGTCGCCGATTGTTCCTGAACAGGAGTTTCGGGTTTCTCTGCTTCAACGGGCCAAACAGGAATATAGCCAACTGGCTCCGCATCAGGGACTCTTTGCATTCTAGCATCGTCATCGCGACGATTTTTTCTGCCGCCACGGCGACCCCGACGACGTTTCCGGCGTCTTTCTTCCTCGTTCTGATTGCTGGATGTTGCGCCAATATTGGTTTCTTCATCCGTTTCGTCAGAATCTCCATTCTCAGAATCTGTCTGTTCTGACTGATCGGCAGTCTCATGGTCACGCCCACCACGGCGACGACGGCGACGACGGCGCTTACGGTCATTCTCGTCGTTTTCCTTATCTGCCGTTTCACCGACAGATGCTGCGTCATCTTCTGCGTTGAAATCATCATCGATTGGAATATCCGGATCGTTCAGATCTTCTTCGCTATCGATTGGCTGGACCGGCCTATGCGTGATTGGGCGCGTGGATGGACCTGCTTTGTCAATTGCAAATTGTTGATGACCAACGCTTTCATCCGCATTGATGCTGATGGCTGCGCCGAAGCGACCTTCGAGATCCGCAAGCAACTGACGTTTGTGATTGAGTACGTATAAGGCTGATGTCGCTGGTGTGCGCACGACGATGTCATAGCCTGGATAGCGCAGGAGAAAATCTTCGATGCCGCGAATGATTTGCAACGCCATTGAGGAGTCTGACCGAATATGTCCTGCGCCACCGCAATGCGGGCAAATCTGCATAGTGCTTTCCAGCACCGATGCCCGAATCCGCTGACGCGACATTTCAAGAAGACCAAAATGCGAAATTCTGCCCACCTGAATGCGGGCACGGTCATCTTTGAGACATTCCTTAATCTTCTTTTCGACCGCGCGATTGTTGCGCTTTTCTTCCATGTCAATGAAATCGACAACAATCAGACCGGCCAAATCTCGCAGTCGCAATTGGCGTGCCACTTCTTCGGCTGCTTCCAGATTGGTTTGCAAAGCCGTGTCTTCAATCGAATGTTCACGTGTCGAGCGGCCAGAGTTCACATCAATCGCGACAAGAGCTTCTGTCTGATTTATGATCAGATAACCGCCGGATTTCAGCGTAACCTGCGGCTGTAACATTCGATCAAGCTGAGCTTCCAACCCATAACGGGTGAAAACAGGAACCGGGTCACGATAGGGCTGAACGACTTTGGCATGACTGGGCATCAACATACGCATGAAGTCTTTTGCTTCACGATAGCCGTTTTCACCCGCGACCAGAATTTCTGAAATGTCGCGATTATACAGGTCGCGAATAGACCGCTTAATGAGGCTGCCTTCTTCATAAACAAGGGTAGGCGCAGTCGATTGCAAGGTCAGCGTGCGGACATTTTCCCACAGCCGCATCAAATATTCATAGTCGCGCTTAACTTCAGCTTTGGTCCGATTGGCACCCGCTGTGCGCAAAATTACGCCCATGCCTTGCGGCACTTCGAGTTCTTTGACGATCTCTTTCAGGCGCTTGCGATCCTGAGGATTTGTGATCTTGCGAGAAATACCACCGCCGCGCGCTGTGTTTGGCATCAATACCGAATAGCGACCAGCAAGGGACAAATAAGTTGTTAGAGCCGCACCTTTATTGCCGCGCTCTTCCTTAACGACCTGCACCAGAATAATCTGGCGACGCTTGATAACTTCCTGAATATTATATTGGCGGCGATTGGTGCGGCGCGGCGTGGGCAGCTCTTCCAACGCGTCTTCGGAGCCGACCGATTCAACCAAATCATCTTCGCTGTCGCCATTATCGTCTGAATCATCATCGTCGCCATTCTGGCTTTCAATCACTTCAGACACGACATCAGCATTTTGCAAAAGGCTGATGGCTGGCGTTCCAGGTACGTAATTTTCAAAGGCTGGCCCAACAGGTTCTGCGGGTGGAACAGATTTTTCCGAGCCATTAGCGTATGAATCCCCATTCTGCTCGTCGCGACGACCCCGGCGACGACCACGGCGCGGCCGCTCGCTCTTATTGTTACGGGGTTCATCATCATCGTCTTCCCCATTTGCTGCATTAGCTTCAGCTTCGAGCAGTGCAAGACGATCCGCTAGCGGGATTTGATAATAGTCCGGATGAATTTCTGAGAAAGCGAGAAAACCGTGACGATTACCGCCATATTCGACGAAAGCGGCCTGAAGAGATGGCTCGACCCGCGTAACGCGTGCGAGATAGATGTTTCCCTTTAATTGTTTTTTATGTTCCGACTCAAAGTCAAATTCTTCAATCTTGTTACCGCGCGTAACGATGACGCGGGTTTCCTCCGGGTGGGAGGCATCGATAAGCATTTTGTTGGACATTAGTATCTTTCCTGCCGGAACCAGAACGCAAACCGCTAAGGCTCGATAAAGCCCCGTGGGCTGTCATCGTAACTGGGTTGCATCTGCCGGGTAATTTAAAGTTTGTCAGAACAAAGGCTAAGGACTTCGCGCGCGACGGCCTCGTGGCGATCACGGTCTTCAAGCTTGCGATGGTCGGTCTTAGTTGACCCATAGCTGTTCCGAACGAAACGACCTCGTAAATGACCCGAAAAAGCCGGGCCGACCTCTTTGCCCTTTTCGGGCGCTGGCGACAGCGCGTATTCATGCGCAGTCGGCCGATTAAAAAACGGAAGCGGCAGGGGCGCCGTATTCCGTCGAATTCTGTGTGGTTATCGGCATGGCGTTCTAAATTACGCCAAACTTTTGACAGCTAGTCCTTGCGGTATTCATGAAGAACCAGCAAATGATTCTGACTGCTATTCCGTAACCTAACTAAGCTTTTATGGTGTCGCTTCATCTATGACAAGTATGAATATCATTTCATGCGTCGATAGCTTTTCGCTTAAAACTGCCTTACAAAGCGGTATTCTGCGCCAGATCAGCGCAAAAGCGAGGATTGGCGGACGCGCATTAACCGAAGTTTTATATGGATTGTCTATGCTTGGGCTTGGAAGAAGAGGATGAATTTGACCTATGGGCTGATCCTAAACAGTTATTCCAACGAGATTTGACTGGGAATTTTATGGATTATCCGACTGAAAATAATGAAATAAAATTCAACTTAAGAGTACAAATTCTGTTTATTCTCACGCTTCTAGCATCATTTTTATCATTTTCAGGCGAAGCTAAAGCAGAAGGTGCTAATCCTTCATTATCCGCTTTCACCTATCGGATGGTGGGCGATGATTTGCGTATGCGCGTGGTCATTATGTTCGATAATGAACCGACATTTTCGACATTACTGCTCGACAATCCCCACCGGCTGGTGCTGGACA
This sequence comes from Falsochrobactrum ovis, assembly GCF_003259955.1. Taxonomy (GTDB): domain Bacteria; phylum Pseudomonadota; class Alphaproteobacteria; order Rhizobiales; family Rhizobiaceae; genus Brucella; species Brucella ovis_A. Next base: position 108,794 of record NZ_QLMK01000006.1, read on the forward strand.
TGCCCGAAACACGGTTTGGATTTGACGAAAAAAGTCTTGCTCCACGAGGAATGATTTCGCGTGTTCGATATGGCCTGGTCGGGCCGAACCGTTCGAGGCTGATCTTGACCTTTCGCGGTCCATTTAATGTCGAAACTATCCGCGTGACAAAAAATGAAGATGCCCCGGGCTACCAGCTAGTGGCCGATATCACCGCTACATCATCTGGTGAATTTGCCGCAAAAATTCAATCCCAACGCGATATAACAGGTTCGACTGAACGTGTGGCACCCCCGGTCGGAGTGAAAGCGGCTCTTGAACGCGATCCATCGCGGCCGTTTACGGTTATGATCGATCCCGGCCACGGCGGCATTGATAGCGGGGCCGAAAGCATAAGCGGCTTAATGGAGAAGAATCTAACACTTGCGTTTAGCCTGGAATTACGTGATCGATTGGCCCAGGAAGATGGAATTCGGGTGTTGATGACGCGGGATAACGACACTTTTCTGCGGCTGTCTGAACGGGTGCGCTTAGCGCGCGAAGAGGAAGCGGATCTGTTTATTTCCATTCACGCGGATACGGTTAATCAGCACGATATTCGCGGGGCAACTGTTTACACTATTTCGGATAAGGCTTCCGATGCGGTCGCACGGGCTATGGCTGAGCGTGAAAACAAGGCCGACAATGTTGCAGGCATTGTCGCAGAAGATTTTCCCGAGGTTGCGGACATCCTTCTGGATTTGACACGCCGCGAAACACATACATTTTCGCTTAGCTTTGCTGAAAAAGTAATTAGCCATCTTCGTGGAGAAATCAGCCTGATCAATAATCCGCACCGTTTTGCGGGATTTCAGGTGTTGCGTGCGCCCGATGTACCATCGGTTCTGATCGAAATCGGCTATTTATCGAACGCGCAGGACGAAAAATTGCTAAGCGATCCGCAGTGGCGTTATAAATTGGCGGATCGAATTGCACTGGCGGTTAAGGCCTTTAAAGCTTTCAGACGTCCATCACATCTTTCGAAAGGTTAGCCCAATATTTTATTATTATGTTTGGGAGACAAATTATCAGATGCAGCCATGCAACAGTTTCAACGTTTTTTAGCACCCACTGCCCTTGAAATGGGTTAAACTGGTAAAAACACCGAAACGATCTTGCCTTTGACGTATTTGGTGGTCACTAAGCCACAAGGTGCCTAAGGGCATGATGGTACAATGGGCAGCTGCAATAGCTAGCTGCGCTTAGGCGATAATCGGACGGCAGGAATCCGCATTCATGGTAAGGCTAATCGGATATTTCTTCGGAATTGGGACGGTTCTGATGCTGTTGGTGGCAGGCGGGGTCGCTCTCTATGTGGGTAATCTCACCCACGACCTTCCGGATTACGAAGTTTTGGCGAAATATGAGCCGCCTGTCATGACGCGTGTGCATGCGTCTGATGGTAGCCTTATGTCAGAATTCGCACGCGAACGCCGTCTTTACCTTCCCATTCAGGCCGTGCCAAACCGCGTCAAAGCCGCGTTTATTTCTGCCGAAGACAAGACTTTTTATGAACATCATGGCCTAGATTTTGGTGGGTTAGCGCGCGCTGTTGTAACCAATATCAAGAATATGGGAACAGGCCGGCGGCCGGTGGGCGCTTCGACCATTACCCAGCAGGTTGCAAAAAACTTCCTGCTTTCATCAAACCAGACCTATGATCGAAAGATTAAAGAAGCCATCCTGGCCATGCGCATTGAGCAGGCCTATTCCAAAGATCACATTCTTGAACTTTACTTGAATGAAATTTTCTTTGGCCTCGGATCATATGGTATCGCCGCTGCTGCTCTTTCCTATTTTGACAAATCGGTAGGCGAATTGTCGATCGCAGAAACTGCCTATCTAGCGGCGTTGCCGAAAGGCCCCAACAATTACCATCCTTACCGCTATCCAGATCGGGCCATTGAGCGCCGCAACTGGGTCATCGATCGCATGTATGAGAATGGCTATATAACTTCGGCAGAAGCCGAAGAGGCAAAGAGCGAGCCATTAGGCGTAAAGCCGCGTACTGCGACCCATTATCTTTTTGCTTCTGAATATTTCGCCGAGGAAGTTCGCCGTCAGATTATTCAGAAATATGGCGTGGACGCACTTTATGAAGGCGGTTTATCGGTTCGCACTACACTTGACCCCGCATTGCAGGTATCAGCGCGCAAGGCATTGCAATCAGCATTGCTGCGTTACGACGAAGCTCGTGGCTGGCGCGGACCCGTAAAAAATGTCGAAATCGGAAATGATTGGGGTACTGCTTTTGGAGACTTAGAGCCATTCTCTGATGTTCCCGAGTGGCGTCTCGCAATTGTTTTAAATGTTTCTTCGGCAGGCGTTGATATTGGATTGCAGCCGCCGCTTGAAGCATCGGGCTTGCGAAGCAAACAGCGTGATCGCGCTTTCATTGCGGCCGATGATATGAAATGGGCCATGCGCGTTATCAATATTGGCGGCAAGCGCAGCAGTGCTAAATCACCCGAAGGCGTCCTTGAGCGCGGTGATATTATTTTTGTATCAAAAGCCGAAGGCGATTCCCGTTATCGGTTGCAGCAGCCACCTAAGCTAGAAGGTGCTATCGTTGCGATGGACCCTCACACGGGCCGTGTTCTGGCGCTGGTGGGCGGATTCTCCTTTTCTGAGTCAGAATTTAATCGAGCAACACAAGCCTATCGCCAGCCCGGATCTTCGTTTAAGCCGGTTGTGTATGCCGCTGCTCTTGATAACGGATACACACCCGCATCAGTCGTTCTTGATGGGCCATTAGAAGTCGATCAAGGTGGCTCACTGGGTGTTTGGGCGCCTAAGAACTACTCGGGTAAATTCTCCGGCCCTTCCACATTGCGTTATGGCATTGAACAATCGCGCAACGTCATGACCGTGCGTCTTGCACAGGATATGGGCATGAACATCGTGGCAGAATATGCGGAGCGGTTTGGTATCTATGATAAAATGATGCCAGTGCTTTCCATGTCTCTCGGCGCAGGGGAAACTACTGTTTTGCGGATGGTGACGGCTTATTCTGTGATGGCCAATGGCGGCATGAGTATTACGCCCTCAATGATCGACCGCATTCAGGATCGTTATGGCAAAACCGTATTTAAACATGATGAAAGAAAATGCGAAAATTGCAACGCGCTCCAATGGGCTAATCAGGACGAGCCAACTCTGATCGACGACCGGGATCAGGTACTTGATCCGATGACTTCGTATCAGATCACCTCCATGATGGAAGGCGTAGTGCAGCGCGGAACTGCCCAGCTTCTCAAAAGCCTTGACCGCCCAATTGCGGGTAAAACGGGTACTACCAACGACGAAAAAGATGCTTGGTTCGTTGGCTATACACCTGATCTCGTTGTGGGAGTGTTCATGGGATATGATACGCCGACGCCGCTCGGACGCGGTAATACCGGTGGCGCTCTGGCCGCGCCGGTGTTTAAAGCGTTCATGACCGAAGCGCTTGAAGGCACGCCAAAAACAAATTTCCGCGTTCCGGAAGGTATGACATTAATTGGGATCAATCGTAAGACCGGTATGCGGACCAATGAAGGTGATCCGAATTTGATCATGGAGGCTTTCAAGCCGGGAACAGGGCCTTCGGACACTTATTCCGTTATTGGAATGGATCAATATAGAGAGGGCGCGCCTGTGATTCCGCAGTCGCCCCAAGCCACAAGAGCAATTAATTCTGGTGCAGGCGGCCTTTACTGAGCACCCTCTTTACAGCTTAGGGCAGGCTAATTATGTTCCTGCCCGTTCAGGCGGAGTTTGACCGCTGAATCGAATGACGCGGAACTGCTCCCTCGGAGAGCCTGCGTTATTCTTACCACATACAGAATTGATAAAGGACGATTTACCCATGCGCGCGGAAATCGAGTCGCTGGTCGACGAAATCCAGCAGGCCATAAGCCTGCTGAGGAGGCATCTTTGACTGGGATCAGGCAATCAAACGTCTTGGTTATCTGAATCAGAAAGCTGAAGATCCGACACTTTGGGACGATGCACAAGAAGCCCAAAAACTGATGCGGGAACGCCAGAACCTGGAAGATAGCATCAATGGTCTAAACGGGCTGACGCAATCCTTAAATGATTGTATCGAACTCATCGCTATGGGCGAAGAGGAGGGCGATCAGTCAATTATTGAGGATGCAGAAGCGACAATCCGCGAACTCAAACAAGAGACAGATCGCCGTCAGATCGATATGTTGCTTTCAGGTGAAGCTGACTCCAACGACACCTATCTGGAAATTCATGCCGGAGCAGGCGGAACTGAAAGTCAGGACTGGGCGTCTATGCTGCTTCGGATGTACACACGCTGGGCAGAGCGCAGTGGCCGCAAGGTCGAAGTGATGGAAGTTCACTACGGCGAGGAGGCTGGCATCAAGTCGGCTACGCTTCTTGTAAAGGGGCATAACTCCTACGGTATGATGAAAACCGAATCGGGTGTTCATCGCCTTGTGCGCATTTCGCCCTATGATTCCAATGCTCGGCGTCATACATCCTTTGCCAGTGTTTGGGTCTATCCTGTGATCGACGATAATATCGATGTTCAGGTCAGTGAATCAGATGTGCGCATCGATACCTATCGGGCGTCCGGTGCAGGTGGACAGCATGTCAATACGACGGACTCCGCGGTACGTATCACGCATATTGCGACTGGTATCGTGGTTCAGTGTCAGGCCGAACGTTCACAGCATAAAAACCGTGAAAAAGCCTGGTCAATGTTGCGAGCCCGCTTATACGAGGAAGAGCTCAAGAAACGTGAAGAAGCGACTGATGCCGCCAACTCCACGAAAACGGAAATTGGCTGGGGCCATCAGATACGCTCTTACGTATTGCAACCATACCAGCTCATCAAAGACCTCAGGACAGGTGTTGAAAGCAGCAACCCTCAAGAGGTACTTGACGGTGAAGTGACGCCATTTATGGAAGCAGCGCTCGCGCACCGTATACATGGCGGAGCGGAATTAGTCGAAGATATCGACTGATAACAGCACAAATCAAAAGCGCCGGTTGAAAGCTTCAACTGGCGCTTTGTTCAAAAATTAGGCTATCTTTAACGGATCAGCCGCGTGTAATCCCGGGAACCGGACCGGTTATGATTGGATCAATTCCAAAAACCGTAAATTTCTGTGCTGAGATAATTCCATCTTCTAAATCAAGTTCCTGCGGCGCTGCTTCCGATGGCTTTTCTGGCAATGGTTGGATCAAAATTATCTGACGCTCATCAGCATTTGCAGAAAATCCGCTATATCCGAAAGCTAGAATTCCACATAGCAACGCGCCGCCAATCCTGACGGCTAGTTGTGCGGATGTACTATTAAAGCGAGAATGGCTCTGCATCGCATGTCCATTTCTGTTGCGCAGGAAATACATCCTTAATAGATGTTACGATTATGACCTCATCAAGGTTAATCAAAAATTTCTTAGATATAGTTAATTTAGCTTCTCCGCAGCTTCGAGTACTGCCTGTGCATGGCCAGCAACCTTGACTTTATTCCAAACTTGCGCGACCTGGCCATCTTTATCAATGAGGAAGGTGGTGCGTTCGACCCCCATATATTTGCGACCATACATACTTTTTTCGACCCAGACACCATAGGCTTCCAAAACGGTTTTATCTTGGTCTGAAGCAAGCTCGACCGTCAGATCATGCTTTGTTCGAAATTTTGCGTGTTTCTCAATACTATCAGGGGAAATACCAATGACTTTTGTATTTATTGCATCGAAATTCGGCTGTAGTTGCGAGAATTCAATGGCTTCTTTTGTACAGCCCGATGTATCGTCTTTTGGATAAAAATAGACGACGACCGCTTGTCCCCGGAACTCCGATAAAGAAATCGTCCCACGACGATCAGAAGCAAGGGTAAAATCTGGAGCTTTTTCTCCAACTTGAGGACGAGCCATAGGAAAGCCTTTCTTTGATGGAAATGCGACCATATCAGGTTATAGTTTGTGCTATCGCATTTAGATGGGAATATGCAAATATTCAGACCCGTTTTTGAGTGCGACCAACGAGAACAGAATATAGATATGATCTCCCTCACAACTCGTGGGCGAGATTGACTATGGAACGAATAATTCGGCTGGAATATTGACGGAAAAACCGCGCAGAATACGCTTCAGCAAAGGCGAGCTTGAAAGAATCGAACGTCTTACTTCACAAGACGTGCGCGATACTGGACGCGGTTTAAAACACACAAGACGTTCGTTCTTAACCCGTTTTTATCAATGCTTTTTGTCAGTTTGCATTGCTATATTTTTGATAGGTGGTGTCGGTTTTGTCGTTCTGCGCGGAGGCATAGACAGCGATCTATTGCGAGATGAAGCGCAGAAAAGCCTCAGTAATCTATTGGGCTCGGGCGCTACAGCCTCTATCGGCAATGCAGCGCTTTCGCTCGATCGAAACAGTTTGGTTGCGATTAATGCTCAAGATGTTTCCATATCGGATCCAGCACTTGGTGTTGCTATCAATAATATACGCTCTGTGCGTTTGGGCTTGTCACCGCTTCCCCTATTGACTGGCAAGATGCGCATCGCCGAATTGGCCATTGACGGGGCGAATTTTGAATTTTTAGAACAAGAAGGCCCGACTTTTTGGAAAACTTTGCCCTATGATGAGCAGGGATTGCTGGATTTTGATGCGATATCGCGTGAAATATTTGCTGCCATGCGCCATAATCTAGAATTGCTAGGTAAGCAGAATCCGCAAGCAATCGAACTCACCAACAGCACCATTCAATTTAAAGTCGGCGAAACCGTTCAGACTTTTCATATTCAAACGCTCAGACTAGTCGAAAAAACCGGCCAGATTTCTTTAGCTGGAAACGTTGAATGGAACGGTCAAAACATTCGTATGGTTGGTACCATTCTCTGGAAGGATGACCAGCGCAACGAGCTCGCAGCCTTCGAACTCCAGCTTCGCGATATTCCCGTGCGTCTGGGGCCTGCTGATGAAGTTGCACCGGTTCTAGAGAACACACATATTAATCCAGCACATTTCGTTTTTAGCGCAGTGGCGGATCTATTTCTCGCGGGCCAAGCCGCCACCTCGAATAAAGCTGAACGCCTCTCGGTGAATTTTGATGTCGATAATATCGACATGCAATTAGGAAAAATCGATGATGTTCGCGGTCGGGCGTCTCTTAAACTCGAACATGTGGTGGGAAGCAAAAAATTGGAGATCCTCCCGTCCCGAATTCAACTGAACGGTTTAAGTGCAAATTTTAATGGCGCAATTGGTCCCGATTCGGATTTCAAAGGCCAAGAGCAGGGGCCAGCCTATCGGTTCGAAGTTGTCACCAGCTCGGCAACCAGTTTGCCAGTAGAATCCAGCGATCCAGAGCTGTCATTTGGCGTGCATATAGGAGGGCGATTTTTCGCAGAAAACCAGCGCATTCAGTTCACGACGCTTGATCTGAAAACTGCGACAGGCGAGCTCTATGGGCAAGGAAGCATGGCGTTTGGCCAAGGCTCGCCGGAAATGATTTTCATGTTGCGCATACCCACTATGGCTGTGAGTGATGCAAAGCATCTTTGGCCGATTGATGTGGCCGATGGCGCGCGTGAATGGGTGATAAAAAACCTATTCGGAGGCACCCTGAAGGACAGTCGAATTGATATTTCGCTTGCAGGTGGACGCTTCAATGGCCCAGGTCGCCCCCCACCTATGACAGGGGAAGAAATCAAAGCGGATTTCAATGTAGTTGAAACACGCTTTGATGTTGTGGGCGAACTGCCACCGATAAGAGACGTTGTAGGCAACATTTCTGTTCGTGGTGCCCATGCGACTATTAAGCTCGATAAGGGAGTGGTCTACACCGATAATAACAGACAGGCACAAGTAACTGACGGGACGTTGATTATACCATGGGGGCCCCAACGCCCAGTTATAGCGGAACTGGATTTAACCGTTTCTGGTGATGCGGCAGCGATCATTGAGATTGCTGGCAAAAAGCCTATCGATATTCAGGACGCGATCCCTTTTTCGCCCGAAGATGCTACCGGTGAAGTTAAATCGCATGTTTTGGTCAATTTTGCGGTGTCGAGAGGCGCACCGCCCGGCACCTTGCAATGGAATGCCGATATAGATTTCAAAGACCTATCTCTTTCGCGCCGGATCGGTGGTTCATTCGTAACCGACGCTACGGGGAGTATAAAAGTCGATCAATCTTCGGCCATTATTAACGCAGAAGGACGATTGGACGGTATTCCGGCGACCGTGAGCATGACCGAACCGCTCAAGCGGTCGGGAATGGTAAAGCCGCAACAAAAAATCAAATTAGAAGTTGACGATAAAACCCGCGACAAGCTTTTCCCTGAGCTGAAAGGCTTGATTTCAGGCCCCATGACCGTCGAATTGGGCATGAAAAACGCAGATAAGCGGCACATACACGCCGATCTTGGGAAAACGCGGGTCTCTCTGCCCTGGCTGGGTTGGCAGAAGGGAAGTGGAGTTCCAGCAAAGCTTGAGTTTGATCTCATTGAAAAAGGTCCAGCTGAAGGCAAAAATTTTGATGTTGAGAACCTTGTTCTAACGGGCGACACTTTTGGTGCGAGAGGCGCACTGAGCATTGCTGATGGAAGTTTGCAATCAGTGGATCTGAACGAAGTTCGGCTGACCAGAGCTGACCGGCTTTCGCTCAAAACGGCCCTAAATGGAGGTAGCTATCGCGTTACCGTCAGAGGAGCGCGATTTGATGCCCGTGCGCTGATTAAGCAAGCCATGGAGCAAAATCATAAACGCTCAGGCTCACAAACCAAGGATAATTCTAGATTGGTGGTCAGTGCCCAGATCGACGAAGTGACTGGCTTCCATGGAGAAACCTTAAAGAATCTTGCGGTTTCGTATGAAAAAGCGGGCAGCAGAGTATCTGGCTTATCCATCAATGCGACGACGTCATCCGGCAAGAAGTTTACCGCTACAAATAACGATCAGGAAGGTGCCCGCTCCCTGACTTCGCGGTCAGAAGATGCCGGGGCAGTCCTTAGATTTTTTGATTTTTACGACAAAATGCGCGGAGGTAAAATCTCCGTCGGATTGGCAGGGCAGGGTGATGGCCCATTAAGCGGACAGATTGACGCTCGGGATTTTTCCATTGTCGATGAACCGCGCCTTGCTAAAATTGTATCCAGTTCACCGGAGCCGGGCGGCCGCAGTCTTGACCAGGCCGTAAAACGCAAAATCGATGTTTCGCGCGTTGATTTTGAACGCGGCTTTTCTTTTATAGAAATGGGAAAAAGATATCTAAAGCTTTCCAGAGGCGTCGTGCGCGGACCATCCGTTGGAGCCACCTTTCAAGGCACACTTTATGATTCCAAAGGAAGCATGGAGATTACTGGGACTTTCATGCCAGCTTATGGCCTTAATCGGATGTTCAGCGAAGTGCCTATTTTAGGTGCGCTGCTTGGCAATGGACGCGATAAAGGCTTGCTAGGTATTACCTTCAAACTGATTGGAAGCGCCAAGCAACCCCAGGTAATCGTCAATCCAATATCTATTATCGCGCCGGGCATCTTCCGCACGATATTCGAGTTTTAAGCATTAAAACGCAAAAAGCCGGATTGCCCCGGCTTTTTGTTTTACATCGTTTAAGTCGCGCCAATTATGCTGGTCGGATTAACACATGCCGCTTTTTACCTAAGGATACTTTGATCACTCCCTCATCATTCAAGGACGACGAATTGATGATCATGCGGGGATCGCTGACTGGCTCGTCATTAATCCGTACCCCGCCACCTTCCACATGCCGGCGCGCTTCACCATTTGTCGTGCAAAGTTCTGCCAAAACCATTAAGGCGAGAACACCGATACCTTCATTTAGCGTTGCTTTATGAACGCCGACGGTTGGAAGGTTGCTCGAAAGCTCTCCTTCTTCAAAGGTCTTTCTGGCGGTTTCCGCAGCCACATCAGCAGCCTCCCGACCGTGCAAAAGCGCGGTGACTTCGGTTGCCAGAACTTTCTTCGCTTCGTTGATTTCAGCGCCACCCAGTGCTGCCAGACGAGCAATTTCATCCAATGGCAGTGTGGTATAAAGCTTTAAGAAGCGTTCCACGTCCGCATCTTCCGTATTGCGCCAGTACTGCCAGAAATCATAAGTGCTGAGCATATCTGCATTGAGCCAGACAGCTCCGCCAAGTGATTTGCCCATTTTCTGCCCTGACGAAGTTGTCAGCAGTGGCGAGGTAAGGGCATAAAGCTGCGGCGTGCCCATGCGATGGCCGAGGTCAATACCATTGATAATATTGCCCCACTGATCCGAACCACCCATCTGCAAGCGCATATCAAAGCGTTTGTTGAGCTCTACAAAATCATAGGCTTGCAGAATCATATAGTTGAATTCGAGGAATGAGAGCGATTGTTCACGCTCAAGCCGCATCTTTACCGAATCAAATGATAACATACGGTTGACCGAGAAATGGCGGCCGACATCGCGCAGAAATTCTAAATAATTAATGCCGCGAAGCCAATCCGCATTATTCACCATCATTGCATCGGTCGGGCCTTCGCCAAAGGTGAGGTAGTTTGCAAAAACACGCTGTATGCCAGAAATATTTTCGGCAATCGTCTCTTCGGTCATCAGCTTGCGTGCTTCATCCTTAAAGGATGGATCGCCCACCATTCCAGTGCCACCGCCCATTAAAGCCACGGGCTTATGCCCTGTTTTCTGGAGCCAGTGCAGCATCATGATCTGAATAAGACCACCTGCGTGCAAACTTGGTGCGGTAGGGTCAAAGCCGATATAAGCTGTGACGGTTTCCTTAGCCATCAATTCATCAAGGCCGCTTTCATCTGAAATTTGATGAATGAATCCGCGCTCGGACAGCGTGCGTAGAAAATCGGATTTGAAACCGGACATGCCCATTTCCTGACTGATAAGGCGAAGTTGAGAACTTAGTAAGCAAGCGCTTACCCTATTGAGATATTCTGCCTTTAACATCATTCATTGGAGAATAACAAGGAAAGTCCGGCATGAGTAAGCTAAAACGCGCTATTGGCCTGATGAGCGGCACCTCGATGGACGGTGTTGATATCGCTCTTGTGGACACTGACGGCGAGACTCGAATCAAGCGCGGACCCTCAGCCTTCATGCCTTATTCCGATGGATTTCGCGCAAGGTTGAAAGCGGCTTTAGTGGATGCGCGTGCAATTTCAGAAAGACAGCAGCGCCCTGGAGGCTTGGCACGGCTAGAGCGAGACCTAACTTTGTTGCATGCAATTGCGCTGCATGATTTCCTATATCAAAACGCTTTGATGGCTCAAGACATTGATGTTGTCGGCTTTCACGGACAAACAGTTCTTCATCGCCCCCAATCCGGTCTGACCGTTCAGCTCGGTGATGGAGAATTACTCGCATCAGAAACTGGAATTCCAATAATCTATGACATGCGCGCCGAGGATATGCGGCATGGTGGTGAGGGCGCACCACTTATTCCTGCCTATCACGCTTCGCTTGCACAAAGCCTTTCCGGCAAGCTCAAACTTCCTGCCGTTTTTGTGAATATTGGTGGTATTTCAAACCTCACCTATGTCGGGCCCGATGGCTCACTCGTTGCTTATGACAGCGGACCCGGAAATATGCTTATTGATCAATGGATGGAGTTAAACCGACAGGGTAGCTTTGATGCGGGTGGTGATATTGCCATGAGCGGCGAGATCAACCGCGAAATTGCAGATCGTTATCTTGAAAACCCCTTCTTTAAATCCAAACGTCGAAGCTCGCTGGATCGCAGTGATTTTTCGCCATTGAAAGAAGGGGAATTGTCGCTTGCGGACGGAGCGCGAACCCTAGCTTATATAAGCGCTGCTTCTATTATCCGCTCTGCAGAACATCTGCCCTCCACCCCCCGAACTTATATCATAAGTGGCGGTGGACGTCTGAACAAATCCATAATGACAGAACTCTCTGCGCTGGCCGCAGGGCAGGGCGCGATAGTCATTGATGCAGACGAACTTGGCCTTAACGGTGATTCGATGGAAGCAGAAGCATGGGGATTTCTTGCCGTGCGATCTCAAAAGGGCTTACCGCTGACCTATCCAACGACGACCGGATGCATAAAGCCAGTTTCAGGTGGCGTTCTGGTCTTGCCTAAAAAATAAAATCGGCGGGAAACCCCGCCGATCGCATTTAGATTTTGTTATCGGTTTAGCGCAAACGCTTTTGGCGTACTTCCGCCAGTTCGCCTGCCAAGCGGCGGTCAAGATATTCCGAACATTCCGCAATGAGCTCGTCACCCATTCCGGTGAAAAAGTGGTTGGCACCGGGCATCGTATTCTGAGTGATCGTAATGCCCTTTTGGGATTTAAGCTTGTCCACCAGAACCTGAACGTCCTTCGGCGGTGCCACCTTGTCCTGTTCGCCATGAATAATCAGGCCGGATGATGGGCAGGGCGCTAGGAAGGAAAAGTCATAGATATTTGGCTGCGGCGCAATTGACATAAACCCTTCGATTTCTGGCCGGCGCATCAAAAGCTGCATTCCGATCCAGGCGCCAAAAGAATATCCGGCAATCCAGCAATTTTTCGAGTCAGGATGAAGTGCCTGCACCCAATCGAGCGCGCTTGCCGCGTCGGACAATTCCCCTGGGCCGTGATCAAACTGACCCTGACTGCGTCCGATGCCACGGAAATTAAAGCGCAGCGTGGTGAAGCCCCGCTCTTGGAACATGTAAAACAGATCATAAACGATCTTATTATTCATAGTTCCGCCAAACTGTGGATGCGGATGTAGGATCAACGCAATTGGTGCGTTTTTTTCCTTAGAAGGCTGATAGCGGCCCTCAAGGCGTCCAGCAGGTCCATTGAAGATGACTTCAGGCATATTCACTCCGCTTGTAACCGGGTAACCGGAAGAGACGATCCTAAAACGGCATGCTTGACGAGAAGCTCAGCCGCTTTTAGAACCGTGGAAATTACTTTTGACTGAACCGAGTTCAGTTGCTGAGATGGCTTAATAGGCTTTTCCTGATTGAAAATTCAAGAAAATTGCGCTCCAAGCCCTATGCTAAGGAGATAAGATCAGTGATCTCGACCGGCAAGAGGCTCTATCTGGATTATAATGCCAGCGCTCCGCTGCTTGATGAGGCGCGGGATGCTGTCATCGCCGCGCTCGACATTTTGGGTAATCCCTCATCCGTTCACAAGGAAGGCCGGGCAGCGCGCGCACTCGTTGAAACAGCAAGGCGCAATGTCGCTTCTCTGGTTAATGCCAACCCCGCGCATGTGTTCTTTACCTCTGGTGCCACTGAGGCCGCTTCTACGCTTTTGACACCCAATTACATGATGGGACGAGCGCCTATTCGCATGTCACATCTATATGTCGGCTCAACAGAACATCCTTGCGTACTCGCTGGTGGGCAATTTCCTACGGAAAACATCAGTTTCATCCCCGTTTCCCCAGATGGATTGCTCCACCTTGACGCGCTTCAATCGGCGCTCAATGCACATGATAAGGCGACTGGACTGCCTTTGGTGGCCGTTCAAGCCGCAAATAATGAAACTGGCGTTTTACAGCCCATTGAAGAAATTGCTGCGGTTGTGAAAGCCGCTGGCGGGGTTTTAATCGTCGATGCAGTTCAAGCCGCAGGACGTATTAATATCGATATTACAAATAATTATGCAGATTACTTAATTATTTCATCCCACAAAATCGGTGGCCCCAAAGGGATTGGTGCAGTTATTGCCGTTTCTGATCTGATGATGCCGCAGGCGCTGGTCCGTGGGGGTGGGCAGGAAAAAGGACATCGTGCCGGAACCGAGGCTCTGCCGTTAATAGCGGGTTTTGGCGCTGCCGCGACTTGTGCTGCGGCCCGCCTGGAAAATGGTGGCTGGTCATCCGATATGCGTGATCGGTTGGAGGCAGGGATTCTTGAAATTGCCCCCGAGGCAACAATATACGGACACAAGGCACCCCGTATTCCCAATACGACTTTCTTTTCTTTGCAAGAGCAGAAAGCGGAAACGGTGCAAATAGCGTTCGACCTTGCCGGTATCGCTCTATCTGCGGGCTCGGCATGTTCGTCTGGCAAAGTGGGGCCAAGCCATGTGTTAGCAGCCATGGGCTTTAAAAATGGACCAGGCGCTATCCGCGTTTCGCTTTCTCCGGATGTTTCGACGGAAAATGTGGATCAGTTTCTAAAGGCCTTGGAGCAGATTGTATCGCGATATCAGCGTTCAAAAGGGAAGTGAGCTGCAATTAACGCGGTCATGAACAATTATTCTTGATTTTTTCAGGCAAATTTTGTGCGAGCGCTTGAATTTTAGTTTAGAGAGGTTTTAAAGAAGCTTCACAAACACTATATATGGTGGCGATAGGGTAGCTATCATCATCAGACGTTTGCAACTGTCGGATCTTGAACCCGACGAGGATGGAGAACGCCAATGCCTGCTGTGCAGGAGACCATTGATCAGGTCCGCAGCTTGGATGTGGACCAATATAAGTATGGCTTCGAAACTGAAATCGAAGTCGATAAAGCCCCCAAAGGCCTTAACGAGGATATTATTCGATTCATTTCGGCTAAGAAAAATGAGCCGGAATGGATGCTTGAATGGCGCCTGAAGGCTTATGAACGCTGGCTGACCATGGAAGAGCCTTCCTGGGCGCGCGTCGATTATCCTAAGATCGATTTCCAAGACGCATATTATTATGCAGCTCCGGTAAATCAGACCGGCCCGAAGTCGCTCGATGAAGTCGATCCGGAGCTATTACGCACCTATGAAAAGCTGGGTATCCCGCTTCGCGAGCAGGAAATTCTTGCTGGCGTGCGTAAGCACGGTGAGCCGAGCGAATTTGATGCAGAGCCTTCAGATAACGTTTATGCGTCTGGACGCGTGGCCGTCGATGCCGTCTTTGACAGTGTTTCGGTCGTTACAACGTTTAAAGAAGAGCTTGCCAAAGCAGGTGTGATTTTCTGTTCGATTTCGGAAGCGATTCGAGAGCATCCTGAACTGGTTCAGAAATATCTCGCATCCGTTGTGCCAGTCTCGGACAACTATTACGCCACACTGAATTCTGCGGTGTTTACGGATGGGTCTTTCGTATATGTTCCGAAAGGCGTTCGCTGCCCTATGGAGCTTTCGACCTATTTCCGCATTAACGAGCGTAATACTGGCCAGTTTGAACGCACGCTGATCATCGCTGAAGAGGATTCATACGTTTCCTATCTTGAAGGCTGCACCGCACCGCAGCGCGACGAGAATCAACTTCACGCAGCCGTTGTTGAATTGATTGCGTTGGATAATGCAGAAATCAAATATTCAACGGTGCAGAACTGGTATCCAGGAGATAAGCAAGGCAAGGGCGGCATCTATAACTTCGTTACCAAGCGTGGTGATTGCCGTGGCGACAACTCCAAAATCTCATGGACTCAGGTCGAAACCGGTTCCGCTGTAACCTGGAAATATCCGTCCTGCATCCTGCGTGGCGATAATTCCCGTGGCGAATTCTATTCGATTGCTGTCTCGAATGGCTATCAGCAAATCGACAGTGGCACCAAGATGATCCATCTGGGCAAGAACACGTCGAGCCGCATTATTTCGAAGGGTATTTCAGCCGGAAACTCCAGCAATACCTATCGCGGACAGGTTACGGCACATCGCAAGGCCGAAAATGCTCGTAACTTTACCCAGTGTGACTCGCTGCTGATCGGCAATGACTGCGGCGCGCATACGGTGCCTTATATCGAAGCGAAGAATGCCACGTGTCAGTTTGAACACGAAGCGACCACTTCCAAAATTTCTGAAGATCAGCTGTTTTATGTGATGCAGCGCGGTATTCCAGAAGAAGAGGCAATTGCTTTGATCGTGAATGGCTTCGTCAAGGAAGTTATTCAGGAACTGCCGATGGAGTTCGCCGTTGAAGCTCAGAAGCTGATTGGCATTTCGCTTGAGGGTAGCGTTGGTTAATCCAGCGCTCATCCCCTCGCTTTTTTAGTCGAATTTCAAGCCAGAATGTGACTGGCAGAGCGGCTTTTCAAGCCGTAAGAAAACAAGGTTTATACCCCATGCTTGAGATCAAAAACCTTCACGCAAAGATTGCGGACTCCGATACTGAAATCATTCGCGGTCTGAATCTCACCGTCAAAAAAGGTGAAGTTGCTGCTATCATGGGCCCTAACGGTTCGGGCAAATCCACCCTGTCTTATATTCTGGCAGGTCGTAGTGATTACGAAGTGACCGAAGGCGACATTCTTTACAACGGTGAGTCGATCCTCGAACTCGATCCGGCTGAACGTGCGGCTAAGGGCATCTTCTTGGCTTTCCAATATCCAATGGAAATTCCAGGCGTTGCGACTATGGAATTCCTTAAAGTCGCAATGAATAGCCAGCGTAAAGCTCGCGGCGAAGCCGAGTTGAAAGTTCCGGAATTTATTAAACGTGTTAAGGACGCTGCTGGCGACCTCAATATTGATATGAGCATGCTGAAGCGCCCACTCAACGTTGGCTTCTCTGGCGGTGAGAAAAAACGCGCTGAAATCTTGCAAATGCGGCTGCTTGAGCCACATCTTTGTGTGCTCGATGAGACCGACTCCGGACTGGACATCGACGCGCTTAAGATCGTTTCTGATGGCGTTAATGCATTGCGTTCGCCAGACCGGGCAATCGTAGTGATCACCCACTATCAGCGTCTGCTTGACTATATCGTACCGGATGCGGTGCATGTTCTTTACAAAGGACAAGTCATCAGATCCGGCGACAAGGATCTTGCACGTCACCTCGAAGAGAATGGTTATGCCGAGCTGATCGGCGAAGCAGCCTAAGGAGGGATGGATCATGAATATCCAGACCGCACGGCCGCGCACACCGGCTGAAACTGTACTTATTGACAGTTTCACCCAACGCGTTGGCGAATTGCCTGGTAACGCTGATGTTGCGGTAGCACGCGATACAGCACTTGAAACTTTGAAGGTCCATGGGCTGCCATCGCGTCGGATCGAAAGCTGGCACTATACGGATTTGCGCACCTTACTCAAAGGCGTTGCTGCTTTTGATGATGCGGCAGAGTCACAATCTCTGCCAGCTCTGCTGGCCGGTT
This sequence comes from Falsochrobactrum ovis, assembly GCF_003259955.1. Taxonomy (GTDB): domain Bacteria; phylum Pseudomonadota; class Alphaproteobacteria; order Rhizobiales; family Rhizobiaceae; genus Brucella; species Brucella ovis_A. The sequence continues at coordinate 125,833 of NZ_QLMK01000006.1, forward strand.
CAACCGTGCTCACGGTTAACAATGGTGTTGCGCTTAATGGCAATGCACCCGAGGGCGTCACACTCGCTCCGGTCCGCGATGAGTTGAGCAATGGTTCGCTGCTCCCACAACTTGGCATCCGTGGGACAGACGATACGATCGGCCAGATCAACGCTGCTTATGTCAGCGATGGCTGGTCGCTCACAATCGCTGATAACACGACGCTCGATGCTCCGCTGGAATTGCAAAACATCCAAAAAAGCGGACAGGGACACACGCGTTTTCCTGCTTCTTTTGGGCCAAATTCCAAAGCGACGATCATTGAACGCCAGTTGGGCGGCGAAACTGACGCTTTCTCGACTGTTGTCAGTCATGTCACGGTTGGTGACGGCGCAGAAATTATTTGGGTGATCTTGCGCGAATTCGGGCAGGGCACTCAGTTGTCGCAGTTCAACTGTAAGCTCGGTAAAGATGCAAAGCTAACGCTTTACATCATCAATGCCGGTGGCAAGCTGGTCCGTCACGAAGTTCATGCCGATGTTGAAGGCGAAGATACGGATTTTGAGCTTCGTGCTCTTAATCTTCTCGCTGATGACAGTGTCACGGACATCACTATGACTGTCGGACATTTGGTGGAGAACACGCGTTCAACCGAAATCGTTCGAAACGTTGTCAAGGATCGGGCGCGCGGTATTTTCCAAGGAATGATCCGCGTTGCGCAAATCGCTCAGAAAACTGATGCGCGGATGGCATGTAACACTTTGTTGCTGTCTGACGATGGAGCATTTGAAGCCAAGCCGGAATTGGAAATCTTCGCTGATGACGTGGCTTGCGGTCACGGTGCGACAGTGACCGAAATTCAAGACGACCATCTTTTCTATCTGATGGCCCGCGGGATTCCGGAAAATGAAGCTCGTGGTCTGTTGATCAAGGCATTCATCGCCGAGATTATTGAAGAACTCGAAGACGAACCATTGGTCGAAGCGCTGGAAGATAAGCTGTCTGAATGGCTGACTGTCCATGCCTGATTAAACAGACGGGGCACAGCGACACGCTTTGCCCCGTTTTCCCGGCCCGAGGCAGAAGGACTGATCATGGATCAGAGAAAGCCAATGATTGCATCTTATGACGTTGAGGCGATACGGGCGGACTTTCCCATTTTGTCTCGTGAAATTCATGGTAAGCCGCTTATTTACCTAGACAATGGAGCTTCGGCACAAAAGCCGAAATCCGTAATCGACGCGGTTACAAACGCATATGCGAATGAATATGCCAATGTGCATCGCGGCCTGCACTTTCTTTCCAATGCAGCCACCGACGCCTATGAAAAGTCGCGTGAAACTGTTCGTCGCTTTTTGAATGCCAGCTCGGTCGACGAGATCGTCTTTACCAAAAATGCGACTGAAGCCATCAATACGGTCGCTTATGGCTATGGAATGCCAAATATCGGCGAGGGCGATGAAATAGTTCTGTCGATCATGGAACACCATTCCAATATCGTGCCATGGCATTTTATTCGCGAACGTCAAGGTGCTAAATTGGTGTTTGCGCCGGTGGATGACGAAGGTGTCTTTCATATTGAGGAGTTCGAAAAGTGCCTCACTGACCGAACAAAACTCGTCGCAATCACCCATATGTCAAACGCGCTTGGCACGGTCACACCCATCAAAAAAATCGTTCAACTCGCTCACGAACGAGGCATTCCGGTTTTGGTGGATGGCAGCCAAGGAGCAGTCCATCTACCTGTGGACGTTTTGGACTTGGGCTGCGATTGGTATGTTTTCACTGGTCACAAAGTTTATGGCCCTTCGGGCATAGGCGTGCTCTATGGACGCGCTGAAATGCTCGAAAAAATGCGACCCTTCCAAGGCGGGGGCGAGATGATTGAAGAAGTGACGGAGGAAAACGTTACCTACAATCATCCACCACACAGGTTTGAAGCGGGGACACCGGCTATTGTTCAAGCAATCGGCTTGGGTGCTGCGCTTGAATATATGGAGAAAATCGGTCGAGAGGCGATCCTTGCGCATGAAGAAGATCTGCGCGACTATGCGCATGAGCAGTTAAGTCGGATAAATTCGTTACGAATTTACGGAAATGCGCCCGATAAAGGAGCCATTATTTCCTTTGCGCTCGAAGGAATTCACGCCCATGATGTTTCAATGGTCATTGACCGGGCGGGAATTGCAGTGCGAGCCGGCACGCATTGTGCGCAGCCCCTCTTGAAGCGTTTTGGCGTAACCTCCACGTGCCGAGCATCCTTCGGTCTCTATAATACGCGGGCCGAAATCGATGCGCTTGCGGATGCGCTGGAAAAGGCGAAAAGGTTTTTCGGATGAGCAATACAGAACAGATGCCTAAGACTACAACTGAGGTAGATGCTGCGGAATCTACGGAAAACAAAAGCGCGTTATCAGCTTCATCAATTCCGCAGGACGAATTGTTGCGAATGACCGATGATATCATCGCTGCGCTTAAATCCGTTTATGATCCTGAAATTCCGGCGGACATTTATGAACTCGGTTTGATCTACAAAATCGATATCGAGGACGATCGCACGGTCAAGATCGAAATGACCTTGACGGCTCCCGGCTGCCCGGTTGCCGGTGAAATGCCGGGCTGGGTAGAAAACGCTGTTAGCGCAGTGGAAGGTGTCTCATTTGTTGAAGTCACTATGACGTTCGATCCTCCTTGGACACCAGATCGCATGTCTGAAGAGGCACAAGTCGCTGTCGGTTGGTACTGACCTATTAGTTGCAGGGAGCTTTTGCATTCGCGGGCAGAGCGGGGTGTTTAGATTAATAACCCGTGGTACTAGCGTAATGCATTGAGGTTTTTCCAAGCGCTCCCTGCAATAAACCCACCAGGCCTCCTGCTGCTTTCGCTGTTGCAACCAACCCGTAGGGTCCTCTGATGGAGATGGACAGTATGGCAGCCAACAGCCGTAATAGCCGCCCAATCGATCGCAAAGGTAGCTGGCGAAGACTTTGCCATGGGTTGGCCCGATAACGTGCGTTAAATTCTGTTATATTGTGATCGCGGTCGCGGCGATAATAATAGGAAAGTTTGAGGCGGGCCAGTGGAACCGTTTCATAAACGATAGCATCGCAAGCCCAGCCAGTTTTAGCGCCCAAAGATTTTGCTTGGGCGCATAATTGCCAGTCTTCACCGCCCGTCAGTCCAAAGTTTGTATCAAAACGAAGTCCTGTTGACCGAAAGAAATCTAGGCGCCCCAACCAACTACCTGTAGCGACTTTGATATTATTGCTTTTTCCTTGCGCACATTTGAGCCTGTTTCTCCGCTCAGATCGGCTTTCAGCCTGTTGAACGCCGGAAAGAATCATTTTTTGCCAAAGCGATAATTCTGAAACATCCGCCGTTGGCCTGACCGGCGAGCCAACGATATCAAGATCCAACCTGTCACGTTCTTTGCATAGTTGGACGAGCCAATCCCATTCTACGATTTCATCATCATCGACAAATACGAGATAATCAAAATGGTTATCTATGGCAAAATTCAAAGCACAATTGCGCGCGGCGGATAAGCCTAAAGTTGGCTCCAAAAGATACTCAATCTGGTCGTTAACCATTTGCTGCCGAAAACTCAAGATTTGAGGCTCAAGGCTCGGCGCCGAATTGTTTTCCACGATCAGAAAAATTACGTTCATATCGGAAGGACGCGTAATTTGAGCCAAAGACGCAAAAAGCTTGCAGAGCATCTTAGGTCTATTACGAGTAACCACCGATATGCAAAGTCGACGTTGCTTCGTATATTCTACCTGACTAGAAGAAATGATATAAATACCTTTTAAATATAGAATTATATTTGTATTATTTAAAATATAGATATTATACGCACTAAATTTATTTATATAAATAATGAAGATAACAGAGGAAATCAGATTGTAAACCACCTGATTAGATGCCCTCTAAATGACACGACTGCAATTCATGCAATGAATGGGTCTGTTTCTGGAAAAATTCAAGCAGATAATTCGGTCATAAATGTGTTGATAAAAACAAGGACAATTTTTGATTCTGCCGATTGTTTAATCGAATCACATGAATCTGCGCTGCTATCGCAGAATTATTTTAGGAGGATTACTTTATTGAAGAATTCTCACGAATACGCCGAACTTGGCATATTTTCTGAAATAGATATCAGTGCGGTATTTTGGTGCCCCCAGCAAGACTCGAACTCGCGACCCCCTGATTACAAATCAGGTGCTCTACCAACTGAGCTATAAGGGCACTGCGGGTTGAATTAGCATAATTACAGCGTGTGTAAAGTAAAAAATTATCTCCGCAGGATAATGTTAAGCCAATTCCCCTTATGCTAGTTAGATATGGGGATAAGTTGGCATATTTGGTGCCGTTTTAAGGCAAATAGGAAAGATCCGAACTTGGCGTTTCATTTTCTCTCATCCGGAACTGAAGAATCGCTTGCCGCGGAAAAAGAACTTATTAAGCGCTATGGTCAAGCCACAGCTGAGGAGGCTGATATTATCATCGCGCTCGGTGGGGACGGCACGATGTTGCAGGCGCTACGCGATTTTATGAACAGCGGCAAACCCGTCTATGGAATGAATCGCGGTTCAGTAGGATTTCTGATGAACGAATTTAGCCTAGATGATTTGCCCGCAAGAATTGAGGTGGCCCAGAAAGAAACAATCAAACCGCTGGAAATGATCGCGGAGACCGCTAATGAACCGCCATTTGTCGCCGTTGCGATTAATGAAGTTTCTCTTTTTCGGCAATCTTATCAAGCCGCAAAGGTTCGCATCACGATTGATGGAAAAGTGCGGTTGGAAGAACTCGTATGCGACGGTGTCATGGTGGCCACGCCAGCTGGCTCAACGGCGTATAATCTTTCTGCACAGGGTCCCATTCTGCCCCTTGAAGCGCAATTGCTGGCTCTGACGCCGGTTAGTCCTTTTCGCCCGCGCCGGTGGGGAGGCGCGCTGTTACCGAAACATGTGACCGTTCGACTGGACCTTTTAGAAACAGAAAAACGCCCCGTGAATGCGGTAGCCGACAATAGTGAAGTTAAGTCTGTGCGCTCAGTTACCGTACGCGAGATGCCAGACAGCCAAGTGGACATCTTATTCGATAAAAATCATTCCTGGGATGAGCGGATAATTACTGAGCAGTTCAGGCACTCATTGTGAGAAACTGTGTGACGGGGCATTCGAAAAGGCGAATAAATTACGAAAATTTATTCATATACGTATAGTTTTATAGTTCGCGATGGTATTTTTGTTGACTTTTGTGCGTCTTAGACGTAGGCGATGCTGTGTGAAGACGTTTTTGCGTCTAGACGCCTCTTCTGCCTTGGTTCCTGCGCCCGATGACGCGGCTGCATAGACAGGAAGAGGTGGGACTTATTTTCCAACAGAGAGCTACGCCTCCATTGACGACATTTGCCGAACTCGGTCTTTCTCCGAAAGTGCTTGCTGCGGTCGAAGCAGCAGGATACACCGCGCCAACACCTATCCAGGCAGGCGCTATCCCGCCAGCACTCGAGCGCAAGGATGTCCTTGGCATTGCTCAGACGGGAACGGGTAAGACCGCTTCCTTTGTTCTGCCAATGCTTCATTTGCTCGAAAAGGGCAGGGCCCGGGCACGTATGCCCCGCACACTGATCCTTGAGCCTACGCGTGAACTCGCGGCCCAAGTTGAAGAAAATTTTGAAAAATATGGTGTCAATCAGCGTCTGAATGTTTCGCTGCTGATTGGCGGCGTTTCCTTTGAGGAACAAGAGCGTAAGCTAGAACGCGGTGCGGATGTTTTGATCGCGACGCCTGGTCGGCTTATGGATCACTTCGAGCGCGGCAAGTTATTGTTGACCGGTGTTGAAATTCTGGTCATCGACGAAGCCGATCGCATGCTTGATATGGGTTTCATTCCCGATATTGAACGGATTTGTAAGCTCATTCCATTCACACGGCAGACTCTGTTCTTTTCAGCGACTATGCCGCCCGAAATCACAAAGCTGACTGAACAATTCTTGCATTCTCCGGTTCGTGTCGAAGTTGCAAAAGCATCGTCTACCGCGCAAACAGTTACTCAACGCCTCGTAAAGTCGGGCAAAAAGGACTGGGATAAGCGCGCAGTGTTACGCGACCTCATTCGCAGCGAAGGCGATTCCCTCAAAAATGCGATTATTTTCTGTAATCGTAAGAAAGATGTCTCGGAACTTTTCCGTTCGCTTATAAGACATGAATTCGATGCAGGCGCATTGCATGGCGATATGGATCAACGCGCGCGCACCGCGATGCTGGCAGGGTTCAAAGAAGGCAAACTTCGACTTTTGGTAGCGTCAGACGTGGCAGCCCGTGGACTGGATATTCCAGACGTAAGCCATGTTTTCAATTTTGACGTTCCAAATCACGCCGAAGATTATGTGCATCGTATTGGTCGCACCGGTCGAGCTGGCCGGTCAGGCAAGGCATTTACGATCGTAACAACGGCGGATAAGAAATATCTCGCTGCGATAGAATCCATGATCGGACAGTCCATCGAGTGGCATGACGGAGATTTGTCAACGCTGCCCGCAGAAGATGAGACTGTAGAAACCCCGCGTAAGGGCAAGAATAGTCGGGGTAAAGCTAAGGACGCAAAATCCGCCGAAAGGCCGAAAGCGGAACCTTTGGCGACAGAGGACGATCAGCCGGTAATCGTGGAAAATAAATCCCGCCGCGACCACAACACACAGGATGAACGTGGGGCTAGGCAACATCACGAAACCCACAAACGTCGTCGTGATCGTCATGATGATGACGGGCCGGTTCCGGTCGGTTTCGGTAACGACATTCCGGCATTCATGCTTATTCCCACCGGCGTGAATGCTCATAATCAGTAAGTTAAACGCGGAGAATCAACCAATTCTCCGCGTTTTATTTAACTTCAGACCTGCTTGCTCGCTCGGGATTGAGCGATTTAGGCAGCTCCAAGAGCTTCGTTTAAGCTATCTGGTGAAGCGGGAGCGAGTTCAACCGACTCCCCACAGCCGCAGGCTGAGGTCTGGTTTGGATTGTTAAAAACAAAACCGGTACGGAGCGTGGTGACTTCAAAATCCATCTGGGTTCCGAGCAGAAATAATACTGCCTCTGGCGCAACGAAGACTTTCGCACCGTTTTTTTCCACGACGTCGTCGCCCGCTTTTGGTTCTTGCACCAGGTCAATCGTATATTCCATTCCCGCGCAACCGCCTTTTTTGACGCCTACGCGAATGCCTAAAGAACCCTCATGGGAAGCCATGATTTCTTGGACGCGCGCGACCGCTGCATCGGTAAGGGACAAGACTGAGAAACGGCTCATTTATTTGTCTTTCGGTATGACTAATCACAGCTGGAACTACCAACTTGGGGTCGGCTAAGCTTTTTAATCTCTGCCACGTTTAGATTATAGGTAGTATTGTATCACCGCGTCCGCAAGACGCCAAATCCGGCTCTATACATCGTCCTATCGACCTTGCTATCATCTCAGCACGATGAGAACGAACGAGAATAGAGGTTTCGATGACAAATAAACGAATTTTTCCGCTCATCGCCGCTAGTATTTTTACACTCTTACTCACGACGCAACATCCGTCCGCCTGGGCAGACCAAGATATAAAGCCAACCCCCAAAGCGGTTGAAGAAACTAAGCCCACAGAGCAAACTCGGGACGTAGCTGACGGGGTTATCGTACCCGATTATCGTGATGATCGGTCAACTCCGCAGGCATTGGTCGAATCCTATTATAACGCCATTAACCGCAAAGAATATGGCCGTGCCTATAGCTATCTCGAACAAAGCCACCGTGAGCCGGATTTTCAGAAATTTGTAAACGGTTATGAAAAGACAAAGAGTGTTAAAGTGGCGGTTCGCGAAGTTGAGCCAGACCCGGGGGCAGGGCAGATTTATTGGAGCCTGCCCATTGCCATTGAATCAGAAAGTGAACGCGGTCACAAAGAAGTGTTTGGCGGCTGCTATACTGTACATATATCCAATCCGAGCATGCAAGAAGGGCCATCATTCATTCCAATGCAGATAATGTCAGGCACTCTGACAAAATCGACTTTGAACCTAGAAGATAGTGTTCCAGAAGCTTGCGAAGCACCATAATGCTCTCATTCGTGCTCGTGCGACAGCTTTCTAACCCGCGTTTTTTATAAAATTGATTGTATTTGCGGGGAATATTGTCGAAGAGATGCTATTAGTATTAGGCACGACTATATGAGGGCCAGGAGCTAAAACGAAGCGGAGAGGCTTTCTCTAAAGGCACGCCATATTCGAAGTGAACTGCCCCCCATTTCGACCGGACAGGTCGGCATAAGCAGAAAGGCTCAAGCACAGGCTTGAGGACAGGCTTATGTCTAACGAGTATCGACACGTTGAATTGCTGACGGGTGATGTTCGCCGCAGGCGGTGGACAACCGAGCAAAAGCTGACGATCATTGAGCAGAGTTTTGAACCAGGCGAGACGGTATCGTCTACCGCTCGCCGCCATGGCGTTGCGCCCAATCTGCTTTACCGGTGGCGCAGGCTCTTGAGTGAGGGAGGTGCTGCAGCCGTGGATT
>NZ_QLMK01000007.1 GCF_003259955.1 Falsochrobactrum ovis
TCCCGAACTCGGTCGTGAAACGTTCCAGCGCCAATGGTACTTCGTCTTAAGACGCGGGAGAGTAGGTCGCTGCCAGGTCTGCAAAGCACACAAAAATAAAACATCTTCTCAAAACAAACAGAATAATCGCCAAAAGGCGATCCAATACGCATAAAAAGCGCAAAAAATACATAAATGGTGATTAAATACCATGTTCAGGGGCCGAGCAGCTCCCGTTCAACCAAAAACAGCAAAGCTGACGAGGATGAACAAAAACAAAAATAGGGCTGCTAGCCCAAAGCTCAACAATATATCGCGGGGTGGAGCAGCCCGGTAGCTCGTCAGGCTCATAACCTGAAGGCCGCAGGTTCAAATCCTGCCCCCGCAACCAAAACAAAAAATCTATATCAACTGCTTATGTAAAAGCCCCGCTCACAAGAGACGGGGCTTTTTGTGTTTGGGACATTGTGTTCATAGACAAGTTTAATGCTCACGCGGCATCAAGAAGCCAACAAGTGAGAAAGGCTGGGGGCGACGAAAGCGAAAAGTGAACCCAAATCAAGAAGCGCCGAAGCCATTAAGAGCTGTGCGCAGATCTCAATGCCGTTCACTCTTACGTCAGCACAACGCTGATAAACTTGTGCGAAGCCCTTGTAAACGGCGGCTGGGTAGGCATCAGTTTTGCTCACGGCCTGAGGCCTCGTTGCGTATGCTTTTGACAAGAATGATTGATGCGCTCGGCAGAGTTCGCATTACGTTTTGGGAATTGCGAGGTTGAGCGGGTCGATCTCGCGTTTCATCTCAGCCTTTAAGCCGCATGGAAGATTCTGGCCATGATCGTCGTTATAATGCGGTGAATTTGGCTCGCGATCTTTAACAGTTTCGTTTTCGACGCATCCTTGAACCACGTACCCAATTTCGCCCCAGTTCAAGATATTTATAGAAAAGACATTGCCGGCGGTTGAGTGAGGAAGCACAAAGTCTGCGGCATAAAGCGGAAGGAGAAGGTTCTTCTAAGGATTGGGATCCGGGCCATACTCCACGCCGAGTGCGGTTATTTTGATGTTATAAGATACGAAGCTCATCAGCTAATGGCATGGGTGCCTTATGCAAATAAGCAAGGTAAATGCCCGAAGGCGAGCAAATGACTTTGGGTAAGTTAGATGTTTTTCATTAAACTCTTAGTATAACTAGGAATTATGATTTATTATACATCGCTTAAATCGAAAAGAAGAAATCGTGCATGTATAAGATATAATATTGTAATAGGTTGAAAGTCGAACGATGATATCATATCAGAGATATATAAAGGGCGGGTAAAAAATGGGGCTTATTGATGCAATTTCTGCATTGTCGGATCGAAGAACGTAAGTATTACGTTTGGCCAGCCAGTTTTCTAACTGACCCTGACACGCTAAATATTTGCTTGCTTTCTCTGGAGATATAAATGCAGGAAACATCTTTATCTGCCCAAATTGACTGCCCGTATTGCACTGAACCCATTAACGCTAAATCCAAGAAATGTCGCCACTGCGGAGAAATACTTGATCCGCAAATGCGGGAATTGGAGTTATTGAAGTCACAGCGCAACAATCCGAACGTTTTCATGAATGCGGGCGGCGGTGGCGGTGGCGCTGCTGCAGCTTCTTCTTCCTCTTCATCTTCTTCATCGGGAAATGAAGCAGGTTTGTTGCGTAGATTTCCTCACTGGTTACACATTTTATTGACAATATTTACGGGCGGTCTTTGGCTGCCGGTCTACTTATTATTGTTTATATTTAGAAATAAACGATATTATTATTAAGCGATGTTTCTCCGCCACATGCGGAAGACAGAAACGGGCCGCATTTTCTTGATGTGGCCCATTATCCACTGGTACAAGTAAAAAGATGTGATGGTTAGCTTCGTGCTCCAGCGTTCCGCAAGGTGAGGCGGGGAAAGCTAGAAATTAGCTACATGAGCATGGCGCTATGTCTGGCGCAGCGCTTGACGGCTTCGAGGTGAAGTAAAAGAGATCGTTGATTTTGTTCCATTGGTTTGATGCACTAGAGCGCACGGGGATACAGCAGCCGCGAATGGACGAATATGCTTGGGCTGTTCTTTGCGTAAATACGTAAAAAGTTCGTAATGGTGCTTTGAAGGAAGATATTTCGCTCCGAAAAGCGGATTGAGACGATTGTCAAGGCAGATGCTGGTGACGCTACACGTTCTGAGAAGGGATGGAGTCCGGCCAAGCCCAGACGCGAAGAAGTTTAATGGCAAGGGCAAAAATGCTGTTCCCGCGGGCGAGGGGGCGGCCGGGAGAGCGCCAAAGAGAAGAATACGAGAATGGTGAGGTGGTGTAAAAGGTCCAGCGATTATTAATTGCCAGCTGGTATGTTTAAGTAATAACTTTGCCATAGGAGGGGGATGACATGGCAGAGGTTTTTCATTCGGCAGTTCACACGCGAAAGAAGCGGGTCAGCCCTTTCAAGAGCGGTAAGGATGGCTGCAATAATGCGGGATTGCGTTTCTGGCTGGCCGTGATCCGTTGGCGCTCAGCTGTTCCAAATTAAAATCAAGCTGGTGAAGGTTCCGGCACCGCAAATAAAATTTCGCCCACGTACCCTGCCTTCTGAGCAGGTAGAGGTAATGGACAATGCTGGTTCGATTTCAGCCGTGGGCTTCAACACATCTGACCTCTTCAACCGCGGATTCCATATGCCAGGATAAAATAGAAGCCTTGCCTGCTGAGGCGGGCAGGGTTTTCCACAGTTATGACAAAGGGAGAAAAATGCGGAAAAAGTCAATGAAATCAATGGTCATGGCGGAGAGAGAGGGATTCGAACCCTCGATACGGTTCCCCGTATACACACTTTCCAGGCGTGCGCCTTCAACCACTCGGCCACCTCTCCGTAAGTTTGCTGACATAAGACTGCAGTGATAGCAGGCAGAAAGCAAAGCGGTACTGCTTTTCAAAATACGCAATGGTCAGTTGCAACAAGCAGTCTCGGCGCGCAATATAGCCATAATACGCACAGGATCAACTGATATTTCGAAGTTTGCCGTCTATTTTTTTCGATAATAAAATCAACATTATTTTGTAGGAGTATTTCGTTGCTTTGATCGGATTTTAAGGTGCGAGAAAGAGTCTTCGCCGCGCCACCATTGTTAGATGAGTTTTGATAGAGTTGTTCCGGCGGGAATGCGGCGGTCGAATGGTTGTATGTCCAATTTAAGGTTCAATATTCATGATCCGTTTTGTTTTACGCGGTTTATCGATCATCTCTTTAGCGGTGGGCGTGATTTTCGCCGTTCTTGATGGCGCTCGGTCAGTGGGCGCTTCTGAATTTGTTGCGAAACCATTATTGGAAATATGGATGCAGGGTTCTGCGCAATCTCTAGACGATGCAAAACATTTTGCGGTGCACTATATAGGACTTAGTGGGTGGGAAAATGTGGTGGTGCCATTTTTGGATCTGCCGGGTTGGGTTGTTTTCGGTCTGATAGCCCTGATATTCTATGCTCTCTCATATAAGCGTGAACGCAAACTGGGACGGTTCGCTGCGCGGTAAGGAAATTAAGAGGTAAGTCATGAACCTGTTCGACACCTATCGCAAAAAAATACAAATGCCCGCGCCTCACGAGGCTCTCCCAGGGCGCGACACACCCATCCCGACCTCAGCGACGCATTTCGTGTCAGGTCGGCCGCTGCAGGGACCGTGGCCAGCCGGATATAAGAAAATTCTTTTTGGTATGGGATGCTTTTGGGGAGCTGAAAGATTGTTTTGGCAGCTACCAGGTGTGTATGTGACCGCGGTTGGATATGCTGGCGGGATCACTCCGAACCCGACCTATGAAGAAACTTGTACTGGCCTCACCGGACATGCGGAAGTTGTTCTCGTGGTTTACGATCCAGAGGCCATCGACCTTGCTACCTTGCTGAGCGTGTTTTGGGAAGAACATGACCCGACGCAAGGGATGCGACAGGGCAACGACATTGGAACCACCTATCGAAGCGTGATCTATACTTTTGATGACGCTGATCGTAAGGCGGTGGAGCAGAGCCGAGATATATATCAGGCTGCGTTGGAGAAGCATGGGCTGGGGCCGGTCACGACTGAAATTGCCGATGCACCGATATTCTATTATGCGGAACCCTATCATCAGCAATATTTGGCAAAAAATCCTGATGGTTATTGCGGACTGAAGGGTACTGGGGTGAGCTGCCCCACGCCATCAGTGCGAACGGTCTGAATAACAGATACGCGCCTTTAGGCTGCGTGTTGGCCATCAGACAGAGACTTGCGAAGAATGGTCATGCCAGCCTGATCGCCTTCAAGGGCTTCAAAATTTGACCAGCCGATTTGCTCGTAAAATGATGCGTGATAGGTGTAAAGGTAAATTTGCCCGTGTTTGAGCTCAAAAGCGACCTGCTCAATGGCTTTGACGAGCCGTCGACCTACACCCAAAGAACGAAACTCTGGCGCCACATAAAGGCTGGCAAGCCAAGGCGAAAGATGGGGATGGGTATCAAGATCGCTATGAATGAGCAGTACCATTCCGGCCGGCTTTCCGTTCATCAAGCCTATGCGAGCGGCTTGTCCCTGAGTATCTTGGGCAATCTGGCCTAGAGCTTCTGCAATTTGCGTTTCTGATTTTCCCGCGGTTCGTCCCCATTGTTGATAATTCCAGTGAGAGCAAACCGATAAGAGATCAAGGCGTTGTGCGAGGTTGACGATATCCAGCATATTACCAGTGAGGAGGTTTGGTTACGGGGATATCGGGCGCCGTTTGCTCTTCAAGAAGCAAAAAGCGATTGGTCAATGCGGTGAGTTTTTTTGAAAGCTGATCAATGGTTTTCCACTGATCAGCAACGACCGAGGAAAGTTCCTCAATCGTTTTTTCCTGTTCGGCTAAGCGAACTTCCAATTCGACAAATCGGTCTTCTGCAGACATTTGTTACCCCCTTCGTTCGCCGTAGCTCTATAATGCGCTAAAAGCCACGCCCGCAGTCAAGGGCGTGGCTTGGGCATTAGGGAATTATTTCGTGCCGTACATGCGATCACCGGCATCGCCGATGCCCGGCAGAATATAACCCTGTTCGTTTAATCCATCATCGACAGATGCGGTAAAGACTTCCACGTCAGGATGCGCTTTGGTGAACCGTTCCACGCCCTCGGGGGCGGCAATAAGACATAGAAAGCGGATGTTGGTTGCACCGCGCTCTTTTAGTTTGTCGATAGCCGCAACTGCCGAGTGGCCAGTAGCGAGCATCGGATCAACAACAATAATAAGCCGGTTGACGATATCTTCGGGTGCTTTGAAATAATATTCAATCGGTTGCAGCGTATCGTGATCACGATAAAGGCCGATATGTGCGACCCGCGCTGCTGGCACCAAATCCAGCATGCCTTCGAGTAAGCCGTTGCCAGCGCGCAAGATGGAGGCAAAGACCAGTTTTTTGCCTTCAAGTATCGGCGCTTCCATCGACTTCATCGGTGTATCGATTTGCATTGTGGTAAGTTCGAGATCACGCGTAACTTCATAACAAAGCAGCAGTGACGTTTCTTTCAGCAGCCTCCGAAAGCTGGCTGTGGAGGTCTCGCGCTTGCGCATAATGGTGAGCTTGTGCTGGACAAGCGGATGGCTGACGACTGTAACGCCCATGTTCTTTCCACTTTTTCTTGTTATCTCTGCGATCTTAGCGGCCAATCGCGCCGAAGAAAATGCGTGGCATACTCACACGCACAGTTTTATATCTCTTTGACGATTTTTGCGAACTTGTGCAAGCCGATGCTACAAAAAGGCTATCAGTATTCGGTCTGTGCTTGTATCGTCTGGTACAAGCTTTATATGCATCAGGCAGACGGAAAACGAAGATCGGCTTCGTTTCTCGATGAAACGGCAGGACGAATTATGAGCCAGCAAAATGGCAATGCAGGCCGCATAGGCGCACAAGGCGGTATGGAACATTCATTCGGCTTCAAGACAGTTGACGAAGAAGTTAAGCAAACTCTCGTCAATGATGTTTTCCATAAGGTTGCCAAGCGCTACGATGTGATGAACGATCTCATGTCGGGCGGACTGCATCGGGTCTGGAAAAATGCAATGATTGGTTGGCTTGCTCCATCCAAGCGGCCAGGCTGGAAATCGCTTGATGTAGCGGGTGGAACGGGGGACATTGCTTTCCGCATTGTCGAAGCCTCAGATCGTCAGGCCCATGTCACGATACTGGATATCAACGGATCAATGTTGGGTGTGGGGCGCGAGCGTGCCATCAAAAAGGGCCTCGCAGACAATCTGGAATTTGTCGAAGCGAATGCCGAAGAACTTCCCTTCGAGGATAATAGTTTTGATGCCTATACGATAGCATTTGGCATTCGGAATGTTCCCCATATTGATAAAGCAATCTCCGAGGCTTACCGCGTATTGAAGCCAGGCGGTCGTTTTCTCTGCCTTGAATTTTCCGAAGTGGATCTGCCGCTTCTCGATAAAGCCTATGACCAATGGTCATTTCAGGCCATTCCACGCATTGGCAAAATGATAACCGGTGATGCTGATTCCTATAGCTATCTTGTCGAATCAATTCGAAAATTCCCCCGGCAAGATGATTTTGCGGCCATGATCAGATCTGGCGGGTTTGAACGCGTAAGCTGGCGCAACTTTACTGGAGGAATCGCGGCCTTACATTCGGGCTGGAAACTTTAATCGTGGGTTTGGTGAAGGAGTATCCCGGGGCGGGCAAATATGAGTAACTTCCTTGCAGCTTTCCGGTTGATGCGTGCCGGCTGGATCATGACCCGCGAAGGGGTTATTAGCGCTCTGCCGGTCGATGATCTTTCTGGCCTCCCGGCGATTGGGCGTAAGGTTGCAGCCTTACTGGCACGAAGGCGTGCAAAGGTTACGGTTCGTTCCGAACGCATTTCTCGTGCTATGAACAAGCTCGGGCCTTCTTATGTGAAGCTGGGGCAGTTTTTGGCCACGCGCCCGGATATTGTCGGAAGCGATGTTGCTGATGATTTAGCACAATTACAGGACCGTCTTGATTTCTTTCCGCAGGTAGAGGCGGTCAAAGCGATTGAGGGCTCGCTTGGCCGCAAGATCGATGATCTTTTTATCAAATTGGACCCGCCTATTGCGGCTGCATCCATGGCGCAGGTTCATCCGGCGCAAATCATGCGAAATGGTGCGCCGCATAAAGTGGCGGTCAAGGTGATTCGTCCCGGAGTACGTCAGCGCTTTGCACGCGATCTTGAAAGTTTTTTCATGGTTGCCAGAATGCAGGAGCGCCATGTTCCTTTCACGCGCAGGCTTCGCCCCGTCCAAGTGGTTGAGACGTTGGCGCAGACAACGCGCGTTGAAATGGATTTACGCCTTGAAGCGGCGGCGCTTTCTGAAATCGCGGCAAATATTGCGGAAGATGAAGGGTTTCGCGTGCCCACTGTCGATTGGGAGCGTACGGGCCGTGACGTGCTCACGCTTGAATGGATCGACGGCATTAAAATGTCCGACATCGGAGCATTAGCGGAAGCTGGTTTCGATCTCAAAAAGCTTGCCGAGAACCTCATTCAATCCTTTTTACGCCACACGCTTCGCGATGGCTTTTTCCATGCGGATATGCATCCGGGCAATTTGTTTGTCGATCCGCAAGGTGTGATTGTTGCGGTCGATTTTGGCATTACCGGTCGGTTAAACAAGCAACAACGCCGTTTCCTCGCGGAAATTTTATATGGATTTATAACGCGTAATTATGCGCGGGTTGCGGAAGTTCATTTTGAGGCGGGTTATGTGCCGCATACGCACGATGTGTCGAGCTTTGCTCAGGCTATTCGTGCCATCGGAGAGCCAATCCACGGTCAACCGGCAGAAACCATTTCAATGGCTAAGCTGCTCACGCTGCTGTTCGAGGTGACTGAGCTTTTTGACATGGAGACGCGGCCGGAGCTGCTGATGCTTCAGAAGACTATGGTTGTGGTGGAAGGCGTATCGCGCACTCTTGATCCGCATTTCAATATGTGGAAGGCGGCGGAGCCGGTCGTTGGGGATTGGATTCGTAAAAATCTTGGGCCTCAAGGAATGTTGCTTGATGCCAAAGATAGTGCGCATGCGCTTATTCATTTCACCCGTAAAACGCCGGATTTACTGCGTCGGGTCGAGCGTATTTCGGTGGCCTTGGACGATATGGCAGAGAATGGCCTTCGTTTTGATGCCGCAACTGCCGAAGCGATCGGCAAAGCGGAGGCCAGACATTCACGATGGGGCCGGATTGCTCAGATCGTAATTGCAATCTCGCTGGCTGCTATCGCGATCAAGCTATATATCTAAATTTCGCTATATTTTCCGTGACATGCGCAGTTCAATATGATTGCATTGATTGCACTTACAATGAGTTGGTGCAATCACATGGCCAGTATAACCATTCGAAATCTCGACGATGCTATTAAGGAACGATTGCGGGTCCGGGCAGCTAAAAACGGGCGCTCCATGGAAGAAGAAGCGCGGGTTTTGCTGGGTGCAAGTGTTGCAGGCATTGAGCGTGATTTTAAACAAACAAGCGTAACTGCTGGTCTTGAGGGTAAGCGTATTTTGCTCATTATTGGTGGCGGAATAGCTGCTTATAAGACGGCGGATTTGATTAGACGTTTGCGTGAAAGAGGCGCGCATGTGCGACCGCTAATGACAAAGGCGGCGCAGCAATTCATAACACCTTTGACGATCGGTGCGGTTGCGGCAGATCATGTTTACACTGATCTCTTCTCGCGTGAAGACGAGCAAGACGTTGGTCATATTCGGCTTGCGCGGGATGCAGATTTGATTGTTATTGCGCCCGCAACCGCTGATCTTTTGGCCAAAATGGCTCATGGGCTGGCAGATGATTTGGCGAGTGCGGTGCTTTTAGCGCGTAAAATCCCGGTACTGCTCGCCCCAGCTATGAACCCAGCCATGTGGGACAATCCGGCCACGAAACGTAACTGTCAGACCTTGGAAAAGGACGGTGTGCATTTTGTTGGGCCGGAAACAGGCGAGATGGCAGAGAGCGGCGAGGCGGGAGTAGGGCGCATGAGTGAGCCGCTTTCCATCGTTTCCGCCATTGAGAATTTGCTTGCGCCCAAGGCACAGCCACTAATAGGCAAAAAGATCATCATAACGTCCGGCCCAACCCATGAGCCGATCGATCCCGTTCGCTATATTGCAAATCGTTCATCGGGTAAGCAGGGTCATGCCATTGCTGCTGCGCTGGCCAGACTTGGTGCAGATGTGCATCTTGTGTCGGGGCCGGTCACCATGGCTGATCCGCAAAGTGTCCACGTTATTCATGTGAAGACCGCGCGAGAAATGAGTGCGGAGGTTGAGAAGCTTTTGCCTGCGGATGCGGCTGTGATGGTGGCTGCGGTGGCCGATTGGAGAATAGCTAATTCTTCAGATCAGAAGCTCAAAAAACAGCCGGGTGAGAACGCGCTCACGCTGAACATGGTGCAAAATCCTGATATTCTTGCAGGGGTGGGGCATCATATTAACAGGCCGCAGCTTGTTATTGGGTTTGCGGCTGAAACGCAAAATGTGGCCGAGAATGCGCAAAAAAAGCTGGAAAAGAAGGGGGCGGACTGGATTGTCGCAAATGACGTTTCAGGTGATGTGATGGGCGGTGACAAAAACCGGGTCCGTATATTGAGCCGGGCGGGCGTCGAAGACTGGCCGGAAATGAGCAAAGAACGAGTAGCAGAAAAACTAGCGGAAAAAATCGCAGCAGAGCTTTTGCAAACAAAAAGCTAACTATTGACGTGAAATGTCACATCACATGATCTATCGTGCGATCTATCTGGTCCGCCATCCGCAGGAGTTAACACATCTGCGGATGGGCAATCCTTAAATCACGCTTTGTCGCGGACCTGATAGTCTTTGATCGCTTCAAAGCGGATATCTTTCCAGCGTTCGGCCTCATAATTGAGTGAAAAGTCGTTTTGAGCGAGGAATACAGGGTCATTGTCGAGATCATGCGCGATATCAGCACGATGCGCAGCAATGAAACGATCAAGTTCTGCCGGATTGTCTGCCGTAATCCAGCGGCAAATCGAAAAGCGCGACATTTCAAAGCCCACGGGCAAGGAATATTCGATCTTAAGCCGTTCGGTCAGAACGTCGATTTGCAGAGCGCCCACGACCCCAATAATCGCTGGTGAGCCATCATCGGGAATAAAAAGCTGCACTACGCCTTCTTCGGCCATTTGCTGCAATGCTTCGCGTAGTTTTTTAGCCTTCATTGCGTCATCCAGACGAACTCGTCGCAGGATTTCAGGCGCGAAATTGGGCACGCCTCGGAATAGAATATCTTCTCCTTCGGTCAATGTATCGCCGATGCGCAATGTTCCGTGGTTTGGAATTCCGACCACGTCGCCTGCGTAAGCTTCATCGGCAATTTGACGGGAGCGCGCAAAGAAAAACTGTGGAGCCGAAAGGCTCATAGATTTGCCGGTGCGCACTAGCTTTGCCTTCATGCCACGCGAAAGCTTGCCAGAACATACACGCAAAAATGCAATACGGTCGCGGTGGTTGGGGTCCATATTGGCTTGGATCTTGAAAACAAATCCGGTCATTTTTTCTTCAACCGGGTCGACCAAGCGTGAGTCAGCCGGCTGGCCTCGTGGTGCCGGACCGAAATCGCAGAAAGCTTCGATCAGGTCGCGGACACCAAAACTCTTAAGCGCCGAGCCAAAATAAACCGGGGTCATATGACCTTCACGGAAAGACTCTAAATTAAACGGTCTACAAATACCGCGGGCGAGTTCGACGCTTTCAATCCATGCTTCGCGCTCATTTTCAGGGAGCAATTTGGCGGCTTCTTCCGGCCCGCTTACAGGGGTCGGTTGTTCCTGCGCGTCTTTCTCCCGGATAGTGGAATTATGCAGGTCATAAGTTCCGGCAAAGCTTTTGCCCGACCCGATCGGCCAGGTAATGGGGGCAGTATCTAATGCCAGTTTTTCTTCAATTTCATCGAGAATTTCGAGCGGATCACGTGCTTCGCGGTCCATTTTATTGATGAAAGTGACAATCGGTATGTCGCGCATACGGCACACTTCAAACAGTTTCAGTGTGCGCGGTTCGATACCCTTGGCGGCATCGATGACCATAACTGCCGAATCTACCGCAGTGAGTGTACGATATGTATCATCGGCAAAGTCTTCGTGGCCGGGTGTATCCAGCAGATTGAAAATGCAATCTTTATACTCGAAGGTCATCACCGAGGTAACAACAGAAATTCCGCGGTCGCGTTCGATGTTCATCCAGTCAGATCGGGTTTGGATGCGATCTTTCTTGGCTTTGACCTCTCCTGCCAGTTGAATAGCGCCACCAAAAAGCAATAGTTTTTCAGTAAGTGTGGTCTTACCGGCATCGGGGTGGGCGATGATCGCAAAAGTGCGACGTTTGGAAACAGGATGATGTTGAGCGGACATGAAAGAACTCGTAATGGCAAAGGTACGGGCTACGCGATAGGCGCGCCGCGAAGTTGTTGCGCTGCATCTAGCAGCCCTTGGCCAAAAGGTCGAGTTTAAATGAAAAGGCGGACTGTCCGCGCCCGCCTTTCATTGCATCGAAATTAGCTTTTAAGGCGCTTGGCACCTAGTCCGAAAGCGATAAAAGCCCAGCCCTGGAAAATTAGGTCAATGGCGAGAAATAGCCCGAGAATAAACAGGCTGTCGACCGGCCAATGGAAGGCAACGACCAAGCCTGCGAGTGTTGTGATGACGCCCGTGGCAATGATCCAGCCCCAACCGGCCGCTGGTTTGGATTTGAAGCCCAGCCAGATGCGAAAAATACCGGATCCAACCAGAGCTGCTGCTAAAAACAGTGTAAGAACGCCAGCGGCAAGAATCGGGTTCACAAAAGCGATGATACCGGCTGCGGCATATAGTAAGCCGCTCAATAGCCAAAAGAAAAATGTGCTCCAAGCTTTAACGCTAAAAGCGTGGATGATTTCCGCTACACCTGCAAACAGCATCATCAAGCCGACGTAATAGACTGACACAACCGTGGCTGCCAATAAATTACCGAATGCGATGCCACCGAGGATCAGAAGCGCTACCCCAAGAGCTACAAACCAGCCCCATTTGCTGGCAAGTTGGGATGGAAGTTCGGATTGATTGAGATCTGAATGTGCTGTTGCCATGAGACCCTCCGAGGGTTCAACTATTCCAGCTTATTATAAAGCAGTTTAAGGATTTTGCTAGCAATGCGACAACGCGTATGTTGTGAATTAGCGTGCGGGATATAACTATGCAGTCGCGGATAATTTTCACTTAAGGTTGCTGGATGCTCGACAAAATTTCCCAATATTGGCCGCATATATTGGCCGCACTTTCAATTACATTTGGAGCTATTGCAGCCATTCACGCTACCATGACCAAGCAGGAAGTCCGAACGGCGCTCGGCTGGGTGGGGGTTATCGTCTTGTCGCCGTTTGTTGGGGCCTTCGTTTATGCGATTGCCGGTGTTAATCGTATTCGGCGCAACACTCTGTCTCATCAGCGCGCCAATATTGGTAATATTGCACTTTATCATCTTTCTCATTTTGACACGACCAATGATCTCGTTCGGGCTGCATTTGGCCGGCAATTTGGAGCGATGAAAATTCTTGGCGACGCAGTGAGTCGTTACGATTTCACCAGTGGCAACATTATTGAAGTTCTGGAAACAGGAGACGAAGCCTATACTGCTATGCTTGAAGCGATCAGCATGGCAGAGCGTAGCATTCTGCTAGAAACTTACATTTTTGATCGTGATGCCGTGGGCAAGCAGTTTGCCGATGCTCTTAGCGACGCCACAAAGAGGGGCGTTGAAGTTCGGGTGTTAGTTGATGCGGTTGGCGCACGATATTCTATCCCGAGCATTGTACGACTTTTGAAGGAAAAAGGTGTTCCGGTCGATGTATTTAACGGAAATATTATTATCGGCCTTCGGCTTCCCTACGCGAATTTACGTACGCACCGCAAAATCCTGATCATCGACGGCAAGGTTGCCTTTACGGGAGGCATGAATATTCGAGCCGGATTTTCTAGGGCAGTGATGGGGGATGCGGTTTCATTAGACACGCATTTTCGGTTAGAAGGTCCAGCCATTGCGGATCTTTTTCATCTCGCGTCTGAAGACTGGCGTTTTGCCACTGGCGAGTTGCTCGCGGGGGAGGCATGGACGATTGCGCCGCCCAAAGCGCCGCCGAGCACGGGGACGCTGGTGCGCGTGGTTGGTTCCGGTCCGGATAAAAATGTGGAAACGACACATCGAATGTTGATGGGGGCGTTTTCAATTGCTGAGCAGTATATTTTGATTATGACCCCTTATTTGTTGCCAGATCGGGAATTGATCAGCGCATTGGTTACCGCCGCGCGACGCGGGGTGTCGGTGGATATTGTTGTGCCGGGGAAAAACAATTTGAAGCTGGTCGATCGAGCGATGCGTGCGCAATTTGATCAATTGCTGCAAGGAGGCTGCAGGATTTGGCGCTCCGGAGGGAGTTTCAACCATTCCAAACTAATGACGATTGATGGCGCGTGGTCTTATGTGGGATCATCCAATCTTGATCCCCGATCACTGAGGTTGAATTTCGAGGTCGATCTAGAAATACTTGATCACGATATTGCGCGGCAAGTGGAGGAACGCTTTGGCGCAGTGATTGAAACAAGCCGGGAGGTGCATTTGGGTCGCCTTAAAAGCAGACCGTTTTTGGAACGTTTGGTCGATCGAATAATCTGGTTAGGGTCCCCATATCTCTAAGCGATCTTTAGACTGTGAGACCGCCATTCTACGAGCCGCGACTGGGCAATCAATTGATAGATTTTACCTTGTTATGTTCGTATTCAGCAGGGAGGGGCCGAAATTTTCGAGCGAGCGGAGAGCGGATTGCAAATCCACGTGTGCCTTGATTGGGAGGTGATCGGAGGCCATGCGGGCAAGAGGGGTATTATGGACCTCAATTGCGGAGACAAGATTGTGCGGCATCCCCAATACCCGATCCAGCGCTAATACGGGAAAACGGGATGGAAAACTCGGTACGGCAGTGGCCGCATGGTCAAATATTGGTTGCAGCGACGATAACGAAGAGCGTTTGCCGATGCGCCATTCATTCAGGTCTCCGATGAGAAGTGTCGGTAAAGTTTCAGATTCTTGGAGTGTCGTAAGGATGCTTTGCGCTTGTTGCTCTCGGGAACGCTTTAACAAGCCAAAGTGGGCGGCGATGATACGCAAAGGACCGGACGGAAACTGCAAGTCTGCAACAAGTGCGCCCCGCGGTTCAACGCCTGGTAATGTAAGCTGACGAACATTTCGCACAATCCCTTCACGGAAAAGCAAGACATTTCCGTGCCAGCCATGTCCTTCGGGTGCTGTCGCGGTAATTGGTACCGGAACAAGTCCATGACGTTGTTGCAGCAATCCTAGATCCAAAAGTCCCAACCGCTGACCAAAGCGTTGATCTGCTTCCTGCAAGGCGATGACGTCGGCATCAATCTCGCTAATCACATCGGCGGTCCGTTGTGGATTAAATACTTTATCCACACCGATGCATTTGTGAACATTATAGGAGGCAATAACGATGTCACCGCCCATAATATTGGCATGAGAAGGTCTAAAACCGCGCCTTTTATGGATCGCCGTGAGCACTTTCTTTGAAAGTTGTTCTCTGGCTTTCTTTTTTTGCAAGTCACTGCCTCATATAGCTGTCGATCAACGCAGTATATATAGGACTAAGATTTGAACAGGACCAATGCGGGTTTTATTTGACGATGATTCATGGGCCGAATTTCCGCTAGATGCTTCACCTATGAGAGTGGAACAATCCCATATTGAGAGCAGACGGGAAAAGAGAAGACAGGCCCATTAGCAAAATACTCATGATATGAAATATCGTAACATCATTTATGTGAGAGTACTTAACAGATACTGCGTTGCCGCTGCTGAAAGCGCCAAACCAAAATGCTGATGCATCTCTTGCCGGCGAGACAAGCGATAGGGCAGTTTGAAACCAATGCTTTAAACTTCAGACAAATAGAACGGGCGGTTTGGTCCCGACGGTCTAAAAAACAAAAGCCAGCATTCGGGTTTTTTGAGGCGCTTCTAGACCTTGGTAGTGGTCTGAAGACTAAGGAATGGTGCCCAGAAGAGGACTCGAACCTCCACGCCCTTGCGAGCGCCAGCACCTGAAGCTGGTGCGTCTACCAATTCCGCCATCTGGGCGACGAGGTCCATCTAAGGGGTCGCTGTGCTTGTGTCAATCGGGTTTTCGATTTCTACAAGCATTTTTCAGAAGATCCACCGTTTATTTGGGATAGACCGTCTTCAAAACATCGGCGCGACACTATTGTGCCGCGCCAAAACAACTAAGCGGACAGGATTTCCTTCGAGGCAATAGTTGAGTCTGCATTGAGCTTGTAGATCACCGGCACGCCAGTGTTGAGTTCCTGTTTGAGAATTTCTTCAGGTGTCAGACCATCGAGTGCCATGATCAGTGCGCGCAGTGAATTGCCATGAGCTGCAACCAGCACTGTTCCGCCGCGCAATACATGCGGTTGGATATTGTGCAGATAATATGGCCAGACGCGCGCGCCAGTATCCTTCAGGCTTTCTCCACCCGGAGGAGGTACATCGTAAGACCGGCGCCAGATATGCACCTGTTCTTCGCCCCATTTTGCGCGGGCATCATCTTTGTTCAGGCCAGAAAGATCGCCATAATCGCGTTCGTTCAACGCCTCATTTTTGATCGTTTCAAGATCTGGCTGCCCCAATTCATTGAGGATGTGCTCACAAGTGACCTGCGCACGGGAGAGAACGGAAGTGAAAGCGATATCAAACTTGAGACCAGCAGCCTTCAGACGTTCACCGGCGGCTTTCGCTTCTGCGTGGCCCTGCTCGGTCAGGCCCGGATCGCGCCAGCCGGTAAAAAGGTTTTTAAGGTTCCATTCGCTTTGTCCATGGCGGACCAGCACGAGAGTACGGGACATATTCAATGCTCCATAGTGAGTGTGAAATCAGTCGTTGAGCCCGAGTACATCAAGCATAGAATAAAGGCCGGGCTTTTTGCCATGCGCCCATAGCGCCGCCTTAACCGCACCGCGCGCAAAAATACCGCGATCTTCGGCATGATGGGAAAGGGTTATTCGTTCGCCAGGCCCGGCCAGAATAACGGAATGATCACCAATAACAGATCCGCCCCGTAATGTTGCAAAACCAATGGTTCCTTCCTCGCGGGGACCGGTGTGACCTTCCCGAGTATAGACGGCGTTTTCGGACAGGTTGATTGATCGGCCCGCTGCCGCTGCATCACCCAACAAAAGAGCTGTGCCAGAAGGCGCATCCACTTTGTGCTTATGATGCATTTCCAGCACTTCGATATCAAAATCTTCTGGTCCGAGCGCTTGGGCAGCCTTCTGAACCAAGACCGAAAGAAGGTTGACGCCAAGGCTCATATTGCCAGACTTAACAATGGTTGCATGTCGAGCGGCGGCACGGATTTTTTCGTCATCATCTGCTGAACAGCCGGTGGTGCCAATGACATGCACAATGCGCGCCTGAGCAGCAAGCGCTGCGTAAGCAACGGACGCAGCAGGGGTCGTAAAATCAAGCACGCCATGTGCTTTGGCAAAAACTGGCAGTGGGTCATCGGTAATGGAAATGCCTAAAGATCCCACTCCCGCTAATTCCCCCGCATCTTTACCCAGCGCAGGCGACTGAGGATGTTCAATCGCTCCGGCCAGGCGCACACCGTCAATTGCATGGATGGCGCGGATGAGTGCCTCACCCATGCGGCCGCTCGCGCCAACAACAACCAGTTCCAATTCAGTATTACTGATCATTGGTTATTTCCTTTTGATCCGAAACATCCAGCAATGTTTCTTCATTTCCGCTTTGTAGCTGATAGAAGCGAGCATAAACGCCGTTGGGAATATTGATGAGGTCTGCGTGTCGACCCTCTTCAACGACATGCCCAGCTTCCATGACGATGATCCGGTCGGCGTTGACGACCGTTGAAAGCCGGTGAGCAATCACAATTGTGGTACGGCCTTGCATGATTTCGTCAAGAGCAAGCTGCACGCGCTTTTCTGATTCATTATCCAGTGCAGAAGTGGCTTCGTCCAATAGCAAAACAGGTGCATTGCGGATAATGGCGCGGGCGATTGAAAGCCGTTGGCGTTGGCCGCCTGAAAGCGTCACACCGTTTTCACCCACAGGCGTGTCATAACCTTGGGGTTGCTGGATGATGAATTCGTGAGCATGAGCCAGTTTCGCAGCCGCGATAATTTCGTCTTTTGTTGCGTCGGGACGGCCATAGCGAATATTATCCTCTATCGTGCCTTCAAACAAATATGGCTGCTGCGACACGTAAGCAATCGACCCACGCAGTGAATGTTTGGTGACTTCGGCAATATTCTGCCCGTCAAAGAGGATCTCGCCTTTGTCAGTATCATAAAACCGTTGCACGAGGCTGATCAGCGTTGATTTGCCAGCACCTGAAGCGCCGACAATGGCAGTTGTTTGGCCAGCTTTGGCGACAAAATTGATCCCATGCAAGACGGGGGCAG
The DNA here is from genome assembly GCF_003259955.1 of Falsochrobactrum ovis. Taxonomy (GTDB): domain Bacteria; phylum Pseudomonadota; class Alphaproteobacteria; order Rhizobiales; family Rhizobiaceae; genus Brucella; species Brucella ovis_A. Next base: position 17,532 of record NZ_QLMK01000007.1, read on the forward strand.
TTGTGCTGTAAGAAAAATGCACATCGCGGAAGACTATTTCGCCAGGGCCGGGCTTGAGTTCCTTTGCGTCAGGCGCATCGCTCTGATGCGGCTCAATATCCAACACTTCATAGATCATGCGCGCATTAACCAGAGCTCGCTCTAGACCAACTTGAAGCCGAGCCAGACGCCGGGCTGGGTCATAGGCGAGGAGAAGCGCCGTAATAAAGGCAAACATTGCGCCGGGCGGTTCCTGATTGAGGATGGCGCGATATCCGCTATAGGCAAGAACGCCGGCAATGGCGAAACCTGCCAGAATTTCTGCGATAGGCGTCGTGCGTTCTGAAACACGGGCGATCTTGTTGCTGCGGCCTTCCGCTTGCGTGATGAGCGTATCAATCTTGGATTTAAGCTGATCTTCCATCGTGAATGCTTTGACGATGGTAATTCCTTGCACCGATTCTTGCATTGCACCGAGCAAATGCGAATTCAGATTAACCAGCTCACGGGTTACCGCCCTGATGCGGCGGGAAATATAGGCGACTGCGAGAATAAGCGGCGGACCAATGAAAAATATGACCGCCGACATCACCGGGTCAGTATAGATCATCATGGCGACAAGGCCGACCAGCGCGACAAGATCACGCGCAATAGACGTGATCGTCATATTGAGCAGGTCGCGAATTCCATTGACGTTCTGATTGATCTGCGCAGCGAGGTGACCGGAGCGGGTATCATGATAGAAATCTAGCCCCAATTTCATGAGATGGTCAAAGATACGTCTTTGATAGCGGGCAACCAGATTATTGCCGATTTTAGCCAGTTCTACCGCCTGAATATAACTGGAAAAACCGCGCAGTAGGAAAATTCCAAATATCGCGCCGCAAATGACCCATATGAGACCAATATTCTGCTCATAGAAAATTTTGTCGATCATGGGTTTCATCAAATAGGCGAGAACGCCATTTGACGCGCCGACAATAAGGGACGCTATTACCGCAATTACATAATTTCTCTTATATTCATGGATGTTTTCCGCCAGCATGCGGCGGATCACGCGGGTGGCTTCACTCGGATCAATTTTTCTTTTTTTCTTTTTGAATAGGCTCACGTGCAAGGGCGCTTTTTTCTGTCAGCTCAGAGCTGGAGTTAATCCGAATTCCGGCCGATAAATATCGCCGAAACCAAATTGGCTTTCATGAGAAGATGAACACATCCATGCGCTTCTATAGCGCCAAGTTTGCGTTTTGACTATGTCTGACAGACAGTGGAGTTAATTAAAGCTACTCTGCCGACTTCCAGCGCCGCCCACTGGTTGAAACTTCGAACAGGGAAGGGAAACGGGCGAATGCTGACAATCCGGCAAGGGCTGCAAGTTGATATGTTATAACGTGAACGGGGATGTCCTGCACGATTAAGCGGTGAGGGGCTTTATCATCAAATGCTGCACGGAATGAGCCCGATTTAAGCGCAGGCAAAATGCGCTGTGGGATACCGCCGGAAAGATAGACACCGCCCTGCGCCATGAAAACGAGTGCTAGATCTCCGGCAAGCCGTCCTAGATAAGTCACAAAAAGATCAAGCGTTTCAATGGCCTGTGGATTGCTTTTATCCAGCCCCGCATCGGTAATAGCGGCGGGCGTGTCAAGTTCGGGGGTGACCTTATCTGCAGCACAGATTGCACGATAAAGATTGCGTAAGCCGCGCCCGCAAAGAATTTGCTCTGCGGCAACGCGCCCTTCGATACGCTCAATATGCGGGAAAATTTCATAGTCCCGCTGTGATCTCGGCCCGATATCTACATGGCCTCCTTCACCGGGTACGGGAAGCCATGTTTTTTGGGTGCGAATAAGTCCTGCAACGCCAAGACCGGTCCCAGGCCCCAGCACGACGCGGGTTGCCGTTAGTTCTTCGCTCCGTCCACCGATTTGCTCGAGATGTTCTGGCGAAAGTGAAACAATGGCCAGCGCCTGTGCCTCGAAGTCATTAAGCACTGTGACATCTTTGAAGCCGAGATTGCTGATAAGTTGCCGAGGGCGCACTACCCATGGTGAATTGGTGAGATCGATTTCATCACTGTCAACCGGACCGGCAACTGCAAGAATAGCAGTGCGGGGCATGACGGAAGCGTGATCGAGCACTGTTTGCTGAATTGCTGCATCAATCGTCGGAAAATCCGCAGTTTGAACAATCGGGAAATGTTGCGGGTCAATATTTCTATCAACGAGAAGAGCAAAGCGCGCATTGGTGCCGCCAATATCGCCCACGAGGACGGGGAATTCGAAGAGATGTTCATCGTCTTTCGTGGCGTGCATCGGTCGTTCCTGCTGCTATTGTTTTGGAAGTTTATGCGGTCTTGTTAGCGGTCAAGCGCTTTGATCAGTCTTTCGGCGGTGGCGCGGTTCAATGCCATAGGAATATCGTAAACGCTGCCCAACCGTGTGAGCGCTTTGACGTCTACGTCGTGCGGGAGTGGGGAAAGCGGATCAATAAAAAAGATGAGAGCTTGGACCGTACCTTCTGCGATCATGGCGCCGATTTGCTGATCGCCTCCGAGCGGCCCGCTTTTCACAAGGTGAATATTCAAGGAAGGGCAGGCTTCACTAATTAGACTGCCGGTTGTGCCTGTCGCCACAATCGCAAAATTTGATAAAGCCTGTTCGTGCATGCGCGCAAAAGCGACCATGTCATCCTTTTTAAGGTCATGGGCGATCAACGCTATGCGAGTACCATTTTCCATTTTTGACAACCTTGTCATTTATCTTAGGCCGTGTTCCGTCTCTGTGAATTATCTCAATATTTCATTGCGCGCCATATGTCACGTCAGCAATTGATTCTGGTCCTGGTCCTTTCAATACAGCAGCACAGCTTTTAGGCAGGTCAGATATCATGACTGTTTTTGGTTTTTTCGGGGGTTTTGAAGGCTTGGTAGGCGTCCAAGGTTCGTCGGTAAACCACCAAGCAAGCGAGCTGTCACAGCCATCGCCAGGGGCTACTTTGTCCTGTGGTTTGCATTGATTTGAGCCATCCAAACAGCGAAGCCGAATATGAAAATGGTAGTGATGACCCCAATAGGGCCTGATCTTTCTGAGCCAGCTTCTATCGCCTTTGACGGTGTCACAAAGCTGTTTTTTGATGCCGGGATGAACGAAAATACGTTCTACCTCCGGATAACTTGCCGCATGTCTGATTAAAGCTGTGCGACTTGCAGTCCATTTTTTCGGGTCAACATAGAGCGAATCTTTGGCAAGCATTGAAACCGCAGATACGGATTCGCGCTCCGCATCGGTAAAGCGCCTTTCGGGCATCGGAGTTAGCCAAATATCAGCGTCAAGGCCTATTTGGTGCGAAGCGTGACCGGTTAACATGGGGCCGCCGCGCGGTTGAGAAATATCGCCAATCAGCAAACCGGGCCAGCCATCCTTTGCTGCATCGCGTGACAGTTTTTCGAGTAGGGCAATAGTGCGCGGATGCCCCCAGCGCCGATTACGCGAAAGCCGCATGACCTGCCAATTTGGGCCATCGGTTGCAATTGCCACCCCGCCGGCGAGGCAGCCTTTGGAATAAAAGCCAATTGATTGTGGCTTTTTGGCTAATACGGGAAATGCCTGAGCACCAAATGCTTCTTTGGCTGGCATATCCTTTGCCTGCGCGAATTGATGAGGCAAGAGGGCGAGCGTCAGGGATAATGCGAAAGCAAATCGTTGCCAAAAGCGAAAGGAGTTATTCTTAGACATCGGCAAACTCCGATACGAGCTTCACGAATCATAAAGCAATTTGGGAAGTATGCTTTCACGAAAGCCAAACGACAATCAGCGCCAATTCGCATTGTTCCACATGGCAGAAAGTGCGATTCTATAGTCGGGATAGATAAAATCATATCCTAGGCTTTTGAGCCGCTGGTTGGAGACGCGTTTGTTCTCGCCGTAAAAGGAGCGAGCCATAGGACTCATTTCGGCGCGTTCAAAAGGTATTTCCTCTGGCGGTGTCACTGCCATGAGCTGTGCTGCATAAGTGACAACATCTTGAGGCGGAGTGGGTTCGTTGTCGGTGACGTTAAAGATGCCAGCAGCACCTCGCGCGGATAGGAACTGGAGTGCGCCGGCAATATCATCAACATGGATTCGATTAAATATCTGGCCGTTTTTAACAATGCGCCGGGCCGTCCCGCGCTCTAAATTAATGAAAGCATTCCGTCCGGGGCCGTAGATTCCAGACAGGCGTAAACGGGCAACGGGTAGGTCAAACCGTTGGCCTAATGCCTCCCAGGCCTGTTCTGCTTGCAGACGTTCAATCGAACGAGACGATATGGGATTGCACGGTGTGTCTTCATCTACCCAATGACCTTTATGGTCACCATAGACGCCCACTGTCGAGAGATAACCGATCCATTTGATGTTGTTTTCTGGGCGAGTGAGCGCCGATTCAACCACGGGAAGGGCAGGGTCGCCGTTTTTTTGCGGTGCAATTGACACCACAATATGGGACGCATCTGAAAGCGCTTCTAAGAGATCTGGCTGGAGAGTTTCTCCATTGAATAATATTGGCGTGATGCCAGCCTTCTTAAGGGATGCAAAATTTTCAGTACTGCGGGTCGTGCCGATGATCGATTGAGATTTATCTGCGATGAGGCGCGCGAAAGCTAAAGCAGAATAACCCGCGCCTAACAAGAAAATGCGCATATTATGCCTCCATATCCCATTCCGCACGGACGGCGGGGTCGTCCTCAAGTGGCTGATAGAATTTTCGCAGCTCTAAGATGCGTTGACGAGTCCCAAGTTGTTGCAATGCCCATATGGCTGCGCCGCGAACCACTGGGGCTGGATCCTCTAATAATTGCTCAATTAATGGCAGCAGTGATGGATCGTTGGAATTTCCAGCTGCGATCAGAGTATTTCGAATGAAACGGTCGCGGCCAATGCGCTTTACCGGAGAGGCGGAAAAAAAACGACGGAAAGCCGCATCATCCAGCTGTAATAATTCAGCGATGCGAGGCGATTTTAGATCATCCCGCGCGATAAGTTTCATTTCGCTTGCAGCCTGTGCAAACTTGTTCCACGGACAGGCGGCAAGGCAATCGTCGCAGCCATAAATCCGATTACCCATTGCTTTACGAAAATGAGACGGAATGGGACCTTTATTCTCGATTGTAAGATATGAAATACAGCGGCGTGCATCAATTTGATAGGGCGCGGGAAACGCATCAGTAGGGCATGCATTTAAGCAAGCGCGGCATGATCCGCAGTGATCGCGCTCTTCATCATCTGGTGGAATCTTTGCCGTGGTGAAGATCGAGCCGAGGAAGAACCAGGACCCCAATTCGCGGCTGACAAGATTGGTATGTTTGCCTTGCCAACCCAAGCCAGCCGATTGGGCCAGCGGTTTTTCCATGACGGGTGCGGTGTCGACAAAAACCTTTACATTCTCACCGGCGCGGGCCGCAAAGCGGCTGGCAATATGCTTGAGTTTGCCCTTGATGATATCGTGATAATCGCGATTTTGTGCGTAAACAGAAATCGCTGCCCGGTCTTTCTGTTCCAGAATAGCGCTGGGATCATGCTGGGGGCCATAATTCATTGCCAGCATCATAATGGAGCGGACTTCTGGCCAAAGTTCACGCGGATTGGACCGGCGCAGCTCGGTTTCTTCCATCCACTCCATATCAGCGTGATGACCTGCGGCTATATATTGACGCAGATGCTGGGGAGCATGCGGAATCCGGTCAGGTGTCGTGAAGGCGACAGCATCGAAACCCACCGCTTTTGCTTCTTCGATCAGAAAGCGTTTGAGCCGAAGTTCCTTTGGATTAGAAATCGAGGTCGCCATAATGGGCCACCGGAGCTAGGCCACGCACGCGCTCAGCCAGTAAGGGACGGAATGATGGGCGCGACTTCATTCGCATATACCAGTCGCGCGCGGCACGGGTGTCGTTCCATTCGATTTCGCCCAGATAATCGAGTACGGAAATAGCCGATGCTGCGGCCATATCTGCATAGCTGGGATAATTGCCGCCGAGCCAATCGCGTGTCGCGGCAAGCCAGTCGACATATTTCATATGTTGGCGAATATTGTTGCGCGCTGCGCGTATGGCGGTCGAATCGGGTGCGCTGCCGCCAAATTCGGCAGACATTTGCAATTTGAATACACGCTCACGTGCAATGTGTCGCGTCACCTCATTTTCGAACTTGATAAGAAACCAATCAACCAGACGGCGCACTTCCGCGCGTTCGATCGGGCTTTCTGGGAGAAGCCGACGGTTACGCTTGAGCGCGCCCCGCGTTTCATCCAGATATTCTGCGATAACCGTGGCGCCAACCACCGGAACATCGCGCTCTGCAAGCAATACGGGCAGGGTCGCAGCAGGGTTTAGGGCGAGAAACTCCTTGCGGCGTGACCACGGGCGCTCCTCAATCATTTCTGCTTCGACGTCATATTCACCGAGAATCAACCGCACATAGCGCGAGCCGGAAGACATGGGATGATGAAAAAGCGTTAGCATAATCGACGCGGTACTTTCGACTGACAAGCTTTAATTGATCTGCGTAGAGGGTTCATATGGCGTTCGCCTATCTATCAGGCTATTTCTGTGCCAGCGATTCGAGACACCTCAACGGAATGTTTAGTCTATAAGGGCTATAGTTGCGCGAGACAAGCAATCGCTTGGGGCTAAGTTATGATCGTAAATCCCCAACGGGCGGTCCGATTCATTCGTTCACATTATATTCGCATCTCCAAGGTATTGTCTTCATGGATGTTATAAAATTACTCGAAGCTGGCTTTCTGGGGCTGATTGAGGGTCTAACTGAATTCATCCCGGTTTCTTCCACAGGTCATTTGCTGCTTATCGGCCATTTTTTGGGCTTTGAATCGACCGGCAAGACGTTTGAAGTATTGATTCAGCTTGGCGCAATACTTGCAATCCTGACAGTTTATTCGGCACGTTTGATCAAAATAGCTCGGGATTTTCCACAAGATGCCCGTACTCGCCGCTTCGTAGGTGGAATATTACTTGCTTTCCTGCCCGCCGCAATAATTGGAGCAATGGCGCATGGATTTATCAAAAGTGTGCTTTTTGAAACGCCGATGCTGATTTGTATCATGCTAATTCTGGGCGGTTTTATCCTATTATGGGTGGATCAGCTGGATTTGAAACCGCGCTATAAGAATGTGATGGATTATCCGCTGCCAATTTGTCTTGCCATTGGGTTTTTCCAGTGTTTAGCGATGGTGCCGGGCGTTTCTCGTTCTGGTTCAACCATTGTCGGGGCGCTATTGATGGGGGCGGATAAACGATCTGCGGCAGAATTTTCATTTTTTCTTGCCATGCCGACTATGGCAGGCGCGTTCGCGTATGATCTTTATAAAAACCACAAAATGCTTTCGTTTAACGATGGGGCGATGATTGTGGTGGGCTTCATCATGGCATTTATTTCTGGCGTATTCGTGGTGCGTTATCTGCTGGATTATGTCTCACGCCATGGTTTCAAGCTCTTCGCCTGGTGGCGGTTAATCGTCGGGGCCGTAGGCATGGCTGCCTTGCTCGTCTGGGGCTGATGATAGATACAAAAAAGGGGCCTTTTGGCCCCTTAAGCTTAATCCTTTTAACCTAGGCAGTCTCGGTCTTGGTATATTGCCCGGCAAGGCGATAGCGCCACAGATAGGCGGGAATGATTGCATCAATGGTTTTGGGTGTGATGCCCATGGCTTGCAAAGTGCGACCTTCACGGATGGCTTGCTCTGAAACCACATTGTCAGATTTCAGCAGGGTCACCTGATCATTGGTGAGGATCGGATTGGGCAGTAAACCGAGAATAGAAGCCTGAACGCGCGCCGCCCACCAGGGCAGCGAGATGATGCTGCGCTTACGTCCAATCACGCGCAACATGCTTTGCAAGAGCTCGGTAAAGTCTTCGACATCCGGGCCGCCCAGTTCATAAATCTGGCCGGTTTGGAGTTCGCCCGACACGGATTTGGCGATTGCCTCTGCAACATCACATACATATACCGGCTGGAACTTCGTTTTGCCGCCACCGATGACGAACAAGAATGGAGAGAAGCGCGCCAGATTGGCGAAGCGGTTAAAGAAGCGATCTTCGGAGCCGAAAATAACTGATGGTCTAAGAATTACCGCTTCGGGAAGCGCTGTTAAAACGGCTTTTTCGCCTTCAGCCTTTGTGCGTGCGTAATCAGAGGCAGAATTCGCATCGGCCCCGATCGCAGAAAGATGGGTTAAACGAAGACCGGCTGCTTTGGTAGCCTCTGCGATATTTTTTGCTCCAAGTACATGGACATTGGAGAAGCGTTGCTTTCCACTTTCAGCAAGAATACCAACCAGATTGATAACGTGATCAGAGCCTATAACGGCGCGATCTACTGACCAGCGATGGCGAATATTCGCTTGCACCATCTGAATTTGGCCGACTTCCCCTAGGGGCTGCATATAATAAGCGATTTCCGGCCTACGCACGGCAACGCGTACTCGATAGCCACGTTTGGTGAGCGCGGCTACAACCGCGCGTCCGACAAAGCCAGAGCCGCCGAAAACAGTGACCAATTTTGGCCTGTTATGAACTTCATTCGGTTCGGTCTGCATTCTCAACTCCTGAATCAATGCGGATCGCGCCCTGAAATCGTGACTCGGACGCTGTTTTCTGAAGTTGATTTAATGCTTTTTGCTCGCAAGGCAAAGAGACTTGTTGTCACTATTCAGTTTAACACTGCTTTTCAGCCATGAAACGTGCAATAGCTCTTTGAGTTTTGGCTGGTAACTGGTAAATCGCGCGTATGAGCACTCCACTTGACCATATTCGTAACTTTTCGATTGTCGCACATATCGATCACGGGAAATCGACTCTTGCCGATCGCCTCATTCAAATGACAGGCGGGCTTCAGTCGCGCGAGATGAAGGATCAGATCCTTGACTCGATGGATATTGAACGTGAACGCGGCATCACTATCAAGGCGCAAACCGTTCGCCTGAGCTATAAGGCGAAGGACGGCGAGACTTATATTCTCAATCTGATCGACACACCGGGGCATGTGGACTTCGCCTATGAAGTTTCGCGTTCGCTTGCAGCGTGTGAAGGTTCGCTGCTGGTCGTTGACGCCTCGCAGGGCGTCGAAGCGCAAACCCTTGCCAATGTCTATCAAGCGATCGACAACAATCACGAGATTGTTGTTGTCCTGAACAAAGTAGACCTGCCGGCGGCAGAGCCTGAGCGCGTCAAGCAGCAGGTTGAAGAGGTGATCGGCATTGATGCCACAGATGCGGTGGAAATCTCCGCAAAGACCGGCATGGGTATTGAGGACGTGCTGGAAGCGATTGTCCAGCAGCTGCCCGCACCACAAGAAGGCGATCGCAATGCACCGCTCAAAGCGATGCTGGTTGATAGCTGGTATGATTCTTATCTTGGCGTAATTGTTCTTGTGCGCGTCATTGATGGTGTTCTCAAGAAGGGCCAGACCATCCGTATGATGGGGACTGGTGCTAAATATCCGGTTGAACGTACCGGTGTATTTACGCCAAAAATGCTCCAGGTGGACGAACTTGGACCGGGAGAGTTGGGTTTCATTACTGCTTCGATCAAAGAAGTAGCGGATACGCGTGTTGGTGATACGATTACCGAAGAGCGCCGGCCGACCCAAGATATGCTGCCGGGCTTTAAGCCAGCGCAGCCGGTTGTATTCTGTGGTCTGTTTCCTGTTGATGCGGCGGATTTTGAAGATCTGCGTGCAGCGATGGGTAAGCTGCGTCTTAATGATGCGTCTTTTTCCTATGAAATGGAAACGTCTGCGGCTCTAGGCTTTGGTTTCCGCTGCGGCTTTCTTGGCCTGTTGCATCTTGAAATCATTCAGGAACGGCTCGAACGTGAGTTTAATCTTGATCTCATCACGACAGCTCCGTCTGTGGTCTATCGTCTGCAAATGACCGATGGCACCGAAAAAGAGCTGCACAATCCGGCGGATATGCCAGATGTGGTGAAAATCGCTTCGATCCAGGAACCGTGGATCCGTGCGACCGTCATGACGCCTGATGACTATTTGGGTGCAATCATTAAGCTTTGTCAGGAGAGGCGGGGTATTCAGGTTGACTTGTCCTATGTCGGCCCACGTGCGCTGCTGACTTATGATCTGCCGCTGAACGAAGTTGTTTTTGACTTCTATGATCGGTTGAAGTCGATCTCGAAGGGATATGCTTCATTCGACTACGCGCTTTCCGAATATCGCGAAGGCGATCTTGTAAAGATGTCTATTCTGGTTAACGAAGAGCCGGTCGATGCTTTGTCGATGCTGGTTCACCGTTCTGCCGCCGAAAAACGCGGTCGTGTTCTTTGCGAAAAACTGAAAGAGCTTATTCCGCAGCATATGTTCAAAATCCCGATTCAGGCCGCTATTGGCGGGCGAATCGTTGCGCGTGAAACCATTTCGGCTCTGCGTAAGGACGTGACGGCAAAATGTTATGGCGGTGACGTCTCACGTAAGCGCAAACTTCTGGAGAAGCAGAAGGAAGGTAAAAAGCGGATGCGGCAGTTTGGCCGGGTTGAGATCCCGCAAGAAGCCTTCATCCAAGCCCTCAAAATGGGTGATGACTGATCGAACTATGAGGCGCTTCGGCGCCTCTTTTCTTTCGGTAAGATGCTTTTTGATGGTTTTAGAAAGTCGCATAATCACCACATAAGCGGGTCGCTAGGCCCAGAATAGGTGAGATGATATTGGGAGACTCAGATCAGATAGAAGAAAAACCCGCAATTAGCGGGTTTTTTGGTCATCTTTTAATCCTCATCAACCACACGCAGACGCATCTGGCCCGTCGGGTTTTCAGCAGGTCTTGATTGCGCAGGAGCCGTTTCATTTGCGTTTTTTTCGACAAATTCCAGCGCTTCGATTTTCGCGCCGCGCTTGGTTATTTTTCCTGATGAAATAAGGATATCGTCAATATCCTTATTGGCCTGTGCAAAATGGGTCTGAAGTTTTCTCACGCGATCATCAAGCCGCCCCACATCTTCCATCAGGCGGATGACTTCGCCTTGAATAATATGTGCTTGTTCGCGCATACGAGCGTCTTTCAATATGGCCTGAATGACCTGTATGGATAGCATCAGCAAGGAAGGCGAAACGATGACTACTCGGGCACGATGAGCGCGCTGAACAACAACCTCGAAATGCTCGTGTATATCTGCAAAAATTGATTCTGAAGGAACAAACAGAAAGGCCGTATCCTGCGTTTCGCCTTGTATCAGATATTTATCGGAAATATCCTTGATGTGAATTTCCATATCGCGACGAAATTGTGCGGCAGCCGTTTTGCGTGCTTCCGGATGTTCCGTCTCGCGCATGGTATTCCATGCTTCGAGCGGAAATTTCGCATCGATCACCAGCGATGGTGAATTATTGGGCATACGCACCAAGCAGTCGGGGCGGGTATTGTTGGAAAGTGTTGCCTGAAATTCATATGCACCTTGGGGCAAGCCATCAGAAATGATCGCTTCCATGCGGGATTGTCCAAAGGCTCCGCGTGTCTGTTTATTGGCGAGGATGGCCTGAAGCTGTACGACCTGACCGGCAAGCGATTGGATATTGTTCTGGGCCGTATCGATAACAGCCAGTCTCTCCTGTAGCTTGGCGAGGTTTTCATGGGTTGAACGGGTTTGCTCAGACATAGTTTGGCCGATGCGATTGGTCATTCCATCCAATCGTTCGCGGATTGACTGATTAAGCTCTGCTTGCCGAGAGCCGAATAGCTCGGCCATTGTTTGCATTCTTCCTTGCATCTCAGACTGTGCTTTGAGAATTTCGGCCATGCGATACTCGGCATCACGAGCCCGATCTTCAGCTTGAGCTTGAGCTACTGCACGTAGCCGCGCAGACCGGGCGGCAGATAAAAGAAAAATGACGAGACACAGGACCACCGACACAATGCCTGCCAGCAAAATGTCTGTGAGCGTGAATGAAGATGCGCCGAGCTGTAATATAGGCACTTGAAAGGGATTTAGATTTTCCATGCGCGCAGACTAGCTGATTCGCAAAGGAAAGAAGAGATCAAAACGAGAACATTTTTAATCTCCGTTGACGATTAATTCACAAGCGATTACGTGAAGCGCATGACAGTAAAACCGCTCATTATCCTTCCAGATCCCCTGTTGCGCCAACCTTCCAAAACGGTCGAGCGCTTTGATGATCAATTGCGCAAATTCGTGCAGGATATGTTCGACACGATGTATGATGCGCCGGGCATTGGCTTGGCAGCGATACAGGTGGGCGAGCCTCTTCGCCTGTTGACCATTGATCTGGCCAAGGATGACGAGGAAAAAGACCCTCATGTCATCATTAATCCGCAGATTGTTGCAGTTTCGGATGAGCGCAACACTTACGAAGAGGGATGTCTTTCAATCCCGGATTATTATGCGGAGGTTGAACGCCCGGCGAAGGTGAAGGTCGAATATTTTGATATTGACGGCAAGGCGCACACGATTGATGCAGATGGTTTGATGGCCACATGTCTTCAGCATGAAATCGACCATCTCAACGGTGTTCTTTTCATTGATCACATCTCCAAGCTCAAGCGTGATATGGTGATCAGAAAATTCAGGAAGCTTGCTAATCAGCGCGCGCCAAAGAAGGTTTTGTGATGCGAATCGTCTTTATGGGGACACCGGATTTTTCAGTTCCGATCCTCACAGCAATCATTGGGCATGGATATGAGGTTGCGGCTGTTTATACACAGCCGCCGCGTCCTGCTGGCCGGCGTGGGCTCGAACTCACCAAGTCACCAGTGCACGAAAAGGCTGAAGAATTTGGTATTCCTGTGTTCACTCCCACCAGTTTGAAGGGAGAGGAAGAGCAGGCGGCTTTTGCCAGCTTAGAAGCGGATATCGCAATCGTTGTTGCCTATGGCTTACTGTTGCCAAAAGCCATTCTCGATGCTCCGCGTCTGGGTTGCTATAATGGTCACGCATCGCTTTTGCCGCGCTGGCGCGGTGCGGCGCCAATTCAGCGGGCGATTATGGCTGGTGATTCTGAAACCGGCATCATGATTATGAAAATGGATGAGGGGTTGGATACCGGTCCTGTAGCCATGGCTGAAAAGATAGCAATCACTGCCGATATGACGGCAGGGGAGTTGCATGACCGGCTGAGCATGGCGGGTGCTGATCTGATGGTTCGGGCGCTGGGTGCGCTTGAGCGCGAAAGCCTGACATTACAGCCGCAGGCGCAGGATGGGGTGACCTATGCTGCCAAGATTGATAAAGCAGAAGCGCGTATTGATTGGTCGAAATCTGCAAGCCAGGTGCATAATCAGATCCGGGGTCTTTCTCCGTTCCCGGGTGCATGGTGCGAGATGGAAATTAATGGCGCTGTCGAGCGTGTAAAGTTGCAGCGTTCAACATTGGGGCAGAGCTCAGGCGCACGGGGCGCGGTGCTTGATGATGCTTTGACCATTGCTTGCGGCGAAGGCTCTGTACGATTGCTGACATTACAGCGCTCGGGCGGCAGACCGTTGCCCGCCACAGATTTCCTGCGCGGAGCGCAGGTGACGAAGGTGTTTTAACGCGTGCCTCGCTATAAGCTTACAGTTGAATATGATGGCACGCCCTATGCGGGATGGCAGAGGCAAATCAATGGGCCTAGCGTGCAAGGGGCCATTGAGCAGGCTTTTAAGAAATTTTGCGGCGAGGAATTGACGCTTGGAGCCGCAGGCCGGACCGATGCGGGTGTGCATGCTTTGGCACAGGTCGTGCATGTCGATCTTTCAAAAGATTGGGGTGCAGGCAAGATTCGTGATGCGGTTAATGCGCATCTGATTATGGCCGATGAACGCATCAGCATATTGAATGTCGAGAAAACAACGGAGAGTTTCGACGCGCGTTTTTCTGCTGTTGCGCGACATTATCTTTATCGAATCTACAATCGTCGTTCACCGCTTGCGATTAATTATCAGCGTGCCTGGTGGGTGCAAAAACCGCTGGATCACGAAGCCATGCACGAAGCGGCGCAGCGCTTGTTGGGTGAGCATGATTTTACAACCTTTCGAGCAACTCAATGCCAATCAAAAAGCCCGGTAAAAACGCTCGATCAACTCGATGTATCGCGCAATGGAGATTATGTGGAAATGCGTATTTCAGCGCGTTCCTTTTTGCATAATCAAGTTCGATCTTTTGCGGGAAGTTTGATGGAAGTTGGCAGCGGGCGCTGGTCGGCTGATGATCTTCAGGCAGCACTTGAGGCGCGTGATCGCAAAGCCTGTGGCCAAGTAGCGCCCCCTTACGGGCTTTATCTTGTGCGGGTAGACTATCGTTTTCCCTTTTAAAAACCGGCGGGTCATTACACATTTTCCGGCAATCAGTAATTATGGGTGTCGATCCCGATACCGAAAATCTGCTGCAAAATAAGCGTGAAAAAGAGCGTGCCCATAAATACTGAAGTAAAAAACGGCGCGACATAGCTATGGGGTCTTTGCAGCACTGCGAAGGTCAGACGATAGCTGAAAACGACTGTTATGCCGAACATCAGAAAGATAAAAATCATAGCAATTTCAAATTGGCTTGGAAAGAATAGCTGCAACAAAGTAATTGGGGCAAAAATCCATGCCAGTAGGGCGCTAGCCCAGTTTGTGGCGATGACATAAGCGGCATATCGTTTTGCAATTCCAATATATCGGGCAAGAAGTCCGATAATTATGAGCGGCACCACCCAGGCGGCAATATCGACAAAAGCCGCCCGTGTGACGATTGCTAGCCGGGTAGTGGCGTCCTCGCGTCCGGCTGTTAATTCCGCAGCATAGGCAACCCAAGTTCCAAACAATGGCGGCAATGCGATTAATATCGCATTAAATGATTGCCAGAAATCATCGGCAGAAATATCCAGATAGTTAAGGCCATCCTTGTGGCCCAGCATCATCCTCCAAACACCGGTAAAATATCTGAAAACATCATCCAGACTGGGCATGATCGTTTAAGCTTGACCTTCTGTTTGCGTCGCATGGTCGAAAAAATCAGAGATGAAACGCTGATATATTTGCGTAAGCTCTTCAAGTTCCGCAAGTTCAACGCATTCATCGACCATATGCATGGTTTTTCCAACAAGCCCAAATTCAACGACCGGACAATAGTCCTTGATATAGCGTGCATCGGAGGTGCCGCCCGATGTGGAAAGGTTGGGTTTGCGTCCTGTTACCGCTTCCACGGAAGCGCTCAGAGTGTTTATCAGTCTTTCATCGCACGTCAGGAAAACGTGACTTGGGCGTTCTCGCCAGACAAGATCATATTGAATAGGGTGCTGACGACCGGGCCGGAGCCGGGTGTTTTTTGAAGCTTCATCAAGGCGACGCAGTATTTCGGCTTGCAGGCTTTCAGCGGTCCAACTGTCATTAAAACGAATATTAAATGAAGCGGTTGCTTTAGCAGGAATCACATTGGTTGCTGTATTTCCAACATCAATTGATGTGACTTCAAGATTGCTTGCCTGAAAATTTTCGGTGCCTTCATCAAAAACGGGATGGAGCAAAGCATCGACTAGCGTGGTGATGCCCCGGACAGGATTTTCTGCCAGATGCGGATAGGCTGCATGCCCTTGGACACCATGGACCGTAATTGTGCCGGACAGCGAGCCACGACGACCGATCTTGATCATGTCGCCCAACCGATCAGGATTTGTGGGTTCTCCTACAATGGAAGCATCCCAACGCTCTCCGCGTTGTTTTGCCCATTCTAACAGTTTTACAGTCCCGTTAATTGCTGGGCCTTCCTCATCACCGGTGATCAGAAATGAAATATTGCCGTTGAGAGAGCCATGCTTTTCCAGAACTCGGGCGACCGCTGCGATAAAACAGGCGATACCGCCCTTCATATCGACTGCGCCCCGGCCATACATGATCCCGTCATGAATGGTGGCCGAAAAAGGTGGGTGTTTCCAATCGCTTTCATTGCCCGGTGGTACAACATCCGTGTGCCCGGCAAACATGAGATGAGAACCTTCGCCTGATTTTCGAGCATAGAGGTTCTCAATGTCGGGAGTGCCTTCTTCCTGAAAAACGGGACGCTCGACAGAAAATCCCATCAGTTCCAGCATGGCTTGCAGGGCTGAAAGGGCGCCGCCTTCTGCTGGCGTGACAGACGGGCAGCGAATGAGAGTAGCTAGATTTTCAACGGGATCGGTAGGAAGGCGCATTTTCGTCACTTATTCTAAGAATCAGGCAGGTATCAGACTAAAGACTGTGCAGGCAGGAAGAAACAATAATCGTAAAACCGCCTTTGCCTAAGCTATTTTGGTCCGCATATTTAGTGGTTGGTTCGATTTCTCTTGACCGCATCCCCCCTGTCATCGTTAGTTTATAAGAAATTTATAGAGATCCAAAAGGGTCCGTGGGGTTTTTAAAAATGGGATGGGCAAGATGCGTCCTTTCATCTGTATTGCTGCCTTCTTGGCGGTCATATGTGCTTCAGGATCCTCCGTTGAGGCAGCTCAATGGAGTGAGGCCGGTGGACAGACCAGTATTCCTTATGGACATTTGGATTATTGCAAACGCAATCCGCGGGACTGCAAACCGCACAAGGCCGATAGGCCAATACAACTGACCAATGCGCGATTGGCTTTGCTTCATGATGTAACCAAATCGGTCAATCGGCGTATCAAAGCGGTGTCTGACCAGAAGAATTATGGCTTGCGCGATCATTGGGTCATTCCCGAAAATGGTAAGGGCGATTGTGAAGATTATGTGCTCATGAAACGGAAGCTTCTTCTTGCCCGCGGTTTTTCTGCGTCACAACTTCTTATCACGCTGGTTCAGGGTCATGAACCACATGTGGTTTTGACAGTTCGAACCAATCAGGGTGATCTCATTCTTGATAATATGAATGATGATGTGCGGCCGGTGGAAAAAACACGTTATCGCTATATCAAAATGCAGTCGCCTGCGCATTCTGGCCAATGGTTGGCAATCACTGGAAGAGCCATGTCGATTGCCCGA
The DNA here is from genome assembly GCF_003259955.1 of Falsochrobactrum ovis. GTDB lineage: Bacteria > Pseudomonadota > Alphaproteobacteria > Rhizobiales > Rhizobiaceae > Brucella > Brucella ovis_A. Next base: position 34,477 of record NZ_QLMK01000007.1, read on the forward strand.
AATTGAAGGCGACTAAAACCTAGGTTTGGGGTCGTCTGGGTCCTAATTCCTATTTAAGAAGATGATTTAATATGGGTGACACATTGTTCACTAATATAGAACAATAGCGGTGTTTTTTGAAATAAACCTTAATGGCGCTCTTTTGAGCAATTATAGGTCTTATGGATTAACTAATTGATACGAATATATTTTTAATCACAAATGCGTGAGGTCAAAAAAAGTTCACACAATTTTGTGTGAACAATATAACATTTTTGTGAACTGGAAATAACATTCGCTGTCTCTTATCTACGGTTCATCACAACGCCCAAATATCAAAAATTGATTGAAGGCTCTGGATTAGAACTTTATCCAAGGAGATAGATAATGAATAAGTTTGTTCTTGCTGCTGCCGCTTTAGCTCTGAGTGCTGGCGCTGCATTCGCGGAAAACCCACATGTTGGCGAGCCTCATAATCTTTATGCAAATGATCGCACGCCGGTTGTTTCGCAGGGAGTTGATTATACCGCTCCTGCTTCCATCAATCAGGCGCACCAGATTGACGGTTCCGCCAATCGTTTTGGTGATGCATCGCCTTCTAGCTATCGGAACTAATTCTGGTAAAGCCTATAAAAATAAAGGCGAAGCTTGTGGGCTTCGCCTTTTTTTATTCTGCAAAAACCTAAATTTTAATCGCGGAGCAATTCGTTGATGGACGTTTTTGAACGGGTTTGTTCATCGACGCGTTTGACGATTACAGCGCAGTAAAGGCTTGGACCAGCTTCACCATTGGGAAGAGGCTTGCCGGGCATGGTGCCAGCGACCACGACTGAATAGGGTGGAACTTCACCGTAGTAGATTTCACCCGTTGCGCGATCAACAATTTTGGTTGATTTGCCGATATAGACTCCCATTCCGAGTACCGCGCCTTCGCGTATGATACAGCCTTCCACCACTTCGGAACGAGCGCCGATAAAGCAATTGTCTTCAATAATGGTTGGTCCAGCCTGCATTGGCTCAAGAACGCCACCAATGCCCACGCCGCCGGAAAGGTGCACATTCTTGCCGATCTGTGCGCAGGATCCTACTGTTGCCCAAGTATCTACCATGGTTCCTTCGCCGACATAGGCACCAAGATTGACAAAAGAGGGCATGAGAATAGCGTTCGGTGCGATATAGGCTGAGTGTCGTACTACGCAATTGGGGACGGCGCGGAAGCCGGCCTGTTCAAATTCATTGGCGGTCCAACCATCAAATTTTGACGGCACCTTATCCCACCAGGATGACTCACCTGGGCCGCCCTTGATGATTTCCATCGGGTTGAGGCGGAACGAAAGAAGGACTGCTTTTTTGAGCCATTGGTTGACGTGCCAGTTGCCGTCTGCTTGCTTTTCTGCAACACGAGCTTCGCCGCGATCAAGCAGAAGCAAAGACTGCTCCACTGCGTCGCGAACTTCTCCATGGGTTGCGGTGTTTATGCCATCGCGCTCGTCAAAGGCCTTGTCGATGATCTTTTCAAGGGAAGTCAAATCTAGTTTGGACATAAAACAAACTCCGTGGATGGCAGGTAATGGCCGCTGAATTATTGAGCGCGGTATTCTGTGGAGTGATTAGGCGAAGCCGTTGTCGACGTCAATGTTGATACGAAGCGCAATGGTTGGGCAAAATTGCATCAAATTAAGATATGAGACGCATAGTCGTGCTAATGCGGATATGAAAAAGGATTAAAGGAGCCAAACAAAGCATGAATCCACTAGATAAGTCCGGCTGGACGCCTTTCCCGCGTTCCGATGAAGCTATCAAACAAGCCAAAACGGTGCCTCAAACGCCTCAGACAGAGGCTGCTGCCTATCGTTTGGCTTTTATCGATGATGATTTCATGACGCGGGAGGATCTGAGAGCAGTTCGTTTGCAACTCGAACTGTTGAAGCCAGAACTCATCCTTGCTGATCGTGGTATTCGTTCGACAGTGGTCATGTTTGGTGGCGCGCGAATTCCAGAACCCGGTGGCGAGGCGTGGGCTGCAAAAAATGAATTGCAGAAAAAGAACCTTGAAGCCAATGCGCGTTATTATGAAGAAGCGCGTCGTTTTGCGCGGATCTGTTCAGAATATTCGGCAACGACCTATTACCGGGAGTTCGTCGTAGTCACTGGCGGTGGGCCGGGCGTAATGGAGGCTGGCAATCGAGGTGCAGTAGATGTCGGTGCGCCGACGATTGGTCTTAACATTGTTCTGCCGCATGAACAGGCGCCCAATGAATATGTAACGCCTGAACTCTGCTTCAACTTCCATTATTTTGCGCTTCGCAAAATGCATTTTCTGATGCGCGCCAAGGCAATTTGTATTTTCCCAGGCGGCTTTGGAACAATGGATGAGTTGTTTGAAGCTATGACGCTTATCCAGACCGACCGAATGGAACGGATGCCATTGATCTTGTTTGGCAAAGAATTCTGGAGCAAGGCAATCAATATCGAATATCTGGCCGAACAGGGCACGATTTCACCCTCGGATGTCGATTTGTTGACCTTCGTCGACACGGCGGAAGAAGCATGGGAAGAAATTAAGAGCTTCTATAAGCTCTAATTGATCGCATTGGATGATAATCAGCCGGTCCTGAGACTGGCTGATTGTTCACGCGTTCTGCTTTCAAACGGTTTTGAGCGGGGCCCCGGGCGCAATCAAACTTTCCAAAAACTGGGTCAGATTGTCTGTGACAAAATCCACCTGATCCGTAAATTCAGGGTCACTTTCCCAAATTTCTGAAAAAGTAGGCTCAAAATTATTTGGCACAACTAAAACCGTTTTCATGCCGAGATTTTTGGGCACGACGAGGTTGCGCGCCAGGTCTTCAAACATCACCGCTTTTGTCGGATCTATGTTAAACGCGCCGAGGAAGCGGTCATAGGTGACGGGTTCCGGTTTTGGGGTCAGCCCCGCTGCCACAATGTCGAAAATATCATCGAAATCGTCCAAAATACCCAGTTGGCGCGCAGCTTTTTCAGCATGGCCCCGATCGCCATTGGTAAAGATATAACGTCGCCCTGGTAGAGCGCGAATGGCCTCTCCCAAAGCCGGATCCGGCTTTAGCCAAGTATAATCAATATCATGGACTTTCTGCAGAAAATCATCCGGATCAATCTGATGGCACTCCATTAGCCCTTTCAGAGTTGTTCCATATTCCAGATAAAACTGCTTTTGCAGTTTTCTAGCTTCATCACGAGGCAGCTTGAGCAGGGTTTCGACATAGTTGGTCATCCGAATGTCGATCTGAGAAAACAGGTCAGTATCGTGCGGATATAGGGTGTTATCGAGATCGAAAATCCAGTTGGTAACGTGTTCGAAAGCGTAGGGATCAGGTTTTTCAGTCATGAGTTCTTATGCCATGAAGATTTGAGGAAGGCGAGGCAAGAAAAAGCCGCCCAAAAGGCGGCTATCTCTGCACTATAAAACGGATTAAGGAACAATAAGTGTTCCCGCGCCATGCTCGGTAAATAGTTCGAGCAATACTGAATGGGGCGTCTTTCCACTGAGAATGACCACACCTTCCACACCGCGATTAATGGCATCGATGCAGGTTTCCACTTTGGGAATCATGCCGCCTGAGATCGTGCCATCGGCGATCAGAGCACGCGCATCCGCGACTGAGAGTTCTTTGATAAGGTTTTTATCCTTATCCAATACGCCCGGCACATCGGTGAGGAAGAGAAGGCGGGTTGCGGCCAAAGCGCCGGCAATCGCGCCTGCAAAAGTATCGGCGTTGATATTATAGGTGTGACCATCGCGTCCCGGAGCGACGGGCGCGATTACCGGGATCATTTCCGAACGCGCTAGCAGGTCAAGCAAGGTACGGTCGACCTCAGCGGGCTCGCCGACAAAACCCAAATCAAGCACTTTCTCGATATTGGAGTCTGGATCAACCACCGTTTTATGAGCCTTGCGGGCAAAAACCATATTGCCATCTTTACCGCAAAGTCCGATTGCCCATTCGCCTTCTGCGTTGATCAGGGCAACAATTTCTTTGTTGATGGACCCGGCAAGCACCATCTCAACAACTTCGACGGTCTTTTCGTCAGTAACGCGCAAACCGCCTTCAAAACGTGATTCAATGCCCAGTTTCGTTAGCATTGCCTGAATCTGCGGACCGCCACCATGCACGACGATGGGATTGATTCCTGATTGTTTAAGCAGAGCAATGTCGCGGGCAAAGGCTTTGCCCAGTTCAGGATTACCCATAGCGTGGCCGCCATATTTGACCACAACATTCTTGTTCTCATAACGCTGCATATAGGGCAGGGCAGCGGAGAGAAGTTGCGCTTGCATTTCAGGATTTTCAAGGGATTTCATCGCAGGCTCCATGGCAGGCGAGAGGCCAATCGGACAGTGATTTCTAGGCAATCAAGAGTGAGATGTACAATGATATTCAGTGTACGGACTTTAATTTATGGTGGCGGACCTATTCTTTGGCAACTAGTGCAATCGCTGCGCGCAATTCATCAATGCCACGCCCCTTTTCTGAGGAGGTGGAAATCAATTGCGGGAAGGCGGCCGGGCGTTTGGCTATTAGTTTCATTGTATCGTCCATCAATTTAGGAACGCCTGCAGCTTTGATTTTGTCAATTTTTGTTAGAACGATTTGATAGGAAACCGCCGCTTTGTCGAGCAGGTCCAAAACTTCTGCGTCATTTTTTTTGATGCCGTGACGGGAATCAATAAGCACATAGACGCGTTTGAGTGTGGTGCGTCCGCGCAGATAGTCAAAAACCAGACGCGTCCATGCGTCGACCTGTGATTTGGGAGCTTCTGCAAAGCCATAGCCGGGCATATCCACGAGCGCCAATGGTGGAAGGTCGCCGTTCTCACCCGAATAGCCATCCGGCACGAAATAATTGAGTTCTTGGGTCCGGCCCGGCGTGTTGGAAGTGCGGGCTAGGCCCTTTTTATTTACAAGTGCATTGATGAGCGACGATTTGCCGACATTGGATCGTCCTGCAAAGGCAATTTCTGACGGGCCTTCAGGTGGCAGAAATTTCATGGAAGGAACGCCGCGGATAAAAACCCACGACTTTGTAAAGAGCAATCGACCCTCTTCCATAAGCGCTGCTTGCGCTGCCTTTTGTTTGTCCTGTTCGCTCAATGTATTGTCCCTGCCTTACGGTCTTAAATTTGTATGAGGCATCAATCTTCGGAGCCGGAATGTCAACCATAGAGCGTTGCCCGGCTTTAAAAAACCCCGCCGGAGTTGCCTCAGGCGGGGTTAATTTTTATTTTTCTATTTCCTTGGGTTCTTTGGGCTTTCGCCTGAATAAATCTTTCAGATTATCCCAAAGTTCGATCTTCACACCCTGACGCTTCATTATCAGTGCTTGCTGCATGATGGAAAGCGTGTTGTTCCATGCCCAATAGATCACCAGACCGGCCGGGAAAGATGCCAGCATGAAGGTGAAGATGATCGGCATCCAGGTGAAAATCATAGCCTGGGTCGGATCTGGGGGCGTTGGGTTCATGCGCATTTGCAGGAACATGGTGATGCCCATAATAATCGGCCAAACGCCAATCATCAGGAATGCCGGTACTGCATAGGGCAAGAGACCAAACAGGTTGAAGATCGACGTCGGATCTGGCGCTGCAAGGTCGTGAATCCAGCCAAAGAATGGCGCATGTCGCATTTCAATCGTGACATACAAAACCTTATAGAGCGCAAAGAAGACCGGAATCTGGACCAATACCGGCCAGCAACCTGCAAGTGGGTTGATCTTTTCTTCTTTGTAAAGCTCCATCATCGCCTGCTGCTGTTTCATCTTGTCATCCGCATATTTTTCGCGGATTTCCAGCATTTTGGGCTGTACGAGCTTCATACGAGCCATCGACTTGTATGATTTGTTGGCAAGCGGGAAGAAAAGCACCTTAAGCAGAACAGTGACGACGAGAATCGCGACACCGAAATTGCCGGAGAATTTGTAAATCCAGTCGATGAGATAGAACATCGGCTTGGTGATGAAATAGAACCAGCCCCAGTCGATCAGAAGTTCGAAATTTTTAATGCCGAGCTTGTCTTGATAGTTCTGGATGTCGGTGACGACTTTTGCGCCAGCGAATAGATGGTTCTTCACAGACTGAGTTTCGCCAGCGCCGATGGTAATGGGGGCCGCAAGGAAATCAGACTGATAGCGTGGGCGCTCATTGGTGAAATGTGAGAAACGACCAGTATATTTTTCGCTCTGCGGGGGGATAAGCGTGGCAGCCCAATATTTATCGGTGATACCAAGCCAGCCTCCTTCAACATTATTGAAGGACAGGTCCTTGTCGTCTTCTACTTTCGAATAGCTGATTTCCTGTAAGCCATCCTGACCCATCACACCGATCAGCCCCTCATGAAGCACATAGGTTGCGCTTGCATGTTCGGGTTGGTTGAAGCGGGTAACGCGCCCGTAAGATGCCATAGATACCGGGGTTTCGGCGTTGTTTTCGATCGTATCCTCGACCGTAAACATATAGGCATCATCGACAGAAATCGTACGCTTGAACGTGATATTCTTGTCGTTGGTAAATGTCAGTGTCACCGGAGTTGAAGGCGTGAGCTTGTTATTGCCTTCGACAGTCCACACAGTGTTTGGACCCGGGGTTGCGCCGGTGGTTTCATTGCCGGTGAAGCCGAGTTCGACAAAATAACCCTGCCGGAGCGATGAAGGCGCCAGCAATTCGATATTTGGCGAATTCTTATCGATGGTCTCGTGATATTTCTTTAAATAAAGATCGTCGAAACGTGCACCGTTAAGATTGATCGAGCCGCGGAGCGACGGGGTGTCGATTTCGACACGTGGAGCCTGTGCCAGAACCGCTTCGCGCGAAAGGCTACCATTTGCCGAAAGGCCATCGGTCTGGCCCGGGATCGAGCCGGAAGTCGCTGGCAGCTGCGGCATGTCACTCTGGGTGCTAGCCTGCGGGGATTGCTGCTGATTTTGGCTTAGGCGCTGCTGCTCCTCAATACGGGCCTGCTCACGCTGGGCGTCGGTTTTCGGCCCCAGATAGAACACTTGCCATAGCGTCAATATGAGGATGGACAGGGCAATGGTGATGAAGAAATTACGATTATTTTCCATTGACGGGTCCTGATTCCGGTCTTTCCGTTCGGCGTTTCTTTTCGTTTCGCCGAATGCCTTTCCCCTGCAAGCGCTGAGAAAGCTCTTCGGTGAGTTGCGAGAAAGGTGCAGTTAGCACTTGCTCGCGCGCTACGATCACATAGTCGGTCGAAGGCGCCATGTCACGCCCTGCATGACAACGTACCGCTTCTTTTAATCTGCGGCGGATACGATTGCGTATCACTGCATTGCCATTTTTTTTGGTAACGGTGAAGCCCACGCGAGGATTATCGCCAATTTTGGCAGCTCGTGATGTCTCTTCACTTCGTGGGCAGACTTCCAGCAAAAAAAGCGGGCCACGCCTTTTTTCACCGTTTCTTACAGCTAAAAACTCCGCTCTCTTGCGAAGGCGGAGTATTTGTTTTTGCTCAATCACTTGTGGTTTACCGCGCATCATGCGCGGGAAATCAAGCGGAAAGCCGCTTGCGACCACGAGCACGGCGACTGGCGAGAACCTTGCGGCCGCCGACCGTTGCCATACGAGCACGGAAACCGTGACGACGCTTGCGGACGATTTTGGATGGCTGATAAGTGCGCTTCATTTATTTAATACCGCGGTGTGCGGCCCTTCTTGGTTCTGTCTTTGAACAGGAGCTGGTTCGTATGCAATATACGGATGGATACCATCCAACGCTACAATTACGAACGTGGGCGGCTTATAAGCGCAGCTATAAAAAGAGTCAATGCTAGCAAAGCTTCCAAAAAAGCTGGTTACACAGTCCTGCCATTGCCAAAGCAGGGTGGTTCTTACATAAGAATGCGCATAGTTTTATGTGCGGACGCAAGTTTGCAGATTTTATGAGGAGAACTTATGAGCATTCGTCGTATCGGAGTTGGCCCGCGTATGAGCCAGGCAGTTATTCACGGCAATACTGTTTATCTTGCCGGTCAGGTTGGAACTGCAGGCGCCAGCGTCACGGATCAGACCAAGGACATTTTGGCGGAAGTGGACCGTCTGCTTGCTGAAGTGGGATCAGACAAAACCAAAATTCTTCAAGCGATTATCTGGCTTTCAGACATGAATGATTTTGCTGAAATGAACGCTGTTTGGGATGCATGGGTTGACCCGGCTCATACGCCGGCACGCGCTACAGGCGAAGCCAAGCTTGCAACGCCAGAATATAAAGTGGAAATAATCATCACTGCTGCTATCGACTAATAGCCGGCCAAATTTACGAGAACCCCGGATTTCCGGGGTTTTTATATTTTAATTCCTTATCCGTTCAGAATAGTTTTCGCGACCTCCGGCTTGGGCCTTTTGATTGATTGAAGCTTCTTTGCGCAATTGCTCAAGCGGTTCGCTCTGGTCAAGCCAGTCATGATCGTAGAGATAACCCGGCAAATAGCCTGAGAGCACGACCCTATAATCAAAGGGAAAGGTGGGATCGAGCACTCGAGCCATTTTATAGATTATGGTGGTGCAATTGGCGGAAAGCGTATTGTAAAATTTTGGATTGGCCGCCAGTTCGTTGCCAAGCTCAACATAAGAGATGAATAATTCGCGCGCAGCTTCCGGCGAAATATCGATACGATAGCGGAAGACGTCTTCTTCGCGCACATTAGTGCGCAGAAAAATTATATCGCGTTCTTCTGCTGCGATCATTGCAAGTTCGAATTCACGAAAAAAGCCGCCAATGGAAGAAAATTCTTCGTGGTGCTCTTTTCGGATTTCGCCTGAAAATACAACATGGCGTCCATCTTCGAAGCCAAAGGAAACAAGCGTGTGAGCGATAGAGGGGCCGGCCCAATAGGAAAGGAAAGTGTCAACAGTCGTGAGTTTTGTTAAATCGTAGGTCTCTTCTTTCCAATGCGCTTTGTAACTGTCTGTTGTCGTCCATTCGAAATCGCGAACATTTGATAAGGTGACAAAATCTCCATCGATTTTGCCTTGAACAGTGCGGGATACTTCCGGTGCCCAGATACGGCTGAGGGAGGGTTGGATAGTCGACCACCAAATCAGAAGTATTGCTGCGACCGCAAGAAATAAAATTCTGCTCATTCGGCAGCTCATATGGCGCTGGCTCTGGATTACCCAAGTGATGAATAACAGCCATGCTCCGACCACGGAAGCGCGCACGGCATCTCCAAATGGTAATTGAAACCACATGGCCAAACTTGCCCAGACGGCAAAGATCACAGTGAATAATATGAACAGAAATTTCCCAGCAATGCGGGCAGTTCTTGATTTCAAAATAGACATAGACAATCCGTATGTGCCGCGAGCTGCTTATATGCGCAAAACATGGTGATACTGCCATGAATTGCCGGGCAATAAAATGTGATGACTGATTATATACAGAATTAAACCGGGTAAGGTCGGAATTTTAGATTGGGAGCAAAAAAACACGCGCAAGCATTAAGGATATGTCGGCAGTGGTATCATCGCCGAATAAGCTGACGAACAACGCGCCAAGCAAGAAGTGCAGCGACGATAAATGCGTATATTACTGGCTCCGCCTGCCATCCTTTAGTCGATAAGATAAAATGAAGCGCCCCTCCAGCGATGGCTATATAGACGAGTTTATGAAGGCGTGACCAACGCCTGCCGAGTTTGCGGATGGCCCAATTGTTCGATGTGAGCGCCAGGGGAATGAGCAGCGCGAGGCTTACCATACCAATAGTGATGAATGGTCGCCGGGTGATGTCTTGCATTATTGCAGGGAAATCTAGCGCCTGATCAAGCAGCATATAGGCTGCAAAATGCATCAGCGCATAGTAAAATGCTAAAAGACCCAGTGCACGCCGGTATCGAACGAGATTGAAGTTGCCGATCTGGCGCAAAGGTGTGATGAGCAGGGTTAAGATCAAAAAACGTAAAGCCCAGATTCCTAAAAGATGTTCGAAGCTTTTAACTGGATCTGCGCCAAGGCCTCCCGTCGCACCTTGATAAAATGCGACGCCCGCAGGAACGAAACCGAGCGCGTAAAGTGCCCAGATTTTCCACGCATGGCGACGTGTGTTCCGTTTTCCCTTAGAGGCGGTGACGGTTGGCATCAGTAATATTGCTTCAAATCCATGCCAGCATAAAGGGAAGCAACTTCTTCAGCATATCCATTAAAGAGCAAAGTAGGTCGGCGTCCGGAATTGAAAAAGCTATCTTCGCCAATCCGGCGTTCGCTTGCTTGGCTCCATCGTGGATGGTCTACATGCGGGTTAACGTTGGCGTAGAACCCATATTCATTGGGTGCTTGTTGTTGCCAGGAAGTGGGCGGCTGTTTTTCAACAAAGCTGATCTTGGTGATCGACTTGATACCTTTGAAGCCATATTTCCACGGGACGACAAGCCGGATTGGTGCTCCATTAGCGTTAGGTAGCGTTTCGCCATATAGTCCGACGGAAAGAATAGTCAGCGGATGCATTGCCTCATCAAGGCGCAGGCCCTCAATGTAGGGCCAGTTTAAGACTTGAAAAAGTCCTCTTTGGCCGGGCATCTCTTCCGGACGCACCACGCCAGTAAAGGCAATATATTTTGCTGATCCGAGTGGTTCGACCTCGGCCAGCAGGCTAGCAAGCGGAAAGCCGATCCACGGAATCACCATCGACCATCCTTCCACGCAGCGCATGCGATAAATGCGCTCTTCGAGGGGCATTTTGTCAATCAGTTCCGAAAAATCAAATTCCTTAGGCTCTTTGACCAACCCGTCAATTGTCAGACGCCAAGGAAGTGGCTTGAAATTCCCAGAGTTGGCCGAAGGGTCCTCTTTGCCCGTGCCAAACTCATAAAAATTATTAAAGGTGGTGATTGCCTGTTTGGGCGTAAGCGGTTCGTCCGTCTTATAGGCAGATGGTGCCGCTTGTAGCTCCTCGCTATAGGCTTTTGTTGCCATAGCGCTCGCTGTTAAAGCTCCCATTCCCACTAGGAATTCGCGCCGTCGAACATAAACAGATTTAGGCGTTATCTCGCTATAGGACAGATATGCGCTTGAAAGGCGGCTGGGCTTAAAATGCTGCATGATCATAACCCCGATAAGAACCGTATTTTGCGAGCCTGACAGCAGAAGGCGACAAAAGGATGGTCAAATTGCTCGCCAATATAAGATCACTATAAGTGGCGATGCAGGTTATAACAATAATGTTACCTGAGGTAATTTTTCGTGATTTCGTCACATTTTAGCTCAATCCGTCAGATTAAACACCAATTGCATCGCATGCGCTCTGCAGAATTGATCTCCAAAAATCGCTGCTCTCAAGCCTTCATTAATATCTCACTGGCAGATTGAAGTTATGGTAAAGAAGTCGTTTATAGCCGCCACTATGTTGGTGTTTGCAACTACCATGGGTTTTGCTCAGGCAGACACGCAGCGCATGGCGACCTTTAACCTTGAGAAAGCGCCGCAGGGATCGGTTAGAAACGGCATTACCGGTTCCATCAAAAACGAAACAGGTGCTCCCCGACCGGGTGAGGGGGTTACGATGCAAGATAAAAACACCGCTGATGAACCCACGGCCGCTGAAAACTTCTCGCGAAGCCGACGGTTTGTTTATCGTTTCTATACGCCACAGAACGCGTCTAACGAGCTTATTGTTTTAATGCACGGTTCGGGCGGCGATGAATCAAGTCTCGTGCCGCTGGCATCAAAAGTTTGGCCGCGCGCCAATTTGCTCGGTATTCGTGGCCGGGTGATGCAAGACGGTGGAACCCGTTGGTATAAGCGTATCACGCCAGTCAAATTTGATCAGAAAGATGTAAGGCTGGAAGCGAATGCTTTCGTGACCTTCATAACCCGTCTGGCCGAGCAGAAAGAACTCGATCTGTCGCATGCGACATTTGTGGGCTATTCTAATGGTGCTAATCTTCTTGCTGCCACCATGCTTTTGCATCCCGACATGGTCAAACGCGCTGTTTTGATGCGCTCAATGCCGGTTTTGGACAATACGCCGACGGCCGATCTGGGGAAAACACGTGTCCTGACGCTTACTGGCGCAGCAGACAAGCTTTATTCGCCGTTTGCGCCAGCGCTGTCGAGCTTGCTTCGCACGAGTGGTGCAAAAGTGGTTGCGCAGACGATTGATGCCGATCATATGCTGGGGGACAAGGATGTTTCAGCAATCCGCCACTGGGTGGCATCGCTGGGCGCTGACGGTCCAGGGGCTGTTTCGATGAATGCAGATTGAGGTTTGCAAGGCACCGGTGCGGCCGGTACCTTGAGGCGTTAACTAGTAAGATCGACTATGCCGCAATCGCCCGTTTCTGAACCGAATGCGAGCCGGTTGCCGTGATCGTCCCAACCCATGGTAGAAATTGCGCCCTTGCCGGGGCGGCGTAAGAGGACTTCTTTCTGATCAGCAAAACGGACCAGAAGGATCATGCCATCATTATAGCCAATGGCTACAAGCTCTTCGAGCGGGTGGCAGGCCACGGCAGTCACCATACTGTCACCGCGCAAGCCCAGTTCAAGCGGTGCTTTGCCCATTGGGCCATCCTTGCTTGAAAATGGCCAGACAATTGCAGCGGGAGCGCCGGAAGTGGCAAGCCACTTGCCTTTAAAACTCCAGGACCAATCTTTGACTTTCGCCGGATAGCCCGTCATTCGCATGTGGCGTGTGTCTTCCAAACGCCAGCCGTGAAGCGCATTTTCCTGCATCGAAGTGATGAGAAAGCGACCATCGGGCGAGAATATCACGTCGATATGAGCGCCCTTCCATTCCAATTCAGTCGGCTTTGCTTGGGTACCCGTCCAGATAAGCGTCGCTCCATTGTAGCGCGCTATAGCAAGGCGCTGGCCTTTTGGCGCGAATGCAAGACCTTCGACGCTGCGTTGTTGCTGAAACTCTTGCATATCTCCATTGGAGGTACGCACCCAGGCCGAACGGCCCGATCCGAATGCGATCGTACCGGCAGGACCAGCTGCGACCGTTGTTATCCATTTGCGGCCAATCGTGGCAAGTTCGGTGGCCGTGCCTTGCTTGTCGGTCTGGCAAATGCGGCCATCTTCGCCACCGGTTATGAGAGCTTTGCCGTCAGCAGTCAGTGCCGCGCTTAGAAGCCCGTCGTGAACGGTTTCAGACTTATGTCCATTATCGAGCCGGTGGATTGATCCATCGGCCTGAGCGAAGAACGGAATGCCGCCGATAAAGCGAGCAAGAATACAATGACCGTCAAGGTCCAGCGGGGCGATCGTGGGCATGTCGGTCCAATTATTATGCTTGGCAGTTTTCAAATTCGGCACGAAGAGCGGTAGCATCCAGCTCACGGCCAATAAAGACCAGGCGGCTTTCGCGCTTTTCTTCAGGCTTCCATGGACGCTGATGATCTCCTTCGATGATCATATGCACGCCTTGAACAACGTAACGCTCGGGATCGTCTTTGAACGCGATGATGCCTTTGAGGCGCAAAATATTTGGCCCCTGCGTCTGGGTGAGATTCTGAATCCAAGGAAAGAATTTCTCCGGATCAATTTCGTTTGCGCGCAATGAAACCGACGTAACCGTAATATCATGGATGGCGGAGGCGTGGTGGTGATGCTCGTGATCACAATCCGGTCCGCACACGTGCTCATGATCATGGTGATGATGGTCGTCATGGCCGTGGTGGTGATGGTGGTCATGATCGCAATCGGGGCCGCACACATGATCGGGATCGTCGTGATCAAGAAAATGCGGATCGTTCTCCAGAGCGCGTTTCAGATCAAAAGCACCGCGATCAAGAACTTTGTCGAGCGAAATGGACGCGCGCTGCGTGCGATGGATGATCGCATGCGGATTGATAGCGCGCACTGTGGCTTCAACGGCCGCGAGCTCCTCAGCATTGACCAGATCTGTTTTGTTAATCAGCACCACGTCGGCAAATGCGATCTGATCTTCTGCCTCGCGGCTGTCTTTCAGGCGCAGTGGCAGATGTTTTGCGTCGACAAGGGCAACAACTGCATCAAGAGCAGTTTTTGCGCGGACATCATCATCCATGAAAAAAGTCTGTGCGACGGGAACCGGATCGGCAAGCCCGGTTGTTTCGACCACGATGGCGTCAAAACGACCGGGGCGGCGCATCAGCCCTTCGACCACGCGGATGAGATCACCGCGCACGGTGCAGCAAATGCAGCCATTGTTCATTTCATAGATTTCTTCGTCGGATTCGACAATGAGATCATTATCTATACCGATTTCGCCAAATTCATTGACGATTACAGCGTATCGCTTGCCGTGATTTTCCGTCAGCATACGATTGAGCAGGGTGGTTTTTCCTGACCCGAGATAGCCGGTCAAAACGGTAACGGGAATGCGGCCAGCTTCTGTGGTCGCCGTAGCTTCAGTTTGGGCCTCAGCTTGGCTCATGGTGCAACGCCTCTTGAATTTGTCGCCTCGGAATATTGGCACAAAGCGCAGGACCGAGGCTCTGATCGGTAATCCATATAAGGGAAGCGCAAGTCGATTGCCATATGCAATGCTATATTATTACAGAGCAGATGATCACGATCCTGGCAATGATGATAAATTAAAACGCGTCAGGTCGAACCGGTCCACATCATAGAGCAATTCGATAAAGCCTGCTGTTGCGTGAGCCAATATTTTTTCACCAGCTTCCGCGGTGGCGAGACTTGCATCACCGGCGACGCCCATGTGGTTGAGATCAAGCATTTTCCACCCGAACGCATGCGGACCGTAGGCGCGCAAATGCTTAAACTCTTCGGCGAGAGCAGATTGCGCATTGGTGAAATTGCGCGCTTTCGACATATCAACCAGATCGGGGCGTAAAGCGAGCATCACAGAGGTTTCGATAAAGCCGCCATGAATGTCGAGTTTCTTTGCCTCATCAGAAATGAGACCTTCGGGAAGGCCGAACCGGGTCCAACTGGTGGCAACTGCGAGCATATTTAGCCGAGCGCGCAATTCTGTAGCTACTATGGTCATTAAGGGTGAATTTCCACCATGCGCATTGAGCATGACCAGCTTTCGAATCCCGCCTGCATGAAGGTTTTCTCCAATGCCGATCCATTGATTAATTGCCTCCGAAAAGGCCAGGCTGCGCGTACCATCCACATCCATATGTTCGATCGAATAGCCGATTGGCTGGGCGGGTAGAAAATTCACATTGAGGTCGGAAGGGAGGGCCTCGCTTATGCGCTGGGCAATGCCTTCGGCGATGATAGTGTCGGTTTCGAAAGGTAAATGCGGACCGTGTTGCTCGTGAGCCCCTAGTGGCAGAACTACTATCATGTCGCGGTTCTGGTCGTGCAGATCGGTCATGAATTTCTCCAACAACTTATGGTCTTAATCGCTTAGCAAGCTGGGCAACGATCTTCTTTCAATCCGTCTATACCGTATAATGAGGATAGCAAGTGGCTATGAGTAAGTTCATAAGACAATTGTTCCGTATCGATTGCAGTCTGTTCCACGACTAGCCTGACCTTATTAACGACACGATTGCTGGAATCGACGCTTAAAGCGCGCAAGGTGCAATCATATTGCCGCTTGCGTCGGAGGGCGGGTTGCTACTAAGCGTGTTAGCGCGGCTAGATGATGATGTCTCGGCTCAGGAAACTGTGGAAGACCAACATCCTCAGTGGTTTCAACGTTAAGCTTGATGAAAATCCTTCCATTTCAACAATCGGGGTGGCATAACCGTTGCAAGGTTATCGGACGGTTCCTTGTTTGCCCGGCAACACTTGCGCAGTGAAGGCAAGATCTCTTAGGGGAGGCGAATTGGCTCAGAAAATCAAGCTTTCAACCATAGCGGATGCGCTTGGTGTTTCAACAGCCACCGTTTCATTGGCACTCCGCGATAGCCCTCTTGTAGCGGATCAGACCCGCGAGAAGATCAAAGAACATGCCAGAGCTATCGGTTATATTTATAATCGTCGCGCGGCGAGCTTGCGCACGTCACGCTCAGGTATTGTCGGGGTCGTCGTACACGATATTATGAACCCATTTTTTGCGGAGATACTTCGCTCTATTGAAACAGAGCTGGATCGTTCACGCCAAACTTTCATCCTGTCTAACCATTATGACCAGCTGGAAAAGCAGCGGACCTTTATGGATACGCTTTTGCAGCTTGGCGCCGATGGGGTGATCATCTCGCCAGCTATCGGAACTCCGCTTGAAGACATCAAATTAGCGCAGGATAATGGTCTGCCGATGGTGTTGATCGCGCGCCGTGTCGAGGGCGTGCAAGCGCCCGTTTTCCGGGGCGATGATGCCTATGGGATCGGACTTGCAACCAATCATCTTATTTCTTTGGGGCATACCCGGATTGCGATGGTCGGTGGTACTGATCAGACTTCAACCGGGCGCGATCGCTATGAGGGCTATGTGCAAGCAATGGCAAAAGCCGGGCTTGAAGTTAAGCCGGAATGGCGGCTGCCGGGGCCGCGCACCAAGCAGGGTGGCTTTGAAGTTGCGCCGCAGTTTCTAGCATTAAAAGACAAGCCTACAGCTGCTGTTTGTTGGAATGATCTAACCGCGATTGGGCTTATGAACGGTATAGCCCGCGCAGGGCTTATTCCCGGTGAGGATATTTCTGTAACGGGCTATGACGACCTTGAGGAAGCCGCGATTGCGACACCAGCTTTGACAACGGTGTGGAATGGCCAGCGTGAAGTGGGGCGGCGGGCTGCAAGGGCTTTGCTGGATCAGCTCAATGGTGTTGAAGTGTCAACCACGCAGGAATTGATCAAGCCAGAGCTTCACATTCGGCAATCCACTTCCAAACCGAAATTCTGAATAATTATAACAAGTGGGATAGGTTTCGCCCTGTCCTTAGACTAATGGCCTATTGAGGGAAAAGTACCATGAATAAACGCGCAGCGACGATACTCGTGCTCGGCAATTTTAACGATTATGCCGTGAGTAGGCTTTCGGGAGAGTTTCCAATAAAGCGTATTGCTCGCGGCGATGTAGCGCTGGTCGAGGCAGGGTGGGCTCAGGATATTCGCGGTATTGCCAGCATGTCGAAAGTGGATGCGGTGCTGATTGATGCGTTGCCTAACCTTGAAATCATTGGAAATTTTGGTGTCGGCTATGATGCGGTAGATGCAAAACATGCTGGCACACGCAACATTATGGTCACCAATACGCCGGACGTTTTGACAGAAGAAGTAGCCGATACCGCTATGGGTCTGCTGATTGATACGGTGCGGGAATTGTCGAAAGCGCAAGCCTATTTGCGCGAAGGGCGCTGGGAAAAGGAAGGTAATTATCCGCTTTCGAGGCTTTCGCTGCGTGGACGTAAGGTTGGGATTTTTGGATTGGGACGCATTGGCAAGACGATTGCGCACCGGATCGAAGCATTCGGACTTCCCATTTCTTATCATAATCGCCGCAAGGCTGAAGATGTGAATTATGATTATTATCCAAGCCTGCTGGAACTGGCCAAAGCGGTAGACACGCTTATTCTGGTTGCTCCGGGCGGTGCGGAAACCACCAAAGCAGTCAATGCAGAAGTCTTGCAGGCGCTTGGTTCGGATGGCGTGTTGATCAATATTGGTCGCGGCAGTGTGGTGGACGAAGATGCGTTGGTGGATGCGCTGAATAATGGGACTATTGCGGCCGCTGGTCTCGACGTATTTGCCAATGAACCGCACGTGCCGCAGGCTTTGCTCGATGCACCAAACACGGTGTTGCTGCCGCATGTCGGCTCGGCCTCGCAGAAAACGCGTCAGGGTATGGCCGATCTGGTGATCGACAATCTAATTTCGTGGTTCGATAAAGGGGTGGCTTTGACGCCAGTCCCCGAAACCGAGCATGTAAAAGCGAAGTAATTTTCAGGCAGTGCGTTCGGCACGATGCTGGCGCACTGCATCTCCAAAGGCTCTGAAAATTTTCTGTGAGGGAGCATCTGTTCGGATCCAATATTCCGGATGCCACTGCACGCCGACGACAAAGCCCTTAGCGTTTTTGACTGAAACGGCCTCGATGGTCCCATCCTCCGCAACAGCTTCTATCGACAAATCGGGCGCGGGATTATCGATAGCCTGACGGTGGACAGAATTTACCTTTATCTCGTCTTTTCCTAAAATGTCGGCCAAACATGATCCAGCTGCGATCTTGACATTATGCGCGAGGGCGAAACGTTCGTCCTGGCTATCAGATTGTGGAGCGCGATGGTCGAGGCGCCCATCCAGATTCTGGATTTCAGTTGCGAGCGTTCCACCCAGAGCAACATTGAGCTCCTGAAGGCCGCGACAGATTGCCAATAGGGGAATGCCTTTTTCAATCGCTTTTCGGATCAGCGGAATGGATGTCGCGTCGCGGTCGTGATCATAAGGTTCATAAGCCGCATTGGGAGTAACGCCATAAAGTTCCGGGTTCACATTTGATTTTGAGCCGGTGACTAAGAGACCGTCGACGCTGTTTAACACGGTGTCGAGATCGATTTTATTAAGCGAGGGGACCAAAAGCGGTACTACCTCGGCAAATTCGATCGAAGCTAACAGATATTGGTCGGGTGCTGCATGCCAATTGTAGTTTTCTAAGGGCTTCACGTCGGTGGACACAGCGATGAGCGGGAATGATTGTTTTTTCATAATATAAAGCATCCGATGTTTAATGGTTGTTTTACCCTAAGGTGCGTGAAATCGGAACGGATTTCCGGAATCTCCAGATATTCTTCGATATGAACTGTGTATTGATGCGGATCGAATGTTTTTTCCCACTATTTACGGTTCAATTTCGGGCAATCATAAACTAGGAGAGTATAAAATCTGACTGGGAGAGATATATGCCTGACGATCAGCTATTTTCTGTTCGCGATAAAACTATCGCGGTGACAGGAGGTTCTTCGGGGCTGGGCCAGCATATGGTGCAACTGCTCGCCGGTCACGGTGCCCGTGTTGTCTCGATTTCCAGAAGCAATGAAAGCGAAAGCACTTGCCCATCAGGGGGCGAAGTTCTGGAAATTATCGCTGATATCACCCAAGACGATGAAGTTGCTAAAGCGTTTGATGAAGCAGAACGGCGCTTGGGGCCTATTACGACATTGTTTAATAATGCCGGTGTTGCGAGTATGGCGAGGGCGCTGGATACGTCGCGGGATATATTCACCCATATTTTCGATGTGAATGTTGCGGGTTCTTTCTTCGTGGCACAGGAAGCCGCACGGCGGATGATTGAACGCAAGCAAGGCGGGGCAATCATAAATTTGACGAGTATTTTGGCTGAGCGACCACAGAAGGGAACAGCGGCCTACGCCATGTCGAAGGCATGTGTGTCGCAGATGACGCGATGCCTAGCTATGGAATGGGCGCCCCATAATATTCGGGTAAATGCGATATCACCTGGCTGGTTTCCAACACGCTTAAACCGAGACCAACTTGATGGTCCGGCCGGTGGATATATCAAAGGATGCAATCCCATGCGGCGTTTTGGCGAAATGCGTGATTTGGATGGAGCGATATTGCTGCTCGCATCGGACGCAAGCCGTTATATGACCGGTAGCGTCATAACTATTGACGGCGGCCACAAGATTTAACCCATTTTTTTTTATTCCATATCATGCATGGTCAAATGTTCATTGGACCAAGCAAATCGATTTAAGTCGTCCGTTTGTTGGGGCTAACGTGGATATTTCGAATCCGACCCTAAATGACATTTAATTAGCTTGTGATTTCTTGATAGTTCAGCTCACGGGTCAATATAGGTTTGGGAGCCCGCCAATTTGTATTTATATAGTGAATATAATGGCTTGTGGTTTTTAGCTATGAAAGGTATTTTTAAAACATTAGTGGCATGTTCCCCTTGGGAGGGGGTAAAATATCAATATGTGGCGACGCATGAAACCTGAGATGCCAGCGGACGTACGGCTATCATTCTTACGTGCGCTTTATGGCAACCGTACAACGTTATGGTTTGGTGTGCTTGCGCATGTTGTGGCATGCGTTGTTCTCTATGCCAAAACTCAAAACGCACATTTTCTAGGATTTGCATGTGTTTTCATCGTTCTAATGTTAGGGCGATTTTACGACATGTGCTGTTTTGACCGAATAAAATATAGCGATCTTAGTCAAGCAGAATTGGATCGTTGGGAAGCGCGTTATCTGGTCGGGGCATCAGGTGTTTGCGCGACCCTTGGCATGATGTGCTTTTATTCAAGTTATATCTTGCGGGATTCTTTCGCCGAGCTGGTTAGCCTTACTGTTCTTTTGGCATCAGTTGTTTCAATCGTTGGTCGAAATTACGCTTCTGCTAAAGCCGTTTTTTTGATGTCAGCCTGTACGTTGGTTCCGGTGTTAGCCGGCCTTATACTTGCGGGCACGCCATTTCACATGGTGATTGGGCTTCTGCTCGTTCCTTATTTTCTTTCCAATATTCAAATGGCGAATGGCCTGCGCGAATTTCTTTTTGCAGCGGTCATGGGAGAGCGGCGGCTGTCCACCGTTGCCGCACGATTTGACGCAGCGCTCAATCATATGCCGCAAGGTCTACTTATGTTTGACGCTGAGCATCGAATTGCGGTCGTCAATAATCAGTTGAGAGTGTTGCTTAAAACTGATCGCGGAACACGGCTAAGAGGGCGTAAGCTTGATGTTTTGCTGCGATATTGTGTGAAAAGTGGGGTTTTCCCGCATAATGATCTGGCCAATATCAGTGCACGCATGCACGATCTCATCAATGGTAGCAAAAAGCGCGATATTTTTCAGCTCGCTAATGAGCGTTATATTGAATGTATCGGCAATATGACGTCCGATGCGGGCGCGGTGGTGATGTTTGAGGATGTCACCCAACGTGTCGAGGCGGAGGCGCGCATTCAGCAATTAGCGCGATATGACGGACTGACCGGGCTTCCGAACCGCAACTATTTTGAAGTGATGGTTCGTTCGATTCGTGCTCATCAACCGTCAAATACAATCGCCGCCCTCATCGTTATTGACATTAATCATTTCAAACATGTCAACGATACACTTGGGCATTATGCCGGAGACGCACTGTTACGGCTTTTTGCCGAACGGTTGAGTACGCTTGATCCGCAACGTTATGTTTCTTCACGCTTTGGTGGCGATGAATTTGTGGTGTTCGTTTTCAATCTTCTTAGTGTTGAAGAGGTGGCCGCTGTCGTTGAAAAAATTATAGCGGTGACGACCGGGCTTTATGAGCTCGATGGGGATCAGGTCCATATCGATATTAGCGCTGGCGTGGCTACGGCGGGTATAGACCAGTGCGATATCAGCGTTATGCATGTCAATGCAGATCTCGCGCTCTATCAAGCAAAGAGCGAACAGGGCACCCAATGGGCATTGTTTGCCAGCACGATGGAAACGATATATCGGAGCCGGCAGAAGCTAAAGGCGGACCTGCGCCAGGCAATCGACAGAAGTGAAATTAAGGTTGTCTATCAGCCGATTATGAGTGCCCAATCGTTGCGTGTAGTGGCTTACGAGGCTCTAGCTCGATGGGATCATGCAGAATTGGGATCGGTTTCTCCGACTGAATTCATTCCCTTGGCGGAAGAGATCGGCGTTATTTCGAGAATTACGCGCTTTGTATTGGAGCAGGCATGTAGCGACTGCAATAGCTGGGAAGATCGTGTTGGCGTGTCAGTTAATCTTTCGGCCATTGATCTGAAGAATCAAGATCTTGTAAACGACATCACCGGTGCATTGGAGAAGTCCGGCCTTCAACCCCGACGTTTGGAAGTTGAAGTGACGGAG
Organism: Falsochrobactrum ovis; assembly: GCF_003259955.1. Classification (GTDB taxonomy): domain Bacteria; phylum Pseudomonadota; class Alphaproteobacteria; order Rhizobiales; family Rhizobiaceae; genus Brucella; species Brucella ovis_A. The sequence continues at coordinate 56,175 of NZ_QLMK01000007.1, forward strand.
AGCGCTATTATATCCGATCAATATCAGGCATCGCTCGTGCTTGAGCGTTTGAAAAGCGCAGGGATTAATATCGCGCTGGATGATTTTGGGACTGGCTATTCAAGCTTGAGCTATCTCAACAGTTTGCCCCTGACGAAAATCAAGATCGATCGTTCTTTTGTGCAGGATATTACCCAGGATCGAAGGTCACTTATGTTGCTTCGTGGCGTTACCCAGCTTTCGCATGAATTGGGGCTTGGCGTGACTGTTGAGGGGGTGGAGACAGAAGAGCAGCTAGCTTTGATTCGGGTTGCGGCGGGCGCGGATCTTGTTCAGGGTTTTCTGATGGGCAGGCCCATGCCAGCCGAAAATATCCGTTTAACGGGCATGCGACATTTGGCGCGGCAAGGCTAACACTGCGAGTCGCATAGTATTTCAAAAAAATCGACGTATGAAGAAAGCGAGTGCTAAAGGTCGCTCTTAAAAAGAGGCGTCTTTAATCCGGATGGTCGCGCAAACCGAGGCTTTTCGGATCACTTCGATAGATGGGTTAGAGCTTGAAACAGGGATAGGTTTTTGACGTATATACGACTAATTTGGGGAAGTCGCTTAAAAGCAAACTTAATATCTTTACAGGCTTATAAAGGCGCCTATCCTGCGCCAGGTTTTCAAGGTGCGGAATAAATATAAATGAGTGATGAAGCCGGCTCGAATGAGAGGCCACCGCTATCCAATTTTGCGCGGCAGCTCCTGCAATTTCTGGACCGGGTAGAATACCGACGTGTCGTCCATATGGAGGATTTGGAAACAATTGGTCGGTTGCGCTATCGCTCCTATCGTACGCGCAATGTGATGGATGAATCGGAAGTGCCGATGATTATCGACGATATTGATCGCGATAGTCACGCTTTTGTCTATGGGATCTACATTGATGGACAATTGGTAAGCACTTTGCGCATCCATTATATCACTCCCGATCACCGTCGAGGTACGAGCTATGCTTTGTTCCGTGATATTCTGGACCCGTTACTTAATAGTGGGATGAGTTTTATCGATCCTACGCGTTTTGCTGCCGACCCCGAGCTTCTGCGCGAATATCCTGCCACTCCCTATGTGACCCTGCGGATCGCAGCCATGGCATCGGAATATTTCGATGCTGATCAATGTCTGGCATCGGTGAAGCCTGAGCATATGGCTTTCTATAAGCGCATTTTCGGCACCAATATGGTGGCGGAAGCTCGAGAGCATGAAGGATATGGCATTAAGGTCGGTCTAGGTGCAGCGCCAATCCGCAGTATTCGAGACGCGGTTGCGATTCGTTTTCCGTTTTTCAAGTCTCAACCGCACGAGCGACGGGCGATGTTCAGCAATATGCGGCATGAAGCTCTGCCGCTAACGATCTTGCCCACAGCGAAATATACCGGGCTTGGCGCCTAGTGGAGCTTTAAAAGTCTCACTTATTTAGAGTTCCAAAAGAAGGATCCAAGGAAAGAGCAGATCACGGAGGGCACTTGATCAGAGATTGAACGTTGCAGCTCTTTTGTCTAAGTATAGAATAAAGATCAAAATGGGTGGAACTAAAAATGGCTGAACACACTAATACGGCTCCTGCTGAGCTGGGCGCTCCTATGGATTATCCGGAGCACGAGAAAACTTATTCTGGCTTCACGATTTTGGTGAAGTGGTCAACGATCACGCTCATTGCACTGCTTATTGCCATGGCGTTTGGATTTTTTGTTGGCGGATTTATTTCGGCAGCTATAGTTTTCGTGCTTGTATGTGTTGCTGCCTGGTTCATCCTTTAATCGGATAGAGCTCGTCTGCACGATTTGGGTGGATGTTTGGATGGTCATGCGGCCGAGCTGATGGCCGCCGCAACTGACTATTAATTCAGAATTTGCGACGGCTGATGTTGCATTCGTAATTGGTGCGAATGACGTAACCAATCCGGCGGCAAAGACCGATCCGCAATCTCCAATCTTTGGCATGCCCATCCTTGATGTTGATAGGGCGGGTACCGTTCTGTTCATCAAACGGGGAATGGGATCGGGCTATGCAGGTGTGGAAAATGAATTGTTTTTCCGCGACAATACGATGATGCTTTTTGCAGATGCTAAAAAGATGGTTGAGACTATCGTAAAAGCGCTGGATCATTAACAAAAGGCGGGTTCAACCCGCCTTTTATAACTGAATGCAATTATCCGTATATCATCTTATCCTGAAGCGCACGCAATTCAGCGATTTTTGAGCCGGGCTGCGGAGACGCATTAGCGTAGGTGATAAGCTCGCCTTTTTTAATAAAGGAAGTCACGGTGCCGTTTTGCAGAAGTCCGCACGGAATTGCTTTCGCCGCCCGCGCGTCCGTTACAGTCATAACCCATGAACGATAGCAATATTGACCGATTGCATCGAGGCGTTCCCCAGGGTGCAGATCTTTCTTCGCGACAGCGCAAACTTCAGCCACTGGCTTGGGGAGGGGCACCATATCGGTCTTTCCGTAAAGCGCTACACGCGCAACGGTAAGCGGCACTTCAAGCGAGGTGAGGTGATATGGGCGATGGAAAGTAAAATACGGGCCTTTACCGATTTTGAGATCTTCCAGCCGCTCATTGATACGGGGATGATCGACTTTCGCGACCACGAAAACGCCTGGCGATACGCCTTTACCGATGGAATAGTCGACCACGCCAGTTTTTGACAGCACGCCGCCATCCTCACGTGGCACGAGGATGCTGCTGAGTTCGTCAATGGTAGCCCGGGGGCCATGCATACCCGCAATATCAGGCACCAGCCCGGTTGCATTGGCGATCGCGGCCATTTCCACCATGGTTTTAGAGCCATCCACAAACTCGACCAGTAGGCGTACATTCATGTTTCGTCGATCGGCTTCTTCCTGATAATCATCAGGAATTGCATCAAAATTGAGCGGGTTGTTTTTGCCCTTACCGGCGGAGACCACCTCATAACCAAGAGCTGAGACAAACTCGATCAACTCCATGCAGGAAGAGGGTTCATCACCGGCACCAAGTGAATAAACCACGCCTTGTTTATCGGCCTGTGCTTTCAGATAGGGACCGATGGTTACATCTGCTTCGACATTCATCATCACGAGATGTTTGCCGTTCTCAATAGCCTTGATGCCGGTTTGTGCGCCCACTTCCGGGATTCCTGTGGCATCAATCACCACATCAATCAGTGGGTTTGACAGAATCAGATCATTATCACCAGTTACAGCAATTTTGCCGTTTTCAATGGCGCTGGTCATTGCGGATTCAGTGTTGGCTTCCTGAGCTCTGTCATCATTTCCATAAGCGGTGCGAACGGCGTTGAATGTATTTTGTAGCCGCAGGGCAGAGAGCGCGCCGACTTCGATGCCGGGCATGCGAGCAACCTGCGTGACGATATCTGTGCCCATTTCGCCAGAGCCAATAAGGCCAATTCGAATTGGTTTGCCGGTTTCTGCTCGTGCAGCTAGATCGCGAGCAAGGCCAACCAGGGCAACATTTGTGGTCATTGATATCTCCGCAAAAACCTTACGCCTATGAAGGCGATAATTTTGTCACGCTTTATCGATAATAGTGCGTTATGGACAAACAGTGTCTATATGAAGCCTTGTCGTCGTGCATCCCAAAACTGCGCGACAAAATATGCACCCTACCGGAGCTGTAATGTCCAATAATAATTCTTTCGATCTGATCATTTTCGATTGTGACGGCGTTCTTGTCGATAGTGAACCACTATCTTGCCGCGCTTTTGAAAAAGTTTATGCCAATCATGGTATTTTCTTGCCAGAAGGGCTGGTGGCGTCCGGTATCGGAATGAAACAGGCGGACATCATCCGCATGATCGAAGAAGCAACCGGACACAGTTTGCCCAAGGGTGCGGACGATGATTTCTGGCCTGAGACAAAAATTCTTTTTGCTGAGCATTTGCAGCCAGCGTTGGGGATTGCAGATTTTTTAAATGTGCTTACAGCAAAACGTTGCGTCGCATCGTCATCGCAACCGGAGCGTATTGCTTTTAGCCTAAAGAAAACCGGTATTGATCATCATTTTGGTGATGCGGTTTATTCTTCAAGCATGGTTAAACATGGCAAGCCTGCTCCAGATCTTTTTCTATTTGCAGCGGATAAAATGGGCGTCGACCCGGCGCGCTGTGTGGTGATTGAAGATTCGCCCTTTGGTGTGGAGGGTGCCGTAGCCGCTGGCATGACAGCATTTGGTTATACGGGCGGCGGCCATACCTACAAAGGCCATGCAGAGCGGCTGTTTTCAAAAGGCGCAGAGAAGGTATTTGCAAATTGGGACGATATTGCACGCGAAATTTTGGTAGCAGCATAGAGTGTAGTCTTGCCGTACCTCTAATATCATTTAGAGATAGCAGTATCAGTTCAGCAGAGAGTTTCAGAGTATGAAAGAAGCAATTACGCTTGACCAGTTGCGTGAAGCGATTGGTACGGAAGTCGGATGTTCTGAGTGGCGCGTGGTAACTCAGGCAATGATTAATCAGTTTGCCGATGCGACCGACGATCATCAATTTATTCATGTCGACCCGGAACGCGCCGCCAAAGAAACCCCTTTTGGCGGAACCATCGCCCATGGCTTCCTGACATTATCGTTGCTCTCTACGCTGGCTTTTGAAGCGCTGCCGATGCTCGAAGGTGCAACCATGGGTATTAATTATGGCTTCGACAAAGTGCGTTTCATGACGCCGGTAAAGTCAGGAGCTCGTGTGCGTGCACGCTTTAAACTCGCGGATGCTGACATTCGCCCGTCAGGCCGGGTGGTCAACCATTATGATGTAACGCTGGAGGTTGAAAATTCGCTCAAGCCAGCGCTGACAGCAACCTGGCTAACTATTGCTGTTGTGCAGCCGCCAGAAGCTTAAACTTTCATCCGCATTTAGGATTGAATGAGCCGTCCTTCTTCGTCAAGAGGGGCGGCTTTGTCCTTATAGGGACCCATCAATTCCCGAAAGAAAAACGGGCCATGTAAAAACATGCAGAAATCGTAGAAATTCTTTTTCTCTGCGCCGCGCAGGAAAAGCAAATGCATTAGGAAAAAATTTCCTTTTGAGCGTTTGTAGCGCCCCGCGCTATGAACATTTTTGAAGCGTATACGATTGATGAGAGGAGGGTTGTTCGTAGCTATTTTAAGATCTCTAGCGGGCTCTGAGCCGTAAAAATGGATTATGTCCGTGAGCACCTGAAATTCAGACCAGAACACCGGACTTTCATTTAAAACCACTCGGACATCTTCGCGCAGGCTCTGAGCACGCGGATGAAGCGCTATCATGAGCAGGCAAGAGCCAATTGCAAGCAAAGACACTGGTTGTTTTTGTAGAAGGTGAGGGTGTTCACGCTGGATATCGGCAAGCGCTTCAATTGCCGGCACTGTTCCCAGACTATGCCCAACTACAACCACTTCATCAGCATCGGTATTTTCGAGCTTATCCTTCAACGCTTGCGCAAATGCTTTGCGCCGTTGAAGCAATTTATCATTGCGTTGATAGATACGATCATAGGCTGCGGACCAATCATCAAGAAGATAGGACATGAAAATCTTGTCGCCCGGACGGCGAATAAGAAACATTGCCACTGCTGCTGCAAGAGAGGCTGACCAGAGCAGGTTCAACGAGGAAAAGCCCATTAGCTGTGGGGCCAGCGTTATCAGGCCAGCGATAAGGATGAGCAACAAAGACAGCAAGAACGGCCAAAGGAAAAATATCACAAAGCGCCAGCTTGTTATTAGATAGCGCCATAAGGTCCCTGTGAAGAGGATATTCATAAAGGAGCGGAAGCCTGTCAGCATACGCAAAGGCGTAGAACGGGCTGCATAATCATCAAATATGTCGGCAGTTCCGAATTGGCAAAATTCGGTTTCGCAACTCCAGCCATTTCCCTGTGTCGTGATTTTCATATGTCCACGATTATCGGCCTCATCTTGCATGGGCGGCAAACGGGTTTTAGCATTCCAGAGACGGTCGAAGTCTCGCAAAGCCTGTGCGTGGCGAATACGCACCGATTTGGGGTGCAGGCCTTCATAACCAGTGAACTGAATAACGAGTCGTTTTCGAGTGGGCATTTGAGATTAGAAGTCTAAACAGGGAAGGGCGGTGATCTTTTCCGAATTCTTTTTTCGGGAAGAATCTGGATCAGGATGGGCAAAATGTGGCTGGTGAATAGCCTATTTATCCGCCTTCAACCATCTTTAAAGGGCGATAAAATGATAATTTGGCTTCAATAATCCATAAAGTTACATCTTCTAGTGGACAGGGAAATGTCTATCTGATAATAGCCAGCACCAATTTGCAGCGTTGTGTTGCGAAGCTTGGGAGCCCCTGGGGTATCCAGTTGACTCTTTAAACTGGAAACCGTTAAGAGACCCCCGATCGCCTCAGGCTTAACTTAAATTCTAACCGATACGGGAATACACGTGCAGGTACTCGTCCGCGATAATAATGTTGATCAGGCTCTCCGCGCTCTCAAGAAAAAGATGCAGCGCGAAGGTATCTTCCGCGAAATGAAGATGCGTGGGCATTATGAAAAGCCTTCTGAAAAGCGGGCCCGTGAAAAGGCTGAGGCCGTGCGCCGCGCCCGTAAGCTGGCCCGTAAGCGTGCACAGCGCGAAGGCCTGCTCACCGGCGGTCGTACTGCAGCGGTACGTTAATAATTTGGCATTTATCGATGTCTTTTATTTGCCGGCGTGACCTCGGGCTGCGCCGGTTTCTGCTCGTGTTAAATTCGAGGCTTTATTTAATTAAGGGTATCTATTAAAGTTCAGCATTGAACAAGGATGCCAATAGGTTTCTAAGCTCGGAATGGCCTTTGTCAGAAAAGGCTAAGGGCCGTGCCGGACCGTGATCTGCCGACAGGGAATGGTTGGGCAGTCGTTGAGGGTTCCAGTCATAAAAGGAACGCAGTAATTGCCTATGCAGCTAAGAAAATCTTTCGCTTTACCAAAACCTGCTGAAATTCTGGCGGGAGGCAAGAGGCGACAAGGATTATTAGCTCTTTCAGCTGCGCTGATTATTGCGCTGGCGGGATGCCAGTCTTCCTCGATAAATACGGCTTTGAGCCCGGTTGACCGTGCACAGGGTTCAACTGAAAATATCAGCTCGTTGACCAGTGTGATCCAGAGCAATCCGAACGATCCTGAAGCCTATAATGTGCGCGGTTCGGCCTATGGAAAAGCTGGGCGTTATCGTGAAGCGCTTAAGGATTTTGACAAAGCAATCGCGCTTAATAGCGGCTATTATCAGGCCTATGCTAATCGTGCGCTCGTATATCGCTATATGGGGGACAATAGCAAAGCGGTGCAGGATTATAGCCGGGCAATCCAAATCAATCCGCAATATGATTCGGCCTATATTGGGCGCGGTAATGTTTACCGGCAGGCAGGTCAGTTAGATCAGGCTCTTAATGACTTTAATCAAGCAATTGCTCTGCAAACGACCGATGGGCGAGCATATCACAATCGTGGTCTGATCTATCAGATTAAAGGCCAACACAAACAGGCCATTGAGGATTTTTCAAAAGCGATTTCGCTGAATTCAACAGCTCCAGAGCCGTATAATGGCCGGGGGATTTCCTATGTTGCATTGGGCGATAACGATAACGCTTTTGACGATTTCAACACTGCCATTAATCTTGATAATAAACGGGCAGAAAGTTGGGCCAATCAGGCATTGGTCTATGAACAGCGTGGTGAGAAGGCTAAGGCGGCAAAATCCTATGCCCGCGCTCTCCAGCTTGATCCGAAATATCAGCCAGCCAGAGATGGAGTTGCGCGAACGCGTGCATAAAGGCTCTCATTGGGCCGGCCTCGCAGCGGTCCTTAGCGCGTGATCATAAGAGCCCCTTCTTTTCAAGAACTTCGACCGAATCGGTGGGTGTCCAGTGATCTGGCTCAGGGGGCGTAAGCGGGTTCAACCGTGAAAGCAGCTTGTGATGTCTTTCACGTTTATGCTCTCCGCATCAACGTGAACGGACGCCAATTTATTCAGCACGGCTTTCCTTTAGCAAAGAGCGAGATATATAATGGTTTATGTCGCTTTTTGATCATATTGGCTTTGCTACCAACGGTCTGCGTCGCAGTCTTTCTTTCTATGAAAGCTGTATGCCCAAGATCGGGCTCGCGATCATCGCGCCTTCCGATAAAGGTTTTTTCATCAGTGGTGGCGAAAAGGCTCCCGTGCCTTTTTTGTGGGTCCATCGAAAAATTTCAGGCACTGAAAAAGCTTCCGAAAAACCTTCAATGAGCCGTTTGCATTTGATGTTTACGGCCGATAGCCAGGAAGCTGTTAACGCTTTTCATCAGGCAGCCATTGAGGGCGGGGGCACCGAAAGCGGTGCGCCCGCATATCAGGGCGCAGAAGTGATGAAATATTATGCTGGCTTAGTTTTTGATCCCGATGGCAATATGCTTGAGGTCGGCTTTCGTCAAAAAAGACGCTGATTCTTTGTGGTCTAATCGGCTTTCTAGATTTATGCGCGCAGATTGCGCTTATCCAGTCGGCTGACGAGGCGATCCCCGATCCACTGAATGCCACAGACCATTATGATCAAGATTATGACCACAGCGATCATGACGTTTGTTTCAAAGCGCTGATAGCCATAGCGAATTGCCAGATCGCCGAGGCCGCCTGCGCCTATGGCTCCGGCCATGGCGGACGCGCCAACCAGCGTGATGACTGTCACAGTAAAGCCTGCAACAATGCCCGGAAGGGCTTCTGGCACCAGCACTTCGCGAATTATCGTCCAGCGGTTTGCACCCATTGATCGAGCTGCCTCAACTAGCCCGTGGTCAACTTCGCGCAATGAAACTTCAGCAATCCGCGCATAATACGGAATGGCAGCGATAGAAAGAGGTACAATTGATGCCCATGTGCCGATGGATGTTCCGACAATAAACCGGGTAACCGGGATCAGGGCTACAAGCAGGATAATGAACGGCACGGAGCGAAAGCCGTTGATCAGCGCTCCGAGAACGGTGTTGATTGTCAGATTTTGCGCAAGGCCGCCGCGTTCGGTAAGAATCATGATCAGCGCTAAAGGCAAGCCGACCACAAGCGAGATTAGGCTTGAAAATCCTGTCATGATGATGGTCTCCCAAAAGGAGCGCCAAAGCAGATCAAGCATCGCCTGAGACATAACCCAGTACCTCCGTGGCGTCCGAATGGGATCGGATATAATCTATTGCAACATCCAGCTTGGCAGTGTCGGTCGCAGGGAGCGCCAGAAATAGAGTGCCTACCGGCTCGCCCTGAATAGTGTCCATTCCACCGTGAATAAGTTGGATTTCGAGATCAGTAGCGGCTGTTATGTTATTGAAAAACGGGCTTTTGGCAGCTGGGCCGGAAAGTTTGATTTGAAGAATGGCTCGGTCACCCTTTTCCGCTTGCAGGCGTTCACGCCATGATAGGGGGAGCTCAGGCGTCAACACATTGAGCAGGCTTTTTGTGACAGGGGCTTGTGGATTGGCAAAAACCTTCCAGACCGGGCCTTCCTCAGCGATGGAGCCCTGATCCAACACGATCACCCGATCAGCAATACGGCGGATAACGTCCATTTCATGGGTGATGAGCAGGATGGTAAGACCTAATTTCGTGTTGATGTCTTTTAAAAGCGCAAGAATGGATTGTGTGGTTTCTGGGTCGAGTGCCGAAGTGGCCTCATCGGAAAGTAAAACCGCAGGCTCAGCCGCTAAAGCGCGTGCAATACCGACGCGTTGTTTTTGTCCACCAGAAAGCTGGGCCGGATAATGATTGGCTTTTTCCGAAAGACCAACGAGTTCGAGCAGTTCTGCCACTCGCTTGGTGCGAATTGTTTTAGATTGTCCGGCAATTTTTAGCGGCAAGGCAATATTTTGCGCTACGGTTTTTGCCGAAAGCAGGTTGAAATGTTGAAAAACCATGCCGATTCGGCGGCGTATGGGCCGAAGATGGTTTTCTGAAAGGCCGGTGATCTCTAAGCCCTCAATACGGATAGAGCCAGAGTCGGGCGTTTCCAAGCCATTAATACAACGAATAAGTGTAGATTTACCCGCGCCACTGCGACCGATAATGCCAAGAATTTCTCCCCGCTCTACAGAAAGAGAAATACCATTGACCGCTGCTGTTTCCCCAAACATTCGTCGCACATCTTGCATTTCGACGATAGGACCGAGAGGTGGTCTGGACGGTTGTCTGGTCACGATTTTTCTTCTGCTTTGAGTAAATTCTATGCAAGTCATACGCGATGACAAGCGGACAGGATGCTTTTGGGCAATTTTTATAGATCCGTCAACAAAAGCCGCGCCGGAAAAAACTTCCGGCGCGGCTTCTATAGTTAAACGAATTAGTTCCAGGCAGGAATGCCAGTTCCCTTATAGGCACGGTCAAGCTCTGCCTTGACGGCGTCGTTTTGGAACGAAGCTACAAGTTTTTTCACCCAATCTTCGTTGGCGTCTTCGGTGCGCACGGCAATGAAGTTATTGTAGGGGTTATTTTCGTTGGATTCCCAAGCAATAGCTTCCGATTTGTCGAGACCTGCCTTGGCGGCCCAGTCATTATTGACAATGGCAGCATCCAGATCATCGACTGAACGGCCCACGACACCGGCATCAAGCTCACGAATTTCAAGCTTTTTGGGGTTTTCGGTGATATGGATGGGCGTTGCGAGAATGCCAGCATCAGGGCTTAGCTTAATCAGACCCTTTTCCTCAAGCACACGTAGTGCCCGGCCTTCATTGGAAGGATCATTTGGAACGCCGATTACCGCGCCATCTTGAAGCTCTTCCAGGTTTTTGATTTTGCGAGAATAAATCCCGATTGGCCAAACAGCGGTATAACCGGCTACGCTGATGTCATAACCATGTTGTTTGATCTGTTCGTCGAGATAAGGTTTGTGCTGGAAGGCGTTAGCATCAATTTCTTTGCGCGCAAGCGCTTCATTTGGCTGATTATAATCGTTGAAGGTCACACGCTCAATGATGAGGCCATGTTTTTTGCCTTCTTCAGCAACAACTTTCCAGACATCTTCATCTTCGCCGCCCATAATTCCGACCTTAATGGTCTTTTCTTCCGCGTGGCCTGGCACGACGGCGAGGCCCATGCTCAGGGCGGCTGCTGTAAAGAGAAGTGCCTTGAGGCCTGCGCGACGGGTCAGCGCAAAACGAGAAAGAATTGACGACATTTCTGTTTCCTTGCTAAATTGAGTGCAGGTGGCCAGCTTAATGCTTGATCGGTGCAACGATCTTCCCCAGCCCCACCGTAAAGTTGATAATTCCCCTTTACGACGCAAGAAACAAGAAAAATTATTTCACGGTGGGCAAGTCAGATGGCGTAAATTGCTATCATCCTAATATTTAGGAGTGAAATGCTTTGCGCATATAATTCTAAATTTGCCCCGACGGGTTCCAGATCTAATTTTTAAAGCATTAAATTGTCCGCAAGAATCACGGAAGCATAGTAGGTTTCGGTCGGTTATCTGCTGATTTCAAATGCACGGAACCATCGGTCGGAAATTATATATTCTAGCGGTAAAAGGCAGGGGGGAACTCACCGCGTTCACTAAGCTTTTTTAGCTAAGGGGTGCGGCGGATATTGCAGATTTGCCGTCTCATAGACGAAATCGGATTAGTACATATATCCGTAGTAAACGAACATGCAGCTTGTCGCGAGCGCTATAAAACCAAAAGCAATTATAATTATATTGAGTGATCTCAAACTTGTCCCTCCGATAGGATGGACTGCTATTCGAATGATTGCCAAAAGTCTACTTAAAATTGTATTCAGCGTAAGATTTACACGTGGGGCTTCGGATGTCTATTCACACTCGATCTGCAAGCTGTGGTGTTGGGTGACGCCCCGTTGCGTCATAGTATTGTACAAAAAAACGCCCCGACGAGAATCGGGGCGCATGGAATTGTCCAAGAAAATAAAGTTAGCGTTGCTTCGCTAATCCCTGTTCGCGCATTTGACTGAGCGTCATTTTAGGCGAAAGAGCTTCGGGATCGATGCGGATTTCAATCAGAGCCGGCTTGCCTGAGCGTTCACATCGGTTGAAAGCTTCGTAAAAATCTTCAGTTTTCTCGACCGTTTCCCCGTGTAGGCCATATGCACGGGCAAGCGCTGCAAAATCGGGATTTGCAAGCCCGGTTCCCGAAACACGACCGGGATAGGTTCGCTCCTGATGCATGCGGATCGTGCCGTACATGCCGTTATTGACCACGATGAAAATTGCGTTGGCCCCATATTGGGCCGCTGTTGCAAGTTCCTGACCATTCATGAGGAAGCATCCGTCACCGGCAAAGGCAATCACGCTGCGCTCCGGTGAGGTCAGTTTTGCGGCAATTGCGGCAGGCACACCATAGCCCATTGAGCCATTGGTTGGCGCTAGTTGACTGCGATAGGTGCGATATTGATAGAAACGATGCGGCCATGCCGAATAATTTCCAGCGCCGTTGGTGATTATCGCGTCGGCTGGAAGATGGTCGCGCAACCATTGCATGATTGCCCCCATCTGTACATTGCCGGGAATGGTCGGTGTTTTGATATTGTCGCGATAATCAGCATTCGCGCTTTCTGCCCATTCTGTCCAGCTTGGATTGTCGATCGCCTCAAGCGATGCGGCCGCGCGTGTAAAGGCTGGCACGGTGGCATTGATCGGAAGATTGGCATGATAAACGCGTCCGAGCTCTTCAGCGCCGGGATGAATATGAATGAGTTTTTGCTTTGGGACGGGTATGTCAATCAGTTCATAGCTTTGGGTGGTCATTTCGCCAAGACGAGCGCCAACTACGACCAGTAGATCCGCATTTTTCACGCGCTTAATCAGATCAGGACTGATGGAAGTGCCCATTTCCCCGGCGTAAAGGCGATGGGTATTATCGAAAATATCCTGGCAGCGGAAAGATGCCGCGACGGGAAGCGACATATTTTCTGCAAATTTTTGCAGATGGCGTGTCGCCTCAGCGTCCCAGCCACCGCCTCCTACAATCATCAATGGACGTTCGGTCTGCGCGATAAGCTCGCGCATTTGCTGTAATTGTTCAGCGCCGGGGTAAATTTCTACCTGGCGGTAGGCTGGGGCATCGCTTACGGCAGCGTAATCTGTCAGCATATCCTCTGGCAGTGCTATGACCACAGGGCCAGGTCGGCCATTGACAGCGCGATGGAAAGCTTGGCTGATAAGCTCTGGAATGCGTTCTGCATCATCAATCTGCACCACCCATTTGGCCATCTGACCAAACATACGCCGGTAATCGAGTTCTTGGAACGCTTCCCGCTCCACTTGATCGCTTGCGACCTGACCGATGAAAAGCAGCATGGGAGTGGAATCTTGGAAAGCTGTGTGAACGCCCACCGATGCATTGGTGGCGCCGGGACCGCGTGTGACAAAACAAATACCCGGTTTTCCTGTTAGCTTTCCATAGGCGTCGGCCATATAGGCAGCGCCGCCTTCCTGTCGGCAGACAATCAGATCGATCTCTTCGCTTACGTCATGAAAGGCGTCGAGAGCTGCAAGATAGCTCTCGCCCGGTACGCAAAAAACACGATCGACACCATGGATGCGCAAGGCGTCCACCAATATTTGTCCTCCGGTGCGCATGTTTCGGCCTGTATTCATTTGTGCATTCCCTATTCTAGACAAAGTTCGCGCGGCGGGGCCGGGCTTAAATCAATGGATTGGGGGATAAAAAATATTTCCCTCGAGCCGGAAAATGACGCCATTGCATGCTAAGTGGGATAAAGGCGAAATATGCTATGCCGAGAATTGGCGGCAGATGTGATAGTGCGCTGCTTATGGCAGCGCTTCTCAGCTATTTCAGCGCTGCTGCAAGTCCTGTTTCTTGTGCTCATATTCCCCCCTTTAGAAAGTTCCAAGCGCGGTTGCCGTTCTCGCCGACTCGCCCGAAGCGGCGCGCAATTCTGCCGCTGCAGTTGCAGATTTGAGATTTCGACAACTGCTAATCGGTTTAAGGATCGCATTTGCGATCACGATTGGATCTTTTGCCTCCCACATGTGTTTACTCCTCCTCCAAGGAATAGTGATAACAGCATAGCGGGTGAAATGAATATAGCTTAAAGATAATGAGCAAAGCTGATGAACTCATGACGCGGGCGAATGGAGAGATTAGGATGCCCAAGACAGCGGGGATATGCCGGATCGGTATCGGAGGTTGGGCGTATAAGCCGTGGGATGAGAGCTTTTATCCTAAAAAATTACCTAAAAGCCGTCAGCTTGAATATGCCGCGAGTAAGCTCACTTCCATTGAAGTGAACAGCACCTATTATCGTTTACAAAAGCCTGAGACATTCGCACGATGGCGCGAGCAAACACCGGATGGTTTCGTTTTTTCTCTCAAAGCGCCGCGGTTTTCGACTAATCGGCGCATTTTGGCCGAGGCTGGTTCAAGTATAGAACGCTTCATCTTAAGCGGATTGTTGGAACTTAAGAACAAGCTCGGCGTGATCAATTGGCAATTTATGCCCACGAAACGATTTGACCCGGATGATTTTGAATCTTTCTTGAAGCTTTTGCCCAAAAGTTTTGACGGTCACGCCCTTCGCCACGCGGTAGAGGTGCGTCACGATAGTTTCTGTTCGCCAAACTTTATTGCGCTATTGCGGGAATATGAAGTGGCGGTCGTTATTGCGGCGGATAGTCAGCATCCGCAAATCGCTGACATAACAGCCCCATTTGTTTATCTGCGGATTATGGGGTCGGAAGAAAGTGAACCGCTTGGTTATTCCGATGAGGAACTGGATCATTTGGCGGCTTGTGCGAGGTCCATTGCCAATGGGCGAGAACCACACGGACTGAAGATGATTGCCCCGCCATTAGTCGAACAATCCGCACGTGACGTCTTTATTTATTTTATCAGCGGATATAAGGCGCACAATCCGCGCGCGGCTATGGCCTTGATCGATCGCTTAAAATAAGGCCATCTGACGATCTCATTAATTATTATCGTGATGCTGAGACCTGATGAGCCAAATTGATATTTCTGCACTAGAAGCTTTCGTTCGGTTAATTCCAAATAATTATAAGGGGCCAGGTGGGGCAGTTGCGGTCATAAAAGATGGCGAAGTGGTGCTTCGGCATGCATGGGGCTTTGCGGATCTGCAAGCCAGACTACCAATGACCGCTCAAACGCGGATGCCGATCTGCTCGATCAGCAAGCAATTTACTTGCGCTGTTTTGCTTGATGCTGTGGGTGAGCCTGAGATGCTCGACGATGCGCTGGCGGCATATTTATCCCGGTTTGTCGTTCCACGTCCAACAGTTCGTGATCTATGTAATAATCAATCGGGGCTTCGCGATTATTGGGCGTTGACCGTGCTTTGTGGGGCTGATCCGGAAGGGGTTTTTCTTCCTGAACAAGCTCAAAAACTGCTGAAAGGAATGCAAAGGACGCATTTTGCACCGGGAACCCATTATTCTTATTGCAATGGTAATTTCCGGATTTTGGCAGATCTGATTGAAGCGCATACGGGCCGTTCTCTCATTGAACTCCTGTCGGAACGGATTTTTGCGCCGGCTGGGATGAAAACGGCTGAACTTATTCCCGATACAGCTGCTTTTCGTGATTGCGTCGGCTATGAAGGCGATATAGAGCGTGGCTTTTTGCCTGCCACCAATCGCATCCATTGGATCGGTGATGCTGGAATATGCGCTTCGCTTGATGACATGATCGCTTGGGAGCAATTCATTGATGCCAATCGCAATGACCCAAATGGCATTTATCAACGTCTGAGCGCCCCACAAAACTTTCGCGATGGATCAGCTGCGCCCTATGGGTTCGGTTTAAAATTCGAGCAGATTAAAAATGTGCGCCTGACAGGCCATGGCGGCGCATTGCGGGGTTGGCGATGCCAACGCTGGCACAGTGCAGATCACCGCATCTCCACCATAGCGATGCTGAATTTCGAGGGCGGAGCTCATGATATCGCGATGAATTTGATGAAAATCGCACTCAGCATTGAAAGCGAAGTCACCAAACGAATAGATGTTTCGCCGGATTGGGCCGGCGCATGGCTGAATCAAGAAACGGGGCTGGTTCTTTCCTTGGATCTGGCGGGAGCAGGCATGCTGAGGGCCCGATTTGGTACCAGCCCGGAGCTTTTGGAAGTGGTTGCACCAGATATTGCTTGCTCATCGCTTACCCGAATAAGCAGAAGCGGAGACACTATCGTGTTGGAACGGGCCAGCGAAAATCTGCGATTGGAGATGCGACGGCTTCGCGGGCAAGCCCCGGATGATATTGAAGGCCGGTATCATTGCAATGAGCTTGAGGCAGATTTGCTGATTGTTTCGGAAGGTGGCGCTTTTTACGGGGGCTTTGAAGGTTTTTTGGGCAAAAGCGACATGTACCCGCTTTATAATATTGGCTCCGATGTATGGCTGTTGCCGGTTCAGCGTTCCATGGATGCTCCATCCCCGGGCGAGTGGAAGCTGGTTTTTCGTAGAAATGAGGCGGGCGAGATTGTGGGGCTTAAAGTCGGATGCTGGCTTGCGCGCAATCTAGAATATACGGCTTCGCTGAATTCTTAGAGCGTGTCTCTGATGCGCTCAGCACCTTGTCGGATCACAATTTCCATTGCAGCTCTTGCCTTGGCTGGGTCACGCGAGGCAATAGCGTGCGCAATTCGCAGATGCGTGGATGCAGCATCGGTGAGTGCTTGTTGCGAACTGGCGGGCGACGACAGGCGAAGCGAAATGGCGAGTGCTGCTTCAATTAAGCTGCTGATCGAGCGCATAAACGGATTGCCAGACATCCGCGCGACAGCCAGATGGAATTGAAGGTCAACCTTTGCAAAAGTTTCGGGCGAGTGGTCTTCATCGTCAAACTTTGCAGCAATAGCGTATAATTCAACAATCTCTTCGCTGCTGGCGCGCTCTGCTGCAGCCGCAGCAGCAGCGGGCTCAATCGCCAGACGCATTTCGGCGAGGTGCTGGATAAAAGTCTCGTCAAAGCCAGCCTCAAAGCGCCAGGCTAGCACGTCAGGATCAAAAAAATTCCAGTGCGAGCGTCCCAGAACACGCGTGCCGACTCTTGCTTTGGGCTCAATCAATCTTTTTGCAGCGAGAGTTTTCATCGCCTCGCGCAGCACCGTGCGGGAAACGCCATAACGGGCGGTCAGTTCCTGATCGCCGGGTAGAATAGAACCTTCTGGTATGGTTCCTGCAACGATCCCGCGGCCAAGATTATCAACGACGATAGCGTGGCTAGTATGTTTTCTGCGTCCGGCAATAGCTGTTTCGAGCAAGCCCATTGAATTTCCTTTCACAGCAGCCAGATTGCATTAGTATGACTTTAAAGCAAGGAAATTGAGCGTGTATCTCCCAAACACGTGCTTGACAAATATGGAGCATGGCTAATAGTCATACTATTAGCTTCTTTTAGTTGAACAGGTTCTTGTAGAACAGGTGAATTGTCGCCGGTGGCGGAATGGGAGGGTTTATGTTGCGTTTGGTACAGTTCCGCGATGCAAGCGGGGAAGCGCGTGTCGCTGCCAGTGATGATCAGGGCACAGCCAAATTAGTGCTGGGTGCGTCCTCCACTTATGAGCTTGCCGCTGCGGCAATCAATGCCGGAATAAGCCTTGCAGAACAGGTTGAACGTAACGGTAAAGGCGAGACTGTCGATCTGGATGAGGTCATCGCGTCTGGACGTGTGGGCCTTCCAATCAGCCACAGCGATCCTGCGCATGTGATTGTAGCTGGCACCGGTCTTACCCATCTTGGTTCGGCTGATGGGCGCGATAAGATGCATAAGGCTGCTCAGGCAGAAGAAAAGCCCACTGATTCTATGCGCATGTTCCTGATGGGGGTGGAAGGCGGCAAGCCAAAGCCCGGCCAGGTCGGGGTGCAGCCTGAATGGTTTTATAAAGGTGATGGTACCGCCCTTGTCGCAACGGGCGAAGAGCTCGTCTCACCCGCTTTTGCTGAGGATGGTGGTGAAGAGCCAGAGCTTGCTGGCATTTATATGATTGGGCCTGACGGCACGCCATTTCGTCTTGGCTTCTGCCTTGCGAATGAGTTTTCCGACCATGTTATTGAGAAGGAAAACTATCTGTGGCTGGCACATTCGAAACTGCGCCAGGCCTCGCTTGGCCCAGAGCTTTATGTCGGGGCGTTGCCTGATCATGTGGAAGGTGTTTCGCGTATCAGACGTGGGGATGAGGTGATCTTTGAAAAGCCTTTCCTTTCGGGTGAGGCGAATATGTCCCACACGATTGCAAATCTCGAGCATCATCATTTTAAATATGAGCTCTTCCGTCGTCCTGGCGATATTCACGTACATTTCTTTGGCACGGCGACACTTTCTTTCTCCGAAGGTATCAAGACGCAGAAGGGTGATCAGTTCGAGATTTCGGCTGCACCATTCCGCTATCCGCTTATCAACAGACTTGGAGAGGCACCGGCAAAGGAAGTTGCTGTACGTGCTTTATAAGTCAAACCAGGCATTAAAGCTTGAGCTTCATACCCAATAGGACACTGACATGAACAAGCCCGTCTCTCCAAAAAAGCCAACTCTTCGCTCCCGTGCGTGGTTCGATAATCCAGATAATATTGATATGACAGCGCTCTATCTTGAGCGCTACATGAATTACGGCCTCTCCCTGGAAGAGCTTCAGTCTGGACGCCCTATCATCGGGATTGCGCAGACCGGTTCAGACCTTTCGCCATGCAACCGCCATCATCTTGAATTGGCCAAACGGGTGCGCGAAGGCGTGCGTGAGGCGGGCGGTATTGTGATCGAGTTTCCGGTGCATCCTATTCAGGAAACCGGCAAGCGCCCGACTGCTGGGCTTGATCGTAACCTTGCTTATCTCGGCCTTGTTGAAGTGCTTTATGGGTATCCGCTTGATGGCGTTGTGCTCACAATTGGCTGCGATAAAACCACTCCGGCCTGCTTGATGGCTGCAGCTACCGTGAATATTCCGGCTATCGCGCTTTCAGTTGGGCCAATGCTTAACGGTTGGTTCCGTGGCGAGCGGACCGGGTCGGGCACTATTGTGTGGAAGGCTCGTGAGCTGCTGGCCAAGGGTGAGATTGATCACAAAGGTTTTGTGAAGCTTGTTGCATCATCTGCACCTTCAACCGGCTATTGCAATACGATGGGCACCGCGACGACCATGAATTCGCTGGCGGAAGCACTTGGCATGCAGCTACCAGGTTCTGCCGCGATCCCAGCGCCTTATCGTGACCGTCAGGAGATTGCTTATCTCTCAGGCCGCCGTATCGTCGAAATGGTGCATGAGGATCTCAAACCATCCGATATTTTGACCAAAGAAGCGTTCATTAATGCGATCCGCGTCAACTCAGCTATTGGTGGCTCGACAAATGCTCCGATCCACCTCAATGCGTTGGCACGTCATATGGGCGTCGATCTGACCGTCGATGACTGGCAGACATATGGTGAAGATATTCCGCTTCTCGTCAATTTGCAGCCGGCGGGTGAATATCTTGGTGAAGATTATTATCATGCCGGTGGTGTTCCTGCGGTCGTTAATCAGCTGATGGAGCAGGGGCTTATTAATGAGGACGCTCTGACCGTTAACGGTAAGACGATTGGCGAAAACTGCCGCGGTGCTGCCATCGAAGATGACAAGGTGATTAAGCCTTTCGATCAGCCGCTGAAAACCCATGCTGGTTTCCGCGTGCTGCGGGGCAATCTCTTCTCGTCTGCGATCATGAAGCTGAGCGTGATTTCGCAAGAATTCCGTGACCGTTATCTTTCGGACGAAAAAGACCCCAATGCTTTTGAGGGCAAGGCGGTCGTGTTCGACGGTCCGGAAGATTATCATCAGCGTATAGATGATCCGTCGCTTGAAATTGATGAGCATACGGTTCTGTTTATGCGCGGTGCGGGCCCGATCGGTTATCCGGGCGCTGCGGAAGTCGTTAATATGCGGGCGCCCGACTATCTTTTGAAAAAGGGTGTCGCGTCTCTGCCTTGCATTGGGGATGGGCGCCAATCCGGTACTTCCGGCTCGCCCTCAATCCTGAACGCTTCGCCGGAGGCGGCAGCGGGTGGCGGACTTGCCCTGTTAAAGACTGGCGATCGTGTTCGTATCGATATTGGTCGGGGTACCGCGGATATTCTGATTTCCGACGAGGAGCTGAATGAGCGTCGTGCAGCGCTTGAGGCTGCAGGCGGTTATAAATATCCGGAAAGCCAGACACCGTGGCAGGAAATTCAGCGTGCAGTTGTTGGGCAAATGGAAACCGGTGCCGTACTTGAAAATGCGATCAAATATCAGGACATCGCACATACTCGTGGATTGCCGCGCGACAATCACTAAAACGAGCGCTAAATATTAAACGAGATAAGCCCACCCTTTGCTTGAGCCGAAGGGTGGGTTTTTTGTATGCTAAGCGACCGGACTATTCGTTAGCCAGTTTGGCAATATCAGAACTCAGATAGCTGTGCGCCTTGCGTAATCAATGTAAATTTCTCGCAATCGCTTGGCGACCGGGCCTGCCGCCCCGTCGGCGATCAATCGATCGTCGATCTTTGTAACTGGGGTGACAAAGGAACTGGCACTGGTGATAAAAGCTTCTTTTGCGCAATAGGCTTCCTCCAATGTGAAGGCTCGCTCTTCCAGTTTCAGGCCGGATTCTGCAACCAACCGTAAAAGTGAATGACGAGTGCAGCCGGGTAAAATCAGATTGCTGTTGGGTCGGGTGATAATCACGTCGTCCTGGCTGACAATATAGGCCGTTGATGATGCGCCTTCGGTTACAAATCCGTCCTCTATCATCCACGCTTCTGCGCAGCCTGCATTTTTGGCAATTTCTTTTGCCATTGTTTGTGGCAGCAGGCAGACGGACTTGATATCTCGACGCTTCCAGCGCAAATCTTCAAGCGAGAGCACGCTTATACCGGTTTCAAATTCGGGCTTTTCTATTAGTTTTTTTGATTGTGTAAAAAGCACGATTGAGGGCCGTGTGTTTTTTAAAGAAACAAAATCGCGATCGCGGCAGTCCCCCCGCGTGATTTGAAGATAGATGAGACCCTCGTTCAGATTGTTGCGGCGAATAAGTTCCCGTTCAATCTCAACGATTTCATCTTCGCTCCAAGGCAGGGGAATGCCGATTTCAGCGGTCGAACGGCGTAACCGGGCCATATGTGCAGGGCTATCGATCAGCTTGCTGTCGAGAACGGCGGTTACTTCGTAGATTCCATCGCCAAAGAGAAAACCCCGATCAAAGATTGAAATACGAGCATCCCGGGCGGCAACATATTCGCCGTTTACATAAGTAATGCGATTTTCAATCTCGTTGACAGAAATAGTCATGGAATCGATCCCCGAAAACACGTTTGTGCAAGACTTATCGCTTCATCTTGCTGCCAGCAAGAGTTGATCAGAAACAGGGAGCGGGGAAGAAAACCGCCGCACGATCTCGTGCGGCGGCAAAATAGATGGAGATCAGGCTGCGCGTTTTAGAGCATCGCCCAGGATTGAGATGATTGTATCGATTTGCTCTTTTTCCACGATGAGTGGCGGGGAAAGGGCAATCACATCACCAGTTACGCGGATCAGCAAACCTTTTTGGAAACAATCAACAAAGACGTCATAAGCACGGGTGCCGGGAGCTCCGTCTCGCGGTGACAATTCGACCGCACCGACGAGCCCGAGATTGCGGATGTCGATGACATTTGGTGCGTCTTTAAGCGAGTGCAATGCTTCCTGCCAATGTTCAGCAAGGTCTGCGCCGCGCGTTAACAAATCTTCTTCGGCATAGATTTCAAGCGTTGCGAGACCAGCAGCGCAAGCGACCGGATGGCCTGAATAAGTATAGCCGTGGAAGAGTTCAATCGCGTTTTCTGGCCCAGTCATCAATCCGTCATGGACTTTGCGGCTTGAGAAGACCGCGCCCATGGGGATTGCTCCATTTGTTAGGCCCTTGGCAGCGGTGATGAGATCGGGGACAACACCGAAATAATCAACCGCAAAGGGCGTTCCAAGTCGGCCGAAGCCTGTGATGACTTCATCGAAAATCAACAAGATGCCGTATTTATCCGCGGTGGCGCGGAGACGCTCCAGATAGCCTTTTGGTGGCAGTATAACACCCGCCGAGCCAGACATTGGCTCAACAATGACGGCAGCGATTTTTTCGGCGCCATGTAGTTGAACCAGCCGTTCCAGATCATCAGCTAGCTCGACACCATGTTCAGGTAGACCTTTGGAGAAGGCATTGCGCTCAATGTCGAGCGTATGACGCAGGTGATCAGCCGGGATCTGCGGGAAAACACGACGGTTATTGACGAGGCCGCCCACGGAAATGCCGCCGAAGCCCACGCCATGATAGCCTTTTTCCCGACCCAGCACCATTGTTCGGGTGCCTTGACCGATAGCGCGTTGGTAGGCGATGGCGATTTTTAGTGCTGTGTCGACCGATTCAGAGCCTGAATTTGTGAAAAAGACACGGTCGAGTTTGTTGTCAGGTCCACCGGGGGCAATCGCAGCGAGCTTTTCAGCGAAATCGAACGCAACATTATGGCCCATTTGGAATGTTGGCGCGAAATCCAGCGTTGAGATTTGGCGTTCGACAGCTTCGGTAATGCGCTTGCGGCCATGACCTGCATTGCAGCACCAAAGTCCAGCAGTTCCATCAAGAACCTGTTTGCCGTCAACATCGGTGTAATACATGCCGGATGCGCTGGCGAGCATGCGCGGGGCGGCCTTGAACTGGCGGTTGGCCGTGAACGGCATCCAGAAATTTTCAAGACTAGGGGCATTGGTTCTGGTCAGCATTTGGTCCTCCTCTATTAAGCTTAACAGGCCATGCTTTGTTGAAAGCAACAAGTCCTTTTCTTGTCTGCGCTAACTGATTGAAATTATAAGGCGTAATTCAAAAAATTATGCTATATCGAACATCTTCAACAGGGAGGATGTTTTCCATGAATGTTGATATCGGCGGACGGCTTCGTTATGTGCGATTGCGGCAGAACTTGTCGCAGCGTGAATTGGCTAAGCGAGCCGGGGTAACAAATTCCACCATATCGCTGATTGAAGCCAATCAGTCCAATCCATCCGTGGGAGCATTAAAGCGCATTCTCGACGGAATTCCTATTGGTATGGCTGAATTCTTTGCGCTTGAACCCGATGCGCCGCATAAAGTCTTTTATCAGGCGGAAGATCTGGTCGAAATCGGCAGGGGGCCAATTTCATATAGGCAGGTGGGCGACCATCTGTTTGCCCGCTCGCTGCAAATCTTGAAAGAACGGTATGAACCCGGCTCTGACACCGGCAAAGTGATGCTGATGCATGAGGGAGAGGAGGGGGGAATCGTCATCTCGGGACGTATCGAGGTGACGGTAGGGTCTGATCGGCGAATTCTTGGCCCTGGCGATGCCTATTATTTTTCAAGCAAACTTCCCCATCGCTTCAGATGTGTGGGGCCAGAAGCTTGTGAAGTGGTCAGCGCCTGCACGCCGCCGAGCTTCTAATATATTTCTAGAATCAAAAGCCTGAATCGCTTTGTTATCAATGCGATTCAGGCTTTGTGCGTTTTGTCTTATTTGTAGCGCGAAATGCTTAGATCATCGGCCCGAATATCGGGCTGATTGCCGGAAATCAGATCAGCCAGAAGCTTTCCAGAGCCACAAGCCATGGTCCAGCCAAGCGTTCCGTGACCTGCATTGAGGAAAACATTATCGTAACGGGTTGCACCGATGATTGGTGTTGAATCCGGCGTCATCGGACGTAAGCCCGACCAAAAGCTTGCCGCCTTCAAATCACCGCCCGGAAACAGATCGCTGACCGAAAGATCAAGGGTCGCACGACGGGCCGCGGGTAGATCGCTGGTGAAGCCCGAAACTTCTGCCATGCCGCCAACACGGATGCGATCACCGAGCCGGGTAATCGCAATCTTATAGGTTTCATCCATGACCGTTGAGACGGGAGCGCGTGTGTCATCGATGATCGGGGCTGTGAGCGAATATCCTTTTACCGGGAAGATCGGTGCGTTCAGACCGAGCGATTTTACCAGTGCGGGCGTATAGCTGCCCAGTGCAACGATATAACGATCAGAGCTGATAATGCCTTCTGATGTTTCCACGCCGGAAACTTTTCCGCCTGACATCAATAGGGATTTAATATCGACGCCGAAGCGGTATTTTACGCCGAGCCCTTCGGTGATTTTTGCTAATTCATTGGTAAATTTGAAGCAATCCCCGGTTTCATCATTGGGAAGACGCAAGCCGCCAACAAATTTTTCCCGCACGCGAGCAAGTGCAGGCTCAACATTGATACAGCCTTCGGGGTCAAGCACTTCGAATGGTACACCATCTTGTCGAAGAACCTCGACATCTTTACCGATAGCATCGAGCTGATATTGGTGGCGGAAGAGTTGCAAAGTGCCCTGAGAGCGGTGATCATATTCGATGCCAGTTTCCGCCCGCAAAGCGATCAAACAATCGCGGCTATATTCGGAAATGCGCACCATACGGCTTTTATTGACCTTGTAACGAGCCTCTGTGCAATTGGCGAGCATCTGCAGCAGCCATTTATATTGCAGTGGGTCAGTTGTTAGCCGTAATACGAGAGGAGCATGCTTTTGTAAAAGCCATTTTGCTGCTTTTAAAGGAATGCCGGGCGCTGCCCATGGCGAAGCATAACCCGGTGAAATCTGTCCGGCATTTGCAAAGCTGGTTTCAAGGCCGGGGCCGCTTTCACGGTCGATAACAGTGACTTCGTGCCCCTGTTTTGCCAGATAATATGCGGTCGTTACGCCAATCACGCCGCTACCCAATACGGTAATTTGCATCTTGCCCTCTGATTATGTTTGTTGGGCTTCGGCAGCGTTGTCGCAATATATGCGAGCATAACGATCACCGAGCGCTGTTAGAATTTCATAGGGAATTGTGTTGCAATCGCGCGCCACATCTTCAATTCGTTGGTTCGGGCCAATGAGTTCGACAAGGCTGCCAAGTTTTAGCGTTCCTTCAGGCAGGTCCGAGACATCCAAAGTGATCGAATCCATGGAGACGCGCCCCACGATTGGAAGGCGTGTAGCATTGAAAAATGCGGAGCCTTTATTGCTCAAGGAACGGAACCAGCCATCTGCATAGCCCACAGCGATGGTCGCAATCTGCATTCGACGTGGCGCAATGTAGGTTCCACCATAACCAATTGGCGAGCCTTGCTCGACCGTTCGCACTTGAATGACACGGGCTTGAAGCGATACCACCGGGCGGATGGAGTGATCGCTGGCAGCAGGGCCAACGCCATAGAGTACGATGCCCGGCCGGGCGAGATCGAAATAATAAGATTTTTCGAGGAAACAGCCGCCAGAATTCGAAAATGCAATCGGAAATTTCGGCAGGCGCGCTAGAGCTTTGTGCAATGCATCAAGCTGTAAGGCATTGGCTGGGTTTTCTGGTTCATCGCCACTGGCCAAATGGCTAATAATGAATTTTACGTCGATGGGGGCCAGCAGGTCGATATTATCGATGAGTTGATCAACCTCTTGGGCGGAAAGGCCGAGGCGTGACATGCCAGTGTCGATCTGCAACAGAGCAGGCAATTTGCGATTGAGTGACTGGGCGAGATTGGCCCAGTTTTCAAGCTGCTCCAAGGAATTAAGAACGGGTATGAGGTTTTCTGCCGCGCAGGCAGCTTCGGTGCCCGGCTGAAGCCCGTTCAAAATATAGATCATTGCGTCCGGATTTAAAAAGGGGCGTAGGTCGAAAGCTTCGGCAAGATGAGCGACGAAAAAATCCCGGCACCCGACTTCATAAAAGGCTGGCGCTATGCGATCCGCACCCAAGCCATAAGCGTCGGCTTTAACCACAGCCGCTGCACGGGTTGGAGCAATGCGCTTCGAAATTACCTGGTAATTATGACGCAGAGCAGTGAGATCAATCGTTAGAACGCCGCCCGCGCTCAAGTCACGTTTCGTCTGCGAAAAATGTATCGACATCTCAACCATTCCACTGCTTCAAAATTTAGGGACGGTGGAATTTGAGCAGTTCCGTTCCTCCCATAAGCCTCGTCACGTTTTTGATCTATGAGTAAGCGCCTGGTTTTATGATAGTCGAAGACTATTCGAATGTTTTTGCTATTTGTCGCAGATTATGCGATTTTTTGCTTAAAAGACGCATGTTTTAGCTTTAGGATCGAATTAATTGTCATGATAGCGCTCGACAGTATTGACCGCAATATTATTCGCTGCCTGCGTCGGGACGGGCGCATGACCAATAGTCGGCTGGCTGTTGAGGTAGGACTTTCTCAATCGGCCTGTCTGCGGCGAGTTCAGATACTGGAGGAAAGCGGAGTTATTCAGGGCTATACAGCGATTGTCGGTTCGTCTGATGGCGATGAAAAGCTGGTGGCAATCGTACGCATCACGCTGGATCGCCAGACAGAAGAATTTCTCAATCGCTTTGAAGAAGCAGTGCGTAGACATCCGGAGGTTCAGGAGTGCTATTTGATGACCGGGGATGCCGATTATATTTTGCGGGTTGAGGCGGAAAATGCAGCTTCTTATGAGATCATTCATAAGGAGATTTTATCGCGTTTACCGGGGGTGGCGCGGATTCATTCTAGTTTCGCCATTCGCACTGTCTTGCTCTCGAAGGCCCCAGCCACTCGAAGTTGAAAACCCGGTCAGGGACCGGGTTTTGAAAGGATAAATTATAGATCGCAAGAATGAATGATCGATTGATCAACCTCATTAATATTACGTTTTCCGCATAGGGCCATGGTGGTATCCAGCTCGCGGCGAATGATCTCGAGAGCCAATGTTACCCCTTCTTTGCCCATAGCGCCCAGACCATAGAGGAATGGGCGACCTATATAGACACCTTGTGCGCCCAAGGCGCGCGCTTTCAGCACGTCTTGACCTGAGCGAATGCCGCCATCAAGATGAATTTCAAGCTTATCGCCTACGGCATCAACAATCGGTTTGAGCATGGAAATGGATGATGGTGCGCCATCAAGTTGACGTCCGCCATGGTTTGAAACGATGATTGCGTCTGCACCTGATTTCGCTGCCATTTTGGCATCTTCCACATCAAGAATGCCTTTGAGAATAAGCTTTCCGCCCCATTGTTCCTTGATCCATTCAACATCTTCCCAGCTTAACTGCGGATCGAATTGTTCGGCAGTCCAAGAAGAGAGGGAGGATAGATCGGTGACATTTTTTGCATGACCAGCAATATTGCGGAAAGTGCGTCGCGAGGTCTTGAGCATGCCCGTGCACCAAGCAGGGCGCGTCGCCATTTGCCAAATATGTTTTGGAGTGAATTTTGGCGGTGCAGAAAGGCCATTGCGCAAATCCTTGTGGCGTTGACCAAGGATTTGAAGATCAAGTGTCAAAACAAGCGCGGAGCAGCCGGCATTTTTCGCTCGTTCAATGAGGTTTTTTACGAAATCACGGTCTTTCATCACATAAAGCTGGAACCAGAACGGCTTTTTGGTCACAGCAGCCACATCTTCGATGGAGCAGATGCTCATTGTGGATAAAGTGAAGGGGACACCGAAAGCTTCTGCGGCTTGAGCGGCCAGCATTTCTCCATCGGCGTGCTGCATACCCGTCATGCCGGTGGGCGCTAGCGCCACAGGCATGGCGACGTCTTCACCAATCATGGTGGAAGCTAGCGAACGATTGGCCATATCGACTAGCACACGCTGGCGAAGCTTGATGTTCTTGAAATCCTCTTCGTTTGAACGATAGGTCGATTCAGTCCAAGCGCCTGAGTCTGCATAGTCGAAAAACATTTTCGGTACGCGGCGCTGTGCCAGCCGTTTCAAATCGGCGATTTCGAGTATTGCGGGCATCGTGACCCCTTGTGGTAAGTTTTCTTTACCATTCGCATGGCGGATCGCGAAGACGAAATCAAGTGCCATAATGATCCATCAATAATATTGGCGCATATAATTGAAGGTGATCGCAATTGTGCCTATGCTAGGTTGTTGGTCGGAATGACTGTTCTCAACAGAAAATGACCGTGGTTCTGAGAGAAAATCGGCCGCAGGGCTGGTATCGCGGGTGAGGGTGAATGTGATGGGCAAGGGTTCCAAGGTCAGTTTTATTGGCAAGCGTTCCAGCGCCGCGGGCGGATGGGGCGCGCTAAAGAGCTCTGGCAAGCAGTTGCTCTCAAGCGGAGCGCCGTTGACCGGTGTACGCACTCTTCTAAAAGTCAATCAGCCGGATGGTTTTGACTGCCCGGGTTGTGCCTGGGGCGATCCCGAACATGGCTCATCATTTGAGTTTTGCGAGAATGGAGTTAAGGCAGTGGCATGGGAGGCCACTGAACGCCGCACCACTCCGGATTTTTTCCTCAAACATACGGTCTCCGAATTACGCTCTTGGAGCGATTACGATCTGGAACATACGGGCCGGTTGACCCACCCATTACGCTATAATTCAGCGACAGATAAGTATGAAGCGGTTGAGTGGGACGATGCGTTCAAAACGATCGGAGACATTCTGAAAAGTTTTGACAGCCCTCACAGGGCCGAGTTTTACACATCGGGTCGGGCATCTAACGAGGCTGCGTTTTTATATCAGCTATTCGTGCGTGCCTATGGAACCAACAATTTCCCCGATTGCTCTAATATGTGTCACGAAGCCAGCGGCGTGGCGCTGAAACAATCAATCGGTATTGGTAAGGGCACTGTGCTGCTTGAAGATTTTGAGCAGGCGGATGCGATATTTGTTGTCGGGCAGAATCCGGGAACCAATCATCCGCGTATGCTGGGAGATTTGCGCCGGGCCGCAGAGCGGGGTGCGCATATTGTAGTTTTTAACCCTGTTCGTGAGCGTGGGTTAGAGCGTTTTGCTGATCCGCAGAACAAGCTGGAAATGTTGCAGGGGGGCAGTGAAGCTATTGCCAGTGAATATTTTCAGCCGCGATTAGGAGGAGATCTAGCCGCATTCCGAGGCATGTCAAAGGCGGTCTTTGCCGCCGATGATAAAGCGCTTGCTGAAGGAAAGCCTTCGGTGCTTGATCGGGAGTTTCTGGCAGACCACACGGCGGAATTTGAAGCTTACCGGCAGGCGGTGGATCAGACGAGTTGGGATGAGATTGAAGATCAGTCGGGGCTTACACGCGGCGCGTTGGAGCGGGCAGCGCAGATCTATATGTCATCACGGCGGGTTATTTGCACTTGGGCTATGGGAATCACCCAGCATCGCCATTCGGTCATTATGATCCGCGAAATTACAAATTTCATGCTATTGCGTGGAAATATCGGCCGACCAGGTGCGGGTCTTTGCCCTGTGCGCGGACATTCGAATGTGCAGGGTGATCGTACTGTCGGGATCAATGAACGTCCGCCGGTTGCGTTTCTTGATGCGCTGGAAAAAGAATTTGGTTTCAAAGTTCCGCGAGAGCCAGGGCATAATGTGCTGGGTGCGATCGGCGCGATGCTGGACGGTTCAGCTCAAGCCTTCATAGGTCTGGGCGGAAACTTTGCGCGTGCGACGCCAGATAGCCCGTTGATTTCCAAGGCTCTTTCTGGGCAGCGGCTGACAGTACACATTGCGACAAAGTTAAATCATTCACATCTTGTGCCGGGGCAGGATTCGTTCATCCTTCCCTGTCTGGGGCGGACGGAGATTGATCTCAACTCCAAGGGTGTTGCACAAATCGTGACGGTCGAAGATTCCATGAGCATGGTTCACGGCTCTGGTGGGATCAATCAGCCAGCATCGCCACATTTGCGCTCTGAAATCGCTATTGTTGCAGGTATGGCCAATGCGACTTTGGGGCCAAAGCCCGTCGATTGGCTGGCTCTTGCTGATAATTATGATTTGATCCGAGATCATATTGCTCGAGTCTTGCCTGATTTTTATGATTTTAACGCCCGTGTGCGCGTGCCCCGAGGCTTCCATCTGCGCAACAGTGCACGCGAGCTGGAATGGGCCACGCCTGCAGGTAAAGCCACTTTTTGGACCGGGCCGATGCCTGAACTGATTGAGCATCAACAGGCTCGTGGAAAGCCGGGGCGCTTTGTCTTGCAAACCTTCCGAAGCCACGATCAGTATAACACAACCATCTATGGGATGGATGACCGCTACCGTGGGGTTTATGGTGAGCGGCAGGTTGTGTTTATGAATCCTGCTGATATGGCCGAAATTGGTGTGGAAGCGGGTGATAGAGCCGATATTGTCAGCGAATTTGACGACGGAGTTGAGCGGATCGCCCATAATTTCCGTTTCGTTCCCTATGATATTCCGCGGGGCTGCGTGGCGGGTTATTATCCAGAGATGAATGTTCTCGTACCGCTCGGCAGTGCCGGCGATGAAAGCTACACACCAACATCGAAATCGGTGATTGTTTTCTTCAGGCCGCTCAACGCCGATGCTGCCTGATGAGTGAAGCCGAATTTTTAGCTTTTGTTGATCGCATCGAAAAGGGAAGTGACAGGATTTCCCGATTGGGCGCAGGGATTATTGCAGCGCTACAACTGGGCATAGCCAGCGACAGCCGTAGTTTTGCGCGTCTGTTGGGGGTGGCGCACGCACTTGTTTTGCGGGAAGTTTCGATTCTTGGTCAGGATGAAGGGTTTATTATAATCGAGCGTCGTGAAACAAGAACGCAGCGGGTCCATTATTCACTTAGTCCTAATGGCGTTAAACTCTTTGATAATTTCGGCTTTTAATGCGTTTTATCCGCCCTGTGCAGATGCAAAATACTTCTATCGGCTGTATAGAGGGCCGTAATTTAATATTTAAGGACAGTTCTTTTGTGCACACGGTTCGGTTGCGTTCTCCCGTAAAACGCCTGGAGAGAATCATGTCAAAATGCGATAGCTCGTATTCTGCTCTTTGGCAAAACGTGGGCAAAATCGTGCTAAGCGCTGCATTTGCCCTTGGTGTATGCGGTCTGGGCCACGCAAGCTCACTGGATGTAGCACCGGTGGCGGTTATTGAGAGCAAGTTGGAAGTTTATCAGCCTAAACTAACACTTTCTGGTTCGATCGCAGCTCGCTCTCATGTCAATACGTCATTTCGAATCAACGGCCAGGTGGTGGCTCGCTTCGTGGAAGTGGGCGAACATGTCCAAAAAGGGCAATTGCTTGCTCAAATTGATGATGTGGAACAGGCGGCCAATTTAAAAGTTGCGCAGGCCTCTGAAGATGCGGCCCGGGCTAAGTTGGTTCAGGTGGAGGCGAACTTTAAGCGTCAAGAAATTCTTTTAAAGCAAGGTTTTACGACGCGCAGTCAATATGATCAGGCGCAGCAGCTTTTGCGCACCGCCCAAAGTGAACTTTCGACCGCGCAAAGCGCCCTTGCTATTGCGCGTGATGAATTTTCCTATACGGAACTTCATGCGCCCGTCACCGGAATCGTGACCGCGCGTAATATTGAGATCGGACAAGTGGTGCAAGCAGCTCAAACCGCTTTTTCGATTGCAGTGGATGGCCCGCGTGATGCGATTTTCGATGTTCACGAAATGCTGGTCAGCCATGCCCGTTTTGGTATGGAAGTGGCAGTGGCATTAGTTTCAGACGAAACCATCACGACCGAGGGGAGGATCAGAGAAATATCTCCGGTGGTGGATGAGCAAACGGGAACTGTGCGCATGAAAGTCGGGCTTCAGCAGACGCCTCAGCGCATGGCTCTTGGCGCAACTGTCAAAGGCACGATCCGCATGGATCAGCAAAATGTCGTGATCGTACCCTGGAGCGCAATCACCTCAGATTCGGGAAATCCCGCAGTGTGGAGGGTGGCAAAAGATACCCATGTGGTCACCTTGGTACCGATAAGAGTTCTCGCTTATGAAAATGAAAGAGCGATTATTGCTTCAGGGATTGGGGAGGGTGAGCTTATCGTGGTTCGCGGCGCGCAAATGCTACGTGTCGGCGAACCGACGGAGGTGCTGGAAGTGTTAGGAAAGGCCACCATCCAATGAAGCCGACCCGCTCATTTTGGTCCGGTTTGACGATGATGGTGGCGTTGTTGCCTCTAAGCGCGTGTGGTGATGACGAGGCCACTTCCCAGATCGAACCAGTCCGGCCTGTATTGTTTCAGATTGTGGAATCCGTGCCGGAAAGACACGCGGATTTTGCAGGGGCGATTGAACCGCGCTATTCGACGGAGCTGGCCTTTCGCGTATTGGGGCGCATTATTTCCAGACCGGTCGATGTCGGGGATCTTGTAAAGAAAGGCGATACTGTCGCTTTACTTGATGCTTCGGCGCTTGAGCTTGCAGTGCAATCGGCGAAAGCTCAACTGGCAAGCGCTGAAGCACAATATGCAAATGCTGCTGCTAGTGAGAAGCGGCAGCGTAAATTGCTTGAGGGTAAAAATATCTCGCAAGCTCGCTATGAAGAGGCACGCCAAGCATGTGAGAGTGCGCGCGCCAATCTTCAGAAAGCTCAGGCGGGATTGCGGAAGGCAAAAGACCAAAGCAGCTATGCCGTTTTAAGCTCAGAATATGATGGTGTGGTTTCATCCACGAGCGCTGAGGTGGGGCAGATTGTAGCGGCGGGACAACCGGTCGTGACCATTGCACGGCCTGATATTCGGGAAGCGGTTGTCGATATTCCTGATAGTTTGATCGAGTATCTGGTGGTCGGCACGCTGTTTAATGTCACATTGCAGGCTGATCCAAGTGTTTCAGGTCAAGGCAAAGTGCGTGAAGTGGCGCCTCAGGCAGACGCGCAAACACGAACGCGGCGTATTCGCATTGCGCTTGATAATCCGCCAGAAGACTTCAGATTGGGCGCAACCATTACAGCGACGCTGGATGTCGCGGAAAGACAGTATTTTCTGCTACCAATGACGGCGTTATTGGAACGGGATGGTAAGACGGCAATCTGGGTGATAGACCCGCAAACCCAAAAAGTTAGCCTCAAAGAGATTGAGGTGATCGAGCGGAGAGGCAACAGCTTCGTGGCGGGTGATGTGAATGTCGGAATCTATGTTGTGACAGCCGGTGTAAACAGCCTGAAGGAAGGGCAAAAAGTCCGACTGGATGCGAAAGGAATTGCCCAGTGAAAAAGGCGTTTAATCTGTCGGACTGGGCATTACATCATCGTTCGCTGGTCTGGTATTTCATGCTGGTTTTTCTGGTTGCCGGTGCGGTTTCCTATCTCGGTCTTGGCCGTGCGGAAGATCCTGACTTCACCGTCAAAACCATGGTGGTGCAAGCCAATTGGCCGGGGGCATCGATAGACGAAACGGTCAATCAGGTTACAGACCGGATCGAAAAAAAGCTTGAGGAGCTGACTGATCTAGATTTCACGCGAAGCGTAACCACTGCTGGCCGAGCTACGGTCTTTGTTTTCTTGAAGGACAGTGTTCGCAAGGATCAGGTAATTGAAGCCTGGACCGAAGTGCGGCATATGCTTAGCGATATCACCCCACAATTGCCGGAAGGTGTTTACGGGCCATATTTCAACGACAAGTTTGGCGATGTTTTTGGTAATATTTACGCCTTTACTTCCGATGGCCTGCCTATGCGCACGCTTCGCGATTACGCGGAAAAGGTTCGGACACGAATTTTGACGATCCCAAGCGCGGGCAGGGTCGAGCTAATTGGCGCACAAGATGAAGTTATCTATCTTGAATTTTCAACCCGCCAGGTGGCAGCGCTTGGGCTTGATCAACAAGCGATCTTAAAAGCACTTCAAGATCAGAATGCGATTACGCCCTCTGGCGTGATGCAGGCCGGGCCTGAACGGATAAGTATTCGGGTAAGCGGCGAGTTCTTTTCAGAAGCTGATCTGGAATCGGTTAATCTGCGCATCAATGACCGCTACTTCCGCTTGGCCGATGTTGCTACTATTTCGCGCGGTTATGTTGATCCGCCGACCAGTATTTTCCGCGTCAATGGGCAGGATGCAATCGGTCTTGGTATTGGTATGAAGCCGAATGGCAATCTGCTTGATTTCGGCCGAGAACTCGACAAGCGGATGCAACAAGAAGCATCCGAATTGCCCATCGGTATTGATGTATTCAAAGTCGCCGATCAGCCTGAGGTGGTCCAGAAAGCGGTGTCCGGCTTTATGCAGGCGCTGTTTGAAGCAGTCGCGATTGTGCTTGCTGTAAGCTTCATCAGCTTGGGAATGCGCGCGGGTTTTGTGGTTTCACTCTCGATCCCTCTGGTCCTTGCAATTACGTTTTTGGCGATGTCGTTGATGGATATTTCTCTTCAGCGCGTTTCTTTGGGGGCTTTGATTATCTCTCTGGGGCTGCTCGTCGATGATGCGATGATAGCAGTGGAAATGATGGTAGCGCGGCTTGAGCGGGGCGATCCACTCACAAAAGCCGCTACTTACGTCTATACCCATACTGCATTTCCGATGCTAACCGGCACGTTGGTGACGATCGCAGGGTTCATTCCTATTGGGCTTAATTCGAGCCAGGCGGGTGAATATACTTTCACACTTTTTGTCGTTATCGCTGTTTCGCTGATTGTTTCCTGGGTTGTGGCGGTGCTGTTTGCGCCATTGCTCGGTGTAACATTCCTGCCACGGAAGATGAGACATTATTCGGAGAAAACGAGCCGATTTTTTACCGCTTTTACCAAAAGTTTGCTGATGGCGATGCGGTACAGATGGACAACGATCATTACCACAGTGGTGCTTTTTGCTGCCTCTGTCTTTGGTGTAGGCCTCGTCGAACAACAGTTCTTTCCGCAGTCAGATCGACCAGAATTGATCATTGATTGGAACCTGCCGCAAAACAGCTCCATCGCCGAAACCCGCGCTCAGATGGAGCGTTTTGAAGAGACCGTGCTCAAAGGCAATCCTCATGTGGAGCATTGGAGTTCCTATATCGGCCAGGGTGCTGTTCGGTTTGTTTTGTCATTTGATGTGCAGCCTGCAAATCCGTTTTTCGGACAAATGGTTGTGGTTGCGAAAAATGTTGCCTCTCGCGATCAATTGAAAGCCGAATTTGAGACGATTTTCCGCAAAGATTATGTCGGAACCGATGTTTATATGAAATATCTGGAGCTGGGGCCTCCAGTCGGGCGACCGGTACAATATCGAATTGCCGGCCCGGATGTTCAGCAATTGCGCAATTATGCGCAGGATTTGGCAGGGATTATCAGTGCGGATCCTCGTCTTGGCGTGGTCAGCTATAATTGGAATGAACCGGGTAGGGTCATTCGTGTCAATGTCATGCAGGATAAGGCGCGAAAGCTTGGAATATCATCGAAGGATATTGCCACCACGCTGAATGGAATCGTGGGCGGTATTCCAATCACGCAGGTTCGTGACGGAATTTATCTGATCGACGTGGTAGTGCGGGCGCAGAAGCATGAACGTGATTCCATTGAAACCCTGCAAAGCCTGCAAATCGGGACAGGTAAGGGAACTTCAGTTCCTTTGGCGGCGATTGCGAATTTCAGCTACGAATTAGAACAGCCGGTGATTTATCGTCGCTCTCGGGTTCCAACGATTACTGTGGGCGCGGGAATTTTGGACCATTCGATGCCTGCGACCATTGCAAATGAACTCAAGCCTTCGATCGAAGCTTTTTCCAAGCAATTGCCCGCTGGTTATGAGATAAAAACTGCGGGCACGGTGGAAGAAAGTAATAAAAGTCAGGGTCCGATCATTTCTGTCTTACCGTTGATGCTGTTTGTCATGACAACGATTTTGATGTTGCAATTGCAGAGTTTCCAACGGCTTTTTCTGGTGGTTGCTGTCGCACCGCTTGGGTTGATCGGTGTGGTTTTGGCTTTGCTCATAAGCGGGAAACCACTTGGATTTGTGGCCCTATTGGGCGTGTTAGCGCTGACCGGAATACTCATTCGAAATTCCGTTATTTTGATTGTTCAGATCGAAGATTATATTCAGGAAGGCATGCATCCTTGGGATGCAGTCGTTCTTGCCAGCCAACACCGCATGAGGCCCATCGCTTTGACAGCGGCAGCGGCTAGCCTCGCACTTATCCCAATCGCGCGGGAGGTTTTCTGGGGGCCTATGGCCTACGCTATGATTGGTGGGATCATTGCGGGTACTGCCATTACGCTATTGTTTCTGCCTGCTCTTTATGTGGCCTGGTTCCGGATCAAGGAGCCAGAGACGCAGATGAGCTCTCGCGACAATACGCAAGCACAGGTGCAGAATTGAGCCTAACGATGTAAAACGACAATCAATGCCGCCGCAATCCATATGCGCTCTGAGAACACATCCCAAACGTTCTCGGCTCGGGCCTGTATAATCCATACGATATTGCTCAATCAGACTTGATAGCGCAAGAAGGTCCGTGCATTACGCATTCTGGCATAGTCGACGCTGCATCATGCAGTAGAAAGCGCAGAGTGGTTGTGCCGTGAAATAGAGGAAGTCTGATGCATAACTTTGTACTGACCGTCACCTGCAAGTCCACACGCGGAATCGTTGCCGCGATTTCCGGTTATCTGGCGGGGAAAGGTTGTAACATTGTCGATAGTGCCCAGTTTGACGATCTGGATACGGGCCGTTTTTTCATGCGCGTTAGTTTCATTTCCGAAGAAGGGGTTGGGCTTGATACGTTGCGCGAAGGGTTTGCTTCTGTCGCTGCCCCTTTTGAAATGAATTTTGATTTTCACGATAGCGCACACCGCACCAAAACCTTGCTGATGGTTTCACGCTTTGGTCATTGTCTTAATGATCTGCTTTATCGCTGGAAAATTGGCGCATTGCCGATTGATATCGTTGGGGTAGTGTCCAACCATTTCGATTATCAGAAAGTTGTCGTCAATCACGATATACCGTTTCATCATATTGCTGTGACGAAGGCGAACAAGCCAGAAGCCGAAGAGCGGCTAATGGAAATAGTCAACAGCACTGGTACGGAATTGATCGTTCTTGCGCGTTATATGCAAGTGCTTTCAGATCAGCTTTGTCAAAAAATGCCAGGCCGTATCATCAATATTCATCACTCATTTCTGCCGTCTTTTAAGGGTGCAAATCCCTATAAGCAGGCTTACGAGCGTGGCGTGAAACTGATCGGCGCAACCGCACATTACGTTACGGCAGACCTCGATGAAGGCCCGATTATTGAACAGGATGTAGCGCGCATTACCCACGCACAAAGCGCGGCCGATTATGTTTCGCTCGGTCGTGATGTTGAGGCTCAGGTTTTGGCTCGGGCAGTGCATGCACATATCCATCACCGTTCATTCCTCAATGGAAACCGCACAGTTGTGTTTCCGGCGTCCCCGGGGTCTTACGCGTCTGAACGCATGGGCTGAGCTGGGCCTGATTTATCCCTATCTTCAAATCGCGCCAGAGCTTTTCTGGCGCGATTTTTTTAAGGTGAAAAGCAGCTTCCAGACATAAGGGTGGAATAAAAACCCCGCCATTGGCAGGGTGCCAGGGCGGGGTTTTCGGGGATTGATACCGGGATCAATCAGTCGATATCGAAAGAGACACCCTGTGCAAGTGGGAGTGCTTTCGAATAGTTGATGGTGTTGGTTGCGCGGCGCATATAGCCCTTCCATGCATCCGAACCCGACTCACGACCACCGCCGGTTTCTTTTTCGCCGCCGAATGCACCACCGATTTCAGCACCCGACGTACCAATATTGACATTGGCAATACCGCAATCAGAGCCTTCAACCGACAGGAAGCGCTCGGCTTCTTGGAGATTAAGGGTGAAAATCGAGGAAGAAAGACCAGCGCCGACTGCATTATGCTGTTCGAGAACTTCGTCGAAATCGGAATATTTCATCACATACAGGATCGGTGCGAAGGTTTCTTCGAGAACAGGGCCTTCCTGTTTTGGCATTTCCACAATTGCAGGGCGCACATAATAGGCGTTTTCATAGCCTACATCGACGCGTTCGCCGCCCTGAACTTTACCGCCGTGAGCAGCGGCTTCTTTCAGTGCATTCTGCATGTTTTCATAAGCGGCCTTGTCGATCAATGGACCAACCAGAGCGCTGGTTTCAAGCGGGGAGCCGACCGAAACGCTCGCATAGGCTTTCTGAAGACGTGGAACCAAAGCGTCATAGACAGATTCATGAACGAACAGACGACGCAGCGTAGTGCAGCGCTGGCCCGCGGTTCCCATGGCGCCAAATGCAATTGCGCGCAGTGCCATATCGAGGTCCGCAGATGGGCATACGATACCGCCATTGTTGCCGCCCAATTCGAGGATCGCGCGGGCAAAACGTTTTGCTAGACGTGGTCCCACTTCGCGGCCCATACGAGTTGAGCCGGTTGCAGAAACCAGCGGAACCTTCGGACTGTCGACCAACACTTCGCCGATTTCGCGATCGCCAAGCAGCAGCATTGATACGCCTTCGGGAGCATCATTGCCGAAGCGCTTGAGCGCACGCTTGAAAATGGCATCGCAGGCAAGTGCGGTCAGAAGGGTTTTTTCAGACGGTTTCCAGACAACCGTGTCACCGCAAACGATTGCGAGAGCGGCATTCCATGACCAAACAGCAACCGGAAAGTTGAAGGCGGAGATTACGCCCACAACACCCAATGGGTGCCAAGTTTCCATCATACGGTGGCCTGGACGTTCGGTTGCAATAGTGAGGCCGTAAAGCTGACGGGACAGACCAACGGCGAAATCGCAAATGTCGATCATTTCCTGAACTTCGCCAAGACCCTCTGAAGGGATCTTGCCTGCTTCAAGAGAAACGAGGCGGCCAAGATCTTCTTTGGAAGCGCGCAGCTCTTCGCCAAGCAGGCGAATCAATTCGCCCCGGCGCGGAGCCGGGACCACACGCCACGCACGGAAGGCCTCATCGGCCTTGGCGATGATCTTTTCGGCATCTTCTTTGCTATGCGTTTTAATGGCTGCGATCTGCTCGCCAGAAATAGGGCTGAAACCAGCCAAATCGCCGCCCGTATAGGCGGAAGGATCGACGCCGAGTTTGGTTAGAAGCTCTGCGGCTTCCTTCTTCACGTCGATTTTTTTAACAGCAGTGTTCATGTTTTTCCTCTCTGCTTATAGTCTTATTCCGCCGCTTCAAGACCGCTGAGGCGGAGCTGTACGGCTTCAATTGATTCGCGTTCGATACGGGCATAATGCTCAAATTCATTCAGCACTTTAGTACCCAATTCTTCTTCGAAGCGTTTTTGGTTAGGGCTTTCGACAAATTCCTGCGTATCGTCGTCGCCAAGATTGGACTGGAATATGCCTGCTGCGCTGACCGGCAAGAAATCCTCATAGATGATTGGGTCAAAATACACCGCGCCTGCTTCCACCAAGGTTTCAATGTCGGTGCCGGGTTTAAAACGTGCAAGCACGGCGGCATCTTTAACCGAATAGGCAAAATAGCCGAGACCTTGTTTGCGGATCTCTTCCCATGTGTCAGGGAAGGCGGAAAAGGTTTCGCTTAATACTTTAACATATTCGGCAGCGTTCGAGCCGTCCGGAGCAGGCCGCACAATGGCGCGGGTTTCATTAAGCAACTTGTCGTAGAGCGCACGGCCTTTAGGCGTAACCGCAATGCCGCGCTGTTCGATTTCACCAAAACGGGCTGTGTGCGAACCGGTAGTCCATTGACCATCAGCGCCGACAAACGAGACTTCTTCTTCCAAAGCTTTGAAAGAAGTCTGACGGAGAAGAATCGGACAATTGCGGGTTGGAGGGCCTTCGACAACAGCCTTTGGATTGATGCCGCGTTCCGGCATCTGGGCCTGTACGGCGTCAATGTCGAGCGTACGCGGGGTAAGGTGGTTGATATGCGGACCCTTGAAAGAAACAACATCTGCAATCAGCCGATGCGCATCATGCAGGCGCTGATACAAGTCTTTGCTAACATTGGCACGATCATGCCAACGGAAAGTTTCCAAGACTTCCGCAACAAAAGACTTTGCTTCTTCCTCGCTAAGACCGCCTTGGGTTTCGGCTTTTTCGACGAGAGCAATCGCGCCGGGAGTGAAAATATTACGTTTTGCTAGAGTTTCTTCTGCTTCCTTGCGCAGGTTTTCATCGGCGATAAGATCAAGCCGCAGAAGTGAAGTAAACACGCGGAAAGGATTGATTTTAAGAGCAGCGTCGTCAATGGGACGAAATGCGGTGGAATGAACCGGGACGCCAGCGGCGCTTAGATCATAATAGCCAACCGGAAACATACCCATGACAGCAAAGACGCGGCGCATCATGGCCAGCTCGGCTGCGGTGCCTAAACGAATCGCACCATGGCGCTCTTCTGAAATACGTTCAAGCGAATCGGTTTCGTTAAGACGCTCATGCAAAAGCGTATCGGTTGTCAGAACCTTTGCGTTTACGTCCGCAACAAGCTCCATCAACGTGCCATAAGCAGGCACTTCCTGTTTGTACATGGCAGACATGGCCGCGGAGAAAGCAGCGCGAATTGTGTCGGGGGAAACGAATTTATGCTCGTTCATGGCAAAAGCTTCCGTAGCACCTTGTTTCATCTTGGGGAAAAGGCCTGTCTTGGGAGGAACATGCCTGGTTATGATGGAAATGTATCATACCAGTCGTTTTGCGGTTATGATCGCAACGAACTCAACTATGTTAATGCGAGAATGGAATGAGGCTAAGTAGGAGACTGATACCTGATATTGCCACGCTACAGGCTTTTGAGTGCGCGGCGCGTCATGGCAGTTTTACGCAAGCCGCGCATGAACTCAATCTGACGCAGAGCGCGGTTAGTAGACAAATCAAGGATTTGGAAAACCAGCTCGGCGTGCTGCTTTTTGAGCGCATTCGCCAGCGTATACTTTTGTCAGATGCCGGGCGGAAATTCTTGCCGGAGGTTCGGCGGCTTCTGAACCAAACTGAAGATACAATGTTGCGCGCCATGGCTTCAGCGCAGGCAACATCCTCATTTAGCATTGCAACCTTGCCGACTTTTGGTGCACGCTGGCTGATGCCGCGCATCTCGGATTTTCTCGATAAACACCCCGGTATCGCCCTTAATATTGCATCGCGTTCTGGCGTGTTTGACTTTGAAGAACAGCCGTTTGACCTTGCAATTCATTATGGTCAGCCGATTTGGGCTCACGCGACTTGTTCTTTTTTATGTAGCGAAGTGATTGTTCCGGTAGCAAGTCCGAACTTGCTTAAAGCACAACAACCAGCCATGCCGGAAGAACTAGAAGACCAGCCGCTTCTTCATTTGGCGACACGCCCGAAAATGTGGGCACAATGGTTTGAAAGTTGTGGGCTCGAAGGCAAATCCGCCTATCGAGGCCATCGGTTTGAACAATTTTCGATGGTGATCAGCGCGGCTGTAGCTGGGCTCGGCTTTGCGCTTTTGCCTCTCTATCTGATTGAGCAGGAATTGCAGAGCGGCAAGCTGGTTCTATTATTCGAAAAACCAATGCGCACAGAAAATGATTATTATCTCGTTGTTCCGGAAGGAAAACTGGAGAATCCTTTGACGCAGGAGTTTCGTCAATGGATTTCCAGTCAGGTGGGCAATACGGATTATTTTAGTCTAGTTCATTCCAAAGGGGAATGAACCGTTGCTGAATTATTGCTGTCCAATCTGGGAATGGAGCGTGAAATAGATGATGCCGACACGATCGGCACTGTGCGAATAACGATAAAGCGATTGCCAAGAATGTTAAATGATCCGCGTTCTCATGGTCTTTGGGAAAAGACCGCACCAGCTGCGCCGAAAACCACCGCGCTGCAAGGCGATGTAACAGCAGATGTCGTCATTGTGGGCGGCGGCTTTACCGGCCTGTCGGCGGCGCTCCATTTGGCGGAAAAAGGCGTGAAAGCCGTTGTTTTGGAAGGCGTGGAGATCGGCTTTGGCGGTTCGGGCCGCAATGTTGGTCTGGTCAATGCCGGTATGTGGGTTATGCCGGATGATTTGCCGGGCGTTCTAGGCCAGAAATATGGTGATCGGCTGCTTGACGTGCTTGGCAATGCTCCGAAACTGGTTTTCGACCTTATCGAAAAACACAAAATTGCTTGTGAAGTGGAAAAGCAGGGCACACTTCACTGTGCCGTTGGCAAGAAAGGCATGAAGGAGCTTGAAGAACGGTATGAGCAATGGGCGCGGCGTGGCGCCAATGTGGAACTGTTGGATGCGCAGGAAACTGAATCCAAATTAGGCACTAAAGCCTATGCCAGCTCACTTTTAGATTTGCGCGCCGGGACAATACAGCCGCTCGCTTATGTACGCGGATTAGGGCATGCGGCCATCGCCGCTGGTGCTCAGGTTTTTACCCGTAGTCCCGTTACCAGCGCGGCGGAGGAAAATGGCAAATGGGTGGTTCGCACAGCTCAAGGCTCAGTCCGGGCGGATTGGGTCATTGTAGCGACCAATGCTTATACAAAAGCGCCATGGGCAGAGGTGCGCGCGGAACTGGTTCATCTGCCTTATTTCAATATGGCGACAAAGCCGCTTTCGGACAGTTTGAAAAAAACCATCCTGCCAGAACGCCAAGGTGTTTGGGATACTAAGGAAGTTTTGTCTTCTTATCGGTTTGATCAGCAAGGGCGACTGGTGTTTGGTAGCGTGGGTGCGTTGCGCAATACTGGTGTTGCGGTTCACCGCGCCTGGGCTAAAAAAGCGCTTAAACGCATCTATCCTCAGATCGGTGATGTGGAATTTGAAACTGAGTGGTATGGCAAAATTGGCATGACCAATGACAGCCTGCCCAAATATCACCGTTTGGGCCGTAATGTCGTTGGTTTCTCGGGCTATAACGGACGCGGTATCGCACCGGGAACGGTGTTCGGTAAGTTTTTGGCACAGCTCGTTTCAGGTGAGATCACTGAGGCCGATCTGCCATTGCCGGTAACAGACCCGAAAGAGCAAAGCTTCCGCAGCCTGCGTGAAGCCTATTATGAAGCTGGTGCGCAAATCGCGCATGTAGGCGAAATGATTATTTGATATATTGCCTTGTCATATAACTGAAGTCGAAGTCCGGTAGGATGACAGCATCTCCTTAATGCTCTAGGAGATGCGGCAGGCGGACCTTATGAACAATGCCTTTCCGCAGAATGAAACTGTCGGAAGGGCATTTTGTTTCTCTGACATTTCTCAAAATGACGCTAAGGCCGTTCGAAACGGCGTGCTCAATTTCGAAGCGGAGTTGAACAGAGATGTTTGACAGGTGGGATATGAACAGGAATGATCGTGCTTCTCGATATGACAGCATCTGCAAAATTTCGGTTAGCATGCAGCAAAGCCATTCTGGTGGCGCTGAATACGCCGCGCGTAATGACCTAAATATCCGAGGAGTAAATCCCATGAAAAAGATGCTCGCGAGAGCTGGCGCTATTCCTGCGCTGTTGGCTTTGTCGGTCGCGGTTGCTCAGGCGGACACATTGATGCTCTATACATCCCAGCCGGAAGCCGATGCGACGATGACGGTGGAGGCTTTTCGCAAGGAAAATCCTGATACGGAAGTACAGATTTTTCGCTCTGGTACCAGTGATCTTCTTGCCAAGCTTGCGGCTGAATTTGCAGCTGGCGCGCCACAGCCAGACGTTTTGCTGATTGCTGATGCGGTTACGATGGAAGGGTTGAAGAAGGATGAGCGATTGCTTGCCTATCCGCAAGCCGACGTGGAAGGTTTTGCGACCGACAGCTATGATGCAGACAAGACCTATTTTGGCTCAAAACTAATCACGACCGGTATTGCTTATAATTCGGCAGCTTCACAAAAGCCTGAACATTGGTCCGATTTGGCTTCCGCCGAGTATAAGGGGCAGGTGGTGATGCCAAGCCCTCTTTATTCGGGGGCCGCTGCCTATTTGCTAAGCGGCTTTACACTCAATCCCGAGCTTGGATGGAATTATTTTGAAAAGCTCAAAGACAATGATCTGGCAAGTGTTAAAGGCAATGGTGCGGTGCTGAAATCGGTTGCGAGCGGTGAAAAGCCATATGGCATCCTCGTGGATTTCATGGCGCTGAATGCCAAGGCCAAGGGTTCACCGATTGAATTCGTATTCCCGCAGGAAGGGGTTCCAGCGGTCACCGAGCCGGTGGCGATCATGGCAACTGCGAAAAATGTTGAAGCTGCGAAGAAATTCGTCGACTTTATTCTTTCCGATGAAGGGCAAAAGCTGGCATTAAAACAGGGCTATTTGCCAGCAAAAGCGGGCGTGGGCCGTCCCGATTGGTTGCCAGAAGGAACCGAAATCAAAATCATGCCGATTGACACGCAAAAAATATTGCTAGAAACCGACGCCCATAAGAAGCAGTTTTCCGAACTTTTTGGCGGATGATGCAAGGCGTTTCTATGCGCATATTTCGAGATGTTCAGGGTCGTGATGCGGCCCTGATTGTTAGCGTTAGCGTTATTGTTGCCGCGTTGTCGCTTTTGCCGATGCTGCGGCTGCTGGCTGAGCTGGTGGCTCCGCAAGGCACGCCATCCGCATCAGTTTTGTTTGAGACATTGGCTAGTGGCTCGACATGGATTGCGACGTGGCATTCAATCCAAATCGGGTTGGGCGGCACTTTACTGGCGCTCATTTTCGGGATTGTTGCCGCATTGCTGGTCGGGCTTACCGATATGCGCAGCCGTAATCTCTTTGTTCTTTTCTATGTGGTGCCGCTAATGATTGCGCCACAGGTGACAGCATTGGCTTGGCTTCAATTGTTCGGTCCTTCGAGCCAATTTCTGAAGATCCTAGATTTGGCCCCGCCGCTTGGCAGCCAAAATCCGCTTTATTCGGTCTGGGGCATTATTTTTTTGCTGGGTGTACAATACGGTCCTCTGGTTTTTCTGATCGTGCGGGCCGGACTGCGCAAATTACCTCGTGAACTTGTAGAGGCGGGGTTGAGTGCGGGTGCCAGCAAATGGACTGTGTTGTTTACTATAATCCTGCCATTGATGACGCCATCCATTATTGGAGCGGCGGCTTTGGCCTTTGTATCTTGTGTGGGGAATTTTGGTATTCCGGCTTTTCTGGGGATTCCAGCCAATTACCTCGTTTTGCCAACGCTCATTTATCAGCGCCTCGCAGGTGGCGGACCGGCGGTGTTGTCAAGCGTTGCCGTGCTGTCCGTTCTTATTGGGCTGATCGCTGTTGC
The DNA here is from genome assembly GCF_003259955.1 of Falsochrobactrum ovis. Lineage (GTDB taxonomy): Bacteria > Pseudomonadota > Alphaproteobacteria > Rhizobiales > Rhizobiaceae > Brucella > Brucella ovis_A. The sequence continues at coordinate 101,027 of NZ_QLMK01000007.1, forward strand.
GGGAATAGTTGCTCAGGATTTTATTGCTCGCCGACGCGACTTTCGCATCACGGCCACTTCGCTTGCGGTTGCGCCATTCCGATTGGGCCGGTGGCGGCTGATCACGGAAATCGCAGCGTGGTTTTTAATCCTCATTGTATTGGTGTTGCCAATTATCGGTCTTACGCTGTCAGCGCTGGTGCCTGCCTATGGTGTGCCGTTGAACTTTTCAACGATGACGCTCGACAATTTCCGCTTCGTCATGTTCGCGCATGGGGCATCGGCGAGAGCATTTAGCAACAGTATTGCTTTGTCACTTGCTGCTGCTCTTTTTGCGGTCCTGCTTGCGGTTCCATTGGGATATATGATTGCGTGGAGAAAAAACCGCTGGACACCGGTTCTCAATTTTGCGGCGGAAATGCCATATGCTTTGCCGGGGGTCGTGCTGGCTATTGCCTGCCTTTTGATGTTTCTCAAACCTTTGCCAGTGGTCGATATAAGCCTTTATAATACAATATGGATTATCCTTTTCGCATATTTGGCCCGGTTTTTTGTGCTGGCATTGCGGCCGACCATTTCGGGGCTGCATCAGATTGACCGGGGCATGGAAGAGGCTGCGCGAATTGCGGGGGCTGGGCTTTTTTATCGGCTTCGTACCGTCATATTCCCGCTTGTGGCTCCGGCGACACTTGCGGGAGGGGTCTTGATTTTCATGACGGCTTTCTGTGAACTCACGGTTTCAGCGCTTCTATGGTCGTCTGGTTCTGAAACGCTGGGCGTAGTAATGTTTTCATTCGAACAGGGCGGAGATTCCGCCTATGCCGCAGCTATTTCGGTGTTGGTCGTTGCAGTGACATTTATGCTGATGCTTGCCACAAATCTATTTGCGCGGCGTTTGCCCAATGGGGTTATTCCATGGCGAGACTGAATATTGAGAGTGTTTCCAAGAGCTTCAACGGATTTCAGGCTTTGTCTGAAGTGTCGCTCGATGTCAAAGACGGCGAGTTTGTAGCAATTCTCGGCCCTTCCGGATGCGGAAAAACCACGCTTTTGCGAATGATCGCAGGCTTTGAAGAGGTGGATGGCGGCGAAATACATATTGGGGAGACGCGGGTTTCCCACTTGGGCGGCAGTGTGCCACCTGAAAAACGCCAGGTGGGTATCGTCTTTCAAAATTATGCCCTTTGGCCGCATATGACGGTTGCTGAAAATATTGGCTACAGCCTGCGGGTTGCTAAAGTGGCAAAAGCAGAGCGGGAGCGCCGGATCACGGAAGCGCTGGAGCTGGTTGATCTTGCAGGGTTTGGCGAAAGGCGCCCGGCAAATCTTTCGGGCGGACAACGTCAACGCGTTGCGCTGGCACGCTGTTTGGTTGCGGCGCCATCGCTGGTGCTGTTTGATGAGCCATTGGCTAATTTGGATGTGCATTTGCGTGCATCTATGGAATTTGAATTTTCCTCTTTTCACAAACGCACAGGAACCACGATTATTTATATTACCCATGATCAGGCAGAGGCGATGGCTTTGGCCGATCGTATTGCGGTTCTTGATCATGGTAAGCTTCAGCAATTTGATACGCCACGCAAGCTCTATCAAGAGCCAGCGAGTGAAATGGTCGCTTCGTTTATTGCGCATGGCATGGTGCTGCCTGCGGAAGTACTTTCTTTTGCAGAGCGGGGGCGTTGTGAGGCGCTAGTTCTTGGTAGTCGGGCGCAGATCCGCTGTTCGGGCACGGAAATGCCAAGAGCCAATGCGCGCATTTGCATTCGCGCTGATGATCTGGAGCTGGTTGAAAGCGGGGGAATTCCCGTGCGGGTTAAACGTTCTGTCTATCGGGGCGGCGGATCGAGGATTGAAGCCGCACCGTTGGCCCGACCGGAGCTTCATCTTCATTTTGAAGTTCGAGATCCCGCGCAGTTGAAAGAGGGTGATGAAATACGGGTCGCCATTCGCGATGGCTGGATTATTCCAAGCAAGGAAATGCCGGTACGAAAAGTTTCGACCGGCTTTCCCATTGGTAACAAGATTTAAGTAGATTATTTCTTCTTCATGGCTTCAAGCAGAGCCGCTCCCAGACCGCCAGTTGTGGGCTCTGCCTGCTTGCGTTGTGGGGTAAAGTTTTTGCTATTGTGTGCCGCACGTTGATCGCGTGCAGATGGGGCTCGTCCCGAAGTAAGGTCAACATCTTTGCGCATGGAAAGGCCGATCCGCTTACGTGGCACATCTACTTCGACCACGCGGACTTTCACCACATCACCGGCTTTTACCACTTCGTGCGGGTCTTTGATGAAACGGTCTGCTAATTGCGAGACATGCACAAGCCCGTCCTGATGCACGCCGATATCCACGAAAGCACCGAAGGCGGCCACATTGGTCACTGTACCTTCCAGCATCATGCCGGGTTTGAGATCTTTGATGTCGTCGATCCCATCTGCAAAAGTGGCAGTTTTAAATTCAGGTCGGGGGTCGCGGCCGGGCTTTTCAAGCTCGGCGATGATGTCACGAACCGTTGGAAGACCGAAACGCTCATCAACGAAAAGACGAGGATCAAGGGCTTTTAACGCCGCGCTATCACCCATGAGAGAGCGCAAATCGCGACCACACGCGCTGACGACTTTCTTTGCTACGCCATAGGCTTCTGGGTGGACCGCAGACGCATCAAGCGGCTCGGTGCCGTTGGGTATGCGCAAAAATCCCGCGCATTGCTCAAAGGTTCGTTTGCCCAATCGGGCCACTTTGAGCAGTTCCTTGCGGCTTTTAAATGCCCCGGCTTCGTTGCGATGTGCGACGATGGCTTCTGCCAGTGATTGACCAAGCCCAGACACGCGAGCAAGCAAGGAAGCGGATGCGGTGTTGAGATCAACCCCAACAGCATTCACAGCGTCTTCGACCACAGCATCCAGCGCACGGGCAAGGCGTGTCTGATCGACATCGTGCTGATATTGGCCAACACCAATGGATTTAGGGTCGATCTTGACGAGTTCGGCCAATGGGTCTTGTAAACGGCGAGCAATGGAAACTGCGCCACGCAGTGCAACATCAAGATTTGGGAATTCCGCCGCTGCGGCTTCGGATGCCGAATAGACCGATGCGCCAGCTTCGGACACAATGACTTTAAGCGGCTTTGGTGCTGGCATATCGGTGAGCATGTCGACGACCAAGCGTTCTGTTTCGCGGCTACCGGTGCCGTTGCCAATAGCAATCAGTTCCACTTTGTGCTTGCGCACTAGGCTTGCTAGCTCGGCTTGCGTGCCGCGCACATCGTTTTTGGGCGGGAAGGGGTAGACTGTCGCAGTATCGAGCAATTTGCCGGTGCCATCCACCACGGCCACCTTGACGCCAGTGCGGATGCCTGGATCAAGCCCCATAGTGGCGCGGGAGCCAGCGGGGGCTGCAAGCAACAGATCTTTAAGATTGCGTGCGAAAACGTTGATTGCTTCTTCTTCGGCGCGCTCGCGAAGTTCACGCATCAGGTCAAGCGAAAGCGAGAGAGAAAGTTTTACCCGCCAGGTCCAGCTTGCAACTTCCATAAGCCAGCGATCGCCGGGCAGGGTAGCACCAATATTGTAAGCGGCAGCAATTTTACGTTCGACCGGTTTAACGGGAGAAGGATCTTCTGCATCCACTTCGATATTGAGGGAGAGAAATTCCTCATTACGCCCGCGAAGCATAGCAAGAGCGCGGTGGCCGGCAACCGTTGCCCAGCGCTCAGAATGGTCGAAATAATCAGAATATTTTGCACCAGCTTCCTGTTTGCCATCAACGACACGCGAGCGCAGGAAAGCCCGGTCTTTGAGATAGTTTCGTAGATCGCCGATGAGGTCGGCATTTTCCGCAAAAGTTTCTGCAATAATGTCACGCGCACCGTCTAGCGCAGCTTTCACATCAGCTACATCTTCGTTGAGATATTGCGAGGCCAACTCTTCTGGCACCAGCCGACGATCGTCAAGGATTGCTTGCGCCAAGGGAGCAAGGCCGCGCTCGCGGGCAATCTCAGCGCGTGTGCGGCGTTTAGGCTTATATGGAAGATAAAGATCTTCCAATTCAGCCTTTGTTTCTACCTGACTGATTTTAAGTTCGAGTTCTGGCGTTAGCTTGCCTTGGCCGCGGATGGATTCTTTGATGGAATTGCGGCGTGCGTCGAGCTCGCGCAAATATGCAAGCCTGTCAGATAATAAGCGAAGCTGCACATCATCCAGCCCACCGGTGGCTTCTTTTCGGTAACGAGCGATGAAAGGCACGGTGGAGCCTTCATCAAGCAGCCCGATCGCCGCGACGGCTTGTTCAGGTTTTGCATTGATTTCTGCGGCAATGATCGAGGCAATACGCCTATTATTATCCGACATAATCCATCCTAGTCTTAATGTTCACTGTGAACATAGTCAGAAGTGCGTGAGGCGCAATCAAGACGTTTGACGTGGTCCACAGGAAAGCTTTGCGCGCCCGATCACGCAGCTGTGATCAGGCGAGGGCTACTAATCGTTTTTTTACGATACATATATCGGAAACTAACGATACGTTATGAGGTTCTAAGGACAGGCTATGTCGAAAGAATGGTCGGATAATCGGGAAGAGATTTTAAAGGCACTGGCCAATCCTGTGCGCTTGGAAATGCTTGATTGGTTAAAAGAGCCGGAGAAACATTTTTCCGACCAGCATCTGCCATTGGAAATGGGTGTATGCGCAGGGCAGTTTGTCCGTTGCGGTCTTTCCCAGTCGACCGTTTCGGCTCACCTTTCGATACTCGCCAAGGCCGGGCTGATCGTTCCTCAACGCGTCGGACAGTGGACTTTGTATAGACGTGACGAAAAAGCAATTGCCGCATTTCTCGCGTTGATTGCAGAACTTTGAACAGCGAATATTTTCCAGAGGAAGAAAATGGCTTCATTATTCGAACCTGTCACCGCGGGTGCTCTCCAGCTTTCCAACCGGATTGTTATGGCACCGCTGACGCGTAACCGCTCACCGCAATCGGTGCCCAACGACCTTAACATCACTTATTATGAGCAGCGTGCTAGCGCGGGGCTTATCATTTCTGAAGGAACGGCAATCAGCCAGCAGGGGCAAGGATATTCTGATGTTCCTGGACTTTATAAGCCCGAGCAGCTCGCTGGCTGGAAGCGGGTCACCGATGCGGTGCATCAGCGTGGCGGAACCATCGTCACGCAATTGTGGCATGTTGGTCGCGTATCACATACGTCCTTGCAGCCCAATGGGGACAAGCCCGTTGCGCCATCGGCTATTCGTGCTAATTCACGGACCTTCATCATTAACGGTGATGGCAGCGGCGAATTTACACCGACATCAGAGCCGCGAGCGCTCGACAAAAGCGAAATAGCTGACATCGTCGCTACATTTGGTAAAGCAGCAAAAGCGGCAGTTGAAACTGCCGGATTTGATGGCGTTGAGATCCACGGTGCGAATGGCTATTTGGTCGATCAGTTTTTGCGATCAGGCAGTAATCATCGTGACGATGAATATGGTGGCTCGATAGAAAACCGTGCACGCTTTTTGTTTGAGGTTTTGGATGCGGTAACGGCCGGAGCCGGCGCGGGCAAAGCAGGTATTCGGCTGTCACCAGTAACACCTGCAAATGACGCTTCCGACCCCGATCCGCAGCCGCTTTTCGATTATGTGGTAGAAAGGCTTGCCGGTTATGACCTTGCCTATGTCCACATTATTGAAGGTGCTACAGGTGGGCCTCGGGACTTCCAACAAGGTCCAGAACCGTTTGATTATGCTCGCTTAAAGCAGATTTACCGTGAAGCAGGCGGCAAAGCTGCCTGGATGGTCAATAATGGCTATAATCGAGAATTGGCTGAAGAGGCGGTCGAAAGTGGAAAGGCGGATCTGGTTGCATTTGGCAAGCCATTCATTGCTAATCCAGATCTCGTGAAGCGGTTGAAAGAAAATGCCGAACTGAATGAGCTTGACCCGAAGCTTATGTATGGCGGCGGAGCTAAAGGATATACGGATTATCCGATGCTTCCTTAACCGACGCGGGCTTCCTTAACCAAAGCGGGCTTCCTTAAACAAGGTCGGCTTTCATAATGGGCAGGCTTCCAGAAATAAGGCCGGAGCGATCCGGCCTTTCTTTTTAGAGTCTAGCGCGGGTTGAGCGTGGTGTCGCCAGAAGCAAATGTGTTTCGCTGGCTTTGATGCCAGGTACCAGACGAATACGCCGCAAGACGGCATCAAAATCAGTCAGTGTTGCGGCACCAAGCTCCACGACAATATCAAACCTGCCATTGGTGGTGTGAATAGCCGAAATTTCTGAAAATCCTCCGAGGGCTTTGACGACCCGATCAGCGACATGGCCTTCAATTTCGATCATCATTATGCCTCGAACCGGCAAATCCACTGCGTCTGAGCGCAGGATGACCGTATAGCCAAGAATGTCCCCACGCTCTTCCAAACGCTCCATACGGGAGCGAACCGTTGCGCGGGATACTCCAAGATCAATTGCAATGTCAGATATGCTCCGACGACCATTATGGCGCAGAATCGTGATCAGTTTTTCGTCGAGAGAGTCCATAATTTCCCCGATTTGAAATATAAATCTGACGTTTTGATAAAGGAAATTGTTATAGTTGCCAATCCGTAGGCTTCACATTGCCCAGCTTCTGGGGCTCAATCCTATCACAACCGGAAGTAACGGAGCCATATTTTATGCATTGCAAGATTTTAGGATTGCCTGTTCAAGAAGGTACGGGACGTTTAGGCTGTAATATGGGGCCTGATGGGTATCGTGCCGCGGGAATAGCTGATGCTATTCGTGAGCTGGCTCATGATTTCACCGATCTGGGAAACCTTGTGCCCGCTGATCCACGTTCGATCAGTCATCCTAATTCCAAGATAAAATCACTGCCGCAATCGGTGGCTTGGATCGAGGCTATCAGCGAAGCGGCCTATCGAGAAAGCGAAGAAGGATTCCCGATTTTTCTAGGCGGGGATCATCTTTTGGCAGCCGGTACAGTTTCGGGCATCGCTCGGCGTGCGGCCGAGAAAAAGCGGAAGCAATTTGTGCTCTGGCTTGATGCGCATACGGATTTTCACACGCTGGAAACGACCGAAAGTGGTAATTTACACGGCACTCCAGTGGCTTATTTTACAGGGCAAAAGGGGTTTGAAGGTTATTTTCCACCTTTGAAAGCTGCCATAGACCCGCAAAACGTCTGTATGATGGGTATTCGGAGCGTCGACCCTGCAGAACGCGCGGCTATTCAGAAAACTAAAGTTTCCGTTTTAGACATGCGACTGATTGATGAGCATGGGGTTGCATCGCTGTTGCGTCGCTTTTTAGAGCGCGTGAAAGCAGAAAATGGATTGCTCCATGTCAGCTTAGACGTTGATTTTCTTGATCCTTCGATAGCGCCAGCAGTGGGGACCATGGTTCCTGGTGGCGCTACTTTTCGCGAAGCTCATTTGATCATGGAGATGCTCCATGACAGCCGTTTAGTGACAAGTCTGGATCTTGTCGAACTCAACCCTTTCCTCGATGAGCGCGGACGCACCGCAACCATCATGGTGGACCTGATGGCGAGCCTTTTGGGCCGCAGTGTCATGGACCGCCCGACACGCAGTTATTAGGAGAAATCATGACTGAGCCTAACCTCAATATTGTTCCCTTCGTCAGCGTCGATCACATGATGAAGCTGGTGCTTTCAGTGGGCGTCGAAACATTTCTGCGGGAGCTGGCAGATTATATTGAAGAGGATTTTCGCCGTTGGGAAAGTTTTGATAAAACACCGCGCGTGGCGTCACACTCCAAAGAAGGCGTTATTGAGCTGATGCCAACGAGCGACGGCACATTATACGGCTTTAAATATGTAAACGGTCATCCGAAAAATACTAAAGAAGGGCTGCAAACAGTCACGGCCTTTGGTGTCTTGTCCGATGTTGGCAGCGGCTATCCTATGCTGCTTACTGAAATGACTATATTGACCGCGTTGCGTACCGCTGCGACTTCCGCCGTGGCAGCAAAATATCTTGCACCGGAAAATGCCCGCACCATGGCGATGATTGGAAACGGCGCACAGAGCGAGTTTCAGGCGCTTGCCTTCAAGGCTTTGCTGGGCGTGGATAAATTGCGGCTTTACGATATTGATCATCAGGCCTCAGAAAAATGCGCACGCAATTTAGAAGGCGCGGGTCTGGATATTGTTATCTGCAAGAGCGTTGAAGAAGCGGTGGAGGGTGCGGAAATCATCACTACCGTGACCGCAGACAAGCTCAATGCAACCATTTTAACCGATAATATGGTTGGTGCGGGTGTGCATATTAATGCGATTGGCGGTGATTGTCCGGGCAAAACCGAGCTTCATAGCGATATTCTGCTTCGCTCGGATATTTTCGTAGAATATCCGCCGCAGACCCGGATTGAAGGTGAGATCCAGCAATTGCCGGAGGATTATCCGGTCAATGAATTATGGAAAGTCATTGCTGGAAAAGAACAGGGCCGCAAAGATGCTCGCCAGATTACGTTGTTTGATTCGGTCGGCTTTGCCACCGAGGATTTTTCAGCGTTACGCTATGTGCGCGATAAGCTAAAAGATACCGGGCTTTATGAACAATTGGATCTGCTAGCTGATCCGGATGAGCCCCGCGATCTTTATGGCATGTTATTGCGTTGTGAAAAGAAGCTAAAAGCAGAAAACACTAAACCTGCTGCGTAAGCTTTAAGGCCTTGTCACTGAGATGTGGTAGGGCCTTATAATTGTCGACGGGAGTGGCGTGGGCTTGCGATTGTGCCGGATTGGCTGGCGATTGCCATTTCAAAACTATCTGCAATACGCCTTGCGCGATCAATAAATATGATTGATGCCTCAGGCGGAAATATTTCCCGGGCTGTTTGTTCAAACAGATCCAGCCAACGGTCAAAATGTTTATTCTCCAGCCGCAGCGCTAGATGAGGCGGAAGCGGACGCCCATTATATTGACCAGTTTTCAGAATTACCGATGACCAGAACTCACTAATCCGGGCTATGTGATGGTCCCAATCTGTTACCGCCTTATCAAAAATAGGGCCAATCAGAGCATCCTCGCGGGCCCTACCGTAAAAGGTGCTGACAAGCCTGTCGATGCTTTCACGGTCAATGGATGGATGAGGCTGGTTGATAAGTATGGTCACGTGTTAACCTCGACAAACGAGTTTTCGGTGGCTGATTGGTTAGCATCTTATATAGTATCGGGGGCGTAGAATACACCGGTTCGCATAGATGAAAGGGTAGCTTGCTCGATGCTATTCCATAGTAGTGGGAATTCTTGAGATTTGTATAGGCTTCAATGCCACACCCATTCGTGAGGATGGCCCCTCGGGTTTCCCGAGATTTAATGCGCGAGATAGAGGAGGCTCACGATGATCTACCCGGTTCAAGACAATCATGGAAATCGTATCGGCACCATTATAATGGAAAAGGGCAATGCGCCTGAAGCGCGTTGGGTTGCTTATTCCCAACATGATGAACGCGAGTCTTTTTCGTCTTGGGAAGCCGCGCGAAATTGGCTTGAGAATAAGGCCGGGATGAATTCCTAAGAGAGATATAGGCTGTTCAAACTAGTGTCTCGCCTTCTTGTCGGTGAGGTGAGCGCTATGCAATCGTAGAAGCAAAGCCAAGCACAACGTGAAAAGCCTTCATGCGCCCTGCCGGATATGCGGACGGGGTTGTAGCGTCTCCTCGTAGTGAACTGCCCCCCATTTCGACCGGACAGGTCGGCATAAGCAGAAAGGCTCAAGCACAGGCTTGAGGACAGGCTTATGTCTAACGAGTATCGACACGTTGAATTGCTGACGGGTGATGTTCGCCGCAGGCGGTGGACAACCGAGCAAAAGCTGACGATCATTGAGCAGAGTTTTGAACCAGGCGAGACGGTATCGTCTACCGCTCGCCGCCATGGCGTTGCGCCCAATCTGCTTTACCGGTGGCGCAGGCTCTTGAGTGAGGGAGGTGCTGCAGCCGTGGATT
>NZ_QLMK01000008.1 GCF_003259955.1 Falsochrobactrum ovis
AGCGCCGCTACAAACGGCGCAACCGGATCGAGATCATGTTCGGGCGTCTAAAAGACTGGCGACGTGTCGCTACGCGCTACGACAGGTGCCCTATGACCTTCTTCTCTGCCATCGCTCTCGCCGCAACCGTTATCTTCTGGCTATGAGCAATGAGTCCTGAGCCTAGGTCAGCGAGAACGTGCATTGATGGCAGGAGGCCCGGCAGCCGGTTATCGCGGACAGTTTAACTAAGCTCGACGAGCGCGATGTGGGCGCTCGATTACTGTTCTCGTTACATAGAGGGCAGGAATCATGGGCAGGGCATAGGCGTGCGAAACGCTTTCATAAACCAAGAATAGCGTCGGGTTTGTGGGTGGATGCTGCAGTCACGGCGCATGAACATTTTCGCTCACCGCAACATATATGCGGACTATTCGCTAAGCGCAACCGTCACGTTTAACGCGTCATCGGTCACAGGAGGGACGAGATGCGCGGCGGTTGATTCATAAACAAGCATAAGTTTTTCGCGCAACCGGGCAGCCAATGGCGATAGAGGTCGACGACGTAGATTAAGCAAGAAGTAGGGTGCCACACGGATATCAAGCGGCACATCCAGTTTAACAAAACCCGCACTGACCGGAGGCCGAACAAGCAATGCAGCCACTTCTTCGGCCATGGGCGCAATAGCGTCGCTTTGCGCCAAATAAGCGATGCTCATCAACATTGACGGGCTGTTGATTATATTGTCTGGCTCCGGCAGACTGGCATTGGCAAACGCCGTGATAGTGGCCTCGCGAATAGGGGAGCCACGTTGCTGGAGAATCCACTCATAATTGGAAAGATCGGCCAGCGAAACCGATGAAGCGCGCGTAAGAGGGTGGCAGTCACGCACCAGAAAAGCAATTTTCTCATCGCGCATCGGCATGATATCAAATTCCCGACCGTCAAAATCGGGCAACACACGCGCCAGCACGAAATCCATCTTTCCTTCGACAAGGTTCTGCAATAACTCGCGAGAGGGCATGACATCTGCGGTTATTTCTGCACTGGGCGCGATGCGTTTGACCTCATGAATGGCAGACACAAGATAGCTCACCGCTGGTCCCGTAACCGCGCCTACACTGACCGAGCCCGCCTTTCCCGCCCGCAATTCGGCCACATCGGTGATAATGCTTTGCATTTCACGAAGCACACCATTAGTGCGGCGTAAAACGATACGGCCAGCATCGGTCGGCTCCATCCCCACCGGTAAGCGGTGAAACAACGGAGTTCCCAACTGTTTTTCAATGTCAGCCAACATACGTGAAGCGGCAGGCTGACTAACGGAAATAGCCATAGCGGCCAGTTGCAGTTGGCCGTGAGCGGCAATCTCATGCAGCAGACGAAGCTGGGTGGGCTTTAGAAGTGCATTAGTAAAATTAGACATAACATTTCCGATATGGAGAACGTTTAATATGTAATTTTACGTGCATGTAAAACCATTGCTAGAGTTTTGTCGAGCGCCATGGAGGACGCGACGGCATAATTTGATTCTATGTTTTGGGGGAGGAAAATATGAGAATAAGAACTGCGCTTTTGGCACTGGCAATAAGTACATCTTTTATAGGCTCTGGTGCTTTAGCGGAGACGGTGGGAATTTCCATGCCGACCAAATCTTCGGCGCGCTGGATTTCTGATGGAAATTCGATGGTCCAGCAATTCCAGGAAGCGGGCTACGACACCGATCTCCAATATGCTGAGGATGACATTCCCAACCAGCTTTCCCAAATCGAAAATATGATCACCAAGGGTGTTGATGTTCTGGTCATCGCATCGATTGACGGCACGACATTGTCAAATGCGTTGGAAAATGCTGCGGCGGCCGACATTAAAGTCGTTGCCTATGATCGCCTCATCCGGGAAAGCGATAATATCGATTATTACGCCACCTTTGATAATTTTCAGGTCGGTGTTTTGCAGGCAGAAAGCCTTCTTGCCGGATTGAAAGAGCGTTTTGGCGACCAGAAACCCTGGAATGTCGAACTTTTTGGCGGCAGCCCGGATGATAACAACGCCTATTTCTTCTATGATGGCGCAATGTCGGTTTTGCAGCCCCTGATTGACGCCGGCGATATCGTAATCGTTTCGGGCCAAATGGGGATGGATAAGGTCGGCACGTTGCGCTGGGACGGAGCGGCGGCACAGGCACGAATGGATAATATTCTATCAGCCAATTACACTGATCAGCAGGTCCATGGCGTTCTCTCGCCCTATGATGGTCTGTCGATTGGTATTCTCTCTTCATTGAAGGGAGTTGGCTATGGTTCAGGCGATTTGCCTATGCCTATCGTCACCGGACAGGATGCGGAAGTTCCCTCTATCAAGTCCATTCTGGCGGGCGAACAATATTCAACCGTGTTCAAGGATACGCGCGAATTGGCTCGTGTAACGGTTGGCATGGTTGATGCATTGCTGAAGGGATCAGAGCCAGAAATCAACGACACCAAAACCTACGATAATGGTGTGAAGATTGTGCCATCCTATCTGCTAAAGCCGGTTTCTGTCGACAAGTCGAACTGGAAAGAAGCACTGATCGATTCTGGTTATTATACCGCTGATCAGTTTCCAGAAGCGAAATAATAAGAGAGTCTGATGACCGCTCTTCTGGAAATGCGCTCGATCACCAAGACCTTTCCCGGGGTAAAGGCACTGGACCGTGTTAATCTCACGGTCCAGGAAGGTGAAATTCACGCAATTTGCGGTGAAAATGGTGCGGGCAAGTCGACTTTGATGAAAGTTCTGTCCGGAGTTTATCCTTCAGACAGCTATGAAGGTGAGGTCATTTATGATGGCGAAGTCACACAATTTCGCTCAATCCGCGACAGTGAAGAACGTGGCATCATAATCATTCACCAGGAACTGGCGCTGGTACCGTTACTATCTATTGCCGAGAATATTTTCTTAGGAAATGAACGGGCAGAAGCTGGCATTATTAATTGGGCCGAAACCTTCCGCGAGGCTGAAGGGTTGCTTCGGAAAGTAGGTTTAAACGAAGCTCCCGGAACGAAAGTTGAATCTCTTGGGGTTGGTAAGCAACAATTAGTGGAAATTGCAAAAGCATTATCCAAAAATGTTCGCCTCTTGATCCTAGACGAGCCCACGGCTGCTCTTTCCGAGAAAGACAGCGAAGTTTTACTAAACCTCTTGCTAGAACTTAAATCGCGGGGCGTGACGTCAATTATTATCAGTCACAAGCTCAATGAAGTGCGTCGGGTTGCTGATACGATTACAGTCATACGAGATGGTGCAAGCATTTCAACGCTCCACGTGAATAAGGAAGCAATCACGGAAGATCGCATTGTGCGCGATATGGTTGGGCGCACTATGGAAAATCGTTACCCAGAACGCGATTATCGGGCAGATGAAAACGTTTTAGAAGTGCGCAACTGGAACGTTTGGCATCCCGAACACGCCGACCGTCAGGTCATTCGAGATGTATCGCTGAACGTCAGGGCGGGTGAAGTGGTTGGGATTGCGGGCCTTATGGGGTCTGGTCGAACCGAGCTCGCTATGTCGATCTTCGGCCGTTCATGGGGGCGGAATATTTCCGGTGAAGTGTTTATTCACGGCAAACCCGCTGATGTGTCTGACGTGCCGCGAGCGATTGATGCAGGGATTGCCTATGTCACCGAGGACCGCAAGAGTCTAGGGCTGGTTTTAGATGAAACAGTGCGGTGCAACACGACCCTGGCCAATCTGGTTGGCGTGGCTTCTTGGGGGGTTATCAATGAGAGAGAGGAAACGTCCGTAGCTGAGAAATATAAAAAGGCGATGCGAATTCGCACCCCTTCGGTTTTTCAGCGAGCGATGAATCTTTCCGGCGGCAACCAGCAAAAAGTAGTGCTTTCAAAGTGGTTGTTCACTAATCCGGAAGTCTTGATCCTTGATGAGCCAACGCGTGGCATTGACGTAGGCGCGAAATACGAAATTTACGGAATTATCAATGATCTGAGCACGGCGGGTAAGGCGGTGATCATCATCTCGTCTGAAATGCCCGAACTGCTTGGAATGTGCGATCGCATTTATGTCATGAACGAAGGACGCTTTGTAGGCGAGCTGTCCCGAGCCGAGGCATCGCAAGAGCGCATCATGTCGCTGATCGTCAAAGAGCAGGAACAAGCATGAACAGCGAACCGTTAAATATAACTCCACAAAACACCGACGATATGGGTTCGAGAACTGTATCGGGAAAAACATCGGTCAAAACCTATCTCATACACCATATTCGTGAGTATGGGCTATTGATGGCGCTTATTGCCATTATGGTCTTTTTCCAGATCGTTACGGGCGGGACACTTTTACGACCTGTAAATATTACCAATCTGTTTCTGCAAAACAGTTTCATTATCATCATGGCGCTGGGTATGCTGCTGGTCATCGTGGCCGGGCATATCGACCTTTCAGTCGGCTCGGTGATGGGTTTTATTGGAGCCTTGGCCGCAGTTCTGATGGTCTCGCTCAATATGCCTGTCTGGGCGGTAATCGTTATCTGCCTTCTTTGCGGCATGCTGATCGGGGCGGTACAGGGTTATTTTGTCGCTTATTGGAGTATTCCTTCTTTTATTGTCACATTGGCCGGAATGTTGGTTTTTCGTGGCATGTCCTTATGGCTGCTTGAAGGACAATCCGTCGGACCGTTTCCCCGGGATTTCCAAGCACTTTCGACCGGTTTTATCTCTGACTTGTTTCTGGTCGGCAAACCCAATGTCACCGCAATCGCGGCTGGAGTTGTTGCGGTCATTCTGATCTTGTGGCTGGGCCTTCGTGGCCGTGCTCACAATGCACGTTATGGTATTGAGGACGAACCGGTTGGGCTCTTTTACGTACGCAATGCAATCGTTGCGGCTGCTATTTTGTTTGTAACATGGAAACTCGCATGGTTTCGCGGTCTGCCCAACGTTTTGGTCTCAATGGTCGTGTTAAGTGTCATCTATGTTTTCATGACCGAGCGCACCACTATAGGTCGTCGCATTTATGCGGTTGGGGGCAATGCTAAAGCAGCAAAACTTTCAGGCATACGCACAGAGCGGCTCACCTTTCTGACCTTCGTCAATATGGGTTTTCTTGCAGCCCTTGCGGGATTAATATTCGCAGCACGGCTCAACACAGCAACACCCAAAGCAGGTTTTGGCGTGGAGCTTGATGTAATCGCCGCCGTCTTTATCGGTGGCGCATCTATGTCGGGCGGCGTGGGCCGGGTTATTGGTGCCGTAACCGGTGCATTCATCATGGGAGTGATGAATAACGGAATGTCGATTATCGGCATCGGCATTGATTATCAGCAAGTCATTAAAGGGCTTGTTTTGCTCGCTGCGGTATTCTTCGATGTTTATAATAAAAAGAAGGGGGCGTGAATTGTTTCTCCCTGAGATTAAACTATTCAGTGCACATCTTTCAGCTTTATGTACCAATTTAGACAGGGATATTGATATGCGCATAGGTTGCCCTCTAACATTGATAAAAAAGGACAGCCAGCCATGAAGCTTGCACTGGTCGGTATCGGAAAAATTGCGAGAGATCAGCATTTGCCAGCCATAAGCGCCAGCTCTGATTGGGAGCTGGGGGCCACGGTTTCTCGCAGTGAACCGGCGGAACTCGATGGTGTTGATTGGTTTTCAAATATCGAAGACATGCTTGTGGCACGTCCGGATATATCTGTTATTTCACTATGTTTGCCACCGGTTCCACGCTATGCGGTGGCAGAAGCGGCACTAAAAGCTGGCCGTCATGTGATGCTGGAGAAGCCCCCAGGCGCGACATTGGCGGAGGTGCATGCTCTTGAATCATTGGCGAAAAAAGCCGGCGTTACACTGTTTGCTTCATGGCATTCACGCGAAGCTCAGGCTGTCGCTTTAGCAAAAGAGTGGCTCAAAGATCGCAAGGTCCATTCAGGTCGTATTATCTGGCGCGAAGATGTGCGCAAATGGCATCCCGGTCAGGACTGGATATTTGAACCGGGCGGAATGGGCGTTTTTGACCCTGGTATCAATGCGCTTTCAATTCTCACGGAAATATTGCCGCAACCGGTCCATCTTACCTCGGCTGAACTCGATTTTCCCGCCAATCGCGATGCTCCGATCGCTGCGCGTTTATCTTTGACAAGCAATATCCGCGCGGATTTTGACTTTCGTCAGGAAGGTGAGCAAACTTGGGATATTGAACTTTCAACCGATGGTGGTGATCTCGCACTCAGAATGGGGGGCAATATTCTGGAGACGAACGGCCAAGCTGTCGCCGGTGAGAATACCATAATGGGTGAATATCCAGCACTCTACGCTCACATGGCCAAGCTTGTGACTGAGGGAAAAAGCGACGTTGATTTGTCGCCCATGGTATTGGTTGCGGACGCATTCACAATGGGGCGTCGAGTAACGGTCGATCCTTTTTCGTTTTAGGTTTAATTCTGCCAGGCAAAATTGCTGGCATTACATCGCGAGGAGCAAGAGAAAACAAAACTTAAAGGGAAATGTCTGAGGTTGGAAGTTGGTCCAACCTCAGTTGAAATATAAAAATCTTAGACAGCTTATTGATTAAATTGAAGGCTGCTTTTGATGGGAACAGTGAAGAAAAACTTATGAATTGTTAACGCTCATTTGCGGACTTCGCTCAAGGCGGGCATTTCGCATCTGACAGGGGAGGAAATATCATGAGAACGAAAACTATTCTTGCAACAGTTGCTGCACTTATGATGAGTGCTGCGGCATTTACTTCTGCCGCCAATGCCGAAAGCCGCACGATCGGCTTTTCGCAAATCGGGTCCGAATCCGGCTGGCGAGCCGCGGAAACCACACTAACGCGCAATCAGGCGGAAGAGCGTGGCTATGACCTTCGTTTTTCTGATGCGCAGCAGCGGCAGGAAAATCAGATAGCTGCATTGCGTACTTTCATTGCGCAAGATGTCGACGCCATTCTGATCGCCCCGGTGGTCGAAACGGGTTGGGATTCCATTTTGAAGGAAGCACAAGAGGCAGAGATCCCGGTGGTGCTTCTGGACCGTATGGTTGACAGTGATCCGTCGCTTTATTTGACAGCTGTTGGATCAAACCTTGTCCACGAAGGCGAAGTAGCCGGAAAATGGCTGGTTGATACAGTGGGTGACAAGGATTGTCGTGTGGTTGAGCTTCAGGGGACCACTGGATCGAGCCCGGCGATTGACCGTAAGAAAGGCTTTGAAAACGCCATTAAAGACCATGCAAATATTGAAATTGTCCGCAGTCAAACCGGCGATTTTACGCGTGCTCTCGGCAAGGAAGTAATGGAAAGCTTCTTGCAAGCTGAAAATGGCGGAAAAGACATCTGCGCACTTTACGCCCATAATGATGATATGGCTGTGGGCGCGATTCAGGCTATCAAAGAAGCAGGCCTGAAGCCCGGTGAAGATATCCTTATCGTTTCAATCGATGGCGTTCCGGATATTTTCAAGGCCATTGCTGAAGGGGAAGCTAACGCGACGGTTGAACTGACACCGAATATGGCGGGTCCGGCCTTTGATGCGTTAGAAGCCTATTGGAAGGATGGTACGGAGCCTGAAAAATTCATTCAGACGGAATCCAAGCTCTACACCAAGGATGACAATCCTGCGGAAGAATATGAAAAGCGTAAGGGCCTGGGCTATTAGTCCACGCTAATGGGGAAGGCAGGGCGACGATGTCGGCCTGCCTTCGCTGCCTGCATCTAACAAAGTTACGCATAATTTGGTCGACTGGTTTCTTGGAAACCGATTGATAAATTTCTTAACGGACTGCTGAACCATGCTGTTCGCCGCGAAAGGTCAAGATGCTTTTATCTATCCGCTCCCTATCCAAATCATTTCCGGGCACGCTTGCGCTTGATAATGTGGATTTTGACCTGCGCGCTGGGGAAGTCCATGCTTTGTTAGGCGAAAATGGCGCGGGTAAATCGACCCTTATCAAATGCCTGACCGGCGCATATCGCCGAGATGAAGGCACGATTTCACTCGATGGGCAAAAAATTTCTCCACACTCCACGCTCGAAGCGCAAAGCTTAGGCATTGGCACGGTGTATCAGGAAGTCAATCTTCTTGAAAATCTAACCGTTGCGCAAAATCTGTTGTTTGGCCAGGAGCCGCGACGTTTTGGTTTTATCAATTCCGGCGCCATGAATGCGCAGGCGGAAGAAATGCTGCGGCCCTATGGGTTAGAGCTCGATGTAAAACGCGACCTTGGCAGCTATTCTGTTGCGATCCGCCAGATTGTAGCAATTGCACGCGCGGTCATGCTCTCTGGCAAAGTACTCATACTCGACGAGCCGACCGCTAGTCTTGACGCGCGCGAAGTGGAAATGGTGTTCAGTGTCGTACGCCAACTTCGCGATCGCGGCTTAGGAATTGTTTTTGTTTCACATTTTTTAGATCAGGTCTTTGATCTGACAGACCGTGTTACGGTGTTGCGCAATGGTCGAAATATAATTACCGAAGAAACTGCTACCTTAAATCGGATGCGACTTATCGAGCATATGCTGGGCCGGGAATTAACGGAGGATGCAATTCATACGAGGCCGCCCGCACGCGAGGCGCCAAAGCCAATGCTGAATTTTAAAAAGTTTAGCCGCCGCGCAGTCGTTGAGCCATTTGATTTGTCCGTCGGTAAGGGCGAGGTCGTTGGTCTGGCCGGACTGCTTGGTTCTGGGCGGACAGAAAGTGCTGAATTACTGTTTGGTTTGACAAAGCCGACGAGTGGGGAGGCCTATGACGAAACCGGACGACTTGATTTATCGTCTCCTCGCGCAGCCATCGGGCAAGGCTTTGGTTTTGCTCCAGAGGATCGCAAGACCGATGGGATAGTGTCCGATCTATCCATTCGGGAAAATATCATTTTGGGGCTTCAAGCACGGCGTGGCTGGATGCGTCCGGTTTCACGTTCAGAGCAAAATCGCATTGCCGATGAATATATCAAGCGGCTTGATATCCGCACTTCAGGCCGAGAAAAAGCGATTGGTGAATTATCAGGCGGCAACCAGCAAAAAGCTGTGCTCGCACGTTGGCTGGCAATGAACCCACGCTTTCTCATTCTGGATGAGCCGACGCGGGGCATTGATGTTGGTGCGCATGCAGAGATTATCCAGCTTATTCATCAGCTTGTTGAGCAAGGAATGTCATTGCTGGTGATTTCTTCTGAGCTTGATGAACTGATTGCTGTTTCAAACCGCATCATTGTTTTACGTGATCGTCAGCACGTAGCTGAGCTGGTCGGCGAAGAAATTTCTAGTGGCTCAATCATGCGTGCAATTGCCGGAATTGCAAAGGAGGCCGCGTGATTCAGCTGCTTAGGCGTATTGCACCACAACTCATCGCACTGGCGGCACTTGTTGCCCTGATTAGTGTTTTTTATCCCAGCTTTCTTTCCATGTCTTTTCATGACGGCAGGTTGGTCGGGCCAGTAGTGGACGTGATGAAACGGAGCGCCCCGGTAGCTTTACTGGCTATTGGCATGACTTTGGTTATCGCGACGCGGGGCATAGATCTTTCCGTTGGTGCTACCATGGCAATTTGTGGCGCTGTGGCTGCATTCGCAATTTCCGCCGGATGGGGGATTGGCGCCGCGGTCGGGCTAGCTTTGCTAGCCGGTGTTTTAGCCGGTTTATGGAATGGCGCCCTTGTAGCGCTGATTGGTGTACAGCCTTTTGTCGCCACGCTTATTTTGATGACGATGGGCCGGGGCATTGCGCAATTAATTACTGAAGGCCGTATTCTGACATTTAATGATCCGGCTTTTTCTTGGATTGGCTCTGGTATATTTTTGGGATTGCCGGTGCCAATATGGATATGGCTGATCATGGCGGTTGCGGTGGCGTTTGTGTTGCGCAAGACCGCTCTTGGGCTTTTAATAGAATCTGTCGGTATTAACCGGCGCGCCAGCGCCTTGGCGGGCGTAAACGCTACCGTGTTGCTTATTTCGGTCTATATCTGCGCGGGGGTTTGTGCTGCCTTGGCCGGGATGATTGTTGCTGCCGATATTCGTGGGGCCGATGCCAATAATGCTGGCCTCTGGCTTGAGCTGGATGCGATCCTCGCGGTTGTCATTGGTGGTAATTCGTTACTTGGGGGGCGTTTTTCCATTATTGCATCCGTATTGGGCGCGCTAATTATTTCAGCTATCTCAATAGGCGTTCGGCTGATCGGTTTCCCATCTGAATACAACCTCGTTATCAAGGCTGTTTTGGTCTTGATTATTCTGGTTGTGCAATCGCCCCGCCTTGCGACCGAGTGGCAATTCTGGCGCATGGAGCTTGCGCGTCAGGGGAGGAAACTATGAATATCCGCGCACTGCCACTCTATGTCACGATTGCCATTTTCATAGTGGCCTATGCCATTTGCTGGATGCAGTTTCCAGCCATGCTTTCTACACGCGTTATCGCCAATTTGCTCACCGATAATGCCTATTTAGGTATCGTTGCCGTCGGTATGACATTGGTTATTATCTCGGGTGGGATCGATCTTTCTGTCGGATCAGTCATTGCTTTTTCGGGGGTGTTTATCGCGGTAATGCTGCGAGATACTTCAATCCACCCGCTGTTAGTGTTTGCGATGCTGTTGTGCCTCACAACAGCTTTTGGCGCCGCTATGGGGTGGATAATCTATGCTTTGGCAATGCCCGCCTTTATTGTCACTCTTGCTGGCATGTTTTTTGCGCGTGGCATGGCCTATCTTATCTCGATCGATTCAGTGCCCATTCATGCCCCGTTTTATCAGACGCTTCAAAGTGCTTATTGGTTGATGCCGGGTCGCGGTAGGTTGACCCTGATCGCCGTAACGATGCTGGTGATTTTTGCCATTGGCATGTTGATTGCACATAAAACTCGTTTTGGTGCCAGTGTTTATGCCTTGGGTGGCGGTGAGGCCACCGCACGGCTAATGGGTGTACAACAGGGAAAAACGACGGTTTTAG
Source organism: Falsochrobactrum ovis (assembly GCF_003259955.1). Classification (GTDB taxonomy): domain Bacteria; phylum Pseudomonadota; class Alphaproteobacteria; order Rhizobiales; family Rhizobiaceae; genus Brucella; species Brucella ovis_A. The sequence continues at coordinate 10,926 of NZ_QLMK01000008.1, forward strand.
TTTATGCCTTTTCCGGTGCAATGGCAGGGTTGGCGGGCATTGTCTTTTCAATTTACACGGGTTCAGGTTATTCACTGGCGACCGTGGGAACCGAACTCACAGCCATTGCGGCTGTGGTTATTGGTGGCACATTGCTGACTGGCGGCGCTGGCTATATGTTCGGCACTTTCGTTGGCGTTTTAACCATGGGTTTAATCCAAACCTACATCGTTTTTGACGGTAGCCTATCGAGCTGGTGGACAAAAATTGTCATCGGCATATTGCTGCTTTCCTTTATTCTGCTTCAGAAAGGTTTGCTGCATTTATCTGACCGTCATCTGGCAAAAGGCAGAACCATGTGAGCATCGGCTATGCGGGGTCGGGCCACCTTTAGCAGTTTGAAAATCGGCTCTTTGTCTTCATCAAAATAATATCAGTTGAAACTCAAAGAGAAACCAAGCAAAGCAGTAATGCGTATAGTTATTAGGCTGGCGCGGATCTCTTCTTTCTAATTATTCCCCAGGAACTCCATGTTAAATAATACAAAACCAGTTGGTGCTTACACAGGCCTGGCATTGTCTGGCCCAGCCATAATGCTTCTTGGCATGCTGATGTTTTCCATGAACGATGTGATGGGGAAATGGCTGGTTGCAAGTTACGGTGTGGGACAGGTTGTTTTAATCCGTAGTATTGCTGCGCTTTGTATTTTAGCGCCCTTCATCTGGCGGGCTGGATTGACACCCATATTTTCCGCTGAAAAACCTGGCCTGCAATTTGCGCGCGTATTTTTCTCAACGTTTGAGGTATTCGCATTTTATTATGCTGTAATGTATCTGCCTCTAGCAGATGTGATGACTTATTGGCTTGCAGCGCCGATCTATGTTGCGGCAGCTTCACCCTTTCTGCTTGGTGAAAAGGTCGGTTGGCGACGGTGGCTTGCCATTTTTGTGGGCTTTGTCGGAGTGATAATTGCGCTCAATCCATCAAGCACCATGTTTACCGCGCCTGCCTTAATATCCGTTGCTGGTACAATGGCTTTTGCATTCATGATGATTTCTGGTCGCCAGTTGCGCGGTACCCCTGATAGAACGCTTGCCTTTTTTCAGCTATTAGGAGCGCTTGTGGCGGGGCTGATATTTGCTCCTTTCGATTGGGCACCCCTTGCCTCAAGTTTCGAGCTGGTTTTGATGCTGTTGCTAGGAATAGTGGCAACGGGTGCGCATATGCTGGTAAACCGGGCGTTAAAGATTTCTGATGCCGCCACAGTCGCTCCATTGCAATATACGCTGCTGTTTTGGGCGGTGGTATTTGGGTGGATTTTCTTTGACGAAATTCCGACACTCAACGTGATTATTGGTGCGATCTTCATTGTTGCGTCCGGACTATTTATCTTCTTCCGGGAGCAAAAGTTGAAACGAAAGCGGGCATCGTCTGCATGATTTTTGTGGCGTGATCTGGTTTATCGTGGAAATGCATATGATTTTGCGGTGGAGTTAAAGCTTATCCAACTGGAAGGATTGCCGAATGACCCAAAGCCATATGGCGTGCGAAGTGGCGGAAATTCCAGCCGTTACTACGAAATTTCTGTCTGAAAATCGTCAAGCATTGCATGCCGCAGCCAAAGCGCTAAAAAATAGCGGTTTCAATCTCGTTGTGACCGTGGCTCGCGGGTCTTCAGACCACGCTGCAACCTATCTCAAATATGCGATTGAACTGGAAAAAGGACTTCCAGTAGCCTCGATTGGACCGTCAATCGCTTCAATTTATAAGCGCAGTCTGCGACTTGGCTCGGCATTGTGCATCGGAATTTCGCAATCCGGGCGCAGCCCGGATATTGTCGAAATGATGCGCTCAGCGAAAGAAAGCGGTGCTCGAACCTTGGCAATTTCCAATTTAGCCGATAGTCCGCTGGCACTGGCTTCTGATTTTTGCTTTCCATTACAAGCAGGGACGGAACAAAGCGTTGCCGCTACAAAAACATTTGTCACCAGTGTTGTTGCGGGTTTGGCGCTGCTGGCTTATTGGCGAGACGATCCCGAACTTATGGCTGCGGTGGAAGCTTTACCTTCTGCATTTGAGGCCGCTCTTGCTCAGGATTGGTCGCCGCTGGTCGAGCGGCTTTCAAAAGCGCAATCGGCCTATCTGCTAGGGCGGGGGCCGGCCTTTGCCATTGCTTGTGAGGCGGCGTTAAAGTTGAAGGAAACCTGCGGGTTACATGCCGAGGCATTCAGCGCTGCGGAGGTTCTCCACGGCCCTTCGGCTATTGTCGCCGCGGGCTTTCCGGTCATTACCCTTGGCGTTCAGGATGAAGCACTGCCACAGATGATAGCCACCGTCAGACGTTTGTTTGAACAGGGGGCCGACGTTTTTCTTACCGGCGCAGAGGTGCCAGGCGTTGTAACTTTGCCCTCAATTGCTACGGTTCACCCTCTTATGCAGCCCATCATTTTGGCGGTTTCATTTTACAGAATGGTTGAAATTCTCGCCCGCCGCAGAGGATATAACCCGGATATGCCGCCGCATCTTCATAAGGTTACAGAAACAGTTTGAAAGCTGGGCAAGCCATTTCGGGCAAAAGGTCGGGACAATAATGAGGCTCCGACAACAGCAAGGACCAGACAAAGGAAAGAATAGTGCAGCAGGTTATTGCAGCCAAACATATTTTTAATGGCGAAGAATTTTTGTCTGACCGGGCCATTCTCATCAATGAGGGGAGAGTAGAGGCCGTTGTTCCCGTGTCTAATGCTCGTAAGCCCGACATTAATATTACTGGTCTATTGGTCCCTGCCTTTATAGACCTTCAAGTCAATGGCGGCGGGGGCTATATGGTCAACGGCGCAACGACGGTTGAAGGTTTGCGCAGAATTTGTGCGGCGCATCAGGCACTTGGCACGGTTGGCGTTTTGCCGACATTGATAACCGACACGCCAGAGGCAACTGCTGCACTCGTTCATGCAGGCATTTTGGCAGCCAAAACTCAGGTGCCAGGTTTTCTTGGGCTGCATTTGGAAGGGCCCCATTTAGACCCACGCCGTAAAGGTGTTCATGATGCCGCTCTCATCCGTCCGATGAATGAAGACGACTTGCAACTACTCTGTGATGCGGCACGGCAATTACCGGTTTTGATGGTAACTCTGGCACCAGAAGCGGCCAGTCTGGAGCAAATTTCGATGTTAAGCGCGGCTGGTGCTATTGTTAGTTTGGGTCATAGTGACTGCAGCTATTATGAGGCGGAAGAAGCTTTTGCCGCAGGCGCGGTTTGTGCGACCCATTTATTTAATGCGATGAGCCAAATGGGCCATCGCAGTCCTGGGCTAGTGGGCGCTGTGCTCAGCGGTTCAGCAGCAGCAGGACTGATCGCCGATGGGGTGCACGTCAATGATGCGATGATGAAAATTGCCTTGGCCGCACGGGATGACAAAATTTTTCTTGTTACAGACTGTATGTCTTTTGCAGGCACTGACCTAACCGAAATGGAGCTGCATGGCCGCAAAGTCATTCGACAAGACGGAAGATTGACGCTAGAGGACGGGACATTGGCCGGCGCGGACCTGACGCTTCCGCAAGCGGTTAGTCGACTTATAAAAGTGTTGGGAATTCCGCCCGCAAGGGCTTTGAGGATGGCTTCAGCCATTCCTGCCGGTTTAATCGGGCAAGATGAGCTTTATGGATTTATCCGACCGGGCGCTAAGGCAGCGTTTTGGGAGCTAGGATCCGACTATCAGCTGTTGCAGAAAGTCGGTTGGTAGCGGGTTTGCGTGGCATTGTAAGCGCGTCTTCGACAGTTTCTTTGGCTCTAACCGTACCGTTCGTGAAAGTTCACTCCACCAAATAAAGCATGAGTGGAGGGACGTGCTTCATCCATGTTTTGGTTTGCCGAGCCGCGCTCGCGCGGCATCGAAAGTCGGACGGCGAGATTTTGTTTTCAACCGCTTTCTGCTCCAACAGGTCTGATCCTGTTTAATTCCAGCCAACATATTTGGTGGTTATTGGCAAAACCGCGCCATCGACACGGCAATTCAACTTGCACTCTGGTAATCCATATGTGAAGACTATATTCACATAAGAAATTCATTAGGAGGGAATTTCAGAATGTCGGAAAGCGATCTGCCGCTGAGCGGACTTGTCGTTGTCGATATGAGTCAGTTTTTATCCGGGCCTTATTGCACCTTGCGGCTGATGGATTTAGGAGCGCGGGTCATAAAGATCGAACGGCCCGATACCGGTGATCTCTCACGCAGACTTTATCTTAGCGACACAGAGATTGGTGGCGATTCCACGATTTTTCACGCCATAAATCGTGGCAAGGATAGTCTGACCATTGATTTGAAAAATCCGGATGATCTTGCTGCCCTGAAGAAACTTCTGACGCAAGCTGACGTGATGGTTCAGAATTTCCGACCAGGCGTCATTCAGCGTCTTGGTTTGAGCTATGAAGACGTAAAGCAAATCAATCCTCGCCTCGTTTATGCATCGATTAGTGGATATGGGGAAGAAGGACCGTGGGTTGGACGGCCGGGGCAGGATCTTCTGGCTCAGGCGCGCTCCGGCTTGATGTGGCTCAACGGTGACGAGGGCCAGGGCCCGGTGCCGTTCGGACTGGCAGTTGCTGATATGCTTGCAGGGGCCGCAATTGCGCAAGGCATTCTGGCAGCACTGGTAAAACGTGGTATCTCGGGCAAGGGGTCTCACGTGGAAACCAGTCTTCTTGAGGCATTGGTTGATTTTCAGTTCGAAGTTTTGACGACGCATCTCAATGACGGACGTCGTTTGCCGAAGCGGTCCGAGTTTCGCAGTGCTCACGCCTATTTGGCTGCACCTTATGGGGTCTATCCTGCTGCAGATGGTTATCTTGCGATTGCGATGATGCCGATTTCGAAACTTGTCGATTTGCTTGAAGCAGAAGCGTTGGCTCCCTACGCGGATGATCCGCAAGTCGCATTTAGCAAACGTGATGAAATTAAACGAATTATCGCAAATCGTGTTGCGGAAAAGACTGTAGACGAATGGCTTTCGATTCTGGAGCCAGCCGATATTTGGTGTGCCCGCGTTCTCAATTGGGAAGAGCTACTTTCAAGCGAAGGATTTTCGGTTCTTGATATGCTTCAGACCGTAACGCGCGAAGATGATATTTCCATTGTTACCACATGCTCGCCACTGCGCATCAATGGGCAGCGACCAAAGGTGTCGCGGGCAGCCCCGCGCATAGGGGAAAACAGCAACCAAATCCGTGAGGAGTTTGGCCTATGAGTGGAACCAAATTGAAAGGCATGACCTGGAGCCATCCCCGTGGCTTTGATCCAATGGTCGCGGCCGCAAAACAGTGGCACGTGGATAAGGGCATTGAGATCGAATGGGAAAAGCGCTCGCTTCAGGATTTTGAGACCTATCCGGTCGAGGAACTGGCGCGTAATTTTGATCTGATTGTGATTGATCATCCCCATGTCGGACAGATCACCAAGGAAAATTGCTTGATGCCGCTCGATGTTCCGGAAAGGGACGCCGAGTTTAAAGCCCTTGCGGCTGGTTCAGTCGGCCAGTCTTTTCCGAGCTATAATTGGCAAGGTAGACAATGGGCTTTTCCGTTGGATGCCGCAACTCAGGTTCAAGCATGGCGACCGGATTTGATCGACAGGCCTGCAAACTCCTGGGATGAGGTACTTGAGCTCGCACACGCGGGAAAAGTGTTATTGCCGCTGCGTTCGCCGCATTCATTGATGAGTTTTTACACGCTTGCCGCGAATGCGGGGACGCCTTGTTCCACTGAAGGCTCTCTTATCGCTGCATCCGATGGCATAAAAGCATATGAGAAATTGCGCGAAATCGCATCATTGGTGAAGCCTGAATGTTTCAGCATGGATCCGATAGCAGTGCTGGAAGAAATGGCAAAACCTCAATCAGAGATTGCCTGCTCACCGTTAATTTACGGCTATGTGAATTATGCAATGCCGGGCTTCCGAGACAATCTAATCCGCTTTGCTGATATCCCATCGGGAGCGACCGGCGTTGCAGGCTCCGCTTTGGGAGGGACAGGTATCGCAATATCTGCCTTTAGTAAGCACAGCCAAGCATGCCTTGATTTTGCTTATTGGGTCGCAAGCGGTGATGTGCAAAAAGCGCTATATGCGGGTTCAAACGGTCAGCCGGGCCATGCGGCGGCTTGGGAAGACGATAGTGTGAATGAAGCAACTTCTAATTTCTACCGCGATACGCGGGCGACATTGGAAGGTGCATGGGTGCGGCCGCGCCACGATGGCTATATGCAGTTCCAAGAAAGCGCTTCTGAACGCATCAATAAAGGTCTGCAAAATAATGAAAAAGCCGAAACGGTCATTGCCGATCTTAACCGGCTTTTTAGCGAAAGCTTTTGATCAAATCGGGCTGTCGTTTCAGCGACAGCCCGGCTAGTATCACCTGCTAGTATCACAATTGCCAAAGGCGCTTTGCATTCTCTGAAAATAAGCGCGCTTTTTCCTCCGCACTACATCCCTCAAGCAATGCATGGGTTGCCGCAACCCATGTTGAGAGCCCTGCATCCACGGAGCTTGCTAAGGTGCAGACGGGCCAGTCACTTCCCCAGATCACACGCTCCCAGCCGAATGATTGGATGACATGTTCGATATAGGGCCGCAGCGTTTCGACGGTCCAATTATCCGCATCCGCATAGGCGACAACACCGGAAATTTTCACCACTATATTTTCACGATTTGCCGCCTCACTGATACCCTTTTGCCAGCTTTCCAAAGCGCCAGATTTAATATCTGGTACACCACAATGATCCAGCACAAATTGAACTGCGGGGGCGAGGTCGGCCAAAGCAAGTACTTTGTCTATCTGGTGGGGCAGGGTACAAAGATCAAAGGTGAGATTGGTACCCTCTAACCGGCGGATATTCTCACGAAAAAGGGCTCTTTCGGAAACATCATCTGGCACGACATGCAGCACGCGACGAAAACCTTTTACAAAAGGATTGCTGCATTGTTGTTCCAGATAATCGGCAAAGCCTTGCTCTTCTGGCCGACAAGCGGCGATGGCGCCTTTGAGAAAGCCTTTCGATTCTTTGGCCAAGGCTTCGATATGGGCCGTTTCAGCGGCCATTTGGGCGGGGTCAACATCGACCTCCATATGAAGTGCGGCTGTAATTCCGCACCGCTCCGCTTGCTTGCGATAGGTTTCAAACAAGAAGTCACGGTTTAGCGCAGGAACATCGCTCAGCCATGGATAATCCAGCGCGGTTCTGTCGATCAGGTGTAAATGGGTATCAATAATCATCTAGCTCTCCTCAAAGCTCATCGTTCCAAAAAAGTGTCGTATTTTCAAATGACAATTCACCGTCGGATATATCGCCGGACACCGCGCCGCATACTGGGAGTTCATGCCGTACAGTTTTAATTATTGGTCGGGCCGGATGTTTTTAGCTCGGCGTTCTGTGAAACGTTTCTACCGAAAATATCTTGACCAATTATAAATAGTATGTTTGCATATAAATATTAGAGCCGAGACATGCTGTAGGACAGAGGAGCCGTCCGCAGCCACCGGTCTGAAATCAAAGTAGGTTTCGGACCTTTATGTTCCTCGGGGTGAAGGAGGTTAGAGCGCCGTAGGATGCGTCTACTAAGATGCGCGGTGTTCTCGTAGGAGGGCAAGAATGAGAAATTTTACGACATTTATGCTGGCAGGATCGGTTCTGCTGGCGACAGGTATAGTTTCTGCCGGAGCAGCAGATCTTCCCGGCAAATTCGAAGGCGTCACCATCAATGCTAAGCTTATCGGCGGGCAGCAATATGAAGCGCTTTATTCGCGAATCGCTGATTGGGAACAGGCAACAGGCGCCAAAGTAAGTATTCTATCTAAGAAAAACCATTTTGAGCTTGATAAAGAAATCAAATCGGACATTGCTTCGCGTTCGATCAATTGGTGCGTAGGCTCCAATCACTCGTCTTTTGCCCCCCAATATCCCGATCTTTTTGTCGATCTGAACGGATTGCTTCCCAAAGAAGAAATCGAAGGTTTCGTGCCTTCCGTTATCCAGGCTTCCACGCTTAACGACAAGCTGGTGATGCTGCCGCGCGCACAATTCGACGTATCGGCGCTTTATTATCAGAAAAGCCTCTACGAAGACGAAGCAAAGAAGGTCGCTTTCAAAGACAAATACGGTTACGATCTAACTCCACCCAAAACTTGGAAAGAAGTTTCTGATCAGGCTGTTTTCTTTGCCGATCCGCCTAATTTCTATGGCACGCAATTTGCCGGAAAAGAAGAGGCGATCAACGGTCGGTTCTATGAATTGTTAGTTGCCGAAGGCGGGGAATATCTCGACGCCGAAGGTAAGCCCGCTTTCAATTCTGAAGCCGGGGTGCGTGCGCTTGATTGGTTCGTTAATCTTTATAAGGATAAGGCAGTTCCTGCTGGCACGACCAATTATCTTTGGGATGAACTGGGTGCCGGATTTGCTTCAGGCACTATTGCGCTTAATCTCGATTGGCCAGGCTGGGCGGCCTATTTCAACGATCCGGAATCCTCAAAAATTGCAGGCAATGTCGGCGTTGTAGTGGCACCGGAAGGCTCAGCAGGCAAACGCACGGGTTGGTCTGGCCATCACGGTTTCTCTGTTACTGAAACTTGCGATAATAAAGAAGCCGCCGCATCCTTGGTCTGGTTTCTGACCAATGAGGAGTCCCAGAAGCAGGAATCGGCTGCGGGCACGCTGCCAACACGTAACGCTGTTTGGGATTATGTCATCGAACAGGCTGCTTCCGATCCGTATAAGAAGGAAGTGCTCTCGGTATTCCAGGAAACGGCAAAGACCGCTTTTCCAGTTCCGCAGACCCCATCCTGGATTGAAATTTCTAATGCCGTCTATCCTGAGCTTCAGGCGGCGATCCTCGGCGATAAGACCTCGCAGCAGGCGCTTAACGATGCCGCCAAGACGGCAACGCAGATCCTTGAGGATGCTGGCGAACTCTGATTTCGCTTCGTGAACCTATGGCTCGCCTTTTGGGGAACCGATTGGCGGGCCTTTTTGATAGGTTTCTGGCTGGTTTCACCGCTTCGGAAGAACAATGTTTAAACGAATTTCTCCGCCGGCTTTGCTTTTGCTTCCGGCCTTCATCATTCTCGCGGCGGTCGTGTTGTTTCCCCTCGCGCTGTCGCTTTATTCAAGCTTCACCCCCTTTCGGCTGACGCGTCCCGATAGCCTTTTTAATTTCATCGGCTTGCGCAATTATCAGCGTATCATGAGTGATTGGGTGTTTTGGGCAGCATTCATCCGCACGGTGATTTTTCTCACCATCGCCCTCAATCTGGAAATGCTATTGGGCCTCGGCCTGGCTCTGCTGGTCAATAAGGCGACCCATGGGCAACGTGTATTGCGCACGTTGATGATGTTCCCAATGATGTTTTCGCCTGTATTGGTCGGCTTTCAGTTCAAATTCATGTTCAACGATAATATCGGTTTGGTGAATAATGCCCTGCAATCCTTGGGGCTCACCGATACGGCTATTCCTTGGTTGATTGATGGCAATCTGGCGCTCTTTGCTATTTTGACGGCGGAAGTCTGGATGTCTACTTCGGTCTTTGCGATCCTGATCCTTGGGGGCCTGTTGTCCATGCCGCAAGATCCGGTAGAGGCGGCTCGGGTGGATGGCTGCACGCCGTGGCAAACTTTCCGTTATGTGGTCTGGCCATATTTGATGCCCTTTGCCTTTATCGCGATGACCATACGTTCGCTTGATGTGGCGCGGGCCTACGACATTGTGAAGATCATGACGGACGGGGGCCCGGCACGTCGTACCGAGCTTATCTGGACGCTGGTGGGACGAACCGCCTATTCCGATGCGCAAATGGGCATGGCAAACGCCATGGCATATATCGCGATCCTGCTTTCTATCATCTTCACCGTAATGTTCTTCCGCAAGCTTGCTTCCGCACGTGCGCAAATCGGAGCGGAGTGGTAATCATGGCTACAAATACACTTTCCAATAATCAGCATCGCCTGCTGCGCCGGGTTAAAAAATTCGCCTATCTGGTCGGCTTGTTCATTGCGATGTCAATCATTTGTCTACCGGGTTTGTGGATCGTGCTGTCGTCGCTGCGTTCGCCGGTGGAAATCATGGCAAAACCGCCCGTTTGGATACCGGAAACCATTACGCTCGACGCTTATTATGCGATGTTTTCTGGCGCGGGCGGCGGCGGTATTCCAGTCTGGGATTATTTCCGCAACTCGCTGATTATCTCAATCACATCAACAATCATTGCGCTGATCGTTGGCGTATCTGGTGGCTATGCTTTTGCGCGTTTTCGGTTCTGGGGCAAGTCGACCACCTTTCTTGGCCTGATGCTGACCCGTTCGGTTCCCGGCATTGCTTTGTCGTTGCCATTGTTCATGCTCTATTCGCGCATTGGCATCATCGACACGCATTTTGGGCTGATTATCACCTATGTAGCGCTGAATGTGCCTTTCACGATCTGGTTGATTGACGGATTTTTCCGTCAAGTTCCAAAAGATCTCGCTGAGGCAGCACAGATTGACGGCTGCACTCGCTGGCAGGCTTTCTGGCAGGTAGAATTTCCGCTGGCAGGTCCCGGCATTGCGACGGCGGGCATCTTTGCTTTTCTCACATCATGGAACGAATATGCGCTGGCTTCCCAGCTGACCCGTTCCGTTAATTCCAAGACCCTTCCTGTTGGTCTTTTAGATTACACCGCTGAATTCACTATTGATTGGCGCGGCATGTGCGCGTTGGCGGTTGTGATGATTATTCCGGCGTTGACCCTCACATTCATCGTTCAGAAGCATCTTGTTGCTGGTCTGACGTTCGGCGCGGTTAAAGGTTGATAGTACAATGGCCCAGCTTTCCATTAAAAATCTCGTCAAACGCTACGGCAGTGTCGAAGTCGTTCATGGCATTAATCTCGAAATTGCTGATAAGGAATTTGTTGCACTTGTTGGCCCTTCAGGCTGTGGGAAATCGACCACGCTGCGCATGATTGCGGGTCTTGAAACCATATCCGATGGCACGCTTGAGATCGGCGGCAAGGTTGTTAATGATCTACCGCCGCGTGATCGTAATATCTCAATGGTTTTCCAGTCCTATGCTCTTTATCCGCATATGTCGGTGCGCGAGAATATGGGGTTCTCGCTGAAAATTGCGAAACAGCCCCAGGCAGAAATCGACCGCCGCGTCAACGAAGCCTCCGCTATTCTTGGTCTGGAAACGTTGATGGAACGCCGCCCGGCACAGCTTTCCGGCGGACAGCGTCAGCGAGTGGCAATGGGTCGCGCAATCGTTCGCAATCCGGAAGTATTTTTGTTCGACGAACCATTATCGAACTTGGATGCGAAGCTGCGCACACAGATGCGCACGGAGATCAAAAAACTCCATGCGAAAGTACAGTCCACCGTTGTTTATGTGACGCATGATCAGGTTGAGGCAATGACCTTAGCCGACCGTATCGTTATCATGCGTGACGGCCATATTGAGCAGGTCGGAACACCTGATGAAGTGTTCAAGCGCCCTGCAACGCAGTTTGTTGCCGGATTTATCGGTTCGCCACCGATGAATATGGCAGAAGCTACCGTGCAGGGATCGGAGTTGGTTTTCATCAGTGGTGAACGTCTTCCATTACCGCAACAGTTCAAGGCGCAGGTTAAAGAGGGCGCAAAGGTTATTTTCGGCCTGCGTCCGGACGATCTTTTTCCAAAAGGACATGGGCTTTCCTCGGGTGATACCATTTATGAGGTAGAGATGCGTGTCTCGATCACCGAGCCTCTTGGCAATGAGACATTGGTCTTTACCGAATTTGGCGGCAAAGAATGGGTGGCTCGTATGCTAAACCCACGTCATCTTAATGCCGGTGAAAAAATCCCTATGCATTTTGATCTGTCACAGGCGCATCTGTTTGATGCAACCAGCGGCAAGAGTTTGGCTCAGAACGTGGGAACGTAATCATGGCACGTATTGAGAAAGTCGAACTGCGCATGGTGGACCTCCCGCCAAAGGTCAAGCGCACGGATGCAATCCAAAGCTTTGTTAGCCAGGAGACACCAATCGTTACCATCACTGACAGTGATGGCGCGGTCGGCACCGGTTACAGCTATACTATCGGTACAGGCGGCTCATCGGTCATGCGTTTGCTGAACGACCATCTGGTGCCGTTGATTATTGGTGAGGATGCGGATTGTATCGAGGCGATTTGGCGCAAGCTTGAATTTGCAACCCATGCCACAACGATTGGTGCGATAACCGCTTTGGCGCTTGCGGCTATTGATACCGCGCTTTGGGATCTGCGTGCCAAGAAGCAAAACCTGCCTTTGTGGAAGCTCGCGGGTGGCGCTAAGGATCGGTGCCCGCTCTACACCACAGAAGGTGGGTGGCTACATATTGAGCAAGAAGCGCTGGTTGAAGACGCTTTACTGGCGAAGTCCATGGGTTTTTCCGGCTCCAAGGTGAAAATTGGCAAACCGCACGGTTCTGAAGATTATGCGCGTCTTGCGGCGGTGCGTGCAGCCGTCGGAGATGGCTTTGAAATCATGACTGACTGCAATCAGGGCTTTACGGTCGATGAAGCAATCCGACGTGCGGAACGGCTGAAGGAACTTGATCTTGCATGGATTGAAGAACCGCTTCCCGCCGATGATATTGATGGCCATATCCGTCTTTCGCGTTCGGCGGCAACACCGATTGCAATTGGTGAATCGATCTATTCAATCCGCCATTTCCGAGAATATATGCAAAAGGGTGCTTGCTCCATCGTTCAGGTTGATGTGGCCCGCATTGGAGGGATCACGCCTTGGCTGAAAGTGGCCCATGCCGCAGAAGCTTTTGATATTCCGGTCTGTCCGCATTTCCTGATGGAGCTTCATGTTAGCCTTACCTGCGCGGTTCCGAACGGCCGCTATGTCGAATATATTCCACAGCTTGATGAATTGACCACCAAAGGCATGGAAATCCGTGACGGTCATGCGATTGCGCCATCCGAGCCGGGTATTGGTATTGCGTGGGATTGGGATGCTATCGCTGCGCGCTCCATACCCGAATTCACCCGCGAGATTGTGAGGTGCTCATGACACAGCGAATGGGTATGGTGATTGGGCTGAAAGCTGAAAAAGTCGCCGAATACAAAGAGTTGCACGCAAAGGTGTGGCCGGAAATTCTGGCGCTTATTTCCGAATGTAACATCACAAATTACACCATCTTTCTTAAAGAGCCTGAGAATCTTTTATTCGGTACGTGGGAATATGTGGGCACAGATTTTGAAGCCGACATGAAAAAAATGGCTAATAATCCCAAAAACCAAGAATGGTGGTCGGTCTGTATGCCATGCCAGATACCGTTAGAAACTCGTAAAGAGGGCGAGTGGTGGGCAATGATGGAGGAGGTTTTCCATTATGACTGATGTTTTTGATCCCAAAACTCTGCGCCAATGGTGGGCGAAGCCGTCTCAACCAAAACCTATCGTTATTTTTGGCGCGGGCAGTATTGTTGGCGATGCGCATCTGCCTGCTTATCAGAAAGGTGGTTTCCCGGTTGCGGGCATTTTCGATCCTAATTTTGACAAGGCAAGCAGGCTTGCCCAAAAATGGGATGTGAAAGCTTTTGCCAGCATTGAAGAAGCCCTCGCTGTCGAAAATGCAATCTTTGATCTTGCGACGCCACCTTCGGTCCATATTTCAATTCTTGAACAATTGCCTCATGGTGCTGCCGCTCTTATCCAAAAGCCGATGGGTAGCGATCTCAATGCTGCGACGGAAATTCTAAAACTTTGCCGTGCGCGCAATTTGCAAGCGGCGGTTAATTTCCAGCTGCGTTTCGCACCGATGATGCTTGCGCTCTATGATGCCGTTGATAAGGGATTATTAGGTGATGTGGTCGATTTTGATGCATGGTTGGCACTTGCTACGCCATGGGGGCTATGGCCTTTCTTAAAAGGTCTGCCGCGCATCGAGATTGCAATGCATTCGATCCATTATCTGGATTTCGTGCGTGGTCTGCTTGGTAATCCGCAAGGCGTTCATGCCAAGACAATTGGTCATCCGAACCACGAAGTGGCTCAAACACGCACCGCGGCCATTCTTGATTATGGCGATCGCATACGCTGTGCATTGTCGATCAACCATGATCATGATTTTGGCCGGAAATTCCAGGCCTGCGAATTCCGCATCTGCGGGACTGAAGGTGCGGCCTATGTTAAGTTGGGTGTCAATCTCGACTATCCGCACGGCGAACCCGACGAGTTGTGGATCAAAACAAAAACTGATGAAGACTGGGTATCGGTTCCGCTTGAAGGTGCGTGGTTTCCAGACGCTTTTCTTAACCGCATGGCACAGTTGCAGCGTTTTGCAAGCGGCGAAGACTCCGAGCTAATCGGTTCGGTCGAAGATGCTTGGCATACAATGGCCCTAGTTGAAGCTGGCTATCAATCAAGTGCGGCGCCCGCGACCCCGCTTCCTGCAAAACCGGAGTTTTAAAATGACCGAACGGGTAATTTACTATGAAGATTATGAGCTCGGGCACGAGCGGGTGACCTATGGTCGGACTATCACGGAAACGGATTTCGTGGTTCACGCCGGCCATACCGGGGATTTCTTTCCGCACCATATGGATGTCGAATTTGCAAAATCCTTGCCCGGGGGACAGCGCATCGCGCATGGCACTATGATCTTTTCTATCGGTGTCGGATTAACAGCGACGCTGATTAACCCGGTGGCTTTTTCTTATGGCTATGATCGCCTTCGCTTTGTGCGCCCGGTGCATATCGGTGATACAATCAGAACGCGGGTCACAATCAGTGCAAAAGAAGATGATCCAAAACGGCCAAATATGGGTCGGGTTACAGAACGATGCGAGGTGCTAAACCAGCGCGATGAGGTTGTTTTGGCCTGTGATCATATCCTTTTGGTGGAGCGTAAGCCGTAATGATTTGCTGAGGTTTCAAGCGAAACATCCACGCCTTATTAAAGCTTTCAAGGTGCGCGTAACTTTCCAGCGTGCACCGCAATTAGACGCGGTTTCGGTGTCGGCAGACGTTATTACAACCACTCTTTACAGATCTTCGGCCAGCCAATTGCAGTAGTGCTGCTAGAGCATATTTAAGCGTCCCAGCAACTGTCTTTTGGTTATTGCACGGCAGATTCCGGATGGAGTTCGAGGTCGGTTTGGCCAAAATCATGTCCTTTAAACAGGATTGGTGCCTTAGCAACCTCAGCGACCGCGTAGGAAAAACAGTCTCCCATATTCAGCCCTGCAGGATGACGGCCCTTGCCGAATTTCTCGAAAGCCTTTTCTGCCGCACGATAATGGGCCTGATCAAAGGCAACCGCTGTGACATTAGGTAAATTGGTGAGCTGATCGACTATTGCGCTGGCGTTCGCAAAGCCCTTGCCCGTGAGCACCATTCGCAGCTCCAAAAGGGTAGGCCAACCTATAATGATCGCTTCACGTTGCAGCAGATATTGAAATTGTTCCGCTTCTGGTTCGCCCAAGGCCAGGGCTAGGATTACAGACGTATCAATGGCGATCAACGCGGCAATCCATGCTCATCATAGTGATCGTCATGGGCAGAAGTCGTGCCTGCCGGAACGGATTGCCGACCTTCAGCCATGAGCTCCAACAATGCGTGCATCGGGGTAGAAGCCTGTTGCTGGCGCAATTCCTGATCATAGCGCTCAAGCGCTCGTTCCACGAGCCTGTTGATCGGCTGACCCGTGCGTTTAGCTAATGCATGCGCAAGATCGCGCGCTTTGCTGCTGCGTACAGATAATTGCGGTTCGGACATTCCTAATTTCCTTCCAAGGCCATTACGATTATATCTAAACTGCCAGAGATGGCAATGAGAGGAGGCGAGATGGCTAAGCTTGGATGTGCGTCCGTATGGGCCAAACGCTCTCGTGTAAGGCTTATTTTGATGAATCAAAAATGGTCGGAATTTTGATGAGCTGGGGAGACTCGGTTCCTTTATCGATCAATTGAAACAATGTTTGAAGCATCGTCGAAACGTCCTGCCGAACCATCAAAATATTTTCATTAAAGACTGAAACCAATGGATCCCAATCAAAGCAGCCAATGTGGGGTATGTTCTTGCCGTAGTGACCGGTGGTTTTAATCCATCGCATTACCCCTTCAAGTGATATTGTGGAATTGACGAACATTGCTGATGGAAGCTTTCCGCGTGTTGCAGCGAGTTCCTCGAGTGCAATTTGTGCTTTTTCTGGTGCGTATCCGGTGGCAAGAATTAAGTTATTATCGACTTGAATTCCCGCTTCTTCATGCGCCTTGCTGAACCCCTTGATGCGCTCAAGCGTGTTGTGATCCGTTCTGCCGCCGATATAGAGTAGCGGCTCATCGGGCTGACGGGTTCCTGCGGAAGCGGAAAGAATACGCTTTGTCAGCTCAAAAGCGCCATGAAAATTATCTGAAATAACCGATGATGTTAATTTACCCGGCAGATCAAGATTAAGCGATCGAACCCCTGCCTTTGAACAAATTTTGGTTATGCGATCAGGGTCCGTGGCACCAGTTGCAATAAGACAATCCACCTGATGCGATATCATCGCTCGTGCCGCCTGTACTTCTAATTCTGGATTTCGCTGAGTGCAGGTAATAATCGGAAAAAGTCCCCGATCACGGGCCATGCTCTCAAATTTTTCGACGATCGAACCGAAATAGCGATTATCATATTTCGGTACGATCATGCCAATTAAGCGTGAATTATCGCGACGAAGCCCGCTCGCTTGCATATTTAAAGCATAGCCGTTTTCATCCGCTATATGCTTGATACGCTCAGCCAAATTTGCGCTGATCCTACGCTTTTTCCAAGTTCCGTTTAAAACTGAGCTTACGGCAGTTGGCGAAACTCCGGCGAGTTTAGCCAAGTCATAGATCGTTAGCCGTTTACCAAATTTTCTGCGGGGCTTTGTCAATTTTATCTCCTGCCTGAATGGCAAACTTGACAGGGTATAAATGCTTATGCAAGTCTGCTACATCGGTTGAGCAAAACAGCTCTATCGGTTGTGCAAATATAACGCTAAGCCAGGAGGGGCGGCTATCTTTGCATTCGACCGGCGTTTGTAATCGCAAAATTGTGGACGCTAGGGGTCGGGGAGATGGCTAAAAGGCGTGCTCCCGAGGAGGAACAAAATGAAAAAACAAGCTTTGTACGCCGCTGTGGGCGTCGCGGCCTTTGTGGTTTGTGGTGTCGCATCAGCACAGACGAGTGGAACAGTGGCATTCTTGATGCCGGATCAGGGGTCAACTCGTTATGAAGAGCATGACTATCCCGGTTTTAAAGCTGAGATGGCCAAGCTCTGCCCTGATTGTAAAGTCATCTATCAGAATGCTAATGCAGACTCATCGCTTCAGCAGCAGCAGTTCAATTCCGCAATCACTCAAGGTGCGAAGGTCATTGTTCTTGACCCTGTAGATTCATCCGCTGCGGCTGCACTTGTGACATTGGCGCAGTCTCAGGGGGTGAAGGTGATTGCCTATGATCGCCCTATCCCTGATACCCCAGCCGATTACTACGTATCCTTTGACAATGAAGGCTTAGGCTATGCGCTTTCAAAGTCTTTGGTCGATCATATGAAGGCTGAGGGGATACCCGAAGGTTCGGGCGTGCTGCAAGTCAATGGCTCGCCCACCGATGCGGCTGCAGGCCTGATCCGTGATGGTATTCACCGTGGATTGGAAGGCTCAGGCTATAAAATCTTAGCAGAGTTTGATACGCCAGATTGGATGCCGAGCAAGGCACAGGAATGGGTAGCCGGACAAATCACGCGCTTTGGTGATGATATCAAAGGTGTTGCGGCAGCGAATGATGGCACCGGCGGCGGCGCAATCGCGGCGTTCAAGGCTGCGGGTGTTGATCCGGTTCCGCCCGTGACCGGAAACGATGCGGTGATCGCAGCGCTGCAACTAATCATCTCGGGTGATCAATATAATACGATCTCAAAACCTTCCGAAATTGTTGCGGCGGCGGCTGCCAATGTTGCAGTCAAATTTCTCAACGGAGAAACGCCTGAAGCTAAGACCACGCTTTACAATACGCCGTCAGAGCTTTTCGTACCGGCGGTTGTTACGGCTGAAAACATCAAGGCAGAAATATTTGATAAAGGGATTCAGACCCCTGAAGAAGTTTGTACTGGCGAATATGCTGAACCATGCAAAGCACTCGGGATAACCAATTAAGCAGATTACCTGCCGGCTATTTTGTCGGCAGGTAGCAGCCGCTAGTGGTTGTTTTAACACGATGTAAAATCAGTGCTTTTGGAATAAGCTATTGAGGCCAAGATGACACTTTCAAGTCAATCACCCGCTAAAGGTGAAGTGATACTTAGTCTTAGCGGAGTATCAAAAAAATTTGGTGCGATCTCTGCTTTGACTGATATTGATCTCGAAGTGCATGCTGGCGAAGTGGTGGCGCTGGTGGGGGATAATGGCGCTGGAAAATCGACTTTGGTCAAAATCCTGGCGGGGGTTCATCAGCCCACGTCCGGAACGATCAAATTCATGGATCAGCTCGTCAGCCTTGATAATCCGGCCACTGCATTGAATTTGGGAATAGCAACGGTATTTCAAGATCTTGCGCTATGCGAAAATCTTGATGTGGTTGCGAATTTGTTTCTTGGTCACGAACTCAATCCTTTGCGTCTGGATGAAGTGCAGATGGAAGTTCGTGCTTGGACTTTGTTGCAAGAGCTGGCAGCTCGAATTCCTTCGGTTCGTGAGCCGATAGCGTCTCTTTCAGGTGGGCAACGCCAGACGGTTGCTATTGCCCGATCTCTTTTGCTCAATCCCAAAATTATTATGCTTGATGAGCCGACGGCAGCGCTCGGTGTTGCGCAAACTGCGGAAGTGCTCAACCTCATCGAGCGGGTGCGTGATCGTGGCCTAGGCGTGATTATCATCAGTCATAATATGGAAGATGTGCGCGCGGTAGCGGACCGCATTGTGGTGCTTCGTCTGGGAAGAAATAACGGCATATTTGAACCAGATTCAAGTAATCAAGAACTGATCGCGGCCATAACGGGAGCGACCGAAAACTCTGTCTCGCGGCGAAGTGAGCGTAAAATGCGTGAGAGTGAAGGGTCGCGGGCATGAGCAAGATAGAGAACCAGCCTCTGGACCGCGCTGATGAACGCGTAAGCCACAATGACGGCTTTATGGGTTCGCTATCGGGCTTTGTTGATCGTGTGCGGACGGGCGATTTGGGTATGGTGCCTGTTGTTGTCGGATTGGTGGTGATTTCGATTGTTTTCACCAGCTTAAATCCACTTTTTCTGGCGCCGAACAATCTGGTCAATCTTCTATTCGATTGCGCTACCGTAGGGGTTATATCGCTTGGCGTTGTTTGCGTTTTGATGCTGGGTGAAATTGACCTCTCGGTAGGTTCTATGAGCGGGCTTGCATCTGCATTGCTCGGCGTTCTTTGGGTCAATATGGGGGTACCGATCCCGCTGGCTATTCTAGCGGCGCTGTTTGCGGGTGCGCTGGTCGGCGTGGTCTATGCAACGCTGTTTAACTGGATCGGTATGCCAAGTTTTATTTCTACTTTAGCGGGGCTTCTGGCACTTTTAGGTTGCCAGCTCTATTTGCTTGGCAATAGCGGTTCGATTAATCTGCCCTATGCTTCTCCGCTCGTTAAGTTTGGCCAATTGCTCATCATGCCAGCCTGGTTCTCGCATCTTATTGCGTTATTGCCCGGTGCCGTTTCTTTTTATACCGGATTGCGTGTCTCGAAAGAGCGCAAAGCGGTGGGGCTGACCGCTCAGCCACTAAGCATGCTTTTTGTGCGCGCTATCGCGCTTACATTCGTCCTGGAATTTGCGGTGTGGTATCTCAACCTTGGTCGAGGTGTTCCGTGGATGTTTGGCCTGTTCGTCCTGCTGGTTGTTATAATGAATTATGCATTAAAACGCACCAAATGGGGACGTTCGGTATTTGCTGTTGGAGGCAACCGCGAGGCAGCGCGCCGTGCTGGTATTAATGTCAAGCGGATCTACCTTTCCGCCTTCATGCTGTGTTCGACATTAGCGGCCCTTGGCGGAATAATGGCGGCCTCACGACTGGCTTCTTCCAGTCAACAAGCGGGCACCGGAGATGTTAACCTCAATGCAATTGCCGCAGCAGTGATTGGGGGCACAAGTCTGTTTGGTGGACGTGGTAGCGCTTATTCGGCCCTGTTGGGAGTGATAGTAATTCAGGCAATTTCCAACGGTCTGACCCTATTAAATTTACCATCCAGCCTACGCTACATGATTACCGGTGGCGTTCTTGCTATCGCAGTCATTGTTGACTCGCTGGCCCGGCGCTCACGAGCAAGTCATGGTCGCGGCTGATCTATCTTCCTGGAGAGAAATATGTCTGAAAAAATGAATGGCAAGGTCGTTGCTATTACGGGTGCAGCATCGGGGATCGGACTGCAAACCGCCCGGACGTTGATAGAGGCAGGCGCAACGGTTGTTTTGATTGACCGAGCCGAAGATAGGCTAAAGCAGCTCTGTGAGGAAATCGGACCCAACGCATTGCCGCTCGTTGTGGACCTGTTGGACGGTGCGCAAGTTTCTGGAATGTTACCACGCATCTTGGAAATTGCGGGCAGGCTTGACGTATTTTACGCTAATGCTGGTTCCTATATTGGTGGCGCGGTTGCCGAAGGCGATCCCGATGCCTGGGACAAGATGCTCAATCTCAATATCAATGCGGCTTTCCGCTCCGTTCATGCCGTATTGCCACATATGATCGCACAGAAAAGCGGTGACATTGTCTTCACATCCTCGGTGGCTGGCGTCGTCCCGGTTGTATGGGAACCTATTTATACGGCTTCCAAATTTGCCGTGCAGGCATTTGTGCATTCAACCCGTCGCCAAGTCGCTCCTCATGGTATTCGTGTAGGTGCGGTTTTGCCCGGCCCCGTCGTCACAGCTTTGCTTGATGATTGGCCTAAAGCAAAAATGGAAGAAGCCTTGGCAAATGGCAGTCTGATGCAGCCACAGGAAGTGGCCGATGCGGTTTTATTCATGCTGACACGAAAGCGCACAGTGACCGTTCGTGATCTGGTGATTGTGCCGACAAGCTTGGATCTCTAATCGGGACTGAAATGGTAAAAAAAGCAGATATGAATGACCCACTCATCCTCGGAATAGATGTTGGCACGGGCAGCGCGCGCGCCGGCTTGTTTGATCTTTCCGGTCGAATGGTTGCCACTTCTAAACAGGATATTTCGCTCTGGCGCGAACCTGGCTCAATTGTTGAGCAATCTTCATCCGATATTTGGAATGCAGTTTGTGGTGCCGTTCGCGCTGCGATGAAAGAAGCGGAAGCTGATCCTGCACGGATTGCAGGGATCGGCTTTGATGCAACTTGCTCGCTTGTTGTTTTGGGGGAGGCCGGTTCTTCTCTCGCGGTGGGGCCATCAGAAGATCCAAACCGCGACATAATCGTCTGGATGGATCACAGAGCTGTGGGGCAGGCTGAGCGTATCAACGCGGCGGGTCACGATGTTCTAAAATATGTGGGGGGCCGTATATCTCCAGAAATGGAGACGCCCAAACTGCTTTGGTTGAAAGAGGAGCGTCCTGAAATTTTTAAACGCGCCTGGCAGTTTTTTGATCTTGCGGATTTTCTCACATGGAAAGCGACTGGCGATCTATCCCGTTCGACCTGTACCGTTACTTGCAAATGGACCTATCTTGCGCATGAACGGCGCTGGGATGAAACCTATTTCCGCCAGATCGGACTGGGGGAACTAGCTGATGAAGGTTTTGCTAGAATTGGCACGAAAATTGTTGAGCCGGGAACCCGGCTTGGCAGTGGTTTGACGCCTGCTGCAGCATCCGATCTGGGCTTGCTTGAGAGCACCCCAGTTGCCGCTGGTATGATTGATGCCCATGCAGGCGGCATCGGCACAGTCGGTATTGAAGGCAACCCGGAAACGCATATGGCTTATGTTTTTGGGACTTCTTCCTGCACCATGACCACAACTGCTAATCCGGTTTTCATCCCGGGCGTGTGGGGGCCATATTTCTCAGCGATGATTCCCGGCATGTGGTTAAATGAAGGCGGGCAATCGGCTGCTGGTGCTGCCATAGATCGACTTGTTGACGGGCACCCCGCCAGTCAAAAAGCGCAAGAAATCGCGCAGGAGCGCGGAATTTCCGTCAATGAGCTGCTTACAGAAATATTGATGGCAACGGTCACCTCCGTCTCCGACCTTGTATATCAGGTCTCCGGCCTGCATGTGGTACCGGAGTTTTTGGGGAATCGTGCGCCCAATGCTGATCCTCATGCCCGCGCCATCATTTCCGGACTGGGTATTGAGCGTGATATTGAAAGTCTCGCCAAGCTCTATCTTGCAGGAGTTCTTGGCATTGGCTACGGATTACGACAGATCATCGACACACAAACGGAAGCAGGCGCGCCGATTGATAAGGTTGTAATATCCGGTGGCGCGGGTCAATCGGCTTTGATCCGTCAGCTTCTTGCCGATGCAACCGGAAAGCCGGTGCTTGCTTCTGATGCAGAAGAGCCGGTGCTACTGGGTGCGGCATTGCTGGGGTCGGTAGCCGGTGAGGTTTTTCCTGATTTACGCACAGCAATGGCGAAAACAAGCCGCATTGGTGCAACTTATTTGCCGAGCGATGGTGAACTGCAGGCATTGCATGCCAATCGATACAGCGCATTTCTAAAATTGCAAAAACTAGCCAAAGAAATTCGCTAAGCTGCGTCGGAGGAAAGCTCAAAAACTATTGGTGCGTTGGCGTGTAGCGGGGTGAATAACTTGGCTGAGGAGGAATGAATGCGAAACCGTTTAGGTCTACACGCCAATGTATGGGTGGCAGGGTGGAGCGACGAAGAAGCCATTCGTGCGATCGATAAAACCGCAGAAAAGGGCTTTGATCTCATAGAGATTTCCGCAATGGCGCCCCATCTGATGAACATTGATCTGACACGCCGCCGGCTGGAGCAAGCGGGTATCGGTGTGACAATGTCGCTTGGTCTTGCGGCGGAGCAAGATATTTCTTCAACCGATCCGCAACGCGTGCGTGCAGGAGAGGCGCATTTGATGGATGTGGTTTCAATGGCTCGCGATCTTGGCGCTACGCATGTTTGCGGTATTCTCTATTCCGCATTTCAGAAATATACCGAGCCCGCAACAGCAGCTGGGGTCGCATCTTCAATCGAGGTTATGGCCCGCATTGCGGAAAAAGCTGCGGCCAGTGATATCACGCTCGGGATGGAGGTTGTGAACCGCTATGAGTCAAATGTGCTCAATACAGCGGCGCAGGCCATTGAATATTGCCGCCGGGTAGGGGCGGATAATGTGAAAGTGCATCTTGATGTTTATCATATGAACATTGAAGAAGCTGATGCCGTTGCAGCCATACATGCCACGGGCGACCGCCTTGGTTATTTCCACACTGGCGAAAGCCATCGCGGCTATATGGGCACGGGTTCGATTGACCTCAAAGCGATCTTTCAGGCATTGGCCCGGATCGATTATAAGGGCCCGATCACTTATGAATCGTTCTCATCTCGCGTTGTTGGTCAGCCTTTATCCGGGATTTTAGGAATTTGGCGCGAGACGTGGGATGACGGTGATGATCTTGTCCAGCACGCAATGATGTATACTAAGTCACAAATGATCGCCGCCCATAATGCGGTTTCGCGTTCTTCCAGTTTACCCTAACCGAGCCCATAAATCTCATATTATGGGCAGGACAATCTGCTGTAGCGAGACATTTGTTTAAAGTCTGATCCGGTTTTCCAGCCGTAAAATGAAGGCGGCTTGACCGCCTTCACTTTGCTTTTGACCATTTCTGAGCGGGTAACCCGCCACGAAACCGCGCTTTACTTAATCAAGCCATTGGTTGTTTCGACCAACGACTTCAGACCATCCTCAGGGCTGATTTCCCCCCGCATGACATTGCCAATAATATCGCGTTGTGCCCGCCATATGCGTACTGACGAGCCTTTTGGATATCCCTCCCATGGGCGCGCGAGTTCCATCTGGGACGCGACAGTTGCGAAACGTGGTTCTTTTTCATAAAAGGGCGCCAAATAATCGGGGCCTTGAGCCAGTTTGTTGGTGGGTAGGTAGCCGGTGGTTTCAACCACGATTGTTTGGCCCACTGGACCGGTGGCGAATTTCAGATATTCCCATGCAGCTTTCTGCTTGGCTTCGTCATCCGTAAGGATAATGCCAGCACTACCGCCGGTG
Source organism: Falsochrobactrum ovis (assembly GCF_003259955.1). Lineage (GTDB taxonomy): Bacteria > Pseudomonadota > Alphaproteobacteria > Rhizobiales > Rhizobiaceae > Brucella > Brucella ovis_A. Next base: position 35,121 of record NZ_QLMK01000008.1, read on the forward strand.
GGAAAACCGCCTGTTTCCTTATTGTTGAGTGGGACCTTAGCGGTATTCAACGTAAAGCGATCGCCAACAAGGTCGATGATTTGGGCCAGACGTGCGGGCGTATCGACAAAATATGCCGTTTGTCCGGCAGCAAAACGCTGGCGTGCCTGTTCAAATTCGAGCAAGGATTCACCACCTTCGGTTACGAAACGGCGAAGAATTTTAAGTGCTTCAAGTCCATTCTCGTTATCGAAACCGGCTTTTCCAGTCTCTGGGTCAACCAGCTGCGCGCCCTGTTGGCGCAAAATAGTCTGCCAAAGCCAATCATCCGGCCAGTCATAAATCGTGTAACCAATCCCGGAGACATTTGGATCGGCTGTGTGAATTTTATTGGCGCGCTCCAGCAGTTCATCCCAGTTGTTGGGGATATCCTTGGGGTCTAAGCCAGCTTTCTCGATTGCGGTTTCGTTGACATAGAGAATAGGTAAGGACGCATTAAACGCCATGCCATATTTGGTGCCGTCGACGATCCCCAATTGTAGCATTGAGTCCGTATAATTTTCCGTTTTCCACTCGTCTGACTCAGCGTCAAGCAATGGCTGTAGGTCGATAATCTGATCGCGCTGAGCCAGCGTGCGGGCAAGCTCTCCTAACAAATGATAGCCAGGAAAATACAAATCCGGCAGCTGATTTGTAACCGCCAGCCGCTGCATTTGCAGATGCCCTTCATCGTAATCCTTAGCCGGTGCAAGGAAGTTTATTTTGATGTCCGGATGCTCTTTCATAAACGCATCGGCGATTGGATCATGGAACTTCGCGAAGCCCGGTTGAGCGTATAAAATGTCAAGGGTGACATCTTCGGCCAATGCGCTGCTTGTAAGCTGCATCGTCATTGCAGCCGCAGCAACGATGGTTGCATAATATTTCATCTGATCCTCCTTTGAAAAACGGTTTGTCCGCTTGTTTTATTTTACGCCTGTCATGGTGATACCTTGAATGAAACGCCGACGAGCCAAAATGAAACAGGCAACCAGTGGCGCTGTGAGAATAGTGGCAGCGGCGGTGAGGGCTCCGTAATTTGAACCGGTTTCAGCATCAGCGAAAAACAGCATGCCCAATGGGGGCGTTGCCAGTTGATTGTTAGAAATGACAATCAGCGGCCAATAAAGATCATTCCAGTGAGCGACCACCGAAAAGACCGAGAATGCAGCAATCGCTGGCATTGCACTTGGTGTCACGATGCGCCAAATAATTTCGAATTCGCCCATGCCATCTAGGCGGGCCGCGTCGATAATATCGTCGGGAAAGCTGCGGAAAAACTGCCGAAACAGAAAAATTGCAAAGGCAGACAGGAAAAAAGGCACCATCAGTGAGAAATAGCTATTCAACTGACCGAGCCAAGCAAGCGCAATATAAAGCGGCAGCGCCGGAACCTGAATGGGAATTGCCAGCGCCAGCAATATTAATATGAAAAGGAGATTGCGACCGGCAAACTTCAACTTAGCGAGCGCATAGGCGCAGGGAATTGCGATGAGCAATTGCACCACTAAGATTCCAACGCAGACAATGACACCATTGAGGGCAAAACGAAGAAGCGGCGCGCTATTGAGTGCGAAACTATAGTTTTCCAACCCATAAAATTGCATTGGCCACAACCGCAATTGTGCGCTGAAAATTTCATTAGGTGGTTTGATCGAGGTGACCAACATCCAGACAAATGGCGCCACAATGAAAATGGCCCCGATTATCAAAATGCTATGGACGAGAAGAAAAGATAGCAGACGCCGAAATTGGACTGCCCTTTTCGAGCGCCCGGCGTAAGTGCGTCTGGATGTTGCTTGAACCGTCATCAGTAATGCACTTTCTTATCAATGAGGAAGGTTTGCATTCCCGAGAAGATCAGGACAAATACGAGAAAAACCAATGTCAGTGCAGCCGCATAGGCAGTCGAGAAATACTGAAAACCTTCAAGATAGATCGCGTAAAGAATGACTTCTGTCGATCCTTGTGGTCCGCCCCGCGTCATCGCGACAACCGTATCAAAGACTTTGAAAGCGGTGATCGAAGTGGTGATCAGCACGAACATGGTGGTCGGCCCGAGCATCGGCCAGGTTACGGTCAAAAAGCGGTCTATCGGACCTGCAATACCGTCTATTTCCGCAGCTTCGTAAAGGTCTTTAGGAATGGTGGAAAGCCCTGCAAGGAATAGCACCATATTAAAGCCAACCAACTGCCATATGCCAATGACCGCTAATGTGGGCAGTGCATAGACTGGATCACTCAAAAAGTTGATTGGTTGGAAGCCCATCATGGTGATGATTGCATTGATCGGCCCCAAGGAAGGATGGAGAAGAAATTTCCAAACCGAGGCCATTGCAATAAGCGTTGCTGTGACGGGTAGGAAGAATATCACTTCATAAATTGGTCGGCTCTTTGTGCGCCCATGCACCAAAAGGGCAAAAAGCAGTCCAAATCCCACGGAACCGGGAACGACAATGGCTACATAAATGAAGGTATTTACCATAGATCGCCGAAAGGCATCGTCTTGCATGGCGTTGGCAAAATTCTTCAAACCAATAAAATTCAACGACAAATCGCCAAACTGGTAGTCGGTGAGGCTCAGCACTGCCAGCACGAGTAATGGGATAATATGGAGCAATAAAAGGAGCAAAAATGCCGGGGCGGCAAATCCAAACCCTCTTATCTTTTCGATGAATTCCCGAAACGCCACATTGTTGTTTCTGGCTATACCAGCATTTTCAACCATGGCTCACTCTTCCCGATGCGGAGATTTTCTTGACTTCACCCTGCTGCTGAACCCGTTGGCCATCTGGTCCGAAGACATGACAAGATGCAGGTTCAAATGCCAGTCTTGCAGCTTCTCCCTCAGCCAAGTCCGGGAAACGAGCTTGGGTTCGCGTAACAAGCCCTGTTCCTTCCAGGCCCTTTACATCGAAATGGTAAAGCAGCTCCGCTCCAAGGTTTTCGATCCGGCGTAGGCAAGCCTCGAATGAATAACCAGTCTCTATCTCATCAGTTACAGGGTGGATGTTTAAATTTTCTGGCCGTATGCCGAGCGTTATTTGGGTGCCTTGGGGCAAATCAACGATGATACCAACATCTTTCCCTTCTATTTCAACCCGGCCAGACGATCCGACATGGGCAGGCATCGTATTGATAATGGGACTGCCAATAAAACGAGCTACTTCCAGATTAGCGGGCGTTTCATAAAGTTCGGCAGGAGTGCCAAGCTGTTGTATTCTCCCGCCATCCATCATTGCTACTCGATCTGACATGGTCATGGCTTCGACCTGGTCATGGGTGACATAGATGAAGGTGGCACCCATTCTCCGGTGCAGGTCTGTCAGTTCCGTACGCATATGGACGCGTAATTTGGCATCCAGATTGGATAAAGGTTCGTCCATCAGGAACGCGTAAGGATCCCGCACCATTGCTCGGCCCAGCGCTACGCGTTGTCGCTGCCCGCCTGAGAGTTGGGCTGGTTTGCGATGCAACAAAGTGTCGATTTTCAGCAATTCGGCAACGGATACAACCTGATCCGTAATTTCGCGCATCACGTTTCGCCGACGTGGCGAGAGATGCTTTATCAGAGGTAATCGTTCGAACAGGTTAAGTTTCTGCACCGTCAGCGGTACGGCGATATTATCGAAGACCGTCATATGCGGGTACAGCGCATAACTTTGGAAAACCATCGAAAGCTGGCGTTCGTGCGGACGCAAATGATCTACGGTTCGACCCTCTACCGCGATGGTTCCCGAAGTCTGGCGCTCAAGTCCCGCAATAATGCGGATCAGAGTAGATTTACCGCAGCCAGAAGGGCCCACAAGGGTGAGAAATTCGCCGTCACGAATGGAAATATTTATGTCCTCGAGAACCTTTTGGCTTCCGAATGACTTGGTGATATTTTGAATATCAACCTGCGACAAAGGCTTTCCTCCAATTGCCTTATCCACGCTCACGACCTTTATCGTTCCGAACGTGGTTTATGTTTACCGAGGTGGGTAGACTTCAGCGACGACATCATCGATCCACATCTCTTTGAGCTGTGGCAAGTGGATGCGTTCAAAAGTAACGTCCCGGCCAGAAAATATATATTTCACTGCTCCGAGTAGTTTTTCCCCACCAAGCGGGGGTTGCATTTGCGGGCCAACGACGAATGCCGCCGCAGGACACCAGACAAATTGTATGCCATCCAGCGTGAAATCATGGGAAAGATGTAGATGCCCGCTAGCAATCAGACCGACGTCGAAGCGTTCGGCTAGCTTGTGTAAACGAGCGCGGGGACCCGCTTTCACTGACCAATAGCCATTATCGGCATCGTTCCAATTATTGATAAAAAGAGGTTGATGGGTAAACCAAGCAATACGGCGGCCTTCGGCCTCACTCATCTGTTTTTCGAGCCAGCGGAATTGTGTTTCCTCTTCCGGGAGATCGGAGCTGAAAATCATCGAATTGAATCCGAGCAAGCGCCAGTCTTCAATATCTTTGACCCAATGATCAGCGCCAAAATAGCGGTTCCACCGATCCAACCTGTCTACATTAGTAGGCTGATGCTGATTCTTTGGTTCGCCAACGTCGTGGTTGCCCGGGGTTACGAGCAGAGGGGCTGCAAGCTCTTCCATAAGCTCAGTGCAAAATGAGAAATCCTCTTCCACATCGGCACCGTCGACGCTGATATCTCCCGTATGGATGATCAAATCAGGCGCTTGAGTGGAAAGCCAAGCAGCTAAAGGCTCCCAATTCTCGTTAAAATGAGTTTTGTCACGACCAAGATGCGTATCGGTAATTTGTATTACACAAACCATTACATTGGCACTCCGCTAACGGATATAGTGTCATGCGCTAATTTACATTTGTCTGTTAAGGTTTGCAAATGCACTGCTTGCTTTGCAGGATATTTTGATTCCATTTCGGACCTTAAATCTCGGTCTTTTAGCGCCGCCAAGCATGAGTAGCACATGGTCATTTTTTACCCAGCATAAGATTTATCGATTGTAGCGCGGCTGGCAGTTCGGCTGCGCCTTCGACAACGATTTGGGCGCCATCAGCAGATAGTAACGGCGCTCGACCGGGCCGCGGATCGAGCGGATCGACAAAACCTATCGCCATCATACCAGCCGAGACAGCCGCAGACACGCCATGGGGGCTATCGTCGATCATCACGCAGCGTTCAGGCCGCACACCGAATTTTTCCGCACATAGCTGAAGCAAGTCAGGGGCGGGCTTGGGTCTTGCGACCATTTCTGCGCTAAAAATATGAGGATCGAACTGATCCCACAGCGGTAGCCTACCCAGACTTTCGCGCAATCTCTCCAAAGTACTGTTTGAAGCAACGCATTTGGGCCGGTCGATACTGTTTACAATTTCGAAAATACCGGGCATCGGCTCAAGTGAGCGGGCAAACTCGGCAAAAAGCCCTGCATGCCAATTTTTAAACCGGGCGTCGATGTCCGTAAGGCCGTATTCCTTCTCGCATATGGCTCGGATGATAGATTCCGAACTGCCGGTAAATTTCACATGCGCCTCTTCCGCGGAAATGGAAACACCGGCATCCTGTAGCATTTCTGCCAGTGTCCGGCTTGCAATGGGTTCACTGTTGATTAGCACACCATCGCAATCGAAAATCACCAGGTCGATATTATTAAGCGGGCCAATAGCCTCGGCATCTCTCTTCAACATATCAGCTAAGTTCGTCTCACACATTGCCGGTTTCCAACGGAACGCGATGTTTCATTGGCCCGTGATAGAGAGCACAGACCGAATTCGACACTTGTCGAATCCTGAGAGCATTTCGCGATTCCTCCTCACTTGCCGCAGAGTACTCATTATCTTTCATATGTAAACAGGCATTTACATATGAAAGATAATGATGGGCAGATGCACGCAGTTGAATTTCGTGCTACTCGCTGGAAATAATAATCCCGGCTTTCCGATCGTCCCTAGAACTCGACATGATTTGCGAGGACTGAATGACAAGCGACAGAGTTGTTTCCCGAATGATGGCTGCGTCCTCTGATGAGCAAATGCAGGTACGGGTGGTTTGGCTTTATTATATGGAAGGCTGCACTCAGTTAGAGATTGCAGATATGCTTTCAACCAATCGTTTGCGTGTAAACAAGATCATTGCCGAAGCGCGCAAGTCAGGATTGGTAACAATAACTCTAAATTCGAAGCTAAAATCCTGTGTCGAGCTTGAACAGCAGCTCATGGCAGAGTTTTCCCTCAACCATGTAACGATCATCCCCACTCCGGAAAATCCAAAGTTAATTCCGGCGCTGTTGGGCCAGGCGACAGCGGATTATCTTGTGCAGCAGATCAATACGACAAAAATTACCGGCCTTGGCGTCGGCTGGGGCGCGACGCTGCGGGAAATGGTCAGGTGTATACCGGCATTAAAACGACCGGAAATATGCGTTAATTCGGTTATGGGCGGGCTTACTCATGGTATTGAAATCAATACATTCGATATAGCGAGCGATTTGGCGCGCCAGTTGAATGCTCAATGTGCATATCTTGCGGCACCAATTTACGCTGGAAGCGCGCGGTCGCGCGATGCGATTATAAGTCAGGATGTTTTCGAAGAAGCTTTTCGCCGTATTAAGACCAATGATATAATGGTTCTTACCATAGGAGATATGACAGATAGTTCGCTCCTGATGCGCTATGGTCTTCCAACCGATGTGACAGTGGATGAACTTTTGGCTGCGGGCGCATGTGGCGACGTTGTTGCGCAATTTATCGATTGCTACGGAAAGCCTATCAAACATTCCATCAATGAACGTGCTATTGCTCCCTCATTCGAGGAGCTCCGAAAAGTCCCACGAGTTGTTTTCACCTCGGGGGGATTAAACAAAGCTAATGCCATTGCGGCAGTTCTTCTTGCGGGAATCGGCAATGTGCTTTTTTGTGATGAAAAGACAGCCCGGCGCGCGAGAAAAATTGCTCTAAGGCTCAAAAAGCAGCAGCGCGGCTAACCGATGCGATTTTGCAATAGAGCGTGATCTTAATAGGATTTCATTTAAAGTAGTCACAATAGGGACATTGTATTCTTCAGCCACTCCCTTTCGTACTCGGCATAAAGCGAAGATTCAGCTTGGTAAATCTTGCCTCTGATGGCAGGGAGATGTGCACCGGCAAGCAGGCCAGCCCCAAGTGACGTGCCGGTGGACCCTCTTATCGCTTCCACCGATTTACGCGAAAAATTTGCCAGTGCCTGAGTATAGATAGGGTTCGCGGCAAAAGGCCCTTCTACGATGATCGGACCGCAAGCACCCAATAATTGCAGGCAGGTGCGCGTCATCAGCGCGGCATAGAGAGAGGCGGCGACATAGAGTTCTGACTGGCTTGCGGTGCTAGAGTTAAGCCAGCGCAGATGTGAATTTGGATAAGGGCCGCAGCCTGGTACCGCCGAAGGCACAGCCATGATGCGCTTTTCTATTACCTGTGAAATGAGTTGCGCAAGATCGGCGCCCACTGGCAGTTTGGGCTTTAATCCTTCGGTCATAAGCTCAAATTCGCGACCACCCATATAGCGGGCCGAAGGAATAGCTTTTCCATAAGCATCAATATTGGCGAGCATATCCCGCTTTGGATCCAGCCTGTCCAAATCGCCACCAACGGCAAAGCTGACAATCCAGGTTCCGGATGACACGACTGAAAATGGTTGCTTCCGGCTCATCAAATGTGGAAGCAAAGAAGCATTGGAATCATGAATGCCACAATGAACTGGAATAGGTTTTTCCAGTCCGATTTTCGCAGCTATTTCCGGTAAAACGAGACCAAGCCTGTCAAAAGCGGAGCGCAAAGGTGGGATTTTATCGCGGATATTCAACCGGTCCACAAGTGATGAGAATTTTGCTGACTTTGGAAGCCATAAATCGGTATGACAGCCAAGCGAGGTAATTTCAGTTGCTGCGCAGCCGGTTAGCCGCCATGCCCAATATTGCGGATAGGTAAGAAGAAATTTGGCCTGAGCGAATTCAGCAGGAAAAGTTTTACTTAGAAAATAAAGTTGTAATCCTAAATTTAAACCATGGGATAAAGAAGGCGAGTAGGTTTCTTTAAAATCTGGCTTGATAGCTTTATATTCGTTGCGGATTTCGTCAGTAAAATTGAATTCATAATCCAGCATGGGCAAAGCCAGATTGCCATCCTCTCTAACGAGAACTGCTGATGCTCCATGCGTTGTGATTGAGATGGAATCAAATCCCGGGTCATGGGCGAAAGAAGTAAGACTTTTTAAAAAAAATCGCCATAATGCTTCAATATCGTAATGCGGATACGGGCCAGAGTGCACCACCGCGTTGGGTATGCGTTGAGATGCAATTTCTTCGCCGGAACTGGCATCCAGAACGACTAGTTTTGCATTTGTTTTGCCTATATCGAGAATGGCGATATGTTTCATGGCATATGAAAAACGGGTTTGAGGTCAATGGAAGCTGGCGAATTATCGGGATTTGTCGCCATAATGTCCGCCATATAAGCCCACCATTTTTTCATTACTGGATGATCGGGCAGGGCGGACATTTTATGATCTGCTGTGCGTGTCAGCACACCAAATAGGCAATTGGTTTCTTCGTCAAAATAGATGGAATAATCTGAAATGCCGGCGTCCCGTAGGAGAGAAACGAGCTCTGGCCATATATTATCGTGACGACGCCGATATTCTGCTTCCATTCCGGCATTAAGCTTCATCCGAAATGCATAACGTTCTTGTGTCATTCTGCACGCCTCACTTTGAATTGCCTAAGAATGGTAGGCAGTGAAATTGTGATGATCAGTAGCAAGCCAATGAAGATTGACATCACAATGCCCGGTACGTTGAGCAAGCCGAGGCCAAAAGTGACCAGCCCCATAACAAATGCGGCGATCACCACGCCGAAAATTGTGCCTGAGCCGCCCAAGATTGAGACACCGCCAAGCACGACCATAGTTATAATTTCCAATTCCCATCCTTGTGCGATGGATGGGCGGGTAGACCCTAAACGCGAGGTGAGGCAGACGGCAGCAATTCCGCTCATAAGCCCGGTGAGCAGAAATAGGGTAAATTTCGTTCTTTCGACGGGAATGCCTGAAAACCGGGCTGCGAACTCATTGTTGCCTATGGCATAGACACGTCTACCGAAGCTGGTTGCGTGGAGCAGAACCCCAAAAACGACCGCAAAAAGCACAAATAATGCGAATTCAAACGAGATAACCCAAAAAATATAGCCCTGGCCAAAATAGGCGAAACTTTCTGGATAACCACCAAAAGCCTTATCGCCGAGAACAATATAGGAAATGCCTCGAAACAGGCTCATCGTGCCAATGGTCACGACAATTGAAGGTAGTCTCAGGCCAGAAACTAGACCACCATTCACCGCGCCGCAAATCAGACCCGTCCCGATGCCAATCATCGCCAAGCCAGATGTGCCGACGCCTAGCTGAGCAGCAGCGCCCATGGCTGTTGATGCAAGTGCGATAATGGCGGCAACCGATAGGTCGATTTCCCCAGAGATGATGAGCAGTGTCATCGCAAAAGCGATCATTGCTTTCTCTGTGAAATTAAAGGTCGCATCTGAAAGGTTCCAGGCATTTAGAAAGTAAGGGGAAGCGAAAGAATTGATGATAAAAATCGCTATCGCAACGCTTAGCAATAGCATTTCCCAGCTTCCGAAAAAGCGCGACAGAGGTGTGCCCAAGCGATCAGGAATATAACGGTGCTGCTCGTTACTCATGTGGCTGCCTCCTCGTAAGTTTTTGCCGCCTTATCGCGCAATATGATGCGGCCGCTCCGCTTTTCTTGTCGCGCATTAAAGATGACGGCAAGGATGATCACGGAACCTGAAATCGCCATCTGCCAGAAGGGAGAAATGTTAATTACAGGGAGAGCGTTTTTGATTATGCCAAGGAACAACGCGCCCAGCACAGCGCCAGCAACGGAGCCAATGCCGCCGAGTATGGAAATCCCGCCAATAACACAGGCTGCAACGCTGTCTAGCTCAAAACCAGCGGCGATATCGACAGAAGCGACGGCATAGCGCGAGACCCAAAGATAACCGCATAGCCCAGCCAAAGCGCCGGAAAGCACAAAGGCAAAGAACCGAGTGCGCCCGACATCAATGCCGGTATAAACAGCGGCTGTGGGGTTTCCACCAGATGCGTATAGCGCGCGCCCGAAAAAACTGCGTGTCATGATGATATGGATTGCAATTATGATGAAAATTGCGGTCCAGCCGAGTAATGGAAGGCCGAATAATAGGCTTCGCGGCGTATTAAGAAAGGATGCGGTCATCTGGTGGGCATTCACCCAGGAGCCGCCGGAAAGAACAAAGGCCATGCCACGGTAGATCGTAAGTGTGCCGAGCGTCACCACGATTGCCGGAATATTGAGTTTCCATACAAGAATTCCGTTGATGGCCCCAAGAATCGCGCCAATTCCTATCGCTGAGATGATCAGAAAAACTAACGGTAGTTCGGGAAAAGCTGCGTTTAGCATCGCGACTGCCATGCCGGTAAAGGCAAGATTTGCGGCAACCGACAAGTCAATCGCCTTGGTGAGAATGACAGCCATTTGCCCAAGTGCGATAATGATCAAGATTGAGGTATCGTTAAAAATAATTGCAAGGTTACTCGGACTAGCAAAGCCCGGCGCGCGACTGGCAAAAAGCCCTATCATAACTCCAATGATGATAAGGAGCAGAAGTTCACGCTGCTTGAGCAACTGTTTCATTGACTACCCCACATTTCCAGTTGCTGCACGTACCAGCAATTCTGCGTCAAGAGTGGCACGTTCAAAAACGCCCTCCATCAACCCTTCGCGCATGACAATGACGCGGTCAGACATGCCAATTATTTCCTGCAGCTCCGATGAGATCATAATAATGCTGAGACCCTCAGCCGCGAGTTCACTTATGAAAGCGTGCACAGCCGCCTTCGAGCCGATATCGATACCTTTGGTGGGTTCATCAAGAATGACGACTTTCGGATTTGTGGCCAACCATTTGCCAATCACCACCTTTTGCTGATTGCCGCCCGACAAGGTGCCTACCGGCACCGAGAGAGCGGCCGCACGTAAATCGAAACGTTCAGCATATTTGCGCGTGAGCGACAGTTCTTCTGCCATCCGCAAAAAACCTTGACGGGAGGTGCGAGATAGTGAGGGCAGAGAGATGTTTTGATAGATAGGGAGTTGAAGTATCGCGCCGTGTCGGCCGCGTTCTTCAGGCACATAGACGATGCCATTGGCCACGGCGTCTCCCGGGCGACGGATGCTGATCTCGCGCCCTTCCAGCACCACCTTGCCGGTCGATGGCTGCGTTATGCCAAAAAGGGATTGTGCAAACTCGGACCGACCAGCACCAACAAGACCATAAAATCCTAGGATTTCGCCTTTTCGCAACTCAAAAGAAATGTCTCTAAATTCAGTCGGATGCGAATAGTTTTCCACCCTTAAAACGGGCTTTCCGATCTTCACATTTTGTTTCGGAAATGCTTGCTCTACCGTTCTTCCGACCATCATACGCACGATATCATTCTGCGTGGTGCCGGCTAAAGCCCCGCTGCCAACGGCTTGCCCATCACGAAAGACAGCGTAATTATCTGCTATTTCATAGACTTCATCGAATTTGTGGCTGATGAAAAGGATTGCCTTTCCCTGTGATTTCAGTCGGTCCACTATTCGGAACAGATCCTCGATTTCTTTGTGCGAAAGAGCCGCGGTGGGCTCATCCATAATGACGATACGCGCATCAACCGAAAGTGCGCGCGCAATCGCTACGAGGTGACGCTGAGCTATTGAAAGTTCTTTGAGTTTGATCCGCGCATCCACTGTTGTTTCCAGCGAGGATAGCAAGGCTTGTGAGCGCGCAAACACAGCTTTCCAATTAACGAAGCCCAATTTTGTACGCGGCGCATGACCAAGATAAATATTTTCACCGACCGACAACTCATCGAAAAGCACGGTCTCTTGATGAATTGCGGTGACGCCGTGATTGGTTGCATCTTGTGCGGAGTTGAAATTGACAGGCTTGTTATCGATGCGGATTTCACCACCGTCGGGCTGATAAATTCCTGTCAGGATCTTAACCAGCGTGGATTTGCCCGCGCCATTTTCGCCGATTAATGCAGTTACTTTGCCGGGATAAAGCGCAATATTGACGTTATCCAGTGCTCGCACACCGGGAAAAGTCTTGGTGATACCGCGCATTTCAAGAAGCGGCGTGTTTGAAACAGCCGCTCCCGGGCGCTCGGCAGTTTGAAAAGCTGCATTCATCGCAATACCTGAAGTCAAATCACAACTGTCTAAATCAGTTGAGTGAAAAGGCGGAATGCTTGGGCGCATCCCGCCTAGCTGGATTAAAAAATCTTGGAGAATTCATCGATGTTGGTTTCGTCATAGACGAAAGGATCACTCATCGCGGCTTCACCATTTTCGCCGATTTTAATTTTACCCATCCGCCCGGCTTCTATTTCTGAGCCTGGCTTGCCGTCTGTCTCGCCTTTGACAAGACGATAGGCAATTTGGGTGGCAGAATAGCCCAGATCAATAGGATTCCAGATTGCAAATTCCTTGGTCGCACCAGACTTGATGGCTCCAGCCATTTCTGATGGAAGACCCAGGCCAGTTACGTAAACTTCGCCAATTTTCCCTGCATCTTTCACCGCTTGTGAGGCGGCAAGTACCCCCACTGTTGTAGGTGCTACAATAACTTTCACATTGGGATGTGAGGTCAGCAATCCTTGCGCTTCACGATAGCTTTTATCGGCTAGATCATCGCCATAGACTGTCGTAACCAGATTAAGACCCGGGAAATCGCCGAGCTGTTTCTTCATCTCGTCGATCCAGATATTCTGGTTTGTCGAAGTGGTGGTCGCCGACAGAATTGCAAAATCTCCCTTACCATCGGGAAGGTGACTTGCTGCGAGCTGAAGGCACATTTTACCAATCAGTTCATTTGAAGATGGGTTGAGGTGCACGATGCGGCCTTCAGGTGCGACACCAGAATCCCAAGAGATTACTTTGATGCCGCGCTGCGCTGCTTTCTTCAAAGCAGGAACGACCGCATCCGGATCATTGGCTGAAATAGCAATAGCGTCCACGCCCTGCGCGATCAGCGAGTTGATAACCTCGATTTGGCCCTCAGCCGTCGTAGAGGTTGGGCCAGTATAAATAATTTCGACACCGCCCAACTCTTCTGCTGCCTCCTGCGCACCCTTATTTGCAGCTTCAAAGAAGCCATTACCAAGGGATTTGGCGACAAGCGCGATTTTCATATCTGCAGCTTGTGCGGAATTTGCCATGAAAGCCACCGCTAAAGCTGTGCCAATTGCTAATGCTTTAAATAATTTCATGTCTTGTTCCTCCCAGTAAAGACATCAGTTTATTCTATCCGCTCAGGCCAGTTCTACCGAACCTCCATGTGAATCAGCCTTCCCGGTATTAGCGGATCCTTGCGCAATAATGAGCTTGATACCCGCATTCTCCACCATGCGCCGCGCCTCATCGGAGATGCCATCATCTGTAATCAGCGTGCTTACACGCTCAAGCGGGCAAAGTATGAGACTGGTGCGACGCGTGAATTTTGTTGAATCGACCATCAAAACAAGCTCGTCTGCTTGGCCCATCAGCTTTTGTTCGCTCTGGATGATCAGCGCATCCGATTCCATCACCCCCAAAGGGCCGATGCCTTGGCAGCCCATAAACATACGCCGTGCGTAAAAATTGCGGATAACGTCGTTGTCAAAGGGCGAAAGAATCAAGCTCTGGTCGCGATAGATAGCTCCACCGGGTACAATCACGGTGCTTTTCGACTGCCGCAACAAATGTTCGGCGATGGCAAAAGAATTGGTAAGAACCTGCAAGCGACGCAATGCGAGAAAATGAACCATCTGAAAAGTCGTGGAGCCGCCATTGATGATGATGCTGTCGCCTTCTTCACACAGCGCTACGGCTTCGCGAGCGATCACACGTTTTAGATCAAGATTTTCGGATTCCGAGACTTTGAACGGGCGACCGGTGAGAGTTCCAAATTGTGGGGGGTGAATGGCCTCCGCGCCACCACGAACGCGTTTGATCCTGCCTTGATTGTGGAGCGATGCAATATCTCGACGCAATGTAGCAACCGACGCCTCCGTCAGCTCCACTAGATCCTGAATGGTTATCACCGGTTTTTCCTGAACTGCGCTCAGAATAATGCGGTGGCGTTCGCGTTCGTGCATGGCTCCTCCTTATTTGTGTATCGGGCATAAATACCGCTCTTGTCAATCACAAACAATCAAACTTGATCGATATTATAAGGTTAATGATTGTTTTTGACTGTTTCTGATTGACTCTAATTCTTTTAATACGTCATATTCGCCTCAAAGCAATATCGCTTGCGGCGGAGTCTAAAGACGCATAGCGATCTGCCAGTGATGTTTGGGAGGAGAATAAGGTGGCTCAAAGCAGAATTCTCGAAAATAGATGGGATGATGCCAAAGCGGCTATTATGGATGAGCCAGGCAAGCTGCTCTATCGTTCAAATCTGCTTGGTGCCGACAAGCGTATTACCAATTATGGCGGCGGGAATACGTCAGCAAAAGTAGAAGAAACCGATCCTTTGACCGGTGAGGAGGTAACGGTTCTCTGGGTTAAGGGGTCCGGTGGCGATGTTGGAACCATGCAACTGGATGGCTTTGCCACATTATATCAGGAAAAACTTCAATCATTGAAGTCCATCTATAAAGGTGTTGAAGATGAAGACCGTATGGTTGGTTTCCTTCCGCATTGCACCTTTAATCTCAACCCGCGAGCGGCTTCGATTGATACGCCACTGCATGGATTTGTACCGTTTCGCCATGTGGATCATATGCACCCTGATGCAATCATTGCAATTGCAGCGTCTAAAAACTCGCGCAGCTTGACCAAGGAAATTTTTGGCGATGAAATCGGATGGCTGCCTTGGCGGAGACCTGGCTTTCAGCTCGGTCTGGATTTGGAGGCGTTTGTAAAAGCCAATCCTAATGCTAAGGGCGTTATCCTCGAAAGCCATGGTCTATTTACTTGGGCTGACGACGCCAAAACTTGCTACGAAACCACGCTTTCAACAATTAACAAGGCTATTCAATGGCTTGACGCGCAGACCGCAGGCAAGCCTGCTTTCGGGGGCGCAGCTTTCCAAAGTCTTTCGGCATCCCAAAGACGCGCCATTGTCGCCCGTCTCATGCCTGAGATCCGCGGACTTATTGGTCAGAATGAACGAAAGCTCGGGCATTTTGACGATCAAGATGCAGTGCTTGAATTCGTCAATTCCAAAGATTTGCGCAAGCTCGCAGCGCTTGGAACATCCTGTCCGGACCATTTTTTGCGCACCAAAATCCGGCCGCTGGTTGTTGATTTTAACCCGGCCAAGCCTGATGTCGATCTTGTAATCTCTAAATTGGAAGATGCGCTTGAAGCATATCGCAATGATTATGAGCGCTATTATGAGGCATGCAAGCACGATAATTCGCCCAAAATGCGTGATCCTAACCCGGTGATTTTCCTAATCCCGGGCGTGGGAATGCTATCTTTTGCACGTGACAAGGCGACTGCGCGTATTGCAGCCGAATTTTATGTCAACGCTATTAATGTGATGCGTGGGGCTTCCAGCGTCTCGGAATATCAAGGCTTACCGGAACAAGAAGCTTTCAATATCGAGTACTGGCTGCTCGAAGAGGCCAAGTTACAGCGAATGCCGAAGCCGAAAAGCCTTGCTGGACGCGCTGCATTTATAACGGGCGGCGCAGGCGGCATCGGATTTGCCACAGCTGAACGCTTGGCGGGGGAGGGAGCTTGCGTGGTTCTTGCTGATATTGACGCAATATCGCTCAAATCCGCTCATGAGCGGCTGGCTGAGCGATTTGGCCCCGATCAAGTTAGCAGTATTGTGATGAATGTGACCGATGAAAATGCGGTTGCGCATGCCTTTAGTGAAGCAATCATTCAATTTGGTGGCATTGATATTTTGGTTTCCAACGCCGGGATTGCGTCTTCAGCTTCCATCGAGACGACTGAATTGAGTGCGTGGAACCGCAATATGGATATTCTGGCAACTGGATATTTCCTTGTTTCGCGTGAGGCTTTTCGTCTGTTCCGCCGCCAGAAAATTGGCGGCAATGTGGTCTTCGTCGCGTCCAAAAACGGTCTTGCCGCATCTCCCAATGCGGCTGCCTATTGCACGGCCAAGGCTGCCGAAATTCATCTTGCGCGCTGCTTAGCGCTGGAAGGTGCTGAGGCCGGTATTCGAGTGAATGTGGTCAATCCAGACGCGGTGCTACGAGGGTCAAAAATCTGGGATGGAGAATGGCGCGAGCAGCGCGCTGTTTCATCCAATATCGAGGTTTCTGAGCTGGAAGAGCATTATCGCAAGCGCTCAATGCTCAAACAAAATGTTTTCCCGGAAGATATTGCCGAGGCCATCTATTTTCTTGCCAGCGATGCATCGGCCAAATCCACCGGGAATATTATCAATGTCGACGCAGGAAACCAGCAAAGCTTCCCGCGTTGATCGCGAAAATCACAGCAGAAATGAGGCCATGTTCCACAATGAAAAACTGGTCTCATAATGAAAAATCTGGGCAATCTGGGAGGAAATATGTCCGAGCATCTTATTCCGGCTGACTTTATTGCCGAGCATAATTCCGGTTTCGACCGTGCTTTAAATAGCGACTATCAGGCGCTTGGAGAGCAGCTTTTGCGTCGCGGCATTGAGATCGACAAAATTACCGACAAAGTGGCGGAATATTTTGTTGCAGTGCCTTCATGGAGCACCGTGACCGGGGGCACTCGTTTCGGACGATTTCCGGGTAAGGGCGAGCCGCGAAGTATTTTTGACAAGCTAGATGACTGTGCCATTATCAATCAGCTTAGTCGTGCAACTCCCACTGTATCCTTGCATATACCCTGGGATAAAGCCGATCCTAAACAGTTAAAAACGCATGCAGATGCGCTGGGATTGTCTTTCGATACTATAAATTCCAATACATTTGCCGATACGAGTGAACAGAAATTGTCCTATAAATTCGGATCGCTAACACATGTCGATAAAGCTGTTCGCGAACAGGCGATTGAACATAATCTTGAATGTATCGAAATCGGACAAGCAGTAGGTTCAAACGGGCTGACGGTGTGGATAGGGGACGGATCTAATTTTCCTGGTCAGCAGAATTTTACCCGTGCTTTTGAGCGCTATCTTGATTCCATGGCTAAGGTCTACCAAGCGTTGCCCGATGATTGGCGAGTTTTTACAGAGCATAAAATGTATGAGCCCGCCTTCTACTCTACAGTGGTGCAGGATTGGGGGACCAGCTATCTGATCGCATCCACATTAGGGCCTAAAGCACAATGTCTGGTTGATCTTGGCCATCATGCACCGAACACCAATATCGAAATGATCGTTGCGCGGCTTATCCAATTCGAAAAACTTGGTGGTTTCCATTTTAACGATAGTAAATATGGAGACGATGATCTGGATGCTGGTTCGATTGATCCCTATCGGTTATTTTTGGTTTTTAATGAGCTTGTGGATGCTGAATATCGCGGGGTAAAAAATTTCAGTCCGGCACATATGATTGATCAGTGCCATAATGTTACTGACCCGTTAGAAAGCCTGATTTCATCCGCTAATGAAATCCGCCGCGCCTATGCGCAAGCTCTGCTGGTGGACCGTGAAGCTTTGGAGGCTTATCAGGAAGAAAATGACGCCCTTATGGCGACGGATGTTTTGAAAAGAGCCTATCGTACCGATGTTGAACCAATTTTGGCAGAAGCGCGCCGCCGCGCCGGAGGTGCGATAGAACCAATCGCGGCTTTCCGGGCGAGCGGTTACAGAGAAAAACTCGCAAAGCAACGCCCCGAAAGCAAAGGCGATAGTGGGTCTTTCAATTAAATAGCTGGTTTAACTACTCAATATACCGGCTGGAGGAATCGTTTCTGATGGGCATTTTTGATGCTCATTCAGTAATTGTGCTATTTACATGGCAGCGTTCGACATTCCACAGCAGGCTGGGGTCTCCCCTAGTTAACGGTTAGGGCTCTAAGGGGCGAGACGGATTTTTTCGCACCGCCTCGCCCCTGCTCAAACCGAATTTTCTAGTCAGTGCGGATGAAATATGTTCTATCCGCTTTCGCCCTCAATAAGTTTCATCGGCCAGATGATCTGTTTTTCTTGAGCTGGATAGGCAGAACTGTATAACGGCATCGTGGAGAGCAATAATTGGCCAACTGAGACGCCTAATTCGTGCAACGATAGCCGAAAGCTTGTCAGCGCTGGTTGCAGGAAGCGACCACGCGGCTCTTCGCGAAAGCCTATCACTGCAATATCCGTTCCGGGAGAAACGCTTGCTTCTTCAAGCCGCCTGTATAATCCCAGCGCCATAAGGTCATAAATTAGCACAATTGCGGTTGGGCGCGGTTTCATTTGAAGCAGTTCACTTCCTGCGTGATAGCCACCCTGTTCGCTTGATTTTGCGCGTATAATCAGAGATGGATCAAATGAAATTTCATTTTCGGCAAGGCCCATTTTATAGCCATCAAGGAAAAGATAGCCGAGATTAGTCTCGTCGTCAGGGACTGCGAGAGCTATGCACTTGTGCCCGTTGGCTACAAGCCGATTGACGGCAGATCGCGCCACCCCTTCAAAGTCCAAATCAATCCATGCATGGGAACCGCCCGACTGTGAGCGTCCGAGAGCAACGAACGGCAGCCGTGCACGAATCAGAAAATCGATACGTCGGTCGATGCGTTTGGTCGAAGAAATGATCATAGCGTCCACTATACGACGGGCGACCATACGTTTGATGTATTCGTCGCTATCTTCTCCTTCAGGACAGGGAAGAATAATAAGATCAAGATTGTGTTGCGATAACACACTCTGAAGCCCGTCCGTCAGCCCTATGAAGAAATTGTCTGAATTCTCAGCGGATTCCGGTGTGCTCCCCGTCATAAGCCCGACAACATTGGTCACGCCTTGCCGCAGGCTGCGCCCCGACTGATTGGCAACATAACCCAGAGCTTCCGCCGCTTCGAGCACACGCTGACGCGTTTTTGCGCTGACGTCCGGCTTCCCGTTCAGCGCTCGTGAAACAGTGCCGATCGAAATATTCAGATGCTCTGCAAGCTGGCGTATGCCGCTCATTATTATTCCCTCCCAAATAGTATTTTCCCGTTCTGTTATTCAGCTCTTGACACATATAGCATTAATCTCATAGCGTCGTAAACGTTTACAGGTCGTGCGCATTAAGGAGAATGCGCGCTGTAATCGGGAGGAAATCGTGACATTGAATGCCGTTATATGCGGGTGCGGAGCTATGGCTAAGGGATGGCTGCGCGCAATTGGATCGTCTCCGGAATTGTCCTCAGCGATCCGCGTTGTTGGGCTGGTTGATCTGCGCCGGGAAATAGCGGAACAGCTAGCGGAAGAGTTTGACCTGTCCGACGCAATCATAGGGTCTGATCTTGCGGAAATCCTCAGGCTTACAAATGCCGATATTCTGTTTGATATTGTTGTCCCCGCGGCGCGCTTTTCAGTTGTTTCGACCGGCCTAGCGGCAGGATGTCATGTGCTGAGCGAAAAGCCGATGGCGTCATCGCTCACTGAAGCAAATCAGCTGATTGATCTGGCAAATAAGTCCGGAAAAGTTCACGCTGTTGTACAAAACAGACGTTTTATCAAGGAGATACGCCGTTTGCGGCGTGCCGTGGAAGAGGGTTTGATTGGCGAACTCTCCGCCATACATTGTGATTTTTTTATCGGTCCACACTTTGGTGGATTTCGAGAAGAAATGCAAAATGTGTTGCTTCTCGATATGGCGATACATACTTTCGATGCGGCAAGGTTTGTGGCGGGAGAGAAGCCTGAAGCGGTCTATTGTCTTGAAACCAATCCGGCGGGGTCGTGGTATACGCATGGTGCGGCAGCCAATGCGATTTTTGAATTTTCCAACAGTGTGGTGTTTACGTATCGCGGCTCGTGGTGCGCCGAAGGAGAGCGGACGAGCTGGGAAAGTTGCTGGCGTCTCGTCGGTTCAAAAGGAATGATTACCTGGGATGGTGAGAACGAGCCTCGTGCCACCGTCGCGGGTAATGAAGAGGGGCTCTTAAAGGGCTTTGATACCGTAAACGTTTCTGAATCCATAAACGAACAGGAAACACATGGTCACGCGAGTGTTATCTCGTCGTTTCTGCATGCAATCCATAACGGAACGGTGCCCGAAACCGCGTCCGTCGACAATATCAACAGTCTGGCGATGGTGATTGGCGCGATTGAAAGTGCACGTCTGCATCAACGCGTAACAATCGCAACATGAGGTGCAAATAATGAGTAATCCGGTAAAGTCCATTCGCATCGGCACGATGGTTAACGGAACTAAGGGTGACGCCGCAAAGCGTATCGCGCAGATCGCTGATCTGGGTTTCGAGAGCTTTCAGCCCTTTTTCTGGCAAACGACAAATGGTCAGGATTTAGCAGAGCTAGGCAAACGCTGTATTGAGGCGATTGGCGATCGTGATATTACGATATCTACGCTTGGCATGTTCGGCAATCCTTTGGAAAGAACTGATATTGATCTTGAAACCCTACAAGGTTGGAAAGATTGCATCGACAATGCACATCACTTCGGTGCCACATGTGTTGCGGGCTTTACAGGCCGTATACGCGGTAAACCACTGACGGACAGTCTGCCGCGCTATAAGGAAATTTGGAGCGAGCTTGGTAAGCGGGCTGCTGATAAGGGGATCAAAATCGCATTTGAAAATTGTGCAATGGACGGCAATTGGGCAACCGGTGATTGGAATATCGCTCATAACCCAGATGCTTGGGAACTGATGTTCAATGAGACCCCCGATGATCACATTGGTATCGAATGGGAGCCATGCCACCAGATGGTTTATCTTATCGATCCGATACCGCAGATCCGCAAATGGGCCAGTAAAATTTTCCATGTCCATGGCAAAGATGCGACTATTCGCTGGGACGTCATTAGAGAGCATGGAATTTTCGGGAAAGAAAAATTTGTTTTCATGCGGACGCCGGGCTTTGGCGACACGAACTGGACAGATGTTATTTCAGAATTGCGTCTGGCTGGCTGGTCGGGATCAATAGACATCGAAGGTTGGCACGATCCGGTTTATCGGGATGAACTTGAAATGACCGGACAGGTGCATGCGATGAACTATCTCAAAAATTGCCGTGGCGGAACTTTCATCGCTGACCCCGAATAACCGACCGGTACGGCTTGACAAATAAGCGGCCAGAGGAGCGGTCGCTTATTTAGAACAGATTTTGGTAATGCGGGCACAATCTAGGATAAATCATGCTCTGCTTTTAAAAGGTTAGAACGACTTGTGTGAAGTCCTGCGGAGCATCGGAGTTCTAATTCTGTGACACGAGAACCAAAGAGGAGGAGACTATGGGGATCGTAAAATACCTGATTGCTGGGGCTGTGGCATTTTCCAGCATTTCGTTCGTCGGATCTTCCGCTCAGGCGCAAGAGGTGACTATTAACGTATGGGCCGTGGACAGAGACAGCCAGCCAACCCCGAATTTAGCGAAAGCATTCAATAAACTGAACAATGGTATTCGGGTCGAGTTCCGTGAGGTCCCGTTTGATGACCTCACCAGCGAAGCCATGCGGGCATATACAACAGGTAATGCGCCTGACGTTATTGCTATTGATAATCCGTACCACGCTATGTTTGCGGCACGAAACGCCTTCCTTGATCTGACCGATAAAATTGCGGCATCAGATGTTGTGAGAACCGAGAACTATTTTCCGGGGCCACTGAAGTCGACGATGTGGGATGGCAAATATTTTGGTGTTCCCAAAGCTACCAACACCATAGCGCTCTATTACAACAAAGATATGTTTAAAGCTGCTGGTCTTGATCCTAATA
The DNA here is from genome assembly GCF_003259955.1 of Falsochrobactrum ovis. GTDB lineage: Bacteria > Pseudomonadota > Alphaproteobacteria > Rhizobiales > Rhizobiaceae > Brucella > Brucella ovis_A. The sequence continues at coordinate 57,013 of NZ_QLMK01000008.1, forward strand.
GTCCGCCTCAAACCTGGGATGAACTTTATGAAGTCTCGCGTAAGCTAACGGATGCCTCAAAGGGCATATACGGCCTAGCGTTTTCTGCAAAGGCCAATGAGGAAGGAACATTCCAGTTTTTGCCATGGGTGCAGATGGGGGGCGGTTCTTATAGCAATATCAATGCGGACGGCGCTGTGGAGGCGCTGGAATTGTGGCAGAAGATTATATCCGAAAAACTCGCTTCCCCGGATACGCTAACCCGTAGCCAATGGGATGCCACTGCCACATTCAATGCGGGGAATGCGGCTATGGCAATTTCTGGCCCATGGGAGATCGATCGTATGGTGCAAGACGCAAAATTTGACTGGGGTGTAGCACTACTTCCCGTACCGAGTGCAGATGCTCCGCGATCATCGGCTATGGGAGATTACAACTGGGCGATTTTCTCCAACAGCAAGCATCCGAACGAGGCATTCAAGGTAATTGAATATTTCGTGTCTCAGGACAAGGATATGTTTGGCAATTTTGGGCAGTTGCCTGCTCGCTCTGATATCCCCGCGCCGACGACGGGTAACGAAAAGAAGGACGCAGCTCTTAAAGTCTTTGTTGAGCAGTTGCAATATGCCCAACCCCGTGGGCCATCGCCCGAATGGCCAAAGATTTCCAAAGCTGTGCAGGATGCTATTCAGGCTGCCCTGACCGGGCAAATGTCGTCAAAAGAAGCGCTCGATCAGGCTGCTGAAAAGATCAAGCGCATCGAAGGCTGACTCTGAAGCTGGCCATACTTGGACGGCCAGCTTTTCTCAAAAAACGACCTTTATCCTCCCGGAGGGCTGCCCGTCGTTTGACGATGGGTGGCCCGACCGGAACAAAGGGGTGTCCGATGAAGAAAATATTTTCCAGCATAAGAGATGGTCGCGGCTTCGATATAGCATTAGTAGCCGTACCGTTTGCATTTCTCTTTGCGCTGGCTGGCTTGCCGCTTTTCTACAACGTTATCATGAGTTTTCAGGAAGTCGACATGTTCAGTCTTGGCACATTTGCCAGACCTTTTGTTGGCTTTAAGAATTATATTGACTTGTTCCGACAGCCAGAAACCTTACCGATCCTGTTCAATACGCTCATTTTTGTTGTCGCATCCATCGCAGGTCAATTTGTGATCGGCTTCGGATTGGCTCTTTTCTTCTGGACAAATTTTCCGGGATCGACCTGGTTGCGTGGCTTATTTCTCGTCTCATGGGTTATGCCGGGTCTGGTCGTTGGTGCCGTATGGAATTGGATATTGTCTGGTGATTTCGGGGTGCTTAATTTTCTGCTGCGTGAAAGTGGAATTATTGACAGCAATATTTTCTGGCGCTCGGATCCCGACTTTTCATTATGGTCGGTTGTTATAGCTAATGTTTGGCTCGGCACATCATTCAATATGATATTGCTGTCAGTTGGATTGGCTGCGATACCTGCCGATCTCTATGAAGCAGCAGAATTGGACGGCGCAAATGCCTGGCAACGATTTTACACGATAACCTTGCCGATGATGCGCTCTACAATTGGCGCCATCATCGCATTGGGGCTGATTTTTACCCTACAGCAATTTGATCTTTTCGCAGCTATTACCGATGGTGGGCCGAATAATACATCGAATGTTGCTCAATACTGGGCGTGGGACTTGTCATTCCGTCAATATGACTTTGGTAAAGGTGCCACTATTTCGGTTATTATGATTGTTTTCGTTATGCTTGCGTCTGCTATTTATGTGCGCTCAACCCGTCATGAGGTGCGCGGATGAGTATGAAAAGTCGCAATCGCATCATGCTCTTGATCGCTCTTGTGTTGGCGGCGATCTATCTTTTCCCGCTTTACTGGATGTATATAACATCTCTTAAAACTGGTTCGGAAATGTTTGCCAATCCTCCGACGCTTCTGCCGCATTCAGCGCAATGGGATACATATTGCCATGTCTGGCAAAGCCGAAATATGGGGCGCTATCTTTGGAACTCCACCATCATAGCTTTAGGCGCGGTTAGCCTGATTACAATCCTCGGTGTAGGCTGCGCGTATGTGCTTGCGCGGTATCGTAATGTCTGGGTCGATATTGGGCTGTTTCTCATTCTGATGTTTCAGGTTTTGCCAGCGTCCCTTATGATTACTCCGATTTTTGTCGGTTTTTCTCAGCTTGGCCTTCTTGGCTATCCCCGATTTGCTGTTGTACTTGCGATTGCCGCAAAAAGCATGCCGTTTTTTGTGGTTTTGGTGAGGGCGACGTTCATGGCTGTGCCGCAGGAACTTGAGGAGGCTGCGCTTGTAGACGGTAATTCGCGGGTAGGGGCCTTTTTTTATATTGTATTGCCGCTCGCCCGTAATGGAATTCTTGTCAGCGCGATCCTGATTTTCATGCAGGCTTTTGGCGAATTCGTCTATTCGAAATCGATCATTCAAGCGGTGGAGCTACAACCGGCAAGTGTTGGTCTTAATTCTTTCATGGGTCCCAATACAAGTGAATGGAATAATATCATGGCTTACGCGGCCATGTATGTGACTCCCATTCTTGCTCTGTTCATCCTCTTGCAGCGCCGCATCGTATCCGGCCTAACCTCGGGAGCGCTCAAATGATCCTGCAGATCGAATTATCCAACGTAAACAAATATTATGGTAATTTTCACGCCCTAAAGAATATCAATCTAGCTATCGAGAAAGGCACATTCGTAGCTCTTGTCGGGCCATCAGGCTGCGGTAAGTCTACTCTGCTGCGCTCGCTTGCCGGACTGGAAAGCATTTCCGCAGGAGACGTGCGGATCGCGGGCGCTCTGATGAACGGTGTACCGCCCCGCAAACGCGATGTAGCTATGGTTTTCCAATCCTACGCACTCTATCCGCACATGACGGTTGAGCAGAATCTTACTTATTCCCTGAAGGTACGAGGTGTGAATAAGGCAGATGCACGCAAGGCTGCGGAAGACGTGGCCGCAACAACTGGCCTTTCCCATCTTATGAAACGGTATCCGCGCGAGTTGTCGGGTGGCCAGCGGCAGCGTGTTGCAATGAGCCGCGCGATTATTCGAAATCCGCAGGCTTTCTTGTTTGATGAACCACTATCAAATCTTGATGCAGCCTTGCGTGTACACATGCGTAAGGAAATCCGCGCATTGCATGATCGGCTGCATGCGACATCAGTTTATGTAACACATGATCAAATTGAAGCCATGACCATGGCTGACCATGTGGTAGTGATGAAAGATGGCGTGATTGAACAGCAAGGTGCCCCTATTGAGCTTTATGAAAAGCCGGTCAACCGCTTCGTAGCCGGTTTTATCGGCTCGCCAGCGATGAATTTTATTCCTGCAACTGTTGGTGCAGATGGACAAGCGCTGATGCTGGAACTCGGCGCAGGAGCGGAAAAGCCATTGCGTTCGCCCCAGGCTTTACGCCCGGGCCAGAGGCTTATTGTAGGAGTTCGGCCAGAACATATTAGTCTGGCCCCATGGGGTGATGGACGTCTCAATCTTGAAGTGTCAATTGTCGAAACAACAGGCTCATCGACATATGTTTCCTTTCGGACAGATCCCGAAGTTTCTTTTGTCCATCAGGGACAGAGCAATGTCAGGGTAGGCGATCAGGTTGGGCTTTCATTTGATTTGTCCGTCATGCATCTGTTTGATGAACAGACCGGACATCGCATCTGAACTCAAGAAAGTTGCGCAGATCGCAGTTGCTTCAGCGGCTAAGGGAGGTTCCAAGTCGCTGTCGTAATCGAAATTGCCGAGGTAGGGCTGATCCACCCCCATTGAACGGGTCCACCTTGAAGTATGGTTTTGACCATGAAGGAGGACCACAATGGCAAACAAGCGACACAAGCCCGACGAGATCGTCACGAAGCTTCGGCAGGTTGAGGTTTTGCGCGGCCAAGGCATGGCGATGGCGGATGCCGTTCGCCAGATCGGCGTTTCCGAACTGACGTTCTACCGGTGGCGCAAGCAATATGGCGGCATGAGCCGTGACCAGCTTCGGCAGTTGAAGGATCTCCAGAAGGAGAACGAACGGCTTCGCAAGGCGGTGGCCGATCTGACGCTGGACAAGCTGATCCTGACGGAGGCTGCGCGGGGAAACTTCTGAGCCCCTCGCGTCGCCGTGCCTGCATCGACCATGTTCGCTCGGTTCTGCCGAAGCGCGTGTCGGAGCGCCGGGTATGCCTCGTGCTTGGGCAGCATCGCTCCACGCAGCGGCGTATTCCTCGCGGCCGGGACGACGAGCAGCAACTGACCGAGGACATCGTTGCACTGGCCCGCCGCTATGGCCGCTACGGCTATCGCAAGATCGCCGAGCTTCTGCGCAGCCAGATGGGCTGGGTGGTCAACGACAAGCGGGTCGAGCGCATCTGGCGGCAAGAGGGGCTGAAGGTTCCAGCCAAACAACCGAAGAAAGGCCGGCTCTGGCTCGCCGACGGATCATGCATCCGCCTGCGCGCCGAGCGGCCCAACCATGTCTGGTCCTACGACTTCGTCGAGGACCGCACTCATGACGGAAGGAAGTACCGCATGCTTAACGTGATCGACGAGTTCACGCATGAGGCGCTGGCGATCCGCATCGATCGCAAGCTCAACTCCACCGACGTCATCGACGTCCTGTCCGACCTGTTCATCCTGCGCGGCGTGCCTGAGCACATCCGTTCCGACAACGGCCCGGAGTTCATCGCCACGGCCGTGCAGGACTGGATCACCGCCGTCGGGGCGAAGACTGCCTACATCGCACCCGGAAGCCCATGGGAGAATGGCTACATCGAGAGCTTCAATGCTCGCCTGCGCGACGAACTCCTCGAAGGCGAGATCTTCTACACGCTCAAAGAGGCCAGGATCATCGTGGAAAGCTGGCGTCGGCATTACAACACCGTGCGTCCGCATGGATCGCTCGGCTACAAGCCGCCGGCGCCGGAGGTCTTCATCCCGGCATTCGCGCGGGCGGCCCTGCAACCCCAACCAGCGATGCCGCCCGCGCTGGCGCCACGACCATCATTGCACTAACAATCAAATTGGACCCGTCCGTGGGGGCCGATCAGCTTGCTGCCATCAGCGCCATTATTGCAGCCGGTTGCGCTTGGGCGCCAGCGCAATCTGACTGGGCTAAACTGTCCCCATCGGTCAATACGCTATTGCTGATCTGCGCGGTAACCGCGCCGGTTTCACTCCTGGCTGATCTTCACCAGCCGGGGAGATTTTGGCATTTTTATACCAATTTCACGCCGTGGTCTTGGATGTCCTGGGGCGCAGTTTTACTGCCAATCTTTGCCGGACTTTCTGTGGTATTCTGTGCTTTATGGTGGCTCGGCTGGCAAAGGCTTCAGCGTTTAGTTGCGCTTGCGCTGATTGTTTCAGCAATCTCTATCCTGATCTATACCGGATCTGAGATAATGGTTCTTCGTTCGCGCCCATTATGGCATACCTATTTTGTGCCGATTAATTTAGCGCTGACAGCATGGCTGGCCACAATTGGCGGCATGATCCTGATTGCAAAATTCCTGCCTCGTCATTTTCCTCCGCTGCCAGAAAAACCAGTGCTGATCTTGGCATCGCTGGCCGCGATATCGTTGATTATAACGGCTCTTTGCTGGGGAATTCTCGGCGTTGCGGGGCATGAACCATCATTCGCTTATGCCTATGCGCTATTTGCTCAATATCCGGCATGGCGCTTAAGCCTCATTGGCTCGATTGCTGCTGGTTTGCTCGTTGTGGCCATGCTGTGGTTCTGGAGCCGACGTGAAACCGGTTGGTTCTTTCAGTTCTTTCTTGCTGTGCTGTTGCTTGGATCGGCTTGGGTTTTCCGCTGGGTGATCTTTATGAACGTACAGAGCGTACCAAAATATGGTGCCGGCCTGTATCTCTATACGATGCCATTGGGTGCAGATGGCTTGCTTGGCATTGTGGGCATTTTCGGATTGTTCATTGCGATGATTGCGATCGTCACTTTCGCCCTCTCAGTTTTCCCTAAAAGCCCGTTTCTGAAGAGCAAACAGTATAATTTCCAGTCTTAATACGCATCTGACCGAAAATTGTATGGCAGTTGACGGGTTGTGCTTAAAGGTAAGATCATGAGCAATAACGACAATAATAATTCAAAAAATGAATCTCCTAAAGGGAATAACAGCAAAATTGACCGTCGTCGTTTGTTGTTGAGTGGCGGTGTTGCGGTTGGTGGCTTAACAAGTTTTGCGGCTGGTTATGGGCAAACTGTGACCAAGGCGGCCAAAGGATTGTTAACGGGCACTGCTGGTACGCCGACCGCCAGTGCTACGCGCGGTAATTCGCTAAAACCGGAACTGACAATCGATAAGGCAACCGGCGAACTGATCATGGCAAAAGACCATGTGGTTTCGCCTTCCATGTGCCTTGGCTGCTGGACGGCGTGCGGCGTAAGGGTGCGTGTTGATCAGAAAAACAATCGCATCGTGCGCGTAGCAGGAAATCCTTATCATCCGTTGGCGACGACCAATCCGGCGCCGATTACCGATAGTGTGCGCGAAGTCTATACAAAGCTCGGTGGTGACAGCGGCTTGGAAGGCCGGGCGACGGCTTGTGCCCGGGGCGCGAGCATGTTTGAAAATCAAAATAGTGAGTTTCGCGTGCTACAGCCGATGAAACGTGTAGGAAAGCGCGGCGAAGGCAAATGGGAGACAATCTCCTTTGAGCAGCTGATTGAAGAAGTGGTAGAAGGTGGCGATCTATTTGGCGAAGGTCATGTGGATGGTTTCCGCGCCATTTATAACCACGATAAGCTGATTGATGAAGATAATCCGGAATATGGTGCGGTCGTTAACCAGTTGGTAGTCACGGAAGCGGCCAATGAAGGCCGCACACCTTTGGTGCAGCGTTTTGCCCAGCAGGCTTTCGGCACGGTGAATACGGCCAATCATGGGGCCTATTGTGGGCAGTCTTATCGCGTCGGGACCGGTGCCAGTTTTGGTGACTTGAAAGGCATGCCACATGGCAAGCCGGATTGGAAAAATAACCGTTTTGCGCTATTTATCGGCACAGTTCCCGCACAAGCTGGTAATCCGTTTCAGCGCATGGGGCGTCAACTAGCCGAAAATCGTAGCCGTACCGATGGTGAAGGTTTTGAATATGTGGTGGTGACACCATTATTACCTGCCACATCATCCATGGCGCTCGGGTCAAAAAATCAGTGGGTCGGAATTAAACCATCGACCGATCTTGCTTTGGTCATGGCGATGATCCGTTGGATCATTGAAAATGAGCGTTATGACGCGCAGTTTTTGGCGCAACCATCACCACAGGCCATGGAGCGAGCCGGCGAAGCCTGCTGGACCAATGCCACACATTTGCTTATCGCGGATGAGGAAAACCCTGATTTTGGTAAGTTTTTGCGTGCGCAGGATTTCGGCTTTGAAATACCGGAACCAGTAGAGGGTGAGGAGCCAAAACAGGTCTATATGGTTAAGGATCAAAGTGGAGAATTGGTGCCACATTTGAGCGATCAGCCAGCACAATTATTTGTCGATGAAATTATCACTTTGAAAGACCGGCCGGTACGGGTGAAAACCGCGTTAGCGATGCTGCGCGATCATGCTAATCGTATGGAGCTGGCAGAGTATTCCGAGATTTGCGGTATTCCGGTCGAAACTATCATTGAAATCGCGACACGGTTTACCAGCCATGGTAAACGCGCTGCAGTAAACGCCCATGGCGGCACGATGAATGGCAGTGGTTTCTATACAGCCTATGCGATTGCGATGCTCAACACTTTGATTGGCAATATTAACGTGAAGGGCGGCCTCTCCATAGGAGAAGGGGCGTTCGGACCATTTGGACGAGGGCCGCGCTACAATTTTGCACAATTTAAAGGCAAGGTGCAGGGTAAAGGTGTTTCACTGGCGCGTCACCGCAGCTTGCGTTATGAAAAATCCAGCGAATTCGCTCGTAAAAAAGCCAGTGGCCAATCGCCTTATCCTGCAAAAGCGCCGTGGTATCCCGCAACCGGACCAACCAGTTCGGAAATGATTGCTTCTGCAGTTGCAGGCTATCCTTATCCGGCAAAAATCTGGCTCAATCACATTAGTAATCCGGTCTATGCGCTGAACGGGTTTAAAAATACGGTTGGTGAAAAACTTAAAGATCCAAAAGTAATCCCGCAGATCATCTCGGTTGATGCTTTCATCAATGAGACAACGGCGCTGGCGGATTATATTGTTCCCGACACTCTGACTTATGAAAGCTGGGGTCATACTACGCCTTGGGCGGATGTTGTGCAAAAATCTTCAACAGTGCGCTGGCCGGTTATCGAGCCGCGTGTTGCAAAAGATGCCCGGGGGCAGACCGTTGATTTTGAAAACTTCCTTATCAGCGTCGCCCTAAAACTTGGCCTGCCGGGCTTTGGTAAAGACGTTATCAAGGATAGCGAAGGCAACACGCATGATCTTTTGTCTAAGGAAGATTTTTTCCTACGCGGTTTTGCCAATGTGGCTTATGCCGGTGGCAAACCAGTGCCGGATGCTACCGATGATGACATGGCGCTGACCGGGGTTGATCGGTATCAGGATGCACTGCGGGCCAAACTCAGCAATGAGGAATGGCGTAAAGTGGCTTTTCTGATGAGCCGTGGCGGACGTTTTGCTGATGAAGAAAAAAGCTGGGATGGTAACAAACAGGTAAAAACTCATCCGCAAGCTTTGCAATTATGGCATGAACCGCTAGCAACAATGCGTCATGCGATGACTGGTGAAAGGTTCGTCGGTTGCCCGACCTATTTTCCGCCACGTCTGGCTGATGGCCAGGCAATGCGCGATGTTTTCACCGCGAAAGAATGGCCGTTTATGGTGACTTCTTATAAGTCGAATTTGATGAGTTCGATCTCAATCGGCGTTAAAAGATTACGTCAGGTCCATCCGCATAATCCGATCGTTTTGAACCGCGAAGATGCTGAGGAACTTGGTATCGGGGTTGGTGACAAGATCACGATTGAAACACCGGGCGGACAGGTGACCGGTGTAGCGCTGCTACGGGACGGTATTGTGCGCGGAACCATCGCCATTGAACATGGTTTCGGCCATTGGGAAATGGGCGGCAGATCGCATCTGATTGACGGTCATCCCACAGCGGTTGATGACGGCGCGCGTAACGGGGTTAATATGAATCTGCTGGGCTTTTCAGATCCGACCCGACCTGAGGCGCCCAATGTTTGGATTGATTGGGTGTCAGGTGCCGTGGTTCGGCAAGGGTTGCCAGCGAAAATCTATCGGGCGGATGTTGGGTGAAAATGCACGCATAAATATGTCGAGTCGGCATTATTAAGCTGATGGTGAATGGCCGAATGAGAATAGGAATCTCTGCTTAGACGGTCATTTCTAATTTGTAATCATGCCACAATGTGCGCGTCGTCTTTCGTATGAGGATCGATGCGTTGAAAGTTTATGCCAACGAGGGCAGAAAACTGATTGATCTGGTCAAGCGCAGTATGGAACTTCCGCGCTTGTCTTGCAGATCTGAACCGCCTTAATATGAGTCCCTCTTTTCGTGATTGAACGGCATGGAGTTTCCGGAGGCAGTGGATTTGTGTCATGCAGCCATAGCTGGCGCGTCCTGCGCTCACTGTTGAACGTTGAGTAGCATTCCTTCACACGATTTCCGCGTGAGATAGCGGCTCTGTTTAATGAGGAAGCCAACAGCCCCCGAGCAGGGCGGCCAAGCTTGAAGCTTTGACTTACGCTTTCGTGCTGTGCTGGGCTTCCAAGCCCCTACATTGTGGCACCAATTTGCCAGGGCACGAATTCGCTATCACCATAGCCCATGGCTTCCGACTTGGTGTGCTCACCTGATGCGACGGCAATGATTTTGTTAAAAATTTCTTCTCCCTTCGCTGCGAGAGAGACACCGTCCAGAATATCTCCGCAATTTATGTCCATATCGTCAAGCATTCGGTCGTAAATAAAGGAATTGGAGGCTAGCTTTATCGTCGGCGTGGGCTTGCCGCCAAAGGCAGAACCACGACCTGTGGTAAAACATAAAATATTGGCGCCGCCTGCCACCTGGCCTGTCACCGAAACCGGATCATAGCCGGGTGTATCCATGAATACCATGCCCTTGCTGGTAACCGGTTCAGCATATTGAAATACTCCGGAAAGATTGGAATTGCCGGCTTTGGCCGCAGCTCCAAGCGACTTTTCCAAGATGGTAGTCAACCCACCCGCTTTGTTGCCAGGGGAGGGATTGTTATTCATCTCCATATTGTGGCGGGCTGTATATTCTCTCCACCAGTGGATACGTTCAGCTAAAAGTTTGCCGATTTCAACATTTTCCACACGGCGCATGAGCAGGTGTTCCGCGCCATAGATTTCAGGTGTTTCGGATAGGATGGCTGTGCCACCTTGCGCGACAAGTAAGTCGGCCGCAACACCAAGCGCTGGGTTTGCCGTTATTCCGGAATAGCCGTCAGAGCCACCGCATTGTAGTGCAAGCATCAGTTCTGAAACCGGTGCTGTGGTACGTGTGGCGCGGCCAACAGATGGAAGCATTTCTTTAATCGCGGCAACGCCGGATGCTACAGTTTTTTGGGTGCCGCCGACTTCCTGAATCGTTAACGTACGAAAAGTATCACTTTCGGTTATGCCGTAGGTACGCATCCAACGGGGAATCTGGAATGCCTCACATCCTAACCCCACAATAAGAACGCCGCCTACATTCGGGTTGGCTGCATAACCCCATTGGGTGCGTTTTAACAACTCGTATGCTTCACCATTAATATCAATGCCACAGCCTGTGCCATGCACCAAGGAAATGACACCATCAATATTCGGGTAACCTTCAAGAACGCCTGAGCGGTTGATTTCTTCCACGATTAAGCGCGCGGCCGTTGCTGAGCAGTTTACCGATGTCAGAATGGCAATATAGTTCCGCGTGCCGTATTTTCCTGATGGCCGTCTAAATCCTTGGAATGTGCGGCGCTTCTCTAACGGTATCAGGCTGGCAGGTTTTGCATCGACGCCAAATTCATATTCGCGTTCGAAACTATGCAAATACACATTGTGTTCATGCACCCATTGACCGGGGGAAATGTCATTTAATGCAAAGCCGATCACTTGGCCGTATTTGATGATTGGCGCATCTTTGGCGATCGCAACGATGGCCATTTTATGCCCGCGCGGAATGCGTTCGCGGGCTTTAACTTCGGCTATCTGCTCTTCGGGAGCGAAAGGGTCAATCGCTACAATGATATTGTCTGTATCTGTGAGTTTAACGAAGCGCGCCATGGGGAACCGTCAATTATCGTGAACGCATGCTTGACGATATTGCCAAGGCACGCAGCTGTGATACTAATATAATAGTGTGAAGCCATCAGCGTCAAGCTGCGAAAACCACACTACAGTTGTGAAAAAAAGCATAAATTGAGGGGTATCAAATGGTAACGCGAATGGGATTGTGCATTGGGTTAAAGCCGGATGTTATCGAGCAATATAAGGCGTTACATGCAGCCGTCTGGCCAGATGTGCTGGCCTGCATAAGAGAGGCCAATATCCAAAACTACTCAATCTTTCTAAGAGAGCCAGAGAACCTGCTTTTTGCATATTGGGAATCTACCGGAGATGACTTCGACGCCGATATGGCCCGAATGAAAGAAAATCCGGCCATGCAAAAATGGTGGGAAATTTGCGACCCTTTACAATCCCCTTTAGCAACGCGCGCTGAAGGAGAGTGGTGGGCGACGATGGAGCCGGTTTTCTTTACAGCGTAATTGAGAACCGCTAAGGGCCACTCTATCAAGCGGCCCTTCTTTCTAAGGCGCTTGGATCACTCAAGTGCCTCAATTTCCTGCCACAATTCGGCAGGTATGTCATATTCAAACCAGTCGGCGTTTGTTTGAACTTGATCGGCATTTCGCGGCCCGATCAATACGCTGACGACTGCGCTATGACGCATTGGAAACTGTAATGCTGCAGCACCTAACGGTACTTGGTAGCGCCTACATATCTCCGCCAGTTTTTTAACTTTGGTAATGATTTCTGCAGGCGCGTCCATATAGTCAAATTTATTGGTCCCGTCACCATCCTCTGATGCCAGAATGCCGGAATTAAACACCCCGCCAATCACAATGCCAACTTCGTTTTTTTGAGCTTTATTAAGCAATGCGTCGGCTGAGCGATCAAGGAGAGTGTAACGCCCTGCCAATAGGCAGCAATCCAAATCGGCCTCATTCATCGCGTCGTCCATGGCTTGAACTTCATTTACTCCAAGGCCAAAACCGCGGATCAAGCCTGCCGCACGAAGTTCCTCCAGTGCCCTGAAGCCACCCGATGTCAGGGCATCCCAATGATATTGATGCCTATCGGCATGTGTGAGCCGTCCGATATCATGAACATATAACAGGTCAATTTCGGGCCGGCCCAAGCGCTGCTGACTATCATCAAAACTGCGCATTATACCATCATAGGAATAATCAAAAACTTCTTCAAAATTTAGTCCGCTATTCCATCCCGAGTCGAAGGGGTTTTTGGGGGGCGCAGGAGGTAGCTCGCGGCCGGGTCTGCTCCGTGCCATCAACCGTCCGACCTTGGTGCTCACAGCAAATTTTGTATCATCGGGAAGTTGTTCACGTAGTGCGTGACCTAAAAGATGTTCCGCGCGTCCTAAGCCATACATGGGGGCTGTATCAAAATAACGGATACCCATGATCTCGGCTTGTTTGACGGCGGCCAATGCATCCTCACCGCTGACCGGCTGATAAAGCCCGCCGAAGGCCGCTGTGCCTAATCCGAGGGCGGATAATGTGAGATCCATTCTCGGAATTTTACGCGTCTCAGAAATCTTCATTTAGATTCTCCCCCTAATTGCTGGCCCTAATTCAAGCCGGTTTATATGTTTCAAATTCTACTTTGGCTCAGCCAAAAGCGTATTATCGGTCTGCCCATCATCCAAGTAGGATAATGTATTTTGTAATGAAGTTTCCAAATGGTTTCTAAGAGCATGCATAGCAGCTTCTGTATCGCGTTCGCTTAGTGCTTTCAGGATTGCTCGATGTTGGGCAATGGTTTCATTTCCTGCACCCGGAGAGGGAAGCGACAGCAAACGGCACCGGTCCATCTGCGCCTTAGAGATATCCACGACCTTCCATAACATGGATAAATCGTTAACTTCCGCAATATAGCGGTGAAAGTCATCATCTCGTGCAATGGCTTCATCAAAACGGCAGCGCTTGAGCGCCGTCTCGTGATCATTAATAATGTCTTCCAGATCTTGAAGATGACGCAATTCTAAATGATTTGCACGCTTGATGCTTTCCATCTCCAGCGCAATGCGGATAATATAAGCTTCTTCAATATGCTTACGATTTATTTCTGCGACGAAAGTTCCGGTCTGTGCGAAAACTTGCACAAGACCTTCATCGCTAACTTTTTTAACTGCTTCTCGGACCGGTGTTCTTGAAATGCCGAGCTGGTTGGCGATCTCTACCTCATTAATTGGCGCACCTGGAGCCAATTTGCCGGTGACAATCGCCTTGCGTACTAATGTGTAAATCTGATCGCGCAAAGGCATTGATCGATTGAGCGTAACGCCCGTCAGGAAATCGGACAATTTAGCTTCGTTTCCTGCATCCGCAGTTTTCGACATTTCACTATGCCCTTTTGCTCTATTCTATCGTGTTACTGATCATACCCTAACTACGCAGCCTTTCGCGATTAGGTACAGCGGTTTCGGATGTCAATCTAGTTCCACGCAAGCCGGATTCTAATTGCATTATATTAATGTAATGTGCAAGAATTATTAGAGCTAGGGCTTTACCGGTGTGATACGCCATGCGGTGGAAGGTAGGTACGCAAGGGGAGTTTGAGAGAACTTATGAGGAAATTGTTTGATTGAGTTGTGATTGCGACTTACGGGACATAGGGTTTAAGCAATCCTTACCCTTGCTGCCATCGAGCTAACTGCTGTTTGGTGGGTTACGATAAATCGCCCTATCATGCTTTCGTTTTCGATCCCTAGTAATCGGGTAATCTATTAAACTGATCGCTGCACCATCATCTGTGAAAGACAAAGAAGGCGGCAGCTGAATTTACTGTCGGGTGCGCGAGGAGGCGCCTGTCATGACTTCAGGACGTATTATTGATGCGCATCACCATTTTTGGCGTGTATCCCGCGGGGATTATCATTGGATGTCGCCAGATATGGGGCTGCCACTCTACCGAGACTATTTACCGGAAGATATGACGCCGCTGCTTCGTAAATGCGGGATTGATTATACAGTTGTTGTACAAGCAGCTGAAACGGAGGCAGAAACCGATTTTCTCCTTACGTTAGCTCAAGAAACGGACTTTGTCGCTGGGGTTGTCGGTTGGCTGAACATGGAAGACGATCAATTTGAAGCAAAGCTAGATGTGCTTTGCCGTTCTCCCAAATTTGTCGGCCTGCGTCCAATGAATTTGGCAATTGAAACAGTTGCTGAGATTTTGGATGGTAAGGAGGTCAAAGATCGCCTTCCTATTCCGTTGACTGTCGTCACGATGGAGAACGTGAATTCGGTCGAACCGGCCTTTTAGTTCGTTCGGAATTTGATAGTTGCAGGCATCAAATGCCTGCAATTTAATTTATATTGATCAAAGCTAATTCTGCAGCCCCTTCGACACTCTTATGGGTGTAGCTTTATGGGTGAGGCTGTATTTGCGCAGGATCATGCCTAGTTTCATGAGTGCGATCGGATGACAGGGCAAGGTCGACGACACTTGCATGCCATGGCCCGTCGGGACAATTGCAGATCGGCGGTGTGATAGGAAATTATGATAATTCTAACTAAACGTCGCAAATATTAATGCTGCTATATTGGTTACATCAACTCCCTATTAAGAAAATAGCTGACCGATACATTAGAATTTACTGCGCGCTCCTCTGACAGCAGGCGCTTAAGGTTGGCTTAAGGTTGCTCTCGTTTCCTTGTCCATGCTAGTCAAACGAGGATCATTATTTTGAATATAAAAGCCCCACACCGCGTTGCGTTCGGGCGGCGCGGGTTCCTTATTGGTGTGTTCGCCTTGGCTGGGTGTACATCAACACGCCAGCTTGCGCCGGTCGCACCCTCAGTGCCTTTATCCGCGCCGCAACCTTCGCATGTACCGGCTTCGACTGTACCGGCTTCGACTGTACCGGCTTCGACTGTACCGGCTTCGACTGTGCCGCCCATGTATTATGCCATGCCTCATGAGCGCTTTCCAATCCCCGAAGTCGATATTTCCAAACTCGATCGCAAATGGTGGCGGACCGAAGTTGATTATCCCACCGATGAAAAGGTGGGGACTGTCATTGTCGATACGCCAAACCGCTATCTCTACCACGTCCGACCTGGCGGGCGCGCGGTCCGTTATGGCGTCGGTGTTGGTAAAGATGGCTATTCATGGGCTGGCCGAGGTCGGCATATTGCCTATAAGCGCGAATGGCCGCGCTGGAATCCGCCCGATGAGATGGTCGCACGCCGACCAGAGCTGGAGCCGATCAGCATAGCCAATGGCGGAATGGCTCCAGGACTGAATAATCCACTGGGATCACGCGCGCTCTATATCCATGAAGGCAATAAAGATACGATCTACCGTATCCACGGAACCCCCGAATTTTGGACGATTGGTAAGGCAGTGTCATCCGGTTGCATACGCATGGTCAATCAGGATGTCATTCATCTTGCAGGCAATGTGCGTGACGGAAGTCCGCTAGTCGTGATAGCTGACCCTAACATGAAACATCTGCTGACATAAAGGGGCCGTCAAGCGCGGTGAGCGTGTCCTATGGCCACGCTCAAACCTCCGCCTTCGCGGTTGCGCAACTGCAAGTGCCAGCCGCTTCGCTGAACTGCCAGTTCGACAATGGCAAGACCAAGTCCGCTGCCAATCGCCGCCTTGTGACGCCCTCGGAAAAACCGCTCTGTGATTTTGGGAAGCTCATCGTTGGGAATGCCCGGGCCATCATCCTCGATAAGGATGAGATTATTGCCTCCCTCGCTCACACACCGACAGCGCACGATAGCACCTGGTGGCGAATGATTAACCGCATTTTCCAAAAGATTACGGGCCGCAAGCGTGAATAATTCCGGCTCGATCTGCGCGGACAAACTATCAAGCTCGGGCGACAATTCTATCCTAACATTGCGCGTTGGATCGGCTAATTCATCAGCTAGCGAACGGAGTACAGGGCCAACCTCGGTCACGCCTCCCTGGCTTACCCGCTCGAACGATTCAAGTGCTGCCATGTCCAGCAATTGTCGGACGAGCCTACCGGTACGATCAACTCCGATGACGATCTGGCGTAGCGCCTGATCTCTTATTTCTCCCTCGTCGCTGGCCAAGGCCACCTGAGCTTGAGTTTTAAGACCGGCCAGAGGCGTGCGCAACTCATGTGCGGCAAATGCGGTGAAGCTGCGCTCATGCTCACGCAATCCCTCCACGCGGGCAAACAGCCCGTTCAGCGATTGCAGCACCGGTGCGATCTCCTTTGCCGTATTCACATCATCTATGGGGCTGAGATCAGATGCATGACGTGCTTCAAGTTCAACGGCGATTTTCCGCAGGGGTTCGAGGCCTTGGCGCACGCTGAGCCAGATGAGGACAGCAAGGATCGGCAAAATAAGCAGAACTGGTAAAAGCAGACCCCGGATCACATCATTCACGAGCCGGTCCCGAATCCACATACTATCGCCGACCAAAACCCGCACGCCCAATTGTTCGTTGGTGACCGCATAAACCCGCCAAACTTCGCCATCGATGATAGTTTGAGAAAATCCGTCGGCTTGATCCGTCAGCTTCTCGTCGGGTGCGCCTTTTGATCGCCCTATGAGTGCGCCTTGTAGTGACCAGATTTGGCATGAAAGCTGCCGATCATAGGCGCTGTGTTCTCGCAGCGGCAGGTCTGCGGGGGCACCTTGTCCGGGATCAATGGCAATTTCCTGGCTGACAATGAGCGAAGAGACCATGCGCCCGGCTTCCATCAATCTGGCGTCGAGAACTTTTTCTACTTCGGCGCGGGTGGACAGGAAAATCCAGACAATGGCCGAGAGCCAAACCAGACTAGTGGTTAATACCAGAATGATAATCAGGCGCCGTGAGATTGAAGTCATCCCGGCTCCTCGC
This sequence comes from Falsochrobactrum ovis, assembly GCF_003259955.1. Taxonomy (GTDB): domain Bacteria; phylum Pseudomonadota; class Alphaproteobacteria; order Rhizobiales; family Rhizobiaceae; genus Brucella; species Brucella ovis_A. The sequence goes on from NZ_QLMK01000008.1 coordinate 74,099, forward strand.
CAAGACGATAGCCAATGCCCCGAACGGTTCGGATTACATCTGGGCCGAGTTTATTACGAAGATGATGAATATGAACTTCGACAGCATTGCTTTCGATCTCCTCCTGCCAACCGTAAAGCTTTTCCTCAATTTGGTTGCGAGAGAGGATCTGTCCAGGATGAATCATGAGCGCATGTAGGATCGCATATTCGCGCCGTGAGAGATGTATCGGCCTGCCGTCTTGCTCAAGCGTTTGAGTTGCGGGATTGAGTACCAAACCGCACCATTTAAGCAGCGGACCGTGGCGCGCCGCGCCCCGGCGGTGCAGAGCACGAAGACGTGCGGCGACTTCATCAAGATCGAATGGCTTACCAAGATAATCATCAGCACCCGCATCAAGCCCGGTGATCCGGTCTGATACTTGATCACGCGCGGTTAAAAGCAGCACTGGCGTCGTATCCCGCCGCTCGCGCATTGAACACAATATGTCTAGCCCCGAACCATCCGGCAACATAAGATCAAGCACTACGGCGTCGAATTCATGATTTCTGAGAGCGACCTCGGCTTCATCGCAGGTTTCGACGGCATCGGTGTTAAAGCCTGCAATCTTCAGCCCCACTTTCAAGCCATCGCGTAAAACAGCATCATCCTCAACAATCAACACACGCATCGTCACCACCTACAATCTTTAGCATGTGTTCTCGCTAAGGCTTAAGGCATTCTTAAGAATTGCAGTCATAGCCGTCCGAGCCGATGAATTTATCTCATATTCTTTGATCGTGCCGTAAATCGTCCCCATAGGGAGCTGATCAAGCCATTTCATCAATAGGTGCCCTGCCTGAACAAAACAACGGTCATCTCGTAACACTTCGCTGCATGTTCTTGCGAATTTCTATGCTCCAGACCGGCGACTATTTGACATTATAGGTTTGCCTCAGAGCAACAAATATAGTGTTGCAACGATGCGTGAAGGCTTGCGCCTTTTCGGATCTCCGCAGGTATCGGCGAGCCGGTTTCCATTAAAGTTTGATACGAAAGCCCTGTAAGGTCGCTGTCTATGTGTGACAGCAACCTGTTGGGCTTCCCTTCCGAGAAGGAAGACAAACTCGGCGGTAATGATCGGCTAATTTTGCGCAGAATAATGCCCAGCGTCTTGCCAGTTCAAATTGCGACTGGTTTTGCCGATACCTGGATTGAAAGAGTTTGTCGGGTCTAATTCTTTGTAGAAGTTTTTTAGACTCTCTTCCGCTTCATAAAGGTGGCCAACATTGTGCTCGGCCGGATATTTCGCACCGCGAGCTTCAAGGAGCGCAAGAATATCATTTTTGATTTTCTCGCAGTCTTCCCCTTTTTTGACCAAATATTCCTGATGCAGCACGTGGCAAAAAAAGTGACCGCAATACATGATGGTGTCAATTTTCTGCGCAATGTCAGCAGGTAGTTTTTCAAACCAATCTATTGTATTTCGCGGCAGCGCAATATCGAGCGCAACAATGTCCTCTACCGTTTTGGGGTTTACCGCACGGTAGCGCACGACGGCTCCGCCCACCGCAAAACGGTTCAAGAAGGCAGCGCTGCCTTCTTCCTCGGTGCACTCAAAATATGCACCCTTACTGGTTGGAAACCGATCCGCAAGATATTTCCGCGCTTCTTCAATGCCTTCATTGCCCATTTTAAGCAAAAGGTGATGCTCGTAACGATCACGGAAATCATTCAATCGGTTGGGCAGATGGTTTGGCAATAATTTACTGGCGAACTGAAGCAACCGGTCGCTGATTGCGCCACCTAGTCCGAGCTTCTCTGTTATTCCGTCAAAACGGCTTTTCAAGCTGAAAGCGAGTGGCACTCTGTCTGTTCCAAATTTTTGGATAAACAGATACATATCTTTGCCATACTGGCTTGAAAGATCATATGCATTGCGGTGCATATATTCGCCAGCAATCGGCAAGCTGTCAAAGGTTGAAAGAATATCGCGCCGGATCATCCCAAGTTCGGATGGATCATTTGAGCCGATATAAAAGACCTGCGTTTTGTCATCAGCCGGGAATGTATCAATGCGCAATGCAAAGACAGCTAACTTGCCGGCAGAGCCGGAAGCTTCATAAAGTCGACGCGGGTCAGCATTATATCTTGCGGGTGTGCTGGCTGAAATATCCCGAACATGATTGCAATATTCATGGTCGGAAGCACAAAGATTAGTGGGATTTTTTATTATATCAGCAGGGATTTCTCCGCGATCCAAACGCCCCAGGATTTCTTCCGGAGTGGTTCCCAAATCAATGCCAAGATGGTTGACGAGCTTAAGTTCGCCATCAGCGTCTATGCGGGCATAGAGCGCGAGTTGGGTAAATGCTGGTCCACGACGGATCAATGAGCCGCCAGAATTGTTGCAGATGCCGCCCGTGACCGATGCGCCGATACAGCTTGACCCGATAACGGAATGCGGCTCGCGCCCATGAGGACGCAGCGTTTTTTCTAGCTGATCAAGGGTGACGCCCGGTTGCGATACAACTTGCGCGCCCCCATCAAGCAGGCTCATCTGATTAAGCCGCATGGTATTTATGATAACTACGGGCCGATCATACCCTTCCGGAACCGGCGTTGATCCGCCAGTCAGGCCCGTATTCGCGGCTTGAAAGATGATGATAGTGCCAGCCTTATGGCAGGCCTGAAGGGCACGCCACATTTCAAGAAGTGTGCCGGGACGGACCACCGCCACTGCATCGCCACCGCCGTAACGGTAGCCCTGTCGAAAACGGCGAGTTTGAGTGTCGCCAGTAAGCACATATTTTCGGCCAACAATCTGGCGTAATTGTTCAACAAGTATCGGCATGATCCTGACTTCGCAAAAATTGGAGGGGGCTTCTTCGCTTAAGCGAAGTAGCGCACCCGGATTGCGTCAATCGCTACCGCAATAAAGATCATGAATCCACCTATCATTCCAACATAGAACGAAGGAATGTTGATAATTGCCAGGCCGACCTGGATAATGGTTAGCAGAAGTACCCCGCCGAGAATGCCGATGACATTACCCCGGCCACCAAAAACGCTCACGCCGCCAATAATCGGTGCAGCAATGGCATAGAGCAGATAGCTCGAGCCCTGATTGGACGTGATGGCCATCTGCCAAGAGGCGAGCAGAAATCCAGCAACGCCTGCCAGAAATCCCGAGATCGTATAGGCAATGATTTTTACACGATCAACACGGATACCGGCGGAGTTTGATGCCTGCGGGTTGCCACCAACAGCATAGATCGAACGCCCAAGCACCGTCATACGCAGCATTACGCCAACCGCAATAAGTGCGATCACAAAGATCAGCGGCATAACCGGCCATCCGCCAACAGAAGCCTGGCCGATCCAAACATAACCGTCAGAAAGATTGGTGAGTGTTTTACCTTGCGTAAGCGCGAGCAGAGCGCCCTGCAGGATGATCATCATAGAAAGCGTCTGAATCAGGGAGACCATACGCAGTTTTGTGATGCATAATCCGTTGAAGAAGCCAATCAGCGTCGCCACGGCAACGCCTACCAACATGGCGGGAAACCATGGCATGCCAAGACTGGAATATGCGAGCGCACCAATGGCTGAGGAAAAGCCAAGATTGGCGGGAATGGAAAGGTCGATTTCTGCGACCAGCAGCGGAAGTGCAACCGCCAGACCTAGCATACCCAGAACCGTGGCCTGAACCATGATGTTCTGCATATTCATAACGGTGAGAAAGAACTCATTGAAGAGTCCGAAGCCCAGAACAAGCGCTACCAGCCAGATCCACACGACATTGTGCAGAACCCATCCAACAATATTCTGGGACTGTTTCTCTTTTGGGCTGGTGCTTTTGGAAGCTGTGACCGACATAACAGTGCTCATTCCTTCATTCCTTTTACCGAACCGATGCCTACGCCTGCGAGAGGCGGCGCAGATTATCGGTGGTGATATTTTCTCCGGTAACGATCTCTTTCACTGAGCCATCACGGAATACACAAACGCGGTCAACAGCGCGGACCAGTTCGTCCGTATCGGTTGATACGATGATCACACACACGCCTGTTTTACTGAGTTCATCAATAATGCGCAGCACATCCTGTTTAACGCCCACGTCAATACCGCGTGTGGGTTCATCGAGGATCAAAAGCCTCGGTTCCGTCGCAAGTACACGGCCGAGACAAACCTTTTGCTGGTTGCCGCCACTCAGCGTGTCGACAGCGACTGACGCACCCGGCGCCTTGATGCCCATACTGGCAAAATAACCGTCGCAAAGTGTCTGTTCATTTGTCCTTTGGACAAAGCCAAGCGTTGAACGGCGGTCGAGCGAGGAGAGGGCAATATTCTGGGCTATCGACAAGTGCCCAACCACACCATCCTTGCGGCGGTCGTCAGAAAGATAGGCAATGCCACGGTTAAAAGCTTCGCGGGGGTGTTGGGGCAAAGCAAGTTCTGCGCCACCGAGACTAAGTGTGCCGGAACTGGCAGGGTTAAGGCCAAAAATTGCCTTGGCAAGTTCCTTGGCACCTGCACCGGGAAGTCCAGTGAAACCAATAACTTCTCCGGCCCGTATGTCGAGAGCATCAAGATCAACATGCTCCGCAATCACATTGCGCAAACGAATGGCTATGGGTTCATTAGAAAAGATTTTGCGCTCACGCTGGAACAGATCAAGCCCGCGCCCAAGCACCAATTCGGAAAGTTGTTCCGATGTCATAGAGCCGACATCTTCACTCCCACCCGCATAGGTTCCGTCGCGTAGCACGGATACTGCGTCGCAGATTTCAAGAATTTCATCATTATAATGCGAAATGAAAATGAAGGTAACGCCTTCATCTTTCAGATTGCGCATAAAGTCGAACAATTGGCGGCGGTCCGGTACCGTCAGCGCTGCTGTCGGTTCATCAAGAATAATGACCTTGCCGCCCGAAAACATCGCCCGCAAAATGTTAAGCTTGCGGCGGGCAACGGCATTCAGCTTGCCGGCAAGTGTGTTAGGGTTGATGTCAGAATCTTCCAACATATGGGCCGCATCGGCTTTCAGCTTTCGCCAGCGCACAAATCCACCTTTGGAAGGCCAGATGCCCAACATAAGATTTTCGGCAGCGGAGAGATGATCAATGATCATCGGCTCCTGCGTGACCAGAAAAACCCCGGCTTCTTCCATTGCTTTGACGTCAGCGCCTTGAACAGGCTGGCCATTCAGAAAAATGGTACCGCTTGTTGGTGGTCTCTGTCCGGAAATAATCCCAACTAATGTGCTTTTTCCGGCCCCGTTTTCGCCCAGCAGACCATGGATACTACCGCGACGAATGTTAAGGCTGACTGATTGCAAAGCGGTGAATGAGCCATATCGTTTGGTGATATTATCAATCCGCAATGCAATATCATTCGTAGGCTCTTTTGCAGCCTGACGATTATGAGCCATCGCTTGAGTATTTGTCATAATCTATCCGCCTTTTGCGAAAACACTTGCCCGGCCAACGGGAGGATGTCCGCGCTATAGTGCGGACATCGCCCATTTATGATCAGGTATAAGGAACGCCCCATTCCTTTTCGGCGATATAGCCCCAATGGCGCTTATCGGAAGCGTTTTCGCCATTGATTACGAAAGGCGGAATGATCAGGGTTGGACCTGTGGGACCATCAACGATTTCGGCCGTTTCCCAGAAATATTTCTTATTCTCATAAGGTCCGAGAGGAACATCCTCGCCCTTCAAAGAATAATCGGCGAGCATTTCTACCGCGATTTCACCATAGGCAATCGGGTCTTGGGAAACGCAGGCGTCGATATAGCCATCCTGAATACCCTGAACAGCAACGGGCTCGCCGTCAATTGTCACGAAAATGACGTGGCCTTCTTCGCCAACTTTCTTCCAGAGGCCTTTCTGCTGAAGCGCGGTTGCAATGCCGCGGGCAGGGGAGTCACTTGGTGCGTGGACTGCATCAAGATCAGGATGTTCAGAAAGGGTTGAGAGTGTTACCGAAAGCATCTGGTCGAGCTGACCTTCTGTCGGACGGCTAATATAGGTGATTTCCGGATATTTGGCGAATTCTTCGTCCATGCCTTCCTTGCGCTGGCGCCATGCAACACTTGCAAGCGAACCATAGCAATTGAGCACTTTACCCTTCGGGCTGCCATATTTCTTGGTCAGGCGGTCAATAATTTCGCGGGCAGCCATTACACCACCCTGATGGTTATCGAAGCTGACTGTGATTGCCACTTTGCCGCCATCTGCTGGCGTGTCGATGATTGCGACAGGGATCTTCTGCTGGTTGTATCGACGAATGGCGCTCACAATAGCCTGACTGTCAATTGGGTCGGAAACCATTGCAGACGGCTTGGAGAGCATAAGGCTCTGCCACTGTTCGAGCTGGCGGGTATTGTCGAAATTAGCATTCGTCGCCTGGAACGCCCAATCACGGCTTTGAACAGCGCGTTTTACAGCTTCTTCCTCAATGACGAAGAAATAATAATCAAGGCTTTTATTGCTGAATGGCACAAACACACGGTCCTGCGCGAATGCAGCATTTCCTGTCAATGCGCTAGCCCCTAGAGCAAGACCACCAGCCAGAACATGACGGCGATTTAATTTAAGTTCGGTAGTCATAAGAACCTCCCAATATGATTGATATAGTTTCACTACATCAGAGTTGAGTTTGTCAAGCCGAATTCAATTATTAGCAAGAATTTAGCTGCAACCTACCCGCTCAAGGGCGGGATTTAAGCCAAATAGCTCGGCCATATCCTCATCTGCCGCCCTTTTGCAGAATACTAATATCGAAGTTTTACTAGATCAGCGCATCTTTACGTAGGAAGTGCCATCAAAGCAGCCCACGACCATACCTGCTGATTCACGGGTGAAGAGTCCGTTTTCCACGACACCCGGGATACGGTTGAGCTCGATTTCCAACGGTGCTGGGTCGTTGATTTCCACGCATTTGCAATCAAGAATGAAATTGCCGCTATCGGTGACAACCGGTTGTCCGTCATTCATACGGCGGCTGATTTCTGCGTTAATGCCGTGTTCCTTAAGAACGCGATCGACCATACGTTCGGTTTGGACCCATGCAAATTGCACCACTTCTACTGGAAGCGGAAACGCGCCAAGCTTATCGACCAGTTTCGTTTCGTCAGTAACCGTAATCATTTGCTTCGATGCATGGGCAATGATTTTTTCCCACAGCAAGCAAGCACCACCGCCTTTGATCATGTTAAAATCACGATCAATTTCATCTGGGCCGTCAACAGTTAGGTCGATCTCGCCGATTTCATTAGGATCCGTGATTGCGATGCCGACTTCGCGCGCTACATCGATGGTTGAACGGGAAGTGGTTGTGCAGGTCAGCTTCATGCCATCTGCCACATATTTCCCCAGTTCACGCACGAAGAAATGCGATGTGGTGCCCGATCCCAGGCCGAGCTTCATGCCGTCTCGGACAAATTCTTCAATAACTCTGCGCCCAGCAACTTTTTTCGCTTCATTTTGTTCTGCGGACATTTTTCTTTCCTGACGATAGCCGGAGCCATCCCAATGGCTTCGGCGGGTTGGGTTTAATCGCGTATCTTGTCTGTTAGCCAAGAATCCAGCGCAGGCAGCTGATCGGGAAAGTCGCTGCCGCTTGATACCGCTATGGCCGTAACCAGCATATTGACCACGAGGTGATGGTTTAGCCGCGACGCCAAAGGCGTCATGAGTTCGGTTTGGTCATATGGGCGCACCGCAATCAGCGCGTCGGTCACGCGCGCCAAAGGGCTTTCAGCAGCAGTTACCGAAACGACGCGTGCGCCTCCTGCTCTGGCTGCAATTGCAAGCTCAACCATTTGTTTTGTGTGCCCCGATTGCGAAAAAATCAGCGCTATTTCCTGTGGTCGAGAGTTTTCAACATGCATCCATTGTTTTTTGCGCCCGACAATCGCTGCACATCGCATACCAAGACGCTGAAATTTGTGCTCAGCATCAATAGCGGTGACTTCTGAAATGCCACTTGCATAAATGCCGGTCCAAACTGCATCGCGCAAAAGAAGCGCCGCTTTTTCAACTTGTTGCGGGATAAGGTCTTCGAGTGCCCGCTGAATAGCGTTGAGCGAATTACGACAAGTTTTTCGAACAATATTGTCGATCCCGTCATTGGGAATAATTTGCTCGTAAACAAATGGCGCCGACGGAACGAGACTTTGCGCCAGATGCAGCTTGAAGTCTTGATAACCTTCAAAGCCGAAGCGACGGCAAAAGCGGATAATTGTGGGGTCACTAACCGAACAACGGACTGCCAGTTTTGCCATGCTCATATGGATGACACTATTGGGAGATGTGCTTACAAACTCCGCAATGCGGCGTTCGGCTGCTCCCATTTCATCCATTTGATGTAATATGCGCTGCAGAAGGCTGATGGTCATGGATGCGTTCCTTTGATTATCGTTTATTGAGCACGATATTCCATGAGATCAGCTATGCGTGCCAGTCTTTGATGGGGTTGGACATTTACGTCCTTGCCGCCGCCCCACGGCACCACGAAAAACTCGGCCCCTGCGCTATCTGCTGTTGTTTTGTCCACATTTGTGTCGCCGATATAGGCCCAGTCAGAACCGTTAAGTCCCATTTTTTCAACCACAGCCATCAAGTGTCCCGGATTGGGCTTGCAGGCGGGGACAGCGTCAGCGCCAATAGCAACATCGATTATAGTGTCGAGTTCTAGGATTTTCAGAATTTCCTGAGTGAGCGCGTGCGGCTTATTTGTGCAAATGCCCAGACGAAAACCGGCACTGTGAAGATCGTGCAAATCTTCACGCACATTTTCAAAAAAACGCGTCTTTTCTGCCGGATTACGGTGATAATTGGCAATATAGCTTTTCACGGCCTCATCAACGGTTTCATCATCCGAGGGCAGGCCCTGATCGACAAATATATCCAGCAGCAGGCGACGCGGACCGTTACCAATAAATTGCTCAACATAATCGTCCGAAAGTTCGGGCCAGCCTTTGGAAGCCATATAGACATTTACCGCGGAGGCAATATCTGGCGCACTGTCAATGAGGGTGCCGTCCAGATCGAAGATCAAAGCTGAAAATTTTTTCATATTTCAAGCAATTCCTATGTTTCGTGCTTCTTCGATCAGTCAACCGGCAAACGCAGGATCGTTCAGGGCATGAAAGCTCTGCACGAGGGCGGGGTAAAGATCGCGATAAATATGATGTGCTTTGCGATAAATCTCGCCATTGACACTATTGGGCTGCTGCCGGCTCAGTTCGCGTATGATGCGCGCTGCCTCAGTGGCATCTTTCCAAACGCCTGCTCCAACGCCTGCGACCAAGGCCGCGCCAAACGCGCCGCCCTCAGCAGCACCTTCTGTCGTCACCACATCACAATTGAAAAGATCCGCCTGGATTTGTCGCCAGAGCTGTGAGCGTGCGCCACCGCCGGATGCTTTGATCACGCGCCCTTCAATACCCATTGAGGACATCAGCGCATGCATGTCATAAAATGCATGTGTGACCCCTTCCATGACGCTGCGGCCAATATCACCAAATCCGTGACGGGCAGTAAGCCCGACAAGCGCACCGCGTGCAGAAGGGTCTGGATGCGGGCAACGTTCGCCATTGAGATAGGGAAGGAAAAGCAGCCCCGAAGCACCAGCTTTGCTGGCTTCTGCTGCCTCGACAATTTGATCGAAACTCAGATCATTGCCATGACCGGCTTGTGCGAGAACCGAGCGGAACCAACCCATCGCGCCACCAGCATTCAAGGAAACGCCCATTGCGTGCCATTTATCTGGCGCAACATTACAGAACATTTGAATGCGACCATCCGCACTGGGTGTGGGCGCATTAAGGGCAGCGGCTAATATGCCTGCGGTGCCGATAGTCGTTTGCAACTCTCCCGGTTCAATAACGCCAGATCCAATGGTCTGGATAACACTGTCGCCGCCGCCACCCACGACCGGAATACCAGCAGGCAGGCCAAAGGCTGCGCTGCCAGAGGCACTGATGCGCCCCGAAATAATATGAGATTCATGGCAGACAGGTAGAATAGCTGGATCAATTCCGAGCTTTTCGATCAGATCGGTTGCCCATTTGCGCTCATAAACATTAAACAGACCGGTGCCAGAAGCGTCAGAAACTTCTGTCGCCAGCTCGCCTGTCAGCACATAGCGCAGATAATCCTTTGGATTGAGAACATAGCGCAGTTTTGCAAAAAGCTCTGGCTCGTGGTTTTTCATCCAGAGGATTTTACCACCGGTATAACCAACCAGCATGCGATTGCCGGTAATGCCGATCAGCGCCTCTAGCCCTCCGGCTTTTTCGGTGATCTCTTCGACTTCCGCGCCATTGCGTTGATCATTCCAGAGAATGGCCGGGCGCAATATGTTTTTGTCTGCGTCAAGCGGTGTAAGACCGTGCATTTGGCCGGAAAGGCCGACGCAGAGCAGTTCCACATCGGGCGCTTGTTGCATGACCGAGGCTACGGATTTGCGGGCACCCTCAATCCAGAGCGCTGGGTCTTGCTCAGTCCATCCGGTCCGTGGCTGCGACAACCCATAGGTGGCCGTGCTGGATGCCAGCACATCACCGTCAACCGAGATCAAAAGCGCCTTGCAGCCGGAGGTGCCAATATCAATGCCAAGAAGTGCCGATGTCATTGAATCAGGCTCCTACGCCATGATGCAGGCGGATATGTTTGAAATTGAAATATTCAAGCAACCCTTCGCGGCCATGTTCATAGCCGATGCCGCTTTGTTTGCGTCCGCCATAAGGTGCGTTCATGATGCCTGCATCCACATTGTTGACGGCCACATTGCCATAATCCAGTTCGGCAGACAGGTGATAGATTTCCGTAAGATCGCGCGCGAATAGATAGGATGCCAAGCCATATGGCGTGTCATTGGCAAGCTTGATAGCTTCTTCCAGAGTGTCAAAAGGTGCGACGCCAACGAGCGGACCAAAGGTCTCTTCGGTCATGACTTTCATATCGTGATTGCAATCGGCGACAATGGTTGGGCGGAAGAAAAAGCCCTTCGCATAGTCGTCACCCTCAGGCGCGCTACCACCAGCAATCAGCCGCGCACCTTTTTCCAGCGCATCCGCAAGATGCTCGCGGGTTTTTTCCAGTGGTGCAGCCGAAGCCATGGATCCTACATCGGCCGCAGGATGAAGAAGTCCATCGCCGATGGTCAATGCATTGGCTGCCACAGCGAATTTTTCAAGAAACGCATCGTAAAGCGATCGAGCTACATAGATGCGGTTAATCGCGATGCAAATCTGCCCCATATTACGGAAAGAGCGACGCGCAGCACCCTTTACGGCAGCATCAAGATCGGCGCTTTCTGTAATAATCAACGGGCAATTGCCGCCGAGCTCTAGCGACATGTGCTTGATCGTTGGGCAGGATTGCTGAATTTGCAAGCCAACAGCACTGGAGCCAGTAAACGCGATTTTAGAGATTTCTGGATGTTCCACCAAGGCTTGGCCCACAATCGAGCCTTTCCCGGTCACAACGTTTACAACGCCCGCAGGAATGCCCGCTTCCGCCACTTTTTCTGCGATGGCGAGAGCGGTAAAAGGCGTAAGTTCAGCAGGTTTGATGATAATGGTGCAGCCCGCTGCAAGGCTTGCGCAAAGTTTCCAGCCTACGAGTTCGGCAGGATAATTCCACGGAGTAATTGCGGCTACAACACCGATAGGTTCACGGATTACCTGGCTCTGATAGCCATTCTGATCATTGGGGATAAGCTCACCGAGAACGCGCACCGCTTCCTCGCCATAAAAATGACAGGCTTCGGCAAGTTTGAGGATTTCACCCTTTGCTTCGTTCAGGGGCTTGCCCTGTTCAAGCGTCATAATATGTGCCATGCGATCAGCATCGGCAGCAATCAAATCACCAAGCTTGTGCAATGATTGTGAACGGGTTTTGGCGGGAACGCGCTTCCATTTATTAAAAGCACTTTTCGCGCTTACAACGGCGGCTTCAATTTCATCCGGAGTCGTGGCAGCAATCTGGCCGATTGTTTCACCGCGAGCAGGATTTGCAACAGGAATTCTATCGCCACGCCCATCAATGAATTTTCCGTCGATGAAAAGCTGGCCATCGAACTTGGACAGGATGGGGTCGGTCATGTTCTTCTCCACATATTCAGTGCAGGCAATGCCGCGAGGGCTAAGAGATATAGGAATACTACATAGCTGGAGTTTCGCTACTTGCCAATCCTGAAAAATTCAACACCGACAAAAATCAAGCTGTGGATGAAGGTATGTTTTGGCCAGTTATAGGCCCGAGAAATCGGGTTTTTCAGCTTTTGTTGTGCAATATGGCTTGGATTTCAGAATTATTATCCCTTGACGAGATAATGGAGCAATTAATAGTTTTACTACTAAATAATGATAATGAGTCGTTATTCGGAGGGCGCAATCAGTCGGGCGATCTCCTGGACGGGTGGAGGCTTCACTGCGGATTTTGTATGAAATTCTAACGCAGAGGCGATCGAAAACTAACTGAACGGAATGAAAATGTCATATCGTGAAAAAATGGATCTTAGCGGTCGTCTGGCTCTTGTGACTGGTGCCGGTCAAGGGATAGGGGCGGCATGCGCACAGGCGCTGGCAGAAACTGGTGCCACAGTTATCTGCACCGATATTGATTTGTTTCGTGCTGAAGCCACAGCCAATTGGCTTGGTGGCACAGCAAGTGCAAGGCAATTGGATGTAACAAATAGCAGTCAGCTTAATGATTTGGCGTCGGAGCTGCCTCCGCTTGATGTGCTGGTTTGCAATGCTGGCGTTGTCAGCAATATTCCGGCAGAAGATATGAGCGACGAAGAATGGGATCGCGTCATTGATGTTAATCTGAGCGGCGTATTTAAGACCTGCCGCGCATTTGGCCGCCATATGCTTGAGAACGGCAAAGGGTCTATCGTCAATATTGGTTCAATGTCGGCCCAGATTGTTAATGTTCCCCAGCCGCAGTGCCATTACAATGCCTCAAAAGCAGGCGTGCACCATTTGACCCGCTCACTGGCTATTGAATGGGCAAAGCGCGGTGTCCGAGTGAACGCAGTCGCGCCTACCTATATTGAAACACCATTATTGCAGGGCTTGGAAAGCCAGAAAGGATTGGTGGATCGTTGGCTTGATCTAACTCCCGCCGGGCGAATGGGCAAACCAGAAGAGATTGCCTCCATTGTTCAGTTTTTGGCTTCGGATGCTTCAAGCCTCATGACTGGATCAATCGTTACCGCCGACGCCGGTTATACCAGTATTTAGGAGCTGCTATGCCAATCGCTTTGGTATTAGAAAGAGCGCGTGCGCTGTCGCTTCGGGATATTGAGCTCGATCTCACTCTCTCGGACAATGATGTGCGCATTGCTATGAATGTAGTGGGAGTATGTGGTAGTGATGTTCACTATTTCCGGCACGGCAAAATCGGGCCTTTTGTAGTCGATGCGCCGATGATTTTGGGCCATGAGGGGGCGGGAACGGTCGTTGCTTGCGGCTCAAATGTGCAAAATCTCAAAGTTGGTGATCGCGTATGTATCGAGCCAGGAATTCCGGATTTTTCAAGCCGGACCAGCCGGATCGGGCTTTATAATCTTGATCCAACGCTTACCTTCTGGGCAACGCCGCCGGTGCATGGTTGTCTGACGCCTGAAGTCGTTCATCCTGCCAGTTTGACCTATAAATTACCGGATAATGTTTCCTTCGCCGAAGGTGCAATGGTGGAGCCGCTGGCTGTCGGACTTCAGGCCGTGCATAAAACCGGCGTGAATGCAGGCGATGTAGCGCTTGTGCTGGGAGCGGGCCCGATCGGTATTCTGATGGCTTTGTCTGCTCTTTCTGCCGGCTGTTCGCGTGTGTTGATTTTTGACCCTGCCACGGAAAAGCTCGACATTGCTGGGCAATATAAAGGGGTTCAGCCTCTTTATTTGAAAAACGGTTCTGTGGCAGAGCAGGTCAAAAAAGCGACCGATGGATGGGGCGTTGATCTGGTTTATGAATGTTCAGGTGCGGCTGTAGCATTCGATAATATTGCAGACTGCATAAGGCCCGGCGGCAAACTGGCCTGCCTTGGAATGCCAACGGCGCCAGTGCCGATTGATATTGTCGCTTTGCAGATTAAGGAAATATCGCTCATAACGGTATTTCGTTATGCCAATGTCTATGATCGCGCAATCGCGCTGATGGCAGAAGGCATCATTGATGTAAAGCCGCTTATCTCTGCAACATTTGATTTCCGTGACAGTATAGCGGCCTTCGAACGGGCTGATGCTGCTCATCCAACAGATGTAAAAATTCAGATCGCTATGCGATAATTTTGCTTCGCAGCGGCGGCACCCGCCCTTCGGTGCCGCGGCAGCAAAACCTATGCTCCAAAAACTGACCAGTTCATTCTACGGCACAGCTTTTCGAGCGCATAAGTCCCCAGCAGTGAATTGCCATGCTGGTTCAAGCCTGGCGACCATACGGCTATTGAAGCGATACCGGGTACAATGGCCAATATGCCACCGCCAACACCACTTTTGGCCGGAACTCCAACGCGGAACGCGAAATCTCCCGAACCGTCATAATGACCGCAAGTCATCATCAAAGCATTGATCCGCAAGGACCGTTGAGCGCTGACAATTCTCTGTTTGTTGATTGGATCGCGTCCGGACGCTGAAAGAAAAAGTCCCGCCCTTGCCAGTTGCTCGCATGAAAGCGCCAATGCGCATTGATGATGGTAGACCCCCAATACGCGTGCGGGCTCGTTATCAAGATTTTTGTTTGCTTTTAAAAGATTGGCAAGGGCCGCGTTGTTAAAGCCTGTTTGATCTTCGGCGCGGGCGACAATCTTGTCTATATATACATCATTGTCATCGCTCAAGGATTGCATGAAGCGCACAATTTCGGCCAATGTTTCTCTGGGTTCGTGCGAGCCGAGCAATATATCCGAAATAACAATGGCGCCAGCATTAATGAATGGATTGCGTGGGAATCCTTTCTCAAGTTCTAGCAAAATACTGGAATTGAAAGGATCTCCGGATGGCTCTCGTCCCACGCGCCGCCAAATTGCATCTCCCCTCATGCCCAGTGCCAAGGTGAGAGCAAAAACTTTCGAGATGCTCTGAATTGAAAAACGTTCAGACGCATCGCCCGTCGAAATCATCGTGCCATCATGCAGCATAACTGCGAGTCCGAATTTCTTCGGATCAATCTGCGCGAGTGGGGGAATATAATCGGCAACTTCGCCGCGCTCTTCCATATTCCTAACTTCAGTTTCGATTTCCTCGAGAACTGTGCGCAAATAGTCTTTCAAGCCAACACCTTTTCACCCAATAGCACTATCCCGTGTACTACGTCTTCGTTCGAGCGCCAAGCGAGGTTTGTGCAAGTTGCGTTCCTCACAGGAGCGTGAGCAATTGCTTTAACGCTTCCTGTGAGTAATTACGCATCAAACTGGATGTTGTTGCACGCTTAAACCACCATCAATCGTCAGGCAGGCGGCATTCATGAAAGGACATTCGTCAGAAATCATGAATATTGCTGCCTTCGCAATCTCCTCCGGTGTGCCAATGCGCCGCCCGGGATGTAGGGCGAGGGTTTCAGCTTTTGCAGCTTCAGGGTCAGGAAAACTGTTCCAATAATCGACATTTTTCTGGGTTTGAATATAGCCGGGTGCGATGGCGTTTACCCTAATTTGTTGCGACGCATATTCCAGGCCCAGCGATTTTGTCATGCCCAAGAGCGCGTGTTTTGCCAGTGGATATGGAAAAGTATGGGGAATAATGGTGAAAGAATGAGTGGAGGCGATGTTAAGAATAACCCCGCCACCCTGTTCGATCATTCCTGGCAGAACAGCCTTGGAGCAGTTCCATGCGCCTTTGAGATTGACATCAAAACAGCGGTTCCATTCATCATCGGTGGTGTCGAGCGGCTTGGCAAAAACGTTGATGCCAGCATTGTTTACCAAGGCATTTATCGGGCCGATCACAGAATTTGCCTGTGCCACCGCTGCTGATATGGCTTCGGTGTCGGATATGTCTGCCACGGCAAAATCAAGCACATATCCGCTTTCCCGCAAAGCTTTTGCTTCAGCAGCAAGGAGTACCCCATCCATATCAATTAAGAAAAGCTTAGCGCCTTCACTCGCAAAGGCCTGCGCGATAGCGAGGCCGATGCCTTGAGCAGCACCGGTTACGATAACGCGTTTTCCTTCAAGACGTTTACTCATGTTCCGCCCCCTTACCATTCTGCCACACTGCCGTCTTCATGACGCCAGAGCGGATTACGCCAGTTATGCCCGATTTTGGCTTGTTCTTTGACGAATTCCTCGTTGATCTCAATGCCTAAGCCAGGACCTTTAGGAATAGACACATAGCCATCCTTATATTCAAAAACTTCGCGATTGGTGATGTAATCAAGGATGTCATTGCCTTCATTGTAATGAATGTTGAGACTTTGTTCCTGAATGAAGGCATTATAGCTTACAGCATCCACTTGCAGGCAGGCTGCAAGCGCAATCGGGCCTAGTGGGCAATGAAAGGCCACAGCCACATCATGGGCTTCGGCCATAGCTGCTATTTTTCGACACTCGGTGATCCCTCCGGCGTGGGAGAGGTCGGGTTGAATAATGTCTACATACCCACCCGAAAGGATCGATTTGAAATCCCAGCGCGAATAAAGCCGCTCACCCAATGCAATGGGTGTGGCAGTATGATTGGCGATCTCGGCAAGCGCTTCACTATGCTCTGACAAAACCGGTTCTTCGATAAACATCAGGCGAAACTGATCAAGTTCACGCGCTAGGACTTTGGCCATAGGACGATGGACGCGGCCATGAAAATCTGCGCCAATACCAATATGTGGCCCAACCGCATCTCTCACCGCACCAACGGTTTCGACGATCGCGTCGATTTTGGCAAAACTATCAACGATTTGCAGTTCTTCGGCACCATTCATTTTCAGCGCGGTAAATCCGCGTTCAACCATCGCGCGGGCCTTGTCTGCCACATCGCTAGGGCGGTCGCCGCCAATCCAAGAATAAACCTTGATACGCTCACGGCATTGACCGCCAAGCAGCTCGTGGATTGGCACGCCTAAAGCTTTGCCTTTAATATCCCAAAGAGCTTGATCAATCCCTGCAAGCGCACTCATCAGAATTGGGCCACCGCGATAAAAGCCGCCGCGATACATGACATTCCAATGATCTTCGATGAAACGCGGATCCTTGCCGATCAGATATTCGGACAATTCCTGCACTGCGGCTTCTACAGTGCGCGCGCGTCCTTCAATGATTGGCTCTCCCCAACCGGTTATGCCTTCATCGGTTTCGATTTTTAGAAACAACCATCTTGGCGGCACAATATAGGTTGTCAGCTTAGTGATTTTCATTGGAAATTCCCGATTCTAAACGGTGTCGGAACCCGCTTTACAGAAATCTCAAACGCTCCGGAAAGTGTTCCAGCGGGTTCAAGAATGCTCCAGCCACCCACGCAGCACAAATTGTTGCTCCGCTGTATAATCATAAGGGTGTTCAGCATCTGCTGAATGCTGAAAACTCAGTGGACGGATGGAGAAGGCCGTTAAGCGTTCTCTATCAGCCAATCAAAACATCCGGGTCAAAGCGGCCTTTAAAGGGCAAATCGACAATGAAAATTTTGCCAGACTGGTCTTTTTGGTCAGATTTATCGACGTCAACAGCAGCAGATGTCACCAGCATTTGCCTGGCATCCGGACCGATAAAAGCAGGGCAGCTAGGCTGGGATGCTGGTAGTGGGATAGAATTTAGCGCTTCGCCTCGCGGCGTATATCCAGCAACTTGACTTCCGCCCCAAAGCGCAATCCATATATTGCCCTCATCATCAATGACGGCTCCATCAGGGCCTGCTCCCGCTGGAAACTCATTTAAAAAGAGTTCCGGTTCTGCGGTGGGAAGTCCATTTTGCGGATCGACAGCTACGCGCATAACTTTTCCGCGACCGGTATCGGCATAGTAAGCGGTGGCACCATCGGACGAAAAGCAAATTGCATTGCTTATGCTGATATCTTCGTAAAGCCGGCGCAATTCTCCCGCTCGGTAATGATAAATCGAGCCTGCTCCGGTTTCGGCATTCCACCCCATCGTGCCGAGCCAAAAAGCGCCGGAAGGATGCCCCCGTGCATCATTGCAACGCAGATCTGGCCGATCCTCTTCAAGGGCAAGATGAAAGCTCAATTCGCCCGTATTAATGTTGCGAATATAAAGACCTTTATCAGTGTGCAGTAATTGCCGCTCAGCATCAATGCGCGCCAATGCGCTTGCCGTAAAGGGCAGATCATGTTGCGTTAACTTTTCATCCGCCAGCCGATATTCAAAAAGCTTCTGCTGTAAAATATCAAACCACCATGCAGTTTGACTATGAGGATCAAAGGTCGGGCCTTCACCAAGCTTACATATTGGCGCATCGATTGTACGAAAATTCATAGGCTTATTCATTGCTTACCCCAAAGACCTTATCATAGGCTGCGACCGTCCGGCGGGCGTTGTTGCGAACGGTTTCAGCAGTGTCGCCTGGCCGATATAGGCTCGTGCCTAAGCCGAATGTGCGAATGCCGACTTTTGCATAGTCGGCAAAACTTGCATCAGAAACGCCTCCCACTGCGCCCACGACCGCGTCTTTTGGCAGAACGGTTTTGATGGCGGCGATCCCGGATGGTCCGAGCGATCCAGCTGGGAAAAATTTAAGTGCCGAAGCACCGCTTTTGAGCGCTAATAGTGCTTCCGATGCGGTAAAACATCCGGGCATCGAATAGAGACCACGTTTTGCTGAGGCATTGATCACATCTGCATCGGTGTTCGGGCTAACCATGATACGACCGCCCAGATCAGCAAGCTTTGACACATCGTCAACGGTCAATACTGTGCCAGCACCGATCAAAGCTTGGTCTCCAAAAAGTTTCACGGCTTTTTCGATTGAAACCCAAGGTTCCGGCGAGTTAAGCGGTATTTCAATAGCCTCAAACCCTTCTTCCAGCAAGACCGTTAGAATGGGTTCAACTTCCTCGGTGCGAATACCACGAATGATTGCCACTAATGATCGTTTAAACTTTGGCCAGACGGGGTTGTTACTCATATCATACTCCAGAAGGGTGAACGCTAGAAGGGCCAGAAGAAGCGCCAGACGAAGAGATCAAGGAAGCTGCTGCTAACAACCCGGCGCGGACCACTTTTTCACCATCAAACAGCGTGACATCGAAGCCAGCTTTTTCCATGATTGGACGATAGAGCCCGTTTAAGCGATCAGAAGCAACCAATCCGGCTTTGCCCCCGCCATATATTCGCAAAGCGGTGCCAATTTCTGCTCCGATCAGAATGCCGGAAAGATGGGCAGAACCGTCTGCATTTTGTTCAAAACCAAGCAGTTGGCTTGCTCGCACCTGAAACAACATGGAAAGTGCCTGTTCTGGCGCTTGAAGCGCTTGCTCGGCTGCTCTTTTGAAAGCGGGCGTGTCAGCGTCAAACTTACTGGCCGGATCAATCGCATGTTTGAGAATTGAATGTTGAGAGAGTACGGCAAAGAGCTCTCCCGTCATAAAACTGGTTAGTCCGGCTACCTGTCCTTCCTGCAGGCTTACCCATTTGCAATGGGTTCCCGGCATACAAACCAGACCATTGGGCATGGATTTGATGACACCGGCAAGCTGTGTTTCTTCACCCCGCATAACATTGGCGGCATCGCTTTGCATTTGAGCAACGCCAGGAATAATGCGGACGTCACGTTTCGCATGTTGTACGCGAACGGCATTTTCAGCCAATTTGTCGAGAGCCGCAGGGACGGGCAGATATGGTGCTTCCACCCAACCCTGTCGCGCGCCAGCCATCCCGCTGATCATTACCGGCAGTTGCGCGGGCGCACCAAGATCATTCAAATGGCGCTCGAGAACAGCTGCAAAGCCAATTTCTGATGCCTTCATCATGCCTTCGTCGCTTTTGCTTTCGCGTAGAACGGTGCCGTTCTGATCGACAATCCATAGCCGGAAGCTTGAGGTTCCCCAATCGACCAGAGCATAAAACATGTTCTTTTCCTCTCCTTGCACAATCAGCTCCTGAAAGCGATGGTGGAGGAGCGCAGATTATCAAGCAAAACCGCCAGCATCAGAATGAAGCCGCGTACAACATACTGGTAGAATGCCTGAATGTTTAGCAGGTTCATGACATTTTCGGCGATGCCCATAATAAGAACGCCGACAATTACACCGGTCATGGATGCCCGACCGCCTGCCAGCGATACGCCGCCAAGTACGCAAGCAGAAATCACCGAGAGTTCAAGCCCAGTAGCAGCATTTGGCTGGCCAGAAGTAATGCGTGATGCCAAAAGAATTCCCGCAATTGCACAGACCAGCCCTTGCAGCGCAAAAATCCATATCCGCATATTGGCGACATTAACCCCAGCAAGGCGGGACGCTTCGGGATTACCGCCAATAGCCAGGGTATTTTTGCCAAAGACCGTCCGATTAAGCACGAAGCCAAAAATAATGAACAAGACGATCATCACCCAAATCGGTGTGGGCACACCAAGGAATTTCGATAAGGCCAGTTGATAGAATGATGGGTCATTAATACCAACAGCGCGTCCATCAGAAGAAATAAGGGCAAGCCCACGGACGATTTGCATTGTTGCAAGTGTTGCAATCAATGCATTGACCTTAAACCTTGCAATGACCAACCCATTGAACAACCCGACAAGGGAACCAGCAATCAGAGCTGCCAATAGGCCGACCAGAATGGACCCACTTTCATTGGAAACCATCACCGCGATCATCCCTGTGAAAGCAACGGTTGACCCCACCGAAAGGTCAAAGTCACGCGATGCAAGGCAGAACATCATCGTGCAGGCGACTATGCCAATAGTCACAACAGATTGTAGCAGTCCCAGCATATTGCGTTCGGTAAGAAAATTCGGAACTGTGAAGGAAACCACTGCGAAAGCAATGACAAAGATCACCACCAGGCCCTGTTCGCCGAGAAGGAGTTTTTTCAAAGCGTTCATTGTGTTGCAACTTTCTGACTGTCAATTTCGATAGAAGCCGTACGGTCGGGGAGCGCCGCGGCAAGAATGGTTCGTTCGTCAAATTGTGCACGTTCAACACATGCCGCAATCTGGCCTTCGCACATGACGAGGATGCGATCCGAAATTCCCATAACTTCTGGCAATTCGCTGGAGACCACCACAATTGCCAGCCCCTGTTCAGCTAATCCGTAAAGTATTTCATAGATTTCTGATTTGGCGCCCACATCAATACCGCGTGTCGGTTCATCAACCATAAGAACCTTGACGCCCTGTTCTGAAAGCCAGCGTCCGAGAATAACTTTTTGTTGGTTGCCGCCTGAGAGATGAACAATATCCTGCTTGCGCGATGGGGTGCGCACACGCAGTTGTTTGATGCTCCGTTCAGCGATTTCAGCTTCTTTTCTAGGGCGTAGCAGGCCGAATGGAGAAAAATGCCGCCGTGTGGAAATTGCAATATTCTCTTCAATCGAACGGCCTTGCAGAATGCCATCAGCTTTTCGATCCTCCGGGCACAGCATAATACCGGCTTCGATTGATTTTCTTGGGTTGTCCGCCGGCACTCTCGCGCCATCAACTTCTACAACACCATTCCTGCGGCTATCAGCACCATAGAGCAGGCGCAATAATTCCGAACGGCCCGCGCCAATCAAGCCAAAGAGACCGAGGATCTCGCCGCTCCGAACCTCAAAACTTGCTGGGTTTTTAAGGCTGGTGCCACTAAGCTCATTGACGCGCAAACGGACCTGATCGCTAATTGGTCGGCCTCTCCAACCCCAGATGTCAGAGATTTCGCGACCCACCATCTCGGCAATGACTTGATCCCGAGTAACGCCGTTAAGATTAGTGTGATGCGCTGCGAGTTTTCCATCACGCAAGACGGTCAGGCTGTCACAGAGTTCAAAAACTTCATCAAGCCTGTGCGAAACATAGATGATGACCTTGCCTTCGGATTTAAGCTTACGAATGAGCCGAAACAGGATTTCGCTTTCGCGCGACGATAGTGAGGATGTCGGTTCATCTAGCGCGATGACCCGCGCATCAACCATTATGGCTTTGGCAATTTCCACCATTTGTCGTTCGCCGATAGACAGTTTGCCTACTTTGGTTGACGGATTGATCGTGAGCCCGATATCGGCAAGTTTTTGCGCCACTTCTTCGGTAAGCTGCCGAGAATTGATAATGCCTGCTTGATTAGGGAAACGGCCGAGCCACAAATTTTCTGCAACAGATAGTTCAGGTACGAGTTGCAGTTCTTGATGAACCACGACAACTCCGGCCTCAAAAGCATCACGAACGGAAGTGTATTTTTGCTCAACACCATCTATCGAAATTGTACCGCTATTTGCAGCCTGATCCCCGGAAAGGATGCGGATCATCGTCGATTTTCCGGCACCATTTTCTCCCATCAAGCCATGCACACTCCCTTTGGCGATGGTGAAAGAAACGTCGGAAAGTGCTTGCACACCCGGATAGGATTTCGAGATATGACTGAACGCCAGAAAGCTGTCCATGGCATCTCCGGAAGATTTATTGAGTATTGGGAAATATTCGCGACCGCGTGAATCGCGCGGCCGCAGGCAGAATTAGAAATTATTCAATGCCGAGGTTTTTTCTGACCTGCTGATAATTGTCGCGCAGTGCCAGCTCACCGGAAGTCAGGATGAGTTTTTCCGGCTCTTTGCCATTGGTAATCCACTCATACATATTGAGTGCGGTTTCATAGCCATGGCGTTTAGGCGAAATGATTACAGAGCCATAGAAACCAGTGGCGCTGGGCTTTTTAAATTCGTTGATCGCTGAATCTGAGCCGCCAATCCCAACAGCAATGACATTATCGGGCGAGATGCCAACGCTTTCGGTGGCGCGGACTGCACCCAATACGGCCTCGTCGTTAAGTCCAACAGCAACCCAATATTTTACATCCGGATTTTTGTTTAGAACGACGGTCGATGCATTCAAAGCGGCTTCCGTATCGGTTTTCGCTTGTGGAGCATCAAATATGTTGCCTTCTGGAAGTCCGGCAGCTTTCATTGCAGAAAGAGCACCTTCAACCCGGTCAACAGCCGTGGGAAGCTGGTCGTAGGAAACACGGATTGCACCAACATCCTTCCAATCCCAGCCACGGTTTTTAACTTCGTCGCTGATTGCTTCACCCACCGCTTCACCGATTTTGCTCGCCGAAATGCCCATATGTGGCACATCTTCAATCGGCTCTCCGTCCGCATTAACAAGGCGGTCATCAACCGTCATGAGCTTAAGATCATTGGCGGCGGCTTTTGCTACAATGCCAGGCCCAAGCTTAACGTCGGGAGTGCAGATAATTACGCCCTGCACACCTTGTGCACCGAGATTATCAAGCGCAGCCTGCACTTTTTCTCCGTCTTGGGCGCCAATTTTTACCAGTGTAAAGCCTTTTTCCTTTGCAGCTATATCTGCAAATTTCCATTCATCCTGAAACCATGGCTCTTCTGGCTGCTTAACGACAAATCCAATTTTTACATCGGCAGCCAAAGCGGTGGTCGCGCTGGCTAATGCGACAACTCCGGCTACAAGTGCAGCCTTAAATAATGACATAATACCCTCCCTAAGGTTCGCTTTACTCCTAAGCGATGGGCTTTAGGTAAACCGCGACAAACAGGTTCGTCAAGTCTCTTGTATGATGAATGGTAACTACTGTATGATTTTACACATGCAGCATCATACACGTTAAGTTGTTCCCACGGTTGCAAAAATCAGCGAGACGGAGAGGCGCATGATTGGACCCGTAACTGGAAAGGAAAAAAAATTGCCATCTGGTACCCCTCGTCCCCGAGTGAAAACCACCGTAATTGCGGCCATGGCAGCGGATATTTGTTCAGGTTATTTTGCTTCAGAGAGTTATTTGCCGCGCGAGAATGATCTATGTTCTCGGTATAATGTGAGCCGAACGGTTATTCGGGAGGCTCTGAAAGTTCTTGAATCAAAAGGACTTGTGCGAAGTCGGTCGCGGGTTGGGACGATCGTATGCGATCCTGTTGATTGGAATATTCTTGACCCGCAAGTCATGGAATGGCTCGGAGATAGAGTTGTCGAATTTAATTTGCTTGATTGCGTTCTCGAAGCGCGCCGCTGTATCGAACCAGCAGCGGTAATGCTTGCTGCCGATAGAGCAACAACGCAGGAAATTGCTGATATAGAAAAAGCTTGGCAAATGATGAGAGACGCAGAAAATGACATTGCCAGCTTTACGGAGGCGGATGTTTTGTTTCATTCCTGCCTTCTAAAAGCCAGCCATAATCAGGTTTTCACGCAATTATCACATACGATCAGCGCAGCGTTAAAATATTCACTGCGCACGTCAAACGAAATCGCCGACACGCGTGATAAAGCGGTTGAGGCCCATGGTCAGCTGGTTGAAGCATTAAGACTGCGTGATCGGCAGAAGGCGCTTGATTCTATTCATTCCGTACTCGACATGGCCGAAAACGATCTGAATCAGGCAAAAGATATTTCTATGAAAAAGTCCTAAATCTCGCATTTTATAAGCGCTGTTGTAAGTTTACGTGCTATGTGCGTGATTTCGCAACGACGACAAGAGTGTCTGTTTGGATGTTCGCAGATGCACTTTGGCCGCTTCCAAAGCGGCTTGTTCGTCCCGGTCGATTAAAGCTTCTATAAGGGCTAAATGCTCGCCGATTGCAGTAAGATTACGATCTCGCTCTAGTTTTTTGTCCCATTGGTAATGGTAGTGAAAAATAAGCGATATGACTTTTTGAAATTCAGCTGCAAATCTGTTGCGAATAACGTTGCCAATCATATTGTGAAAACGTTCATCTAGCAGTGAAAAATCATGGAATCTTTCGTCAATTTCCAATGCTAAAGCTTGGTGATCTGCCTTAATATGTCGTAGGTCTTTCCATATGGAGTGGTCATTGGGCAAAGCCACAAGCTGCGAAATTGCATGGAGTTCCAGCACCATACGGAAATCAGAAAGTTCAATTGCATAATCACGCGTGAAGCCAAGCAGTTTCCAGCCACCGCGAGGCCGGCGTCGCACGAGACCGAAGCGACTAAGAGAAGCCAAAAACTCCTGTAAACTATGGGGAGTAACGCCAAATTTTCGTGCCATTTCCGTAACATTCAGCGCTGTTCCGGGCGGAACATCAAAACGCAAGACCCAGTCCAAAAATTGTCGCTCCAGTTCTTCTCTCGATATTGGGTCCAATTGAACGGAAAGCCGGTCTTTGCGATTGGGGAGCCGGAGAAGAGTTTTTTCTCGTCCTTGCCAACGTATAAGGCCCTCGGTCTGCATTCGCTGAAGTGCAGCGCGGACCACAGTGCGGCTGACGTCAAGATGCACAGCCAATCCCTGTTCGGTGGGTAGTTGGTCGCCCGGCATCAAGCTATCACAATAGCAAAGAAGACTATTATAGGCTTCGCGAAAACGTTCGTCTGTTCTTGCCAATGCGGTCCTCCTCTTTCGTGAAAGAGTAACCAGATCGCCAATTGCACACAATCATTAAAAACAGTTGACAGCTCAACCTCTCTGCGCACATGCTGTCTGAAATTATAAATACCGAGACGGGAGGAGCGGTATGGCAGTTGCTGCAAACGCGGTGCATAATCCTGCATCTGGCGTGAATGCTGAAACTTTTCACAAATTATCGGCACTCGCAACGCTCGGAATATTGGTGGCAGTATTTGCATTTGGCAATGCCGCATTTTTCTCCATTAATAATGGCCTGACAGTTTTGCTACAAACCTCGGTCATTGGCCTGCTCGGCATCGGAATGACCATGGTGATCATTACCGGTGGAATTGATTTGAGCGTTGGGTCAGTCCTTGCTCTTTCCGGTACTGTGACGGGACTGCTGGTAAAAGCAGGGGTTCCGGTGCCTGTCGGCATGGCAGCTGGAGTATGCATGGGTGCGCTTTGTGGTCTGGCAAATGGCCTGATTATTACCAAAATGCGCATAACGCCTTTTGTGGCCACTCTTGGCATGATGCTCATTGCGAGAGGTGCGGCCCTTCAATTGACAGGAGCAGCGCCAATCTCACAGCTCGGAGAGGCGTTTGGACGGCTTGGAAATGGCGCGCTGTTCCGCATGGTTGAGACTTTGCCCAACGGGTTAAAAAAAGTGGTGTTTCCGGGCATTCCTTATCCGGCTATCCTTTTGTTGGCCATTGCTTTGGCTGCGGCCTATTTGCTGCGCCGTCGTCCACTTGGGCGGCACATTTATGCGACGGGTTCGAATGAGGAAGCTGCAAGGCTTTCTGGTGTCAATGTCGCACGGACCAAGATTGCCGCCTATGTGATGGCGGGTGCGCTGGCGGGGCTAGCGGGCAATGTGCTCATGTCGCGGCTTGTTACAGCACAGCCCAATGAAGGCGTGATGTATGAGCTTGACGCTATTGCCGCCGCAGTTATCGGCGGTGCATCTTTGATGGGTGGCGTCGGCACAATATCTGGCACGATGATAGGCGCTTTTATCATCGGAGTTTTGAGAAATGGGCTGAATATGGCCGGGATATCAGCCTTTATTCAACAAATTATCATCGGGGTCGTGGTCATTTTAGCGGTCTTTATTGATCAAATGCGCAATCGGAGGTGAGCGCATGGCCACCAGGGGATTATAATGGAGGAGAAAATGAAAAATTCGTTCAAAGCTGCGTTGGCATTAAGCGTTGTGCTGGCATTTCCGGCGACATCAATGGCGAAAGACATCGCTGTGATTGTCAAAACGACAAGTTCAAACTTTTGGCAGAATGTTAACAAAGGCGCATCCGCTGCTATTGAAGGCACTGACCACAATATGACATTTGACGGACCAGCTGCTGAATCCGCGGTGGCCGATCAGGTCAACATGGTCGACAATGCTGTCAATCGTGGCGTCGCTGCTCTGGTATTAGCGCCATCCGACCCAGAAGCGTTGATCCCGTCCGTCAAGCGGGCCAATGAAGCTGGCATTCCGGTGGCTATTATTGACTCTGCGCTGGGCGAGGGCGCAGACGGTGCTTATCAGACTTTTCTTTCAACCGATAATTGTGCGGCCGGCAAGCTCGCTGCTAGCAAAATGATTGAGGCAACGGGCGGCGAAGGCAAAGTTGCGGTCATGTCTTATGTGGCGGGCGTTGGTTCAGAAATTGGCCGCGTCGGCTGCTTTATTGAGGAAATCAAAGGCAACTCAAAGATAGAGATTGTCGGACCCTATTATTCACAATCGCAGATGGCCAATGCGCTCAATCAGACGACAGATGTTCTGGCCGCAAATCCCGATCTTAAGGGAATTTTCGGTGCCAATGAGCCAACGGCGGTGGGCATGGGGCGTGCCATACAGCAGGCAGGCAAGGCAGGTCAGCTCGTCGCCATTGGTTTTGATGGCAATGAAGATCTTCAGGCCTTTGTGAAAGACGGAACTTTGGCCGGTACTTTGGTTCAAGGTTCATTCCAAATGGGCGAACTTGGTGTGAAGGCTGTCATTGATCTTCTCGACGGCAAAACGGTCGAGCCGCAGATCGATACGGGGGTTGTCTTTGTGACAAAGGAAAACATCGACACCGACGAGGCAAAAAACGTCCTTTATTAAAGACAATTCCAATGCTTTCGGGTGGCGGCTGCTGCTGCCGCCCGATTTACCGGAAATTTGAAAGGCCGAGCATGACAACTCCACTTGTTCAAATGATCAATATTGAGAAACATTTTGGTGGCCTCCATGCTGTAAATGGTGTGTCGCTGGATCTTTATCCCGGTGAAGTTGTAGGTGTTCTTGGGCATAATGGCGCGGGAAAATCGTGCCTTATGCGTATCCTTTCGGGTGCAATGGCGCCTAGCGCGGGTGAAATACGGGTGAATGGTCATAAGGTCGAGATTGCTTCGCCCCATGATGCGCGCAGCCAGGGCATTGAGACCATCTATCAGACGCTTGCGCTTGCCGATCATCTCGATGCTCCCGCTAATCTTTTTTTGGGGCGTGAATTGCGAACCCGCTGGGGCAATCTGGACGATAAACGGATGCTAGAAGAAGCGCGCAAGGTTCTTGCTCGCCTCAATCCAAATTTTCGCAATCTCAATGATCCGGTTTCCAAATTATCAGGAGGTCAGCGACAGGTTATAGCGATTGCCCGCGCGATCTATTTCAATGTTAAATGCCTGATTATGGACGAACCTACCGCAGCCCTTGGGCCTGCTGAAACCGCTATGGTTGGAGAATTGATCAAGCAACTTCGGCAAGAAGGCGTTGGGATTTTCCTCATCAGCCACGATATGCATGATGTGTTCGATTTGTGCGACCGCGTCATTGTTATGAACCGCGGCCATAATGTTGGTTCTCACCGGATTGATGAAGTCTCCAAGGACGATGTGTTAAGCCTAATCATCAAGGGCACATTGCCGGATGATTGGACACCTCGCAACAAGACGATGATGCTTCACTAAGTGCATGATAGTCAGGGAAGACAGGGAAGGCAGGGAAGTCAGGGGGGGCACCTGTTTTGGTGCATCAAAATTCTCGTAATGAGTAATTTCGAGGCGTTTTCTTAAACTTGCTCGCTTACACTTATTGCGAATTGGCGCTGATTTTCGCTTTTACAAACACATCATAACGTGTGCTTTTGCCTAAGATTTGGTGCGAAGGTTTGCGAATGCCTGACATAGGTTTCGCGCGCAAGGGCCATTTCAAAACCGCGCGGTTTTGTGCATGTTCAAGCGCGATATGCATGAGCTTTTCGGCATCAGAATCTGTGCCGACGATTTCCCGGATCTGGCGCATTTCCTTTTTAACCAATGCTGTATTGCCGCGTGGGGGATGCATCGGATCAACCAACACTACTTGCGGGTTTAGCTCAGGCAGAAGCTCACAGGAATCGCCGTGCAATAAGTTCATCCGGGCGACTGTCTCGGCATAGCGTCCGCCTTCCGCTCTGGCGCGAGCCAAGCCGTCAACAAGTAGATTATAAATTTTCTCAGAACGCTCAATAAGCGTCACTTTGGCCCCCAGGGATGCTAACAAAAACGCATCTCTACCTAATCCCGCAGTCGCATCGACGATTTCTGGAACCACCCCACGCGAAAGGCCCACCGCTCTGGCCAGCGCTTGCCCTCGACCTTCGCCAGATCGAAACCGATGGCCCACAGGCCCCCCGACAAAATCGACAATTAATTCAGTGGGATCTGTCTGTTGTGACATTGCTCTCTCAAAAGGGGCAGGGACTGGTAAAGCCAACAAAACGACCATCCGGATGTTGAAAGCCTAGTCGTTCAGCATGAAGAAGCAAGCGGCAAGCGGCATCCCGGGCGGCACCTTCTGCATAAAACTCGTCCCCTAATATCACATGTCCAACTGCTTTCATGTGAACGCGTAATTGGTGCGTGCGCCCGGTTAGAGGATAAAGATGTAAGCGGGTATTGTTTTTCCCATATTCGAGAACCTTCCAACGGGTTTGTGCTGCCTTGCCAGCTTCAAGATCTACCCGATGACGTGGCTTGTTATCGGGGTCTATTGCCAAGGGAAGGTCGATTAGCCCTTCTTTTTCTTCCACATGACCCCATACCACCGCCGTATATTGTTTTTCCAGGCTTCTTGTTTCAAATTGCGATGCGATTTTTGCGTGCGCCTTCCGGTTTAAAGACATTAACACCAGTCCTGACGTGTCTTTATCGAGGCGATTAATCATTAAAGCTTGCGGAAAATCCTTTTGCACGCGCGTGGCGAGACTGTCGCGCAATGCTGGGTTCCGACCGGGTACAGACAATAAACCGCTGGGTTTATCGAGAACCAAAATATCAGCATCGCGATGAATGATCGAAGTATAAGGTTCCAACGGCGGATTATAAATGGGATAAATCGGTAGCGGTTCACTCATTGCGGCTTTCTATAGCAACTTGTCAGAAAGCGGAATTAATTTTTCGCGTGAAATTGGAGGGTTTTTGGGCTCTAGCACTTGGGCCAATTTTGACTTGGGCCAGCATTTTGATCGGGCTCAAGCCAAGCGCAAATATCGTGGTTGCTACGACAATTTTAACCACAGGGCCAAGCTCGGAAAGCTGAGAACAGGCGAAAAACAAGTAACGAAATTATTGTTTTCCGCCTGCAGCCCGAATTGAGTGAAAGCTCACAAATACTGAACTTCAAGATAAGACAGCGAACTTGTTATCCGCCACGATGTTCATATCCATCGTCACGCTGGCCCCGTTGCAGCAACAGCGTCTTTAAAGCGTCAACACGTTCAGGGCTCCACCCTTCAACTCCGGTAACCCCAAGCCATGCGTTCAAATAATGTTCAGGCGCATAAACATGACCATATCCCATGGGAACGGTGTCTGCCAAAAGCATATCGATGAATAGCTGTAACATGCTGACGACGGGATACCATCGAAGCAAGGGGGAAACATCGGGTGCGCGTGGGGCTTTCATCCAATCGGCTTCTCGATAAAGTAAACTTTTATCGAAGAAAGTGATCGCATCACTGCCATATTGCAGATAGACGAAACGCAGATCTCCCCATGGTGCAGTGTTTCCTTCAGGGGTGCCATATTGGTTCATGAACCGCACAAAGCGGCCATCTTGAAAGACTGGCAGCCATTCGGTAGAGCCGGGATCGCGATTTTGCGTGAGAGAACGCCATTTTTCGCTGGGGAAAGGCGGGCCACTCCATACTGCCCCATCGATTGGGTCTCCCAAAACATCGAAAAATGTTATGGAGCGTTGCGAGTTGAACGCACCAAGACTTAATCCATGGAGATAGAGTTTCGGCCGCTGATCTCTTGGCAGTTTTTTCCAGTAATTATAGACTACGCGGAAGAGAGCTTCCGCTGAAATGAGGCCATATTCCGGCTGAAACACCAACGATAAAGGGCTGTTCAAATAGGAATATTGTAAAGCCACGCTCGCAACATTGCCGTGATATAAATATTCTAGCCCGTCAATCGCCGACGGATCAACCCAGCCTGTGCCGGTTGGGGTTATGATGACCAGTGCTTCACGCTCGAAAGCTTTGAGCGAGAGCAATTCATCAAGAAGCAGCGCGGCACGTTGTTCTGGTGATTCAGCTATTTGCAAGCCAGCATATAAGCGAATGGGCTCAATCGATGGTTGCTGTGTGAAAGAGCTAATTTCTTCTGCGGTGGGACCAGATGCTACAAATTCTCTGCCAGCTCGGCCCAATTTGCGCCATTCCAGTTTGGACGTTGGGTTGCCCGCGCGCTCGACAATGAGCGGCTGCGGCCGTTCTGGTTCCAGCAAAGCATCGAGTTGCTTGAAGGAATTATCCAATAGACGAAACGTGTAGTTGACCAGTACGCCGTTGGCTATCGTATAGGTGAGAATGATGGTTATCACCACACCCGCGACAATAGAAATCCGCCGTGGGAAGCGGCTATATAATTTACCTGCGATGAATTTTCCGAGGCCGATTAATCCTCTCGCTATCAACAACAAAATGCCAAAACATGAGAGCGCAATCAGTGTGACACTTACCGGATACGCAGATTCTACTGGTTTCATTCCGACCACGTGGCGCACGGAGTTTTGCCAAGCGGTGGAATGATAAAGCGCTAACAGCATAATCAAAATGCAGATTGCTAGCGCCGATGGTTTGATAAATTTTAAGTAGCGTGGAGCTAACTCCGGCAATTCTAAGTAGCGCCACAGGCTGCGAAGAATTACGCCAATACTATATCCGGCGCCGAAGGCTATACCGGCAAGCGCTCCCTGAACCTCAAATGTGCGGGGTATCAGACTTGGCGTAAACGAGGCGGCAAAAAAAAGTGACCCCAGAACGAGGCCAACCCCTGAAATGGACCCGACCAACGCCTGTAATTTGCTTTTCATAGTAATAGATGTCCCTAAAGAACTAATGCACGGCATATACTGTTAATGCGCTTAAAACTAAAGGTCTGTCTGGCAACATTTTTATCCAATGGAATGGTTTTATCCGAGCCGCTTGACGCTTCTTCCAGTCTTTTTCAGTCAAAACTATTCTTGCATCTTATTTCATCGTCCCGCCGTTCAGTCAGGTAATACTTAAAGCTATCTGTATTAACGCCATGCTATACTTTTTAATCCGCCTTAAAGTCGCAAGTATAAATCCTATAATTATTATCTAAGCTTTAAGCAAAGACTATATTTTTGCGTCGATGGAACAAGTCGCAGTCAGGCTTGTTTAGCAAAAGTTACCTACCACCAAACAGCTCCCCGTTTCATTTGGCCCATTTCTGGAGGATTTGGCTTTGAACATCTCGTTTAGTAACGCGCCAAAGGATAAAATCCCCACGAGTCTGATATGTTTTTCCCACTTGCGATGGGACTTTGTTTTGCAGAGACCGCAACATCTTATGGAGCGTTTTACCAAAGATTATCAGGTGTTCTTTTGGGAAGAACATATCCCCACCGAGCATCATCTACCCTATTTAGAATATCATGCTTTTGAGAATACTGAGGTCGTGGCTATTCGACCACGTATTCCAATTTCCTGGCAAGGGAAAGATGTTGAGACGGGGCTTTCACGACTGCTTGATCAGTTTATTCAGCAACATCGCATATTATCACCGGTTCTGTGGTTTTACACCCCCATGATGTTTCCATTTGCTAAGCATGTGGAAGCAGCAGCTGTGGTGTATGATTGTATGGATGAGCTTACATCATTTCATTTCGCGCCGCCGGAACTGGTAATTTATGAGCGGCAACTCATCCAACATGCAGATGTTGTTTTCACCGGCGGCTATAGCATTTTTGAAGCAAAGCACGATCAACATAGAAACATCCATTTGTTTCCTTCAAGTGTGGATGTCAATCATTTCATTAGTGCTCGGAGGACAGTGTTTACTCCACCAGAGCAGGCCAATCTTCCGAAGCCTATATTTGGTTATTGCGGCGTTATTGACGAACGGGTCGATCTTGATCTGATTGCTGCTGTGGCGGCGGCACGTCCCCACTGGTCGATCGTGATGCTGGGGCCTGTAGTGAAGATTGATCCTTCCACCTTACCACGCGCCGAAAATATCCACTATCTTGGGCAAAAACCTTATAGTGAGCTGCCATCATATCTTAGCGGTTGGGATGTGGCATTGATGCCGTTCGCAAACAATCCAGCTACTAAATTCATCAGCCCTACCAAAACACCGGAATATCTTTCCGCCGGAAAACCGGTTGTTTCGACACCTGTCGCAGACGTTGTTCGGACTTATAATCATTTAGAAAGCGTTTTAATTGCCGACACCGTCGAAAAGTTTGTGAAGGCTTGTGAGCGGGCACTGGAACTATCAGTGGACCCGACAAGCTGGCTGGCTGACACCGATAGTTTTTTAGCGCTGACATCTTGGGATAAGACCTATCTGAGCATGAGTTCGCTGATTAAGGCAGCAATTAAAACCAAGCAGGAGAAAATCAGTGGACCTGCAGTTTTTCGGCCAAATGGGGAATATCCCTATGATTATCTGATCGCGGGGGCGGGCTTTGCTGGCTCCGTTTTGGCTGAGCGGCTTGCTGCATCTGGAAAACGCGTATTCCTTTGTGACCGCCGTCCGTATATAGCGGGGAATACTTTTGATACCCGCAATGAAGCCGGTATCCTCATCCATAAATATGGCCCACATATATTTCACACAAACAGCGAGCAAATTTTCTCTTATCTTTCCCGCTTCACGCGTTGGCGGGCCTATGAACATCGTGTTTTGGCCTATGTTGATGGAAAATTGCTGCCTATTCCGATCAATCGCACGACGCTCAACGAGCTTTACGGGCTCAATATGGTTGATGAAGCAAGTGCTGCAAATTTTCTCGCGGAACGCGCGGAACCGATGAAAGAAATCCTGACTGCGCGTGATATGGTGATCTCGCAAGTGGGCGAAGATCTCTATCGGACTTTTTTCGAAGGATATACCCGCAAACAATGGGGGCTTGATCCGTCTCAGCTCGACAAGTCTGTCACCGCGCGGATACCGACCCGGACCTCAACTGATGATCGGTATTTTCTTGATAGCTATCAGGCAATGCCCGCCGAAGGGTTTACCCATTTGTTCGAAAATATGCTCGATCATGATAATATTCGAGTGGAGACCGGTGTGGATCATCGCGAACTTATCCCGGAAAAGCTCGCACCCAGAACTATCTTCACTGGCCCGATCGATAGTTATTTTGATTATCGCTTTGGTCCGCTTCCATATCGAAGCCTCGAATTTCGCCATGAGACTATCGACCGCGAACATTTTCAACCGGTAGCGGTTGTCAATTATCCATCCGAAACAGTGCCTTATACGCGGATCACCGAGTACAAATATCTCACCGGACAAATACACCGTAAAACTAGCATTTCTTATGAATATGCCAAAGACGATGGTGAGCCTTATTATCCCATCCCTAGGCCTGAAAATCAGGCACTATATAAGCGCTACGAAGCTTTGGCGCGGACACAGCGTGATGTCATTTTCGTTGGCCGGTTGGGGACGTATAAATATTACAATATGGATCAAGTGGTGGGCCAAGCTTTGGCGGTATTTGGTCGGTTGGTAGAAAAGGAAGTTGAAGTCGATCACAATTGGAACGGGGCGGCTGAATAAAGTGACAATAGCTGTCAAGAAAACCATGAGATCGAACAAGCGATGTGAACTGCCCCCCATTTCGACCGGACAGGTCGGCATAAGCAGAAAGGCTCAAGCACAGGCTTGAGGACAGGCTTATGTCTAACGAGTATCGACACGTTGAATTGCTGACGGGTGATGTTCGCCGCAGGCGGTGGACAACCGAGCAAAAGCTGACGATCATTGAGCAGAGTTTTGAACCAGGCGAGACGGTATCGTCTACCGCTCGCCGCCATGGCGTTGCGCCCAATCTGCTTTACCGGTGGCGCAGGCTCTTGAGTGAGGGAGGTGCTGCAGCCGTGGATT
>NZ_QLMK01000009.1 GCF_003259955.1 Falsochrobactrum ovis
AGCGCCGCTACAAACGGCGCAACCGGATCGAGATCATGTTCGGGCGTCTAAAAGACTGGCGACGTGTCGCTACGCGCTACGACAGGTGCCCTATGACCTTCTTCTCTGCCATCGCTCTCGCCGCAACCGTTATCTTCTGGCTATGAGCAATGAGTCCTGAGCCTAGCAGATGTTTGTCGTCCGGCGAACAGACTTCCCCGTGGTAAGTGGAAAAAGAAAGACGCTGCTTACCGAATAAAACGCATTGTGAGCCTGTTTCTTTACAAACCTAACCTCTCTCAGTCAGGCTATGTCGATCAGATCGCAGGTTTTGGTGGTGTTCTGGTCCGTCCTGATTGGTTTGATGACAAATTTTATGACATTCCAGATGTGATGTGGACCGTTGATGATCCGTGGATTTCCGGACATCTTGAGCGTCGCGGCATTCCGATTTGGATGACGGGCAAAAGAAAATATTTGCCGGAAACTGAAGGCGCTAGGGTCGATAGCTTGCTCAATCTGGTTGAAGAGGGACATGACCGAACCCGAGCAGATATTGCGGTGATTGATTATTTCCGAAAGCATTACGGCATCTGGAAAAAAGCTGGCAATTGGGTTGAAACTTATTCGGTACGCACCGCACCAATGCGGGAGCTTGTCCGGAGAAGAATAGAAGAGTTACAAATGCAGGGCCGGATCTGATCCGGCTTATGCTTGCGCCGCACTAGACATCAGCCTACTGCAGCTATCGTATTAAATTCATTTGAGAAAAAAGTTCCGCTGAACTTAAATGGTGCGGTCGAGAAGATCTTTAAACACCTTAAAAAAACCCGTAAAATAACGGATTAGGTGTCCCACGGAAACGGAAATCGGCGCATTAAATAACAATAGGTTAGCATATGGGTGTCCCACGGTTTCAATGAGCTCAGATTAGCTGCGCGAGCATTTTCTCCGCTACATAAGTAGCGACTAGAGCTCTTATATTTTCAGGGACAAATCGGTTTTTACGGCCTTTCAGTCATTACCGGCGAACCCAATAAATTCAAAATTAGTCGTTCAGAAGCGAGTGTAGTTCATTATACCCATTTGACGAATCGTGAAGATCAACGTGGTTGTTATAAGTCGGTCAAATTCCAAGTTTTGTGCCGAAGCTCGCTTTCTTAAGACTGTCGATGAAGTCTGAATGTTTGACAGTAAGGTCAGCACGACGCAAAAGAATCTGAGTTATCGTCCAAGCAATATAGTGAACGTTGTTGACCTCGATCTGGGCCACGGCTCGCTCTCCACTGTGAACAATGCGCGACCGGAGATCATAATGCTTCTTGAGGCTTGTATATAATGCCAGCCTCGTATCGGGCTTCTCGCTCCATATCACTCCTGCATATCGTGAAATTGTTTCCGTGACAGGACCATCTTTACTCCCCGAAAGTAGCGCTTCAATCGTGGTGAAAAAGAAGAGCACTCGCTCCGCAGGTTCTTGGGCACGGCGTGCTCGGGTCAGCCATCCCAACGCCTGTTGCATACGTTCTGCTAGCGTGTTGCGCTCGGGATTGAATACCTGCTCCGCAACCTTAATCACACTCGAGCTATTGAGAACATCGATGATATCGGCATCAAGTTCGTACCAAGGCGCAGCCGAGCTCCCGCCGAAGGCTGGACCATTAGGGCCAATACGCAAGCCTTGGGATTGGGCGGACTGTGGGGAAATGGGATGCGGTTCGATATCTGCTAGTTTGGGGAATAACCCCTTCGGCCCGTTGTAGTGCAGGCGAACGAAACTAATCGCCACATCGATAAACCATAGAGCCTGTAGCTCCAGTCCTTTCGGCATCCCCTGTACCGACACATCCCAGCAAAGAGCCGGAAGATGGATATGCGTTTCGAAAGAACTTCCCTCTCTTATGATGGTGAAGGCGTTCTTTTCTTGAGCAGGCGGAGAAATTCGGAGAACTGATGATAGACTTTCTACCTCTTGTCGAATTGTTTCACGCGTGGTTATCCGAACAGGCCCAACCCTCACCTCATCTAAATTACCTATGAAACGAAAAAGGGGGTTCGGACGAATTATGCGATACCGTGTCGTCGCCGCGTCACTGATACCAACTGCTATCGCTTTAGCTATATCTT
This sequence comes from Falsochrobactrum ovis, assembly GCF_003259955.1. Classification (GTDB taxonomy): domain Bacteria; phylum Pseudomonadota; class Alphaproteobacteria; order Rhizobiales; family Rhizobiaceae; genus Brucella; species Brucella ovis_A. The sequence continues at coordinate 2,107 of NZ_QLMK01000009.1, forward strand.
TTACGCTATCGGTTCCACTGCTGCTGAATGCGAGACTGCGGGCGACTTCTTCGACTGATTTCTGATGAATGCGGCTTGTGCCGAAGACTTTTACCGCTCGGGCCGACAAATTTCGCGAAGCATCGATGAGTTCCTCGGTGAACTCCACAGTGCCGTGCCCACCACTGCTAAACCCTTTGCTTGAATCCTTCAGAAGCGCATGAAACACTTCTTCGCTCTCAACGAGCGCAGCCTGAAACGCCTTGACAAACACTTCTGCGAGTTGGACCAACTGATGATGATTAGCCATACGGTTTTAGCTCAGTTTATTGTTTTACTAGGACTCATAACGATCACTATCCTAGTCTCCGTACGATGTCTTGAGGCATACGTTACCCACATCACGCTTTATGTGCGAACAAGAGACCCATCGGCGATTTCTTGAGTTCCTTATGCGCGTTTTTGATATCCATGAAGCGCGGGCGGGCGGGATGTTCCCGAGCCACTCCATATCTGTCTCTGCGACTCGCTGCAGGCCCTTAACCATATGTAGAAATATGCCGGACCGGTAGCAAGTGCAGGCGGTGTGGAATTTAACGAAGCTGCGGCCGCTCTTTCGCTTATGGATAATGCTGGTAGCGGTGTCACGGAATGGGTGAGTGGAAACTCAATGCCGTTTGGGATGGTGTCACTGCGCGGGTCAATAAGGTCAAAAATTCCTTCTACAATCTTTATGACGCTGTTGTGGAGAATTCCTACATTCCTGACATGGTTGTCGAGATTGGCGAATGGCTGCGGGGCAGGGTGTAGCATCACATAATTCTTATGGAAAATCGCGGGGCTGTTGGAAATGATGGAGAAAAACATGCCAGACGAGCAGGATCTGCGATCCCGCATGAATGCCGCAGAACATCAAATCACTTCTATAATTCCGCATTTGACAGCGTTGGAGCAATGGCAGCGCAAATCAGAGATAGACGGTGCGCGCGACGGGGAGCGCTGGAAGAACGTGGACAAGCGATTTGATGAACTCGACAATAAGATCGAGAAGGTAAGCGGCATTCTGTCAAAAATTATGTGGCTGGTCGTGTCCGGCCTTGTCATGGCCTTCGTCGCTTTTGTCGTCAGCAGCGGGTTAAAAGCGATTTAAAGGTGAGGGAACCGTTTTGAGTTTCTCAATAAAATCAATGGGTGATTTAGGATGTGAGGTGAGGGGCTTGGCAAGTTGCGATGATTGTTAACCTGCTGATTTTGTTAGTAAATTTAAGCTTAATCAGCTTAAACATGGTGCGGTCGAGAAGACTCGAACTTCCACGGGTTGCCCCACAGCGACCTCAACGCTGCGCGTCTACCAATTCCGCCACGACCGCCCGTGGTAGGAGCCGAACTACGTCGGCGAGAGGGCATGTAGCAAATCACTTGGGAGCGCACAAGCCCCTTGTGCAGGTTCGGGCCATCTTTTTGTGCAGCTTTGTTGAAAAGTCGGGGATTGTGATGAAATATCGCCCTAAAAAGCCAGAAAACCGGGATTCAATACCGGATTCGATATCGACGGGATCCAAGAAGATCATTCGTCAAAGGGTGTTAATAACGATTTCTGCAGGCCCCAGTGAAGAATTGCACTGCTTTATTAAAAATAAGAATCGCAGTTTAGCGAACGATTCCCTGTAATCGTCGAATATCTTCAATCCGTTTTATGGTCTCGCTATAGCCAATATCAATCGCTTCGGCAGCGCGATGAAAATCCGCCAGTCCAATAAGTCCTATAGTGGGCATTATGGATAAGTCTGGCGGGTCCCCGGCCATTCTTGCGCGGGAGATGCGATCCTGAATTATATTGAATGCCTCCATCATCACGCCAGTGATACCGAGACGGTTTTCTTTTTCACCTCTGGCCGTCGCAGTTGATTGTTTAAACTTCTGCTGAGCCTGAGCGTTTTTAATTACGGCCGCGCGACCAAACTGGTCGTAATGAAGATTAACTGCCAAAACGAGCCGTTGCTCATACGCTCTGCAAACCGAAACCGGGACAGGATTTACCAAGGCCCCATCAACCAAAATTCGACCTTGCCAACGTACCGGTTCAAAAACACCAGGAAGAGCATAAGAGGCTCGCATCGCGTCGATAAGCGGACCTGAAGATATCCAGATCTCGTGACCCGTGTGCAGCTCGGTGCAAACGGCTACAAAAGGTCGGCTGAGACTTTCTAACTCTACGCCATCAAGATGCTCTCGCAGGCGGCTGTCGAGCTTCATGCCACCCAATAGGCCGCTGCCACGAAATGTTATATCTACTAGATTGAACATGCGTCGCCGGGTCAGGCTGCGTGCGAACTCTTCCAGTTCGTCTAGCTTTCCCGCAAGATAACATCCGCCCACCAGCGCGCCGATGGATGTGCCAGCGATCATGGCTATTTCAATTCCGGCTTCGTCTAAAGCGCGTAATACCCCGATATGAGCCCAGCCGCGAGCTGCACCGCCGCCAAGAGCAAGCGCAAGTTTTTGAGATTCTCCGGCTGGATGGATCGTCTCTTCAATGTCAGTTTCAGTCAGTTCGAGGGTGTTTGTTGGTGCCTTCCGTCGTGCTGTCCATGAAAGCATTGCGAATGTTCCCCTATCCAACAAAGACTAGCAGCAGATCGAATTGGATCATATTGCTCATAGGGAGGAGTATGGGATCAGTTAGGCTTAGAGGACAAGTCTGATATTTTGCAGGTCGTCTTCCACGATGACTTTCCGGTAAAAGCAAGAGCGGCGCTCGGTGTGGCAGGTAGGGCCGTCTCCGGCCACTCGCACTTTCAGCCACAGAGCGTCTTGATCGCAATCAGTGCGTAATTCGACCACAGTTTGGAGGTTGCCAGAGGTTTCCCCCTTTTTCCAAAGCGTGTTGCGCGAGCGCGACCAGTAATGGGCAATTCCGGTCTCAAGCGTTAGGCGCAACGCTTCTGAATTCATATGGGCGACCATAAGCAGTTCGCCATCCGCAGCGTCGGTAACTACGGCAGTGATAAGTCCAGATGCATCAAAGCGCGGCATGAAAACCGCGCCTTCTTCTATTGTCGTTTTATCGGCAGGCTGACGAGGAAAAATGTTCATGACAACCCCGTTAGCGAACCAGCTGCATGAAACGCACTTGCTCATCCACCCGTTCTTTAAAAGCGCCGGTGAAGGTCGTTGTAATGGTTGAAGAACCTTGTTTGCGAATGCCGCGCATTGCCATGCACATATGTTCGGCCTCAATCATTACAGCTACGCCGAGTGGCTTGAGAATACGCTGGATACTGTCGCCAACCTGCGCAGTGATGCTTTCCTGCGTTTGTAGACGCCGAGCAAAAATATCAACCACGCGTGCAATCTTGGACAAGCCCACGACCTTTCCATCTGGAAGATAAGCTACATGAGCCTTGCCAATGATTGGAACCATGTGATGCTCACAATGGGAAAAGAAGGGAATATCTTTCACCAAAACAAGGTCATTATAGCCAGATACTTCCTCAAAAGTAGTTCCAAGCACATCTTCGGGGCTCTCGGCATAACCGCCGAACAATTCTGAATAGGATTTTACAACCCGTTTAGGTGTCTCAAGAAGACCTTCTCTGGCAGGGTCTTCACCAGCCCATAATAAAAGAGTCCTTACGGCTGCCTCGGCTTCAGCCTGAGTGGGCCTGAGAGACTGAACAGGCTGGTCGGAATTTTCAACGGGTTTTAGGATGCGAGCGTCCATCAGTATTCTCCAGTAGTCTCCCTCTTAAGAGGAGACGAGTTAAACGGACAATACAACGATGCGCTTTGTGAGCGGGCGATGTATTGATCCGACAGAACAGGCTGCCGGATGATATGAGCGGCTGCCAATTGCCATGTGATAATCTGCCCATGGCGCAGTCGCCTCTTGCCTATTATATAGACAGTAAAAAGCAACTTCAAACCACAGCGAGATGACATTTTTTTGTAATTTCGCGGTTGGATGGAAGGATCGTTCCGATGATCGATGATATTTATAATAAACGTATTCTCGAATTCGCTGGCAACATTGAACGGATTGGGCGGATCGAGGATGCGGATGCAGTAGCAACGGTCCACTCCAAGCTCTGTGGTTCAAAGGTAACTGTCTATTTGAAGATGGCTAATGGCATCGTCACTGACTTTGCGCATGAAGTGAAAGCCTGTGCACTGGGGCAGGCGTCATCATCAGTCATGGCGCGAAATATTATTGGTACTTCTGCCGAAGAATTGAAGGCTGCACGCGACGCTATGTATCGGATGCTTCAGGAGGGTGCGGCACCGCCACAAGGACGATTTGCCGATCTAAAATATTTTGAACCTGTTCGGGAATATAAAGCGCGACATGCTTCAACACTACTGACGTTTGATGCGGTCAATGACTGCATAAAGCAAATTGAAGAAAAGGCTAAGGCTGCCTAATGTGTGTCTGCGGCGGAAAGCATGAGCAGGGTTCGGGCAGGGCGCGCGTATCGCCGAAAAATACCCGCAATTTCACGGATCCGTGGCGAAAAACCCCGGGAAGACTGTTTGGAACCTCGCTTATACGTTTTTATCAGTTGACGCTTTCATCATTTATCGGCAATTCCTGCCGTCACTTGCCTACCTGTTCGGAATATACATATGAGGCCATTGCGCGTCATGGTTTATGGAATGGTGGCTGGTTGGGTCTGTTTCGCATTGTAAGATGCGGCCCCTTTGGAACACACGGGCTTGATCCTGTTCCACGGAGCCTGACAAAAGACCAACGCTGGTTTACGCCTTGGCGTTTCTGGCGCAAAAATGAAAGATGATTTTTCGCTCGATGGAGCGAAGTATAACTATTATGCAAACTCTTGCATAATATTCGGAAACCACCCGCAATCGTTGGCGGGACTGGATAAGGAAGAACAGAATGTCTGATGTTGTTTCCCTAAAATTTCCTGATGGATCAGAGCGTCAATACGACTCGGCAATGACTGGCGCCGAGCTTGCTCTATCCATTTCAAAATCACTTGCCAAGAAAGCTGTAGCTTACGCTATTGATGGTACTGTGCGTGATCTTTCAGATCCAATTGGCAATTCTGGCACGGTTGAAATTCTGACTCGCGAAGACCCTCGTGCGCTTGAACTTATTCGCCACGATACCGCTCACGTGCTGGCAGAAGCCGTTCAGGAACTATTTCCGGGGACACAAGTAACCATTGGGCCCGTTATTGAGAACGGATTTTATTACGATTTCGCACGGGATGAGCCATTTACCCCTGAAGACCTTCCGGTGATTGAGAAAAAGATGCGTGAAATAATTGCGCGCAACAAATCATTCACCAAAGAAATCTGGTCTCGTGAAAAGGCCAAACAGGTTTTTGCTGAAAAGGGCGAGAATTATAAGGTCGAGTTGATTGATGCGATCCCGGAAGGGCAGGATCTAAAGATTTATTACCAAGGGGACTGGTTTGATCTTTGCCGGGGTCCGCACATGGCTTCTACCGGCCAAATTGGCAACGCTTTCAAACTGATGAAGGTTGCAGGTGCCTATTGGCGCGGTGATTCCAATAATCCAATGCTTACTCGCATTTACGGTACGGCATTTGCAAATGAAGCTGATCTTCAAGCCTATCTACATATGCTTGAAGAAGCGGAGAAGCGTGACCACCGCCGCCTGGGGCGTGAAATGGATCTTTTCCATTTTCAGGAAGAGGGCCCCGGCGTGGTATTCTGGCATGCCAAAGGATGGCGCATGTTCCAGAATTTGGTCAACTATATGCGTCGCAGGCTTGATAGTCATGGCTATCAGGAAGTGAATGCTCCGCAGGTGCTAGACAAATCGCTTTGGGAAACGTCTGGCCACTGGGGTTGGTACCGTGACAATATGTTTAAGGTTACCGTAGCAGCCGATGAAACCGAGGATGATCGGGTATTTGCACTTAAACCGATGAACTGCCCCGGTCACGTGATGATTTTCAAACATGGCTTGAAATCCTACCGTGATCTGCCCATCAAACTGGCTGAATTTGGCAATGTCCATCGCTATGAACCCTCTGGCGCATTGCATGGTCTGATGCGCGTGCGAGGGTTTACGCAGGATGATGCGCATATTTTCTGCACAGAAGAACAGATGGCGGCCGAATGTCTGCGCATCAATGACCTGATCCTTTCTGTTTACAAGGATTTTGGTTTTGAGGAAATTACCATCAAGCTTTCTACACGTCCTGAAAAACGTGTTGGTTCCGATGAGCTTTGGGACCGTGCTGAAAGCGTGATGATGTCGGTGTTGGAGCAGATTGAACAGCAGTCTGAGGGGATCAAAACCGGAATTATGCCGGGTGAGGGCGCGTTTTACGGGCCTAAATTTGAGTATACTCTGAAAGATGCGATCGGTCGTGAATGGCAGTGCGGAACCACGCAGATAGACTTTAATCTGCCTGAGCGTTTTGGTGCATTCTATATCGATAAGGATTCCAATAAGCGCCAACCTGTGATGATTCACCGGGCCATCTGCGGATCAATGGAGCGTTTCCTTGGGATTTTGATCGAGAACTTTGCCGGACATATGCCGCTATGGTTCGCTCCAACTCAGGTTGTCGTTGCCACCATCACCACCGAGGCCAATGACTATGCGTTGGAGGCAGCTGAAAAGCTTAAAGCGGCCGGACTTCAGGTTGTCACCGACCTGCGCAATGAGAAGATCAACTATAAAGTACGCGAGCACTCGCTTCAGAAAGTGTCGGTGATTCTTGTTTGCGGGATGCGGGAAGCGGAAGAAAAGAGCGTCAATATGCGCCGGCTCGGTTCCAGAGATCAAGAATCCATGTCTTTGGATGAAGCCATTAGCCGGTTGACCAAGGAAGCGACGCCGCCTGATCTATTACGATTGCGTAACGCACAGTAAAAATAAATTGGCCCGGTTGTGACCGGGCCTTTTTCTTGAGATTTGCATCAATCGGCAGCATCGTCTGGAACTTCAAATTCCGCACTGGCGATGACTTCAATTTCCTCATTATTGCCCGAAGATACCTTAAAATCGCGCTGATAAATGCGATCTTTGTTTTTCGCTACCGCGACATATTCGCCTTCCATCAGCACCATAGATGAATAAGCACCAACGCTTTCCCGCACCGCATCTCCCGATACGTTGAGGATAGACCAAGAAGTGTCGGCGAGTGCTTCGCCGCCTTTGTCACGTACCAGTTTCAAAGTTACTTCTGCTGCACGATGCTGAACGGCAGCTTCCGTTAATTTGCCCGGCTCGACGCGGATATCTGCGCGAATAATCGCATTTGCGGAACCATAATTAGAGACGACATGATAGGTTCCGGCATTTAGACGAATAACCGTATCAGGCTCAACGTCGGGCACAATGAGGGAACGTTCCGCATTATCGTCATCGGCATAAATGGTAAAACGAACGAGGTCGCTTTTGATTGGTATGTCATCCGGCAGGGAAGCGCTCAGCTTCATGCCACCTGCATCCAGATTCATGACTTCACTGCGGTTTGCGTTGCTCAATGTAATGCGCTTTGTAACGCCTGCTCGCCCAAAGGCCGCATGAACGAGATAACTTCCGGGAGGCAGGTCAAACACCGCAGCTCCGCCCACGGAAGATGCAATCAACGGCAAATGCCCATCTGGACCTATATTGGGCGAAAATACTCGCCAGACTATTCCATCGGATAATTCGGGTCCGTTTTCAATGAGCCGCGCTTTCAGGCTAAGCTCAAAGGTCTTGACCAAAGGATTATTCTCTGGACTACCGGGTGCGGCATACGGACTGATCGGCGGCAGCTCTAAGTTTGGCACAGATAAATTAAGCACAGGTGCGGTGCTTGAAATGGAATCAGTGTTTTGTGCAGCGGCAGAATTGGACAGCGCTAACATTAAAACACCAATGAGATATGTGTTTCGCATGAACAAACCGATCCAGTTCTCAACGCATTGATTTTGACGGCATCGTGTTATGGGCCCATGGCTGCGGCAAATTCAAGGCTATTTCGATTGATTTAGCATCGCTCGTCTTTTGCGCGCAGCTCGAGAAAGAAGTATTGATCGTGCCAAGCGAAAATTCGTAGATTCGACTTAAAGCATATTCTAAATGAGGACGAAATGGCCAATCCTGTATTTGATTTTCTTGCGCAGAGAAGTTCCACGCCAATTGCTGCGATGGAGGAGCCTGCACCCAATTCACAGGAGCTTGAACAAATTTTAACGGTAGCCACACGTGTGCCAGATCATGGTGGGTTAACGCCGTGGCGTTTCATTCTCTATCGTGGCGATGCCCGTTATGCGATTGGCGAATATTTGGCTAAACGTGCAGAGGAGCGCGAAGGGCCACTTGCGGAAAACCGCATTGCTCAAGAAAAAGCCCGTTTTGCGCGGGCACCTCTCGTTATCGGAGTTATATCATCGCCCGTCGACCAAGATCGTATCCCGGAATGGGAGCAGTTTTTGTCGGGCGGAGCGGTGGCGATGAAACTTTGCCTTGCCGCAAATGCACTAGGCTACGCCACCAATTGGATTACCAACTGGTATTCAAACGACGAATCCGCTCGCGCCTATCTCGGACTAGCGCCGCATGAACGGGTTATCGGTTTTGTTCATATCGGCACCTCGTCTAAATCGGCACCCGATCGACCACGGCCAAATTTGAATGAACTTGTGACGGAGTTTCAAAGTCCGGATGAGCATTCATCATAAAGGAAAATAAGGTTTTATATATCGAATGATATTTTATGAAATCGGTAACGGACACGGATTGCCACATAACCCGTTGAAAGCGATCATCGCACCGCGTCCCATTGGTTGGATTGGAACGAGATCGCGCAACGGCTGTGTGAATCTGGCTCCATATTCCTTCTTTAACATGATCGCAGATACGCCGCCTCTGGTTATGTTTTCGTCTTCGGGCAAAAAAGATAGTGTCAGCTTTATCGAAGAAACTGGAGTTTTCACGGTTAGCGCAGTCGGTGATCGATTGAAGCAACAAATGAATATTTCATCCATCGATGCGCCACGCGGAACAAGCGAATTTGAATATTCCGGCCTGGCAACAGCACCGGGCCAGTTGGTGGAAGCGCCTTTTGTTAAAGAGGCTTATGCCGCTCTGGAGTGCGAAGCTGTTGAAATCAAACAATTGCGCGACCGAAGCGGCAATTTATCCGAAAACTATATGGTGATCGGGGAAGTTGTCGCTGTACATCTGGATGAAAATGTTCTGACAAACGGGTTGGTCGACATTAAAAAGGCTCGGCCAGTCTCGCGCTTAGGATATATGGATTACGCGACCACAGAAGAAGTGTACCAAATGTTCCGTCCAAAATGGCCGAAAGATCTGTGACCGCTCAAAGTCCGCTTTTTTTCGATTCTTGCCAGATGGCTTCCATTTCCTCCAGGCTTGCATCTTCCAAAGAACGGCTGGCCTGTTTCAAGCTCTTTTCAATGAAATGAAAACGACGGGTGAATTTGGCGTTGGTCGCCATTAATGCGGTTTCTGCATCTATATCCAAATGGCGCCCCAAATTTACCACGGCAAATAAGAGATCCCCATATTCTTCTTGAATTGAGGAATGTTTGCCCTCGGAAATTGCTGATTTAAGTTCTGCGATCTCTTCTTCAATTTTGTCGATTATGGGCGCCGCTTCAGCCCAGTCAAAACCCACTTTTGCAGCTTTTTGCTGAAGTTTGAGCGCTCGTAACAGGGCAGGGAAGGCGTGGGGAATATCGTCTAGATATCCGTCCTTTTCGTCTGCGGCCAGACCATTCTGGTCTCTTCTCCTCGCTCTTTGCGCTTTTTCTTCTGCTTTTATGCGGCTCCAAGAATCTTTTGCCATTCCGGCTTTGCGTTGCTCAGCATCGCCAAATACATGTGGATGCCGGCGGATCATCTTGTCGGTCACAGTTTGAACGACATCCCCAAAGTCGAAATCCCCGTTTTCCTCGGCCATGCGCGCATGAAATACGACCTGCAACAGAAGATCTCCCAATTCCTCTTTTAGATCGTCCATATCATCGCGATCGATGGCATCAAGAACCTCATAGGCCTCTTCCAGCGTATAGGGTGCGATGGAGCGAAAATCCTGTTCGACATCCCACGGACATCCCGTATCCGGATTGCGCAGGGCGGCCATAATTTCCAGAAGACGATCAATGTTGCGGGAGGGCTTCATTTGGGCTCCGATAGGTAGGATGTGCAGTAACAATTAAACCTTGGTTATCTGATTGACTTGCAGTTAGTCCAGCTTTTGCTTAGTCAGACAGGATTGCACCTCAAAACCTTATGTTAACGTTTGGATAATGAAGAATGACAATCCTTGTAACAGGCGGCGCAGGTTATATTGGCTCTCACACTTGTGTTCAGTTGATCGAAGCTGGCCACAAAGTGGTGGTTGTGGACAATTTTGCAAATAGTCATCCCGAAGCATTGCGCCGGATTGAAAAAATTACCGGTTTTGCACCGCGCAAGGAAGCGGGTGACATTCGAGATCGTTCGTTTCTCGAACAGGTGATCCGTCATCATAATTGCACTGCGGTTGTTCATTTTGCGGGATTAAAAGCCGTGGGCGAATCGAATGAAATGCCCCTGCATTATTATGATTGCAATGTGTTGGGCACGCTCCGCTTGCTGCAGGCAATGCAATCGACCGGCGTCAAGACGCTTGTTTTCAGCTCATCCGCTACCGTATATGGCGACCCGGTAAAACTGCCGATTACGGAAGATCTGCCTCTATCCGCTACCAACCCATATGGTCGGACAAAACTTATAATTGAGGACATGCTCCGCGATCTTTTTGCCAGTGATCCGAGCTGGAAAATAGCAATTTTGCGGTATTTCAACCCGGTTGGTGCGCATGAAAGCGGTTTGATCGGAGAGGACCCCAAAGGTATTCCAAATAATTTGATGCCAATCATTGCACAGGTTGCGACTGGCCGTCGGAAGCAGCTCAATGTTTGGGGTAACGATTATCCGACGCGCGATGGCACGGGAATACGCGATTACATCCATGTCGTTGATCTCGCGCAAGGTCATTTAAAGGCTCTAAACAAATTGCAGGATCCGCAATGTTTTGCAGTCAATCTCGGCACAGGGCAGGGGCACAGTGTGCTTGAGGTGATCGAGGCGTTTGAGCACGTATCAAATCGCAAAATTGAATATGAGATTTCTCCCCGCAGAAAAGGGGACGTAGCTGAATGCTATGCAGATGCAAGTTTCGCACGCGATTTTCTAAACTGGCAAGCCAAAAAAGATCTGCGGCAAATGTGCCAAGATATGTGGAACTGGCAATCGAAAAACCCCAACGGTTATGAATAATATCAAAGCCGCAGCTTCAAGAAGGCATATTTAATGCGTCTTTTGCCAGATCGCTTCACCACTATGCTTGTGGCTACCATGCTGCTGGCTTCGTTCTTGCCCGTGCGCGGGGAGATTGCGGTTTGGTTTAGCATTGCTACTAAAATTTCTGTTGGGCTCTTATTCTTTTTGCACGGTGCGCGTCTATCACGTGCGGCTGTGCTAAGCGGAGCGACACATTGGAAATTGCATCTGACGGTTTTGTCAGCAACTTTTGTGCTGTTTCCGATGTTGGGATTACTCGCTGGATGGGCAGTGCCCGGTCTTTCACATTCGGCATTTTATGCGGGTATACTTTATTTGTGCGTACTGCCGTCAACGGTACAATCTTCAATTGCTTTCACCTCAATCGCTGGCGGAAACGTCGCGGCGGCAGTTGTTTCGGCGTCCGCATCTAATATTTTTGGCATGTTCATAACACCGCTCTTCGTCGGTTTGCTCTTCACAGTTCAAGGGGGCGGTGGAATTTCATTTGATGCATTTCAATCAATCTTGCTTCAACTGTTCGCGCCTTTCGTGCTCGGTCAGATCCTGCAGCCATGGATTGGCAGTTTTCTTCGGCGTAACAATAAACCGCTCGCTATTGTTGATCGCGGCTCCATCTTGATGGTGGTTTATCTTGCGTTTAGCCAAGCGGTTACCACCGGGCTCTGGCAGACGGTTACGTGGAATGATCTTGCCGTGATGACATGTATTAGCATCACGCTTTTAGTCTTTGTTCTCGTCGTCACATGGTATGGTAGCGAGTGGCTGGGCTTTAATAAAGCCGATAGGATCACGATCTTATTCTGTGGTTCGAAAAAGAGTCTGGCTAGTGGTGCGCCCATGGCGAGCGCTATTTTTGCCGGTTCAGACATTGGGGCGATCGTTCTGCCGCTGATGCTTTTTCACCAAATCCAGCTTATAGCTTGCGCTATTATTGCACGCAGGCTTTCGCGCAAAAATCTGAGATAGACAATCTCGGCATCACAACAAGATAGGCAAATATGACCCAACAAAATGGTAGTGCAGATGCGCCGAAAACATTCGACCAAGAGGCTTTGGCGGAAGCATATAATAGGGCGTTAGATTTAGAAAAATCTGGCGATTTTAATGCTGCGGCTGAAGCATATCGAAAAGTTCTTGAAATTGATCCGGATGATCATGGCGGTGCAGCGGTACGCCTAGCGAGTATGGGCCGAGGCCAAGTTCCACCGAAAGCACCGGACGCTTATGTCAGCACTCTTTTTGATCAACATGCAGAAATGTTTGATTCCATACTTGTTGATCAGTTGGGATATGATGTTCCGCTGCAGGTGCGTGAAACTTTGCTTGAAATTGACAATGAATTTCAAGCAGATCGAATGCTTGATCTTGGCTGCGGAACCGGCCTTTCTGCAGATGCGCTGGACGATATGGCCAGCCATAAAACCGGCGTCGACATTTCCGAAAATATGATTGAAGTCGCTTTTGAAAAAGGCGATTACGATGCTCTTTATGTGGGCGAAGTGGTCAAGTTTCTCGAAACTTGGGACGAGGGCCAGTGGGATTTGATCATCTCGACGGATGTGTTGCCGTATATGGGAGAATTGGAGCGTTTGTTTGCGGGCGTGTCCGCACATTTGAAGCCAGGCGGATATTTTGCTTTTTCAAGTGAAACATTATCGGCAGATCAACTCGGCGGCCGGGACTTTATCGTTGGTGCTTATCAGCGCTTCGCTCACGCTGAGCAATATGTCCGTAGAGTGCTTATTGATAACCAGCTTGAATGTGTGATCTGCAAAAATATTATTGTGCGAAGAGAACAGACCGAGCCGGTGCCGGGCCATCTCTATATTGCACGAAAGCTATGATAGGAATTATCGTAGCTAAACCGTTTGGCAATGCAGTCTTGTCTATCTGGCCCACAATGCGTTCACGTATTTAGTAATGCATGACACGCATTAGCTGCCGCAGGTGTCAGCTCTGATGCGACCTATGACATTACTATAGTCATCAATCGGTTCCATAATCCATATTATGTGATACATGGGTTGGCTATATGAGCGACGCCTATTGGCTTTAGGCTTGTTCCCTGCTTGCGAATTACGCTAACCGTTATTTTGATCCCGCTACACGATTAAGCTGCCACTTTGTCCCCGGCCCTATAAGGCACTAGGGCCGCTTTCATTGGGCGACATCCCGAAAGCACAACTCTGGATTGGTTTAGTTGCGGTTCAGTTCATTGGACCGAAATAGCGCGTGGTTATCTAAATTAAGATGTCAAAAATTCCGACTGTGTCTATCGTTAGATTGCCAATATCAAATTCAGGCAGGCGTTAACGCAAACCAAGTGGAACGAAGTTCTATTAAGAACGTTATTTAGCATATCGTATTAAACGAGTTTTGCGAACTGATCTGTTCGGGAAAGGGTCTATCCGCTTATGTCTGTTTTAATTAGTCTGCTCGTAACGGTTCTCGTTGTTTTCCTTATATTATATCTAATCAACATGTTGCCGCTCGACGGACGTGTGAAGCAAATAGCTCAGGTGATCGTCATCATTTTGGGTATTGTTTCACTTTTAAAATATCTTGCCGTTTTTTAACCGAAAACCGAGGGTCGACGGCAATATAATGAGACCGTTTTCGGTGCTCTCATTTTGTTGATTGCGATCTTTGTATTTTTTAAGTAGCATAAACAGTGACGGCTACTTTTAGTTGCATTTAATAACAGGTTGCTATTATAGCTGGCATAACTTCACCGAAGTTAATTTGACGAAATTCATTTTTTCAAGAAGGTCGTCTTATCGTGATCCGTGTCTTGCTTGGGGGCGGCATATGAAAGCGGCATTTGTAAAGGCGTCATTAGTGACGGCCGTATTGACGGCTATTTCACTTCTATTAGCCTGGGGGATTTGGTAGCGAAGTTGGGAAATTAAGCGAAAAGCTCGGTTTAGGGTTCGGTCTGGGCGTGGATATAACCCTGCCTTTTTTGATGATGTTTCCTCCCCTCACCTATATTTTTATTCAGCATAATAAGCTAAAAGAAGCATATGAAGATCTTGAGACGGCGCATTCTGAGCTACAAGCGCGGTCTCGAATGGATCACATGACGGGTTTGCTTAATCGTGAAGCGCTTTTTGAAGCGATGAAGGTGAGCCGGTCTCGCATTAATACCGGCATGGTATTAGTCGTCGATGCCGATCATTTTAAAAGCATTAACGACACTTATGGGCATGGTACAGGTGACCGTGCATTGAAACTCATTGCGTTTGCGCTTCAGAATGTAACACGCAAAGGCGATCTTGTTGGGCGCATCGGCGGTGAAGAATTTTGTGTCTTTTTACCCAGTGCTAGCTTGGAGGTGGGGAACCATGTCGCTGAGCGAATACGCGCTGAAGTTGAGAATACGCCTTTCTATGCCACTGATAATAAAATCTATCCGCTAACCATTAGCGTGGGTGTGGCTGTTGCGGCTAAACACGAGACGAACTCTCAGGTCCTTAGCCGGGCTGATCGGCATCTCTATATGGCAAAGCAACGGGGCCGTAATTGTGTTGTTTCTGATAAAGAGTGGGATGACGTGCCCGATACGACGATAGTATCAATCAATGATGGGCGCAGTTCAGCTCACTATTGATGCGTCAGTGCCAGGGTTCAACTTCTTCTTCTGACCAGCCGATTGGAGTAAAACCGATTTTCTGATAGAGTTGTAAGGCGTAAGGGCTATCAAGGCTGTTGGTGCTGATTGTCACCTTTTCAGGCCCGTGCGCCCAAGCATTTGCTACAGCTTCACTCAGAAAAAACCTTCCCAACCCCCTGCCCTGATATTCGCTTATCAGGCCAAAATAAACGATTTCCGCGCGTTCGGGCAGCTTTGAAATATCGATTTCAACAAAACCCGCTGGGCATCCATTGACGTATAAAATGTGTATTTCAGTCTTGTCGGAATGGATGATCGCCGCCAATTCCTCATTCGTCTGCAATCGCCGAAGCATCCAATGATGCTGGCGTCCGATACGTTCATAGAGATAGCGATAAAAATGCAAGGGCATATCGCTGGCACGCATTATCGCCATTCTTATACCAGCAGGTGCCGGAGCGGCCATATTAGGCCGCTCGGTCATGGCTAGATAGGTAATTCTGGCGTGGAGTTTTTCAGCCATTAATCCGCTTCACCCAAAACGACTGGCGTGTCGGGACGACTGCCCCATTCGCTCCAAGAGCCATCATACAGCCGGTTATCTTCATGTCCTAACGAAGCAAGTGCCAATGTGATAACAGCGGCCGTCACACCGGATCCGCAACTCGTCACCACAGGTTTGTTGAGATCAATACCGGCCTCGTCAAAAATTTTGCGAAGGCTTGCGAGATCTTTCAATTCGCCTTTTTCTGATAGCGTATTTACTGGCACATTTCGCGCACCCGGCATATGGCCAGAACGCATGCCAGCACGCGGCTCAGCATCGCGACCGGTAAAGCGGCCGGCAGCTCGCGCATCGGCAATCTGCGCGGTGCGTTTTTCAACAATTTCTACCATTTCGTGAAATAGCACCACTTTGCTTTGATCAAATGCAGGTTTGAAAAGCGATGGCGCGATTTTGGTGACTTCATCTGTGGTCGGAAAACCAGCTTTTTTCCAATTATCGAACCCGCCATCCAGCACCAACGCATTTTTGACGCCCATAATTCGGAACATCCACCATACACGCGGTGCGGAAAACATGCCGGGACCATCATAAATAACCACGGTTTCATCGGCAGTTATGCCCATTGATCCTACCATGCGTGCGAAATATTCCGGTGACGGCAAAGTATGTGGTAATGTGGAATCCGGATCTGCGATCTGGTCTTGGTCAAAAAATATGGCACCGGGAATATGGGCTGCATCATATTCTTCGCGTGCGTTGCGGCCCGAGGCGGGCAAATACCAAGATGCATCTATGATAGAAAGGCCCGGTTCTCCGAGTCGATCCTTGAGTGCTTCACGAGAAATGACGTAGGCGCTTTTTTCAGACATGTTTTCTCCCAAGGATTTGTTCAGACTTGCGGGTTCGTACCAAACCGAATACGAAATCGTCGGTTTTCCTTTCCCTTTTTCTCAATCTTTCCAATATAAATTTCGCCGACTTCATTCGTTTGTGAAACATGGGTTCCACCGCAAGGTTGCGAGTCTATGGAGCCATTTTCTCCTATAGCTACCATCCGAATGCGACCGGTTCCGATCGGAGGACGAACGTTCTTGGATTTTATGAGATCGGGGTTTGAAAGCAAATCATTATCGGTGATCCAATGATAACTTATTGCTTCGTTTGCGTTAACAAGCTCCATCAGCTTTTCTGTGACAAGTTCCTTGGTGTAACTAGGGTCTGGTAGATCAAAGTCCACCCGGCTTTCCTCTTCGCCTACTGCGGCACCTGTAATGGGAAACGGACAAACGACTGATAGTAAATGGCAGGCGGTATGCATGCGCATTAACTTATATCGGCGCTGCCAATTAAGGTGGAGTGTGAGTTTTTCCCCGATTTGAAGTGTTGGTTGTCCGTCTGCGGGCATGTGAACGATTTCGTTTTTAGTCTCGCCCGTTTGGGTCGCGATAATTTCCATACGCGATCCGTCGGCACGCTCAAAATAGCCTGTGTCACCAGGCTGCCCACCAGAAGTTGCATAGAAAATCGTACGATCGAGGATTATGCCGCCATCCACATTGATTGCCAGCACCGAGCTTTCCGCGGTCGATAAATAAGGATCTTCACGGAAAAGAGCTTCAGTCTCATAGGCCATGGCTAGTCCTCGTAAGGTATATTGAATTGGGCTTTTGTGGTGAGCCAGCTTGGTTCGGGAAGGTTTTTTGAGCGCAAGAAATTCGGATTGAAGAGTTTGGATTGATACCGATTACCATAATCACACAAAACGGTCACGATTGTGTGGCCCGGACCAAGTTCTTTGGCAAGACGAATGGCACCGCCAATATTGATGCCGGTAGAACCTCCAAGGCAAAGCCCCTCCTCCTGCACAAGATCGAATAAGATTTCGAGCGCTGTGGCATCGGTGATCTGATAGGAAAAATCGGGTTTGAAACCTTCAAGATTAGCAGTGATACGCCCCTGCCCTATGCCCTCGGTAATGGAATCACCTTCAGACTTGAGTTCTCCGGTTGTATAAAAAGAATGGAGAGCCGCGCCGAGTGGATCGGCAAGCGCAATCTTAATGTCATTATTTTTCGCTTTGAGACCAAAAGCCGTGCCGGCAAGGGTCCCGCCCGATCCAACAGCAGCAACAAAGCCATCGATTTTGCCGTCAGTTTGTTGCCAAATTTCTTGAGCAGTGGTTTCAATATGGGCGATTCTGTTGGCAATATTATCAAATTGATTTGCCCAAATAGCGCCATTGGGTTCGGTTTTTGCCAATTGTTCAGCAAGACGGCCGGATAGACGCACATAATTATTCGGGTTTCGATAGGGTGCCGCTGGCACTTCAATCAGCTCTGCGCCCAGCAAGCGCAGTGCGTCTTTCTTTTCTTGGCTTTGGGTTTCGGGAATAACAATCACGGTTCGATAACCCAGAGCCTTCGCAACCATAGTGAGGCCAATTCCAGTATTGCCTGCGGTTCCTTCTACGATCACACCGCCCGGCTTGAGCAATCCGCGTTTTTCCGCATCGCGAATGATATAAAGTGCTGCGCGATCTTTAACAGACTGGCCAGGGTTCAAAAATTCGGCCTTACCATAAATCTCACACCCCGTGAGCTCAGAAGCTTTCTTTAAACGGATCAGCGGCGTGTTGCCGATAGCGTCGAGGACAGTGTTATGCATGGCCTGTATCCTTTCAATTGAAAGGAAATTATGGGTAAGCTGTTCATTCTTCAAGCAAGTAGCCGCCCAATTTTAGTCACCACTTGTAATTTCACGCCTTAATTCTTTGCGCCTATGAAAAAACCGCCCCTTTCGGAGCGGTTTCGAAGAAAACTCACTTCATATCCTGTCATGCAGCCTTTGGGGCACCGGAAGAATTGCGGCGTTTACGCCGAAATGGACGTTTTGTTTGCGTAAGCATATCGCCATTCGTCGTGGCCTTGGGAGCAACTGCTTGTCGATGTTCGCTTGCTTTTTGCTCAGGACGACGGTTTTTCTGTGCCGGCTTTTGGGAAGCGGGTTTACGATTGCGCTGTGGCCGCCCGTCCGCCCCGGAATTAGCGATAGGTGCCGGTGCAGGAGCTGGCTTTACCGGAGCATCTGTAATCGCGAGCTTGGTGCGAGTAACGCGTTCAACAGCCCGCAATTTGGATTCTTCTGTCGCCGGATCGTAAAGTGTTATCGATGCACCGCTGGCACCGTTGCGTCCGGTACGCCCGATACGGTGAACATAGGTTTCAGGCTCGTCAGGCAAATCGTAATTTACAACGTGACTGATACCTGGAACGTCGATGCCGCGAGCGGCAATATCCGTGGCAACCAGAATGCGCAAAGCGCCGGAACGAAAACCTGTCAATGCGCGCTGTCGAGCATTTTGGGACTTATTTCCGTGGATTGCAGCCACATCGTACCCATCTCGCTCAAGATGCCGCACCACCGCATCCGCACCATGTTTGGTGCGGGTGAAAACGATAACCGATTTCATATCTGGATTTGTCAGCATCGCGGAAAGCAGACGACGTTTTTCCCGCGTTGGTACCGGATGGACCACCTGCGTGATTTCAGCGGCAGTTGTTCCCTGTGGTGCGACTTCGACGCGCACAGGATCGCGCAGGAGCGCCTGAGCGAGTTTTGCGATTTCTTTCGGCATAGTTGCCGAGAACAGCGCCGTCTGACGGTCTTTATGCGTGCCTTTAGCAATGCGCTTCACATCATTGATGAAGCCCATATCAAGCATGCGATCAGCCTCATCAAGAACCAACCAACGCGTTTCCGACAGATCAATAGAATTCTCACGCACAAGATCGGTCAAGCGTCCCGGCGTGGCGATCAATATGTCGACGCCCGGCTGCATACGTTTGATCTGGCTTAAGCGTGAAACGCCGCCCAGAACAAGTGCCGTTGATATATGTGCATTTTTAGCAACGGAGCGGATGGTTTCTTCGATCTGGACCGCAAGTTCACGGGTGGGTGCAAGGATCAAAGCGCGAGCTGTTTTGCCCTTTCGCTTATCTCCCAGAGCGATGATTTGCTGCAAGATGGGAAGGCTGAAGGCCGCCGTCTTGCCAGAACCAGTTTGCGCAATACCCAGAATATCCCTACCCTGCAATTGATGCGGAATAGCCTGAGCCTGGATTGGCTTTGGTTCGGTTAGACCCGCTGCCTCTACGCCTTTAAGCAATATTCCAGTCACGCCGAGTGCGGCAAAGCCGCCAGTTATTTCTTCGGTCAATTCAATCTCTTTCAACGGATCCATTGATGGGTAATCCGCTTTAAAACTCGGAACAAGCGCAACTTGCCCAATAAAATTTTTTGATGATACGACGGGACGCCGGATGAAAATCCCAGCGACTTGCGCAGCCGTGCCCCAACAATGGTTGAGGTTCTTTTGCAAGCGAACCATTTCGAAAGCAAAAGACGAGACGCAACAAGTCCTAGTCCGGGAAAGCTGAACATATTCAGCCCATGCGCCTGACGGGCATATGGCCTTTTCTCGATGAAAAAGCAAATATTTTCGCAAGAATCCTGCTGTTAAATGATGAAATCCGCCAAAACTTGGTTATCCGTGATATCCTGAAAGGCCCAGCCGGCTTCGGTGAATTTCTTTTCGAGGATTTTAAACCTTGATGGTTCCTTGGTTTCGATACCAATTAGCACCGAACCAAAATTTCGCGCTGATTTTTTAAGATATTCAAACCGGGCAACATCATCGTCGGGCCCTAGTAAATCAAGAAAAGAACGCAATGCACCGGGGCGTTGCGGGAAGCGGAAAATGAAATATTTCTTTAGTCCTTCGTAGCGTAGTGCACGCTCTCGAACATCGGGGAGACGTTCGAAATCGAAGTTGCCGCCTGAAACAACAATGACAATAGTTTTGCCTTTTAGCTCGCTTTTTTTGAAGTCTTTCAGCGCATCAATGCCAAGCGCGCCCGCAGGTTCAAGCACAACGCCTTCAATGTTGAGCATCTCGACCATTGTCGAACATAAACGGTTTTCGGGGACCGCAATTACATTTTCAGCATTGAAATTTTTTAGAAACTTGAAGTTTTCCTTGCCAATTTCTGCAACCGCGGCGCCATCGACAAAATTATCAACGGTTGGAAGTTTAATTCTTTTTCCTGCTTCCAGACTCAATTTGAGGCTTGCAGCTCCTTGCGGCTCTATGAACCGAAATTGACAGGTCCAGCCAAGCACACTGAGGTAATGGGTGACGCCGCCCGACAGCCCGCCCCCACCCACTGGCAAAAAGATCAAATCAGCTTGTTTATCTCCGGGCAATTGCTCGACAATTTCTAAGGCAACAGTGGCTTGGCCTTCCATAATCTTTGGATGGTCAAAAGGCGGCACCATTATGCCATTATTGTTTGCAGCATATTCTTGCGCGGCAGCATAGCAAACATCAAAAATATCGCCCACCAGCCGAATGTCGACAAACTCGCCACCGAAAGCCCGTGTTTTATCGATTTTTTGCTGGGGGGTGGTGACTGGCATAAAAATTACACCCTTGCGGGCGAAATGCCTACAAGTAAATGCGAATCCTTGCGCATGATTACCGGCAGATGCACAGACAAAAACCGCGTTTTTATCGAGGGTTTTGACCGCATGAGAAATGAAATTGAGTGCGCCGCGGATCTTATAGGAGCGAACTGGCGTCAAATCTTCCCGCTTAAGCCAGATCTCAGCGCCATATTTGCGAGAGAGATATTCATTGTGCTGCAAGGGCGTCTCTGGAAACAGCTCATGCATATCACCATGAGCTTTTTTCACGGCTTCAAGGAAGGTGGCCATTATCTATTCCAATCATTCAGCTTTTGCTGAATGGCTACATGCGACTAACGTTGCAGACAAGGCAAGATTTTTATGATCGCGCCATTTTTAGTTTGAAATTGGTGCGGACGACGGGGGTCGAACCCGTAAGCCATTGTAGTGGCGGCAGATTTTAAGTCTGCTGAGTTTACCAGTTTCTCCACGTCCGCAGCTCGAATTGTGTATGTCATGATTTGCGACATAATTTCAAGCCACTTCACGCATTTACACAACTAGCTTGGTTGGTTTCAAGCTCTTCTGGCCTGAACGACATGACAGTGAAGCGAATTATAAGTTCGTGTTGGAACTATGCTTAATTTAGTTGCGGGGGTCTCCGCCCAGAGATTAATCTGAAACAAAAATGGAGTTGCGGATGACCACTGTTGAACAGCAGACTGTGACTGCTGCAATGCTCGCTATTGGAGATGAACTCCTTTTCGGGCGGACCAAAGATAAAAATATCGGCCATTTAGCTGATGTACTGACGGCAGCGGGTATTGATCTGAAAGAAGTGAGGATTGTTGCTGACGATGAATCAGCGATAGTGGAGGCATTAAACGCGCTGCGGCATCGTTTTGATTACGTGTTTACATCGGGAGGCATCGGGCCAACTCATGATGACATCACTGCGGATGCAGTTTCAAAAGCGTTTGGGCTCGACTGTATTTACGATGAAAAAGCGATGAAGCTGCTAGCAGAAAATTACGCCACACGTGGACTGGAATTCACACCTTCCCGCCAGCGAATGGCGAGAATGCCCAGGGGAGCGCAACATATTGATAACCCAGTTTCCGCTGCTCCTGGCTTTCAGATAGGGAATGTATTTGTGATGGCCGGGGTGCCGTCTGTTTTTCAGGCTATGATTCACAATGTGTTGCCCCGTCTTCGCATGGGTCGCAAGCTAATGTCCAAAACCGTTCATTGTGCGTTTGGAGAAGGCGTTATCGGTGCCCCGTTGACTGACATTCAAAACCAACATTCGAACACGGTCATTGGATCTTATCCGAAATTCGAAAATGGTCAGTTTAGCACTGAATTGGTGGTTCGGGGAGCAGATGAAAATGCAATAGATGCAGCGGTACAGGCTATCAAGGAGATGATCACACAGCTTGAAAAGCAAGGTGCTGCATGAATCCCAAAGAATTACCATTGTTAGGTCAGGCTCATATTATGATAAACTAAAAGCAGCCTGAAGGAGGTTAAATATGTCTTATAAGACGTTAGTTGCATACTCCCGAAGTGAAAACGAGCTAGCGCGTGTGGTCACTGCTATTCGAGCGGTGATGGGTAAGTTGCCAGATATTCATGTTATTGGCCTTTATTCGATACCATCGCCCATTGTTTATGCCGATCCGAATGGATTTATCGATCCGGGCATGTTCGAGTTGCATGACAAACAGCACAATGAGCTGTCGTCAAAATTAAAAGCAGCTTTTCAGACAGAAATGGATCGGCTGGGCCTTCCCCATGAATATAAAATTGCACGGTCGGAATCGGGAACTGCTGCCGAGGCTGTACTTACTTCATGCTATGGGGCTGAATTGCTTGTTGCGGCGCAGCCAGACCCTAACGATCCCACGATGAGCCATGAATCTGCGGATCCAATAGTGTTTAATGCAAGTTGCCCGGTTCTGTTGGTGCCCTATGCCCCTATAACGCCGTGTGAAGGCATCGATCGCGTGGTGGTGGCATATAACGGCAAACGCGAAGCCGCACGAGCGGCATTTGATGCGCTTCCCCTATTGAAAGCAGCGTCGCATGTCGAGCTTATTTGGGTCGATGCTCCGGTGCGAGATGAAGGCGAACCGCTAGCTGGAAGTGGAATTGTTCGTGCGCTTACCCGTCACGGAATCAATGTGAACCTTTCACATATCCCGTCCAATTCTCGCTATGCGCAAGATGTGCTGCGGGACTATGTTATTGCTGAAAGAGCGGACCTATTGGTGCTAGGTGCTTATAGTCATTCCCGCATCCGGGAACTGGTTTTTGGTGGGGTTACCCGATCCATGCTTAACAATCTGCCGGTGCTAACTCTATTCTCTCGCTAATTCAGCTCTGCGTAAAAATGAATGCGAGTGACCGCAGATTTGAGGCAGCTCTTGCAAGAAAGGCTTTTTTGCGGTTATCAGCATTACCCGGCGCTGACCGTGCCGGGCGGAGTGTCTTTGATCAATCTGTGTTAATCCGGAAGTATAGTAGGGTGATCGCAGATTTTGACAGGTCAGCGCGCCTGGCATCCGCCAACGCGCATTTTAGTAGTATCGATCTGGTTGAGTGACCGGATCATCCACGGAGCGTTTCGATGTCGTTGCCCGATAAAGCCTTTCCCGTCTCTTGGGACCAGTTTCACCGTGATGCACGCGCCCTCGCCTGGCGCATTGCTGATATGGACCGCGAATGGAGAGCAATTGTCGCCATCACGCGGGGCGGATTGGTTCCAGCCGCGATTATATGCCGGGAACTCGGCATTCGTTTGATCGAGACGGTCTGCATTGCATCTTATCACGATTATGACACTCAAGGTGACATGCAGGTTTTAAAAGGCATTGGTAGTGGCTTGCTTGAGAATCAGGGCGATGGGGTTATTGTTGTCGATGATCTGACAGATACCGGTAAAACGGCGGCAATCGTACGTGAAATGATGCCTAAAGCGCATTTTGCGACTGTATATGCAAAGCCGCAAGGACGCCCGCTTATCGACACATTTATTACCGAAGTTTCGCAGGATACTTGGATATATTTTCCATGGGATATGGGCTTCACTTACCAAGAGCCGATCGCGCAAGGTAAGCGGGGCTAAATCAAAAGATTTGAACTGCAAATCTGGTAATATCATCGTCACAATCACTGACTAAGATTAGCAGCGGATGTTTGCTCATCAGATAAGATGTGGCGATGTTTGATTCGTCCGTTGCTGTTCTGGAGGGCAGTAACGGAGAACTGTTGTGCTTTTTTCGAATCGCATAGCTTAGTTGAAAATTTAAGGCTTTTAGATTGAAAACAGCGGCTCAAAAATTTGTTGCGAAGGAAAAGCGTATCCTTACGCCTTCTGGCCGTTTGCAGCAGGTTGCGGCCCTAGTCTATCGCTTTAAAAAGGACAAGTTGCAGATCCTGCTGATTACCAGCAGGGGAACTGGCCGCTGGGTCATACCTAAAGGCTGGCCGCAAGTGGGTCGCACCCTAGCAGAAACCGCGGCGTGCGAAGCATATGAAGAAGCTGGCATTCATGGTGAATTGTTCCCCCACCCGATCGGACAATTTGATTATTGCAAAAATGATCTGCCACCAGAACGACTTAATAAATTTACCGTTTCGGTATTTCTGTTGCGGTTTCTGGAGCAAGCGGAAAGCTGGCCAGAGCGTGATCAGCGAAATTGCTTATGGATAAGCCCTATCGAGGCAGCGGAGCGCGTCGATGAAGAAGGGTTGAAAGAGATTCTTCGACAATTCAGCGCCCAGCATTCATTCTTCGCGACTGAATGATTGTTCCCGGGAAATATGCTCATATGGCGCTCGGTTTTTGGACCGAATAAATCCGAAGACCGAGTTTGTATTCAATGTCATTATAATTGTCTGCGTTCTCCCCGTTATCCACATTTCACCCTACTCGTCCCCACAATATATAGGGGTAGGCTGTTTATTAAGAAGCAAGGCTTGACCCTAATGAGCGAGTCGCTTTTTATATGATTATCGTTGCGTAAGTAGCGTGGGCTGAGCGTTTTATCCTTCGGTCTTTCCTCACTTAGTTGGAGTTATTTTTGAGCGGGCGCTGTGTTCACACTTGCAGCACCGCCGATAAATTTTTATTTTCAAAATTGGGTTTACGTCTATTTTTTAAAAAATAATCCGCGGGTAATTGTCGATTTTATACTAGATTTAGTGGCTTTTGTCGTGGTAGGGTACTATATAGAGCAAAGCATCGCTAAGCATTTATTGATTAGCGATGGCGTTGCGTGCAGTCATGTCGGCATCCAGGAAGCCAAAATGACCGGAATTTTTCAGGAGGGCTGGGCTCTTCGAAACCATCACCGGCCTTATCGGTTAGGTGATTAGAGATCAATCCAACAGGAAGCGAGCTTTTGGGCAAGAAGCTGTTGGCGGGACTACTATATCTAGATTGTTTGGATGGGACAGATGAAGATCGAGCGCCGTTTTACCAAAGAGAACCAGTCGGCCTATGCGGATATTGAATTCCGTAAGACGATCAGTGAGATCAAGAATCCAGACGGTTCGATCGTGTTCCGCCTTGAGAACATTAATGTTCCTGCGCAGTTCAGTCAGGTGGCTGCAGACATTCTGGCGCAGAAATATTTCCGCAAGGCGGGTGTTCCCGCTCGCGTGAAAAAGGTCGAAGAGAACAATGTTCCGTCCTGGCTGTGGCGTTCAGTTCCGGATGAAGCTGCATTGGCCGAACTTCCGGAAGATGAGCGTTTTGGCTCGGAAATGGATGCGTGTCAGGTTTTCGATCGCCTGGCCGGTACTTGGACCTATTGGGGCTGGAAAGGTGGATATTTCGATTCGGAAGAAGACGCGAAAGCCTTCCGTGACGAGCTTGCCTATATGCTGGCGACGCAGCGCGTAGCGCCAAACAGCCCTCAATGGTTTAATACGGGTCTCCACTGGGCCTATGGTATCGATGGTCCGGGCCAAGGGCATTATTATGTTGATTGGCAGACCGGCAAGCTTAACAAGTCAAAATCGGCTTATGAACATCCACAGCCCCACGCCTGCTTTATCCAGTCTGTTCAGGATGATCTCGTCAATGAAGGCGGTATCATGGATCTCTGGGTGCGTGAAGCGCGCCTGTTTAAATATGGTTCGGGTACCGGGTCTAACTTCTCGCATTTGCGTGGCGCGGGTGAAAAGCTTTCGGGCGGTGGCAAGTCATCGGGCCTGATGAGCTTCCTCAAAATTGGTGACCGTGCTGCTGGTGCGATCAAATCAGGCGGCACGACCCGTCGTGCTGCGAAGATGGTGGTTGTTGATGTCGATCACCCCGATATTGAAGAATATATCGAATGGAAGGTGAAAGAGGAGCAGAAAGTTGCCGCCCTCGTCACCGGCTCCAAAATCGTTAAGCAACATCTCGTCGCCATTATGAAAGCCTGCGTTAATTGCGAAGGTCATAATGATGATTGCTTCGATCCGCTCAAAAACCCTGCGCTCAAACGCGAGATCAAAGCAGCCAAAAAGAACCAAGTTCCGGAAAACTATGTGCAACGTGTCATTCAGTTCGCACGCCAAGGTTACACGGATATTGAGTTCCAGACCTATGATACAGACTGGGATTCGGAAGCCTATCTGACGGTTTCAGGTCAGAATTCAAACAATTCTGTTTCTCTGAAAGATGAGTTTCTGCGCGCAGTGGAAAATGATGGCGACTGGAACTTGACGGCACGTCGCGATGGTCGCGTAATGAAGACGCTCAAGGCTCGCGATTTATGGGATAAGATCGGTTATGCGGCTTGGGCCTCGGCTGATCCGGGTCTACATTTCAACACCACGATGAATGATTGGCACACCTGCCCTGCTGAAGGTCCGATCCGCGCATCAAATCCGTGCTCGGAATATATGTTCCTTGATGACACGGCTTGTAATCTTGCTTCGATCAACCTGCTGACCTATCGCAATCAAGATGGTACGTTTGATATTGAGGCTTTTGAACACACGGCGCGCCTGTGGACGATCGTGCTTGAGATTTCTGTAATGATGGCACAGTTCCCATCCAAGGAAATTGCTCGCCTATCTTACGAATATCGTACGCTCGGATTGGGTTATGCCAATATTGGCGGCCTGTTGATGACTTCCGGCATTCCCTATGATTCCGATGAAGGCCGCGCCATTTGCGGTGCATTAACTGCAATCATGACCGGTATAGCCTATGCTACATCGGCGGAAATGGCGAAGGAACTTGGAGCTTTCCCAAGTTACGAACCTAATGCAGCCAATATGCTGCGGGTTATCCGCAACCATCGCCGTGCGGCCTATGGCGAAAATCAGGGCTATGAAGGCTTGGCTGTCAATCCGGTTGCATTGATTGCCGAAAATTGCCCCGAACAGGCGCTGATCACCCATGCCCGCGCCGCTTGGGATAAGGCGCTCGAATTGGGTGAAAAACATGGCTATCGCAATGCTCAGGCGACGGTCATTGCACCAACCGGGACTATTGGTCTGGTCATGGATTGCGACACCACGGGTATTGAGCCTGACTTTGCGCTGGTGAAGTTTAAAAAACTTGCCGGTGGTGGGTATTTTAAGATCATTAATCGTGCCGTACCGGAAGCCTTGCGCACATTGGGCTATTCGGAAAGCCAGATTGCTGAAATTGAGGCCTATGCGGTTGGTCACGGCAACCTCAATCAGGCTCCGGGTGTCAATCCTGCTTCTTTGAAGGCTAAGGGCTTTACCGATGAGAAAATTGAAGCGCTGAATGCTGCTCTCAAGAGTGCTTTTGATATCAAGTTCGCCTTCAATAAATGGACGCTGGGCGAAGATTTCTGCAAAGAAGTTCTGAAGCTCACGGATGAGCAACTCAACGATTTTTCGTTTGAAATGCTGCCAGCGCTCGGATTTTCGCGTCAGGATATTGATGCAGCCAATATTCATGTTTGCGGTGCTATGACATTGGAAGGTGCGCCTTTCCTTAAGGAAGAGCATTACGCTGTGTTCGATTGCGCCAATCCATGCGGTAAGATCGGTAAGCGTTATCTTTCTGTTGAAAGCCACATTCGCATGATGGCTGCGGCTCAGCCATTCATTTCGGGTGCGATCTCTAAAACGATCAATATGCCCAATGAAGCAACGGTTGAGGACTGTAAGAACGCATATATGCTGTCCTGGAAGCTGGCTTTGAAAGCTAATGCACTTTATCGTGATGGCTCCAAACTTTCCCAGCCGCTTAACGCATCGCTTATCGCGGATGATGAGGATGAAGATGATGCGGTCGAAGCACTGATTGAAGCGCCGGCTGCGGCACGGGCTGTTCAGGTGACAGAGCGTATCGTTGAAAAAGTGGTCGAAAAGTTTGTCCATGAACGGGAAAGACTTCCAAATCGTCGTCAGGGCTACACTCAAAAAGCGGTTGTGGGCGGGCACAAGGTCTATCTGCGCACCGGTGAGTTTGGCGATGGCCGTTTGGGTGAAATCTTCATCGATATGCATAAGGAAGGCGCTGCTTTCCGTGCAATGATGAACAATTTCGCCATCGCTGTTTCGCTCGGGCTGCAATATGGTGTGCCGCTGGAAGAATATGTCGAAGCTTTCACATTCGTGAAATTCGAGCCAGCCGGTATCGTTCAGGGCAATGACGCGATTAAATCCGCGACTTCGATCATTGATTATGTCTTCCGTGAACTCGCCGTCTCCTATCTGGGGCGCAATGATCTTGGCCATGTCGACACAAGCGACTTCTCCAATACGGCACTTGGCAAAGGCATTCAGGAGGGTAAAACCAATCTGGTGTCGACCGGCTGGACCCGCGGATATAAGCCTTCGCTGGTGCCTAAGGACACACCATCGGGCGAAGCGAAAGGTATGGCCGCGGCCAAACCGCAAGCTTCTAATGTAACGACTTTGAAATCATCGTCTCGCCCAACCACAGTTGGTTTGATGACTGACGGAGCAACAGCTTTCAAGCGTGACGTTGATGAACAGCCAATTCCCGTAGCCCAGCCAGAAAAACCTTCGGCGACGGAGCTGTTTTCTGACAAGGCGGCGGCAGAAGCGGCGTCTGCCCGTACCGAAAGCGCTAATTCTGCTAGGAAATTAGAAAACGACCGTCGTATGAAGTCGATGATGCAGGGTTATACAGGCGATAGCTGCACAGAATGCCAGAATTTTACGATGGTTCGTAATGGCACCTGTCTGAAATGTGACACTTGCGGCGCAACAAGTGGTTGTAGCTAAGAAATAATATAATGCGCGGATTATTCGATCCGCGCATTTTTATTCTCGCAAATTTTCCAAGTTATTTGCGTGTGCCTTATCAAACTGATTGCAATACTTCGTAGCCTAAGCTTCAGTGTAGTTACTTTGTTGTCGCAAAGTTGCTCACTACTAAGTTGATGATTCAACTTTATTACGAACTAACGTTCTTGAATAATTGCTACCTCCTGAACTGGAAACCGGATTTTGCAAAAAATATCGGAACAGAAACCGGTTCAGCTTCGTTTCTTCAGTGAAAACGGATGAAAAGGAGATAGGGTATGCTTAGAACCACACTTCTGACGACAACATGCGCGCTTCTCATCAGCGGGTCAGCTTTTGCACAAGACACTGCCCCGGCCCCAATGGATGGTGCGCCTGCCGCTTCTGAAATGCCAGTTTCCTCAAAAGATATGTTTGGCAATCCACGCACGGGAGAAACGGACACTATCGGGTTTCTGGAAGCTAAAGACGGGCAGATTCTTGTTTCGAGCTTTATCGGCCAAAGTGTCTATGAAAGTGAGGCGAATGACGCCCAGTCCGTGGGCAAGCTCAATGATTTGATTGTGAGCGCAGAGGGCGAAATTGAAGCCGCTGTCATTGGAGTAGGTGGATTTCTCGGGATCGGCGAAAAAGACGTCGCCGTAAGCCCTGATCAGCTTCAGCTTGCTGAACGCAGCGATGGTAAAAAGTGGCTATTTATAAAGGCGTCCAAAGAACAGCTTGAGGAGGCACCCGCTTTTGATCGTGCGTCCCTGTTCGTTGACGGAGTAGCTGATCCTGCCGCAGCATCGCGGTCGAATGCAGATAATCCAGATGCTACAGCTCCGGCTCCTGCCGCCCCGGCAGCCCCTGCTGACCCTGCCACAACCCCTACTGATCCCGCTACGGATCCGGCAACGCCTGCTGATCCCGCATCGCCTGAAACGGCACCTGCCAACTAGTAAGCTTACCCTCCGACCAATGCAACCCTGGCTATCACGCCGGGGTTTTGCTTTCGATCAAAAATCCCGTCTTGATTTCGTTCTGGGCTCACCTTACCAAATATTGATCGGTGGCACGCCTTTGAGCGTATTGCGAAATCGGGTAAATGCTTTGTCGGAATTTCTCACCAACTATCCCTGGGCCCACACAATCATAGCGTTAGCAGCACTCTTTCTGACTGCTTCAGTCGCTAATTTTTTCCTCAAGTTCATCTTCCTTAAGGTACTACATAGGATTGTTAAGCGGACAACTTTTGGTCAAGATGAAGAACTCAAGCGGCACGGGGTTATCCGCCATCTTACAAATATTGTCCCTGCCCTGATCATCGCATCAGGTATTGTGGCAGTGCCAAGCCTTCCAACAGCGGCAGTTATTGCTGTCCGCAATGTGGCAATTGCATTTATCATTCTGACAGTGGCGATGGCGCTGAATTCGCTCTTGAGCGTCGTTGATACGCTTTATGGACGCAAGGAAGAGGCAAAAGACAGGCCACTCAAAGGCTATATTCAAGTCGCCAAACTGGTTGTTTATCTCATTGCAGCGGTTTTGATCATAGCGACATTGCTTGATCGATCCCCGCTCATTTTGCTGTCGGGCGTCGGTGCGATGGCAGCGGTTTTGATTCTTGTATTTCAAGACACGCTTTTATCGCTGGTAGCCAGTATGCAAATCGCATCTTCTAATATGGTGCGCGTTGGCGATTGGATCGAAATGAAGAACCTTGATGCAAATGGTGATGTGATCGAAATTGCCCTCTACACCGTTAAAGTTCAGAATTTCGATAAAACCATCACGACTTTACCAATTCGCAAACTCATTACCGAACCAATGAAAAACTACCGAGGTATGCAGCAGGCTGGCGGAAGACGGATCAAGCGATCAATTTACCTCGATCAATCAACGATTCGCTTTATAACTGAGAAGGAGCGCCAGCAGCTTGCAACAATTGATCACCTTAAAGATTATCTGACGCGCAAAGAAAAAGAAATTTCTGAATGGAACCAGAAACTGGGCGAGCGCGCTCGCAACCCGATCAACACACGGCGCTTTACCAATATAGGAACATTTCGAGCCTATATTGAATCTTATCTGCGCGCCCATCCATATATTCACGGTGGAATGACATTATTGGTTCGTCAACTTGATCCCACTCCACAAGGTTTGCCGCTAGAAGTCTATTGCTTCACCAATACTACCGTCTGGGCTAATTACGAAAATATCCAATCCGATATCTTTGATCATATATATGCAGTGATGCCGGAATTTGATCTACAGCCCTTCCAGAATCCTACTGGCAAAGATTTGCGCAATTTGGGCGTGAAAGAAATGCTGAATTAATTCGCGTTTCGGAACATTTGGAACATGGCTGCTAGCGCAGCCACACAGCCATTGCCCCTGTAACGCCGCGGACATTTAAATGATACAGGGGCAATTATGCGATAAATCTTTTCGATTTATGGAATGGAAAATTCATCCCGGAGCTTAACACGCCTTAGACCAATCCGTTACGAGCAATTTGCGACTTGCTTTTTACTGCGGCTTGGACCTGCTCAGCAGGGTGCTTTGACTCTTTGCGCAGCCATAACGCCACCGCAACCCGGCAATATTGGGGTCGTCCTCAGTCATCTTTTTCAAGCATTTCTTTAACAGTAGTAGCTAACTGTTTGAGAGAGAACGGTTTTGGAAGGAAACCAAATTTTGCATCTTCGGGCAGATTGCGGGCGAAGGCATCTTCTGCATAGCCGGAAACAAAGACAAATTTTATATCCGGATAGGTTTTACGCAATTCGCGTAACAAAGTGGGGCCGTCCATTTCCGGCATCACGACGTCTGAGACGATGATATCCACTTTACCGTCTAATTCCTCCAGCACTTCCAATGCTTCCACGCCGGAGGCAGCTTCATGAACTGTATAGCCGCGGGATTGCAGTGCCCGCACGCCACCCATACGTACTGCGTCCTCATCCTCGACCAGCAGGACGGTTGCTGATCCTGAAAGGTCAGTCGCTTTTTCGGCGTCTTTTTTCTTAACGGACACAGTGGAGTCCTCGGAGCCTTTTTCTACAATCAGGCGCGGGAGGAAAATCTTAAAAGTTGTCCCTTTTTCAAGCTCGGAATCGCAATAAATGAAACCGCCCGTCTGCTTGATAATGCCATATACCATCGATAGGCCGAGGCCCGTGCCCTTCCCCACTTCCTTGGTGGTAAAGAAAGGTTCGAAGATTTTTTCGACGATATCAGAAGGTATACCCGAGCCATTATCTTCGACTTCGAACAATACATAATCGGCTTCTGGCAGATCGCGATAATGCAGGGCAGAAATTTCTTCCGCTGGGACATTGCGCGTACGAATGGTGATCTCGCCGCCTTCTGGCATCGCATCACGCGCATTAACCGCAAGATTGACCGCGACTTGCTCAAACTGACCGAGGTCGGCCGTCACAGGCCACAGGTCTCGGCCGTGTTCTATCTTAAGTTTGATATCTTTACCGACCAAGCGCGCGAGAAGCATACGCAAATCTGCGAGAACATCTGTCAGATCAAGAACTTCAGGTCTTAGCGTCTGTCGGCGAGAGAATGCCAACAATTGGCGCACCAGCGAGGCAGCGCGATTGGCATTCTGCTTGATATTCATGATGTCTGGGAATGAAGGGTCAGCAGCGCGATGGTTGCTCAACAGCAAGTCTGACGACATGATTATTGCGGTCAACACATTGTTGAAGTCATGCGCAATTCCGCCAGCCAGCTGCCCAACCGCTTGCATCTTCTGGCTTTGCGCCATTTGATTTTCGAGCGCTTTTTGTTCCGTGGTCTCAACAGCTGAAATAATGGCCGCTTCTTCGATCGCTTCTCCGCCCAAATCAGTGACTGCACTAAGATAAAAGCGAATATGGCGATCTTCATTACCCGGCAGAACAGTATCGACCGGGGAAATAATCGCTTGCCCTGCAAATGCGGCGGCGAGCGCGTTATTAAACGCTTCACGGTCGCGTTCATGCACCACGTTCTCAAGCTTCATACGCCGATCAATGTCATCTCGATCAACTACGGAAGAGAAAATATCAAGGAAGCGCGCATTGGTACGCAAGGTACGCCCTTCGGCGTCCACTGCTGCAATAGCCATCGGTGCGGAGTTAAAGAAACGCGTAAACCGCACTTCAGACGAACGTAACGCTATCGAATCATCATCACCTTCAGCACGATCAAGAACAATTGTGCGGCTGGTGCCCGGACTGCCATCACGTGCTGCCTGTACGCGATGATAAAAACGCACGGCAAGACTCTGCCCATTTTGTTTGATGAGGTCCAGATCAATCACCGTATTACGGCTGGTTCCGGGTTCTGCTTTAACCGCTTTGATAAGCGCCATTCCGCTGCCGGCAACGATCTCGTTTAGCGTCAAGGAACCGGGTGCAAATTGCGTCAGATCAACACCAAGCCAGCCAGCGAGCGTCGCATTGAGATAAATGATACGGCCCGCTGGGTCTGCAGAGAAAAACCCTGCCGGGGCATGATCAAGGTGGTTAATTGCTTCCTGCAGCTCTTGAAAGAAACGTTCCTGCTCGGATCTTTCTTCGGAAATATCAGCGATCTGCCAGACAATGAGTTGTCCTTTAAACTCGGCCCCGCCGTCGAAAGGACGTGCCTTTATACGATACCATACGGGGTTAATATTTGTCCCGTTGGGGTGGAGTAATCCGTTGGAAAGGCGAACTTCCTCCTGTGCGGATTGCCCATCATGCACCGCATTGGTCATGCGATAAATTGCATCGGAGGCTGCGGGTTCTTGTGAAAGAATATTATCGAGCGAGCGGAGATCCTCGACGCCCGTTGCGCCGGTCATGCGAATATAGGCTTCGTTGGCATAAACGATCTGACCACGCGCATCGGCAATGACAGTACCTTCTGGCAGCGTATCCATAAACGCTTGCGCCAAATTCTTGCCTGTGTCGCGTTGTTTAAAGCTAATCAAGCCTATCGCCATGCCGAACAGGTAAAAAACCCCTATCATCGACAAAAGGCCCATCAGAACCAGTGCGAAGCCCTCCCCCAAACTCTTATGGAAGAGTGCATAGAGGATAGCAGTGCAGATAAGCACGATGCCGAGGATCAGCAGTCGTATGCCCGCTCTGGAACCATGCTTTGGCATGAGAAGCGGTTGTTGATGGTTGTGGTCCGTCTGTCGCGACATCAGGCGCATTGCCCTTTCGTGGTGGCTTGGTGCCTATGGAGGAAACAATTGTTTCCGATCATTTCATATTCTGGAGGAAGCGCTAGCTCATTCATAAAACAAAACCAACACATTCCCGGTTATATTTGAACTTGAGCGGAACTGTTCCACATTTTTCACATATTGCTTGGTATAGCCGATTCGCCAAAGGGGTTAATCGCACGTCAATAAACTTTGGGGCGTCTGATCAGACATTGAACGAGCGTTTTCTTGATTTTGGTTGGGGATCATTGGTTTGACCTAAAGCGTTGCTACATTCCCATCTTAATCAAATTGAACTACTCTTCGGCAAAATAGTTACTATAAGACTCGCCGCTTGATGCGGCTTTTGCTCCGCAAACTTTTGGTGAGTATGAGAGGATTATCCGCATGAAAGATTGGCTCAGCGGTTTTTTGGGTGAAAACACTGTAAACTTCGGCGGATTCATCCTTATCCTAGCGCTTATTATATGTGGAATTTTCGTGGTTCTCGCATTTATGCGTCGCATCGGAGGTGGAAGCTTTACCGTCGGCGGACGTAACGCGTCTTTACCCCGACTTTCCGTAATGGATGCTGCCCCGGTTGATGCCAAACGCAAGCTGGTCTTGATAAGACGAGATGATGTTGAGCATTTGCTGCTTATCGGCGGGCCAACCGATTTGGTGGTGGAGCAAAATATCAATAAAGAGACATGGAACGATCAGAAAAGATCGCCATCACGAATTGAACCGGACGATGTTGAACGATTCCGCCAGCGTGAAGCAGCTCTTGGGGCCAATATTGATAGCACTATTCAGCTGAATTCGCCGATTGAGCACTCTGAACCGGTCGCTCCGAAGGTTTCTACGCAAGCCGAAAAAGTAAATCCAGCGCATTCGTATTTACAGCAACCCATCAGCGCCGTTGCCCCACAGATCGCAAGGCGTGAAACTCAGGCACGTGAAATTCCGTCTGCCCCGCGCCCTGCTCCGTCGCATCCTCCGCAGCCCCGGCAAGTCTTGCCGACGCAACCATCTGAACCGCAATCTGGGCCTAGGCTCCATCCTGCCTATCCGTTGAGCCAAGTTTCGCGCGGTGTCTTAACATCCACATCTGGGGCTTCAGCATCATCAGCAGCAGGGTCAACATCGGGAGCATCAACCAGTGCTTCAACGAATGTTGATCTGGGTAAGGTTAACCCAGCTGCAGAAGCTTTGGCGCCAAGGCCCGTTCCTACGCAGGTGACAGATCCGGCTGTTCAGAACGAAGCGGATAGGGCGCCAACTCGTCCTTTCAGCGAATTTCAATCTTTTGCAGATGTTGGTAGTTCTGATCCGGGTTCAGATAATAAGGATCTGCGTGTCACGGATTCGTCTTTGAACCAATCGGCAGATAGGACGGAGTTGTTCGATACGGTAGACTTTGAAACAGAATTGCTTGGGTCTTTGGATATTTCGCCTATTGAGCCCGAAGCAGAGCATTCCATTGAAGATGAGATCGAAAAGCTACTTGGGGATCTGGGCAAGGAGCGCAACCCCGACAGGTAGTGAAACCGAAATTGTATTGCCAAAAATAGCAAAAAGGCTGCATGAAAATGCAGCCTTTGTAATTTCAAACAATCGCGCTTAATTAATCGTCACGGTAGACTTTTTCGCGACGTTCATGCCGCTCTTGCGCTTCAATAGAAAGTGTTGCGATTGGACGAGCGTCTAGCCGCTTCAAACTAATCGGATCACCAGTTTCCTCGCAAAAGCCGTAAGTGCCCTCATCAATACGGCTAATTGCTGCATCAATTTTGGAAATCAGTTTACGCTGCCTGTCACGCGCGCGTAACTCAATTGCCCGGTCTGTTTCGGAGGATGCCCTATCCGCCAAGTCCGGATGATTTGCGTTTTCCTGCTGTAACGCTTCCAGTGTTTCACGGGCTTCACGCAGGATATCATTCCGCCAAGCAATCAGCTTCGAACGGAAATAAGACTTCTGCCGTTCATTCATGAACGGTTCGTCTTCAGTGGGCCTATAGTCAAGGTCGATTAATTCACTCATTCTGAATCACCCCACATCTAGGAGACGCGAGCGGTTATATAAGTCCAACTCAACGAGGACACAACCGAAAATAGCTCCAACCCCCAACATTTTAGTAATTTTCGATTGAACAATACTTACGCAATACCTCAAATACACCTACGGCAAAGGAGTTGCATTCTAAAACTCTATAATGTTTTCAGTCATTTAAATTGTTATCTTCTACCAAAACAGCATAATTACACCTTTCCCAATAGACCACAACCGTGAGAGATGACGGTATGCGTGCATTTCGTTTGGCTCAAGAAAACGCGATGTCGCTATTGGTCCTGCAACTTGCGGAGAAGTGTGGCAAGATAGCCAATGAGGAATCGCATGGGACTATAAAATGAGCCAACTTCTCCTTCTTCGACATGCAGCGGCAGCAAAAGCGGCTTTTATGATGAGCGATTTCGATCGCCCTCTTGCCGAAGAGGGGCGCGCATCGCTTGAAGTGCTGGCGAATGCAATCTCGGAGGCTAAGCTCTTTCCTGATCGAATTTTGGTTTCAGCATCTTCTCGAACCAGAGAAACCGCTTTGATTTTAACGGAACGCTTGGGACGGACAATTGAAACTATTGTCGATGACATGCTCTATAATGGCGGCACTATAGATTATTTGGATAGTATAAAACGGCATGGGAATGTTGATCGGTTAATGCTGGTCGGCCATAATCCAACTATAAGTGATTTGGCGCTCGCCCTCACCGGGGAAGACACTGCGCATGCTATTTCAAGGCTTATTTCTGGATTTTCGCCATCAAACATGGCGACAATTTCTTTTGAAACAGCACTTTCGGATATTGAGACTAAGCAAGGTCGCCTCGAAAGTTTCCCACTACCTTGATAGTCAGAAATTAAGGATCTGCATCGAACTATATTGCTTTTGTCATTCTGTGGTTCCTATTTATAAGATTAACAGAGTGCCGAGACGGAAAAGCCATTGGGAAAATTGACCAGCTTCGGCGACGAAGCAAAAATCGCCTTTGATACGCTGACAGATCGCGCAAGCAATCTCCTGTCACCTTCTGTTCGTTTGGGGGTCACTGGGCTCTCGCGGGCTGGTAAGACGGTATTCATCACATCGTTGGTGCACAATCTGGTGCATGGCGGTCGGCTGCCGATGTTTGAGGCTTATAAATCCGGGCGAATTTCTCGTGTGCTGCTGGAGCCGCAGCCTGATGACGCTGTACCCCGCTTTCAGTATGAAGAACATTTAGCTGCTTTGCTCGATAAGCGAATTTGGCCAGAATCAACCCGAGCAATTTCTCAGTTACGATTAACTATTGAATTTGAAGCCGCGTCGGCCTGGGGGCGTTGGCTGTCGCCCGGACGTCTATCAATCGATATTGTCGATTATCCGGGCGAGTGGCTGCTAGATCTTCCCCTTTTGGGAAAGACATATCAGGAATTCAGTGCAGATTCGTTTTCACTCGCCAATGAGATCACCCATAAAGGCTTGGCAAAAGAATGGTTAGCGGAGGCCCAAACGGTCCATGCCTCTGAGGATGCGGACGAACTGACTGCGCAAAAACTTGCAAAAAGCTTCACAGCCTATTTGCGAGCTGGCAAGGCGGATGAGCGTGCGCTGTCCTCGCTCCCGCCGGGACGATTTTTGATGCCCGGAGATTTGGACGGATCGCCCGCTTTGACCTTCGCTCCTCTTCCCAATCTCACTGAAAATGATTTTAAACCGGGCAGTCTCGGCGCGATGATGCAACGCCGCTACGAGGCATATAAAACCTATGTCGTTAAGCCGTTTTTTCGAGAACATATTGCGCGTTTGGACCGGCAAATTATTCTGATTGATGCAATGCAAGCCATGAATGCAGGGGGTGCGGTCGTTGCGGATCTGGAGCGCGCTTTAACTGATATAGTTTCCTGTTTTCGTTCGGGACGAACCAATTTGCTTACGGGATTAATCCAGCGTCGGATTGGCCGAATATTGGTGGCAGCGACAAAAGCCGACCAGCTTCATCATGAAAGCCATGACCGGTTGGAGGCTATCGCCCGACGTCTTGTTGAACGTGCGATACATCGCGCTGGAGTATCTGGAGCCGACATTGAGGTGCTGGCCATGGCCGCAGTGCGGGCCACGAGAGAAGCAAGCGTGAAGGAAGGTCGAGACAGTTTACCCGTCATTGTCGGCACCCCCCTTAAAGGTGAGCGAATTGATGGAAGGCTTTTCGATGGTGAAACCGAAACAGCTATATTTCCTGGGGATTTACCGTCCAATCCCGATGCAATTTTTCAACATTCCGCAGATGCGGAATCGGCTGTGCGATTTGTTCGTTTTCGGCCGCCCAAGTTGGAAAGGACTGCCGAAGGGGTAACGCTTTCTTTGCCCCATATTCGGCTTGACAGAGCTTTGCAATTCTTGATTGGGGATCGGCTGGTATGAGTAAAATTCCTCCGAGAAAACCCACGGCATTCGATATGGGCCCTACCAATGAGCGTAAGCATAAAACAAATGATGCGCCCAGCAGCCCTCGCCGCCCCCGAGCCGTTTCTGATCTTGAGCAGCTTGTCATTGAAGCGGATATTTTTGCCCTCAGTGCTGAAGAACAGGAAGAGCTAGCAGCTCTTGATCCGAATTTTGAGCCACAACCCTCAAGGCATTGGTCTTTAAGTCGAATTTTGTTTGGTGCGCTTGGTATTCTTCTTTCATTTGCCGTGGGCATCTGGATTGAGGACTTAATTAGCGCACTTTTTATACGCGCCGACTGGCTTGGATGGACCGCCTTAAGCGTGGCGATTGTCGCGGCTATCGCTTTTATCAGCATTATCTTTCGCGAGTTGCTAGCCCTTCGGCGATTAGCCTCGGTTCAGCATTTGCGCAAACATGCCGTAGATGCGGCTGCACACGATGATATGGCAGCGGCGCGCAAAGCCGTTCAATCTTTGCGTTCGATTGCAAAGAATTTGCCCGAAACCGCTCGTGGGCGCCAAATGCTCGACAGTCTGACCGATGATATTATTGACGGACGCAATCTGATCAAACTTGCAGAAACCGAAATTCTGCGCCCACTTGATCAAGAAGCGCGAGCGTTGATTTTACACGCTTCACGTCGGGTATCAATCGTCACTGCTATCAGTCCGCGGGCTTTATTGGATATTGGCTATGTTATTTTTGAGTCGGCCCGTCTCATTCGAAGGCTTTCGCAAGTTTATGGGGCTAAGCCCGGCTCCTTGGGATTTATGAAACTGTTGCGCCGGGTGGTGGCACATCTTGCGGTAACGGGAACCCTAGCGATGGGGGATAGCGTAATTCAACAATTGGTGGGACAGGGGCTTGCTTCGCGATTATCGGCCAAATTGGGCGAAGGTGTCGTTAATGGGTTGATGACTGCGCGGATTGGCATTGCCGCAATGGAAGTTGTTCGGCCCTTCCCGTTCATTGCAGAGAAACGGCCGGGCGTCGGCGATTTTCTGAGCGATCTAGCGCGCATGGCTGGGCCAAGTCAAAAGACGAAAGCTAGCAAATAAGCGCAGCTTGCTTTATGAAATCTTGACGTAACGTGCGTATGAGAACGAAGCATTAACCATTCGATAGGATTATACAGACTGTGATTGGCGATAGGCCATTCGCAAATTGACGAATCCACCCCCATTTGGGCTGTTAGCCCCGGACAGAGCTGAACATGAAGAAACATATTGCTGCCTGCCTCACGCTGCCCGCTCTGCTTTTGGCCGCGCCTGCAATGGCTGCTGACAAAGACGAGAAATTCTTCCGCTCTATCGAAGGGCAGTGGTCGGGACCTGGCGAAATCGTTGCTGGAAAATATAAGGGTACCAAGTTTGTTTGCAATCTCGAAGGTACGACACCGGAAGCTGCGATCGGAATGACGCTGGATGGCTCATGTCGCGTCGGTGTGTTTTCGCAGGCAATGAAGGCGACCGTGACCCGGGTTGGCAACACTTATTCTGGCAAATTCAACGATGGCGCTGAAGGAAAGGGATTGAACGTCACGTCAGGATCGGTCAGCGGAAACCGCGTCATATTGGGGCTTAATCGCAAAGAATTAAATGGCGCGATGCTGGCCCGCGTTGCGGACAAAAACACGATGAATGTGACTGTCTCAGTGAGGGTCGATCAAGATCTTATTCCAGTCATTGGGATGAGTCTAAAGCGCGTCGATAATACGGCGGTCGGTAGTATCGCAAAAAACTAAGCAGATCCTATTTCTCGCCACCAGCCCGCCGATGCGCGGGCTTTTTCGATACCTGTTTGTTCACAGTCCTTTTCCCATTGCGAGACGGTTCGCCCGGTAATCACAAGATCAGGGGCGATATCGTTCAGTGGAACCAAGACAAAAGCGCGTTCGGAAATGCGTGGATGCGGGAGAATGAGAGTTTCCTCAGACAT
The DNA here is from genome assembly GCF_003259955.1 of Falsochrobactrum ovis. GTDB lineage: Bacteria > Pseudomonadota > Alphaproteobacteria > Rhizobiales > Rhizobiaceae > Brucella > Brucella ovis_A. Next base: position 42,835 of record NZ_QLMK01000009.1, read on the forward strand.
ATTGACCGCCCTTTCCGCTTCGTCGAGCATCGCAAGAATATCTATATCAATGATGCGAGGTCCCCAGCGCTCCGATCGTACCCGTTTCAATTGACGCTCTATCTCCAGACAAACATCAATGAGATTTAACGGCTCTAAATCAGTCTCTATCTCAGCGCAGGAATTATAAAACCATGCCTGATCTGTTTTCCCCCAAGGCGGAGTGCGGTAGACGGGGGATACTTCAATAACTCTCGTATCACTACGGGAGTCGAGCAATTGCAGTGCGTTTGCCATAGACACGATGGGATCATCGAGATTGCCGCCCAAACCTAACCAGGCGCGAAAAGATGGCTGCTTTTTGCTCACTGGGGATAAGTCACTGTTACTTCAACGTAATCCAATACGCCTGGTACCGGTGCATTGGGCTTTCGAACCGTGATTTCCGCACGTTGGATTTGAGGAAAGCGTTCTACCAATGCGCGCCCAACATCAAGAGCCAAAGTTTCAATCAGGTAACGTTGCCGGCCAGTTATAATGTCTTGAATGACGGAAAAAGCGATGCCGTAATGAACAGTGCCCTCAATATTGTCTTCTAACAGCGAATTGCCCGGTTCTACGTCCAGCACAGCATCAACGTAAAAGCGCTGCCCAAGGGCGTGCTCTTCATCAAGCACACCGTGGTGCGCAAAGAAAGCGCAATTCATAATGCGAATTGTGTACACGGTTTTAATCCTACTCTGTTGCTGCTTCGCTTTGCAGGATAGCATCAGCAACTGCAAGAGCGTCCCTATTAAAAGCGACATTATGGACCCGGAAAATGCTCGCTCCAGCCAATCGCATTGCAATAGAGGTCGCAGCCGTTCCAATATCTCGGTTCATCGGTGCATCCTGACCAGTCATAGCGCCAATAAAACGCTTGCGCGAAGTGCCAACCAGCAGCGGATATTCGAAAGCCTGAAGCTCTCGAAAACGAGCCATTAAAGCAATGTCTTGCTCGGTGTTTTTGCCAAATCCAAAGCCCGGATCTAAGCATATTCGCGATTTTTCAACACCACATTGTTCGGCGATCTGGAGCGAGACATTTAAAAAATTATGCTGATCAGCGATTACGTCTTGATCGGTGATGCGGTCGCGGCTCGTATGCATGATAACGAGACCTGCGCCAGTTTCTTTCGCAATGGCGGCGATTTCGGGTTCCCTTTGCAGCCCCCAGACATCATTGACGATATGGGCCCCGGCCTCGACTGCCCTAAGTGCGGTTGAAGCGCGATATGTATCAATCGAAATAAGGCAGTTAAATTGTTTAAGCGCTGTGATGACGGGAATAACCCGCGCAGCTTCGGTTTCTGCGTCTATCGAGGCTCCGCCGGGCCTGGTCGATTCTCCGCCCACATCAATGATAGTGGCGCCTTCATTGAGCATTTTTTCAGCATTCGCCAATGCTTGATCAAGTTCATTATAGCGTCCACCATCGGAAAAAGAATCCGGCGTAACATTAAGGATGCCCATGATGATCGATTTTGATCCAATAGCGATGTTACGGCCGTGAGCGAGCTGCCAGAGTTTCGACATTTCAGATAGTTTCCAACCGGGGAATGAGGGATGTAAAAGCAGGATTAAAGATAGTCAGCCTAGTTCTCGTGATGTTGTTAGAGTTCTCTTGACCTTTGCGTGCCATGTTACACATGTGTTTATGAATTTGATTTAGCTTTTTGAAGAGGCACCGGGCACATGTCATTAGGAAAATGGGTTCTAGCCACCAGCCTGACGCTCTTGGTCGCTACATCCCATGTGAACGCTGCGTCAATCCACAAAACTATTCGCTATTACGACATTAACGGCAAAACCGCAGCAGATCTCGATAAGGCCCTGTCAGCCAGCGGGCCATTCCTCAAAAAAACTGGTCAGCATCATCCGGGTGCTGCTCAAATCCGTTTTGATGCAAAAGTGCGCTACGGGCGAAATTCTGGTGATGTTCGGTGTAAGGTGCAGGATGTTTACGTCAATATTCATGCAAAAGTTACACTTCCGCGTTGGAAACAGCGGCGGCGAGCGTCCATTGAGCTCGCCTTGATATGGGATACACTCCTTCGCGATATTCGCAGGCATGAAGAAAGCCATATTGTAATCGCCCGCAGTTATGCCAGTGAAATGGAGCGCCAAATACGAGCGCTCTATACCCGGCGCGATTGCAGCACTTTGCGGGCTGATATCGACAAAGTCACCAGTAAGCTGATGGAGCAGCACGATAAAGCACAAGAACGTTTTGATCGTGTGGAGACAATCAATTTCGAAAGCCGTTTCGAGCGCCTCCTGACATATCGAATGGAGCAAATGCTAAAACAAATTCGTTAATGTCAGCAGCGGCGTGGGGTCCCTCGCCGCTTTGGATTACTCCACACAATCGATCTAATTTTGTGGTTCAGGCGGTCTAGTTCTGACGTTCGGGAACCTTCACCACCAATCCGTCGAGCTCGTCGCTCACACGAATTTGGCAGGAAAGACGGGAAGTCGGCTGCACTTCATAGGCAAAGTCCAACATATCTTCTTCCATCGCATCCGGCCCACCGACAATGCCAGCCCACTCTTCGTCAACATAGACGTGACAGGTTGCGCAAGCGCATGCGCCTCCACATTCTGCATCAATGCCGGGAATTCCGTTGCGGATTGCAGCTTCCATTACGCTTGATCCGTTGTCAGCCTCGACTTCTGTTCGCAATGAGCCGTCCGCAGACACGAATATGATTTTTGTCATTGTTTAAGTTCCTAAGCACGCCGGTAGGCAGAGTTTTGATTCACTGGCTTACATCTGGGGAGATAGCGAGAGTGGATATATAATTACCGAGCCAAATACGGCCTTCTCGCCATAAGTTCAACTGTGGGCAGCGCTGAACCTTCGATATGCGCCAAAATGCCGTTATTTTTATTTCGTAGCTTTTTCTGTGTGTTTCTCACGTTTGGACTGCCCTGCGGCGCTATAAAGAGTTACAGTACCGCAATGTTTAATTGCTGTTCTAATTTAATAATCTTTTTTAGCTGACAATCTAGGTTAGGCGATAATGTTAACGAATTTCAGTGCGGGCTTTGCAGTCAATTTTGCTGTATAATTGATTTCCACAGGTGCGCAGCAGGTAAAAAAGCCAGAATTCGGGGTTTTTCATATCGGCGCCCTATTTCTGTTAACCTTATATTTAAACTTTTAGGCATCGCTGATCTGCGCCTATTTCCTAAATAAGGATGAGCCGGTACGATGCAAAATAGCGGAAAAAATTCGTAACGGTCTTGGATATTGTGACCGTGACAGTAATGAGTACGAGGTAGGCAAAGCGATGGCTTCCAAATCGAAGGCGCATAAACTCGATCACGAAGTAGAAGAAGCGCTGGAGAAAGCGCTGGAAATTGATTTCGGTGACGATTTCGATATCGACCTGAATCTCAGCGCGTTTGACGATGAGTTCTCGGTGGACGATCTCGAACAGCAAATATCGCGTGCCGCCGAAGAATTGGTGGCCGAACAAAATAGTAAGGTTGGCGCGGCAGGCTCCACGGGCGATGTGAACGCCGAAACGAAAAACACTGTGGAATCTGTGGAGGCCATTTCGGTCATTCCGAGCCCTGCTGCACCACCGATTCCACCGGTCGTGGGTGTTGCCAAAAGCCTATCGTCCGCTGCTGCCGAAAAGCCCGCCGCTATTGATAAAGCAACCGTCAAAACCGAGGCTGCAAAGCCCGCTCCTACAATCGCGGCTACTCCTCTTCGTACGCCGGCTAATGATGATTCCTTTAGCGCCCGCCCGATCGGCGCTGCGCCCCGTCGGGTCACAGAGAAAACCTCAAAGCTGTTTTGGACGACAACCGCTATCAGCGCCCTTTGGGCCGCAGGTGGTTTGGCGGTCAGCAAAGCAATCAATCCTAACGTTTTCTCAAGCCTTGGTGAGACTGCTCAATTCTTTGGATCTCCTGCCGGAATCGGCGTCGCGACGGGTGTTGCGCTACCGGTTATGATGTTCTGGGGCTTTGCTCATTTGGTTCGTCGCGCACAGGAAATGCAATATGCAGCGCGTGACATGTCCGAAGCCGCGATGAAACTCATGCAGCCAGAAGCAATCGCCGGTGACCGCGTTTCTACGCTGGGCCAAGCGGTGCGTCGTGAAGTGGCGGCAATGAACGAAGGGATTGAGCGCACGCTCGCACGTGCCGTTGAATTAGAAACGCTCGTTCAGGCAGAGGTCAATCAGCTCGAACGTACTTACAGCGATAATGAAGTGCGGATCCGCTCACTGGTCAGTGAACTGGGGAATGAGCGTGAAGCGGTGGTCAGCCACGCAGAGCGTGTGCGTTCATCGATCTCCGGCGCGCACGAACAGTTAAAAGAAGAATTATCAAGCGCTGCCAATATCATACGCGACAATGTTCTTTCAGCATCTCAACAGCTGACATCGGTTCTTGGTGAATCCGGCGAACGCCTGATCAGCAATATCAATGAGAGTGGAAGCGCAATTGCGGAAGCAATCGAAAAACGCACCGGTGATATAGCATCGGGAATAACAACGTCTGGCGAAGTATTTGCCAACGAGCTTGATAGCCGCATTGCGAAACTTGATCAGCATTCAAAAGATGTGACTGAGCGCGTCAGTGCCGCATTGGATAGTCGCATTTCTGGTATCACCAATCTTCTTGGTGATGCGACCCAGACAATGGTAAGCGAGTTTGACTCACGCCTTGCCAATCTGGACAGTACTTTGGAAGAGCGTGGACGCTCATTGATTTCCGAATTTGAAACCCGCGCCCATGCGCTTGATAGTAGCACAGAGAAGCTGAATACAGCGCTTGAGGCTCGGTCGAGGCAGATCAACGAAAATCTCATCGCCCGCACGCGCGAAATTGCCGAAACATTCTCAAGCGGTCGTACTGGCTTTAGTGCAATGATTGATGAGACCAAAGCGCGTATTAGCGACGATCTCGCCTCAGTCAGCGAAAGCGTGGGTAATGTTCTTAGCGAAAAGGCAAACGCCTTTGCAGGTAAACTCGCAGAAAGTCGCGATATTCTGGCGTCTTCTCTGGATGGTGAGACAGAGCGGGTGGCCGCAATTATCCGTGATCATGCTGGCACGCTTGCAGCGCGCACCGGCGACATTGAGAAGGCCGTAGCGGAAAGCTCATCTATCTTGACCTCGGCGGCAGACCATCATGCAGCAATTCTTTCTGAGAGAACTGCCGCGCTTCAACTTGAAATGGCCAACAACGCTGATCGACTGGAAACTTCATTTGCAGAACATAGCCGTTCGCTAGAAGAGCGGGCTATTTCGCTGCAAAATGTAGTCGCTGGCAATCAGGCCCTACTTGCCCAGCTGCTTGACGAACGCACCGCCGCTCTTCGAAATAATTTTGACGAGAGTCGTGAGGAGCTTGCGAAATCCTTTGAGGAGCGGATTGCTTCATTAACGGCAATCATCGCTGACAATAAGGACGCCCTAGCCCGTACTTTGGACGAGCGCGCACAAATATTGAACGAAACAATAGGTGCTAGCCGCGAGGCTCTCGACGCTACATTTAGCGATCATGTACAGCGAATTGAGGAACGGACAAGTGGCCTGCGCACTGTGTTGGACGTTCACAATAATTCCCTCGCCAATATATTGGGCGAACATGAACAAGTGATCGAGAATCGTGCTGAGATCATCCGATCCGCACTTGCTGAAACAACAAGCTCTCTGAACGAGACGTTGCAGCAGCATGAGCAGACGCTCTCACAACGGACTGCTGATCTGCATAATGCAATCGAAAACAGCAGCGGTGCCATCAGCAAGGCATTTGAAAATCAGTCCGGCATCATCGAAGAACGCACCGAAACGATGGAAAAAGCATTGTCCATCGGTGTCGACAATGTACGTCGCGCATTGGAGCAAAGCGCTGGTGTGGTCGCCAGCTCATTGCGTGACAAAATTACCGAAGCTGCTGGTACACTTTCGGCAGAAGCCGCGAAGGCGGGCGAAGCACTCAACGGTTTTGGCGAATCCTTTAGTGCGAATATCATCAACAATCTGGCCGCAACGGAGGAGCGTTTGGGAGATCGTGCAAACGCTCTCGCGGGCCGCCTCACCCAGATTGAAAGCAGCTTTGCCGATACAGCGCTGAAAACAAGCGAAACGCTTTCAGAACAGTCCGAATCTTTTGCTTCACGGGTTGCGGAAAATCTTGCTGGAACCGAAGCACGACTTGCTGAGCGGGCGACGGCCATTGCCGGTGGTTTGGAGACGATTGAAAGCCGCCTCACCGGCGAACTTGGAGCAATCGAATCACGTATTGCGGAAACGGCCTCTCACACGAGCCGCACACTTGCGGAGCACAGCGAAGCCTTCTCCAACAGTGTGGCGGAAAACCTTTCCGGCACGGAATCGCGGCTTGCAGAACGCGCTGACGCAATTGCAACCCGCTTGGGCGATATCGGCTCGCGGATTACAATGGAACTTGGCTCCGTTGAGGCACGCATTGCGCAGGTAACTGATACGACTGCCATAACGCTTGAGGAGCGCACACGCGAACTCAATGAGGTTCTCGCTGCACGCTCGCAAGAAATTACCCAAATTCTCAACGATACGGCAGAGCCGCTGGTGCAGCGTTTGGCAGATAGCGGCCGCGGGCTTGCACATCAACTTGAAGAGGCAACCCATGCCGCGACAGATCGTTTGCGGGCGGAAAATGCCGCTCTTGTAAACGCTCTGGCCAGCCGCACCGCCGAGACAATCGCTGCGGTGCAACAGGCGCAGTCTAGTCTTTCAGGTAATGTAAGCGAACTGATTGATCGGTTGGCTAATTCCAATGGCGAATTGGGTAAACTGATCGATGCTGCGGCGCGCAATCTTAACGATATTGACAGCCGCTTGGTGGACACAACGTCCAGCTTTGTTGAAAATGCCAATCGTGCTGCCCAGATGTTCCAAGCATCGACCGGGCTTATTGATGGTAATATCGGCACGCTTCGCGCGCTTTCTGACAGCACCTTGTCGCAGATTGCTGATATTGCCAATCGCTTTGAAGATCATGGAAGGGTTCTCGCTTCGGCATCAGAACTGATCGGCAACGCCCAGAACAATCTGGTCGGAACGCTTGAAGACCGACAGAATGCCCTCGATAAATTGGCATCCGGTCTGGTGGAGAAATCCGAAAGTGTCGAGCAGCTCATGCGGTCCTTTGAGCACATTGTCAGCTCGGCATTTGAAAGAGCCGAGGGCCAGACGCGCAGTTCGGCAGAAAAAATGCGCGAGAGCGTTTCTGAGATTGTTGAGCAAGCATCACAGAAGTTCTCGACTGCTACGGAAGAGATTCGGAGAACAGCCGCAGAAATTCGTAGTGAGCTCGACACTACCCGTGGTGAGCTGAAGCGTGGTGTGCTTGACATGCCAGCAGAAGCTAAGGAAACCACGACGGCAATGCGCAAGGCCGTGAGCGAGCAGATCAATGCGCTTAAGGAGCTTGCAGCAATCGTTAATAAATCGGGTCGCTTGGTCGATGTCGGCGAAAGCCGTGCCAATCGCCCGGCTTCGCGTCCGGTACAAACGCAGCGTCGGGTCGCTGCACCGGCTCCAGTCGCAGCGCCTGTAGCACAACCGGCTCGTACTGCTACTGCCACTCAAACCCGACCAGCTGAGAATTCGAGGACCAATTCCACACCAGCGGCAGATAGGCCACGTGGCTGGGTTTCAGATCTTCTGGCACGCGCGTCGCGAGAGGAAGAAAATGATGGTGAAGTGGTGGGGCAGCCCACGGCAGCGCCTCGGTCCCCTCGGCACGTGGTTGAATCGTTAAATTCGCTTTCAGTGGATATCGCCCGTGCAATTGATCATGACGCATCGGTCGAGCTTTGGGAGCGTTATCGCCGTGGTGAACGCAATGTATTCACGCGACGTCTCTATACGCTCAAAGGCCAGCAGACTTTTGACGAGATCAAACGCAAATATCAGACGGACGGAGAATTCCGCCGTGCAGTGGATCGTTATATGGATGACTTCCAACGTCTGCTGGAAGATGTTGCGCGGAACGACCGGGACAATATGGTCATGCAGACCTATCTGACTTCAGATACGGGCAAAGTCTATACAATGCTGGCTCACGCAGCCGGACGGCTTGGCTGATTTCTGCGAACTTAACAAACATAAAACGCGGCTCGGTTGGGCCGCGTTTTTGATTCAAATAGTTAAACGGACAATTTCAAGCGTTAGATTAAATGATAGGCCATATCGCACTGTGTATAAATCACCGCGAGAATTGGCATCTGCTGAACTCCTCATGCGGCGCTAATTCACCGAAAATAATAGATCCACTCGGCAACTGGCCTGGCGTGAAAACTATTGATGCTTTGATTTTTCTGATAGGGCCTAGGCATCGATCAGCGTTAGAAAGCAGTATGTTCGGCGCAGTCGTATGAACCACCAGCTTTGCTGGCAGTCCCACGACGACCGTTATTAGAAAGAATTTCGGCGTTGCTCGCAGCGTTCACGCGTTAGAGCGAAGAAACGGTCCAGGTTACGACTTCACTCAAGGTGCGGTCAAAGGCAGTATTGATCGCTTTTACATAATCGCTGTTACTGCCCCCGCTAACCGGAACCTCATTGCGAAAGATACGCGTGGCGCGCACTTCCCCAGTTTTATCGTTCATCAATCGGACCGCGAGTTCAACCACTGCACTTGTCCCCGACCCGTAGGCTTGGATGCCAAAAGAGCGTAGATCAGTCAGAATTTGGTAGTTGATTGCTAGTCCATCCCCAGGACGGCCAACCCCGCCGAAAACCCCTGTATTCTCGTAGGCTTGCACGAGGCGGGACTGCACAATATTTGTGAGCCGATCACCCCATTGTGCGCCTTTGAGATATTCAATCGATCTCGGTGCGGAACTTACGACAATATTTTCACTATCAATGGCTTTGAGTGCGGTAGGCGGAGGAACCAGAAGCTGCAAATTCTTTCGGTTTGCGCTACTGACCGCTGGCTGCGGAGCCGACAGATTAAACGTATCAAGTGGCGTGGTCGTACCACAGCCCGCGATGGTGATGGCCAGAATTGTCGTACTGATTATCGACGAACTACGCACGCGCCTAACGGTCATGTCGTTGGATCCAGTTTTGAAATTCAATGACGCGTCCTTCCATCATAACGGGGAACGTTGCCTGGTCCGCCAAAAATCAAGCGCTGTGGATTTCGCTCCAGCTCAGTAATCGCTTGCTCTATACGTTGAATAGTGCGGCGGCTATCGACTATCAAGGCTTGCACATCGCGCAATCCCTGCCCCGAGAAGCGGTCCAGATTTGCTGCAATAGGCGCGATACGATTGTCCAGATTGACCGCAGTTTCCCGGATGGCTTGTAGCGTCGCATTCGCCTGCGCTACTACCCCGTCTTTATCGTCACTAGAAAGAAGCTTATCCGCTTTGGCCATGATGCTGTCTACGCGCTCGGAGGCGGCGTTAAGACGTTTCATCATCTCTTTCGCGTCTGAAATAATTGCACTGATATTGCCGGTATTTGATCCCAATTCTTCGATTATATCAGAGTTTTTCGCCAAAGCGTCGGTAAATATTTTGGTGTTGTTTATCGTATCGGTTAGCGGGCCTCGGGCTTCCTTAGCAAAACCCTCCAGCTCACCTAAAACGCTATTGGCACGTGCAAAAATATCTTGAGCAGTCGCCAACAAATTATTCACTGCTGACGGATCGGCATCAATGCGAGCAACCGTGTCCTCTTTAGCTGCTTCTGTTAGAAGATTCGGTTCGTCGAGCCTTCCGCCTTTCAATTCAATATAGGCTTGGCCGGTAAGCCCCTGAAAACCAAGAGTCGCAGCTGTCGAACGTGTGATGGGAGTCGTCGCATTTACACGTGTCTGAACAATAACCATTTCAGGATTGGTTTCATCTAAGTGCAAGCCGCGCACATCGCCCACCTTGATTCCGTTAAACAGAACCTGACTTCCGATGCTTAATCCGGTGACGGATCCGGGAATACGCACGTCAAGTGGCATCGAATCGCGTGCCTCTCCATAGCGAGCGATCCAATAAACGAAGCCGAACGCCAGCACACTGATGACCAGTGTGAACACTCCTACCAGGACATAATTGGCTTTAGTTTCCATTTCCTATCCCGTTTGTACCCGGTTTTCCGGCCGCCGCCTTCTATTTATTGCCGAAGGATCCATTTGACGTGCCCGCTTACCACGAAAATAGGATTTCACCCAAGGATCATCTACAGTTAGCATATCTTCAATGGTGCCGGTGACTGACACTTTCTTGTCCCCCAACACTGCAATACGGTCACAAACCGCAAAAAGAGAGTCCAGATCATGGGTGACCATATAAACGGTCAGCCCCATTGTATCACTCAAATTTCCGATTAGTTCATCAAACTCAGCAGCACCTATCGGGTCGAGGCCAGAAGTCGGTTCATCAAGAAATACGATGTCAGGATCCAGCGCAAGCGAACGCGCCAGCGCGGCACGCTTTATCATGCCGCCTGAAAGTTCTGACGGAAATTTCTCAGCCGTATCTGGATTCAAGCCAACCAAATCTATTTTCAACCGCGCCAGCTCGTCCATCAATTTAGGTGAAAGATCCAAATATTCGCGCATCGGTACTTGTATATTTTCAAGCACATTCAGAGCAGAGAAAAGCGCGCCATGCTGAAACAGCACCCCCATACGCATATCAATGCCCATTTTCTCGACTTCGGATAATTCGTCGATATTGCGACCCAAAATCTCAATATCACCGGATTGTTTTTTATTTAAACCGAGAATGGTTCGCATCAAAACAGATTTGCCAGAGCCAGAGGGGCCTATGAACCCCAGAATCTCGCCCTTGTAGATATCAAGCGACAAATTATCGAGAACAGGCGCGCGACCACCGAAGGAAACCGTTACGTCGCGTACCGAAATAATCGGCTGCAATGAACGATTTTCCTGGCTATGCGGATTTGACTGATCTTCGATATTACTCACCATAATTAGTCTTTATATGAGACGCGCAGCATACTGAACCTGATACAGCAAATCCAATGCGGTTTTGTGGACAACTGTGCCAAAAAGACCAAAAAACTGCTCCAAACCGCTAGTTTTCTCAAAAATCAATGGCGGCATAGAACATTGCAAACAAGCCGTCCACCACGATGACTACGAAAATCGACTTCACAACCGATGCTGTGACGCGGCGCCCCAGTGATTCTGCACTGCCACCAACTTTCATTCCCTCCACAGAGGCAAGAATGCCAATAATCATCGCCATAAATGGAGCCTTAATCAGGCCCGCAAAATAGGTGTTCAATGCTACCGCATCGTGAAGTCGAGAGATAAAAGCTTCAGGTGAAATACTCGAATAGAACCATGCAATACCCGCAGCACCTATTAAAGCTGCGAGATCGGCTAAAATCGTGAGCAATGGCAATATTATCACCAACGCCACCAAGCGAGGGAAAACCAATACACCGATCGGATTGAGACCGATTACGGTAAGCGCATCGGTTTCCTCACGCATTTTCATGGACCCGATCTCGGCAGTGATAGCGCTGCCGGAACGACCAGCAATCATGATCGCGGTTAACAGAACGCCTAATTCTCGCAGAACCAAAATTCCAACCAGATCGACCACAAAGATTTCCGCACCGAAATAGCGCAATTGGAAAGCGCCTTGCTGTGCGATAATTGCGCCAACAATAGTGGACATAAGAACGATGATCGGAATCGCCCCACCCCCCATGCGATCCATCTGGTTGACGATTGCAGGTATTGGAATTCCGCTGCCCCGATCCGCTTTTAATTGAGCGCCTCGAATGGTTGCACCAAGAATGTGCATAGCCATTTTGAAATCATCTACCGCCGAAAATACGCCGCGCCCAATCGCCTCCAGCATTGATGTAATCAGAAATGGCTGCTTGAGTTTTGGAACATCCAGCGTCCGTTCAACGGATTTTCCTACCTCGTCCATCAATGGCAGCCACGCGGACCGGACACCTTCGAGGCGGGTTTCAATATTCTGCTGCATCAAACGACTGCGTAACCGTTCGATCAACCAAGCGCCAGCGGTATCAAGTCCTGAAATTTGTGTAACATCGATAGAAACGGGCTGAATATATTCGTGTTTTTCCAGTCCGCGCATTTGGGCATCAACATGGTTTACGCTTTGCGAAACCCATCTTCCGCTCAAGATGATACGCGATGCACCATCGTGCTCGTCCAGATCAACCTTCGGCGTCATATCGGCAGCAGCTCTTGCTTTGTCGGCGGCCTCAGTCAACATGGTAATCCTATAAACGACTCGTTGCGCTAGAGAAGTACTGCGCTCTGGAAGGCACATTCATGCAAAATAATTTGAAAATCATCAGTGAACGCTATCCTATTGCCGGTAAATTCACAATCTCTCGAGGGTCGAAGACCGAAGCTGAAGTCGTTGTCTGCGAAATTCATCGAGGTAATTTGGTAGGCCGTGGTGAATGTGTACCCTACACTCGGTACGGCGAATCTGTGACCAGTGTAATACAGCAGATCGAAGCGGTGCGCATGGAAATTCAAGCGGGTGCCAGCCGACAAGAGATTCAATCTCTCATGGCTGCCGGTGCTGCTCGCAATGCTGTTGACTGCGCATATTGGGATTTGGAAGCAAAGCTTACCGGAGTGAGCGTTGCGGAACTGCTGGGCATTGAAACAAGGCCGCTGCAGACTGCTGTTACTGTCTCCTTAGGATCATCGCGAGAAATGGCCGAATCCGCTGCTAGGCTCGCGCATTACCCGTTTATCAAAGTCAAATTGGGCGCGGAAAACGACATAGAACGGATGCACGCAATCGCCGAAGCAGCACCGAATAGTCGAATTATTATTGATGCGAATGAAGGCTGGACCGTCGACAACATAGAAGAAAACATGGCGGCGGCGGCTAACGCAGGTGTGGTTCTCATTGAGCAACCCCTGCCCGCAAGTCACGATGAAATTTTGGAAGAAATAGCTCGTCCGCTGACAATTTGCGCCGATGAAAGCGCGCATACGTTAGAAGGTTTGTCGAAACTGGCGAAACGTTATGATGCGGTCAACATCAAACTCGACAAAACCGGCGGGTTAACTGAGGCGCTTGCCATGCGCGATAAAGCCATTGAACTGGGATTACAGATTATGGTCGGCTGCATGGTAGGGACATCTCTTGGAATGGCGCCTGCTGTTCTTCTCGCACAAAAGGCTGATGTCGTTGATCTAGATGGCCCATTGCTGCTTGCTCACGACCGTGAGCCCGGCTTACGCTATGATGGCGCATTGGTTTATCCACCAGGAAAAGCGCTCTGGGGCTAAGTGTTTGATAAGCAGCGGATTGATTGGTCGCAGAACTTGCGAGCATAAGGCGTTCTGATGTATCTCTTCCGCGACTGGCGGAAAGCCGTAAAGTTTTGGAAAGTGACGCGACTATAATGACCAAAAAAACTCCTCCCACTTCCACGCGTTCGGATTTTGACGAAGCGGCGCTTTTTTTTCATCGTTACCCGAAGCCCGGCAAGCTGGAAATTCAAGCTACAAAACCGCTCGGCAATCAACGAGATCTTGCGTTAGCCTATTCGCCGGGTGTTGCGGCACCCTGTTTGGCAATTCATGAAAACCCTGCCTCCGCAGCCGAATATACGGCGCGCGGCAATCTCGTCGCAGTCGTTTCCAACGGTACAGCAGTGTTGGGACTGGGTAATATAGGCGCCCTCGCCTCAAAACCGGTGATGGAAGGCAAGGCGGTACTGTTTAAAAAATTCGCGGATATCGACGTTTTCGACATTGAAATCGACGCGCATGAGATCGAACATATCGTCAATGTCGTATCGGCACTTGAGCCCACCTTTGGTGGCATTAATCTTGAGGATATTAAAGCGCCGGAATGTTTCGAAGTTGAAGAACAACTGCGCGCTAAAATGAATATTCCGGTCTTCCATGACGACCAACATGGCACTGCCATCATTGTAGCGGCAGCGATTCTAAACGGACTGGATCTAGCAGGAAAGCAAATTTCTGAAGCGAAAATTGTTACTTCCGGGGCCGGTGCTGCCGCGATTGCCTGCCTCAACCTTCTGGTCAATCTTGGTGCAAAACGCGAAAATATCTGGGTTTGCGATATTGAAGGCGTGGTCTATGAGGGGCGTGAAGCACTCATGGATCGTTGGAAACGGGCCTATGCTCAAAAAACAGATGCGCGCACTCTAGCTGACATTATTGATGGCGCGGATGTGTTTTTAGGACTTTCAGCGGCTGGTGTTTTGAAAACTGAAATGCTCCAGAGAATGGCTGAAAAACCATTGATCATGGCGCTGGCTAATCCGAATCCGGAAATCATGCCGGAAGTGGCGCGTGAGGCCCGAAGTGACGCTATGATTTGCACAGGTCGGTCTGATTATCCAAATCAGGTCAATAATGTGCTGTGTTTTCCACATATTTTCCGCGGCGCATTGGATGTTGGTGCGACAGCTATCAACGAAGAAATGAAGCTTGCAGCGGTTCGCGCTATAGCCGCGCTTGCACGCGAAGAGCCTTCCGATGTGGCGGCACGCGCATCGACAGAGGAAACACCCACATTCGGGCCTGATTATCTCATTCCCTCGCCTTTTGATCAGCGTCTTATCTTGAGGATTGCTCCAGCCGTTGCTCAAGCAGCAATGGATAGTGGTGTTGCAACGCGTCCAATAGAAGATATGGGTGCTTATCGCGACAGACTTAACAGGTTTGTTTTCCGTTCTGGCCTTATTATGAAGCCAGTCTTTACCACCGCGCGCGCCCAAACTACGCCCAAGCGGGTGATCTATGCGGATGGCGAAGATGAACGTGTATTACGTGCTGCCCAAGTCGTTATCGAAGAAGGTATCGCAGCGCCCATCTTGGTCGGTCGACCTCAGGTCGTTGAAACCAGACTGAAACGCTATGGTTTGAAGATCCGCCAAGGCACGGATTTCGAACTCATCAACCCTGAAGATGATCCGCGCTATCGGGATTACGTCGATCTGTACCTGTCTTTTGCGGGACGCCAAGGCATTACTCCCGAGGCAGCACGCACCATTGTGCGCACTAACTCCACTGCCATTGCAGCACTGGCCGTCATGCGCGACGAAGCCGATGCGATGATTTGCGGACTGGAGGGACGTTTTGAAAGCCATCTCCGCACAGTTAGCCAGATAATCGGAAAGGCGCCAGGTCTTAGCGAATATTCCGCTTTAAGCTTGCTTATTTCTCAGCGGGGTACACTCTTTCTGACGGACACCTATGTGAGCGTCGAGCCCGATGCTGAAGAAATCGCTGAAAGTGCCATTCTGGCAGCAAAAGAAATTCGGCGTTTTGGGATTGAGCCTAAAGCTGCCTTGGTCTCACATTCCAACTTTGGCTCCAAAGAATCTGCAAGTGCCGACAAGATGCGTCGTGCAGCTGCACTGCTAGCGCAAAAAGCTCCAGAGCTGGAATCGGACGGAGAAATGCACGGTGATTCCGCATTGTCACAAGTGCTGCGTGATCGTGTATTCCCTAACTCAAGGCTCAAGGGAGAAGCGAACCTACTGGTTTTTCCGAATCTTGATGCAGCAAATATTACTCTTAACGTGGTTAAATCCGTTACGGATGCGCTGCATGTGGGCCCTATCCTACTTGGTGCAGCACGTCCGGCCCATATTTTAACACCTTCTGTAACATCTCGCGGGGTAGTTAACATGACAGCCTTGGCCGTAGTTGAGGCCATTCAGCGCGCCGGAGAACTAAAGAAATCTGTATAATTTATAATAATATAAAACAGTAATAAATCTATCTATACGCCAAGTATACTTACCATATACTTGGCGTTAGTGTTTTTTTAACTATAAAAATTAACCATCATCACATCGAACAACAAAATAGGCTGTTCTGTGATGATTGCTAATCAAGTATTTTTTCAGATATTTCGACTAAACCGGCTGCTTATTAACCGACAAGGGCCGTTTTCTGCGGTCAAGACCGTAGCGGCGATCTTGGCAATCGGAAGCATTATCGCCGGATGCACAACGGTCCAAAAATCATATATTTGCACACCGCAACAAGAAGCGCGCCTTAATATTGCCAAGGCGCAAACAACGAAAGATATTCAACGGTTTCGATCGTCTCTTTCCAACGTTCATTTAAAAATTAATCAAGACCGATGCCGAAGAACGCTTTTTTCAAGACCACTAGACTCAAACAAATGTGAATCCTACAAAATGCAGACTGAAAAATTAAAGTCTGCGATAAGGAAACATCAGGAACGACTCCACGAAATAAACGCAGCGCTCAATGGCCGTTTGCATAAAGAAGATCACGTTAAATCGTGCTCTCCGACATGGCTTTCTTCCCCGGTCCGCCAGATGCGTAAAGCTCCGAAACGTCTGCCGGCAGTTAAAAAGAAGCAACCAGTAACACCGGTCAAAGCTACTGAAAAGCTGGTGCCGGACATTGTCGTTGAGCCATCAACGCCATTGCCCACGGACCCGGCCCATATGCCTTTGCCTGAAAATGAGAGCGAGAACAAAAACACCCCGGCTGAGCTGCCATTCTATAAAGCTCGCCCCAAGAGCGAGCCAACTATAGAGGAAAAAAGTGTGCAGCTTGAACGTAGCTACATTCCCGATCCTAATATTAGGGTCGTCGGTCCAACGTTTTTTGCCGACCAATCAGAACCAGAAGATCCGCCATTTCGGGCCCATGAGCCTGACCAGTGAGTGCTAAGCGCAGGGGCAAAAACAGCGACTTGCCCTTGCGTCCGGTAGCTTCCTTGATCCGCTCAGTCCAGATTTTCCATGTCTGGTTATTCCAAGGTTCTTGGGGCATAAAATCAAATGCTTGGCGCACAAATTCGATGTCGTCATCGGACAAATTCGGCTTTTCGGATAGGTCACCTCGCACCAATTGCCACCAATGGCTCACTTCACCAAAGCGATCTAGGTTTTTCCTGATGGTGAGCCAAAATGGCTCGGCTTCTTCACCCTTTATGCCTAAATCTTCCAGCCGGTCTTTTGCCTGTTCAAACGTCATTTCATGCAAAAGAGTACGATTAAGCGTATCCAGTTCAGCAGGATCAAATTTAGCTGCGGATTTTGTGATGGCACTTAGATCAAAATGCTCCGCAAGTGTCTTCATATTTGGAACCGCAGAAACCGCCTCGGACGTGCCAATAAGCACCGCCAATGATGCGATAGCCATCGGCTCATATCCGGCTTCGCGTAAAGACCCTAACGATAAGGCTCCTGTGCGCTTTGACAAGCCTTCACCTGAGACAGTAGTGAGAAGATTGTGATGGCCAAAAACCGGAGGCTCAGCACCTAATGCCCGGAAAATCGCAATTTGTGCGCCGGTATTGGTCACATGATCGTCACCGCGGATAATGTGGGTTACGCCCATATCAATATCGTCGGCAACTGAGGGCAATGTATAAAGATAAGTCCCGTCCTCACGAATAAGAACCGGGTCTGACATTGAAGCCAGATCCACCGTTTGCGGGCCACGGACGAGATCATCCCAATGAACTTCTGTCCGACGTGTGACCATTGGGTCATTTTCGAAATTGGGCAGTAAAAAGCGCCAATGGGGTTTTCTACCCTCGGCTTCTAATTTCGCTTTTTCGTCCTCGGTGAGCTTGAGTGCTTCACGGCCATATATGGGAGGAAGGCGACGAGCTAAACGCAGCTTTCTGCGACGTTCAAGTTCGTCGGCTGTCTCATAGCAAGGATAAAGAAGCCCGGCCTCTCTCAGCTTGTCCGCTGCTTGAGCGTAAACGTCAAAACGCTTTGACTGATATTCCACTCGGTCGGGCTTTATTCCCAACCAGTCGAGATCAACCGCGATAGAACGGGCATATTCATCGCGTGACCGCTCAATGTCGGTATCATCATAACGCAATATGAACTGACCACGGTTTTTCTGCGCATAAAGCCAGTTTGAAAGGGCGGTCCGGGTATTACCAATATGAATATACCCAGTTGGCGATGGGGCAAAACGAACTGTAATTGACATTGGAGATCTTTCAGCGGTCGCGGAAGCGGTTCGTGATAGGATAGCGACGATCGCGTCCGAAATTTTTCCTAGTAATTTTTACACCTAGCGCTGACTGTCGGCGCTTATATTCCGCCAGATGTAGCAAATGTTCGATACGTTGCACTGTTTCAGCTGGATGGCCGCGTGCGATAATTTCTGCATTGCTCATCTCGTTTTCGACAAGACATTCAAGAATATCATCGAGCACCGGATAAGGAGGCAGCGAATCTTGATCCGTCTGGTTTTCTCTCAGCTCGGCGCTCGGAACCTTAGTGATAATATTATGGGGTATTACCTCGCCCGATGGCCCCATCGCGCCTTGCGGCACATGTTTATTACGCCATTCTGACAAGGCGTAGACACGCATTTTGTAGACATCTTTGATGGGGTTGAAGCCACCGTTCATGTCGCCATACAAAGTGGCGTAACCCACTGACATTTCTGATTTATTGCCTGTGGTTATAACCATTGATCCGAATTTATTGGATATGGCCATGAGAATCGTACCCCGGGCACGGCTTTGAAGATTTTCTTCTGTGACCCCGCTTTCGCTGCCTTCGAACATCGGAGCGAGAGTTGACAGAAATCCTTCAACGGGCGCTGCGATTGGGACAATGTCGTAACGAACGCCCAATGTTTCTGCGCAATCCGCAGCGTCTTTCAAGGACTCGTTTGAGGTATAGCGATAAGGCAACATCACACAGCGCACCCGATCTTTGCCGAGTGCATCAACTGCAAGTGCCGCGCAAATTGCAGAATCTAGCCCGCCTGAAAGTCCGAGTACGACATCTTTGAAGCCGTTTTTGTTCACATAATCTCGTAAACCAAGCATACAAGCGGTGTAATCAGCCTCAAGCTCGTCGGGAAGAGAGGCTTGCTCGCCTTGCTGGCAGCGCCAACCTTCATCTTCACGAATCCATTCGGTGAGCGTGATGGATTCAGTGAATTGCGGCATCTGGAAGGCTAAAGATTTGTCTGCATTAAAGCAGAAAGAACCGCCGTCAAAAACCAGCTCATCTTGTCCGCCGACCTGATTTGCATAAAGAATTGGCAGTCCAGTTTGAATGAGCTGACGCAGCACCGTCTGATAACGACGTTCCATCTTGCCGCGGTGATAGGGAGAACCATTCGGGACCAGAAGAAATTCAGCGCCACTTTCCGCAAGCGTTTCGGCTACATCAAGATCACCCCATATGTCTTCGCAAATAGGGATGCCAATGCGTACTCCACGGAAGTTCACCGGCCCAGGCATCGGACCCGATTCAAAAACGCGTTTTTCGTCGAACTCACCGTAATTGGGCAAATCGACTTTAAAGCGCTCGGCAATGATTTTTCCGCCATCGAGCACAGCGATTGCATTGTGCACGCCGCTTTCTCGCGCCATGGGTGTACCAATGATCACCCCCGGCCCACGGTCAGCTGTATCCAAAGCTAGCTCTGCTACGGCGCTCTCGCAGGCCTCTACGAAAGCTTTGCGAAGAATAAAATCTTCAGGAGGATAGCCGGATATGAAAAGCTCGGTGAACAGAACAAGGTCAGCGCCCATCTGTTCAGCCTTAGCGCGCGCAACCCGCGCTTTTGCAAGATTTCCAGCTATATCGCCCATAACGGGATCGAGTTGCGCCACGGCAATACGAAGCATGTCGAGATTCTCTCGGGTATTATTCATTTACAAGCTTTAACGTGCTGCTGACAGCGATGCAATTATCGCGATGCAGTTTCTGTAAAGAAGAGCCATTTCAACTGCTAAATTTCAAACCAAAAGGTAGAAAATAATACATATAGCCAGGTCGTGGCCGTCATCAAAATTGCGATCAGCACCGCCAAGGACCCGCAATCCTTTGCAATTTGAATCTCTTTACGAAAATCCCGCGAGATCGCATCACAAGTAGCCTCAATAGCCGTATTGAGAACTTCGACCAGAATAAGCAGAAGCAGCGAGCCTGTCAGGGCAAAAAACACAAGCCAGCTTGTGCTGATTAAAAAGGCTAAAGGAAGCGAAATAAGAAACAGGATTAGTTCTTGTTGAACAGCTTTCTCATTGCGCGCGAGATAGGAAAGTGCCCGCATTGAGTTGATAAATGCACGATAAATTCGCTGCATGGCTTCCCTCTTAAGCCTTGTGCAAAACAATAGGCGGAGAGGTTAATCTCCGCCTACGCTCAAAACTCAAACCCAATCAATCAGGCAGACGCCGCCTGCTTGCCATTATCCGCATCACGTTCTTTTTTCAGCAGTTCAGCTAAAAGGAATGCCAGTTCAAGCGCCTGATCAGCATTCAGACGCGGATCGCAATGAGTGTGATAACGATCATGCAAATCTTCAGCAGAAATCGCACGGGCACCGCCTGTGCATTCCGTGACGTTCTTGCCGGTCATTTCAACATGAATACCACCGGGATGTGTTCCCTCTGCGCGATGAACAGCAAAGAAGCTCTCAACCTCCTGCAGAATGTGATCGAATGGCCGCGTCTTGTACCCGCCGGCTGTGATTGTATTGCCATGCATTGGATCGCAGGACCACACAACCTTGCGGCCTTCCCGCTCTACAGCACGGATCAATTGCGGCAGGTGATCTTCAACTTTATTGTGTCCAAAACGAGCAATAAGTGTCAGGCGCCCTGCCTCGTTTTCCGGATTGAGCAGGTCAATCAACCGGATGAGATCATCGGGTTCAAGTGATGGGCCGCATTTCAGACCAAGCGGGTTTTTAATCCCACGGCAATATTCAATATGAGCGTGATCAGCCTGCCGGGTTCTGTCGCCAATCCAAATCATATGGCCGGAAGTGCCATACCAGTCACCGGAAGTTGAATCGATGCGGGTTAGCGCTTCTTCATAACCAAGAAGCAGAGCTTCATGACTGGTATAAAAATCTGTCTCACGCAATGCCGGATTACTTTCAGCGGTAATGCCGATCGCACTCATGAAATTCATGGTTTCTGAAATGCGCTGCGCCAGAGCGGCGTAACGCTCTGCCTGAGGGCTTTTGCCCACAAAGCCGAGCATCCATTGGTGAACATTTTCAAGATTGGCATAACCACCTTGAGCGAATGCACGCAACAAATTAAGCGTCGCCGCTGACTGGCGATAAGCCATATCTTGGCGATTAGGATCGGGAATACGGGAAGCGCTGTCGAATTCGATACCGTTGATGATATCACCACGGTAAGATGGAAGCTCCACCCCGTTCAACGTCTCCATATCAGAAGAGCGAGGTTTTGCGAACTGCCCGGCGATACGTCCAACTTTAACGACTGGCTTGGAAGCGCCAAAAGTCAGCACCACTGCCATTTGCAAAAAGACACGGAAAAAGTCGCGAATATTATCCGCGCCATGTTCTGCGAAGCTTTCTGCACAATCGCCACCCTGAAGCAAAAACGCCTTACCTTCAGAAACCGCGGCTAGCTGAGTTTTGAGTTTGCGCGCCTCGCCTGCAAAAACGAGCGGTGGATAGGTACGAAGACGGGCCTCAACATCTGCAAGAGCCTGTGCATTGGGATAGCTTGGCACTTGCTTAATTGGCTTGTTTCTCCAGGAATTAGGGGTCCAGTTCTTCGTCATTTCACACCTGTTTCATTATCCGCGCAAAGTTGTCGGATTATATTCCTCCTTACACGGAAGCCGTAAAGTGGCAGAATTATCTATCTTTCACTCCATATCGGCATACGTGACAAGCGCTGGTATAAAGCAGAGCGCGACTTTATACCAGCTCTATTCAATGACAGTTCATACTGCCTCTACTAGGCCACGCTTGTTAGAGCGCGTAATTTTATCATCTATAGCTTGCCTAGCGGAGCTTCAACTTCCCACGCGTTCACCATTACGGATTATATAGGTTGGCTGATACATAGTAACCAGCTCTTCTGCGGCTGTGGGATGAACTGCCATGGTGCGGTCAAAATCATCCTTGGTTGCACCAGCTTTAAGAGAAATACCAAGCAACTGAGCCATCTCACCTGCATCTGGCCCCATAATATGCGCGCCTACAACTTTGCGACTTTCAGCATCGACTATCAGCTTCATGAGCATTTTTTCATCACGGCCGGAAAGCGTATGACGCATGGGGCGGAACAGCGCTCTATAGACCTCCAATTCGGAATATTTCTTGGCGGCCACGTCCTCGGGCAAGCCAATAGTGCCAATTTCCGGTTGCGAGAAAACCGCCGTCGGGATCAATTCATGATCCGGTCGGGTTGGATTATTCTTAAATTCAGTTTCCAAAAAACACATGGATTCATGTATCGCTACAGGCGTAAGCGCCACACGATTGGTAACATCACCCACCGCCCATACGGATTCTGCGGAAGTGCGCGAATATTCATCAACAATAATCGCGCCAGTAGCCTCATCTTGTGCCACACCGGCAGCTTCTAGGCCAAGGTTCTCGGTATTGGGCTGGCGGCCGATTGCGAGCATCGCCTGATCAGCCTGGTGTATGCTGCCATCGGAAAGGGTTATCTGCCGTCTTCCGTCGGCAAGTTTCTCAATCTGCTTATATATGGCTCCGCAAATCACGCGGATACCTTTGGCTTCCATCGTTTTATGTAACAGATCGCGTAGATCGGGATCAAAGCGCGACAATATCTCTTTGCCGCGATAAACAATCGTCGTTTCAACGCCCAATCCATGAAATATATTGGCGAATTCGACTGCGATATAACCGCCACCGGCAATGAATATGGATTTAGGCAATTGCGGCAGATCAAATGCCTCATCGGAACTGATGCAATGCTCAATTCCAGGCAAACTATCACCCATTGCCGGTCGGCCACCGGTTGCGATTAAAATTCTCTCAGCAGTCAGTTGGCGGCCATCTGCAAGCTCTACCGTATGCTGGTTAAGCAATTTTGCTCGCATGTTGAAAATATCGACTTTCGAATTTTCTAGTCCTTTGCGATAAAGCCCTTCGAGACGCGAAATTTCACGGTTTTTAGCTTCTACTAGCTTGTTCCAGTCAAATTTCCGCTCGCCTACGGACCAACCATATCCAGCGGCATCGTCAAAATGTTCGGGAAATTGAGAGGCGTAAACATAAAGCTTTTTCGGTACGCATCCCCGTATCACGCAGGTGCCTCCCATGCGGTACTCTTCAGCAAGCCCGACTTTTTTGCCCATTGCTCCAGCAAGCCGGCCAGCGCGAACACCGCCCGAACCGCCGCCGATTACAAAAAGATCATAATCAAAACTGGCCATAGAGAGACTCCATTCATGTAACTTAACTCTTATATGCAGCAAAAGAAAAAGCCCGGCTAGGCTTGCCGGGCTTTAAATCGCGTAAAAAGTCGCACTTGTTATTGAGCTGGCTGTTCCGGTGCTGCTGCAGCGCCCGCCTGTGCCGCCAGCACTTCACCCACATTCTGTGCAAGGTCTCGCGCCACGCCATTTTGCCAGATATTGGCAGCACGAATAACTTCACGCGTCACGATTGGTCCTTCTGTAAGAAGTTTTTTGCCCGCCTCGGAAGTGTAGAAAGCAGTAATCGCCTTCAATTCGTCTTCGCTGAATGTATTTGCATAGGCACGGGCGGCTTCGGTTTCCAGATCTGCGCGCCGTGAAGCCAGAGCAATAGCCTTATCATCAACCGTTTTGGTGATAAGAGCCTCAAGATGAGGGTCCTTCTGGATGAGTTCTGCTTTGAGAGCACGGGCAGCGCTCGGCAGAATTTCATCAAACTGATCAGTTGCCTGAATTGCGGAGATTGCCGCACGTGCAGCTTCCAAATGAGATGCCGAAATTTCCTGTGCGGAAGCAGCATGAATGCCTGCAAGCAACACGAGAGCAGAAAATGGTGCAATCAGACGGCGAAAGCCAGTTGCCGGGATCATAAGGTCAGTACTCCGTTCAAATAATTCTTAGTGCCCGTTCAAGGCCGGTTAATGGTTCGGATTCCGTCAGGGCCAGCTATGATTGCGGCACTTGCCAGTCCGATAAAAAGTCCGTGTTCGACAACGCCCGGTATAGAAAAAAGAGCGCTTGATAGATTCTCTGGATCGGGAATGCGGCCAAAAGATGCATCCACGATATAATGTCCCCCGTCGGTAACGAAAGGTGATCCGTCTTGTAAACGCAGCACCAAAGCACCTGCAAGCCCACATTGGGTTGCGGCGCTTTCTATTGCGCGCATTGTTGCACCAAGACCGAAACGGTTGACCTCTATAGGTAGTGGAAACTCGCCTAATCTATCAACTAGTTTTGACTGATCAGCAATAACAACCATAGAATCCGAGGCAGCAGCCACAATTTTTTCGCGCAGTAGCGCGCCGCCCCCGCCTTTAATCAATGAAAGAGCGCTATCAACCTCGTCGGCACCGTCAATTGTGAGATCAAGATGTGGTGTTTCGTCCAAGGTGGTCAGGGGAATCCCAAGTTCGTTGCACAGTTTCTCAGTGCGTTCCGAAGTGGGTACTCCAATAATTTTAAAGCCAGATTGAACTTTTTCTCCCAGTAGACGGACAAATTCTTCCGCGGTTGAGCCAGTGCCGATACCCAGGCGCATTCCCTCCTGAACATGCGTGAGAGCTTCGGCCGCCGCTGCAATCTTCAACTTGCGTGCATCGTCCATTTTAAATCACCGTCTCCCCGGATTCTTACTCATATTTGCAAGCCATCTAGCATGTACCGACCGGGCTACAAAGCTTCTTATCCAAATTTAACGTAAATATAAGATAGTGGCATATTTTTTCTATCAGCCCGCGGAGCTTGAGGTCCTCGATGGTTAAAGGTAGCAATGGATCATCTCGCTGATCAAAGGCATAAGGAATTCACATGTCATCGGTATCTGCCAAACCTATTATAGTGTTTGATCTTGATGGAACGCTGGTTGAAACAGCGCCTGATCTTCTGGACAGCCTCAACCATTGTTTACGCATATCTGGATTAGAAGAGGCTGACCCCGCCTCGCTTCGTCGCTTTGTCGGGCATGGCGGCAAAGTAATGATAGAGCGTGCATTCGCGGCGCAGCAGAAGCAGATTGATGAGGTTAGACTGGATCATCTGGTCGAAGAATTCCGATCCTATTATGCAGAAAACATGCCCGGACAATCGAGCTTTTTTCCGGGCGTACTGGAAGCTATGGATCGTTTTGCCGCCAATGGATACATTCTGGCGGTTTGCACCAACAAGTTTGAAGCGCTCGCCATCCGACTTCTCAAAGCCATGGGCGAAGATCAGCGTTTTGCTGCAATTTGTGGCGCGGATAGTTTTGCGTTTCGAAAGCCTGATCCGAGGCATCTGATAGAGACAATCAAACAGGCTGGTGGCGATCAGAACCGGGCTATTATGGTTGGGGATAGCCGCACCGATATTGATACTGCAAAAGCTGCTGGCATTCCGGTCGTTGCCGTTGATTTTGGTTACACCGATTTGCCGGTCCACCACTATGAGCCGAGCCGGGTCATATCGCATTATAATGAATTTACATTACAAATGGCAGACGAACTTCTGAAAGCCGTGGCGGATCAGGTGTAACTTTCGCCTACCCCGCCCTGACAAGAGAGCTCCAAACCTGCGGTAGCAAGGCCGGTAGATCCTCCGCAATTAATCCGCGTCCGAAACGACGCGCGGCGTCCGCGTGCATCCAGACCGCCGCGCAACTGGCCTTAAACGCAGGCATATTTTGTGCGAGCAATCCGCAAATTATTCCGGTGAGTACATCTCCCGATCCTGCTGTAGCAAGGAGCGGAGTTGCATTGGAATTGATTGCGGCTCGACCGTCCGGTGCCGCTATAACAGTATCTGGGCCTTTAAAAACCAGTATAGCGTTGGCGCGCTTGGCGGCTTCTCGCGCTTTTGTGAGCTTTGAGAGATCCTGACGCGCATGAATATCCGGAAAAAGCCTTGCAAATTCGCCTTCATGTGGCGTGAGAACCAAAGCCATATCCTTGCCACGTGGACTTTCAAAAAGTTTGGTAGGATCTTTTTCGAAAGCCGTGATGCCATCTGCATCAAGAACAAGGCCATTAATGTTCATCGATAACACACCAAGTGCATGATCGCGCCCCAATACTGCATTGCCGTAGCCCGGCCCCAGTGCGACAGCAGAAACTTTTCGCTCTGTGATGAAGCGTATTGCATCTTGTAATGAACGTGTCTCGCGCAGCATGATGCTGGTTAGATGTGAAGCGTTAACGGCTAGAGCATCTGGCGGCGATAGCAGCGTTACCGCCCCCGCACCGCTTCGCCCAGCCGCAATAGCTGCCAAGCGAGCAGCGCCAGTTGAATAAAGTGGTCCTGAAAATATAGCCGCATGTCCCCGACTATATTTATGTGATTGAGTAGGTACTAATGGCAGATCCGTGACCCAAAGTTCCGAAGCGTTCTCAAAGGCTTGTGGTTGAATCTCGTATAAAACCGCGTCGTCAATTCCTATATCCGCAAGGTGAAGAACGCCGCAAAAACCTCTTCCGGGTTGCAAAATATGGCCGGGCTTTTTTCGAAAAAATGTAACAGTGGCGCGAGCTTTGACAGCACACCCCATCACTTGGCCCGTCTCACCAGAGATTCCACTCGGTAAATCAACGGCAATTACCGGTATGTTTGAAGAGTTAAGTTCTTCAATGATGGTAGCCGGTTGCCCTGTAATAGGTCTCTTTAAACCGGCGCCAAATAATGCATCTATGACGCCGACAAAATCAGAAGGTTTAAAATCTGCGATGGTTTTGACTTCACCTTTGTAGAAAACCGACGCCCTCATGGCATCAGTTCCAGACCGCGGCACCCCGTGAGTGTAACAGGTTACCTTTCTGCCGGTCTCACGCAAAAGCTGCGCGGCAACATAGCCATCACCGCCATTATTGCCAGGTCCGCATAGGATGGCGATCGGTCCATTTTCGGGAAACATATTTCGGGCAGTATGCGCCACAGCCTGTCCGGCCGCCAGCATCAGTTCAAACCCATCTATGCCGGATTTTATTGTAATGTTATCGGCTCGTGCCATTTCCGCAGGCGTCAATAATTCAAACATTCGAGCCTCCTATAAGCAATCAACTTTTGGACCGCCTGATATCCTTATGCAAGAGCGCACAAATTATCCTCTTAATGATGCATTTTTAGGCATTTTCTGGCAGGTCAAACAAGCAGAACTAAAGAGGTTATGCAAATTATCACATTCACGACACCCTAAACGCAGTATGGACCTTCCAACGCACTCATTTCAGACAGAATTATCTGCCTAATAAGAAAAATAATGCATTTTTTTCTAACTGGCACAGAATGTGCTTCTATTAAATTTATACGGTATTAAATTGATACCAGCACCCTGCCCTTTGCGAACACGAGCGGAGACAATTCTGCGATGAAAAAAATCGAAGCCATCATTAAGCCGTTTAAGCTGGATGAAGTCAAAGAAGCTCTTCAGGAAGTCGGCTTGCAAGGTATTACAGTGATCGAAGCGAAAGGTTTCGGTCGCCAAAAAGGTCATACCGAACTTTATCGAGGTGCTGAATATGTGGTCGATTTTCTTCCCAAAGTGAAAGTCGAAGTCGTTGTCGCTGACGAAACCGCAGAAAGCGCCATTGAAGCCATCCGTAAAGCAGCCCAAACCGGCCGTATTGGCGATGGTAAAATATTCGTTTCCCATGTCGAAGAAGTCATCCGCATCCGCACCGGTGAAACCGGCGTTGACGCTATCTGATCAATAATCCTCCCCAGCATCCTTTTCCAAACAGGAAATCAAAATGACCACTGCCGCCGATATTCTTAAACAGATCAAAGATCTCGACATTAAATTTGTCGACCTGCGCTTCACTGATCCAAAGGGCAAGCTTCAACATGTGACAATGGATATCGGTCTCGTTGACGAAGACATGTTCATTGATGGCGTCATGTTCGACGGCTCATCGATCGGGGGCTGGAAGGCCATCAATGAATCCGACATGGTTCTTATGCCGGATCCAGAAACTGCGCATATTGATCCATTTTTTGCACAGTCTACCCTGGTAATTCTTTGCGATATTCTTGATCCAGTTTCAGGGGAAGCATATAGCCGCGACCCGCGCACCACTGCAAAGAAAGCCGAAGCCTATATGAGGTCGCTTGGGATCGGCGACACGGTATTTGTCGGCCCGGAAGCAGAGTTCTTTGTTTTCGATGATGTGAAATATAAGGTCGATCCGTTCAATACAGGCTTTAAACTGGACTCGACCGAACTGCCTTCCAATGATGATACCGACTACGAAACCGGCAATCTTGGCCACCGCCCACGTATGAAAGGCGGTTATTTCCCTGTTCCGCCCATCGACAGCGCGCAGGATATGCGTTCGGAAATGCTTACAGTTCTTACTGAAATGGGCGTTACCGTTGAAAAACATCACCATGAAGTAGCTTCGGCGCAGCACGAATTAGGCGTCAAGTTTGACACTTTGGTTCGCAATGCCGACAAGATGCAGATCTATAAATATGTTGTGCATCAGGTGGCCAATGCGTACGGCAAAACAGCTACCTTCATGCCAAAGCCGGTTTTTGGTGACAATGGCTCAGGCATGCATGTTCACTTCTCAATCTGGAAAGACGGCAAGCCAACCTTTGCCGGTAATGAATATGCTGGCCTTTCGGAAACCTGCCTTTACTTCATTGGTGGCGTAATCAAACACGCCAAAGCAGTGAACGCATTCACCAATCCAACGACCAACTCCTATAAGCGCTTGGTTCCTGGTTATGAAGCTCCGGTGCTGTTGGCCTATTCAGCGCGCAACCGCTCCGCTTCATGCCGTATTCCTTTCGGCTCATCGCCAAAATCAAAGCGTCTTGAAGTTCGCTTCCCCGATCCTTCGGCTAATCCTTATCTGTGCTTTGCCGCGCTGCTGATGGCTGGGCTTGATGGTATCAAAAACAAGATCCATCCCGGTCAGGCGATGGATAAGGATCTTTATGATCTGCCCGCAAAAGAGCTAAAGGAAATTCCGACAGTTTGTGGTTCGCTGCGCGAAGCGCTGCAGGCACTCGATAAAGATCGCGAATTCCTTAAAGTTGGTGGCGTTTTTGAAGACGATCAAATCGATAGTTTCATCGAACTTAAGATGGCTGAAGTGATGCGTTATGAAACCACTCCGCATCCAATCGAGTTTGATATGTACTACTCAGTCTAAGTTTACTGAGCGGAAAGACGCAGAAAATAGGCACAATAAAACCCTGCCATGCGGCAGGGTTTTTTCAACATTTACAATAGCTTATTTAGGGCAGTTGATAAGTTGAACAAGCTTAATTAATGGCCTTTAATAAACGATCTGAAATCATCATTTCTTGCTTTCGAAACGCGCGACGTGCATTGGCTTCAGCGTCTTCGCCCCAATGCTCAATTGTCCAATCTTCGTCGATATGAGCGCGAGACCAGCCTTCTTCAGCAGAAATTTCGTTTTTAGCTACTGCCAGCGCAATGATAGCTGATCCGCTTAGCGTGGTCATAGTATGAAGCGCGGCCAGAGCAATTGGATGTTTGAATGATGAGAGTTGAGCTCCAAAAGCGGTGATTGCCTCGCGTGGCTGCTCTACATGCATCACGCCCTCAGCGAGAGAAAAACGAGCGCCTAAACTGTCCATCCAGTCGATGAGCGGATCCCAACGTTCAGTTTGCCTTGCGACCAGTTCTTTGGGACTTTCTGCTCGATAGCAAATCATGTCAGTGCCTGCAAAGCGCAGAATATCTTCGATCACCGCCTGCGGGTCGAGAGCTATGCCGTCTATGGCGGTGTTAACCAGCCGAGTGGCTGGCATTTTTGCAGGATCTACAACATCTTTCTGGGCTCGAAACTCTTCCGCAACAATTTCAGCAGCCGCAGCAGACGGCAAAAGCATAAGGTTGCGCGCTGGGGTTTTCACCGAACGACCATCAAGTTGCACCGTGAATCCATTATCCAGCTCTGCAATCTCTGCCTTTTCGTAAAATCGCTTGGGCAGTGATGCTTGCATTTGTTTTTGTGCTCGCACCATTGGGTTCTCATCGGATAGCTGCTTGCCCGCTTCCAGATCATTAAATATGTCGCGCATGATTTATCCTGTTAATTCAGTTCAGAGCGGATCACTCGTCCCCGTCCGCTTCGTCAAAGCCGAGCAAGTTCCAAGATTGCACCATATGGGGTGGTAAAGGAGCGGTTACATCGATCCATCCGCCTGACGGATTAGGTATTCGAATGCGGCGCGCGTGAAGATGCAGTTTTTTTTGAATGCCACCGGGAAATTCCCAGTTCTGATCGGCCTCAAAATATCTTGGATCGCCGATAATCGGATGACCTATATGGGTTGCATGAACCCGGAGTTGATGAGTGCGTCCGGTATAGGGCTCCATTTCAAGCCAAGTTAGATTATTACCAGCTTTTTCAATAATCCGGTAATAGGAAATAGCGTGATCTGAATCCGGCTCCCCATGCTGACATACCCGCATTTTGTCACCATCGGGCGTTTGATCCTTAACCAGCCAAGTGGAAATTTTGTCTTCGCGTTTGCGTGGCACGCCTTTAACCAAGGCCCAATAGGTCTTTTTGGTTTCTCGCTCCCGGAATGCCGCAGCTAATGCCTGGGCGGCCCCGCGAGTACGGGCAACCACCAGCACACCTGACGTATCTCGGTCAAGGCGGTGCACCAGTCGAGGCTTCTCGCCCCTCTTATTGCGCCATGCTTCCAACATGCCGTCAACATGGCGGGTCAGTCCGGATCCACCCTGTACGGCAAGCCCTGCTGGTTTGTTAAAAACATAAATTTTTGGATCTTCATAAAGCAGCATTTGGGCCAGCACGTCGCCGTCTTGCTGATTACGGATGGTTCGGGCAGTGACTGGCCCGGTGGCCTTGTCATCCACCGGCAAGGGAGGAATACGGACCGTCTGCCCCGCTTGCAAACGGGTATCAGATTTGGCACGTCCTCCATCCACACGAATCTGACCGGATCGCAAAAGTTTCTGCAAATGTCCGAAGCCTAATCCCGGATAATGGACTTTGAACCAGCGATCGAGCCGCATGCTCGTTTCGCTTGCATCCACAATCTTCTGTACTACGCCTGCCATGAAAAACCCGATCAACTGTTATTTTTACCGTCAATAGACGCGATACCTGCTGAATGCCAGCATAATCAGTCAGAGCATGAGCGATCCCCAGCGTCGAAAATCCTCAAGAGCCTATTGGAAATCTCACGCTCGGTTACAAGCTTATATAATTTATGGTCGAATCCGTCACTATATTGCCGTTTCTCTTCATCATTCCCGGTTGATAGAATGTTGGGTCTGGCCCATCTATCATCAAAATGTATAACGCACGGGAGTGCCAAGTGTCCTTACTCAAAATCTACTGGCGCGCCATGGAATATCTGGCAGCTGAAAAAGCTGCGACTATTACCATGTGTATAGCAAGCGTGTTGGTAGCCCTCGTCATGTTGGCTGAACCGGTCCTTTTTGGCCGCGTCATCCAATCCATTTCCGACGGGTCCGGCATTTTCATCCAGCTTATAATGTGGGCTGGACTAGGCGTTTTTAACATTATTGCTGCGGTGTTTGTCGCACGTGGTGCAGACCGACTTGCGCATCGCCGCCGTCTCAGTGTCATGGTCGAATCTTATGAGAGACTGATTACCATGCCTCTCTCATGGCATCAGGAACGCGGGACATCCAATGCACTTCATACGCTGATAAGAGCAACGGATTCGCTGTTTACGCTCTGGCTTGAATTCATGCGCCAGCATCTCACCACAATCGTAGCTTTGGTCACGCTTATTCCGGTGGCAATGAGCATGGATCTGCGAATGTCTTTGGTACTCGTGGTGCTTGGTGTGATTTATATCATGATCGGCCAGCTCGTCATGCGAAAGACCAAAGATGGTCAGGCGGCGGTTGAAAAACACCACCATCAACTGTTCGAGCATGTCAGCGATACTATTAGTAACGTATCCGTTGTGCAAAGTTACAACCGAATTGCGTCTGAAACTCAGGCTTTGCGTGCTTATGTTCGTAAGCTTGAAAATGCTCAGTTCCCGGTTCTCAACTGGTGGGCATTGGCAAGTGGCCTTAACCGAATGGCCTCGACCTTTTCGATGGTGGTCGTACTGGTTCTTGGCGCCTATTTCGTAACCAAAGGAACGATGAGGGTTGGCGATGTCATCGCCTTTATCGGTTTTGCTCAATTGATGATTGGACGCCTTGATCAGATCAGCGCTTTCATCAATCAAACGGTGACTGCGCGCGCCAAACTCGAAGAATTTTTCGAAATGGAAGACGCCACCGCCGAACGACAGGAGCCGGAAGAAGCAACCGAACTTACGAATGTGCAAGGTGATATTGTATTTGACAATGTTACCTTTGAATTCCCCAATTCGGGACAAGGGGTTTATGGCGTCTCGTTTGAGGTGAAATGTGGACAAACGGTAGCGATTGTCGGTCCTACTGGCGCTGGTAAAACAACGCTAATCAATATACTTCAACGCGTTTACGATCCCGCTATAGGCCGCGTATTGATTGATGGTACAGACACCCGAACCGTTAGCCGTCATTCCTTGCGTCGAGCAATTGCTACGGTGTTTCAGGATGCAGGCCTATTTAACCGCAGCATCGAAGCGAATATTCGCATCGGCTGCGAAGATGCCACCTATGAGCAAGTTCACGCTGCTGCTAAAGCTGCCGCAGCGCATGATTTCATTTTGGCTAAAAGTCATGGATATGACACGATGGCTGGTGAAAGAGGTACGCAACTTTCTGGTGGCGAGCGTCAGCGTCTTGCCATTGCCCGCGCTATCTTGAAAAACGCACCAATTCTTGTTCTGGATGAAGCAACCAGTGCGCTGGACGTTGAAACCGAAGAAAAGGTCAAGCGCGCAGTCGAAGACCTTAGCCAGAACCGTACGACATTTATCATCGCCCATAGGCTTTCAACGGTTCAATCCGCCGATCTCGTCCTATTTATGGATAAGGGCCATCTGGTTGAATTTGGCAAATTTAACGAGCTCGCAACCCGCGGAGGCAGGTTCTCTGATCTGTTACGGGCGGGCGGTCTAAAGCTCGAAGACGAAAGCGTCGCAGAACAATCCGGCGGGGAAAGCAATGTCATGGCCTTTCCCGCTAAGGGATCCGCTGCTTGATAATAAAAACCGCCCTTCGGGGCGGTCTTTATGCGGGTATCTCGAAACTTAACCCATCATATCCCGGCTCTACATGGTCCGGCGTCTCACGCATGACTATTTCATAATCAAGCGGCACATGCATATGGGTGAGTATCGCGCGTTTAGGTTTGAGCTCTTCAATCCATTCCAGCGCCTGCCCTAACGAAAAATGGCTGGGGTGCGGCTTATATTGAAGTGCGTCGATGATCATCACATCGGCATTGCGAATATAATCCAGACTCTGCTCAGGAAATGCGCTGACATCGGTACAATAGACGACTTTCCCAATTCTGAAGCCGAGAGACTCAATATCGCCGTGTATTTGCGAAAAAGGTTCAAACCTTATCGCCCCGCCAGCACCATTAATTGAAAACGGAACATCTGGCGCAATGTCATGCATGCTCAAAATGGGTGGATAGTTGGAACCCGGGGGTGTCTCAAAACAATAGCCAAATGCCTCAAACAGCCTGTTGCGTGTGAGCCGGTTCGCATAGACATCCATCAGCTTTTTATTTTCAACGACATAGGTTCGCAGATCATCAATGCCGTGAATATGGTCAGCATGTGGGTGAGTATAGACCGCAGCGTCGAGCGTCTGGACCTTAGCATCGATCATCTGGGCGCGGAAATCCGGTCCAGTATCGATGACGACAGTGGTCCTCAAACCTTGATCATTGAAACGCTCAACTAGAAGCGATGCACGGCGGCGACGATTCTTTGGATTTTCTGGATCGCAATTGCCCCAGTCGCCATTAATGCGTGGAACGCCCGGCGATGATCCGCAGCCCAAAATGGTAAAGCGCAGGCAATTGCGGGGTTCTGCCACAGTTATAATCCTTCGGCGGGTGCCGGCATTTTAGAAAAGAGCCGAAACACATTCGCACTGGTAATTCGGCCAATCTCTTCCGTGCTCACGCCAATCGTCTTTGCCAATACTGCCGCAGTATGCTGCACGAATGCAGGTTCATTGCGCTTGCCGCGATAGGGTGTCGGTGCCAGATAGGGTGCATCAGTTTCCACTAAAAGACGATCATGCGGTACAATTGACGCCACTTCGCGAATTTCGGCTGAGTTTTTAAACGTCAGGATGCCGGAAAAAGAAATATATCCGCCGAGCTCAATACCTTTTTCTGCCAGCGCCCGTCCCGATGAAAAGCAATGCAGAATGAAAGGGAATTTCCCCTTCTTTGTTTCGCTTTCGAGGATCTGGGCCATATCATTATCTGCATTGCGCGCATGGATAACGAGCGGCAGCTGCGAACGCCGAGCGGCTTCGATATGCACTAGCAAACCCTGTTTTTGCGCTTCGGGCGGCGCATAATCATAGTGGTAATCGAGCCCCGCCTCCCCAATCGCTACGACTTTTGGGTGCTCGGCCAATCGCACTAGATCGTCAGCTGTGACGTCAAGTTCTTCATGAGCATTGTTGGGGTGCGTACCCACAGAGCAATAGACAGCGCCGTATTTTTCCGTAAGTGCCCGAATAGTGTCAAATTTTCTGACACGGGTGCAGATCGTCACCATGCGTTTGACGCCGGCATCTAATGCGCGCTGAATTACCGCGTCACGTTCCGGCTCAAAATCGGCAAAATCCAGATGGCAATGACTATCGACCAGCATATTCCACTCAGCCCTGCTCGTCAGTATCTACAAAACGCGGAAAGACCGGTTGCGGTGCGGGCAGTAGCGTTCCCGCCACAAGCGAGTTGGTAGCGATATTGGAAAATTGGCGCTGATCAGCTGGAATCGCTAGAATGTCGAGAAGTTTTTCTGCCGATTGTGGAATGAAGGGCTGCACCATAATGCCTACGCGCCGGATGACTTCGGCGGTGACATAAAGCACTGTGTTCATGCGCTCAAGATCGGTTTTGCGCAATGCCCATGGTTCTTGCGCGGCAAAATAGCGATTTGCTTCTGCCACAACAGCAAAAATTGTTCCTAGAGCTACATGCAGGGCCTGATCGCTCATAGCTTTGCGCGCAGCATCAAGCGCTGAGGCGGCCTGATCTAGAATGGCTTTATCCGCCTCTGTGAAATCGCCGGGCGTAGGCACCTTGCCTTCGCAATTTTTTGCAATCATTGACAGCGAGCGCTGCGCGAGATTGCCAAGATCGTTAGCAAGATCGGCATTGGTGCGATTGACGATCGCTTCATGGCTATAGCTGCCATCTTGGCCGAAAGGCACTTCGCGCATCAGGAAATAGCGCAACTGGTCCAGACCATAGCGCTCGACCAGATCAAATGGGTCAATAACATTGCCGACCGACTTCGACATTTTCTCGCCGCGGTTAAACAGGAATCCATGCGCAAAGACCCGCTTTGGCAGTTCAATACCTGCAGACATCAAAAAAGCAGGCCAATAGATGGCGTGGAAACGCGATATATCCTTGCCAATAATATGAGCATTGGCAGGCCAATAGCCCCATTTTTCGCTGTTCTTATCGGGGTAACCCAAGGCGGTAATGTAGTTGGTGAGCGCATCAACCCACACATACATGACGTGTTTTTCGTCTCCGGGCACTGGGATGCCCCAATCAAAGGTCGTACGCGAAATCGACAGATCTTTGAGGCCAGATTTTACAAAGCTGACAATCTCGTTGCGGCGATCTGCGGGCATGATGAAGCCCGGATTTTTTTCATAAAGTTCGAGAAGTTTATCCTGGTAGTTCGAAAGACGGAAAAAGTAACTTTCTTCCTCAACCCACTCAACCTGTGTCCCTTGAGGGCCATACCGATGACCGTCCTCGCGAAGCTCGGTTTCTTCCTCACCGTAATAGGCCTCATCGCGCACCGAATACCAGCCGGCATAGCCTCCTTTATAGATGTCACCATTGGCGTCCATGGCCTGCCAGATCGCTTGGCTGGCTTTATAATGGCGCTCTTCCGAGGTGCGAATATAGTCATCATGCGAGCTGTTGAGCATTTCGCCCATACGCTGGAACGCTGCTGTGTTCCGGTCTGCTAGTTCACGCGGCGTGATACCTTCTTTACGGGCGCTTTGCAGCATCTTGATGCCATGTTCGTCCGAGCCGGTCAGAAAGTAGACATCCTTACCATCAAGGCGCTGAAAGCGGGCTAAAGCGTCGGTGGCGATGAGCTCATAAGCATGTCCGATATGAGGTTTACCATTTGGGTAAGCAATCGCGGTCGTGATGTAGAATTTTTCGCGGCTCATTGGGGATCCGGTCTTTCGATTACTGTGAACACATCTGAAAGCTTACAGATGCGAGAAAACTGTTAGCGGTGACATAACGCAAGAAAACCATCATGTCACGCTAGCTGAGGGATGCCTGCGTGAAAAGCTCGCTGAGTTTTCTGGAGCAAGATCAAAACGGCTTGTTTTCGGTCAAGATTATAGGTTTCAGCTTCTGTGATTTCTCGCGTCAATTCGCTCCAGAAACGAGACCATATTTCGGCTTCACGCAAGCTGTGACTATGAGCGAGACGGCCTGCCTCATTTGCAACTTTACTGAGCAGATAATCACGGAATAATTCATATTGTATTTCGGCTTCCCGCCCAGTTAGCGCTGTGGCGAGTGCATGCGCTTTGGGTAAGTTCAATACGGGATCCGCCAAAATTGTATCGACGGCTTCGAATATCTCCATGCCACCAAACGTAGAAAGCAGCAGACCCTTGCGGACACTGCCTTCTGAACGCTGCAGAAGTGCTGGGGTTATATCCTCGGATTTAAGCCCATTATTGGCACCAAGCTGCTGGAGAGCGTCGGCAAGATGACTGTCATTTAACGGCTTGAACGGAATACTTTGACAACGCGACCGAATTGTCGGCAAAAGCCTGCCCGACGAATGTGAGATCAGGATGAACAGCGCTCGCGCTGGCGGTTCCTCGAGAGTTTTAAGCAAAGCATTGGCTGCGTTGCGATTCATATCATCAGCAGGATCAATAATCACAATTCGCCATGCATTGTCTGACGCCGTGCGAGACAAAAAATGCGTCACGCGGCGGATTTCTTCCACCGGAATATTGGTCCTGAATCTACCGGTTTTCTGATCGAATGGCCGGTCGATGTGTAAAATAGCAGGTTGCATGCCCCCAGCAATTTGCCGCCACAAGGGCTTGCTGAAATCTGGTTTAATGATTTGATCCGGCGCCGCGCTATGATCGCCATGAGCTAACATATGCCCCGCAATATGAAATGCGAGGGTTGCTTTGCCGATACCTTGCACGCCTTCAAATAATAAAGCGTGGTGCATACGTCCATCGCGATAGGCATGAGCAAGAAAAGAACCTACATCCTCATGTCCGGTGAGATAAGCGTTGGCCGCTGGCTCAACCAAACCTTCAATCGAATCATGGGCTTTTGGAGTTTCCAGATCCTCAATCACAGAAGACCTTTCTGAACCAACAGCGCGTCAACCAGCCTGTTGATTTCACCTGATATTTCATCAACGGATTTATCTGCATCTATCACGTGACAACGATCCGGTTCTTCCTGCGCAATGGATAGGAAAGCCTGCCGACGCGCTTCGTGTATGGTCGCCCCCTCTTTCTCAAACCGATCTACAATTTCTGTACCGCGTCTTTTTTCCGCTCGCGCAAGTCCTTTTTCGGCAGGAATATCGAGTATGATCGTTAGATCCGGCAATATTCCATCTACGGTAATACGCTCGATTGCGGCCATGAATACGGGATTGAGATTTCCGGTCACTCCCTGATAAACACGGCTTGAATCGATAAATCTATCGCAAAGAACGATCTGCCCTTGCTCGAGTGCAGGCCGAATGCGTTCATCAATATGGTCGGCGCGCGCAGCAGCAAAGAGAAGCGCTTCCATTGCAGGTCCATAGCACTCAACATTGCCGCTAAGAACCACATGCCGGACTGCCTCGGCGCCAGCCGAGCCGCCTGGTTCGCGGGTGATAACCACGTCTTGACCGAGCTTGCGTAAATGTTCTGCCAGTAGCGCAATCTGCGTTGATTTACCGGCACCTTCGCCACCTTCAAACGTAATAAAAAGACCGCTCACGCTAATTCCGCAAAAATGAGTTAGGCCCGGACGGGCATGTCCTGTTTATCGGCGTTTGATCGTGAGGTCGAGCCTTTAGAGATATTTTCTCATCCAACCTGTCGCCAGTTCCAGTGCAGCACTTCGCGCTTTTTGAGAAAGTGTCCCTTCCTGCACCGCCCTGGCCGTTACAACGGGCAATTCGCGCACTATCGCGCCGTCAAGCTCAAACTGCACCGTGCCTACACGTATTCCCGCAGCAAACGGCGCTTGGAGCGGACCCTCATAGATTAGACTGGCTTTCAATTTCTCACGCCCGTCTTTCGGCAACAAGAGTGAGACCTCATTTTCAACTTTTAGAGGAACTGTTGCTTGGCTGCCCCCGAACACTTCGGCATCGCCTACAATATCTTCAGCGGAGAAAATCTGTACCTCATCAAATGCCGACATTCCCCAATCGACGAGTTTTTTTGCCTCTTCCTCGCGCTCCTTAATAGTTGCAAGTCCACTCATCGCCAGAAACAAACGCCGGCCGTTTTTTGCTGCAGAACCTACAAGCGCATAGCCCGAATCTTCGGTGTAGCCCGTAGCCAATCCGTCTGCACCAATATCGAGCGCAAGAAGTGGATTTCTATTGCGTTGGAAAATCTTATTCCATGTGAAATTCGGTTGGGAGTAAAATTTATAGAATTCGGGATAGGTCGTGTAGATATGTTGTGCAAGTCTAAGCAGATCAGACAAAGTGACGGTCTGTTCTGGTGCTGGTAAGCCAGTGGAATTAACAAATCTTGAATTTGACAATCCCAATTCCACGGCTCGATTATTCATCATTTCAACAAAGGATTGTTCATTTCCCGCCAGCCCTTCCGCCAATATAATAGCGCCATCATTGGCGGCCTGAACAATCATTCCTTGCAATAGATCTTCGACCGAAATGCTCGATTTTAGCGCGGCAAACATTGTGGAGGTGCGTGACGGAGCTCCCCCCGTCCGCCAAGCATATTCACTTACGGTATAAGTTGTATCCAACCTAATGCGGTTTTCCTTCAATGCGTGAAAGACGAGCTCCGCCGTCATCAATTTTGCTAAAGAAGCGGGCGCGATATTTTTATCGGGGTTTTTTGCAAGAAGGACAGTGCCGCTGTCATGGTCTATGAGTAAAACTTGGGGCGCTTTCGTCACGAAAGGCTCTTTTTGCACTTGCGCATGAGCCTCGGGCAAGCTCGCCCAGATAACGACCAGCAGAGCAATCGCGAGTTTTATACCGTTTGACAACAGCCACATATCTATTTCCCACGCAATGCAAGTCTTATAAAGCGATACAACTCTTATAAAACAGCTACGCAGTTATAGATAGGAATCAATCCATCCGCACAACAAAAGCGTCTGTTGCGCCCGCATCCCATGCAGCTTTCAACAATTCATCATTGCTGTGATTTTCGGCATAGGCTGAGAGTTCATATAATTCGCCATCTGCAGTGGGGATTTTGACACGCTTCACCCGAGCAAAAGACGGCAAGCCCTGCTCCAGCTGGGTGGCAGCGGAAAGCGACGAGAACAAGCCGAGCTCAACATATTCGCGTTGCTCTTCGGCCATACGATTCTTCCACAAGGCAGACACAGCGCTTTCATTCAAAATATTATTATAGACCTGATTGGCCCAATCATCAGCCAAAGCAATGCGATCTTCCGCATATCCCGTAAGCCCAGTAATATGACCAGCATCTGCAATTCCAAAAGACGCCGGGCGATCAGAAGGCACAGGCACAGAGGCCGGAAGAACTGGACTCTCGTCTGCCATTTGTCCATCCGTGGGATAGCTTGCAAAAGGAGCGTCAGCCTCTACAGTCGGATTAACCGGCATCGACGCCAATGCTGGCGACGAAGGAACCGGCGCATTCATGGCTAACATAACGCCCGATGCGGGCTGACCCACGGGATCGCTGCCACCAGGAATATAAGATGCCAATAAGAATGCATCATCATTGCCGTCAAGCGGAGCTCTACCCACATATTCAACTTTTACTTGGGCCACTCCACTGTGTTTATAATCCAAAAGCTCGGCAGCTCTCTTAGATAGGTCGATCACGCGCCCACGTGCAAATGGGCCTCGATCATTCACCCGCACGATCACTGAACTACCGTTTTCGGTATTGGTCACTCGAGCATAGCTCGGTAGTGGCATGGTTGGATGTGCGGCAGTCAAATGTTCTTTATCGTAGATTTCACCATTTGCGGTGAGGCGTCCATGAAAAGCGTTGCCGTACCAGGACGCTTTTCCAACAACCGTATAATCTTTCTTCTTTTCCTTCGGATAATACCATTTACCCTTCACTTGATAGGGTTTACCGATTTGGTTGCGTCCGCCACCGCGTGGCAATGGCTTTCCAGCGGAATGAGCCACCCGCGGACTGGCCTTCACACCATATTTTGATTCAGGAAAATATTCTTTTGTCTGTTTCTTTTTAGGCGATTGTTCTGGGGAACCCGCGCAACCAGCAAGAACGATTGCTATTGCAGAGAAAGAAAGCAAGGAGACCGAGCGCCAAGATCTTAGCTTCCGAACGGACCTAATGCTTACCGCACGACATTCCTGCTGATATGAATCCATACGTCTCACGCCTGCCATTTCAAAATACGATTTAATTCGTCCATTGAACCGAAACTAAAACCGATCGGCCCTGTGATCGCACTGAATGATTGACGGAATATTAATTTAATGGCCCTGGCGAAACTGAACCCCGCATACAGAAGCTCCCCCTCTCCTTTAAGGAACCAAGTTGTAACCTAGACGTTTTAACGCCAATAATAGGGAGATACAATATGTTCCGCGCATTAATCCTTTGGTTCTTAGGCGTTCCTTTTCTTGTGGTTCTGGTACTTTGGTATTTCTTCTTCTAAATTTTTGGAACCTTAGGGCAACGCGTTCGTTTCATCTACGGCTCTTATGACCTCCGAGCCAGTCACCTAACGTCAACATGGCCCGCCCCCCCGGCGGGTCTTTTTTTGCACTAATAATACGAAGGATCCGGGCGAAAAACCTCGATTGCTTTCAATCGGACTTTGAAATGTGCCGGCGTCCAACTGGTAAGTTCACCATCTGTATTAACTGGTCTTGGCTTTTTCGTTTTAATTATTAATTCAGTAGCCGAAAATGCACGGACATCCTCCCACTTAGCTTGCGTCCCCTGCCGGAGACTGGGAAGAAATTTTAGCAATTTCCACCAGTGATCGACCTCTAAACTATATATATCCAGCAATCCGTCATCAATTTTTGCGTCTTGTTTGATGGCCATGCCACCGCCATAAAACTTACCATTCCCGACCGAGACCTGCAGCGTCGAAATTTTTTCCG
Source organism: Falsochrobactrum ovis (assembly GCF_003259955.1). Taxonomy (GTDB): domain Bacteria; phylum Pseudomonadota; class Alphaproteobacteria; order Rhizobiales; family Rhizobiaceae; genus Brucella; species Brucella ovis_A. The sequence goes on from NZ_QLMK01000009.1 coordinate 84,243, forward strand.
TCGTACCCTCATGTTCCAAATATGCGGTAAATAAATCGGAGCGCCAAAGAATGCGCGCCGCTACAACAGCATAGCCTAGTTTACCAAACTTTCTTTTGGCATCTGCGTTAAGCTGTTGAGCCAGATCTGCGCTGAAACCAACACTGGCAACGTTGAAAAACGGATGTCCGTTCACCTCGCCTAAATCTACTGGATAGGGTTTATAAGCGAGTAATTCACGCGCTGCCTTTAACGGATCCGCTGGTATTCCAATTGTACGTGCAAAATCATTGGCGGTGCCCATTGGTAAAATTGCTAGGGGCAATCGGGTTTCGAGTATGCCTTTTGCTGCTGCGTTCAGCGAACCATCACCGCCAGCCACAATTACCAAATCAACCGCTTGATTATTGCGGATAATATCCGAGATGCTTTCGTCTTTCGTGGGACTTTTCTCGATTATCGAAATGCCGCCATCTTCCAAAATGGAACGAATAGCCGGACCAAATTCACCGCCACCACGTGCATTCGGATTAACAATAAGTAAGGCGCGGCGATTGGAGAGATGAGCCATCAAACACCTGCTATTTTGGTAGCTATATTATAGGATGCAGATTTGCGGCAAGATGATGGCCCCCCCCCCGAAATGACCCCAGCAACAACACCGTCATATAAGGCGAACTATCATGCGTGTCGGTCTAAAATCGCGTTTGGAAGCCGTTGACGATGCACTTCATAACCGTGCTTAATCGGGGGGCATTGGGAGTTTTGAAACTACCGAACTCTACGATCAGCACCGCTGAAATTTATACGCCAACTATCTGTACGTAGAAAGAAAGATTTTGATCACTGATCAGGCCTTTTCTTAAGGCTTCAGGCCAATTTGATCACGGAAGTTGAAATGGCGCACCCGGCGAGATTCGAACTCACGGCCTCTGCCTTCGGAGGGCAGCACTCTATCCAGCTGAGCTACGGGTGCAGATTCCATCAATTAACCGCGTTCTAACCGAAGTTGGATTTCGCTTCAACGACTTATTTCACATATGCCCACAAAAGACGACTGGACAAACTAAGTTGAGCAATGTGACGCAGTGGCATCTGCAGCTTCGCGCGCTAAAAGGCTGCAAACCTTTTCTTGGTTTCTGAACAAACATCAGCGCATTGCTGCCAAATCTCTTCGGAGCAAAGACGCTGAAAGCAAGCGAGGCACCATAATGTCAGAAACAATTTCCGCCGATCTTTTTCCTCTTGGCGAAGACAATACTCCCTATCGCAAACTTTCATCAGATTACGTTTCAGTCGAAAGATTCAAGGGGCAGGATATTCTGGTTGTTGAACCGGAAGGCCTCCGCTTGCTTTCCGAGGCCGCTTTTGGTGACATTAATCACCTTCTTCGGCCCGGACATCTGCAACAGCTCGCTAATATTCTGCAAGATCCGGAAGCAACGGCCAATGATCGATTCGTCGCATTTGATCTGCTGAAAAACGCCAATATTGCTGCCGGCGGGGTTCTTCCAATGTGTCAGGACACCGGAACAGCAATCATAATGGGCAAAAAGGGCCGTCGACTTTGGACCGAAGGCGGAGACGCTGAAGCGCTCGGCGCCGGGGTCCTTGACGCATATAATAAGAAAAACCTGCGATACTCGCAGCTTGCCCCAATCTCAATGTTTGAGGAAAAAAACACCAAGAATAATCTGCCTGCTCAAATTGATATTTATCAGGAAGGCGAGGATGCCTATAAATTCTTGTTTGTAGCCAAAGGTGGCGGCTCGGCAAATAAGACGTTTCTTTATCAGGGTACGCCTTCCCTGCTTACCCACGACAGGATGATTAATTTCCTCAAGGAAAAGATACTCACCCTTGGAACAGCCGCCTGCCCGCCCTATCATCTTGCCATTGTCATTGGTGGCACCTCAGCCGAAATGAACCTCAAAACGGTGAAACTTGCATCCACGCGCTATCTGGATGAGCTGCCCACAGAAGGTTCAGAAACCGGTCACGCGTTCCGTGATATTCAAATGGAAGCAGAGATTCATAAGCTCACGCAATCTCTTGGCATTGGGGCCCAGTTTGGCGGGAAATATTTCTGCCATGACGTGCGCGTTATCCGCTTGCCACGTCACGGCGCATCACTGCCAATCGGCCTGGGCGTTTCGTGTTCAGCTGACCGGCAAGCCAAAGGTAAAATCACGCGAGAAGGCATTTTCCTTGAGCAACTAGAAACCAATCCGGCCCGCTTTATGCCCGACATCGATGAAGCTAAGCTATCGTCGCATGTGATAAAGATTGATCTCAATCAACCGATGGATCAAATACTTAAGGAATTGTCGAAACACCCTGTAAAGACACAGGTTTCTCTGACTGGATCGATAATCGTTGCCCGTGATTTGGCGCACGCTAAAATCCGTGAACGGCTTGAAAATGGTGAGCCTATGCCGGATTATTTCAAGAACCATCCGATCTATTATGCCGGCCCAGCAAAGACACCCACTGGATATGCTTCGGGATCATTTGGCCCTACAACCGCTGGACGCATGGATTCTTATGTTGACCAATTCCAATCATTTGGCGGCTCAATGGTCATGCTTGCAAAGGGCAATCGTTCCCGTCAAGTCCGCGAAGCTTGCGCACGGCATGGTGGGTTCTATCTTGGCTCTATTGGCGGACCGGCTGCGAGATTGGCACAAGACTGCATCAAAAAAGTTGAAATGGTCGAATATCCCGAACTCGGTATGGAGGCGATCTGGCGTATTGAGGTTGAAGATTTTCCCGCCTTTATCGTTGTGGACGACAAGGGTAATGATTTCTTCAAGGAATTCGATCTGGAATAACAAAAGGCGGCGAAAGCCGCCTCGTTATTTTTAACGGTCGCGTGTCAGGCCTTTTTGCGCCAATTCTTGCAGATAGTTTTGCCAGAGCGTCTCACGCTCGGTCCCTAATTTGCGTAAATAGGTCCACGAAAAGAGACCCGTATTATGCATATCATCAAAGGTGATGCGCACGGCATAATTCCCAATCGGCTCCATTTGCATGATTTGCACTTCGCGTTTGCCGCCCACCGTAACCCTTTGTTCGGGTGAATGGCCCTGCACTTCCGCCGAGGGCGAAAGCACGCGCAAAAGCTCAGCAGAGAGTTCAAACCGTTCACCGTTCTCAAAGGCGACTGTGAGCAGCTTGCGATTACTCGATACGCGTAGCTCGGTAGGCCAAACTTCGCTCATCATCATTCTCCGATCATCAATCCGTGTTACCTTTAAGGTTGCTCACCCGCTTCATCTATCTGCCGACCGATACACGCTCGCGAATGCAATAGAAAGGCAAACTGGACAACTTCCATATAAGCACCTATCAATTAAAGTAGATAAATTCACTCCGGCTTAATCGACTAATGGTTTCATGATGCAGCACATTCCAACGTCACCATTTGTTTCTTCAAATGAACGAATGATCGATCCTTTTGGACGTGCGGTCACTTATTTGCGCGTTTCAGTGACTGATCGCTGTGATTTTCGTTGTACTTATTGCATGGCGGAAAATATGACGTTTCTGCCGAAAAAAGATTTACTCACGCTCGAAGAACTTGACCGAATTTGCAGTGCCTTTATTCGAAAGGGCGTTCGTAAGCTACGTCTTACCGGCGGCGAACCTCTTATGCGCAAGAATATCATGCACCTGGTGCGCGATCTATCAAGGCATTTGCATTCGGGCGCGTTGGAAGAGCTGACGCTGACGACTAACGGTTCTCAACTTCATCGATTTGCGCAAGAACTCGCTGATTGCGGCGTCCGCCGCATCAACGTGTCTCTGGATACGCTTGATGCAGCAAAGTTTCGTGAAGTAACGCGTTGGGGAGATTTGGCGAAGGTCTTGAACGGGATTGATGCCGCCCAGAAAGCCGGGCTTGATATTAAAATCAATACGGTTGCATTGAAGAATTTCAACGAATTCGAAATTGGCGACATGATCGAATGGGCGCATGGCAATGGCATGGATCTCACCTTGATTGAGACCATGCCCATGGGCGAGATCGATTTTGACCGTACAGACCAATATTTGCCCCTATCGAAACTGCGTGCTGATCTCTCAAAACGTTTTACTATGGAAGATATTTCTTATCGTACGGGTGGGCCTGCGCGTTATGTTACGGTGGCCGAAACGGGACGTCGCCTTGGCTTTATCACTCCGTTGACGCATAATTTTTGCGAAAGCTGCAACCGGGTACGACTGACCTGTACCGGTATGCTCTATATGTGCTTAGGGCAAAATGACGATGCAGACTTGCGCAAGGCCGTGCGCGAGAGCGAAAGTGACATTCCTTTATATGCAGCGATCGACGAAGCGATTTCTCGCAAGCCCAAGGGGCACGATTTTATTATCGACCGCGATCATAATCGCCCAGCAGTGGCACGTCACATGAGTCTTACAGGCGGTTAAGAAATAATATCGGCCTTTTTATTTGATATCTAAATAAAGCTCGCGAAGCGAGAACTGTAGGGATATGTATTCCTAAACAGGATTCTTATCGTGCTGCAAGCTGCCAATTTCCGCGCAAGTATTTTTATGCTTCTTGCCATGGGCACTTTTACCATTGGCGATACTATTACCAAATATCTGCTAACTGAGATGAATAGTGGCCAATATATTCTGCTGCGCGGAATATTCGCCACAGTTGCCATTGCAATTTTAGCGTGGAAAACAGGAGCATTCCGGCATTTCTCGCTTGAGAAAATGACTGTGATAAGAGTTGGCGCGGAAATCCTTGCGACTGTGACTTATATTTATTCGCTCGGTCAACTATCCCAAGCCTTCTGCTCGGCGGTGTTTCAAGTGACGCCGCTGGTCGTCACACTTGGTGCGGTACTTTTTCTCAATGAAACCGTAGGCTGGCGGCGCTGGCTTTGTATATCGATCGGTCTCGTCGGGGTGATAATCATCATACGCCCCGGCATGGACGGGGCCGAAAGCTTAACTGCTGTTGCTATTTTATTGGCAAGTGTGATTTTTGCCGCCACGCGAGACATTGCTACCCGTCGCGTTCCAAAGCATATTTCAACGCTCTATTTATCGATGCTAACGTCTGTGTGCATTATGTTTGTCGGAGGCGCGCTCGTGGTTCCTATGGGCGGATGGCAGCCATTAAGCATGTCGGCTGTCATTTATATCATCATAGCGGCAGGCCTGCTGTTGATCGGTTACCACTTCATCATTTTAGCCATGCGAGAGGGTGAGGTTTCGTTCGTTTCGCCGTTTCGTTATTCAAGCCTGTTATGGGCTATCGTCTTGAGCACATTGGTATTTGGCGAAGCACCGGACAGCTACACGATTATCGGGTCGCTCTTCGTAGTTGGAAGCGGCATATATATGGTTTATCGTGAGCAAATCCGAAAGAAAAAATTGGGCACAAGAACAACCTTAGCCACCGAGCCAACCGGCATTGATCCGTCATGAAGCGCAAACAATATGGCACTATTGGTGCGATAATCGCTGGTGGAAACTCTAGCCGAATGAACTCTAACGGTGTGATCGGCGACAAATTTTTGCTTCGTTTAGGCGAATGCTCAGTCATAGAAATGGTCGCTCGCCGCATGGCAGCACAGCTAGACGTCCTGTTTATCAATGCAAATGGCGATCCTAAACGCTTGAAGTCTTTAGATCTGCCCGTCCTTGCCGATCTTGATACTGCGCATAAAGGCCCGTTGGCTGGCCTTTTGACGGCGCTATCCTATGCAAGCGATTATCGCTTTTTGCTTACGGCTCCTGCCGACTGCCCTTTTCTACCGCTTGATCTTCATAGCAAGCTGTTGGAGCGGCAAAATGAGACTGGGGCCGATATTGTGTTGGCGCGCTCAAATGAACGCATTCATCCAATTTCTGGTTTATGGAGCACTGCGTTAAAGGCAAATCTCTCGCAATGGCTCATGAGCTCCACGCGTGCAAGCGTGCTTTCTTTCGCTGAACAGATCGGGTTTGAGACTGTGAACTTTCCTCTGGTTTCATTGTCAGAACCTTCAATAACATACGATCCGTTCTTCAATATTAATTTCCCAGACGATCTTGCGATGGCGCGGCAGATCAATGAGGCTCTGCAATGGAATTAAAACTGTTCGGAATTACTGGCTGGAAGAACTCTGGTAAAACCACTCTTACCGAGAAGTTGGTGCGCGAATTGGTCAGGCGCGGTTATCGCATAGCCACGATCAAACACGCTCATCACGATTTCGATATTGATCATAAAGGCACTGATTCTTGGCGTCATCGCGCAGCCGGTGCGAGCGAAGTTGCGATTGTGTCATCGGCTCGTTACGCCATCATGCATGAAAATCGCGGTGAACAGGAACCCTCTTTGCATGAAATAGCTGCGAAACTCAGCCCATGCGACCTTGTGATAGTTGAAGGGTACAAAAACGAATCTCATCCAAAAATCGAGGCCCGCCGTCTATCCGCACAGCCCGGGCCAGCGCTTCACGAGGACGATCCGCATATCGTGGCCATCGCTAGCGACCATCTCATCGATCATCCGACCCTTCCGACATTTTCAATTGATGATGTCGCAAATATTGCAGATTTTGTCGAACATTATACCGGTTTACAGGAAAGTCGGTAATCAGCAGCGGCGAATCAGGCATTTAGCTCGGTTTTCCATTCCTATAATCAGAGAATCTAATCGTGTTTGGGAAAATTAAATTGCGCGGCTCGTCTTGCCTTCCGCTGCATAAAGGTGGAAATAGACCCTAGGAGCGGATGATTTCACGCAACAGCGTAAAAATATTGCGCATCATCAATTCCTGGAGTTAATGGAAGTCTGAAGTGTCATCAAAATGGCAAATACCATCGGAGGTGGCAGCATATCTTGAAGCGGCTGAACCAGAATAAGAATCAGGGAACCCAGCCACAACAAACGAGAGGACGAGAAATGCGCGTTTCAAAGCGTATCGCTTTAGCAGCATCGGCTGCAGCAATGGTAATGGCAGTTTGCGGAATGGGAGCAAGCATCGCAAACGCCCAAGAAAGTTTAAAATTGAAGATCGGCACCGAGGGCGCGTACCCTCCATTCAACTTCATTGAGCCTGACGGTACTCTTTCGGGCTTTGATGTTGATATTGCCAAAGCGCTCTGCGAAGAAATGAAAGCAGAATGTGAGTTCGTAACGCAGGAATGGGACGGCGCAATTCCGGCTCTTCAAGCGGGCAAGTTCGATGCCTTCATTGCATCCATGTCCATCACAGAGGAACGCAAGAAGCAGGTCGATTTTTCGAATAAATATTACAACACTCCTCCTGGGATCGCGGCACCAAAAGACACCGATATTACCGGTGTGACGAAAGAAGATCTGGCAGGAAAAACCATCGGAGTTCAGGTCTCTACGACCCATGCGAACTATTCCGAAAAGACTTTTACCGACAGCACGATCAAGGCCTATCCAACAGCCGAAGAATATCGCCTTGATCTGGCAAATGGGCGGTTAGATGCGGTCAATGACGACAGCGTCACGCTTTCTGAATGGTTGAAAACCGATGATGGCGCATGCTGTAAGATGGTTGCCACCTTCCCGCCAGTGACCGAAATTCATGGTCCAGGTGCAGGTGTGGCATTTAAACAGGGTCGGCCAGAGCTAGTGGAAAAGTTTAACGAAGCCATTAAAGCGATCCGCGCCAATGGAAAGTACAAAGAAATCAACGATAAATATTTTGATTTCGATGCTTATGGCGCTGAAAACTAATTCCCTATAAGCAGTTACGCCGGATTTCCCCAAGGAAACCCGGCGTAATTACCTATTAAGCGGCTGTTCAAAAATAAAAAATCATGACGGGAAATTCTTTGTATCTCTTTGTTATCGCACAGCTTCGAGCGAAGGAGTAGGCGCATGGAACATTACGTCACTCTTTTGGGATTTAGCTCCAATGGCTGGGGAACAAGCATTGCTTGGGGGCTCCTTGTTACCATTTCGCTTGCTCTGGCCACATTGCCGTTAGGGCTTATGCTGGGCTTTTTAGTTGCGCTTGGTAAGCTCTCGGAGGAGCGCTCCATCCGTTTGGCAAGTAATATTTACACGACCATTTTTCGTGGGCTGCCCGAGTTACTAACGCTTTTTCTGGTTTATTTTGGCGCGTCTTTGGGCCTGCAAAAGCTTCTCACGCTGTTAAACATTGATGCAAATATTGAGATCAACGCCTTTGTGGCCGGTATGATCGCGCTAGGCTTTGTATTCTCTTCATATTCCAGCGAAGTTTTTCTTTCGGCATTTCGTGCGATTCCGCGCGGGCAATATGAAGGTGGCTATGCAATCGGATTGTCTCATTGGCAAACCACGCGCATGATCATTTTTCCACAACTGATCCGTATCGCCCTGCCCGGCCTTGCAAATCTGTGGTTGGTGTTGCTGAAAGACACGTCGTTGGTTTCAGTCATCACGCTTTCCGACATTTTGCGTCAGACATCCATTGCTGCCCGCGTTACAAAAGAGCCTTTCCTCTTCTTCGGCGTGGCGTGCCTACTCTATCTCGGCTTGGCGATTATTTCTTCGTATTTCATTGAACGCATTGCCCGTTGGGCCAATGCCGGCCACAGCTCTACTCGCGGTGCTTGATGATGAGTGAAACGTTTTCTCCAAACCCCGCTCGCCTGCCACCACCGCCTGTCGTCCGCCGTTGGACCTGGAGCCGTATTGTTGGCAATATTATTGTATCGATCTGGGCGCTGATTTTTCTGGGCCTTGTGATCTATCTTTATAATGTTTGGCAGATCGATTTTATTGAAACCTATGCGCCTCGCTATTGGTCGGGCCTGCTGACAACAATAAAATTAGTCGTCATTTCCGTTATATTAGGCGGCCTTATCTCACTGCCCGTAACCGCGGCACGCATGTCGGACAAAAAGTGGCTACGAAAACTCGCTTTCGGATATGTCTATTTTTTCCGGGGCACGCCGCTTCTTGCTCAGACCTTCCTGATTTATTACGGGTTCGGAACATTTAGACCGTTTTTAGAAACTGTCGGTTTATGGGGCTTTTTTCGTGATGCGTGGAGCTGCGCGATCTTAGCTTTTTCGCTCAACACCTCTGCTTATCAAGCAGAAATTTTGCGGGGTGCCATTCAAAGTGTTCAGAAAGGTCAGTGGGAAGGAGCTGCCGCTCTGGGCATACCCAAACGGGTCGCTTTCTTCAAAGTTATCTTGCCGCAGGCCCTCATCGTGGCTCTGCGACCCTATGGCAATGAAATCATCTTGATGATCAAGGGATCGGCAATTGTAGCGATCATCACCGTATTGGATCTTATGGGTGAAACGCGGCGCGCATTTTCGCGCACATTTGATTTCCAGACCTATATTTGGGCGGCGGTGCTCTATCTGTTAATGGTTGAGTGTCTGCGGCATGTTTGGGATTTTCTGGAAAGACGTTTAACCCGCCACCTCATTCGGTGAATATAGATCGTGGTTCACTGAATAGATATTCTACCCGCGCCCGCCCATTTCTTAAAGAATTGCGGCGATGAGCGGTTTTTGGAGGAAATAAAATGGCTGTAACCAAAGTGGCGTTTTTGGGTCTTGGAGTTATGGGCTATCCAATGGCCGGCCATCTGAGGGTCAAAGGCGGTCACGATGTGACAGTTTACAACCGGACGGTGGAAAAGGCTCAAAAATGGTCCGAACAGTTTGGTGGCCGTTTTGAGAGCACGCCGCAAGCTGCCGCCGCAGACGCAGATTATGTCTTTTGCTGTGTGGGCAATGATGATGACCTTCGTTCAGTAACAACGGGGGAAAATGGCGCGTTCTTGTCGATAAAACCCGGCGCGGTCTTCATAGACAACACCACAGCATCTGCAGAGATTGCAAAAGAGCTGAACATCGAAGCCAAAGCCCGCGGGTTTCACTTTCTGGATGCACCCGTCTCCGGTGGCCAGGCAGGCGCTGAAAATGGTGTGCTCACTGTCATGGTCGGAGGTTCGCAAGAAATATTTGACCGCGCAAAGCCAATTATCGAAGCCTTTGCGCGCTCGGTTGGGCTAATGGGGCCAGCAGGATCGGGACAACTGGCCAAAATGGTCAACCAAATATGCATAGCCGGTCTTGTTCAGGGGTTGGCCGAAGGTATTCATTTTGGCAAAAAGGCTGGTCTCGATATTGAAAAGCTCACTGCGATCATCTCCAAAGGAGCAGCGGGATCTTGGCAAATGGAAAACCGTTCCGCTACCATGAACCAAGCCCAATATGATTTTGGGTTTGCTGTGGATTGGATGCGCAAAGATCTTGCGATTTGCCTTGAAGAAGCCAACCGAAATGGTGCCTCTCTGCCAGTCACCGCTCTTGTTGACCAATTTTACAAAGATGTCCAAAAAATGGGTGGTGGGCGTTGGGATACGTCATCCCTTCTCGCCCGGTTGGAAAAATAAAAAAAGCCCGGAGTTTCTCCGGGCGTTATTTTTATTCTGTGTTAGAATTTAACTTTGCCTGTTAGTGAAATGGCAGTCACCAGATCGTTACCAAATTCCGCTTTTGAGCCGAGACCTGGCGTTCCGACACCCCTATCATCAAGGCTTCCGGACGTTAGAAGGCCTGCGGCACCCGCCAATCGTAGCTCAACATGTTCCGTCGCCTTATAGGTAGCGCCAAGGCCGAATGTCCACACGTCGGTCTGGGCGCTCAAGCCTCGCGTCGTACCGCGATCCCAGCTCACCGTGGCCGCGGCTGACCATTGATCATCAATCTTGTGGCCCACGCCCCCGACTACTGTCCAGCCATCCTTAAACCCTAATTCGAGCGCCATAATTTCTTGTCCAGGTGCAAAAATGCCTGCATAAATTTGGCCGCTCGAATTAACGAAACTGATGCGCTCGATACTCGACCAGTCTGTCCATTTAACCGAACCAAATGCCAACCAATCCGGCGCAACTCCGGTTTGAAATTTAAATTCGACGGATTGCGGAGAGACAACCGCTCCTGTGACGCTGACATTCGTGTTTGGAATTATATTTCCTACAATACCGTCCAAATCATAGCTCAATTCAGACTGATAGACCAAACTGGCGCGCATTGAATATTCCGGAATTTCATATGCAGCACCCAAGCGCCAGCCGACACTTTCGCCCTCCACGTCAAGCGTAGCGACACGGAACGGCAGCGGACCTTGGCCAGGTAAAAGCCGGGTCTGCTCGCCACGCAATTGCTGATAGCTGACGCCACCGAGAATACGGAAATAGCCCTTCTCTCCGGCTGAAAACCGGTAAGAACAATTTAGCCCATAATCATGAGAGGAAATTTCTTGCCGGATCGCCACATACATACGCACCGTTTCCATGCCAGCATCGGTGTAGGCGCCCCATGGCTGTCGATATTGGCCAGCACAGGCAAGGTCATCGGTGAGGTCAATTTTCGCGGAAACTTTTGGCACCCAATAGCTCTTAGTCTCCTCAACTGAGGTTGCGTAAGGCGTCCCCGTCATTGGGTTTGTCGTACCGCTAAAAGCCGAACCACGGATGTTTTTCAGTTTCCGTTGAGGCGCGACAAAGGTCGCTGTCGTATCAAGAACCGTTCCCTGTTCGAACAGAATATCAAAATCCTGTGAACTTCGTTCAAACCCTCCTGCAAGGCTTGATGTTGCGCTTCCGAACAGCGCCAAAGTAAGTATTAGCAACCTCACAGGTGACGCCATAATTCTTTATCCCCCTCGCAATACTCACCCGTTGACACTAAGCAAGTGTACAAAACTAGACGACCCATTATCCCGGCTAGTCAGAACCATGACAAACAATGTTGACATCAGCAATCCCAACTAAACATTTGGTATCTCTGGGTAAAATTTAGCGCGCTTACGCTTTAGTCACCGCGGTTTTGAGCTATTCTGCGTCAATTGTGCCACGGCAGCATAATTCACACTGAGATGACCGGGCCCTAGCCCGGCCATCCTAGACCAATTTATGAGCTTAACCGGCCTCGCGAATTCTCTCTTGGGCAGTAGCGACCCGAGCTGCAGAATCCTTGAGTTCCGTTAGTCTTGTTCGCTCCGCTTCGACCACATCTTCACGAGCATTGGCGACGAACTTCTCGTTGGCGAGTTTTTTCTCGATGCGATCCATTTCAGCCGCTATTTTCCCAGCTTCCTTCGCCAAACGGGCTGCCTCTGCCTCCAGATCAATCAAGTTTCCGAGTGGAATGCAGATTGTTGCTTCGCCCAGAACAAGCTGAGCTGCACCCTTTGGCGCATCCATCTCGAAAGTCACGCTCTCAACCCGCGCCAATCGCTTGATTGCTGCGTCATGACGAGCGAAGCGGTCCTTGGTTTCCGCCGTGGCATCCAGCACCACGATGGGGGCAATGGCTCCGGCTGGGACGTTCATTTCAGCACGAACCGAACGAATGCCTGTTACCAGATCGATCAACCAGTTAATGTCGGCCGCAGCCTGTTCATCGATAAATTGCTGCTCGGGCCAAGCAGTAAGTGCAAGAACATTCTCGCGGCTTCTGCCTTCGCCTGCTGTCAATGACCAAAGTTCTTCGGTCATAAACGGCATGAATGGGTGCAAAAGCTTATAAATTTCATCGAGACAATAGGCTGCGGTTGCCTGCGCCTCAGTTTTAGCCGCTTCATCGTCACCCATGAAAATTGGCTTTAGCAGCTCTAGGTACCAGTCACAGAACTGATGCCAGACAAAACGATAAGCAGCACCGGCTGCATCATTGAAGCGATAAGTAGCAATTCCCTCTGTGACAGCCTTGTTAGCTTTTGTCAGCTCTGTGAGTACCCAACGATTGACTGCAAGTTCAACTTTGTTCGGGTCAAAATTCGGATAGATCTTCACCCCATTCATCTGCGCAAAGCGCGTCGCATTCCAGAGTTTGGTGCCAAAATTACGATAACCGGCAATACGCGCAGGATCGAGCTTAACGTCACGCCCCTGCGCCGCCATGATCGCGAGCGTAAAACGCAGGGCATCGGCGCCATATTCGTCCATCAATTCCAAAGGATCAATGACATTGCCCTTTGATTTGGACATTTTGGCACCGTTTTTATCGCGAACGAGTGCGTGGAGATAGACCGTATGGAACGGGATTTCTTCCATAAAATGAAGGCCCATCATCATCATTCGAGCGACCCAGAAGAACAGGATGTCAAATCCAGTTACCAAGACGCTCGTCGGATAATAGGTAGCCAGTTCTGGAGTTTTATCCGGCCAACCAAGAGTTGAAAACGGCCAGAGCGCGGATGAAAACCAGGTATCGAGAACGTCGGTATCGCGTTCTAACTCTACATCTTCACCATAATGGGCTCGGGCTGCAGCTTTGGCTTGTTCTTCACTTTTTTCCACAAAGCATTTGCCATCGGGACCATACCAAGCCGGGATCTGATGGCCCCACCACAATTGACGTGAAATGCACCAAGGCTGGATATTTTCCATCCAATCAAAATAGGTTTTTTCCCAATTTTTCGGAACGATCTGGGTTTTCCCCTGACGCACTGCGGCCATGGCAGGCTTGGCAAGCTCGGCTGCGTTCACATACCACTGATCCGTCAAATAGGGCTCGATTGGCACGCCACCACGATCGCCATGCGGGACAGCGTGGGTGTGATCTTCAATCTTTTCCAAATATCCGCGTTCGTCCATCAATTCCACGATACGCTTGCGCGCAGCAAAACGGTCTTGACCATCTAGCTCGTTGATCAGAGCCTTTAACTCGGCTGTAAGTTCCAATCCCTCAAGAAAATCAATGTTTTCTTTCAAAGTGATTGCAGCTGATGGCGTGAAAATATTGATCGCACGCAGATTATTGCGCTTCCCAACTTCGAAATCATTGAAATCGTGGGCGGGAGTAATCTTTACAGCGCCTGATCCCGATTCTGGATCTGCATAGTCATCGGCAACTATCGGAATGCGGCGGCCAACAAGAGGCAAAACCACATCATTGCCAACAAGCGCATGATATCGCTCATCTTTCGCATTAACTGCAACACCGGTATCGCCTAACATGGTTTCCGGGCGGGTCGTTGCTACTACGATGTAAGTGTGCGGGTTTTCCGGATCGAAAGGTACGTTTTCAAGCGGATAGCGGAAATGCCAAAGATGACCTTTGGTCTCCCGTGACTCGACTTCAATGTCAGAAATTGCCGTAAGCAGTTTCGGGTCCCAATTTACCAAGCGCTTATCGCGATAGATCAGGTTTTGCTTGTAAAGGCTTACAAATACTTCCAAAACCGCCTTGGACAGTCCTTCGTCCATGGTGAAACGCTCGCGCGACCAGTCGCATGATGCACCCAAACGACGGAGCTGATTGGATATCATCCCACCGGATTCGGCTTTCCACTGCCAAACGCGCTCAATGAATTTTTCACGTCCCATAGCATGACGATTTGGCTCTTTGCGTTCGGCGAGCTGACGCTCCACAACCATCTGTGTCGCAATACCGGCATGGTCTAGCCCCGGCTGCCACAGAACGTTTTTGCCGCGCATACGTTCAAAGCGCACCATAATGTCTTGGATCGTATTGTTGAGCGCATGGCCCATATGCAGCGATCCGGTGACATTAGGCGGTGGGATAACAACAGCAAAAGGATCTGCACCAGCTTTAGAGCCGGCGCCAGCTTTAAATGCTCCTGCCTCATCCCAACGTGCAGCGATCTTCGGCTCAATGGCCGCGGCATTATAAGTCTTCTCAAGCATGGAAACGTCCGGTTTTAATGCAGTATGAATAGGTTAAGCGGTGAATAGCAACTATAGGCCCACAAATCATCCTAAAAATCAAAACCCGCCTGCAAGGCAGACGGGTCAATCTTGAGCATTTGGCGATCTCTTAACGATCGCGCCGGACGACCCGTTCAATTTCCTCGCGGACAAGCCGTTCGACTAAGCTAGGTAAATTTTTATCAAGCCATTCCTGCAGCATAGGCCGCATTATATCCGCAGCAATATCATCAAAGGAGCGAGGCGGCTCAGCCTTCATGGCATGATCCAAATTTTCAAAGGCAGTGGCAACATAACGTTCGGTCACCTCGGAAAGGATATGCTCTTTACTCATCGTCAATCCCTCACCTTCTGACGCTGCTGGATAAGCAGAACCTTCCTCCACCGCAGAATGATTTGAAATCAGATCGTCTTCTTGGGTCTCTTCGACAGAAAGAGCCTCTGCACCGCCCATGGCTTTTGGCACCCACTCATCATTGTGATGATCATCATTCTGTGCGGCAAGAACCGGTTCGTCATCCTCTTGCTCTAAGCCCGTCTCGAACTCGGCAATGTCGGAGATTGTCCCGCGAAGCGTAAGCTCTTCTTTAAAATTAGCCACTGAATTCGCAGGGGCCGACTTTTCGGACTGAGTTTCGTCGTCCTGTTCGCGCTTTGCTTCATTTGATACCGGGCGAATAAATTCGGTGACCTCACCGCGTGGGCCTTGCGGAGGGAATGGAGCTATTGGGTCGGGATGGCGCGCCACATCGCTGTCTTCAATGATTCGGCGAATCGACGCCAGAATTTCTTCCATAGACGGTTCTCGCGCTGCGCTGGAGGTTTGTGCCATAGTTATCCGACTTTCCCTTATCGCCAATTGTTCTAACAAAGGCAGAGAATCAATGGATTAAGGGTACCGAACCTAAAGTGATTTGAGAATCCCTTGTGGGAAATAGGACGATCAAACTCACAACTTTATCGATTTATTAAGATTTCTCTCAAGCTGATCGACTCAACAAAAACGGCGCATGACGCGCCGTTAGAGTTAGATTGAAACAATTACCGATGAGCAATCAGCGACCATCCGGCGTACGCAGACCGATCCACTTGTCTTTGACTGCGTTATAATGCTCTTCCGGCTTATAGGCTGCCACTTGCAGATTAAGCTTATCGGCCGTCATCCGACCGGTAGCACTCAATAATGCATAGCTCGCTACAACAACATCATGCTCGGCGCGCACCAATGCAATCTGCGCATCAATCAAATTGTTTTGAGAATTCAACACATCCAACGTTGTTCTCTGACCTACATTGCGCTCTTCAATAACGCCGTTAAGAGCGAGCTGGGCAGCAGAAATCGCCTCGCGATTGGCAGAAACAGACGCTCGGGCAGCCTCTAGCCAAGACCAAGCTGAACTGATCGCCTGCCTGACCTGGTCCTGTACGATATCGACTTCTATGCGGGCCTGACCAAGCTGTTCCTTCGCCTGACGCACCTGAGCCGAGGTACGCCCACCCGTATAGATCGGAATTTTTACTCCTAGACCGATAGAGGCTGAGTTTCCGTCTGCAATATCAGAGCCTGAATAGGTATCCATATGGCTAGCGCTGGCGCTTAGACCAACACCAGGTAACAAGGCGCCTTCTTTAGCTTTAACATTATAGCCTTGGGCGTTAACCGCGTATTTGGTCGCAACGATCCCCGGGTGTGACGCCAGTGCAATAGCATATGCTTCATTCACGGAACGTGGAAGGTTCTTAGCGGCAGCAGCGGCTTGAAGCTTGTCAGGCGATGTTCCGACAATCTGCAAATAGGTCGCTTCCGCAGTCTTTACATCTGCTCTTGCCGCATTGAGCGCTGCGATAGCAGTGGAGCGCTGAGCCTCGGCCTGGGCAACATCGGTCCGAGTTCCCTCACCCACATCCAGTCGAGCACGAGCCGCCCGCACCTGTTCGTTCATAGCGGCGAGGTTTTTCTCACGCAATGCAGCGATTTGGCGGAATTGATAAACGTCCATATAGGCCTGAACCGCCTGAAAGAGCGTGTTCTGTTCATCATTTAACAGATTGTGACGCTGAGCGAAAACTCGGGTTTCGGCAGCTGCAACATTGTTTTGGGTTTGGAAACCGTCAAACAACATTTGATCAAGCTGGATTCCCACTGTTCCCACTGTTCGCGGATTGGATCTCGGAGCCTTACTGCGGCTGACATCGTAACCGGCTGAAATCTGCGGACGATAGCCTGATTTAGCGATTGCAACGTTCTCGTCCTCAATCCGCACACCTGCGCGCGATGAGTTCAAAGATGCATTGTTTTTATAGGCCTTAGCGAGAGCGCCGTTCAGCGTCTCTGACAAAGCAGCATGTCCCGACAAAACGGTACCAGAAAGCAAAATTGCCGCTGCTAAAAGTCCTTTATACGCTTTGAACACCGTTTACCTCATCCTTACAATAACCGTGCAATTGAACCACCGGCCCTAGGTTACTTCATAACCTGCAAACTTAACCATTTCCACCGCTGATGAAGATGCGTTCACAAACAATTGAGCACCGATGCATTTTTAACCCAGAATGACAGGTTAAAATACGAATTCTTCAGCTTTTTCAAACCCTGGCAAAGGCTTCACGGCTGCATTGAAGACGCTGCGGCCAGACACAACGCCGTCTTCCTTAACGTAAATGCGTGCCACTCCCGCAAGTCCTTCCCCCTCCACTGCAATCAGGCGACCGCCTTCTTTTAGCTGATCAAAAAGGCCTTCCGGGACAAAATCTACCGATCCTTCGAGCATGATAACATCGAACGGAGCCTCAGCTACATAGCCCGCAGGAAGTTCCCCCGTGACCACCACTACATTATCATATCCATGTTGCGGCAATGTCGAAGACGCTGCAGCCGATAAATTTGAATCGCTTTCAAGACCAATTACAGAATCTGCCAGTTCAGACAAGATCGCAGATGAATAGCCCATCCCGCAACCAATATCCAAAACGAGATCATTTTTTGTGATTTCTGCTAGTTGTACCAATTTAGCAAAGGTCGAAGGATCCAGAAGGTAACGCGGCTCGACGCTCTCGCTATTAAGGAGAATTGCTTCATCGATATAGGCGAGAGCCTGACGATTTGCCGGTACAAAAACTTCGCGCGGCACAGAAAGAAATGCCTCGAGAACACGCAGGTCCGTGATATCACGGGTCCGGATCTGATTATCGACCATTTTCGTGCGTAGTTCTTGAAAATCGGCTACCGTAGCCATTGCAATATATCCTTCTAAATCGCTTTAACGCGGTGGTCGCCTCTGATTTATAACGGAGCGCCAAACGCGGAAGCATCATAAACGAGATTGACCGCTGATGTGGCAAAAATCGCAGCGACAGTCAATCAAACTCCAATCTTGTACCGATCTGTATCAGCACTTCGTGGAGTGCCCCCGTTTCACCGGACAGATCGGCTAGTTTGATTTAGCCCTGATGAACTGCCGAGGGGAAGCCATCTTGAGCGCGGAATGAGGATGT
>NZ_QLMK01000010.1 GCF_003259955.1 Falsochrobactrum ovis
GCTGATGCCGACGCCGATGCTGATGCCGACGCGGATGCTGATGCGGATGCCGACGCCGATGCGGATGCGGATGCCGACGCAGATGCTGATGCGGACGCCGATGCTGATGCCGACGCGGATGCTGATGCGGATGCCGACGCCGATGCCGATGCGGATGCGGATGCAGATGCGGATGCCGATGCAGATGCGGATGCCGACGCAGATGCTGATGCCGACGCCGATGCTGATGCCGACGCGGATGCTGATGCGGATGCCGACGCCGATGCGGATGCGGATGCCGACGCAGATGCTGATGCGGACGCCGATGCTGATGCCGACGCGGATGCAGATGCGGATGCCGACGCAGATGCTGATGCGGACGCGGATGCAGATTCGGATGCTGATACCGAAGCACCTGAAGCTCCTAGGGTCGAGGTGGACATCGACGGCGTGACGCTCATGATCACTGGCGAAGCCAATACCCTCGCAACCATCTATGATGCCGCCCAGAACGTTATCGGCACGGCTGAACTGTCCGAAAATGGCACTGCGACATTCGTGATGGCGCCTAGCAATGGCCAAGATGTGACGGTCACGCTGACTGACGCTGCAGGTAATGAATCCGCTTCCACCCCTGCAAGTCTACCCGATACGCTTCCGCCAGAAGCATTAGAGGCCGTGCTTGCAAACGATACCGGCCTCGAAGATGACGGTGTCACCAGCGACGGAACAGTCTCAGTTACAGGTCTCGAAGAGGGAGCGACTTGGGAATACTCGGTCGATGGTGGCGTCACCTGGCAGGAAGGAGAGGGTACAAGCTTTGTGCTCGAACCGGGCCAATATGGTGAAGGCGACATTCAGGTTCGCCAGACCGACACGGGGCAAAATGTAGGTCCGGCTTCCCAACTTGGAGCAATATCTATCGTTTCACTCGCCGCAGTTAATGATAGCGCCGCGGTCGACATGGGAGGTCGTGTATCTCAAACTCAAGAAACTATCTCTAACGACAACCTTCAAGTGTTGGGCTTGCTGGATACAGGCGCGCCCTCAACCGGAGTACAATTCTCTGTCGCTGAAGGCGCAACAGGCGATGTTGTTATTGAGGTTAGCCAAACAGCGCTGATCGCAGTAGCTGACGCTTTCAACGTCGAAATATACGACCAAAATGGCGAGCTTGTCGGTGTGATCACAACTCAAGACAGCGATCCATTACTCGGCGATGTTTTGGGACTGGGCGTCTTGGGGCTGACCAACAACAACACTTTGGTCGCCAATGTCACTGGGCTTGCTCCGGGTGATTACACAATCGTCGTCCGTAAAGGCGATAGCGCGCTTGGTCGTTTGTTGGATGCTGACGGCGATGGGGTGTCTTTGGAGGAACTCGGCCAAGGCGGGGTTGTTCTCGGTGCGGAAAACCAAGAATTAATTCTAGACGCTATCGAAGACGCATTGGGGCCTGTCCTTGGAGGCACTGTCCGTGGGATCCTAGAGCTTGTCCTCGATACCACTACTGCGCTCGGTGCGGGCCAATTGGTAGAGGTCCTTAGTACCGCGCTCAGCAATCTTGGATTGACCAGTTCGTTGGATCTGGTTCTCGGCGCTGTCGCAGACGCACTGTTAAGTAACACGCTGACGCTTTTGCAGAGTACGTCAGTCACCGCTACCGTGACCGAACATAGCTTCGAGGCCGGAAGCGAACCTATTAGTGGAAATGTGATTGATCCTGACGCCTCGCAAAGCGGCGAGGCAGGTGAAGATAGCATTATTCCGGGAACGACTGTGACCCAAGTGGCGCTTCAAGGAGGAGATGCGGTTACGCTGACCGATGGCAGTGCGACCATCGAAGGTCTTTATGGTACTCTCGTGATCAATTCTGACGGTTCCTACACTTACACACCGAATGGTGATGCTCAGTCAGTGGGGCAAACGGATGTGTTCACCTATACTATCTCGGATGGTTCGAGTTCGGCTACGGCTGATCTGACGATCACCGTGGATGGTGCTATTCTGACTGATGATGTCGCGAGAGCCGGTATTGACTATGAATATCTCGTGACACCGGGCGTTAACAGTCCTGGTGCGATTACTGACAGCTGGTTACTGGCGGTGACGCCGCGAGAAAACACAAGCTCTTCAATCTTCGTAGCAGAGAACACGCTTCAGGATATGACCTTGGGCGTGAACGCGGGGAATCTGCTTGGGCTTGGCGGTAGCGTGACCGTCTATGTTGAAACTAGATCATCTTCTACTGGAGCATGGAGCGTACATTCGACGTATGATTCATCAAGCCTAGTAACCCTGATTGGCGATTCCGGACCGGGTGAAATCTTGGTGTTGGGACTTGAGCCGGGCGAGTACCGGATAAGGACTGTAACAACCGGTATAGGCGTTGCGGGCAATTTCTCCTTAGATATAAGTACGACTGTCACTCATCTCGATCAATATGAGACCCCTCACTCCTATGCGGCAACGGGTGATCTCTTCGAGAATGATCTGGTCCAAGCTGGGCAAGTTTTCGAAATTAATAATGGAGAAGGCTTCGTCGAAGTTGCTACATCTCAGACGGTCAATGGTAGCTACGGCACGCTGATTGTTGAAGCCGATGGTAGCTATACTTACACCCCGGATGATCGGGCAACGCCCGGTGGCCAGTTCACCGATACGTTCACCTATCGTATCGACCGCGGTGACGGCAATTATGAGGAAGCAACGCTGACAGTAACGATAAATGCGACTGTCGAAGGGCAGGTGGTTGAGCCAGCAATCCCTGATATCGCATCCTTCTCCATCGAAGATAGTGACGTTATTCCGATGGCTGAACTTTCAACCGATGAAGATGCTCAGCCGGGTGATATCGAAGAGCCAGCTAGCTTGCAAAACACCCTTCTTCTTGAGGAAGACAGTGGTGAAATCACACTGCCCTTTGGCAATAGCGATAATGCAAGCGAAGCCAATTCAGATCTATCCTCGTTCCCAGTTGATCCGGTCAACGCATCTGCTGACCCGTTGGGGCATCTGGCTCCAGACCCACTTGCTCAGGAGGATGATCTCAATCCGGCACATGTGATCTAACTGGTCTATCAGACCATACGACCGATGTGTTTGGAGCTGAATAATTCCTCCGCCGCTGATTGATTAGCGGCGGAGGCTCTCATGAGAATTACCGGTTAATACTGGTTATTGCGGATGATGAATGCAGAAAATTTCGGTCTTGCGACGTTTGGTGCCCCTATTTCTGAGCTCATGCCTTTTGGCCGCGTGCCAGATGTCTGCAAATGACCTCGCTTTGACCGATAATTCGATCAAACAGGCAAATAAAATCGAAGCTCCCCCAACCCTCTCAATGGCCGCGTCAACCCCCGGACGCGCCATTGAGGGGGGCAATGCCGACAAAGGCAATGCTCCCAAGACGCGGGACCGTGGCTCCCTTTCAATGGAAGCCGCGGTCCTGCGCGCAGTGGGATGGCATCCGTCTGTCGAAGATGCAACGGGACGAATACTTCAATCGGAAGAGCGTATTCGTGCAGCAAAGGCGGGCTATTATCCTCAGCTCAATGCAGGCGTAAACTCTGGCTATCAAAGCCGCAATCGTGAGGGCTGGCGCCCAAATCTTAATGTTTCAGCATCGCAGATGCTTTACGATTTCGGTAAAGTATCAAGTTCAGTTGAGATTGAACGAGCGGGGAAAAATATCAGTCAGGCACAGTTGCTGCTTGCGGTTGATAATCTCGCACGTGATACAGCCAATGCGGTGGTGGAAGTACAGCGATACCGTCAACTTTTGGCGTTTGCGCAAGATCAGGTTGAGGGCGTCAAACGCATTGCCGCGCTTGTCAATGAGCGCTCAGATCGTGGCGCGAGCACAATGTCTGACAAGGTGCAGGCCGATGCACGTGTGGAATCTGCTCTTGCAACACAATTACAATATCAATCAGAATTGAGCCGTTGGAAGGTCGCTCTTGCAGCTCTTATCGGAGGAGGCTCGCCCGATCCGCGCTCTGATGCGCCAACATGGCTTGGACAGGCTTGCAGCGTTCAAACTCCGGATTGGGACGAGGTTCCTGCTATACGTCAGGCCGAAGCGGAAAAGGAAGAAGCCCAAGCCCAACTCGCTGCGAGCCGCGCAGATGGGCTGCCAACAGTTTCGCTTGAAGCATCCACCGGATATGATTTCAACGCCTCGCGCGATGACACAAGAAGCAATGATCGCCAACCCGAATATTCTGTCGGCATCAATGTGTCATCCAGTCTTTATAATGGCGGGCAAACAGCGGCGCAAAAGCGCGCTGCGGCCCATGGATTGCGATCTGCTGAGGCGGCCATACGCACCGCCCGTTATGATGTAGAGCGTAATTTAATGGAATCGCGAAGTCAGGTCGGCACGCTCGGACGCCTTGCTGATGCACTTCAATCACGTGCTAGCATGATGATAAAAACACGGGATCTGTACCGCGAACAATATGTCCAGCTCGGAACGCGCACGCTTCTTGATTTGCTCAATGCTGAACAAGAACTGCATGAAGCGCGGTTTCAAATTGCAAACACCACTCATGATATTCGACGGCTGAACATCAATTGCCTCTATAATTCCGGTAAGATACGTCAGCAATTTGGGGTTAATGCTTTTGCCTTGGCGGGAGGTGTGATCACCCAATGAAAGGCGATGACATTATAACCAACGTCAATTTCGACGCATCTTTTGAAACTGAGCCGCCCGCCGCAAAGCAGATTCAAAATGAACAATGGGCCGAAGCGCTGCAGCTTGTTGCGCTACATTATAAGCTTCCTGTTTCGATCCAACGGGCGAAGCTTGCTGCAAGCGCGGATCATAACAAATCCGATAAAGCCAAACTTGAAAAAATCGCGCGGCAGATGGGATTGAGCCTACGGCTTATTGCGCCGCAGCGCATTGCACTTTCTGCTTGGCATGTGCCTTTTATTCTCCAGCTTACCGGTGGACAGCTGGCGATTGTTCATAAAATCTCGGCTCAGCGTGAAGCCGCTACTTCACTGATCGGTGAGGAAGGGCTCGAACAAATATTCGCACTAGATGAACTTCTTCAACAAACAGAACAGGTAATTCTGGCGCGACCTGCAAAAACAATACCCGATGCTCGCGTCGATGCCTATATCAAGCCTTATGAAGAAAACTGGCTGCGGCGAATTCTATTTCGTGATCTGGGTTCCTACGGCCATGTGATGATAGCCTCTTTAATTGCTAACACGCTTGGGCTTGCGGGTATTCTTTTTTCTATGCAGGTCTATGATCGAGTAATTCCTGCTCAATCATTTAATACGCTTTATGTGTTGTTTAGCGGCGTGGTCTTGGCAATTTGTTTTGATTTCCTGATGCGCCGGGCACGTATGAGCATTGCGGATGTGTTGGGCAAAAAAGCCGATCTGGAAATGTCCGATGTTATTTTTGGCCACGCTTTGCGCGTGCGCAATTGTGCGCGGCCAACTTCGACTGGCTCCTATATCGCGCAGTTGCGTGATATTGACCAAGTGCGGGAGCTTTTGACATCCACGACAGTAACCGCGATTGCCGATCTTCCTTTCTTTTTTCTGTTTCTGATATTGTTCTGGTGGTTGGCTGGTCCTCTGGTTTTCATTCCGCTAGGCGCTTTGGTTGCGCTATTGCTTCCCGGAATTTTGCTGCAACGACGTTTGCGTAAACATGCCAATGAGGCCATGCGAGAAGCCTCTTTACGCAATGCCATGCTGGTTGAGACGGTTCAGGGCCTTGAAGATATAAAAACTCTGCAGGCAGAAGACCGATTTCAACAACAATGGAACCATTTTAACGCGGTAACCGGCGATGCGCAGATCAAATTGCGCTCCATTACCAATGGTTTGAGCGTTTGGACCCAAAATGTCCAAACCGGCGTTTATGCTTTAACCGTTTTTGTCGGTGCGCCGATGGTAATTAATGGTGATATTACAACCGGCGCATTGGTCGGCGCATCTATTCTTGGTTCGCGTATGCTTGCACCTATGGGGCAAATTTCGCAGATAGCAGGACGATTTCAGCATGCGCGAATTGCTAAAAAAGGGCTTGATCAGCTTATGCAGCTGCCGGTTGATCATCCCGACAATGAGAGCAAAATTCACTGCCCTCATATTCGCGGGGGTTTTCGGTTTTCTAATGCTTTGTTTCGCTATGGTGATCAGAACTCGCCACCGGTGCTGTTGGTTAAAGAACTCAAAATTAAACCGGGTGAACGCATAGCGGTACTGGGCAGAAACGGAGCGGGGAAATCCACTCTTTTGCTTGCTTTATCGGGCTTGCTTGAAGCGGCGGAGGGCGAGGTGCTGCTTGATGATCTCTCTTTACCGCAGATTGACCCGGCGGATGTGCGCAGAGATGTTGGGCTTCTCACTCAAAATTCCCGGCTTTTCTTCGGAAGCCTGCGGGACAATATCACAATGGGCGCACCAAACGCGTCTGATGAAGATATCCAGTATGTGCTCAAAATGGTGGGGGCAGACAATTTCATCCGCAAACTGCCTGACGGACTTGATTTTTTGGTTCAGGAAGGCGGATCGGGTCTTTCCGGCGGCCAGAAACAAGCAATTTTACTGGCTCGCATATTAATTCGTGATCCATCCATTGTGCTGCTGGACGAGCCGACCTCTTCCATGGATGAGGCGACCGAAAGACATTTCATTCAGCAATTTGCGGAATGGAGCAAGGGGCGGACCGTGGTGATTGCTACGCACCGTATGCGGGTTCTCGAACTGGTTGATCGGCTCATTGCCGTAGAAAACGGCCAGATAGCACTCAATGACACCAAAGAACGCGGCTTGCAGACCTTGCTCGGCATGAGCAAAGTTCAAAAGCCCTAAGATCTAGGAGACGGAAAACGCAATGGCCGCCTTTGGCGACGAGTTTGGGGCCTTGGGCCGGGAAAACGAAGAGGGTGATCGCCTGAAGCGTAATAAACGCTTTGTGCGTCTGGTACTTCTCTTTTTCGCGGTTCTTTTGGGCTGGTCCTATCTTGCGCTACTCGACGAAGTCTCTACCGGTACCGGAAAAGTGGTGCCGACGTCTCAGGAACAGGTTATCGCTTCACTCGAAGGCGGAGTTTTGGCAAAACTACATGTAAGGCAGGATGACGTCGTCATGCCGGGGCAAATTCTCGCGCAATTAGACCCGACCGTGACTGAATCCAATGTGCAGGAAAGCGCTGCGAAATATCGTGCAGCACTGGCCAGCGCGTCTCGATTGACCTCTGAAGTGGGTGGTACGGAGCTTGAGTTTCCGGCAGAACTTGAGAACTACCCATCGCTGATAGCCTCTGAAACCAAACTATATGAGGCGCGTGCGCGCAGCTTGCGTGAATCTCTTGGCTGGATCAGTGAATCCAAGCAGCTGGTCGAAGCGGAACTAAAAATCAATGAATCTCTGACCAAAATGGGTGCGGCCAGCAGTGTGGAAGTCATCCGTCTCAAACGACAATTAGTTGAGCTTCAACTCAAAGAAACGGAAATTCAATCGCAATATATTGTGACGGCGCGAGAGGAATTGGCAAAGGCCAATGCTGAAGTAGAAGCGCTAAGCTCAGTTATTCGCGGGCGTTCAGATTCACTTTCGCGCCTAACCCTCCGGTCTCCCGTGCGTGGTATCGTCAAAGACATTGAAGTATCTACGATTGGTGGGGTCGTACCGCCCAATGGGAAATTAATGGCGATTGTTCCGCTTGATGAGCAATTGCTTATCGAGGCGCGTATTTCGCCCCGAGATATCGCTTATATTCATCCCGATCAGCCCGCCAGCGTAAAAATTACCGCTTATGACTATGCTATTTATGGCGATCTTGAAGGCAAGGTGGTGAGTATTTCGCCGGATACAATTCAAGATGAAGTCAGGCCGGAAGAGTTCTACTACCGGGTTTATATCAAAACAGAAAACGACGCGCTTTTTAATAAAAATGGCCAACGCTTTCCTATAGCGCCTGGAATGATCGCGACCGTGGACATTCATACTGGAAGCAAAACCGTGTTTGAATATCTGGTGAAGCCGTTTAATCGCGCTCGCGAAGCGTTGCGGGAAAGATAAATGCCTCTCGATTCAAATATAGATAAGTTACAAAATTTGCTTAGCCGCCTTCAGGAAAAAATTGCTGCCGAATATCAGCCAGCCACAGGATCTGCACCGTCATGCACCTTGTTTTTTTCGTTCACCGACACAAAACAGCGTGCAACCGTTTTTACGGTTTCTGCGGCGAATCTACGAGATGCGTGGAGAGCTGGTGTTGAAAAATTGCGTCAAAAAACGGTGAAAACTGGGGTTAAACCAGCGTGGATTCGCGTCGATTGGGTCGAAAATGCTGAAAAAATCGACTGGAAAACGTTAAAATCGCGGCTAAAATCAACAAAACGTAACTATTTTCGTCATTCTTTGGCGCTTGATCGTCACTTTCGCACGGCATTTTTGGAAACAGAATTAAATGCCAATGCTATGCTTTATGGTGGGCCGAAGATCAGTCATGCAATTGTAAACGAGGCCAATTTTCTTCGTTATGCAAAGCTGCGGCACGGAATTGAACAAATTTCCTTTGACGATGATGCCCCACTTATTCAGTTTTCAACACGCGCTGTTTTTGGAACGTTAGATAGTGAAAAGACCTATCTTATCAATGGCGTAGGGCGCAATGCGGGTCGTCGTGAGGTCACACATCTTCAGCCCGATCAAATTGAGACCTTGATTGAGGATGGCAGCCAGTTTCTTGCATCACAAGTGAAAGAAAATGGCCGGTTTATCTATGGATGGCATCCTTGTTTCGATCGAGAGATCAAAGCCTATAATAGTTTGCGGCATGCAAGTACGCTCTATTCAATGATTGAGGCTTGGGAAATTACGCAAAATATGCAACTCAAATCTGCGATTGACCGCGGGCTTGATTATCTCACAACTTCACTCATTCAGACGGTAAAGCATAATGGACAGGAAATAGCTGTCCTAGTTGATGCCAATAACGAAGTAAAACTTGGCGGCAACGCAGTTTGTCTACTTGCGCTCGTTAAATATAGTGAGGTGACTGGATCTGATAAGTATCTGGGCTTATTAGAAAAACTCGCATTAGCCATTCTCTATATGCAGGATCGCGAAACCGGCAAATTCGTGCATGTGCTTAATTTCCCTGACCTTACCGTTAAAGAAGAATTCCGCATTATTTACTATGATGGAGAAGCTGCCTTCGGATTGATGCGGCTTTATGGCTTAACCCGAGATAGGCGGTGGCTTGAGGCGGTCGAGCGAGGATATTCTTATTTTATTGCGGCTGATCACTGGCAAGCGCATGATCATTGGCTCGCCTATGCAACCAATGAACTGACCCGCTATCACCCAAGGCAGGAATATTTCGAATTCGGCATAAAGAACTTTGCCGATTATCTCGATTTTGTGGCCAATCGCATCACCACATTTCCAACATTGCTCGAATTGATGATGGCGGCGGAGCAAATGGTTCAGCGGCTGCAAAATGACGAAACTTTTGCTGCTTTGCTGGCTGCAGTCGATCTCGAAAAATTTTATTCGGCATTAGAAAAGCGTGCCCATTATTTGCTTAATGGGCACTTCTGGCCAGAGCTGGCAATGTTCTATGCTAATCCTCAACGCATCCGAGGCAGCTTTTTCATTCGTCACCACGCTTTTCGAATTCGGATAGACGATGTGGAGCACTATCTTTCTGGTCTTGTTGCCTATCTTAAATACCGAAAGCGCCAATAACATAAGATAATATCAGCCAGCCGCTCCGGTTCTTCAGGTAGTCAGATTTCCAGATCAATTTTAGTCAAAGAGCTAAACACTCGCGGTCATGCCACCATCCACATGCAGAACCTGACCGTTCACAAAGGAAGAGGCATCGCCGCTTAGGTAAACTGCTGCGCCGACCAGTTCTTCGACATTGCCCCATCGGCCAGCAGGCGTGCGCTTTTCTAACCATTTTGTAAATTCCGGATCATCAATCAGCGCTTGATTGAGCGGTGTCGCAAAATAGCCTGGTGCGATAGCGTTGACCTGAAGCCCATATTTAGCCCAGTCCGTTGCCATACCACGCGTCAGATTGCGCACAGCACCTTTGGTAGCGGTATAGGGGGCAATCGAAGGCCGCGCCAATTCACTTTGTACCGAAGCAATATTGATTATCTTGCCACGTTTGCGTGCAATCATATGGCGAGCAACCGGCTGACTTACATAAAATATACTTGAAATATTTGTCTCAAGCAGAAGCTGCCATTTATCTTGCGGAAAATCTTCAAGCGGTGCGCGAAACTGCATGCCAGCATTGTTGATGAGGATTTCAATGGGGCCAAAATCGCGCTCAATTGCATCTATACTCGCTTCAACTACATCCGCATCTGTGACATCAAAATTCGAAGCATACGCTTTGTGACCTTTGTCAATGAGCGCTTTCACAGCTGCATCGACTTTGCCGGGGTCTCGCCCATTAATGACGACCGCTGCGCCGTGCTCGGCAAGCCCTTGAGCAAGCGCAAATCCAATCCCCTGGCTGGAGCCGGTAATCAAGGCCAGTTTGCCGGTCAGATCAAAAAGCGGAAATCCCATAAATTCCTCCCAATCCTAGCTGCTAATTGTATAAAGCGTCAGTGATGCTTGCTTATGCCCTAGTTGTTATCGGAAACATAGGCAAGCCTATAAGGAGGAGCGCATGAAAACGGTTGTCATTCACGCTGCGAAAGATCTTCGGATAGAAGAGCGGGTCGCAGAAAGCGTAGGCCTAGGCCAAGTGGAAATTGCCATTCAGGCCGGTGGAATTTGTGGCTCCGATCTCCATTATTATCACCATGGCGGGATTGGCACGATTCGCATACGTGAACCTATGATCCTTGGTCATGAAGTTGCAGGAACGATTACTGCGCTTGGCGCATCGGTCAGCGAGTTTTCGATAGGTGATCGGGTTGCAGTATCACCCAGCCGGCCTTGCAGCGCGTGCGAATATTGTTTGAGAGGAATGCAAAATCATTGTCTGAATATGCGTTTTTACGGTAGCGCAATGCCGATGCCGCATATTCAGGGCGCATTTCGTCAAAAACTAGTGGCTGAAAGCTGGCAATGTCATAAAGTAGCACAGCATATTTCAGTTCACGAAGCCGCTTTCGCCGAGCCTTTAGCCGTAACGCTTCATGCGATTGCTCAAGCCGGTTCGCTTCTAAATAAACGCGTTTTGGTGACAGGTTGCGGACCTATCGGCGCGCTTACTGTTATTGCCGCCCGCGCCTATGGTGCCAGAGAAATTATTGCCACCGATGTGATGGACCCGGTTCTGCTAAAAGCGAAGGAAGTGGGTGCTGATCGGACAATTAATGTGTCTGAAAATCCGGAGCAACTTTCTGCCTATGCGGCCAATAAAGGCTATTTTGATGTGATATTTGAAGCATCCGGCAATGAACAGGCGCTGCGATCAGGTCTTGAAGTGATCAAGCCACGCGGCATTATAGTGCAGGTGGGGCTTGGCGGTGATGTGTCTATTCCGCAAAATATGGTTGTTGCCAAAGAAATAGAACTTCGCGGCTCATTCCGTTTCCATGAAGAATTCTCATTAGCGGTCGATATGCTTAATCGTGGGGCTGTCAATGTCCAACCATTGTTAAGCGCAGTCTACCCGTTGGAAAAAGCAATCGAGGCCTTTGAAATCGCCGGCGATCGCAGCCGATCTATGAAGGTTCAGCTCGCTTTGTGATCAACCCCAAATAACCGCCGCAGATGATCTCTGCGGCTGTTTTTCCAAATATGGATCGATCTTATTTTAGGTCCTTTTTAGCCCAGATTGAATATTCAATTTTGCCTTTCAATTCTGGATATTGATCGGGGTCAAACCGGGGTTCCCCCTTATTCTTCTGCTCGAAATAGTCTTTGGTCAGTTTAGCCACTGTTCCTGAAAGTAATACGATAGCAATAAGGTTAACCGATGCCATCAGGCCCATGGCCGCATCTGCAAGGTTAAAGACGGCGTCGACCGTGGTATAGGCACCCCAGACCACCATCAGCAATACAGCTAAGCGCAAAATAGTGATGGTACCCTTATTATCGATCTTCAGATAAACCATCGCATTTTCTGAATAGGCATAATTGCCGATGATCGAAGTAAATGCGAAGAAAAAGATCGCAATAGCGATGAAATAGCGGCCAAATTCGCCAATATGGACCGTCAGAGCTTCTTGAGTGAGGGGTGTTCCGGTCAACTCTCCTCCGGGCGTCATTACCCCGGACATAAGGATCATAATACCGGTGGCGGTACAAACTAAGATTGTATCGATAAACACTCCCAATGCTTGAACAAAGCCCTGGCTGGAAGGATGATGTGGAGTAGGGGTAGCAACAGCTGCAATATTGGGCGCTGAACCCATGCCAGCCTCATTGGAGAACAGGCCGCGCTTGACACCGTTGAGCATAGCGCCAGCTATGCCGCCGGCTGCTTGTTCAAAACCAAACGCACTTTTTACGATTAGCGCAAGAACGGTTGGCACTTCCGTGATATTGGCAATCATCACATAAACAGCCATACCAATATAGAGGACTGCCATGAACGGAACTATATATTCGGAGACCTGAGCAATCTGCCGGATACCGCCGAAGATAACTATGCCGCTAAGAATTGCGATCGCTAATCCGACCCAGACTTTATCGATGCCGAAAGCCCCCTGAACAGCATCCGCAATCGAATTTGCTTGCACGGCATTAAAGACCAAGCCAAAGGCAATGATCAGACAGATAGAGAAAAACGCCGCTGCCCAAGGCGCGTTGAGACCTCGTGCGATATAAAAAGCCGGTCCACCCCGATATTGGCCGTTTTGATCGCGGACTTTATAAAGTTGGGCAAGAGAGCTTTCTGCATAAGCCGTTGCCATGCCCAGAGCAGCAACAACCCACATCCAGAATAAAGCGCCCGGACCGCCCAAAAATAATGCCACCGCAACGCCCACAAGATTACCAGTGCCTACTCTGGAAGCGAGACTGGTACAAAGCGCCTGAAGCGGCGTGATACCGCTACTATCTTTAACCGGTGCGCGGACAATTGACCGTACAAATTCCGGAAAATGTCTGAACTGAATAAATCCAAGACGTGAAGTGAAATAAATTCCCACAGCAATAAGGCCGTAGATAAGAACATAATTCCAAATGATGGCGTTTAGAAAGTCTACTATTGAATTTATGACCGACACGGCCGTTCCTATTCTGTGCTGTGCTCACAGAGCGAGCCTAACACTTTTTTCGGTTACAAAATGCCTGATTAATCCAAGTATCTTTGAGGCAATAGACTGCCCGGGTCAATAAGAACTGGCGGTCAAAGAGATCTTCTTTGTTTATAACCGGGCGCGTGAAATCAATCCCGGCATATTTTTTGGCAAAGATGAGTATTTGATAAACAGTCGGCGGAGACCAACAAATCGTACTGAGCTGCTTTCAATTTGCGAGAAAAACACTTTAAAGCAAAAATGCCATTTCGTGCAGCAATTGCTTGAAATGGAAGATTTTAACTTCAATCCCCAAGCACTTGTCGGTTATCGCCATCCCGCGAGCGTACCAGCTCATGTTTGATATGTCGTAGATACTGAATCGCGCGATCTTTATCGGCATAAGCGACCATATTTGCCAAAATATCGACCGTTGCAAGATAAGCGTAGCGGGTCGAGGTTGGGCGGAAAATATTGTTCCCTTCCTCAAGGTCTATCGTGATAACGATATCGGCGGCCTCAGCGACGGGGGAGTTACTCTGAGTAATCGCAATGGTTGGGATATTGCGGGCGCGCAAAAGGTCCATACAATGAACCAGATCCCGGTCCCGTCCAGAAATAGAGGATCCGATCACCACCGTTCCCGGCTGGGCCGCGGCGGACAACATCAGGCTCATATTATGATCGGTCGATGCGTTGATGCGGCAGCCAAGGCGAAAAAGCCGGTTATGAAGCTCTTTTGCAATCATGGATGAATTGCCAGTGGCTCCGAAAGCCTGGATAAATTCTGCGCCGCGCAATAAATATGCAGCCTGTTCGAGCTTCTCCAAATCAAGTTGGCGGTGAATTTGAAACAAAGCATTTTGGGCTTTTGTGATAATATCTTCCGCGACTTCTTCGACCGTGCTCGTCTGCGTTTCCGGCATGAGATAACGCAAGCCGACATAGGTAATTTTGGCCAATTGCACTTTGAAATCGCTATAGCCTTGACATCCAACACGACGGCAAAAGCGCGTGACCGTTGGCGGGGATACGCCGGCGCGAGCGGCCAATTCTCCAATTGAAGAATTGACAGCAAAGTCGACATTCTCCAACACGAAAGACGCAAGTTTTTTCTCAAGCGCCGATAGTTTTTCACCCTTGTCGTTTAAAGCTTGAATAATATCCATCTTCGCTCCGTGTCCCGGAAAACTGGATTGATGAAAATTCTTTTCATTGATTTGTTCTTATCAGAACCTAGCGAGCCAAAATAGGCCCCCAATTCACTATTTTAGAAATTAAATAACAACTGATTCGCCATCAACAGTGGCAATGTGGAGAAAGGCGATCAGAAGGCAGGCGCCACCGGATGAAATTTATGGCCGACTTGTAGGTTCTGATTTTCATCGTTTTTTGTGAGCATTTTGGTGGGAACTGATCCGTAACAGCAGAAATGATTGAACCAAATAAGAAATTGGAAAATAGCCGCATGCGTGATGGCGCATTCTTCTGAAAATCAATTTCAAGTAATTTTCATTAGAGGCTTAGCTCTGCGTGTTTTTCTACAAAATTAGTTGACAGTGTTTCACTTCACGGCATTATGAAGAAAATAATTTACAGCTAAGGGAGTGTAGGGAGGAAATAAGACAATTCTGCTTTTATAACGCTGTTTCAGGTGAAACTAGCGATCACATTCACTGTGGCCATTATTACTCCGGTTTAAAGCCGCTTAACGGAACTCTCTGCAGACAGAGTGTCGCGAACTATCTGTTCGGATCAAACAATGCGCATATTCACTGCCTCTCTTGCGACTGAAACAAATACTTTCTCTCCTGTCCCTACCGATATGGATTCTTTCCGTAACGGTTTTTATGCGGGACCTGGTGAACATCCCGAAACACCGACTTTGTGTTCTTCGGTCGTCCCGATTTTGCGTCGGCGCGGCGCGGCTGAGGGCTTCACCGTTATCGAAGGCACGTCCTGTTGGGCGGAGCCTGCCGGTCTTATCCAGCGCCAGACCTATGAGCATCTGCGTGATACGATTCTCTCCGAGCTAAAAGCGGCGTTGCCCGTCAACGCTGTGGTGCTCGGTCTGCATGGCGCGATGATTGCGCAGGGTTATGATGATCCCGAAGGTGACCTGCTCTCACATGTGAGAGAAATTGTCGGTCCAAATATTTTGATTGCTGCCGAATTTGATCCGCATAGCCATCTGACCGCAAAACGCGTGGCGCAGCTTGATATTCTGGCCTGTTTTCTGGAATTCCCGCATACCGATTTTGAAGAGCGTGGTGAGCATGTAGTGGATCTCACTTTGCGCGCATTGCGCGGCGAGATAAAACCCGTCATCTCCACTTTCGATTGCCGCATGATCAGCATTTTCCCGACCAATCGCGAGCCGATGCGCTCCTTTGTTGATCGGATAAAACAGCTGCATGGAAAAGTCGATATTCTGTCTATTTCTGTGATCCATGGATTTATGGCTGGTGATGCACCAGAAATGGGCACAAAAATTCTTGTGATCACCGATGATAATGAGGCGCGTGGCGACCAGTTGGCACAGGAGCTGGGGCATGAGCTTTACCGTATGCGCAAGCGGACGATCATGCCCATATTTGATATTGAGGCGGGGCTTGATCACGCTGTTGAGACCAGAGCCAAAGATAAAAGCCGGCCGGTTGTAATTTCGGATATTTGGGACAATCCGGGTGGCGGGGTCGCCGGTGATGCCACCACTATTTTACGGCGGATGCTTGAGCGCGGTATGGATAATTTTGCGGTCGCGACGATTTGGGATCCGATCGCAGTATCCTTTTGCCATGCAGCAGGTGAGGGGGCCGAACTGGAACTGCGCACGGGCGGTAAATCCTCTCGCCACGGTGGCGAGCCGCTTGATCTACAGGTGATCGTGCGCAAGGTTGCAGAGACGGGTTGGCAGAGTTTTCGCAAAAGCCGGGTTAATCTTGGTCGCGTAGCTGTTGTGCGTCCTGTTGGCACGCAAATTGATATCATCCTGATTACCAACCGCTCACAAACCTATGAGCCGGACATTTTCTCCAATCTCGACATCAATTATGCGGGCAAAGATTATCTGTTGGTGAAATCTACCAATCATTTTCAGGCTGGGTTTCAACCCATCACATCGGAAATCGTCTATATCGCTGCGCCAACGTCTTATCCGACTGATCCAACAGTCACAGACTATCGCAAAGCCAGTTTGGAAATCTGGCCGCGGGTGAGTGATCCGCTGGGTCTGGATTAGGCTTGATCTATAAATCTTACAAATAGGGGAAACTGATGAGAAAGAAACTTTTACTCATTGCTAGCGCACTTTTGTGCTCCAGCGCTTTGGCAAGCGCCAATACAGAAGGTGTCCTTAACATCGCCACCATAGGTGAGCCGCCGACACTCGATGTGATGCAGACACCAACCGATATTGTCCTGACCATTGATCAGCACATTTTTGAAACCCTTTTCACCTATGATGAACAGTGGCGTTCTGTACCGCTTCTGGCGGCTGATATGCCGGAAATTTCTGAAGATGGTCTGCAATATCGCATTCCTCTTCGTGAGGGCGTAAAATTCCATGATGGCAGCGATTTGGATTCAGAAGACGTCGTCGCCTCACTAAAGCGCTGGATGGAAATCAACTCCAAAGGCAAGCAAGTAGCCGAAATTGTTGAAACTATTGAAAGCGATGGCGACCATGCGGTTATCATCAAATTAAAGTCGCGCTATGCGCCACTGCTTGCGACCTTATCGCAAGCTTCGGTGATTATTCCTTCTGAGACAGTAGAAGAAACACTCACCAAATTTATCGGCACCGGTCCCTATAAACTCAAAGAGCGCAAGCCTGACCAATATACCCAGCTTGAACGATTTGATGACTATAAATCGCCCGAAGGTGAGCCGAGCAACTTTGCCGGCAAGCGCGAAGCGATTGCCAAAGAATTGCGCTTTATTCCCGTGCCCGATGCCAATACGCGTGTCGAAGGTTTAATATCCGGACAGTTTGATTTTGCGGATTCACTTCCCGTCAGCGCTTATGATCGCATTGAGACAAGCGACAAGGCAAAGCCGGTGATTTTCAAGAATTCCGGCTGGGCTTCGCTCAATATGAATATGAAAGAAGGTCCGCTACAGAGTAAAGAACTGCGACAAGCAGTACAGGCAGCTCTTAATGCATCAGATATGATGCTAGCCGCCTTCTCTGATGATCGTTTTTATAGTCTTGATGGTTCGATTTTCCCGGAAGGCTCATTCTGGAATACGCAAGAAGGCGTTGTCAGATATGGAGAGGGCAACCCGGAAGAAGCGGCAAAGCTGCTTAAAGATGCGGGCTATGATGGCGCTCCGATCCGGCTTCTGACCAGCCGTCAATATGAGTTCCATTACAAAATCGGCGAAGTGGCAAAAGCCTATTTGGAAGCTGCGGGCTTCAAAGTCGATCTGCAAGTAGTTGACTGGGCAACCTTAACAACCCGCCGCGCAGACCCGGCCCAATGGGATATTTTCATCACCCATTCAAACTTTCCGGGTGATCCCACAACCATCAACACGATTACCGACACTTATCCGGGCTGGTATGTATCTGACCAGAAAGACAAAGTAGTTGCCGCCTATATGGATGCGACGACCGAAGAAGCCAAGCAGAAAGCCTGGGCTGATATACAGGTCGTGATTTATGATGACGCACCGCTTTATAAGGTTGGTAACTTCAACGCTCTTTCCGGCCTTGCCGCCGGTGTAGAGGGCTATACGCCAACCTATTGGCCGCATTTCTGGAATGTCACCCCGGCAAAGTGAGGCTTGAAACATGCTCTGGATCGCCCGTGCCATAATCAATCGCCTAATGGGAATGTTGATCGTTCTCGCACTGGTGGTAACGGTCGTGTTTATCATTGTCCGTGTAACGCCGGGCGATCCGGCTGCTGTTATGTTGGGTTCTGACGCAACCCCGCAAGATATTGCCGAACTGCGCAGCCGTATGGGGCTCGACGCTCCAATGCTGGTGCAATATGGGCAGTTCGTGCTGGGCATATTCAAAGGCGATCTGGGGCAATCTATATTCCTCAATCAGCCCGTGACACAGGCTTTGGCCTCACGGGCTGAGCCAACCTTTTTCCTAACGCTTTTTTCCATACTGATAGCAGTGCTGATCGCATTGCCTGTTGGAATATTGTCAGCCGTAAAACGCGGAACCGTTTTTGACCAATCCGTTGTCACTCTGACCATGGTTGCAGCCAGCGTACCGAGCTTCTGGCTGGGGCTTATGCTCATTCAAATATTTGCGGTTAAGTTCGGCTGGTTCCCGGCATCGGGTTATGGTGGACCCGATACGAGTTTTTGGGTCCGATTACGGCACTTAGTGCTGCCTGCTGTGGCACTTGGCGTGGTCAACTCCGCTCTCATTACCCGGTTCACACGAGCTGCCATGCTTGACGTGCTCGGTGATGATTATATTCGTACAGCGCGGGCCAAAGGCTCGAGCGAAAGCCGGGTCATTCTCAAACATGCATTCAAAAATGCACTGGTTCCGATCATTACGGTGATTGGTCTTTCCATCGCAATGCTGGTCGCCGGCGCAGTGGTAACAGAAACCGTTTTTGGCCTGCCGGGCATCGGAAATCTCGTTGTTTCTGCCGTTCTTCGTCGGGATTATCCAGTCATTCAGGGAACCCTGCTTGTTGTCGCCGCTATCTATGTTCTGATCAATTTCATGGTGGATATGCTGTATATTCTCGTTGATCCGAGGGTGCGCCAGTGATGCTTGCTTCTATGTCCATGCCTTTTGCAAGCAGTCTGCGCCGGTTTCTAGGCAATCGCGCAATCCTGTTTGGCACTCTAATCCTGCTCACTGTGGTGCTCGCAGCTTTGCTCGCGCCGTGGATTGTCCCTTACGCGCCCAATAAGCTTTCCATCGTCAATAAATTGCAGGAACCCTCGCTAAAGCACCTGTTTGGAACCGATGAATTTGGTCGCGATATATTTTCGCGTGCAATTTATGCAGGGCGAATTTCACTGCTTGTAAGCTTGGGCGTGGTCATTCTTTCAACGGTTCTTGGTGTCATACTTGGCGTCTTGGCGGGCTATTTCCGCAGGCTTGATGCACCGATTTCCCGGCTGCTGGACGCAATGATGTCGTTTCCGGATATTCTGCTGGCGATTGCACTGGTAGCGGCACTTGGTCCATCCGTTATCACAGTGATTATCGCGCTCGGCATTACTTATGCTCCGCGTCTTGCCCGCATTGTCCGGGGATCA
The DNA here is from genome assembly GCF_003259955.1 of Falsochrobactrum ovis. Taxonomy (GTDB): domain Bacteria; phylum Pseudomonadota; class Alphaproteobacteria; order Rhizobiales; family Rhizobiaceae; genus Brucella; species Brucella ovis_A. The sequence goes on from NZ_QLMK01000010.1 coordinate 19,426, forward strand.
ACATTGGTGATACGTGAAATGCCCTATGTGGAAGCGGCGATGTCACTGGGATTGCCCACTTGGCAAATTCTATCCCGCCATATTCTTCTCAATCTTCTCTCGCCTATTCTGGTGCAGGCAACATTTGTTTTTGCCTCTGCTATGCTTGCCGAAGCCAGCCTGTCATTTTTGGGCGTGGGCGTTTCAGCCGATATGCCGACCTGGGGAACTATGCTCGCTTCGGGCCGGGAATATATGAATAATGCACCGTGGCTTATGATTTTTCCGGGGCTTGCGATCGTCTTTTCTGTCCTTTCGCTGCAACTTGTCGGAGACGCATTGCGTGATCTTGTCGATCCCCGCCTTGCGAAGGAGAGTTGATGATGAATGATATTAAATCTTCTGTTCAACCTGTCCTGGCGGTTGAAAATCTGACCACCTCTTTCAAAAGCGATGGCGGCTGGAAACCGGTCATTCGAGATATTAATTTCCATGTGAATGCAGGCGAAACCGTTGCCATAGTTGGTGAGAGCGGATCGGGCAAAAGTGTAACAGCGCTTTCGACGATGCGCTTGTTGCCTTCCGCCCGCATGACGGGAAAAATACTTCTGGATGGGCGGGATTTGCTCGCACTTTCAGAAAAAGAAATGCGATCCGTCCGCGGCGGATCCATTGGCATGATTTTTCAGGAGCCGATGACATCGCTCAACCCCGTTTTCACGGTTGGTAATCAGCTCGCTGAAGCGATTGTTCTTCATCAGAAATTGAGCTGGAAACAGGCCGAAAATGAAGCTTTGCAGCTTATGGAACGGGTGCGAATTCCGGCAGCAAAGTCGCGTTTGAAAGAATATCCGCATAAGTTTTCCGGCGGCATGCGCCAACGCGTTATGATCGCTATGGCTCTGGCCTGTCGCCCACGGCTTTTGATCGCCGATGAGCCGACAACAGCATTGGATGTTACCATTCAGGCAGAGATTTTGCATCTCATCCGCGAATTGCAACAAGAAGAGAATATGGCCGTTCTTTTCATCACGCATGATATGGGCGTGGTGGCGGAAGTGGCTGATCGCACCGTTGTCATGTTGCGTGGCGACATGATCGAAACCGGGACGACCCCAGATATTTTTGCCGCTCCGAAAGCGATCTATACAAAATCCCTTCTGGCTTCTATTCCGCGGCTCGGTTCAATGGCAGATACCAACGCGCCTGAGCGTTTTCCTGAAGTTGATCCAAAAACCGGTGAGGCCGCTGATGGCGTGCAGATGCGCCCGTTAAATCAGGATCGCCAGCCGATATTAGAAGCCTCAAATATCGTCGTGCGTTTTGATCTTCCTCATGGGCGCATTCATGCGGTTGAGGATGTTTCTTTTGATTTGCGGCCGGGTGAAACCTTGGCCCTGGTTGGAGAATCGGGCTGTGGAAAGTCCACCACCGGTCGGGCAATTATGCGCCTTCTGCAACTGACATCTGGCGAAATAAAGATTGATGGCGAGGATATCACCCAACTCAAAGCTTCCCAGTTGCGATCAATGCGGCGCAAAGTTCAGATGATTTTCCAAGATCCTTTCGCTTCGCTCAATCCGAGGCTTAAAATCGGCTCTGCGATTGCCGAGCCGATCTTGTCGCATCAATTGATGGGAAAGCGTCAAGCAAAAGATCGCGTTGTTGAATTGCTTGAGCAGGTGGGGCTTTCGGCAGCCATGGCTGATCGCTTTCCGCATGAATTTTCCGGTGGTCAGCGTCAACGTATTTCCATTGCGCGTGCGCTTGCGCTAGATCCCAAACTGATAGTGGCAGATGAGGCTGTTTCAGCACTCGACGTTTCAGTAAAAGCGCAGGTTGCCAATTTGATGCTTGATCTACAGGAAAAGCACGATCTGTCATATTTGTTCATCAGCCATGATATGGCGGTGGTCGAGCGGTTAAGCCATCGTGTGGCGGTGATGTTTCTTGGCGAAATCGTAGAAATTGGGCCGAGGGAATCGGTGTTTAACAATCCGCAGCACCCCTATACAAAACGGCTGATTTCGGCAGTCCCGATCCCGGATCCGAAAAACCGAGACCTCACAAGGCCGCGGCTGGCGGGAGAAATAAAAAGCGCGTTGAGGCCGCTGGATTATGTGCCACCAAGACGCGAATATATTGAGGTCACGCCGGGGCATTTCGTGCAGGTGCTTACGGAGCGTGAAATGGAGCTATCTGCCGCCTGAACTAGCCCAAACGGCAGTGAACGCTTTTCAGACGGTTTCGTAAGCAATCCGTAGAATCTTATAAAAACCTATTGACTCTGGGTCACCGGTTGATGATTTTAACTGGACTAGTGGATAGACCAGCAGATCACTTCGGGGGCCCTCAGTGAAAGTCGCTTATGACCTTTTGTTGGGAAAGGACGCAACTCTTAACCGGGACTTGCAACGGCGCACACTTGCCGATGCAATCGCGGATAAAATCGCAGCTCTGATCGCGTCCGGGCTGCTTAGCGTCGGTGATGAATTGCCGGGTGAGCGGGCGCTGGCCACAGCGCTTTCTGTTAGTCGCCAGACAATTCGGATCGCCATTCAATCGCTTGCGGCGCAGGGAATAGTCGAAGTTACCCACGGTTCTCGTACACGCGTTGCCAATCCCAACCTGTCTGCCACAGCAGTGGGAATAACGTCCCGTTTGAATGTCGATCTATATGATGTCCATTCGGTGCATGCGGCGCGCCTGCTTATTGAGCAAAAAGTCGTTGGCGATACGGCAGAGAATATCTCTGACGAAGCGCTTGAACTATTGCGTCGATCGCTGGATACGCAATCCACCTGCATGAAAGAGCCGGTGCGTTTTCTGATCTGTGATCGTGAATTCCATGTTACGATTTATCGTGAATGCGGCAATCCTCTGCTCGCCGATATTGTTACGGATCTTTACACATATATGATGGAATTTCGCCGCCGTGCGGTTTCTCAACCCGGTGCGATCCAAGAAAGTTTCGCTGATCATCAGTCTATCCTGAGCGCACTGGAAAAGCGCGATCGACTAGCTGCTATGAAGGCGTTCGCTGCGCATGAGGAGCGCATTTACGTTTCCACACAAAAACTGCTGCAAGTTGCGGGCAGAACGAAAGCCGGAAACATTTAAATTTTATCAAGCCGATGAAATCGGCTGTTAACGGAGGAGGAAAATCATGATTACCAGACGTAGTATTTTGGCGCTGACGGCAGGTGCAGTCGCAATGGCAGGCGCCATTTTCGGTAGCGCTATCCCTGCCTATGCGCAAGAAAAATCAGTTGTTTATTTGACACCCGGCCTGGATTTGCCGTTCTGGCGCTATCTTTCAAAGGGTGTTGAGAAGGTTGCAACGGAAAATGGCTATAGTTTTCAAGCGCTTGATTCAGCAAACAGCGCCCAGACGCAACTAAAAAATGCTCAGGATGCCATAGCCCGCGGAGTTGCGGGTATTGTGCTGTCGCCAACTGATAGTTCAACCGCGCCCAGTGTGCTTCAACTCGCTGAAAAAGCCAATATTCCGGTCGTTATCGCAGATATTGGTACAAATAGCGGCGATTACGTCTCCTTTATTATCTCTGATAATTATGAAGGCGCGAACGGCACCGGCAAAGCATTGGCAGCCGCGTTGAAAGAAAAAGGTTGGGAAGACGGATCTGTCGGTATTGTTGCCATTTCACAAGCCCGTTTGAACGGCCAGGCCCGTACAAAGGGCTTTAAAGATGCGCTGGCGGAAGCCAATATTACCGGTGATGCTGGCCTACAGCAAATGCAGTCTTACACGGCGGACGAAACCTTTCGCTTCACGCAGGACATGCTGACGGCAAATCCAAATATGCGTGGCCTTTTTGTGCAGACAGATCAGCCCGCTATAGGCGCGCTGCGCGCAATTAAAGCGGCCCGACGCCAAGGCGAAGTCGCCGTTGCTGCATTTGACGGTATCCCAGAATTTGTGCCGCTACTTCAATCTGGTGAGCTGGTCGCGTCCGGCATGCAGCAGCCATATCTAATGGGCGAAACCTCCGGCAAGGCATTGTTTGACCACCTTGCAGGCAAGGAAGTTGAAAAAGAAATCCTCGTGCCAATTGTCGTCGTTACCTCGACAAATATTGAGGAAATGCTGCCTACAATTAAAGAAACCGTATTCGCTAATGAAATGGAATAGAGCGGAAATTCCGTCTCGATACATTGATTACGAGCATACTGTCGCCTGGCTTGCTGGGCGACAGATTTGATCCCTCGGAGGCGAAACTATGAATGATAAGGCAAATAGCATTGCACAACCGGCAATGCTTGCCGCTACGGGTGTTGCTAAACGCTTTGGCAGTACCCGCGCCCTCGTTGACGCTGTTTTTGAAGTCAGGCGCGGCGAGGTGCATGGATTACTCGGCGCAAATGGTGCGGGCAAATCAACTCTTTCACGCATTATTTGCGGACATATTCGCCGCGATAGTGGCGATATTCTCTATAATGGAAAACCACTAAATCCACGCTCAACCCGCGATGCACTTCGTAGCGGCATTGCCCTTGTCGCGCAGGAAACCAGCCTAGCGCCGGATCTTTCGGTGTTGGAAAATATCTTTCTGCCTGAATATGGTACAAGTGGGCGCTTGTCTTATGGCTCAATGCGCCAGCGAGCGCATGCGATTCTTAGCCGTTTGGGACATGAACAAGTATTACCACTGGACCAAATTGTGCGCGACCTTTCGGCAGCACAACGGCAGCTGGTAGAAATCGCCAAAGCTCTCGCACTTGAAGCGAGCTTGATGATTTTCGATGAACCGACATCTTCGCTAAGCCCTTCAGAAGTAAGCCGATTATTTGACATCATGTCCCGTCTGAAAGAGCAGGGGCATGGACTGGTTTTCGTCTCGCATCGTCTGGAAGAGGTCTTTGCGGTTACAGATCGAGTTACGATCATGCGGGAAGGCGCAACAGTCGCTCGCAATCTGCAAACGGCCACCTTAACGCAGTCTGACATAATCCGTCATATGGTCGGACGTGATTTGGAAAGCATATATGGCCAGCGCGATGAAACGGAAAATAACCGTTTTGGCGAAACCATATTGGAAGTTGAGCATCTCGTCAGCCATCCCATTGTGCATGATGTGTCGTTCAGCGTGCGAAAAGGCGAAGTGCTAGGGCTTGGTGGTCTGGTGGGGGCAGGACGTTCCGAAGCTGTTGGTGCATTGTTTGGCCTGCGCCATCGCGATGGTGGAACAATCAAAATCAATGGCAAACAGGTGGACCCACGCAGTCCCGCTCAGGCAATTAAACTTGGCATTGGTCTGGTTGCAGAAGATCGGCGTGCGCAAAATATTGTGCCTGACCTGACAGTGGGTGAAAATCTTTATCTGGCCCATATTGGCAGCCATAAGGGTTTTACCCTTGGCTATAGCTCGCGCCGTAAAATGGTTGATGAGCTTCTTAGCAAGCTCGACCTACCGAAAGATCGCCTTGATGCTAGTCTGCTGACATTCTCAGGCGGCATGCAGCAGAAAGTCATTATCGCGCGTTGGCTGCTTGTTGAGCCATCTATCCTTATTCTCGACGAACCCACAAAAGGCGTTGATATTGGAACGCGCAGTTCGATTTATTCAATCCTGCGGGAAATCGCCGATCAAGGCGTGGCTGTTATCATCATCTCATCCGATTTTGAAGAACTGCTCGGCGTCTGTGCTCGAGTCGTGGTTATGAGTGATGGAATAACGATTGCTGATTTGCCAAAAAGCGTGCTGAATGAGGAAAAGCTCACCCTGCTTGCCGCGCCGCGCACCTCAACTCAGCGCAACATGCAACTGCTCAAAAAACTCAGTGATGAATATAATGCAAGCACCTTCTGGGCATTGATCGATACTGATGAGCTTATTTGTCTTGGTACATCTTCGGGAAAATCGGCTCCGCAGACGGGACTGACTGCTGGCAATGCCTTTCCACATGAAGAAACAAATATATCTTATGCTTTAAATCAGCAATCTGATGATTTTATACGCGAACCGGAAAGTGGCATTGCAACGCTACTGGTCCCAATGCGCAATAAACGTGGGCACGATCTTGGCTGGATTGGGGTGAGCATCAATCCTGATGCGCCCTTGCCCGACCGCCAGCAAATCATCAGCCAAATTTCGGACATGACAGACGCCGATCTATCTTCTGGAGCCTCATAATGTCGACATCTACCTCATCTGTGTCAAAGGTCTGGTCGCGCGTGATCCGTAGCCTGGAAATCCGCATGCTCGGTCTGGCTTTAATTCTTGCTATCGGTCTTTCGCTGCTTTCACCCTATTTTCTGACCCAGAACAATATATTCAACATTCTTGATCAGTCGGTGGTTATCGGCATTGTTGCCGTGGGTATGACTTTGGTCATTCTAACTGGGGGGATTGATCTTTCAGTTGGCTCTGTCGCGGGACTTACGGGGATTATTCTGGGCCTTGCATTGCAATCCCTGCCAATTCCCGTTGCAATAGCTGTTGCGGTGCTGAGCGGTGCCGGCATCGGTCTTATTTCAGGCATTCTAATCGCAGTGTTCGGCCTTGCACCCTTTGTGGTGACGCTTGGCATGATGGCCATTGCGCGCAGCCTTGCCTATATTTTCTCAGGCCAGACGGCGATTTCAAATATTCCCAGCGGATTGTCGGACATTGTTTACACAACAGTGTTGGGCATTCCGGGCAATGTGCTGTTTCTTCTTATTCTCTACGCGATAGCTTGGGCCTATCTCACCTATACTAAGGGCGGGCGCACCATTTATGCGGTGGGATCAAACGCCGAAGCAGCGCGTGCTGCGGGCCTAAACGTGCTATTTTATTCGATCCTGCCTTATGTGATTTCCGGCGCTCTTGCCGCGGTAGCGATCACATTTTCCATTGCGCAAATCCTATCTGCGGACCCGCTCGCGGGCAATCAGATGGAACTTGATGCAATTGCCGCAGTCGTGATCGGTGGTGCAAGCCTCTATGGCGGTCGTGGCTCCATCATCGGCACACTTATTGGCGTCATCATAATGGTCATGATCCGCAATGGTCTGAACTTGATGGGCGTTTCACCTTTTTGGCAGGGCACTGCCATCGGCTCAATTATCATTTTGGCATTGCTAGCTGAGCGTCTCGTCAACTGGCGATCTGCTCGATAAGGAGGTTATCATGCAAGAAAATCCCAGCAGAAATATCCGACTTTTTGGAACAGATCAGCCTGTTACTCCCCCTTTATTACTTAAGGCTGGTGCTCTGAGTGCTGAACTTGAAGCGGGTAATCTTCGTTATATCCGCTTTAATGGCGTGGAAGTGATGCGGGCGATTTCCTTTATCGTCCGTGATAAAGATTGGGGCACTTATGAACCCGATATATTTGATCTCAAAGTCGCAGAAGATGAGCACGGATTTACGATTCGCTATCAGGCTTGCACGAAAGATGACGTGCAGTCATTCACCTATCAGGTGAAAATTACTGGCAATACAGATGGCAAGCTCATTTTCGATGCGACTGGCAGCGCCGACACAGATTTTCTCACCAATCGCACCGGATTTGTGATCCTGCATCCGATTGATGGTGTCGCGGGCGAAAAGGTCGAGATCGAACATGTTGACGGCAAGATCGTAGCAAGCCGGTTTCCACGTCTCATTGATCCAGTGCAGCCGATGATGGAACTCAGGAGACTGACACACTGGGCAGGGGACGGCCAATTACGCATTGATTGCCTTATGGAAGGCGATACCTATGAAATGGAGGATCAGCGGAACTGGACTGACGCTTCTTATAAAACCTATGTCCGCCCGTTAGCGCTGCCTTGGCCTTATACGATCAGGGCGGGAGAGAAAATTGTCCAATGCATTACATTGAGCGTAAGCGGAACCTGTGAAGGAAATGCGACCGGTAGTCCTGTATCGATACGAATATTAGGCACGGATGGAAAAGTGCCAGCACTTGGATTGGGGATTGATCCTGACGATATTGAAGCGGCTCAAAGCGTCGTAAATAGGGTTGCAGATATTGGCGCCCATCACCTAGTTTGCCATTTTGATCCACGTCGTGGCCATGACAGAACCAGTCTTGAAGGCCAGATTAATTTGGCGAGGAAAATCAACGCAACCCCCTGGCTCGAAGCGGTGGTTGCATCCGTTGACAATTACGAAGCCGAGATTTCCGAACTAGGCAAAATAGTCTCTGAACTTGGCTCACCATTTAGCGTCGTTCTGGTATCACCGGCTCCCGACCTTAAATGCACATTGCCCGGGAGTGTCTGGCCTCCGGCTCCGCCAGCCGAACAAATGTACGAAGCTGCCCGAAAGGCGTTTCCTAGTGCCGAAATCGGCGGCGGAATGTTCAGCTACTTCACCGAGCTTAACCGCAAACGTCCGCCGCTTGGCCCGCTTGATCTTGTAAGCTTCACCACATCCGCACTGGTTCATGCCGGTGACGATCGTTCTGTTATGGAGACCTTGCAATCTTTGCCAGCAATTGCCGAAAGTGCTCAGGCAATAGCTGAACATTTACCCTATGCTGTGGGTCCATCAGCCATAGGCATGCGCGATAATCCCTATGGTGAAGCTCCGAAAGAAAATCCGAGCAATATTCGTCAGGCAATGAACCGCAATGATCCGCGCCAGCGCGGATTGCTGGGGGCTGCCTGGGCGCTTGGGTATTTTGCGCGCTTTTCCTATGGTGGCGCAAGTCATATCGCCATCGGCGCGCCTGTGGGGGCGTCAGGTGCCGTGGTGACGCAGGCCGACTTGCCCCTGCCAGCCTTTGACACCGCCGGAGAAGTCTATCCGGTGTTTCATATCCTTCGAGGTCTGGCTAAACTCCATCATAAATCTTTGCGAAAGTTGGAAATTTCCCGCTCCGATCTTGTCCAGGCCATAGCTGCCGAAACGGAGAGCGGAGACGTGGAATTGTGGCTTGCCAATCTGACACAGGAAACAGTCACGGTAAGTCTGGAAAAGGAACCAAGCGGGATGGCAAAGCTTGATGAGAATAATTTTGTGGAGGCAGCTCAAACCCCCAACCTACTGGACGAGCTTAAACCGCAATCGGCTCAAAATTTGACGCTCGCGCCTTATGCGGTCACTAGAATTAAATTTGCGCAATAAAAACCGATAGTCACAACTAAGACTGAACTGCGTTTCAAAAGAAAGAACCGCGCAGCTTGCACGGTTCTTTTCACTTTATTAATTCTCAGATCACGCCGCTTGTGCGTGAGCATTCACTGAAGATTCAGCAAGCTGCGTGAGATTCTCATCCGTCTTGCCTTCTTCCTGAAGGGTCTGATCAAGCAGCTTCGCAACATCCTTATAGCCCAGCGTTTCAGCGTGCCGTAACGGGTGATTTCATAATGTTCCACGGCCTGAGCAGAAGAGATTAGACCAGCATCAAGTGCGGGAGTGCCTGCAAACTCCTCCATGATTTCTTCGCCTTCAGAAATAATGCCCTCAATAGCATCACAGGTTTTACCCTGCGCACGCTTGCCAAGGCTTTCAAAACATTGCTGTAGCCGCTCAATCTGCATTTCGGTCTCATAACGATGCTTTTCGAAAGCAGCTTTGAGCTTATCGTCATTCGCAGCTCTTGCCATTTTAGGTAGTGTTTTCAAAATCTTACGCTCAGCGTAATAAATGTCTTTCAAAGTATCGTAAAACAAATCTTCCAGATTGCGTTGTTTCTTGGCCATGCCGGTCCTCCTATGGTGAAATTGCGAAAACTTGCTTCGGAACTGATTCAACATTCAGGATTGCGTTTTGTTGCATCATTTAGAAAAAGATGATTTCTGATGATGTGAACAGGGCACGGTCACCTTGCCTTGCCTGACCGAGAAACCGTCAATTTTTGGACTTATGCTCGGGCTTGCCTTTTCGCTTGGTCGAAGCCATTTTCTTAAGCTCCTCCTCAGACATGGATTTTTCCATCTCTTTTGACGCCCCACGCAACTTGCTTTTTGGAGTGTCACCGCGTTTTGCCGAAAGAGCTGCGCCTGCAGCTTTCTGTTGTGCTTTGGATTTGGCTGGCATTGACTTGCCTCCTCACTCGCAGAATTCGGAATGCTTTGCCTAACACCGTCTGATTTGGTGATCGGAAGGATCAAACGGCTGGCCCCGACGCTTCCCTTCGTCGGGGCCTCGTGTCCATGACGTTAAACACGCACCATTGGAAATGGTACTTTCAAACGAAGGGGAAAAAGAATTGTTCCAAGATACCGGAATTTTACACTTAAAATGTCAGCGCCGAGATCCGGACATGAGAAAGCGTTAACCGCTTGGATTATCTGGATGCCGGGGATCGTGATCAAGTGAGGACGATATGTTGGAATTCGCTGCGCGATAAGGCCCGTCAAGACGCCGCTTTTTGGATCTTTGATATGCCAAGCGCGCGGCCATCTCGCTAACATAAGCTGCATTGCGCAGCCCGCTTTCATAGAGCATCATTATGCAGGAAGCCAATTCCGAAGCACAATAATCTCGACCCTGCTTTTCAAGGTTCATCGCTGCTTTAGAGTAACAGCTACGCAGGAAATTGATTTCGTCCGGATGGTAAATGCGATGCGCTTCATTAAAAAGCGGCATGATAGTCTCCTTTCGATAAAGAAGAAACATCGCCCACCTTTTCAACAATTATTGTGCCGTATTCATAAGGCTGAATCAACCGGTATTGGGATAAAACTAAATTTTTTACGACTTCATAATTGGGGGCAGGGCGGAAGATTTACGTGTTAAACCCGCCCCGTTCCAACACGATCACCCCGCGCGGCGCGTCAACCGGCTCAGCAGAGAGTTGAAAGACGCCATATAGTTTTTCGTTGCGAAAAGCGCTGTGACTGTTTGTGGTCAGATCCTTGTCGCCGATTGCAACCTCGCCGGATCGTGCACATGTTTCGGCTTGGCTTGCGACCACCCGCGCATCAGCGGCCGATCGAGCCGATACCAAAACAGAACCATATTTGGAGGCGAGATCCCCCTGATCTTCCTTAGTAAAAGGCGTTAGCAGAAAGGCATAACATGTAAAGTTCTTGTCAACTTTTACTCCATGATCTGCGCGTTCGCCCCAGGATTCAAAAATATTTTTATCCTTATACATGACACGCCCTCCAATTTCTGTTTGGGTCTTAAAATAAACCATGGAAGGCAAATGATGTTCCCAACCGCATTGCAGAATACTGAAATTTGATCATGCGAAAACAGAATGCTGGCTTGACGAATTCGTTCTTTGCTCGAAGTGCAGAAGAAGTCGCCCCAGACTTGATCGGTTGCGAATTTTTCGTTGAGGGGGTGGGCGGCAAAATTGTCGAGACGGAAGCCTATACAAGGTTTGATCCCGCATCGCACAGCTTTCGCGGCCCGACGCGCAGAAACCAATCCATGTTTGGTGAACCCGGAACCGCTTATGTTTACAGAATTTATGGTCTGCATTGGTGCATGAATTTTGTGTGCGCGGACGCATCAGCGGTGCTGTTACGTGCTCTTTTGCCCGTTAACGGCATCGAGCTCATGAAAGCACGCAGAGGAGGGGTCAGCGAGATTCAACTCTGTTCGGGACCCGCCAAACTTTCCGAAGCGCTCGGCATAAGCGGAAATTTAGACGGTGCATCCCTCTTTGCTCCACCCTTTACATTAAGAGCACGTAGTGAACAGCCGGTTGAAATATTGGAAGGTGAACGTATAGGAATAAGCCGCGCCACCGAGCTGCCGTGGCGGTTCTGGCTGGCTGACTGTGCCTTTACAAGCCGTCCCAAACTCCGCTCTAAACCGCGTAAATAACGCAAAAACAAACTATCATTGTGGCTCAAGCCCTAGCGGTTGGATAGTTTAGAACGTGTCCTTATTCCAACCGGCCGCAAATTGTGTGGCAGATGATCTCGAAATCTCTTCATAGCTATGTTGAAGTATGCCACCCCAGACGAGGTGCGCCACAATCATTAATAGATTGCGCTGAGCCGGGTGCTGTGTTGCGGGTTTAAGCACTTTGATAAGCGGTATCCAACCGAGATAACTCGCTGCCCAGACAGCTAAGCCGTAAAGACATCCATTGGGTTTTCGACGTCTCAATATTGGATAAAGCGCGCCCGCCAAAGCACCATAGGCAAAATGCGCAGCAACCGGAGCCGCATCACTTTTAGGAGAGATGTGCGGTAATAGATTATCTGTTAGTTCACGCGGGGGCAGCGGATAGCGGTGTTCGGGTTTAAGCCATTTGAAACTGACGCGCATGAAGCAGGTCATCGCTGTGGTAGCGGTAATGCCTGCCAATGCACCAAAAATAACCTTGTTCATATCAACCTCGCCAGGACAGTGTTTCTCCTTTCTAACGCAGCGGGCGCAAGTTTGTTCGCATGAAAATCATGAGCAGGCGGATAATCCTGACCATGCTAAATCGTGCGTTGTGGAGGGTTGAGCGAGTGACGCTCGCTTGCGCCTCTCTTCAACAGTTATTTTGATGCAAAAGCCTGCTGCCGTAATTTATGGATTGCATTAATCTTTTTAACTGTTTGATAAGCCTAAGAGAACATTAGTACTGACTAAGGAATGCTTCTCGGCAAATTCAGGCTATCAATGCCATTGTCGTTGTAAAAGAGACGGGCTGGGACTCTGGCATGGATATTACAATAATAATTTTTTTGCTGGTCTATCTTGCCATGGGCTGCGGAACTTTGCCCGGTTTCAAGGTCGATCGCACAGGCGCTGCAATTATTGGCGCATTAGCAATGTTGTCTGCAGGCAGCATCACTTCGCAAGCTGCTTGGAACGCGATAGAATATCACACGCTGGGAATGCTTTTCGGCCTAATGGTGGTATCCGCCGGGTTTACCGTGTCGGGTTTCTACGCTTGGGCGGCATCGCGGGTTGCTGGTTTGCCCCTGTCGCCGCCTTTATTGTGCGTTGTGCTGATCGCTGTTGGTGCGGTCTTATCGTCTTTACTGACAAAAGATGTCGTAGCCGTTGCGATGACACCGCTTCTTGTGTCCGTCACCCTTGCACGCGGTTTAAATCCAGTGCCTTTTTTGCTCGCATTTTGTTTCGCGGTTAATACCGGATCAACCGCCACATTGATCGGCAGCCCGCAAAATATGATCACGGCACAGAAACTCGATATATCGTTTAACAATTTTGTAGCTGCGACCGCTACACCCGCCCTGTTATCGCTTCCCATCGTTTGGGCAGTGGTCACTTCTGCTTACCGGGGACGATGGCAATTACCGAAAGACTCTGCGGTTAAAGATGTCGCTGAGGAAACAATTCCGCTTGACCTTCTTGAGACTGCAAAAACCGCTGTGGTTGCAATAACGGTGATTGGAGCACTCATCTTCAGCGATCTGCCTAGGGATATTGTGGCGTTGGCGGGTGCGGGCGTTCTGTTATTAAGCCGAAAAATTTCGTCGCATAATATGCTTAAACATGTCGATGGCGATCTGATTTTGCTACTTATGGGATTGTTCATTGTGAATGCGGCAGTGGCGGCGACTGGATTGCCGCAACAGTTTCTAACCGCGCTGGCCAGCATGGGAATTAACCTCAATGAGCCGGTTACGCTGTTTTTGACTAGCGGGCTGGTGAGTAATCTTGTGGGCAACAATCCTGCTGTAATGCTTTTAATACCCTATTTGCACACCGGTGCTGGTGCAGATGCGCTAGGGGCGGCTCTTGTTCTTGGAACCGGATTTTCCAGTAACATGATCATTTTTGGAAGTCTTGCGGGAATTATAATGGTGGAAGAAGCAGAAGCCCGCGGGATTAAAATATCATTTTGGGAATTTGCACGTACCGGACTGATCGTCTCGGTGGTGTCCATGCTCGTCGCACTGGGTTGGGTATATTATTTTCTGTAAACGGCCCATTGCCGGACTTCGATAATCCGCGCCAAAGAAAGTAAAACGCTAATAATGGTTTGCCTTATTATCTAAATGCTAAATTATCTGCGCATAAGAGGATTGTGTTTTATTTATGGCGTTGAACGACTAGCATTTAATTGGTAGCGCTTTCGAAGCTGGAGCTTAGGTCGATCGGTGAATCTAGGTTTCCAGTCGTTCAGGCACGGAGGTTTCATATGCATTTCACGCCTCGTGAAATAGACAAGCTCATGATCCATACGCTGGCAATGGTTGCTCAGCGTCGAAAAGATCAGGGGCTAAAACTCAATCACCCCGAAACTGTTTCTTTAATCGCAGCCGCCGCTCTTGAAGGCGCACGGGCGGGAAAGACAGTTGAAGAAGTCATGGAACTGGCCCGTAAAACCGTCACCAAAGACGATGTGATGGAAGGCGTAGTCGAAATGATTCCTTATGTTCAGGTTGAAGCTGTATTTACCGATGGAAGCCGTCTGGTGACCGTTCACGATCCTATTCAGTGATTCCTGTAGGAGGTCAAATCATGACTACAGATAAAGTTAAGACACCCGTCGGTGGGCTAGTCCTCGGCAAGGGCGATATTGAAATCAATGCCGGTTATCCAGTAACGGCTTTGAAAGTGCGCAATACGGGCGACCGTCCTATTCAGGTAGGGTCACATTTCCACTTTTTCGAGGTCAATGCCTCTTTGGAATTTGATCGCGAACAGGCTTTCGGCAAGCGCCTCAATATTCCTGCAACAACCGCTTTACGTTTTGAACCTGGCGACGAGAAAGAAGTCTCCCTCGTTCCGTTTCAAGGCAAGCAGCGAGTGCTTGGGTTCAATGGATTGGTCAATGGCTGGATCGGCGAAGAGAGCTACAACAAGTCTCGGCCGCGACTGACCGATGCGATGGAACGCGTCGAACGGTACGGCTTCAAAAACAAGCCGTAATCCCTCGCCCCAAATATATCAGTAGCAGGATTCTGAAATGGCAAAGATTTCAAGGCAACAATATTCGGATCTTTACGGTCCGACGACAGGCGACAAGATACGCCTTGGTGATACTGATCTTTATATTGAGATCGAACAGGATCTTCGCGTTTATGGCGAGGAAGCAGTCTATGGCGGCGGTAAGACGCTGCGCGACGGTATGGGTTATGACAGCGAATATACGAGTGCTGCGGGCGCTCCCGATCTCGTCATCACCAACGTAACAATTCTTGACGCTGTTCAGGGCGTTATTAAGGCCGACGTCGGGATCAAGAATGGTTTGATTTGCGGTATCGGTAAAGCTGGCAATCCTTCCATCATGCCAGACGTCACCCTGCCACTTGGTCCTGGCACCGACGCTATTTCCGGTGAACATCTGATATTGACAGCAGGCGGCATTGACGCTCACGTTCATTTCATTTCCCCGCAACAGGCTCAGGCTGCTCTTAGCAATGGCGTAACCACGCTTTTTGGTGGCGGCGTAGGGCCAACGGACGGAACCAACGGCACAACCATCACGCCAGGCACCTGGAACATCGAAATGATGTTGCGCTCGTTCGATTCATGGCCTGTCAATGCGGGTGTGTTGGGTAAAGGCAACTCCTCCTGCGCATTAACCAGTGAAGAACAGATCCGTGCTGGCGCGTTGGGTCTTAAAATTCACGAAGACTGGGGCAGCACGCCTGAGGCAATCCGTACATCATTGACGGTTGCTGACGAGTATGATGTTCAGGTCTGTATCCA
The DNA here is from genome assembly GCF_003259955.1 of Falsochrobactrum ovis. Lineage (GTDB taxonomy): Bacteria > Pseudomonadota > Alphaproteobacteria > Rhizobiales > Rhizobiaceae > Brucella > Brucella ovis_A. Next base: position 34,944 of record NZ_QLMK01000010.1, read on the forward strand.
TACTGATACGCTTAACGAAGCTGGTTTTGTGGAGAACACAATCGCAGCTTTCGAAGGTCGAACCATCCACACCTATCACACCGAAGGTGCGGGCGGCGGACACGCGCCTGACATTATTCGCGTTGCGGGTCAATCAAACGTTATACCGAGCTCGACCAACCCGACGCTGCCATATGGCATCAATTCCCAGGCCGAATTGTTCGACATGACGATGATCTGTCACAATTTGAGCCCCAAGATTCCGACTGACGTTGCATTTGCGGAAAGCCGCGTCCGTCCGGAAACCATCGCAGCAGAAAATGTGCTTCATGATATTGGCGCAATTTCAATTCTGTCGAGCGACAGTCAGGCTATGGGTCGCGTGGGTGAAAACTGGGCGCGTACCATTCAAACCGCACATCTGATGAAGACCCGTTTTGGTGCTTATTCCGGTGATGAATCGGGCAATGATAACCAACGTGTGCTGCGGTTTATTTCCAAGGTTACGATCAACCCAGCCATCGCGCAGGGCGTCGGACATGTCATCGGCTCGGTTGAAGTCGGAAAAATGGCAGACCTGGTACTTTGGGAACCTGCCTTCTTTGGCGCCAAGCCGAAAATGGTTATCAAAGGCGGCATGATTTCCTGGGCTCTGATGGGCGATCCAAACGCGTCATTGCCGACGCCACAGCCTGTTACCTACCGTCCGATGTATGGCGCTATGGGCTCGGCACTGGCCAAAACCCGAGTGACATTCACATCTCAGGCTGCGTTTGATGAGGGTATTGTTAATCGTTATGAGCTGCAGTCGCAGGTCATGCCGGTTCATGGAACGCGGACAATCAGCAAGGCGTCAATGGTTCGCAATAATACATTGCCCACCATTGAAGTTAACCCTGAAACCTTTGCTGTTACCGTTGATGGAAAACACGCAACGATCGAACCGGCGACCACGGTTCCATTAACCCAGCTGCATTTCTTCAGTTAATCGAAAAAACAGGAGGGGGTTTAATGCCCCCTCCTTGTAAGCAGACGCTTAGCATGCGGTTGAACAGCGCTGCAGCGGCGGACATAAATTTTTGCAAGCTTTCGGAGTTAGTATGATCCTCGTTGAGAAAACGCTCGGCAATATCAAGGATCCTGTGTGGCATGATCGTTCGCATCACGCGCAGGTTGACCTTCTTTCACTGGAACAGTGGGAAGCACCCAAAAGCCGACTGCGCAAGGCCAGCGAAGGCGGCATAGAACTCGCAATTTCCCTGCCTCGTTCCGAACATCTGCATGATGGCGATGTTCTTCATTACGACGAGGAAAAGAATATCATCGTCGTGGCTCGCATTGCGCTCAAAGAAGTTATGGTGATCGAGCTGCAGGATCTGGAAAGTCTTTCACCGCAAGAAATCCTTCGGATTTGCTTCGAACTCGGGCATGGGTTGGGCAATCAGCATTGGCCTGCAGTTATCAAAGGCACCAATGTTTATGTGCCACTCTCGGTTGATCAAAAGGTGATGGCATCGGTTATGCGCACGCATGCCTTTGATCGCGTTAAAACCTATTTTGCGCCGGGCGAAGAAATAGCAGCCAAACTAGATGCAAAAGAAGTACGGATGTTGTTTGCGGGTGCCGATGCAACACCGCATCACCACCATGGCGCGCATGTTCATGCGCATGAACATCACGGTGATGATCACACCCATTCGCACGATGTAGCCACGGACAGGACATGACCGGCAAACAAAAGAAAGAACTGACAAACTCTTCGGAAATGGTTCTTTTATCCAGATTGCTGCAATTTTCGGATTCAACCTTACCCGTGGGCGCGTTTGCCTTTTCCAATGGGCTTGAATCCGCGCTGCAAACCGGCGTGGTAACCGATGCATCCAGTTTGCAGCAATTTGTCGAACTAATTGTTCGTCAAGCAGCTCACATGGATGGTATTGCACTTTTGCATACTCACCGCGCCTACATGGCTGGCGATTATAAAGCGGCAGTTGCGGCTGATCATGAGCTTTGGAACCGCAGGGTGGGTGAAGAGCAGCAATTGATGCTTTCGCGAATGGGCAAGAAATTTACTGAGCTCTCATTGAAGATCAGTGATTTTCCTTGGCTCGAAACGTGGCTAGCCGACATCAAATCTGGATCGACGCCGGGATGTTTTCCCATTGGCCACTCAATTGCTCTCGCGCAAATGGGTGCCGATGAAAAACAAGCTTTTGTCGTACATCAATATGGCGTGGCATCGATGATTATGAGTGCTGCCGTTCGGCTGATGCGCATCGATCATCTCGATACACAGCGAATATTATTTGCGACCCAAGCCCGCGTTGAAAGCGATTATCAGGATATTTGCCAGCTTTCTCTGGATGAAATGTCGAGTTTTGCCCCGGTTTTCGACGTGCTGGTCGCGCATCACACTAAAACGCATGTCCGCCTCTTCATGAACTGAGTGGCATTTGAAACAGGAACGCATTATGAAAAAAATCACTCGTATTGGCATTGGTGGGCCGGTTGGTTCTGGAAAGACGGCGGTGATTGAAACCATCACGCCGCGTTTGATTGATTTAGGTATCAAGCCACTGATCATCACCAATGATGTCGTTACTACCGAAGACGCAAAACAAGTTAGGCGCACCCTTAACGGGATTCTGGTTGAAGAGAAAATCGTCGGTGTTGAAACCGGCGCGTGCCCGCACACGGCGGTGCGCGAAGACCCGTCGATGAATATCGCGGCGGTTGAAGAGCTCGAAGAAAAATATCCAGATAGCGATGTTATTCTGATTGAATCGGGCGGTGATAATCTCACGCTCACTTTCAGCCCGGCTTTAGCTGATTTCTATATTTACGTAATCGACGTTGCTGCGGGCGACAAAATTCCGCGCAAGAATGGCGCTGGCGTTTGTCAGTCGGATATTCTTGTCATCAATAAGACCGACCTTGCGCCTTATGTTGGTGCCAGTCTGGAAGTGATGGATCGCGATTCCAAGCTGATGCGCGGGAAGAAGCCCTTTGTTTTCACAAATTGCAAAACAGGCGAGGGCGTCGACGAACTGATGAAGTTGATACTGGACATGGCACTGTTCGATGTAAAGACAGTCCAGGCTCCTGCAGCAGCCGGTTGACAATATGAGTTTGCACGAACGGTTAACGCGTATTGACGCGGCCCGAGAACTCCGAGACTATCAAAATGAACCTGCCCAGATGCGCGCTGCCGGGCCTGGTAAGATCGGAGAATTGCGTCTGGGGTTCTCTATGCGTCATGGCCGCTCGGTTCTGCACGATCTTTATCGTGTTGCACCGATTTTGGTCCAGCAAGCGCTGTACTGGGACGAAGCCATGCCGGAATTGCCGATTTGTTCAATCATTTCGGTAGGTGGAGGTATACTGCAGGGCGATCGTTACAAGATCGACATCTCCGTCGGAGAGGACGCTTGCGCGCATGTAACCTCGCAAGGTGCGAACCGGATTCATCGCATGGATGCAAATTATGCATCCCAGTATCAAACGGTTACTTTGGACGCAGGCGCTTATCTTGAATATCTGCCCGATTTCACGATTCCCTATCGCGATTCCCGCTTTATCAACCATACCGACATGGTCGTGGATGAGAGTGCGACATTGCTTTACGGCGAAATGTTTATGTCGGGCCGAAAACACCATCATGAAAGTGAGCGGTTTGGCTTCGACCTTCTGTCGATGATCATGACGGCGAAACGTCCGAACGGAAAACGCCTATTTACCGATAAGGTTTTGATCGAGAAGAGCAACTCCACCATTGATTTTCCGGCAGTGATGGGGGGCTTTGATGCTTTTGCAAATATTGTCTGCATCACGCCTCCCGAGATCGCATCGCGGATTAAAGAGCGCACGCCGGTCAATTTTGAAGCGGAGTCGCCTCGCGCAATATCGGGTGTTTCTTCTTTGCCCAATAATGCCGGTCTAATTCTGCGCGTGGTGGGTATCGAAAGTTACGATGTTCGCGCTGAAGTTCGGCGGTTCTGGCAGATCGTTCGCGAAGAAGCGCGGGGGCGCACACTGCCAGAGGAATTCCTCTGGCGTTAATGAGATGGGGTTTACGATATGACACAAAATAAGAATAATTTCGTGTCTGCTTGTCTGCGTGGGGCGGGTCAGGTTTTCTTTATGGAAAACTCTTTTACGGGCCTCCTGTTCCTCTCAGCTATTGCATATGCGTCTTTTGCGACTGGCGTTTGGGCAACAACAATTGGTGCGGTGATCGGCCTGATCGTGGCCACACTGACCGCGCAATTGTTAGACTGTGATGAGCCGTCCATTGGATCTGGCCTGTTCGGATTTAACGGGATTCTTGTCGGCGTTGCTTTGCCAACTTTCATTGCAGCATCGCCTTCGCTGTGGTTTTACATCATTGTCGGCTCGGCGCTTAGCACTGTTGTCACAGCAGCATTTAGCGCCACGCTGACAAAAAGTTGGGGCATTCCCGGATCAACCGGACCATTTGTTCTAACCGGCTGGCTGATGGTGGCTGGTGCATACGCATTTGGAACTCTGGATGTGACCGGCGACACGCCCAAGCTTGCAACCGACTATTTGCAGGGCGAGGTTTCAATCCCGTCACTTGTTGAGCTTGTTGAGATTTTCTTCCGTAACATTGCGCAAGTATTTTTGCTGGGCAATGAAATAAGCGGAGCGATTATCCTGCTTGGCATCTTCATTGCTTCCCGTCCGGCGGGGATAGCGGCGATCTTCGGGTCTCTTATTGCCATAATCATGGCAATTGCGATGCGTGCAGATCCTGCTGTCGTGATTCAAGGTCTTTACGGATTTAGCCCTGTTTTAACAGCAATTGCCGTGGGCACAGTGTTTTTGAAGACAGATGGCAAAGTCATTGCCTACGCAGCGCTGGCGACAATCGTAACAGTCTTCATTCAAGGTGCCTATGACGTGATTATGCCTTCCGTTGGGCTGCCCTCTTTCACTGCACCTTATGTTCTAACCCTTTATCTTTTCATTGCTCCTAAAAAGCTTCTGGCGCCACATCCCCATAAACCCGTGGCACAGCATCTGGTTACGCATAAGAAAACGAGCAGCTGATCATTCTTCTAACCGAGGCTAAAATGCACACGATAAACTCAGGCGATACCGCGTTTATTCTGATCTGCACGGCACTTGTCTGCATGATGACACCCGCGCTAGCGCTATTTTATGGGGGACTTGTCCGTCAACGCGACATTCTCTCAATCATGATCCAAAATTTTGTCTGTATGGGCGTCGTAGGGCTTATCTGGGTCTTTGGCGGGTTCAGCATGGCATTCGGCCCCACAGTGGGCGGTGTCATTGGTGACATCACAACCTATTTTGGAATGTATAATGTCGGGATTAAACCAAATCCTGCCTATGCAGATGACGTTCCGTTCATGACAGTCTTCGCATATCAGATGATGTTTGCGATTATCACCCCAGCGCTGATGACAGGCGCGTTCGTCGGACGTTTCAGATTTGGTGCCTATCTCATTTTCGTCGCACTGTGGACCATAATTGTCTATCTTCCAGCAGCGCATTGGATCTGGGGTGGCGGTTTCCTCTCGAAACTTGGTGTTGTGGACTTCGCTGGCGGTATTGTCATCCACGTATCGGCTGGTTTCTCGGCCCTTGTCGCGGCGAAATATCTTGGCAAACGCGTATTGCGTCCCGGCGCAGCTGAATCAGAACATGCCAGCTTACCATTGGTTGCGATAGGCGCGGGTCTATTGTGGTTTGGCTGGTTTGGCTTCAACGCTGGCGGTGCTTATGCGGCCGACGCGCTTGCAGTTTATGCTTTCACCAATACGATGCTGGCCGGTTCCATTGCAATGCTCGTCTGGATGCTGTGGGAGTGGATGGAAACACGCCGTCCGACATTCTCGGGCGTGTTGGTCGGAGCAGTCACAGGCCTTGCCACCATCACCCCCGCCGCGGGTTATGTCGAACCAATCACAGCAATCCTGATTGGTGCGATTGGCGCCAGCGTCTGCTTTAATGCCAAATATGTGCAAAGATGGCTCAAAATTGATGATGCTCTGGAAGTCTGGCGTGCTCACGGCGTGGGCGGCATGACGGGCGCAATTTTGATCGGTCTGCTTGCAAGCCCTCACATTAATGCAGTCTCTGCTGGAGCGTATCAGTTGGGAGTTCAGCTCTTTGGGGTTGCATTGATTGCAGTTTATGCATCCGCAATCACTTGGCTACTGCTGAAAGTCATTGATTCCTTCGGAATTCTGCGGGTGTCCGATTCAATCCAAATCGACGGTCTTGATAAGAACCTCTACGGCGAAAATGCTTTCGACCTATGGGAAATGGAAAAGTAAAAATAAAAGACCTATCAGCGCTATTAAAGCGTCAGATCTTCGGTGTCCGCGCGCATTTACGTGCGGGCACTGTTTCATCCAAGAAATATTCTTCTTAGTAAATGCAACTAAATTCTATTTTTTGTTGCCCGCAATTTTTTCTCTCAGTATGATCATTTTTGTAAAACATCATACTTTTGAGGGAAGCTTATGATCCTGCGTGGAGTTGCTTTGGCTACGGTCTGTCTATTTGGACTCACCATGTTTGCGCAGGCTAATTCGAAAGATTCATTGGTGCTGGCCATTGGCGGAGAGCCAGATAATGGATTTGATCCATTGGCAGGATGGGGCGGATATGGAAATCCCTTATTCCAATCCACATTACTCCGTCGCGATATAAATCTTGATACAAGGCCAGACCTCGCCACAGAATGGACATTGTCGGAAGATCGCACCGTCTGGACTATCAAACTGCGCAATGATGCAGTGTTTTCCGATGGTAAGCCGGTAACGGCTGAAGATGTCGCCTTTACCTTCAATAAGGCAAAAGAATCAGCAAATGCTATTGATTTGCGGGTAATGGTGAAAGCTGAAGCTCTCGATAAATCAACGCTTCGCATTACCCTTGAAAAACCATGGATTACGTTTGTTGAGGCGTTTTATACTCTCGGCATTGTACCTGCTGCATCCTATTCAGCTGATTATGGGCGCAATCCAATTGGTTCAGGGCCTTACAAGCTTGTTGCCTGGAATGAAGGCGAGCAATTAATCGTCGAGCGCAATAAGGATTATTATGGCGAGACCGGGCCATTCGAAAAAATCACATTTCTGTTCACGGGTTCAGATGCTGGGCTAGCGGCTGCCAATGCCGGTGTCGTCGATATGGTTGCGGTGCCGGCACAACTTGCAAGCGCTGTTCCCAATGGCTTTCATGCGGTCCCGGTAGTGACCGTTGATAATCGGGGGATCAGTCTGCCCTTTTCAAAACCTCATGAGATTGATGGACGCAAAATTGGTCATGCGGTCACTTCCGATCCGGCAATAAGAAAAGCCATTAATATCGGGATTGATCGCGATCTGGTGGTCGATGTCGTGTTGCATGGTCATGGAACGCCCGCCTATGGGCCAGCCGACGGACTTCCTTGGGCTGGCAAGGCCGACCGCGTTGATTTTGAACTTGATAAAGCCAAAGCGCTGCTTGATGAGTCCGGCTGGATCGTGGGCGTTGATGGAATTCGCACCAAAGACGGCATACGTGCGGCGTTCCCGATAAATTATCCCGCTAGCGACCCGACCCGTCAGGCACTTGCTGAAATCTCCGCCGAGCTTTTGCTACCATTGGGCATTGAAGCGACCCCGCGGGGTGGCAATTGGGATTCTATCGGCCGGGTTATGAATTCAGAGCCGGTATTATTCGGATTTGGTAGTCATTCACCCTATCAAATCTACAGTCTCTTTGCTGCGGAATTAGGTGGCGTGGAATATATGAACCCCACCTACTATGCGAATTCTAAGGTAGAAGCATTATTCAACAAAGCCCAAAGTGCTCAAAGCCTTGAAGCATCTTTGCCTTTTTGGTCAGAAGCCGCAGAATATTATGGTGTCAAAGGGGACAATGCTTGGGCTTGGTTGGTCAATATCAATCACGTTTATTTCGTAAATCAATGTCTCGATGTTGGTAAGACGCAAATCGAGCCACACGGTCATGGTTGGCCGATAACCGCAACAATTGCTAACTGGCGGTGGACCTGCCAGTGACCAGCCAGATCATAGCCTTTCTAACAACACGTATATTGCGCCTTTGTGCATTGGTGTTCGCCGTTGCTTTATCGGTGTTCACGCTGATGAAACTCTCACCAATAGACCCTGTGAATGCGTATCTGGGATCTGCGTTTGCTCATGTAGGACCAGAACAAAAAGCGCAAATCGCAGCTTTATGGGGGCTAGATCGTCCTTTCCTTGAGCAATTCTTGCGATGGGGTAATAATCTTCTGGATGGAAATCTGGGATTTAGCACCGCCTATAATACATCCGTCAGTGAGGTAATCAGCAGCCGCATTGGGAAATCGCTTTTACTCACCGGTTTAGCGTGGATTCTATCCGGCTTGCTGGGATTTTTGCTCGGTTTGATAGCGGCAGCTTTTGAAGGCCGCTGGATTGATCGCATCATCAGGATCTATTGCTATATTTTAGCAGCCACCCCGACTTTCTGGTTGGGAATGCTGATGTTGGCGCTGTTTTCGGTTAAATTGGGTTGGACGCCGATCTGTTGTGCGGGTCCGATTGGCGTTCCTTCTGATCAAGTCACATTTTCCGAACACCTCCATCATCTCATTTTGCCTTTGACCGCGCTGACCTTGTTTGGAGTAGCGCAAATCGCACTGCATTCACGGGCTAAGCTGATCGAAGTTTTGCAATCAGATTATATTGTTTTTGCGCGTGCGCAGGGCGCGAGCCAAGCCAATATTATCTTGCGGCATGGCATCAGAAATGCAGCTCTGCCTGCTTTAACGGTTTTATTTGCAAGCATTGGTGAAATCTTTGGTGGAGCTATTTTAGCCGAACAGATTTTTGCCTGGCCCGGCTTGGGCCGCGCTACCGTAGAGGCCGGTATTCGTGGCGACGTGGCGTTGCTTTTGGCCATTGCTTTGTTGACGACAATTGTCGTTTCGACGGCGAATATGATTGCAGATATTCTTTATCATGTGGTTGATCCGCGATTGAGGGCGAGGAATTGAAAGAACTCGCTTCCAATAGCCGCATTTTCACCCTTGCGAGCGCTCTCCTAGCTCTCGCCATCATCTTCGGCATCGCAGTTTCTTCATTTAGTTTTGGTGATACGGGTATTCGCGCCAATTTTGCTAATCGCGACATGCCGCCGTCCTGGTCCCACTGGTTTGGAACCGACCAAATGGGCCGAGATATGTTCGCCCGCACCATGCATGGTTTAACGCTCAGCCTAAAGGTCGGAATATTCGCAGGCGCATTTTCCGTAATTATCGGACTGATAATTGTGTTGATCGCAGGTTTCGGCCAGACCGCGGACGCGTTTTGCAGTTTCGTAATAGATGGCATGCTAGCAATGCCGCATCTTGTTTTGCTGATCCTTATCAGCTTTGCATTGGGTGGCGGAACTGGTGCGGTTATAATCGCCATAGCCGTTTCGCATTGGCCGCGCTTTGCCCGTATTTTGCGGGCCGAACTATTGCAGGTAAAGGCCGCGCCATGGGTGGAAGCATCACGCAGCTTCGGTAAGTCACAAACATTTATACTGTTTCATCACATCGTTCCGCATTTGATCCCGCAAATGCTTGTCGGATTTTTGCTGATGTTCCCCCACGCCATTTTGCACGAAGCGGGAATGACATTTTTAGGATTCGGACTGGAACCGTCGCGACCAGCCATTGGCATCATGCTTTCAGAAGCCTCGCGTTACATCAGCGCCGGTCGGTGGTGGCTTGCTGTATTTCCGGGTTTGGCACTGCTGATCATGGTGCTGTGTTTTGACGTGATTGGCAATGGTTTGCGCCGCCTGATCAACCCTAGGGAGGCTCAGACCTAATGCTCAAAATTCGAGACCTGTCTATTTCGTTTCGCCGATACAATGGCTTGTTACGCCAGCAGCTGATCCCTCGATTGAGCAATATCAGACTGGATGTTGCGCCCGGCGAAGTCGTGGCATTGATAGGCCCTTCAGGTGCAGGCAAAAGCTTGATCGCTCACGCGATAATGGGTCTTTTACCCAAAAATTGCGTCATGAAAGGCGAAATCTACCATAATGGCGTCGTCCTTGACCGACACATTATTGAAGAAAAGCGAGGCCGGGAAATTAGTCTCTTGCCACAGCAGATAAGTTGCCTTGATCCGACCGCGCGAGTTGGCAAGCAAATCAGTTGGGCTGCTGAGCGGGCAGGGACCAAGGTCAATGCGGATGAACAGCTTATAAATGTCGGTCTGCCGCCTCAGGTTGGTTCGCTTTATCCGCATCAACTCTCGGGTGGAATGGCAAAACGCATTCTCGTGGCTCAGGCCAATACCGCCGGAGCGCCCCTTTTGATAGCGGATGAACCCACAACAGGGCTAGATCCCTCGACACGCGATTTGGTGCTAGATCGGATAAGAAAACATGCCGATCAGGGCGGCGCAGTTTTGCTGATAACTCATGATCTTATGCCAGCCCTAACACGGGCTGATCGCATAGCGCTGATCAGAGATGGCCAGATGAGCTGCACCTTGCCCACTTCCGCATTTAATGGTTCCGGGGATGGTTTGACCTCCGACTATGCGCGCTCACTTTGGCGCGCGCTGCCGCAAAATGGTTTTGAAGTCTATGCTTGAAGCCCGTAAGCTCAGTGCCAGCTATTCTAAAAATATATTGTTTTCAGGCGTTTCGCTCAAAATCTTGCCCGGCCAAGCCTATTGCATTTCGGGACCGTCCGGCTGCGGAAAAACAACGCTTGGGCGCATATTAGCGGGCTTGCAGGCCCCCGCCGCGGGTGAAGTCTGGCTAGACGGGGCCGCTATTAAGCGCGGTATTTCGCCTGTGCAATATTTATATCAATCTCCGCTCACAGCGATGAACCCTCGCTGGCGTATTAAAGAAATTGTCAGCGAGCCCGGACCGGTTGATCCCGATCTGGCGAAAGAGGTCGGATTTGATCCTGATTGGAACACTCGATTTCCCCATGAATTATCGGGAGGGCAGTTGCAGCGGGTATCGCTTTTAAGAGCACTTGGAACCAGACCGCGTTATTTAATAGCTGATGAAATTACCTCTGAATTGGATCCCGTCGCTCAGGCACAAATCTGGTATTTGTTGAAAAAATTGATGCAAAAGTTCAATTTGGGCGTGGTGGCAATCAGCCATAATGAAGAGCTGCTAGCGCGGATTTCCGACGCAGAAAATCATCTTCGATTGAAAAATTATAAGCAATAATACCGCTTTTAACCCTCACCACGATCCTTATGGCTGTGATTGTGGGCGTGCACGCCGGATTGGTTTGCATGCGGAATAATCGATATGTCACCGTGGACCACCGCCCGTTGGGAAATTATCGAGTCGGCGAACTGTTTTACCTCGTCGACGGGACCACGCAAAAGACTAACCTCAAGGCAATAATCAGCATCCAAATGCAGATGAAGTGATGCAACTGAGAGATCATGCTGCTCATGATGCGAGGAAGTCAGCCGCTTGGAAAGTTCCCGCGCATTATGCTGATAAACATAACTCAATACACCCACGCAATCGGGCAAACTATCGGCCGAAATGGCATTCTCTTTTATACTGGCGCGCACCAAATCTCGGATTGCCTCTGATCGGTTTGCATAACCTTTCATGGCAATAAGACTGTCCAGATCGGACATCAACTCATCATCAACTGTTATTGTAATTCTTTGCATTCATCAGCACCTCGATAATGGCCAGCAGCTTATCAGATCCTATAGATTACGAAAGCAAGCCAGGAGCATAATTCAGTTCTGCTCAATAGATCTGCGTCCCATTGGCAGGCCTATTACATATATCCGACGATTTTTATCGCTAATGGATTAACTCTTAATTCAAGCGCCGCAGCTATTAAATTTGTAGACAGATCAAATTCGAACTTTTGTTGAATTGTGAAATGTCTGATTTCACGCGGCAACTTCTGGCGCAGGGCGCCAAATTATAAGACCATGAGCAAAATGACCGAGTATTGGATTTTAGCAGCAATAATTCTGCTTCTCTTTTTAGCCAGTCTAGCACTTTGGCTCATGATGCGACGCAATCAGCGCTGGGCCAAAAGTATTTTAACCCATCTTATTTTCATTGCAGCAGTATTTGGCCTCATCCTGACGATCCGCGAGGCGGTTTATATATTGCTTGGTCATTTTAAGATCAGCGTCATCACCAGTGACATGGTGGATACAACATCGATTTTTGCGATGGCAATTCTGGCCATGCTGCAATCATTCCAGTTGATCAACCGTCTGACTTATAGCCACATCAACCGCAGCAATGATCCAACAACCGCTCGATTGATCGCGCGCGTCCTCAAACTGTCAATTTTCTTGGTACTCGTCTTGCTTTTTGGAGAGCATTTCGGGATCGGCCTTTCCGGATTAATGGCCTTCGGAGGCATTGGCGGCATAGCGATTGGCGTTGCTGGCAAAGATGTTTTGAGTAATCTTTTTTCTGGCGTAATGCTGTTTTTCGATCGGCCGTTCAGCATAGGAGATTGGATCAGCTCCCCCGATCGTCAGATAGAAGGCACCGTCAAAGAAATTGGCTGGCGACAGACCAAAATCATGACCTTTGATCATCGACCGCTCTATGTTCCGAATTCAGCGTTTTCTACAATCAGCGTTGAGAATCCTGGCCGAATGACCAACCGTCGGATCAATACGACCATCGGATTACGATATGAAGATGCTGCAAAAATTGCCGATATCGTTGAGGACATTCGCACTATGATCAAAAACGATGAAAAAATTGATCATAGGCAGACAACGTTGGTTTTCTTTAATGGATTTGGTGATTCTGCTCTTGAGATAATGATTTATTGCTTTACCAAAACCACCGTTTGGGCGGATTGGCTTGCTGCTCAACAGGAACTTTATTTGAAAATAATCGATATCGTTCACGCAAGAGGTGCTGATTTCGCATTCCCATCCGAAACGCTTTACATTCAATCAAACAACAATCAGACGCCTGAAACGATCCAATCGGCAATTAGATAATCTTGTTGAGATCTGTGAACCGAAGAATATTCTATTCATCGGTTCACACCAGCTCTCATAGTGCGACTTTCGGGATAAATTCCGCTCAACTCGACAGGCGTGCACCCGTCAGACGCATACCTACATAGAGTGCAATTGCGCCGATTACGACACTGGTTACCAGATAGGTCAAAGCCACATACACCGCGTTTGTGCCGCCTGTCATCAAAACATAACCGCCATATACAAAGCTGGAGAATGTCGACAGCCCCCCCATAACTCCGGTGGCAATAAACAGGTTTGCATTTTGGCTCAGAGCGCCTTTTTCAGATAGGCCCGAAGCTATCCCTAGTAAAAATGACGCAACGATATTCGCTACAAAGATTGACATAGGAAATCCGTCAGCAAGATCAGGAACCGTCAGCATCAAGAGTTCCCGTGCCACTGCACCTACCGCACCGCCCAGAAAGACGAGAATAATCGTATTGAACATCGTCCCATCCTATCCAATAATTTGCGCAAGCGATGCGCCTAAGCCTGCTGCTATCAATCCGACGACAACAGAACTCACAAGATAAAACACCGCCAAACCGCCATAGTGTTTCCGGGCCAATTTAATTGCATCCAGTTGCATTGAACTGAATGTCGTATAGCCCCCAAGAACACCGGTCAAAATTCCAGATGTAAGAAAACCACCGAAACGATCATGCCATTCCATATTGAATGTAATGGTCAAAAATCCAATCACGAACGCTCCAGATATATTGATCAAAAACGTTCCTAACGGAAATTTTCCGGAGTAATTCTCGCCAACAACTTTTCCGATCCACCAACGGAGCACGGAACCCGCACCGCCCCCCAGAGCGACCCATAGAATATCAAGTGCTTGCATTTTATACCTTGGTAAATAGCTGAAACAACGCGTTCTGCTGATACATAACCTATTCCTCGATAATAGTTTTGTATTTTCTTATCTACTGAATTGATAAAACGCTTTATAGAACAGCAATGACGAGCGCAATGGAAATGAGTTTCAAGGTCCGAACGGACGATTTTCACCATACATTCCGTATTTCTGGTTAGTAACTCCCCTGTTGACTTTTCGCAGGTTGCAAACACCACGGTTTTAGTTTTGATCAAGCTGAAGCTAAAATCTCAAAATGAAGTTCTATCTCGGGTCTGGTGATGAATTCTCTTAGTCGTATATGTTCGCTGCTCGCCTGTTTCACAATCGGGACTCCTATTGTTGCAATGGCGGCGGACGTGATCACCCCCGAAGTGACAAATATTCAACCGGCTAATGATTGGAAATTTGAAATCACTCCTTACGCTTGGGCGACCGGCCTCAAAGGAGATATTTCACCTTTTCGACGTCTGCCCAGCGTTAGCATTGAAAAAGACTTTTCCGATGTGCTGGAAGATTTGAATGGTGCTATTTTCTTAAATGCTTGGGGCACGAATGGGGAATTCGGGTTTCTGGCAGACATTATGTATGTCAACCTTAGTGAAGCGCATGGTTTTGGCCCAATTCCATTACCTATTGGACATGCGACAACAAATCTGGATGTAAAAGTCGATGCATCCATATTCAGCGGTACCTTTATGGGCGCTTATCGGGTGGCGTCAAATGAAAATTTTGCTCTCGATGCGTTGGGTGGTGTGCGGTTTTTTCACGTCTGGACCGATCTCAAACTTAATGCGCGCATAAACAATACGCCTCTTCATGCGGATTACCGTTTAAAAAGCAGTTTCGGCTGGGCCGATCCTTTGGTTGGCGCCAGACTTCAATATGATTTTAATGATAAGCTTCAGCTCGTTACTCAGGCCGATGTCGGCGGGTTCAATGTCGGATCCGATCTCACAGTGCAGGCTATTGCAACGCTCAAATATGCCATAAACGATAAAACTTCGCTGGCTTTGGGCTATAAATATATGGACATTGATTATAGCAGGGATGGGCGGGTGTTTGACAGCACGCTGCATGGCCCCCTGATCGGTTTAACTTTTCGGTTTTAATTAGCTATCTGTAATGAATGAGAAGCATAAAACCATATATTGCGAGGGGGCGGATTATGTTGAAACGGATTAGCCTCATTTCCTCACCCCTATTGTTTCTGAGCGGTTGTATCAGTCAACGAAATCCGACGATCGCTCTTTATGGCGCTTATTTTCCTTCATGGATCGCCTGCTCTTTAATCGGTATCCTTGGCGCTGTTTTTATCCGGTTGATTTTCATCAAAACCGGAATTGACGATCTACTGGCTTGGCGGCTGGCCACTTACGTAGCTCTTGCTTTGGCGATTGGATTTGCTTCTTCATTGATGATATTTGGTCGGTGAGACAGGATTATTATGAATAAAACAAAATCCCGTATCATGGTGGCATTGCCGGTACTCATCATCGCAGCGGCCGTGTTCCTGGGCTGGAACTATTTCAAAAGGGCTGACACCAACCTTCTGTCCAGCGATGCCAGTTTGACCGCTGCCATAACGCATATTTCTGCCAGTGTTCCCGGGCGGATCACGCAAATATTCGTAGCTGAGAATGATGCAGTCACCAAAGGGCAATTATTGTTCAGCCTCGACCCCGAACCCTATCGCTTACTTGTCGTGCAAGCTGAAGCGGACCTTAAGGCGGCGGAAGCGCTTTATGAAACACAAAAACGCAATATTGCTGCCGAACAAGCCAATGCCGACATAGCCAATAAACAGATTGAACGGGCGCGCGTTAATCTCGATCTTGCGGAAAAGTCGCTAGAGCGGCTGCTGCCCATGCAGTCCAAAGGCTATGTCACCGATCAGCAAATACAAGATGCCCGCACTTTGAAACTCGACGCCGAAGTCTCACTTCAACAGGCGGTGCAGCAAAATAAGGCTGCGGACTTGCTGGTCAATTCACCCGATGCGGCCTTGGCCCTTGTCGAGGCCCGCAAAGCAGCGCTTGATATAGCCAAGCGCAATCTTGAGCATACCAAAGTCTATGCCCCGCATAATGGCCGCGTCGTGGGGCTTCAGGTTTCCTCGGGCGAATTTATCGTGACGGGAGAATCCATTTTTACTCTGGTTAATACAGACCAATGGTATGCCACGGCTCTTTACCGTGAAGGAGAGCTTAAAAATATCGCTGTTGGCTCATGCGCTATCGTTTATGTGATGGCTGATCAGTCGATTGCCATCAAAGGGCGGGTGCAAGGTATTGGGTGGGGCGTCTCTTCCGAAAGCTCGATAAATATTCCGCGTAGTTTGCCCTATGTTCCGAAAGAACTTGACTGGGTACGGGTAGCTCAGCGTTTCCCGGTCCGCATAGAATTGTTCGATCCCCCTGAAAACCTTATGAGGGCGGGCGCATCAGCTTCGACCGTGGTTGAGCATGACACAAATTGCTGAGGAAGGCTGGATCAGGCGGGCAGCTCGCCATCTCTTAGAAGATTTGCAGCCTTTTCCAGGCCGCTTTTATCTGGCGCTTTCCATCGGCATAATTTGTGCTGTCTCGACTTCGTTTGCGATGATCTACAAGTTACCCGAGGCGGCGATTGGGTGTTATCTCGTTATATTCTTGATGAAGGCTGATGCCGCAGAAAATATTCTGGCCGGCACAGGCATCATCGTGGCTGTCAGCTTGGTCGTTATATTGCTGATCGGAATTATCAATTTGACGATTGAATCTCCGCCGGCGCGAATTGCTGCTATCGTATTGGTATCTTTTGTCTTTCTCTATTTAGATTCCTGCAGCCAGCTTGGAGAAAATGCAGGAATAGTGGCGCTTGTCATCGCATTTGTGCTCACTTTGATGGATATTATACCGCTTGGAGAAGTTGCCACACGTGCCGTGCTTTATGCATGGGCAATGGTCGCTTTACCGATGGCGGTGATGATTGTTTATAATTTATTCTTCGGCATGTGGCCGCAAAACCTCTTGCGACAAACGGTTATTGAACGGCTTGAACTTGCAGCAGATTATCTGGAAAACCCCACAACTAGAAACCGCGAGAAACTCCGCGATGCTCTTGAAGAAGGCGAGGGCGAACAGACCAAGCGTCTGCTTTTGATAAAGGTTCTCAACCTTTTGCCCGCCTCGCAACAATCATATCTTCTTCGAGCCCAGTCGCATTCTTATAAGCTCATGCTCGCCGTGCTGGCTTTCGATAAGACGTTGAATGCCGAGCTTCGTGGCAGTTTGGCTCATTCTTGCAAGGTGCTTGCACAAAAACTTGCAGCCCAAAAAAAACATGAGCCGATCAATGCCACTTTTGCTGATGAAGACATCACCCAGGCCCGCGAAATACCCGAAATACTCGAAGACCTAGCGCAAGGCAGAGATCCCGGTAAACAGGCGCCTGTTAGTGATCCGTTTATAGCGAAGGATGCGCTGAGCAATCCCATTCATTTGCATTTTGCATTGAAGACGACTTTAGCCGCCGTCACCTGCTATTTCATATATTCCGCAGCGGATTGGCAGGGAATCCATACAGCAATGATCACCTGCTATGTCGCTGCACTGGGCACAACGGGAGATACGGTTCACAAGCTTGTTTTACGGATAACGGGTTGCCTGATCGGCGCATTTTTTGGCTTAATTTCAATCCTCTACCTCATTCCCCATATGGAATCAGTTGGGTCGCTCGCCTTCATGATCTTCTTTTTTGTGTCGATTGCAGCATGGGTCTCCACGGGAAATGAGCGCATTTCCTATGGAGGAGTGCAGATAGCGCTGGCATTTTTGCTAACAACGTTGCAAGGTTTTGGGCCAGGCACAAGTCTTAGCGCAGCGAGCGATCGTATTATTGGCATTTTGCTGGGTAATTGCGTGATATTTATTATTTTCACCACCATCTGGCCTGTGAGTGTGACTTATGCGATCAGAACACGGCTCGAAAGCGCATTGGGGAAACTGCAACAATTGGCGCAACTCGATTTCAGCCAACGCAATGCCTCGACCAATTTGATGGCTTCGGTCGAGAATGATCTTGGTGTCGTACATAATTCACTGAGAATGGCCTCATATGAACCAAGAAGTCTGCGGCCTCATAATGAAACAAGAAAAACCTTTGACGCATTGGCAGAAGAGCTTAACCAATTAGCTTTGAAATTATTTTTCAAACCCGACATTTCCGCTGCGACCCAGTCGGCTTTAGCAGATTTTCACGAAAAGATTACCCATGCAGAGCTGGCGGCAGATGCTCTACCACCAGAAGCTATCAAGCGCGATGCGGAGCCTAGTCAATGAAGGCTACGCTCGGATTAGATGTGCTAAAGCGCTCTCATGTAAAATTTGGTTGCGGCGGATCGGTTCTTTGCTGGCTGACCATCCCGTTACTGTTGGCGGGTTGTGCAACTGACGCCTTGGAACTTGCCCCTTCGACCCCAGATCAGCAATGGACGCCCCCAGCTCAATCGGCTCAACCCGGTTCAAAAGCGGAAACCGCCAATCAAACCGCGTTTGCGCTTAGCACACCCGGTGTCTATTCAGAGAAAACTTATACGCTGCCCACCTTGATTGACTTGGCACAGCGTAACAACCCATCGACGCGCAACGCTTGGGAGCGCGCCCGACAGGCGGCACTTGCGGTTGGCATGGCGGAAGCGACCTATTTACCCATCATTACGGCAAATGTAGTTGGTGGCATCCATCACAATCGTTCGCCGCTTCCAATTCCAATTGGTGCCAAGCGATATTTTGATACAGAAGTGAAAGGAATTATGCCATCGGTGGCGTTGCAGTGGCTGGTTTTCGATTTTGGCGGGCGCAGCGCCATTGTCTCAGCCGCAGAACAGGTTTCCTTGGCTGCAAACTATCAGTTCAACTTGATGCATCAGAAAGTGGTTTTGGACGTAACCCGCAACTACCACAATTATAATGCGTCTCGTCAGCAGAAACAGGCGACAGAACAGGCTGTCAAAAACAGTCGTACCGTGCTCGACGCTGCGTTAGAAAAACGCAAAAACGGGGTTGGTACGGTCGTCGAAGTTGCCCAAGCGGAGCAGGCTTTGGCTCAGGCAAAATTGCGCCTTGTCACGGCAAAAGGTGCTGAACAAGATGCCTATCAGGCACTTTTAGCAGCTATTGGTATTTCACCAACGTCCCAATTGCGCATCGAAGACACAAGTTCGCGAAAGCTTCCCACTCCGTCCGCTGTCCCCATTCAGACAATGGTTGATATCGCTTTGGATCAGCGCCCCGATATTCGGGCTGGCTATGCGACGCTCAAGGCAGCGCGTTCGGGCATCGACGAAGCGAATTCGGCATTTCTGCCGAAAGTTGGCCTTTACAGCAGCCTATCAACCCATTCCGCAGATATGAACGCAGCTGGTCTACCATCTATCGGAGCACGTGGGCGCTCTGCCGATGTTTTTATAGGGGCAACCGTACCACTTTATGATTCAGGATTGCGTGCAGCACAATTGAAAGCGGCGGAAAGCCGTGCAAAAGCAGCCGAATTGGACTATGCGCGGCTGAAAGATGACGCAGCGCGTGAGATCGTGATCGCTACAAATGCGTTGACCACGGCACTCGAAGCGCAACAGGCAGCGAATGCTCTCGTGAAAGCTGCGTGGAAAACTTACGATGCTACTGTGGAAGCCTATCGAAACGGGCTTGGCACGGTGACGGCTGCGGCAATTGCCCAAAATGGTTTGCTGGATGCGCAAATCGCGGAAGCGGAAGCACATGCGGCAGCGTTTACAGCCGCAGCAAACCTTGCCTTTGTGCTCGGTGCATCGCAGGGCTAGGGTGCCATATTGCACCCCAACCTATTTGAAAAATATTCCCGGGACCGTTTAAAGCAAAGGTTGAATCAAGCGGGCTGAAGAACAGGTTCCGCCGCATGCTCTTGGTTTGTGACCGCGCAAAGATCTGCCAGATGCTGAATGCCATCCGCAGTTTCACGAAGAGCCGACTGCAGATTTTCGTCGATTTTTTCCAAAGAATTTTGCGACAAAAGTTTAGCCATAGCAGGCGAAGTATCGCCCGTTGCGGCGAGCTGCTCGATCGCTGTCGCAAGCTGCTCAATCACCTCATTGGAGGGCGATGCAGCCACTTCCTCTGAAAGATTGATAAGCTGCGTAATGCGATCACACAAAGCTTCTGCGCCTGCAATCGCCGGCAACCAGGCAAGCGCCTCGGTGCTTGTCGGGGGTGGCTCGGGGAGGCTGCGCTGCAGTCTTGTGCGCATATTCGATAATTGCTTATAGGCTGAGCTTCTCAATGCAGCGGTTTCTTCGAGCATTCTCGCGGGCGCTTCTGGGTCACGGTCGGCATTTTGAAATGCGCTACGCAAATAGGTCGCTAAAGTCGTGAGCACGTCGGCAAAACCTTGACGCGTTGCGACCTGAATCGACTTTGGCCAAATCAAGTAGCCGAAAACCAATGCTATCAAGGATCCGATCAGCGTATCAGAAAGACGTTGGATTCCATAATCTATTGTCGGTTTGGCCATCTCAAAATCAATAAGAACCAAAACGATAGGCGTTAAGAATGCGCATTGAAGAGCGTAGCTTCGTAAGCCCGCCCAAGGAAGGATAAATCCTAATATAGCAATTACCAAAACAAGCAGCACGCCTTTTGGAACAAGAATAATAATGGCGGTTGCTAGCAAGACGCCAATGAAGGTTCCGGCGCTTCGTAGAGCAGCTCTGGCAAAAACCGAACCGAAATCCGGCTTCATAATCACCGCGACCGATAAGGGAATCCAATATGAATGGTTTCCCGGAACCACTTGTTCAACCAAAAGCGCAAGTAACATGCATAAGGCCAACCGGAAAGCAGAGGTGATTACTTCATGTCCCAGAGTAAGCCGATCTTTTATTGTTTCAATTGAAGGGAGGTTCCGCAAAGACCAGGATTGCTTTGCGACACGACCGCTTCGCAATTGCTTATTATCTGGCCAAAGAAGCTCAAAAAGCCGCGCAATATTGCGTAATAGCCGGTTATTTCTATCAATATCGGACAGTGCCGGGGCTTGTTGATTACTATCCAGCGCCTTCGCCATTGCGCTTAGCTGTGAGGCACATTCATTTAGGACCTTTTTATCTCTTGATCCCCCAATCAAAAAGGCTGAAATTTGGTCGGTTACCGCCAAAATTGACGCAACATAATCGCCGTTTTCAGAAGCACCGTCAGAATGAGACGGCTTTCCCATCAGCGCGCTATAGGTAGAAACCTGCGCATCAGTCACCTTCCGGCGGATTGCTTCAAGTTTCGTCGCATCCATCTGTGAATCGGTGGTTGCATTGGCCAATTCCGCCAAGGAATTTAACAGATTAGACAATATCTGCCGCTCCGGCTTGTGCGGGCTCAGCACGGCTTCGACCGCAAGCAAAACACAAGCAAAAGCAGCACCCGCCAGGAACAGGGCCGGCATCATCCAGATCGGTCCGTCATGGCCGAAATGCGAGGCCACAATAGCCATAATCAGCATTTGCATGGCACCTGCGGAAAAATATGCCCCATATCCGCTTATAAGCCCGGAAAACAACGCAGTCAGAACCACAGCGGCAATTGTATATGCGCCATGCCCGCCGATCAGGGATCCGAGGAGATATCCGCTCATTCCAATCGGTGCTGAAATGAAGATTCGGCGGAAGCGAAGCCTGTAAGGGTCCGATTGCACGCTAACGGAACTGAGCATAGCCCCCAGGCAAACGATCATTGCGGAAGCGACATTATTCGTCGCGAATCCAATCGCCATAGGAACAGTGATTGCAATGGCCGTGCGCAATGAATGCCTCCATGGCCATTGCGGTGCCGGTGCCATCTTGGCAAGATTTTGTAGCCATTGGGTTGGCAAATAAGCCATCGATTCACACTCATTTTAGGCTGCACGGCGCTAGACACCACGCAGAATCCGTTCACGTCCACCGGTGCTGCGCTTAAAATCAACACCGGCCATCTCATTTTGGGTGCCCTAACGCGGCTATCGAATGCTTTCGAAAGCAGAATTTCGTCAGTAGGAAACCCTCATTATTACTATTATTCTGCTATTCTTATGTATTTTTCAACATTTCGAACATTCTAATATGTGCAAAAGAATAACACTTTGCGCTTTTCAAATTCGCTTTTTGGATTCGCAGCGAGAATAGGAAAAGAAAACTTCCCGAACGCGACTAGCCCGTAATTGATCTAACTGCAAACGGGCATTCGACCTCACATTTAGAAAAGTAAAAAATTAACTGCATCTTGTTTGTTTTTTCTTCTATCGCTATCCGCTAAGTTTAGCTGGTTCGAATAAGCACAGGAAAGTAGCGTGGGCGAGAATAACGGTTTCAACAAAAATACGGGCATCCAATCTATGTCGCCTGCCGCATTAAGACCGGCGGAAATGGCTGAGTCTAAAACTCAGCAAGCGATATTTATCACCCTTTGCGCGCTGACCGGAATATTAACCGGGGCGGTGGGGTCCTATTTCCATCTTTCCATCAATTATCTTCTTTTATGGCCGCAAAAGCTTGCTACCTATTTCAGCGGGGTAGAACTGGTTGCAATCGCAGCATTTATAACGATGACTTGCACGGTGCTTGGCGCTTTCCTTGTCCGGCGACTTGCGCCCGAGGCCAGCGGCAGCGGTGTGCAGGAAATTGAAGGCGCGATGGAAGGCCTGCGCGTGGTGCGATGGCGGCGTATATTGCCGGTTAAGTTCACCTTAGGGGTTGTCTCCCTGTCTTCCGGTTTGGTTTTAGGCCGTGAAGGCCCGACTATTCATATCGGCGCTTCGTTGGGTGCCGCTATTAATGATTTTTTCAAAAGCAATGTGATTGAGCGCCGCGGGATGTTGGCTGCGGGTGCTGCGGCCGGATTGGCTTGCGCTTTTAACGCACCGCTTGCGGCAGTGGTGTTCGTGATCGAAGAAATGCAACGGCAATTTCCCTATTCCTTCCGCACCTATATGGGCGTAATGGTAGCAGCGCTGCTCTCTACAATCGTTGCGCAGATTATTGGTGGCACCGCGCCGGACTTCACCATGCCGCAAATCGCTGTCTCTTTATCCTGGCTACCCGGTTTTGCTTTATTGGGGGTTCTCTTGGGGCTTGTTGGAGTAGCGCTAAACTCCTCACTGCTTTGGACCGGTGCGTTTGCTGCACGGCTGCATAAACGCATCCCATATTTATTTCCCGCTGTGGTTGGTCTCATTGTTGGGGCGCTATTTATTTTGCTGCCGCTGAGTGTGGGAGGCGGCGAGGCCGCGGTAATTCAGCTGTCTCCAACCCATTCAAGCTTGTACTTTCTGCTTGGAATTGCGTGTTTGCGGTTTGTCACCATGGTTGGCAGCTATTCTTCTGGCGTGCCGGGAGGAATTTTCGCACCAATCTTAGGGCTCGCCACCTGTATTGGCCTGATTTTTAGCGGAGCAATGGGCTTAATCCTGCCGGAAGCTGCTGATCTTTCGCTCGCATTTGCCATTGCGGCCATGGGCGGCCTATTCACCGCATCGGTCCGCGCACCACTTGTCGGCATTATTTTGACGGTGGAGCTGACCGGCTCATATGAATTGATCATGCCGCTGATTGCTACATGCCTCGCTGCCAACCTATCAGCTCAGCTCCGTGGCGGTCGGCCTATCTATGAGCAACTTTTGGATCGAACCCTTACTCAAGCTTCAAAAAACCAATGATCGAACCCATGCGCCACCCCTCCCATATCGAGGAGGGGGCTATATGCTTGCGGTTCTGAACCGATGCTGGCTCCCCTTCTGGGGGGCTATTCATTCCTATACGTTTGATATTGACTAAAATTAGAAAGAACTTAGAAATATCAATTCCTTATAGGTTTCGCCAATCTTACGCACGCATTTTCAAAGCTGTGCCAATAATTTCGGGAGGCGCCAAATGGCATTTTTAAGAAAGTCATTTTCTGCGGCCGCTATCAGTCTGTTTGTAGCAACGACTATGCTTGTGGCCCCGGTGGCCGAAGCCTGCACGCGGGTTGTATATCTTGGCGCGAATGATCAGATCATCACCGCCCGTTCTATGGATTGGCGCGTGGATGTGGGAACCAATCTTTGGATTTTTCCACGCGGTATGAAACGCAATGGCGAAGTCGGTCCCGGATCGATCGAATGGACTTCCAAATATGGTAGCGTTATCGCATCCGGCTACGATATTTCTACAACCGACGGAATGAATGAAGCTGGTCTCGTGGCAAATGTGCTTTGGCTGGTGGAGTCAGAATACCCCAAATTTGACGGGACTGGCCCCGGGCTGTCGATTGCCGCTTGGGCGCAATATGTGCTGGATAATTTCGCTACGGTGGATGAAGCGGTTAAGCATTTAAGCACCAACCCGTTTACAATTGTTACCGATTATGTTCCGGGCGAAAACCGGCTCGCGACACTGCATCTGTCGATCTCTGACGCGTCTGGCGATAGCGCTATCGTTGAATATATTAATGGCGAACAGGTCATCCATCATAATCGCAAATACCAGGTTATGACCAATTCACCGATCTTCGAAAAGCAGTTGGCGCTGCATTCTTATTGGGAACAGATCGGCGGCACCGTGATGCTTCCAGGTACCAATCGCGCGTCGGATCGCTTCACCCGCGCAGCATTTTATATCAATGCAGTGCCCAAATCAGAAGACCCACGAGAGGCGATTGCCAGTGTTTTCAGCGTCATTCGCAATGCTTCGGTTCCGTTTGGTCTTACCACACCAGATCAGCCCAATATTTCCTCGACCCGCTGGCGTACGGTAGCAGACCAAAAAAATAAGCTTTATTTCTTTGAGTCAGCACTCACGCCCAACATATTCTGGGTGGATCTTAAACAGATAGATTTTTCTGCCGACAAAGGAAAAGTCCAGAAACTCGATCTTGGTCCGGATCAGCGCAACATCTTCTCCGGTGTGACAAACGATAAATTCAAAGACGCAGAGCCTTTTAGATTTTTGGGAATTTAAGGCACTATAGGATTTTTCGCACGAAAGCTCGCACGAGATATCATCTCGTGCGAAGTCTTTTCAGCCTTACCCCTGCCGCGGGCCGAGCCTCAACGTGCTACCATTTAAAATAACGGTCTAGGCCCGAGTTGCCCACGCCCAATCGTCCACGCAAGCCCATGGACATTGACAAAAGCAACACCATTGGCGGCACGGAGTTCACAAAACTCCGGGCGGAAACGGCACCGATTTCATATTTTTGCTGACCTTGGCAAAATTGCCCTTATTTCCCCACAGACGCTAATCCACCATTATTCTATATGCTAACGACGCAATAACTCCGTCAGCTTCAATATCGCCATATTTTACCCAGCTTTGATATGGATGACGGCTTTGTCACAATGTGATTCGAGCCTTTTGACGGGCATTGACTGTTCTAAAACCGACATGCCGAAAGCAGTTTTTCATCGGTTCCACGAGATCATGCATCGCTGGAGCAGTGAAGGCCGAGCTGCCTGCGCTTTTTTAACCGATTGAATTGTCAAATCTCCGTTCCCTTCATTTACTAAGTGTGAATTAGCTGTTAGTCGGACCCGGTTTTACATGGCC
The DNA here is from genome assembly GCF_003259955.1 of Falsochrobactrum ovis. Taxonomy (GTDB): domain Bacteria; phylum Pseudomonadota; class Alphaproteobacteria; order Rhizobiales; family Rhizobiaceae; genus Brucella; species Brucella ovis_A. The sequence continues at coordinate 60,397 of NZ_QLMK01000010.1, forward strand.
AGAAGCTCGCAAAGCGGAGAATCCCCAAGCGTTGGATTGATTGTCAGCCGTCATAAGAGGAGCAAAAGATGTCGCGAATAGCCAATAAACGCCTACTATCGAAAGTGATGAGCGCTGAAGACGCGGCTTCTTTAATCCGGAATAATTCCACAGTGGGAATGAGTGGTTTCACAGGCTCTGGCTATCCCAAATCCGTCCCTCTGGCGTTGGCGGCTCGCATCGAAGCCGAACGAGCGACGGGGAAAAATTTTCATCTCAACGTTTGGACTGGCGCGTCTACAGGCCCTGAACTGGATGGTGCGCTGGCTAAAGCGGATGGGATTGAGTTCCGGCTTCCATATAATTCCGACCCGATTGCTCGCGAAAAAATCAACCGCGGTGAGATGGAATATTTTGATATGCATCTCTCGCAGGTAGCGCCGCTGGCCTGGCAAGGCTTTTTGGGCCCGCTTGATGTCGCGGTTGTCGAGGTCAGTGGTATCCGGGAGGATGGTTCGCTCATTCCATCTTCCTCGGTCGGCAATAATAAGACCTGGCTAGAGCGTGCAGACAAGGTGATTCTTGAGGTCAATCAATGGCAAAGCCCTGCATTGGAAGGCATGCACGATATTTATTACGGTACTGCATTGCCCCCGCATCGGGTGCCGATCCCATTGCTTCGCCCATCGGATCGTATTGGAGAGACATCGTTCCGCTGTGATCCAGACAAGATCGTGGCTATCGTTGAAACCAATGCTCCGGATCGGAACTTGCCGTTCACGCCCCCAGATGAAAACGCCAACGCAATTGCCGGGCATTTGCTCGAGTTTTTGCGACACGAAGTTGCAAAGGGAAGGCTGCCCGCCTCGCTTCTGCCTATCCAGTCGGGAGTAGGGAATATTGCCAATGCGGTTTTGACTGGCTTGGTCGACAGCCCATTTGAAGGGATGACCGCGTTTACTGAAGTCATTCAGGATGGAATGCTTGACTTAATTGATGCTGGCAAACTCCAAATGGCTTCTGCGACCGCTTTTTCGCTGAGCCCTGAAGCCGCCGCACGCCTAAACGAAAATATGGCACAATATCGCGACCGAATGGTGCTGCGTCCGCAGGAAATCAGCAACCATCCTGAATTGGTGCGTCGTCTGGGCTGCATTGCAATGAATGGCCTGATCGAAGCTGATATTTATGGCAATGTAAACTCGACCCATATTATGGGATCGCGTGTTCAGAATGGTATTGGTGGTTCGGGTGACTTCGCCCGAAATGCGTATATTTCAATCTTCATGACGCCTTCAACCGCAAAGGGCGGCAAGATTTCGGCAATCGTCCCGCAGGCCAGCCGTGTTGATCACATCAATCAGGATGTTCAGGTGCTTGTAACAGAACAGGGGCTGGCCGATTTGCGCGGTCTTTCGCCCAAACAGCGTGCTCGGGTGATCATCGAAAATTGTTCGCACCCTAGTTATCGTCCAGGGCTACAAGATTACTTTAGCCGTGCTCTTGCGCATTCTTATGGGTTGCAAACACCGTCTTTGTTAAACGAAGCCCTATCTTGGCATCAGCGCTTTATTGAAACAGGGTCCATGTTGCCGTAATTCTTGTCACGGGAAGAGATGCCCGGCGGCGGGCTTGCAACAAGCTCGGATAATGCATCGATTTAGTCGAAGAACACTGTTAAACAGCCCTTTTTCGATCAAATCGAGCATCCGTCCAAATGGCGTTTCAATGCTGCAACGCGCACTCTATTCACAAAGAAAGGCGGTCGAAAGACCGTCTTTCAAAACAACTACGGCGCCGCGCTGAAGCCGTAAGCAAAATGTTTTTTGCCCAAGTTTTTTCAGCTTAATGGCTGGGTTAGCAACTCATCATGATATTCCCAAAACTCGCGAACAAACCGCTGCGCTAAACTGTTGTCGGGGCTATTACTGCGTTGGATCGCCAAAAACCCTGCATCAACAAAACTGGTAAATGGTTTCGTAACCACGCCTCGATTGCGAAAATCTGTGGCTGAAGAGGGATCTATAATTGTAATGCCGACACCCTCCGCAACGAGAGTGAGAGCCGTATGCGACAGCCGCGTTTCCAGTGACGACGACCGCGAAATGCCTGCAAGCGCGACCTCTACACGCATGGCAAAAAGTGACCCCGGTTCTAGAGTGATCATCCGTTCATCGGCCAGATCTGCCGGCGAAATCACCTCATAATCTGCCAGCCGATGCCCCGTGGGCACAGCGACCACCGCTGCAATCGGCCGGGTTTCGATTTCGAAGCCGGGCCTATCAAGCAGACCATCAGCAAAGCCCACATCGGCCTGCCCAGATGCCACCGCTTCAATCACCAATGTAGATGGAATTCCGTTCAACGATACATGAAGATTGGGACGGTCACGCAAAAAATGTGCGAGAAACCGAGGCATGATACCATTTGCTAATGCGGGCATCGCAGCTATGCGTAACATGCCAGCATTCTGCCGGCTAATCTCTTCTGCGAATATTCTTATATGGTTCAAGCCCACAAATGCGCGTTCAACTTCTCGCAACAAGGTCATCGCGGCCTGTGTGGGGATGAGCTGATTGCCGTGTCGATTGAAGAGCTGCAAATTCGTATCGATTTCAAAATCTCGTATAAGCCGGCTGACAGCGGGCTGAGTGATTGACATCAATTCTGCCGCAGCAGTCATTTTTCCCGTCAGCATTACCGTTCTAAAAGCTTCGACTTGCCGCAGATTCATCGATCCACCATAACATTTACTTATGCTTACACCCTAATTTCGAATTTGACTGTATTGAAACGCCCTGTCAATTCTTACCGAGCTGCGGATCAATAAGCAGATTAAAAAAGGGGGAGGCGATTAGGGTGGATGCGGCAAGCGCGTATATCGCTTTAATGGGTTTTACTGATGGCGGGTGGGGCTGGGACATGCTCAGAGCCACAGGAATCACCATTGCTGTCGCGCTTTGCGGCTTCATACTTGGTGCCTTGTTCGGGGTCCTGTCAGCCAGCGCTTCGTTTTCTTCATTTCGAATTCTCCGGCTTCTTGCCGACGGTTATTCAACCATTCTTCGCGGAATTCCTGACCTGCTGGTTATTTATCTTTTCTATTTTGGTAGCAGCGCGGTTCTAAGCCAATTTGCTTCATTTTTCGGCTCGGAAGGTTTTGTGAGCGCTCCGGTCTTCATCATTGGCGCATTAGCTATTGGGGTGGTTTCGGGGGCTTATCAAACAGAAGTGTTTCGCGGTGCCGTACTCGCACTCCCAAAAGGGGAAATTGAAGCGGCACGCGCCTATGGGATGCCATCTAACTTGCTTCTCAGGCGCATCATAATTCCACAAGCCTTGCGGTTTGCTATACCGGGCATCGGAAATGTGTGGCAGCTCGTTCTGAAAGAATCCGCGTTGATCTCCGTGGTCGGATTGGTTGAACTGATGCGGCAGGCACAAATCGGCGCGGGTTCGACGCGCCAGCCGTTCACGTTCTTTCTCACGGCCGCCGTCCTCTATCTCACGATAACTTTTATATCGAGCGTACTGTTCGCCAAGGCCGAAAAACACGCAATGCGCGGGATCAGGCGGGCAATATGAATCTTCTCGATTTTCCGTTTCTGCTTGAAACCTTCATCCAGCTTTGTCGTGGCATTCCGCTAACGCTGCAATTGACGCTACTGTCGGTAACATCCGGTGCAATACTTGCATGTCTGCTGGCGTTAATGCGGCTTTCGGGCAACTTGCTATTAGATTTAATTGCACGCAGTTACATATTTGTTTTCCGCGGAACGCCACTTCTGGTTCAGCTCTATCTTATTTATTACGGCCTTAGCCAATTCCCGGAATTGCGAAAGAGCTTTCTCTGGCCGTTTTTGCGCGAGCCCTATTGGTGTGCGGTTTTAGCGCTGGCGCTAAACACCGCTGCTTATAGCGCGGAGATTATCCGGGGTGGCGTCCTTTCGGTCCCTGCTGGACAGATTGAAGCTGCCCGGGCCTATGGGATGAGTGCTTTCACCCTCGTAAGACGCATCCTCGCACCGCAAGCCATCAGGCAAATGCTGCCAGCCTATTCAAACGAAGTTATCCTGATGGTGAAATCTACAGCCTTGGCTTCGACAATTACGATGATGGAAGTAACAGGCATCGCAGCAAAGCTAATTTCCGCAACCTATCGTCCGGTAGAAATCTTTATTTGTGCAGGCGCGATTTATCTTCTGCTGAATTTCGTCATCAGCCGGCTCTTCAAATATCTCGAATATCGCTACTCGGCCGCTCAGAGATCGCTCACTATCCCGCAGCCAGCAGGAGGAAACACATAAATGACCGGTGCAATACCTGCCGTTGAAATTACCAACGTTGAAAAGAGTTATGGGGCACACCGCGTCCTACATTCAGTTTCCTTGCTGGCGCATCAAGGCGAAGTGCTCTCTATTCTGGGAGCGTCTGGTTCGGGCAAATCCACGCTGCTTCGCTGCATCAATATGCTTGAAGTCCCCAACAGCGGAAGTGTGGCAATTCACGGTGAAACCTACAAACTGGATCAGCGAAGTGGACACAGCCCACGCTGTATGGACCAGAAGCAGGTTCAGCGGCTGCGCGGGCAAGCCACCATGGTGTTTCAATCCTTTAATTTGTGGTCGCATCTAACCATTTTGGAAAATTTGATTGAAGCGCCCGTTCACGTTCAAAAGCGCAACCGTGCGGAATGTATCGCTGAAGCAGAAGCTTTGCTTGAGCGTGTCGGCATCGTGGATAAACGTAATTTTTATCCATCCCATTTGTCTGGTGGCCAGCAACAGCGGGCGGCGATCGCCCGAGCGCTGGCGATGCGCCCCAAAATTATGCTTTTCGACGAACCGACATCCGCACTCGACCCCGAACTGGTGTCTGAAGTGCTGAAAGTCATGCGTGATCTTGCTTCCGAGGGACGAACAATGCTGGTCGTCACCCATGAAATGGCATTCGCCCGGGACGTTTCTAACCGCATTGTGTTTCTCCATCAGGGACTGATCGAAGAGCAGGGTACGCCGCAAGAAATGTTCGGCAACCCAAAAAGTGAACGTTTTCGCCAATTCATATCAACCCACAATTCAAGAAATTAATTCCTAATTGACCAACAGAGGTGAACTCATGAAAATCAAATTTGCTCTCACCATTCTGGGCACTCTTGTTGCAGCACCTATGGCTCAGGCAGAAAATGTTGTCCGCATCGCAACGGAAGGCGCCTATGCGCCTTGGAACTTTTCCGGCCCGAATGGCGTGCTGGAAGGGTTTGAAATCGACCTTGCAAACAATCTTTGTGAGCGTATGCAGGCCAAATGTGAAATCGTCGCGCAGAATTGGGACGGCATCATCCCGTCACTCGCCGCGGGCAAATACGACGCCATCATGGCTGGCATGAGCATCACTCCCAAGCGCGAAGAAGTTATCGCTTTTTCGGCTCCTTATGCGGCTGCAATCAATTCATTTGCCGTGATGGAGGACAGCGATCTGGTGGATCTGCCAGAAAACGGTACGCCGATAAACGTCGATTCTGAAGCTGCAAAGCCAGTCCTCGAAGAGATTGGCGCCAAGATCCAAGGAAAAGTCGTTGGCGTGCAAGGGTCCACGACGGCTTCAGCCTTCATGGAGCAATATTTTGAGAATGGTGCTGATCTTCGTGAATATAAAACCACGGAAGAGCACAATTTTGATCTGACCAGTGGACGTCTGGACGCCGTTGTTGCCAATGCGACGGTCTTGGCTGCTGCCTTAGAGAAGGACGATATGGCCGAGGTTAAGCTTGTCGGCCCACTGTTCTCGGGCAAGGTATTCGGCAATATCGGCGTGGGCCTTCGTAAAGATGACACCGAGTTAAAGGACCGCTTCGATAAAGCCATCAATGCTGCAATCGAAGACGGCACGGTGAAGAAGCTCGCTGAAAAGTGGTTCAAAGTCGACGTAACACCGCAAAACTAGTTTCCAGAGACCGCCTAGCCTCACGGTTGGGCCGCCCTTGATCCTTTTCTAAAAGCTGAATTTACAAATGCGCAGATTGCCAGACCAGAAAATCGTAGTCGTTGGAGCGGGGCTTGTGGGCTCAGCTTTAGCGTGGGGGCTAGCCCGAAATGGTCTGCGTCCGATGGTTCTTGACGGTGAAGACCTTTCTTTAAGGGCTTCCCGCGCCAATTTTGCACTCATATGGGTGCAGGGCAAAGGTGTAGGCGCACCACACTACGCCCATTGGACGATGCAATCTGCGCGACTTTGGCCAGCTTTTGCTGCGGAACTGCGGGATGTCACCGGAATCGATGTTGGGCTCAAACAAAAAGGTGCTTTTACCTTTTGCCTCAACGAACGAGAATTAGAACTGTTCACTAGCGATGTAGTAAATGTCGCCCGCGATCTCAAAGAGGACGCGCCCGAACACGTCGTGCTCGATCATCGCGAAACTGCCAAAATGGTGCCCGGTATAGGAAAAGATGTTATCGGGTCGATTTTCTCGCCGATGGACGGTGATGTAAATTCGTTGCGTCTGCTGCGTGCGCTCCATTGGGGAATGATCAAGCTGGGCGCAAATTATCAGCCTCACCATGAGGTGACATCGATTGCGCCGCAAGCCCGTGGTTTTGTGCTGCGCGGGTCATGGGGCGAAGTCTTTACCGAACGGCTGATCCTTTCAGCAGGTGTGGGAACACCATCTCTCGCGGCAATGGTTGACATTGATGCACCGACGGTGCGTAGCAAAGGCCAGATTCTGGTCACCGAAAAATGTGCGCCTTTTTTCCCTTATACATCGGCAACCCTACGGCAGACCGATGAAGGCGGGATTATGATCGGAGACAGTCAGGAAACCAACTCTGACCAAATTTCTACCAACCAAGATATTAGCACCGTACTGGCTGATAGGGCTATCCGAACCTTTCCGTGTCTCACCAACGTCAATGTCGTCCGTAGTTGGGCCGGTTTTCGTGTCAAAACGCCAGACGGATTACCGATTTACGAAGAATCTCGAACCTATCCAGGAGCCTATGTGACGATGTGCCATTCGGGCGTAACTCTGGCGGCTAATCACGCGCTGATAGTAGCTCAAGAAATTGCAGCAAATGCCGGGTTACTTGCCGGCGATGCTTTTCCGGGCCGGAGGTTTCATGTTTCTGAAAACTGAAGAAGCAACTGAAACGGTTACCATTAACTTTGATGGACGTAGCTTGCAGGTCCCGGCCAATATCTCTGTAGCCGCTGCATTGTTAAGCGAGGGGACGCTCGCCGTGCGTACGAGTCTCGTCGGTCGCCAACCCCGTGCCCCATATTGTTTGATGGGCGTTTGTTTCGAATGTCTGATGACCATCAACGGTGCTCAAAACCGACAGGCCTGTATGACACTCGTTCAGGACGGAATGGAAATTTCATCACAACACGGTGCTCGGATAATAGAGCAGGGCGGCCATTGAAATGATCCATAGAAAAGCTGATGTCAGCGGACTAGCTGATACCTATGATATTGCTATCATCGGCGCGGGGCCCGCAGGCATGTCAGCGGCCAGCGAAGCTGCTGCCGCCGGTTTAAAAACGATTGTCTTTGATGAAAACCCCACTGCGGGAGGTCAAATCTACCGCGGTATAGAGTACAATACCGAAGCTCGGCGGCCTTTTCTCGGAGAAGATTATTGGCAAGGAAGCGCGCTATTACAAACCTTTCTTAGAAGCAACGCGTGCTATTTGCCCGAAGCCCTTGTTTGGAGCGTCGAGCAGATCGAAAGCCATAACGACGCATATTTAGAGATTCGGGTTTCTGCCGGTGGGAAAAGTAAAATCGTTCAGGCCCGACGACTTATTCTCGCTACCGGTGCAATGGAACGCCCCATGCCCGTTCAAGGATGGACCCTCCCGGGAGTCATGACGATTGGAGCTGCGCAAATCGCGCTCAAGGCGTCGGGATTGATGCCCAACAAAAATGTGGTTCTTGCCGGCGCTGGCCCACTCCTCTACATGTTTGCCGCACAGTTGCTTGAGGCTGGCGGTAAAATTTCAGCGTTACTGGATACAACACCTCGCGCCAACTGGATGAAAGCCGCGCCACACCTTCTTTCTTTCTTCACTTCGTCATATGCTTTCAAAGGATTATCACTGCTTTGGAAAGTTAAAAAATCCGTCCCTATTTATTCGGGCGTTGAGGGTTTGAGGATTACCGGAACAAATAAGGCAGAAGCTGTTGAGTTCACTGCCAAAGGAAAACAACGTTGGCTTGCCGTTGATGGCGTTTTCTTACACCAAGGCGTTATTCCAAATATTAATCTCACCAATTCTATCGGCTGTGATCTTGTCTGGAATGATAGGCAGAAATGCTTCCAACCCCGCTTGGATAAAAATGGCTTAACAAGCATGAAATCCGTTTATGTGGCCGGTGATGGGGGCGGCATTGGTGGCGCAGTCGTAGCGGAGTGTAGCGGGAAAATTGCAGCTCTTGCCGCATGTCAAGAATTAATCCCTGCCCGGTCAGAGTTTTGGCGGCAACGACTGAAAGAGCAACAGGCAACCATAAAACGTCTGTTGCGAGGCCGGGACTTTATCGATGCTCTTTATCTTCCGGCGCAGAACTATCGTGCCCCGCAAAATAACGATGTCATTATTTGCCGCTGCGAAGAAGTTACTGCGGGAGCGATCCGAGAGGCCGCATCACAAAACGTCGTTGGACCAAACCAGCTCAAGACAATGCTTCGTTGCGGTATGGGTCCGTGTCAGGGCCGCATGTGCCTGTCAACCGTCACGGAATTATTGGCTGAAGCACAAAATCGGCGACCGCAGGATGTTGGATCTTACCGCCTGCGCGCGCCAATCAAACCGGTTCCGCTTAGTGAAATTGCAACCCTTCCACAAACCCCGGATGCTATTTTTGCCGTCACAGGCGAGCATCCGGATACCCCGAACTCTTGAAATAGGATTTTACACATGACTCAACGCTATCTCCAGACCCCGATCATGCATCGCGTTGTTGAGCACAATGGTATTGTCTACGTAGGCGGCACTACCTGTGATGACGAGAGCCTGGATATGGCTGGTCAGACCCGTGAGATTATGGCTAAAATCGATAAATATCTGGCAGAAGCTGGCACGGATAAAACCAAGCTTTTGTCGGCAACGATTTTCGTTACCGACCTCAATATGAAACCAGAAATGGACAAGGTCTGGAAAGAGTGGCTCGACCCTTCCTTGCTCCCGACCCGCGCCACAGTAGGTGTCGCTGATCTTGGCGATACAACTTTGATCGAAATCGTCGTGACGGCTTATAAATAAGCGTTCGACCGAGGTCACAGCTATCGCTGTGGCCTCAAACGGCACAAGATTCCCCAATAGACCAGATGTAGGAGTTAACGGCTCAACATATGTTCCTATTGTTCGACTTCGTGAAAAACTTATTTAATCTGCGATCGGTTAACTTTTCTCACCGCACTCCTATGGATAGGGCTTTAGCGTTTTTTTTAAATATAGCATCTGCTTTCATGCAGCTCTTAAAGTTCTCACAGTTTTATAACATTCCAGAGACAATATTTTTCGCACAACGTTTCGCTCTGTTTCCTGTCCAAAATTCCATTCCGATTTTTAGGCTGATATTGTAGGATGCAATAGTCGCCAGGTGAAATTCCAAGGGGGAGACGGTAAAACCGTCCGGAATTCTCACCCGAAAAACAGGGAGGAGGGAAGGATATGGTGGATATCCTGATGGTGGAGGACGAGCCAGCTATATTGGAATCGCTCCATTTTATCCTGACGAGAGATGGCTGGTCTGTTGACGTGGCGCGCGACGGGGAAGCTGCGATGCAGGCCGTTTGGCGACTGAAGCCAAGAATGGTACTGCTTGATATTATGTTGCCCAAAATGGGTGGCCTTGACGTACTCAAGAGCATTCGATCTCATGCTGCCATTGAAAAAACGCCGGTCGTTGTTCTGACAGCACGCGGCCAGCAATATGATCGTCAACTCGCATTGGAGCTGAAAGCAGACGGTTTTATAACCAAGCCTTATGCCAATCAGGATGTCATCGCCGAGGTTCGGCGAATGCTCGTGGTCAACCATGTATAAGCGGCGATTTCGTCCGGAAGTGCGCGGCAGACGCGAAGATTTGGCAGCCTTAATACCGCTTTTCGGTATCATATTTTTGATGCCAATTTTGGCAAATCTCTTTCTGACGAATACCCGTATATTCGGCGTCCCATTGGATATGATCTATCTCTTTACAGTTTGGGGGTTGCTGATATGCGGCGCTGTAGGAATGTCTTACTGGCTTCCTCATATTGGAACCACAGATCGGGATGAAGAGCGCGGCAGAAAAAGCGTGCCACAATCGGGAAAAGACTGATGCTGTCGCCCGATTTTGTCATCCTAACAGCGGTAAGTTATGTCGGGCTTTTGTTTCTTATCGCTTATGCATCGGATTCTCTTGCGAGCCGGGGCAAGGAGGGTTTTCTTCGTTCGCCAGCGGTCTATACGCTCTCAATTTCGGTCTATTGTACCAGTTGGACATTTTACGGCGCGGTGGGGACTGCGGCTCGCAGCGGATTGGAATTTACCGCAATCTATATTGGACCGACATTGGTTTTTGTCGCGTGGTGGTTTTTGCTGCGCAAGCTCATCCTAATAAGCCATTCTCAGCGCATTACCTCAATTGCGGATTTTCTTTCTTCACGTTTTGGAAAATCGAGCAAGCTCGCAGTGCTTGTGACTGTTATCGCTGTTATCAGCGTCACCCCCTATATTGCATTGCAACTAAAAGCGATTACAGCTTCCATTCAGGCAGTCACCGTTGCTAAAGGGACTGGAGATCACCTCGGAGCGCTCGACGAACTCACCTTGGCTCTTGGGGCCGCAGTGTGTATGGCGCTTTTCACGATCCTTTTTGGAACGCGCAATGTCGATGCGCGCGAGCAGCACCCCGGGGTGGTGGCGGCAATTGCCTTTGAAGCCGTGGTCAAGCTATTGGCACTTTTGGCTGTTGGGCTTTTTGTGATCTATGGTCTTAGTGACGGAATGGGCGAGATCTATGAAGAAGCCGCTGCGGCTGGCCTTGATATTTACGAAAAATCTCCATTGGGAAGCCGCTGGGTTGCATTGATTGTTTTATCGGGCGCGGCGGTGATCTGCTTGCCCAGACAGTTTCAGATAGCAATCGTCGAAAACTCCAACGAAAATGATTTACGAACTGCCGGCTGGGCCTTCCCAGCCTATCTGTTTTTGATGAGCATTTTTACCGCGCCAATCGCCTTCTATGGGCTGGCCACTATGCCGATTGGTTCAAATCCCGACATGTTCGTGCTCACGCTGCCCATGTCAGCGGGTTATGACGGACTTGCACTTTTTGCTTTTATAGGCGGTTTTTCTAGTGCGACTTCGATGATTATCGTCGCCTCAATTGCGCTATCAATTATGGTCTCAAACCACATTATTCTGCCATTGGTTTTGCGGGGATCAAAAAGACTGGCAGAAGGCAGTGACCGAGATATTGCAAGATTGCTTTTACGCAGCCGACGCCTTTCAATTGCGACCCTGTTATTTCTTGGTTTTCTCTATTTTTGGTTCACAAAAGATTCCGACGCTCTGGCACCGATAGGTCTAATTTCCTTTGCGGGTGTCGCACAGTTTCTACCCGGTATTCTCGCTGCTCTTTATTGGCGTACGGCAAATGTTAAAGGCGCATTTGCCGGAACATTGGTAGGCTTTTTTGTCTGGGGCTGGACGATGTTCCTTCCCAGTTTTGAGGCCTCCAGCTCGTGGGTAGCGTCACTGATGCAATATGGACCTTGGGGCATAAAAGCGCTGCGGCCGGAAGGTCTATTTGGCATGTCTGATGTTGACCCATTGGTGCATGCGGTTTTTTGGAGCCTGTTGCTCAATTCATCGGTGCTTGCCATCGTATCGGTCTTTACGTCACAAAATGCGCTGGAGCGCATTCAGGCGGCCATATTCGTTGATGTTCTGCGCCGAAATTCTTCTTTTCAGCCTCACACAATCAAGGGATCGGCCACTACAAGCGAATTATTTTTTGTTGCCGAGCGGGTGCTCGGATGGCAGCAAGCCAATAATTTGTTTGACGCCGCTGGCGTTGTGCGTGGCGGATCGGCGGCCAATCTTGATGTACCTTCGGAGTTTATCGCTGAATTGGAAAAAGAATTGGCTGGTTCGATCGGGTCGGCCTCTGCCCATATTCTGCTGACGAGCGTTGTAGCTGGCGATACGATCTCGCTTGAAGAAGCTATGCGAATTGCTGATGAAACCCAGCAAGCTATAGAATATTCGCATGAGATGGAATTGAAGTCGCAAGAACTTCGAACTACCGCCCAGCAATTGCAAAATGCCAATGCAAAATTGCAGGAACTACACCGGCAGAAGGATGATTTTCTTTCTCATGTCAGCCATGAAATCCGCACCCCAATGACATCTATCCGATCCTTCTCCGAAATCTTGATGACAGAGAGGGACTTGCCACCGGAACAGACAAACCGCTTCGTTTCAACCATTCACAATGAGAGCGTGCGCTTGACCAAGCTGATCGAGGAAATCCTTGATCTTAGCGCGTTGGAGCAGGGCGAAAGAAATTGGGTTAATCTCCCAATTGACGGCGAAGAAGTTTTGCAACAAGCAATTTCTGTTTGTGAAGCGCTAGCGCGTCAACGCTCTGTCATTATTGAGCAGGGCGCACGGGTTCCCAGCGCGCCAATTCTTGCCAATGCTGGTCGGCTGAGCCAAGTATTTATCAATATTATCTCTAATGCTATTTCGCATAATGAAGCGGTCAATCCACGCGTTCATATAAGTTCACGCATTGAAGGCGGGGAATATGTGGTCGATATTTCCGATAATGGCCGTGGTATCCCTGAACTTTATCGCCACACTATTTTCGACAAATTTATGCGCGCCGGATCAGTCGGGACCGAAGGTCGTTATGTTGGATTGGGACTTGGCCTGAATATTAGTCACACGATTGTTGCGAAATTAAATGGAACATTGAAACTGGCCGATGGGTATCTGCCGGGCGCCTGTTTTCGCGTCACGCTCCCGCTTAGTCAAGATGCTGAGACTCTTGAAGAAAACGCTTCCTGACGGTGGCTGCAATCCTGACGCGAACATAACAGGCAGGACGGACCGACAGGAACCGCTTCATGTGATAGATCCAAACCCTGGCCATAGACTGTGCGATCGGCGTGGATGAGATCAAAAGCAAGCATGATGGAATAGACAAGTGGCTGTTCGTGATAGTTCGAGACCCTTTTAGAGACCGATTTTGCGATTAATAAAAACCGTCCCCCTCCCGGAAAAACCGCAACTTGTCGCACAATTCTTTCGGAGCCAAATGCCTGATAAATTGGCCAGAGGGCACAACCATATCCAGATACGGGCAAGGTTAGTCCGCTTATAGGTAGCCGCTTGGTCAAACGACCTGTTCGGTCCGCACGTAAAAAGCCAAAGGGAAGTCCTTCTGCGCCGGGGCGTCGTAAAGTGACAAGACGGTGAGCAACTTGTTCAAAGCTGGAATTATAAAGATTTGCTAGCAAATCAATATCATATTGCCATGTGGTGGCATCTTTAAGAAATCGCTCATATGGCATCAACATTGCGCCTGCGACATAGGAAGCCAATGCCCCTCGGGCAAGCTTCTTTGCCTCGTCAGAGGTGAGCTCTAAAGCGTCAACAGATTGCTCCAATATCTCAGGTGCTGCCTTTAATGCATAAAGCCTCGCCAATTGAAACAAGCGCGTTGCTGCTGTTGCCGATGCACGCACACGAAATTCGTTGGTGGTAGGGTCAAACCTATGCTGTTCTGGCATTGAGACGCTGCGCGGAACCCTCATAAAGCGCACCCCAAAACGCTCCTGCAAAGCCCTTATTAAGGTAGATTCATCCCAACCATTTGGGCCTGTGGTTTCATGTCGGAGCTTTTCTGCAAGCTCCTCAAGCTGTGGGAAATGATCTTGTTGTGAAATGATGGCTTCATCAAGCTCCGCCATGGGGGAAAAGGCTTTTTGTTGCGCAACGGTGCGCTCGAAATACGCAACGAGATTGCGAACAGTCATCGTCAAATCGGCGCTTTCATTGTTGATCGTGCCGATAAATCGTTTCTGCTCATCGTCAGTGAGATCGGGAACACTGGCTAAAATTTCTGCGCCAGATTTGATGGCGGCGATCCGGTTCAACACAAGATGCAGAAGTTCCGATAGGAGCGGATCTGATTGTAATCGATGGATATAGACATCGATACTCGCCATAGCGTCTATATATGATCGATAGAGGCGGGTGAGAGCGATAGCTGCTTCAGGAAACCGGGCCACGAAATCGCGGATTGCGTTCTGGTCCAAGCTAATCCCCTTCATAAGGGGATCAGCAAGCATCTCCTCAATCAATTGAATCGAGCGGGCCTCGGAAGCGCCCGACAACTCAGCCAGACTGAGTTGTAGCCGCTCTCCAATCCGCAAAAGCAACTTGCCGCCAATAGCGCGCTTATTATTTTCAATCAGATTAAGATATGCAGGCGAGATGCCAATCTCTTTGGCCAAGCCTGCTTGCGACAAGCCAATTTCCAGCCGTCGTCGTCTAATTTTTATCCCGATCGGGGCGCGCAATTGCTTTCCCTCCCGTACAATCATTAACAAAATTATCGTGTTCCCAGTTTATGAATTTACAAAAAAACGCAATGTAAGCAATCTGCTATTGAAACTATTTTTATTAACCCGTCTCCTAAGCAATGCCATCTTGGGAGGAGGTATCATGACTAGGTTTCGTATGAACAGACGCGGCATCCTAAAGGGTGCAGGCGCTGGGCTTGTGACACTCGCCACACCGCATATTTTTACCAAAGGTGCTTGGGCAGAAGATTTCTGCAACGATCCTGCTAAAGGTCGGATTGTCTTTGGTTTCAACGTTCCGCAAACAGGCTCATATGCCGAAGAGGGGCTTGATCAACTCAAGGCTTATGAGCTTGCTGTCAAACATATCAATGGTGAGGGTGATGGGGGGATTTTGAAAACCCTTAAACCGCTTGCACTCAAGGGCAATGGGGTTCTTGGCAAGAAAGTTGAATATGTCACAGGCGACACACAAACCAATACAGACGCCGCCCGCGACGGCGCCCGCCGCATGATTGAGCGCGATGGCGCTATAATGGTCACAGGGTCAGTAACCTCTGGCGAAGCCATTGCGCAGCAATCGCTTTGTCAGGAAATGGGCGTGATCTATATGTCCGGTCTCACACATTCCAATGATACGACCGGCAAAGACAAGCGCCGTTACGGCTTCCGACATTTTTTCAATGCATATCAATCTGGTGTCGCGATCGCACCTTTCCTGGCAGAAGAATATGGTAAGGATCGCCGAGCCTATCATCTGACCGCCGATTATACATGGGGCTGGACACAGGAAGAATCGATCAAAGCGGCCACGGAAGCTCTGGGCTGGGAAACAGTTGCTACTGTTCGCACGCCTCTTGGGCTTGGCGATTATTCACAATATCTCACTCCAGTCATGAATTCTGGGGCCGATGTTCTCATTCTTAACCATTATGGCCACGATATGGTGAACTCGCTGCCTCAGGCAGTTCAGTTTGGCCTGCGTGATCGGCAGGCAAATGGCAAAAACGTTGAGATCGTCGTTCCCATGTTCTCCGAATTGATGGCCGTTGGTGCGGGCGACGCGGTGAAAGGCATTATCGGTACATCCAATTGGCATTGGGCGCTGGATGATGAAGGCACCAAAGCTTTCACCAAATCCTACGGCGAAGCCTATGGTTCGCCACCATCCCAGTCGGCACATACCGGTTATGTGCAAGCCATTCTCTACGCTGATGCGGTCGAACGCGCGGGCACATTCTATCCGCCGGAAGTCATTAAGGCGCTAGAGGGTTTTGAATTTGATGGCGCTGGAAACGGGCCGACGCTTTATCGCGACGCTGATCATCAGTGCTTCAAGGAAGTTCTCGTGGTGCGCGGTAATGAGAACCCGACCAGCAAGTTCGATGTTCTCAACGTGATCGGTAAAACCACGCGCGATGACGTGACCTACGAACCCGACATGTTCGGCGGTGATCTGGGTCCATATGACGCCAAAACCTGCTGATACCTGACGCCCCGGCGCATTTAGCGCCGGGTACCCGCATTTATGTCGGGTCCGGAAACGATTTTATTTCACGGGGACAGGATGAACGCGTTCTTTGCACAATTACTCAACGGGCTCGATAAGGGTGGTGCCTATGCACTGATTGCCCTTGGCCTGACGCTCGTTTTTGGCACGCTCGGCGTTGTCAATTTCGCCCATGGGGCGTTGTTTATGCTGGGCTGCTTTTGCGCGGTTGCGTTTCGCTACCTTATTACAATGGAAACTATCACCGTCGACCCGACCCAATTGTCACCATGGGGAACGCCGCTCGAAGTACGTACTCCGCTGGTACAAACATGGTTTGGCGATTTTGGTGCCGTGCTGGTGGATTATTCGGTGC
Organism: Falsochrobactrum ovis; assembly: GCF_003259955.1. Taxonomy (GTDB): domain Bacteria; phylum Pseudomonadota; class Alphaproteobacteria; order Rhizobiales; family Rhizobiaceae; genus Brucella; species Brucella ovis_A. Next base: position 76,826 of record NZ_QLMK01000010.1, read on the forward strand.
CAGTATCAATTCTACTGGCCATCCCGGTGATGCTATTCATTGGCATCGCACTTGAGCGTGGGTTGATAAAGCACTTTTACAAACGCTCCCATGCTGAGCAGATTTTGGTCACCTTTGGCATTGCGATTGTGCTGCAAGAGATTGTGAAGAGTTTCTTCGGACCCAATCCAATCCCGCAACCCATTCCATCGGATCTGCGCAGCGCCGCGGATTTAGGCGTTTTGATTGGTATGGAACCCCATATGCTTACCTATCCGTGGTGGCGCTTGGTCTATCTTGCCTTTTCTTTGCTGACAATCGGCGCTGTGTTTGCCTTCCTGCAATTTACCACTTTTGGCATGGTAGTGCGCGCGGGCATGGCAGATCGTGAGACTGTGGGCTTAATGGGCATCGACATTGATCGCCGTTTCACCGTGGTTTTCGGCATTGCCGCGGTCGTCGCAGGTGTCGCGGGTGTAATGTATACGCCACTTCTAGCCCCCAACTACCAGCTCGGAATGGACTTTCTGGTTTTAAGTTTCGTGGTGGTCGTCGTAGGCGGCATGGGTTCGCTTACGGGCGCTGTTTTGGCGGGTTTCCTGCTCGGAATTCTGCAGTCATTCGCGTCAATGACCGAGATCAAATCAACGATCCCCGGCATTGACCAAGTCATCATCTATCTCGTTGCTGTCGTCGTTCTCCTCGTGCGTCCACGGGGGTTGATGGGGCGGCGCGGAATTATGGAGACCTAGGCGACTATGTTATCAATTTCACGCAAGGACCTCCTTATTCTGGTGATTTTTGGCGCAATCGTGCTCAGCATGCCGCTATGGCTATCACCTTTCGGTGCGGCCTATCCGGGCCTTATGCAAAAGTTTGCGATTTATGCGATCTTCGCCATTGGTTTCAACATCCTTTTCGGCCTCACTGGCTATCTCAGCTTTGGTCATGCTGCTTTTCTGGGTGTTGGCTCCTATACAGCAGTATGGTCATTCAAACTGCTGACCATGGATATTGTGCCTGCAATCTTTTTTGCGGTCATTCTGGCAGGGCTTTTCGCATTGCTGATCGGCTATTTCAGCCTGCGTCGTTCCGGGATTTATTTTTCAATCCTCACACTCGCATTTGCTCAGATGAGTTACAATCTCGCCTATTCAGTCCTAACTCCGATCACCAATGGTGAAACGGGATTGCTGCTCGCCAAAACCGATCCGCGTTATTTGGATACGCTTTTTGGGGTGCGCGAAGGGGCCTTCGGCCTCCCGCAGCCGACACTCTTTGGCGGCGTTGTCAGTGGGTATATGGGCTTTTACATTTGCGCCATCATCCTGATCATTGCGTTTTATATTTCGCAGAAAATCTTTGCTTCGCCCTTTGGTATGGCGCTGCGCGGCATCAAGTCCAATCAAATGCGGATGAATTATACCGGTTTTAATACCAGACCCTATACGCTGACGGCCTTTGTCATTTCGGGCATGTTTGCCGGGCTTGCCGGTGCACTTTTATCCGTAACAGACCCGATCGCGGGTGCTGAACGTATGCGGTGGACTGAGTCTGGAAACGTCGTGCTCATGACAATTTTGGGCGGGGCGGGCACTTTGTTTGGACCGGTTGTCGGAGCATGGTTGATCAAATATTTTGAGAATATTTTCTCTGCCATCAATGTGAATACGCTCAATAATTTCTTCTCATTTCTTCCTGACGGTGTCCAAACTGTTGTGGTTACTATCGTTTCGAAATTTGTTGGCGAAGGTTGGCACCTCACGCTTGGGCTTATGTTCGTGCTCATCGTTGTGTTCTTGCCGGGCGGATTGGTTGAAGGCTGGCAACGAATTATGAAACGGCTAAAGCGACGCAGAATGCCGGAAGAAGAAAGACATCTTACAACACAAGCTGCGGAGTAGAGACATGAACCAGCCAGTACCCAATATTGTGCTTCATGCCGCGGATGTGCATAAAAACTTTGGTGGTTTGCGCGCGCTTTCCGATATCGATCTACAAATCGAAGAAGGGAAAACACATGCCATCATAGGTCCAAATGGTGCCGGGAAATCGACGCTTTTAAACGTCATCATAGGCCGCATTGCTCCAACAACCGGCGCGGTTGTGTTTGATGGAACGGTTCTGACAGGCAAGTCGCCTTATCAGATCAATCAGCTTGGTATTGCACGGGTTTTTCAAACTCCGGAAATTTTTCCCGATTTAACCGTGTTGCAAAATGTAATGGCTCCGGCCTTTGCACGACGCGACGGGGCTTTTCGGATCAGCATCTTCCGCTGTGTCGATAATGAGCATGAAATCCGTGAGGAAGCTCATCATTTACTTGATGAAATTGGCCTTCGTGCCCGGCGCGAGGACATTGCCGGCGCCCTTTCACGCGGCGATAAACGCCGGTTGGAACTGGCTATGTGCCTCATCCAGCGTCCTCGTTTGCTGCTGCTTGATGAGCCGACGGCTGGCATGAGCCGGCACGACACCAATACGACCATTGAGCTTTTGAAAAAAATCAAGTCACGCGGAATGACAAAGGTCATTATCGAGCACGACATGCACGTGGTGTTTTCACTTGCAGACACTATTTCGGTGTTGGCGCAAGGCCGTATCATCGCATCCGGTCTGCCGCAGCAGATCAAGGATGATCCACGGGTGCAGGAAGCCTATCTTGGAGGAACTGTAGAATGAACGTCATCACTGCAAAGCGTGAAGCCGTTTCAGCGGTGACAGAAGCGGACCCGTCCAAGGCATTCTTTGCCATGCGTAATGCACATGCCTTTTATGGCGAAAGCTATATTGTGCAGGGTGTTTCACTGGATGTGCGACAAGGTGAAATCGTTGCGCTATTGGGGCGCAATGGTGCGGGAAAAACTTCCACGCTGCGTACGATCGCCCGAATGGATGATCCCGAACTGCGTCAGGGAGAAATCTGGCTGGAAGGCCAGCCCCTGCACAATGTCAAATCTTGGCAAGCTTCCCGTGCGGGTATTCAGCTTGTTCCGGAAGATAGGCGTATCATTACGGGGATGACAGTCGAGGAAAATTTGATTCTGGCGCAGGTGGCACCGGGTCACGGTTGGGGACTGGAAGAAGTGTACCATCATTTTCCTCGGCTGGCAGATCGTCGCAAGCAGGAAGGGGTGACATTATCTGGTGGGGAACAACAGATGCTTGCGGTCGCCAGAGCGCTTTCGAGACAAGTAAAACTGCTTCTGCTAGATGAACCCTATGAGGGGCTGGCGCCGGTGATTGTAAAGGAAATCGAGAACATCGTTTATGACATTAAAAAGCGCGGTATCACGACTATTATCGTCGAGCAAAATGCGGTTGCCGCATTACGCCTCGCTGATCGCGCTGTCATCCTTGATACGGGCGAACTTGTTTTCTCGGGTAGCGCTCAAGAGCTTCTCGACGACGAAGGATTGCGTAACGAATATCTTGCAATCTGAGGGATATGCCGCGAGAATCCAGCTACAGCACGAAGCGCTCAAGCTTCCAACTAGGTAAATAGATCAGGCCCCAAGCGGTCGAGACCGTTTGGGGCCTGAAGCGCGTCAGCGAATGAGACTGCGCTATGCCCATTTGCAAAAGCGGCCCGCTTTCTTGTCCCGCATGAGGGGTTGACGGCCTCGCAGCCTCGCACCCATGCAAAATCAAAACATGCAATTCAAGCCAACAAATAAGCCGAATTTACCGCGCCACGAATGTGCTAATCACATTCGTTTGAGTGTTGGATTTTCTATTAAAAAGCACGCGAACCTCCTCATAGGTTGAGGTGCGGACGAGATGCGTCGGTGCATCGATCACCTTCAGCTTTATCATCTCCACTTTACAGTATTGACAAATGTCGAACAATGGTTGATTTTTGTCGAATGCGGCCATGGAGGAAGGCGTGGGGATTCTTCTCAAAGTTGATGGACTTAAAAAATCTTTTGGTGGTGTTGCCGCTTTGCGTAACGGCCAGCTCGAATTGCGTGCCGGTTCGGTCCACGCTTTATGCGGAGGAAATGGCGCGGGAAAATCCACGTTTCTTTCGATCCTGATGGGAATTCAGCCGCGCGATGGCGGCAAAATATGGCTTCGCGGCAAAGAGGTAAATTATTCTTCCCCCGCAGAAGCATTGAAGGCCGGCATCGCTATTATTGAACAGGAGCTCAGCCCAGTTCCCTATATGAGTGTGGCAGAAAATATTTTTCTCGGACGCGAGCCCGCAGCGCGTTTTGGGGGAATTGATTTTAAAAAAATGAACCGGGAAGCTCAGCAGCTTCTAGACCGGTTAGGCTTTGATATCCGGGCCACGCAGTTGATGTCGCAACTGTCGGTCGCACAGATGCAATTAGTGGAAATTGCGAAAGCATTCAGCCACAACGCTGACGTCATTTTCATGGATGAGCCGACTTCTGCGATTGGTGAAAAAGAAGCGCAATATTTATTCGAAGCGGTCGATCGGCTTAAGGCCGAGGGCAAAGGCATCGTTTATGTCTCTCACCGGCTTTCGGAAATTTTTCAAATCGCGGATTCTTATACGGTTTTTCGTGATGGTAGCTATGTCGGTTCGGGTTCCCTTAGTGAGATCGACCGTCCCGGACTTATCCGACTTATTGTCGGTAGAGAGCTAGGTGAAGAATTTATCAAAACCAATAAGCCGTCATCTGAGATCAGCTTTGAAGTTGCTGATCTCGCACTGCCAGGAAAAATCCGCGATGTTTCTTTCTCGGTGCGCAGAGGAGAAATATTTGGCATTTACGGCCTAATGGGTTCGGGGCGCACGGAGATATTTAACTGCATATTCGGCCTTGATAAAGCCAGCAGCGGCACGATCCGGTTTGAAGGCCATCCTCTTAAGATAGGTAAACCTGCCGACGCTATGGCTGAAGGCGTAGCTCTTGTGACAGAAGACCGCAAACTGACGGGTCTTAATCTGTCCGACAGCGTGCGAGCTAATATCTGCATGGCAAGCCTTCCGGAGTTGAGCCCGTCCTTTGCTATGCGCCACCGCGAGGAAGCAGAAGCCGGCGCCAGAATGATCAAGCATTTCGGCATTAAAGCTGCGCGCGATACGATGCCGGTTTCAGGTCTTTCCGGTGGAAATCAGCAAAAAGTCGTGCTGGGAAAATGGTTTTTACGCAATCCTCGCTTGCTACTGCTGGATGAACCCACGCGGGGAGTGGATGTGGGGGCCAAGCGAGAAATTTATCGGATTATCTGCGAATTTACCGAAGCGGGCGGCACGGTCTTGATGATTTCATCTGAAATAGATGAGGTTTTGGGAATGTCTGATCGCATCATGGTTATGCGGTTAGGTCAGCCCGTGGGCATCTTTGACAGAGCTGACACCGATGCACAAAAGCTGGTGCATTTATCCACCTAAACAGAATAAACGCCGATGGAATTTTGCCTGAAAAAGAAAGGCTTAGAACGTGAGTGATAGTGAGAAAAGTCTAACGCGCGGGTGGTTTGCATCCGAAAACCGGCGGTTGATTATTCAGGAATACGGTATTTTCCTAGCATTCTTGCTACTGGTCGTTGTTCTGTCTGTTTCCAATCCTTACTTTCTGACGACAGGCAATATATCAAACGTCCTTTTACAAACGTCGATCAATGGCGTGCTCGCAATCGGAATGACATTTGTCATTCTAACTCGCGGTATTGATTTATCGGTTGGATCGGTTGCTGCGCTTGCGGGTATCGTAGCGGCGAGCCTTGCAACCACATCCGCCACGGCCGGCGTTACTGGTGCTCCTTATCCCGCCATTATCGCAATTATTGTCGGACTCGCGGTAGGTTCTGCTTGCGGAGCCACGATCGGGGCAATTGTTGCGCGTTTCTCGGTCCCCGCCTTTGTTGCCACATTGGGCATGCTCTCAGCAGCGCGAGGCATGACGCTCATTTATGGCGGCGGTAAGCCTGTGCCAGCGCTAACACCTGATTTTCGCTGGATCGGTACCGCAAAGATTATGGGTATCCCGTTGCCCGTCATTATTCTGGCAGTCGTGTTTATTGCGTCCTGGTGGGTCCTTACGCGTACGCGCTTTGGCCGCTACGTCTATGCTGTAGGCGGAAACCCACATGCCGCAAAGACTTCCGGTATCAATGTCACTCGGGTTCGTTTTGCAGTCTATATCATCTCAGGCGCTCTAGCTGGTCTTGCAGGAATGATGCTTGCGGCCCGCACCGGATCGGCCCTTCCCCAAGCAGGTATCGCCTATGAATTAGACGCAATTGCTGCGGTAGTTATTGGGGGCACGAGCCTTGCTGGCGGCGTTGGCCGGGTGACTGGCACACTTATTGGAGCGCTTATAATCGGCGTCATGAATAATGGCCTCGATCTGATGGGTATCGAATCCTACTACCAGCAAGTTCTCAAAGGGGCGCTGATCGTGGGCGCGGTGATGCTCGATCAAAAGCGCAATCAAAGCGTTTAGCTCGGCGAGTTTCTGATCTGTTAAATGAACAACTCCGCATAGCTGGAGCAATGCGGGCACTATGGAGGAAAAGAAATGAAAAAATTGCTTATTGCTCTGGCCTCGGCCACTGCGCTTTTTACCGGCGAGGCCAGCGCTGAGGAAAAGCTTAAGATTGGTGCTGCCCCTTATGGGTTGAATGCGGAGTTCATGCAAATCTGGTCAGAAGCGCTCAAAGAACATCCTGCAGTAAAAAATGGCGAAGTGACGCTTACGATCTTCGACGGGCGTTATGACGCGTTGGTGCAGCAGGAACAGTTCAACACAATGGTGACGCAGCAATTTGATGCGATCATCTTTGTACCGATTGACGTTGAAGCCGGTGCAACCGCAGTGCAGGCAGCAGCGGATGCCAATATACCGGTGGTTGGCTCTAACACGCGGGTTAATTCCGACCTCTTGGCAGCTTATGTCGGTTCTGACGACGTTGAATCCGGCTATATGGAAGCAAAAAACGTTCTCGACAAAATCGGCTGTAAAGGCAATGTCGTCATCCTGGAAGGTCCCATTGGCCAATCAGCTCAGGTCTCGCGCCTTGAGGGCAACATGAAAGCACTTGCTGAGTGCCCGGAAGTCAAAGTGCTCGAACAGCAGACCGCGAACTGGTCGCGTGCAGAAGCCCAGACTCTCATGGAAAACTGGCTGACAGCACATCAAGGACAGATTAACGGCGTCATCGGTCAGAACGACGAAATGGCATTGGGTGCTATCGAAGCAATCAAATCTGCCGGATTAAAGGTCGAAGATTTTGCAATCGCTGGCATCGATGGCGTGACCGATGCGCTTAATGCCGTCAAAGACGGTTCCATGACATCAATCCTTCAGGATGCTCGTGCTCAGGCCCAAGGCGCAATGGACCTTGCGATTTTCCACGCGAAAGGCGGCGATTATCAACCTCAGTCTGATATTTGGGAACAATATCCTGAAATGCCGTTCAACGATGGCAAGGATAAAGAATATAATGTGCCATGGACGCCTGTAACGACTGAGAACGTCGACAAGCTGCTGGAAACACGCCAGTAAAACCCTTGGGGGGTGGGGCGAATTCCCCACCTCGATTTTCAGTGTGAAAGAGTGGATTGTTAAATGTCCGACCAATCTCCCCCAATCGATCTGAATTTTCCGCTTACCGGTAAAGTCGCTCTGGTCACAGGAGCAGCGTCCGGCATCGGGGCTGCCGTCGTGGAAGCTTTTATTTCAAAAGGCGCAAAAGTTGCCGTTCTTGATATTAACGCTGAACAAGCACGCGCCAAAGCGGATGCATTGGGAGACCAAGCCAAGCCATTTGTCTGCGATGTTTCGGATCCCGCATCAGTCAAAACGGCTGTTGCAAATGCGATTGAAACATTCGGGAAAATCGATATTGCCGTAAATAGCGCCGGTGTCGTTTTTCTCGCACCCGCCGAAGAATTATCTCTTTCGGATTGGGATCGCACGATAGCAATCAATCTGAAAGGCAGCTTCCTTGTTACTCAGGAAGTCGGACGGGCGATGATCGCAGCCGGTAAGGGTGGTAAGATCATTAACCTCGCTTCACAGGCAGGCAGTGTTGCTATTGAAGAGCATGTCGCTTATTGCGCGTCCAAATTTGGCGTCATCGGCATGACCAAAACATTTGCAGCAGAGTGGGGCAAATACGGCATTACCGCGAACACGATTTCTCCGACGATTGTTCTAACCGAACTGGGCAAGAAAGCCTGGGAAGGCGAAAAGGGAGAAAATGCCAAAAAACGTATCCCAACCGGACGCTTTGCCTATCCGGAAGAAATTGCAGCCGCTGCTGTATTCCTCGCTTCTGGTGCAGCCGACATGATTAACGGTGCAGATCTTGTAGTTGATGGTGGTTATACGGTTCTTTGATCCAGAACTTAGCTATCGCTACCAGAGTTTCCATAAATATTGCGGAACCATCTTTCCGCCTTCGATAGGTGTAAAATGCAACGATTTATAAATAACCCGGACGAAGTAGTCGAAGAGACCGTCAAAGGTTTTGTAAAAGCACATAAAGACATCGTACGGTTATCGTCAGAGAACCCGCGCGTAGTTGTCGCAAAACATGCACCTATCGAGGGGAAGGTTGGTGTAGTCACCGGCGGTGGCTCTGGGCACGAACCGGCTTTCATCGGTTATACCGGCAAGAACATGCTCGATGCGGTGGCAGTCGGCGAGCTTTTTTCATCCCCCACAGCCAAAAGTTTTCATGACGCATTTCGGGAAGCCAATGGCGGAAAGGGCGTAGTCTGTCTTTATGGCAATTATGCCGGCGATAATATGAACGTCAAAATGGCGGTGAAACTCGCCGCTAAAGACGGGATTGAAGTGCTCACCGTCGTAGCGAATGACGACGTATGTTCTGCCCCCATTGAAGAACGAGAAAAGCGTCGCGGCGTTGCGGGCGAAATCTTTATGTGGAAAGTCGGCGGGGCCAAAGCCGCAACTGGCGCGAGCCTTCAGGAAGTGCAAGCCACCGCGCAGAAAGCTATCGACAATTGCCGTTCGATTGGCATCGGTCTTGGTCCATGCACGCTTCCGGCCGTTGGCCATCCAAACTTTACAATTGAACCCGGAACAATGGAAGTTGGCATTGGCCATCATGGCGAACCAGGTGTGCGTATCGAGCCGCTCAAACGCGCAGACGAAGTCGCCCGCGATATGTGCAAGATCGTTCTTGACGATCATAATCTTCCCGAAGGCACAGAGGTTGCGGTTCTAGTTTCAGGTTTAGGCGCGACACCGATCAATGAGCTATATATTCTAAACGATACGATCGAAGAGGAAATTACCGCACGCGGTCTTACAATCTATCGCACCTATGTCGGCAATTACTTCACCTCTTTAGAAATGGTCGGCGCTACTCTGACAGTTATGGCGCTAGATGATGAATTGAAGGAATTGCTCGACGTTGAAGCGCGCTGCACCGCGGTTTTGTGAGAGAGGGCCAGATGACGCAAACATTCAAAAATGCCGGTGCGGGTGAAATTGTTGTCTCACTCGCCGAACGGATCATCGAAAATAGAGCCTATCTGAGTGAAATCGACGGTAAAATCGGCGATGGTGACCATGGCGTCAACATGGCTAAGGGTTTCGGTCTCGCCGCTGAACGTCTGAAGGGTAAGGACGTCTCACTTGCCGAAGGACTTGAAACGCTGGGAACCGTTTTGCTCACGGAAATCGGTGGTTCAATGGGACCGCTTTACGGCGTGATGTTCAACGAATTCGCTGAGAAATTGGAAGGCGTGGATAATATCGATACCGTCGCTTTCAGCACAATGCTGCATGCCGGTCTGGACGGTATCCAGTCCATCGGATCTGCCAAGCTCGGCGACAAGACATTGCTGGACAGCTTGATTCCTGCCGTCACGGCTTTTGACGATGCAAATGCGCAGAATCTATCCTTTGCTGAAAGCCTTGACGCGATGGCCGCCGCCGCGGAAGCTGGTAGAGATTCCACGATTGATCTTGTTGCAAAGATCGGCCGTGCGAGCCGGCTGGGAGAGCGTTCTCTGGGCGTTTTGGATGCGGGGGCGACGTCTTGCGCGCTTATCCTTACCGAACTGGCAGCGCAAGCAAAAAGCCGTTTGCAATAATTCGAACCTGATTTCTGATTTGGCGTCTGAAACTGTGTGAGTTCATAGGCTCAGACGCCAAATGCGTTTCACCATGTTGCAATTGCGTGGGAACACTTCCATGTTGGCAGCGCAGAAGCGAGAGGGAACAGAACATCGAATGACCATCAAGCCCAATACATCGCGCAAGCAAAGCAAGTCTAAAACCGGCGCAGGGGAGCAATTTAACGCAATTCCGATGCGTTATGGCGATGACCCTTATGTTTGGGCCTGCTGGCTCTATTATGAAGATGGATTAACGCAGAGCGAAATCGCTGATGCGATGGGCATATCGCGAGCAACGGTAAATAGTTATCTTGCGGAAGCGCGCGAGAAAGGGATAGTCAAAATCTCTTTGGAACCGGGCCTGCTTGAATCTCTGACAGTCGCACAATTGCTCAAGCGCCATTTCGGATTAACTGATTGTGTTATAATCCCGCATGATGACAATGTGAGGCCACTGATCGATCGTCTCGGCGTTGCAGGTGCGCACGCGCTTAACAAAATTTTGAAATCAGGTGACACGATCGCCGTATCATGGGGCAGAACCGTTCTTTCCGTCGCCGAACATACGTCTATCAGTTTCTTGCAGGATATGACAGTTGTTCAGGCGACAGGCGGCACGACAGCCTCTATTCCTTACACACCGGAGCGTTGTGCGGCGGTGCTTGCGGAAGCACTCTCTGCCCGTTGCGTGAATATTGTCGCGCCAGCAATGGTTCGTTCCAAAGAAGTACGCGATATGATGCGCGAAGAGCCATTGCTTCAGGAGCAGTTCGCAATCCTTGAACGTGCAAACCGGATATTGTTTGGAATTTCTTCGCTTCGGCCAAATTCCACAATTCACACAAGCGGTTTTTTCGAATCTGTTTCGCTACAGCAATATCTTGCTGCAGGCGCGGTCGGCGTGGTGGCAGGTCGGTTTATCGATGAACGAGGAAATGCAGTTTCAGGGCCGTTAGATGAGCGCACCATTGGTTTACCCCTCGATATTTTGCGGAAAATTCATACACGGATCGGGGTTGCTGGCGGTTTCGACAAAGTTCCCGCGCTTTTAGCCGCACTTCGCGGCGGGTTTATCAATGTTCTGGTGACAGATGCCGCCACCGGACTGGGAATATTGCGCGCCGATGGGGTCATTGATCTGGAGGCTCGGCTTACTCAGAAGCCAAAACCGACCCAGCTTCCAGCGACTTTTCGCGTGAGAGTGAAAAAATTCCTCAATAATCCCAATGAGGTGGTTGAAGAAATGCTTGACGGAGTTGTGCGGGCGCACGGAAAGTTTCTTCAACCCATTGGCGATTCTAATCGCGCTTTGGTAGCACGAGAAGGGCCTCGCCCAGGTAAAGTTGGGCTGGTGATCGGCGGAGGCGCAGGGCATGAGCCCTGTTTTCTGGGCTATGTCGGGAAGGGGCTTGCGGATGCAGTAGCCGTCGGCAATGTTTTTTCGTCGCCACCGCCCGATCCAATCGTTCAATGCGCATTGGCCGCTTCGGGCGGCGAGGGCGTACTTTTCGTTTATGGAAATTATGCCGGCGACGTCATGAATTTCGAGATGGCTGCTGAAATGGCCGCTGAAAAAGGAATTCCCATCCGCACTGTGCTGACGACTGACGATATTGCGTCTTCGCCGATTGATGACAAGGATGGTCGGCGCGGCGTGGCGGGTAATTTCTTTGTCTTCAAGGTCGCCGGTGCTGCCTGTGATAAAGGACTTACATTGGAGGCCTGCGAAATTGTCACGCGCAAGGCGAACTCACGTGTTTACACCGTGGGTGTCGCGTTGGAACCCGGATCATTGCCGCAAAGTGGCCGACATAATTTCGAAATTGGTCCGGATGACATGGAAATTGGCGTGGGCATACATGGCGAGCCCGGTGTTTCGCGTGATCGCATTCGTCAGGCTGACGAGATCGTTGACGGTATCATGGATAAAATCTTCAACGAAATGCAGGCTGTTTCTGGCGACCGTGTAGCGGTACTAGTCAATTCCTTCGGGGCAACGCCTTTGATGGAGCTTTACGTGATTTATCGCCGCGTGGCCCAGCGTCTTGAGGCCAAGAATATTCAGATTGAAGCAAACTGGATCGGTCATTATTGCACGTCGCTGGATATGGTCGGAGCATCGGTCTCAATCATGCATCTTGATGCGGAATTGAGCGACTTGCTTTTCCATCCTTGCGAAACGGCCAGTCTGAAAATTGGCTGAATGTACAATAGAGTTTATGTCGGAAATAAAATTAGCATTCCCCTTATATAATCAACACATGTTGTGGCTATAAGGTTCGAGGAGATATCCATGTCAGTAACTGCGGCTCGTCGTCTTGCCCATATGTTTGATGCTGTATCGGCAGCCTTGGAAGCTGATCGTGATCGGCTATCGGAACTTGATGGTGCTATTGGAGACGGGGACCACGGCACGACAATGGCATTGGGCTTTCAGGCGGTGCGTAATGAACTGGCCAGACTTGATCTGGACAATGTCGATATTTCAGCAATATTTGATACGGCTGCAACCGCATTCATCAACGCTGTCGGGGCTTCGACCGGGCCACTTTATGCGACCGGTTTTCGCCGGGCTGCGAAAGCAACTGCGAGTAAAAATGAACTCGATCTAGCAACTTTCGCACTTATCATTCAGTCCATCGGCATCGGCATTCGGGATCGCGGATTAGGCCAGCACGGCGATAAAACCATGTTGGATGCATGGTTGCCCGCCGCGGAAGCAGCCCAGCTCGCCGTGGCGAACCAGCTCGATGAGCGCAACTTCTGGGACAAAGTGGTAACAGCAGCCACTGCGGGAGCGAATTCTACCCGATCTATGATTGCAGCCAAAGGACGCGCAGCACGTCTGCGCGAACGTTCGCTAGGGCATATTGATCCGGGTGCGGCATCAACCGTTATTATCTTACAGGCGATGGCTTCATCAGCACAAAATTGATCCAATCAGGAATTTGACGCACAAAAATTAGCCTCACTAGACGCCGCATTTCCTTGACATATTTTCTTTAACGGAATCCGACGAGAGGCGGACTAAAGGCCGTTTTCTGCTCAGGTGAGGTTTTTACATTTGCTTTTTCTGAAAATAGTCGGATAGTATTTAACAAATGTCAAAATGTGGATTATAACGATATAATCACATGCCCAATTCCGGACAGTCGTTTCGAAAAGCCATTCTAAATGGCAATCGCAACGGGCATTGGCTGGAGGCGGCATCACGGGGAATGGAGATCCCGACATGACATTGGCAAGGACGGCTTAAAGCAGTTCAGAGGGTGGGGAGCCCTTGATATCTGGAGGATATAAAGTGCCATCGATAAGTTTGGACAGGCAGACGCTTTTTCTGCTGCTGATCAATATTGCGGTGCTTGCGGCAGGTGCAACTTTTGCAGGTGCGCACTTTATGGACAGCTACAATCTTCAATCGATGGCTGCTCAAGTTCCAGAGCTCGGACTGCTGGCACTCGGTGTCGCACTGGCCATGATTTCAGGCAATGGCGGTATTGATCTTTCTGGAATCGCTCTTGCCAATCTAGCAGGAATCGTCGCTTTCCTACTGGCTCGGCAAATCATTCCGGTCGATGAGGCCCCCTTGCTGTTCTCCTGGGTATTTGCTGGTTTGGCATTATGTGTGGGACTTGTTGGCGGTTTAATTAATGGCGTCATGATTGCCTATGCCAGGCTCACCCCATTGATTGCAACGCTTGGCACTCAGCTGGTTTTCACAGGTTTTGCGGTATTTCTCACCAATGGATCGGCGATCACCCTAGGATATATCGAGCCGCTGGATAATTTTGGCAATATGCCAATCTTGAGCATTCCTATGTGTTTTGCTCTGTTTCTTGCGATCGCAGCTTTGCTTGGCTTTGTGCTGAAATATACGCCCTTTGGCGTCAAACTTATGTTGCTTGGCAGCAATTCCAAAGCGGCACGATATGGCGGCATTAATGAAACCCGCATGCTGCTTATCACCTACACCATCTGTGGAGTTCTGGCATCGATAGCGGGGATTATTATCGCTGCCCGCAATTCATCGGTGAAATGGGATTATGGCGGCTCTTATGTACTGATCGCCATTCTGATTGCAGTTTTGGGAGGGGTAAAGCCGGAAGGGGGTTATGGAAAAGTCCTCTGTGTGCTGCTTGCTGCCACTGCGCTTCAGATTCTCTCGAGTCTGTTCAATTTTATGGATATTTCCAACTTCTTCCGTGATCTCGCATGGGGCGTGTTGCTGCTGGTGCTGCTGGCATCGGCGCGTGTCGATCTTGGATATTGGCTCCGTTTAAGACGATAAGCCGATCTCAGTAAGCCAGTGGAGGAGTTGGGTGAAGCCAAATATCAGCTTAGTTTTATCATCGGAGGGAGAAACATGCGTATAATCACTAAATTTATGGCTTGCACCATGCTTGCTGGTGCGATGATGGCCGGATCTGCTATCGCGCAGGAAAAACCGACAATAACAACGGTCGTGAAGGTTACCGGCGAAAACTGGTTTACCCGCATGAATGAAGGCGTCGATGCCTATGGTGAAGACAATAGCCATGTCAGCACCAATCAGGTTGGGCCGGCGAGAGCTGATGCTGCGCAGCAGGCACGGATTATCGAAGACCTTGTTGCCAAAAACGTCTCCGCGATTGCAGTTGTGCCGATGGATCCATCTGCGCTAGAAGGAGTGCTCCGTCGTGCATCCCAGCGCGGCATTAAAGTCATCGCCCATGAAGGTGATAGCCTGACCAATGTCGATGTTGACATTGAGGCGTTTGACAACCGGGCATTCGGAGAGCGTATGAACGAAGCGCTTGCCAACTGCATGGGCAAATCTGGCAAGTGGACCAGTTTTGTAGGTTCGCTCGGAAGTTTGACTCATAATCAATGGGTTGAAGCAGGTGCTGAAAATGCAAAGCAATATCCAGAAATGGAATTGGTTGCAGAGAAGAATGAATCCTTCAATGACGCCAACAGGGCCTATGAAAAGGCCAAAGAAATTCTGCGCAAATATCCCGACATCAAAGGCTTTCAGGGCTCATCGGCAATCGATGTAATCGGGATCGGACGCGCTGTTGATGAAGCAGGGCTTCAGGACAAGACCTGCGTTGTTGGCCTCGGACTGCCAAAAGACACCGGCCCCTATCTCGAAACCGGTGCTGTTGATCAGATCTTCTTCTGGGACCCCAAAGACGCCGGTTATGTGATGAACAAAGTCGCAGACATGGTTTTGAAGGGTGAGGAAATCACAGATGGAATGGATCTTGGTGTCCCCGGCTATGAGAAAATGACCGTAATTAAGGGTCCCGGCAAAGGCGTTATCATTCAGGGCCAAGCATGGGTCGACGTGGATAAATCCAACTATAAAGATTATCCATTCTAATAAACGTCCGAGTTGAAACTGCCTCAAGGCTTTCTCTTAAGATAGCCCTGAGGCCGCTGCATCAATTGGAAAGTCCATAACTTCAGACGATGCGCCACGATATACTCTGACGGTCTCAGGAATTCCCTATGCACGCTACAGCTTCACCAATCACTTCTGCACAGCCATTTCTTGAAATTCGAAATGTCAAGAAATCCTTTGGAGGCGTTAAGGCTCTCAAAGAAATCAGCTTTGTTATTGAAGCAGGCCAAATTTACCATTTGATGGGTGAAAACGGCTGTGGCAAAAGCACATTGATCAAAATTCTTTCCGGTGCACAATTAGCGGATGAGGGGCAGATCTTAATCGACGGGGTGCCCACTGGTCCCCGCGCCGGTGATATAGGTGCTATCGGTTCCTTACGCGCAGGAATTGAAACTGTTTATCAGGATCTATCGCTGCTGCCAAACTTGTCTGTGGCCGAAAATGTAGCGCTTACAGAACAACTCGTTGAATCTTCAGGCAAACTATCACGCAAGCTGAATCTAGCTGGATTGCAGGAAACAGCACGGCGTGCTTTAGCTGAAGTACACTTGCCCACCGACGACGCTTTTCTAAAGCGCCGAACTGATACTTTACCCCTTGCTACACGCCAGTTGATTGCCATTGCACGCGCTATCGCCTCGGACGCGCGTTTGGTCATTATGGACGAGCCAACCACCTCGCTGACCCGGCAGGAAGTCATCAATCTTTTGCAGGTTGTAGAAAGGTTACTGCGTAAGGGCGTCGCAGTCCTCTTTGTAACACACAAGCTTGACGAGTGTAAGTCATTGGGTGGTCGCGCCATCATCATGCGCGATGGATTGAAAGTCGCAGAACTCGATGTCGCCACCCATTCAAAAGCAGAACTCACACATTGGATGACCGGTCGGGAGATCAGTGAAACCCGTTATCGCACCGATCCCAAGCTCGGGCCGCTGCTACTTGAGGTGGATCAGCTCAGCGATGAACAAAACTTCCAATCTGTTTCACTGGATTTAAGAAAAGGCGAAATACTAGGAATTACGGGTTTGCTGGATTCCGGACGCAATGAGTTAGCACTGGCCCTCGCTGGTGTTGTGCCAGCGATTTCTGGCCATATAAAGCTCAACGGTAAGATAATTACCCCGCAATCTGCGGCTGATAGCATCAACTATGGTATCGGCTATGTACCGGAAGACCGTTTGACTGAAGGTCTTTTTCTTGAAAAGCCTATTCAGGACAATATTACCCTGCCTATCCTCAACCGGTTACGCAATGCGTTGGGCATAATCAATTCTGGCAAAGCAAGAAAAGTCGCTGAAAATACTGTCTCTGATTTACAGATCGTAGCACCCGACGTTTCAGTGCCAGTGCAATCACTTTCTGGCGGAAATCAGCAGCGGGTTTTGATTGGTCGCTGGCTCACGATCAATCCGCAATTGCTTATTCTGCATGGCCCAACCGTTGGGGTGGATGTTGGTTCAAAAGATACGATTTTCCGCATCATACAGCGGTTAGCAGATCAAGGAATGGGTGTGATCATAATCAGCGATGACCTGCCTGAGCTTTTGCAGAATTGCGACAGGATTCTGGTTATGCGGCAGGGGCAGATAGTTGCTGAACATTTGGCCGATGGACTGACGGAAGACGCGATCTATGCGTCCATGGCCAGCACTGCAAAGGAGATCGCGCAATGACGGATATGACTTCATCCGAAAGAGCCACTAGCCAAAGACCCGGCATCTTGCACCGGGCATGGGACTTGATGGGAACAAGACCGGAGCTGTTCACGCTGCTACTGGTAGTGATTACATGCTTGGTTGTACTAGCAGCAAATCCTGATTTTTTGCAGATGAGCAATCTGGTGGATATTTTACGTGCATCGGTTGTGCGTGGTCTATTCGCCATGGGTGTGCTGGTGGTGCTGGCTTCAGGGGGCATCGACGTATCGTTTACGGCAATTGCGGCCTTTGTAATGTACGCGCTTACCATGCTGGTAACCAACTGGTTTCCGGAAATGCCGATCGCAGTCATTCTCTTGCTCGCTGCAATGGGCGGCGCATGTTTTGGCGCGTTGAACGGCCTGCTTGTTCATAAGCTTCAGGCTCCTTCACTCATCGTCACCATTGGAACGCAATATGTCATAAGAAGCTTTTTGTTGACCTTTGTCGGAACTGCTTTGTTTATGAATATTCCGTCAGCTATGGATGCTTTCGGCAAGGCATCGCTGTTTACCCACCATGCAGCCAATGGGGTGGTTTCCGTATTGCCAGCAACTGTGCTGGTGCTGGCGGTCGCCGCCTTCGTGACCTGGTTTATTCTAGAACGTACCCTGATGGGACGTGCGATTTTCGCAATGGGAGGAAATCCGTCGATCGCTGAGCGTCTCGGTATCAATCTATTTAAGGTCCGGATTTTCGTCTTTGCTTATGCCGGTCTTTTGGCTGGTATTGCAGGGGTCGTCCATGTCTCAAGCAATCGCCTGGCCAATCCGTTTGATCTGGCTGGAATGGAGCTTGAAATCATTGCAGCGGTCGTGCTTGGCGGAGCGCGAATTACCGGTGGTTCGGGCTCAGTCATAGGCACTCTTCTCGGAGTCCTCCTAATTACGCTTGTTAGCAATGTGCTGATTTTTGTTGGTATTCCAAGCACGCTACAACTTGCCATTATCGGCATCTTCATTCTGCTCGCGGGCACCATATTTGCGCTTAGAAACAGAAGCTAAACCAGCAATCTACATACAATTGGGGGAGGGGTTCTATGGTTCACCATGTTTCCGTTATCGGACTTTACATTCTCGATGTTTTGGGGCGGCCAGTGGACGCTATTCCTGAAGGCGGCAATGTCGAATTTATTGAAGAGATAAGATTGACCGTTGCCGGAACAGCAGGCGGCACGGTCGTAAATCTCGCAAAGCTTGGGCTTAATTGCCTGGCTGTCGGCGCGGTCGGCGATGACGAGAAAGCGGATTTTGTAATTTCTACGTTACAGCGTTTTGGTGTTGATACCGCACAGATTCAGCGTTTGAGTGGTGTGCCAACATCAGCGACTATTTTGAACATTCGTCGCAATGGCGATCGTCCCGCATTGCATGCGCGCGGTGCGTCTGATCATTTTGAAGTCACTGAGCAAGATTATGACAAGGTTTTAGCGGCTCCCATTATTCATCTTGGTGGTACGGGACTTTTGGCAAAACTTGATGGAGAGCCGAGCCGTAAATTGCTGGCAGAAGCCAAAGCGCGCGGTCGTATCACTACGTTTGATCTGCTTGGGGCAAACGATCGGACTCTAGGACTGATTGAACCGCTGTTTCCTTATATTGATTATTTCATGCCCTCCATCGAAGAGGGGCGCCAAATCAGCGGGGCCGAGACTGTTGAAGCAACAGGACGGTTTTTCCTAGAGCGCGGCGTCAAGAATTGTCTTTTTACGCTGGGTGGTGACGGTGTTTGTTATATGTCTGCATCGGGCGAAGTCATCCGTCAGCCAGCATATGAAATTGATGTTGTTGACACTACCGGGTGTGGGGATGCATTCGATTCAGGCTTTATCACCGCTCTGCATCACAAAATGGATGTCAAAACCGCTTTAAGTTTTGCTCAGGCCTGCGCTGCTTTGGTTGCAACCGGTCTTGGCTCTGACGCAGGTATTCGCAACTTTGATGACACTGTGAATTTTATGAACAGTGCTCCAATCAAGGTTTGAACCGAAGAATCTTCACTAGCCACCATTTTGCCCATGGCAACATTCAATTATCGCGTACGCTAAGCACGCAATAAATAGTATAGAATATCCGTCCACAATGGAGATTTCTTACATAACCGTGAACCGTTGAGCCTGCCGACGGTTCTCAGCATATTCCGGATAGACGATTGTAAAAGCTGAGAACAGTCGCTCGCTACGCGCCGTAATGTTCCATAACCTAGATTATGCAATCCGTATGGGTTTCTGGTTAGGTTCAGGACCCATTGATTTGACGTGATGTCTATGATTCAGAGGGCAGTGCAGGAGCCTGAATCATGAGCAATTTATTTTGGCTGACGGACGAGCCAATGGCTCGTCTTCGTCCTTATTTCCCCAAGAGCCATGGTCGCCAGCGCGTTGATGATCGGCGCGTTCTGAGCGGGATCATCTTCGTTAACCGCA
>NZ_QLMK01000011.1 GCF_003259955.1 Falsochrobactrum ovis
CCGTCATCTTCGTGGACATGCCGACCTCCAGAATCAGTCGGCAATCCATGAATCACACTGGATTCCTTCGTGGAATCCTCAGGCCAATACCTGAGTCAATTCGTCCACACGGCCTAGTGTCTTTTAGGCTCTTTTATAGTAAGAAGCCAGTAGCGGGGAAAAGCGGGGAAAGTTAATCCGGGATTCACACCACAAACGTCCTCACCGTGAAAAGGATCGAGTCAAGTAAGACGGAAGAATTGCGTGAGAGCGGCGCCTTTGACCCGCCACAAAAAGTGCCAAGCGGTATTGGATTCTCAATTACACAATCGGCGGGAAGAGACGCGAAATGGGTATTAGCCCCTACATTCCGTAAGACTGGTTGAGGCGCGACAACGGCGGAGGCGATTGCAGAGGTCACAGGCAGTAACGAAGTCGATAGTGCTATCGACGCCGTTGGTTTCGAAGCGCGGGTCCGCAGCGGGGGTGAGCAATTCGCAATTGTGCTAACCAGATGATTGAGATCACTCGCCCAGCTGGAGCTATCGCTATTCCAGGGGCTCTATATCACTGAAGTTCCGGTCCCATTGATAATGCCGCAAAGCAAGGCAGCCTGTCCCTGCCTTCGGCTGGGTTGGGCCAGAGCGCGGTCGTTCCATACGGTCAGACGTCCGTGTTGAAGTATAATCAGCCAGCTGATGCAGGCTAGTTTTCGTGGCGTTTCAACGTGGCGATATTGCCAGTGCTCAGGCGATATCGCTTGAAGATGCGGCAAAGGGCTAGGAAAGCTTTGATCAGGGCGTTGCCAAAAATTTTATTCTCGATCCGAACCGCTTGACGGGCATGGCTGCGTGATCCAATTCTGTTTGGAAAAGTAAAGGAAGGCGTCCAAATGGGCGCCTTTTTCTGCTGGAATTTTTCGCAACTGTAACGTTACAGATTCTCTGGTTTTTACCGCTTTTAGAGCCGTTTTCTCCCAAACTGCATATATTAGAATGCTTTTCTATAGAAAAAAATTTCGCAGAAAAATATAGCTAAAACAATAACTTAATTTCTTGCAAATGTGGAGTCCCTGAAGATATTGATAAGAAGGGTTGCAAGTGAGGCCTTTTTGAATATGATACCTGTAACGTTTCAGAATTTGGGAGGGGATGGAATGTTGCTTCAAAGAGCAAAGTCGCTCACCGCATCCGTTTGTCTGGCTATGACGGCGTTGACAATGGCAAGTTCGGCCTCGGCGGTCGATCTTGAAGTCACCCATTGGTGGACATCCGGCGGTGAAGCTGCGGCGGTCAAGGTTCTTGCTGAAAAATTCGATGCAGCTGGTGACGACAAATGGGTCGATGGAGCGATTGCCGGCAGCGGCTCTACCGCACGCCCGATCATTATCAGCCGAATTCTGGGCGGCAATCCGATGGGGGCGACGCAGCTTAATCATGGGCGGCAGGCTGAAGAGCTGGTGCAGGGCGGCCTGATGATGGACCTAACCGAGCTCGCTGAAAAGGAGGGTTGGGCCGATTTCATTCGCCCTAAGAGCCTCCTGGAATCCTGCACCTATGAAGGACGCCTTTATTGTGTTCCGCTGAATATTCATTCCTGGGAATGGATGTGGGTTAATCCCCAAGCATTTCGTGATGCCGGAACAGAACCGCCCAAGAACTGGAATGATCTTGTCGCTGCGGCTCCCAAGCTGAGGGAAAAGAATATCGTTCCTCTCGCAACCGGTGATGGTTGGCAGGTGACCGGCGTACTGACCGTCCTCACGATCGCGATTGGCGGCAAGGACCTTTATTTGAAGGTCAACGGGGACAAGGATGCCGATTTGGCTCGGGGTCCTGAAATGAAGAAGGTATTTGAAGCGCTGGCGCAAGCACGCGCATTAGCCGATAATGGTTATGTTGGCCGCTCATGGAACGAGGCAACTAATATGGTGATGACCGGGCGCGCAGGAGCACAGATCATGGGAGACTGGGCGCAGGGCGAGTTTGGTACAGCCGGAAAGGTTGCAGGCAAGGATTATGATTGCTTGCCGGGACTCGGTGGCCATCCATATCTGGATACTGGCGGCGACGCGATCTACTTCCCCAAGAACAAGGACCCGGAAGTTACGAAAGCGCAGCTAAAGCTGGCCAGCATGCTTGTTTCCAAGGATACGCAGGTCGCGTTCAATCTTGCTAAGGGTTCTCTGCCGATCCGTGGCGATATCGACCTTGATGCAGCCTCAAGCTGCATGCGTGCGGGCGTCGAGATTTTGAAGAATCCGGATAACATCGTTCCATCTGTGGATCAATTGCGCGCACCGGACACGCAAGGACAGATCGAAAATCTAACGGCTGAGTTTTTCTCCAATCCCGATATGAGCGTTGATGACATTCAGGAGCGCTTTGCGGAGATTATCGAGCAGGCAGAATAATCTCGGTCTGGTCCTGTGCTGTCGATGAGGATGGTGGTACAGGACCCCGAAAACCGAGGTAG
Organism: Falsochrobactrum ovis; assembly: GCF_003259955.1. GTDB lineage: Bacteria > Pseudomonadota > Alphaproteobacteria > Rhizobiales > Rhizobiaceae > Brucella > Brucella ovis_A. The sequence continues at coordinate 2,455 of NZ_QLMK01000011.1, forward strand.
GGAGGAATATCATGGCCGTCATCGAAGAGGGCAATTATCGAAAACCGCCGGGAATATTTCGCAATTTAAATGCGAAGGTTGCAGCCCTTCCTATGATAGCGACGGTTCTTGTGGTCTTCATTGGCTGCACGCTTTGGACAGTCCTTTATTCTTTCACGTCTTCCAAATCGCTACCGATGTTGAACTTTGTCGGCTTCGATCAATATACGCGCCTGTTCACTGCTACCCGCTGGCATGTGTCGGTCCGTAATCTGGCGATCTATGGTGTCTTGTGCATGACATTTTCGCTCGTGACGGGCTTTATTCTTGCGGCATTGATGGATCAGAAGATTCGCTTCGAAAATACGTTCCGCACAATCTTTCTCTATCCTTATGCCCTGTCATTTATCGTGACGGGCCTTGTCTGGCAGTGGATATTCAATCCCCAACTCGGGCTGGAGAAAGTAGTTCGCGATATAGGCTTTGAAAATTTCCATATGGCGATCCTGGCGAGCCGGACCTACGTCATTTATGCGATTGTTATTGCCGGGCTTTGGCAGATGACGGGGCTCGTCATGGTGCTGATGCTGGCGGGTCTGCGCAGTATCGATGAGGAAATTTGGAAGGCCGCGCGAGTTGACGGCATTCCAAAATGGAAAACCTATTTGTTTATCATCCTGCCGATGATGCGTCCCGTGCTGGTGACGACCATCGTTTTGATCGCGACGGGCATTGTCAAACTCTACGATCTGGTTGTCGCCATGACCAATGGCGGACCCGGGATCGCATCGGATGTGCCCGCAAAATACGTCTACGACTTTATGTTCGGTTGGGCCAATCTGGGACAGGGGCTTGCCGCATCTACGGTCATGTTGACCACAGTTCTGATCATCCTCGTTCCGTGGATGATGCTTGAGCATAGCCGGAGAAAAACGCGATGACGGAAGCTGTTCTGAAGGCAAGGACACCAGCCGGAACCGGAGCTGTAACTGACCAGACGCGTCCTGCAGCGCAGGCGGTTTCCCAGCCCTGGGGGCGCAAGCCGAAACGGCGCTTTGCGCCAGCAACCATCATGCTCTACAGCGTGCTGTTTGTTTCTGCCGTCTATTACCTGCTGCCACTTTATGTGATGGTTGTCACATCTTTGAAAGGCATGCCTGAAATCCGGCTCGGTAACATCTTTGCACCGCCGGTCGAAATCACGTTCGAACCGTGGGTCAAGGCATGGAGCCAGGCTTGCACCGGCCTTTATTGTGAAGGGATCAGCGCAGGTTTCTGGAATTCCATCAAGATCACCGTGCCAAGCGTGATCGTTTCCATCGCGATCGCATCGGTGAATGGCTATGCGCTGGCAAACTGGAAGTTCAAGGGGTCGGAAATCTTCTTCGCGGCGCTGCTGTTCGGCGCGTTCATTCCGTATCAGGTTATGCTCTATCCGCTTGTTATTATCACACGCGAGCTGGGAATTTTCGGCACGCTGGGCGGTGTTGTCTTTATCCATACAATTTTTGGGATGCCGATCCTGACGCTGCTGTTTCGGAATTATTTCGCTGGTCTGCCGCCGGAATTGTTCAAGGCTGCGCATGTGGACGGGGCAGGCTTCTGGCGAATTTTCTTTCAGATCATGCTGCCCATGTCACTGCCGATTTTCGTTGTTGCGATAATTTTGCAGGTAACCGCCATCTGGAACGACTTTCTGTTCGGTGTGGTGTTCGCCGGAACGCAGAATTTTCCGATGACTGTGCAGTTAAACAATATCGTCAATTCCATGCAGGGCGTGAAGGAATACAACGTCAATATGGCAGCCACGATCCTGACCGGTGCCGTGCCGCTGCTCGTTTACTTCCTCTCTGGCCGTTATTTCGTTCGCGGTATTGCCGCTGGCGCAGTGAAAGGATGAGTTTCATGAATTCAAGCGTTTCCGTCCAGGACCTGTCGCTCGGCTTCGGTTCGGTCAGTGTGCTGCAAAATCTCAATTTGGAAATCCAGGAAGGCGAGTTTCTCGTGCTTCTTGGGCCGTCTGGCTGCGGAAAGTCCACGCTGCTCAATTGCGTGGCTGGTCTTCTCGATATTTCCGAAGGCAGCATCTTCATCAAAGGCCGAAATGTCACTTGGGATGAGCCAAAGGACCGAGGCATTGGCATGGTGTTTCAATCCTATGCGCTTTACCCGCAAATGACGGTTGAAAAAAACCTTTCTTTCGGATTGCGCGTAGCCGGTCTGCCGAAGGGGGAGATCGACAAACGCATCAAGCGCGCTGCCGAAATTCTTCAGATCGAACCCTTGCTGCAACGCAAACCCTCGGCATTGTCTGGTGGTCAGCGTCAGCGTGTTGCGATTGGTCGTGCATTGGTGCGCGACGTCGATGTGTTTCTGTTCGATGAACCGCTTTCCAATCTCGATGCAAAATTGCGCTCCGAGCTGCGCGTTGAGATCAAACGCCTTCATCAGAAACTCGGTAACACGATGATCTACGTTACCCACGACCAGATTGAAGCGCTGACGCTGGCGGATCGCATTGCCGTGATGAAAGGCGGCGTGGTTCAACAACTGGCCGATCCGCTGACAATCTACAACCGCCCGAAAAACCGGTTTGTCGCGGGCTTCCTTGGCTCGCCATCGATGAATTTCTTCTCCGGTGAAATTGCTGTCGCAGAAGGAAGGTCTGTATTCCACATCGGACAGGCTGCTGTCGGGTTGGACGGGTATGACGGCGCGCTACAGCCGGGTCAGAAGGCAACGCTCGGCGTTCGCCCGGAGCATGTCAGGCTCGAGGTCGAGGATGGTTTCGAAGCGACAGTCGATCTGGTCGAACCGATGGGCGCCGATAGTCTGGTCTGGCTTCGGCTCAACGGGGATCCGCTTTCCGCGCGCGTGGAAGCCGGAAAACATTATCGGGCAGGAGAAAAGGTCAAGATCGGTTTCAAGCCCGATACCCTGTCACTTTTCGATGCTCAAACGGAGGAGAGGCTCTAAATGAACAAAGAGCAGCGCTCCCCTTAACCACCTTCAGCAAGAGGCGACCATTGGATTTTGTTGACGGATCGGACGCCGCGTCGATCCGCACGGACGCATTTTGCTCAGAAAACCAACGCAATTTGGAACGAGTTCAAAGGATGAGGACATGAACGGATATTCCTATCAGCTTTACAGCTCCCGCAATTTTCAGCCGTTGGAGCGCACACTCACAATGTTGCGCGACCTGGGCTACCGTCGCGTCGAAGGTTACGGGGGGATTTATGGTGATCCCGTTCGATTAAAGAAAGCTCTCGACGCTTTGGGGCTTTCCATGCCTACAGGCCACTTTGGACTGGATATGCTGGAAAATGAAGTGAGCCGCGTTCTGGAGATTGCTAAGGTTGCCGATATGAAGGCGATCTTCTGTCCTTATCTTGATGCGGATCGCCGTCCGGATAGTGTCGCTGGCTGGCAGGAATTCGGTAAACGCCTGGTCGCAGCTGGTGAGCCTTATCGCAAGGAAGGCTATGCGTTTGGCTGGCACAACCATGATTTTGAGTTCGTGCCTTTGGCTGACGGTTCCGTGCCGCAAGAACACATCCTCAATGCCTCGCCTGATCTGGCCTGGGAGGCTGATATTGCTTGGATCATCAAAGGCGGAGCCGACCCGCTTAAATGGATTGAGCGTTATGGCGACCGGATACTGGCAGTTCATGTCAAAGACATCGCGGCGAACGGTGAAAAAGCCGATGAAGACGGTTGGGAAGATGTTGGTCACGGGACCGTCGACTGGGCTGCCTTATTTACGGCTTTGCGCAAGACGCCTGTCCGCTATTTCGTCATGGAACACGATAACCCGTCGGATGATACCCGGTTTGCGAGCCGTTCCATCGAAACCGTAAGAACTTTCTAAGCTGGAGAAAGAAATGACCAAGACACTTGGTGTCGGAATTATCGGCTGCGGTAATATATCGGCTGCATATTTGCGGCTGTCGCCCATGTTTCGAAACATCGAAATGAGGGCCTGCGCAGATATCAATTTGGCGGCAGCAAAAGCGCGCGCAGAAGAGTTCGGCGTAAAGGCACAGACGATTGAGGAATTGCTTCAGAATGGCGATATCGACATCGTCGTCAATCTGACGATTCCAGATGCCCATTATGCCGTAACCAAGCAGATCCTCGCAGCAGGCAAACATGCTTATTCGGAAAAGCCGCTGGTTCTTTCAGTGGAGCAGGGGCTGGAACTGAAAGCACTTGCCGATGGACGGGGTCTCAAAGTGGGGTGCGCTCCCGACACATTTCTGGGCGGCGCGCACCAGTTGGCGCGGCGCGAAATCGATAGTGGGAATGTCGGCCGCATCACTTCTGGCACATGCCACGTCATGAGCCATGGTATGGAGCATTGGCATCCGAATCCGGACTTTTTCTTCAAGCATGGTGGCGGTCCCATACTTGATCTGGGGCCTTATTACATTGCAAATCTCATCAATCTTATCGGACCTGTGAAGCGCGTCGCGGCTTTGACTTCTATGGCGACACCGACGCGGACGATCAGTTCGGAGCCGCGCCGAGGCGAAACCATCGTCGTCGAGACGCCAACGACCATCCACGCTCTGCTGGAATTCGAGCAAGGCGCGACAATAACGCTTTCAGCGAGTTGGGATGTGTGGGCGCACCGTCATGCGAATATGGAACTCTATGGCACCGATGGATCGCTCTATCTGCCGGACCCGAATTTTTTTGGCGGAGAAGTCCAGATAGCGAAGCCGGGTTGCTCAGCCGAGCCTGTCGAGAACTGGGAGCATCCCTTTGCAATTGCCAATGAACAGCATTCGCAAGGCATGATGGCTAACTATAGAGCGGCAGGACTGGCCGATATGGCAGCGGCCATCCTAGATGGTCGCGACATGCGTTGCTCGCTGGAACGCGCTTTGCATGGGGTCGAGGTCATGCTGGCTATTCTGAGATCAGGTGAAGAAAAGCGTTTCATCGACATTGAAACCCGGTGCACGCGTCCGCAAGCGCTCGATATCACTGCCGCAGAAGCCTTGCTTCAGCCGGAAGAAAACAGAAGGAAACGGGCGGCAAACTGATTTTGCATCGCTCTTCCCAAGCGATTGGAGGCTATCCCGATCCTGTGGGGTTGGGGTGGCCTCCTCTCATTTAGCCTATTGTCTGCAGGGACTTAATGTCTTTACCGTTGATCCGGCCCAGAATGGCTTTACCAAGTTGTTGGCCGGCGAGCTTGAAACTTTCCTCGACAACAATCAGGCCCGGACGAAACCAGTGCAAAATCTTAGTGGACTGTTTGGCTGCTACGTCAACTTCATTGCCAATGTTCATTCCCGCATCTTCGATACCTGCAACGATTGCTAATGCAGCGGCACTGCCGGAACAGATGATGCCATCCGGCCGATCTGCTCTTCTCATCAGTTCAGCAACATGTAGCCGCAAGTCCTCAAGGGACGTATCGAGATCCACCCCTTCAAGTGGTGATCCACTGCAATGAAAGATACGCAGCCCCTCATAAAATCCGCCCACCATATGCCGGTAATAGGTGAGGTGCGCTGGCGGGGTTAGCAGGGCAAGCCGCTTTCGCCCGAGCGTCGATAGTTTGCCGACCATCTCCAGGGCAAAAGTGAAATTATCAAAGTCATGATAAGGATGTTCGATGCCCGTATCGGTGCGCCCGTGGGTGGCGAACGGAAAATCATGTTCGGTCAGATAATGGACACGTTGATCGTCCGGTTCTGTGCGTGAGAATATTATTCCGTCGGCTGAACCTGTCTCGACGATATAGCGGATCGGCTCGATCGGTGCCCGTGGATGAAAATAGGGCGTTAGAATGAGGTGGTACTGCGTTTCGGCCAGTATATCTGCAACACCATGAATGACCTGGCTGGTAAACCCCATGATCTCATCTTGCGTATCAAGGACTAGCGCAATGACGTTTGTTTTACCGGTACGAAGGCGTACACCTGCACGATTGGGGCGATACCCGATCTGCCTCGCGATCAATTGCACGCGTTTGCGGGTTTCGAGGCCAATTTCAGGGGCATCCTTTAAGGCGCGGGAAACGGTGGTTACGCCCAGGCCAGTCATGAATGCGATTGTCTTCAGCGTGGGTCGTTCGTTTTCGAGGAACGGTTTGGCTGGATTTTGCGGCTTGGAAACCGGCGGGTTCCGTTTTTCATTCATGCACATTTTGTCCGACGGCGAGGAACGATATGAACAGGCGAACGATAGAAATCGCTTTATCTATCAATAGCTTGTTTTGATGGGCTTGTCATCTTCTATCAAATATTCCGGGACGGGATTGCCACGGCTTGCCTGTTTTATACATCCGATGCGTCGGGCTCTGGCCCTGATCCTGAGGGCTGCGCTGCACGCGGTGGACACGCGGTGGACCAAAACACGAGGATAAAACAGATGCCCTGCTTGCTGAGGCAGCGGGAAATTAGATTTCCGAATCCGGATGTACTGTTCTGAAAGTAGGGAAGAAGAGAGGGAAGAAAAACTCTACTCGAAGAAAACGAAATAGAATCAATAATTAAAGCAAGTATAGTGGCTCCCCGGGCCGGATTCGAACCAGCGACCAACCGGTTAACAGCCGGTTGCTCTACCGCTGAGCTACCGGGGAACAGTTGCTCAATGCGTCAGCGAGATGGCGTATAGCAAAAGGGTTTCACTTTTGCAAAGCCCTAAATGGTTTTTTTCAAACCTTTTTGCATTATGGTCGAGAAACCCCATATTATTTGTTATATTTCACCGTGAAAACGATGCCAAAGTGCGAAAGAACGCTCAAGTGAACGACGAATCTGCTCATTATCCTAAAAAGCGCGCCATAGTGATTCTCGGGAAACGAATCCCTTTGCCACAGTCAGTCATCATGCGTAGGGCTCTGGGCGGTGCATTTGTTGCCGGAGGTTCGTTGGGGTTTCTTCCCGTGCTCGGATTCTGGATGATCCCGGTCGGTCTGATCATTTTGTCTCATGATTCTCATCGCGTCCGCCGTTTGCGTCGAAAAAGCGAAATTCACATTTGGCGTAAATGGCTTAAGCGGAGATCTGCCTCTATCGGCTAATTCAAAGTCGCATCCTCTCAAGGCTTTGATTGAAGTTATTTTCGATTGCAATCATTTCGCTCTCGTTAAACGCTCCGCTGCGCCTATCTATTAAATTGCTAGGAAATTATAGGGTCGCCAAGTTCTTTAGAAGAACCGGCGTAAACTTGCGGAAAGCGAGGCTTCATGGATCGCTTGAAAGAGCGTGCTTCTGCCACTCCTCCGCCAATGGCACTGGCGTCGCTGCGTTTGCCAACGCTTGCAGGTGTGGTCGTTGTGGTGGCCATCCTCTATTTTGCGAAAGAAGTGCTTTTGCCCTTGGCAATTGCGGTGCTGCTAACATTCACGCTTGCACCCATCGTCTCAATGTTGCGGAGGGCTGGCTTTCCCCGGGTGCTTGCGGTGATCACCAGCGTTGCTGGAGGGTTCGTACTGATTGGGGTGTTCAGTATGATCGTCGCCTATCAAGTGTCGGAGGTGGCGCAGAATATTACGATTTATCAATATAATATCATTGAGAAAATCAGAACTTTGAAAGTAGCAGGATCAGAAAACACTCTGCTGGAACGCATAAACCAATTTGCTGAACGGGTGGGAACCGAGCTTAACCGACAGGAAATCGAACCGCTGGCAGCCCCCACTGAGGAGCCCAAACCCGAACCTGTTCTGGTTGAGATATTTTCGCCGCGAGATTCCATTGAAACATTGGAAAATATTGTTGGGCAGTTGATTGGCCCACTTGCGACTATGGGACTGGTGGTCGTTGTGGTGGTGTTCATGCTTTTGGAACGGGAGGAGCTTCGCGATCGCTTTATCCGACTTGTCGGCTATGGTGATTTACACCGCACCACAGAAGCGCTCCAAGAGGCAGGAAGCCGGGTTGCACGATATTTACTCACGCAGTTGCTGGTCAATGTCACCTACGGGGTACCGCTCGGATTAGGGCTTTGGTTTTTAGGCATACCCAATGCAGTTTTATGGGGAATGCTCGCGGTGGTTTTGCGCTTTGTGCCCTATATTGGACCAGTCATAGCAGCAATCTTTCCGATATTTTTGGCCTTTGCCGTGGCTCCTGGGTGGGAACTGCTGCTCTGGACGATCGCGCTGATTTTGATCATCGAACTTATTAGCAATAATGTGATTGAACCTTGGCTTTATGGGACCCGCACCGGGCTTTCGCCCTTAGCAATTATTGTATCAGCAATTTTCTGGACGTGGTTATGGGGACCGGTCGGGCTGGTTTTGTCGACACCGCTAACCGTTTGCCTGGTTGTACTGGGACGGCACGTGCCTCAGTTTGAATTTCTGGAAATTCTCTTTGGTTCCGAACCGGTACTTGATCCAAAAGAACGTCTATATCAGAGGCTCTTATCAGGCGATCCCGACGAGGCCACCGATAATGCGGAGGAAATTTTAGAAGAAAAATATCTGGCAGAATATTACGGCTCGGTTGCAATTCCGGCATTATTGTTGGGCGAGCAAGATCGCATCCGGGGCGCACTGTCCGACCCGCAATTAAAGCAAGTGGCAGATAGCGCACGGCTATTGGTGGCCAATTTAGAGCAGATTGCTAATGAGGAAGAGGATAGCGACGAGCAGGTTTCTGTCGAAGCGCCAGATGCAGAGAAAGGGGAGGCCGCGCTGGAACTCCCCAATGGCGGAGGTAAATATGTGCTGTGTTTTGGCGGTCGGGGAGTGCTTGACGATGTTGCTGCCGCGATGTTGGCGCAGGTGCTTGATGTTCAGGGTGCAGAAACCATGGCTCTTGCTCATTCTGCGTTACAGCCGGCAAGTCTCGCTGCTTTACAACTGGATAATACAACCGCGATTGTCGTGAATTTTCTCAATGTTGAATCCGCACGCAAAGCCCGGTTTTCGGTTCGCCGTCTTAAACGATTACATAAGAGTGCCCGCATAGGGCTTGCTCTTTGGGGAGCGGACAAAGAATTTGATCTGAAACCGATACAGGAAGAGACACAGGCAGATTTCGTCGTTCGAACGATGTCGGATGCGGTGGTGGAATGTCTATCAGATGCTGAGCCAAAACCTTTCATACGGGGGCAATCAAAAGTGTTTTCTCCTATACGTGCCGTGCAGAAAGTCAAATAGGCGCTATAAACGTGCCAGCTTGATTAGTTAGCAATTCGGCGCCATTTGACGCCGAATTTCTTAGTGATGCATCAACGTTGTGCAACTGGACGGACCAAAGGCGTAATTCGCCGGATCGTGACACGACGGTTTTCCTGTTCGGCCGCTTGCGTTTTGATTTTTAGGTAGCGCTCGCCATATCCTTGAGTGACAAGATTTTCCGCTGGCACATCGTAAACGTCGCTGAGTAAAATCGCGACAGATTCCGCTCTCTGATCGGACAAAACCAAGTTGGAGCGATCCGAGCCGACAGCATCGGTATGACCTTCGATAAGGAAAGTCTCGCCAGGATCTTTTTCAAGCGCTTTTTGGATAGCATCCGCCACTTTACGCAGGGTTTTTGCCTGCGACAGCGAGACTTCAGCGCTACCTGTCGCAAATTCTATTGTATCCAGATCAACCCGCCGCATCTTATCGCGCAATCGGGCCGAATGTCTGACTTCCTCAAGTGTGTAAAGACGTTCGACAGGCTCAACGGGAGGCTGTGTAAAAAACTCATAAAGATCGGCATCAGGTTCGTCCGAAACATCAATCATATATTCAGATGCCGGAATAGAAAGCCGCATTGGCGGAAGATCATAACCCACATCAATGAATGATCCGCGCGGGTTATGTTCATATTCTGGTGCGTATAGTAGGAGATATTCATCGCCATCGCGATCTATGCGCGAGCGTTGAAGAACGTCGCCATAGCGATCATAGAGGGTTACAACCCGATATCCGCCGGGGCGTATAATGGTTTCACGCAGACGTCCGTGAGGCAATTCTTCGTAAAAGCTGTCTTGGGCGTTTCGGCGCAGGCGCGGACGAGCATCATTGCGCACAACACTTCGATTGCCGACATCAAGCACCACACGATGGTCGAGGCGCTCGACCACGCGGATATTTTCATGTCGATTATCGGTATTATTGACGGTCTTATTGTTCACGACAGTGTTGTTGATGATATTAGTCGTTTCCGGCACAGCAAAAGCTGGCGCTTCTTCGATCCGTCTGCCTTCTTGGCTGAGATTAGCTTTTATCGCGCTAGGAAGATCTTCGGGGATTTCTTGCCTTACTGATGATTGGGCAGCGGCATCGTCTTTCGGGAGGACGGAATTTTCCTCAGTATCGCTTTGTTCTACATGCTCTTTGCGGCGCGGAGCGTCTGACTGCTCAGCGCCCATATTTTCCGCATCCTTATTGCTATCGAGAATTGCCGCACCATTATCGACCGGCAAAACCACATCTTCATCGGTTTCAGCGGGCGCCTCAATGGCATTGGGTTTTGGTTCCTGTTCGGGTTGTATCGGGTCTCTAGGCTGCTGTTTCCCAGCGGGTTGCTCTTTAAGAGCCGGAGCAGAATTTTGGGGCTGGTTGGTTGCATCAGATGGTGGCGCGACCTGCTCCCGCGCATCTGGTTTAGCGGGTTCGGGCGGCACTTCATCTGCTGGTGAAGCGGGAACTCGTTCTGGCTCGGCGGATTTTTCAATCTCTCGCTGGCTGCGTTCGGCTTCTTTCTTAGCCTGGTCTTCAATAGCCTTTTGCTCTTCCAGTTGACGCTGGTTTTCTTGCTCTGCGGCCTTTTTTTGCTCCTCCGCCTGTCGCTGGGCTTCCTCTTCGACAGCTTTTTGATCTTGTTCTGTTTGCTGTTTTGCTTTTTTCGCTTCGGCCTCAAGCTCTTGAGCTTGGCGTTCCGCCTCTTTTTCAGTGGCTTTGCGCTGGGCTTCCGCCTGTCGTGCGGCTTCTTCCTCGGCTGCCTTTTGCTCGGCCTGTGCTTGCTCACGGGCCTTCTGCGCCTCTTCCTCAAGCTCGCGCTCTTGCCGTTTTCTCTCTTCTTCTGCCGCCTTCATCTGTTCATCTGCTTGGCGTTGAATTTCATTGGCGTCCGATTGAACAGGTGGTTGCTCGGGAGGTAATGGTTCTCTATTTGCCGGCGCAGCGTCCTCTTGTGCCAGAATTATCGGAGTGGTGATTTCCTCGGCTTCAGTCGCTTGAGACCAAAGCGCGACTGAGAATACTGGCAAAGCGACGGTTGCTAAAAGCCTTGAGCGAAGTGACATTCCATACTCCTTAAAAGGTAGAATTTAGCGCTCTGAAAACACACATCGTTGGTTTCTTGCGAAAATGACAATTCCGCCCCCCCGGCACGCCCGACACATAATCAGAGCAATGGTGCCAAAAGAGACGTTTTGAGAGCGCTAAAGTTCCATTGAAGTATTCGCGCTGAATAAATTTCCGTATATTTTGAATATACGGTCGCGCGAGTTCGGGGGGGAGCCTGCAAATTCTGTGATTTGCGTGAAAATGGATCAGAAACTGCTTCTGAAATCTGCGGCGTCAGGCTAAATTGTCATGATTGTTCTAGAAATGATAGGGTTAATTGATGGCTGGTCATGACAATGTGGGCGGCGCGCTGTGGCTGCCGGTGCTCGAAAAGCGCAAGGGCATGACCAAACATCGGCTTTTAACCGAGAAAATCGTTGAAGATATTGAACGCGGCATCCTCCAGCCTGCAACGCGCATGCCCACCCATCGCGAGCTGGCGCATCGAACAGGACTTTCAGTCCAAACGGTCAGTATCAGCTATAAGGAAGCAGAACGTCGCGGCTATTTGCGCGGTGAGGTGGGACGCGGGACTTTTGTTTGTAATCGTATAACAGAACGCGCTGGTCGTTTCATGCTTGATCGGGCCCCGGGTGAGGCGGTAGATTTATCAATTGTCCGTGCGGTTTATACAGAAGCACATGAGAGTGCATCTCAGCAATTATTCGAAAAATTAAGCCAGATTGAAAATGCCAGTTTCATGCGGCCTTGCAGGCCCATCGCCGGGCTTGATCGGCATCGCATGATCGGACGTGACTGGCTTCGCAAGCTGTCAGTGGACGTTGATCCGGGGCGCATCATCATCACCAATGGCGCGGCCCATGGTTTGTTTCTTGCAATAGCAGCGGTGGTGCAGCCGGGCGAAGTTGTATTGACAGAAAGCCTTACCGATCATGGCATTATCGGGCTTGCGAATGTGCTAGGTTTTACACTGCGTGGTCTTCCCACGGATGACCAGGGTATTTTGCCGGATGCGTTTGAAGTTGCGTGTGCTGCGGGCGATGTTAAAGCGCTGGTGATGATCCCGACGCTTGGCAATCCAACCAGCCATCTCATGGGCGCTGAACGAAGAATTGCTATCGCTGAAATTGCCCGGCGTTTTGGCGTTTTTGTTATCGAGGATGAAGTTTATAAACCGATCATTGAAGAGAAATTACCATCAATGACGGAGCTGCTGCCCGAGCACGGTTTTTTTGTTACTAGTTTTACCAAGACGGTTATGACCGGTTTGCGTACGGGCTATCTTGTGGTTCCTGCCCATTATTCTATCAGGGTGACGTCTATTTTGCGGGTTACCAGCTGGAGCGGGGTAAATCTGGTTGCAGAAATGGCCAGCCGATGGATTGAAGACGGGACAACCGAAAAACTTTTGGAAATCCAACGCGAAGAATTACGATCACGCCAGACGCTCGTTCAAGATATTCTTGGCGAACATTTGGATGGCAGCAATCCGCTTTCGCTTTGTGCTTGGTTGCGTATTCCGGCCAATTGGACTGAAGACGGATTGGTCAGGGCGTTAGCGAGCAAAGGTGTGGCAGCGACACCGTCAGAGCCTTTTGTCGTAGGCAGTGACCGCGATAAAGGTGGATTGCGCATATGTCTTGGCGGTCGCTTATCCCGATCATCTCTCCAAAATGCTTTGGAAACAATCCGCGAAACCTTCGCGCAATTGCCGCCTATCTATGATGTCAGCGCTATTGCTTAAAACAAGCAACCATCCGTTAGATGACGGATTGTAGAAATTCTTTCGTACGTTCTTGGGTTGGTGCTTGAAAAATTTCATCCGGCGTTCCCTGTTCGCAAATTTTCCCTTTATCGAAAAAGCAAACCCGGTCTGAAACTTCGCGAGCAAAGCGCATTTCGTGTGTGACCAGTAGCATTGTCAAATCATGTTCCTGCGCCAGGCTGCGGATGACTGCCAGCACTTCGCCAACCAATTGCGGATCAAGCGCTGAAGTCGGCTCATCGAAAAGAAGGACGCGCGGCCGCATTGCAAGCGCGCGAGCAATGGCTACGCGTTGCTGTTGACCGCCGGAAAGCTGGGAGGGAAAATGATCTTTTTTATCGGTCAAACCGACCAGAGATAGCAATTCAAGCGCGCGTGCTTCCGCTTCATCGCGTTTCATTTTAAGCACGTGGATTGGTGCCTCCACAATATTACGTAAAACCGACATATGCGGAAAAAGATTGAAGCTTTGGAACACCATCCCCACATGGTTTCTAATCTTGCGCAAATGCGCTTCGCTCGCCAGAAACCGGCCTCTTCCATTGGGTTCATGATAGGACATGCCGGCAAGTTCCAGCGTGCCTTCCTGGAAAGGTTCAAGCGTCATGAGAATGCGTAGAACAGTGGATTTTCCAGAACCGGAAGGCCCGATCAGCGTAACTTTTTCACCGGTTTTAACCGAAAAATTAAAGCGATCCAGCACGGTCAATGCGCCGAAGCGCTTGGTTACGTCCGCAAAGCGGATAATTTCTTCGGTCATTTTAATGCAATCCCGTTCTTTGGAAGAGTTCGTTCAAGCCACCGGATGCCGGCAGAGCAGATCAGGGTGAGGATGAGGAAAATCATCCCGACCATGGAAAGCGGCACCAGATATTCAAAAGTGCGGTCGCCGATCATATTGGCGAGATTGAGCATATCGACAATACTGACCACCGAGAGCACCGGGGTCTCTTTGAGCATTGAGACCAGATAGTTACCCATGGTTGGAATGATGCGGGGGACGGCTTGCGGAATGACAATATCCCGATAGGTCCGCCATGGGGTTAGATTAAGCGCCCGTGCCGCCTCCCATTGACCGCGTGCAATAGCTTCAATTCCGCCGCGATAAACTTCTGATGTGTAGGCGGAATATTGCAGGCCCAAGGCAATCGCGCCTGTCAAAAAGGCCGGCAGAATAATCCCATAAACCGGCAAGACGTAATAGAGAAAGAAAAGCTGCACGAGCAAAGGTGTGTCGCGCAGAAATTCGACGATCACTGCCGTTGGCCAAGAGATAAAGACAAAACGGCTCCGCCGCATAAGCGCAAAGATTAGGCCCAACACCAACGCGATGCCAAAGCCCGCAGCCGCTGCTTTAAGCGTTACCGTCAGGCCGATTGCGAGAATGGGCAGGATAGAGATAGCAAAAGTGAATGGGGTGGTGGTATCCCACGCATAACCGTAAATCATGCGAAACCTCCCACCATCATACGGCGTTTCAAATAGCGCTCCAGCCAGCGGATTGCTGCAGCCAGAACAAGCGCCATTGCGAAATAACCAAGCAATGTGAGCGAATAAATCGTAACACTATCAAGCGTTAGATTACGCAATCGCTGCGCCTGAAATGTCAGGTCACTAATTGCAATAAGCGATGCCAGCGCTGTGTCTTTGAGATTATGAATGGCAAGATTGCCAAAAGCTGGCATCATTTCCACCACCGCTTGAGGCAGAATGACATGAAAGAGCGTATGACCTCTGCTGAAATTTAGCGCGCGCGCAGCTTCATGCTGTGCTTCGGGTACCGATTGGAGCGCTCCGCGAACCACTTCCGCGCCATAAGCGCCGATATTTAGCCCTAATCCAACAATCCCAGTGGTGATTGGATCAAAGGAAACACCCATCAGGGGCAGGGCATAATAAAGCCAAAATAGCTGCACCAGCAGCGATGTGCCGCGAAAAATCTCAATATAGACAACAGCAATTTTGGACAGGATCGGCCCACCCGCAAAACGGGCTATGCCAGCAGTAAAGGCCATAATCGTGCCCAGAGTTAATGAACACAGCGCCAAAAGTGCTGTTATTTGCGCGCCTTTGAAAAGGGCGGGAAGATATTCGGTCCAATGCATTGGGCCTCTCCCGATGGTAATGAGAAAGCCCGCCGCACCAAAGCGTTACGGCGGGTGCTATGTCGTTTATTCGCCAGCGCAAAGCTTTGCGGTATCGGCAGCGCGAGCCGCCTCGACGCTTTCCTCACTCAGCCCATGAGAAATGAGAATATTTTTATATTCGTCGGTCTTTTTGAACTCGGTGAGTTCCTTATTGAAAGCATCAAAAAACTCTTTGTCTTCGGGGCGGAAGCTAAAAGCCCCGAAGCTGCGAACAGGCTTACCGTTCACAACGGGATCCTTGAAAGGATGAGCTTGTTCAAGTTCTGGAGAGTTTTCTACCAGTTTCACCACGGTGAGTTCCGTTGCAGCATAGGCGTCCGCTCGTCCGGTTTGGACGGTTGACGGAGCATCTGCATTGCCCTGGATCATTACAATTTGTTCTTCACCGATGCCCATGGCATGGAGAAAATCGATCTGATCCGCGCCGGAAACGATAGCAACCTTCAGCGAAGGATCGTTTTTAATGTCGTCATAGGAATGGATGTTTTTCGGATTGCCTTTTGGAACAAGCAGGCCTTCGCCATAGCTCGAATTGGCCACCGAGAACTGCACCTGTTTGCAGCGTTCTGGAAGAATATTCTGTTCGGCTGCAACAAAATCAAAGCGCTTGGCTTTCAAACCGGGTATGAGCGATCCGAAAGGCGTGACCGTCCAATCAATTTCTTCAATACCGAGTTTTTTGAAGATGATTCCGGCAACGTCTGGGCCAATCCCTTGGGCTTCGCCGCTTTGATCCATATAGCCGTAGGGCACCTCATTGGCAGTGGCGCCACGAACAAAGCCAGCGCTTTTGAGATCATCAATCGTCACAGCAACGGATGGAGCACTAAGGCCGATGATAATTGCTGTCGAAAATAATGCGGAAATGGTAATCTTTTTGATACTCATTGCGTTCTCTCCTCTGGTTTATGTCGGTTTTGTTGCCGTTTTTCTTAAAAATATGGGAGCCCCTAAAATGGTTCTTCACCGATCGTTGCAATGACGGATAAGCAGTCGCCCATTTTGATCAAACCCGGAAAGTGACGTGCGGCCAAAATTCCATCCAGCGCCGCGCGATATTCCTGAGGCGCGGTGCCTGTGCGGGTTACCGAATGCACCCGTGCGACCAATTCCCCTTTGCGCACGGTACTTCCTAGATCTACCAATGGCTCCAGAAGACCGTCACTTTCTGAGAAGCCGAAACATTCCTGAGAAGGCATGTCGAGCCATGTCGTTGGACTAGCTTCAATTTCCCCTTCCAGAATTCCGATATGCCGCAGCACGTTACGAATGCCGCGTTTTGCAATCGAGGCACTGCGGGCCGAGATCGTACCCCCGCCCGATAATTCTGTTGTGACAAATAGTTTGCCGGCTTCTTCTGCGATTGTATCATACATTCCCACTGCGTCGATTTCGATCATCCGCATGGAAAATGGCGCAGAAAACGCTTTAACAGCAGCAAAGCAGCGCTGTTCTTGCTCTTTGTCTGGCAGTTCATGAGCCGCCGCATAGGGAAGAAAATCAAGCGTGCGTCCGCCAGAATGAAAATCCATAACCAGATCGGCAAAGGGCAGCAGATAGCGGGTGAAATAGTCAGCGATTTTCTCCGTCACGGTCCCATCTGGGCGACCGGGAAAGCTGCGATTGAGATTTCCTTTGTCGATGGGCGATGTGCGTGTGCCCGCCATAAAAGCCGGATAATTCATCGCAGGCACGATGATGACGCGTCCTTTGATCTGCTCTGGCTTTAGATTTGCCGCCAAATCATAAAGAGCTACCGGCCCTTCATATTCGTCACCATGGTTTCCGCCTGTCAAAAGCGCGGTAGGCCCATCACCATTGCGAATGACGCAGATTGGGAGCATCAGCGATCCCCAGGCCGAGTCATCGCGCGACCAGGGCAATCTCAAATGTCCATGCTGCACACCGTCCCGGTTAAAATCCACCGTGGGCGTGATGGGGGATGGGCGCGCTTGAGTTACTGCGTGCAACATAGGCTAATCCTTGACCACGAGTTTACGCGGAACATTCGCAAGACATTCCACGCCAGTTTCGGTGATGACAATGCTTTCTGTAATTTCCAGCCCCATTGTTTCCAGCCAAATTCCGGTCATGAAGTGGAATGTCATGCCAGGGCGCAATTCCGTACGATCACCCGGTCTCAGGCTCATCGTGCGTTCACCCCAATCTGGCGGATAAGATAGGCCGATTGGATAGCCAGTGCGGTTATCTTTGACGATGCCGTGTTTTTTCAAAACAGCGAAAAATGCATTGGCAATATCTTCGCAACTATTTCCCGGTCGCGCCGCTTCTAGTCCGGCCTCCATGCCTTCGAGTGTGGCCTTTTCAGCATCCAGAAATGCTTGCGTCGGCTTGCCGAGAAACACGGTGCGCGATAGCGGGCAATGATAACGTTTATAGCAGCCGGCGATCTCGAAAAATGTGCCTTCGCCGCTTTTCATCGGCTGGTCGTTCCAGGTCAAATGCGGGGCGGAAGCATCAGCTCCCGAAGGAAGTAGCGGCACGATCGCCGGATAATCGCCACCAAAGTCGGCCGTTCCGCGAATGCCAGCATCGTAGATTTCTGCCACCAGATCGCTCTTGCGCATACCGGGTTCGATTTTGTCGACGATGCGCTGATGCATAATTTCAACGATCTGGCCCGCCTTGCGCATATAATCAAGTTCGGTCGGGCTTTTGATGGCTCGTTGCCAATTGACCAGACCTTGCGCATCTTTAAACTGGGCGTTGGGAAGATGTTTTTGCAGGGCATTATGCGCGGCAGCGCTGTACCAATAATTGTCGAATTCCACCGCAATTCTTGCCTTGTCCCATCCGCGCTGTTCTATGATGGAAGCGAGCAAATTCATGGGATGGCGTTCGGTCGATTGCACATAATGATCAGGATATCCGATAATATTGTCATGGCTTAGCCATGCTGTGCGCTTTGCCCCGTTGCCGTCTTGCCCCCGTCCATACCAGATCGGTTCACCATCCATCGCCAGCAAGACGCATTGGTGTACATAGAATGACCAGCCATCATAGCCCGTCAGCCAATGCATATTGGACGGATCAGTCACGATGAGCAGGTCAAACCCTGCTTTTTCCATAGCTTTGCGGGTTTTGGCGACGCGTTCGTCATATTCTGTGCGCGTGAAATTGAGTTCCACACTCATTGGGAAGCTCCTGCAAGATTGCGTGAATTGATATGGATTCCAGCTTGCTGAGAAAGAGCGCGCTGGCTGGCAAGGCGAGCTATGGCCGTGTCCTGAACACCCGTGCCGGTGAGGTCGCAAATGGTAATCATGTCAGGCCTGCGCTGAAATTTTTGAGGTTCGAGAATGATTTCTCCCAATTCAGGATAGCTCGCATCCGCTGCGACGATTTTCGCAGAAATTGCATGATGCAATTCGCCCAGTCTTCGCGTCTGATTGAGGCTGTCGGCTACATAGAAAATTGGTCGACCGAAGATTGCTGGATCAATTTCATTTTTATGCTCAGCATCTGAACCCATAGCGGTCAGATGTTGGCCCGGTTCCAGCCAGTCGGATTTTACCAGCGGTGTTTCGGAGGGCGTCGTTGTGATGATTATATCGCTGCCGCTACAAGCTTCGCGCGCATCGCTGATGGCTTGGATGGAAAAACCAAGCTTTTCCGAAAGGGTGGCTGCCACTTTTTGCGCCTTTGAAAAATCACGTGCCCAGATGCGCGCTTGCTTTATCGGGCGAACCAGTGCGAGCGCCTCAAGCTGCAAGCCCGCTTGCATGCCCGCGCCAAACACTGTCGCTGTTGTTGCGTCCCCGCGGGCAAGATATTTTGCAGCAACCGCTCCGGCTGCGGCGGTGCGCACATCCGTTAAATAACCATTGTCGAGCAATAGCGCTTCAATAAGGCCGGTTTTCGCGGAAAACTGGATCATCAAGCCGTTTGTCGAAGGTAGGCCGATTGACGGATTGTTGAAAAAGCCCGGGCTGATTTTGATGGCGAAACTATCTAATCCAGAAATATAAGCAGTTTTAACGTCCACCTCTCCGCGTTCGGCTGGAATATCAAGCCGAAGAATGGGGGGCATGCTCACGCTGCCCTTAGCAAGTGCACGGAAAGCATCTTCAACACAGGCGATAGCTTCCTCGTCAAGCCGCACCAATTTGCGCAAATCCGCTTCAGTTAAGATAGTTATTCCGGCCAATTAATTTCCTCCCGGAAGCAATATTCAGACGGTTAACGGGTTGGCACCGTTCGTCTGGGATAGTTCTTTATGATTGCCTGATGCTGTTCCGGGTCGATATTGCCGCCGGAAACGATGATTGCGGTCGGGCCTCTGGGGCGGATTTTCCCGGCCAACAGCGCACCAATCCCCACTGCCGCTGCACCTTCGATGATTACACCTTCTTCGCGCGCCGCATGGCGAATCCCGGCTGCAATTTCCTCTTCATCAAGAAGAACCACATCGTCGAGCAAGGCGCTGCACATGTTAAAAGTCCAGCGGTTCTCAAGCCCGATGCCACCGCCAAGTGAGTCAGCCAAGGTTTCCAATTCTTCCACTGCCACAGGCTTTCCGGCTGCAAGGCTGGCATGCATTGCCGCACCTCTTTGCATAGAAATTCCAATGACCTTGACTTGGCTTCCGGCTTGCATGCGCTTTGCTTTGACTGCCGCCGCAATGCCGGCGGCAAGGCCACCGCCCGAAAGTGGAACCAATATGGTGTCGATTTCTGGCTGCTGTTCTAAAATTTCCAACCCTATCGTGCCTTGGCCAGCAATCACGCGCTCATCGTCAAAGGGCGGAATGACGTTCACGCCCTCATCGCGTTCAAGTCGTGCGACTTCCGCCATCGCTTCATCTTGCGAGCTTCCAATAATGCAAATCTTTGCACCCAATTGGCGGATGGCTTCGATTTTATTGCGTGGCACAAGCGAAGATAAACAAATTGTGGCGGGCAAATTTTGCGCTCGCGCCGCATGGGCGACAGCTCGTCCGTGATTTCCGGTGGAAGCGGTTGCCACCCCATGGCGGCGCTCATTCTCGCTCAGGCTCAAAATCGCATTGGTCGCCCCGCGTAGCTTGAAGCTGCCCGTTATTTGCTGATTTTCCAGTTTAAGAAACACTGGCGCGCCTATTTGCCCGCTCAGACTTTCGGAATGGGCGAGCGTGGTGGTAGCGATATGGTTTTTAATCCGTTCGCGTGCGGATTCAATTTCACCAATGGCCACCATTTCGCTCACGCTCGCAGACCTCCACCATTATGATGGGCGGGTTTGGCGCCCACCGGAACGGCTCGGAGATCAGGCAAATGCCTTGATAATGAGGGCGATAATAGACGCCAAAACTCGTGCAGTGTGAGATCACACATTCGCATTTTGATATTCCCCAATATAGTTTTGTCTTTATCTCTATGTGTGGAAGAGGTTATAGATCATGTCAATCATTATATTGGATCATTACAATTTTAGTGCCGCGACACTTTGCTGATATGCGCTCTTGTTTCTCGCAAGGTCGAGTGGGTATAACGGATGTAAACCATTCTTTTGGCATCGGAACATCTCAATGAAGCTTGCCATGAAACTCGATAATATTGACCTGCGGATCTTGAAAGCTGTTCAAGAGAATGGTCGGATCACGAAAATGGCATTAGCGGAAAAGGTGGGTCTATCGCCCACGCCGTGCTGGCTTCGTCTGCGCAAACTTGAAGAAGCAGGAATTGTTACGGGCTATCACGCCCATATCGAACTGCGTAAAATTGTGCCAATTGCCCATGTTATGGTGCAAGTTACGCTGGCAAATCATCGTCAAAGCGATTTTGAGCGTTTTGAACGCGCTATTGCGCTTATTCCCGAAATTGTTTCCTGCTGGTCTGTTGGTGGTGGGATCGATTATTTCTTGATGATTGTCTCGCGCGATATTGATAGCTACCAACGATTGATTGATCGGCTGCTGGACCAAAATATTGGCATTGATCGCTATTTTACCTATGTGGTGACCAAATTGGTCAAACAGGAAAAGACAGATACGCCCTTTGCGCTTCTGCTTGATGATGGCGACTAGCCCAAGTTTAGACCATATGGTCCGTTGGCCGTATAGAATATAGTCTAACCCATCTGTCCGGACCCGATATTTAGTCCAATTACTCATGTCAATCATGTCATGCTTTTCACAATAAGGGAGAGCATGATGAACGCTGTTTTAGATCATCCCGTTCAACATGATGGGTTGGGCAGGTTGAAAGACAAGCATCTTTTTCGGGAGCTTGCCTATATTGACGGAAAATGGATGGCTGGCGAAGGCGGGCTAACATTTGCGGTTACTGACCCGGCCACGCTCACCCGGCTTGCCCGCGTAGCCAGCCTTGGCGAAAGCGAAACTTCCGTTGCAATTGAAGCGGCTGAAAAAGCGTTTCCCGCCTGGCGCAATCGTTTACCGCAACAACGCGCTGCGATCTTGCGCCGCTGGTATGAGCTCATATGCACGCATTGCGAGGATCTCGCACTGTTGATGACGCTTGAGCAGGGCAAGCCGCTTGAAGAATCGCGTGGCGAAATTGCTTACGGCGCGTCTTTCATCGAATGGTTTGCCGAGGAAGCAAAGCGGTTAAACGGCGAGACGATCATCAGTCATTTGCCTGACGCAGAAATGTTGGTGCGACGCGAAGCGCTCGGCGTTGTTGGGCTTGTGACACCGTGGAATTTTCCCAATGCCATGATAACCCGCAAGGCCGCGGCAGCCATTGCCGCAGGTTGTACGGTCGTGGTTCATCCTTCATCGGAAACACCGCTCTCAGCACTTGCCTTGGCCGAGCTTGCGGAACGCGCGGGCTTTCCCGCTGGCATTTTCAATGTCGTGACCGGCAAAGCAGCGCCGATTGTTGATGTTCTTTGTCGCGATGAACGCGTGCGGGGGCTGAGCTTTACCGGTTCGACCGAGATCGGAAAGCTGATTGCTGAGAAATGCGCGTCGACAGTCAAGCGTTTGGTCATGGAACTTGGTGGGCATGCGCCGTTGATCATTTTTGATGATGCCGACATTGACCGCGCCGTGAAAATTGCGATTGCGGCTAAATTTGCGACTTCTGGGCAGGATTGCCTCGCAGCTAACCGGATTTTCGTACAAAGTGGCATTTATGATCGCTTTGCGCAGGCCTTTGCCGCGCAGATAGCCGAATTAAAGACCGGTAACGGGCTTACGGCTGAAACAGATATTGGCCCGCTCATGCACGCTCGTGCTCTTGCTAAGGTGGAAGAACATGTGCGTGATGCCTGCCAGCGCGGTGCGAAACTGCTGGTCGGAGGAAAGCGGATTTCTGATCATGCATTGTTTTTCGAGCCTACTTTGCTGGTCGATATGCCCGATGATGCGGCTCTCATGCATGAAGAAACCTTTGGGCCCGTTGCGGCTCTCACGCGGTTTGACAGTGAAGAGGAGGTGATTGCACGGGCAAATTCCACCCAATATGGGCTTGTGGCCTATGTTGTAACCGCCAATGGCGCCAGGCAGCTGCGGATGGGGCGCGCGCTGGAATATGGCATGATTGCCATTAATCGCGCCAAAATCACTGGCGCGCCCGTTCCGTTTGGAGGCTGGAAACAGTCCGGCCTTGGGCGTGAGGGATCGCATCACGGCATAGAAGCATTCACCGAACTTAAATATCTTTGCATTGATACCGCCGCCTGATCGCGTCGGCAGAGAAAGGAACTTACCATGCTCGACAGAAGCAATGAACTTACCGCTTGGGATCGCGATCATTTCTTCCATCCATCCACTCATATGGGTTCGCATGCGCGTGGAGATACCCCAACCCGGGTGCTGGCTGGCGGGGAAGGCGTGTTCATTACCGATGTGGATGGACGCAAAAGCCTTGATGCATTTGCGGGGCTTTATTGTGTCAATGTAGGTTATGGACGTACGGAAATTGCCGACGCTATTGCAAAACAGGCGCATGAACTTGCTTATTACCACGCCTATGTCGGGCACGGAACGCAAGCTTCCATTACGCTTGCAAAGATGATTATTGATCGGGCACCTGATCATATGAGCCGCGTCTATTTTGGGCTTTCGGGGTCGGACGCCAATGAAACCAATATCAAGCTAATTTGGTATTACAATAATATCCGTGGTCGACCAGAGAAGAAAAAGATCATCTCTCGCTGGCGCGGCTATCACGGTTCGGGCCTGATGACGGGCAGCCTCACGGGTCTGCCAGGCTTCCACAATGCTTTTGATTTGCCATTATCGCCCATATTGCACACAGAAGCCCCCTATTATTTCCGTCGTGCTGACCGTTCGATGAGTGAAGAGCAATTTGCGCAATATTGCGCGGATAAGCTTGAAGAAATGATTCTGGCAGAAGGGCCTGATACAGTCGCGGCCTTTATTGGCGAGCCGGTGCTGGGAACGGGTGGTATCGTGCCGCCACCCGCGGATTACTGGCAAAAAATACAAGCCGTGCTTGATCGTTACGACATTATGCTTATCGCCGATGAGGTCGTGACTGGCTTTGGGCGATTGGGCAGCATGTTCGGTTCCGATCACTATGGCATGAAGCCGGATTTAATCACAATTGCCAAAGGCTTAACCTCCGCGTATGCGCCGCTTTCAGGCTCGATTGTGTCTGAGCGCATGTGGGAAGTTCTTGTGCAGGGCTCG
Organism: Falsochrobactrum ovis; assembly: GCF_003259955.1. Lineage (GTDB taxonomy): Bacteria > Pseudomonadota > Alphaproteobacteria > Rhizobiales > Rhizobiaceae > Brucella > Brucella ovis_A. The sequence continues at coordinate 26,181 of NZ_QLMK01000011.1, forward strand.
GATAAAATGGGACCGATTGGTCACGGCTGGACCTATTCCGCGCATCCAATTTGCGCGGCCGCGGGCGTGGCCAATCTTGAGCTTATTGATGAGCTTGATTTGGTCACAAATGCTGGCACCACAGGTGCATATTTCCGCAAAGCGCTGCAAGACGCGGTTGGGGATCATCCGAATGTCGGCGAAGTTCGCGGTGAAGGATTGATGGCCGCAATTGAATTTATCGAAGATCGCGATGATCGCAAATTCTTCGATCCCGCGCAAAAGATCGGCCCGCAAGTCGCCGCTGCTTTATTGGCGAATGGCGTGATTGGCCGTGCGATGCCGGAAGGCGATATTTTGGGCTTTGCGCCGCCACTTTGCCTTAGCCCGCAAGAGGCGGACCAGATTGTTGCTGCTACGCAAAAGGCTCTTCAAACCGTTTTTAGCTAAGCGGGGGATGACACCTACGCTGGAGAACCAGCGTAGGTGTCATATTCATTCAACCAATTGGCACGCTTGGCTTTCAGGCCAATGTGCGAAGGTTAAAACCCGCCCATTTGTCCGGCTTTCTTCGACTTTTTTCAATTCAAATTCGGCTTTTACCCAGCCCGGGCTGTTCAATTCGCCCGAAGCGAGGATCCCTGTTTCGGGCCATAATCCGTCCGGCGGACAATAAATGCCAGCAGCGCCGCAATTTTCGTCTACTGCCGGGCACCAATCCACATTTCCAACTATTGGCGATTGCACAACAATAGATTGCGATTCCAGGGCCCGCGCCATGGAACCGATCTTGACCCGATTATAGCCGGAAATCGTATCCGTGCAGGACGGGACCAGGATAATCTGAGCTCCAGCCTCGGCGAGAGTGCGCCCCAGCAAAGGAAATTCGCTATCGTAGCAAATAAGAATTCCGATACGCCCGATTTTCGTATCAAAAACTTTCAGCCCTGGTGCGCCGATGACATTCCATTCTTCGCGCTCAAAGCGCGTCATGATCTGCTTATCCTGATAGCCGATTGGGCCTTGTGGCCCGATCAGAACAGCGCGGTTTGTGGGGCGCGCTCCCTCGAATACCGGGCCCGATGCCATGAGAATATGCAGATTAAAACGCTTTGCCAGCTCACAATGCAGCTTTTCCCGAGCCTGCTCATGTCGCGCCACTTCATGTAGCGAGGCTTCAAGATCTTGCGCAACTTGACGTCCGCCCAAAGATGCCAATTCCATCGATCCATATTCTGGAAAAACCAGAAGGTCACAATCAGCGGCATCTTCTACCCATTTTGTGAGCTTTTTCTCATATTGGGTGAAATCCTCAAACCAATCCAACGGATAGGAGGCGGAGGCAATTTTAACGCGGCTCATAATTCTCTCATCCAAAATTGCATGGGTTTATTGCTGGAGCTTTCAGCCCCAATATCTTTCCACGGAAACTCGGTGACAACTCCCGGCAAAAGCCGGTATCCACGTTTAACCCAAAAAGCATCAAGCGGTCGATAATCGGCAGGCCGTAATGGATGATCTTGAGGGCGAACCACACTGCAAAAAGCAGAGTATTTTCTACCAAGTTTGCGGCCATGGGCCTCGCGTTCGTCGAAAAAAGCATGACCTATTCCCTGTCCTCGATATTGGGGCAGGAGAATAGATTCTGCGCAATAGAAAATCTCGTTAAGCGGCTCAGCCCGGTGCGCGAAAGCTAGGCTGAAATCATCCGCATGATCTTCCATAGGGGTGCCCGTGGCCGCGCCGACTATTTTGGCACCATCATAGGCCACAACCACGATTGCGCCTTCTGAATGGTAATTGGTCAGATATTCTCGCTCATAGTCGAGATCGCCTTCATAAAGATAGGGCCAGTCCCGAAAGATTTTGATGCGGAGCTGCGCCAGATCATCCAGCGCAGCCATAACCGCATCTCCTGTGAGTGTCTTGATCGAGATCATCCCAAGACCTGTCGGGTCCACTCGTTGAGGTTATAATATGTCGTTACACGGCTGATTTTACCGTCACGGATTTCAAAAAACGTTCCGCCCGGTAACCGATAGGTCTGGCCATTTGCATCAGGCAGGCCTTCATCTGTATTAAGATAAGTGCCATTGACAATGAATTCAGCCGCCGCCCTATCACCGTTTTCATTAGCGAAAATGACCATATCGGTGAGCTTTTCTTTATAGCAATGGGACATATGCAGGTTGAACTGCGCAAAAAGTTCTTTGCCCCGTCTTACCTCACCTTCATTCACATAATGCTCTACATCATCATGCATAAGGGCCAGCATATCTTCGGTTTTGCCAGCATTGAACGCGGCGTAATATGCTTCGATGAGGGATTTTGTATTCATTGCCTGCTCCCGGCTCAAATAGGCCATTCTACTCGTAAACAAAATGCATCTTAGCGACTTAGTGATCGATTCTGGTTCTTGATCGGGGCTATTAAATCGCCAATTTCGCGTAAGGCAGGTCAAAACACGACATCAAGGGGCCAAATAGTCCTTAATTGCTTGTTTTGAGACGGTTTTGCTTCAATCAGCTTCCATTCACAAAAGTCAGAATGAGCTGATGAACATTCCCGCCATGGCTCATCTCTTTTTGATCAAATTCCCGTCCCCATGCTTGCTGAACTTTGACCATTTCACTGATCTCTTTTGCCAGCACTTTTCTGATTTTTTGACATTTTGGATCATTGGGGACCGATAGTCCCACCGATTTTCGAACGATTTCACGCGTAATTTCTTTGGCATGATCACCGTGCACTAGCTCATGCGCTTTTATACCTTGATAAAAGCGCTGCCAGCTCTCGTGGAGATCGGGTGAGAGTTTTTGCGATGGCTTTGGCAGCGTATATGTAATTTTAAGTTTTGGCGTGGCGGATAGGACGGTACAGGCATTATTGCTGCGGTCGAATTTCCGCTCCCAGGTTAGCACATAATTTGTTTGTGCAATGACGCGCGTCTTGCCGATTTTTGGACCGCGTGCACCTATCGATTCATAAAGTGCGGGCGCTGTGGTGCCGGAAATGTCGTAATGTTTATAAATTTCCTCTGCCTTCCAACTGGCTTGAGCACTGGCCGGATTGGCGAGAATAAAACACGCGAAACTGAGCTGAAAAAACCGTATCACCATCGCTCCGTATAACTGGTCAAAGTACAATCCAAACTATCGCGAGTTAATGCAACAAAGGAAAGAGTGAGTACGCGTTACTCGTTTCAATATGGCTCGCATTCCCAATTATTGCTGAAGCCAGCGGGATGATGCTCATCTTGTTTTCAGTGCTTGATAGATGATGTCGGATCACTTCGCATCATGCGAGTAACATGATAGAAGCGACCAACGCAGCGACCGCTGCACGCAACTTATTGGATCTTTCATGACAATTGCACCCGAAGCCACAACGGATAACCGACGCCGACAGATCAAGTTCGCACTTATCTCTCTTTTTAATGGCGGGTTGGTGATTGGCTTTTCGCCAATTTTCGTGCGGCTATCGGAGCTGGATGCCGTATCGACTGCGTTCTGGCGGCTTGCTCTGGCGCTTGTTCCGCTGTTGTTGATGGTGGCACGGTCCAAGCCAGAAGCAAATCAAAAGCCGAAAGGCTTGCGTGATTTCTGGACGCTGGCACTGCCTGGAATTGTGCTGGGGATAGAGCTGGCGGCCTGGCATATTTCATTGCATATGACATCCGTTGCCAATTCAACGCTGCTTGTGAATATGGCTCCGATATTTGTCACGCTTTATTGCTGGGTATTTTTAAAACAAACGCCACGAAAGCTTTTTTTACTCGCATTGGCGGTTACAATCAGCGGTGTGGTCATTCTTAAAGGCGGTCCTCAAACCCTTGGCAGTGGCGACATTAAGGGCGATGCCGTGGCCATTGTCGCGGCCATTCTATATGCGGCTTACATAATATTGCTGGGCAAAGTACGTGAGCGGTTCTCAACATCGCTAATCATGCTTTGGAGTACGAGTGCCGCAGCCATAACAGTATTGCCCTTTGCATGGGTGGCAGAATCGACATTAATTCCGGCTACAATGATGGGTTGGGCAGTGCTTTTTGGGCTTTCTTGGCTGAGCCAAGCGGCGGGGCAAAGCTTGATCACTTTTGCGCTTGCATGGCTGCCGGTTACGTTTTCGTCGCTCACCCTTCTCATGCAGCCGGTAATTGCTTCGCTCCTCGCTTGGGCGATATTGGGCGAGGCGTTGACAATCTGGCAATGTATTGGCGGGTCGATTGTGCTGGCAGGCATATTGGCGGCCCGTAGAGCACAGCGATAGCAAATTACCGCAAGGATCGTTTCAGAAGAAGCCCACCATCGCTCGCAGGTGCAGAATATCGCATAATAACGCGGATGGTACGATTGCGGACCGGTGTTTTAGTAGCGCATTCCAATAGGGCTTGCTGAGCAGAAAGTGCAAATTCTTCACCGGCTTTTCGAACCGGCTGATAATCAATCGCAGCAATGCGTTCCAATTCGCCTTGAGAATTATATGTAAGTTCAAAACTAGCCGAGGCTCGCTCATAACTGGCGCCTTCAGGCATTTTCCAGCACTGTTTTGCCATTTCCGTTACGATTTCTGAATCCGGCGCTGAATTGGCCGGAGAAACCAGAAAAGTCATAGCGAATAATCCGAGCACAAAAAGCCTTTTCATAAATCTCCCATCCCTTTGGGCTGACAGATTATACTTAGGTGTTAGAGCACAATTTACCATATGAAAGTAGATACAAGCATATATTGCAGAATGCTATTGCTAGAGGTCATAAAACTAGCTCAGTGCTATTAATGCTGCTGTGGATCACGGTCGCGGACGCGGCCTTTGTCACTGGCCAGAGCCTCAATGTCGATGGCGGTATTGTGCTTAGTTAGTGCAGAGCACTTACAAAGGGCCGCTCAATGAACGGCCCGTTTGTGTTTATTGCGTGACTATTCGCTGGTCGCCTCTTTAAGGCAATCAGCCAGTCGCTCGCCCCATGCTTCGACCTTTTCCAGACTATCAATCAAGTCGTGTCGCACTTCAATCAGAATACCGGGAAGCCCACGCTGATCTGCGTGCACTGGCACTGTATAATCCTCATCGGGATGAATAGTATAAGGCTCATTATCGCCTATCGTCAGTGTCTCATCACGGCTAAGGATCTCGATCATGCGCTGGCCAAATTTAGTGGCCTCTCCATAAAGAATGCCCGCATGCCATGGTCTCTGTTCGCCAAAATAAATTGGTGTAAAACTATGTACACCAACGATAAAGGGACGTTTTCCTTGCGCTTGCAGCAGGTCGATACGGCGGGAAACAGCATTTGCATAAGGCGTAAAGAGCGTTTCAATACGCTGTTTACGCGCAGCCTCTGATAGTCCGATGTTCCCCAATATATCCGTGGTTTCGCTTCGCTCAGGAATGAGGGAAGGGACATGAAGCGGCCGGTTACAATCGATCACAAGTCGCGAATAATTGGTCATGAAAAGCGGAGCGTCCAACGCCCGGCTGAGATATTGTGACAATGCGCTGACACCAATATCCCAAGCAATATGACGCTGGCGATCTGCTTTTGAAACGCCAAGGTCCCCCAATGCACGCGGTATGCGATTGGACGCATGTTCACATAAAAGCAAGATCGGTGCGTCACCATCTGGATTGATCACGGCATAGGGAGCAGGTTCATCTATTGCCAGAAGCGGCAAAGCAGGATCGTGCTGCTTTGCGGTGGTTTCTTCGGTCGCGGAATTTATCAGTTGCATCACAATACTCTTAATAAACCGCACGATAGCGTTCACAGACCGCTTCCGGGGACATGCCTTGGACCAGTTCGATTTCAAGCTTTTTCATGCCGAAATAGCAGTCGAGGAAATCTTTCGAGAACCAGCTCGTTACCACTTCGTCAGCTTCAAGAACTTCCAAAGCTTCTTCCAGGCTGGATGGCAGTCTGCGGATGCCCAATGACTGCATCTTTTCAGCGGAAAATTCGGAAGGGTCTTCATTCACAAGTGCTGGTTGTTCTAATTCTTCGCGAATGCCTTCAAGCCCAGCGCGCAATATAACTGCCATTGAGAGATGTGGACTGGCGCAAGCGTCAGCAGCGCGATATTCCATATTGAATTGCTTGGCAGGATTGCTGCCGGGCAGATCAAGGGTTGGGCAGATACGCAAGCTCGCCTCGCGATTTTTTTCGCCAAGGCATGTGAAAGCAGAGCTCCAATGGTGCGGCACCAGACGCATATAAGAAATAATTGATGGCGCAGTGAATGCAACCAAAGCAGGCAGATGACGGATAACACCTGCTGCAAATGAGCCAGCAATTTTGGAAAGGCGGCCGGGACGGGACGGATCAAACGTAACCGGATTGCCATCGAGATCCGTAAAACTCACATGGACATGAACACCATTGCCGACACCATCTGGTTCAATTTTGGGGGCAAAGCTTGCTTGCCAGCCGAAATTCGCCGCAACTTCGCGCGTCACAGAACGAATTGTTGCCGCCCGATCAGCCGCGACAAGTGCCGGTGCCGGACGACAGGTTACCTCAAATTGATCCTTGCCATATTCTGGCAAGAACATTTCAGGCTCGGCACCAGCTTCTTGCAATGCGCTCATTAGTAATGAACCGAAAGCGCCGGAGCGCCGCTGGGCGCGAAGACTAAAAGATGGAGCCTGCGGCCAGTCCGCACCAATAATCTGAAACTCCTGTTCGACTGCGCTTATGACTTTGAGTCCCACTTCCTTTTCATAGGCGGAAATCGTGTCTTTAAGAAAACTGCGCACGCAGCAATCCCACGGTTCGCCTTTCAGATCAGTAATATCACTGTGATAGAAATGAAGAGGCTCTTCACCGGGCAGGCAGGTCACGCGTACTTTGCTCTCGGGGTCAGGCATGAGGCGGAGATCACCGGCTGAACCCCAGGGATTGGGATCTGCAATTATGTCAAAAGGTGTAAGCGCTAGGTTAGCAGGAACCCAACCAACACCCTTGCGCATATAGTCTTCTACCTCTGCTGCGGAAAAGCTGCGACCGCGGGTTATGCCCGCAATATCCGTGGTCACGAAACTTGCAAGTTCCATCAGTCCATTGGCGTTGTTTTTATCAGGTTTCTGCATGTTTACCCCGAGAGTTTAACTGAGCTTATTTCAGGCTTTCAACGCTGCGAGGCGTTCCAAAACGGTTTGGGTATTGGTGATCCAGCAATATCCAGAATAGGCACGAAGCGCTGCATCGTGGCGTTCTTGGCTGTAGGTGGCGCAGGCATCATCAATGAGGGTGACTAAATATCCACGGTCCGATGCATCGCGAACCGCCATATCCACACATTGGTCTGTCACGACACCTGCGATGATGAGAAAACGCGTGTTCAGATTACGCAGGACATAATCAATATTGGTGGAGTTGAAGACACCAGAAGAAGTCTTGGGAAGGATAATTTCGTTTTCGATCGGCTCTAGTTCCGGGATCACTGCGCCTTCTGGGGCATCTTTGGGCACATGCATGTTGGAGAGCTTGTGATCTAGCGAGCGGTCACGTCCATCATTGGTCAGGCTCTGGATGATGGTGTGCAACACATTACAATTGGCGGCGCGCGCAGCTTTCAGAAGCTTTATCTGATTGGGGATAACCAGATCACGCAAGCGACGATGATAATAGCTGTCGGCATCCTGTGGATGGGTAGGGTCCAAATTTGGCTCACACCAAATGCGCTGCATGTCTACGAAAAGCATAGAAGTCATGCCGGTTTCGTAGGCGCTATCGCGCCGGAGGAGGTCTTTTCCATATTGCACTTCGATAGATGCCATTATCCTATCCTTTTGATCCGGAGAACTGAGAATCTGTTTGGGTATGTGGAGCCGTTAAAGCGTCTTCTGTGATCGTGTAGGCCCGACGTATCGCTTCGATATTTTCAATGCGGGCGCGAGACTGATTCGCCAATTGCGCTGTCAAAGCCGCAATTAAAGCCTCGGTTTGGGCCATTGCTGGAACCATCGTGTCGTAAGGTGATATCGTATCAACAGGGCAGGTCAGGGTGATGGAAGCAAATTCTGATATTGGCGAAAGCCAGCGATCCGTGAAAAGAACGATTCGCGTTCCCTGTTCAGCCGCCTGACGGGCAAAACGGATGGTGCCAACCTGATAACGCCGGTAATCATACACAAAAAGCGTATCTTTTTTGCCGAAATCGACCAGCTGATCCACCTGATCAGCCTGTGGGCCATTGATCCAGAAAGTATCCGGGCGCAACTGCTTCATGTGGGTCCAAAGCAACCCCGCCAGAAAGCCGCTGAAACGACCGCCGAGGCAGTGGATGCGGGCATTGAGATCGGCTGCGGCATCCACCGCCATTTGAAAATCATGCGGCGGAAGCATGGTTTGTGCGGTGTCGAGGGCGTGGATACTTGCCGCGAGAAATTGCTGATAAAAATTATCCTGACCAATTTCGGGCTTACGCTGATCTAGCATGGTGAGAGGGGAACTCATGCGCTCTTGGACCTCACTGAGCAGGGCGGTCTGAAACTCAGGATAACCCTCAAAACCCAGCTTATTGATCAGTCGCACCACGGTTGGATTGCTCACACCCGCAGAATTAGCGAGATGCGCCACAGTGTTCAGCCCTGCTGCCGGATAATTGGAGAGCAACTGCCGAACGATTTTCAGCTCGGACCTGGTAAACTCGATGCTCCCGTCCGTCAGACGATCCCTGACACCCATTTCCATCCCCTTTCGACTTTTGCCGAATTTTTCATTTTGTTACATTATGGCTAGCAGAGAATAAAAAATGAAACAAGTTTGACATTTCAAATTCAGTCGGTATGTTTCAAAAGCAAGGAACTGGCTGATTGAACCAAGCCAACTCAATGGGAGTAGATTGATGGTACGCATCAAGCGATCAACCGTCGTGGGAATTTTGACTGTCGCGCTCCCGGTTGTTCTTGTTGCTTTATTTGCTGCATTTTATTTACACGGTAGCAGCCAGCGTCTCGTTACCCTTTTTCTGATCAATTTAATCGCCGTAATTGGCTTTGGTGTGTATAGCGGCAATTCCGGCATCATGTCGTTTGGGCATGTGGGTTTCATGGCTGTCGGGGCCTATGTTTCCGGGCTGCTAACCATGAATCCGATCGTGCAAAAGACCGCTTTGCCAAATTTGCCTGATTGGCTTGCAGGCTGGGGCATGTCTTTTGTGCCGGCTCTTTTGGTGGCGGTTGTCGTGGGTGCTTTGGTTGCGATTGCAATCGGCATTCCACTGGCGCGGCTTGCAGGCTCGGCCGCATCAATTTGTACGCTGGGCTTTTTAGTTATTGTGCACGTGGTTTTAGTGGCTTCTGGCGATATTACCCGTGGCAGCCAGACATTTTTTGGTGTCCCGCGTGTGATTAATATCTGGATGGCGCTGCCCTTTGCCGTGTTGGCCATCATGGTGGCGCGCATTTATCGCGATTCCAATGCCGGGCTAAAGTTGCGAGCTTCCAGAGAAGATGAAATAGCCTCGCTTGCTGTTGGGGTAAATGTCCGATGGCATCGTTTTATCTCATGGGTGCTGGGCGCAATGCTTGCGAGTTGTGCGGGAGCGCTTTTTGGGCATTTTCTTGGTGCGTTTTCGCCGAAAGATTTCTACTTTAATCTGACATTTACGATGCTGGCTATGCTCATTCTGGGTGGGGTGGCAACGGTTTCCGGCGCAGTGCTTGGCACTGCAACCATCATGTTCATTGTTGAACTATTGCGCAAATTTGAAGGCGGATTGGCCCTTGGTCCTATTGAGCTGCCGACGATATTTGGCCTGACCGATGTCGGTGTAGGTCTGGCTATTTTGCTTGTGATGTATCGTTTGCAAAATGGCATTATGGGTATGCGCGAACTTGACGAGAAATTGCCATTTCTTCGCAAACTCAGTGGCAAGCCCGAGATATTAACGCCGCCCGTAAAGCAGGCGGACACGAACTCGGTCTTGCGAGTGGAAAATGTCGGAAGACGTTTTTCTGGATTGGTGGCGCTTGAAAAGGCTGATTTTGAGATCCGGCCAGGACTTGTCACAGGCTTGATTGGACCCAATGGTGCGGGTAAATCCACGCTTATCAACTGCATTTCAGGCGTAGTTCCCGCGACTTCTGGGCGCGTTATGATTGACGGCGTCGATGTAACATCGGTTCCAGCCTATAAGGTCCCGCTAATTGGTCTTGGACGTACGTTTCAGAATATACGCCTATTTAAAAATCTGACCGTTCTTGAAAATGTTTCTGTCGCAGTCAGTGCGGTCCCAGGACTTAAGAGTGACCCAGGACCACTTGCAATGGGTTATCTGCAAGAGGTGGGATTGGCAGGAGACTGTGATCTGATCGCTGGCGGGCTGTCCTATGGCGCGCAAAGAAGGCTTGAAATTGCTCGTGCTCTGGCTTTGCAGCCTCGTTATCTTTTGCTCGACGAACCAGCGGCAGGGATGAATCCGGTCGAAACAGAAGAATTAATGGTCGTTCTTGACCGCGTTCGCCACAAATATGGTCTGGGCCTGCTTGTGGTAGAACACGACCTCAAGCTGATCATGCGTCTTTGCGATAAGGTTGTTGTTCTAAATAAAGGGCAGCAAATCGCACTGGGTACGCCCGCGGAAATTCAATCCAATCCCATGGTGATTGAGGCCTATATTGGTCGTAAGCGCGCCAAAACTATCGGTGAACACACAACAGAGATGGATCAGACAAAATCGATCCTGCAATTTGATCCAAAACCGGTCGATCCAAATCGGGCTGATCCAAATCCGGCAACATGATTAGCAAAGGGGAAAATAATGCAAAAAGCACTTAAAGTTACATTGATCACAACTCTGCTTGCCAGCGCGGCGGTCATTCCGGCGAAAGCTGAAGAATTGCTGATCGGACTTGCGACAGCACAGACGGGTGGGCTTGCACCTTATGACCAGCCATCGCTCAGCGGTTTTCAAATTGCGGTGGATGAGATCAATGCCAATGGTGGTATTGCTGGAAAATTCCCCATTAAGCTACTGGCCAAAGATACGCGTTCCGATGCTGCGCAAACGGCGCTCGTAGCGCAAGAACTGGTTGATGAGGGTGTGAAAATTATGATTGCCCCTTGTGATGCTGATCCGTCAATTGCTGCCGGTCAGATCACGCAATCTGCCCAGATTCCGACTTTCTCTTTCTGCGCCACCACTCCAACCATGCCGCTTGCAGTCGGCGATTATATGTTTGGCAATTATCCGGCCGATAATGTTCAGGCTGCTGTTCTTGCCAATCATGCGCGGGAGCGGGGCTTTCAGAGCGTCTATATTCTCAAATCACCAGATTCAGCCTATACGCTGAAACTGCCTGAATATTTCGCTGAAAGTTTCAAAGCCAAAGGCGGCGAAGTTCTGGGCGAGGGCACCTATAGTATGGGCCAGCAGGATTTTGGCGCTGAAGTTACCAAGATCAGGGCGCTTGATCCCGCGCCGGATGTCATAATGACCTCTGCCTATGAGCCGGATTTTCCCGCCTTCATTCGTCAGTTGCGTGGCGCTGGTGTAAATATTCCAATTCTTGGCAGTGATGCGATCGATTCACCGACCACATTTGGCATGGGTGAATTGGTAAATGGCGTGGTTTTCACCACCGCCGGTTTTGCAACGCCTGGCAGTTCGCTTGAAGCATTCAATGCCAAATATAAAGAAAAAACCGGTAATGAGCCCGATACGGTTTACATCGCCAATGGTTATGATCTTGGCAAGGTAATTGAAGCTGCTGTGACCAAGGCCGACAGCATAGATTCAACCGCCATCCGCGACGCGATTGCCTCGCTAGAGGGTGTGGAAGGGGTGACCGGACCGATCACCTATGCGGGAACCCAAGGAATGCCTTTGCGCTCAGTTTCACTGGTGAAAATCGATGACGGAAATCTTTCACTGGTTTCGCAGGGTGTACCCGCGGTAGCAGATATTCCGGCACCTTAATCGCGACTAAATTCCCTTCTGCGCCAGCGGAAGGGAATATTCCCACCTTTGGCGTTAAGGGCCAAGCTGATGAACCAGTTTACCAATATGACTGAAACACCTTTGCTAGATGTTCAGGGTCTAAAGGTTTCCTACGGGCCGGTAGAGGCCGTGCGCGGCATTGATCTGCGCGTGGGAAGAGGGCAGATCGTTACGCTGCTTGGCGCCAATGGGGCTGGGAAAAGTTCGACTTTGAACGCTTTGGTTGGTTTGGCACCAAAGAAGGCGGGCACGGTTATTTTCAACGCGCAGAATGTCACCTCTGTACCAACGGAGCAGATTGTTCGTCGTGGTATGACCCTGACGCCAGAAGGGCGGCGTATATTTCCAAGCCTAACGGTTGATGAAAATCTTCAGCTTGGCGGTGCGGTCCACAGCCAGCGGGGCGCACCTTCATCCGTGCGTGAAGAAATGCTTGAGCATTTTCCCATATTGAAGGAACGGCTTCATCAAAGAGCAGGCTCACTTTCGGGTGGCGAGCAGCAGATGTTGGCCATCGCACGTTCTTTAATGTCATCGCCAGACTTGCTTTTGCTTGATGAGCCTTCTTTGGGGCTGGCACCACAGATTGTTGATCAGATTTTCGAGATGATTGCAGGTTTGCGCGATCGAGGGCTCACGATCCTGCTGGTTGAGCAGAATGTTTTGCTTTCACTTGAAATTGCTGACGCAGCTTATGTTCTGGCCAATGGGTCTGTGGTTATATCGGGCACCGCGGACGAGTTGCGAAATTCAGAAGAAATTCAAGGTGCTTATCTGGGTGCCTGAACCCGCAATACGGTTTTGAGAGGCCGGATATGGATATTTTTCTACAGCATCTTGTAAATGCTTTAAGCCTGGGCGGAACCTATGCATTGCTGGCATTGGGCCTTGCTGTTGTCTTTTCCATCATGGGCTTGATCAATTTCGCCCATGGCGAATTAATGACCGCAGCCGGTTATGGGCTTTGCTTTGCGCTGATCGCGGGCCTTCCTTTTGGTGCTTCAGTTATTTTCGGAATTGTGGTCGCTGTGGCACTGGTTTTGCTGATGGAAAGGGCAGCATTCCGCCCGGTACGGGGCGCAAATGCTACCACACTTCTACTAACCAGCTTTGCGGTCAGTGCGATTTTGCGGGTTTTGTTTCAAAATTTCGTCTCAGCCCGTCCGCAAGCTGTGCCGATGCCGACGAGCTTCTCCGGTATAATTGAAATTGGCGGTTTGCATATTGGGGTAATCCAACTCACCTCAATCAGCGTGACTGTCCTTGTCCTGATTGCTCTAAGCATTTTTCTGAAATCCACCGTCATGGGCCGGGCCATGCGCGCCGCATCTGAAGATTTTGCCATCGTGCGCTTAATGGGGATCAAGGCAAATACAGTGGTTGCCACTGCTTTTGCCATATCGGGAATATTGGCGGGTATTGCCGGAATTCTCTGGGTTGCGCAACGGGGAAGCGTCGATCCTCTGATGGGTTTCCTGCCCGTGCTCAAAGCCTTTATCGCAGCTATTATTGGCGGTCTGGGTAGTCTTTCGGGTGCTGTCGCAGGTGGCTTTCTGCTCGGCTTTATCGAAGTTTTCCTGCAAGCCTATTTGCCCGAGAGCCTGCTGGGTTATCGTGATGCGTTTGCAATCTTGATAGTGATCGGTGTTCTGTTGATGGCTCCGCAAGGTCTGTTGGCGAAAAAAACTACGATCAAATTATAAGCTTCGTAATCCATATGTATAACTTATTATCCCGGAAACAACTTCCGGGATAATTCGCTTTAGGCCGCCGCTAAAGCCCAGCCCTTATTCTGCTGCCATTATTATTCAGGTAATTGAATATCCGCCATCGACCGGAATGATAGTTCCGGTCATAAAAGCTGCATGTGGACTGGCGAGAAAAAGGATCATGCCTTGCAGATCTTCCGGTTTTCCCCAGCGGGCCAAAGGAGTGCGCGCAATTATTGGTCCGGAGCGTTGCGGATCATCTTGCAGCGGCTTGGTTAGGGGTGTCGCGATCCATCCGGGGGCGATTGCATTAACCCGAACTCCCTGCGGAGCATAGGCAATAGCAAGCGATTTTGTAAGCTGGGCAATGCCGCCTTTGGAAGCCGAATAGCCGGGCACCAAACCACCGCCGAAGTAACTAAGCATCGAAGCGATATTAATAATGCACCCGCCACTTGCGGAAAGTTGGTCTAGCGACGCTTCGCAAACCCGCATGGTGCCATTGAGATTAATATCCACCACTCTATCAAATATATCCGGGTCCCGTTCTGCCCCGCGCTGTATAATCCCAGCGCAATTGACCACAACATGCAGATCACTGAACCCGGCAATAAATTCTTTCACCGCAAGATTGGAGCGCACATCAAGCACATGGTAGGAAATATCTTCCGAAGATTGGCTTGATTGACAGGTGCTGCATTCAAGTTCGGTTGCGCCTGTCGCATGGACAATTGCCCCAGCATCATGAAATGCTGCAGCAATTGCTCTACCAATACCGCCAGTCCCGCCGGTAACAAGAACGCGGCGGCCTTCCAGCCAGCCGCGCGCCCATTCCGCTGATTTATCGGATAAACTGGTCAACATAATCTGCCCCCAGCCCCACTTTTTCATAGTGAGCACGGCACATGTCGATCTTGGTGAACACGTCTTCATAGCCGATTTGCTTGTTATCCTCATCGAGATAAACCATGCAGCCGGATATATTGAAGAAAGTGATCATCTCATCACAATCGTCAGGGACGTTCAGCGTATGGATTTCGCCCGGAGGCTCAAACACAAATGAGCCTTCTTCAGCCATCCAATCATGCTCGAAATAATGCCATTTACCTTTCAAGACGAGGCCGAATACCGGGGCGGGATGCACATGTTTTGAAAGCACACCCGATCTGGTTACTTTGAGCAGATTGCACCATTGCCCGGCCATAGTATTTAGAAACATCGGACGGAAAAAAACATTTGGTGCTTGCGGTACCCAAACTCGTGGATCATCGGGCATTGCCTTGATTGCAATTTCGAGTGAAGCAAGCTCGTGTGTTGAGCCTTTCATATATTTATACATAGAAGCTCTTCCTTCCTATGAGGTGTAGACAAACACATTCGGAACGACCTCTATTCAATTTCCGTCGCGGTAAGGTTTTCGGTTTTTCGCTGCGGTCTGATCCAGGAATAAATGATTGAAAGCCAGATCAGGCAGAAGATCACGAAAATGGCGAAAGCAATCGGACGGTTGATAAAGGCCAGCAAATTCCCCTGAGATTTGATCAATGTAGTGATCATATTTTTCTCAAGAATTGGCCCGATGACGATGCCCAAAACACAAGGTGCAATCGGCATATCATTCTCTTCCATCAAATATCCAACAACTCCGAAGATGAGCATGATGGTCACGCCATAGACTGCATTGTTGGATGCAAATGCACCAACGATACAGAAGATGAGGATGAGCGGCATCAACACGCTTTTTGAGATGCGCAGAATGTTTTTCGAGAGTTTTATCAGCCCCCAGCCAAGCGGAATCATGATGAGATTGGCCAGGATGAAGATCAGAAAAACCGCGTAAATCGTCTGAGGATTAAACATAAATAGCGTCGGTCCAGGGTTCATTCCCTTGACGTAAAGAACGCCGATGACAATGGCGGTAATCGTATCGCCCGGTATGCCGAACACCAGAGCAGGTACCCACGCACTTGAAAGTGAGGCATTGTTTGCTGACGACGCTTCGACAACTCCTTCGACGTGGCCTGTGCCATATTTTTGCGGTGTTTTTGAAAATCGGCGACTGATGGCATAACTTACATAGGCTGCGACATCAGAACCTGCGCCGGGCAGAATGCCGACGGATGTGCCAGTCACATTTCCTCTTAGCGCCTGTTTCCAATAGGATTTAAGCATATATCCCCAATCTTTGAAGATATTGCCCACGGCCTTGGAGGCTTGTTGTTCGCCTTTACCACCGCTTAATACTGTCCGCAGAACTTCAGATATGGCAAATAGGCCGATCATCACAGGGATGAAATCAATGCCTGCAAGCATTTCGGTCGAGCCAAATGTAAGGCGCGGAACACCGGCGGGGTTGTTGAGCCCGACAGAAGCAATTGTCAGCCCAATAAACAGGCTGAGCAAGCCTTTGGCAGGGCTAGAATTTCCCATGAATACAGCACAGGTCAAACCCAGAAGGGCGATCCAGAAATATTCTTGGGACGAAAATTTAATGGCTATTTCTGCCAGTGAAGGTGCAGCAAAAATAAGGACTATCGTGCCAAATAAACCGCCGAGCGCGGAGAATAACACGCAGGCGCCAAGCCCGGTTTCAGCCTTACCTTTTTGGGTTAAACGATATGTATCTTCCACATAGGCAGCCGAAGATGGGGTGCCGGGAATACGCAAAAGTGCTCCCGGAACATCACCCGCAAAAATTGCCATGGCTGAGCAGGCTACAATAGCGCCCACCGCCGCAACAGGCTCCATGAAGAAAGTGAGCGGAACAAGCAGTGCGGTTGCCATTGTCGCGGTTAAACCGGGCACTGAGCCGACAAAGAGGCCGAACGAAGAGGCCAGAATAACTGTCAAAATTACGTTGCTTGTAGCAACGAGCCAGAATGCTTGAAGGATGACGTCCATTTCTGTCTCCTTACCAGGGTAGCCGCGGCATGAGGCCAAATGGCAGAGGCACAAGCAGCATCGTCCGGAAAATAAAATCGCAAGCGAATGCAGCGATGATTGCTAGGATTGCCGCTTTGACTGGATGAACTTTCAGGATCAGAAACATGATAAAAGTCATCAGAATGGCGGTGGGTATGAAGCCAACTGATTGGGCAAAAAAGATATAAAAGATGACGAGCAATAGCGTTGTGGCAACACCTGCAAGCGCTCGAGGGCTTTTAACCTCAGCAGCGAGGTTTACCCATGGTTGCTTTCCCTGCCTGATACCTTCGTATAGCAGGCGCAGGGAACATGCGATGAAACCGATGGATATAAGCAGCGGAAATGTCGCAGCGCCGTATTGTTGCCCGGGAATATCGGGCAATTGCCACGCATAACCGGTAAGAAGAACGCCATAGAGCAGAAAGAATGCCCCGAGCGTAGTGTCACTGAATCGCATAACATACACCTGAATGTTCAGTTTCACGGGCAGGCTTTTTATCGCCTGCCCGTTACTCGGGTATTACTTGGCCAGTCCGATGGCTTTCATCGTCTCGCCAAAATTCACGTCATTGGTGGCCATGAATTCGCCAAATTCCTCGCCGGGCAGGAAACTGGCGCCAAAGCCTTGCGCAGTCATGAATTCATTATACTCGTCGCTTTTAAAAACATTATCGAGCGCGGTGACGAGCCGTTCTTTCACATCATCGGGCAAGTTTTTCGGAGCAACAATCCCGCGCCAAGCACCAAACTCCCAGTCGGAACCTGTTTCTTCCTTTAAGGTAGGAACATCGGGAAATAGCTTGGAGCGCTCTTTGTTCATATAGGCCAGAGATTTAACTCGTCCTGCCTCGATCAATGCACGCGCTTCAACCAGCGAAGAAGGCACGATATCGGTGCCGCCGGATAACAGTTCCTGAAGTCCGCTTGCCGCGCCATCACTTGGAACCCATGTTACTTTGGATGCCTCAATACCTTCGGAATTAAGCAGACCCGCAATGGCAACATGCCAGCTGGAGCCTTGGCCGCTACCTGTTGCGCGGAAAGTGCCGGGTTCTGAAGTTTTGATAGCCTCCAGAAGTTCTCCGACCGTTTTATATTTTGAATCCGCTGCAACCTGCACACCAGCCGGGTCCTGGTTCATAAGCGCCAGCGGGGTAAAGACCTCATAGGTGAGATCTGTCAGTCCCAGCCAATGCATGAGGTTGACTTCAGTGGTTGCCAGACCGAGCGTGTAGCCATCTGGGGCCGCATCTGCCATGGCAGAGTGTCCAACCACGCCCGAACCGCCCGTGCGGTTTACAACATTGACGGATTGGCCCAGTTCCTTTTCGAGGCCAACGGCAATAACGCGCGCCACCGCATCGGTTCCGCCGCCTGCGCCCCAAGCCACCAAGAGTGTAATCGGACGATCAGGATAGTCTGCCAGCGCGGCGCCGGCAGTGGACGAAAGCAGAATGGCTGCTAAAAGAGTTTTTGCGAATTTCATATCATTCCTCCCAAGTACTAAGTTAGTCCAGTGTTGTTTGCTGACGATCCGTCCGATCCTCCTCTGATCGTTCAGATAGTTATCGCGCAGATCGTTATAGGCCTCCAGTCACAGTAATTAGCGTGCCAGTCACAAAGCCCGAACCGGGCGATGCCAGCCAAAGCGCTGCTTTCGCAATATCGTCCGGTTCAGCAATTCGTCCCATTGGCGTCAGAGCTGCAATTTTTGCAGGTCTTTCAGGATTACCACCTTGTGTGTGGATTCTCGTATTTGTGGTGCCAACGCGAATTCCGTTGACCCGAATTCCTTCGGGTGCAAGTTCTTTACCGCTTCCGATGGTGATGGTTTCAACAGCGCCCTTTGAAGCCGCATAATGAATATATTCATTAGGGCTGCCCAGGGCGGCTGCAAGTGATGACATATTGATAATCGAACCACCATTACCGCCTTTGCGGGTGGACATTCTGCGTGACGCCTCCTGAGTGCAATAGACTACGCCAAAAGTGTTGACGGCGAAAGTGCGTTCCAGCTCCTCTTGTTGAAGCTCCTCCATCCGACAGGCTTTGCCGATGATACCAGCATTATTGATCAAAGAGCTGAGGCGACCGAGCGCTTTGTCACATGCAAGAAAGAGCTGTTCGACCTCTTTGCGGTCACCGATATTGGCCTGAACAGCCACAGCGCGTGCACCCGCTGTCTGGCAATCCCTGACAACCTGCTCTGCTGCGTCGGTGTCACTTAAATAGTTGACGCAGACATCATATCCCTCTGCAGCAAAAAGCCTTGCAGTTGCGGCGCCAATGCCGTGACTGGCTCCGGTCACAAGGACAATAGGCCTTTCAGGCTTTCTGCCGTAAGACACTACCGTTTCCGCCATTACATCACGCTTTCCAAAATATCTTTATATTCCTGCGCGCTGAGGTCTCGCGGGTTTGATTGATGGCTGTGATCGGCAAGTGCACGCTCGCATGTCCAATCGAACACGTCGCGCGTCACGCCAAGGTCAGACAGTTTGGCGGGTATGCCCAATTTCCGATTCAGCTCATCTAACGCATCGGCAAGCGTAGTGCCCGAAAGGCCGGCGACTTTTTCAAGGTGAGCAATTTTATTTGCAGCTTCAGCAATGACAGCGTTGGCTCGCAGGACCGGAGGCATCAAAATAGCGTTTAGCGTGCCGTGATGCAGTTTGAGTTCCTTAAGGCCTCCCAGCGCATGGCTGAGCGCATGAACCGCGCCAAGCCCTTTTTGGAAAGTAAGGCCACCCTGCAAGGCCCCCATCATCAGGTCTGTGCGTGCTTCGATGTTTGACCCATCGGCAAATGCGATTGGCAGCGCATTCCAGACTCGTTCAAAGCCGTCAACGGCGATAGCTTCTGCGGGTGGGTTATATCGAGGCGAAAGATAGGTTTCGATACAATGTGATAATGCATCAAGGCCTGTCGCCGCTGTGAGGGCTGGGGGAAGCCCCAGCGTTAGTTCTGGATCACAAATAGCGCGGCGGGGAATGAGATAGGGACTAATAAAGCCAAGCTTGCGGCCATCATCAAGAGTGATAAGTGCGGCGCGCCCAACTTCCGAGCCTGTGCCCGCGGTGGTTGGAATTGCAATAAGAGGCGCTACAGCGCTGCTGATTTTTGGAATTCCGCCCAAGATCGCGGCATATTGTTCGAGCTCGCCTTCATGTGTCGCAAGAAGTGCAACGCCCTTTGCCAGATCAATTGGCGAGCCGCCGCCGATGGCAATCACCCCGTCACAGCCCTGCGATCTGTAGACCTCCAGCGCTTCTTTCACACCGGTTTCGGTTGGATTTGTCGGGACATCAAGAAAGCGGGGCGCGGTAGCAATGATCTCCAGCCCTTTGCGGTCTAAAAGACCGGCTGCTTTCACACCATGATCGCTTATAATCAGTGGTTTCTTAATAGATATGTCGCTTAAGGTTTGTTCAAGAGAAGCAACCGAACCTGCACCAAAGTGAATGGTTGTCAGGTAATTTATAATATGCATCTCATCTCCCTAAATTATTGTGTTATTCCCCTCAGGGCGTCAGTTCATTCAATCAATATCCACGAAAGAGACAGCCGTTATAGAATTGCTCAAAATGCTGAGCAAAATCTCAGGAGCAAACGGATTTTCTGAACTCCATATTGCTCTTTCTAGCTGTGTTGTGGCTGCCTCCCTTAGCAAAAACTACCAACCTGTATCCATAATGTGGGCAGAATGCCCATTCGATGGTTACCAAGGTGGCAAAAATTGTCAATAAGCTTCCGAAAGGAAGTTTGTTTTTTTCCATTGGCAGATTCCGAAACTCGAATGGCTCTGACCCGGG
This sequence comes from Falsochrobactrum ovis, assembly GCF_003259955.1. Classification (GTDB taxonomy): domain Bacteria; phylum Pseudomonadota; class Alphaproteobacteria; order Rhizobiales; family Rhizobiaceae; genus Brucella; species Brucella ovis_A. The sequence continues at coordinate 46,546 of NZ_QLMK01000011.1, forward strand.
TCGGAAGCCGCACACGCGCGAAAAGAGTACATAATACGTCTATTGATCGGATAAGTCCGCATAAATTTACGGTAATGGTTCTGGCTACCGTCATTGCGACCCTCCAGATCAGACTAAAAACAACTGCGATTACACGATGAATGACGGCGCGCTTATTGAAAGGGACATAATGGCCTCATCCGAAAATGGTGTTTTCTAGAAATTTATGGCGGTGTTGCAAGCCCATGGCGGTGATTCTTGTAGGGCCGACATAGCGGATTTCATCAGGTGGGGCCTCATCGCAGGCGTGAGCATCAGCATCCCAGTTTACCGATATGATGATAGCAGACATGCCGATTATGCGCGGATGATTAAAGATACCGCCGCAGCCATTACAAAGGCTCTAAGCAAATGTTGTAAGGTGAGCCTGCCTTTGCTCGGTTGGCTACGGTTCAGGCTCACCTCGAACTTATTATAAGGTCTATCTTTTGGCCGTGTTGCTATCGTCAAAAGTGAGGGCGAGAAATTTCTGGGTTGTTGCGCCGAGATTCTCTTTTAGCCATTGAGCCATCTCGATTTCTTCCTGAAGGTTTTGCTCGCAGAGTTGTGCGATTTCTTCTTCATTTACCGTGCGTGCTGCGGCAATAAGCATAGTATAAGACGCGATTTCCATAGCTTCGAAGGAAAAGCTCGCCAAAGACCCCTTCATCACTTCGTCGCCGGCAAACATGCCGCTCATCGCTTGGCCCATAGCCATGATCTTGGCGCCCGCATCTTTGACGCCGGAATGGGATTCGCCTAATCGATCAAGGCATTGCTCCAGACGTGCGGCCTGAGATTTGGTTTCCCGAATATGCATTTCAATTCGGGCAGAGAGTTCCGGATAGTTTTCCAGACGTCCGACCAATCCATTTAGCATGGTTTCCGCCTGCTCTTCCATTGCATGGGCATCGCGCAACCATTGCACCAACCATTCTCTTGCATCTGTCATAAGCTTCCTCCTTTTCTGAACTCATTTAACAGCTCAGATTGAGGTTTGTTCCTAAAGCAAAGCGGATGTTCAAATCATTCCGGACGGGTCCAATCGTCATGATGGCAATGCGGACAATGAAGCCCGTTTGCGGCGTGTGCTGGTTCTACTATTCCGCAATGTCGACAGCAGCGCGCTTCGCCTGGTTCGGGCTCGGGAAGGTCAGGAGATTGAGGCACGAGATCATGGGGCGGCACGATTGGGAGTCCTGGTTTCGCTTTTTGATAGCGAAACACGCTTACATCCCCATCTGCCTCCATAAAGGCCCATTCTACTTCCCCCAAATTACGGACACCATGCAGCCGAAGCCGTTCCATCACTTCCAATTCGTTCATATCTCGACGCGATGCCCCAACTTGGTCGATCACACCATCGCGAACCAGTGTCGTGGGAGAATTATCAAATACGGATTTTAAGGGTGCCCAATTATGTATCCATCGATCAATAAATTTCGTAACTATGATGATTACGGTTATCGCGGCTAGAGCATGGAGTATTGGGACATCTGCATAAAATGCAACGTCCCCAACGGCCGAGCCGAGCGCTATGATGAGGACAAAATCGACCAAAGACATTTGGGCGACTGCACGGCCGCTTAATAGTCGCAGTAAAGCAAAACAATAAACATAAGAGATTATGCTTCGGAATATGATCTCGCCGAAAAACAGCAAAGGTGCATCGCCTATCCACATGCGGGTGGCTTCGAAGGCGACTACTGGCTCTTCCACGGCATAGCCTCCACGACAATGGAAAGATCAATTTCGTAATCTCAAAACGAACTTTGCTTTCCGTTGCTTTCGCTCATCTTGTTCGTACCACAATGTGAATTTGACATAATTGGTTCCGCTGCTCTGTTTGCTGAGCGCGTTGCAATCAGTCGCGATCTTCTCAAAATTGGGCTGGGCGATTGTCTCGACTTTCTTAATTGGCAACGATAATGTGCGGCGACTTGCACTTTGTTTTCCATTACCAGCCATTCAATTGGGGGAATTTTTATGACTGATCGCGACGTCATAGTTTCGGGAAGTTTCAACACGCGCGACTTAGGTGGATATCGCACTAAGCACGGGAAATTGGCGTGGAGAAAGACGTTCCGATCAGGCAATATGTGCAAGGTAGATCAGACTGGGATCCTCGCTTTAAAACAGCTAGGCGTCACACGTATCATTGACTTGAGAAGCCAGAAAGAAAGAGATGCTGAGCCGGACCCCATTAGGGCTGGTGACAATATTGAATTAATTTCGATCCCACTCTTTGATGATCTTAATCCAAATCAACTTCCAGGTGGCAATGCATTACTAGATCTTTATTTGGATGCACTTAAAACGCATGGAATGTCATTTATAGAAGTATTACGGAAAATCGGTGAGTGCCGTGACGCGGTTCTCTTTCACTGCACTGCAGGAAAAGATCGCACCGGGTTAATTGCAGCCTTGTTGCTGTCCTTATCCGGGGTGGCACGAGCTGATATTATTAATGACTATGCAATGACCGCCGATCGCTTAGGGCCGCTCTTGATGGAGCTTGAGAAGACTGTCGGGGCATTTAATCTTAATAAAGCAGACTTTATGCCGATGCTGGAAAGTAATCCAATAACAATGTCAAAGACATTGGACTGGCTTGATAGCAACTTTGGTGGAGCAGAAGAATATGTCCGATCTCATGGTTTCACGAACGCTGATTTAGCACAGATCCGATCCCGATGGTGCCTTACGGATCCAGAAATGGTCATGGAAGATGTGTAGACGCATATGTCGGCCACAGTCTTTTATGCCTTTGTCTGCCTTCTGGCGCTTTTAAGGAAGTTTTGGCACCGGCTCATCAACGGCGTGCCAGCAATATATTTGGTGCGAAGGGTAAAGAGCTTTGCACCTTAATATCGTTCATCGTCAGTTTTTAACTATTTTGAATAGCGTCCGCGAAACCCAATGAGTGCCCAAAATTTGTATGCTGGATAGTTGGACCACTGTAGGGTTCGGTTAATTCGCCAATTATTACAAGGAGTTCGAATGGTGGGCGTGACAGGGCCACCATTTCAGTTTTTGCCCTTTGATTTTATTGGCTTTTTTGCGATAATTCCCTCACCTGTATTTGGGTGAGGGGCAATTCTGTTCTCTATCTGGTCTGCAACGATGCGACTGGCCTCTATCCCAAGACGCTTGCGATCAATGCCTCGTGTATAGATTTCTGCGGTAGAAATATTCGTCCATCCATACTGAGCAAGTAGCTGATGTGTAGCGGCGCCGCCCTCTGCCGCTAGTGTCGCGCTAAGCTTTCTAAGCCCATGGGCTGATTTCTTTACGCCAGCCTCGGCGCAAGCTTCATGGAACCAATTCCCAAAACTACCTTCTACAAATGGTTTGCCTTGGCTGCTTTCGATTAAATTGAGACCCTGTCGCGGCGTGGCCTTGATCATATCCAGCAACTCGTCAGACAGTTCTACTGCTATTCTGGCACCAGTCTTGGCAGTATCCATAGCCAATACGCGGCCATTGATGTGCTGTATACCGACCCGAACAACGTCCGATCTGCGTAGGCCGATTAATAACATCAGTTCCATAGCTAAGCGCTGGGATGTCCCAATCGAATGGGTGGTTCGGTAAGCGATAACGTCCTCGATGGTCCAGGGGGGGAAACCGGACGTTTTATATTCAGGCAGGTCAATGTCTAGCGACGGATCAACCTGCACGTAGCGCATTTTCTTGGCCCATCCGAACAATCCTCGCATCACCTTTAAGAAATTTGCGGCCATAGCTGGCGTTTCGTGCCGCCTGTCGACAGCTTCCTGAATAACGTCTTGGGTGAAAGAGGCGAGTGCCTTATTGCCATTTCCTTGTAGAACTTTATCCATAATAAGGCGCTGCTGCTTGCGTGTAGCGTCAGAGTAATTGGCCCATTTAGCACTTTCGTTCGTGTACTTATCCCAGAGCCATTGTAGAGTTCCGGTTGGAACGTGTTTAACTGCAACGGGTTCGCCAGCTAATACGGCGCGATAAGCTTCCTTGAAGGCTGGATCATTTGGGCTTGGTAGACGGGTGCGTTTTCCTTTCCCCATGCGAAAATAATAGACCCACTTGCCATGGCGGGTCTTCTGTCGGTGTACATAGAGAGGAAGCTTTCTCTTCATTCGATAACTGTCATAGTACGGGGCGGCTATAGTCAATACCGCTTGATTCACTATTGGGTTTATCCGGTACGACTGTGATTGTGGTATCGCCGGTGCGAATGATGATCTTGCAGCCGTTTTCATTGGCAACTTCGGCATACCGCTTGAGATCATTTTTGCGGATCGTGGCTGGCCTAGTCATCCCTTCTTCTCCCCTAATGGGCTGGCTGCGGGGATGGCCTCTGTCACTTCTCGTCGCTCATGCGTATCAAGGCCCATGCATCCGTCTTCGCTGTAATGATCAAGCGCCGCCTGTACGGCCTGCTCTGGTATGGTCATGGCTTGTGCGTCCGCCATCACCGCAACTCCTTCATCGCAGCAACGAAATCAATAATCGGCTTAAGGTTGATGGTTGCCTCTGTCCCATCATCGAGGATCATAAACAGCGTATTGCCTTCGCAGCGGTGCAGTGATGCATCTTCATCGAAATAATCGGACACGTTATCAAGCTGGCACTTTGCTTGAAAAATCAGGTCTTCGTAGTCAATCATCGGGGTCAGTTTCACGATGGGATACCTTCGCTAACAGGGTGACCGAATACGTCGCGCTTCCGTGGTGGGAGTTGTTTGTTGAGGCGTTTGGGTGATTTATCCTTGGTGGCGAGTTTTGAAGTTGGTCGTTTCATTCCAAGGTGTTTTTCTTCTCGCCTTTTTGCTTCTGCAATGACGGCAATGTCCTGTTTGGTTTTCGGCTTATGGCAGCATTCTACTCCGAGAAGCTGGCCGTCCTTTGCGGTAAGGCGCTGGCTCTTATCAATCTCAAGTGCATCGGGTTTGATGTGATCGACGTGATAAGGCTTCTTGCCCAATATTAGACCGCACCCCTCACAGGCGATTTCGCCGTTTGGGAGCATGGCGCGCTTAACTATTTCGGCGTAAACTTTCTTACTGAATTCACGTCTAGCCATCACACATCCTCCGAGAAGTCAGTTGCGGACAGAACAATGTCTAGGTGCTGCGCAAACTCAAGATCGGTCAGCTGGCGCACTTCACGTGCAAGCTGAGTGTGCGTTTCCACATATCTTGCGGCGTTAGCTTTCGTACGGTGTGCATACGATGGAGCGCGTAAGGGAATGGCGGTCATGCTGCCTCCAAAAATGCTAGAGGATCGTAGCCGACAGCTTCGGCGAGCTTCGCCATTGCTTGATCCATGTAGGTGCAGAATTCCTCATGGTTCATGGCTTCGAACGAGATACTGTCAGTCGCGATGTAAGATGAGCCATCAAGGTTGTATCTAATCTCGACGTAGCCGCAGGCACGCTTAAGAGCGTCGTGGAGCTTTTCGGAAGTAGGCCATTTACCCGTGGCCTTGACGACTTCATTAAGAGCCTTCCAATAGGTCCGGAGCTGTGGCCTTGATCGTCTTGTCAGTGACACCAAGTTGAATTCCGTTCCGATGGGGGCAGCCAACAGCATTTCAGCATCGAACCCAGATACTGGCTGTAATCCTCTTGGCGTTTTCCGAACCACGATGTTGGGTTTTTCTTTTTTAGACATCACCTCCACTCCATGAAAAACGGGATTTCATCGTCGAGTTCGTTCGAGAAGTTGGCTGGTTTGCCTGCGTGGTGTGACGGTGATGCTTCGCCGCGCTCTTCCCGCTTGGGAGTGTCAAAATCGATCTCATTGATGCGGATGGTTGGATATGACTTGCCGTTGTGCTCGCGCATGCCAAAATCGCCATTTGCAGTAACGCGTGTTCCTTTGCGCAGATATTGCTCTAAGCTTTCGCCGCGCTTCCCCCAGATCGACGCGTCAAACCAGATAGTGCTTTTGTTCTGGCCGTATCCATCATCAACGGCGACTGTGAAGCCAAGAACAGCATCACCATTTTGTGTGCGACGCAGGATTGCGTCCTTGCCTATGCGGCCTGTGATTGTGATGTTTTTCATGATCAAGCCGCCTTCTGTTCTTCTGGGAGTGAGTTGCCGTAATCGGTGAATTCCTGCCTCAAATTCTCTTGCCAATCCGCAGGTAACTTGCGGCGAAGTTCCTTGCATTCTTCGTCTCGCCACCATCGGCGAAGATCGTCGCGCGTTGTATTGAGGCGCATTTCCTTTTCGAGGGCAGAATAAGTGGCACGGGCTTCGACATTCTTGGGTGCCGGCTTGTTTGCCTGCTCGTCTCGCCGATATTCTTTTTCGACTTCGGCTACGTACTTTTGGTCATCCCATCGTCCGAGAAAAATGTTGGCCGCTATACCAAGCTGAGATGCGGCTTTAATGATCGCATCTGTGAGGCTTTTCTTCGGAGCATCTTCATCCGACATGAGACCGTTGCGTGTTTTCATCAAAGCCTTGGTTTGACCGTAGGCTTCGTAATAATGCTCACGCTTGGTGTGCCAGAAGCGGACCCGGCACCAATGTAGAATTTCATCACCTAGCGGCGTGAAACCCTCTGTCAGCACCTCCCATCCGAACCCCTGACCGACGGGGCCAAACATGTCTGTAAGGCATTTGATGATATATTGCGGATTAGGGGACGTGCCTTTGTATGCTTTGCCGCTAATCGCCTTCGTGTATTGCGGATCAATATCCGCGTGGGCTTCCCATAGATCGAGGTTGCTCATTACTTGCTCCTGATCATCAAAGAGTGAACGCCAATGGAGAGATGCGCGCCGGGCAATTCGTTACCCGCCTCAAGCGCCTCCTTGATGGCTTTCATGTCTGGCTTCTTCTCAATGCGGTAAAAGCCCTGCGGTATTGCATCGAGGTCCGAAACTTCCGCTTTGACGCGGGGCGATATCACGCTGTAGGTCGCGAAGGGTGTAACGAGCTTTTCGACGTTGGCTGCGTTCAGGATTGCCAGCGACAGCGCTCGGTAGCCGTCTGCTTGCTTTTCAAAGCGTCGTTGACGGTCAGCCGCATCGTCCTTTTCCGATTTAGCACCGGCGGCGAGCGCTTCCGCTTTCCGAATGCGACGATATACACGGTGCAAAAACTCAATCGCACTGGTTTCACCGTCTATCATATCGACGCGCAATTCCTCGTCGTCAGCAAGCTCCGGATTGCCAGAGACAAGCTCTGCTATTTGTGCTTGGATGCTGGACAGATCGGCCTTGAGATAACGGTCAGTCATCCTGCCATCCTTTCACGCTCCACACGGCGTTCTTGGCGTGCGCGCATCAGTAAGCGTTTAGCCTTTTGCCAGTTTTCATCGAAGCTCCGGAAATAGCGCTCGGCATGGTCATCCATTCCGAGTTCCATGTACCCTCTGGCATCGGAGCGATAGGATAGTGCGGTACGGCGCTGTTTCTGCGCTGCCGTGAATAGGAGCTTCGAATAGGTCATGCTGCTTCCTTTCGATATTCGATTGCCTCAAGGGGGCAGATTTCGTTGAAAATGATGCGAAGCTGATCGCGGAGTTCGCGGGGCAGAGCGCGCTTTAAAAGCTGCTCGATTGCCTCCAGCTTCTCATCATTGGTTGTGTTGGGGCTTGTGGCCGTTTGAAACAGCTTCACGCCTTCTATGGTGAGGTGATCAGTCATCTCAGCACCCCACCGCCAGCACCAGAAACGGCGCGACTAATGCGAAAATCGGAAGGGTGATTGCTTCAAGGCGAGTGAGGTAAGGCATGATCACACCCCACGACGGTCAGTGAAGGCGCTATCAGAGCGGCAAGCTTCAAACGTGGCAGCATCAATGGCTACGCGAGGACCAGTGCCATTCTCCCAAGCTGCTTTTGACCGCATGAATTTCACGTCACCCCAAGCTTTCTCAAGGCAGATTGCGAAGTCCCTAGCGTTGTAATCGGCTGGTACATTTTGCCAGCGACCATTAACGCGCTTGGTTTTCGTGTTGCTCAGCCGGTACATGCGATAGCGGCTATGGGCGCGGATCATGACCTCTGATTGCAGGCTGGTGTCGCGGGTTTTGTCGACCGGCTTCATTAGGCCTGTCAGCGCTTTCGCAAGGTCGTTTCCGGTGACTTGGTATGTCGTTTGCATTTTCTGCTCCCAACTCGGTTGTTGAGAGCAATGTGACACGCTATGGCGTGGCAGTCAACTGTAAAAACACGCTATAGCGTTTTAATTGTATTGCCCACCCCCCGCGAACCGTGTAGAATCAGTTGCAAAGAATGAGGTGCGATGGCTTCCCAATCTTTCTCCGATTTGCTTCACTGCGATGGGGAGTGGAGGGGGAGTAAATGGGAAAGCAACTCGTTCTAAAGTTTGACGGCGGGAAAAGTGCACAGCACGTTATCAGTATGGGGGAGCTCGGACGGTCACTCACCGGAATTGATAAAATTTCAAATGCCGGGCTGATCCTCTTTGCAGAAGGAAGGTTGCCCAAGAGAGGTGAGCGATCTGTTTTATTGGTTGTCGCATCGGAACCTAAGAAATCATCCGTATCTATTGCGTCAGCGCTCGAACAGGCCCCCTGGGTTCTTCCGCTTGTGAATGAATTGATTGCCAATCACGGCGTAGAGCTTCTTAAGCAGTTTATCAGTTGGGTTCTCATGCACTTAGGCGGAAGAAAGAAAGAGGCGGATGTGCATTTTCAGGAATTGATGTCCTTAACGCGTGAATTGAACGCCTCGCGAGATAGTTCTGATGAAAGATGGCACCAGACCTTGTTGGCTTTCGTCGATAAATTCGCACCCGCCGCGCGTGACGCTGTGACTCCAGTTGGCGGAACCGCGCGTAGACTTGTCATTTCTTCAGACGATGGGAGTGCTATTGCAGAAATTGATGAGCCAACAGCAGATGCGATCCGGGCGAGAAAAGGTGATGAAGTGGAAGATCTCATTGAATTGATCGTAAAGGTTGATGGCATTAGCCACCATAAAAAGCAAATTCAGGTAGAAAATCCAGAAGAGCCTGGCAGGTTTATCAATGCCGATGTTCGTGACCCTGTGATGGATAACGCGCCAAACATTTATTCAGAAGCAGCAAACGTGAAGGGAAGCCTTCGCGTTCAAGCGAAAAAAGTACGTAGAGAAGGCCGACTACATCGGCTCTACATCATGGATGCAACTCAAGTGTAAGGAATGCCGCACATATCCTAACGATCCGGGGGGGCGTGCCTCGGATTGTATGTTCCATCATCACGCGTCAGACAAACATCATGATCACGACGCCGCCCAATATCACAAAGATCAGGCCGGAGATTAACATCGGTCTCAGTGTGCTGCCTTGTGAGTCTCCACCGCTGGACTGGTCGCCGGATATGGATATGTCGCGCTCCTGCGAATGATCCTCTTTTGCCATGGTGCGCCCTCCAAGACATAAGCATACAGAATTGAGCTTGATACGTTAACCCAAAAACACCTTCCGTCTCGCCAGTTGCTGAAACACGGACATTCGTCATAAGGTTATTTTATGATTACATTTCCTTGGTGGGCGGCCATAATTATCGTCATGTCGATCTACTGGCCGATTACCGTAATGGTGGCGGGGACGTTAGTCGTGACCGCATTTTTGGGGACGAAAAGCGTTGGATGGCGAACGGCTTGGATCGTGCTTGCTGTTCTGATCGTTGCCCCGGTTATCTGGTTCTACACGCTCGCATAACAGCGAACTGTGCTAAATGGTGGTAATAAAATACACCATTTCTATGGCAATCGTCAGATGAACGTGCTATATATGTTTTAGCAGTCAAGCGCCGGACAACCCAAAGCATTCGAAAGATTGCAGGCGAGTAATCGCAATTATGGGCCGGGGGGCTGCTTTTTTATTTCCATAATTCGACCATCCTCAATTGCTCTGGGATAAGTTCGCATTCTTCGTGATTAGGAAGAATTTTTATTCCATAGCTTAAATAGTTGTTATCGCGACGGTAAATGATGGGGCGCAATATCTCCGCGTAGCGTTGTTCACAATTGCCGTACATATCTAGCTCTAACCCTGATGATATTGAGGACGCTACTATATCGGCGAGTTGCAATGAAGCATTACGGCTATGATCTTGCGCATCTACCGCCGAAATATCGATAACAGGCCAATGAATGCTGCTACCTTCACGCCCTTTGTTTTTGAGCCGCGTCAAATAATCTCTAAAATCATTGTAATTCATCCCTCCACGGCGAGAGAACATTATAGCCACTTGGCCATTGCCCTCTGGGACTTGAGGGCGCATATCTCTACATAACCACGACACGCGCTCGATTAAGTAGCGACAAAGATAAAAATAGAGTTGGTTTTTCTTAGAATATATCCCTTCCGGAATTTTTCCTTTTGCAAGATAAAATGCTGACAGCGCGCACAGGTTTCTCAGCAAGGGTCTGAGCCGCTACCAGTTTTTGCCCATGATTCAAATGAGCGAAATGGATCTCACGGCTTTTTTTGTCCGGCATTTTAGCAAGGATCTCATCTCGCCATTTTACAGCTTCTAGATAATTCGATTTACGAAAGAGTAGGGCGGAAATGACAAGCCAGTGCGACGACCCACCCCTGCTGCCTACGGTCCGGAAATTTCTAAACCCATCGTCGCCGGATTCATCTATGAATGCTACATAGCTATGTGACACGGAAAGCGCCTACAGTTAGTAAGTAAAAAAGGAGCCAGCGGCTTTAGTTTTGCAAGGCAAGCTAAATAAGTTTTACTTTTTCGGCAACAAATACACCGCCAGCACCGCCACAAGCAGCACTATGCCCAACCCTTCCGCGAACGAATACCAATAAGCTCACCTGATAGACGCCGCTGTCCAACAAGGAGCGGCATGCGTAAAGCATTGCCTTAAGAATGAAGTGTGTGCGTCTGTGCAAGGTTGCCCCCAATAATCCACAACCAGAATTTGCGTCTATTTTCGCGCTCAACGCAAGATGTAGCGGCGACAATAAACTTATCCCCGCCTCTTAACCATCCGTTATCCTAGTTCTTGATTTGTTCTGTGAATCAATGCAGCATAAGTGTGGAGCGGAGGAAGTGATGAGAGAAATGGCACAATTCTTATCAAAATGGCGGGTCTTAACAGAGGAAGAGAAGTGGAAATTCATTCGTCTTCTTGACGATTGTGATCTTCAAGTAGAACAGAGAGTGCCTTACGCCGCTCCGCGCTCGCCGAGGAAAGATGTTTCATGATTTCAAGGTCGGCACCGGATAACTTGAAACCCGTCAGTACGTATACAGCACTGGCGCTTCCAAGAACCTCAAGAATGGCCATAAATTTATCCACGGTCGGGCGCTTGCCGTTCTTGACCATCTGCTGAACATAATTCTCGCCGCACTTGGCCGCTAGGCTGATGGCCTTCATGCCACGTCCATCTGCCTCGATAAGCTCAACGAATCTTTCGAACCACTTGTTATCCATGTGTTTTATATAGCATGTGTACGCTTTTGCGTGTTGGACGTTATAGCGTGTCTTGACTGACACGCTTTAGCGTGGCATTGTGCATTTATGAGCACGAAACTTTTAAACGACATCGAAGAATTTCTGTCTGAAACGGGCATGAGTGCGTACACGTTCGGGTTTGAAGCCGTTCGGAACGGGCGCCTCGTCGAAAGACTGCGTATGGGGCGAAGAGTTTGGCCTGAAACGCAAGCAGAAATTCGTGCGTTCATGCGAGTGGAGAGATCAAAGCGCATCTCTAAGCGCCAGCGCAAGAATGCGAGGGCGGCATGAACTGGCAATACGTTGCATCTTCTGTGATTGCCGAGGTTCACAAGAGCCTCCCGTCCGACGCCGATCTCAAAACTCGCAAGAGGGCGTTGAGGCAAGCACGTCCATACGAGTTTCGTGTCACCAGTTGGGGTCGAAAGGTTTGGGCAAAGCATGCTCGCAACTACCTCGAAAAGCACGGTTTAGAGCCGCTTGCTATGAAGCGCGGTAATAGTCTGCCTTTGTCTCCTCTGGAGCGCATGATGCAGAAATCCCTTTCCCCTTCATCTGCCCCGTTAGCCTCCTCCCAAGCGGCAGATGAAGAAAGCCGAGACGCAACCCCTCCCAACGTCTCGGCTTCCTCCTTTGGACAGGACATGCGGCGATGAGGAACTTTGTCGCTGTCCAATTCTCAAATCTTCAATCTGGTGCGGTTCGCACTGGTAACGGATGCCGGTGGCAGGGCTGGGGCTTTCCCGTCTGCAACCTTGAACACGGCAGGTCTCTGCTTGCCGTCATCCGTTTTATTCTCTCGGGCTTTCGCGGCTTTGCGAGCGTTTTGCAGAACTCTCCAGACCGCGTTCCCTACATGCTCCAATCCCAATCTCCTGCGTTCGTTTCGTTTCAGATCGTTCCCTACGACCTGAAACCTAGCGAAGGATTTTTGGCATGGGGTGCAAAGAATTTCAGTCAATGGAACATCAATTGGCTTCGGAGCGCAAAGTTATGAGTAGCTGCGAACTAGTGGATAGAGCCGGACAGTATGTCCGAGACATGACGGAGAAAGAAGCAAGAGGGTGGGGCGATCATAGCCGTGCTCTCAAGCGCCTTAGCCGTCGATATGGCTTGTCTTATTGGACTTTAAACAATCTGCGCATTGGCCGCTCAAAGACTGTGGAAGCGTCAGTCTTTAGTCGCGTCCGTTCAGCTTATCTGGATTTCTGCGAGCGCCAGATTGCGCAACTTCAACACGAATTAGAACTCGAAAGAGCGGTGAGCAGTGATGCTGATATGGAGGATTTGGTCGGCGAGGCTTCGCAGCTTTTGGCGAAGGTTCGTCAAGAGAAGGAAGCATCGGCGTCTCTTCATCGAGCCAAGGTCAGGAGATGACGAATGAACTGGTTAGAGACCTTCATAATCGCAGCCGGTGCCGTTCTTGTCGCCGCATCTCTTATCTCGCTGATCAGCCTCTATTTTGCATGGAGTGTGATGTGATGATCACCTACCAGCAAAAGCTAGATCGGGTCGAGAAGATCATCCGCGAAAAGCAGTTGTGGATTAGTCAATTCTCGTCGGGTCGCAACAAGCGCCCTGATCATGAGATCGACAACCGCCAGCAAGACGTGAATGTGCTTGAGGAAATTGCTGTCGATTATCGCCGTGCAATTGCCAGACAGGCAGAAAGCGAGGCGGCATGAGATACGCAGCCAAACGAGATGCCGTAGAGCCGGAAATTGTCATGGCACTTCAACGTTGCGGCTTTTCGGTCATCCGAATGGATACGCCTGTTGATCTTCTCGCTGGCTTTCGTGGCGTTTCCTATCTGGTCGAAGTCAAAAGCGGATCGAAGGGTTACGCCAAATCCTTAAACCCAAATCAGCAGACCTTTGCCGCTCAATGGAATGGTGGGCCAGTTTATATCCTTCGTAGCTCCGACGACGCTATCGCTTGGGCGCAATCTGTTGCTGCCAATGATGATCTTGGAGAATGGCAGCATATCGCAGACCCCGTGAACGCAATCATTAAGAAGCTGAGGGCGCCACGATGAATGCTATTCCCACTAAAACTGAGTTCGTCATTGAGATTGAGCAGGAAGTTCTCGGCACGCTGTTGATGGGGACGGATTTTCGCCGTGTGCAGTCAATTCTCGAACCTTATCACTTTCTTGAACCTTCTCACGCAGAGATTTTCGCTGCCATTAAGACTGCTTTTGAGCGTATGAATTCCACCAAAGCCAATGTAGTGATCAAGCTGATTGGCGAGGATTTTCAGGAAGACTTTAAGACTAAAACTGGCTCCACGCTCATGTCCTACATGGCGAATATGGCAACCAACGCTGTATTCGGTCCCCCGTCATTAGAGAATACCGCAAAACGCATAGTTGATCAGTGGGCAAAGGCACAAATCGCCAAAGAGGCTGCCATACTTTTGGAAGCAGCGAATGATCCAGCATCAAGCCCTATCGAACTGGTTAAATCTTGCGGGCTGGCATTCGATGATATCCTCGCCGATGTTCGGCGCGGTCCTCGGCGGAAGTCGCAGCTTTCTATTAAGGACGCCACACAGAATGCATTCGCTGCCGCCAGAGAAGCTCAGGAACGCGGCTCTGGGCTTACCGGCCTCACATGGGGCCTTGTTGACGTTAATCGCGCAACGGGCGGAATTCACAAGCGCGACCTTACCTTGATCGGTGGCCGTCCTTCTATGGGAAAAACGACTGTTGGTCTTTCCACCTGTCTTAAAGTCGCACAGGCGGGGCACGGCGTGGGCTTCATCTCCCTTGAAATGGATGCTGACAAGCTGGCGGCACGCGCTGCCACTGATTATGCCTATGATTGGGACGTCAAAGTTCCGTATCAAGATTTGATCACTGGCAATGCGTCATTGTCTGATCTCGACAGTCTGCAAGCTGCGTCAAGCAGGCTCGATGATCTGCCCCTGCTGATTGAAGAGCAGTCCGGCCTCTCAATGACCGATATTCGCATCAAGCTCGAAAGCATGATGTTGAAGATGGAAGAAGCTGGCACCCCTTTGGAAATGCTTATGATTGATCATCTGGGGCTGATCAGAGCATCTAACCGCTATTCGGGCAACCGTACCAATGAAATTGCCGAGATGACAGCAGGGCTTAAATCCATGGCCCGAGAGTATGGAATTGCTGTTGTTCTCTTATCTCAGCTTAACCGTGGCTTGGAAAGCCAGGCAGACAAGCGCCCTCAGCTGTCATCGCTTCGTGATAGTGGCGCAATTGAGCAGGACGCTGACACGATCATCTTTCTTTACCGAGAGGCCTATTACCTCCTGCGTGAAAAGACGGACGACCCGTCAAAGCAGGCTGACATCGCCGCTAAGCTTCTCGACTGCGAGAATAAACTTGAGTTCGCCATAGCCAAACAGCGCAACGGGCCAGTCACTTCAATTGACCTGTTTGTTGATGTTGCCTGCTCGGCTGTCCGCAACATGGAAAGGTACTACTAATGAGCTTCCAAGCAATGACGTGGGCTGTAAAGCAGAAAGTCGGCAATGCCACAGGCAAGGCCATACTGTTGATGCTCGCAAATTATGCAGACGATGAAGGTAAGTGTTTTCCGGGACAGGAGAAGCTTGCAGCTGAGTGTGAATGCTCGCCTCGGACGGTGCGGGAATGGCTCGATAAGTTTGAGAAAATGGGCATTGTGAAGCGGGAAGAGCGTCGTCGCGAAGATGGATATCGCACGTCTGACTTGATCGTTTTGGACCTCGAAAGCTCACCGGCAGCAATTTCCCCGGAGAATAACAACAATCTCACCGGCAGTTCCTTCCAATCTCACCGGCAGGAAACTCCGAGTAACCTATTAGTAGAACCATTAGATAACCATCAGCAGCCGCGCGCGGGGGCAGGCAAGCCAGCCGACGACCTGTCGATCCTTCAAAGCAAACTTGTCGAAGCAGCTGGAGATAAGATCCACCCTCACGGTGTTTTTGATCTCAGTGCGATTATTGGCTTGATCTCGAACGGCGTGGATTTGGAAACCGATATTCTTCCAACCATCAGGGCCAGAGTAGCGACCATGCAGCGTCCAGCACGTGGTTGGGCTTATTTCGCCGACGCCATCAAGGACGCCTACAATCGCCGAATTCAGGCAGGAGAGGGGCTGGCCAAGCCGGTGCGAGTAGTCACCCCTGACGAGGACATGGCCCCTGAAACGCTCGAAGCAGAATGGCAAAAGCGGCTGAGCTACGCTCGCCGGAACCGTAGTTGGTTTTCCGCTGTATGGGGACCAATGCCGGGAGACGCGGGGTGCAGTGTTCCATCCAGCTTACTGCAAACCACAGACGGCAAGGATAAACACGGTTTCCGCTGGGACGATCAATCGCGGAGGATTGCGTAATGCAGGAACAACAAATGATCCAAGAGTTTATTTCCCTGCATGGCGTGCGTCGGTTTGAGCAAGGGGATTCTTCCAGCTTTCACCGCGTGTCTACCTTCCTCGCTGAGTACGGCTACACAGTGTCAGGCTCCCCAATGGGGATGGTGAATGTTCGTCAAGGCCGCGGCAGACCAAAGCGAATGGGTATGGCAAAGCTTATCACTTTGGCGGACGAGATTAGAGTTGCGCAGGGCTTGGAGCCTTTTAGAGCAATTCGCAAACGGCATCGTAATTAGGCGACGAGGAACACATGGCGGCGAAATCCAAAACCGAGCGGCGGAACGAGAAGAAGGCGAAGACCTGGCAGCCCAAGGAAGACGTTGTTTTCATTGACGTTGAAAATCCATTTTACAGCCGTGCGCATAACGTCAGCAGGACGAACCCTAGATTTATCAAGGCATCACACAATGTAAAAGAAAGCGCCATCACAAGCATGGCGGCGCGCGGTCATCTGTCAGTTGCGCAGGTTCGGGCAGCGAAGACATTCTGTTCGCTCTGGGAGGCGCTAGGCGGCTCAGGCGCGCGCGCTATTGATTATTCCAGAGAGCCTGTAGACGGAGGTAAAAACCCAGAGGCGATGACTGATAAGCAGATGCGGGCAGGGCAAGAACTCAAGAAATGCTCATCGCTACTCGGCGTCCTTGGGTATGAGCTCGTTTGCAAGATTGCAGGCATGGGTATGTCTCTGGAAGACGTTGCAGGGAAGGAGCGCCGCCGCCGTGACCATGCCGCAGACAGCCTCCGGGGGTGCTTGGAGGTATTAGCTGTGCATTGGGGGTATTCAAATGCCAAGCTCAGGGGGTGGACGGCATAGAGCACCCCGCCGAAGCAGAGTGTTTACCAGCCGTGCTTATCAAGCCAGATATGGAGGAAATAAAGAATGCCGGCGTATGCTAGGACAGTTAACGGGCCACCGATAAACCACCAAAATTCAGCGGTGGTCATGGGTTATTCCATATGCTTTGCGAAATAAAGCGCCCAAGCGCCGATCAGCAAGCCGCCGACTGGCATGATAAGTAGGGAAATCATTTCTAACGTGGTCATGGTTTCATCCTCTTGAGGATCGTGCTTGCCATATAATGTAAGCCACCGGATGCCAGAACGCAAATCGAACTCATCAGGATGAGAAACAGTGACGGCCCGGAGCTATTATATAATGCCGAAAAAATAGGGGCTAATCCGCCGACAGCAAATACGGCAATACCGATGCCGTTTAGGTATGTCGCCAGCAGTTTAATTCGCTCGTTGTGGATCAGGGTCATTTGGCTTAAATTTCCCTCTTAAAATGGAAAGTCGTCGTAATCCGTCCATGTTTCTGCAAATGAATTATAATATTGCACTTTACCAGTGTCATATATGCGGTACTCCTCTCCGCTAGATACTTTAAATTGAACCGCATTTGATAGGAATGAAATTTTAGTCACCAATGGATGGCCGACCAAAACATCCTTCGAGACCTCGGAAGGCATCTTTAATGTGGTTAACCGGGACGTGAACCTTTTTATAATGGTATCTGGACTGTCCCGATACAGAAGAGCCTCGTCAAGCAGTTTACGAACGGCTTCAACTTCTGATGGATAACCCTTCTCCTTCTGAAACTGAACAATGCGATCCACAAGTTCCTGGGGCA
The DNA here is from genome assembly GCF_003259955.1 of Falsochrobactrum ovis. Classification (GTDB taxonomy): domain Bacteria; phylum Pseudomonadota; class Alphaproteobacteria; order Rhizobiales; family Rhizobiaceae; genus Brucella; species Brucella ovis_A. Next base: position 64,019 of record NZ_QLMK01000011.1, read on the forward strand.
GTACGTAAACGCGCCGAAGTGTTGCTTCTTTATCTTTAGACATAGATATCACCAATTGCTTTGTCATTATGGTTGACATGGTCTTGACAACAAAACAATTGTCATTCAAATTGACATTGCAATGTTAACGGAGGGTGATTTGCCATCAGCGTACAAAGAAGCAAGGCGACAAAAACAGTCTAACGAACGGATTGTGTTTCTAATGTCGTCAGATGAATTGAAGGCTCTTGACGAATGGGGCGTGCCTGCGGGAATGCGGAGCCGCGCCGAAGCGATCAGGGTTCTCATAAGAAAAGGGCTGGAGGCTGTATCTCATGCGAACAGCTAAGGCCAAAACATCGGCGGGGTTCAATGCCGTAGGAAGCTCAACCCCGCCGATGTGGAAACCACGCAGACGTTTGCGCGTCCGCGTAATCATCAACTCGGTATTTGAGGTACCAAGATGACCGAGATAACAAATATCACAAATAACACGTCCGTGACAATGTCCAGCCGCGAGATTGCGGAATTGACCGACAAGCAGCATCGGAACGTAAAGCGCGATATTGAAAAGATGCTGGTTGACCTTGGGGAAGATGCGCTCAAATTTGAGCACATCTATCTCGACAGCATGAACCGGAAGCAATCCGAGTATCGCCTTGACCGCGAATTGACCGAAGTTTTGCTGCTCGGATATAGCGCGCAGCTCAGGCGGAAGGTACTTGCTCGCCTTCGTGAGCTGGAAGGTATCGCGACAAATCCGACACAGGCGCTCAATGATCCGAATACACTTCGTCATCTTCTTCTGGAGAATGTTGAAAAAGTAATCGCGCTTGAAAGTCGTGTTGAGGAAATGCAGCCAGCGGTTGACGCTCTTGAACAAATCGCGGAAGCGCACGGCAGCATGAACCGGACGGAAGCAGCAAAGCATCTCGGCATTGCCCCTCATATGCTTTGCCGTTGGATGAGAACCAACGGCTGGACCTACCGTCGACCGGGATCAAAAGAAGATTTGGCGTATCAGTCCAAAATCAATGCTGGTTATCTGGAGCATAAAGTGAGTACTGGGCCTAAGCCGGACGGAACAGAGTGGATCGGAACGCAGGTTCGCGTCACTCCGAGAGGGTTAACCGTTCTTGCGAAGGCATTCCCTCAAGCGGCGAGGGCCGCATAATGCCCCTCGATATAGCCAAGTTCCTCGCCAAGTGGCGGACTCTTACCGAAACCGAAAAGTGGGCCTTCATCGCCAAACTCGATCAGAAGGAGGCGACCCAATGACACCCGCCCAACTTTTTGCATCGCTGAGCGCTGAGGATAAAATGAAAATCCTCAACGTTCTCCGCAGCTTAGTGAAAAAGGAGGGCGCATAATGTTAAAAGCCCCTCCATTCAACAAAGCAATACTTGATGCACAAATCAAGGTAGCGGAAATCAAAGTGGTAGCTGATCGACTTGCTGAACTAATGAAAGAGGTCCACGGCGGCAGCGCCAGAGTCGATATCAAGCACGATGCCGGAATGATCCTGATTACTACCGTTTAACAGAGCGCCCTACGGGGCGCTTTTTTAATAAATCCTTGACATGTGTGCATGGGATTGGCATGATTCGTTTAAGGTGCAGAGTTGCGCCCAGATTGCAGCGGCTTACGGGCCGCTTTTTCATTGTTGACAGGATGCTCCGACACTGAAAGCATCAGAAGCATGTTGTTACGGGCTTTCTTCCTATTCGTTGTTGGATTTATTCTTACGGGTTGCGGTAACTGCAACATGTTGGGGGGCCGACAGTCAGCACACTGTAATGCTGGATTGGCCACAGGATTAGTCCTTGCCTCCCCTGTCTTAATTCCGATGGCGATAGCCGATGACGCAAGGGCGAGTTCAGTTCCAGCGCGACCGATTCAAAAGTTTGAGCCAAAGACTGAAAGAGAAAAAGAACTGTATCGTGCAGCAGGCGGGAAAATCTAGCAGTGAGGAAGATCGGAACTTCGATTGGGCTCAGGCACGGAATGAAAGACGCCGACAAAGGTGTGCTGAGAGGCAGAAGGCGGCTTAGCGGCTTACGGGCCGCATTTTTATTATTGATTAACTATTGCTTGCGGTAGATTTCAAAATTGACGCTATTCGGATAGGTGTTGCTGAATAACTACAGACATTTCTTTCAGATTTAATAATGTGTGTTCAATTATTTCATTAGTCTGGAGAACACAATGAATACTAAAGCTCTTCTTCTCGCTTCTACAGCCTTCTTTGTTGGCGTCGCAGGTGCAAATGCTGCCGACGCAATCGTTTATCAAGAACCTGCTCCAATCGTCGAGGCCGCTCCAGTGTTCTCATGGACCGGTGCGTACATCGGCGGACAAGTGGGATACGGCTGGGGGCGTTCCACATTTAGCGATGAAGTAGATACCCTTCGGGTAAAGCCAGACGGCTTCCTCGGTGGCCTTTATGCCGGCTATAACTTTGACATGGGTAACAACTTTGTTCTCGGTGTGGACGGTGATGTCACCTATAATGACCTTGAGGCAGGTTACAGTGAAACCGATCCAGATTTTGACATTACTGCAAATGTAAACAGTAAGCTTCGTTGGTCAGGTGCTGTGCGTGCACGCATGGGTGTCGCAATGGACCGCTGGATGCCATACATCGCGGGTGGTGTTGCGTTCGGTAGCGTGAAGAATTCAGCGTCGATCTCTGACGGTGTGGAAAGCATTGGTGTTTCTCAGAGCAAGACACTCACCGGTTGGACTGCTGGCGCGGGTGTGGATTACGCTGCAACGGATAATGTCATCGTGCGCTTGGAATACCGTTACACCGATTACGGTCACAAAGATTTCAGAGTTGGGAATGAAGATTTCAGCTTCGAGGCCCGCAACAAGTTCAAGACCCACGATATTCGTCTTGGTGTCGCTTACAAATTCTAAATAGAGACTGATTTAATCCAGAGCCGCCTTGTTCGCAGGGCGGCTTTTTCTTTGAGGCAACACTTCAACGGAATGCGAGGCGGTGAAAGCCGTGAAGGTTGCGGTTCGTTCGTGGCCGTTACTCGCAAGTAGCTGACGGCCAGCGAAGATAGCCGTAGTCGGTTAATGGTGGCGTAAAGACGTTGTGAGAGCCTCGCCCAAAAGGGTCCGACTAGCGCACATATCCTCCCTCATGCAGTACCGCCCCACCTATAAGGGTAGCGCGAGCCATGAGGGATAACATCGCGACAGGCGAACAGGCTTGCGGATTGTTAGCTTCGAGGACTTATGAAACAATTAAGTTTCGGCCTTTGTCTTTAGCGATGTACATTTTCTCATCTGCTTCCAGTAATGCGTCATTTAGGTTGAAGCCAGGCTGACAGATACTGATGCCGATACTCGCAGAAATGTGTATTTTCAGATTATTTGGCGCGATGACCCTTAACGAGTTGATTTTTTGCCTGACAGTTTCTGCAAACTGGGCGATCTGTTTTGGATCGGGCGTAGAAATAAATACGCTAAATTCCTCTCCGCCTAATCTGCCGACAAAGCCGGTGTTCTTGGTTAAGTTTGACAGTAAGAGACCAACTTTACGCAAAGCATAGTCGCCGGTTGCATGTCCATGTGTGTCATTAATTGCTTTGAAATGGTCGAGATCGATAAACAGCAGCCCACCGGCTTCGCCGCTGTCGCTGGCTTCAGAAAGCCGCTCGAAGAAGGCCTGCCTATTTAGCGTCTCGGTTAAGTAGTCTCGGCGCAAGTTCTTTAGTAGCTCACTATGAGTTTTTTTTAATTCTTCATGTGCGGAAATTAATTCCTGCTTAGCGATACGTAATCGTTCTGAACTCAAATGATGGAGAGCAGACACCGGAGCAGCAACAGCCAACGGACAGACAATTGTCATGATCAACCCGGCTCCGGCGAGCTTTCCTCCTAGAGGCGGAACTAGAATACTTGATATTAGAAGTGATAAAGCTATCGCTAAAATAGTAGTAGCAAACGTTTTTATTGCAATTCGTTGATAGTTAATCATGACGGCAATTCATAAACTCAAGGGCTTAAAGGTGAGGTCTGCGGCTCTTATCGTTTCAGCTTGATTAGTTCAGTATGAATTCACGATCGGAATAGAACAGCTTCTCGTGTTAAAGCAAGAAGCATTTTCTTTTGGCGTAATTTCTTATTTTTATTGGAGAGGGCAGGTGTTCCGTGGATTATGTAAGGTGGCTCATATCGCTGTTGACACCGCGACCATGCCGGTAGCTCTCGCAGCAGACATTGTGACACTCGGTGGTGAGCTTACTGACAGGCACGAGCCTTATGCGGTGTCCAAAGCGAAGAGTATTGCTGAGAAGGCGGAAAGCCTGTTCAACATTGATGGTGATCAATGAAGGATAGCCGTAAGTCCAGCACTCAGCGTGGATATGGCTATAAGTGGCAGAAGGCGCGGGAAGACTTCCTCAGCCATCCTGACAACGTGCTTTGCGTCATGTGCACAGACAGAGGCATCACCACAGTCGCCACCGTAGTAGACCATATCATTCCGCATAAGGGTGATATGAAGCTGTTCTGGTCTCGCAGCAATTGGCAGCCATTGTGCAAGCCATGCCATGACCGGGACAAGCAGGCCATCGAGAAGGGCGGAACACCTCGACCCGACATCGGCGTCGACGGGTGGCCTGCCTAGCGATTCACTTTTAGGTTGAGGTGTGATAGAAAATAAACGGGCCGCTCTGGTGTTGGAAGCACCTCGGCAGCCCTGACCAGAAACGACGATTGGAGCGTCGAATGGCTATCAGGCAAATAACATGCCGGCAATGTGCTGCGCAAATCAAAGTTTCAAAAGGGTGGAAGAACGGTCGGTTCTGTTCGGTATCGTGCAGGGATAAGCACTACCGGCAGCGATCTGGCATTGAGCCCCGGTGGCCTGACGGCATCCCTGCCTGTCATAAGACCCATGTGTGCCGTTGGTGTGAAGTCGAGTTCCAGCCTAAACGAGCAGGCCGCACGACCTTCTGCTGCGTCGAGTGCTCAGTAGAGTGGAGAGCCGCCGTAGCGCGGGTAACGAAGCGCGCAGTCTACAGGGTGCGTGTGCGGCGTCCTGCTGAGAAGCCCACTCCGGTCAGGCTATGCCGAACATGCAATGAAGTACCAATCGGGAAGGGCAAGCAGCGGTGTGACTCCTGCAAGCAGGTAGCGTCTGCTGAAACAAGGCGGCGCAACCGAGAGAAGATGAAAGCGAGTGGCATGCTTCGAGCCTATAGGAAGGCTAGGAAGCTGCGTCTTCGCGGCGTGACAGTCGATCTGGTGAACCCGCTCACGGTACTAGAGCGCGACAAGTGGCGATGCCAACTATGTGGAATTAAAACACCACGTCGCCTTAGAGGTACGTATGAGCCGAACGCACCCGAAGTGGATCACATACTGCCAATATCTCAAGGCGGCGAACACTCATACACCAATGTTCAGTGCGCATGTCGGCAGTGCAACATCGCCAAAGCGGGCAAGCCTCTAGGGCAAACTCTGCTGTTTGGGTGAAGCATGACGGGGGGCGGCCAAGAAGGCTAGACCCCTCCGCTTCTAGACCGATGGCGGTCAACAAAAACTATAAACCGTAACAGAAAACTTTTTTCATTCAGGATTGGTGGATAATGGCAAAGCGCGGCAGGAAGTCTGCAGCGGCGCTAGAAATCGCGCACGCTCCTGGCTCTATTGAGACTATCGAGCGCCCCGACGCACCTTATGATTTAACGGATGAGCAAGCGGAAGAATGGTGGGCGGTGGTTAATCGGCTTCCCGCTGATTGGTTTCCTCGTGAGACGCATGCAATGCTCGCAGACTATTGCAGGCATGTAGTGAAGTCGCGTCGCATATCGCAATTGGTGAATGATGCGGAAAACGCGCCTGAGATCGATGTTGGCACTCTCGATAAGCTTTACAAAATGGCTGAGCGTGAGAGCCGGGCAATTTCGTCGCTCGCTACCCGGATGCGCATATCGCAGCAAGCTACTTCCACACACCGGGCCAATAAGGGTACGAAAGGCATGAGGAAACCTTGGGAAAGCTAACCCGTGCTGAGCGGAATATCGCTTGGTGTGAGCGCTTTATCCGCATACCCGAAGGACGGTTCGTCGGCCAGCCGCTAAAGATGGCCGAGTTCATGAAGGATGACTTCCGCGCTATCTTCGATAACCCGCACGGTACGCGTCGGGCGATCATCACGAGAGGCCGCAAGAATGCCAAGACCGTTGAAACAGCAATGCTCATGTTGCTGTTTTTATGCGGACCGGAAGCCAAGCCTAACTCGCAGCTATTCAGTGCCGCGCAGTCTCGAGAGCAGGCGGGCGTTCTATTCGCTCTGGCTGCGAAGATGGTGCGCCTGTCGCCGGACCTGTCGTCAGTCGTTACTGTCCGTGACACTGCCAAGCAGCTTTATTGTGCCGAACTAGGGACGCTCTATCGGGCGTTGTCGGCGGAAGCATCAACCGCGTTCGGCTTATCCCCCCGTTTCGTTGCGCATGACGAACTGGGCCAGGTGCGCGGTCCACGTTCAGAATTGTACGAGGCTCTTGAGACTGCAACGGCGGCGCAAGACGATCCACTGTCAGTTATTATTTCGACACAAGCGCCGAAGGAAAGCGACTTGCTGTCGGTGCTTATAGATGACGCCAAGACTGGCGCAGACAAGCGCACAGTGTTGCGGATGCAGACGGCACCGGAAGACTTGGACCCGTTCTCAGTTGAAGCTATCAGGGCGGCTAACCCCGCTTTTGATATATTCATGAACCAGACGGAAGTGCTGGCAATGGCTGAGGATGCAAGACGGATGCCGTCTCGTCAGCCTGAGTTTGAAAACCTTGTTCTCAACCGTCGCGTTGAGATGCACTCGCCCTTTGTATCTCGCTCGATATGGGCAGCTTGCGGCGATCCCGTAGCCAAGCGCTTCGATGGTCCTGTCTATGGCGGGCTTGACCTATCGAGCGTCAATGATCTGACGGCGAAGGTTTATGTCTCGTGGGTTGACGGCCTCTGGCACGTCAAGCCAACGTTTTGGTTGCCCGGAGAGGGGCTGGTTGAGAAGTCGCGCAATGACCGTGTCCCTTATGATATTTGGCACAAGGATGGTTTTTTACGAACCACGCCCGGGCGCACTGTTGATTACGAGTTTGTAGCGGCAACGCTTTTTGAAGACTGCCAGCATATGGATGTTCGTAAGATTGCCTTCGACCGATGGAACTGGCGACATTTAAAACCATGGTTACTCAAAGCAGGTTTTACGGAAGACCAGCTTGAAGGCGATAACGCCATCTTTGAGCAGATGGGGCAGGGCTACCAGTCCATGTCCCCAGCCCTCAGAGATTTGGAAAGCGATTTGCTGGATGGCCGCATTGCGCATGGAAACCATCCGGTTCTGACAATGTGTGCGGCTAACGCTGTGGTGACCGCTGATCCCGCAGGTAATCGAAAACTGGATAAAGCAAAAGCCACGGGTCGCATTGATGGTATGGTCGCTCTAGCCATGGCGCGTGCGGTTGCTGGCACTTATCAGGAAAACGAGGATGCCGGGATGGATGATTACTTCAAGAGCCTGGCAGGTGTATAGTGAACCTATTGCAACGCATGGCCTATAAAGCCGCGACTACGGTTTTGCGGAACCTGACTGTTCGCGAGCCGGATGGCTGGCACACGGACGAAATGCGCGGCGATGCTGGTGAGATCGTAACGAGTGAGTCAGTGCTCGGCCTTTCGGCTGTATGGGCGTGTGTGAACCTCCTTTCCGGCACTATCGCCAGTTTACCGCTCATGGTTTATCAGCGAGACCGGGATGGCGAGCGCGTGGTTGCGAAAGATCATCCGCTCTACCGTGTCCTGCACGACAGCCCGAACTACGATCAAACGTCCGTAGACTTCTGGGAATATGCCTGCGCTGCCATTGAGTTATGGGGCAATGCCTATGCTCGCGTAGAGCGCAGTGCGGGACAGGTTCGCGGCCTTCATCCGGTTAATCCAGCGCTTGTGTCGGTTCGACGTTTATCCAACGGAACTCTTGAATATCGATGGTCCGAGGATGGCAAGTCCTATGTCGAGACCGACCGGACAATGCTTCATATTCGGGGCTTTGGCGGCAATCCCCTCGGGGGCATGTCCACGCTGCATTTCGGTCGGAACACATTCAGCCTGGCTCGCGCCATTGACCGCTCGGCCGGCGGCACATTCAGGAACGGCCTACGTCCATCGTTCCAGCTTGTTTTTGAGAAGTGGCTCACTCCTGAGCAGCGGAAACTCGCTGAAACTGTTCTTATGGAGAAGTATGCTGGCGCGATGAATTCGGGTCGCCCATACATCTCCGAGGGTGGCGCGAAGCTGGAGACGCTATCCATCAATCCGGAAGACGCACAGATGCTCGAGTCTCGCGGCTTTTCGGTTGAAGAGATTTGTCGCTTCTTCGGCGTTCCACCGTTTATGATTGGTCATACAGAGAAAACGACCAGCTGGGGCACTGGCTTGGAGCAGCAGACGCTAGGGTTCCAGAAGTTTACCCTGCGTCGTCGGCTCAAGCGCATTGAGCAAGCTTGTGAGAAGCAGCTGCTGACAGCGGAAGACAGAGCGGGCGGTGTCACCATTGAGTTCAACCTTGAGGGGCTCCTCAGGGCAGATAGCGCGGGCAGGGCGCGTTTCTATCAGCAAATGACTGCCATTGGTGCCATGACTATCAACGAGGTTCGCGCGCTTGAGAACCTGCCGCCAGTTGATGGTGGCGATCTACCAAGAATGCAGATGCAGAATGTCCCCATTTCTGATGCGGGGCAAGAAGCGCTACGGGCACCAACAGCCGAGGAATAGGCACCATGAAAACCAAAGATTTTGCCCTGCACGTTAAAGACGTGTCGGAAGACGGCACCTTTGAGGGCTACGGTTCTGTGTTTGGAAATGTTGATAGCTACGGCGAGAAAGTTATGCCGGGTGCTTTTGTGGAAAGCTTAGCGCGCCATAAGCGTGAAGGTACCAACGTGCTTATGCTTTGGAACCATGACAGCCGCGAACCTATCGGGGTTTGGGAAGATCTTGCCGAGGATGCCAAAGGTCTATGGGGTAAGGGACGTTTCCTATTAGAAATCCAGCGTGCGCGCGAAGTCCATGCGCTGGCTAAAAATAAGGCAATTGGTGGTCTTTCGATTGGTTATCGTGAGATGGAAGCCGAGCCGGATGGCAACATCCGCCTCCTCAAGAAGCTCGACCTCTATGAAATTTCCCCGGTGACATTCCCGGCAAATCGCCGGGCACGCATTGAGAGCGTGAAATCAGAACGCATGGATGAATTCGCCCGCCGCCTGCGCGATGGCGATCCCATGCCAATCAAAGAATTTGAGGACATCTTGAGAGAGTCAGGGGTCCCGAAAAGCATGGCCATTGCGATCGCCTCGCAAGGTTATGCGAAGGCCATTCGGAGTGATTCTGAGGGCGAAAAGGCGAACGACACAGCCGCATTTCTTCAAGCACTACGCGGCTAATCTCAACCTATTTTATCCCTCATGGAGAAACATTATGAGCACTGAAAACAAGTCAGTGGCTGAGCTCGCTGCTGAAATTAAATCCGAACATCAGAAGGCTGTCGATGCCGTTAAGGCTATTGCGGAGGATGCACTCGGCAAGGCCAAGGCTGGTGAGGATTTATCGAAGTCTGTGAAAGAGCAGACTGATGAAGCTCTTATCAAAATGAATGGCCTTACCGAGCAGGTTGCAGAGATGGAGCAGAAGCTTGCTCGTGCATCTGGCTCTGATCCTGAAGAGCAGAAATCATTTGGCCAGCAGTTCATCGAGGATGAAGGCGTAAAGGCGTGGCTTGAGAATAGCCCTTCCAAAGGTAAGGCCGATGTGCGCTTTAAGGCAACCATCACTTCAGCGACCACAAATGCTGACGGCTCCGCAGGTGCTGGGGTTCCAGTTACACGCCTTCCGGGCGTACTTGAACTGCCGCAACGCCGTCTTACAGTGCGCGATCTTCTTACGCAGGGTCGTATGGACGGCAACTCGCTGGAATATGTCCGCGAAACTGGCTTTACAAACAATGCAGCCGGGGTTGCTGAAGGTGGGCTCAAGCCTTCATCGGATATTAAATTCGACTTGGTGCAGACTTCTGCCAAGGTCATTGCCCATTGGATGAAGGCTTCGCGCCAGATTCTTGATGACTTTGGTCAATTGCGCTCGATCATCGATCAGCGTTTGATTTATGGCCTTGCTTATTACGAAGAAAATCAATTGCTGAATGGCGATGGCACTGGTCAAAACCTGCACGGTATTCTCCCTCAGGCGACTGCGTTTGCTGTACCAGCTGGCACGGTAACGCCAACGCCAATGACAGCGATCGATACCTTGCGCATCGCCATGCTTCAGGCAGCACTCGCAGAGTATCCAGCGACAGGGCATGTTCTCAATCCGATTGATTGGGCAGGCATTGAGCTGACGAAAGATAGCGAAGGCCGTTATATTATCGGTAATCCGCAGGGGACAGCCCAGCCTACCATGTGGGGTCTCCCAGTAGTGTCGACGCAAGCGATGACGGCAGGTTCGTTCCTCACCGGTGCCTTTAAGCTTGGTGCGCAGATCTTCGATCGTTGGGATGCACGCGTAGAAGTTGGATATGTCAACGATGACTTTATCCGCAACCTTGTGACCATTCTCGCGGAAGAACGCCTTGCCCTCGCTGTCTATCGCCCTGAGGCCTTTGTAACCGGTTCCATTAATCCGGCAGCACCGGGTGGTGGTGATTAAACTTCGGCTTATCACGAGGGGCGGGCTTGGCTCGCCCTTCTTATGAACCGAAGGAGCCTTCCATGAAAACCTATAACGTTCTGCGCCAGCATTTTGGTGATAAATTATACCTTCCCGGTGACGAGAGAGAAGCCACACCGGCTGATGTTGCTCATTTGGTGGCAAATGCTGTGTTGGAAGAAAAATCCGAAGGCCAGCCGAAGAACAAGGCGAAAAAGTCAGCACCAAAGAACAAGAGCGAGCAGCCTTGATGCACCGTCCTATCCTCGTTGCGCCATCAACCAAACTGCCTGTGTCAATCGAAGAGGTGATGCTTGCGCTGCGCATTGAAGAGGTTGAGCTTGAGACGGAAATCGAAAGCCAGATCAAGGCGGCGGTAGCCTATTATGAAGGCTGGGGCGGTATTCTTGGTATTTCCATTTTGGAGCAGGAATGGCGACAGGATTATGATCGTTTTGAACGGGAGTTATGTTTGCCTGTAGGACCCGTCCTCTCGAAAGCAATTTCGGTTACTTGGCGCAATCCAGCAGGGCAAGTTTCCACGGTTCCACCCAGTTCTTATGCTTTGCGTGTTGATAGTGCGGGACGGGCGACCATCCGTTTTGATGCAGGTTATCAACTGCCTACAGACCTGCACGAAAGCGGTGCTGTCTCGGTAACCTATTGGGCTGGTTATGATCCTGTTCCAGAAGATATTAAATCGGCAATCAAACTGCGCGTTCAAATGATGATGGACGAAGCCGCACAAGCAAACCTTCAGCATCTAGAGCGTGCCGAAAATGCGCTGCTTCAAAAATATAGGCGGATGGACGTTTAATGACTGTTGCGCAGAGCTTAGACCGTCGCATCACCATCCGGCGCAAAGGCGTTGAAATTGGCCGCGATGAATGGAACCTGCCGATTGTCGGGCCAGATATTGAATTTACAGTCTGGGCGAGCCGCGAGGATGTTTCGGACGGTGAGCGCATGGCAGCTGGAAGTGTCGGCGGCTATCGCATGACACGCTTTATCGTCCGCTACTCTAAGCAAACGGCTGGCATCCTGCCCAGTGATGAATTGCTTCACGAAGGCCGCAATCACAACATTCTTGGCATCAAAGAAACCAAAGGCGGTCGCCGCCGCTTTCTTGAGATTACAACCAGCATGGACACGGACAGGATCGCTGATGGCTAAGGTCACGATTAAGATCGAAGGGTTAAAAGAACTGGATCAGGCCCTTGGCGAGCTTCCTAGAGCGACCGGCAAAAATGTTCTACGACGGGTCATTCGCGAGGCCGCGGAACCTATGGCTCGAGCCGCCCGAGCAAAAGCACCGTGGGATGAAGGCCATCTACGCGAAAGCATTGATGTCTCAACAAGGCTAAGCAGAAGACAAGCTGGCATACATCGGCGGATGTTCAACTCCGACCGAGCATCGGTGGAGATGTTTGTTGGTCCAGGGACGCACCCGCAAGGCCACCTCCGAGAGTTTGGAAGCGACGGGCATCCACCACACCCCTTCATGCGTCCGGCTTGGGATGCAGAAAAGCGACCCACTTTGGACCGCATTGCGAATTCACTCTGGATGGAAATTGATAAAGCTGCAAAACGGCTGGCTCGTAAAGCCGCTCGGCAAGCAGCGAAAGGTTAATCCCAATGGAAACCGCTTTGCTCAGCCTGCTTGCGCCCGTCGCAGGGGGGCGACGCTACTTTGTGACAGCGCCACAGGGAGAAACTCTTCCTTATCTCATTCTCAACCGCGTGTCGGTTCAACCTTCTTACGTAATGAGTGGAGTGGATGGGTTTGTACAAAGCCGGGTACAAATCGATATCTATGGCGATAAATGGCCGGATGTTTTTGCGGCATCCCAGCAGGTTGGCACCATCCTTTCTGGGTATCGCGGCGAGATCAACGGAATTCGTTTCCAAGGTATATTCGTTGAAAGCGTTCGCGATTTAGCGTCAGGCGATGCAGGCCAAAGCGCGGATCGGCCCGTCAACAATCTCTACCGCATCTCTATCGACATCATGATTAATCACACGCCCGAATAGGAGCATTACAATGACGGATGCAATGATCGGATATGGTACTCGTTATCGTATCATGGACACGAGCGCTGAACCGGCTGACTGGTTCGAGGTGGGCGAAGTCATCAATGTGACACCCGGTGAAGCTACCGCAGATCGAATTGATGCTACGCATATGCTCTCACCCAATCGGCGTCGGGAGTACATTTCTGGCTTGATTGATAATGGCGAAGCGTCATTTGAAATCAACTGGGTTCCTGGTGACGAAACTGATGAATTCCTTCGCGACCTATTTGAGAGCGGCGAAACTCGCAGTCACATGATCATTTTCCCAAATGATGTGACCGTTACCTTTGACGCCTCATTGCTCGGTTTTTCTAAAGCAATACCTATCGATGACCGCATGACCGCGACCATCACCGTTGCTGTCTCTGGCGCAGAGGTTTGGGGGACTGAACCATAATGGCTAATCACTATCGCGGATCAGTCGCCTTACAAGTTGGCGATCAGGCTTATACGCTTTCATTCTCGGTTAATGCCCTCTGTGAATTGGAGGATCTTCTCAATCTTCCCGTCGCGAAAATCGCTGCGACTATGAACGACGCAGAAGATGTTCGAATATCTACTGTACGGGCACTAGTCTGGGGCGCTTTGCGGGATCATCACTCGGAAATTGATCTTAAAGGAGCCGGCGATATTGCCAGCACGGCAGGCATCCCTGCGTGCATGGAAGCAATCGGACAAGCCTTTCGCTTAGCGTTTCCGCAGGAGGAAGCCAAAGGCACCGCACGCCCTCGGAAGGCGAAGGCTTAAACCCGCTCGACGTGCTTAAAGCATGGGTTGCAGCTGGACAAGAGCCTTCGCTGTTCTGGAAGCTAACCTATCGAGAGATAAACATCATTCTTGATGGGGCAGCGTTAAAATTAATGCGCGAGCATAATAGCAGGGCGTGGGCCACATGGCATATTGCAGCGCTATCTCGCGCCAAGAAAATGCCAAAACTTCGTGAACTTCTTCAAGAAGATAAAAGGCCCACTGGCAAACGGATGACGCCTGAACAAATCGAGGCCGTCACCCGGTCTTGGCTGTCCAGGCGTAAAGGCAGGAGAGAATAATGGCATCTGCTGTCATTGGCGCACTTCGTGTTAATCTGGGTATTGATAGTGCTCAGTTCACGGACGGATTGCGCAATCTGCAGGGTAGTCTTAAGAGCGCGGGAAAGCAGATGCAGTCGGTAGGCCGGCAAATGTCAACCTACGTCACTGCACCGCTTGCTGGTTTTGGGGTGCTCACGCTCAAGGTCGCCGGTGACTTTGAAAAAGCGATGAACCAAGTTGCGGCTGTTTCTGGCGCAACTGGCGATGAATTTGTAGCCTTACGTGACCTTGCGAAAGAGCTCGGCGCAGCAACTCAGTTTTCATCTTCGGAAGCCGCAGACGCAATGAGCTTCCTAGCCATGGCGGGGATGAAAACAAATGAAATACTGGCAGCCATGCCGGAAACACTGCAACTTGCAGCCGCAGCGCAGCTGGATATGGCGAGTGCTGCAGATATCGTTACCAATATTCTTGCCGGCTATAATCGCCCTGTCGAACAATTGTCCGAAACGACTGATGTTCTCGTAAAGGCATTTACAAGCGCCAATACCGATCTGCGTGGCTTAGCAGAGGCGATGAAGTATGCCGGACCGGTAGCAAGTGCAGCCGGTGTGGAATTTAACGAAGCTGCGGCAGCTTTATCCCTTATGGGTAATGCTGGTATTCAAGGCTCAATGGCTGGTACATCGCTGCGTGGGGCCATATCCCGGGTGTTGGCTCCCACAAAGGCCATGAGCACAGCCATGGAAGAAGCCGGATTGTCGTTCACTGATACGTCCGGCAAACTTTTGCCTCTTGCCGATATAATTCAGCAACTTGAGCCACATGCACAGAATGCAGGATTGTTCATGGAATTGTTTGGCCAGCGTGCGGGGCCTGCTATGGCAGCATTGGTTACGCAAGGATCTGATGCGGTAAGAACATTGACCGGCGAATTGGACAACAGTGCCGGTAAAGCCAGTGAGATCGCAGCAGTTCAGATGCAAGGCTTCAACGGCGCTATGCGCGAACTAACCTCTGCATTTGAAGGCTTGCAGCTTGCTATTGCCGATAGCGGACTAATCGAGTGGGCCACTCAGGCAGTTAACGCCATCACTAAATGGGTGCAGGAGGTTTCCAAGTCGAGCCCGGAATTGTTGAAATGGGGAACAATTATTGCGGGTCTTGCTGCAGCAATGGGGCCAGTTGTGATCTCTCTGGGACTGTTGGTGACTGCGGTGGCAGCAATCTCTTCACCGGTCCTACTTGTGGTAGCTGCCATTGCCGCACTGACCGCTGGGCTTATCGCATTCTGGCCAGCGATAAAGAATTCAATCGAGGCAGTAGATAGGTTTTTGATCTCTCTCGGTGAACAAGCTCACGCTAAGATCGATGCTTTCATCAACAAAGTCGTAGAGATGAAAGATATGGCAATCCGGGCCGTGCAGGCGATGGTTAGCGGTGTCACGGAATGGGTGAGTGGAAAGCTCAACGCTGTTTGGGATGGTGTCACGGCGCGGGTCGATAAGGTCAAAAATTCCTTCTACAATCTTTATGACGCTGTTGTGGGGAATTCCTACATTCCCGACATGGTTGTCGAGATTGGCGAATGGATGGGCCTTCTTGAGACAAACATGGTGCAGCCAGCTCAACAAGCGGTGAACGGCGTTTCATCTTCGATGGAGTCCTTGGGTGATACGGGTCAATCCGTTGGGTCCGCCATTGGCAGCGCGTTTAAGGGTGTGATCGATGGCTCTAAAAGCGTGAAACAGGCTATCAGCGAAGTCCTGAAAGAACTGGCTTCCCTGATGGCGAATAACGCTTTCAAAGCTCTAACGGGCGGATTGTCAGGTGGAGGTGGCTTCCTCGGTTCCCTGTTCGGCAGCTTCGGAGGCTTCTTTGCAAATGGAGGGCATCTTGGGGCTGGAAAATGGGGCATTGCAGGTGAAGCTGGTCCTGAGATCATCAAGGGTCCTTCACAGGTTATTCCTATGAGCCAGATCGGCGATACTGTTCAGAAGGTCGAACTAACGATTGCAGGCTCGTTCATTGACGATAACGGCGTGATCAAAGGGGAGATTACCTCTATGGGTGCACAAGCGGCTCAGACCGGTGCCCGCATTGCTGTCAATCAGGTCAACCAGGGCTTGCCCAATATGATTGCGAATGCTCAGGCGAGGGATATGTAATCGATGGCAGATATCCCTTTATGGCCGATCAATGTGCTGTCTCCGCGTGAGTTTGCGATAAATCTTGCACCACGATCCTTAGCAGGACCAACAAGTGTGTCCGGTGTCGGGCAAGTAGTGTCCTCAGATGCAGGGATATGGAAAGCGACTTATGCTGGAATTCCAGTCACAGACAGGCAGAGGGTTCTTACTTGGCGCAGCCTGAGTGAATGGGCAGAAGGAAGATTAAACCCGTTTCTGCTCCCGATCACTAATTTTTATCAGCCTTACGCGCCTGAATGGGAAGCGGCTTATAAAACCGTGCCGCACAGTGATCAAAGCCCGTTTTCCGATAGGGGTGAATATCGTAGCCGTGTGATTAACGTTGCTCTTCTCAGCAATATTCCTTTGCGCGGCACAACCGCAAACATTGCCATTATCACCGCCCACGACATTCAGCCCGGACAACACTTTTCTATCGGTGGCCGTCTTTACCGTATTCGCACATTGCAGATGACAGGTGAGAACACCGCAACGATTACATTTCGTCCACCAGCACGCGAAGCTGTAGTGGCAGGAGCGGAACTTGAATTTGATCAACCGGTGTGCCGTATGCGTCTGGCATCAGATAGTGAGATGGATCTGCCGCTCGATTATGGCCGCTGGAGCTTCCCGACCGTCAACTTTATCGAGGATGTGTAGCGTTGAACTAGCAGATGAGACGCATCCGTTGCCTATTTACTGCTTATACTGAGGTGCCGGACATGACCTTTGAAAACAAGTTTGATTATATCGCAATTCCGAAAGGACAGGCACCGGGAGGTCCAATCCAAGCTTCAGACGGGAGTTGGTATCTGGTTCTGCCGCTTCATATGACATTCCGAGAAATTGTTGAGCACATCAGATCTTTTCGTTCCGCATCGCCCATAACGGCGTCTGAAGTGGAAGAAACGATCGCAATGTTAAAGCAGTGAATTTTGGAGGAATATTAGAAGATCTGGGAACTTAGCGAGTGATTGCTCTAGCCCTTCCATCGCTAATTTCCCTAACGCTTCTGAGGGTAAATCCTTAATCTTGGCGATCAGAGAGCGCTTCAAAGATTGGTCGCCGTCTGCATCGTTAACCCGCCTAATAAGTAGTTCGCGAATAGTGTCGTCGTGGAGCTTTACGGTAACAACTCCTAGTATGGCTGAAAGTCCACCATCATCCGCTAAGAAATCCAATCCGCGGGCGTTGATTTCAGCCGCGACCGGATGTTTGCCGTTTGACATGGTATTGGACCAGACAACTCTAATAAGATCATGCTGCTCCAAGTATGCCAAATTTACAGCAATGTGATTTAGAGGAAGCTTTGAAATTTCCTTCAAAGACACTTTCTGCGGGTATCCAGCAGCGAGTTTTCTGAGCAATTCGTATTGAAATCTTCGGTTTAATAGCTCGCCCATATCGCCCCCCCTTAGCCTATTTAGAATTGTGGCGACTTGTATTTTGAGAGTCAATCAGATGGCATTTTTTAATCCCGCACAGCTTGCAGAGTTTTCTAAACGTCGGGTGCGTGTCGATATGCTGGTGGAGTTTCGCTTTGCCAGCGAGACGATGCGGGTCTGGAACGGTAATACCGCTTTAGAGACCGGCGGCAATCGCTACGAGCCGATGTATGGCTATGGTTCGATTGATGGCATTGGCATGAGTTCAACCACGGCAGCTCAAAACGTCACCTTTCAAATGAGCGGATTGCCCGATGCAACGCTGAACTTTCTCGCCATGGCGCTCGATGCCAATAATGAGGTCGATCAGCGGATTGTGGTGATTTCTCTTCAACTGTTTGATGATGAATGGCAGCCGCTTGGTAATCCGGCACCGATCTGGTGGGGCTTTATGCAGCCACCGCGCATCAGTCGCACCGAAATGCAAGGCACGGAAGGCGGGATCCAATCCATAACGATGACGGCGGAAAATGCTTTCTTCAACCGGTCTCGTCCTGCCTATGGCCGTTATACCGACCGTGACCAACAAGCGAGATCAAACGGCGATAAGTTCTTTCAGTTCGTCGGCTCGCTGCTGTTCAAAAGCTTCAAGTACCCAGACTATTGAATGGGAAAAAGACATGAAGAATTCCGCACCATATCGCCCGACAGAAGAAGAAATCAGAAATTTGTTTGCTTTCCCAGAAGCCAGCCAGCGAAAACTTCGTATCTTGATGCTATTTTTTCACCAAAGTCAGCGCTCACTCCGTCTTCTGTACCGCTTCGCACGTCGTTTGCGGCTGCAAGCATAATGGTCGCAGCTTGTTGCTGTGTAAGAGCGCCACTTTCGATCAGTCCAACACAAAGCCGATAATTAAACATCGCATTCGCGCCGAATGTAATTGTTTGCGGGTGGTCCCATCCGTTATCCGACATTCGTCCGTTCTCCCTTTTTTAGCGATGTGAATTTCAATCAGCAAAAGAGTCAATATGACGCTAGAAAGATTTATCGCCACCGAGGCTCAAAAGCCTTTTGCGTGGGGTGAGACTGATTGCGTCTCCACAGCGGATCGCTGGATCAGGCATGTGACGGGTGTGTCGCCGCTGGCTTGGGTTGAGCGCTCTTATCGAAGCCAAGATGAAGCGCAATCGATCTTGTCCGATCGAGGTGGCCTTGCCGTGCTGGTTAATCGCGCCATGCGTGCGGTCGGTATTGAAAAAACCGACAAACCCCGCACCGGTGATGTTGGCCTGATCTTGCATCGCAATCAGCTCTGCATGGCAATTCACGCCGGTGCTGTTTGGTTTGCCCATGATGAGACTGGCTTGATTGGTGCACCGCTGAACGCTGTCTGGAAAGCATGGAGAATTGAATGCCAGTAGCGTTATCAGGGTTGATTGCTTCCATTGCCGGTGCTGGCGCTGTGGGTGCCGCGCTTCAGACCGGACTTGCTGCCATCACCATGTTTGCTTCAACGACTTTGGGCGGTTTGGCGCTATCACTAGGGCTTTCTTATCTGGCTTCGTCTTTGTTCCGGCCCTCTCAGCCAAAGCCGGAAGATGTGCAACAGCAAGTTCGCCAACCCACTGCACCGCGCGTGCGCCATTATGGCCGTGTCAAAACATCCGGCACATGGGCTTTTGCCGAAACTAAGAGTGGAAACTTTTATAAAATCCTCGCACTAGGGCAGGGGCCGTTTGATGCAATCGAGGAAATCTGGATTGATGATATTAGGCTTGATCTTTTGCCCGATGGTAAACCGGTGCCGCCGAGCAAGTTTAGGCAGGGGACAACGGGTAAGTCGTTGTTGCGTGTGGAAACGCGTGTCGGCAATCCCACGGAAGTTGCTTATGACGAAATTGTCAGCGCATTCCCGCAATGGACTGCTGAGCATCGAGGCGATGGCGTGGCGTCTCTGCTTGCCTGTCAATATGCAGTCGGGCAGGAATATTACCTGAGTCTGTTTCCCAACGGTATCAACACCAACTACCGTGTTGTTGCCAGAACATCGCGGGTTAAAAACCCTGTTACCGGTGCAATTGAATGGAATGATCGGGCGGCGGCCGTCATTCGGGATTACATGACGCATGCTGATGGTATGCGCCTTCCTGAGAGCCTGTTCACCACGCCTTTGGCGCATGCCGGTTGGGTGGAAGCTTACAATCGCTCCAATGAAGCTGTAGCACTCGCAGCTGGTGGCGCAGAACCGCGCTATCGCCTCTGGGGCTCGTATCAATTGAATGAGCGCCCGGCAGACGTATTAGGGCGCATGTTAGCTTGCTGTGATGGGCGCTTGGTGCCAACGCCTGATGGCGGACTCACGCTTGATATAGGTGCGTGGTCTGAACCAAGTGTTGTTCTAACCGGCGAAGCAATTACAGGCTTTTCGGAAGTTGGGCGCGGTCGCGATGTCATGACTTCGGCCAACACGATACGGGCAACCTTCCTTGACCCCAGTCAGGATTATCAATCAACCGATGCTGACCCTTGGGCCGATGAAGATGCCGTGTCTGAACGTGGTGAGGAAGCTAAAGACGTTCAGTTCAATATGGCTCCATCCCACTCTCAGGCACGGCGCTTGATGAAGCTTGAATGGTTTCGCGCTAATCCAAGCTGGGTCGGGACTTTCAATACCAACCTGATGGGGCTGGCGGCTTTTGGCGAGCGGTTGATCCGCATTCAATATCCGCTGTTCGGCATCAACAGTGTGTTTGAAGTGCTGGACTTCAAGTTCATCCTCGGTGAGGGCGGCATATTGCAGGGCGCGACTATCCAAGTTCAGTCCATGCCGCAAGACGCCTATCAGTGGGATCCTTCGCAAGAAGGCACAGCACCGGTTTCTGATCATACGGACGTTGATGATGACCTTCCGGTGCCAGACGCGCCAACCGTATTGTTCAGTGGTGCAACGGCAGAGTTGAGCTTTCCGCCGACTGGCAATCTTTTGCTCAGCTATATGGTGCGCTGGAGGCGAACAGCGGAAACAGAATGGACGGTTGCAGGTCCGCTTGCAAATGACGCTGAAAGCTTTTCCACGCCGGTGCTTTTAGCTGAAACCGAATATGAATTCCAATTGGCATACCGTACCGAAAAGGGCCGTTTAGGAGACTACTCGCCAAGTACGGTCGTGACCTCGCCTTAACCAACCAAACAATTTGACCATTCACACCCTGCCTTGGCGGGGCGTTTTGCTATGGAGTATACACATGGCCGTTCGTCCGTTTGACGAGATTTTCCGCGACTTTGTTATCAATGGGCTTCCAGCCTCGGGGCCACATCATCCGGAAAAGAAAGATATCCGTGACAGTCTCAATGCGCTCGTCGCAGGTCCATTCCCGGATAATCGCGTTATCAAGCTCAATAATGCCAATGAGGGCACCGAAAACAATATTGTGGTTTCGGCTTCGGTAGAGATTCCGACCGCCGTCTATCAGGTGCTTTATATCCTGAACGTGACGCAGGAAAACACGGGACCTGTCACCATTTCCGGTGCGATCAATCGGAAGCTCGTAACCAACACGAATGAGCCAGTGCCTGCGGGTTATCTCAAGCCCGGCATGGCCGTTCTGTGTGTGGATACTGGCAGCGAACTCAGGATGCTTTCTTATGGTGATGCCGAGGCGATACAGGATGCTGCTGAAGCGGCAGCGAGCCGCGCAGAAGATGCGGCGGCGTTGGCCGAGTCTGCTGCGGGCGGCCTTCTCTCTAACTTTGACTCAGTTGCCTCCGTAGAAGCCTCGAATATTCCGGCACCGGTTAATTATATTCGCACTGCTGGATATTATGCAGCGGGGGACGGCGGCGGCGCTCTTTATAAGCGCGTTGCGTCTGAGCCGTCGCATGCCGGTAAAGTACAGTCGGCGGATGGCGCTTGGTGGGAATTAACAGGTTGGCAGTCTGATGTTAAGAAATTCAACGTTATTACGACGCCAAGTGACAGCACTCTTGCTCTACAAAGGGCGGTTAACTACGCTGTTGAGAATGGTGGAAGTATACCAGTATCAACAGAAACACTTTACATAACCGAACCTATTATCATCAAGCCAACGAAGACAGTACCCGAAGATATTTTATCTTCAGATGTTCACTTTAAGGATTATAGAGCTATCGATATTTTCGGTTCTGCCAGACACAAGATAAAGGCGGCACCGGGGTTTGTTGGTGGTGAACTTCTAAGATTTACATATAACGATACCATTAGTACGCAAGCTCCAATGTGGTCACAAGTGAGCGGTATTGTTCTTGATGGAAGCGATCTTGTTGATACCGCTATACTTCTTGAATGGTGCATGAATGTTGAAATCCGCCGTATTGGCGTCATAGGTACGGCGAGAGGTGTAAGAAACATTGGCTATGGCGTCTCTAACATTGAACGGTCAGCATTCAGGTGTTCATCTGCCGGTGTAGATTTCTCTGAGGGTGGCGGCGATAGCTGGATTACAAAGAATGATTTTTACTGCCCCTCTGGAGTGCCCCCGTTTCACCGGACAGATCGGCTAGTTTGATTTAGCCCTGATGAACTGCCGAGGGGAAGCCATCTTGAGCGCGGAATGAGGATGT
>NZ_QLMK01000012.1:0-17998 GCF_003259955.1 Falsochrobactrum ovis
CCGTCATCTTCGTGGACATGCCGACCTCCAGAATCAGTCGGCAATCCATGAATCACACTGGATTCCTTCGTGGAATCCTCAGGCCAATACCTGAGCCAATTCGTCCACACGGCCTAAAAAGCAATCTTTGGGGAGGATGGCAATTTTATCTGCTGACTTACTTGCTCTTTGCGCTTTATTCAGGGAAAGCTTGCAATATTAACATAGCCTGTGATGGCATTTGACGCCATGCAACTGCATGGCGCTGAAAACGAAATGGCGAAGGCGTGAAAACCAGACTAACCGGAAAAATCAAGCCGAGGAAAGTAACTGCACCGCAGGCCAAGGCATTCTCTGTTCATCTTCTCACCGCTTCAGGCTCGTTTTTGGCATTTTTGTCAATTGTTGCTGCAAGTGATGGGCTTTATACGGCCATGTGGTGGTGGTTGGGGCTAGCGCTATTTGTTGATGGTATTGACGGTCCGATTGCGCGCAAGCTCGAAGTTAAATACGTATTGCCCAACTGGTCGGGAGAGCTGCTCGATAATATTATCGACTATGTTACATATGTTTTGATCCCCGCCTTTGCCCTTTATCAAAGCGGATTTATGGGCACAAACCTGTCCTTTTTATCCGGTGCCATCATCGTCGTGACCAGTGCCATATATTATGCCGACACGAGCATGAAAACCAAAGAGAACTTCTTTAAAGGTTTTCCCGTGGTCTGGAATATGGTGGTTTTCACACTGTTTATCGTAAAGCCGGGCGAATGGGTCGCTTTTGCGACGGTAGTGATCTCGGCGATCCTGTCATTTTTACCCATTAACTTCTTACATCCGGTTCGCGTCGTGCGGATGCGACCGCTCAATCTGACGGTGTTTTTGCTTTGGTGTGCGTTTGGTGTAGCGGCACTCTACTATATGCTCGACGCTCCATTATGGGTGCGCGTGGGCATATCAGTGACTGGACTCTACATTTATTTCATCGGTGCCATTATGCAATTATTTCCCAATTTGGGACGCACCGCAGCCGTGATTGCCGCTGAATCTGCGGCTTCTGCTATGAACACAACGGAGGATGACCATGATTAACGCTGTTCTCGTCCATCAAACGGGCGGACCAGAAGTCATGCAATATGAACAGATTGACATCGGCGCCCCAGGGCCCGGTGAAGCTAAAGTCCGTCATGAAGCAATCGGTCTGAATTTTATCGACGTCTATTACCGCACTGGCCTTTATAAAGCGGATCATATGCCGTTTACGCCGGGCAATGAAGGTGCAGGAATTGTCGTTTCAGTGGGCGAGGGGGTTGAACATATCGCGGTTGGTGATCGTGTAGCCTATGCTTCCTCGCCCGGGTCTTATGCGGATGAGCGCATTATGCCCGCCGAACGTTTGGTGAAAGTTCCCGATAATGTGGAACTTAAAACCGCGGCTGCGATGATGCTTAAAGGTATGACTGCTCAATATCTGCTGCGCCATACTTTTCGCGTCGGTCCCGAACATACGATTCTGTTCCATGCTGCTGCGGGTGGCGTGGGGCTGATCGCAGGCCAGTGGGCAAAACATCTTGGAGCAACTGTAATAGGAACTGCAGGATCGGAAGAGAAAGTTGCGCTGGCCAAAGCCCATGGCTACGATCATGTAATCAACTACCGAACGGAAAACTTGGTCGAACGCGTAAAAGAATTAACGCAAGGCGAAGGTGTTGATGTCGTCTATGATTCTGTTGGCCGAGATACCTATATGGGATCACTCGACGTCTTGAAGCCGTTGGGGATGTTTGCGTGTTTTGGTCAGTCGTCCGGTACGATCCCGCCTTTTGATCTGAATATTTTGGCGCAAAAGGGTTCGCTTTTTGCCACACGGCCCACATTATTTAATTATGTGGCTAAGCGTGCTGCGCTTGAAAGAACTGCGCAAGAGCTTTTTGATGTCGTTGCGAGTGGCGCGGTAAAGATAGAAATCAATCAGACCTACGCATTAAAAGACGTGCGCAAGGCGCATGAAGATCTTGAGGGTCGAAAAACCACAGGCGCCTCGATCATCTTACCATAATTAATATTTGAGCATGGGCCTGACAGGCTCGGCAAATTAAACGCATTGACCCCGCGATATACGGGGTCTTTGCTATAAGGGAAGCTTCAGCCCCTCATGGCTATCGACAAAGCCAAGTGATTGATAAAAGCGCAGCGTATCATTACGGGATTTGTCGGTGGTAAGTTGAACCAATCCGCATCCGCGTTCACGACATTGTTCTATGGCCCATAGGATCATCGTGCGGCCAATTCCGCCCCCGCGAATATGGCTTGCAATGCGAACACTTTCGATCTGACCGCGCCAAGCTCCCAGCCGGGAAAGCCCGGGAATGAAACTAAGCTGCAGGCAGCCTATGATCTCATTGTCCAGTTCAACCACTGCGAGCAGTTGATTTGGGTCGTTTTCGATAGCGTCAAATGCGGCCTGATAGCGCGGATTGAGTGGCTCGCTGGGATCTTCACGTTGAGCGCCCAGAAAGTCGTCAGCTAATAATTTGACGATTGCCAGAACATCGGATGGGTGCGCTCTTCGGATTATGGCTGGGCTTTGCACCGGTATGACGCTCCTCCCAAATAAAAACCGGGGTCTGCACCCCGGTTTTATAAAGTTTACGATATTATTCGGCTTCGTCTGCTGGGGCAGCGTTAAGCATGCCATAGCGTTCTTCGCCAATTTTTTCGAGCAATTCGAGCTGCGTTTCGAGAAAGTCAATATGACCTTCTTCGTCTGCGAGCAACTCATCGAAGAGCTGTTTGGAGACATAATCGCCAAGTTCATCGCAAATCTCACGCGATTTTTTATAGGAAGCACGGGCATCATATTCACCCTGCAAATCAGCTTGCAAAACTTCCCTGACATTTTGGCCAATGCGCAGCGGCGCTACGGTTTGCAGATTTGGGTGGCCTTCGAGAAAAATGATACGGTCAATCAATTTGTCTGCATGGTGCATTTCTTCAATTGATTCTTCACGTTCTTTTTTCGCAAGACGCGTGAAACCCCAATCGTTCAGAAGGCGGTAATGCAGCCAGTATTGATTAACAGCGCCTAGCTCTAAAAACAGAGCCTCATTAAGCCGCTCGATGACCTTTGGTTCGCCTTTCATTCCAGGAACTCCCGAATTTTTCTCGTAGAGAACGTACACGATCCATGAACTGAACCACGTTTTCGTCCATTTGGTTGCGACGAAGATGATATTCTTCCGTCACTCTTATGATCGTTTCTACGACGTTTGGGAAGCACCCGCAGCAACGTCCGCGCTTTGACATTGCATTATACACAGTCCCGGGAACGATAAGCCGACAGCAATCCTCATCTAAAAGTTCGATGACGACAGCTTCAATATCTTTTTCTGTAATAACGTTGCAACTACAGACTAACATTTAAAAGATACTCCAAGTACTGCAATGCGAATTGATGTATAAAGCCCGATCGCTGAAGAGTGTTTTATTGTCCTCAGAGGAATTTTTACTCTTTAAAACTCCGTTGCTGGACGGGGAATAGTTTTTAAAGTGATTTTTCATCCGGAAACTGAACAATTTTCCCTATAGTTACAGATCGAAAGGCCCAATCATCAAAGGTAACCTTGAGGTAAGCTATTTAAACTAACCTATCGCACTCAGGTTATGGCGTCTGGGATGCGGAGGGTCAAACTTTATGTTTTGGAAATGTTCTAAATTTCAATAAGTTAGAATTATTCTAAATATGAGTTAAGTATCCATGTTTAAACACTAAACTGGCGTTTAATTGTTTGAGCGGGCCGATTATCGGCCCGACTTTTTATTGTGCGCCATTTCGACGCATTTGCGCAGGGCGCGGCATAAATCAGGTCAAACGCCTTCCACCGCTTCGAATCCCTCAAATTGTGGAGCGCTCATATAGAGCGACTTATTGGCACCTGCATTGCGGTGGGAGCTTCTAAATTGCTCAGATTTGGTCCAGAAGGTAAAATCTTCTTTGCTGCGCCAAACTGTATGTGATGAATAAAGCGTATATCCTTCTTTTTCATTGGTCTCACCGCGCAGCAGATGAAAACTTTCGAAACCCGGTAATTCAGAAAGTTTGGAATCACGGTTTCTCCATAGTGCCTCAAATTCGGTTTCTTTCCCTATGTTCACTTTGAAGCGGTTCATAGCGATGAACATGAAACTCCCTTTCTGTAGAATTGTGCGGTTTTCGAAATCCGCGACCAGATTAGCGTCAACTGCTGGTTGATATATAGAATGTGTGGCGCTCAATTAGTTCTGTTTAATGTATTTGCCGCGGCGCATAAAGTTTATGGTCGTGTCCGTTACAATGAAAGATAGGTGCTGTGTGACGGATTGTCGGCGCAAAATACGGATTCGGTCAAAGCGCTAGAAAATGCGGGCAGGGGACAAATAACGGAAAAATCAGCTTTCATAGGCCAAGTCCGGGCGCGTACTGAACGTGATGACGTTCCTGAGAAGCGCAAACCAATAGCGTTTATGCAGATATATAAATGCTCGTTTCCGGCCAGATAGCTCCGGCAAAACGGGTGCCTATCCGCCAAATCGGTTTAAAGCTCAGCAGCAGAGTAAATTTGGGTGCCCTGATTAATCAGCTTGCGAGGCGAGGTGTTTCGCTTTCATCAAGGCCAAGCAATGCACGAATATTAGGACGCGTTTTGACCATATCAGAAATACTATATTTCATTAAGACAGCGAAAAAGGCGTTCAACGCTTCGCGGAGTGCAGAATTCAACGCGCAACTATCCACCAATGGGCAATCAGTGGCATCGTTCTCAAAACATTCGGCCATGGCGAAGTTTTCTTCTGTCACCCGAACTACATCAAATAGTGTAATTTTTTCGGCGGCGCGACCCAGTCGGACGCCTCCATTGCGTCCGCGAACTGTTTCAATAAGCCCGTGCTGAACCAAAGGCTGGAGAATTTTAAACAAAAACAGTTCTGAGACGCCGTATGAGCGAGCAATTTCGGGCACGCGGCTCAATTCACCTTCATTGGCGGCGCAATACATGAGCATCCGAATGGCGTAATTAGTCTGTCGGGTAAGGCGCATGAATTGTTCCCTTCAGCATAAGTCTAATTCAGTAGTCGGCCGGGCTTGCCGATCTGACAGAACACACATTAGAACTATTCTTAAAACATAGGAAGCCCTTTGTCACATTTAAAGACAAATAGTGCTACTTACACACATCGATCCATTCGGCCGTGACTAATTTTGCCAGTCTTTCAGGGCATATTCGAACAGCACTATTAGTTGCGCCAGCGGCGGGAACGACTTCAGTGAAATCCTTCAAAGAAATATCGCAGTAAACAGGAATGGGATTAGGCAATCCAAAAGGGCAAACTCCGCCGATCGGGTGGCTTGTTTCCGCGAGTACTTTTTCTGGATCAAGCATGCGTGGTTTGGTTCCGAACAGGTCTTTAAATTTGCGATTATCAAGCCGCGCGTCACCCCGTGTAACCAGAAGAATTGTTTGATCTTTCGTCGCAAGTGAAAGTGTTTTGGCAATTTGGGCTGGTTCGACCCCATGCGCTTCTGCCGCTTGAATTACTGTGGCAGTACTGGTGGGCATTTCGATGACTTCAATGTCCGGAGCGTGGCTCGCGAAAAATTCTTTTACTGATTCTAGGCTCATTGCATCCTACATGATTGGTGAGTTCGCCCTATCTTTAACATTAAACCTCTAAGGGGCAAGCGCAGCTATAGATTGAGTTTCTCAACCCAAAGCAGGTAAAATAGCTGTCTTACTGGTTTTGAGGCCGACGCCAATTTTCCAGTCTCTGATCGTTAAACCGACGCTTTCCTAGGACGGGCGTAGGGAACTATCCAGACGTGCAAAAGATCGTGTTTGATGAAATAAATAGTGTAGGGGAGGGTGATATTCTCAGGGAAAATATGCACGAACACATTGACGCGGCTACAAAAACTGCTAAAAGCCAGACACACAGTGATATTTATAGCTTTGTTGGTCTATCAAAGCTGATTTGCAATCACTTGGAGGGGTGGCCGAGCGGTTTAAGGTACCGGTCTTGAAAACCGGCGTGCGGGTGACCGTACCGTGGGTTCGAATCCCACCCCCTCCGCCATAATATTTTCTAAGCAATTGATTTTATTTGGTTTTTTACCTATTCAGGATTTTTGATCCCACATTGCGTTCTGGAACAAACCAAATTCTAAAAGCACTTGTTGGACTATAAAGACGGTTCACGGCGCTGGTCGCTGGAAGGTGATTCTTGTTTCTGATTTGCGATTTTTGCCAAATGACCTTCGATGAGCGCCAGATAAGAAATCACACTGCAAACCAATGCCGCGACTATAACGCCTAATGCAGCCCCAAATAAGATTATAAAGAATCCACCAAAGGGCGCTTGATAGCCCATATATGCCCCAGCCAGAACAATGACCATGGCAATCGTTCCATTTAATACTGACAATGTTTCTGCAAGTAAGCGATTCATATAATCCCCCCCTAATATGTGTTGTGCTGGTCTATATCATCCATTCGCAGTTTAAGCTTCATGCATTCGCTTGCCCCCTGTCATAGCCCTTTGCCTTACTGTCTTTGTTTGCTATCCAACATGAAAGAAATTTATTGATTTGGGAATCTTTCAAATGACCGAAGAGCAGAAACTTAAATTAAAACAGGCACTTTGGAATATTGCCAACACATTACGCGGCAAAATGGACGCCGATCAATTCCGTGATTATATCCTTGGATTTATTTTCTATAAATATTTGTCCGAAAAACTCGTAATAGAAGCCAACAAAGCTTTAGAAGCTGAAGATTTCAAATTTACTGATATTGATGAAACTACTAAAGACGGACAGGAAGTCCTTGAGCACGTCCGTGAGGCCGTCATTGAAAATTTGGGGTACTTCCTAAAACCATCTGAATTGTTTCATGTGCTCGCTCAAAGAGGCAATGGCGGCACATTTGTGCTTGGTGACTTAGCAGCTGTTTTGAATAACATTCAGCGCTCGACAATGGGAACGGAATCCGAAGAGGATTTTGTTAATCTGTTTGAGGATTTGGATTTAACCTCTTCGAAGCTTGGCCGCACAGAGGACGCTAAGAATACGCTGATAGTGAATGTCTTAAAGCATTTGGATAAAATTGATTTCCAGCTTGAAGACAGTGACAGCGATGTTCTAGGCGATGCCTATGAATATTTAATTGCGCAATTTGCCAGTGGCGCTGGTAAAAAAGCAGGTGAATTTTACACCCCGCAAGAAGTTTCAACAATCCTATCCCGCATTGTCACAAGCAATAAGAAGCGTCTGAAATCGGTATATGATCCGACATGCGGCTCAGGCTCACTGTTATTGCGCGTTGCAAAAGAAGCTGAAAACGTTGGCCATATTTACGGGCAGGAACAAAACAGAACAACATACAACCTTGCAAGAATGAACATGATCTTGCATGGGGTGCATTATACTGAGTTTGATATCAAGCTCGATGATACACTTGAACATCCTCATCATATCGATGAGCAGTTTGATGCGATTGTTGCCAATCCACCATTCAGCGCCAAATGGTCAGCAAATCCCATTCATTTAACTGATCCGCGTTTCAGCCAATATGGCAGACTTGCCCCAGCCTCTAAGGCGGACTTTGCATTTGTTCAGCATATGCTGCATCACCTGAGCGAAAACGGCACAATGGCCGTTATCCTGCCGCACGGTGTTTTGTTCCGTGGTGGCGCTGAGGGGCATATCAGAGAATATCTGATTAAAGAACGCAACTGGCTTGATGCGGTTATTGGCCTTCCAGCCAATATCTTTTACGGCACATCAATCCCGACATGCATTCTTGTATTCAAAAAGTGCCGTGAAAACCCTGACGATATTTTATTCATTGATGCCAGCGCTGGTTTTGAAAAGGTCAAAAACCAGAATGTTTTACGGCCTGAAGACATCAACAAGATCGTTGATGCTTATCGCAACCGTTCAGAAGAAGACAAGTTCAGCCATAGAGCCAGCATGGCTGAGATTGCTGAGAATGATTATAATCTTAATATCCCGCGCTATGTCGATACATTCGAAGCTGAAGAAGAAATTGATCTGGCAGCCGTGACCGCTGAAATTATAGCCATTGATAAAGAC
This sequence comes from Falsochrobactrum ovis, assembly GCF_003259955.1. Taxonomy (GTDB): domain Bacteria; phylum Pseudomonadota; class Alphaproteobacteria; order Rhizobiales; family Rhizobiaceae; genus Brucella; species Brucella ovis_A. The sequence continues at coordinate 8,107 of NZ_QLMK01000012.1, forward strand.
ATGGCGGCAATTGACGATAAGATCAAAGCGTTTTGTGCAGAACTTGGCTTGGAGGCACCGCTATGAGTGGATTAGCGCCAAAGCTGAGGTTCAAACAAGATGATGGTTCGGACTTTCCTGAGTGGGAAGAAAAGCCCTTTGGCCAAGCAGTGACAAGAGGAACACAAGATAAAGAACGCCCCAATCGCCCGAATCTTTGGGTTATAGATTTGGAGCATTTAGAGAGTGGAACAGGCCGAATTCTTTCAAAGTCTACCACTGAAAATAGTCTGAGCCAAAAAAATGTATTCTCATCCGGTGACATTCTATTTGGTAAACTGAGACCATATCTTAAAAAATATGCGCGACCTGATTTTGATGGTGTTTGTTCTTCTGAAATATGGGTTCTATCCGGAATCGAAGTGATAAACGCATACTTATTTTACGTAGTTCAAACGAGTTATTTCAATCAATTAGCTAATATTAGTTCTGGTTCCAAAATGCCACGATCTGATTGGGAAACGATTGCTGACTCTGAGTTTTCAATCCCCTCCCTCCCAGAACAGCGAAAGATTGCTGATTTCTTATCATCTATTGATGCGAAGATTGATGCTGTTAAGCGAAAACTGAACGCTTTTGAGCGTTATAAAAAGGGCTTGATGCAACAGATTTTCGCCCAAAAAATCAGGTTCAAACAAGATGATGGTTCGGACTTTCCAGACTGGGAAGAAAAAGAACTTAACGAGATTGCTGTTCGCTGTAGAGAAAGAAATGCCAATTCGGAAATTACACGTGTCTTAACGAACTCAGCTGTTCAAGGTGTGGTAGATCAGTCAAAATATTTTGATAAAGATATTGCAAATGCCGATAATCTTGCACGCTATTACATTGTCCAGAATGGGGACTTTGTTTACAATCCTCGTATATCTGTTTCAGCACCCGTGGGACCAATAAAGCGCAATAATCTTGGCACTGGGGTGATGTCTCCGCTTTACACAGTCATACGTTTTAAAAGTACAAATACTGATTTTTATGATCATTATTTTCAAAGTAATATGTGGCATGAATATATGAAAAGCGTTGCAAATTACGGCGCAAGACATGACCGTATGGCGATCACCACACATGACTTCATGGCACTTCCGATCCCGTTTCCATCGCTACTAGAACAGCAAAAGATTGCTGATTTCTTATCGTCTGTTGATGCTAAAATTGATGCCATCAAAACACAAATAGACAAACTGGAAGCCTTTAAAAAAGGCCTTTTGCAACAAATGTTTGTTTAAAGTTTATAAGCGGGGGAGATCGTCATGGCGGACTATCAATCAGAGGCACAATTGGAAGCTGGTCTTGTCAAAAGACTGCATGGCTTGGGCTGGGAACCTGTTACGATTAATGACGGCAATGCATTACGTGCTAACTTAAAAAAGCAGCTGGAACTACATAATAAAATACAGCTTACTGATGCCGAATTTGCCCAGGTCATCAATCATCTGGATAAGGGCAACGTCTTTGATAAAGCCTTGATATTGCGCGATCGCATGCATTTAAAGCGCGATGATGGCACAGTGCTTTATCTGCAGTTCCTCAATAGTGATGAATGGTGCCGTAATCAGTACCAAGTCACAACACAAGTTTCTCAAACGGGTTCCTACAACAACCGCTATGACGTCACTTTATTGGTGAATGGTTTACCATTAGTGCAAATCGAACTGAAGCGCCGTGGCATAGAGCTAAAAGAAGCCTTTAATCAAATCAATCGCTATCAGCGTCATTCATTCTGGGCAGAAAATGGCTTATTTCAATATGTGCAGCTGTTTGTCATCTCCAATGGTGTGAACACCAAATATTACGCCAACAACCGCTATCAACATTTTAATCAGACATTTTATTGGGCAGATGAAGACAATAATCTAATCACACAGCTTGATGCTTTTGCTGATGTGTTTTTGGAAAAATGTCATCTTTCCAAAATGATCAGCAAATATATTGTGCTCAATCAGTCAAAAGTGATGATGGTGCTCAGGCCATACCAATATTATGCAGCTGAAGCCATTGCCCAGCAGGTCAAGAACGGACGCGAAAACGGTTATATCTGGCATACAACTGGATCAGGTAAGACCCTGACTAGCTTTAAAGCCGCGCAATTACTGCTTGATAATCCTAAAATTCACAAGGTGCTGTTTGTCGTTGATAGAAACGATCTCGACTATCAAACACAAAAAGAATTTAACGCTTTTAGTGAAGGTTCTGTCGATAATACCGACAATACGCACGCACTGGTTAAGCAGCTGACAGGCCACAACCGGCTAATCGTCACAACCATTCAGAAACTGAACAATGCAATCAAGCGCGAACAACATAAAGCACTTCTTGATGATATAAAAAACCAACGCATTGTTTTTATCTTTGATGAATGTCATCGCTCACAGTTTGGCGATACGCATAAAGCGATCGTTAATTTCTTCACCAAAGCCCAGTTGTTTGGTTTCACGGGTACGCCTATTCTCGCGGAAAATGCCAATAATAACCGGACAACAGAAGACCTGTTTGGCAAATGCCTACATAAATATGTCATCACCGATGCCATTCGTGATGGTAATGTATTACGCTTTGCTGTCGAATATTGGGGCAAGCTTAAATATAAAGATGGTGGTGCTTTTGATGAAGAAGCCGCTGGCATTGATCTGCAAGAGTTCTTCAATCATCCAGATCGCCTTGATAGGGTCACCGATTGGATTATCGAAAATCATAATCGTAAAACGCACGACAAAGATTTCTCAGCCATTTTTTGCGTGAGTTCAAAAGATGCGGCTATCGCTTATTATGATCTGTTCAAGCAAAAGCGTCTCGAGGGTAAACATGATTTGCGGATAGCCACAATCTTCACCTATGCCGCGAATGAAGACGACAGCGATGCCACGGGCGAAATTGGCGATTCTGATATAGATTTCATCAATAACAAGCCTATCAATGCGCATACACGCGACAAGCTGGAAAGCTATGTTCAAGATTATAATGAGCTATATAAAACCAAGCACAGTATTAAAGACAGCAAGGGCTTTTATACCTATTACAATGAGATATCTGACCGTCTTAAAAATCGCGAAAAGCAAGGCGCTGACCCGAAAGATCGGCTAGATATTCTCATTGTCGTTAATATGTTTTTGACGGGTTTTGATGCCAAGAAAGTCAATACGCTTTATGTTGACAAGAACCTGAAATATCACGGTCTTATTCAGGCGTTTTCCCGCACTAACAGAATCTTTGATTCCAAGAAATCGCAAGGCAATATTTTCTGTTTCAGAAACCTGAAACAACAGACAGATGCCGCTATCACGCTTTATTCCAACAAGGATGCCATCACAACGGTTCTAATGGCACCTTATGAGGAATATATTGAAGAGTTCAATAAGGCTGTTGCTGAGCTGTTTTCTATTGCGCCGGACGTGGACGCGGTTAACCAACTGGAATCCGAAGAAGAGGTTCTGGCCTTTGTTCAGGCGTTCAGAAAACTCATTCGTTTGCACAACGTTTTGACAAGCTTTGCTGAATTCACACAAACTGATCTTGATATTGAAACGCAAACCTTCGAAGATTTCAAAAGCAAATATCTGGATATTTATGAACGTTCACGGCGTGACAACAATGAGGAAAAGGCTTCTATCGTTAACGAAGTCGATTTTGAGCTTGAGCTTATCCAGCGTGATGAAATCAATGTGGCCTATATCCTGTCATTGCTTGGGCAAGCTATGGAAGAAGGCAAAAGCCTTGATACACATCAACAAGATGAAGCTGCCAAGAAACAAAAGCTTATCCGTGACTTGTTAAGCAATGAACCACGACTGCGAAGCAAGCGCGAACTGCTTGAGCGGTTTATTGATGACTATATGCCCAAACTAAGCCCATCTGACAGCGTTCAATCAGCCTTCCATGATTATTGGGAAAAGCAAAAAGAAACAGCCCTGAATGAGATTTGTATCTCTGAAAACTTGGATAGAGATAAATTCCATCATCTTATGGAAGAATATTATTTTACCGAACGCATGCCGATAGATCGCGATATCGTTTCAACACTTAAAACGGTGCCCCGTATTCTTGAACGCAAATCAATTGTGCAGCGTGTCAGTGATAAATTCAAAAACTATATCCAGACTTTTGATGATGGTATGGGGGACGTTTAAACATGTCAGTAGTTAAGCAAATTCCCAATTATCAAGAGTTGATGCTGCCTGTTTTAAAATATGCAGCACAAGGGGAGCAAAGAGTTCCTGATTTATCTGAAAAAATTGCTGATGATCTGGGCTTATCTGTTGAATTGCGAGATGAAATGCTTCCCAGCGGAAAACAGCGGATTCTGCACAATCGAATTCACTGGGCAAAATTCTATATGGGTAAAGCCGGACTCATTGAATCGCCAACCAGAGGCCGTTTTGTTGCAACTGAAGCCGGTCGTGCATTGTTATTGAACAATCCTGATAAAATTGATGTTTCGCTTTTATTAAAAAATCCAGATTTTCAAACCTTTTACAAAGGTGATAATCAGCAGGAAGCAGCAACAGTTTTAAAGCCACAAAGTGCTATCCATCCTGAACAAAACACTGAAACGCCAGAAGAACAAATCGAATCTGCTTATAGTTCGATCAATGCAGCGCTGCGTGCTGATTTGTTGGAAAGAATTACGTCGAATAGCCCTGCGTTTTTTGAGCTACTCATCGTTAATTTACTAGTTGCAATGGGTTACGGAGGCTCTCATAAAAACGCCTCTGAACAATTGGGGCGTTCCGGTGATGGCGGTGTTGATGGCATAATCAATGAAGATCGCTTAGGCTTAGATCGCGTTTATGTACAAGCAAAGCGCTATGCATCAACCAACACAGTCGGTCGGCCTGATATTCAAGGTTTTGTTGGCAGCTTGGTAGGACTAGGCGCAAATAAAGGGGTATTTGTAACAACGTCATCTTTTAGTCAACAAGCCAAAGATTTTGTAAAGCATTTATCTCAAAGGATCATCCTAATCGATGGCAGAATGCTAACAGAATTGATGATTGAGCATCAAGTTGGCGTCCGAACTCAGCGGATTATTGAATTCAAACGTATCGATGAGGATTTCTTCACTGAAGATTAAATTCCCATCTTTGGGATTTTAATCCCATAATGTCTTTTATATTTGGCGCTGCATACGTGCTATTTGTGCTAATCGTGCTAATCGGTTAATATACAGACCTAACAGGGGGCAGCCGTATGAGTTTTGTTGAGATTGAAAGAATTAATTGCGCTGATGATGAGGGTAATAAATATGTTGTAATTGTGCGACAAGAAATAATAAGCAAGTCTTTTGGCGGTGTCGTGCAAAAAATAAAAGGGCATAAAGATTTTATTCTTTCTGATGGCAGACACGTAAAAATGATTGGCAAAGATTATAAAACATTTGAAATTCTTGACAGTAATGAGGCGCGAATCAAAGCTGTTGAATAATTAATAGGCCTGCGAAGTTACTCAGCCTCGCAGGCCTATTTTGTTAGTTTCTGACTATCCGATAAGCTTCTTTGCGAGCCTTATCTCGGATGAAAACACCCTTTTCAAGAGGAATAAGCCAGCCGTATTCAACTAAGACTTTGATGGCTTTGTTTGCAGTGGGTCTTTCCCGCATTGAGCGCTTGGGCGCAAACTGCACCACCTCATTGGGCAAAATTTCAGCATGTTGCCATTTTTCAATAAGCCACTTCCGCAACTCTTCAGCATTTGCTGTTTCTTGTGAAATTACAGCAGCATCAGACAGTCGCAATGCCTCGTCAAGATAGAACTCTGCTAATGTAGTGCCATGCACCATGTTGATACCTGACACTTCTTTGGCTTCAAGATCATCCCATAACGTTAAGACACCTGCTATACGGGCAGCTTGCTCAGCTGCTTTCGAAGCATAGCCGGTAATATGCGCATATTTGCCGCCTTTTTGCATAGCGGTTTCGATTCTATCAGCAAACTGAATGAGGACTCCTCTTGCATCTTCAGATAGTTTAAGCAATCTGGGATTCAGAGCGCGGGTTTTCTCATCCATTGGCAAAGGGGTTTCAAGAATTTGCTTTAAGCGTAAAGTAAATGCTTCAATAGGCTTGGGATCATATTGCGATTTAGAATATAATCGTGTTCCAATTGTACTTTCTGGCTCGCTAATAAGAAATCTAGGCAAAAAACCAGTATCGTCAGTCATAGGGTCAGCCATGAATTGACGTGCTACACTTGGTTGAATCATCAAATGAATAGCCAACCTTCTACCAAAAAGCACGAAACTTCCATCGCCAGCCCTATCCCTTCTTATTGGATTACCCTGCCAAAGATCATTAAAGGCGGCCAAAGTCTTTTGACGATTATCTTTGCCCATTGCATATCCGCCAAGAAATTGCCCCCCTTCATCTGAAAAGACCCCCAAACTCGGCTGCCCCTCATGAAACTTGCGAACAAGCCCCTCATAAGTTGGTTCCGTAACTACTCGCTCCTTTGATGGCGGCATATCAGGTTCAGCTCCAAGGCTTTCAAGATTAGCCTGAGCTGCCTGTGCTTTATCGGAAATACTGCCTTTCACTTCAGCAAGATAACTTTTACGTTTTGCCTCCCAGATATCATGCTCAATTTTCCATTGATTCAACGCAGTGCGCTGTTCATCAGCTTGTTCTTGCTCATGATCGCGGATACCCTGCATAAAGTAACTATCAACAGAGGTCTTACGTTCACCCGACTGGGCAATAGTAAGGCCGTAAAGAGAGATCGGGCAATCGCCTCTCAGCTTTTCCACGTTGGCAAACCCCTGAAGGGCTAAAGAGGAAATTGTTAATGCTGATTGCGCAGATATGGCTAAGGGCGCTTGCGTTGCCCCTTGCACAGCCAAAACAGCTTTTAAAAGGCCACTCAGAGCATGTTGCGGATATTCAGACGGTGCTGCAATTTCACGAACAAGCGGCTGCGCACCTTCACATTTAAAAGGACTTGGGACTGGAATATTCATGCTGAAACTCCTTTCTTGATTAAATAATCATTCCAATCCATGCCATCCGGTGCGGGATATAATGACACTTCCCAACCCAATGCAGTTGCTCTATGCGCCAATGAATAAGCGGCTTGCTTGCCTACGCCCTTGTCGTCGTTATCAGGTGCAATAATTAACTGATGCGGTTTAGATGGCAGCTTGACACTGGTCATCCCAGAAGCAGAAAGAGCGGCCCAAATACTCACCGGATACGGCAATAAACCTGAGCCAAGGGAGAGCGCTGTCTCGATGCCTTCAGCGATCACAAGCTTTTCACTGCCTGCTAGCAAACGCACCGCACCGCCTTTGCAAGTGCCCAGCATTGCTTTTGATGGCGATAGAGGGGCTTTGTTGGCCTGCCCGTCCAAATAGGTGCGGTGTACCGCAAAGCGCTCAGTGCCTTGCACACGCGCAATCAGAGCAGGGAGCTTTTGATTGCTTTGATGCCAGCAAGCCGCATGAAAGCGCAATGTTTCGGGCATAGGGCAAGTGATGCCGCGCTTGTTTAGATAGCTCTCAGCAAGAGTGCCATGAATTGGCAAAGAGCTATCCCAGATGACGCGTGCTTGCTCTGAAAGCCTTCTTTGCCTTGCGGTTTCAGCTAAGCGCTGTGTCTCAAGCTGGGCTGTACTTGCTGGGGCCGTGTGATGATATGCATCAACCAGCGCCAATCCATTAAGGGCGCTGATTATATCGCGAAAATCACAACCTGCATGACAATGCGCTAAAAGCTGACCATCGTCGCCATCTGCGAGGCTTAACGCCGGGGTTTTCGTGTTGTTATGGGCTGGGCAATATCCCAGACCGTAACGGCCAAACCAGCGCCCCTTTAGAGCCAGTGTAATTGTTTGCGCATTAGCCATGTTGATCACCCCCATTCAAATGAGGGAAAGAATTTATTTGACCGTCTGCGTTGCATGGTGTTAATAAGGTCATGTTGAAGTTTCCTAAAAGGCTCGAATTTTGCGCCAACAAAATTTGAACCAGCTGATTGAAATGAAGCATGTCAAACCTCATTGCGATGTTTGAGATTGTTTAGCCAGTTGGATATATCAGCTTCGCGCCAGCCAACGGCGCGAACTCCGAGCTTTACAGCTTGCGGGAAAGTCCCTTTTGTCATCCCATCATAAATGGATGAACGCGAAAGCCCTGTGCGGCTTTCAACTTCGGGTCGTCTCAAAATCATAGTCATGTGAATGCCTTTCTTGGCGGTTGAAGTACATCAACAAGATAGTCATTCTTTTTTATTTGAAAATTGCGAGCTAATTTTAGAAATTAAAACACAAAGCTTTGGCCTGTGTGTAGGCATCTCTTGCGGATTGTGGTGTTGAAGCATCACTTGGCAAAATTGCTTCTAATTGAGACCACGAAGCCCCCATTTCCCGTCCATCCAGCAATCGTAGATATAACAGCCACTTTTGTGGATGCCGTCTTTTTTGTAATTTTTTGCCGTGTTTAATCTTTTGATAAGCCAGTAAGTTATCTTTTGCTGCCGCCAATTGCGGTTCAAGTGGTTTATCAATATCGAACTTAACTAAAACCTCACCTTCCCCAGCTGAAACATTAAATAAATCCCCCCAATGGCGATCTCCAACTCCATTTATAAACGAAATATTCCCGTCATACTCTAAACTCGAAAATATGACATGATCAGGCTGCTCAGATATTCTAGGGTTAGGGAGCGCGGTATAGCCATATTTAAAACTGCCATCCCTTATCATTGCAGTAAACCCCGGAACATCAGGAGTTAATAGCGTATCAGGCAACTTATTTTCAAGTTTTCTTGCATTGACCCAAAAATCATAAGTTTGATCTTTCCAGTTATCGAAGTCGTTACGGTAATCATCTCTGCGACGAGTGAACTCCCATCTCCAGCGCATGAATGACCAGCTTGAAGTATTCCCATAACTGCTTTCATCTTGCCAGTCGGGTAATCCCCATTCTGTGGCAATTGCATTCCTGTCAATCATACTTAAGAATCCACTAAATATTCCGCCCAATCTTTCATCAGTTGCGTTCTTTTATCAAGGTAATCTGAACGTGCATAAGCAGCGACAACTTTGTCAGATACTTTATGCGCTAAAGCAGCTTCAGCGATTTCACCTGCAAAATCTGTTTGTTCTTGTGCCCATGTCCGAAATGATGTGCGGAAGCCGTGAACATCAGCGTCAAAACCCAGTTCTTTAATCAACTTCGATAACGTCATGTCTGATAAAGGGCGATCATGCTTTGTACCGTAAAAAACATACTTAGAACCATCAGAGAGCAATTTTGCCTCATTGATGATTTCAGTTGCCCGTTCTGATAGCGGAATACGGTGCTCTTGCTTTGCTTTCATGCGTGAAGCGGGGATGATCCACATGGGCGGATTAGCACAATTAGCACGATTAGCATCATCAGGCTTTGGAATTTGAAACTCTTCCCATGTAGCGCCACGCACCTCGCCTGAACGTGTTGCCGTCAATATAAGAAACTCCATCGCCAGCTTGGTTGTTTGACCAGCGCCCGACGACTGAACAGCTTTAATGCATTTAGAAACATCGCGGTAATGAAGAGCTTTACGATTGACGGGCGCTTTATTTGACTTGGGTAAAGCGCTGGTTATGCTTTGAGCTGGATCATCCTGCCGCCAACCTTTGCCAATAGCCCATTTCATTACTGTTGATATGCGCTGCCTTACACGTCTGGCAGTTTCATGTTTATCATTCCAGATTGGCGTTAAAACACGCAAAATATCCGATGTGTTAATATCGCCAATTTTTATCTTCCCGATATGAGGAAATGCATAGGTGTTGATTGCCGCTGAGAAGTGACCCGGTTTTTCCACCGAGAATTGACCCGCCTTTTAATTAATGTTCGGGTTTTTATTCACGGTCAAGTTTCGTG
>NZ_QLMK01000012.1:18094-71595 GCF_003259955.1 Falsochrobactrum ovis
AGGTGTTGATTGCCGCTGAGAAGTGACCCGGTTTTTCCACCGAGAATTGACCCGCCTTTTAATTAATGTTCGGGTTTTTATTCACGGTCAAGTTTCGTGTATTCCTTCGCTCGTTTTGGTTCCTGAGCGGAACTGTTTTTGAACCTGAAGCTGTCATTTCCGGTTTCTAGGATGTGGCAGTGATGGGTGAGCCTGTCGAGCAATGCAGTCGTCATTTTGGCGTCGCCAAACACGCTTGCCCATTCACTGAAGCTGAGGTTGGTGGTGATTATGACACTCGTGCGCTCGTAAAGTTTGCTGAGCAGGTGGAATAAAAGCGCGCCACCGGATGCACTGAATGGTAGATATCCGAGCTCATCAAGAATGACGAGATCGGAATAAATGAGCCGGTTGGCGATCTGTCCGGATTTGCCCTGGGCTTTTTCCTGCTCAAGTGCATTCACAAGTTCAACTGTTGAGAAGAACCGGACGCGTTTGTGGTGGTGTTCAATCGCCTGGACACCAATAGCGGTGGCGATATGAGTTTTACCCGTGCCGGGTCCACCAACCAGAACGATGTTGTTTGCATCATTGAGAAAGTCACAGCGATGCAGCTGCTGGACCAATGCCTCATTTATCTCACTGCTTGCGAAGTCAAAGCCGTTCAGATCACGGTAGGCTGGAAAGCGTGCAGTTTTGAGCTGATAGGCAACTGATCTGACTTCACGCTCTGCTGTTTCCGCCTTAAGCAGCTGTGACAGAACTGGAATAGCTGCCTCGAAAGCTGGTGATCCTTGTTCGGTGAGTTCACCAACTGCTTGTGCCATGCCATGCATCTTTAATTGCCGCAGCATGATAACGATAGCACCACTCGCTGGATTATGACGCATGACGAGCCTCCGTCTTTCTCAAGGTGTCGTAGCGTTCGACATTGGCCTTGGGTTCATTGTTAAGGGTCAGTGCCTGCGGCGCGTTAATCGGGGGTGGAATGAGAGATTTGCCGTCGACCAAACGATGAAGCAAATTGAGAATATGGGTTTTTGTCGGCACTCCCGACTTCAACGCCATATCGACTGCCATAAGTACGGCCTGTTCATCATGCTGTAAGACGAGGGAAAGGATATCGACCATTTCCCTATCGCCACCCGGCTTCTTCAACAGATGAAGCTGGAGTGTGCGAAACGCTTCAGGAAGCTCCGTGAAGGGAGCGCCATTGCGCAATGCGCCGGGCTTTCGCTGAATGACCGACAAATAGTGCCGCCAGTCATAGACGGTGTGACCTGGTGCTTCGTGAGAGCGATTGAAGATGCGTGAATGCTCGCAAATAATCTGCCCTTCGGCAGCGACCACGACACGATCAGGATAGACACGCAGGCTTACAGGGCGATTGGCAAAGGATGCTGGAACACTATAACGCGTACGATCAAAGTGAACGAGGCAGGTCGGTGATACGCGCTTGGTATATTCGACAAAGCCATCAAAAGATCGGGAAACGGGCATAAGGGTCTGGACTTCTTCAGCCCAAAGATCGGCTATGCTGCCGCGCATTTTACCATGCGTTGTGGTTGCCCAGAAAAACTTGCAACGCTCTTCCAACCAGTCGTTCAGTTCATCCAGCGAAGCAAATCGTGGAACGGGTTGAAAGAACCGATGCCGAGAATCCTGAACATTCTTCTCAATCTGTCCCTTCTCCCAGCCCGATGCTGGGTTGCAGAAGTCTGGTTCAAACAGATAGTGGCTGGCCATCGCTTGAAAGCGGATATTGACGTCACGCTCTTTGCCTCGCCCGACCTTATCGATGGCTGTACGCATATTGTCATAAATGCCGCGTCGTGGAACACCACCAAGCACTCGGAATGCATGGTTGTGAGCGTCAAACAACATCTCATGGGACTGTGTGAGATAGGCGCGAACGATAAAGGCCCTGGAATAACTAAGCTTGGTATGGGCGACTTGAAGCTTTGTCCGCTCATTGCCGATAATTGCCCAGTCTTCCGACCAGTCAAATTGAAATGCTTCTCCAGCATCAAAGCTCAAAGGGACAAACGTGCCCCGGCCTGATGTCTGGTTGTGCATATGAAGATCGGCCTTCCACTCGCGGGCAAAGGTGGCAACGCGACTGTATGATCCCTCATAGCCCAGAGCGACAAGGTCGGCGTGTATCTGCTTCACCGTGCGCTTCTGTTTACGAGGTTTGCGATCTTCCGACTTTAACCACGTGGTAAGTCGGTCAGAAAATGGGTCGAGTTTGCTTGGCCTGTCCGGAACCTGAAATTTTGGCTCAGCGCCATTGAGACGCAGATACTTGCGGATGGTGTTCCGCGATAGGCCTGTTCGTCGGGCAATCTCGCGGATCGATAGTTCGTCCCGGTAATGCCACCGTCGGATAACGCTCAATAATGCCATGTCGATCACTCCATAGCCCTCGCTGAAAAACAAACGAGGGAAGGTTCAAACATGGGTCAATTCTAAATGGAAATATCACCCCAAACCGGGTCACTTCTCAGCGGCAATCAACAGTCAAGGAGGCAAAACAGGCTGAGTTTCTTGTTCAGCAGTCGTTTCCTTGGCACCTGGTCGAAAGGATCGGCGTTCACTCACAGGGGATCGCTCAGCGGGTCTACGCTGCCATGAACGGGGCCAGCCACCGGCCGAGCGTCGAAATTCGAAGAGAATGGTATTACTGAGGGGAGGATGACCATGATCAGATATACGACAGGAGACATCTTGGGGGCGGACGCAGAAGCGATCGTCAACACGGTGAACTGCGTCGGCATCATGGGCCGTGGCATCGCTCTCCAGTTCAAGAATGCATTTCCGGCGAATTTCAAGGCATACGAAGCCGCGTGCAAGCGCGACGAGGTTCAGCCAGGGAAGATGTTCGTCTTCGAGACGGGCACCTTTACTAACCCCAAGTACATCATCAACTTTCCAACCAAGCGACACTGGCGCGGTAAAAGTCGGGTGGAGGACATCGACTCTGGGCTTGTCGCCCTTGCCGAAGAGATTCGGCAGCGAGGCATCCGATCGATCGCCATCCCGCCGCTTGGGAGCGGCCTTGGTGGCCTAAACTGGGGGGATGTACGTCCCCGGATCGAAGCAGCGTTGCGCGACCTGCCGGACTTGGACGTCATTGTCTTTGAGCCCAACAATGCGCCGGTCACGACCAAGTCGCGGGAAGTTCCGACTATGAGCCCCGGACGAGCCGCACTGGTGGTTCTGATGAACCGCTACCTTGGCGGGCTGATGGACCCGTTCGTGACGCTCCTTGAAGTGCATAAGCTCATGTATTTCATGCAGGAGGCAGGTGAGCCACTACGCCTCAAGTATGCGAAGGCGCCGTATGGTCCCTATGCCGAGAACCTGCGACACGTCCTTCGCGCGGTCGAAGGACACCTTGTGTCGGGATACGCGGATGGTGGTGATGCGCCCGACAAGCAGCTCGAACTAGTCCCAGGAGCGGTGAAGGATGCGGAGTCCTTCTTGTCGGACAAGCAAGATACTGCTGCTCGCTTTGATCGTGTGGCTGAGCTCGTGGAGGGGTTCGAGACGCCGTTCGGCCTGGAACTCCTCGCAACTGTACACTGGGTGACGACTCGCGAGAACGCTGTCAGCGCGGAGGATGCGATGGCCAAGGTTTATGCTTGGAACGAGCGGAAGAAGCGTTTCTCGCCGCGCCAAATCAGTATCGCCCTTCAGACCTTGCAGGACAAGGGGTGGCTCGCGAGCGCCTGATCCGTTGTCCTAAGCTACTCCTTGGCTGACGAAGAGGTTAGTGCGGTGCCAGATCAGGCGCTTCCGATGTTTGTTGGTCAGCGGGATCGGATACTGCCAGCGCAATTCGGCGCGAGCGCTGTCGCTCAAGCAAGGTGACCCACCCACCATCGATTAGAGAAGAACGGCTACATCGAAAGCTTCAACGCTCGCCTGCGCGATGAACTTCCCGACAGCAAGATCTTCTACGCGCTCTAGGAGGCAGGATCATCGTGGAAAGTTGGCGCCCGCCTGGATCGCTCGGTTACAAGCCGCCGGCGCCGGAAGCCATCATCTGGCCTGCGCCGCCGCGCGGATCGGCTCCGTCATCTGCCCAGGCGATGGCCGTAAAGCCGATCATGCATTAAGACTGAAACCGGACCACCTCATGGGGTCAGGCCACGTCCAGATGCTCGCGGAAGGAAGCGATCAGCCAGCTGGCGGCGGGCCCCGGCGGATTGGCCGTCCTGCGCAGGACATAGATCGGGTACTCGGTCACCTCATAGGCATCGACCAGCAATTCCACCAGCCTGCCCTCCTCGATGTCCTTGCGAACGACCGCGTCCGGCAGGCCGCCCCAGCCGAGGCCGCCGCTGATCAGGCGGTGCTTGGTTACAACGTCGCTCACGCGCCATGTCTTGTAGGAGTGAACGTTGAAGTCGCGTCCCCGCGTTATGCCGGAAGAATCCATCACCACGATCTGCACCTCCTCGCGCACGTCGGCTCGGGTAAGCCGCCGGTTGAGCCGGGCCAGCGGATGATCGGGCGCAGCGACCGGCACCATGTAGGAATGGCCGATCCTCTCCGGCGTGATGCGATCGTCGTGGACCAGCAGCGCGCCGGAAAAGCCCACATCCGCCTTGCCGCTCAGAATCAGGTCGTGGACCATCCCAAGCTCACCAACGATGAGGTTTAGCGAAACGGCCGGAAACTTTTCGCGGAAGGCGCGCAGCGAGGCTACGACCGCTTCAGACGGCACCATGACGCTGATGGCGAGCGACAGTTCTGCTTCGACACCCTCCTTAAGGCTTCTTGCACGGGCGCGCAGGCTTTCGAGCCCGGCAGCGATGCGGCGGGCATCCGTCAGCATGGCCTTTCCAGCCTCGGTCAGGCGGGGATGGCGCGAGCCAGCCCGCTTGAACAGCTGCACCTCTAGCTGCGCTTCGAGGTTGGCAATCGTGTAGCTGACGACCGACTGAGCCCGGTTCAGCGCGCGGGCCGCAGCCGAAAAACTGCCGGTCTCGACAACGGTCAGGAACACCTGCAGCTGGTCGAAAGTGGGTTGCGCTTCCATGGTAATCCATCCAATTGATCGATAGTTTTGTTCGATATTTTATCGGTTTTCTCGATGATCTTCCAAGCCTAGATTTTGGCGACACCTAGGCCCGTCTCCGATTCTGATGAAAGGAAGAGACCATGTCCTCCATTCTGCTCGTTACCTCCAGCCCGCGCGGCAATGAATCCCTCTCCAGCAAGTTTGCGATCGATCTTGCCAACCAGCTCGCCGATCGCTTGCCAAGCGCCGCGATCGTCCATCGTGACATCGGCAGCCACCCAGTCCCCCACCTCGACGAGGTCACCACCACCGCCATCCGCAAACCGGCCGAGGCGCGCAATGCGGAGGAAGCCGCAGCCGTCGCCTATTCCGACCAGCTCGTCGACGAACTGCTTGCCGCCGACGCCGTGGTAATCGCGACCGGTCTCATCAACTTCAGCATCTACTCGACGCTGAAAAGCTGGATCGACAATGTGGCCCGGGCGGGCTTGACCTTCCGCTACACGGAAAGCGGCCCGGTCGGTCTTGCCACGGGCAAAAAGGTCTATCTCGTGCTGGCCGCCGGCGGCGTCTATTCCGAGGGAGCGGCGAAAAGCATGGACCACGCGGTCCCCTACCTGAAGTCCGTACTCGGCTTCATGGGCATGACCGACGTCGAGGTGATCTATGTCGAAGGCCTCGCCTTCGGCCCGGAAGCCGCCGAGAAGGCAATTAGCGCCGCCCATTCGCGCGTACAGGAAGTGGCAAAAACGGCGCAGCTGGTGCTAGCCGCCTGATCGCCAGGAGCTACACCACGAGCTAACACGGTTCTACGCTTTTCAGGTGAGTACTTCACCCTCCAGGGGGTTCCGGGTCCGCGCAACCGTCCGTGGATCGACGCGACCATCAGAGGCAATCCCGATGCAGGCACCGGCATCCTCAACAACGAGCTTTATGCCGGTGTTCTGGCCTGGAACCGGCACCGTTTCATCAAGAACCCCGAGACCTGCACCCGCATCTCGCGCGTGAACCCGGAAAGCGAATGTGATCTGCCCCCATGGACGGGTCCACCTTGAAGTATGGTTTTGACCATGAAGGAGGACCACGATGGCAACCAAGCGACACAAGCCCGATGAGATCGTCACGAAGCTTCGGCAGGTTGAAGTTCTGCGCGGCCAGGGCATGGCGATGGCGGATGCGGTTCGCCAGATCGGCGTTTCGGAGCTGACGTATTACAGGTGGCGCAAGCAGTATGGCGGCATGAGCCGTGACCAACTCGGCCGCCGCCGTCTCCATCCAATCGACAGCCGCGCGGGCGAAAGTCGACGGCACGATCAGATCGAAAGCCGGCCGGTCATCGACCTGGATCAGCACACAACCGATCTGGCCGAGCGGCGTCACGGCGGAGCGCCCGGGTTTAAACTCGCGCGGATGCAGATCGACCCGACATCCTTTGACCAGAACGTCACGTGCATGTTGGCCGTACAAACGTAGCGCGGACTTCCGGAATGTCTGGTCAGTGATGGCGGCAGTGCCCGCCGCTGCTTCGGTGAGACACCGATAGCCAGAGAACGTTGGATCTGCGATCCTCTCCCTCCGCCACTATCAGATTGCAAACTCCCTACATCCCGATTTGATCGCCGAAATTCCTTTTGATTTCAAAGGGGGTTAGCGGTTTCGACCGAACCTCTGAGACTGCCACGAGCACGATTTTCAGTCTCTGAATGGCTTTCGTCTCAAACCATGCGAACCTCGGTCAATTTGGTTCGGTCTAAAAAATCATTATGGTTTCAATGCGTTGTGGTTTTAGTGCTACGCCCAAGTTGTAACGGGTGCTGCCACCAGTCAGCCTAAACAGAGACACCCGAGGTGGGCGTTTTCGGGCGGAATACAACGCAGTGCAACGAGCCGATATCGCTATAGAATAAAATTTGAAAAGGGGTAGATTTCTGCCTGTCGGTTTTTTCGGGCTAAAGGATGTAAAGCGGATGTGGACTGCCATCATGCAACATCACGATCTGGAAATAACCATGTTTCGTGCAAAGCTGATGGCTGACAACAGTTGTTCTGACGATTTGAAGTCTGCCCGGCTAAGTTGCTTTCTCGGCGCCAACGGCGAATTCTGGGATTATGGAGGCGTATTCTCGGCTGGCGTGGGAATGCGACCCACGACCGAAATGATCTGATATCGGTTTTGCGAGCGCCAATACTTTCGGTTGCGGGATAATTGGGCTACGGTAGCGGTGTTTTGCGGCATGGCGGGGACGAGAGCTTCCTGTTCATTGATGATATTGTGAAAGGTCGGCCAGATAATGACGTGATCTGGCGCGTATCGAACTGTGGTGACTAGGAGAAATTGCGGCATGGTGAGACAATTGACGGCGCTGATCAGGTTCAAGGCCACGCGGGGCTCCACATTCTCGTCAAACATTGCCCTTGCTCCCACCATAGCAACTGCACCTTTCCTTGCTCTGTTGCTGGCTTCCGGCGCCGCGCTGGCTGGGGGTGGCAACGGTGGTGGGAGTGACGGTGGTGCCGGCGGCGATGTCGACGCCAATCATCAGGGATTGCCGGGGCAAAGTGGCCAGGCGTCAGCCGCAGGCGGTGGAGGAGGCGGGCCGGGCGCCGCTGGCGGCGACGGCCGTTACGGCCTTGGCCCAGGAAGCGCGGGAACAGGCGGAGCCGGCGGAAGCGCGGCGGGTGCCCATGGCGCAGCCGGGGGTGATGTAACCGACGCAACTTTCGCCGGCGGCGGCGGTGGCGGTGGTGGCGCTCACGGATTTATAGGTGGCGTGACTCCCGACGGATCATTTAGAGGCGGAGACGGAGGAAGAGGAGGAGATGCACTAGGAACCGGTGCAGCGAACACCGGTGGTGATGGTGGAGGCGGAGGTGCTGGTGGCTACGGGGCGGTTGTAATCGGAGACGGGGCCGGTTCTGTAGCTTTTGGAGACAGCCTGATGGGTGGTCAGGGCGGGGTAGGCGGCAATGCCAAGTATCAGACTGGCGATGGCGGCGACGGCGGATCAGGGTTAGCTTATGAGGGCACGACTCTGACCATAAAAGGAAACCTCGCCGGTGGAGCTGGTGGCGCTGGCCGCAATGGCGGCGATGGTGGCGCGGGCCTGATTTTAAATGCCGAAAGCTTGGTCATATCGGGCAGTATCGTTGGCGGCGACGGCGGCATTGGCGATGACAGCAATGGCGCCGGCGGCGCGGGGGTCGTCGGTAGCAGTATCACCATCATCAACAGCGGTACGATTTCCGGCGGCCTGTCTGGCGACGGCGTCAAACGCGCCAACGCCGTCACCTTTACCGGCGAAAACAACCGGTTGGAGCTCCACGCCGGATCAGTCATCACTGGCGTCGTCGATGCCACAGCCGACGCCAACGACATCTTAGCCCTCGGTGGCGCCGGGAGCGACATTTTCGACGTCTCGATGATCGGCGACACGGCGCAGTATCGCGGCTTCGAGGCGTTTGAGAAAACCGGCACAAGCAGCTGGACGCTGACCGGCGACGGTTCCGCATTCACGGGAACGACGACCATCCGCGCCGGGACGCTGGCCGTCAACGGCACACTCGGCGGCTCGTTCTACGTGCTTGATAGCGCAACGCTTGGCGGGTCCGGAACGATCGGATCCGGTGCCGGTTCCTTGGTGACTGTTGCCTCGGGCGGCAAACTTTCGCCAGGCAACTCCTTCGGAACGCTGACGGTCGATGGCGATCTTGTGTTCCATGCCGGCTCACGCTTTGCCATCGAGGTAAACCCCGAAGGAGCCGAAGGCGATCTCGTCGCAGTCACCGGAGACGCTACTCTGCATGGTGGGTCCGTCGCCCATATCGGGGCCGATGGCAATTACGATCTGCGCTCGACCTATACGATCCTGTCGGCGGACGGCGTGCTCTCGGGCGCGTTCGAAGGCGTCACCTCCGACTTCGCGTTCCTCAACCCGGACCTGCTCTATGACTATGGCGCAGGCACTGTCGACCTGGAACTTGTCCGTAACGATCGTGACTTTGCGTCGGCGGCACATACCCCCAATCAGATCGCCACGGCCGAAGGGATCGAAACCATTGGGTTCGACGCCGGTCACCCAGTCTATGACGCCATCGCCCAGCTTGCCGTTGATAACGATCTCATCCGCGCCAGCTTCGATGCGCTATCGGGCGAGATTCATGCTTCCACGCAAACGGCGCTGATTGAGGACAGCCGGTTCATCCGCAACGCTGCCAACGACCGCATTCGTGCAGCCTTTGCCACGGCAGGAGCTTCCTATGCTCCGGTGCTGGCCTATGGTTCGGGCGATACGCCGAGGTTGGTTGTTGCCGATCATGGAGGGCCAGTGTTCTGGAGCCACGGCTTTGGCTCGTGGGGCTCCACCAACAGCGACGGCAATGCCGCAAGTCTCGACCGCTCAACCGGTGGTTTGCTTGTCGGGACAGATACGTTGGTCGGCGACTGGCGCGTGGGCGTTCTGGCCGGTTACAGCCATTCGCGTTTCGATGTCGAGAACCGCGCCGCGACTGGATCGAGTGACAACTACCACCTCGGTCTTTATGGCGGCACAAAGTGGGGCGACATCGCGTTCCGTACGGGTGCTGCCTACACCTGGCACGATATCGATACCAATCGCGCGGTGGCAATTCCCGGCCTTGCCGATAGTCTGGGCGGTAATTACAGCGCCGGCACCTTCCAGACGTTTGGAGAACTCGGCTACGGCATCGAGATCGACAGCAATACCCACCTCGAGCCCTTCGCTAATTTCGCTCATGTCAGCCTGCACACTGACAGTTTTACCGAACAGGGCGGCGCGGCTGCGCTCTCGGCCAACAGCGGTAGTACGAACATTACCTTCACCACGCTCGGCCTGCGCGGCGAGCACGCTATGACGCTCGGTACGATCGATGCGACTTTGCGAGGCATGGTGGGCTGGCAACACGCCTTTGGCGACACCACGCCTGACAGCATTCACGCCTTCTCGGCTGGCAATGCCTTTTCCATCGCTGGTGCGCCGATCGCTAAGGACAGTGCGGTGATCGAAGCCGGGCTCGACATCAATCTGACACCCGAAGCCACGTTCGGTCTCTTCTATACCGGCCAGATCGCATCGGATGCCTACGATCACGGGTTCAAGGCAAATCTGGCAGTCAGGTTTTGACGCCGGCACACACAGAGCGCCCAGCGTGATCGCGGGGGCAATTTACAATGTCGGTTTTCGCGACCGGCCTTCGGTATCTTGAACGACCAAAACGGAGTCGAAACCTGCCTTACAACGTAGAGCCTAATGCTGTGCTGAACACCGCCTCCATCTGCTCCGCCCATGGCATTTCGGCCACGGCGATCAGATCGTTGAGTGATAACGCCGGCGGGATGCGGTGGATGAGTAGTTTCTCCAGCACCTCCGGCGCTAGATACGCCAGCCGCATCATCCGGCTGACAAAGCGGTCAGTGACCTTTTCGGCGGTGGCGATGTCGGCAATGGTCGAGGCCTCGTCGCGCTCCAGCCTGCGTCGCCAGTTCCAGGCGCGGGCGATGGCGCGCAGCACATGCGCGTCCTGCGCCCGCGCCTCGGCGGGTCCATGGTCAGCCGGCGGCAGAATCTTCGGGCGACCGTTCTTCCTACGGAGGGTGAGCGGGATGACCACGCGGATGGTGTTTTCCGTCATGCCGCATCCTTTTCCAGCTGCGGTGCCATCATTTGTCTCGCCAGTGATTTGATGCCGTCATGGCGCAGGTCGATGGCAAGACCAGATGCACCCACGGTGACGCGGGCCACCAGCAACTGGGCAATGCGCGCCTGCTCGGCAGGAAACAGCGAGGCCCAGAGCGTGTCGAAATCATCAAGCGCGGCAATCACTGCCTTGTCGTCTATGTCCGGCATGTCCGATTTCAAAGCGGCAATTGCTCGCGCTCTGATTTCAGGCGTGGCGATCATGCGACGGATTTCGCCGACGACCGCATCTTCGACCATGGCGGCAGGAAGCCGCTGCGGTCCTTCCGCATCGGTGGGTCGGTTTCGAATAAGGTCCATTGAGGTGTAGTAACGATAGAGCTTGCTGCCCTTCTTGGTGGCAGTCGGCGTCATGGCAGCGCCAGTGTCGGTAAAGATCAGCCCCCTCAGCATCGCCGGTGTCTGATCTCTTGATGCGGCAGCACGCAGCCGAGGACTGGTTTTCAGCACAGATTGGACCGCGTCCCATAGCTCACGACCAATGATCGCCTCATGCTCGCCGGGATAGTTGGTCCCCTTGTGAGCGGCCTCGCCGATATAGACGCGATTGTTGATCAGCTTGTAGAGAAAGCCCTTGTCGATCAGCTTGCCACGCTTGTTGACGACACCCTCGGCCGCCAGCGCCTTCGCCAGCCTGGTGGCCGAACCGGTGGCCACAAAGCGCTCGAAGATCATCCTGACCGTTTTGGCCTCTTCTTCATTGATCACCAGTTTCCGGTCGCGGACATCATAGCCAAGCGGGACGTAGCCACCCATCCACATGCCCTTCTTGCGCGAGGCTGCAAATTTGTCGCGAATACGCTCACCGATCACCTCGCGTTCGAACTGGGCAAAGGACAACAGGATGTTGAGCGTCAGACGTCCCATCGACGTCGTGGTGTTGAAAGACTGGGTGACCGATACGAACGTCACCTGATTGCGTTCAAAAACCTCGACCAACTTGGAAAAGTCCATCAGCGATCGCGACAGCCGGTCAATCTTGTAGACGACGATGACGTCGATCAGTCCGACTTCGACATCAGCCAGCAGCCGCTGTAATGCAGGGCGCTCCAGCGTGCCGCCGGAGTGACCGCCATCGTCATAGCGTTCACGAATGGCAGCAAATCCTTCCGAGCGTTGGCTGGCGATATAGGCCTCGCAGGCCTCGCGCTGAGCGTCGAGTGAGTTGAACTCCATGTCGAGGCCTTCCTCGCTGGATTTGCGCGTGTAGATCGCGCAGCGCAAACGGCGCTGGGGCTGTTTAATATTCATCGTTCACTCCTGCGCGCATCGCCAAGACCAAAGAAGCGATAGCCATTCCAGTTGCTGCCGGTGATCGCGCGCGCAGTCGCCGATAGCGATTTGAAACGTCGCCCCTGCCACTCGAAGCCATTGCGCAGCACGGTCACCGTGTGTTCGACGCCATCCCATTCACGCACCAACCTCGTGCCGACAACGGGATTACGCGGGTCGGCGCTGGAGCTTGGCGTCGTCCGCCGGTTTGACCTTTTCCATTGAAGCGATCAGGTCTTCGATCAGGACCAGGTCCGCAGCCAGGTCGTGCTTCCATGATGGCAGATCCATGTCGGCGAGGCTGATCTGGACCTTCTTTCCGACCGTGAACTCGTCGAGGCCGGAGAGGTCATCGTCCTCCGGGTCGAAGTCGCTCATTTCGGCAAGGTAGTCGCTGACGCTCTCGCTTCGTCCGGTTTTCTCGAACTGGTCTATCGCGTCGAGCGTGCGCGAGATGTTGGCGCCGAGAGACCGCAGGGTGAGCCGGAACGCGGCGACCGAGCTCTCCAGGCGTTTCAGCAGGTTGGTCGTCATCAGCGCCTGAAGGCTGCGCTCTCGATCGGCCTGTCTGAGCTTGCCGCGTCCGCCCTCGACCTGCGTGTCGTAGATCTCCTCGTACTTCCGCAGACGGCTGGGCAGGATGTAACTGATCGGGGCGTAGACCGCGAGCTTCAGCACCGAGAGCTGCGTGAAGATGTCGTTGAACCCCACCACGTCCGAACGCTCGGTGATCGGGCGGTGATAAGAGAGCGGCTTGCGCCTTTGGGGGAACTTCCCGATGTCCTTCGTGTCGTAGAAGGTCTCGATATGCTTTCGTGACCGGGCAATGGTCACGGCGTCGAGAAGCTCGAAAAAGTCGAAGTCGAGCGCCTTCAGGATCGACGCAGCGGTCCTCTCTTCTGGCGGCAGGGACGACCATTCATTGAAGGCCTTCTGGGCCCGGCGAAAGATCTCTTCGACGCTGGTCTGGGCCTTCAGATTTTTGCTGAGCGCCTCGGACTGCCCCTCATATGCAAGCGCAAGCTGATTACGAAGGTCAGTGAACCTGTTATTGACCGGTGTCGCCGAGAGCATCAGAACCTTGGTCTTCACGCCGGCGCGGATGACCTTGTTCATCAGCTTCTGGTAGCGCGTCTCGCGGTCCTTGTAGACATCGTTGTTGCGGAAATTGTGGGATTCGTCGATCACGACGAGGTCGTAATTGCCCCAGTTGACCCGGTTCAGCGGGATGCCAAAGGACTCGCCCGATGTCCGGGACAGGTCCGTGTGGCAAAGGACATCGTAGTTGAACCTATCCTTTGCGAAGATATTGGTGGTCAGGTTCGTATTGTAGTTCCGCCAGTTGTCCGCAAGCTTCTTGGGGCAGAGCACGAGAACGGAGCGGTTGCGCAGTTCGTAGTATTTGATGACGGCAAGCGCGGTGAAAGTCTTACCGAGTCCCACGCTGTCCGCGAGGATGCACCCGTTGTATGTTTCGAGCTTGTTGATGATGCCGGTCGCCGCGTCCTTCTGATAGTTGAAAAGCTTGTTCCAAACCACGCTGTCGCGGTACCCGGTGAGGTCGTTCGGCAGCACGTCCTCGTCAACGTCCTCCAGGAAGTCCTGGAAGATGCTGTACAGCATCATGAAATAGATGCGTTCGGGCGAATTCTCCTGATAAACGGACTCGATGTGCTCGCAGATGGCCGCAGTGACGTCATTCACTTTTTCCGGGTCCGACCAGATCTGATCAAATAGGTGAAGATACATCTTGGCGTGCTCAGGAACATCGAAGCGGGTCACGAAGTTGGAAACCGCATCGCCCTTTTGGTAGCCAAGATCTACGGCCGTGAAGCCGCTGATTGGCATATAGGCCACTTCGCCTTCGGAGCCAGCCAGATGCATAAATTGCTGCATCGGGGCCTTTGTCGTGTTGGAACGAAACCTGGCCTTCTTGCGGATCCAATCAGCGCATTCGCGAGCGACGGCGCGTTGAGTGAGCTTGTTGCGCAGCTGGATCTCGAACTCTGTGCCGTAGAGACCGCTTTCCCGTCGCGCCTTGGGAATAAAAAACTCCCGACGTTCCTTCCGGAGGCGGTCGGCAACCTCGGTCGGCACAAATGTGGGCGCGGTGAAGATGAACTGCAGGCTGTCGATCTTCGAGAGCTCAGACTTCAGAGCTTCGAATGCGTAGATCGAGAAGCATGACGCAGCGATGCGCAGACGTGTGCCGCGGCCGATGGCATCCTTCAGATCATCCCCGAGAAGATGAGAGGTGTTATCGATTAGCTTCATCGATAACCTCTCGGTTCAGAAGGATGATTTGCTGATCCATCGGCGTCCGCGCCGTGGGGTCGGTATCCAGCCCCAGCCGTTTCAGCGCGTAGTAGAGAAGCGCCTTGCGAACCGGGATCGTGGCCCTTCCGCTGCGCATTCCGTAATCGAGCGCGACGACCTTTTGCTGCGTTTCAGACAGTTCAGGATGCGGTCCGATCTCCAAAGTGACATGCTCGTTCCAGTCGGCATCTCCTTCAGTGCTGATCTCGCTCGGCTTGGTGCCGCGGGTCTCGATGATCCGCGAGAGCAGGAAATCCTTGAAGCTCTGATCGGTGAGACAGAAGGCCCGTGTGTGCCAGCGGAAACCGTCGAACCCGATCGCGGGTGGCGCAATCCAGCGCCAGCGCGGCTCCGGCCGGGACAGCGACTGGTATTTGACCTCGATGGCTTCTGATCGGCGAATTGCGGCGACCACTGACCGCAGGGTCTTTGCATTGACTCCCCGCACAGGGGTCGGTGCGGCGCCGTAGGCAGGGAACTGGCCAATCCAGGCGTCCGCGCGGTCGAGGATGCCATCGGCGACGGAACGCAGCTGAGAAAGGTAACGGCTGGCGTCCGGCTTTAAAAATAGGGGGGCGAACTTGCTGCCTCGGATGTAGGTCCGGGCGCTCTTGTCGTAGACCATGTTGTCCGGAGCCATCCCGATGTAGCGGTTCAGGTCGGTGGACGCTTGATTCACCGAAACACCGAACGCAGACGTCAGGTCGCTACGGTTGACGCGCCCGTCCCAAAACAGTCGGAACTCGATGAATTCGAGTCGTCGCTCAACACTCCAACGAAGATTGGCTGTTCCGGCCCCCAAAATGCCCCCAAAATATGACCAAGCGGAAACTGGGATCACCCAGTTTCTAGTCTGCCAAGCAGCGTATCGTAGGTTTGAATCGTATTCAATCGAGAATGCGCGAATAGATTCAATGCTACTTTGAGCAGCGTCTGGCAGTTCCGCAATACGCCTGATTCGCGACTAATATCAGCCCTCCAAGGAAAAAGGCCGCCAAGTTTTTCTGGCGGCCTTTTTCGCGATTATACTAATCGGTCGGTCAGCCTACCATTTAACGCGAATGCCTAGAGTGCCCTTATAGCTATAGCTGTCGCCAAAGTTCTTAATACTGGTATTGATAGAGCCTTCACCGTAGATGGAATACTTGTCATCATCCCAGTTATATGAGCCACCGATACCGATCCCGGCCCACAGACGCTCGCGTTCATTCGCAAGGGTTACACCGCTAACGTCAACCTTCGTTCCATCAAGGAATTCGTTATAGAGGTTGGCGATACCATATGCATAACTGCGGTTCATCATCCCTTGGTCATTAAGCCATGAGTTTTGATAGTCAGCGCTAATGCCCAGGCGTCCCTGTAGGCTTGCCGCTTTCTCTCTAGAGACATGCCCGTTGAATTGATCGGTGAAGCTATCAAATCGAACATTAGAGTATACGAGCTGTGCCTGTGGCGTCAGCGACCAATGGTCATCCATGGTAATGCGCTTACCGGTCTCAATCGATAGCGCGTATCCGAAACCACTGTTGCCATTTACCAGTGATGACTGGACTGTGCTGGAGTACAGATCGCTGTCATACCAGGTCACTTGGGCCTGATTATCGACATAGAAACCGTTCTCACCGTACCAGGTGAGTGTTCCGCCAAAACCGTAGCCATCGGTTTTGATGTCGCCATTACCGTGAACTGAATAGATATCGGCTTTGCCGTGCGCATAATGAACAGTCACACCGCCAATCAGCTTACCATCATCATTTTCATGCAATAGGCCATCAATGCCTGCCTGAAGTTTGAAGGTGTTGTAGTCATAATCAGTAGCTGAGGTTGATGTTTTGGACGTAATTTTTGTATGCGAACCTTCAATCCGACCCCATATGGCATTTTCTTCGATTAGAACACCAGCCTCTTCTGCTGGAGCAAAAGGTACAATGGCATCAGCGCCCTGAATGAGCACTTTATTGCCAGCGTTATTCCAGTAGCGATTACCAACGCGCTGCTGCAATGTTGGTAGTCCATTCAAACCCAGTAAAAGTTGGGGATAGGCCTCATAAACAGGAACACCTCCAGTATATAAGGGGTCTGTAGGATCATCATCTTGGAGCTGAGAACGAAGATACCAATTTCCATCAGCGGCATCAGTTCCTAAACCATTGTGATAAAGTTTATATGCATAAGCTCCATCACCTATCGCCTGAGCCCCATTGTGCTCATAGGAATTTTCTCCACCAAGGATGAATGCGTCTTCTGCGGAGTAATCCTTATCACGAACCTGAACTAGCTGAATTCCATTGGCAACGGTTAGGGCCTCGCTGGCCTGATCCCGGATGGCAACTTCAATGGTAGTTGCAGCGGAGCCTAGTTCGACGCGATCAGCAATCAGCATGTCAGCTATTGAGCCTTCACCACCATCGCCATCGTTCAGAATCGCGCCGAGTCGCAGCACGCCCCCATCGGCGATAAAAGTACCGGTTCCGATGGTTGACGCATCATCAGAAGAGGTAATCACCAACGTGTTGCCGATTTCTGCACCCGTCAAATCGATAAGCCCTCTGTTCAAGAAGCTTTCCGTATTTATGAACTGGCCCTGCAAAAGGCCCGGGCGACTGAAATCGTAGATATTTGGCGATAAAGGACTGTTGTCGATGCCTGTTGCAGCCACATAATAACTAGTTGCATCGAAGTCCTCAGCATCTGAGACTCCAAGCGTAATCATACCATTGCTACCATTGACGAAGTGGGAATCGCTCCCGCCCATGTCGTTAATTGCAACGCCACGGAGATCCCGATTTCCGTCGCCGTCAGTGTCGGAGAAATTTCGGATGACGAACAGATTATCATTGAAGAACTGGTTACCGCCCAACGCACCCAATGTGACGTAACCGGTCATCTCTCCCGTATTATTCAGCGTCATGTTGCCAAATTGCGCATCAGGATCGCCGAAATCCGACGGTGGAATGCTTGTCACAAGCCGATCAGAGAGCGATGTCAGTCCACCGTTATTGGTGATTTCACCGCCAGTTCCAAATGCGTTGATCGCAACACCGCTCTCGCCCCAGCCACCGTTGACAAGGCCGGTATTCGCAATCGTGACACTGTAGGTCGAACCTCCTACATCTATCCCAATTCCATCATTTCCGCTTGCAACAATCTCTCCGGAGACATCGATTTCCCCCACTCCGAATGAAGCGCTTTGTACGCCTACAGAAGATGCTCCGCTCACTTCAATGCGTGAATTTTCACCAACTGTTACCGATGATTTGCCATCAGGTTCGAAAAACCATCCTGCAGACGCGTTCACACCAGCAGCCCCTGTGCCAGACGTGAAAATATCCCCCATAACGCTTACTGTGGAATCGCCGCTGGAAAAGTTCTGAATTCCATGGGCACTTCCCGCAAAGGTGCGGATAGCTGTCCCTTCGACTGTTGAGACCTCGGACGAAAGGTCCGTTGTCACCGCGACGCCCGTTCCCGATCCATGTACATCGATATCTCCGGCAATTACGGCAACATCTGCATTACCGGCACCAACATAAATGCCGTCAGATGTGTTATCCCCGCCTCCTGTAGAAAGTGTGCTGATCGTGCCCTGAGAAGCATCAATATAGACCGTACCCAACGGTCCAGGCTCAATAAAATTACCCTGTGCCCGCAGCACATATATGCCCCGAGAGGACTCACTGTGTGTTGTTATGTTGCCTGAGTGAATGATAGTTACGTCGGTAGAGACACCGATTCCACCATCTCCGGCATTGGGATCACCGCCAACAATGATGCCGTGTTTGTGAGAACTGCCTGCCTCTCCCAAGAAGGTTTCGATAGTTCCGTGGTTCTCAACAGAAACCTCGGCCCCCTCAACACCCGGCCCAAATACTCTTATGCCTGTGCTTTTGTCGCCATAAACATCGATAATACCATTTTCGGTGTTCACCAGCTCTGCACCGGGTGAAGCCGTCCAAGAGAGACCAGCTTGATTATCACCCACTACGGTAACTTGCCCGTTGTTAGCCATTTGAGAAAATGCCGGCACTGTGGGCAATAAAACGAGCCCACAAACACTAGTCAGCATCCACAATTTATGACGATAAATTCTGTCCAAGATATTCCCCTAGATCCAAAACAATGAAAACATTGCTACCCCACTTACTTGTATGCTCTTATTGACCCTTCTTGCGCGGCTTGGCCAGCGAATATTTAAGATTTTTGTTGTAAAAGAAGTGGATCGGGGTTATTTTTACGCCGCCGTTCTCAAAAACCCTCGAAATCTACGCTTTCGCCTCTTTTCGCTCCGGCCACCGGCATTTGCGTAGCGTTCCGCCGAGAGAGTTTGCTGTCAGGTTGGCTCCCTCCGCCACCTTGGTATAAAACCGGGAACGCCAATTCCCGCCGATTTCCCTCCCTTAGTGGCTATCAGCGTCCTCAACAGCGTGTTTTTGTTGCCATTGATGTTGATTGCCGCTGAGAAGTGACCCGGTTTTTCCACCGAGAATTGACCCGCCTTTTAATTAATGTTCGGGTTTTTATTCACGGTCAAGTTTCGTGTATTCCTTCGCTCGTTTTGGTTCCTGAGCGGAACTGTTTTTGAACCTGAAGCTGTCATTTCCGGTTTCTAGGATGTGGCAGTGATGGGTGAGCCTGTCGAGCAATGCAGTCGTCATTTTGGCGTCGCCAAACACGCTTGCCCATTCACTGAAGCTGAGGTTGGTGGTGATTATGACACTCGTGCGCTCGTAAAGTTTGCTGAGCAGGTGGAATAAAAGCGCGCCACCGGATGCACTGAATGGTAGATATCCGAGCTCATCAAGAATGACGAGATCGGAATAAATGAGCCGGTTGGCGATCTGTCCGGATTTGCCCTGGGCTTTTTCCTGCTCAAGTGCATTCACAAGTTCAACTGTTGAGAAGAACCGGACGCGTTTGTGGTGGTGTTCAATCGCCTGGACACCAATAGCGGTGGCGATATGAGTTTTACCCGTGCCGGGTCCACCAACCAGAACGATGTTGTTTGCATCATTGAGAAAGTCACAGCGATGCAGCTGCTGGACCAATGCCTCATTTATCTCACTGCTTGCGAAGTCAAAGCCGTTCAGATCACGGTAGGCTGGAAAGCGTGCAGTTTTGAGCTGATAGGCAACTGATCTGACTTCACGCTCTGCTGTTTCCGCCTTAAGCAGCTGTGACAGAACTGGAATAGCTGCCTCGAAAGCTGGTGATCCTTGTTCGGTGAGTTCACCAACTGCTTGTGCCATGCCATGCATCTTTAATTGCCGCAGCATGATAACGATAGCACCACTCGCTGGATTATGACGCATGACGAGCCTCCGTCTTTCTCAAGGTGTCGTAGCGTTCGACATTGGCCTTGGGTTCATTGTTAAGGGTCAGTGCCTGCGGCGCGTTAATCGGGGGTGGAATGAGAGATTTGCCGTCGACCAAACGATGAAGCAAATTGAGAATATGGGTTTTTGTCGGCACTCCCGACTTCAACGCCATATCGACTGCCATAAGTACGGCCTGTTCATCATGCTGTAAGACGAGGGAAAGGATATCGACCATTTCCCTATCGCCACCCGGCTTCTTCAACAGATGAAGCTGGAGTGTGCGAAACGCTTCAGGAAGCTCCGTGAAGGGAGCGCCATTGCGCAATGCGCCGGGCTTTCGCTGAATGACCGACAAATAGTGCCGCCAGTCATAGACGGTGTGACCTGGTGCTTCGTGAGAGCGATTGAAGATGCGTGAATGCTCGCAAATAATCTGCCCTTCGGCAGCGACCACGACACGATCAGGATAGACACGCAGGCTTACAGGGCGATTGGCAAAGGATGCTGGAACACTATAACGCGTACGATCAAAGTGAACGAGGCAGGTCGGTGATACGCGCTTGGTATATTCGACAAAGCCATCAAAAGATCGGGAAACGGGCATAAGGGTCTGGACTTCTTCAGCCCAAAGATCGGCTATGCTGCCGCGCATTTTACCATGCGTTGTGGTTGCCCAGAAAAACTTGCAACGCTCTTCCAACCAGTCGTTCAGTTCATCCAGCGAAGCAAATCGTGGAACGGGTTGAAAGAACCGATGCCGAGAATCCTGAACATTCTTCTCAATCTGTCCCTTCTCCCAGCCCGATGCTGGGTTGCAGAAGTCTGGTTCAAACAGATAGTGGCTGGCCATCGCTTGAAAGCGGATATTGACGTCACGCTCTTTGCCTCGCCCGACCTTATCGATGGCTGTACGCATATTGTCATAAATGCCGCGTCGTGGAACACCACCAAGCACTCGGAATGCATGGTTGTGAGCGTCAAACAACATCTCATGGGACTGTGTGAGATAGGCGCGAACGATAAAGGCCCTGGAATAACTAAGCTTGGTATGGGCGACTTGAAGCTTTGTCCGCTCATTGCCGATAATTGCCCAGTCTTCCGACCAGTCAAATTGAAATGCTTCTCCAGCATCAAAGCTCAAAGGGACAAACGTGCCCCGGCCTGATGTCTGGTTGTGCATATGAAGATCGGCCTTCCACTCGCGGGCAAAGGTGGCAACGCGACTGTATGATCCCTCATAGCCCAGAGCGACAAGGTCGGCGTGTATCTGCTTCACCGTGCGCTTCTGTTTACGAGGTTTGCGATCTTCCGACTTTAACCACGTGGTAAGTCGGTCAGAAAATGGGTCGAGTTTGCTTGGCCTGTCCGGAACCTGAAATTTTGGCTCAGCGCCATTGAGACGCAGATACTTGCGGATGGTGTTCCGCGATAGGCCTGTTCGTCGGGCAATCTCGCGGATCGATAGTTCGTCCCGGTAATGCCACCGTCGGATAACGCTCAATAATGCCATGTCGATCACTCCATAGCCCTCGCTGAAAAACAAACGAGGGAAGGTTCAAACATGGGTCAATTCTAAATGGAAATATCACCCCAAACCGGGTCACTTCTCAGCGGCAATCAACAGGCACCTCAAGGATTGAAGCGATCACCGTCTCCACGCTTGAGGGCAACAAGGCGACGATAACGGCCAAGGCCTATGTACTAGCTTGTGGTGGCATCGAAAACCCGCGCATTCTGCTTAACGCTAACCGCCAGCGTGCAACCGGATTGGGCAATGAGCGGGATTTGGTGGGCCGGTATTTCATGGACCATTTGAATGTTACGGCGAGTCGTCTGGCGCTAGCGGACGATCAAACGGATATGAGCTTTTACGAGCAGGCGACAGAAACCGCACAGCTGCGCATTGGTCTCAAACTGCCTGATCATGTGAAACGAAGCGAAAAGCTGCTCAATAATGCGGCCTTTATGGATATTACCTGGGAAAATCAGGCGCATAATGACGACTTTCGCGACCATGCCTGGCTTGCCTTCTCGACATTGACGAAGTCTTTCGCTCGCGGGCAAGCGCCCGAACGTGTGGCGGAAAGATTGTGCACGGTCGCTGAGGCTCCAGGCTCGGTCATTACTGGCGTTTCTCGTCACCTCCTAAGGAAGGTTTTCGGATCGGGCCGTATTTCTTCGATTGCGTTTAGACAGGATGCAGAACAGGCACCCGATCCAGATAGCCGTGTTACGCTTAACGATGAAATTGATGCGCTTGGCCTGCGACGCATAACGTTGGATTGGCGAGTTTCCGACTCCGATATGCTGAGCCTCCGGCGGACTCATGAACTCATCGGCAAGGCTTTTGGTAGTGCGGGGCTTGGGCGGTTGCAGCTTGGTATCGATGACCCGCCGGATCTAGATCAAGTCTTTACCGGATATCATCACATTGGCACGACGCGCATGCACGATGATCCCCGACAGGGCGTAGTTGACGCAAATTGCCGTGTGCACTCGGTCGATAATCTGTTTATTGCAGGCAGTTCCGTGTTTACCACTGGCGGAACCGCTAACCCGACACTAACTCTGACAGCCCTTGCGATAAGGCTGGCCGATCATCTGGCTGACGAAGCTCTAATGCAACTGACCTGAGGAGATTCTCAATGTCCAAATATACTCGCCGCGCTTTGCTCGGGATCGGCGGTGTGCTGGGTGTCGGAGCCGTTGCGTATGGAGCGGGCCTTATCGGTTGTCGTTTCGTCCATCGCAATGTCCCCGATTTCTTTGCCCAGTTCGAGGGTGTCGACGGTGTTGACACAGAAATATTGCGCAAAGTCGGCTTGGCGGTATTACGCGAACGTCCGGAATATGCAGTCCCTGAATATGTGACTGCGTCGCTTGCTGCGAAACCGTACAGCGCGGCGGCAATGGAAACGACGTGCCCGAAGGAGCGTCTTGCGTACCTTCAGATGCAATGTCGTGCCGATTTTGATCAAGACGATTACCTTATTGTTGATGGCTGGATGATCAGCCAGACAGAGGCCGCCTTTTGCGCCAGCTTGGCTTGACGAATGGTAAAAGCGGCCGCGGAAGATCAGCGCCAGATACGCGGGATAGGCTTTTCGCTTGCACAACCCAACCCTAGGCGCATGTTTAAAGTCAGAAGCTGACGAGTTGTTGGAACCAGTCGCCATCGAGTGTTGATTGATCAGAATTGTCTAACTATTGAACGGATGGGGTAGGAAAACGCTGTCCGGTTGTTCCCTGCGGGCTTTTAAACACTTCGTTGCGTAGCCCTCTTTGAGTGCGGGTGCAGGTTTTGCGTAAACTATTTTGTGTTTGGCAAATTGCTGATAGTTTTCACGGATTAAATTCGCGTTAGCGGAAGGATAGGGCATGAAACTATCGGCGCTTGGACTTTTTGGGTCTCTTTTTCTCCTCTTATCGCCCGCAGTTGCAGGTGAGGCGGAGTTGATCAGTAAGGTTCAAGAGGCCGAAAAACAAATCAATGCCCGTATAGGTCTGGCGATCAGGAATACCGGTACCGGCGAAACATGGCGCTATAGAGCGGATGAACGTTTTCCAATGGCTAGTACCTTCAAATTATTGGCTTGCGCCGCACTTCTCGCGCATATCGATGAGGGCAAAGAAGATGGCAATCGGCGGGTGACAATTAACCAAAATGATATTGTTACTTATTCGCCTTTAACTGAAAATTGGGTGGGGCAAGCGGTAAGTTTGGAGACTCTCTGCGACGCGACAATGCGAACAAGCGATAATACTGCTGCCAATAAAGTGCTGGAAGCTATTGGCGGCCCGCAGGGTTTAACTGCATTTTTGCGTGCGCAAGGAGATATAGTCACGCGATTGGATCGCTGGGAAACCGAACTTAATGAAGCAATTCCTGGCGACCCACGCGATACGACAACACCTGATGCTATCGTTAATTTGTCGCATAAATTGCTTCTGGAAGATGGTCTGTCGGCCCATTCGCGCAAGACCTTGACCAATTGGATGATGTCGAATGAAGTTGGTGGCCCGTTGATGCGTGCGGGACTGCCCGAAACTTGGCGTATTGGAGATCGTACCGGTGCGGGCGGCTATGGAACGCGGGGGATCGTCGCCATCATCTGGCCGCCAGAGCAAAAACCGTTGATTGCGGCAATTTATATTACACAAACCGATGCGTCGATAGAGCAGCGCAATGCGGCAATCGCATCAATCGCAAGACAGTTGGCAGAGACTCTATCCGACCAGCCGCGCTAATTAGGCTTTTCTTGAAAATGCTGCGCGCTAAGCGGGTATGAACTATCTTTCTTAAAACCGTATATGCCCCGACCGGCGATTGAGACCGTGGTTGAAGGTGTAGCACCAGAAGGGGCATGTAAAACCTGTTCATCAGGCGGCGGAAGGGACGCGTGCGATAACTTTGATTTCAAAATCAAATCCAGCCAGCCAATTCACTCCCAAAGCTGTCCAATTGGGATAGGGCTGGGTGTTAAATTCGTCATTTTTAACTTCCATCACCGTTTCAAACTGTGTTTCTGGATCGGTATGGAATGTGGTTATATCAATTATGTCCTCGAATGTGCAGCCAGCCGCATCCAGCGTTGAACGCAGATTGGCAAAAGCGCGCCGTACTTGATCACTGAATTTTGGCTCGGGAGACCCATCTGGACGACTTCCCACCTGGCCGGAAACAAAAACCAAATCTCCGGAACGGATTGCGGCAGAATATCCGTGTTTTTCATAAAGTGCATGGCGGTCTTTGGGGAAAATAGCTTGGCGTTGGGTCATGATGGCAACTTTCTTTGATGGTGAGGCTTCAGATAATCTTAGGAATGCTAGTTTACATACGTTTCGTATGTTAATATGTCACATACGAGGCGTATGTCAATAGAATGGTTTTGCTTTTTTAGGAGATGTTTGAGGTGATCCCCAAAAGCCGCGTCCAAAAAATGGAAGAAAATCGCGCCAAGCTGATAGCTTCTGCGCGCAAGATGTTTGCGCAACAGGGTTATTCTGCGTCTTCCATGGATGAGATGACCGCCGCTGCCGGACTGACTCGCGGCGCGCTCTATCATAATTTTGGCGACAAACGAGGTTTGTTTGCAGCTGTTGTAGCGCAAGTTGATGGCGAAATGGCACAACGTGCTCAGGAAATTGCTGGACAGGCGGCAAGCAAATGGGAAGGTCTGTTGGCAGAAGGGGCGGCCTATATCGAAATGGCGCTTGATCCGGAAATTCGGCAAATTGTGCTGCTTGATGGACCTGCTGTTTTGGGCGACCCGTCGAACTGGCCTAGTCAAAATGCTTGTCTGGTCGCTACGAAATCTATTGTAACGGAATT
The DNA here is from genome assembly GCF_003259955.1 of Falsochrobactrum ovis. Taxonomy (GTDB): domain Bacteria; phylum Pseudomonadota; class Alphaproteobacteria; order Rhizobiales; family Rhizobiaceae; genus Brucella; species Brucella ovis_A. The sequence goes on from NZ_QLMK01000012.1 coordinate 43,052, forward strand.
GGTATCGGACGGGATTATGAAGCCCGTGGATATTGAATCGGCATCACGGCTGTTGAGTGGAGCTGCTTTTGACGCAGCACTTTGGGTTGCAGCCGGAGACGATCCGCTAAAGGTTTTACCCCGTGCTATCGAAGTGTTTAAATATATGGCTTCCGGTTTGCGAGCAGATGTCTAGCTGCTTGAGATCGTTAACACATGCCGGGACCGAACATATGCCGGAACCTATGTGCGGCTCATATTTAGCCGCACAACAAATATTCTCTCATGCGCTATGCGCTGAATGCTTCGTTACCGTCAGGATCCGTTGATATGAGCATCGCTCCAATTGCGTCAATGAACTGCGCTAAGCTTGCTCCCCATAATGCGCGTAAATTTAAGAGAGAAGCGTCCACCCGCTTTTTCCATTAGCTCATTCACATAATTCAAATTCTTAAGGAACCGAACGCCGTTATGCGAGTTTTCCACTTATCGAAACAACTGTGTTCGAGGAGAAAACACGATGAATATCAAGCTATTAGCGCTTTCAAGCGCTCTTATTATTGCGCCTTCAATTGGCTTTGCGCAGGATGCGCCCGCTACGGGAACTGACGCAACCTCAACGGAAACTCCAGCCATTGCTACCCCGGACACAACGAACCCTCAAGCTCCTGTGGAAGGTGAAAATAGTTTCACTGAAGAACAGGCAAAAGACCGCATTCAAGACGCCGGATTTACCAATGTCACAGGGCTGACACTTAAAGACAATGGGATCTGGGAAGGCACAGCCACCAAAGGTGCAGACAACGTCACTGTGCAGCTCGACTATCAGGGCAATGTAACGACCAAAACCCCTTAACAGCGACTGTTAGCACCAGAAAGGACGTTATCATGAAAACCGCAACGGGATTATTCGATACATATAGCGCAGCTCGGGATGCAGTGGAAAGGCTTGAAAATGCAGGCTTTTCGTCATCTGATATCAGTATTGTGTCGCACCATGACGAAACTGAAAGCAACGCCGCCGAGGGCGCAGGCGTCGGTGCCGGTATTGGTGCGGCTGTAGGCGGGGCAGGCGGATTATTAGCCGGCTTAGGTGTCATGGCTATTCCAGGCGTGGGACCGGTTGTAGCTGCGGGATGGCTTGCGGCAACACTTGCAGGCGCAGCTGGCGGCGCTATTGTCGGCGGAGCAGCTGGCGGTTTGATCGGAGCTCTCACAGAGGCAGGAGTGCCAGAGGAGGATGCTCATCTTTATGCCGAGGGCGTGCGCCGCGGCGGCGCTTTAGTCACAGCACGCGTGCCCGATGAGCGTTATGCGGAAGCAGAATCGATATTATCCGGCGCTAATCGCGTCGATGTTGCTGAACGCCGCCAGCTATATACAAATGAAGGCTGGGAAAGATTTGATCCGGATGCTGACTATTACACCCCGGAAGAGATCGAACGTGAACGCCGCCGACATATAATATAATATCTAATCTAATTTAAAGGTGGGGCCGGATTTCCGGCCTCACTTTTTGCAAGACCAAACCTAGTCTGTTATCCCTTAAAGTCTCGAGCCAGAAGATAGAGTTCGACCGATTCAGCTCTCGAAGCCGGTGGCTTTACATGATGGACTGAGCGGAATTTTTGCTTCAATACGGTTAGCATCTCATTCTCAGTTCCGCCCTGAAATGTTTTCGTCAAAAAGTGGCCACCAGGTTTTAAAACTGACACCGCAAAATCAATTGCTACCTCGCATAGATGCACGGTCCGAAGATGGTCGGTCCGGCGATGGCCGGTTGTGGGGGCCGCCATATCCGAAATTACCAGATCGGGTTGATCGCCTAAGGCTTCCATCAATTTTTGCGGAGCATCATCATCCAAAAAATCCATTTGCAGCATGATCACGCCTGGCAAAGGATCGACTGGAAGAAAATCAATGCCAACAACCAGCGGATTTTCGTCAGTTGAGCCGACAATTTTTGCAGCAACCTGCGACCACCCGCCGGGAGCTGCACCCAAATCAATAATTTTTTGGCCTTTTTTCAGTACCTTGTAACGATCATTAATTTCGATCAATTTATAAGCAGCGCGCGACCGATAGCCGTCCTGACGCGATCTATGCACATAGGGATCGTTTAGATGGCGCTCCAACCAGCGACGCGACGACTCCTTAATCGTCCCAGCCTTCTTTTTAACCCGGACATGCAGTCTGCTGGTACCAGAACCACCCCGCCCACCGGTGGTTTTTGCCCTGCTTCTGTTTCCGCCTGATCTACTCATGCTCAATGCCTGTTTCTTGCGCTGTTGTGGACGTTTGACGAACGATTTTGCCGCCAGGCACCATCACGCGACATTAATTCAGTTAAAATGCCCTCGCGGAGACCACGATCAGCAATGAGAAGTTTTTCGCTAGGCCAAACTATGCGTATGGCATCAAGAATAGCGCAGCCCCCCAGGACCAGATCGGCTCTGTCCGCCCCGATGCAAGGATTGGCAACGCGAGCTTCAAAATCCCATGACAAAAGCTGATTGGTCATTTGGGTGACTTCTTCTGCACCCATCCACATACCATCAACTCTGCGCCGATCATAGCGTTCAAGCCCCAAGTGAATTCCGGCAAGCGTGGTAACAGTGCCTGAGGTGCCCAATAGGTGAAACCTAGAACCCGCGGTCAGATGGCCAAGACAATGGCGTTGAGCGAAGCTCGACAAAAGTTCTGTGACGTGCTGAACCATATTATCATAGCTTTCAGGCGTCACATTGCGCCCACCAAAACGTTCGGCGAGAGTTACGACACCTACAGGCAGTGAGGTCCATGCGCGAATATGTTCGGCCAAACGTGGGGACCGGCGTTCGGAAACATCAATCAGCGCAATTTCTGATGAGCCACCGCCAATATCAAATAGCACGACGGCATCCGTATCCCGGGTGATGAGCGTTCCGCATCCGGAAACCGCTAAACGCGCCTCTGTCTGTCGATCTACGATCTCAAGTTGCAAGTTGGTTTCATCTAATACGCGCTGAAGAAATTCTTCGCCATTTTCTGCTGAGCGACAGGCCTCAGTCGCGATAAGCCGGGCTCGTCTGATTTTTTTCGAGGCAAGCTTCTCGGAGCAGATTTTCAACGCGTCAACGGCTCGTTGCATGGCATGATCACTCAACCGGCCAGTGGTTGAGAGCCCTTCGCCTAATCGGACAATGCGCGAAAAAGCATCTACCACCCGAAATAGCCCAGGACGCGTGGGGGTCGCTATGAGCAGACGACAATTATTGGTGCCCAAATCGAGCGCGGCATAAAGCGGAGCGTCGCGAGTATCATGCCATTTATGGCGTATCTGAGAGGCGGCAGGCCCCCGTTTGCCAGCTAGGACAGACACATGCGAGCAATTGTGCGAAGGGCTGGTCTGCACAGATTGTTTGAATTCGGATGATGAAGCGGCAACGCTCTCTATCCGCGCCTGCTTTTTCTTACGCGCACGTCGGCGGCGATTCGAAATTTTTCCTGATGGCTTGCCTTCAGCAGTTTTGCTCTGTGCAGCTGCATCGACCAGACCTAGTACGGTCTCAGAAATAGCGTCTGCCGTGCTGCGCATTTTACCGCGCCTACGCCGCCGCAAGCGTTTGGCCTGACTGTGAATTGCCGGTTTTTCCGTATCCGTGCGTCCTAAATCGGCTGCCCCAGGCATTTTGCCGATTTCTGGAACGGCATTTTTACGCGATTTGCGGTTGCCATTCTCAGACGGATTCCGAGCGTAGTTTAAGCTCGATCGTCCGTTAGACGCCCCGGATTGCGCCATGTTGCTGGGGCGCTCGTCGGGGTTTTTCAAGGTTCTTGTCCTTTTGGCGCCGCGCGAACCCGAAGGACGCTAGCATGGCGCTTTAATTTTACGTTGCCTATAATGTAACAGCGGTTGTGACATTTACCAATAGGGCGACGCTGCAAGTGACCTGAAAAATTATATTGGCTGATAGTTCAATGAAAGAACGGGCCGCACCTTGTGTGCGAAAGCCCGTTAAGGTCATATGTCGTAGCTGTGAGCCGCATTGATAGTGGCAACGAATTGCTTTGTACGGTTGTGCTCAGGCCTGACGAACACGTCACGGGCAGTCCCTGTTTCGACTATATTGCCCGATTCTAAAAAGACGACATTTTGTGCGATTTTCGCTGCAAGACGTAAATCATGCGTGGCGATCACCATTGTGGTTCCTTCTTTGGCAAGCTTGCTTAAGACATCTACCACTTCTGTCGCAAGTTCCGGATCAAGCGCGGAAGTTGGCTCATCACACAGCAGCACCCGGGGCGAGGGCGCCAAAGCACGCGCAATGGCAATCCGCTGCTGTTGTCCTCCAGATAAAGTGGAAGGCCAGACATCTGCCTTATGTGCCATGCCAACCTTGGTCAGCAATTCCATCGCATGTTCACGTGCTTTTTCCTGCGGCCATTTCAAGACCGTGATCAGACCCTCCATGACGTTTTGAATAGCTGTCTGGTGCGGAAAAAGCTGGAAATTCTGAAACACCATACCGGTCTGGCGACGTATAGCCTGTATTTCCGACCAAGCTGGTTTGCGGTTGGGGGAAAAGTCGAGGGTGTGGTTGCCAAGCGTGAGAGTTCCCGAAGTCGGGATCTCAAGCAGGTTTATGCAGCGCAAAAGAGTGCTTTTCCCCCCGCCGGAAGGACCAACCAGTGCGGTCACGGTGCCTTCATCAATGCGGACATTGATATTGTTTAAAATAACGGCATCGTCAAAGCGTTTTTGGATGTTTTGAAGCTCTATCATGAGTTCGTCTCCAAGGTGCCGCCATAGCGTCTGAAACGACGCTCAAGTCTGACTTGCAGAGCAGATAAAATCGAGCTCAATCCAAGATAGATCAGCGCAGCTTCAATATAAAGTATCAGCGGCTCATAGGTGGTGGCCACAATCCGCTGCGCTGATTGAAATAGTTCCGGCACTGTAATTGCAGCCGCAAGGGACGTGTCTTTAACCAGCGATATGAATGTGTTTGAAAGCGGAGGAACGGCAGTTCGCGTGGCCTGAGGTAAAATGGTTCTGGTCAGAGCTTGGCGCCAATTCATACCGATGGAGTAGGCCGCTTCCCATTGCCCCTTTGGAACCGAAGAAATGACTGCACGGATGACTTCGGAACTATAAGCGCCGACATTTAACGAAAATCCGATCAGAGCTGCCGGAAATGCATCCAGATAAATGCCTATGCTGGGCAGACCATAAAAGATAACGAAAAGCTGGACGAGAAGGGGCGTGCCCCGGAAAACCCAGACGTAAAATCGGGCAATCCACGAAACCCAAAGTGGTGCAAACAGCCGCACCAGAGCGGTTAACAACCCAAGAGATAGCCCAAATATGAACGATAAAATTGTAAGCGGGATAGTAAATAACAGGCAAGCCCATAATAAAGTGGGCAAGGACTCGACCATTAAATGAAGCCAATGGGGCACGTTTGCGGTTCCTTTGCTTGGCACGGGGACTTAATATGACGGCCCAGCACAAAGAACGGAAGCCGAAAACGGGTTCCGGCTTCCGATTTTCCGTGTGTCAGAGAATTACTTGGAAACGTCCTGTCCAAAATATTTTTGTGAAATTTTATCGTAGGTGCCGTCGGCCTTGATTTCAGCTAGCGCTTTATTGAGGGCCGCTACGAGTTCATCATCACCCTTGCGAACGATAATGCCGGACGCATCTGCATTTTCCTTCTCAGCAACGACCTTCACTGGTGCATCGGGCTGCTGCTTTTTGAAATCAAGATAGGAAAGATTATCGTTGAGCGTGGCCTGCGCACGACCGGTTAAAACCAGCTGGATTGATTGATCAAACCCATCGGTTGCGACTAATTCAGCTCCGGATTCTTGCGCAAGCTTACCATAATTGCTGGTTAGCGATTGGGCTGATTTAACGCCTTTGAGATCGTCAAACCCTTTGATCGTATCATTATTTTCATGCACGATCAGGACCACTTTCGAGACAATATAAGGATCGGAGAAGTTGAACTTCTTCTGGCGCTCTTCGGTGATGCCGACCTGATTAATAACAGCGTCATAGCGCTTTGCATCAAGGCCAGCGATCAGGCCATCCCATTTACCTTCGATGAATTCTGGCTTAACACCGAGCTTTTGCGCAACGGCTTCACCAATTTCAACGTCAAAGCCAACCAGTTTGTTATCCTTGTCGTGATAGGTAAAAGGTGCGTAGGTACCTTCAGTGCCAATTTTAAGGACGCCTGCTTGCTGAATGGCGTCGAGGTTTTCTCCAGCCCATGCTGCTGAGAAAAGCGATGCCTGTATCACTGCGGCAGTAGCAAAAAGTTTGAAGAGTTTCATATCGAGCACCCGTAAAAAATATTCGTCTAAATCTAAAATACAGGAATTAGATTCTAATGGAGCGTTTAAAAGCTCCAGAAACCTGCTATTTTCGAAAAATATTTTTTCGATCACGAGAGTAAAGATAATAAAATTTCTAATGTTGTGGGACTGTGAAGGTCCGATGGTCTAAAATATAAAATTAAACGCCGCTTAAGCGCGGCGTTATTGGTTTGTTATTCGGCTTTTCCATAGCCTCCGCCGGTGGGTGTAATCACAGTGAAAGCCTCTCCCGCGTCAAGGACGGTTTGATCGCAATTGCCCAGCACTTCAATCGTGCCGTCTTTGCGGCGCACTTCGTTGCGGCCAGTTTGGCCCGGTTCCCCGCCTTCAAGACCAAAGGGCGCGACCCGCCGATGACCAGAGAGAATAGCAAAGTCGAGCTTTTCTAGCGCGCGTATTGTGCGCTTGGTCCCGTTGCCGGCATGCCATTTGCCTTTGCCGCCTGAATTTTCGCGAATATGGAAATCCTCTAGCAGAACGGGAAACCGCGATTCAAGAATTTCTGGGTCGGTAAGGCGGGAATTGGTCATATGCGTGTGAACCGCATCACTTCCATGAAAACCGGGCCCCGCAGGCGAGCCTGAACAAATGGTTTCATAATATTGATATTCGTCATTGCCAAAGGTCAGATTATTCATCGTACCTTGTGCTGCGGCCATGGCGCGAGTTGCGCCAAAGAGGCAATTGGTCACCGCCTGACTGACTTCCACATTGCCCGCCACAACCGCTGCCGGATATTGCGGCGAAAGCATTGAGCCTTGCGGCACGATAATTTTGATCGGGCGCAGACAGCCCGCATTCATCGGAATATCGCCTTCCACCAACACACGAAATACATAAAGGACAGCAGCACGAGTGACCGGCTCTGGCGCGTTGAAATTGTCCGGGCGTTGTTCGGATGTGCCTGTGAAATCGACTGTCGCCTCGCGTTTTTCCTTGTCGATTGTCACCCGAACTTTGATCTGACAACCTTGGTCCATCTCATAGGTAAATTCACCATCGGGCAATTTATCGAGGACGCGGCGCACGCTTTCGGCAGCATTATCCTGAACATGGCCCATATAGGCATTCACGACATCTTCACCGAAATGAGTGATCATTTTCTTGAGTTCCGCAACACCCTTTTCATTGGCTGCGATTTGCGCTTTGAGATCGTTCACATTCTGCGTGAGGTTTCGAACCGGATATTTCGCCCCCGTCAACAGGCAAGCCAAAGCTTCTTCGCGAAAAACGCCCCGATCAACCAGTTTGAAATTATCGATATAGACGCCTTCCTGCTCAATATTGACCGCTAGCGGCGACATTGAGCCGGGGGCAATGCCGCCAATATCGGCATGGTGACCACGGCTTGCGACCCAGAACCGGATTGCGCGATTTTTATCGTCAAAAACTGGGGTGCAAACAGTAAGATCAGGCAGATGAGTGCCACCATTATACGGGGCATTGATCAAAAACACGTCGCCAGGATTTATGTTGCTATTCTGTTTAATTGCGGTGGCGACTGAAGCATCCATTGAACCCAGATGCACTGGCATATGCGGTGCATTTGCTACTAGGTTTCCTTCCGCGTCAAAGACTGCACAGGAGAAATCCAACCGCTCTTTAATATTGACCGAATAGGCGGTGTTTTGAAGTGTCACGCCCATTTGTTCGGCAATCGACATGAACAAATTGTTGAAAATTTCCAGCATCACAGGGTCAGCCTCTGTGCCAATTGCTGTGCGTGTTGGCAGGGCTTTAATTCGCGAAAGAACAATATGATCAAGTTCTGTCAATCGCGCCTGCCAGCCATCTTCAATAATAATGGTTTGATTGTCCTCAATGATGATGGCAGGACCGGTTACCGTTTGTCCGCGTTTAATTTCATCACGCATAACCACGCTGGCATCATGGAATTCGCCCAGTGAAAAAAAGCGGGTACGCTTATCTGTTATCACTTCAGCCTTATCATTCAGCGGCATTGCGTTTTCCACCTCGGCTGCGCCACCGCCTACGGTCTCAAATTCTACCGCATCAATTACCAGTGCCTTATTCTCAGCAATGAACCCAAAGCGGCGTTTATGCGCTGCTTCAAATTCTGCTCGAAGCCGCTCAGCGCTATCCAGTTCGGGGAAAGTAGCGTCGATAGAAAGGACCGTATCAGTCCCTGCATAACGAATATGAGCACGTAAAAATTGCTGAATGGCATCAGTTTCGATGCCTTGTGCGTTAAGCTCTGCCAGGCATTCTTGCGCTAGTTCTAAGCCCATTTTTTTGAGCGCTGCGGGAGCGCTCGCATTAAGTGGTACGCCCAAGGCTTTTTGACGGGTTGCTCTTATATCCGCCAGCCCCATGCCATAGGCAGAGAGCAGGCCAGACATAGGATGAAGAAGAATATTCTCCATACCCAAAGCGTCGGCAACCAGACAGGAGTGCTGGCCGCCAGCACCGCCAAAGCAATTTAGCGCATATTGCGTAATATCATGGCCGCGTTGGACCGAAATTTTTTTGATTGCTTCAACCATATTGGCGACTGCAACCCGGATATATCCATCCGCAACCGCTTCCGGTGACCGGCCATCGCCGATTTCATCGGCAAGTTTCGTGAAAAGATCTCGGACACGCTCCACATCCAAAGGCTGATTTTGCTCTGGTCCAAAAATAGTTGGGAAATATTCGGGAACCAATTTGCCCAACATCACATTGGCATCGGTGACGCAGAGCGGACCACCATTGCGATAACAGGCAGGGCCGGGGTAGGCACCGGCAGAATCGGGGCCAACCCGAAAACGACCGGCGTCATAATGCAATATAGAGCCACCACCGGCAGCGACCGTATGAATGAGCATCATGGGCGCACGTACCCGCACGCCTGCAACTTCCGTTTCAAATGCGCGCTCATATTCGCCATCAAAATGCGCTACATCGGTGGAAGTGCCGCCCATGTCAAAGCCTATGACCTGTCCGAAGCCGGCTGCTTCACCAGTTCGGGCAAATCCGACCACGCCGCCTGCCGGGCCAGATAGGATTGCGTCTTTGCCTTGGAAAAGATCGGCCGCTGTCAATCCGCCCGATGACATCATGAACATAACGCGCGCACCAGTGCGCTCGATATCAAGTTCGCTTGAAACCTGCGCTACATATCTGCGCAATACGGGCGAAAGATAAGCATCAACAACGGTTGTATCGCCGCGCCCTACCAATTTAATCAGCGGTGAGACTTCATGGCTGACAGAGATCTGATCAAAGCCAATTTCGCGAGCAAGGCGAGCAATTTCAATCTCATGGCCGGGAAATTTATAAGCATGCATGAAGCAAATAGCGATTGTATTAAAACCTTGTTGCTTCAACGCTAGAAGCGCTTTTTCCGCTTCATTCAGATCAAGCGGCCTTTCGACACTACCATCAGCCCGGACACGCTCATCAATCTCAATGACGCTTTGATATAGGGCTTCGGGTTTAAGAATCTCGGTGGCAAAAATATCTTTGCGTTCCTGATAGCCTATGCGCAGCGCGTCCCGGAAACCCTTGGTAGTGATCAATGCCAAACGCTCGCCTTTGCGTTCAAGCAGAGCATTGGTAGCGACAGTGGTGCCCATGCGCACTTCGCCTATTAGGCCAGCGGGAATAGGCTTGCCAGGCTCCAGCCCCAGATGCAGGCGAATGCCGTGTACGGCAGCATCTTTATAGACTGACGGATTTTCAGAGAGAACCTTGCGCGCATGAAGCGCGCCCTTCGGATCCCGCGCAATCACATCGGTAAAGGTGCCGCCGCGATCGGTCCAAAAGTCCCAAACTCCCCGTGCCGTTGCAGTCATTGCTGGCTCCCCCAAATGTGATTTTTCAAGTGTGGCTCCCCCAAGTAAAGTAAAATGATCAATGAAACCACAAGCGCCAAGAGCAAATTTGCCCAAGCGCCTGCGTTTAGCTTGATCATCCGGTCCGATTGGTTCTCTTTGATATTTTGTGAGAAATATCTTTCTCGCAGCTCCGCCTGCTGATCAAAGATAATAAACGCCGATACGTTTTCCGCCGATCATCTCGACGGCAATTTCCATCTGGTAAATATCTTGTAGTATTTCCGGACGAATGATTTCATCCGGGGTTCCCTGATGCGCCACCTTGCCGTTTCGCATTGCGACGATATGGTCGGAATAGCAGGACGCAAAATTGATATCGTGCAGCACAAGAACGATCGTTTTGCCCAGCTCGTCCGCCGCGCGGCGCAATAATTTCATCATTGAAGCCGAATGTTTCATGTCGAGATTGTTGAGCGGCTCATCCAGCAGCACATAGTCGGTATCTTGACAGAGCACCATCGCCACAAAGGCGCGTTGGCGTTGTCCGCCTGAAAGCTCATCTAAAAAACGATCCCCCAGACCTTCCAGACCCAGATAATTGATCGCCTGATCAACATGGTTGAAATCTTCGCGAGTGGGACGACCTTTGGAATGTGGATAACGGCCAAAAGTAACAAGATCACGCACGGTGAGGCGCGAGGTAATGGCATTTTCCTGCCGGAGGATCGAAAGCCGTTTTGCAAGCACATCGCCACGAGTGGTCGAAATATCTAACCCATCGACAGTTACTTGTCCCTTATCCATCATTAACAGGCGGCTTATGATCGAAAGCAGGGTGGATTTGCCTGCGCCATTGGGTCCGATGATGGATGTAATGCCGCGAGCTGGAAGCGCGAGCGATACATTATCGACGACAAGCGCTGCATTATAGGACTTGCTGACTTGGCTGACTTCAATCAACGCGCATTTCCTCTTATGAGCAGGGTTATAAAGACAAGACCGCCTAAAAATTCAATAATGACGCTGAGCGCGGTATTGAATGCAAAGACCCGTTCAAGAATGGTTTGGCCACCAACGAGGCAGAGCACGCCAAGCAGAACCGCCACCGGCAATATGATGCGGTGTTTTGCTGAGCCTGCGATCATATGGGCGAGATTGGCGACAAGGAGGCCAAAAAAGGTGATCGGGCCGACCAGCGCAGTTGAGACGGATACAAGAATTGTCACCAAAAGCAGAATGATCCGCACAACGTGTTTGTGATTGACACCAAGATTGATTGCCTGATCACGCCCTAGCGAAAGAACATCAAATTGATACAGCATACGCCCGCCGTAAAGCGAAACCGCTAATACGATAATGGCTGCAATTAACAGAATTTCGGAATTTATACTGTTGAAATTTGCAAAAAAGCGATCTTGCAAAACTGCAAAGGAATTGGGGTCTAGCATCCGCTGCATTAGATTGGAAAAACTGCGGAAGAACACACCAAACACTATGCCTACCAGCATTACCAGATGCAAACTTCTCATCGCGCCTGAAAAAATCCAAGCGTAAAGCGCGCCTGCGAATAACACCATAATCGCCGTTTCAGTAAGAAAGCGCGCGTTGGGCCCCAGGCCATCAATATTTACCGTCCCGAAAATAAATATGATTAGCGTCTGGATGAGGACATAAAGCGAGTCAAAACCCATGATGGAGGGGGTTAGAATGCGATTATTCGTGACAGTCTGGAACAGCACTGTTGAAACCGCAATCGAATAGGCAACCAAAACCATTGCGGCCAGTTTCGTGCCGCGAAATGACAGCACAAAGGACCAGCTTCCTTTTGCGCCAATAGTCATGAAAGCGATGCAGGAGAGCGCAACGAGTACGCTTAACAGCGTTAATATGACAGCCGGACGTCTAAGCAAGGCGAGACCCTCGCCGCAACAAAAGGTAAAGGAAAATCGCGCTGCCAACCACCCCCATCATCGTGCCGATCGGTATTTCATAGGGAAATCGGATTAAGCGCCCGACAATATCGCAGGCAAGAACCAGTCCGGCACCAAAAATTGCCACCCATGGAACCGTGCGCCGCACATTATCACCGATGAACATACTCACCACATTCGGCACAATCAGACCAAGGAATGGAATCATGCCGACAGTGACAACAACTGACGCGCTTACCATCGAAACAATGACAAGCCCGAGGGTTACGATGCGGCGATAGTTCAACCCCAAATTGGTTGTAAAATCTTCGCCTAAGCCCGCGACTGTGAAACGATCAGCAGCAATATACGCGATCACGGTCAGGAAGAAAGAAAGCCATAAGAGCTCATATCTTCCGCGAAGAACGCCAGAAAAATCCCCGGTAGTCCAGGAATTGAGCGATTGTAACAGGTCAAAGCGGTAAGCGATGAAGGTGGTAATCGCACTGATGATACCGCCCAACATCAAGCCGACAAGCGGCACGACCAGAATTGAGCGCAAGGGAATGCTGCGCAAGATACGCAGGAAAAGTGCCGTGCCAGCCAGTGCTGTGATCGACGCGATCAGCATTTTGCCAAAGACCGGCGTTTCAGGAGCAAATAGAATAACCAACAAAATGCCCAGACTGGCAGATTCGACGGTTCCCGCTGTCGATGGCTCAACGAAGCGGTTGCGGGTCAACATTTGCATAATCATCCCCGCAACGGCCATCGACATGCCAGCCAAAATGATTGCAACTGTACGCGGGACACGGCTGACAAGAAGCACCTCGACCGCTCGGGAGCTACGATCAGGTCCGAAAAGCGTGGAGAGTGACACATCGCTAACGCCTATAAACAGGCTGATTAAAGCCAGTAGGGCGACAATAATTATAGCGGCTGCAATTCGCTTCACACCTGTTCCAGTTCCTGCCTTACCCGCTTCGGACCATTCAGCGCGTGTTTTTGAAAGAAGCTTAAACTCTTACAAATACGCTGGAGAGAATGGCCAGAAGCGGCTGATATAAAAGATTAATCCACTTTATCGAATGCTTTAGAAAGCTGTGCAATAGTATCATGCAGCGCGCCAAGCCCACCGCCGATGAGATACCAATTCTGCGATTTCAAATAAACGATTTGATCGTTTTTCCACGCATTTGTCTGGCGGATGAGATCATTGTCGAGGACCTGTTTTGCTGAATTGCCTTCCCGACCAATCGCCGCATCGCGGTCGATGACAAACAGCCAATCCGGATTGGTTTCAAGAATGAATTCCGAAGTGATCGGCTGACCGTGATTGCCAATGGAGAGATCCGGAGCCGCGGGTTTAACACCAAAACTGTCGTGAATAACACCGAAACGCGAACCCGGCCCAAAAGCGCTCATCCGGCCGCCAGAGGTCAAGATCATCAGGCCCGTGCCTTTATTTGCAGCTTTTTCTTTAAGCGATGCAATTTCTGCATCAAGCTCTTCAAGTTCAGCTTCTGCTTTCGCTTGCTTGCCGAAAATCTGACCGAGCGTTTCAATATTGGATTTTGTGTCGGCAATGAACTTATCGGCAGAGACTGTTAGGTCGATAGTGGGAGCGATCTTGGCCAATTCATTATATTTTGCAGCAGAACGACCGCCGATAATAATCAGATCTGGTTCGACTGCATTGACAGCTTCATAATCTGGTTCGAACAGGGTGCCGACCGTTGTATAATCCGTGCTTTCGTATTTTTTCAGGTAGTCTGGAAATTTGATGTTGCCCGGGACTCCAACGAGTTTGACACCGAGGCGATCAAGATTGTCGAGTGTCGCAAAATCAAAAACAACGACCTGATCCGGATTGGCGGGAACGATGGTTTCACCCTGCGCGTGTTTGACAGGAATGTCCGCTGCGCCAGCAAATGATGTGAGAGCGGCAGTTATAAATACAGCGCTAAAAAGACGCGCGAAATTCCGGCGGTTCAACATGAAATTTGATCCTTTCACTAATCTTGTGCTTTACAGTCTAGTTTTCGTGCAGTCAAAGGCGGAAGAGAAAAAACTTGCTCTAGCGAGTGGGGTGGGATGCATCTTAAAGTTCTGACCACATTTAAAGTTCTGACGACATTTAAAGTTCAGAGGGCGGGCCAAACAGGCAGCGGCAGGCGATCGTGCCGCCCGCCGCTCGCTATTGATTAAAATTTCGACGTCAGAGAGATGAAATAGCTTCTGCCGTTTTCCACGTAATTTGATTCTGTCTTCGGTTGCTTGTCGAAGATGTTATTGACGCCAAGACGCAGCGAGACATGTTCCGTCGGGTCATATTTGAACGAAATATTTGCCACCGCATAAGGTGAAACATTTTGTGCAATCAAGGTTTCAGGAGAAGCAACGTAATCAACTTGCTTTCCGTAGTAAGCGACAGAGCCGGTTACACTAAAATCCTCACGGGCCTGCCAGCTCACTTCCGAGTGGACTGAATATTCTGGATCCGCTGAGAGAGGCATTCCGGTTTCAAGATTTTTGGATTCAAACAAATATGTGAACGAGTTCGTCCATGTCCAATCTGGATGGGGGTAAATTGTTAGCCCGCCTTCCAGCCCCTGTGTGCGTGCACGATCAATATTTATTTGCTGAACATATTTGGTGCCGTCGCCCGTTATTAGCGATGCCTGGCGTGCAGAGGTAATTTTATCATCGATCTCATTATAGAAATAAGTCAGGCTGGCTTCTAATATGCCGTGCTGATAGACACCGCCCAATTCAAAGCTGTTGCTGGTTTCGGGCTTCAGGTCAGGATTTCCGACCATTTCGCAAGGGCCACCTGCCGCTCCACAACCCCTGCCACGCGAAGTTTGCACCCAATTGGGGTTTAACTGACGCATGTTTGGAGCTTTAAAAGCCTGCGCCCAACCGGCTTTAAGAGTGAGGCTGTCAGTTACATCATAATTGAGATAAATGCGCGGGCTTGCATGGGTACCAAATTTTTCATGTTGATCAATGCGAAGGCCGGTTGTGAGTTTTAGATCCTCACGAAGTTTGATCTGATCTTCAACAAAGATGGCGCCGGTCCACATGCTTGTTTCGGGCGAACCGGTAGTGCCGGTCACGGAATTTAGCTTTCCGAGGTTTTCCGGGTCGTTCATTTCTTCGTAACGAATTTCACCGCCGACAGTCAGGTCTTGTTCAAACCAAAAATCGAGCGGCATGGAGAGCTTGCCATCAAGTGTATAACTGCGAACATTAATCGTTGTGTCGCCGGTAATGTTGCCCGCTCGATCGAGAGTGTTGTGGCTGTTGTCAGCGCTTTCAATGAATGCAGTTATTGTAGATGTGCCAAAACCCCACTCGCCAACATGGCGTAAAGATCCAGTTGTCCGGCGGATCGAAGTCTTGCTTGTATCGATTTCACCATCGGAGAGATAGGGGCGATATTTTTCCTGTCCGGTGCTTCCTTCGATCTCAAATAATTGGTTCGAACTAGGCGTCCAAGAGAATTTGGTAGTGATATCATAATCATCAATACCGCGTGGCGCTTCTATATCGTCGTGTTGCGAACGGTCTGCCGGTTTTTGCTTGCCGATGCTACCATAGGCAGTAAAAGTAAGCTCATCTGGCACGATGGGGCCGCTTACATAAGCGCTTAATTTTTTGGTGGCGCCAGTTGCCTTGCTTTCAGGCTGTATCCATTCAGTCGTAAGCGATCCGGACCAGCGGTCTGGCGATTTCTTGGTGATGATATTAACGACACCGCCCAACGCGTCAGATCCGTAGAGCGTAGACATTGGCCCCCGGACAATCTCTATACGATCGATTGAATCAACCGGTACCCAGCCCAGATCTCCATTATAATGGCGCATGGTGGTTAGACCGGCATTGACGCGCTTTCCGTCGATAAGAATGAGCGTGTAGCTGCTGCCCATACCGCGTATGCTGACGCCGCGAGTACCATCGCTGCCAAAACCCACATTAACACCGGGCACTGTCCGCAACGCTTCGGTGATATCGGGAGTCGATCTAAGTTGTAACTGCTCCTGGCTTAACACCGCGATGCTTGCTGGCGCATCTCTTGTTGTGGTGGCAATTGACGATGCTGTGACAACAATCTGATCCAAGACCACCCCACCGCTCACTGCGGCTGCCGGATCAGTAACAGGGCTTCCATCTTGCGCTTGAGCTGGGGTGCCGAATAAGAGCGCAGTTGAAAGACAAGTGCCTGCGGTAATCGCTTTTATGAATAACGGTTTGCTCGCAATCGAGTGCAAATAGCGGGGGTTATCAGTCAGCGGTCCCTTAAACAGGCTAGTCATTTTTTTGTCACCGATAAAGTTGATCAATTGAGTCATCTTTAAATAAATCGCGTCGGTGACGTCAATCATCATCTTTTGTAAATGTTCTAAATTACAAAAAACCGAGTGAGAAAATCTTTGAAATCCGCGCCCGGAAATTGGAGGAAAACTTGCGGAAAACTGGGCTTTTCAAGCGATCAGTGAGGGCCACGGGGTCCGCTGTGCTTGTCGTTTCACGCGATGCGCTTTTTGTAAAAAATAGCGTGGAAATGTTTCGTACAAGCTTGGCCGACAGCTGGAAACCAAAAGTTTTGCGACAGAAAAAGATCTCCACCAGATCTGAATGGCGAGATTTTTGCTCTCAACAATAGATTGAAAACTTATGAATTATGAGGGGCAGGGCGGATGTCAACGCCGCAGCTATAGAGGGCTTTATTCAGCTTCATAAGGTTCGATATCAATTTCTAGCACATCCAAACCTTCTTCGAGATAATCGCCAAGAAGCGGCGTTCCAAGCAAATATCTCGCCTCACGACCCTTGTAGCGCTCGCGAGCTGCAGCAAGTGCGTCCTTCCATTCTTCCGCACTGAAATCACCGCGCCCAACCCACATAAGTGCCAATAATTCAGTTCGGGCTTCATCATTGAGCGCGCGTATGGCTCCCACAAGTTCTTTTGCGGTCGGGTTGTTAGTGCCATCAAGAATATCAAGCTCGCCATCATCGGTTGCATTTGAACCCGAATTTTCATCCACACTGGGCACCTGCACGTCATATTCCCGGGCTTTGGTGATGATAAATTCCAAATTGTCGAAATTATTGACCAACTCGACCATTGCAGCCTCCATATCTTTTTCAAATAACGAACGCTGGGTGGTGGCGAGTGGTTCCGGCGGGTCATAATTGAGATCAGACAAGTCCGAATATTGGTAGTACCCAATCGGCGATGAGCTTGATGGATAGACCGAACAATGTGATCTGAACCAGCAGAAAGAACGGACCATCGGGAAGAATACGGGTGAGTTTAGCTCCGATAAAAGTGCCTATCACTGCGGCCGGAATAAGCCAGTAGCCTAGCGACCAATCAAGATGAGAAAATTGCTGTAACTGCCAATAGGGAATGAGTTTTATAGCATTCACAACAGCGAATAATATGGTTGATGTTCCGGCAAAAATCAGTTTTTCCAATCGTTGCGGCAGAACATACATCTGATATGGCGGAGCGCCCGAATGCGAAACAAAACTGGTAAGGCCCGTCAGAGCGCCCCAGAAAATACCGCGTGGAATATCCGCTCGGCGTGCTTGGCTGCGAAAGCGTGCGCCAAACCACGTATTCAGGCAAAAGAAAATGCCGACAAGCCCGACCAGCATTCCAATAAATGTACTTGAAAGATGAGAGCTGAAATACCAGCCAATAGCAATTCCCAAAATGGATGCTGGGATAAGGATTGCCAGATTGCGTGCAGAAAAATGTCGGCGATAAAGATAAAGTCCGAACACATCACTGATAACATAGATCGGCAGAAGCAATGCAGCAGCTGTTACCGGTGATATCACCAAAGCCATGAGCGGGACCGCGAGAGTGCCGACAGACGGCAATCCGCCCTTGGACAGCCCCACCAAAAAAGCAGCAAAAACCGCGACTGACAGAAAAAGAGGTGAATGTTCAAGCATCTGAAGCCGCGGTTCTAAGGTCTATTGATGGGCCCATTCCCAATAAAGCGCACGCGCTTTTCGTGTAACAGGACCATATTCGAGACGCCGATCGT
Source organism: Falsochrobactrum ovis (assembly GCF_003259955.1). GTDB lineage: Bacteria > Pseudomonadota > Alphaproteobacteria > Rhizobiales > Rhizobiaceae > Brucella > Brucella ovis_A. The sequence goes on from NZ_QLMK01000012.1 coordinate 61,148, forward strand.
CAAAGCCAATAATCGGCACAACTTTGCTCATATTTCCTGTTGAGAAAATCTCATCCGCATTTCGAAAATCTTCGATGCGTAGAGTGATTTCGTGCACATTTATTCCGGCATGTCTTAGAAGTCCAATTACCCGCTGCCGTGTAATGCCATTTAGAAAAGTGCCATTGGGTAGGGGAGTGAACACTTCTCCGCCACGCACCATGAATATGTTAGACGTGGCTGTTTCAGCGACATTTCCTAACACATCCGTCACAATGGCATTATCGAAACCTTTTGCTCGGGCTTCGCGTAACATGCGCGCATTGTTAGGATAAAGGCATGCTGCTTTAGCGTTAACAGGCATGACTTCAAGATAGGGCCGACGGAAGGAAGTGGTTGTGATGGTAAAACCTCTTGGCTCAACCATTGGTATTGCCTCAAGACAGAGCGCAAAATCAGTGGATTCGGCAAGAACACCGACAGTTGTTGCATCGCCTTCTTCTGCCCAATACATCGGACGGATATAGACATCTGTTCCTGGTTGGAATTTTTTCAATCCGTGATGCGCAAGCGCTTCTATATCTTGGGCAGTCAGCGTTGGATGAAGACCCAGAGCGCGGGCAGAATCATTGGCCCGGGCCGCATGAAGATCAAGATCGGGGGTCACACCTTCGAAAAGACGCGCTCCATCAAATACAAGCGATCCGAGCCAAGTTGCGTGGGAGGCTGCGCCAAGGATACGTATGTCGCCTTCACGCCATTCCCCTTGATAATAGGTCCACATTGACCGCTTGCTACTCATCCTAAAAACCTTTCACTCAGGACGCGACCAAGATTCGAAATCGAGTTTTAACGCAAGCAGAGCGGGGTGAAAACTCAATTTGACGCTTTGTATCAAGAACGCTCATCAATCACAGCGGGTGCTGGTTCTGTTGCTGCAACAGCAGGCGGGCCCTCTACGCCACGCTGACGTTCTCGCACAAAGGTCACGAGGCCAGAGATCGTGATCAAAACGATCCCGATGAACATAGGAAGATCAATCTGGTCATTGAACACAAAATATCCGAAACCTATGGCCCATAACATTTGACTATATTGTGGGGTGGCAATGGCACTGGCGGGCGCACGCTGTGCGGCAAGCATAAGAAGAATGTTGGCTAATGCGGCAAGCAGACCATAACCCGCCAAATAGATCCACTGAATTAGGTCTGGCATTTTATAATAAGGGATCATCAAAATCCCACAAATAATAATTGGGCCAATAAGTCCCGAGGTGAAAAGCGAGATACGCTTTTCTTGCTTACCCATAAGACGGAAAATAATAATGCTGATGGCTCCGCTGAGGCCGCCCCCTAACGCGCCCAAATGGCCGATAGAAAGCTCCCGGAAGCCGGGCCTAAGCACCACCAGCACGCCAATGAAACCAATCACAACTGCCGCCCAGCGTCTCCAGCCGACCTGTTCTTTCAAAAAGATAACAGAGAGTATTGTGACAAAGGCCGGAAGCAGAAAAATGAGAGCAAAGGCTTCTGCCATAGATAGATATGTAAAGGCGACAACGCTGCCTATGACACCCATAGCTGCCGACACCGTTCGCAGCAACCACAAGCCGCGATTGGTGGTACGGAACATGTCACCCCATTGATCATCGGCTTTCTTGGTAAAAGGTATGGCGAGAATACCCAAAACCGCACCAAAAAATGCAACTTCATAAGGGGAAAGAGTGCCGTCGAGCAGCTTCACGCATGCATCACTAATCGCAAATGCGCCATATGAGGCGAACGCCAAAATAATACCGTAAAGCATGCCCGATCCCATTAATAAGAACTGTCCCCTCTATTCGCCATTAGACGATCTTATCGGACATTGCAAAATGAGATGTTCTAGAGGGTTTAAAAAAGAAATTCTTAGATTAGAAAGTGCTTAAAATGTAAGCGTTTACGGCATTTTCAAGTGTGAGAGTGCCAGCGAAAATGCATGCCTCATTTGCAATCATATCCGTAGTAAAAAATTGGCCGAAAGATTAAATAAGTCTCATCCAAAGAGGAGAAAAGAAATGAACATTCGTCAGAAATTCAATCAATATGTTTCCCGTCGCCGTGCACTGCGTGAACTTGGTGCAATGGATGATCATATGCTTGCCGATATCGGTGTATCCCGTTCGCAGATCCAGAGCGCCGTTTACGGTAAATAATTTCATGGCGTCTCGAATAATGGATCGCCCTGAAATTGAAACTAAAATAGATTTAAATTGATAAGCGTCGGTGCTCCAGTCCCGACGCTTTATTTTATTAGCCGTTACTTTTGAATTTTCTGCAACACGGCCAGCCATTGATTTAGCTTGTGAATATTCCCATTCGCGCTTATTTGAGGGCGCAATTGGAGGGGTTTCTTTGCAATGGCCTATCTTTTACTCAACGGTATCTTGATCGGAATTGGCGCGACCATTGTGATGGACATATGGGCGTTCATCCTCGGATTTTTTCCGGGGCAAACACGTCCTAACTGGGCGCCGGTGGGCCGTTGGTTCTGGCATTTGCGCCGTGGGCAAGTTTTCCATGACGATATTGCACAGGCCGAGCCTTATAAATATGAACTCGCGCTGGGCTGGGTCGGGCATTATATTGTCGGTATAATTTACGGCGTGATCTTTGCTTTCTGGGCTGGAACTGATTGGTTCGCAGAACCAACATTTTTGCCTGTCTGGATCTTTGCACTACTGACCGTTGCAGCCGGATGGTTTCTGTTACAACCAGGCATGGGAATCGGTTGGGCAGCGTCCAGACTGCCTCATGCGCGCCGCGTTCGCTTCCTCAACCTTGTTGCGCACAGTTTTTTTGCGATTGGAATGTTTGGTACAGCTTTGCTAATTTAACGACTAAAGCGACATTAATATATAATCATATGCCGCTAAGCTGTGGTTTTTGAAGCTCTTTCAAAAATAATACGAAGATCGATAGCTGGCATAATGCTCACTGGCAGTCCAAAATGAATCGTGTCAATAAAGAGTCATTCATGTGACGGAACTGTGCTTTTCTGTCCAATGGGTGTAAAGGGGAACTATCCGCCGATCCAACAGGGGGGCGGTTAACATAAATGGCAAACGCTACAAAGGTAGCTCCAGATCCGGGTTGGTGTCATGGCAATAGCCAGCGCATTTGCGGTGAGGGGCTTTAGGCGAGATTGATGCCCTGGAGGAACTATGCTCGAAAAGCTGTTCAAACTGCATGAACATGGCACATCCGTAAGAACGGAAGTGATCGCAGGTCTGACGACCTTCCTCACCATGTCCTACATCATATTTGTTAATCCTGAGATTTTGTCCACCACGGGTATGGATCGCAACGCTGTTTTCGTTGCTACCTGCCTTGCCGCCGCGCTGGGCTCATTCGTGATGGCATTTGTGGCCAATTGGCCGATTGGTATGGCGCCAGGAATGGGGCTTAACGCATTTTTCGCGTTTACTGTTGTTGGCGCCCTTGGCTTCACATGGCAGCAGGCGCTGGGTGCGGTTTTTGTTTCCGGTGTTATATTTCTCATCCTGACGGTAACAGGCATACGTCGCTGGCTGGTTGATGGCGTTCCGGCCTCATTGCGCAGTGCAATTGCCGCGGGTATTGGTATGTTCCTCGCTCTGATCGGACTTAAGAGTGCCGGAATTGTCGTAGGTAATCCAGCGACCCTGATCAGTTTGGGTGATCTCACTCAATCGGGAACCCTGCTTGCGATCCTTGGCTTTTTCGTGATTGCGGCACTTGATGCACTTCGGATCCGCGGTGCAATCCTTATCGGTATTCTTCTTGTTACTATTATCTCAATTGCATTGGGAATAAGCCAGTTCAGCGGGATATTCTCTGCACCGCCGAGCCTTGCACCAACCTTCATGCAGCTTGATCTGGCCGGTGTCTTTACGATGGGTATCATGCACGTCATCCTAGCCTTTGTGCTGGTTGAGGTTTTCGATGCCACCGGCACATTGATCGGCGTGGCCAAGCGCGGAAATCTTCTCGAACCGGGCAAGAAAAACCGACTTGGACGTGCTTTATTTGCAGACAGCACCGCAATTCTTGGCGGTTCGGTACTCGGTACTTCTTCAACAACTGCCTATGTTGAGAGCGCAGCAGGGGTTCAGGCCGGCGGTCGCACTGGATTAACCGCTCTTATTATTGGCTTGATGTTCATCGCAGCTCTGTTCATTGCGCCTCTTGCAGGTGCAGTTCCTGCGTTTGCGACAGCGCCTGCGCTTGTCTATGTCGCATGTTTAATGATGCGCGAACTTGCAGAAATTGAATGGGAAGAAATTACCGAAGCTGCGCCTGCCGCTTTGACGGCTTTGGCAATACCGTTCACCTATTCGATTGCGAATGGTCTGGCTTTTGGCTTCATCAGCTATGTGCTGCTCAAAGCTGTTACCGGTCGGGGCCGTGAAGTGCATATCGCAACTTGGATTGTTGCACTGCTTTTTGTGATCAAGTTCACTTTCTTCCCTGAAGGCTAAGCTTTCAAACGCTGATTATAGCTAGTTCTATAATCAAACAAAAAACCCCGCATATCTAGTCGATATGCGGGGTTTTCTTTTCAAAATGGATGATTAAATCTTATCAATAAGATTACGCTGTGCGAGATTTTGAATCAGTGCACGGACACCGAAAGTCCATTCAGGGCACTTATCAGTACGATCCACCCAGTTAATCAACCGACCGAGTTTAGGTGTCGCGATTTCCACGCGGTCACCAATTTCGTGCGTAAAGCCCTGACCGGCACCACGGCGATCCTTCACGGGAGCGAACATGGTTCCCAGGAACAAGACTGCACCATCTGGATATTGGTGATTGCGGTTCATCAGCTGGCCGGCCAGATTTTCTGGATCACGGCTAATTGCCTCCATCGGGCTTTCGCCCGTCATTACGAAACCGTCCTTGCCTTCAACCTTCAGCGCAATATTAAGCTTGCGCAGAACGTCCATTGTGAAATCTCCGTCGAATAGACGGATGAACGGGCCTACTGCGCAGGATGCGTTATTATCCTTGGCTTTACCCAAAAGCAGCGCCGAACGGCCTTCAACGTCACGCAGGTTGACGTCGTTACCCAATGTAGCACCAACGATGCGGCCATCAGATGCAATTGCTAGCACCACTTCTGGCTCAGGATTGTTCCATTCAGAAATTGGAAGAATACCAACCTTTGCACCGCAACCAACCGCTGACATAGGTTGGGATTTGGTGAAAATTTCAGCATCCGGACCAATGCCAACTTCAAGATATTGCGACCATAGGTCCATTTCTTGAAGCAATTTTTTGACCTGGGCTGCCTTTTCAGATCCGGCTTCAACGCCACGCAGGCTATCGCCAATGACCGGAGCGAGACGTTCGCGAACTTCAAGCGCGCGGCTCGGATCGCCCTTGGCCTGTTCTTCGATCACGCGTTCCAGCATACTATCCGCGAAGGTCACGCCAGCAGCTTTGACCGCCTGCAGGTCGATTGGCGCGAGTAGTGAGCCTTTTTCGCCGGATAAAAACTCGTCTAGGCTTCCCAAATCTTCAAACTGGCTGACGTTCTTTAATTCATCCACCAGTCCCTGACGCTCGAGCAATCCGGAGACTGTCGCGCAGAGATTTGAAAGGTCAAAGACCTGACCATTGGATATAAGAACGGGGCAGGGACCGTTATTAGCTTTGGACCAGACGCGCCCAATCAGCAGCGCTGAAGAGCTGTCTTCAGGCAGGATGAGGGTCGAGTTCAAAACAGGGTTCTCTTGCACTGATAATCTCCTGAGGTTCAGATTTATGTTGATAGTTTAGCGGTTTAGCAGGGCGAATGCTTAAAGCCTGCCGCCCAGCTCGTCCTCAATATGAGCTCTAATAATCTCGTCAAATGAGGTTTCAGCGGTGAAGCCCAACTCCCGAGCTCGTTTGGCTTCAAAGCCGGGTGCCCAGCCGCCTACAATGCGCATGATGGCTTCATCAGGCTCACGACGAATAAGCTTTACTGCTTTTTCACCGGCAACCCGACGAAGAGCTTCAATCTGTTCGCCTACAGTGGCACTTAGTCCCGGCATGGTAAGGTTGCGATTTGCACCCACTTTTTCGCTATCGATTGTGGCGGCATGGATCAAAAATCCGACAGCCGAACGCGGTGACGTATGCCAATGGCGTACATTTTCTGATACCGGCAATATCGCCTCTTGGCCGATCAGCGGCTCGCGCAAAATATTTGAGAAGAAGCCTGAAGCCGCTTTATTCGGCTTGCCGGGCCGAATGCAAATCGTAGGAAGGCGAATGCCAATACCCTCAAAAAACCCTCTGCGTGTGTAGTCTGAAAGTAATAGCTCGCCAATCGCCTTTTGCGCACCATAGCTGGTAAGTGGAGTTGTATGAAACTCATCAGGAATGGACTGTGGAAAGGGAGCTCCGAACACAGCGAGCGAAGAGGTGAAAATCACCCGTGGCGTATATCCATCTTGATTATGTGCGTGCCGAATAGCGTCGAACAAATAGCGAGTACCATCAAGATTAATGCGGTAGCCCTTGTCGAAATCTTGTTCGGCTTCGCCGGACACAATAGCCGCCAGATGGAAAATAATGTCAGGGCGGGCGGCGACAATTTGTTGTGATGCTTCAGGAGCGGAAATATCCATAGCTACTGAAACAACCTCGCCGGTAAAACCCTCTGGTGCTTCGGCTTCAATCACATCGGCAAGGTATAATTTTTCGATCGGTTGATCGTTAATTTTACCATCCTTAGCAAGCCGTTGCGCGAGCTTGCGCCCGATCATCCCCGCAGCACCAATAATTGCAACATGCATCTCAGACAGCCTCCTCACGCCGTCACGAGCCTTCGCTCCGACGGCTCTGAAATTTATTCGACAGAAGCCTTGTGTTTAGCACAAGCCACTTCATTGCTTACGCATTTTTCACGCGAGCAGCGCTACCAAGAGCCTGATCCGCATTACTCATAGTTGTGTGATAACTTGATAATTGCTCGTTGAAAACTATTGTTTATGTTATGCGCTGATTTGAATTGTAACCATCGCTTTTTGGGTGAAATTATCCTCTATCTTCTATCAAATTTCCGGAAAGTGATGCTCAGTGGAGCGCGGTCAACGAGCGACCGACGTTCTGATCATCAGTAAATAGTAAAGGGCATAAATTGCGAATCATAGTGATGGGTGTCTCCGGCTCGGGGAAAACCACTATTGGAGAACGTCTCGCACGTGCGCTCGGTTTAGATTTTCTTGAGGGTGATGTGCTGCATCCTCCGTCTAATGTCGAAAAAATGGCGGCAGGAATACCGCTGCAAGATGAGGACCGCTGGCCGTGGCTGGATAAAATCGGTGAACATCTTTCAAAGGCAGATTCGGGCCTTGTAGTTTCCTGTTCTGCACTGAAGAAAACATATCGTGACCGTCTGCGTGCGGCGGCTGGCGAGCGGCTTCTTTTTGTTTTTCTGGATGGTAGTTTCGAAGTCCTTCACGAGCATATGGGGCGCAGAACCGGGCATTTCATGCCAGTATCCATGCTGAAATCTCAGATGGAAACGCTTGAAAGTCCTGTCGGCGAACCGCATGTCTTCCGTGCTGATGTTTCCGATAGTGTCGATGTGATTGTGGAACAAAGCCTGCAATGGATTAACACAGTTGGGTCCGACGCTTAAACTTAATGAAGCGGCCAGAAAAACATCAGGGCCGGGACCGTTACCAACGCTATGAGAATTGAAAGCGGCAAGCCTAGCCGAGGATAATCACTAAACCTATAGCCACCAGGCCCCATCACAAGCGTGTTGCACTGGTGGCCTATGGGGGTTAGGAAATCGCAGCCCGCTCCAATGGCAACCGCCATCAGAAAAGCTTCTGGTTTAAATCCAAGCCCACTTGCAAAGCTTGTGGCAATGGGAGCCATAACCAGCACAGTCGCGGCATTGTTAAGAAATGGCGTCACCATCATTGCCGCTAGTAGGATAAGAGCCAATGCAGCCGCAGGCGGCAATTGATAGCCAATACTAACCAGCCCTTGCGCAATAAGATCTGTTCCGCCGGTGGTTCGCAAAGCGTCAGACACAGGGATTAGGGCCGCAAGCATCACTAAAATCGGACCGTCAATCTCGTCATAGACTTCATTGAGAGGAATGACTTTAAAGATTAGCATTGCGACTGCGGCCGCAAAAAATGCGATTGCAACCGGCAACAGGCTGAATGCGGTTGCGATAACCGCTGTCATCAAAATAGCAAAGGGGATCAGCCCCCGACGAACGCTGCCGAGCATAAGTTTGCGTCGGGCAAGCGGGAGCAATTCAAACTCAGGAAGGTAAGAGGTCAGTTTCTCCTGCCGACCTTGGAGCACAACCACGTCACCAAACCGCAGCGTTACCTCGCTTAAACGGTCCGTAATTCGCTCACCAGGACGGCTAACCGCCAATAGATTAACGTCATACCGAGCATGGAGCTCAAGCTTTTGCGCAGATAGGCCGACGAGACGCGAATTCTTGCCAATAACAGCTTCAACGACCTCTATATTACCGGTTCCGGTTGCGTCCGATAGGTTACGAACCTCACCCAAAGTGAGATTGCCCGCGCTAATCACAAGGTCTAGGGCTTTAGGATCGCCCTGCAACAAGATTATATCATCTTGAAGGATAATCGTGTCCGGTAGCGGTTTCATCCGTTGCTTTTTGCGGATGATTGCCGTCACCATCGCCTCACCTTCAGCGGGTTTGATAAGATCAGTAACGCGCTTTCCCACAAGCGGCGAGGTTTTGGGTACACGGGCTTCTGAAGCATAGTTTTTGATCTTGATTGCTTCATCAAGCGAAAGATTGCCCCGGCTACGTTCGGGCACCAGCCAATAAAAGCCGACCAGATAGATCAATCCAACAATAGCCAAAATTGCGCCGACTGGAGTAAAATCGAACATCGTAAAAGGTGTTCCTACCAGCTCCTCACGAAGGCGAGACACCACAACGTTGGGCGAAGTCCCGACCTGCGTCATCAGACCGCCCAATAGCGCGCCGAAGGCCATCGGCATTAAAAATACTGAAGGCGAGACATTCGAACGTCGCGCAAATTGAATAGCAATCGGAATCATAATCGCCAAAGCGCCCACATTTTTTACAAATGCCGATAGGACACTCACAATCGCTACCAAAACTAAGAGCTGGAGCCGGACATTGTTTAAGTCCGGGAGAAAACGCTGAACGGCATTTTGCATGAGGCCTGATCGTGCAACTCCCGCGCTAACAATCAATGCACTACCGACGATGATAACAATGTCATCACTAAATCCGGTGAAGGCTCGATCGAAAGGCACGACACCCACCGCGATGGCCAAAAGCAGTGCGCAGAGCGCAATGATATCATAACGGATTTTGCCCCAGATGAACGCTGCCATCATGAGAATAATGACACTGAAAGACAAAATTTGTTGGTAGGTCATGAAAAGCAAGTTCCTCGGGAACTAGGAGAAAACGCCACCAGAAGTATAGCGCAATTCGCTAAACAACAACCTATTATCAATGAAACCACCAAACCTAGTAAAGCCCTGTACCCGAAATAGCACATATCATAATTCAATTTACAACCTGCTCTAGGTTGGCGTCGAATTGTGATGATGTAAAGCTGGTCAGAACAATAGGTTCAGTCCATCAACTTGATATGTTGAAGGTCCGGTGAGGAAGGGAAATCAAGGATTTTCGAACTGAAAGGATTTTATGAAGATAGGTTTCCGCTCCCATAAATTAAAATGCGTCTATACGGACTTGGGACGTTGAAAATCGTCAGCTGGTGGCTGCCTTCTGCAAGCATAAAACATCCTCCGAACCAATCCCAACCCGCAATTACCCGCAATACTCTGCTGGTGGCTTACAAGCAACCTTTAATTGAGTGGATGTTAAAGCGAGTAAGTAAATGAGAATAGTTGAACCGAAATAGAACAGTTCGAAGACGATACTGCATAAAACTAAGCTTTTATCAAAATTCTTATTCCCGTAGGGTTGACCCATTTCTCACGAATAATTGATATAGAAAGCCACAAAACACTATTTGCATAGTCCCTTCGCCGGAAAATAGGGCCCGGCACAAAACTACGCAGGAGGCATATGACGGCCAGCGAGTGGAAGAAAAAACGGGTTACCCTGCTGGATGTAGCACGCCACGCTAAAGTTTCGCGCGCAACAGCATCCTTAGTCGTCCGAAAAAGCCCGCTTGTCAGCGCTTTGACGCGTGAGCGGGTAGAAAACTCACTACGAGAACTTGGCTATATTTATAATATAGGCGCAGCAAGCCTAGGTTCAGGACCCATTGATTTGACGTGATGTCTATGATTCAGAGGGCAGTGCAGGAGCCTGAATCATGAGCAATTTATTTTGGCTGACGGACGAGCAAATGGCTCGTCTTCGTCCTTATTTCCCCAAGAGCCATGGTCGCCAGCGCGTTGATGATCGGCGCGTTCTGAGCGGGATCATCTTCGTTAACCGCA
>NZ_QLMK01000013.1 GCF_003259955.1 Falsochrobactrum ovis
ATCGCCCTACGCTGCGAGAAGACAAAGCGAAACTTTGCTTCCTTCGTCGCGCTCGTCGCAGGCTTCATCTTGGCCAAATCCGTCCACACGGCCTAGGCTTAACAGATTGAAAAATAATAAGAGTATAGCCACCAAAATTATTAAAAAAACCGCCCGGTGAGCCACTATACTTGTAAAAATGCTTAATTCTCAAATCTTTGAATTTTGGCTGATACCGAAAATATATCGCGTATTTTAGCCCAATGGCCAGCTGGACCTCATTTTCATCTGTCATGCTCACGATTAGACTGACGTAGAAAAGCGCTCCTGTTTGGGCACGAAGAAGGCCCACGTTATAACTTTCACAATGAGCGCCGCTAATAATATACGGATACTAAATATTCCCCCATATCATAACACCGTTGCATATTTCGTATGATCCTCTTGACTTGCTATGACAGATTTATGACAAGTCTATTATGCGGCGCGCACGACTTAACATCCATCGTAAACGATCAAGCAAGATTCGCACCTACCTCATAAAATTTTGTGGGTGGGGATGCGTTACTGTCTTGATAGCTGCATTAATTTCCTTTCGGGTAAGCACTGACTTAACCGATATCAACTTAAAGCCATTACTTCTTACTTCCATTATCGTATTTTTTATATATGCATTCTTCAATATTGCGCTTTCCCCGATCTCAAGTGCAATTACTGTATTATTCTTCACAGCGCTTTTACGCTTAGCTTCTTTTAAAAAAAGGGCAGCTACTGGTGAACCTTTAATCTTCGGAGACATCAGTCACACTACCCATATTTCCATTGCCTTAAAATACGTACAATTGCACGAGTTCATACTGGTACTGATCGCGATAGTATTGTTAATTGGAATAAATTGGGTGAAAAGCCGCAACCTGATACTTCGTAAATGGTGGCGATACGCTATACTCTGCGGACTGGTGGTTGTTACGCTGACACAGACGCACCACTTGGTGATGACGACCGCAGCTAATGCCAACAAAATGGGCATCCCCTATTATAGCTGGGACTGGCCACATAATTATAAAACAAACGGCTTGATTGTGCATCTAGCGCAGACTGGAAATCGACCTCAACCTGTATCTATTACCGAACAAGAACGGATAGAATTCAATCGGCTATATACCAACGCCGTTCCGGCAAATGACTCGCCCTCTCTTTTTATCAATATTCTATGTGAGTCTTGCTAGTATAAAGAAGGGCTTCTGGACGACGAATTTATTCCGATAAAGAAACTTGCTACCACTGAATTCAGAGCTGTGTCGCCCGTGTTTGGGGGCGGCACACCCAATGCAACTTTGGAACTATTGTCAGGCCTCTCTACACATAATCCTGCCGTAGCCGGTATTATCTATCAGGAGTATCGGGATTTTTTCGCTGATGCGACTTCGACTCTGCCAAGTCATTTGCGAGCCAATAATTTTCAAACAGAATCACTTCATAATTATCTTCAAAAATTTTGGTTTCGTGATGAGGTCGAACCAAAACTAGGTTTTACCGCGTTCCATGGAATAGAACAAATGGCACCCCATGACGAACCAGTCTACCCGCGAGATAAAATATTATACGACCATGCGATTAGTCGCATTGAGGCGGCTGCGGGGAAAAAATTATTCCTACATCTTGCCACGATGTACACTCATGGACCCTATACTGACGGCAATGGCAGCGAACCAATAGCCAACTACCGGAAAAAACTGCGCGCCAGCATTAACGATATGGAAGAATTTATCACTTCCATACGCAGTAAATATCCAGAAGCGTTTTTTTTCATTTATGGCGATCACAAACCCAGCCTACCCGAAACTCAGCTATCTCCTTCCAGCGGCCGTCACGAGATTGGCGATGTTCCGGTACTGATTATTGATCCGATTGCTGACCGCGCAAACAAACTTCGTAGTCAAACAGAAGGCAAGCCCTTCTTCTGCTTTCCGGCTGTGGTTGCGGAAATTTATTACCGGATGGACTTACCGGTTAAAAAATATAACGAAACCGCTTGTAGCGAATATAAAGGCAGTCATTATATGGAAGCGGCGAATTCCATTCCCGCATGGGTCTATACCGCAGCTATGTTCGATGAAACTGCTTCGGTCCCATTATATGACCTTGTGAGCAGTTCGCGTTAGTCCGGGCTCTTAGCACAATGGGCATAACACTTAATGCGGCTTCCACGCAGGTTTAAACCGCAACATCATCACATTGATTTTATTTAATGTTATTTTAGCTATCCATTCATCTTCCATTCACGATGTGTGTCCTAATTTGACCCCAACGAAATGGAGAAACTCGATGTTTAAAAAAGTAGTTATGGCAGCAATCGCCCTTTCCTTTATCGGTGCACCGCTGGCACAAGCGCAAAGTCATCATCAGCCGCGCAAGCCGGGTCATCATCGGGTAGAGCCAAGCCGTCCCGGTCCGTCCAAGAATTTCCATCGTCATGACCGCCGCAAGAAAGTGCAGCAAAAGCGCTGGTCTAAGGGACAGCGTTACAGCAACTGGCGCCGCCATCAGGAAATTCGCGATTACAAGCGTCATGGCCTTCGCAAGCCCGGTCGTGGCCAGCATTGGGTGAAGGTGGATAACCAATATCTACTTATAGCAGGTGCAACTGGCTTGATCGCTGGCGTCTTGGCGGCACGTTAACAGGTTTTCTACACTATCCCTCATGAAAAAACCCGGAAATCAACGCTGATTTCCGGGTTTTAATTATTGGACTAACCGTCTTTTACCACCATTTTTTCGGGATAAAACGACCAGCGGCCTTTTCGATAATGCTCGCAGTTTGAAACAAAGTTTCTTCCTCGAAAGGTCGTCCGATCAACTGCAGACCAAGCGGCAATCCTTCATTATTAACGCCCGCGGGGACCGTAATAGCAGGAAGCCCTGCCATATTCACAGTCACGGTGAATATGTCATTGAGGTACATTTTGACCGGATCTTTGGCGAGTTCTTCATCGCCCAGTCCGAAAGCTGCAGAAGGCGTCGTCGGGGTCAGGATAGCTTGAACCCCTTGCGCATAGACGTCATCAAAATCTTTCTTGATCAGCGTGCGCACTTTTTGAGCGCGTACATAATAGGCATCGTAATATCCGGCTGAAAGCACATAGGTGCCGATCATAACCCGACGCTTAACTTCCTGACCAAAGCCCGCAGCGCGGGTCTGCTCATACATATCGGCAATATCTTTGCCCGGAACGCGCAAACCATAACGCACGCCATCATAACGCGCGAGGTTGGACGAAGCTTCCGCAGGCGAGATAATATAATAAGCGCCAAGCGCATATTTTGTATGCGGCAGCGAAATATCAACAATCTCAGCGCCAGCATCTTTGAGATATTGAATGCCCTTTTGCCAAAGTTCTTCGACTTCCGCAGGCATTCCCTCAAGGCGATATTCTTTCGGAATACCGATCTTCATGCCTTTCACCGATTTGCCGATAGCGGCTTCATAATCAGGCACAGGAAGATCAGCCGAGGTTGTATCTTTTAGATCAAGCGATGCCATAGATTTGAGCAAGATTGCCGCATCACGGACATCGCGTGCAATCGGACCCGCCTGATCAAGTGAGGAAGCATAAGCAATAATGCCCCAGCGCGATACCCGGCCATAAGTGGGTTTAATACCAACCGTGCCGGTGAATGCTGCGGGCTGGCGGATCGAGCCGCCCGTATCGGTCGCGGTAGCGCCTGCGCAAAGATGCGCCGCAACAGCCGCTGCCGAACCGCCCGATGATCCGCCTGGCACGAGATCAGCAGTGGAACCTTCGGCGCGCCAAGGGTTTTTTACCGGGCCATAATAGGAGCTTTCATTGGATGAACCCATCGCGAATTCATCCATATTGAGTTTACCCAACATAACAGCGCCATCAGCCCAAAGATTGGCTGTGACGGTTGATTCATATTCAGGCTTAAAACCATCGAGAATATGTGAGCAGGCCTGCGTGTGAACGCCCCTGGTGGCGAATAAGTCCTTAACACCCAGCGGTATACCTTCTAACGCTCCCGCCTCGCCGCTCGCAATACGGGCATCGGAAGCCTTAGCCATTTCACGCGCCTGATCGGGCGTAACGGCAACATAGGCATTAAGAGCACCATTGGCAGCTTCAATCGCGCCCAGATAGGCTTCGGTCAGTTCGGTCGCGGTGATGGCTTTGGTCTTCAGCTTATCGCGCGCTTCGGCAATAGTCAGTGCGGTCAGTTCGCTCATCATAAAATCCTGTCAGTACGCCTCAGAAGGCGTTGTTTGGTGCGGGTTCAGAAAGTCTTATTCAACGACCTTCGGCACCACGAAGAAATTTTCTTCTGAAACCGGAGCATTGGCGACAACGGCATCAGCAATATTGCCATCATTTACCACGTCTTCACGTAGGCGCATTTTCATTGCCGCAACAGATGTCATGGGCTCCACGCCCTCAACATCCACTTCGTTCAATTGCTCAACCAAGCCCAGAATAGCATTGAGTTCACCGGTCATACGTTCGGCAGCTTCGTCGTTAACGGCGATACGCGCAAGACTGGCAACGCGCTTCACGGTGGAAATATCGACGGGCATTCTGTTCTCCGCAAATGCTTGAAAGGGGCGGCGATTGCCACCCTTTTGGTTCTCAATACCGGCTATAACGGTGCGATGATTGAAGCGCAACATTTCTTGCGCTTCAAAATCCAATTAGAAACTGTGAACAGTACCGGCTGGATCGGCCAGAACTTTCGTTTTCGTCTGATCTGCCATGCCGGCTATGAAATGTTCTGCCGTCTGGTCGATAATCGGGAACGAGCCATAATGACATGGAAGCACGGTTTTGAAATTAAAGAAACGCTGACAGGCTAGCGCGGCCACTGCACCGCCCATGGTAAAGCGATCACCAATTGGCACAATACCGATTTCTGGCTGATGCAATTCATTGATCAGCGCCATATCGGAAAAAATATCTGTGTCCCCCATATGATAAAGCGTCGGTGCGTCGTCAAAGTGAAACACCAAACCATTTGGATTGCCCAGCGCTTGCGATACGCCATTTTCGGTCAATATTGCCGATGAATGCAGCGCATTGACGAAAGTGACCGTGAAGCCATCATGCGCAATGGTTCCGCCCGTATTACCGGGATCAAGTTTTTCAACTCCCTGACTGCCCAGCCAGCTAGCAAGATCAGCATTGGCGATAACAGTCGCGCCATGTTCTTTGGCGATTGCCACCGTATCACCGACATGATCACCATGGCCGTGGGTCAGGGCAATATGGGTTGCGCCTTGCGTGGCTTGCGCAAAATCAATGCCCTTAGCGCCCGGATTGCCGTTAAGAAAAGGATCGATCAGGATAGTGGCGCTTGCTATTTCAATGCGAAATGCAGAATGACCAAGCCAGGTGATTTTCATAAGGGTTCTCCTTTGACCTCGATTTTTATTCCCGGACCAGATATGACGCCCGGAGAGTTTTAGACAAGTCAGATAGATTTTTAAACCGCCACTGCGACAAGGGAAATAATGGCCGTTATCGAAATTGAAAATGTTGCAACCATCCTGCAACCCGGCCAGACCGTCGCTGGACTGGATCTTGGCACCAAGACAATCGGCGTTGCCGTATCCGATCTTAGCCTTTCCTTTGCCAATCCCCGCCCTGTCATCAAGCGGGTAAAATTTACAATTGATGCGCAAGTGCTTTTAAAAGCGCTTCAGGCTGATAATGTAGGTGCCATCATCATTGGTCTGCCGATGAATATGGATGGCAGTGCTGGGCCGCGTGTACAGGCCACACGGGCATTTGTGCGTACAATGCAGCCATTGACCGACATCCCGTTTGTCTTTTGGGACGAGCGACTTTCAACCGTTGCCGCTGAAAGGGCCCTACTTGGCATGGATGTCTCACGCGGCAAACGCGCCGAACGCATTGATTCGGCCGCTGCCGCTTTCATCCTACAAGGCGCGCTCGACCGCATTCATGCGCTCAGCCGAAACAACGACAACAACGATGATTATGACGCGGGATAAAGCAGATCCAGCAGCTTTACTGCATTGTGGCGTGCATCCAACATACCATAAGTGGTGCGCCATTGCCCACCCAGACGCGTGTCGATAAACGCATCGGCAATATCGTCAGCCCCAAGATTTCGCAATTCGGCAGCCGCCGCCGCAAAGGCCAGTTGCTCAGTCAAAAGCCGCGCTACGCCGGGATCACTTTGCGTCAAATGTAATGCCGCATGTAGCACATCTATAGTCCCCTGCCCGCGCACGCCAAGCTGTCCACTGATCCAATCAAGCACTTCGTCAAAAAGTGCCGGACCGCGCGAAAGTACACGCACCACATCGAGCGCCATCACATTGCCCGAGCCTTCCCAGATCGCGTTAACTGGTGCCTCGCGATAGGCCCGCGCCAAATTGCCATCTTCAATATATCCATTGCCGCCAAGGCATTCCATCGCTTCATAAAGCAGCGCCGGTGCAATCTTGCAGACCCAATATTTCACCACCGGTGTCATGCAGCGGGCAAAAGCCGCTTCCGCACGATCGGTTGCGGCCATATCAAAAGCACGCGCAAGCCGCATAGAAAGTGCAGTGGCGGCGGCAACATCGAGCGCCATATCGGCGAAAACACGGTTCATCAAAGGCTGATCAATCAGCGTTTCTCCAAAGACCTGCCGATGGCGCGCATGATGAACAGCTTCCGCCAGGCCAGAACGCATCAGACCAGCGGAAGCAACCGCACAATCGAGCCGCGTCAGCGTCACCATATCCATGATGGTCTTCACGCCCTCGCCGGGATTTCCGACCATATATCCATTTGCCTGATCAAATTCGACTTCGGCCGAAGCATTGGATCGGTTGCCCAGCTTGTCTTTCAAACGCTGAAACATAAAACCATTGCCCGTGCCATCTTGCTGCAAGCGTGGCAGGAAAAAGCAGGAAAGACCCTCATCGGCCTGTGCCAGCACCAAAAAAGCATCGGACATTGGCGCAGATAGGAACCATTTATGACCCGTTATGTTATAACTTCTATCGTCATTGCGCGTGGCTCTGGTTGTAATGGCGCGCAGATCAGTACCCGCCTGCTTTTCTGTCATTCCCATGCCAATGGTGATGCCTTGTTTGCTCAAAGCGGGCTTTTGCGAGGAATCATATTTGCGCGACAGAATATGCGGCAACCATTTTTCATAGAGATCAGGAGAAGCCATTAGCGCGGCCAGAGACGCGCTGGTCATGGTGAGCGGGCAAAGATGGCCTGCCTCCAGCTGGGCGGCCAAATAAAACCGCGTTGCACGTGTCTGATGCCGTCGACCCGTTTCAAGCGGATTGGCTTCCCAGATTGAGGAATGCAACCCTTGCGCGCTCGAACGACGCATCAGCGCATGATAGGCGGGATGATAATCGACCAGATCTGTCCTGCGACCTTGCCGGTCATGGGTGCGCAGTTTGGGTATTTCCGTATTTGCCAGTCGCGCAAATTCCTGAGCCTCAGCTGACAGAACAAAACGCCCGGTCTGTTCTAGTTCAGTATGAAGCTCTTTGGGGAATCGCGCTGCGAGCTGCATCAGAAGCGGGTCGCCCAGATAAGCATTATTACCCGCCATAAGCGGGGGCTGGTTGGTGATTTCATGCGTTTTCACAGGCTTGTCCGTTGGTTTGACTCGATTCTTGTGACTCTTGCCAGTTAATTCCTTAAATTTCCCTCATGCATCAGGTTTCTGTGCGTGAAATACAGGTTTTCCTTTTGGAATCTGCACAAGCCACTATAAGGACGGTTGCGGTGCCGCATTCCCCACCTTATACGGATGACTTGCCATGATAACACAACCGGCCTCTCCGCTCTTCCCTCATCGCCACCTGCTTGGCATTAAGGGGCTATCGCCTCTGGACATTCTTTGCTTGCTTGATCTTGCAGATCAGGAAGTCGCTGTCTCACGGCAGTTTGAGAAAAAGAAGTCTGTGCTGCGCGGTCGCACGCAAATCAACCTGTTTTTTGAAGCATCGACCCGGACGCAATCTTCGTTCGAACTGGCTGGCAAACGGCTAGGCGCTGACGTGATGAATATGTCTGTTGGCAATTCATCGGTCAAAAAAGGCGAAACACTCATCGATACTGCGATGACACTCAACGCCATGCAGCCGGATATTCTGGTCATTCGCCATGCTTCTGCCGGTGCCGCAGCGCTGCTTGCGCAAAAGGTCGGCTGCTCAGTTGTCAATGCGGGCGATGGTGCACATGAACATCCAACTCAAGCCCTGCTTGATGCGTTGACTATTCGTCGTGCCAAAGGGCAGATCGAAAATCTCATCATTGCCATTTGCGGTGATGTGCTGCATTCGCGCGTGGCGCGCTCCAATATTTTGCTGCTCAACGCTTTGGGCGCCCGCGTGAGGGTTGTTGCACCTTCCACACTGCTGCCGGCGGGTATCGCTGATATGAGTGTTGAAGTTTATAACAATATGGAAGAAGGCCTAAAAGACGCAGATGTCGTCATGATGCTGCGTTTGCAACGTGAGCGCATGGCCGGTTCTTTTGTGCCTTCAGTGCGTGAATATTTCCGCTTCTATGGCCTCGACAACGAAAAACTCAAACATGCCAAGCCAGATGCGCTGGTGATGCATCCGGGACCAATGAATCGCAGTGTTGAAATCGCTTCTGACGTTGCCGATGGTGCGCAAAGCGTCATCCAGCAGCAAGTTGAAATGGGCGTGGCGGTGCGTATGGCGGTGATGGAAGCATTGCTTGATCCGCGCCGCGATGCAATCAGCGAGGGAGACCGGGCATGAGTTCCACATTATTTGAAAACGCCCGTATTATCGATCCATCTCGCGGAATTGATGAAATTGGCAGCCTGCTGATTGCAGACGGAAAAATCGTCGCAAGCGGAGCGGAAGCTCACAATCAAGGGGCGCCCGAAGATGCTCAGATCATTGATCTCAACGGCCTAGCGATCTTGCCGGGGCTGGTAGATGCACGCGTCTTTATTGGCGAACCTGGCAATGAGCACCGTGAAACAATTGCCTCGGCCAGTCGGGCTGCGGCGGCCGGCGGCGTTACGTCGCTTATCATGATGCCCGATACCAATCCGGTAATCGACGATGTTGCGCTGGTGGAATTCGTAAAACGCACCGCGCGGGACACGGCAGTGGTTAATATTCACCCGGCAGCAGCCATTACCAAGGGATTACTTGGTGAAGAGTTGACCGAAATTGGACTATTGCGAGATGCTGGCGCGGTTGGTTTTACTGAAGGCCGCAACACCATTGCCAATACGCAATTGATGCGACGCGCATTAACCTATGCTCGCGATTTTGATGTGGTTCTCGCTTGCGAAACTCGGGACCCTTATCTGGGTGCTAATGGCGTGATGAATGAAGGGCTTTTTGCCAGCTGGCTCGGCCTTTCGGGCACGCCTCGCGAAGCAGAAGTGATTCCGCTTGAACGCGATCTACGTTTAGCAGCGCTCACAAAAAGTCGGTACCATGCTGCACAAATTTCATGCGCTATGTCTGCAGAAGCGATGCGTCGAGCAAAAGACTTGGGCGCAAAAGTGACGGCAGGTGTTTCGATTAATCATCTCTCGCTCAATGAAAACGACATTGGCGAATTCCGCACCTTCTTCCGCCTGTCACCACCCTTGCGCCAGGAAGAAGACCGTCTAGCCATGGTGGAAGCGGTGAAAAACGGCACGATTGATATAGTCGTCTCCGCTCATGATCCACAGGATGTAGACACAAAACGCCTACCCTTTGCCGATGCTGAAGCAGGCGCGATCGGGCTTGAAACATTGCTGGCGGCAGCACTTCGTCTCTATCATAATGACAGCATTCCGTTACTGCGTTTGGTAGAAGTGCTTTCAACTGCACCGGCAAAAATATTCGGACTTGATGCGGGCACTTTGCAAGCAGGCGCAAGCGCTGATCTTGTCATTGTTGATCTGGATGAGCCTTGGGTTGTTCGCGAACAAGATTTGCATTCTCGTTCAAAAAATAGTTGCTTTGAAGGTGCGCGCTTCCAAGGGCGGGTTCAGCACACTATAGTCGCGGGCAAAATCGTCTATTCGGCTGAATAAACAAAGGGGAATAATATGGCCGAAACAGGTCTGTTCAGTTTGCTCGGCTTTGCCTCGCTGCTTTTTGGCTATATTCTAGGCTCAATCCCTTTTGGACTTATCCTGACCCGATATGCAGGTCTTGGCGATGTGCGCTCCATTGGATCGGGTAATATTGGTGCCACCAATGTGCTGCGGACTGGCAATAAAAAGCTGGCCGCTGCAACGCTTCTGCTTGATGTTCTCAAAGGCACAGCCGCCGTTTTGATCGCTGCTCGTTATGGTGAATATGCAGCCATTGCAGCAGGTTTGGGTGCATTTATCGGCCATCTCTTTCCCGTATGGATTGGATTTAAAGGCGGTAAAGGCGTTGCAACTTATCTGGGCATTTTGCTGGGGCTTGCTTGGCAGGGTGCACTGGTATTTGCTGCCGCATGGATCATAACCGCTCTATTGACGCGCTATTCTTCCCTATCGGCCATGATCGCCAGCCTCATAACTCCTATTGCACTTTATGCGCGGGGAGATACGGTTGATGCCGCACTGATGGCGCTGTTAACTATTATTATTTTTATCACGCATCGAGCCAATATTTCGCGATTACTTGATGGAAGCGAAAGCAAAATCGGAGCTAAGGGATGAAAGAGAAGACGAATTTTCGATCTGGAATTCGTCTCTCTGATAATCAGCGGCTCAACTGGCTGCGCCTTATACGTACCGATAATATTGGTGCTGCCACCTTTCGTGATTTGGTTCTTTTCTGCGGGTCGGCGGCCAATGCGATTGAACGCTTGCCAGAACTTAATATTCGTGGCGGCAGTGCGCGCCCACTTCGCATCATGTCCGTGGAAGATGCTGAGCGTGAAATAGAAGCAATTTACCGCAATGGCACCCAGCTGATTGGCATGGGCGAGCCGGATTATCCGCAACAGCTCAAGAATTGCGAATTTCCACCACCACTTGTCATCGTCAAGGGTGACACACGGGTCTTTCGCAAACCGCCGGTTGCTATTGTCGGATCAAGAAATGCTTCCGTCGCCGGTGCCCGCTTTACCGAACGGCTGGCGCAAGATCTCGGCGATGCCGGATTTGCAGTCATATCGGGCCTTGCTCGCGGCATTGACGCGGCTGCTCATAAAGCCAGCATGGCCAGCGGAACAGTTGCAGTACTTGCCGGCGGGTTGGACCGTCCCTATCCTGCAGAAAACCTGCCCATTTATCGCGCTATCCCAGAACATGGCGGGGCATTGATCACCGAAATGCCAATGGGAGCTGAACCGCGCGCACGGGACTTCCCGCGCCGCAATCGCATTATTGCAGGTTTGTCGCTCGGCTTGATTGTCATCGAAGCTGCCGAACGATCCGGGTCGCTCATTAGTGCACGGATGGCAGGCGAAATGGGCCGCACAGTATTCGCTGTCCCTGGCTCACCACTCGACCCGCGTGCCCGTGGAACCAATTCCTTGCTCAAACAGGGCGCTACCCTTGTAACCCAGGTTGACGATGTAATTGAAGGCCTCGCGCCCTGGATGCCAACCGGCGAGCTTGATCTGGAGGATGCACCGCCAGCATCGTTCACTCAACTTGACGAAGATCCGGCACCGCTCAAAGTGCCGACAACTGATAATGATCGCAATCGATTGGTCGATGCACTGGGTATTACCCCTATCGATATCGACTCACTTGTTAGATTTACGGGTTTAGATCCGGATGCTGTTCAACTCATTCTGCTTGAGCTTGATCTTGCAGGTCGCATTATCCGCTATCCTGGAAACCAAGTTGCGCTCGTGCCAAGCGAAGAACTTAACCCTGTTTCTTCGCTTGTTTAAAGTATTAGCACCCCCCTGGTTGTATTTTTTGACTTTCTCGCGCCTCTTGTAGGGCCATATCAAGCATATAAATAAGCAAATGTTTATCGGTTGTTCTCGCAAGTTTAAGTAATTCTCGTAACATTGCTTCAATATATGCTAGCGTTTCAGCTTTAGTTGCCTGCCTTTGATCCATTATGCCCCCCCGAGCAACGTCGTTTCATAACGTTTTTCAAAAACTAAGAATCGGAATCGGACTTGCGTGCAATCAAAACATACATAGAACAGAAACCGAATACAGGCTTCCCTTGAAAAATTACGATCTTCCGAACAAAAAACGAGGTCACTGCAACCGCAGACCACTTTACGGCGACAAGCCTATTTAAATCAACCTTTGATTGTAATTGCGCGAATTTTATAGTCTCACTCTTGACCAAACCGCGCTCGCTGTTCATGTGGGAGGTCATATCATCGCGCCGACAAAGCATTTTTTGCCCGGCCAGGTCGTTAATTGGATCGCTTGAATGAACGTCGTCATTGTCGAATCGCCTGCCAAGGCCAAGACTATCAACAAATATCTAGGCTCCGACTATAAGGTCCTAGCCTCATTTGGCCACGTGCGGGATCTTCCGGCAAAGGATGGTTCCGTGCGGCCTGATGAAGATTTTGCCATGTCGTGGGAAGTAGACAGCAGTTCTTCCAAACGGCTTGCCGATATTATTAAAGCGCTGAAAGACAGCGACAACCTGTTTCTGGCAACTGACCCTGATCGCGAAGGGGAAGCCATTTCATGGCATGTGCTGGAAGTTCTCAATCAAAAGAAAGCCCTCAGGGGAAAGACTGTTAAGCGGGTCGCTTTTAACGCGATCACCAAAAAGGCAGTTCTTGATGCTATTGCCAATCCGCGCGACATTGATGAGCCATTGGTGGATGCCTATCTCGCTCGCCGTGCGCTCGATTATCTCGTTGGCTTCACACTGTCGCCCGTTCTTTGGCGCAAACTGCCTGGGGCTCGCTCGGCTGGGCGCGTGCAATCGGTCGCATTGCGTCTGGTTTGTGATCGCGAGTCGGAAATTGAGCGTTTTATTCGTGAAGAATATTGGAATATCGCAGCTCAGCTCAAAACACCGCGCAACGACGGCTTTATGGCGCGCCTTACCGTTCTGGACGGAAAGAGGCTAGGTAAGCTCGACATAAAAAACGCTGAACAGGCAAATTCTATTCGTTCCATGCTGGAAGGAGCAAGCTTTAACGTGGCTTCCGTTGAAGCCAAGCCAACCAAGCGTAATCCCGGACCGCCCTTTACCACTTCTACGCTGCAACAGGCTGCTTCAGGACAACTGGGCTTTTCTGCTTCACGCACCATGCAGGTCGCACAGCGGCTTTACGAAGGTGTCGATATTGGCGGAGAAACCGCAGGTCTGATCACCTATATGCGTACTGATGGTGTCCAAATGGCTTCAGAAGCCATTCAGGCCGCACGCAGCGCGATCGGAAATAATTTCGGCACGAAATATGTGCCGGAAAAACCGCGTTTCTATTCGAGCAAAGCCAAGAACGCGCAGGAAGCGCACGAAGCAATCCGCCCGACCGACTTTTCACGTCATCCCAAAGAGATGCGTCGTTATCTCGATGAAGACCAGGCACGGCTTTACGAGCTGATCTGGAAACGCGCCATTGCTAGCCAGATGCAGGCCGCTGACATTGAACGCACCACAGTTGATATTGAGGCGCTCAATGGCGATAAGTCTGCCATGCTGCGTGCCAATGGCTCGGTGACCAAGTTTGACGGTTTCCTTGCGGCCTATATGGACCATCGCGAAGAGGAAGATGAGGACGAAGACAGCGCAAAACTGCCGGAAATCCGTCAGGGCGAAGCGCTAACGCGTGAAAAAATTGATGCTACGCAGCATTCGACCGAACCACCTCCGCGTTATTCCGAAGCCTCGCTGATCAAAAAAATGGAAGAGCTGGGCATTGGCCGTCCTTCAACCTATGCCGCGACGCTCGCCACCCTTCGCGACCGTGAATATGTCACGATTGAAAAGCGTAGGCTGTCTCCCGAGCCAAAGGGGCGGTTGGTCATTTCTTTCCTCGAAAGCTTCTTTAGACGCTACGTGGAATATGATTTCACTGCCGCGCTCGAAGAAAAGCTAGACCTTATTTCGGATGGCAAGCTGTCCTGGAAAGACGTATTGCGTGATTTTTGGCGCGATTTCTCAGGCTCTGTTGAAGATATCAAGGAATTGCGGGTCACTAATGTTCTTGATGCCCTCAATGAAGAACTCGCGTCTTTGGCTTTCCCTGACCGGGGAGATGGAAGCGATCCACGCTCCTGTCCGGCCTGTGGCAACGGCCAGTTGTCATTGAAACTTGGCCGTTATGGCGCCTTTGTCGGCTGTTCTAACTATCCAGAATGCAAATTCACCCGTCAGCTTGGCGGCGATAGCAATGGTGAAGCAGCGGCTTCCGACGAGCCAAAAAACTTGGGGAAAGATCCCTTTACCGAAGAAGATATCACTCTGCGGACCGGGCGTTTTGGCCCTTATGTGCAACGCGGTGAAGGCAAGGAAGCCAAACGGGCGAGCCTGCCCAAAGGCTGGACGCCAGACACGATTGACTATGAGAAAGCTTTGGCGCTTCTTTCGCTACCGCGCGATGTGGGGCAACATCCTGAAACAGGAAAAATGATCACTGCTTCCATTGGACGTTATGGACCCTATGTTAGCCATGATGGCACCTTTGCCAATCTGGAAAGTGCTGACGAAGTTTTTTCAGTCGGTATCAATCGGGCCGTGGCCGCTCTTGCTGATAAGCAGTCCAAAGGCCCTGGCCGTGGACGTGCAGCACCAGCAGCACTGGCAACGTTGGGTGACCATCCAGACGGCGGAGCAATTACGGTCCGTGACGGGCGTTATGGACCTTATGTAAATTGGGGCAAAGTGAATGCGACCTTGCCAAAGGGCAAAGATCCGGCAAGTGTGACATTCGAAGAAGCGCTCGCATTGATTACGGAAAAGGCCGCGAATACCAAGACTAAAAAAGCCCCGGCACGTAAAACAGCCGCCAAAGCGGCCAGTGGTGAAAAGAAGGCGACGAAAAAAGCACCGGCTAAGAAACCGGCCGCAAAGGCCAAGAGCAAGGTCGCAGAGGAGTAATAATTTGGCACGCCGTATCCCAAATTCCGACACCGGGCGGTCCGCAAGGACCGAACGGCGTGCAGCCTCAGCAAAATCGAAAACAGCTTCTGGCAATACGCAGCAATTTATGCCCAGCAAGGAAGAAATCCTCAAATTTATTGAGGAAAATCCTGACCGGGCAGGCAAAAGAGAGCTCGCAAAAGCGTTCAATATCAAGGGAGGCTCCAGAGTTCTGCTGAAAGATCTGCTGCGAGAACTTGCCGATGAAGGTCTTGTCGAAAAGCGCGCCCGCAAGCTTTCACGCCCCGGCACTCTGCCACCAATAACGGTGCTGAGCATTACTGGTCGCGACAAGGAAGGTGGCCTTCTAGCGCGTCCGGTTGAATGGGATGAGGAAAGTTATGGCACTCCGCCGGTTGTTATGATCCGGCGTATGCGGTCAAACAAATCGCAAAACGGACCAGCGGCAGGTGTTGGCGATAAGGTTCTGGCAAAGATCATCCGCAATAAAGAGCAGGGCGGGCCCGATTATTCGGCACGTGTGGTCAAAATCCTTGATCATGCGAGCAATACGGTTCTCGGCGTGCTGCGCAAGCTTTCAAATGGCGAATGGCGGCTTGAACCTGTCAATCGCAAACAGCCTGAAGTGCAGCTTGATTCATCCGCCCTCCAGAATGCTGAAAGCGGCGATCTGGTTGAAGTAGAACTGACTTCATCCCGCCGCTATGGCCTGCCCCACGGTAAAGTCCTTCAGGTTGTCGGGTCGATCGACAGCGAAAAAGCGCTGTCCATGATTGCGATCCACGAGCATGAAATTCCGCATATTTTCCCCGCGGCCGTGATTGAGGAAGCTGAATCTGCTCCTCCAGCCACCATGGATGATCGGGAAGACTGGCGTGAAATTCCGCTTGCGACCATCGATCCTGCAGACGCAAAAGACCATGATGATGCGGTTTATGCCGAAGCTGACACAGACCCGGCAAACCCCGGTGGCCAGATTGTAATTGTCGCCATCGCCGATGTTGCCGCTTATATACGGCCCGGTTCGGCACTCGATCGCGAAGCATTAAATCGCGGCAATTCCGTTTATTTCCCAGATCGCGTCGTGCCAATGCTGCCCGAACGGATTTCTAACGATCTCTGTTCCTTGCGTGAATTTGAAGACCGTCCGGCGCTTGCGGTTCGGATGATATTTGACGCACAAGGCAAAAAGAAATCGCATCGCTTCCATCGTATCATGATGCGATCTGCGGCAAAACTTGCCTATGATCAGGCACAGACTGCAATTGATGGTGCGCCTGATGAGAAAACCGCTCCAATATTGGATACGATTCTCAAACCCTTGTGGAATGCATATGCGGTATTAAAGCGCGGACGTGATGCGCGTGAGCCATTGGAACTTGATCTACCGGAGAAGAAAATTCTTCTGGATGCCGAAGGCAAGGTCGACAAGGTGATTGTGCCTGAAAGGCTGGATGCCCATAAGTTGATCGAAGAATTTATGATTCAAGCGAATGTGTGTGCGGCTGAAACGCTTGGATCACGCCACCAACCGCTGATTTATCGTATCCATGATGCGCCTGCTCTAGCCAAGCAGGAAACATTACGCGAGTTTTTGCGCACGCTTGATCTTAATCTCGCCAAAGGAGCCAAATTACGGCCTCGTCAGTTCAATCGGATATTGGATGCAGTGGCTGACACCGATCATGAGGAACTGGTCAACCAAGTGGTTCTGCGCACCCAAAGTCAGGCTGAATATAATCCCGATAATATCGGACATTTCGGGTTGAACTTGCAGCATTATGCACATTTCACCTCTCCCATTCGGCGCTATGCCGACCTCACAGTCCATCGGGCTTTGATCAAGGCATTGAAACTGGGCGAAGGCGGACTGACCAGCAGCGAAGAGGCACAACTTGCCGAAACTGCCGCGCTCATTTCCGCCACCGAGCGCCGCGCTATGCTCGCCGAGCGAGAAACGGTGGATCGACTGATCGCGCATTATCTGGCAGCCCATCTTGGTGACGAGTTTGAGGGCCGTATCACTGGCGTGACCCGAGCCGGTCTCTTTGTATCGCTTGCGACATATGGCGCAGATGGGCTGGTGCCCATTTCAACTTTGGGTGATGAATACTATTTATATGATGAAGCAAACCATGCAATTGCCGGAGAAAGAAGCGGCAAGGGTTTCCGTTTAGGGGATACGGTGACCGTCAAGCTCGTCGAAGCTCTGCCCGTTGCAGGGGCGCTGCGTTTTGAAATGGTATCCGAGCCACATTCCCTCCCCAGATCGAACCAGTCTTTTCATAAGGCTCGACGGGGATTGCGTGGTCGCAAATTCCAAAGCGCGGGAGCATCCCGCAATAAAAAGAGAGATCGTAGATGAGCATGCTGGAAGCCCGTACTGCAGAAAGCCAAGTTCAGGTCTTTGGTGGTGAAGCCAACAAAACAGAGCAACCCTCCCGCCAGCTTGGGCTGGCAATGCGCCGGGGCTTCCGATGTCGTTGCCCCAATTGCGGCGAAGGAAAACTTTTTCGCTCTTTTGTTAAGCCTGTCGATCATTGCTCTGTCTGTAATGAAAGCTATACTGCCCAAAGGGCAGACGATCTTCCCGCCTATCTCACGATTGTGATCATCGGCCATTTTGTCATTGCAGGATGTATGGTCTTGGAAGGCGCGGTCGATATCCCGCTGTGGTTGCATATGCTGATCTGGGTGCCGATAACGGTATTGCTGTCACTTCTTTTGCTACAGCCAATTAAAGGTGCAACAATTGGCCTGCAATGGGCACTATTCATGCACGGCTTTGGTGGCCATCGTGACGGGGATTACGGCGACGTCACCTGACGCGGTAAAGTTCAGTGACATTGACGCAATCTGAACCATCTACGCGCAGACCGGTGTTGCGACCGCGCGATGCCGCTTCACTCTTGCTGATTGATAGAGACGGACCATCCTTGCGCGTGTTGATGGGACGCCGACATCACAGTCTTGCATTTATGCCCGGAAAATATGTCTTTCCCGGTGGCAGAACCGATCCGGCCGATAAAAATATAATCTCCGCAAGTGAATTGCCTGCGCAGGATATTAAAAAACTGCTGGCTGGTATGGGATCAAAAGCCAGTGTCGGACGAGCCCGCGCTCTTGGATTATCGGCAATTCGCGAAACTTTTGAAGAAACTGGGTTGCGCGTCGCACGAACGACATCAAAAAACATAATATTGCCAAATCATGAGGATTGGTGCTCCTTCCTGCGTGAAGGCATGTTGCCTGCACTGGGTGACTTGCGTTATTTCGCTCGTGCGATTACGCCGCCCGGGCATATACGCCGGTTTGATACACGGTTCTTCATTGCGTTTCGCGATCAGGTTCCGGACTTGGAGACGCAGAAAATCGTTCCAAGCGGCGAACTTGAGGATTTAAATTGGGTGACTATGGACGAACTGAAAAGGCTGGACCTCGCCCGCATCACGCAAGCAATATTTCGTGAAGCAAAAGCACTGCTGAGTGATTACAAGGCGGAACTTCCGGCCACCATACCGGTAATCGAATTTACTATGCGGCACCGCCATTATGTTCGTGAAGTGATTTAACGAAAATGGATATTAAAAACGAATCTGCGCAAATTTCTGCCCCATGCCAGCCAGGCGATCTGGCAGAAGAGCAACTTCATTGGCGCTCACTGGGTGCAGCCATTGCCACGATCAGCGCCGTTGGCGTCGCCATTGGCCTGGGCATACCTCTATTGAGTGTGCTTCTGGAAAGCCGTGGACATTCGGCCAGCATGATCGGGGCAAATACCGCCGTGGCTGGGCTTGCATCTATCGTCGCAGCCCCGCTGGCAGCTCCCATTGCTGCCAAGCTTGGTGTTACACGATCAATCGTCATCATGCTTTTGATCGGGAGCGTCGCCTTTCTCGGCTTTCATTTTCTGCAATCCATATGGGCCTGGTTTGCATTAAGGGTCGTTTTGCATTTTGCATTAACTGCCTTATTTGTCCTGTCAGAATATTGGATCAATGCCTCCGCTCCGCCATCCCGACGCGGGCTGGTATTAGGCATATATGCCACATCGCTTTCCCTCGGTTTTGCTCTCGGCCCATGGCTTTTTTCGGTCATTGGAAGTGCGGGCGCGCTGCCCTTCTATGTGGGCTTTGGAATCATCTTACTCGCAATCATCCCAGTGCTGCTGGCATGGCGCGATAGCCCCGATTTTGAGGAAGGCGATCATGTTCCTTTCCTGCACTACATATTTGCTGTACCCACCGCAACAATGGCAGTTTTTGTGTTTGGCGCTGTGGAAACAGGGGGCTTTGCGCTATTCCCGGTTTTTGGAGCACGGGTCGGTTATCCTGAAGCCGATGCCGCATTACTTCTCACGATGATTGGCCTGGGCAATGTGTTCATGCAAATCCCTTTGGGAATCATCAGTGACCGAATCTCTGACCGGCGTAAATTGCTTCTCATCTGCGCGGTAACGGGTTTGTGCGGTATGATCGCGCTCCCCTATTTGATGGAAAACTGGTATTTGCTAGCCACCATTCTATTTTTATGGGGTGGTGTCGTTGCGGGACTTTACACAGTCGGGCTTGCACATCTTGGCTCTCAACTCACTGGGCGTGAGCTCGCTTCCGCCAATGCAGCCTTTGTTTTCTGCTATGCAATTGGAATGTTGGCAGGCCCGCAAATGGTTGGTCTTGGTATGGACGCATTGGGACCAAAAGGTTTTCCTTACACTTTAGGCATGTTTTTTGCCGGTTATGCGCTGTTTGCGGTGATTAGATTGGTACAAAACAAGATGCAGGGTTGACTTTTTCTGCTCAATCCGTAAGTGTCGCGCCGAATTTCCGCTTCTGGCTCACCGCCGGACTCGCAGCGGTTTAATCATGAAAGAGCAGGTATTTCGATATGGCCAAGGCTACGACGATCAAGATCAAGCTTTTGTCGACCGCTGACACCGGCTTCTTCTACGTAACGAAGAAGAACAGCCGCACGATGACGGAAAAAATGACAAAAACCAAATACGACCCGGTTGTGCGCAAGCATGTCGAGTTCAAGGAAACGAAGATCAAATAATTCGTTTCCTACCAAGACTGGTAGAAATAAAAACGCCGTCTCGTTTCGTGACGGCGTTTTATTTGAAAGTATAATTTCTTTTGCGGCGTCTAGGCCGCCGATAACACAACTCTGTTTCTGCCGCTGCTTTTTGCTCTAAACATTGCAGCTTCAGCACGTGCAAATAGGGTTTCGCAATCATCGTCTTTCACACGCAGTTGTGAGATCCCAGCACTAATCGTTACTTGCGCTTCATGTTGATCTGCGCCTACCAGGAAGGGCTGTTCGGCAACCATTTTGCGCACGCGCTCTGCAACAAGCGCCCCTGTCTCTGCCGAGGCATCAGGCAGAACGATCACAAATTCTTCCCCGCCATATCGGCAAATTACATCCATATTACGGACAATTTTGCGCAGCCGCGCTGCAAATTCGCGTAAAACTTGGTCACCAGCGTCACGGCCAAACTGTTCATTGACGGTTTTAAAGTGATCAAAGTCGAACATCACGACCGAAAGAGGCCGATTTCGGTTTTCCGCTCGGGCAAGGAAAATCGACATATGCCGTTCCAAATAATGCCGATTATGGAGACCGGTCAGGCTATCAGTCACCGATCTTGTTGCTGCTTGATGGAGACTTTGGCGCAATAGCTCATTGTAGCATTTACGCTTAATCTGCGTCCTAAGCCGCGTGTGCAGCTCAAGCTTTTCTATCGGACGCATAAGATAATCGTTAACACCCAGTTCTAGCGCAGAGACCACCACCGCACCTTCATCTTCGTCTACGACCAGAATTATGGGAATATGTCGGGTTTTTTCGATTGCTCGTAACTGCGCGCAAAACTTCAAAACATCCGCGTGAGCGGAAGATGCTGAGATGATGATCGTGTCATAGTCGTTCTCAAGTGCCTTTAAAACGGCTTCCGTCGGCTCGTGGCAGCTATCGACGAAGAAATCGTCACGCAACACCATGCATAATCTTGCAGCAGCCGCCTGATCTTCATCCACGACAAGCAGGCGGGCTGCACCATCCCCGCCACCAAGTCGGGCAGAAAGCTTTGCCTCGACCTGTCTTTCTACCTCAATATCGGCTCCTATTCCTGACTGCCGGAACAGCTCATCGGACACTGTTTTGAAATGAGAAAGGCTTTTAATCCGCGATAATAATACCCGATCTTTGACTGGCTTAATGAAATAATCATCTGCTCCAGCCTCAAGACCGTTGATGCGATCTTCGGGCCGCTCAAAGGCGGTGAGCATAATCACCGGAATATTTGACGTCGCAGCATCGTCTTTGAGACGGCGACAGACTTCAAATCCGTCCATATCGGGCAATTGAACTTCAAGGAGGAGGATATCTACCTGTCCGCTGCGGCACAGTTCAATCGAGTCAGAGCCGCGATTCGCGATAAGCACCTCATAATATTGCTGCAAAAGAAGCGCTTCCAAAAGCTCAGCGTTGGCGGCGATGCTTTCAACTACGAGTACCCGTGCAGACATACTCCCCCCTTCATTGGCCTGCCACCTCAGGCGTCCCCGAGATATGACTTTATTGTCTCTATAAAGCGCGGCACTGAAATTGGCTTAGAAATATAGGCTTCGCATCCGCCTTGCCTGATGCGTTCCTCATCCCCTTTCATGGCAAATGCCGTCACAGCGATCACCGGAATATGCCGTAATTCTTCATCATCTTTGAGCCATTTGGTAACTTCCAGCCCCGATACTTCCGGAAGCTGAATATCCATAAGGATTAGATCCGGATGATGCTCACGTGCTAGATCTAGCGCTTCAAGCCCGCTGCGCGTCCGGATGGTTTCATACCCGCTGGCTTCGATAAGATCGCGAAACAACTTCATATTGAGTTCGTTGTCCTCGACGATCATCACTCTTTTAGTCATCGAATATTCCTGGCCTATTCTCCGCACCCTGGCGTTTCTTAATGTATTTTTACTTTAAGCCTATTTCATTTACGAATGGCAAATATTCCATTGTCGTCAAACTCCGAAAACAGTAAACACGAATTTGACGTAGCGGAACAGGGAGCCAAGCCGATGAAAAATACTATGAGTCAGGCCGAAGCAGAAAATCTTGCTATTTCTGCATTGGCGTGGCTCGCACAAGACAAGGATCTTCTGCCACGTTTTCTCGCTTTGACCGGGATTGAGGCTGCATCAATTCGATCAGCCGCGCAAGAACCTGGGTTTTTGGCAGGGGTGTTACAATTTTTTCTCGGCCATGAGCCGACATTGCTGCGTTTTTGTGAGGAAAGCGGCACAGAACCTGCATCCGTAGAACGAGCGGTCGTTCTGTTGCCTGGCGGTTCCACACCACAGTTCTGACCTTATCTCGTCTTGCAGAGCAGTACCAAAATAAAAGCCCGGCTATTGGCCGGGCTTTGCGTATCATGCAGCACTTGGACCGGGATCATTCTCATCATCGGCCACAACAGGCGAGCGCCTAGCTGTGAATTGAACCACATTAGCCGCGGGTGCTTCTGCCTCGGTCTCAACGGGCGCTTTTGAAACACTGAGCACATTAAGCTCGTGCAATCTGCCGTCGCGAGTAGTCCAGGAAATCGATTGCCCCGGTGTCAATCCGATCAGCGCCGTTCCGATCGGCGTCAGAATGGAAATTTTGCCCTGAGCAATATCTGCCTCGCCGGGATAGACCAGCGTGACGCGCCGCTCTTGACCGTCATTGGATTTGAATTCAACGGTAGAGCCCATCTGCACGACATTATCCGCGACGCGTTTCGCCGGAACAACCTTTGCTCGGTCAAGTTCCAACATCAATTCTTCCGCGATGTCCTCTTGTTTTTCAGGCACACTACCGGCCAACCCCATGAGGCGCTCATAGTCAGTTTCACTCACTACAATATTAGGCTTTTTGCGATTTTTTCCGCTCATAGCGATTGCTCACTGCTGTTATGTAAAGGAGCCCTTCATACCGATTCCGGACTGAAGCGTTTGATAGAAATTTGGTGAAAGCGCTTTACTAGAATTCGCTTCAAAAGAAGCAACAACCCTCCCCCGGAGTCCTTGGCGCTTGGCAGGACTCGAGGGCTGCTATCCCGTGATCGGCTTAACCCGATGACATATGGAAGTGAAACGGTTGCTCATAAGATGAGAGTTGGTGATATCGTGACTAATGTCAAGTGTTCAAGCCAATGGACACGTTGCGCCTGGTAACAATTACGAGCTTTAATGCTATAGAATATTCCTTCTATCTTCACGGGTCAGGGCATCGGAATTAACTAATAGATGGCTGCGAATTTTGTCACCAATACACCCACACAAGGTTTTTGCCGCGATTGCCTCGCCTTGCAAAAATCTCACTCCCAGCCGCGCTGCTCTCGTTGCGGCAGCCCTCGCCTATTGCGCCATAAGGAACTTTATTCTCTGGCCCTCGTCCATGTGGATTGCGACGCATTTTATGCCTCTGTTGAAAAGCGGGACAATCCCGAACTGCGCGATAAGCCACTCATCATCGGAGGTGGCAAACGGGGCGTTGTATCCACCGCATGTTACCTAGCGCGCATACATGGGGTTCGTTCGGCTATGCCGATGTTTAAAGCGCGTGAAGCCTGCCCTCAGGCTGTCATTATCAAGCCTGATATGGAAAAATATGCCCGCGTGGGGCGAGAGGTCAGGCGGTTGATGCAAGAACTCACCCCTCTGGTCGAGCCTGTTTCCATTGATGAAGCATTTATGGATCTGCAAGGTACGGAACGGTTACATGGGCATCCGCCCGCTATAATCATGGCGCGATTTGCCAAGCGGGTGGAAGACGAGATTGGAATTACAATTTCCGTCGGGCTTTCATATTGCAAATATCTAGCCAAAATCGCGTCTGACCTCGACAAACCGCGTGGTTATTCCGTCATTGGCGAAAGTGAAGCATTGGAATTCCTCCGAGATAAACCGGTGAGCATGATCTGGGGCGTTGGCAAATCTTTTAATGCCAAATTGGCAAGTGATGGAATTCGTACAATCGGTCAGTTACAGACCATGGATGAAGCCACTCTTATGAGAGCGTATGGCGCGATGGGCCAGCGGCTTTATCGTTTGGCGCGCGGCCAAGACACTCGCACTGTCGAACCCGAACACGCAATGAAAAGCGTGTCTGCCGAAACGACTTTCAACACCGATCTTTCACAAGCTAGCGAGCTGATCCCTATTTTGCGGGCCCTATCCGAGAAGGTTTCCAGACGGCTTAAAGCGGGTGAAATTGCTGGACACACGATTGTTCTTAAACTCAAAAGCAAAGATTTCAGACTACGGACCCGGAATCAAAAACTCTCTGATCCGACACAATTAGCTGATCGAATTTTCCGCACAGGCCTACAGCTTTTGCAACGGGAATTAGACGGCACAAAATTTCGTTTAATGGGTATTGGTGTAACCGAGCTTTCGACCGCGGATCGTGCCGATCCACCCGATTTGGTTGATACACAAGCCACCAAGCGCGCCGTCGCTGAAACTGCGATTGATCATCTGCGGAATAAGTTCGGCGTAAACGTTATCGAGACAGGCTATACATTCTCGAAAGGTGATCTTTCGAAAACTCAAACGCCTTCTGATCGCGATCCTGATCCCTAATTTAGCGCTCGTCGGCAGGGATTTTCCCCAATCCTAAACGGGAATGAGCAATAGATGTAAGAAAGCCAGATAAAAATGCGTCAAACGTTGCTAACGGCTTGACGAAGTGACCGGCGATCAATATGGAAAAGCACATAGAGGATGCGCAGATTGATTTGCCGCATCTCACGGATGGCCTCGTGGCGGAGTGGTTACGCAGAGGACTGCAAATCCTTGCACCCCGGTTCGATTCCGGGCGAGGCCTCCAAGCAAACTTCCAACTAAAACAATGTTCTATCAATCGTCCTAATTCAATTTTAGGTGCAAATGTTTTGCGCTCTTGTCTGAACGCGACAGAAATGCTGTTTTTGCCCCTTTTGTTTTAGTGAATAAATATAGACAACGGCATTCAGTCCAAAAATCAGTACTGGGCGATGGTGAGCCTTGCTTACCAGTGAGCAATATCGCGCATATTTATTACACTGGGATATTCATCTGGGATGGAATCGCTCTTGATAAATTCCAGCTGATCGGCCCGTTTCTTTGCGCACAATATCCGCATTGCTTTGTGGCCTGCCGCGCCTGAGCAGTAAAGCTTTTTTGAAGTCCCACAATGGAGCGGTGTTTCTAGTCAGGAACGGAAATGCACCGGTGACGTTATCGTTGCTCTAATATTGGGAGCGGGACAGATGGATCAGTTTCGATCAGCCCTTCAGGAGGCTTTAAATTCTGACAATTTCAACGTCTGGCCGCACATTATTGCCATGGCAGCCGCCTATATTTTAGCACTTCCTATCGGATGGAACCGAGAGCGCGAAGAGCGAAGCGCGGGTTTACGAACATTCCCGCTGGTAGCAGTTGCAAGCTGTGGTTTCATTAAAGCCGCCGCAGGCATCATAACCGACAGTCCCGAAGCGCTGGCTCGCATCATAGAAGGTGTGATCACCGGAATGGGTTTCATTGGAGGTGGCGCGATCCTGCGGCTTAGTTCTTCCGTAAAAGGGACCGCTACCGCAGCAAGCCTTTGGGCGACAGGTGCAATCGGAATAGCCTGCGCGTTATATGCATTCGACGTAGCGATTATCATCATGGTATTCGCGCTGATTACCCTAGCGCTATTTTCGAACCATAAAGACAACACCAGAGTTCCACCGCGCCTTGACCCGGAAGCCAAGTCGGATGACGCTGACCTATCTCGATAGCAGGCCAGAGCTCGTTAAAGACTAAGCGCGATGCCACCTTGAAAATGTTAACGCTTACTTGGCTTCAGAATAAGAACACGTAATTTAGCGCGAATAACTTACATTATCTCAAGTAAAAATAAAGTAAATTTCCGTATAACTAACTTACCACTCCAGCAACTCTAAAATTATTATTATATTTACTAGATAGGTCTTTGCTCGCCTATCAATAAAATCTGCATCATCGGAAATCCTCTTCATAAAATAGTTTTACTCCAAACTATTGAAATATTTTAAGAAAACTATTATATATAAATAAACTTGGAGTATATTATATGTCTAGCAACAATACCGAGAAAAGAGAAACACCGATGGAGCGCGCTGATCGCGTCGCGCGCGAACTTATTTCGTCGGAACGTATGGAGCGAGAAAAGAAAACCGCCCGCCTCCGCCAACAGCGCCTGGAGATGGAGCGTATTGCTGCCATGTAGTTTCAGAAAATGCGGTTCATAATATGGACCGCATTTCTTTTTCTTCCCAAATAAATCATAAATCGACTGGCCGTCCGGACGACTCTTCTTCAAGAGTAATTGCCACATCGGCATTTGCAGATAATCTTACACACTCATCGCTTTCAATACTTGCGACCAAGCCAAGATCAACATAGTGATGATGATTTTTATGCCTTTCAGAATTATCTGATTTTTTAAGCTTAATACGATTACCTTCAAGTCGGTCAACCGTGCCAACATGCACACCGTCTGCGCCGATTACTTCCATATTTTCATGAATTCTATGTTGCATCGGAACTCTCCTTATCGCTTTGATAGAAGACATAGTGCCGCAACTGCGCCCGACCAGAGTTAAAGACCTGCAAAGATCGTTTCATTCGAAAAGCACAATTTTGCTTTCTTAACGCAAGCTGTGAATTCCGCTTAACGACACTTGGGAGCGACACTGGGGATAGCTCAGAGAGAAAGCACCGCTAAGCGTAGCGCTTTCAACACGATTTCCGAACAAACCCGTTTTTTGCTGAATTTTTACCGCTCCGCCACCTCCTCCCAACCCCATCATCTTGCCAAAACCGGAACGATTGCCGGTTTCAGCAGTTGTCAAAGGGAAGGGAAAAGCGATGAATTATTATTGGGATAAGCCCATTATTGTGCAGGACTCAGCCGGAAAGCTCGTCATCATCCGAAGTGTGATGGAGGCCGCAGCTTTCGTCTTGGAAGAATGGCCGCGGGAACCCAATGAAGATATGCTCAAGCCACTTGAGAGGTTCATTAACGTCATTGAGGAAGGTGCGTGTCCCGAAGAGGCCAGAAGCCAATTTCTGCTAGCGATACATAAAACCTCGCGTTTGCATAGCTAGATTTACCTCTGTTAGCGTTGCCCGGAACCTAGATCCATGCTGAACTGCGCTATAAACTAGGAGACGGCGATGAAAGTTCGTTTGGCCGGTCTGGCTTTTTTCGTGATGACTTTTCCGAGCATGGCCAGCGCGACATGCGAAAACGCTCAAGAACAGAATGCGCTTAATCAATGTGCCGCGGACGAATATGCCGCTGCAGATCAGGCGCTGAACGCGACCTATAAACAAATAGCAAAACGCCTTTCTGACGATCAACCGGCTTTGGAGCTCTTGAAAAAAGCTCAGCGAGCATGGCTCACATTCCGCGATGAAGAATGCGCTTTTTCATCATCCGCTGCTCGCGGCGGTTCAATTGAGCCAATGATTATTGCCAATTGCAAGACCAGGATAACAAATGACCGCAACAAGCAGCTTCTTGATTATCTTTCATGTGAAGAAGGCGATTTGAGCTGTCCAGTCCCTCAGTAAATAGCCAAAAATAAGCTCCCAGTGAGATTACATCATCGGCTGTCCGCCAGTCACAGCCACTGTTGCTCCGGTGGTGTAGCTCGACATCGGATCAGCAAGCATCACATAGGCTGAGGCTAATTCGGCGGGCTGACCGGGCCTTTTCATCGGAGATTGCTTACCAAAATTGCGTACAGCGTCTTCCGGCAAAGTCGAGGGGATCAATGGCGTCCAAATGGGGCCGGGTGCAACCGCATTCACACGGATTCCATCTTCCGCAAACATTTGCGCCAGAGCAACCGTGAAGTTTTGGATTGAGCCTTTGGTAACAGCATAAGCCAATAAACCTGGATTGGGTTTATCCGAGTTAATAGAAGCCGTGTTGATAATGGAAGATCCAGGCTTAAGATGAGGCTTCGCTGCCTTGATCAGATAAAACATTGCGTGGATATTAACCCGAAAGGTTCTTTCCCATTCTTCGTCACTAATATCTTCCAATTTCGCAAAGCTTGCCTGATGCGCAGCATTGTTTACCAAAATATCAATACCGCCCAATTCATTAATCGCCTGGTCAATAACAGTCCGGCAATTATCCGGGTGCTGAATATCTATTTTAAGAAGTACCGCCTTGCGGCCTTCTGCTTCCACCAAATATTGAGTGTCGATCGCATCGGCATCTTCCTCAAGATAAACAATCATAACGTCCGCGCCCTCACGCGCAAAGGCGATTGCCACTGCTCTGCCGATACCACTATCGCCGCCGGTTATAATTGCCTTTTTGCCGACGAGTTTACCGGAACCCTTGTAAGTTTTTTCGCCATGGTCTGGTCGTGGCGACATCTTATCTGTCCGGCCCGGCATCGGCTGCTGTTGTTCATTAAATGGCGGTTCGGGATAGTTCTTTTCCATTTTCGCGGCTCCTTTATTAAGAGTTACGATTTCTCAACTCCAAAGAACCAATCCTGTTCCCGACATAATTCATCGGCCCAGCATCAAGGTTAGAAAGCCAGACGGGGTGCTAAAAACCATAGACCCCCATAGCCCCCCCTGGACTCCATAGATCAGAGCCGTCGATTTTGGCCCGATAAGGAGTTAATGCGCTCGCTAAAGCGGCTTACCAAGTGCCAGTTTGATCTGGATTGTCTTTGGGATCCGATAGTTCCGGGTGGCGTTTTGTAAATTTCTGATGCGCCAATCGAGCGGCTATATTCGCAATATAACGCACGTCCCGAAGTCCGCTCATGTAAAGCGTAATAACAATCGAAGAAAGCTCTGCAGCAGAGTAGTTTAAATCATTGGCCTCAAGGATCAGAGCTGCTTCCGCGAAAGAGCTGCGCATGAAATTGACTTCGTCCGGGCGATAGATGCGGCTGGCTTCATTAAATAACGGCAAGTCATCCTCCCCTTGAAGCTCTTCAACTTTGTTTTGCGTTATTACGGCATCTTATTGATGTGATCAGACCTGCTCAAAACATCGACCGATCATGAGCAAATAACGCCCGAATTGGCCGACAGGTTCCGTTCAACCTTTAGTTTTTGGAACCTCTGCCACAGCTTGGAGTTTTGTTAGCACTGAGATTTGGGGTGCCCAATGGGACAGCTGCTTTTTTGGATTGTTTTGATCGGATTGCCCGCGCTTTTAGCGTGCGGTTTTGCTTACGCGCAATATCTTAAGCGCAGCAAAGGGAAAGACACCCCTTCGCAAGAAGATGGCACATAATCGGAGGGGAAAATGGCACCACGCGCCAATTGGAAAGGCCAGCTTAAGATCGATCAACTTGTTTGCCCGGTCGCTCTTTATACCGCAGCCTCGACATCGGATCGTGTTTCATTTCATTTGCTCAATCGCAAAACCGGCAATCGGCTACAAAGGGAATTTGTCGATAGCGACACCGGAAAACCCGTCCCGCGCGACGACCAGCGCAAAGGCTACGAAGTATCGTCGGGAAAATATATAAGCTTTGACGAGGAAGAAATTGCCGCTGCTGTTCCTGAAAGCGATAAGACACTTAATGTACTTCGATTTATCAAATGCAATGAAATAGACGATGTTTACCTTGACCGGCCCTTTTATTTGGCACCCAGCGGCGATGATGATGAAGGTTTCGCACTTATCCGGGAAGGTATGAGAGCGGAAAAGGTCGCCGCTATCGCCGAAGCGGTCCTGTTTCGGCGTGCGCGAAAGCTTCTCATTCGCTCTTTTGGAGACGGTTTGATCGCTACCACTCTTAATTTTGATTATGAAGTGCGCTCTGCGAAAGAAGCTTTCTCCGAAATTGCTGATTTCAAATTTGATCGTGAAATGCTGGATCTCGCCCGGCATATTATCGAAACGAAAAAAGGCGAGTTCGAACCGGAAAGTTTCGAAGACCGGTATGATGCCGCACTTGCCGAGCTGATCAAGGCAAAAATAGAAGGCAAGCCGATAAAGAAACCGCGCCCTGCCGAAACGTCACAAGTTATCGATCTGAAAGAAGCGCTGCGTAAAAGCGCTGGCCTGACCAAGCAAAAAGACAGCAAAAAAGCCAGTGCCAAAAAGCCTTCAAAACGAGCAACGTCGACGCGTAAAGCGAGCTAGAAATGGCAAAATCCCTCGAAACATACCGAAAAAAGCGAAATTTCAAATCGACTTCAGAACCACGCGGCAAAGTCGAAAACCGTAACAGTTCCGCAAAAAAAGACGATGGCAATCTGTTTGTCGTACAAAAACATGATGCCCGGCGCCTGCATTATGATTTCCGCTTAGAAATGGATGGCGTGTTGAAAAGTTGGGCGGTTACGCGAGGCCCAAGTTATGTGCCGGGCGAAAAGCGGCTTGCTGTTCATGTGGAGGATCACCCGCTGGAATATGGCGATTTTGAAGGCACGATCCCGAAAGGAGAATATGGAGGCGGCACCGTAATCCTATGGGATCGCGGCCAATGGAAACCGCTGGGCGACCAGCATAAACAATATAAGAAAGGTCATCTGGAGTTTGAACTTGCGGGCGAAAAACTCAAAGGTCGCTGGCACCTCGTGCGAATGCGTGGGAAACCGGAGGAAAAGCGGGAAAATTGGCTGCTTATCAAAGGCGAGGACGAGTTTGCTCGCACTGAAAAGGATCCAGATATTTTAGAAACCGATCCGCAATCGGTAAAAACCGGTCGCGTTATTGCTGAAGTAGAAGATGAAAAACCGGGTTGGTCATCTAAAACTGGAAGGATCGAGCCAGGAAAACCCAACCCAGAAAAGTCCAAGCCAGAAAAATCCAAGCCAGAAAAGCCGTCGCGCACTCAGAATGAAATGCCGAAAGGCGCACGCAAAGGAGCGATGCCCAATTTTATCGAACCGCAGCTTGCCACTTTGGTGGCGTCGCCACCAACCGGCGAACGTTGGCTGCATGAAATCAAATTTGATGGATATCGTATTCAGGCACATATCGCTGATGGCAAGGTAATCCTTTATTCCCGCGGCGGTTTGGACTGGACGGACAAATTTGGCGACCAGATTGTGTCAGACCTTTTGGCGCTTGGTGTTACCAGCGCCATTTTTGATGGTGAAATCGTAGTCGAAAACCAAGCCGGCATTGCGGATTTTTCAGCGCTTCAGAACGACTTAAGTGAAGGACGCACCGATCGCTTTGTCTATTACCTTTTTGATCTGCCTTATTTGGACGGATACCGGCTTATGAACGTGCCTCTTGAGCAACGCAAAGCGCTATTGGAAAAACTGCTAGCGGGAAAAAATTCAATTCTCCGCTTTAGCGAAAGTTTTGATGCAGAAGGTGTCGCGGTTCTTAGCAATGCTTGCCGAATGGGATTGGAAGGGATTGTTTCAAAGCTTAAAGACGGGCCATATAAAACCGGAAGAACAAAGGATTGGCGCAAAGCC
Source organism: Falsochrobactrum ovis (assembly GCF_003259955.1). Lineage (GTDB taxonomy): Bacteria > Pseudomonadota > Alphaproteobacteria > Rhizobiales > Rhizobiaceae > Brucella > Brucella ovis_A. The sequence continues at coordinate 31,476 of NZ_QLMK01000013.1, forward strand.
AAATGTATTGAGCGGCAAGAATTCGTCATCGCTGGCTATGTTACTTCGACCGCTTCGCGCAATGCAATCGGCTCACTTATTCTGGGTGTTTACGAGAATGGCAAGCTTCAACCCGTGGGTCGGGTTGGCACCGGCTTTTCCGCCCAACTCGCCAAGGAACTTTATAAAAAGCTCGAAGCTATCCGGCAGCAAGAAAGCCCGTTTGCAATTGCTTTAAGCGCAGCAGAACGAAGGGGCGCTAAATTCGTTGAGCCGAAACTGGTGGCGGAAGTCGAATTTCGTGCTTGGACCGCCGAAAAACGCTTGCGGCACGCGTCGTTCAGAGGATTGCGTGAAGATAAGCCTGCCAAGGATATTGTTCGAGAAAGCGATGCAATAACACCTGAAGCCGTGACGTCTTTTCAGGAGGCCAATGTGAAACTGACCCATCCCGACCGCGTATATTGGCCTGAAGAGGGCATTACAAAACAGGGATTGGCTGATTATTATGCCCAAGTCTGGCCCTATATTGAGCCATTTATCACCAACCGACCGCTTGCGCTGTTACGTTGTCCCACTGGCATTAAAGGTGAGCACTTTTTCCAAAAACATGCTTGGAAAGGGCTGAACAAACATATTGTGGAAATACACGATCCATCCGATGAAGATGAGGCGGGGCTGATCAGCATTCAGAATTTGGATGGTCTTATTGGCCTCGTGCAAGCTGCGACGCTGGAAATCCACCCCTGGGGCTCCACGGTTAAAAATTGGGATAAGCCCGACACCCTCACCATGGATCTTGACCCCGGAGAAGGGGTCGCGTGGGAACGCGTGATCGATGCCGCGATTGAAACCAAACAGCGATTGGAAGATCTGGGATTGCAGGCTTTTTTGAAAACATCCGGCGGCAAAGGGTTACACATTGTGGCCCCATTGAAACCCAAAGCCGGTTGGGAAGAACTCAAATCATTCACAAAAGCCATCGCGGATGAAATGGCCGCCGATAATCCCGACAATTTTGTTTCGACAATTTCAAAAGCCAAACGCAAGGGCAAAATTCTCGTAGATTATTTAAGAAATCAGCGCGGTATGACCGCGGTCGCGCCCTATTCTAGCCGCGCTCGACCAGGTGCTGCGGTTTCCATGCCATTGGATTGGGATGAGCTCAGTCCAGCGATTGGCCCCGCCCATTTTACAATGCTCAATACGCCCGCCCGATTAGCCAAATTAAAGAAAAATCCTTGGGCCGATTTTCGCAAAGCAGAAATTCCCCTACCCAAACTCAAAAACAAATAACATCAGTATTTAAATGATAAGGCTACGCATTAACGGTATCTTTTCTGTAAGCCAATCAAAACCTGCTAGTAGTTTGAGCGAGGCTTGCCATTTCTATGGATAGATGAGTATTAGTGGCTCTGATCTGTCTCTTCTAATATGCAGTAATCCGGAAATCTCTCGTGAAAAAGAAGCCTCTTGGCCGGACCGGCCTTTCTGTTACCGAAATTTGCCTTGGTACTATGACATGGGGTGTGCAAAATACTGAAGCAGATGCACACCAACAGCTTGATATAGCAATTGATTCCGGCATCAATTTTATTGATACGGCTGAAAGCTATGCCATCCCGATGAGCCCCGAAAGTTTTGGCAAAACCGAAACCTATATTGGGTCTTGGTTCAAAAAAACTGGAAATCGTGATCGGGTTATTTTGGCCAGTAAAATTGCTGGCGGTGAACGTCAAGCCTGGATACGAAATGGCGATAAACCCAACCGCACGAATATTCGCGAAGCGATAAATGACAGTCTGAAGCGGTTACAGACCGACTATATTGATCTTTATCAAATCCATTGGCCCACCCGTCCACATTATCATTTTGGACGCGGCTGGAGTTTTGATCCATCCGGCACCGATCCCAAGGCAGAGCGTGATCAATATCTTGATATTTTGCGCGGTCTGGATGACGCTATTCGCGAAGGAAAGATCAGGCATGTCGGACTTTCAAACGAGACCGCATGGGGCACGATGCAATGGTTGCAGATCGCGGAAGAACATAATTTACCGCGTATGGCTTCTATTCAAAACGAATATGGGTTGTTACAGCGCGGGTTTGATCACGATCTTGCGGAAGTTTCGATTTACGAAGATGTCGGCCTGCTAGCCTATTCCACCCTAGCGGCAGGGGTTTTGACCGGTAAATATTTGGACGGAAAAATACCGGCAGGGTCACGGGCAGAAGTCACCGAAGGTGGGTTATGGCGCGATAATCCTTATTCTGAGCCGGCTGTGCGCGCATATCTTGATGTGGCGAAAAAGCATGATCTGGATATTGCGCAAATGGCGATTGCATTCGCACTCACGCGGCCCTTTATGACCTCAGTGATAATCGGCGCAACGACCACAGAACAGTTGAAAACTGATATTGCTGCGCATGAAATTACACTTTCAGATGCTGTTCTGGAAGATATTGAAAAGGTTTACCGAACCTATCCACGGCCGCTTTAAACCTCAAGCAAGGACCTGATCGCGCTTATGTGGAGATGGTCTGCTAGAAGACCCAAACCGTCATTCACGTAAAATCTGCACGCCCCCGATTCCGGGGCGTGCATTGCAAAATAGTCCAAGCCTTCACCCAAAATGCAAAGGAAGGGCGTTGGTGATTTTACCGTCCTCCCCAGCAACATAAAGCCACGACCAGCGGTCAAGCGCAGTACAGGGATGGGAGATTCCGAAGGCTATAATATCGCCTACCTCAATATCTGCATTTTCAGCAATATTGAGAAAAGCATGCTGGTCATTGAGTTTGAACACTTCCGCACCTTGAGGAATTTCGCGTTCTTTGCCATCACGATAAAGCGCTATTGCCACAGGCAAGCCCTGATCGAACGACACATCCCGCATGCCCATTCCGCAGATGGCAAGCCTTGCTTCTGGCCGTGAAAGCACTTCCGCATAGACACGCAAAGCCGGGCGGAATGCCTCTATTGCAGGGCCTATTCCGGCGATTTCGAACCCGCCGCGGGCATCCATATTGGCCAGTCCTTTGGCATAAATCCCATGATCATAGAAAAAGATCGCGCCGGAACGCAGAATAAGATTTGCATTTCCGTCAGCCTTAACCAGCGGACCTAAATCTTCGATCACAAGATCAAAAAAGCTTGATCCGCCCGAAGATAGCACCAACCGTTGGCTGGGTTTGCGCGCCCGCAACAATGCAAAAGCATCTGCTGCAAAACCATGCAGCGCGCGAATGGCCTCACGCGTTGCATTGCTGTCGGCGCTTGATGACGCACCTTCATAGGCTGCGATTCCTACCGCGCTCAAAGCCGGGTTTTGCTCTGCATTATCAAGGATTTCTGTCACCAATTGCATATTACGTGCGCCCGCACGTCCACCGCCAACTTCGATCAGAAAATCAACCTTCCGGCCAGCGGATTGGGCGACTTCCGCCGCTACTTCAAGTGCTGCAAGACTATCCACATAAAGTGTAATCTGGGCATTTTCATATTGCGCAAGAAGTCGGCCCAGCCTTGCGCCGCTGGCCTTGCCGCCAATCTGATTGGCAAGGATGAGCTTCTCAAATCCATGATCTAACATCGTAGCGGCCTGCCTGATATCGGCAACGGTCAACGCTACTGCGCCCCGTTTCATTAAATCAGCCGCGAGTTCCGGAGACATCGGGGTTTTTGCATGGGGCGCAATTTTTGCCCCAACAGCCGCCAAATAAGCAAACATGGCATTACAATTCTGATCCCAGGCCGCGGGTTCAAACGTAATGATGGGAAGCTGCGCCGTGCCTGCACGCGGATCAAGCGCGAGCTTTGCAATTTCGTTGGCTGAAACCGGTTGCTGATCCGAAGGAAAGCCTCGAATATGTCCGTTTAAAACCCGTTCCATGCCGCTTATTCTCCTCCAGCAGTCTTACAAAAGCGCTTTCGTTACGCTCATGATAACGTTAACATATCGCGAGTTTAATTGTTCTTTTACATCAAGTACAGCCATAAGCGGGAAGATAGACACGCTTTTGGGAGGAGACATTATGATTTCTTTGGATGACATCCGCGCCGCAGCCGATCGCATTGCGCCCTATATTCGGCGTACCCCTCTTATACCGGCTGACCAGATCAAATCCTCGATCACTTCGGCGGATCTTTATCTCAAGCTTGAATGTCTGCAAGTCTCCGGCTCGTTCAAGGGAAGAGGTGCTGCCAATCGTGTGCTTTCCCTGCCGGAAGAAAAGCGCGTCCACGGGCTGGTTGCCGCATCCGGCGGCAACCATGGTCTGGCGGTTGCGCGCTGCGGACATATTTTAAACCTTCCTGTGACAATTTTTTTGCCGCGCTCAGTCGCGCCGGAAAAACTCGCCAAAATGCAGGCTTGGGGCGCAAAGACTGTGGTTGAGGGTGATGATTTCGATCATTGCAGTCTGCTTGCGCATAAACTTGCCGAAGCAAGCGGCGCAACCTATGTGCATCCTTTTGCCGATCCATTTGTGGTTGCGGGACAGGGAACGGTGGCGCTTGAAATTTTTGCTGATCGTCCTGAAACCGAAACTGTTATCATTGCAGCAGGCGGTGGCGGTTTTGTCACCGGCGCAGGCACCGCATTCAAAGCGCTCAACCCAAATATCAAGCTGGTAACGGTCGAACCATATGGCTCACCCACATTGTATAATTCGGCGAAAGCTGGCGAAGTCGTGTCCTTGCCAGCCATCACCAGCGCGGTCCCGACCATGTCATGCCGCCGCACCGACGACACGCTTTTTGTGCAGACTTCCAAAGTCGTCGATGAATATGTGCTGATTGAAGATGAGCATATGACACAAGCCGCGCAATGGCTGTGGTTTGAGATGGGCATTGCCGCGGACCCCGCAGGCGCCGCAGCCATTGCTGCTCTTTTATCGGGCGCGTACAAGGCTGAAGCTGGAGAAAAAATCAGCGTAGCTGTCTGCGGTGCAGGCCTGCCCGAATGAGGCAACCGCCGCCAAATATTGATCTCGCCATTGGCGGGATCATGCAGCTTTTATCAAGGTTCTTTGTCCAATCCATGCGCCAGATCAACCAGCATTTTCGCTGCCTGAACAATCGGTTCAATCTCGGCGAATTCATCAACAGCATGCGCCTGATCAATGCTCCCCGGACCAAATACGATGGTGGGGATATTGGCCAGATTAACTATTTTTGTGGCGTCTGAGCCATAAGGTACACCAATGGCTTCTTCATTAATGCCATGGGCTTTGCACACCTGGCCCATGCGCTGCACAATTTCACTTGTTTCAGGCACATCCATGGCAGATGAATCCACAAAAGGCGGCTCGGCATAAATCCGAGCGCCCGGAAACTCGGCCGCAACCTGTTCTGCAATTGCTTTGAAACTGGCAAAGACATCCATACCGGTTTCTGTCGCTAAATAGCGATAATCAAACCGCATGCGACAGGAGGCCGGAACGGTATTGGGGCCGACGCCTGCTTCTATCGAAGTACATGTCAAAGTGGCAGGACCGAGCAGAGGATGAACGTCTAAGCGGCGCGCCATTTCCGCGTCATATTGCTCAAGAATACGCTGCGCAATGGTAATGCCGTTTATACCTTCATGGGGCTTGCCGGTATGGGCACTTCTTCCTTCAATATCGACCCACCAACGGACCGTGCCCTTGCAAGCGCGCACAACGCGAAGCGAAGTCGGCTCACCCGCCACCGCGAGATCATAGCGTTCTTTGCGCTTTAGATGATGCAAAATTCCGCGAAAGCTAAACTCTTCATCCATCGCACCCAGAAAATCGACATCAGCTTCTGGCGGTGACGCATTTAACGCGCGCATGGCAAGCATGAAGGCAACAACGCTTGCTCCATCATCAACCGCACCGCGACCATAAAGGCGATCCCCTTCCAGTCTTGGCGTAAATGGCGCGCTCATTCCTGTTACCTGAACGGTATCAAGATGACCTTCCCATAACATTCTTTTAGTACCGCTGCGGCCTTTGACGCGGGCAATCAGATTGGGCCGATGGGCATCAACAAAATCAAGCTCGCTTACAACGCCCGCTTTCTCAAACCAGCTCTTGAGAACCCGTGCCACCGCCTCTTCACCAAAATGAGAACTATCTTGGTCGTCTGGGTTTTTAAAGGAGGGATTGATTGAAGGCACTTCGACAAAGGCGGAGAGCAGCGAAATAGCGGATTCTCTGTCAATCCCGGCATATAGTGTCATGTTTCAACCTGGTTCTGATGGAGGATGATGATGTGCCTGCCGAATATGTCCGGGCTGATGGCCCGACTATACGATGTCGGAATGGCAAGAAATTTCCGTGAAATTTGCTGTAAAACTTGATCGGCAATTCAGCTTGAGCCTCGCACGATCAGAGATAACGGCATGAGCAGTTTTTCAGGTTTGGTATTTTTGCCGGTCAAACGCGCGGCCAGCATCTCCCCCGCGTGACGGCCCAGTTCTGTCGCGTCTACTGCCACCGTGGTAATGCCGGGCGGCAATTCCTGCATCAGTGAATTATTGCCAAAACCGGTTATTGCGATATTTTGCGGCACGCGCAGGCCCCTCGCATGCGCTTCAATCAACGCACCACAAGCAACCAGATCATTGGCGCAGAAAACCACATCCGGATTGTGCCCCTGGCTGAGCAGTTCCGCAAAAGCCGCGCGTCCGTCCTCCTTCGAGCGCACTGTGGGCAACAGGACAGAACCCGCTTCTTGCAGGCCCAACCGCGCGCATTGTTTTTGAAATGCCTCATAGCGGATTTTGCCACGCCCATAGGCACGGCCCATAAAAGCTGGGCGGCGATAACCACGCTCCGCAATATATTCCATCATCGCGACAACGCCGTCGGTGTTTGACAAGCCAACCAACATATCAATCGGTGTGTCACAATAGGCCCAGCTTTCCACAATCGGAATATTGAGCCGATGCAGCATATCGCGATTGAGTTCCTGTTCAATCATACCCGTGATAAATACGCCTGCGGGACGCAGTTGCGAGAGGCTGCGCGTCAGGCGCAATTCGCGCTCATAGGAATAATAGGTGCGGGCGAGCACGACTTCATAATCCAATTGCTCGATAATATCGGAAAACGCATCGGCAGCGAGCAGAAATTGCTCACTCGCCATCGATGAAATAAACACCAGCACCACATTGGATCGGCCTGATCGCAATGCGCTGGCATGGGGGTTAAGGCTAAAGCCTGTGGCGCGGATGGCTGCGGCAACTTTTTCGCGCGTTTTCTCCGCCACAATGTCCGGAGTGCGCAGCGCACGTGAAACAGTAATCGCGGAGACACCAGCACGCTCGGCCACGGCTTCAATCCTGACCTGCCTGTCACCGGGTTTTGCCGGATCGTGATTCGCATTCGGCACACGGACTACCGGATCCTGCGTTACTGTGGAGATCATTTTAATCTGCATTTAATTTTTCACGCCGATCCATAAACAAGCTCCAGATCGATCAGGGAGCGTGTTTCCAAGTCCTATCTTCGCTAATATCAAGCCCTGTCTTCGCCAATATCAAGCGAAAGCAAGAAAAACAGTCAGGCGCCCATGGTTGATGAGCGCCCGAACATTATCAAAGGGCTGGGAAATCACCACGCTTGGTGCCAAACCACTTTTCTTGCAGCTCTGGGAGTTTTCCGTTGATCACATTTGTAAAGATAAATGTGTTCACCCATTGCAGCAAATTGTGCTCACCCATTGGCACGCCAATATGGGCGGGCGATTGACGAATTTCAAAAACCGGAGCAATTTCGATCTCTGGCCGTTCCGTGCGCAAATTGCTGATAATCGCGCTATTTTCAGCAAACATATCCGCCTGGCCTGCCAGATAGGCAGCCATCGCACCCGGAACATCATCAAACCGCGCCAATGTGGTGCCGGATGGAACATTATCGCTCAGCCAAAGATCCAGCGTCGTACCACGAGCCACGGCAATGGTTTTCCCGTCCAGTATCGAAACATCTTCAGATTGACCAATTTCCGGCGAGCCAAAAACGCCAAGCTGCACCGCAGTATAAGGATTAGAGAACATCACCTGCTGAGCACGTTCAGATGTTGCGCCCATTGCGGCAATAATAATGTCGGTCTGATCTGACAGAAGGTTCGGGATCCGGTTTGTGCCGGTTACCTGTACAATATCAAGATCAACCGAAAGCTCCTGCGCAAGCAGTTCTGCTACTTCGACATCCAGCCCCGTTGGTTTTCCTTCCGCATCATTCATGCCCCATGGAGGCACATCGAGCAAAATACCGACGCGAATTTTCCCGCGATCAAGAATATCTTGCAGTTTATCCGCGTGGGCAGTGACCGGCGCCAGCATCAAAGCTGCGACGGTGATTGCCTTCAAGATTGACTTAAATCCCATTATTTCTCTCCCTTTTTATAATGCGCTAATTGCGCGACCTCCGGATGAATGCCTGTAGTTCAGGCGTCTGAGGGTTGGTAAACAACTGTTCCGGTGGCCCCTCTTCCCAGATTTTCCCCTGATGCATGAAGACCACTTTATTCGCCACATTGCGGGCAAATCCCATTTCGTGCGTCACCAACACCATGGTCATGCCCTGTCGGGCCATATCTTCCATGACTTTGAGAACTTCCTCGACCAATTCAGGATCAAGCGCCGACGTCACCTCATCAAACAGCATGAGTTCTGGCGACATGGCCAAACAGCGGGCAATGGCCACACGCTGTTGTTGTCCACCCGAAAGCTGTTCCGGCCAGGCTTCGATCTTGTCGAGCAAGCCCACTTTTTCCAAGCATTTTTCGGCCAGCGCACGCGCATCAGCCTTCGACACTTTGCCGGTCAGGATCGGCGCCAATGTGATATTTTTCAGCACATTCATATGCGGAAACAGGTTGAACTGCTGAAAGACAATACCGACACGCTGGCGATATTCCCGCAAACCACGCATATGCGCGCTGACTGCTTGATCTCCGACCCGAATGGACCCGCCTTGCGTCTCTTCTAACCCGTTGATGCAGCGCAAAAGGGTAGACTTGCCCGAGCCCGAGCGACCGATAAGCGCGACAATATCCCCTTTCTCAACCACCAGAGAAACATCTTTGAGCACCTCTAAGGAACCAAAAGACTTGCGCAGATTTTTGATCTCAACGAGCACCATGCAGACGTGTCTCCAATTTATGTGACCAAAGCGTCAGCGGAGTACAAATTGCGAAATAAATCGCAGCGATAATGAGATAGACCCGCAAAGGCTCAAGCGTTGCTGCGGCGGAAAGTTGGCCTGCTCGCGTCAACTCGATAAACCCGACCACAGCTGCAAGCGATGTGCCTTTGATAAGCTGCACCAGAAAGCCAACGCTTGCGGGAAGTGCGATTTTAAGCGCCTGCGGTGCAATAATATATCTGAACTGATGCCAACTACTCAGGCCAAGACATGCGCCCGCTTCCCATTGCGTTTTCTTCACAGCCTCAATGCCTCCACGCCAGATTTCGCCCAGAAACACTGCCGTATAGAGCGTAAAGGCAGCCGTTACAGCCAAAAGCGGCGGAAGCCGGATTCCCAGAAAAACGGGCAAGCCGAAATAGACAAACATTAACAGCGCGAGCAATGGGATGCCCTGCATCAATTGCAGCAATATTGCCGAGAGCCAGCGCAGCGGAGCAAAACGCGATACTCGCATCATGGCAAATAAAAGTGCGAGCGGACCGCCAAAAATCAATGCCAGAATGACCAGCAGCACCGTATATTGGAAAGCGGTAGCGAACGAAATAAAGTCAATTGTTCCAAATGGACGCATCAATTCCTCCTCATCGCGCTACCGGCCAACGGAAAGCCAGCTTTCCGATAGCAAAGAAGAGCAAGCGAAACGCCATAACCATCGCCACATAGATGGCTGAAACAACCGCATAGACCTCGAAACTGCGAAAAGTTCGGCTATCCACATAGGCTGCTTGATAAAACAGCTCTTCCGTCGAAATAAATGAGGCAATCGAAGTGCCAAGGAGCAGCAGAATAAACTGACTGGTCAAGGACGGATAAATATTACGCAGCGCTGGCAACAGCACGACATGAAGAAAGACTTGTACTCTCGTAATGCCCAAACAATGCCCGGCTTCGATCTGCGATTTTGGAATTGAGCTCAATCCTGAGCGCACTATTTCACAGACAAAAGCCGCAAAATAGAGTGTGAGCGCCACCACGGATGCTTCAAAAGGCGGTAAGCGAAAGCCTAACTGCGGCATGACGAAAAAGATTATGAATATCTGCAAGACGGGAGGCGTATTGCGGATAATCTCAATATAAGACCGGATCAGGATTGTGATCGCACGGTTTTTGCGACCAAGCAGTAACGCCAATGCAAGCCCAAGCAAGAGCCCGCTGGCGCCGGAAAGAAAGGCGAGCTTGAGCGTCGTGATTATGCCTTCAATAAAGAAATCTTCATAACGCCATAGCGGACGGAAATTAAGCGACGACATAGGAATGTCCGAAATGCATAGGCAAGACCACAGAAAGGCTGCGATAAGAACCCTCTATGCCTGATGCATAAGCTCCTCGGCCCTTCTGGGCTTGCGGACAAACCACAGCCAGATCGCCCCGCTCCCTCGGGGTGGAATTCATGATGCCTCCTCCAGCAGTTCTCAATTCCAGCTATGGATGAATGAACACCTTTCGCCGTAAATGATAACGTTATCATTATTTGAAAGCAAATTGGGCGTTGCGTCAAGAGAGGTTATTTTCTCATTTGCTATGAAACAATAACCTATTGGTTTTATTTGATTTTATGGCCATCACCATCAAAGAACGGAGTTTGTTTTCAGGATGGGGCGCGGAATCGATTAGCCTATTTTATCAATCCGAAAAAAGGCCCATATCCGCCATGCCATGAGAAATCGCTCCGTTTTAGGTCCGGGCTATAAAACCCGGCTCCGCCTCCGCCATCCAGAAAAAGCGCGTTTGGACATCTAAGTTCATCTTTAAACAATCGCGCAAAATCATAGAAATTCATATTATCGGTGCTGATTGCAAAACTTATTTTTCCCTCAGTGCAAACGCCCACGCCACTGCGTCGGGTTCGCTCTTTAGAACCCTTTATCAGAATGGGATTAAGCTTATTATCGATCACCAGCATCGGGCCGGATTGTGTAGCGTAAAGCGGTTTGATCCCGCTTTTTAAAAAATTCTTGGTGGCGACAATTCCCGCCTTCTCTTTATCAACATAAAAAACCCCATTCGGGTTTTTGTAGAAATTGGGAACCGGCCGGTCTTTGCCGCTATAGGGCGCAATATTGGCAGGCTGCAACTCCTCTCCATCTTCAACATACAGCCCCAGCGGTGAGAAATCTGTATGATACATGCCAGCATTCAAAGCGAAGACCAGCGACTTACCGCTATCAGCAATTGTGCGCGCCAGTCGTGGAAAGCGTCGAAATGGCTCGCCATCGGAATTTTTCCAAAACAGACGTAAATCATCCTTTTGCGGATCGACAGTGCAAAGCACATAACGATTGCCTTCAAAGCTTTTTTCTTGGCAGGCAGGCGCTGCGGCATTGGCGCTATGGAAAATCGGCGAAACTAACAAACCCGCCCACAGAAACAGAAGCTTTCTGACTATTGCCCTCATTAGTTCTTGCTGTCCTTCTCCGCTCGTATTTACTCAATTTGCTTGATGCGGGATCAAGGGGCACTATTTCGCCCACCCAACCAACCGGTTACCTATCATAGCTCGCTTGATGACCAGCGCATATTTGAAATCCCATCTGAGACGCCAACGCAAAATACGGATTGATCAATCTGAGTTGGGTATCGACAAGACATGAGAAATGCTATCGCATGTCAATCAACTCATAGTGTTTTTAATTGAGTCTTTTAGGAGCAAACCATGCGCGCCCTGTTTCTGTCGGCTGCAATCGTGATTTCCCTGCCATTTGCCGCGCAGGCAGAGATCATTGCCCTGCCCGAGCTTTTTTCGGTCAGCAATGTTGCACAAGATGATATGCTCAATATTCGCAGCGAACCGCAGGCAATTGGCGAAATCATCGGCCAGTTTTCGCCCAATGCTACCAATATAGAGGTCGTCGCGTTCAGTGCAGACGGGCAATGGGCGCAAGTCAACATAGGCGAAACTGCCGGATGGGTGGCACGCAAGTTTCTGGAACTTGAAGGTTCAGCCTGGACAGACAAAACACTGCCCCAACATCTTGCCTGCTACGGTACCGAACCATTCTGGTCACTACGGCAACAAGATGGAAATCTCAGCTTCTCTGAGCCCGACAATCCAGATCAAGCCTTGCAGCTTAAAGCTGTGCTTGATCGCGGATTTGAAGGCGATCGCCTTCGCGCCCTGCTTGCATCGGATGAAACCACGCAAATGAGCGCGGTCATCCAGCCCGGCCTTTGTTCTGATGGCATGTCTGATCGTAGTTTCGGCCTGAATGCGACGCTTATTCTCGAGAATAAAGACCAACAACCACGCCTGCTTTCGGGCTGCTGCTCAATAGCGCCCCGCAATTAATCCGATTTGGTGGCGAAAGTGATGAGACATATATTGCAGCATTTGCTAATATAAATCCTTAAATGGACGGAACTGCCTCGCAAACTACTTGGCAAACTAGATGGCAAACCAGCTGACAAAATTGTCTCACAAGCCAGCTAGAACAAAAGGGAGAGCAGCATGAAACTCGTTCTTGTGACTACCGCGGTTCTTGCTTTTTCGGCATCTGCTGCATTCGCGGGTTGCCCTGCGCATAATGCGGAAAGCAAAATGGACAAGCCGCAGACAACTGCCAGTATTCAAACCACAGTGCCGACACAGAAATAGCGGTAAGACCCTGGCTGCACGGGCTTTCATGCATCAATCGCGTGAGATTGGTAATTTGCTGCCAGCAATTGGGCGTTCAGATAGCGCGCGTTCTTCAACGATAGAATAGCGGAAGCGAAATAGCTTGGCCGGACGGCCACCGGTTTCGCTATCGGTTTCGCCTGTTTCTTCAACAAGGTTTTGCTGTTCAATGACGCGGCGGAAATTCTGTTTGTGCAGTCGCAAACCGGCTAAGGCCTCAACGGTACGCTGAAGTTGCAAAAGGCTGAAACTTTCCGGCATCAGCTCAAAGACGACCGGGCGATATTTAATCTTGGCGCGCAACCGTCCAATGGCTGTGGCCAATATGCGGCGATGATCGGCAAACATGCGTCGCCCGCTCTCGCCCGCATCCCGGCCCGCTTCCGGCACTAGCCCCGCCTCATAAAGCAGCTCATAGCGTTGCAATGTGAGATCCTCGTTCCAGCGCTCGCCATCAAGACCAAAAGCAAAAGCGATACGGCGTAAACGCAATTTGGTTAATTCTGCCGTTGCCGCGCTATGCGCCCAATCGCGCAAGGCATTGCTCAAATGATCGGTGATTTCCGGTATGCCCTGCCGATGGTCTTCCCAGGGCAGATAATCATACCAACCTCGCCAACCGGCCTGATCCACCGCCGCATCATTTTCGCGCACCAGTCCGAGATAGCTGATGGAAATAATGCGCTCACCTTCCGGATGTCGATCGCGATCAGCAAAAGTATAAAGTTGTTCAAGATAGCCCACGGGATGCGCGGTTTCAGACTGGATCCAAGCGCGCAATCCGGCCTGTAATGATCGGTGCTCCATTTCAAATGGGCCTGATGGCAAAGCATGTCCCTGCCGCACAGTCATCACCCGCGGTTGTTCGCCTGTAACGGCAATTAAAACCGCAATCAGCTCGGTATGGGCAATATCATTCGTCAACGATCAGTTTCTTTCACACTCTCAATTTCTCGCACACTCAATTTCCACAGTGGGCAGTCAATATTTATAGACCCAATTGCAGGAATAATTACAAGAGACACAATGATTTGGGCTGTGCAAACTCCGGTAACTGTTGAGTTTTCCACCTGTTCTGACCCAGTGATATGATTGCTATGATTTTTTGATTTACGTACCTCATTTTTACTCTTATGTTGCAATGAGGAGTAAAAATGAAACCTACAGTGCATGATATTGCGCGTTCGGCAGGCGTCAGTCTGGCTACTGTTGATCGTGTTCTTAATGATCGACCCGGCGTTCGCATCAAGACTCGGGAAAGAGTGATAGCTGCGATGAATGCGCTCGGCTATGTACGTGATGTTGGTGCGGCTAATCTTGCACGCGGGCGACGCTACAGGTTCGATTTCATTCTTCCCGACAATGACAATAGTTTCATGCTCGCGCTGCGGGCAGAGCTGGAAGCCGCGCTGAAACACGCCGCGGCTGATCGGATTCTGATCAATTTGGTATTGGTGCCGGCATTTGACGAAGCGGCCCTTGTAACCGCGCTTGATGCCTCTATTGAGCGCCGACCTGACGGCGTGGCTTTTGTTGCGGTTGATACTGACCCAGTCCGCGCCGCCTGCGAACGGCTGACGCAAAACGGCATCCATGCGGTGACGCTTGTTTCTGATCTCGGCCGCTCAACCCGCAAACATTATGTCGGCGTGGACAATAATGCTGCCGGGCGCACCGCGGCTCGTCTGTTGGGGCTTTTTGCCAAAGGAACCAAAGGTGCAATTGCCGTTCTCGCGGGGTCTTTGAAAGTTCATGATCATCAAGAGCGGTTTGACGGTTTTTGCGCTGCTATGCGCGCTGATTTTCCAGACCGCGAAATTCTACCTGTTCTGGAAGGCTGGGACGAGGGAAAGCGGGTTGAAAAGCTTGTGCGCTCCCTGCTCGACCAGCGCCGCGATATAGCAGGAATTTACAGTCTTGGCGCTGGCAATAGTGGACTTGTCGATGCGCTAGCAGCGCTTCCTTTAGAGACAGAGCGCCCTTTGGTCATTGCGCATGAGCGTGATGAAATCACCACGAAAGCTTTGCAAGATGGTTTGATCCATGCGGTTCTGGCGCAAGATGCAGGACATGAAATTCGCAGCGCCATCCGCATATTGAAAGCGTCTGCGGATGACCTGGCAATCGTGCCGGGACAAGAGCACATCCGCATCGAAGTTTTCCTGAAAGATAACTTGCCGCAATTTGGCTGAACGGAGAAAAAATGTATCTCGGTCTCGATCTTGGAACATCTGGGGTTAAAGCTCTTCTGATCGATGATGAACAGAATCTGGTGGGCTCGGCCCATGGTGATCTGGATGTATCGCGTCCGCATCCGGGCTGGAGCGAGCAAGACCCAGCACAATGGATAAAGGCTTGTGAAAGCGCTATCGATGGCCTGCGTACAGCCCATCCGCAAGCGTTTTCGGCAATTTCTGGTATCGGGCTTTCCGGCCAGATGCATGGCGCAACCCTGCTTGACGAGAATGATCAAGTTTTGCGCCCCTGCATTTTGTGGAACGATACACGCAGCTATAAGGAAGCGGCGGAATTAGACGCGGATCCGGCATTTCGAGCCATCACTGGTAACATCGTCTTTCCCGGATTTACCGCACCTAAACTCGTTTGGGTGGCGCGCAATGAGCCGGATATCTTCGCGCGCGTGCGCAAAATCCTCCTGCCGAAAGATTATCTGCGTCTCTGGCTTAGTGGCGAATATATTTCTGAAATGTCGGATTCTTCCGGCACAAGCTGGCTCGATACCGGCGCGCGTTGCTGGTCGGCGCAATTGCTGGAAAAAACTGGCCTTAATGAAAGTCACATGCCGCAACTCGTTGAGGGCAGCGCACAAGCGGGCATGTTGCGCGCTGAACTTGCGAGCAAATGGGGGCTTTCTAACCGTCCAGTGATTGCCGGTGGCGCTGGCGATAATGCAGCATCTGCCTGCGGCATGGGTACGGTCAAACCGGGCCACGCTTTTGTCTCGCTTGGCACGTCGGGCGTGCTTTTCGCGGCTAATGGCGCCTATCAGCCAAAGCCTGAAAGCGCTGTACATGCTTTCTGCCATGCGCTGCCCAATAGTTGGCACCAGATGGGGGTCATCCTTTCCGCTGCCAGCGCGCTTGAATGGTATTCACAGATTGTTGGCTCCACGCCGCAAGAACTCGGCGCAGTATTGGGAGATCAATTGCAGGCGCCGAGCAGCGTTACTTTTCTGCCTTACTTATCGGGCGAACGCACACCGCATAATGATGCGAAAATACGCGGTATCTTCACCGGGCTAGAGCATGAGACAGACCGTAATTCGATGACTCAGGCCGTGCTTGAAGGGGTGGCTTTCGCGTTTCGTGACAATCTCGCAGCATTGCAATCGGCCGGCACAGAAATCAGCTCGGTCACGGCGGTCGGTGGCGGTTCGCGTTCGCAATATTGGCTTAAAGCCATCGCGACCGCGCTAAAAGTGCCAGTTCTTCTACCCGAGGAAGGCGATTTTGGCGCGGCTTTTGGTGCTGCGCGCCTTGGTCTGATTGCGGCCACAAGTGCTGACCCTTTTGCGGTCTGTGCGCCGCCACCAACCGCCCAGACCATTGAGCCTGATACGAGTTTGCTGGGCGCTTATGAGGAAGCCTATCAGCGCTATCACGCAATTTATCCCGCTTTGCGGAATGTAATTTCCTGAACAGAACCGAATGGGAGGACTAAAATGAGCAGCGGATTTTTCGGCGATATCGAAAAAATACGTTATGAAGGCCCCGACAGCGATAATCCGTTGGCTTTTCGCCACTATAATCCAGACGAAATCGTGCTGGGCAAACGGATGGAAGACCATCTGCGCTTTGCAGTGGCCTATTGGCATACATTCGCTTGGGAAGGCGGCGATCCATTCGGCGGCCGCACCTTTGATCGGCCTTGGTTTTCCAACGAACTTGAAGCTGCAAAGCTTAAAGCTGACGTTGCTTTTGAGTTTTTTTCGCTGCTCGGTGCACCATTTTATTGTTTTCATGACGCCGATGTGCGTCCAGAAGGCAAAAATTTCGCCGAAAATACAAAATATTTGAACGAAATTGTCGATATTTTTGAGAAAAAACAGGCCGAAACTGGCATGCGGCTATTGTGGGGAACCGCAAATCTGTTCTCCCATAGACGGTTTATGGCGGGCGCTGCCACCAATCCAGATCCTGAAGTTTTCGCTTTTGCGGCAGCGACAGTAAAAACCTGCATTGATGCGACCATGCGTCTTGGTGGTGAAAATTATGTGCTTTGGGGCGGTCGTGAGGGTTATGAAACCCTGCTGAACACTGATCTTTCGCGTGAATATGATCAGATGGGCCGCTTCCTCAGCATGGTTGTCGATTATAAACATAAGATCGGCTTTAAAGGCACCATCCTGCTGGAGCCCAAGCCGCAAGAGCCGACCAAACACCAATATGATTATGATGTGGCAACTGTTTATGGTTTCCTCAAACGCTATGGCCTTGAAAAGGAAGTGAAGGTCAATATTGAACAGGGGCATGCAATTCTAGCCGGCCATTCTTTCGAGCATGAACTCGCACTGGCCCGCAGCCTTGGAATTCTCGGTTCGATTGATATGAATCGTAATGACTATCAATCGGGCTGGGACACGGATCAATTCCCCAATAATGTGCCGGAAATGGCGCTCGCCTATTATCAAATCCTGCTCGATGGCGGTTTTACCACCGGCGGCACCAATTTTGACGCCAAACTTCGTCGCCAATCCCTTGATCCAGAAGATATGCTGATCGGCCATATTGGTGGCATGGATTGCTGTGCACGCGGATTAAAAGCTGCTGCGCGCATGTTTGAAGACGGGGCATTATCAAAGCCACTGGAAGAACGCTACGCCGGATGGGACAGTGCGTTTGGCAAAAAGCTGATGACTGATATGACACTTGATCAGATCGTAAGCGTGGTGGAATCTGAAAATATCAATCCTCAGCCGAAATCCGGTCGACAGGAATATTTGGAAAATATCGTCAATCGTTACGTTTAATGATACCAAATACACAAAAAGGGCGCTAAAGAGCGCCCTTTTACATGGGTAAAATCGAATTATAGTGACACCCAAGCACCATTTCTGCGCGACGAACGCACACAGGCGTCAATGAAAGCAACCCCAACCAGCCCATCATCCACCGTCGGGTAAATAACGTCTGCATCTGGCTTTTTACCGCTGCGATGCGCTTCAATAGCGTGTGCTGCCTCAGTATAAATCGTTGCAAAAGCTTCCAGATAACCTTCCGGATGCCCTGCGGGGATGCGGGTCACACGCGCGGCAGCTTCCCCTGCCCCCGCTCCACCGCGCGTGATCAGGCGCTTTTCAGCGCCCAATGGGGTGAACCATAATCGGTTGGGATCTTCCTGCGCCCATTCAATGCCACCTTTGGTGCCATAGACACGCAAACGCAGTGCGTTTTCATTACCCGGCGCCACTTGGCTGCACCAAAGCATACCCTTGGCACCACCAGCAAAACGCAACATCACATGCGCATTATCATCAAGCTGCCGGCCCTCAACAAAACTATCAAGATCTGCTGCAAGGCTGTCGAGCGTCAGTCCGGTGACAAAAGACGCAAGGTTAAATGCATGGGTGCCAATATCGCCTGTTGCACCGCCAAGACCCGATTGTGTCGGGTCAGTGCGCCAAACAGCACCTTTGGCACCGGTCTGTTCCAATGGCTCGGATAACCAATCCTGCGCATATTCAACCTGCACCACGCGCAAATCACCAAGTTCACCCTTGGCAATCATCTCGCGCGCTTGTCGCACCATCGGATAGCCAGTGTAATTATGGGTGAGGACAAACAGGGCTCCGCTATCATCGGCGATTTTCTTGAGCTTCTTAGCGTCAGCAAGTGTTGACGTCAGCGGCTTATCGCAAATGACATGAATGCCGCGGCGCAGAAATTCCTTTGCCGCATCATAATGCACATGATTGGGGGTAACGATGGAAACCGCCTCAATACCATCTTTCAACCGTGCTTCGCGAATGGCCATATCACGATAGCTGGAATAAATCCGGTCCGGCGCAAGTCCAAGCTCGCGCCCTGATGCTTGCGCACGTTCTGGCGTGGATGAAAGCGCGCCTGCCACCAGTTTGAAACGATGATCAAGCCGCGATGCCATGCGGTGCACGCCCCCGATAAACGCGCCTGCCCCGCCACCGACCATGCCTAAACGAATGAGCGGTGCTGCCGCTTCTTGGGTTTTAGCTTCAATTGTCATAATATCCTCAAAGACCTAGCATGCGCCGATTGGCAGCATCATCTGTTCCGCCAGCGGCAAAATCGTCAAACGCCTTTTCAGTTACGCGAATAATATGCGCCCGAACGAATTCGGCTCCCTCTCGTGCACCATCTTCCGGATGTTTCAGCGCACATTCCCACTCAACAACCGCCCAGCCATCAAAATCATTGGCAGCCATTTTGGAGAAAACTGCACCAAAATCGACTTGGCCATCGCCCAGCGAACGGAAGCGCCCGGCACGATCGACCCAGCTTTGATACCCGCCATAGACGCCCTGTCGACCAGTGGGGTTAAATTCCGCGTCCTTGACGTGGAACATCTTGATGCGATCTTTGTAAATGTCGATATTGTCGAGATAATCCAGGCATTGCAGCACATAATGCGAGGGATCATAGAGCATATTGGCACGCGGATGGTTTTTCACCCGCTCAAGAAACATTTCAAAACTTATGCCATCATGCAAATCTTCGCCCGGATGAATTTCATAGCAAATATCAACGCCATGCTCATCCGCATGATCAAGGATCGGCGACCAGCGGCGCGCCAATTCATCAAAAGCCGTTTCCACCAGACCAGCAGGACGCTGCGGCCAAGGGTAAACATAGGGCCATGCCAACGCGCCCGAGAAAGTCGCATGCGCGCCAATGCCCATATTGTGTGAGGCGCGGATCGCCATTTTTACCTGCTCAACCGCCCAAGCCTGCCGCGCTTTGGGGTTGCCGCGCACTTCCGGCACTGCAAATCCATCAAAGGCCTCATCATAAGCAGGGTGAACAGCCACAAGCTGGCCTTGCAAATGGGTGGAAAGCTCTGTGACTTCCACGCCATTTTCGCGCGCTATTCCCTTAAATTCGTCACAATAATCCTTGGATTCGGCGGCTTTTTTCAAATCAATAAGCTGACTTGCCCATGAGGGTACCTGCACCCCGATATATCCTTTTTCAGCAGCCCATTTTGTAATGCTGTCCCAGCTATTAAACGGTGCTTCATCGCCCGCAAACTGCCCAAGAAAAATGGCCGGACCCTTGATCGTTTTCATTAAATCTTCTCCTGCATTCGGTGGGTACGCCCGCCCCTCAAGGAGCGGGCGCTAAAATCAGAACGGAGAGTCGGGGAAGTAAAACTGCTCCGCATTATCCTTAGTGATCAGCGTGGCATCGAGAATATATTCTCCGCTTACCGGAACCTGATCATAGAAATGAGCTGCTGCAAGTTGCATTGCCGTTGCCACCATTGCGGGCGGATAAAGCACATCAACCGGCACCATCTTGTCGCCATCCATGACCAGTTTGATCATGTCTTTAGAGCCAGCACCGGCAACGATATATTGAATATCGTCGCGGTTTGCCTGCTTGATTGCTTCAAGCACACCAACAGCCATGTCATCATCCTGACACCAGACCACATCGATTTTCGGATATTTGGTCAGGAAGTCCTGCATGACACGGAAGGCATCGTCACGGTTCCAATTGCCATATTGGCGATCAAGAATTTTGACATTGGAGCCTTTAATCCCCTCGTCAAAACCATCCTGACGCTGTTGATCAATCGGGATCGGCAGGCCGCGAATAACGACCACTTCTGCATCCGGTGTGGTTGCTGCGATATATTCACCTGCCACTCGACCAAGTGCAGGATTGTTACCAGCAACATAAAGATCGCGGATCGAATTGTCGTTGACGCTCGGTGCCCGATCAACCAGTGCTACGAAAGTGCCTTTGTCTTTGACTTCCCTAATCGCATTGACCAGCGGATCAGGATCGGTCGGCAGAACGACCAGACCATCAAGCCCTTGAACAGAAAGATCCTGCAACGCATTGGCCTGATTGGCGGCGTCGGGCGATGTTTTCACGATCACTTTAAGGCCCGGATATTCATCTTGAAGAAGTTTGGCCACGCGCTCCGCATGATAGACAACGCCCGCTGTCCAACCATGGTCAGCAGCAGGAATTGAAACACCAATCGTTACTTCCTTTTCCGCCCGTTGTGCATTAGCCGCACCGGTGAAAGCCATCGCCCCTGCTGCCAATGCGGCAAAAGCAATGCTTGATAATCTTTTACGCATAGTTTCCTCCCAATAACGGGGCTTTCATTCCTCTTGAGCCGGAACCGCCCCTTCAGTTCCGTCAATTTTACCTCCCTAGAGCAATCAGATGTCGGTATCGCTCTAAGTCCTATTTTCGCCCGCATGATCCTTACGCAAACCGTGAGATTTTTGTAGGAATGCGCTATCGCCGCGATAGTGATCTTTGCACCAACATGGCAATAATGATGATTGCGCCTTGAATGGCCCCAATCAGATATTCGCTGATAAAATTGGAAAGCAGCATGATATTGCTGACAATTTCCAAAATAAATGCGCCGCAAAGCGTGCCCCAGACACGCCCCACCCCGCCGCGCAAGGCAGTTCCACCGACGACAACCGCAGTGATTGCTTGCAATTCCCACAGCATGCCGGTGGTCGCTGACGTAGAGCCAAGGCGCGGGACATAAAGCAATACAGCTGCAGCCACGCAAAGCCCCTGGATTACATAGGCAATCGTGCGCACTTTTTTGACCGAAATACCGGAATAGCGCGCAACGTCTTCGCTTGAGCCCACCGCGATCACATGGCGCCCATAGCGTGTGCGATAAAGGATAAATGCCGCAATGGCCGCAAGCGTGAAAATAGCGATCACCGGTACAGGAATCCCCATCACCGAGCCGAAATAGGCAGGCCGATAGATCGACTGAATTTCCGGATTACGCAAAGTAATGGCCCCACCCTGTGAGAGCCAGGTGGTCAAACCACGATATATACCCATTGTGCCAAGTGTGGCGATGAAGGGTTCTATTCCGCCTATAGTGGTGATTAACCCATTGGCCAGCCCGCAAGCTGCACCCACAACCACTGCGAGCAGCATGGCGGCGATCAACATCATCACCGGATCGGCTATAACCCCACTATTCATGAATAAAATCATGATGCTGCCGACAAATGCCGCCATTGAGCCAACAGAAAGATCAAGGCCACCCGATGAAATGACATAGGTGGCACCCAGCGCGATGATCGCAATGAATGCGCTTCGCGTTGCGACATTGAGTAAATTATCAACGCTTAGAAAATTAGGATTTGCCAGAGTACCGAGAATAAGCAGCAAAAACAGCGCGACGAATGGTGCAATCGCGCGCAAATCCCAGTCTTTGGACGTTTTAAGCGTCTCTTTTTTTTCGGTGGCACTATGTGTCATCGATTCCCCTTTATTTATGCCGCTGCATCATGGCTGACCCCCGTCGCCAATACGACAATATCATTTTCTGTCATGCGCTCGCCGCTGACTTCACCGACAATCCGCCCTTCCCGCATGACGATGATACGGTCACAAATGCCGATAAGCTCGGGCATTTCAGAGGAAACCACGATGATAGATCGTCCCTCATCTGCAAGTTTGGCGATGAATTGATAAATCTGTTCCTTAGTGCCAACGTCGATGCCACGTGTCGGCTCGTCAATGATAATGATTGACGGATCCAGCATCATCATCTTAGCGAGCAGTAATTTTTGCTGATTACCACCGGAGAGCTGACCAGCAAGAATATCCTTGCGGCCGGTGCGAATATCAAACTCGCGAATTGTTTCATCCAGCGCCTGACTTTCTTTTTGTGTGTCAATCTGAAAAGCGCGTATGAATTTTTTGATCGAGGCCAGGGTGAGATTTATGCCCATATCTTTGGATAGCAACAAGCCTTTGCCTTTGCGGTCCTCGCTCAAATAAGCAATGCCCGCAGAAAGACTATCCTGTGCATTACGGAAATGCGCAGATTTACCATTATGTCGAATATTGCCCTTGCCCGGTCTGACACCGACGATGCTTTCCATCAATTCGGTCCGCCCAGCGCCCACAAGCCCGGCAAAGCCGAGAATTTCACCCTTATTCAAATGGAAAGCCGCATCCCGCACAAAGCCGGGTACATTATAAGCAGAGACTTCAAGAACAGCTTGCTGGCCTTCATTGGCTTTACGGTCGGGATAAAGTTTCGCAACATCGCGCCCAACCATCAGACGGGCCATATCAGCAGGTTCGAGTTCGCTTGCCAAATGGGAAGAAACGAGATTTCCATCCCGCAACACCGTTACCCGATCCGATATCTGTTTCACTTCCGGCAGGCGATGCGAAATATACAGAACCGCAATGCCTTTGGAGCGTATATGATCAATGACTTTCAGCAGCGCTTCCGTTTCGTGTGGTGTCAGAGAAGCGGTTGGCTCGTCAAAAATCACCACTCGGTGCGGCACAAGCAAAACCCGTGCAATCTGCACTAATTGTTGCTGTGCAATCGATAGGCCTCCCACCACTGCGTCCGGGTCAATATCAGCACCAAGATCACGAATAGCTTTGCGAGCGCCTTCACGCATGGACTTGTCATCAACGACCAATCCATTGGTAATTTCTCGCCCGAGATAAATATTCTGCGCCACGGTTAGATCGGGAGCGAGAAGAATTTCCTGATGCACCAGCACAATGCCATGTGCCTCGGCTGCTACCGGCCCAGAGAAACTTACCAGCTGTCCATCAATATAAATTTCACCAGAACTCGGCCGTTCATTGCCGGCTAATAGTTTCATCAAGCTGGATTTGCCAGCACCATTCTCACCGATGATCGCGTGAACCTCGCCACCACGGACGGTCAGATTGATGTTGCGCAAAACTTCGACAGGGCCGAAAGATTTGGACAGCGCTGTCGCTTCGAGCTGAATTGGTTCGTTGCTGAGCGAGGTCGCAATCATTGGCCCGCACCGTCGCTACGAAAATGCGTATAGCAAAAGCATTCCGACCGGTTCGCAAAGCGTCTTGCCGGACTTTTCGCGATCGTTTTTGAATGCATTGATAACTCCTCCCAAAGCTACGCAATAAACCTTAGCGATCGTTTTGAGGTACGTAAAGCAATTTCTCAATTCTGTGCGTTTCTTATGCTTTGAAAGCTTGCCTATCGTGCAAAAGGTCTAAATTGGCCGAGGCCCTATTGATTGAGACCTTATTGGTTGAGATTGGGGATCACCTCCAGTTGCGTTGCAGGAAATTTACCAATTTGCAGGTCAGAACAGACAGGCAGATCTTTCGTCAGATCAGGTGCTTGTTTGGCGCCGAGCATCAATGATTGCACAGAAAACGCTCCGTTCTGGGCCTTTTCGATAAGAATACGAAGATAGCCGCTGGTTGAACGAATATGTTCATAGCGCTGTAGCAAATAAGAGATGACGATTGCGGTCTGGAATTTCCCTAGATTTTGTAGAGCAAGCTCATAGAGTTTCGTATCAATTCCTATGAAACAGCGTATCCGTGATGTAACTTCCGACAGATCCCGCCAATTTTTAATCGGCTTGGGAGCATAGGTTTCAACTTCTGGATAGGTTTGCAGGATGTGCTCGATTGTTATGAGCCTATCTCGTTTTGACGATTTATGCTTTTCAAGCGGATTCGTTTCCTTTTCTGCAAAATCTGCAAAATTATATTCAGAAATAGAATCTGGTTTTGATTCATTTAGCTGCCGCTCAATATGAGATGCATTGGCGCTCATTTTTTGAGATTTTTCATTATTTTTCAATAGCTTATCTATAGAAAAGTGAATTTCCATTAAATCCGCAATCAAGCGCTTTAGCTCGTCCTGCTCAGCACGACGCGGAATAGCATCTACTATGGATCGGAACGAAGCTTTAAGCTGTATCCACTCACCGGGCAGATTTTCTTCAATTCCATATTGCAATAGTTTAGAAATATCCCGACGTAACAGCGTAAGCTGCTCGCGCAATTCACGCAAAGCAAGTTTCTCAGCTTTTACTTGCTCTGCTGCGGCTTCAATCTCAGTTGCTCTCGTCAGCAAAGGGGCCAGAGAAAAACCAAATGCAATGCGTAATTCGCCGCTTTTGCTCCGACGTGCATAACGTTTACCATTGGGGCTATCTTGTCGTGTGATCAAACCCGCTTCGACCAGCGCCGCAAGATGCCGACGTAAAGTAGCATCCGCCATGCCATGCGCTCGCAAGGAGAGTTGCTTATTGGATGGAAACACCACAAGCGGCACATGTGTGCTTAGATTGTTTTCAGGATGGAAGGAGAGCAGCGCGGAAAGGACCGCAAGAGTACGATCGCTCAGGCCAATAATGCTCTTGCCTTCACACAGCCAACGATAAAGCTGCCACTTATCTATGGCGATATCTTTGGCTGATTTCCTTGTTTTCTGATGGGCTGCCATCAAGGCGTGCGTCATCCTTTGACTGCCAAATGGCGTCAATCCAATATGAGACTGCATTTTTCTTTCACCTTTTTCTGGGCAAAAGAAATCCACCCGCCAAAATGACGCTGATTATACTTGACACTGATTCGTGGATTTGCGATTCTCTAGCTGCTAAACCAATGAGAAGGGCTTCCACGCGGCAACGTTTGGGGGCCTTTTTCTTTTGCTTTTTTCCTCTTCAAGCTTTGCAGATGACCATCACCTGCTTCTTTTGGCTTTATACTCGATCCTCAAAAGACGGGGATAAGTTTCCCTCATCTGAACGCTTACTCACTCCTCGTCCTCTTTAAATGACGCATAAAGCGTATCCAGATTACGAGAAATCCATTGAGCAAAACGCGGCCCATTGGCAGATCCTATTGCCATGGTCGCAGTTCGGCTGGTTTGTTTAAAACTGATATTTACGCTTTTATCGGGAGCCACCCAGCTGGTCCCGGATTTTGCGGCAGACCTGGTCACCGGTCGTCTCTGTCGGCTGCCTTTGAGCTCCGTATAAAGCAATTCAAATCGCTGTGGGGATGAAGCTTCCCGGAAAACATCGCTCTCTGTGAGTTCTCTGGCCTCGTCTGCATTACCGGGTCTCTCTATGAGCTTGCGCAATTCCAACCAGCGATCACGACCCACCCCCTTGGCGGGCCCTATTGCCAGAAGCAAATCTTCCGGAATGCCACGTGGAATGGTCAGCATCTTTGAGAGAGTCTGATAATCGATCGTCAGCGCGGCCTGAATGGCTTCGCGCTCATAGCCGAGCTTCTCAAGCCGAGCAGCAAACAGTGCACGCTCAATAAAGCTTAGATTTGAACGCGCGGAGTTTTCCTGTCCTTGGCTGAGAATATGTTCTAGATCAGCTAGCGGTTTTACAACGGCCCGAACTTTTATACCAAGTTCCTGAGCAACACGAACCCGCCGGTGACCAAATACGATCATATATCGTCCGCTGGTCTGCGGATGGGGGCGAACTAAAATAGGGCTATCCTGCCCTCTTTCCCGAATGGCGGCTAATAGCTGTTGGTAATCATCATCATTTTTATCCGGCAAACGATCTGTGATGAATGAAGCATCCAGATCCGCCGGATCAAGTTCAATGATGGTTTCGCCTTCAAGCTGCTGAGAAGCCTGTCTCGCCAGCTCATCAATAGAGGCAGATAGGGATTTCGCGGCACCGAAACGACGTGACACAGCTTCACCGGGAGCGGGCATTTTATCCCCTGCCTCCGGCTTCATCACGCTTTTAAAGATATTCTTCCGTGCCATTTTAAGTCCTCAAACCAGCTATTGCGCTGATTTCATTCCAGAATTTACGTTTTAGACTGCCGTCTACCTTCCCCAGGCTGCATGTATCAGCCCTCTGATTTCAGTATTCACTGCCTCCATTGCGTCCATAGCGCGGTCATAGGTGGCGCGGTTCATTGATGAACGCTCAATTTCATAGAGAGTTTGTTTGGTCAGACCAGCGTCGGAAATAGCGGTCGATTTAAGCATGGGATTTTGCAGCATATGCGATGCGAGCATGCTTTGCATAAAGCCCATCATCTGTGCTTGCGGAATATCCGTCGGCTCATAACGGGTGACCAAATAGCGGAACCAATCAAGATGAACCGCTCCGCCGGCTTGACGAACCGTCTTAAGAATATCACCGAGCATGAGCAGAAATTGCGACATGGACATGAGATCCAACATCTGCGGATGAACGGTGATCAAAACGGAAGTGGTTGCGGATAATGCAGTTAGAGTGAGATAGCCCAATTGCGGCGGACAATCGATCACCACCACATCATAATCCGCATCAACCTCTGCAAGAACGCGCGCAATGCGGTTCCAAAAACTACGGCCCTCGCCGCCATTCTGCATCGCAAGCGGCGTATCATATTCATATTCCTGCAATTCCAACATTGCAGGGATAATGTCGAGACCTGGAAAATTCGTACGGCGAATTACATCACGGATCGGCTTGCGCTGGTCGTCATAGCGTATGGCCTCATAAAGCGATGGATATTCATCAAGCTCCGGCTGAATGCCATGCAGCGCGGAAAGCGACGCTTGCGGGTCGAGATCAATTGCCAGAACTCTATGACCAGTCAAAGCCAGATGTTGCGCTAAATGGGCAGCCGTAGTTGTCTTGCCAGATCCGCCCTTAAAATTGACCACGCCAATGACCTGGAGCTTTTCATCTCCTCTTCGATGCGGAACGTAGCGCTTAACATCGGCTCGACCATTTTGGTCGAGCCAATGGCGCAATTCCTGTATTTGCTCAATTGTATAAGCGCGACGACCGCCCGAAAGAATGATCGGCTCAACCCCCTTGCCTTCGAGGTGGAGCTTCTTCAAATTGCTCGGTGACACACCAAGGAAGTAAGCCGCTTCGGCCATAGAAAATTGTCGCAAGTTTTTGCGAGCATCTGGCGGAAAATTTTCATGGCGCAGCAAATTGAGCTTGTGAGATATTTCTCTCCCTTGCATCAATATAGTGTCGTCAAACGACATCGCTGCTGGCTGACTTACGCTATTCATCGGTATAGGACCCCTAATGACGGCATTAAACGAAATACCGTCCGAATACCGTCATTATGTCCGATTCTTATTTTGTCGCAAGGGGTATGGTTAATAAAGGGTTGTCGCTCCGGAAATCAATGCACCGGGCCGGGGAGGGGAACTCGAGTGACTATCTCTTATCTAATTGATTTATATGATAAAAAACAGAAATAGACTGCCGTCTACAGCTTTCTTCTTTTAGATGGTTTTGGTGTCAACAGGTTTTATAAAGGCATTGGCGAGGCTTTTTACTCCGGTGCGAGAGAATCAGTGGTTGTCTGTTAAAATAAGAAAGCGACAGAGCTTTGGAAGTAATACCGGGCTTGGAACAGTAGGTTCATAGGGATATCACCGGACAACCGCTTCGAAGAAATTAGTGAGCGGAAGCAGTGACACTGTCAGCCGCAGGTCCAATTGTGCTGACGCAAAGATTGATCACTGTATGGAGCTATGAAGCCTCGGCGAGTTTTTTATTCGTTCCACTGGCATAATGCAGTATTAAAGTGATGTAGTCGCTTTTGAGACAAAACTATTGAGGGGGCTTCCGGGGTAGGGCAGGCGCCGAGAAATATCATTCTTCGGCTGGACTTTCTTAACGAATTTCGGTTATAAAGATATATCTCACCTGCCGAATGCAAAGGCTCATATCGAGCGGCTTTCCAGAGTAAAATTCCAAACTACATGCTGCCGATGTAGCTAAACAAAAGTCTGTGTTTTGTTTAGTTGAGCGCAAAATCTTGCGTGGATTTGCATAGTTCCCGTGTTTCCCTAAAGGTGGGCCACAGACCCTGAAAGTCCAGTAAGGTCGCCCGATTCTGCTGACAAGCTTTCATGCTTTTTCGGCTATGTTAATGCCTATGGATTATTAGCTCGGTCAGGTCGATATCCCTTTCGGTCAGTTTAAATAGGTCCGGTTTGTCCAGGGCTAATGAATAGACAACGGAGCCCGGACCCGGTTTTTACCTCAGCTCTGCGTTGTGCCAACGCTTTTTCGCTTCTCTCTCGCGCGATGCTTTTGTCTCGTCTCCTATCGGAGAGGGCGGAACTAAGCGTTGCCTTCTTTTGATCCCCGTTCACGAGCTGTTTTCTGCAGGGTCAGTCCCACTGGCAGGGTTTTCAGTATTTTTCTTGGCAAGAGAAAATAAGATCAAATTGCATTCCCGCTATTTTTCAAAGGAAATTTTATGTCCAGTGGCAGCACTTATTCTCAAAGCTCCAGCAATTTTTCGGACTCGATGCATGGAGGTGTTGATCAGCGAACGGGCGTATATACTGCCTCGCTCATGATCGCTCATCTTAAAGCCAACGGAGGGGCCGGGCCCTCGCTACCGTTGTCCCTTAGCTACGACCCGTCGAATAATATCAATATGGGTTTTGGTAATGGTTGGGGCATGGCTTGGCCGCGTTATCAACAATCCGACGGCACAGTCGTATTCGCCATGGGCGATAAATATCAGTCCAGGACGTTAAGTGGCGAGATCAGCCTAGCAGATCAAAAGATCGTCAATGCTAAAGCTTCCTACAACAGTGCCGAATTTGGTGGTCAAGGGTATCAATTTCAGCAACGCAAGGGCGAAATTTACGTGCTTGATCAGATGGCCCAATATGGACACTGGGTTCCATCAAGAATTATTGGCGCGCATGGTCTCGGGGTAACATTAGCTTGGGATGGTACTGGGCGGCTGCTTAGCATCTCAGATGAAGTGCCTGACGAAACCGGGCAGTGCCCTGTTTTGGTCAGCTTCGATTATAATGGAGATTCCGGGGGAACGATCACCCTTTGGCCGGACACTAACGTGGAACGGAAGATCAGTCTCATCTGTAGAAATGGGTATTTGGAAACCGTGCAAGTTGCAGACCTGCAATGGAACATGACCTACGACCACACTATTCAGTCGTTCGGAAATTTTCCGCTATCTGAGCTTGAATTTCCTAGCGGCTCTAAAGAAACCGTTTTTTACACCAATGACGGAGAGGGCCATAAGTTTCCCAGCTGTGCACCGCAAAGAAACGCTAGCGTCCCCTACGTCGCTCGCTATAAAAAGCAAGTTAACGGGATCAAAACTGATCGTATCATAACTTATAAATTTTCCGATGAGAATTATCTCGGCTTCAATAGTGATATGTCTCAATGGGAAAGTGATAAGGATAATCTGTACGACGTTGAAGATAGTTATAGATATAGTTCAACTGTCACACGCACCGACGATGATGGTACGAAAGTAGTTACTACCAACGTTTATAATAAATTCCATTTGCTCGTCACGCAGACGACTAAAAAGAACAACAATACCAGCATAACTAATCACACATATGCCTTGGAACGCGGTGGCTTTAAGGCCCAGCCAGCTCACTTTCAATCTCCTATAAAAACAGAATCGACTTTTACCGACGAAACCGGTACGCAATCATATTCCACCAAGAATGAATATGATGAACACGCAAACAAGATCCGGACGGTATATCCTGACGGCACCGTGGAAGCCTGGGAGTATTATCCAGCGGACGGCAGTGATCCCGATTGCCCCGCAGCACATCTTGGCGTGAAAACATACCTTAAATCACATACCATCACTCCTCCAAGCCGACCGGATGCGCCACAGGCACCGATCCGCAAAACCGTAAGTAAATATTCGCCAATCTATTGGAATGAAACACAGGCGAGATATGGGATTGTTCCCTCTAGGGGCGAAACCTATTCTGACGATGTATTAGTTCGTAGCTCGGACGTAGAATATTACTTTTCGCCGAAGAATTATTTCCACGGTATGGTAAAGTCCCACGTCACTACAGTTTATGACGAAGATCAGAACGGATATCCTACTAAAGTTTCTATGAAATATGCCATTAAGGACGGCGAGATTTCCATTAATACTACTACAAAAAGCTATGATAATCTTTCTCACAACACTGAAGCTATTAGCTGTGCCTACACAGGCAGTGCGTTACGACGAAAGAATACGCTAGGCAATGTAGAAACGTTTAGTTACGATTCAATCGGACGTATTCTTTCACACACTATTTGCGCAGACGGCCAGCGTTATGAACATACGAAAAAGTTTGCTTACAATTTGGAAACTCTAGATGACAATAATAGTTATCGCACGGTAACCATTACCAATCCACAGAAGGTCGTTTCCAAACAAATTATGAATGGTGAAGGAAACCTCTTGAGCGAAACCACACAGGTAGGTGGTTTAGAGCAGAAGCTGCTTGAGCGCAATTTCGATAATCGGGGCCGCCTGACATCGGTTATGATGATGGACTATCTTGGTCCTGATGGGATCAGTTTAGAGAATGGCGATATAACGCCGATTGAGCAGTCAGATTCGGTCGTCTCTAATTTAAGAACGCTGTCCTATGACGATTGGGAGCAACAAGATCAATACAAGCTTCAAAGTGGCGCGCAAGTTGTTCAGAAATACAATCCGATTGACATAAGTACTGTTCAACGTATTGGGGAGGAAGGAGTTAACGGCACGCGGCTTACTTCATTTGACGATGCTTATCATCCTCGTCATATTCAAATGGTGGATGAACAGGGCAATGTTAAAGCAAAAGAGACTGTTATCTATGACGGTGCATCGCGGCTCTCCTCTCACACTAATGCCCTCGGACAGACTACAAAATTTGTTTATGACAGATTTGATCGACTTACCCAGACGACCTATCCGGACGGGATGGTCGAAACCAGGGAATACTTTCCTCATCGCAGCGATAATCAGATAGCTTCGATTACAGTCAATGGGACAATTATTGCTAGCCAGACTGTCGACGGTTTCGGAAGGGTGCTTAGTCGAACGGTCGGGGGAAGAAATTATACCTTCGCCTATCAAAACGACTCAGCAAGCAAACCATCGAAGGTTACTCTTCCAGACGGAAAGGTCCTTACATATGATCGCATTCCTCAGCTGGGAGAGGCTCCTCGTAGGGTTACTGCCTCGGACGGGAGTTATCGGACGTTTGCGTATGATCCTCTAACAGCACTGCCCACTAGGATCGCTCAGTCCACGCCGAACGGTGACAGGGACGCACTTGTTATTACGCTGACTTATACGCCTCGCGGCAAAGTAAAAACCAGAACTGTTCAAGATAGGATCGATAATACTAGCCGACTTTTCTCATATGAATACTCAATCGGCGGCGCTCTGCTGAGTTACACGGATATTAACGGAACCACCAATATTACCTATGACCAGTTTGGACGTAAAGCATCGATTAAAAACGCCCGAACAAAGACTACGTTCAGTTACGGACCAAATAATATGCTCACCGGGTGGGAAACCGACAATGATGGAAGTATAAACTCCGTAGAGATCGCATATGATGTCTTTAATCGTGTCGTCAACCGTACAATCTATGATCAACAAGCAGGTTTGGAACTGTCAATAGATATCGAATATGATGATATTAACAGAATAAATAAGAAGACTACCACGAGCGACAGTATTGGTATCGATCTTGTCGAAAACTATACATATGATGAAGGGGGGAGGTTAAGTACGGTTACTTATAGTGGTGACGGAGGCCCGAGCAACAGTTCAGGTACCCCGCTAGAGTCGATTAAATATGCTTATGACGAATTTGGCAACCTTACCAAGAAAAGTGAATCGCCTGGCTCTTCCGTCGAATATTTTTATGAAAATAGCGAAGCCCCCTATCAACTTACCTCGACGAGTAACGGAGAAAGTCTTTCTTACGACAGGGCTGGCAGGCTCCTGAAAACCAGTTCCGGGACCTATACTTATGATACGTTTGGTCAAATCGCATCTTACACGACGGCTAATGGTGATTTTGCGACCTATCAATATGATGGCAACGGTAGACTTCGTTCGCAGACTGTCAACAAGCAAGAAAAAAGAGAGTTTTACTATTTAAACGGCAAAGTCGTAACCGAGATCCTGTCCAATGGGGACAAGGAAGTCCCGATAGCGCGCACATATCATCAACAATACCCGATAACCCAATATTGGGGTTCCGACTTCGTCACATTGTTTGGCTGTGATCACGGCGGCTCTGTTGTCACTGTAAGTAAAGGCGGACAAACCACGTCGACGCTTTACTCCCCCTTCGGAGAGCAGGAGCAAACTCCGGGTGAATATTTGCCAGGCTTTGATGGGGAGATCGCGGATAGCCTCAGCGGGCATTACCACCTTGGGCAGGGATATCGTACATATATTCCATCACTCATGCACTTTAACAAGCCAGACTCAGCAAGTCCATTTGGTGCGGGCGGTTTGAGTTGGTACGGCTATGTAAACAATGATCCGATTAACAATGCTGACCCAACTGGGCACTATAGTAGCGGAAAGGCAGCGTCCACTGGAGCCATAGTGAAGGCCGTCGTATTGGGGATTGTTGCTGTTGGAGTTGCAGCCTATTTCGGACTGCCATTAATTGCTGATTTGGTGACTGCAGGTGCGGCGGCTAGCACCGCGACGATGGCTATGGGAGGATTGGCCATGCTCAGTGTCGCGGGCGCAGTTGCTTCAGCGGGTTTGCAAGTAGCTTCTGTCGTTGAGGCTCCAAAAAACCCGAAAAAGTCAGCAGAGCTAAGCGAATGGGGAATGGGTTTGGGCATCCTATCTGCCGTAGCGGGATTTGGTCTCTCAAAACTTGCACCTAAATTGATCGATGGGGTAGCCGAAGCGGGCGCAGGAGCAGGAGGACGTGGGCTGGCGGCCTCTGACAAGTTAGAAGAAGAAGCGGCCAAACTTCCTATCTGGGCCGGAATCTTCCCAAACGCAAATTGTAAATAATAATTTTTCGATGACCAAGACGCTGAATCAAAACTTTTATTATGAGGGAAGCTCTATGTCCTCAACGTTCAGCGAAAGCGATTTTGATGACGCAGTGAGTGTCAGATCGGGGTTCAGTAGCATAAGCAGTCGTTTAGGAGACGCGACAATGGAGGAAGCCAGCACCAGCAGTGTTAGTGAAGGCAGTGGCCCGGTTACACCAGTACCGCCAGCGCCTACGCCACCGCCGACCCCCCCGATACATACTGCAGACTTATTTAGCGATGCGTCTCAATCTGCTTCTTCTTCTGTAAGATCCTCAACGACAAGTCTGGCATCTGAAGCAACGGAGGGAACCTCATCCTCTGAGAGTTTACCGTCGTCGCCGGCTTCTGAAGTTGTCGAACGGCCTTCATTTTCCGACGAATTGCGGGAAAAGGTAGAGGAAAGGAAAACGCGCTTGAATTTGGATTAATAAATCCCGGCGAGGCGGTTTTGCCTCGTTTTTTATAAAAACAATTTGAAAACTAAATCTTATTTTTAAGGATAATAAAAATGAGTAGCGATACATATCAATTAGGCAACTGGGCCACTACGTTAGGTGCCACGATATCAACCCTTACACCTGACGGTAGTAAGTTCGATGAAATCAGTGCAAATGTTTTTGGCAATGAACGGCATAATGCCATTATCCAGGTAAAACTTAGGCTCGGCGATGATAAAGGCAAAGAAATACCCAAGAATAACCCGATCTCGCTTACTGCTGTGAAACGCTCAATTACGTTAGGAAACTATGATGATACGAATGGTTTTATAGCGCTTGGCGGCGGGGCTATGACTGGGTGGAAAGTACATGATAGTCCAAGCGTGTTTCTTTGTCCCCCTCAACAAAGCGAGGGACCTTTGCCAACTATCAGCCCTAGTATCTACAAAGATTATGTGGATGGTGGAGTGCCCCCGTTTCACCGGACAGATCGGCTAGTTTGATTTAGCCCTGATGAACTGCCGAGGGGAAGCCATCTTGAGCGCGGAATGAGGATGT
>NZ_QLMK01000014.1 GCF_003259955.1 Falsochrobactrum ovis
GTCGTTGAAAAGCCTATTTCCAAATCATCGCGGTTCTGGTCGTGGATCGGTAGTGGCGGGGCAGGTGCCGCAATCCCGTTTGTCGATTGGCGCGTCCAGATGGTGCTTGTGGTCTTTGTTTTGCTGTTGGCCGCCTATGCCATCTTCACCATGCCGCAGGCCAAGGCCAAGCTTGAACAGCTGGTTGATGCGCTATGAGCTTTCTGTTCACTCACTGGCGTGTTCTGGCGGTCATAGGCGCATGTCTGGCCGCAGTCGCCCTTTATCAGTTTGGCAAGCGTGATGGCTATCGCGATGCCATGTCTGATCAACTTCAATCAACAATCAAAGCAGAGCGGGAAAGGGTGGCGGACGATGCGAAGCTACGCGATCTACCGGATTATGATTTTTGCAGGCTTGCTCTTAAGCGTCGCGGGTTGCCAGTCGAACAATGCGACGAGTTGCGCGGGGTTTCGCAAGAATAATCTCACACCGGCCGGTCTCGTTGCTCTCACCAAAGCGGATCGGGCAGGGGCTGAGCGTGTCGAAGGCAATGACGAAAACGGAAAGCGACGGGGTTGCTGGTGATGTCGGAAGATTTGAAATGGCTGATCGGTACGGCGCTTGGCCTATCCACATTCTTCGGCGGTGCCTTGCTCACGGCCTTTCGATCCTTGTCGTCGTCCATAAAGGATGGCGATGAGCGATTGGCGGAGTCGGTAAAGGCAGGAGACGATCAGCTTCACGAGCGCATCAACCGGGTTCGGGATGAGTATGTCCGCCGCGTTGACTATGACGACAGCATCAAGCAATTGCGCGAGAGCGTGAAGGAACTTCGGGACGAAACCCGTGAAGGGACGAAAGAAACAAACAAGCGGCTGGATCAGGTGCTGGCCGCGTTGGCGCGGGATAGAAAGTCTGGATGATCGTTGCCGGATAAATTAATGACAACTTAACCATATTCTTTCGATTGGGGAGCATTTGTTGCTCTATATCCCGGTGTTGCATGAAAGTTACATACATTTCGAACGCATATTCTATGATCAACATCAATGAATTTATTGAGCATGTTAGGGGGTTCCCATGAACATCAAGTCTCTTCTTCTTGCATCTGCCTTTGCCGTTGTAGCCGCAGGTGGCGCGCAAGCCGCTGACGTAGTCGAATATCAAGAGCCTGCTCCTTATGTTGAAGCTGCTCCGGCATTCTCGTGGAGTGGCGCATATGTTGGTGGCCAGATCGGTTACGGCTGGGGCAAATCCACAATAGAAGATCTGGGAAATATTAAGCCGGACGGGTTCCTTGGCGGTGTTTATGCCGGCTATAACTTCGATCTGGGTAATAGCTTTGTCCTCGGCGTTGACGGCGATATCACCTACAACGGCCTTAAAGAGAGGCGCTTCTATACCGAAGATGACGATGAATTTTCGATGGAAAGCCGCCTGCGTTGGTCTGGAGCAATTCGTGCTCGTGCTGGCGTCGCAGTCGACCGCTTCATGCCTTATGTTGCCGGTGGTGTAGCATTCGGTCAGGTGAAAAATTCAGGATGGGGTGATAATGGTCACTTCTCTGATAGAAAAACAATGACAGGTTGGACTATCGGTGGCGGCGTTGACTATGCCGCGACGGATAACCTTATCTTGCGCTTCGAATATCGTTACACTGATTACGGTAAAAAGGATTTTGGCTTCGGTTGGGAGCCATTCGAAGACAAGTTCAAAACGCATGACATCCGTCTCGGCGTTGCCTACAAGTTCTAAGCCTGAATTGCAGGGTTAATAAAAGGGCGGTCATTCGACCGCCCTTTTTGCGTTGCAGGATGTATATGAGGCGAGGGGGCTTCCGTTGCTCGCTGGCTCGCAATCAGAAAGAGGAGCGAAAGAAAGAAACAAGCGGCTGGATCAGGTGCTGGCCGCGTTGGCGTGGTACGGAAAGCAAGATTTTTTGCGTGTATGGGTACTGTGAAATGAAATTATTCGTCCTGTTCGACTAATGTATTACTGATTTTCTACAAATAAACGTCACGATCCTCTGGTTTAAATGCTGTAAAAAATGAGGCGATTGGCATAAGATAGATTATGGCTTATATTTTACTGCAAGTATTAAAAGAGGGAGGGTAACTTGGCAAAAGTTGCATCAATGATCTGTGCTGTGGCAATGGCGCTTCCGATGATGACAGTATCACCTGCCATTTCGGCTCCAGTTAATTTAACGGCTCCAATAGTGGGCCATGCCGCTCCGGTCATCGATGTTCAATACCGTAGACATCGAAATCATTATCATCGTCCGCCCCATCATCACCGCCACCGGCATCATCGCCATCATAGGCGACATCACCGGGGCGACGTTGCTGCAGGTATCATTGGCGGTTTAGCGGCCGGTGCTATCATTGGCAGCATAGCAAACAGTCACGCTCATTCGGCACCCCCTAGAAATCCCCATGTGGAATGGTGCCTCAGTAAATATCGTTCGTATGATATACGAACTAATACATTTCAGCCTTTTAACGGTCCTAGGCGGTTCTGCAATTCGCCCTACCGATAATTTGCCAAGCGTGGTCGGCCACCTAAATTGGCCGACCGATTATGGGAATCTGGTCACAGTGTCGATCCCGTCAGGTCTACTAGGTCATTATCGGGCAATGGCTTCTGCATTTCCTTGGCTTCGTCCCACGGTGCACGTAGCCAGGTATCTATTTCTTCTTGTGTTCGTAGAATGACCGGCATCGCTTTAGGGTGAACGGGCTTGACGACAGCGTTTGGCTCGGTTGTCAGGAAAGCAAATATTTCGGCCTCAACCGGACCTTCTTTTTTCTTTCGCGTCCCTTGCCACCTGGTCCAGATGCCAGCAAATACAAATAGCGGCTTATCCTCGTTTAAAGCAAACCAGTGTAGTGGCTTTCGTCTCGTGACGGGATCAGGTGTTTGTCCATATTCAGAAAACGATGTGGCAGGCACTACACATCGGCTTTCCACGCCTTGCCATCGCCGCCAGTGCGGGGAGTTGAGATTGCGGATATTAGTTACGCCGCTATCGGCTTCCCCCTTCACATAAATTGGAGGGGTAGGCATTCCCCAGCGAAGCATTGCAAGTTCTGGTTCACCATCCTTCACATTGCGCAAAACTGGGGCTGGGTAATCTGGATAGATATCCAGTTGTGGATCTACACGGTTGGTCATATCTCCAAATTTTGGAAACAACCGGCGCATAGCTTCGTGCGATGTGGTGATGTTGTAAAGATTGCACATACCAGTCCTCCTAGCTTGCAGAATAGCGCAACAATCAGTTGCGTCCAGTTTGCGTTGACTTCCGGAAGAATCATCTCGGCAAGCGATAGGCCACGAATTCTCCATGACCTTTTGCAGAGCAGGCTTTGCAGCGCAGTTTTGATTTATGGGCATTCAGCGGCTCATAATGTCCAATTATCCGCGCAACAGCATCAGTATTGAGATCGCTCAGATGGCCGCAACGCGTACAGAAACCGCATAAGATCGTCCAAGGTTCAATATCGGCGATCCGGGAAGAGGGATCCAGCTTCTCATATGATGGAGGTCGAGCCATGTTAATATCACTTAATTACAGTCGGCTTCCAACCGCGTGCAAAGCCAAACGACATAGCGATGCTGGCATACTCAATTTCTTTCACCAAAAAATCTCGGTCTTTGAGTAAGCCTTCAATCGCCGCGCGAACGTCCCCTTTGTAATAAGCCAATACCAGATCGATCTCATCATCATAATTTTGCGCAAGCGCATTCATTCGTCGTGCTCCATTAAAGCAGACATCTCCGCCGCCAAGCATGTCTTTAGTTACGATGTTCTATAAATGTTCTATTGCGTTTGATGAGTCAAATGATTCTTTTGCCACGGTAAAACTGTGGAAAAGGTGAGGGGAGCGTTTCAGGTTTCCCAATAAAATCAATGGGTGTTTTAGGAGGGTAGGTGAGGGGAATTACAATCGCCCATCTATATCAAGCTATTGATATGTTTAGTCTTTATCACGATAGTTTGAGGATCGAATGGTGGGCGTGACAGGGATTGAACCTGTGACCCCTACGATGTCAACGAAGATCACCTAGCAAAAACTGTTGTAAAACAATAACTTAATATTTGGGCTATGGTCGAAAAAGTGCTGTTTGTACTTATTTCGTTCACTGTTTCTGGTACAGTGTACCAGTGACCCCTACGTTACCCCTCTAAAGTTTGTCGAATCTGGATTAATTTCAACCGCCATAATCCAGCACCGATGCAGCGTCTTTTAAGAAGTCAGGGGAATATCGCGCATACACTTTCCGCGTAACATTCGCATCGTTGTGACCCAAATACTGAGCAATTTCTTCCATGCTGACTCGGGCCTCAGCCATATGTATTGCTGCCGAGTGACGAAGAAGGTGTGGAGTGACATGTCCAACATTCGCCCGCTTTACCGTGGCTGCAAATCCCCTTTTTATAGATTGAACTGGACCGCCTGCCCACTCAATAACCCACTTTGAAAGGGCTTGAGGCTGTGCCGTCAGCAGAGCTTCCTTCACCATGCGATTCATAGGCACAATGGCACGCCCTTTGTGCGGGTTGGAGATATTGGGGTTACGCAGATCAATTTGTTCGCGTACGAAATCGCAGCGGTCCCATGTTAGGTCTAGTAATGCTCGTGTGCGGGCGCCCGTCCCCAAGGCCAGTACAATAAATAAACGAACATGCGGCGTGGTTGCGCTATCAATTAGCAACTTGGCTTGCTCGCGGGTCAGATGACTTTCTTTGGGGCGCGGCTTCGATGGACGCTCAATATATGGCGCTTTGTGGATGAGGTTGTTTTTCTCAGCCCACAACAGAACCATCCTCAAATGCCCTAGCTCGGTGTGAATCGTGCCATCATGTATGCCGTGCGGTCGCAGCTCACTGGGTTCCCTGCGCTCGGCGATGTGGGCGCGACAGTCAGCAATAGTTATCTCAGATGGATCTAAGTGGCCGAACCGTCGCTCAAGAGCTCGCCACGTGTATTTCATAGTTCCGACAACTGCGCGCCCAGATTTATCTGCGCAATATGCCGCCCATAAATCAGCAACAGTGTCTCCTCGCGGTCGCGTTAACTGCGCGAAGTAGCTCGGCGCAATGAGTTCAGCTTCGCGCGCGTCGTTAGTGTTGAGAGTAATTCGGCGGCGTTTTCCTTCGTGGTCATAGTAGACGAGGCAGAACTGTCCTCGGTGCCGGCCAATGGAGTATTTTTTGTCATCCGACATTGATATTCCTCGACATCCTCGCCCCTGATCCTAATAAGTTTGGGGCCGATTTTAAAATATGCTAATTCACCACGGCGTAGTAGATTACGAACATGCTGCTCGCTGCATCCCCACGCCTTAGCCAACGTGGCTGGTGTAAAAAGATTGTTGTCGTTATCGGCTCTCATCCTTCACTCCCTTTCCGGGCTTGGCGCCCAAGCACAAAACCTTCCCATGTCCAGTACAAGGGCCACGCAGCACCGCTCACAAATCCACGAAATGCCTGACAATCACGCGGTTCAAGCACCTTATTGCTGCACTCTGTGCTTGAAGCAGCGTACCCGAAGGTTAGCATCGCTATAATCAAATATGCGGCAATGCCCGTGTTAAACGTCAGCTTCATTCGCTCTTCTCCCCTAATGTGCTGGCTGCGATTTGAGGGCGCGGATGGCTGTAGCGATTGAAGACGATGCGTCTTGTTGACCCGATGCGTAGAATTGGCGCTCTTCGTCTGTCCAAGCAATAGCAGGGCGGCATGGTTCGCCTTCGTGAAGTTCCGCTATCTGCGCCGCTTCCTCCAGCGCCTGTTCACGCGCTGATCCGGACATATGCGGGGCTGCCGCGGTGAGGGCTTTTATCATCGCACCGGGAGCAACACCTATTCCCCATCTTGTGCCATGGATTAATGCTGACTGTACATCGTGAGGTACGCCAGCATCGGCTAGAGCTCGTGCCGCCGCCTCCACGGCCTGTTCATTAACCTGCATGACGCACCTCCTCACCAGAGATTATGACCTTACCGCTTGCTGCCAGTCGGCTGGCTACAGGCTCAGGAATTCTAGGATATCCGATACGCTGCGGGCCAAGCCGCAGCGCGTTCAAGAATGCCGCGTCAATGCGGCGGGTGGCTTCATCCATCACACAGCCCTCCGCGCAGCACGACGGCAGTTGTCGTTGGAAGGACGGTAGCGCCGACCGAGATGCTCGCCGGTCGATCGAGCAAGTTGCACCGCCGTTTTGCGCAATATTGCTGCGACTTCTCCGGTGTGCAGATTAGCGATAGACAGCACAGCGGCAGCGGAAGTTCCTTGTGCTTGGAATTCGGCGGCGGTCAGGATTGGGGTCGCGATACTGCGACGCTTGTTAGGTCTGGACATTTTTTCCTCGTGTGGTTGGTTGGGGTGGTGGTGGCGGCGCTTATGCAGCGCGACGCCATTCTAGATAGAGGTGCTTGATCAATCGCTTTTCTACGTATCGATGCGCACGATTGGCTGCATGCATCTTGTAAGATTCATTGCCGGTCTTTTCATTGCGCTCGACAGGCAGCCCAAGCTTTTCGGATTCGTAGCGGGCGCGCTCTGCATAAACACGTTGATAATAGCTCGCATGGAGCAGGTCGCAGCCATAGGCCGGTCGCCATTTACCCATGCCGCCGATGACTTGCTGTCGGGCATTCCAGCTGACCGCGCGACGCTGTCGATTATACCCGTGGGCAATCCAATCTTGAGCGGTTGCGCCTTCACCAGGTGCGCCCTGCCTTTTGCCGTTCATGACAGCAAGGCCTAACCGCTTCCAGACGGCTGCAACCGACTTATAACTTCCAATGTCACCACATTCACCGACAATGGTGGCGAAGGAAATATCGCCGAAGCCTTTGACGCTTTTTACCCATGGATAAACAGGGAGATGCTTGACCAGCTTGGTCATTACTTTTTTAATCTCTTCGTCTTGCTTCTCGAAATTCTCGATAGATGCAGGGAAATGACGAATGGTGGCAGCTAGGCGAGATACTATCTGCCCGGATTTGATCTCTTCCAGTGCTGCGGCGATAGCTGTATCAACGCGCTTTTCAGCGGCCTTGGATAGCTTAACCTTTTTGCGTCCGAACGCCGTAACTTTGTCGGTGTTAGTATCTTCTTCAAAATCCGCGTCAGTGCATAACATGCTTCGAGCCGCGGCCTTTTGTGCGAGTATAAGCTTTGTTTTGTTTTTTAAGACAAACTGGCGCTCACGATGTAATGCAACCAATTCATCCACCACAGCTTCAATTTCGTCTGTGGGTTCATATGGCGCGAGTGGTATATGGCCGGACGACCATTCTGCTTGCGAATTATGCCCGATTACGGCAGCGGCAGCTGCGATGCTGGCGGGGTTGAGGTCTGCGTTTACGTGTATGTTCATGGTAGTGCTCCTCGTGTGACGGGCGCGTGATAGATGGGCTGCGCTGAGCTACTGGCCCGTGGGTGAAAGGGGTGCAGATGGGCGCGCCTTATATGGGTTACGGACCAGAAGTGGCCCATCTGCGGGTAGAAAAAGGTTGGGGCGGCGAAGGAATTGTGGGTTACACGCGGACATTGGCCGCCCTGCGCTTTACGCAGCTCGCGCCGCGTTATAGAGCGCTGTTAGCTTTTCATTGTCGAACGTATCTGCCACGCACTTGCCAGCCGGCAGTTCACGCAAAACAGTTTTATAAAAATTAGCTTTCTGCCACATATCGCGTGCTTGCGGCTCATACACACCAATCGCGTGCTCAATGTCAGGGCGCTTGGCATCAGCCATGAGCGTACCGTTTGGAAGGACGGCTTCAAGCAAGCGCAGAACAGAATTTGCGGCGCGCTCTAAGCGGCGCTTTTGTGCAGGCGAAATAAGTGGTGGTGGATTTATTAGAGCGCGCGGTTTGGAAATATCTGCATTCGGGTCGTCATTGAATATCTTAGCATTGTCGCTGCGAATAAGCTGCCCAACGGCGGAGCGTGCACCCTCGCTGATTAGAAACTCCGCTAGCGCAGCATTGTGCTCGGCAGCATCAATAACAGCGCGCACAGCTTCGTCTTTTCTTTTGCCGGCCCTGTCGAAAGTGAATGCGATCAAATCGCGTGGGGCCATGCTTTTGCCGCCGGTTTTTCTTTTGCCTTTAGTCGCTGTTGTAATGTTGGTGTGAATGTTCATTTTATTTTCCTCATGTGGTTTGCGGTTTAAGGGCCGGCAAGCGCGGCGGGCGGCCAGTGGGGTGCGCAGATGCTGTGGCCGCGCTTGCCTATTTCGTTGAGGACGGGCGGAAGCTTACTGGGGTCCGTCCGATGCGTGGCCCGTCCTCGTGCCGCTGTTGCGGCGAAACTGGTGTGCTGACCGGCGCAAGGGGGGTGGGTTACGATCCCATGGTGGCCGGTCAGCGGTCCCCGTTTGGGGATTGGTATGCAGGGTAGGGCGAGGCATCCATGGGTTACGAATCTCGCGTGGCCCCACCCTGCATTTCGTTTTGCGTCGCTATTCAGCGCCGCGGTGATTGGTGGACGGGCGGAGGGAAAAAGGTTTACGCCAGTCACCTGGCCCGTCCTCGGCTTGCGCCGAATTTGTAGGTAGCAGGAAGGCGACCGACTGCTGGGTTTCACATGACCAATGGCCTTCCTGCTAAGTTTTGGGGCGGCGACGGCGCCATGGTTTACGCATCATTGATGGCCACACCCCGCGCCGTAGCGCTATCTTCCTTTCAACAGCTTCATGCGGCCACCCCGACAGCAACGGCGCACACGGCGACGCAGAACGCCACGATAACTGCCATTTCGAGTGCTTCACGCGCTGCATATCGAAGCCACGGCTGCGGTTTTGCATGTTTGCGCGCCTTGTAGTCAGGGCGGCGCATTGGTTCGACATTGCTTGCGCGGGCGGCGCTTGGCCTCACGTACGGCTGGTCGTCAATGTAAACTTCAGTTTCGAAATGGTGATGAGAAAGTGAGCGGGTCATGCTGCTGCCCTTTCTTCAAGAGCTTCCGCTTCTGTGGCTGGCGCACAGAGCGCGACAACGCCACTCGTCTGGAAAACTTCAAACGTTTCGCCAGGGAATAACTTTGCGAGACGGGTTGCCTCGGCAGCGGCTTGTTCAATGGAGCCGTGTTCAAAAGGCAGGACACCTCTAACGCCAACGCGTCCTGTTTTCTTTCCGCGGCGGAATACAAAGAAACCGCCGCCAATTGTTTCGTTAATGCGAGGCTTTGGAGATCTTCTTCTTTTAACGCTGTTTGCCATATCAATTACTCCTCGTGTTTGGTTTTCAGCAGATCAGGTTGGTGAAACCGTCTTCGTGCTGTCGTGTCATCGTTATATGCGCTATTGTCACCTGATGTCAACAAAGAAAATTGACAAAAGCGCAACGAAGAAATTCATTCAGTTAATTTACAAGAAAATGTTCTTGAAATGTTCTGACAATAATGGAATCGATAGGTCAGAAAGGAAAATGGGATGACTGCTTTGTATGTTGTTCAGTCGTTTACTGAAGGTCGGTGGGGGGTAATTCCTGACACACCTATTGAGGTGCAGGATTACGAGCAGGCAGAGCGCCTTGTATGCAGGCTTGCAAGAACTAAGCCCGCAGTAATTGCAGTGGAGAAGTGGATGGGAGGAGTAGAAATAATCGCAGCCATCGGGCGCGTGCCCGAAAGCGTTTTCGAGGAGGCTGCGAATACCGGTTGTTAGCGGGTGTTGTACTTACCCACGACGCGATGACAAATGGGCCAATCCGCACGGAACTCTTTAAATTCTTTCTGCGGGTTGTACTGTTCAAGCATCCATTCGCGATCATTGAAGCCGATGAGTCGTTTAATGATGGCTTCGTGCTCATCGGTTTCGCTGGTGTGATACAGCACCACGTCCTCATCCCTTGCAGGCGGTAAATTGGGGTTAACAAGTGCTGTTTCGCCCGGGCGATAGGCTGGAATCATAGAGTCGCCGGTAAGTAGCAATCCGTAGCCGCCTTTCACGCCTTGAAGCATGGCAGGCATTTTCATGTAACTGATTGGGTCAAAGGTAATAATGACATGTCCGT
Organism: Falsochrobactrum ovis; assembly: GCF_003259955.1. Classification (GTDB taxonomy): domain Bacteria; phylum Pseudomonadota; class Alphaproteobacteria; order Rhizobiales; family Rhizobiaceae; genus Brucella; species Brucella ovis_A. Next base: position 10,016 of record NZ_QLMK01000014.1, read on the forward strand.
CACCGCCACGAGCTGCCGCATAAACAGGAAGGTCGCGATTCGCTCCGACGAGATCGCTGCCAGGAATAGGGTTGGGCGTGAAAACATCATCGGGATTAGATGTAGGTTGCTGAGATATGTTCATCTCGCCTTTACCGAAGGCTAGCCAGTCTTCGTTCAGATCGAGTGCGCGAGCGAGTCGCGCTACAAACTCAACGCTCGTGCCGCGTTTGCCGCTCTCAAGCAGGCTAATGGCCGATTTATCGCGACCAACGAGGTCGGCGACTTCAGCTTGACTTAATCCTTTTTTCTCACGGGCTTTACGGAGCCGCTGGCCAAATTCCTGATCCATGATGTGCTTTTCGCATATTGTTGCGAGAAAGTAACGTGCGAATTTGTCATCATGTGTTGACAAGGGTGCGAAAATGTCATATATATGAGCCATCAACCGATGCAATAAGACACCGGAAGTTAAAAAAGGAGGCCCAACCTCATGATGAAAGACAGCATCCTCCCAAGGGTGGCGGCGATCGAAAGATAGAATAGTCAAGCGAATTACTAGAGGAGAAGCGTAATGATGAATAAAGCCGACAGAAGCAGCAACGCTTCGATGTCACAAGGACCGTAGAAAGAGGGACGCTGCATGGTTAAGAGCCATGCGGCGCTTTCGGCGTGGCGACTTTAGCCAGTCGATTTTAAAGGACGGCTTTATGCCCGGCACCACCCGTAGCAGCCGTCCTCCGTAATCGTAGCGCCACACGAGGAGGGCAAAGCCACTTCCAAACGCTACTTTCCTTGCTGGGTACCACCCCAGCCGATCAGACAAATGCCGTTGTGCATGGCATTTGTCAACTACCACCACACCACACGAGGAGCATATGCTTGATTACGATACGCTGATCGAATTGCATCGAATGCGAGACGCCGGGGCAACAATTTCTGAAATTAGCAGAACGCTAAACATCGCTAGATCAACAGTGATGTGGAATTTACGCCGACAAATCCCAAAGCCCACAGACAATTCCATTGTTGTTAGATCCGTTATGAATGGCGGGTGGTCAACATCACCGGTTTCGGTGAGTTATATTTCGCTTCCGCGAGTGCGATTTCTGGAAGCGGCTAACGACAATTTCGAAAGCGCTGCTGTAGCAGCGTAGCCTTTACAGGCAGGCCGACCGCCAAGGAGAACGGGGCCAACGATCAACCTCCATTCAGGAGGCTTTCTTGAAAACTAAATTCACACGAACTGGCGAGCGGGACATGACAAACCGCAAGCCTTACCGAACGGCTGCGCAAAAAGTCGAAGCGCGACGCACGGCGCGTCTCGTTGACGGTCGATACGTTAGCAATGCGCCCGTTAGTTACCACCGTGCACCGAGAAGAGGTGCGGCATGACCTGCGGTTGCACCGAATGTTGGGATTTACCCGGCGAGATCGTCGTCCATCGTCTTTGGAAGTGGAAGGGGATCATCGTTGAAGAGCGGGACAGTTTCCGCTGGCTAAAAGTTCGCTTCATGATCCCGGGCTCTGGATTGGTCGTATTAGAAGTATCCCGTTTCGAAGTGGAGCCCGAAAACCTTGACTGCGACTGCGGTGATGCGATCGACGAACCAGAAGCCGACGACAATGTAATCCCGGTTGATTTCACCAAGAAGGTGAAGCTTACGAAAAACACCAAGACGAGGGGGAATGCATGACCAAAGCAACACCACCAAAAGATTATGTGGTCGAAGAAGATCGCATTCTCGAATTTGATCCTTGGGGCAATCCTGAAAGTACGTCCAGCTTAGGCGACAAGTTTGCTTATGGCTTGATGGTCGTCGCGATGATCGCAATTGCCGTAACACTCTATTCTTGGGTGCTAATATGATCGCGAGAAGCATTAACCCCGGGAGAATACCGGGCAAGGGCAAGATTGGGCAATCAATAGTGCTTGCCGGAGCAGTGCTGCTTTTATGTTCAGCCATTGTCGCTGCGCTGTTCTGGAATGTCCTGCTGCCTTTTTATGGGTTGCTCTATTTGTGGGGCGCCAGTTGATGCCGGACAGACCGCTACGAGATAGCTGCGTGACCTCCGTCACGTCGCCACCACCATGGCTCGTCGGCTGGCTCATCCTGCTAACCGTCGTTGCCGCAATCACCATCACCCACCACACCTACTGACACGAGGAGTCCTATGGCTTTATCTTTATCTAGCCTGAAAACGACCAAGAGAAACGATCCACCTGTGATGCTTCTCTATGGGGTTGACGGCATCGGCAAAACTTCGCTTGCAGCGGAGTTTCCTAATCCAATTTATCTTGCAACCGAAGGTGAGCGTCCGCCGTCTGATATCGAAATGGTAACACCCGGCACGATCGAGAGCTTTGACGATCTGCTGAATGTGATCGGTGAATTGCTCACGGAAGAGCATGATCGTCAGTCGGTTATCATAGATAGCCTTGATGGATTGGAGCCGCTTGTTTGGCGCACGACCGCATCCCGCCTCGGCATTAATGGTATTGAAGATGCTGGATTCGGTAAAGGTTATGTTGAAGCCGATACTGAATGGAATGAGCTCATGGCAGCGGTATCGGCATTATCCCGTGCAGGCATGTATGTTGTCATGTTAGCCCACCCGGAGATAGTGCGGTTTGATAGTCCCACCACTGATCCATATTCACGCTACCAGCCCAAGCTTCATAAACGTGCAAATGCCCTAGTACGTGAGAAGTCCGACATTGTCGCTTTCATGAACTATCGCATTTCCATCAAGGAAAAAGAGGTGGCGCGGCAGACTAAAGTTGCACACGCCGAGGGTGGTAAAGAGCGACAAATGCACTTCAATGAAGCTGCCGGTTTCAATGCCAAAAACCGCTACTCGATGCCCGACAGCGTCGTTTACCGCAAAGGGCAGGGCTTCACTGACATTTCCAAGTTTTGGCCTGTCGCAAACGACAATGTCCAGCAACAGCGGGAGGCAGCATGATGGGGTGGTTCAGTCCAAAGGCAATGAAGTTAGTTTATGGCGAGCCTGTCCATCAGATGGTTGCAAGAGCCTTTCTGTATGGTGCGATTAAGGTTGATAATGAAAGCATCCTGACGACAGCTAGGTATCACTTTGTTGGTGATCACGGCGTTGTGTATCGCGGCAAAGATCGGACTTGGCATCGAGCAACTCCAAACCTGGCCGCGGGTGTCGCGCAGCTATGCGAAGAAATACAGCAAGACTTTAACGAGCGTACCGCAGCTCAGAACAAGGCGCGCGAGTACGCACGCGAAAAGCTCGCCGTTCCTAGCCTATTCACAGCCGTTAAGGAGGCAGCATGATGGGGTGGCCACAAATCACGATGATAGTGCTGCTGGCGCTTGGGATTGGCGTATCTGCTGCAAAACACGGCGATCCGCGACCGCCTTATAGCATCGGTGTCGCGTTAATCAGTTCCGCTATAACTGTCTGGCTGCTTATCGCAGGCGGCTTTTTCACCACCCACTAAATACCACCACCGTAAACACGAGGAGCCAAAATGGCTAAACTAGCAACCAGATTTGATGCAACCGCTCACGATACAGAGCAACGCGATTTTGAGGAATTGCCGAATGGTGATTACGAGCTCGAAATTGAAGCGTCGGAACTTCACGAAGGCGCGAATGGAACCGGTCTTAAAACGACCATGAACGTGGTGCGCCCGGAGGATTATAAGGGCCGCAAGCTTTTCAATTACTACAATCTTGAGCATAAAAATGCACAGGCTCAAGACATTGGCCAACGCCAGTTCGCCAGCTTGTGCCGCGCGATCGGAGTGTCTGAGGTCGAGGATTCCGAGGAGCTTCACTTCAAGGTGTTCACGGCCCGCGTGGGCCTCGGCAAGCCTTCCAAGGATGGCCAATACCCAGCACGCGCTGAGATTAAGAAGTATTACTTCCCGGACGAGGGCAATGTTCCTCAGCCCTCTATCGACGCTAACCAGCCTCGTGTTGCGGCTAATGATAACCGTGCTGCAGCTGCGAATGACAACAAGCCTGCTGCAGCAGCAGCTGCCGACAAGAAGCGCCCTTGGGGTTGATCGTAATACTGCTGCTGCTGGCGCGAAGCGCCGGTGGCGGCATAGGAGGGATTGATGGCGAACGAATATGATGTGGCAGAGGCCACGACTTATTTAGAAACTGGCGGGTTAGGTGAAGTCATCGGCCTGACCGATTTAGCGCGCCAAATGGAGCAGTCGAAAGTCCAAATGGACACGGATATGGCAATGGCGTTGTGCCTGCTGGCAGGTGAAGCGTTGAAAGTCAGAAAGGAGACGGCATGACTCTTTCAGAATTTAAGGCATGGCTGGAAGGCTTCAGTGCTTCATTCAGTAACGGAACCCCGGATGATGCGCAGTGGGATCTGATCCAAAAGAAGCTTGCAAGCGTTTCCTATTACACAGCTCCACTGCCAACAACGTTACCGAAACTGCCGCCAATCGGCGAGCCGTGGCTAAGTGGACCGCAACCAATACGGGATCAGTTTACCGTCAGCTAAACCTAACAGGCGCGGCCACCAACCGCGCCTACCACTAAACACGAGGAAACAACCATGCGCGTCACTATTGACCGCTCACAGCTCGCGCACGCGCTGGCGACTGTGACAAGGGCTATCGAAAGTAGAAATCCCGTTCCGATCTTGGGTAATGTGCTGCTAGCAGTCGAGGACGGTAGTCTGCGCCTGACCGGCACAGATATGGACATTGAAATCACTACCAGTGTGCCAGTGATAGACGCGGCCGATGGCGCTGCGACGGTTCCCGGCAAGATGCTTGCGGATATCGCGAAGCGTGCCACCGGTGACATCACTCTTGATCTGGATGGTCGGCTTAACGTCGCTTTTGGACGCAGCCGTTATAAGCTTGATACTCTCCCAGCCGAAGACTTTCCGTTTTTTGCGTCGGGGGCGTTCGACACGACTCTGCAGCTGGATCTTGCGGCGTTGGTTGCACCATGTGTGCATTGCATCGCGACGGAACAAACGCGCTACTATCTCACCGGTGTTTATTTGCACACGGCGGATGGGCGGTTGGTTGCTGTCGCCACCGATGGTCACCGCTTGATGCGCAATAAGGGGGGTGAATCCGACCTTGCTTATGGCGTTATTCTTCCGCGCAAGCTTATTGGTTTATTGCCAAAAGGTGAGGTCACGCTCGATCTGTCTGAGACTATGGTACGGGTAACATCTGGCGCAACTACCATAACGAGCAAGCTGGTCGACGGGACATTCCCGGATTACGTGCGGGTGATCCCGCAGGCCAATCCAAACTTACTTACTGTCGATCGTCTGGCCTTTATGAAGGCAGTCGAGCGTGTCGCTGCCGTCGCTGATGACAAATCGCGAGCAGTAAAGTTCACAATTGGCGACGTTGTGGGTCTAGCTCTGGCGGACAAAGCCAGCGACGAAGTTGAAGGAAGCTTTGAAGGCAAGCCTTTAGAGATTGGTTTTAATGCCCGGTACGTGAGTGAAATGCTTGGCGCGCTCGACGAGCCGAACGTGCGCATTGCTCTGAATGATGCTAGTTCGCCTGCCGTTGTTACTGGCGATGGCGACTGGACCGGCGTACTTATGCCGATGCGGGTGTGAGTAATATGGCCAGATTTTCAGTCAATTACAGTTTCCACGCACGTGCCTATGAGACCATTGAGGCTTCCTCACTTGAGGAGGCCAAGGCGCTGATTTACGCCAAGGTTGGAGCCGATGACTTCGAACTCGACGCTGACGAGATTGATGGTGTCGACTTTGACGTCACTGAGCTGCATCCGGTCACACGCGGAGGTCGAGAAATCTGGACGACATACGTTCGAGACAGCGATGTTCGCGGTCATGGATCGGCTTTGGCTGAAACGCCGCTCTTTGGGGCCGTATAAATGGCACCGCTTCCTAAAGCTCAGTCCAGCACGGTCCGTGCCATCTATGCAGCGTACGAAGCCGCAAACAAACCACGAGACGGGAAGACAATTCCCGCCTCGCAGATAGCGGAGGAATGCTCGCGAAAACTGTTCTTTGATTTTCGCTGGACCACGCCGCACGAACATATTCCAGGGCGCACTCTGCGCATTTTTGAAACGGGCGTCATCGAGGAGGATCGTTGGATTGAAAATCTCCGCATGATCGGCTGCGAGGTCGTATCGCATGAAGACAGTGGGCGGCAAATCCGCGTCGAGCTGTGTGATGGACACGTTGGCGGTTATTTGGACTCCGAAATACTTGGACTGCCGGAGGCGCCGAAGACTTGGCACGTTGGCGAAATGAAAAGCCACAATTTGAAGAGTTTCACTGCACTTAAAAAGGATGGGGTCGAGAAAAGTAAACCGCTGCACTACGGCCAGATGCAAATTTATATGCATGCAAGAGGTAGAGACCGGGCCGTTTATCTGGCCGTTTGCAAGGACAATGACGAATTATACGCCGAGCGCATCAAGTATGACGCGGCATATGTAGGAAGGTTGCTAGCCAAGGCTCAGCATATCATCCACGCAAACGATCTGCCGCCGCGTATAAGCGACAATCCCGAATTCTTCGCATGTAAGTGGTGCAAGCATCATAGTGTGTGCCACGAGGCTGCATGGCCTCGAACGAACTGCCGCACTTGCATCTTTAGCACACCCGAGCCGGGCGGCGTTTGGTCGTGCGCTCGCTTTAACAAGCCTCTTTCACTCACAGAGCAAGGCGAAGGATGTCCCGCGCACTTGTTTCTGCCGGCATTGGTGCCGGGTGAGCAAGTGGACTCCTCAGAGGAAGAGGAGTGGGTCGAGTATCGGCTGCGCAACGGCGAATTATGGAGGGATGGTGCTGCTAAGGGCAATCAGGAACAAAGGGGGCAGCAAAATGAAATGGCGGGGTGAAACGCAGCTTCAATGGGAAGAGAGAACGTCCGATTGGCATCGGCACTTCTGTCTTTTCCCTCGGCAAATGAGAAATGGAAACTGGGTCTGGCTGGAATGCTGCTGGGCCAGAAGGCGCAACACTTTGGCTGGCGGCTGGTATTTTGAGTTTTCCGATGCAGTCACGATACCTGAAGATGTTTGCTTAAAAACTGTTCCTCCGGGTTCTTTGGGTTTCAAGCAATGAACATCCCCGCCAATGACAACCATCGCCGCCCCGCATCGTTCGATGCCCTCTTACTGCAGTGGACGCCGTTTTTACACAAGCTCTCGCTGAACTTTGAGCACGATGCGCAAGACAGAGAAGACCTTGTGAATGAGACTATCACCGTCGCACTGCATAGATGGGGTAATTATAGGACGGATGCGAGTTTTCCCGGTTGGCTATCTTTTCAGATGCGGAGTTGCGTGTCTGCGCGAATGAGAAAGCAACATGCCGATGTACGTTGGATCGCACGTGTTAACCCGGAATGGAATTCGACTGCTCAACCCAACCAGGATGACGTTGTCGAGTTATCACAGGTGATCGGGATGCTTAATCCCGGCAGGGACCGGGATGTATTTCTGCGCGTTATTGATGGCGAAAGCGGGCAGGTCTTAGCTGACGAATACGGCATCAGCCGTGAGCGTGTTCGTCAAATTGTCGCGAGGCAACGCAAGACAATCTGCCAAAGTATTGCTGCCACTGAAAGGAGGGCTGCTTAAATTATGTTGCAGCTTAGAGACTACCAACGTGCCGCAGTGGATGCGCTTTATGAATATTGGCGCCAGCGACCCGGCTCACCTCTTATCGTGCTTCCTACGGGCGGCGGCAAGAGCCTTGTGCTGGGGACGATCTGCAAAGAATTGATAGAAGGCTGGCCCGACATGCGAGTGCTCGTCGTGACGCACGTTCGCGAGTTGATTTTGTCCAATTATCAGGAGTTGATGAACATCTGGCCATTTGCGCCCGCAGGTATCTTCTCGGCTGGCGTAGGACGACGCGACGCGAAGGCACAGATTGTGTTCGGCGGCGTGCAAACCATCGCTAATAAAACGGAGCAGATCGGTCACATAGACGTTGTATTGGTCGATGAGGCCCACCTCATGCCGCGCAATTCTGAAACTCAATATGGCAAGCTGATTGACGGGTTGCGGGTTATCAACCCTGACCTGAAACTAGTCGGGCTCACAGCCACGCCTTATCGACTGGGTGAGGGGCTTCTGACAGAAGGTGATGGTGCGCTTTTTGACGATATTTGCTACGAGAAACCTATCGGAGAGATGATCGAAGGAGGTTATCTTTGTCGCCCTATTTCAAAAGGAATGGCCACGGGCTTTGACCTATCTGGTGTCGGTAAGCAGGGCGGAGACTACAAGCAGAACGCGCTGCAAGCTGCGATTGATAGAGATGACATAACGTCTGCGGTTGTAGACGAGATTGTCGCGTATGGCACTGTCCCAAACGCAGAACGGAGGGCATGGTTAGCTTTTTGCTCGGGAGTGGACCACGCGCGGCACATGCGTGATGAAATTCGCAGTCGCGGGTTCACATGTGAGACGATCACCGGGAACACACCCGTTGCTGAGCGAGACCGCATACTTGCTGATTTTAAAGCGGGTAAGATCCGCGCACTGACTAACAACTCTGTGCTAACAACTGGCACGAACCTACCGATCGTCGATCTGGTTGCGTTTTGTCGTCCGACTTTGTCTGCCGGTCTATATGTGCAAATGGCGGGCCGGGGATTACGGCTATATCCCGGCAAGGATAACTGTCTCTTTTTGGATTTTGCTGGGGTTGTTCGTAAGCACGGCCCGATCGATGCGGTTACTCCTCCGGGTATGAAGTCAGGTGATGGAGAAGCGCCAGTAAAACAATGTCCGCCAGATGGTGGCGGTTGCGGTTCACTGATCCATGCCTCAGTCCAAGTATGTCCTGATTGCGGTTACGAATTCCCGATCGATGAAACGCCAAAGATTTCGGCGCAGGCAGAAGACGTTCCGATGCTTTCTAAAGATGAGGCAAGCACCCGTCAGGTTGAACGCCGCACTTTTGCATACCACGAAGGTAAAGGCGGGAAACAAGACAGTGTGAAAGTTTCATACTGGGTAGGCGTGTCACCGATTAACGAGTGGCTTGGTCCAGCGCATACGGGATTTTTCAAGTCTAAGTCCGACCGGTGGTGGCGCAAGCATGGTGGGCAGGCACCGTTTCCTAAAACCGTGCTTGAGTTCTTGGAGCGTCAAAACGAATTGCTGCCGACCGCTGAAATTAAAGTGAAACCGAACGGTAAATATTGGGAAGTCGTCGATGCAATACCGGGAGCCGCGAACGACAACATGTCTGTGTCGGAGCAGCCTGCCGCGGCGAATGACAATGAACCATCCTGGATGGCTGAGATAGCGGATTTAGAAGATGTGCCGTTTTAGAGATGGCAGACCACTTAGCACTGAAAAACACGAGGAGACACTATGTCATTGAAAATATTCGGTAAGCATGATGATCGCACAATTCGGCAGATGAAAACCTGCATGTCGACTGGTAGTGCTGCCGCGGGCGTACTTTGCGCAGATGGTCATCTTGGTTACGCCCATCCAATCGGCGGCGTTGTGGGTTACACTGAACATATCAGCATTAGTGGTGTCGGCTTTGACATTGCTTGTGGCAATATGGCAGTGCGGCTCGATACCCCGGCATCAGAGGTGAAGCCTCACGTCGGCCAGATCTTGAAAGATATTGCGTCTGTAGTTTCTTTCGGTGTTGGGCGTAAGAATGAGGAGCGCGTTGATCACGATCTCTTTGATAGTGAGTTGTGGCAAGCAGCTGACGTTGAAGACCTCAAACCCATGGCCCGTGCACAACTTGGCACGGTCGGCAGTGGCAATCATTACGTTGATCTTTTCGAGGATGAGCAGGGCTTTACGTGGATCGGAGTGCATTTCGGATCGCGTGGTTTGGGCCACAAGATTACCACGAAATACCTAGCCCTAGCTGGCGCGAAAGACGGGATGGAAGTGCCGCCCGCACTACTTGAGGCAGACAGTGACCAAGGTCGCGGATACCTAGCTGGCATCGAACTTGGCGGGTTGTACGCATACGCTGGTCGTGAATGGGTGGTGGAAAAGGTTCGTCAGATTATCGGCGGTAATGTCACTTTCAGCGTTCACAATCATCATAATTATGCGTGGCGCGAAACCCATAACGGTCAAGACATGTGGGTTGTCCGCAAGGGCGCAACGCCAGCCTTTCCAGGTCAGTACGGCTTCGTAGGTGGATCGATGGGTGACGATGCAGTCATATTGCGTGGCGTCGATAGTGATGAAAGCCGCCAGAGCCTTTATTCCACGGTGCATGGCGCGGGCAGAGTGATGTCGCGCACAGAAGCCCGTGGACGTTTTGCGCGAAATCCTGCCACCGGCAAAAAGGAACGCATGCCGGGCAAGGTGCGACGTGATGAAATGCAAGCTTGGATCGCTGACCGTGGCGTGACGCTCCACGGTGGCGATCTCGACGAAGCGCCGCAGGCTTACCGTCGCTTACCAGACGTACTAGCCGAACACGCGGGCACAATTTCCATCGAACATACTTTGCGACCGCTCGGAGTAATCATGGCCGGAGCCAACGAGTTCGATCCTTACAAAGACTAACCTTCACCGGCTAACAATCAAGACCGGCCTAACCAGCCGGGGCTAACCACACGAGGATTAAAATGACCAAAAACCAACAATACCTAGCTTATGACGTCACAGTGCTTGAGCGCGAATTTGCCGACTTGATCGCTGCGTTTCCAGAGCTGGCGGAAGACGAGGATTTGCGCGCCGATACAATTGAAGGTGAAACAGACGCCTATCGCGTGCTTGGCAAGATTGTGGCGATCGAACGCGATGCTAACAGCATGATCACAGCAATAAATGAGCGCGCTAAAGAGCTGTCAGCGCGTAAAGAACGATATACCCGACGCAAGGATGCAATGCGGGCGCTACTGCTGCGCTTGTTGAAGGCCGCTGACCTTTCAAAAGTTAGCCTTCCCGAGGCAACTGTGTCGGTTGGCAAAGGACGCGCCGGGGTTGAGATTATTGATGAAACCCTGCTGCCAGATAGCGTCGTTAAGTTAAAGCGTGAGCCAGATAGGACAGCGATCAAAGCGGCGCTGGATGCCGGTCAGGAAGTTCCCGGCGCGGTACTGAAGGTTGGTAATGAGACGATTACCGTGAGGGCGGCGTGATGGGTATTACCACAAGGGAAGTTGTTGTCCGGCACTGGGGTTCGGATGATGCGAAGAACGGCCATATACCGCATAGACTTGACGAGTTTATCAACGAGCTCATGCAGGCGCGCCTTGAAATCCCGCAAGAGCATTGGGCGGAAGCATTTATCGAGGTGGATGCGGAATGCCCCTATGACGATTGTTACCCGCGATTTATCGTTGCCTTCTCACGGCCTGAAAAACCTGACGAGACCGCAGCTCGGAAAGCTGAGGAACATGAACACTGGCAGGAGCAACTACAGAAAGCGCAAGAGCGAATAGCGTATTGTGAGGAACAATTGGGAGCGCTGTCATGAATTACGGCGTTTGGTTTCCAGAACTATCTTCTAGGTCGAATTCCCATGCCAATTCTTCCGACAGGGACATCACCTTTGAATGAATATCGGAAGGAAGATAGCCAATTTGAAGGAACCATCTCCTGCCAGATGGCAGGTTGGCCGGAACAAATGTCAATTTCGTGTTCTTGGTTTCAGGGAATTTTTCATGAATGATTTGACATAGGTATTCTACTGACTTTGTTTCTCTGGGCATGGTCGCTCTTTAACTAGGAAAGGGATTTAAGCATACCACAACACCCGCCAGCCACCAACTGGCGGGTTACACCCAACAACACGAGGAGTCATAAGATGCACTCATCGCTTCCGCACGGCCAATTCGGATGCATACTTGCAGACCCGCCATGGTCGTTCAAAACATGGTCCGGCAAGACCGGCACCCCGCATCGGTCCGCGAACGATCACTATGTAACGACGGCCACTAGCCGGCTTATCGATATTCCAGTCGCAGAGGTGGCCGCCCCGGATTGTGCACTGTTCATGTGGGTAGTCGATAGCCACATTCCAGACGCCCTCGAACTTGGCCGCGCATGGGGCTTCGAAATGAAAACCCGAGCATTTACCTGGCGCAAACTGGCCGCCAACGGGCAAGCCCGCATCGGCATGGGTTATTGGACTCGCAAGCAAACTGAACTTTGTTTTCTGTTTACGCGCGGGAAGCCTCGCAGAAAAGACAAGGGTGTGCGCGAGATTATTGATGCACCCCGACGCGAACACAGCCGCAAACCCGATGAGCAATACGAGCGCATAGAAGCGCTGGTCGATGGACCATACCTAGAGCTGTTTGCGCGTCAGGCATGGCCGGGTTGGACTGCGTGGGGGAATGAGACGGGGAAGTATGCTGCGGATATTTCAACAGCCGCCAATGATAACGATCTTTTCGGGAGGGTAGCGTGACGTACCAAACACCGGCTCGCCAAAGCACTGTTCTCGACATCATTGACGAGTACGAGCGCAAGATCGATAACGTCGAGGCTGCGATCAAAGCCTACGAAGACGCCTGCACAGCCGTGGAAATGGCGGGCACGATCATGGGCACATACGTCAATCCCGTCTTGCGCGGGCGCGCGCACGTGTCTGCCAATGAGATGCGCAAAAACCTGCGCGCATCTGGTTGGAAGGCTCTCTATAATCGCTGCCAGATCGATCGTATTGCAAGTGCTAAGGACAAGAAGCTGTTCGAGCGCACCTTGGCCGATCCACCGGAACTGACTTTCGACAACGCCAAGGCGACGTTTGGCCCGTATCTGGAGAACCCGCGCTCACACATTCTGCGAGGGCTGGCCGAAGTCTTTGCCGATCTGGACCCGGCCTACAAGTCTCATTCCAAGGTCAAGATCGGCGTGAAGGGACTGCCCAAACGGGTGATCCTTCCGAGCTGGGGCGAATATTCCGGCACCTACGGCAAAGACAAGCTCCGCGACATCGTCAATGCCCTGGCGGCTTATCGCGGCCAACCGCTCATGGAGCATGAAGAATTTCAGGCTATCAGCGCGGCCCATAAGGCAGGCGAAGACGCTATCCTCGATGGTCGCAAGGTCGCATGGAAGGAGCGTTACCGGGAAGGCGAGTACCAGACCTTCAATCGCGGCTTGACCATTCGCAAGTTCGGCAATGGCAATGCGCATGTCTTCTTTGCGCCAGAAACGCTTCGCGACATCAATCGGGCTCTTGCAGAGTTCTACGGCGAAGTTTTGCCGGATGCTGAGGAGGAAGACGCCAAGCCACGCCAAAGCACGGCAGTTTCTAAGGATCTGCAATTTTACTGGACACCAGACGCAGTTATTGACCGGGCGCTTGAGTTCGCAGGAGTTTTCAATTTGAACGAGTGGCACAATAACCCGCCAAAACCTTTTCGGGTTTTGGAGCCATCTTGTGGTGATGGTCGCATCATGGATGCGGTGCGTCGGCGTGGCCACTCTGTGTTCGGGATAGAATATCATGCGGGGCGAGCGGCAGAGGCACGCGCGAAAGGACATAGCGTTGTAACTGCGAACTTCTTAGAAGAGCCGGCACGCGCTGAGTTTGACTTTGTGGTGATGAACCCACCGTTTTACGGTCGACACTACGTCAAGCACGTCCGACATGCGTTGCAGTTCTTAAAACCTGGCGGCACGCTCGTGTCCATCCTTCCTGCAACGGCGCACTACGACCACAAGGAGCTTGAGGGTGAGTGGCGCGATCTTCCTGTAGCATCATTTGCAGAGGCAGGGACCAATGTACCTACGGGGATGCTTCGCATACGGACCCCCACCAACGACAATGTTAGGAGGGCAGCATGAGCAATCCTGATCAATGCCACGTCTGTGCCCGCCGCGCTGTTGGCCTTGGCGTACAACAGAAATATGAGCCTATCCGCTGGCTGTGCAAGGAATGCGCCGACATTGCCGAACATATTCGTCATCGGCGGCGATTGGACCCGTACGAACTGCGCGCACTGGATTATGGCGTCGAGGCGGTTGGGGAATACTTGCAGCAAATAGGAAAAACCGACCTGGCCGAATGTGATGAGCTAGAGGCGCGCATGTTGGTGAAAGCCGCGTGGGAAGGGTGCGGGCGGGGTGTGCGGGAAGCCCTAAGCGAGGCGCCGTTTTAATGGGGGAAATTATGAAGCACGATAATGATAACGCTCGCGGCCTTGTCATCCTCTTGTGCAACTTGACCAATGCCATGGCAGAGCCGTGGGTCGAGGCTGGCTATGACGTGCTAATGGTCGATCCGCAGCACGGAATGACACATAAGGATGGACGCATAACCCGGTTTGCTGGAACGGTGCTGGAGGCGGCGCCGTTACTGGCGCATCATATCCGACACAGCAATATCGTGTTTGTCGCTGGCTTCCCGCCCTGCACAGATGTTGCGGTGAGTGGCGCTCGATGGTGGGAAGACAAGCGCGCCAAGGACCCATATTTCCAAGCAAAGGCTGCGATCGTGGCGGAGCAATGCCGCATGACTTGCCTTCTGTCTGGCGCACCGGGATTCTTCGAAAACCCTGTTTCGGCGTTTAGCAGGATATTCGGGCCGGCGACGCACACCTTTCACCCGCACGACTACACCGGATACTGTGCCTCGGACAATTATGTCAAACGCACATGCTTATGGGCGTTCAATGACTATCGAATGCCGGCTCCGCAACGTGACCAATCGCTAGGAAAACCAGACACGCGCATATGGACGGCGCCTCCTGGCCCGCAACGGGCGAACATCCGTAGCGCATTCCCGCGCGGCTTTTCAGTCGCCAATTTTCTAGCCAATGCGCCGCATCTAGCATCTACTGTTTTACAGGATTCCAAACATGCAGCCTAATGCCGCCATCACAACCGACCCCATGCTTGACGTCGCTCTTTCCTATACTGCACGAATAACTGACTTACCATATAACAGACGTCCAAGGCATGCATACAGTTGCCCTCGTAGGGGCGATACCGCCACTCTTGGGAAAGTGAAATGTGCCAACGGCACCATCCAATATAAAGCATTTTGCGCCGAGTGCGGGGGAAGGGGGGCGCCATTTTCGCATCAAGAAATGGCCCATCTCGACGACACAAGAATCCCCGTCATTATCGATCACCCATCTGTGCCATGCGAACGATGTGGCAGCACAAATGGAGTGGAAGAGCATCATTGGGCGCCGTGGCATTTGTTTGATGACGCTCACAATTGGCCGACCAGCTTCTTATGCATGTCGTGCCACCAGGATTGGCACGCGAAAGTCACGCCGAATATGAATTCACATAAGGCAACAAAATGACCCACAAAATGGCCGAATCTACCGAGACGCTGGATCCTATGCTTGATCTCGCATTGTCGTATGCCGCAAGGGGTTGGCCTGTATTCCCTTGCCGTCCAAGTGACCATTACGATCCCGATACCGGAGAGGTGTTCCCAGAAAAGGGTCCTTTGATCTCAAACGGGTTTAAAGGCGCAACATTAAATGAACGCATCATCCGCGAATTATGGAAGCGAAACCCCGGCGCTCTGATCGGCATACCAACAGGTGAGCGATCCGGTTTTTGGGTTCTGGATGTTGATGTGCCGCCCAAGCATGAGGATGGTAGGCCGTGGCTGGAAGCGCAGATTGCCAAGCACGGCCCATTGGAAACTAGGCAAGCCCAAACAGGCAGTGGAGGAATACACTTCCTGTTTTCGCACGAGCGTGGCATCCGAAATTCAGACGTTGCGATAGGTGTTGAAACGCGCGGTGACGGCGGGTACTTCATCGCTCCCGGCAGCGTTATGGAAGACGGTCGGTCGTATAAATGGATAAACGACGCGCCTATTAAGCCGGCTCCGCAGTGGCTGTTGGATGCGCTTGTGAAGCCTAAGCATAGCCCGATGCAATCTGTAGAGCGCGAACTTGAAGACGTGGACGCGGATGAGGTCGAGGAGCTTTTATCTTACATAAGCCCGGACTGCTCATACCCTGAATGGGTCTCAGTGCTCATGGCTGTGCATTCGGCGCTTGGTCCGGATGGATTGGCTGTGGCTGACGCGTGGAGCGCGCGCGGTAAAAAGTATCGGGCGGGAGAAGTTGGTAAGAAGTGGAAGGGGTTTACCCGCAATGGCGGCGTGGGCCTTGGGTCGCTTGCTGAGCTCGCCAAGCAGGGGGGCGCAAATTTATCAGAGATCTCTCGTCGCCATCGCCCCTTTGAGTATAATGACAATACGCCATATATCGACACCACCAAGTTGATTGCATCGGCACTACAAAAGGCAAATGGTGCGAGTGCGCCAGCAATCGAGCCAACAGAATTGTCAGAGGACGTTGTTCTAGCTCACGCAGCTACACCGGAGGATGATTCTAACGTTGCAATATTCAAGACGCCTGATGCCCTTAATAATGTCCCAGGCTTGGTTGGCGATATCGCAAACTGGCTGACTGAAACGGCGCGGAACCCATCTCCGATATTAAACCTTGGTGCAGCGTTAACTTATGTCGGGGCGCTGGCAGGGCGTCGCTATGAAGGGCCGACCGGCTTGCGAACTAATGTATATGTTATCGGGCTGGCACCGTCTGGCTTCGGTAAAGAACATCCGCGCGCTGGTATCAAGGCATTGGCTGGTGCCACCCAGACGCTTGGCAAATTCTTTGGTGGTAACAAGATCGCGTCTTCATCAGGACTACGAAATCGCGTGAAGTTGAACCCGTCACTTGTTTATATGATAGACGAGTTCGGCGGGTTTATGCGCAAGGTGACGTCCGCCAAGTCAGGGAACCATGAGAAGGAAATCGCCGAAGATTTGCTTGAAATGACCGGCACCGCGAGTTCTGTATTTATGGGGGCCGACTACGCCCAAAACCTCGCAGAGCCGATTTATAACCCAAATGTCTGTATTTTCGGTACATCAACGCCGGATGCATTCTGGAAGGCGTTGGGCAGTGGATCTATTATGGATGGTTTCTTGCCTCGATTTATCGTGTTCGACGCGGGCAGTGAGCGGCCTAAGCCTCGTGATCCTAAAAAGAAGATAAGTGCCCCGCCCAAGGATTTGCAGGACAGAATACAATCGCTCGTCGTGCATAAAAACGGCGGCAACCTCAATGGAATGACCGCTGATGGCAGCACATCAATAACGCCAATCCAGGTTACTTGGGGTCGCGGGTCGAAGCGCGTCTTCGATGACTTTGTGACGGAAATGTTTAATGTCATGGATAATGCCGTCAGCGATCATGAGCCTGTATATGCTCGTGTGGCTGAAAACGCCATGCGTATTGCAACGATCGTGGCGGTCGGTGTCGATCCGGAGCGGCCAGAATTAACTGCGGAAATCATGCGATGGGCTGTTGAAGTGGCCAGACGGTCGTGTCAGATGCTCCTAGAGCAGGCCGAGCGTTATGTGGCGGACAACGATCGGCAGGCGGAGTACAAACGCGTCAGGGCCATTATTGGTGAAGGCAAGCGCTCTGGGATGAGAAGAAGCTACCTAACCAAACGAGTGAATGGCGTCATCGATAGGCGACGCTTGGATGACATCGTAAACATGCTTATTGATGCCGAGGAAGTTGTTGATGTGATCGTCACACCTCCCAATGGCGGGAAGAGATCTAGTGTGCTTTACCTGTTTAAATATGCGCCTCAGTCAGACCAGAGAGCCGCATAAACGACCAGAGCGATAGGAAAACGATAGGAAAAAAACAGGCCGAAAAATTTCCTACCGCTCTCAAAAATGGGTCGATAGGAAATTTCGATTTCCTATCGCTCGAAAAAAAGATCAATTAAATCAGTGGTTTGGAGCGGTAGGAAATTACGTTTTTCCTATCGATAATGATGAAAAGATTAATAAATACAATAACTTATCTCTCTCTATATATCGATAGGAAATAAAAATGACAAAACTATTGAATTAAGCCTCAAAAACGAGGGGTACTATATATGGTTTCCTATCGCTCTTAGCGCTGTAGTTTTCACTATACACTTGACCAAGCGTGCAACTACAGCATGATAGTAATCATCCTGCTGCCAACAGGATTTCGGACGGACCCACCAAGCCTGTCTTCGCACCACCAAGACGACCATAACACACACGAGGATATTTCTATGGCACGTAGCCGCACTCGTGCGCCTTCTTCTACCACCACACAAATCGTTCGCGTGAACGGTGCGCGTGTTCGCATCACAACTCGCAACGGCAAAGTTACCACCAAGCCAGCGCCGCCATTAGAATGGGAGTTACAAGCAGCGCAGGATGCAGCGTTACGTCGGCTGCCGTCATTCCAGAAACGTTTCTTGCTGGCAGGCGATATGAACAGCGCCAAGCGTGGTCCCAAAGCCCAGGCTCAGGCAGTTGCTACAGGCATGACCAGCGGTGAACCGGATCTGCGCATCTACGGTGAAAATGGTCGCCTCCTGCTGATTGAGAATAAGGTTGGGAACAGCAGGCTGTCACCGGCGCAAAAGGACCGGCATGAGGCCCTGCAACGCCTTGGCTTTACCGTTCTGGTAATTCGAGCGACCACGACCGAGGAAGCTGCGGGGATGGCCGTAACTGCGGTTCTGGACTGGTTGGATGGTCCACAGCACGACGCAGATGCGGCCCACCAAGCTGCATAACCAAAACCACACGCGAGGAGTATACATGACAAAGATCGTTACAAGGCTGGCGACCAGCGCTATTCACGGCGTACCACTGCCAGAGCGCACGCCAGAACAGCGAGAAGCAACGAGAGAGCGGTTGCGCATTGAGCGTGCCCGTGAGGTGAAAGCCATTGCCAAGCAAAAGCGACGTATTAGCCGGAGGCAATCGATCGGGAAAGATTGGGATGGCCGCGCAGCGAATGACAATATTGCATGGCCACTTGCGACTGCGCTTATCCGCGAAGGTAATACCGAACTACTGAAATATGCGATGATGTACCGGCGCATCCATACCGCTGCGACAAGCAATGCAGTTCTGGGCGGATCAAGCGTTACAATGGGAGACGGGATGGCGTTGGATCGCCATATCCATGTGCGATCAAATGGCAGCATTGCGTATAAGCATGTCAGGCAATCAACGGCTGCGAGTGTTGATATTCCAGCAAAGCATGCCACCGTTACTGATTCAGAAACGCAAATTACGTCCGGCAAAAACGAAAGCGGTTACACCAACGTACCCAAGCAATGGCGCGGTGATGTTCCAGTAAACGAAATGATTGATGCCCGACACAAGCTCGGACGGCTGCAATCAGCGCTGGGTTATCTTTGCGAGCCATTTGAATTGGCGTGCATAGATGGGCGGACATATGCCGAGGTTGGGGTAGCAATAATTGGTGGCAGCGTTGCAATAGCTACCGGTGCAGGTCGCGCACTTGTGCATACGGCTCTTGTCACTCTGCGTGATATCTTCGGCAGACTTGAGCGAGAAGATTTCTGACGTCCAGTTTAAACTCAATCCGCCAGAACGTTGGTATTAGTGGGAAGGCAATCTTCCCACCAGTTTCAAAGTTCTGTGCGCACAGGCAGATGCCAGCGACAGACCCGGTGCCACGTGTGAGCATCGGGTAACTATTAGCGGTTACAGGGTCTAACCCGCGACATCACCATTGCGGTGGCCGCTAAGCCAATAGCAAACGCAGTATCGTTATACGGATGAGCGCAACCCGTCTGCATCATGCGCAGGAGCGGCGACCGCCACATCGTGGTCGGGCAACCATGGGAACCCGGATACTGTAAAGGCCGTGCACGGTCGTTCGTTTGCTTTTCATTTGCTAGTCCACAGCGGGACATCAGTCATAGAAGCTGGGCTGTTTCTGTGGCGTGTCCGACCCCTCTGCACAATGTGTACGGGTCGGCTTTCATTCCCCGGCGCTGTCTTCTCCTCCAGCTGACGGGATAGCGGCGGGTTGAGCCTACTGATGTAGGTTCCCCGCCGGGTTTGTTTTTGTGTCTGCGGCTCTGCTCATGTCATCCGCGTCTTTGCTCCGGCCTCTGACGCACGCCAACGCGCGATTACGCGGTTGCGTAGAAGGGTGGCGCCCAAGCCTTCTACGTGGAGCAGTCTATTCACAGGGATTAGCTTAGTCTGGTTAAAGTTCGCGGCTTGGACCCGCGAGACGGTGGTTCAAATCCATCATCCCTGACCATTTTGGCGGGTAGCGCTGGTGCGCCAGCTGGCCTCATAAGCCAGTTACAGCGGTTCAATTCCGCGCCCGCAACCGATTAACAATACCCGCTGCGCCTCTGATGCAAGCGCACCCGGTGGGTTGTTATTGAGGCGCACAAGCCTGAAAGACGGCCTTGGGTGCAGAAAACTGAAACCGGATGGGATCGGCCTCAACATCATCCCTCATGCAGTACCGCCCCACCTATAAGGGTAGCGCGAGCCATGAGATTAATAATTGGCCGTGCAACCGGTAATGACCGTGAAACGAAGGGAGCAGTGACACGGCAGCCAATCGAGTAGGAGGAAGAGATGGCAACTGGTAGAGCTATCATTGATGTAGCGGCTGACATCTTGCACCGGGTACTGGTCATGTTCCCTTCGACCTATCGCGTGGTTGGGTCAGAAATGAACCCAGCCATTGGTGTCGTTCGTCTCATCGTTGAGAGCGAAGATTTAGCAGGGCACGACATTCACTTGACTTGCGAGGTTGTGGACGTAGGAAGCACGCGCACTGTCCGGATGGTGCCCTGCGGTCGCATACAGGCTGAAGATAACTTTCAAGTAGGAGCCCGGCGTTGCCCGGCCCGTTTCTGATCTTATCAGTATGGTAGTAACGCGGTTCTGGAATGCTGCGGATTAAAGCTGAATGCCGCAGATTACCATACAGCAGGTGTACATCAGTGCAGCAATTCCTAGTATAATGATAACTGGACTGATCAATTTTTTCATGAAGATTTGTATAATGAACGGCTTTCAGAAAATCAAAGCTTAATAAGGTTCATGAAACCCCGCTCACGCGGGGCTTTCTTATTGGAGAAAGTCATGCTCGGTAAATTACTGCGCGCAGCATATGACACGGCAACTCTCCCGGTATCCGTAGCCGCTGATGTGGTTACAGTTGGAGGGGTGCTCAATGATCGTGATGAGGCATATATAGCAACTAAGCTAAAGCGGATTGGGCATGACGTCGCAAAGGTCATGGATGACCTCGCAAGCTAAACCTTGGCGCAATTGGTACAAGACTGCGAGATGGCAGCGCAAGCGAGAGGCTTTGTTTGCAGAGCACCCGCTATGCGTCATGTGCCTCCAGTCAGAGATTGTGACTGTCGCAGACACCGCAGACCACGTCATCCCGCATCGAGGCGACTATGACCTATTTTGGCACGGCGAGCTGCAGGCTTTATGTGCATCGTGCCACAGCAGTCTCAAGCAGCGTGAAGAGTTGGGGCAGGACGTGGTGCGATTTGGGCCGGACGGGTGGCCGATCTCCTAGGGGGGGGTACCTTCGAAGTCTCAAGGTCGTCTGGGCCCGGACCGGACGTGGGCCCACGCGTGCGCATCCGCAATTCAAAAGTTGACCCATTTTTCAAGATTTGACGGCGGTTTGAGCGTCATTTTTTCAGCTCAACGCAATGTTTTGAACCATTTATATCGCGCATTTTGCGCACAAAAAGCAAGGATTTCATATATGGCTAAGCCGCGGAATCCCCTCGGTAAGGCTAAGCTCGAGGGAAGAGATAAAAAAGACCCTCAACGCTTCAAAAATAGAACTGAGCCAAAGTCAAATGGCCCTCTTGGCGACCCGCCTGAATGGATGGGTGGCGAGCAGCGACAGGTTTGGAAGACATTTCAAAGCGAAATACCATGGCTGACCGAATCCCATCGCGGCTTAGTCGAAATTGCTACTACGATTAGAACCAGATTGACGCTTGGTGAGGATGTCGGTGTTCAGGCGTTGAACCTTCTTCGCCAATGTTTGGGTCAAATGGGTGCTACTCCTGCAGACGCTTCTAAAGTTGCGACGCAGGAAGACGATAGTGAAAAGGATGATTTGCTTGACTGATATGCCTGCGCTTGAGCGCGTGAGCGCTTATGCACAAGCTGTCATTGACGGCATTGAAGTGGCTGGGCCCCATGTTCGCAATGCTTGCCGACGACATTTCGATGATTTGGAGCGCGGACATGAGCGCGGGCTATATTGGGACGATGACTCCGCAATAAGGGTTTTTCGTTTTTTCGAAGACCGCTTGAAGTTGTCGGAAGGTCAGTTCGAAGGCAAACCTTTTAAACTTCACCCATCACAAGCATTCAAGCTTGGATCGCTATTTGGTTGGAAGCGTGCCGATGGTTCAAGGCGTTTTCGAAGGGCTTACATCGAGGAAGGCAAGGGGAATGGAAAGTCCCCGTTCGCCGGCGGTGTTGGGCTATATGGACTAATCGCCGATAAAGAAGCTGGCGCTCAAATCTATGCAGCTGCCGCGAAGAAAGAGCAGGCGGGAATACTTTTTCAAGACGCCGTGAAAATGGTCCGAGCGGCACCCGCATTAGAACAGCGTCTGAAGTTCAGCGGTGGTATGGGGCGCGAATTTAATATTGCGCACCATAAATCGCAGTCCTTTTTTAGGCCGATTTCGAAGGATTCCGGCAAGTCTGGATCGGGGCCACGACCACATTTCGCGCTGTGCGATGAGGTGCATGAGCATCCGGATCGGTCGACGATGGAAATGCTGGAGCGTGGGTTTAAGTTTCGACGGCAACCGCTGTTGCTGATGATCACGAACTCCGGCAGTGATCGGAACAGCATTTGCTGGGAAGAGCATGAGCATGCCGTCAAGGTTGCTGCTGGCACTCAAACTCCTGATGATGATTTTACATATGTCGGTGAGGTTATCGACGATACGACTTTCTCATATGTTTGCGCTCTTGATAAAGACGATGATCCGTTAAACGATGAGAGCTGTTGGAAAAAAGCCAATCCTCTTCTGGGTGTAATCCTAACCAAAGAATATCTTGCTGGTGTGGTCGCGCAAGCGAAGCAAATGCCAGGCAAACTCAACGGTATTCTTCGCTTGCATTTTTGCCAGTGGACCGACGCAGATAGGGCATGGATGCCGCGAGAGACGGTAGAAAGCGTGATGGATGATTTCAACCCCGAGGTTGAGCACGCTGATAAGCCCATTTTCATGGGAGTCGACCTGTCTGGTAGTAAGGATATGACGGTACTGGCATGTGTGGTTCCAACTGGATCGAAAGAGATGTCCAGAGAGGACGGCACATCTGTAAGCCTTCCGACCTTTGATGCATGGATTGAGGCATGGACGCCCGGAGATACTTTAGCGGCACGAGAGCAAGCCGACAAAGCGCCTTATTCGCTGTGGGTAAAGCAAGGCTGGTTGAATGCACCACCTGGTGCGCGCATTCGGTATGATTTTGTAGCTTCGCGCGTTCAGCAGCTTGATCAGATATTCGACATTAAAGCTGTGGCCTATGACCGTTATGC
This sequence comes from Falsochrobactrum ovis, assembly GCF_003259955.1. Classification (GTDB taxonomy): domain Bacteria; phylum Pseudomonadota; class Alphaproteobacteria; order Rhizobiales; family Rhizobiaceae; genus Brucella; species Brucella ovis_A. The sequence continues at coordinate 33,336 of NZ_QLMK01000014.1, forward strand.
TTATGACAAGTTCCGTGAGGAAGTTGAAGCGTTAGGGTTGGAGCTGGAGCACATTGCCCATCCTCAGGGTGGTAAAATAAGAGCAAGACCTGAGCCGGCTAAAGTAGAGGCGGCGAAGTTGGCTGGGCTTCCACCTCCGCAAGGGCTGTGGATGCCGGGATCTGTGTTGTCGCTTGAAGATATGATCATCGACGGTCGAATACGATTGCAACGAAATCCGGTTCTGATGACGGCTTTGATGGGCGCTACTTTCGATCGCGATGCGCAGGATAACCGGTGGTTCGTTAAAACGAAAGCGTCTGTACGGATTGATGCCGCTGTTGCTTTAGCAATGGCGATTGGAGCTGCAATCGATACTCCAGTTGATGCCGGCAATATCGATGACTTCGTGGAAAATATGATCACTATAACTTGGTAGGAGTGCCCATGGGCCTTTTCAGTTGGGTCGGGAAGCCTTTCGGGCTCCTGTCTGGCCCCTGGCGCGCATTCTTCGGAATGTCTACGACGAGCGGCGAGACAGTAACATATGAGCACGCGATGCAGCTCGATGCTGTATGGGCTTGTGTGAACCTCATTTCCAACGCCGTAAAAACTCTTCCTTGTAATGTTTACAAGGGAGATGGCGTTGAGGTTGATTATGAAAACGCGCTGTATGAATTGCTGCATGACATGCCAAATCTCGATGATAGCGCGTCAGATTTTTGGGGCATGGCAGCTTTATGCCTGTGCTTAGATGGAAACTTTTTCGCAGAGAAAAAGAAAAGCGGTAATCGCTTGGTTGCCCTTAACCCTCTCAACCCATCATCCGTTGAAGTTAAACGGGATGCTCAAAACAATCGCTATTATGAACTGACCGAAACTTATCAAAACGGTAAAAAGGGCGGCGTTCGCAAAATTCGCGAAGAGAACATGCTCCATGTCCGCGGTCTGGTCATGCCCGGCTTTGATAGGGGGCTTTCACCAATTGCAGCTCAGCGCAATGTGATTGGTAATGCGCTGGCAGGCGAAAAAACTTCGGGCCGGATGTTCAAAAACGGCATGATGGCATCTGTGGTGTTGTCGTCCGATCAGGTTCTTAAGGCGGATCAGCGCAAGCAGATTGCGGAGTCGCTTCAAGCTTTTGCCGGCGCCGACAAGGCGGGTGGAATTGCGGTTCTGGAAGCGGGTTTGAAACCTTCGCAGATCACCATCAACCCAAAAGACGCGCAGATGTTAGAGACGCGACAATACAGCGTCGAGCAAATATGCCGTATTTTCGGTGTCCCGCCAGTTATGATTGGTCATGCGGCGAACGGCACGACCACTTGGGGAAGCGGGATTGAGCAGCTGATCCTGCAATTCACAAAAACCTGCTTAACTCCAATGCTGCGATCGATTGAATCGGCGATCTACCGAGACTTATTAGACAGTAAAACCCGCAAAACAACTGTCGTCAAATTTAACATGGAAGGTCTGCTCCGCGGAGACAGCCAAGCGAGAGCCGAATTCTTGTCCAAGATGGTGAATGCGGGGATTTATGAGCCGGATGAAGCGCGGGCTTACGAAAATAAGGCGCCGCGACCGGGTGGTAATCGCCTGATTGTTCAGGGTGCAATGACGCCGCTGGATTCACTTGGCAAAGAGTCGGCGCCTGCACGTAACAAACATTGACTAGGCGGAGTTCAACGATGTACAGCGAATTCCATGTTTTCGGGTTTCCAAGAGGTAGCCTAGTTGAGGGGTGTAACGCCATTCATGTCGCGGCAATATCTGCGTCTGATGCGACCAGCAAGGTCATGTCCATGCTTCAAGAAAAAGGTGTTGTTGGCGCCTTTAAGTTGACTGTAAAGGCACCAAATCAATGAAATTCGAACACATTTTAACGGCCTTTGAGGCCGAGCCGTGGGCGATCCAGCGCGAAAAACTTGCAGTTCTGGCTGACGTTTTAGCGGCTCGCGTGGCTGGTGAAAAACTAGTTTCTCCTGAGTTTGCAGCGGTTGTAAGTGATGCGCGTGCAAAAGAAATTGCAGAAACTGATGGCAAAGTAGCGATTATCCCCGTTTACGGCGTGTTGGCTGAGCGTATGGATATGTTCGCTGCCATGAGCGGGGGCACATCTTATGCGAGCATCAAGCGCCAGTTGCATAAGGCTCTCTCTAACGAGGATGTGAAGGCTGTTGTTCTTGATATTGATAGTCCTGGCGGCTCGGTACCGGGCACGGATGAACTCGCAACAGAAATTCGCAAACTCCGGGGTGGAGAGAAACCGATAGTTGCGCAGGTCAATTCATTAGCTGCGAGTGCAGCTTATTGGATTGCATCGGCTGCGGACGAGATTGTTGTTACGCCATCTGGGCGCGCCGGCTCGATCGGCGTTTATACGGCGCACGACGATATTTCAGCTGCCTTAGAAAAGGCAGGTGTAAAACGCACTTACATTTCTGCTGGCAAACATAAGGTCGAAGGTAACGAGACCGAACCGCTTGGGAAGGACACGCTGGCCTACATTCAGGAAAGCGTGAACCGATCATACAACCGGTTTGTGCAAAGCGTGGCAGACGGGCGCGGCGTTACCAAGTCTAAGGTCGAAGATAATTTTGGGCAGGGGAGGGTGTTCTATTCTGAAGCCTTGATCGACAGAGGTATGGCAGACCGTGTTGCCACTCTTGATGAGACCTTGGCGCGCTACGGCGCAGATGTCGAACCAGAAAGTGTTAGACGTATCAAGGCTGCTAACGAGGCGCGCCGAGAAGATGCTGAACTTCTGGTAGGTAAAATGGCCTCCGGTGAACAAATTACCAAACGTGAATTTGAGAACGGCCTGAAGGGTCTTCTTGGCCTCTCAAATTCTGAGGCAGAGCGGGCCGCTCGGCTCTACCTCAAGATTGATCAGGGGGATCCTGATGCTGATGCGGCCAAAGCAGCGATGGCTGCAAAACTGGACGCTGCGATTTCCGTAGCCCACTCATTCCCCCGTTTCTAAGGATTTTTAAATGTCTGATAATGTACTTGTCGATAAGATCGGCGAGCTTGGTACTTCGCTTGCCTCCATCAAAGAGCAGGTTGGCAATCTTGCTACCGATTTTACGAGCAAGCTTGAGCAGCACGGTGAGGTTTCTTCCGACCTGAAAGAAAAGGTCGATAAGGCCCTATCTGAACTTGGCGAAACCAGCACTCGCATTGGCGAACTGGAAAAGCGCGCCGCTCGTGAGAAAGAGCTTGGATCCGATGAAGGTCCTAAAGGCCTTGGCGACCATCTGGTGGATTCGGAAAAATTCGCATCCATGGATAAGGACGGCGCATTCCGTGGATCGATCCGTGTAGGTGTTGAGCGAGCTGACATTACCTCGGCAAACACGACCGTTGGTGCCGGTCGTTCAGCTGGCACATCGCTTGTGCCCGGCCATCGTGTACCAGGTATCATTGCGCCGCCTCAGCGTCAGTTGACGGTTCGCGACCTGATCGCTGGAGGCCAGACCTCAAGCAACAGCGTTGAGTATGTGAAGGAAACTGGCTTTACCAATAATGCCGCTCCCGTCGCTGAAACGACCCTGAAGCCGAAGTCGGACATCACGTTTGACCTCACCAGCACGCCGGTTCGCACTATCGCGCACATCTTCAAAGCGTCGCGACAGATCATGGACGATGCCCCGGCGCTGGCGTCTTACATCAACGCTCGCGGCACATATGGCCTCAAGTTCGTTGAAGAGCGGCAGTTGCTCAATGGGGACGGAACTGGCCAGAACCTGAACGGTATCCTTCCGCAGGCGACGGCATTTGCTCCGGCAATTACCGATATTGACAATGAAACGGCCATTGACCGCCTCCGTTTGGCAATCCTGCAGGTCATTCTTGCTGAATATCCGGCGTCGGGCTTTGTGCTTCATCCGACGGACTGGGCACGTATTGAGCTCACGAAGGATCTTGGCGGTAACTACATTGTTGGTAACGCTCAGTCGCCGATTGGCCCGACGCTGTGGGGATTGCCTGTCGTCCAGACGCAGGCGATCGACGCTGGCGAGTTCCTGACCGGCGCTTTCAACCTTGGCGCTCAGATCTTCGACCGTATGGGCGTCGAAGTTCTTCTGTCCACCGAGAACGAAGACGATTTCGTCAAGAACATGATGACTATCCGTATCGAAGAGCGTCTTGCGCTGGCGGTTTACCGTCCGGAGGCTTTTGTAACCGGTAGCCTTATTCCTACGCCTTAATTGAGTGGGGCGCTTCGGCGCCCCGTTCTTTTCATGCTGATTAAATCCAAATATCGGCTCGTTGGTAATTATGGGCAGCTTGAGATCGATCAGGTCGCCGATTTGCCACGGTGGCAAGCCATGCCGCTGATCGCGCTTGGCTATGTCGAAGAGTTTACGGAGGCCGTTGATGACGAGCACAAAGACAAGAAAGCGGCGCGTAGCGAGTTACATCGGCGCCGGCGTGGTAAATCCAAATCCAACACCAGAGCCTGATCCGACCCAAGATCCAGAACCGGATGAAGAATAATGGCGCTAGTCAGTTTGGAACGCGTCAAGGAACATCTGCGCGTCTTCCATACTGATGAAGATACGCAAATCGAACTTTATCGCGACGCGGCAGAAGTCGTAATAAAAGAATATCTTGATCGCGAGGTTGTTGAGCTCGGTCAAAGCCCTACGACCGACGACGGAATCGAAGTTACCGCAGCCATTATTGCTGCAATCCTTTTGCTATGTTCCCATTTATACGAACAGCGCGAACCCGACCAAAAACTTCATGGTGACGCGGTTCTTCCACGCGTCGTGCGGTCGTTGCTTGCACCATATCGTGTTTGGCGCACGTCGGAGGGCGCAAGATGCATGTAACCTTTACATCTAATTTTGATTGGTCTCCGAAATATGGTGTGACGATAGCATACCCGCCGGGTTGGTCCGGCAGCGTCACGCGTCGTTGCGGTGAAGCCGCTATAAAAGCTGGCAAGGCCGAACGGCTGAAAACGCCGTCGAAGAGCGAGGCCAGTCATGACAACCCGTAGCGCTGGCGCGATGCGCGGGCTTGTCCACATCCAACAATACATCGAAGGCGATGACGGCTACGGCGGCACGCTAATGGGATGGGAAACAAGAGCTACGGTAGCTGCGAGCTTTCTGCCGCTGCGAGGCAGTGAGGCTGTTATGGCTTCCCGGCTGGCTGGAAAGCAGCCTTATGTGGTTGCCATCCGTAGCTCCGCCCTTACGCGTCAGATCACGCCAGCATGGCGCCTTATAGATGCAAGGGCTGGTAACAACGATCAAGGCGAGCCGAAACGTGTGTTCGACATCAAGGCAATTTCAGATCCTGACGGTAAGAACGCTTGGCTTGAAGTGTTGTGCGAAGAGGTTGTGACGTGAAAATCCTTAACATGGAGCGCCTCAAGCGTAAACTAGCCCGCATCCCAGATGCGGTGAAAAAGCGAGCGCAGACAGACCTGATGCTCGCTGGCCGCGAAATCAATATGCGCCAACGGGCCTTTGCACCTATTGATGATGGAACCTTGCGAGCATCTATTCGTACAGAACCGCTTCAAGATGGCACGATTGGGGTTTCAATTGCTGCGGGTGGGCCCACGACAACTAAGCCAGTTCGAAAGAGTGAAAAGGGGAATTCTCCGAATTACGATTACGCATTGGCGCAAGAATACGGCACTAAAGACATGCCTCCTAACGCGTTCTTCTGGCCCGGTTATAAACTCGGTAAGCGAAAAGCCATGACCCGAGCTAGAGCAGGTATCCGCAGGGCGTTGCGAGAGGCAGTAAAAAATGGTTAGTCCTAACCTCCCATTGCAAGCAGCGCTCGTGAGCACTATTCGAGCTCTAAATACGCCAGCTGGTCAGCGCGTTTACAGTTATATACCAGACAGCCCGACTTATCCTTATGTGCAGGTGTGGCCGGGATTTGAAACGCCGATTGATGAGGAATGCTGGGATCGCACCGAAAGCACCATGCAAATAGATGTGTGGGCCGACCTGGGAAATTACATCAAGACAAAAGAAATTTCAGGCGCTATCCGCAATGCATTGCATGAGCAGAATTTAGCGATCAACGGGCATGTTGTTGATCGTGTCCGTGTCGAAAGCATCGTTTATACCGACGATCCGCCGCTATTTCGTGCCCGCATGTCAATTAGCATAGAAACACAGCCGTCTTAAACGGCTCTCCCCAGAATGTACAAACCGCACTGCGCGGTAAAAAAATGGAGGCCGCAATGGCAACCACTAAACGCCTGTTGATTCAATTCGGCGATGCTGAAACACCCGAAGAGTTCGTTCATTCCTGCACCATTAACACCTCGCAGGATTTCACGATCGAGGCAACAACCACAGACGCAACCGAACCTAACTGTGAAAACCCTGATTTGCCAGCTTGGGTACTGCGCTCGGTCGATACGCTTTCGGCAAATATCAATGGTGCCGGTACTATGGATCCTGTTTCGTTTGGCGTGCTGCGAACCCATATGCTTTCCGGCGAGCCTTTCAACGTTCGCGTGACGCTTGATGGCCTAACAGCTGTCAACGGTGGCGGGCACTTTGCTGGTCGCTATGTGATGACAAGCTTAGGGCTTGCTAAAGAAGGTAAGGGATACGTGACTTCAACAGTCGCGCTGCAGAGCGACGGTGAAATTAAGTGGGTACCAGCCACATAATGACACAGACACTTACTGAAGAACTCGGCGGGGTGGAACGACGTTTCCGCCTCGGCATTGGCGAGCTTCGCCAGTTGCAAGAAAAATGCGATGCTGGCCCCGCAACTATTTTGGGCCGACTAATGTCTATTCAGCCGCAAGCTTTTGGCCAGAAGCGGCCCAATGCACAAGACTATGAGCTTGGCGCTGACGACCCGGATTATCGTGCGGATTTCAATCTATATAGCTTATTGAGGTCTTTCGGTGGCGATTGGCGGGTTGATGATATTCGCGAGCCCATTCGTTTAGGGCTAATTGGAGGGGGGGCAACTCCTACCGATGCCAGCCTGACCGTTCTGGCGCACGTCGACAGTCGGCCTTTGCCTGAAAATATCGGACTTGCCGCAGCGATAATCTTAAAGTCACTCTCTTCAGATGAAGGTGACACGCCGGGGGAGCAGAAAGTGGAGACGACGAAGGAGACGGACGTTTAGTTTTCTCCACATATTATGGGCTAGGAGCAGCGATGGGATTTAGCCCGCGAGAAGTTGATACCATGACGCTGTGGGAATTGTCCGTCGCAGCCAGAGGCTGGGCAAAGGCCAATGGAGCAGAAGAAGAGGTTGCTGCGCCATCCTATGAGGAGCATTTGGCGATGGTCAGGGCGGCGCGTTCGTTGGATATGACCGCTTGAGGCCGGACGCCGATTGTCCCGGCCATAGATGTTGTGGTGGCTATTTAAACGATTCCTGCATCCGTGCAATGGCGACATCAAGTTCGTATTTGAACTTATCGAGCATATATATGCACGCTTCGCCATTTGATGCGTCATTCGGTGACTTACTGGCATTTTGATATATGTCATCGAAACGAACAATGGCCTTACTTTTATCTTTATATATTTTCTGAATCGCTGAAATAGTCTGATCGCGATAGATCGACCAAAGATCGCTGCTCATTGGCGATTGTGCTTTCTCACAGTCAGTCAAGCCATATATCATAACGATTGCAGCTTCATCTGCGGCTCGAATTGCATCCATTGCGCGCTCTAGCCTTTTATCATCTGCGGCCACAGCTCCTGTCGAGAGTAGCGCGAACGTCGCCAAAATCGCTATTTTTTTCATCATCCCCCCATCTCCAAGCTCGCTAACGCGGGCTTTTTTCTTATCAGGATTTTCTATGGCCGTCACCGTTGAAGAACTCCGTGCTACGTTGCGCATGGAGATGAAGCCTTTTATGCGCGATTTACAGCAAATGAACGGCGTTAGCGCAAAAGCAGCGAGGCAGGTTGAAGGCACGTGGCGTGCTGCCAATAAGCGGCTTGATAGTATCGGTAAGAACATGGCGCGCAGTCTTGTCGCGCCCATGGCTGGCATTGGTGCGGTACTTGGCACACGAGAAATAGCAAAATTTGCCGACGAGTGGACCGTTGCAGGCAATAAGATCGCTGCTGCCAGCGTTGTTGCTGGGCGGCAGGCTCGCACGTTGTCTGAGCTGAATGAAATAGCGCGTGCAACCCGTTCTGGTCTTTCGGAAACTGCCGATCTTTATGCGAAGCTTTTACGTTCAACCGCTGATGTTGCAAAGTCAGAGCTTGAAGTCGCTAAGGCCACTGAGATTGTCAACAAGGCTTTTAAAGCCGGTGGCGCTGCCGCCAGTGAGCAGGCGGCTGGTATTTTGCAGCTTGCGCAAGGTCTTGGTTCGGGCATGTTGCAAGGTGACGAACTGCGTTCGGTTCGTGAGAACGCGCCGTTGCTGGCGCAAGCCATTGCAGATTATTTTGGCACCACAATTGCAGGTTTGAAAGAACTTGGCTCAGAAGGGCAGCTAACCTCCGATAAGATTTTCCAAGCCATTCTTGCAGCTCAAGGTAGGGTAGAGGGCGCTTTCAAGGCGACAAATTCCACTATCGCCGAAGGCTTCACAATGGTGAATAACGCCATGATCGAATATGTCGGCACGGCGGATGCAGGTTATGGCGTTACAAAGCAGCTGGTCGGTGGCCTAACGATACTGGCTGATAATTTTGATAAAACAGCTGACGTGGTGTTGCAGCTCGCGGGTGTCATCGCCGGAGCGCTCATCGGGCGCTCATTGTTGAAAATGATTTCAACTTTGGGGTTGGCTGGCTCAGCTCTAAAAAGATTTATGAGCGCACTCGCCGCCGCTCGCACGATGGCTGGCCTTGCAACCTCCTTCACAGGACTATCCGCCGCGGCTGGCCCAGTGGGGCTGTTGATCGGTGGAGCGGTTGCTGGCTCTCTTGCGCTGTATTCTTCGAATGCTGCCGCTGCTTCTACTCAATCACAGAAGTTTGAGAAGGAGCTAATCTCTCTGGGTCTTCTGGCCCCGAAGACAGCAAAAGGAATTGATGACGCCGCCAATGCAATAGAAAACCTTGGTAAGGCAAATACGGCGCAGAAGATTCGCTCTATCGCAGATGAATTGCGAAGATTGCAAACTGGCGACAGCTTTGGGGGGGCTGGAGATGAATTATCCTCTATCGCATCTTCGGCGCGCTCAGGCGGGCTGAAGCGGCTGTTTGATGATGATGCGGACCGTAAGGCTCGCGCTTCCATCATCGAAATGATCAACGAGCTGCAGAGCATGCAGATCGCTACGGATGAAGTAAGGCGGCGCCTTGACCTTATCCGAACAACACCTATCAGCGATGCAGTTAAAGAAATGGCTGACACGCTGGATTATACGACGCGAAAAATTGAAGCGCTCCAGACTCAGTCATATCAGCTCGGTGTCATGCCGGGGATGCAGCAGGCGCAAGACGATATTAACGCGGTCATCAATGATTTAGATCGTCTTGAAAAAAGAGAAATAATCACCTCTGAGCAACGTAAAAATCTCGAAAGCGCACTCGTAAAGCTGCGTGACACAGGTGAAGGTGCCGACGAGGCCCGTAAGGCGTTAGCGTCGATTGACGGTATAAGTTTCAGCACAACTCTTGTTGGCCTTGATAGTCTTATCGGACGAGTATCCACTTTGTTTACTCAGGCGGATTTGGCAGCTAAGGCCTTGGGCCAGACTAGCCGGCTGGGTTCGTCTTCATTTAGCCGCGGTGGCAGTACCGTAGCCCGCCAAGAGCGACTGGAACGGCAGCGTAAAGACGCAGAATATGTTGCCAACGCTAAACAGCGAGCAGCTCTTAGTAAGGCGCAATATGATCTAGAGAATAAGATAGCTCAGGTTCGATCACGATCTGAAAAGGATGGACGCAAACTTACTGACGCGCAGATTAAGGAAATAGCCCAAGCAGAGCTTGCAGGTGATGCCGCCCGTTCTGCTGAGGGCAGGGCCCCGGCAAAACCGAAGCGCGAACGAGTTGATGAATACGAGCGCTTAACCCGATCCATTGCCGACCGAACTGCGGCAATGATCGCAGAGACTGAAGCGCAGCGACAGCTCAATCCTTTGATTGAGGATTATGATTACGCGATTGAGAAGGCGAGAGCCACGCAAGAGCTACTGAACGCGGCTGAAAAAGCAGGCATTGAAATCAATCCAGCGTTGCGAGCTGAAGTTGCTAGGACCGCAGAACAATGGGCTTTGGCAACGATGGAGGCCAACCAGCTTGCAGAGGCTCATGATGAATTGCGCCAGAAGGCGGAAGAATGGCGGGATACCGAGCAGGGTGCGTTCAAGGGTCTGGTTAGTGATTTGGCAGCGGGCAAGAGCGCGGTCGAAGCCCTAACTGATGCGGTCCAGAAACTCATTGATAAACTTTTGGATATGGCGTTGACCGACTTGTTTGACGGGGCTTTCGGCAAGTCAGGCAGTTTATTTGGCGGAATCTTAGGTCTAAGGGACGGCGGTGTCGTAAAGGCAGCTTCTGGCGGATATATCCGCGGCCCCGGCGGCCCGCGCACTGACAGCATTCCTGCCATGCTTTCCAATGGGGAATATGTGGTCAATGCTGCTGCAACCAAGCAGTTCAAGCCGCTTTTAGATCGTATCAATTCGGGCGGTATGGCGCTTGCTGGTGGCGGAATGGCTGCGCTGCGAGCGCCGACCATGCCTGTATTGAGCGGTATTCAGCGACAGACAACGGTTGAATCCGCTCCACAGATCAACATCAATATCGCGAGCGCAAGCGGTGACGATTATATCCGCGCTGTCGTGAGTGACGGGGTGAACCAAGGCCTGCGCCAGTATGACAAGTCCGGGGCCATGCGATTTGCGCGAGACAGTAAGCAGGCAGCGAGAAGGGGTTTGGTGCGATGATCGAACTTCCATCTAATATCCGCTTCGTTCCTTCCTATCCGCAGCTTGTCGTGCCGGTCAGTCAGACCAAATATGGCAACCGCGCAATTTCGACGGTGGAGTTCGCAGATCCTTATCGCACTGTGGATATGGAAACGCTGCCAATGAAGGCCAGTGAGGCGGTACAGCTTCAAGCTTTCATCGCCGCGGCGCGTGGTGGTATGGGGACCATTATCTATTGTCCCACTCATATTTGTATCCCGCGTGCATATTGGGGCGATGCCAACAATTCGCATCTGTCGGGTTCGCCGTCACGCGGAACGGTGACCAATGGATATACGGTCCAGTTAACGGGCGTCGTGCCTGGTCTGCAACTGATGGCCGGTGACTTGTTCTCGCTCAAAAGCGGGGACTATCGGCAAATGCTGCAGGTCGTGACGGGTGCGACGGCTGTCAGCACCACTCTGACTGTCACGGTTGATCAGCCGATTGCTTCCTATATTGCGCTTGGCGCGACTGTTCGGCTTAGGCAGCCTGAAATGAACACACGGCTTGTCAAAGACAGTTTCCAGATGGGTAAAGGGCCGCGTCCTGTTGCTTCGTTTCAATTGATTGAGGTGCCGAAATGAATAAAGACATCGTTATGAATAAGAAAGAAAAGGCGGAGATGGCTCCGCCAGTTGTAACGGTTTATGGTGCCGTAATATCCAGGATCCCTGTTTATGATCCCCGCAAGGAAGATTACGCCGCCTTTGTTAAGAGGGTTTCGCAATCATCTCGTTGATGGTGTTGGCAATTCTATTTATTTCACCAGCAGGCATCGCTATGGAGAATAGCGTTTTACCAAACATAAGTTGAATGCGAGGCTCATTGCTTTCTCGGTCAAATTCCACTGACACACCCGTGGGGTGAAGAATAGCGCCTCCTTCTGGTATTGCATCGCCACTCTGTTGGGCTTGTTTGGACGTCTGCCACAGAATATGCGATATGAATGCTGCAACTGTGGCTGATGCAATCGTTTCAGTTTTGCCGTCGATATGTATCCGCACGTCGCCGTTGGCTAATGCTCTGGTGTCAATCATCCCATGCCTCCCGTTTTTGTTAACGCGAGCATCAAATCTCAAATTCAACCAAGAGTCGATAACTCCCATTAATTAGGAGACCACATGGCTTTCCCCACGCGCTTGCAAACCTTGCTGGCCGAGGGGCGCATTGTTGTGCGCTCGCTTGGCGATTTCCAGTTCGGAACTGGCACCTGGTACATTTGGAACGGCTCATCAAATCTGGTCTGGAACGGCAACACCTACATTCCCAACCAGCTTATTGAGATTGAAGAGCCTCCGTATCAGATGGGCGACGAAGCGTTACCGATCACCATTACAATGCCGACCGCTGCGGATTACGGCATAACGCCTGATACGCTCGCCCAGATTGAAAGCGTTGATTATAAAGGCCGGACGGTCATTTTGTATGACGCCTATTTCGACCCGGACACGCGCGAGTTATTGCACGTCGAACCGATGTATCGCGGTTATATCGATACGATCGATCATGTGATTGATGGCGGCGAGATGGTTCTGAAAGCCAATATCGAAACATCCGCGCTGGAAAACCACCGCGATGGTTATCGCACCGCATCGCATGAAGATCAGCAGCTTATCTCGCCGGGTGACAAGTTCTTTGAATACGCCTCCATAGTGAAGCGCGAGAATTTCCACATCACAGCACCGTAAGGATTACCATGCGACATCCAGATTGGGAAAAACGCCTCGTGGCTGTCACGGAGGCGCATATAAACACGCCTTTGGTATGGGGAAAGTCTGACTGCCTTTTGACCGCATCAGACGCCATTGAGGCGGTGTTGGGTGATGATCCAGCGTCAGGAGTGCGCGGCAAGTATAAAAGCAAGACCGGCGCGTATCGACTGATCAAGCAGCACGGTTTTGATAATCTGGGTGCCGTTCTCACTGACAGATTTGAGGAAATCCCAACTGCAATGGCGCAGCGTGGTGATGTGGGTATTTTTCAAAACACGGTTGGTTATTTTTGCGAATATGGTTTCGCCGTGAAGGGCGAGGACGGTTTGCGCTTCCTTCCACGCACCATGGCCGAGCGGGCTTTTAGGGTTTCCTGATGAAATATTTTCTGGCGGTTTTATTCGCGCTGCTGGCAGGGCCTGCAGCGGCGGATCCTGTTTCTATTGTCACAGGTATTGTCGGCATAGGCTCGTGGCTGTTTGGCGGTACGGTTCTGGCGAACATTGTTTCAGTCGGGCTTCTGGTTGCGGCGAAATACGCGCTGACCTCGATCTTCCAGAAAACACCGAAATCATCAGCCTCTGCGACAGACACCAAATATGGAGAAAATCTCGTCCGCGAGGTCGGACTTGGTGTCTTTGGCACGATGGGCCATCACGTCTATCGAAATGCCTTCGGTAAAGGCAACCGGATGGTGCAGGACGTGTTTAAGCTTTCTGACTTTCGTTGTGTCGAGCTTTTGCGCGTTCAAATGGATGGCGAATGGAAAAACCTTAACTCAATTGAAGAAACCTATGGCCGTAAACTCCTTGGCGTACACAAGGGCGGTGAAGTTTGGGTTCGGTTTTATCAAGGTACGCTGGATCAGGCCGCAGACACACAACTGATTGTAAACTCCAATCCTGCTGGGCGATGGACCTCTGATCACCGTGGGGCAGGGATCTGCTATGTCGTGGTCACGTCACGAATGGAAGCTGATAATCTAACATCGCCGCCAAGCCTGATGTTTGAGGTCAAAGGTGCTCCATTATATGACCCGCGTAAAGATAGCACTGTTGGCGGATCCGGCTCACATCGATGGAATGATCAGGACACATGGGAGTTTTCTGATAACCCTGCTGTGATGATGTATAATCTGGAGCGCGGTCTTTATAGCGGTTCAGAGAAGATCGTGGGGCGCGGGGTGGCCGCTAGCCGACTGCCTTTGTCGGAATGGTTTACCGCGATGAACATCTGCGATGAAATCATGCCCGATGGCGGTAAGCGTTATAGGGCGGCTCTCATTGCGTCTTCTGGCGATAGCGTAACGCATGAAACCAATATGACGCCGTTGCGTGAGGCTTGTGCCGGCTCTTGGATCGAAGCGGTTGCGGGAGAATATCCGATTGCTGGGGCTAATCAGGCAATCGTTGCAACAATCACTGACGACGATATCGCATGGGAAAAATCATTTCAGCTATCATTGTCGCGAACACGCAGTGAGCTCGTGAATACGGTCGCAGCTTCCTATGTAAGCCCCGACTTGTTTTATGAGACGACCTCGCTGACGACACGCGTTGATGCTGCAGCATTAGCCCAGGATCGCGAGCGGTTGGCTTCAAAGGTCGATTACACAGCCGTCACGGATCCGCGTGTCGGTGACCGTCTCGCTGATATCGCAATCCGCGCCTCCCGCTATCAGGCGAGCGGCAGTTTTACGGTTCATCCAAAGTTCCTCGGTCTGCAGGTTGGCCAATGGGCTCAATGGGTGTCGGCTCGTTATAATCGCACGATCAAATTTCAGGTTCATTCGAAATCGCTCGGCGCAATGGGCAGCGACGGCGTTCGCGATGTCTCTATCTCTTGGCAAGAGGTGGGTGAGGGCATCTTTGACCCTACGGCATATGAGACAAATCCACCGGTCCCAACACCGAATGGTGAACCAGATTATCTTGCTGAGGTTCAAGGCTTCGCTGCTATTCCTAACCTCGTTATTAGCGACGACAGTGGTCAGGAGCACCCGGGTATTCGACTTTTTTGGGATGCAATAGACGACATAACTGTCGAAGGTGTAGATATACAATATTGGCCCGACAATGACCCGTCACAGGTGTTCTCGGACTTCGTCACAAAAGATGTAACGGTCAAGCAGATCGTCAATGGCTTGACCAGCCTTTCAGAATGGTGGGTTAGAACAAGGCTCAGGGTGGCTTCTGGTACGCGGCCTGTTGCTTGGTCTGATGCGGTATCGGTCGTCACGCTTGACGCACGTAGCGAAGAAAGCCCTGTCGATTATGGGCAGCTCGATAATGATTTAGCGGAATTGGTCAACTGGATTACAGATGATCGGCGCGAACTCATTCGGCAAGCTCAGGAGCAGGCGACGCTTACCGCCGATGCGGCGCTTGGGGCTTATGCCGACAGACAGGCAATCCGACGTGAACTTTCCAGCACATTCGGCACAGCCCGCGCGACATGGCGTGAAGATATCTATGTTGCTACAGGCCCTGATAGCGCAATAGCACAGCAACTGGTCCAGCTTGATGCCAGCCTTGGGAATAAGGCTGATGCAAATACGGTCACGCTTTTACAAAGCCGTGTGGATGGCTTCGAAGAAGAAATCAATGCGGTTTCTAACGCTTTGACCGAAGTCAACGCCTCGGTCGATGGCACCGTAGCAAATGCTGCATGGCGCATGACGGCGAGCGCGGGGAGCGGCGGATATACCAGCCGCATCTCCGCTTTTGCCCGCGTCGGAAACGGGGATGCCTGGAAACAAGCGGGTTGGTTCGTCAATGTCAGTCCGACGCACAGCCAATTGGTTTTAATGGCGGACCAAGTGGCGATTGCCGACACATCTGATCCTGACAATACTACCTATCCTTTTGTATCCCAGGGCGGATCAATTTACATGGAGAGCGTGCGTCTTGGCACGTTGAAGTTCGATCGTCTGCAGTCGAACAATAACAAGCTCGACATTCGTGGCGATGGCAATAACGCATATATACGGTTGTTTGTCTGATGGTGAATTGGATTGCTGGCTGGAAGCCGGGTGTCGGACCCGTAATGAAGGTTATGAAGTACGATAGCGACGATCCGATGACGGTGGCAAATACGGCATATGATCGCTTCTACTTCAATTCAGAAACGTCCCATTTGTCATATGCGTGGGATCATTTTCAGGTGAACAATCTGAATGATAGCACATATCCGATTGGGAACTACGCATTATCGGGCGGTGGTCTTTCGACGACGAAGTGGGGTCTGAGTACATATATGAGAGGGACTTCCAGCTCAATTCGGCGAGACCTTGTCTACTTCCATACTCGCGACCCCGGCTTGAACATGATGCCGCTCGTGGAGACCAGAGTAGGGGGTGCCGACGGCAGAGTCGAAATAATGCATAATTATCCAACGTGGACAGATAATAGCTGGGTCACATCAATCTCCAACAATGCGATTGCTTGTTATGTGTACCCGACCACGTCAACGGGGTTTGATTTTCAACGACTGGATCCTGCGTTTGGGCATGAAGGGTGGTGTGTAAAGGCTAACAATGGTGCCTCGGGATATTCGGCTGATATTGTGGGTGATCAAGCTTTTCTCACATCTATGATCTGGGACTTGCCCGCAGATAATACTGCCATCCCAAAACCAACCGGCACTCCAATAGCTGGCCAACTGGCTCTCGCAATCGAGCCTTCACGCGTTGTTATGGCGCGCCCAGGTTTTTCGGTTGATGGATCAAGCGGCCGGCAGCGCATCCTGGATAGTGATAGATCGCCCGTCAAATGTGTCATGATGGGAGAAACGCCGCTTATAAGCCCGGGCACTTCATACTTCCACCCAAAGACTGTCGACTTCGATCTCGAAACCACAATGGTGTGCGACACGATTTGCAGTATGAATGGCTGGGACTATTCCATTCCAGTTGTTGATCTTGACCCTTCATATCGTACGACACACGATATTGCCCGCTACCGCGTCGAGGCTGGAGGCATTCGATTTTGGGTGGAAGGCAAGTATCCGGTCAAGGTGCGCTTTATGCTTTACGCTACCGGGATCGCAGGTCGCACCACCGGCGGTAGTCAGACTATGCGCAAGCTAGATAATGGTCACATCCAAATCAAAAGGCCGGGGTCGAGCGATACAGCTCCTGGCTATAATGACATTTTACTGGATACGCGCTTTCCTGCTCTGACAGTGATTGATGAAGGCTGGATTCCGCTGAGTTCGTTTTCGTCTGCTAATATCGTTAGCTGGCGATATGGCAAAGTCGCAGCGAGGGTCAACTTTAACCCAAGCGGCTTGTTCATCTTCCCCAAAGTGGCAGGACATTTCCAGACCGCGATCCGCCAAGGTCAGCATGAACTGAGAGTTCATTTAGGCGGAGGGCAAGAGGTGGCGCGTTTTTCAATGGCGACCGTGGTTCGTAGCGATCACATCGTTATCCATCTCAGTCCCGGTAATTATTCGGGTCCAGGCGCGTCGCTCCCAGATCCTCTAGGTGTCCGCTACTACATTCTCGGCGCTGCAACGATTTAACCTACATACCGGAGATTATTATGGCTACATTGTCGGATTACACTTCCGGCACGATATCGCTTGCCAATGGCTCAACCACCGTGACCGGCACAGGCACGCTGTTTGACGTGGCAAAGTTTCGTGAAGGCGACACGCTTCAAATCCAGAACCTGACGGCCGTTATTGCGAGAGTTGATAGTAATACTCAATTGACGCTCACGGAGCCATGGACAGGAACCACCCTGACAGATGCTCCATACCGGGCTCGTTATCTGCCCGATGGCGCTCGGGTTACGGCACAGTCTACGACGCTTATTGAGCTGCTGGGGAATGGTATATTGTCCGGCCTTGCCAAACTCGGCGTAGAAGAGGGCAAAACACCGGTCGGCAATGCTGCTGGTCAGTATGAGTTAAGGGACTATATCGATGACCCGAATGGGACGCTCGGTGAGTTGGCTGATCTGGACAGCGTAGAAAACTTGTCCGAGCTGGCTGAACAGATTCTAGATGCGAATAAAGTACTGACAACAAACGATAACGGTAAATTAACGCAGTCCGACATTACCGCTGCAGCGCGTGTGCTGCTTAAGCTTGCTGGTGGGGCCTCTGCTGATCAGTTGCCGTACTTTACCGGGGCTAATGAGGCGGGTCTAACACCGCTGACGGCTTTTGCGCGCTCTATTTTGGATGATGCGAATGGCGCAGCTATGTGGGGTACTCTGGGCGGCACTCAGGGCGTTGCGCTTAATGGGTATTTCAAATTACCCAATGGTCTGATCGTTCAATGGGGGGCGGGAACGCTAAATGCCGCAGGTGTATGGGTCCCCTATCCCGTAGGGTTTCCTAATGCCGCATTTAGAACCATAGTGGGCTGCGCTAATGGAGGAGCCTTAGCAAATGTCGGGTGGGGTGCTCCCGCAGATAAGAATGGATTCACAGGGTTCGCAGCCGGTCTGACTGCCGTCCATTATATTGCGGTAGGGTGGTGATATGGCGAAATTTGCAAGTTTTGACTCAAATGGCCTCCCCGTTGCATTCTACTCCGGGGATATTCACGGTGAGAACATACCAACTGGAGCTGTAGAAATCTCACATAATGACTGGCTTGAGTTTATTAACAACTCAGGTATGCGACGCTGGGATGGCGAGAAGGTTGTTGAATACACTCCGCCGCTTCCGATGCCCACCGCCGATGATTATCGCCGTGAAATCCAAAACCTCATCGACACCAAAGCACAAGAGAAAGACTACGATAGCGGCGCAACGCTTGCCAGTTATGTAAGCTCAACAATTCCGCAATGGGCCGCTGAGGCCCAAGCGTTCGTCGCTTGGCGTGATGCTGTCTGGCTGCATGCACTGACTGAGCTGGATAAGGTGCAATCTGGTGCGCGCTCGCAGCCGACTATTGAGGGCTTTTTAGCTGAGTTGCCGACAATGGAATGGCCCTAGTCTTGAGATCAATCCACTTCCAATACGTCGCCCTTCCGATGGGGATAAGAATACCTGAAAGGCACCAATATTTCACGTTAACACTAGCCTAATCGAAGCCACGGATGACGCATAGTCAAGGTTGTAAACAAATCTGGTGTGTTTGCTACAGTATCCGTTCGTAGCATCGATGTGCCATGGACACGATACCTACACAAAACTTGCGGAACAAACACGGCGTCTATACCGTGATCGATGAATTTACACCAGAAATCATAGTCCTCTAAGCCACCTTCAAGATGAGTATATCCACGTACATCCTCCCAAGCTTTCTTAGAGATTAATGCCATCGCATCAACGTAGTTGCCGTGAACAAAAAAGCTCTTTGACCAATAGTCGGCGTACCCAAGTCCGGACTGCTCACCAAAGAATTCTAATTGCGTATATGCGGCGCCGTAATCTTGTTCTAAAACGAAAGGAGCAAGCTTCTCGATTGCCGTAGGATAGATAGAGTTATCAGCATCAATTACAAAGACTGCCTTATTTAGGCTGAACGAAAAAGCAGTATTTCTCGCTTGAGCAAGGCCCTGATTATTGATGTGCTTCAGTACAGTTATTCGCCGGAAACGAGTTGTGTTTTTTACTGCCCATTCCTTAGCAACAGAGGCAGAATTATCGCGAGATGAACAATCATCTACAATAATCAGATCCAAATTTTGATAGGTCTGAGCAGCAATAGAATCCAAGCATTCGATTATGAAGTGCTCATAGTTGAAAAGACTCACCGCGACCGTAATAGTTGCATCATCTCGACTGCCTGCCACGTCGTCGTAATATATTTCATAAGGAGCGCGAAAAATTCGACTAATCATCTTGTGGTCCTGCCAAGGAAATTGAATAAAACATTGGCATTATTCCTATGATGGATCACGTTATTCATGAGCAGATTGTTAGTGTTCAGTATTGCGTTACAGCACTGAATGCCTTGGGGATCGTTAAGCGCCCACTCTATAGTAGAAGCGATATACCTCGTGTTTGTCTCGATGAAATGTACGCCTGGCTTGTACAAAGGATGAGACAGGCAGTTGTCTGTAACCACGACCGCGCCTGACTGGATACCTTGCCTTACAATTCTGTGCCACTCGAAGTACGGAAGGACATCTCTGTGCACATTGAGATAAATTTTTGACATTCCAGCTACGTATGATGCGAGATCGGCAAGGGTTCGGTCGGCATTTTCAGAGAGCGGGGTAGGTCTTTTGCGGTAATAAATGAACGTTTCCCATTCGGCCATTTGTGGAGACAGCCTAGAAAATAACTTCTCCCGTCGAGGGCTATCTGAGCCAAAAAACGACAAGTCGAAGGTCCGTTCTTCCCATCTGGTCCCCCGAAGGGGTTGAGGGATAGACTTAGATAGGGGGTGATCTTTGATTGTTTCTGAATAACTCAAACTTTGTCTGGGAGATGGCTCCCAGTGTATTGTGGGGATACCAGATTGGCTGAGCAATCGCGCGCTTTGATAGCAAATATCGATAATTCCCGCGCTTGAAAGTATATGAGGTAAAGCAGAGGCGAACCATCGCGTCTGTAATTGTTCGGTATTGTAAACGAAACAATTTTTCATAAACGACGAATTAAAGAATTGAGGCCCGTCTCCGAGCAAGAAAAATTCGTGCGGCGCAACAACGATCTTAGTTACAGAATTCTCTTTATTTGGATCGGCGTCCGTCTTTTTGCTCGCCATTATTCCATGTTCATTGAAGGTGCGCAATATATCATCGGCTATTTGATCCATGAATACGTTACCCATGGACGATACATAAATATCCACAGAAGCAGGAGAAGGAGTGAGTTCGATATCGCAGGGTGCAATCACAGGTATACAGCTGAGCAGTCGAGATATCTCTTGACTGTTAAATATGATGCGACCTTCCCTTGCCCCAAAATTAATCGCGTGCGCGTAGGGATTATGCAAACCAATATCTGAGTTTACATGTTTATACCAATCAGGATCGAAGAAAGTGAGTTGCTTTAACCGGGCGATCGCATTGTCAAGCATTTCGATTCCGCCCCGATTTGCGTTTGAGCGCGGTTCTAATCTTACGAAGTGGGCTCGTTACCTTCCAACTGGTAGAGTTCAGCAATGCTTCTATGGTACTTTCAGCGTTTGCAAGCGACTGCGTCATCCGTGAATTCTCTGAAACTCGACTCGCCTCCATGTCGGCAACTAGTCTGAGTTCTCGTTTAGCTTCCCTGTGTAAGTCTTGTTCGCGCTCAAAGCGACGTTTCCATATGAGTGCATCGCCAGTAAGCGGCACTGCTACTGGATAAAATTTTTCATGTCGCTCAGTGTCAATTTGCGATGCGAACGACACATTCGGGAAACGCTTTGCGATCGAGTGTTGAAAAATGGCTTCATTTTTAAAGTAATTGTTTGGGAACATATTAACTTTTCGGCCTAAAAAGGCGGATAAGATAGTAATATGCAGTCGATCAGTATTGATTTCGTCATATTGTGCCAAAAAGTCGGCCAGCGAAGCAGTTGCGGATTCAACGAACGGGACAGCTTGCCAGATGTCGCCATTCCAAGCCAATGAAACATCAATATTACCGATCGGTGGACTGTTGCCGACGGACTCTCCATCCTGTCTAAAAGCGTTCAATGTCCCTGCGCCCTTCCGGCCTGACTGATTGAAATGATCGTCGCTTAGGTAAAAAGTGACGTCGTGAACCAGTGAAACTCGGTCTGGGTTAGCTCCAGATTTTATACAGTGATCATAAGAAATGGGGTCTCTACAAAAAACAGTTAAATTAGAAAAGGTTTCCTTCAGAATGTCATTATACCCCACGATGGTATGTGGAAATAAATATACATTGTTCGTTTTTCGATGCTCCCAAATCAACGTAGCAACGTCTTCGTATTTTCCCTCTACGAGGTTTCCCCCGCCGCCAATTATAATGATTTCGTTGTCGAAGCGCTCATCCTGGGTGTGCGTAGTAAAATTCACTCCGAAATGTTTGAAAAGTTGAAGCGTTGCATAAGTGATAAAACCATCGCCAAGGTTGCCTGACTTTGGGAAGAAACGGATGGTTTTACCGGTAAAGGAAGCGATGGTCTTTAAAAGCGGGTCTTCGCCCTTATTCCATATCTGTTCGTTCATTTGGTGTGCTTGTCTCTTATGGCGTGGCTGGATTACATCTAACTTAGGGTCGCTGCAGACGGTTAATCAATGAGTTTGATGCACTGGATGTATTTGATGCGCTCGGTCTACAACACTAGAACGATTTTGTTGCAATTTATTATATCCTAATTGATGTATCCACCAATGAAACGAATGGTAGAAAACCGGAGCGACAATAAATATTACGGCGGTGCAAAATATTCCGAAAATAACAAAATTGTCGAATGGAGAACTACCTATGAATATTGACCAAATCTGCCAACACGCTGATATAACAAAAGCATGGGAAAGGAATACAGTAAACGAATAACGAGAGTAGTGCATTAGGCCTTGACCAACCTGCGTATTTAGCAGGCGGCCTGATAATATCCAAAAGTAAATTGGACCGAATAAGGTCAGAGCTTTGTCAACGGTATTAAACGTGCTTTTGTTATAAAAGAATGACATAGCAATTAGCGGTACTGCGAAAATTCCAGCGCTTAAAATGGCATTTTCATGACGACTATTTATGCTGATTGAAGCTAACTCATGATTGTATGCAAAAATACCGAAAAAGAACCAAGCGTAAATTTCAAACCTAAAAATAAGCGGAAGAGGTCTCGCATAAACGATCATAATCGCAGAAATCAGTAGAAGAGCCAAGGCCAAGCGTTTGTTTTTCGAGAGTACTATGAGCAGAGGCGAAATGAGAAAGCATAGGAAAATCTCTCTTAAAAAATAAAGGGGGCCATTGGCTGGGATTTGATTTACTGCGAATAAAGCATTGACCCAAGACGCCCAGTTTCCGTTGAATAGTTTTAAATCTGGTCTCGCCGGCCATCCATGTGATTGCCCCCAATATATCAGTGCTGCGAAGGCGAAGTTCCATACAACCATCGGAACTATAATTGTAGCTATTTTTTTTTGGATTAGCGAACTGTAACCGTATTTCTGCAATGATGACACTGAAAGATAACCAAAAATTACGCTCAATACCGGCATGCCGACCGGCGATAACACGCCTGTAATCATTAGATTAAGAAAAGCCGTGAAGGTAGCTTCAATGTCTTTTGTGCTCGGGTTGTAAAGCGTATAAGGGACGTGGGCGCTTACAACTAACGCAATGA
This sequence comes from Falsochrobactrum ovis, assembly GCF_003259955.1. Lineage (GTDB taxonomy): Bacteria > Pseudomonadota > Alphaproteobacteria > Rhizobiales > Rhizobiaceae > Brucella > Brucella ovis_A. Next base: position 56,140 of record NZ_QLMK01000014.1, read on the forward strand.
GCATCGGTCTTAGAAGTGTGATTCTTTTGCGTATCTCAATAGGCATACTTGCACTAACTTAATTTGTGCTAAATTTGCAAGCCCTAAACTCAAAATTGTCGGGGGCTACACACTTTAATATTTTGAGGTGAGACAGCGCACCTCCCCACAAAAAACCCCAGCACCCGGGGGGGTAGGCTGGGGTCTACGCTTAACCGCTTACGCAAGTTTAAACGCTTAAGCATCATCGCATAAAATCAAAAAAACACAATGGAACAGAACCGTGCCCACAGGCGCGGTTTTTTTGTTGTCCAACTACCAAGGAATCTCCATGAACAAAACAACGTTCTTCGCGTATGCGAGGCGCGCGCCTTTTGGTGGGCGTTTGAGCCGCGCGCAGGTCGAAGGTGCTGAGGCTATTCTAGATGAAGCTGCACGCCGCAGCCTGCCCGACGAATATACTGCCTATATTTTGGCTACAGCGTTTCACGAGACAGGCGGCAAGATGCAGCCTCTTCGTGAGAATATGAATTACACGACGGCGGCGCAGATTAAGAAGACTTGGCCGTCACGGTTTCCGACGATCGCTAGCGCAGAACCTTATGTGCGGCAGCCACAAAAGCTAGCCAATAAAGTTTATGGCGGCAGACTGGGCAATACTGCGCCCAATGATGGTTGGATTTATCGGGGTGACGGCCAAGTACAGCTGACCGGTAAGGCGCACTTCAAAGAATTCAATGTGCAGCCCGGCATGGATTTGAAAACGTCCGTGCGCGTCATGTTTGACGGCATGCTGCAAGGCAAGTTCACTGGCCGAAAGCTGTATGATTATTTCGGCAAAGGTAAGGAGGATCCTGTTGGAGCCCGCCGCATAGTTAACGGCACTGACAAAGCGCACCTCATCGCCGGCTATTATAGAAACTTTCTCGATAGCCTCACAGCGGCTCGGGAGATGAAGCCAGCAATGGCGGAAGAGGCTAAGCCCGACGATGTTCCATTAATGGAAGATAGGGCCGTGCAAACCATTGTTGCGGGTACGGGTGGCACCCTCGTGACCGGCCTTATAGGAGCGGTCTCAAACCCATGGGCATTCGCGACCGTCGCATTGTTAGTTGTGGTGGCAGGCGCGGGATTCTGGCTTTGGAAAAGCGGCAGGCTCGAATTGAAGATGGTGGCTGCATGACCTGGCTTTCGAACAAACTAAAAGGCTGGGCCGTGGCGATCGCTGCGGCCTTTGCAATTTTGGCCGGCGCTTACCTGAAAGGCCGCTCCGACAACGCCACAAGCGCAACCGCGGACCGATTGAAGGCCGTCAACCAGGCAAGGAAAATCGAATATGAAACGAGCAAACTTGGCGGCAGTGATATTGACGCTGCTCTGTCTCGGTGGATGCGTGACAAGCGGTAGCTATTGCGATGTCGCGAGGCCTATTCTTCCGAGCATGGAAGATAGCATGACGCAGGAAACCAAAAGACAGATTGTGTCAGAGAACACTAAACTTGAAAAACTGTGCGGGGTAAAACCGTGACGAGTGTTAAAAGATGACAGGCGCTGAAATTATGGCCGTGGTCGGCTTTATTGTCATGCTGATTGGTTTTTTATTCGGCCTATGGAAATACATAGACAGTAAAATCGGATCCGCCAAAACTGAAGCGAGTGTTAAAGCCGAAGCTGCAACGTCTCTTGCTAGCCTTACTAGGCAAGAGCTTTCCGAATACAAGCTTCACGTGGCTGAAACTTACGTGACCAAGGCAGGCATGTCGGAGCAAACAGGTCAGATCATGCGAGCCCTTGAGGCAATCGGCGGTAGGCTCGATGGTATCACCGAACGCATTGATAGTTTGATGCAGCCCAAATCGAGGGCGCGGACTTAAGACTAACAGAGCAAAAACCGATAGAGCCAAATGTTGTGTTGACACGCCGTGCAACCACAGCACAATGAACAGTGCGGGATACCATCCGCACTGACCACACACACGAGGAGATTGCATGTCTGTAAAAAGACGGGGCGCGAGTATACGCCTTTCCCACGAAGAACTATTGCGCCGTGTTCAAGCATATCGCGAACACGGTACGCTCAAGCGAGCGGCAGCGGCTTGCGGCATTAAGAAGTCTGCATTTCATGACAGCATCAAGCGGGCAGCAGAACTCGGTTTGCTTGGTCCATCGCAGACTCTGCCAGGTTATGCGATTAAATCGCTGACTGAAACGCCGAACGGCACATATATGCGTCAGACGAAAGAAGCTGGGCCTGCCTATGAACCGACGGCGGGTCTTGCGGTTAAAGGCAAGACGACGCTTGTAAATGCTGAAGGCAGGGTTATTACACAGCACATAATGGAAAGAGCCGATGCTCAGCAGCAGCGCGCGGCCCTTGATGCTGTGGTTGCCGCACTTTCCGAAAAGCTGCCTCGTGTCAGTATCATGCCAGCTCCGCGTGGCACCAATGCGGACCTTCTAAACTTTTTCTGTTTAACTGATGCCCATTTTGGGATGTTGGCTTGGCGGGAAGAAACCGGCTCTGATTACGATATTGAAATAGCCGAGCAATTGATAACCGATTGGTTCGCAGCGGCAATTGACCTTGCGCCAGATGCGCACACTGCCGTGCTCGCACAGCTCGGCGACTTTCTGCATTACGACAGTATGGAAACCGTGACGCCAGCGAGTAAGCACGTGCTGGATTCAGATTCGCGCTTGCAGAAAATCATTCGAGTTGTCATCCGCACTGTTCGTCGTGTCATTGATATGCTTCTGCAAAAACATCAACACGTGCACATCATTATGGCGCAGGGCAATCACGATCCGGCTTCGTCAGCATGGCTGCGTGAGATGCTGGCAGCGATGTATGACAACGAGCCGCGCATTACGGTCGATAATTCACCCAGCCTTTATTATGCCTTTGAATGGGGGCGCACTGCAATATTCGCACACCACGGTCATAAGCGTGGCGTAAATAATGTGGATGCCACCTTGGCCGGGATATTCCGCGAGATGTATGGGCGCAGCAAATATGCCTACGCGCACATCGGCCATTTGCATTCCGACGAGGGGCGCAAGTCCGGCCTCATGTATGTCGAGCGCCATGAAACACTTGCCGCGCCAGATGCTTATGCAGCCGGAGGCGGTTGGCTGTCGGGGAGGTCGGCGAAGGTTATCAGTTACCACAAAGAATATGGCGAAGTTTCGCGCCTGACGCTCCGGCCTGAGATGGTTCGCGGGGCTGCAAAGTTGCAGGCGGCGAATGATAATGTGGCGAGCGAGAGGAGGGTGGCATGAGACGAATAATCCAATGGCTGATTGGTAGGGCTGCTAATCTAACGCCGAATGTCGTCTATTATCCTAAGAAGTTTCGTTTGGGCCTCAACAGTGAATTGGTCGATCTTGCCTCGAAACGAGGGAATGGCGCCACACCGATGTCTATCGCCGCTGTGTCTTTATGCTGCGCACTAGATGACAATCTTAAAGTAGGCGACAAGGCAACATTTGAGTTGGCTGGTGTCATGCACGGGGCACATGAAGTCGGCGACTTTATTGTAACCGTCAGGAGGGCGGCTTAATTCGTCCTCTTTGCCGTGCGTTGAGGTAGTCTGAGATCGCGGCTCGGATTTCTGTCTCAGGTGCTTTAGTTTGGGTTAAAATTTCCTGGATCGCCAAGTCAGGATTGGCAGTGACCGGGTCATTCATTCGTCCGCCCCCGAGCGGTGGAGCTATTGTTCCATATTCAACCTTGGCCACGCCTTCAGATAACTGGACCATAATGGATGCTGTATATCCAGTATATTGGGATCCAGTATATTTGGCACCTAAAATCCGCATCGTAGCCTCCCTCTTCGGGCTTAAAGAACTGGATATTAGCACAGAAAAATCTTGCCGCCCACCAAGCGGCTCAACCACAACACGAGGAGATAGAAATGGTGTTTTCACCAGCTGCATTTATGGAAATTGATAGATACGCAGATGAGCTTGACAGAGCTGCCAGAGCATTTGTTGAAGGAAGGCGGATTAAAGTTGGCGGCAAGGCCATTCGCTCAACCCCGCACTCACAACCCTTAGTCATCATGGAATCCCCATATGCTGGCGATATAGCAGCGAATGAAAGTTACGCACGCGCTTGCCTTCTGGACTGTTTACGGCGAGGCGAGGCGCCAATTGCCAGTCACCTGCTGCATACACAAGTGCTCGACGATATGCAGCCTGATGAACGTGAGCTCGGCATAGAGGCTGGCCTCGCATGGTATCGCGTCGCAGATAAATGCGTCGTTTACGCCGACCGCGGCGTTTCTGGTGGTATGGCTAAAGGAATCGAGCGTGCCAACCGGTATGGCGTGCCGGTGGAATATCGCACGTTGAACGAAGGGCAGGTGGCGGCGTGAGTGAACGAGCGTATACTCTTTCAGAATTAGATGCCCTTCGTTCCGTTGTCGAAAACAAGTGGCTTTTTGGGACTTATGGGCGGCAATTGCACGAAAGTGGCATTTCAATCAGCCGTTCATACCATAAGGACGAGAAGGCAGTATGTGTAGAGCAGCTGGTTCGTACTCATATGATAGCCGGTCACACAGCCGAAGACTTGCTTCAGTCGGAGGTCGCGACATGAGTGGGATGCCAGCAGATATAGAAAATGCAGCTGTGTCTGCCATGAGGCACATGGACCTTGGGGACACAGCATATGGCTATAATGGCTTGAGGATACGTAAGGCTGTGGCCGCAGCCATCCTCGCAGAGCGGCAGCGATGCGCGGATGTGGCGATAAGCTACTTTCAGGGCCAAGAATATAACGGTGGTCAGCGTGCGGCTGGTGCATCTATTTACGCGGCCATCCTTGCTGGAGAAACTCCATGAGTAATCTTGAAACAGCTATCGCCGTGGCTGCCGCTGCTCACATGGGGCAGGTTGATAAAAATGGTGAGCCTTACATCCTGCACCCCATTCGTGTGATGCAGGTGCAGACGACCACAGAGGCGCAAATCGTGGGCGTGATGCATGATATGATCGAAGATACGGACACGTCGCTTGACGACATTTATTCGTTCGGTTTTGATGATGATATCGTGCTGGCATTGAACGCTATTACCCGACGCGATGGCGAGGATTATTTCGTGTATGTCGCTCGCGCTTGCTCCAATCCTATCGCGCGTCCGGTCAAGATTGCTGATTTGCGCGACAACCTGCGAGCATCAAATGACGACGAGAGCAGGCGCGCTCGGTATCTGAGGGCGTTGGATATGCTAGGAGAGAATCCGTGAAGTTCTTCCTCGAATGTCTGCTAGTAGCTCTGCTATTCTCAGGCATCATCGGTGAGTATTACGGTCTGCCCGCGTACATCACAGTTGCTATGGTGATCCCACCGGCGCTTTATTTTTCGATCATAAGCTGGAGGCAAACATGACCCCTTTCAATGTTGGCGATCAGGTTGTCTGCATCGATAGTGCCGCAGGATTTGAGCAGACGGTCGAGGTCGAAGAAGGCCAAGTTTATACCATTTCATGGATCGGACCTTTCGATCATTATATTCATGGTAACTATATCGGCGTTCGCCTTGTCGGCATCGATCGCGGCGAGTGTCCGCAATTTGGATACAAGAACCCGCCGTTTGCAGCACGCCGGTTTCGTCCACTGGTTAAGGACCGGCTGGCCTCATTGCGCGGTCTGCTTGCTGGTGGACCAGTTACAGAGACATTTGAGGAGCCAAAGCGAAAAGTTAGGGAGGATGCTTAATGCCCGATTTGGCCGTTGAGACTTTCGGTCCTCTTGAGAAGTACATAGCTGCAAACGACAACTTGCCGCGTGTTGTTGGGCTCAGTGGCGTTGCTGGTAGCGGTAAATCAACCGCTGCGGCACACCTTCAGCGCCAAGGATACACTCTGGTTAAGTTCGCGGGTCCGCTAAAGGATATGATGCGCGCTATTGGCTTGTCCGAAAGCCAAATTGAAGGGGCGGACAAGGAGAATTCTACTCAGCTCTTACAGGGGAAGACTCCGCGATATGCGATGCAAACGCTTGGCACAGAATGGGGTCGGAATATCATCGGGGAGGGTTTTTGGACGTTTCTATGGGAACATAGGGCGCTTCAGCTTCTCGATGCCGGGCATAAGGTGGTCGTTGATGATTGCCGCTTTGCCAATGAAGCTAAAATGGTGCGTTCCCTTGGCGGGATAGTCGTTCGCATACAAGGTCGGGGTGGTATCGCTAGCAGCCATGAATCTGAAAAAGTGGCATTTGAACCGGATGCTATTTTGATGAACAATGGCAGCGTTGCTAGCTTCCATGATCGGCTGGATAGCTTGCTTTCATTGAAAGAGCGTCATTGACGATAGCGGCATAGCCGAACCCTGACAGATTTCCGTCAGGGTTCGAAGCGTTGCTGTATTACTACCGATAGGAGAGACCACCCCAAATGCGGCCTTCGTCACGGTGTCGGCCACCGTTGACCGCTCCAATGTAGGCGGCTGCTGCAGACACAAGGGATGATGCTGCTAAAAGGAATGCAGTTAAGATGCCCGTAATTCTTGCAGTTTCAGCCGCTTTTGCGGCTTGGTTTTTTGCATCTTCGACTGCTTTCTCTGCTTGCGCTTGCATATCGGCCAGTCTCTTTTGGGCTTCGTCCACTTTTTGTTGAGCTTCAGTGCGAAGGGCCTGCACACGCTCTATGGTTAGATTTACACGGTTCTGAGCGTCATTCTGGCTTATCCCCGTTCGCCCCGCGATCTGATTTGTAAGCCAGGCGCGGTCGGCGTCATTGATCTCTCCGGTTGAAAGCAAGTTCCCAAGAACGCTCGTTACCTGACGCTGAAAGTCTGCATTGTTTTGGTTTTCTTGCCCAGGAACGGTCATCGCCTGTTGGTCAGAGCGGAGCATGGTGTCTGCTAGATATTCCATGGGATTGGACTTGAAGCCTTGTGGTAACATATCTTCAATCGTTGGTGCTGCTGCTTGGCCAGCGCCCTGGGCCATTCCTCCAGCAGCCATCCCGAGGCCGGAGGCTGCGCCACCCACAACTTGTCCTAACCCTTGTGCTGCGCCTCCCGCAACAGCGCCAGTCGCCTCGACGGCGGTCTGTGCAGCTCCGCCAACGACTTTTGCACTGCCAGAAATAGCACCCATAGCCAATAAGGCACTCAAAATGGTCCCTATACCCCAGACAACGAGACCATTTAGGCCATCGCGTACGGTTCGTTCCTCTAAATTGGCAGTACCGGTGGGGCGCCGCATTCTTCCAGCGATATAACCTCCCAGCACATAGGAAGCGACCATTGATATAACGCCAAATAGCGCGGTGATAATCAGCCAGAGAGTGCTAAAGTCTCCTCCCTCATCGACTGAGAATGAACTAAGACCCAGTCCACTTGCAAATGTTGTTAATACCACCATTGCTCCAGTGGCGATGATTGCACCCGCAAATATCGCAGCCCAATCGACATAACCGCGGTCAGGGGCGGCTTCAATAACAGTTGGATCCACCATTAGCGTAACCCCAAAAATGAGAGAATGAACAGGACGATTACGACTAGTCCCACCAGGTAGATGATTGAATTCATTTTGATGGTTCTCCTTAGGATTGCTCTCACGCCGCTTGATCGCAGTGGAGGAGTTGCGCCCAGAGCAAGGTGCTCGCATAAGGAGAACTTAATTTTGCTAAAAAAGTTTCAGCTGGCCTAGAGTATTTTCGGTTTATGAATTTGAATTCAACCGGATGCACTGGTCAGCCGGGTCTTAAAAAGGGTTTTTAGAACAAGCTTTGCTGTGCTTCGGGGGGCGATAAGTCTATTAATTCTGCATCCGGCAATGGCCGCTGCATTTCCTTTGCCTCATCCCAAGGCGCTCTCAACCAAGTTTCTATCTCTTCAGCTGTTCGCAGAATCACCGGCATGGCTTTGGGGTGAACAGGCTTGACGACCGCGTTGGGGTCGGTTGTCAGAAAGCCGAATATCTCTACCTCGACAGGGCCTTCCCTTTTCTTCCTCACGCCTTTCCAGCGTGTCCAAATACCTGCAAACACAAATAGCGGCTTATCTTCGCTTAAAGCGAACCAATGAAGTGGTTTGCGCTTGGTAAGCGGATCGGGTTTCTGTCCATACTCAGAAAATGAAGTGGCCGGCACGACGCATCGGCTTTCGACGCTTTGCCATCGGCGCCAATGCGGGGAATTAAGATTGCGGATATTTGTTACGCCGCTATCGGTTTCTCCCTTCACGTAAATGGGCGGGGTAGGCATGCCCCAGCGCAGCATAGCAAGCTCTGGATCATCGTTTTGTGTGTTGCGCAAAACCGGCGCCACATAATCGGGATAGATATCGAGTTGAGGATCCAGCCGATTGGTGCTGTCTAAGAACCTCGGGAACAGCCGACGCATCGCCTCATGTGTTGTGGTGAGGTTATATAGATTGCACATGCGCGTCCTCCTGATTTGAAGAGTAGCGTTTCCTTGATCCGAGTCCAGCCGCGGCTTCATCTTGGTGCGCGAAATGCTACAAACTCACCGTACCCCTTCACGGAGCAGCGCCGACAACGCAACTTTGATTTATGTGCGCTCAGCACTGCATCGCGTCCAATTTTTCTCGCAAGAGCGTCCGCGTCGATATCATTCAAATGGCCGCAGCGATTGCAGAGACCGCATAGGATCGTCCAAGATTCAAGATCCGTAATTCGAGTCGTGGGCTCAAGCCTTTCATAGGGATGAGGTCTGGCCATATTGAATCACTTGATCACTGTTGGTTTCCAGCCACGGCTAAAACCTAAGGACATTGCGATGCTTGCATACTCGATTTCCTTCACGAGGAAATCCCGATCCTTTAACAATCCTTCAATGGCCGCGCGCACGTCGCCATTGTAGTAGGCTAAGACCTGTTCAACTTCATCATCGTAATTTTGCGCATAAGCGTTCATCGCGACTCTCCATGTAAAAAGAGTTCATGATTTGTTCTTTTTATAGTTAAGAGTCAAGATAGTGCTCGGTTGGGGTGTGGAAAAATTTAGATTTTGGGTGAAACTGGTACAATGTACCAAAGATCACTACGTAAAGTGTCGTTCAATTCGCGCTAAGTTATTGATATTGTGAGGTTCGAATGGTGGGCGTGACAGGGATTGAACCTGTGACCCCTACGATGTCAACGTAGTGCTCTCCCGCTGAGCTACACGCCCATTCGATGTGGCGCA
>NZ_QLMK01000015.1 GCF_003259955.1 Falsochrobactrum ovis
ATGCAAAGTAAACAAGGACGAAGCAACCTGCCGCTAGCAGCGCCGCCGCCCTCGTTGTGAAGCCATATAGACCCCAACAAACAAAACTGTCAACAAACAAAATGCAAAAAAGAAGGAATACTTTTCCACAGGGCTCGGATATGGGAATTAAAAAATTGAATTCAAGCGCCAGAGTAGCCAGAGCTGTGCCCGGAATTCAGAGGCACAGCGTTATTCCTGTCTTTATTATATATCGGACGTTAAAAACGCCGTTTAAAGGCTGAGCCGGATAGAAATAAATAGGGCCAGAAGCCGGAAAGCGACTTCATATTATCTTTTTGATTCATGCGATACCGCTGGCGTTCGGTTCAATAGATTGGCTTAGCTCAGCTTACCATGCGAATCGACTATTGGTCCTTAAGGCAGGAAGTCAGCGATTCTGCCAAATTACGAATTAGTTCAATATAAAGATTCGGCCCATTTTCGAGTTCGGACCCTAATGGATCTAAAATACCGACCTTAGCGGGCGTTCCTTCAATAATAGTGTCGATTATCCGAGGCTCAAATTGCGGTTCTGCAAAAACGCAGGTCGCGCCAAGAGCTTTCACTTTCTCCCGAATCTCTTTGATTCGCGCAGCACCAGGCGCTTTTTCAGGGCTTACAGTAATCGAACCGGCAACGGTGAGGCCGAATCGATTCTCGAAATACTGGTATGCATCATGAAAAACGATGAAAGGCTTGCCCCGGATAGGCGAGAGTTCAGCCGTGACGTCTTTGGTTAGCGCGTCAAGTCGTTGCGCATAATTCTTCGCATTATCAGCAAATTGGGTAGCGTGAGCAGGATCGTTCTTACTTAAAACTCGCGCAATTTCATATAAAACTATCTTGGCATTTTCGGGATCAAGCCAGAAATGCAAATCATATTCCTGATGCTCGTGGTGAACAGCGCGATCCGAATCATGAGCGTGAGTGCTATTTTCATGCGCATTTACAGGCTCTTCATGATTTTCGCTGTGATCATGAGCCTCGAACGGTCCTCCTTCGCGCAAATTCAATAATTTTAGGTTTGGAGTTTCCACTAAAGGATAAACTTGCGCGCCCTCGCCTAATGTTTCAATTGATTTAGCGAGAAAGTTTTCCATGGCGGGCCCCGCCCAGAAAATCACCTTCGCATTTTGTAATGCCTCGGCATCGGAAGGTTTTAAGCTATAAACATGTTCTGAGCCTGCGCCTTGCACAATCAACGAAGGTTCGCCCACACCCTCCATAACCGCCGAAACCAGTGAATGCAGCGGCTTGATAGAAACAACTACCCCGTCTCTCTCAGCATAGGCTGACACCGCCGTCGCAAGAAGAAAGCCGCAGCTAATAACAATATTAAGAAAAAAATTCATACGGCCTCACTTGACGTTTAACCATGATTAGCGACATTATATATGTGATGTTATAACAATAATCCGATCATGTAATATAGCTATTTCGGGCAGGCAATAGTTTTTGATTATTCTTATCAATCACAACCGGCGGTGGCTTGTTGAAAGCCATAATGATTTTAGAGCGAAAGCGCGGTCATGACCTCAAAATTTGGTCACCCCATAACGAGCGGACAAGAGCTACTCATTAAATTAGAAAAGGCCGGAATTTATCGTGCGGGCCGTTGGCTGGTGCGCGATATCGATTTAGCCTTACACCGGGGGGAGATCGTTACCCTTATTGGCCCTAATGGTGCGGGAAAAAGCACAACTGCTAAGCTGGCTTTGCGCGTGCTCAAACCCGACACCGGAAAAGTCATTCATAAGGATGGCCTTCAGATTGGTTACGTTCCACAGACCATCACGATTGATCCAAATTTGCCGCTTTCGGTGAAGCGTCTAATGACTCTCACGGGAAAATTGAGCGACAAAGAAATAGAACGGGCACTGGACGTCGTCGGCATACCGCATCTTCTCAAAGCCGAGGTGGCTCATTTGTCCGGAGGCGAACTTCAGCGTGCGTTGATAGCGCGCGCGCTTGCCAAAAAACCAGATATTATGGTGCTGGACGAACCTGTGCAGGGCGTAGATTTTTCTGGAGAAGCTGCGCTTTATGAATTGATCGCCCGGCTGCGCGATGAGACTGGCTGCGGTATTTTGTTGATATCTCATGATCTCCATTTGGTCATGGCCGCAACTGATCGGGTCATCTGTTTGAACGGACATGTTTGTTGCAGCGGATCACCTCGGGATGTAACCGCAAGTCCCGAATATATGAAATTATTTGGAAGCCGCGCCGCCGGTGTTTTAGCCTTTTACGAGCATCATCACGATCACACACATTTACCCGACGGTCGTGTGCTCCATGCGGATGGAAGCATAACCGAACATTGCCATGCGGAAGATGGACATCATCACCATGAGGGAACGGGCTGATGCTGGATGATTTTTTCACCCGTGCGCTTGTTGCTGGCGTTGGGATTGCGCTAATCGCAGGCCCGCTTGGCTGTTTTATCGTCTGGCGGAGAATGGCCTATTTTGGCGACACCATGGCTCACTCAGCGCTGCTTGGTGTGGCGCTGGCGATTATGCTCGACATTAATCTGATGGTTGGTGTCTTCACTGTTGCAGTCGTGATATCTGGCTTGCTGCTGCCCCTACAAAGTCGCCATACTTTATCAAGCGATTCTCTTCTTGGAATTCTGTCTCATGCAACGCTGGCTTTGGGGCTTGTCATCGTCGCATTTATGACATGGATACGCGTTGATTTGCTGTCGTTTCTTTTCGGCGATCTTTTGGCCGTCTCACGAATGGATATAGGCTTTATATATGGAGGCGGGATTCTCGTATTAGGCGTGTTGACCAAGTTGTGGCACCCTCTTCTTGCTGCGACAGTAAGCGAAGATATCGCACGTGCAGAGGGTCAAAACCCCGCACTTTGCCGAATTGTCTTCATGCTTCTTCTTGCAATTGTGATTGCAATCGCGATGAAAATTGTCGGCATTCTGTTAATCACGTCATTGCTAATCATTCCGGCCGCAACAGCACGGCGTTACGGGTCATCGCCGGAGCAAATGGCTGTTCTCGCCTCTTTGATTGGTGTTGTGGGGGTTATTGGTGGCCTATATGGGTCTCGTCATTTCGACACCCCGTCCGGCCCCTCAATCGTCGTTGCCGCTCTGGCTATTTTCATTCTCAATCTCTTACCCTTAAATAGGCTGGTTCGTGGAAAACCGCGCAGCGATTCTCCGCCTACGGTTTCGGCAGAACCAAATCTAGAGGCTTCAACCAAATGGACCCCTGGACAATGAACAATCATCGCCAACATCACGCCTCACCGGAATTAACCCGCAATCAGACGCTGGTTTTTGACGTTTTGTCCAAAGCGGAAGGACCGCTGAGCGCTTATACCATTCTCGACCAGCTGCGTGGCGATGGTTTTCGTGCGCCTTTGCAAGTCTATCGCGCTTTGGAAAAATTACTCGATTACGGAATGATCCATCGGCTCGAAAGCCTCAATGCTTTCGTCGCTTGTGCTCATCCGCAATGTCATAATCATGATCTCATTGCTTTTGCAATTTGCGATCAATGTGGCCAGATCACTGAATTTTCCGATACAGCGATTGAAAATTTGGTCAGCGCGTGGGGCTTACAAAACGGATTTGAAACCAACAAAACGACACTTGAGCTGCGCGGTCTTTGTAAAAAATGCACAGAACATTGATGAATTTCCGCTGGCTTAGCGGGTTCTATCTTGCTGTTCGCCGAACGCTTCCCAAAAGCCGATTAAGCTGCATGCATTTAGATGCAAGCAAATAATCAATGGCGCTTTTCTCAAATCGGAAAGTTCAAACAGCTGACCGGAATGGAAACCATCCTCGATCAGCCAATGCCGAATTTACATTAAATGTTGAACTTCCGGCATTTCGATAAAGCCTAGAGAAAGTGCCGTCGCTACCGCTGATGTGCGATTAGAACAATTAAGCTTGATCTTCGCATTTTGCAGATATGTAACCACCGTCCAGCGGGCAATATTAAGAATTTCAGCGATCTCCCCGTCGGTCTTGCCATTAGCAGCCCAACGCAGACAATCAATTTCGCGCGGTGTCAACAATGATGCCACGGCACTTGGATCTTTACAGCCACAAAGGGCATTATGGATAAGACCGGAAAGGCTCAATAGCCGCGGCCGCAATCGGGCGACGAACTGCTTGCGATCTTCTCCTTCATCCATGTCAAAACTAAACAAAGTGCACCCTGGCGCACCTTTTGGATTGCGCGCTGATACAGCAATAAAGACATTCCCGATACTATGCTTCTCTGCGTCTTGCAGTAATTCGGCAACCGCTGGGCAAATATCGGCATCTTCTTTTAGATCTCTTACAATGCCGCTGGCATCATTGCGAAAATATGGTGCGTCTTCCTGAAAAATTGGATCAACTACAAAATAGTTCTTGCTGGCATAGCGCGTTGCCCAATTCGTAGGTACAGTCAGCACAACAGTTAGGTCCGAAGAACCGGGTCTAGTGCAGTCCCCTACCCGTCCTCGGAAATTATGGATAATATGTCGGCAGCCAATTTCATCGCGAATGCGGCTCAAAAGCGCCAAGGTATCGCTCTGAAAAGCGGTACCGAAAAAAGTTCGTTTAAAATTTGGAAAATGGATCAAATCAAGAGTCATTAGGCCAATATCCTTGGTAAAATTTGGTCAATTCTTGCTGTCGTGTAAAAACACAAAAATCATTATTTAAGTGGCTTTAATTGTTTTAAGTCAGGTAAAAATGGGATTTGGGACGTCCCACAATTAATTGATTGCGGAAACTTACACACAAAAACAGTATAAAATGTGGCTTTTCCTTGAAAACCGTTTCGAAAAAAGTGACTGATATATTGTAAAGCCCCGTTCACGCCCCAAAGTGTTCCTTTTAAGAACACCTTGCCCGGATGATCTTGGCCCCGCGGCGCAGAGCCAAATGAAAGTGATTCCGGCTGACTCTCTCTGGTCGAAATTCGCTTGCGGATATTTTGTTCAAATAGCAGGTCAAAACACGCAACCTTGTAAGGTCTTGTCAGAATAATCTCTGTGCTATGGTCCAATCAGATCTGGTCATATCCGCAGATCTGGACTTTATCAGATTTGGACTTCCTACGATTCTTCGTGAATATTTTGGATAAACCATCCAATGGCGTTTGCTAAGCCTCTGAAAAAATGGTTCACTTGCCTGATGGCGCCATTATGTCATCAGGACGTCATTGAGGGTAGCTATCGGGAAAACGAACGCGGGAATCATCCAAAGACGTTCGACCTGACTGAATTTGGGAGTCGAGAATGCTAATTCATACCACGCGCCTATTGACTATTACGACTGCGATTGCCGTTACGGGCGTTTCAATTGCGGTCGCGGAACCGTCAGAGGAATTGATTGCCGCAGCAAAAGCGGAAGGGGAGCTGACCACTATTGCTTTGCCTCACGATTGGTGCGGCTATGGGGAAATTATTCAAAGTTTTAAAGATAAATACGGCATTAAGGTCAATGAGTTGAACCCTGACGCCGGCTCGGGCGACGAAATCGAGGCAATCAAAGCGAACAAAAACAATAAGGGCCCGCAGGCACCAGACGTCATTGATGTCGGCTTTGCTTTTGGAACCTCTGCCAAGAAGGAAGGTTTGCTCCAGCCCTATAAAGTGTCCACTTGGGATGAAATCCCTGACAATGCGAAAGATCCCGAAGGCTATTGGTACGGCGATTATTACGGCGTTCTCGCTTTTGAGATAAATAAAGACATCGTTCAGAATCTTCCGCAAGATTGGGAAGACCTTTTGAAAAGCGAGTATGCCAACGCGGTTGCGCTCGCGGGCGATCCTCGCGTTTCGACCCAGGCAATTCTTAGCGTTCAAGCAGCAGGCATTGCCCGGGGTGCTGAATCAGCGGAAGAGGCAGGCAAAAGAGGCCTTGAATTTTATAAAGAGTTGAATGCTAATGGGAATTTCGTTCCGGTGATCGGCAAGGCTGCATCTCTTGCCCAAGGATCGACACCCATCGTTGTCCGCTGGGACTACAATTCTCTTGCAGACCGCGACACTTTAAACGGCAATCCTGAGATTGAAACCATCATTCCAAATTCCGGCGTGATTGCAGGTGTTTACGTTCAGGCGATCAGCGCTTACGCGCCGCATCCAAATGCAGCAAAGCTTTGGATGGAACATCTTTATTCAGATGAAGGACAGATCGGCTATCTGAAGGGCTATTGCCATCCGATTCGGTTCAACGCCATGGTTGAAGCTGGGAAGATACCACAGGATCTGTTGGACAAATTACCGCCAGCAGAAGCTTATCAAAAGGCTATTTTCCCGACGCTTGACGAAATCGAAGCCGCTCAAGAAGTCATCACCAAGGAATGGGACAGCGTCGTCGGCGCTAACGTTCAATAATCCGCGGATATTTATGGTCAAGTTCTGTGGCGGTCATCCTCTGGTCGCCGCAGAACTCTCAGTCATCTGAAGAAAGACTGCATGAGCACTGCCAATTCAACCCCATCTCCGGGCGCTATGTCTGGAAGCACAATTTCTGGGAGCACAAAGCGTAAGCGTCAAATTCCGCTTTCATGGCTTGGCGTCGCGCCTTTTTTTCTGTTCGCTTTCTTATTTCTTCTTTGGCCGACCATGTATCTCGTGGTGGGCGCGTTTCAGGATTCGGCAGGCAATTTTACCTTCCAGAATATAAAAGATCTTTTTGAACCGCAGATCATGAGCGCCTATTGGGTTTCGCTCAAAGTTAGTTTCGCCTCCGCTGTGGGTGGTGCGATCATTGGCTTTTTCCTAGCTTGGTCTGTGGTGCTTGGCAATTTGCCGCGCTGGCTTCGACCGGCGGTTTTGACCTTTTCCGGGGTTGCGTCCAACTTCGCTGGAATACCTCTTGCTTTTGCCTTTCTTGCAACTTTAGGGCGCACCGGACTTGTGACAGTGTTGCTGCGCGAGTGGTTCGGCTTTAATCTCTATTCCACGGGCTTCAATTTACTTAGCTTTTGGGGACTAACCATCACTTATTTGTTCTTTCAGATTCCGTTGATGGTCCTCATTTTAACCCCAGCGCTGGACGGCCTCAAAAAAGAATGGCGGGAAGCTTCGTCGATCTTAGGCGCAACCAATTTGCAATATTGGCGCATGGTGGCCTTTCCGATTTTGTGGCCTAGCCTATTGGGCACAACCTTGCTGCTTTTTGCCAATGCTTTTGGTGCCGTCGCCACGGCCTATGCATTAACCGGGTCCTCACTCAACATCGTGCCTATCCTGCTTTATGCGCAGATTCGTGGCGATGTTTTGCACAATCAGCATTTAGGCTACGCCCTTGCGCTAGGCATGATCGTTATTACAGCCCTGTCCAACCTCCTTTACATCTGGCTGCGTATGCGCGCTGAAAGGTGGCAACGATGAAAAAGGGTTTTAGCGTTCAAAAAATCGGCGCATGGATCGCGTTTTTGATTGGTGCGATTTACTTCATCGTACCGCTGATAGGAACATTTGAATTTTCGCTGCGCATGCGGCGGGGTGAATATTCTTTTGATGCCTATCGCGTCGTGTTCGGCGATCCAAATTTCCAGGCGACATTCTTATACTCTATCATCCTGGGTTTTCTGACGATCATTTTCGGGGTGTTGCTTGTCGTTCCGACAGCTTATTGGGTCAGACTGCGCGTACCCTATCTGCGTCCTTTGGTCGAGTTTATCACCTTGATGCCATTGGTCATTCCGGCGATCGTGATCGTCTTTGGCTATCTTCGTATCTATAATTCATCGTCATGGTTGCCGTTCACATCATCAACCAAAGCAACCGATTTGTTGTTGATGTTTGGTTATGTGACATTATCGCTGCCCTATATGTATCGCGCTATTGATACTGCCATGCGTACGATAGATGTACGCACACTGACCGAAGCCGCGCAAAGCCTGGGCGCGAATTGGACTACGATCATGTTCAGGGTTATTTTCCCCAACGTCATTTCCGGTGTCATGAGCGGGGCATTTATTACCTTCGCGATTGTCATCGGCGAGTTCACGCTCGCCTCATTGCTGAACCGCCCGGCCTTCGGGCCCTATTTGCAGCTTGTCGGCGCAAATCGGGCATATGAACCCTCCGCACTGGCGATCATATCCTTTGGCATCACATGGCTAAGCATAATTATGTTACAGCTCATGTCACGCCTGAATAAATTCAAAATAACTGCCGGGTAACATTCATGGCCTTTCTTAATCTCGAGAACCTGAAAAAGAGCTTCGGCACCAATACCGTCGTTCATGATTTTAACCTTGCTGTCGAACAAGGCGAGTTCATATCCTTCTTGGGCCCGTCCGGATGCGGTAAAACTACTGTATTGCGTATGATCGCGGGCTTTGAAACCCCTGACAGCGGAGCTATCGAGCTTAACGGCAAGGACATCGTCAACCTCAAGCCAAATCAGCGAAGCATCGGCATGGTTTTTCAGGCCTATGCGCTGTTTCCGAATATGACCGTTGCCCAAAATGTTTCTTTCGGGCTTCGTGTTTCAGGAAAACGAAAGGCTGAAATTGATGCAACGGTCAGCGAAATGCTCAGCCTTATCCGGTTGGAACATTTGGCAGACCGCTTTCCGTATCAAATGTCGGGCGGGCAACAACAGCGGGTGGCTTTGGCCCGCGCGCTTGCGACCAAGCCGCAAGTCCTTTTGCTTGATGAGCCGCTCTCAGCGCTTGATGCCAAAATTCGCATTTCGCTGCGCCAAGAGATCCGCGCTATCCAGCAAAAGCTGGGAATTACTACGGTTTTCGTAACCCACGATCAGGAAGAGGCCCTATCAATTTCTGATCGCGTGGTGGTCATGCATGAAGGCCGGGCGGATCAGATTGGTACACCGTTCGATATTTACAACCGCCCAGCATCTCGTTTCGTCGCGTCTTTTGTTGGGACACTCAATATGCTGGAAGCCACTGTTAGCGAACCGGCAGATAACAGTATTGAGCTTGACGGCAACAAGATCACTTTGCGCGATGATTTAACCCATCATGCTAAAGGTAAATCGCTTACTTTGGCGCTACGCCCAGAGGCTGTTAGTCTGGAAGCGCGCAAAAATCATGACACTTCGGTCAATGCTATCATTGAGGACGTCCATTTTCTTGGCTCGGTCATTCGTACCCGGGTGTCACTGGGAACAAACAGGTTATCATTTGACAGTTTCAACGACCCGACACAGCCACCACCCCAGCGGGGAGATGAGGTGACCATCCATTTTGCAGCACATGATTTGCTGGTGATCTCAGACTAAGAAAAAAGCCGCCAGATGGCGGCTTTTCTACTGGAGGGTTAAGCGCCCCACGGACCGTGAAAGTCGCCTTCCTTATCAACGCGCTTAAAGCCATGCGCGCCAAAGAAATCACGCTGTCCCTGAATGACATTTGCGGTTCCGAGCGACTGGGTAAAGCTGTCAAAATAGTTGAGCGCAGATGCCAAAGCAGGAACCGGCAGCCCAGCCATTGCGGCTTGAGCCACGATTTTGCGCAAGCTTTGCGACGCAATCCGCATACGTTCGACAAAAGCCGGTACCAATAACAGGTTTTCGACTTCGCTGCCTTCAAAGGCTTGCGCAATATCATCGAGAAATTGCGAACGAATAATGCAGCCCTCGCGCCAGATGCGCGCAGTGGTTGCCAGCGGAATATTCCATCCATGCTCCTTGGAAGCGCCAGCCATGACAGCAAATCCTTGAGCATAGGCTGCAATTTTACCCGCAAGAAGCCCCTGCTCCAATTCCACAAGGAAGCTTGCGCGATCAGCAATATTTAAGGTGCGTGGAGCGGGTTTATAAACCTCTTCGGCCGCCAGTCGCTCACGCTTAAGGGCAGAAATCGAGCGCGCTGCAACCGCAGCTTCAATAGCTGTTGCAGGCACGCCAAGCATTTGCGCTTCAATAGCTGACCAGCGCCCGGTGCCCTTTTGACCCGCTTCATCAAGGATCACATCCACCATCGGCTTTCCGGTTTCAGGATCGGTGGCTTTGAGAACTTTAGCCGTAATTTCAATCAGATAGGAATTAAGCTGACCCGCATTCCATCCTTCAAAAATTTCGCCAATCTCTGCTGCACCAAGGCCCAGACCATCGCGCAAAACACCATAAATTTCAGCGATCATCTGCATATCGGCATATTCGATGCCGTTATGGATCGTTTTAACAAAATGCCCAGCACCATCGGGACCAACCAATGCGCAGCAAGGTTCACCATTATATTTCGCGGCTGCCGCCAGCAGGATCGGTGCAATCCGGTCATAAGCCTCTTGCGTCCCGCCCACCATCATTGATGGTCCATGGCGCGCACCTTCGGCCCCACCGGAAACACCCATGCCGACAAAGGTCGGATCATTCGGCCCCAAAGCCTTGAGGCGGCGCATCGTGTCGCGATAATCCGAATTACCGGCATCGATCATGATGTCGCCCTTTTCAAGATAGGTCTTGAGGCGAGCTGTTTCCGCATCGACAGGCGCGCCAGCCTTGATGAGGAAAATAATCGGGCGCGGCGCACGAATATTGGCGGCCAGCGCTTCAAATGTTGGGCAAGGAATAAGGCGGTCGGCGAGCGCACCAGCTTTTTCTATAAAAGCATTCAGAACAGGCTCATCCCGATCATAGACTGCTACCCTGTAGCCTTTCTCGGCTATGTTCAGCGCTAGGTTAGAACCCATCACGCCAAGTCCTACCATTCCGATATCTGCTTTTTCCATTTTTTGACCTGCCTGCTAAACTGAAGAGGTGAAGCCACTAAGCAGCGTTAGAGCCGCGTAACCTCGCACCTGTGAATGCTGATCTAGGACAGTTAGAGCAGTTTTAACAGGACGTCATCGTGAAATTCACGTGATTTGCGCGATTGTTGGCCTATTCGATCCGGTTTTACGGGCTAAATAGCTTTATCAACCGAAAATCCATCAAGGAAACCTTTCCGCCAATAACCTCAGCGCGGCGCAGCTTGTCCATGATTTACGGTGCGCTTTTCGCGGATGCACAGCCGAGCATCGCCCGGCATTTACGCGCCGGGCGGCTCTAGACACTGACCGATGCCATCGGTCGATTAGATCACGTAGGATTGGAGCGGCTCAAAACCGTTAAATGCCACTGCAGAATAGGTGGTGGTATAGGCGCCGGTACCTTTTATCAGCACTTCATCGCCAATAGTCAGCGAAACCGGCAGCGGGTAAGGCGTCTTTTCATAAAGAACATCCGCACTATCGCAGGTTGGGCCCGCCAATACGCAAGGCTCTGTTTCGCTTCCGTCGTGCGGAGTGACAATCTGATAGCGAATAGCCTCGTCCATCGTTTCAGCGAGTCCGCCGAATTTGCCGATATCGAGATAAACCCAGCGCACATTATCATTATTCGCTTTGCGTGAGATAAGAACCACTTCGGTCTTGATCACACCCGCATTGCCCACCATGCCGCGGCCCGGCTCTATAATAGTTTCCGGAATACGGTTGCCAAAATGCTTGGACAGAGCATCGAAAATCGCCATCCCATAGATTTGAGCGGTGGGCACATCTTTGAGATAGCGGGTCGGGAAACCGCCACCCATATTGACCATGCGCAACATGATGCCTTCATCCGCAAGCGTGCGGAATACCGACGCTGCATCCGCCAAAGCGCGATCCCATGCGGTTAGATCGGTCTGCTGTGAACCCACATGAAAGGATACACCATAAGCGTCGAGGCCGCATATTTTCGCATGACGCAAAACGTCAGTCGCCATTGCTGGCACGCAGCCAAATTTGCGCGACAATGGCCATTCTGCACCTTCGCCATCGGTCAATACACGGCAGAACACCCGGCTGCCGGGCGCTGCACGAGCAATTTTTTCGACTTCTTCCACGCAATCAACCGCATAAAGGCGAATGCCTAATTCGAAGGCGCGGGCAATATCACGCTCTTTTTTAATCGTATTGCCATATGAAATACGATCAGGCGTTGCGCCTGCATCAAGCGCCATTTCGATTTCAGCCACCGAGGCCGTGTCGAAACAAGAGCCGAGCGAAGCAAGCAGCTGCAGGATTTCTGGCGCAGGATTAGCCTTCACCGCATAAAAAATGCGCGAATATGGCAATGCCTTTTCGAAATTTTGGAAATTTTCGCGGATAACGTCAGTATCGACAATCAAGCAAGGTCCATCGGGACGACGGGTGTTCAGAAAATCCAGAATGCGTTGTGTTGCCATGGTCATTCTCCCAAACGACTTATATGCCGTTTCAACGGGGACAAAGTGTGCATGAGGGCGACCGCTGTGACGCCAGCCTTTGGAGGTGCTGACTTCACACGAAAGCTCATGCGGTGGTGAAACAACGCGATCACCGCGTCATTCCGCTTTGTCTGCCTTGGCTTGGAATTGGGAGAACCGCATCCGCACTGCCGGCAATGAAGGTGTGCCTCTTCAGTAATCCCGGCTTTTGGACAGCCGGAAGACACCAGAAAGGCCCGCACCGTCGTTGCTTCAAGATGTCCTCGATCTGCCGGTTGGCCATCAGATCGACTGGAACGGTTAGGTCCAGGTACCGTACCGAATTCCTCACCATTCGAGGATCGGCGGACACCCACAGGCACGTGCGACTTTGGGCAAAATGCCATATAGTCGCAAACCCATTATGATTCAATGATAATTTTCCGTAAATGAGAATTAATTTTGAGCACTTCTTTGCCTGCACGCACCCATCCACTGTTCAGTAAAACTGAAACAATGTCTGTCCAATCAGCAATTACCCGTATAAACTGACAGGCAATGTGCGAAAATGATAAACAACGGAGTTGAAAATCGCGTCAATGTGCATCGGGCTCTTTTAAAATCGATGCTTCTCAGCCGAAATTGCTCCGACTATGAAACTGCGAGCCTTACGAAACATTTGTAACGACCAGCCAATCATCAGGATAAAATATGGACACTCTTACCCGCATGCGCGCTTTCATAGAGGTGGTTGATGCAGAAGGCTTTTCAGCTGCGGCACGCAAAATTGGTCGTTCGAAAGCATTGCTTTCAAAATATGTGCGTGAGCTGGAGGATGATCTGGGAGTACGGCTTCTGAACCGAACAACCCGGCAGTTTTCGCTTACCGAAGCCGGGCACACCTATTATCACCGGGCCATCGAAATTATTCGAGACATTGATGCCTTACAGGATGCTGTGAGCGAAACCAGTGCCAATGCGCGCGGACGTGTCAAACTTTCAGCACCCCGCACTTTTGCAGATGCAGCAATCGGAAAATCCTTGGTGGATTTTTGTCTCGCACATCCGGAAATCGTTCTAGAAGTCCATCTTGATGATCGCTTTGTCGATCTCGTCGAGGAAGGTTTCGATCTGGCCATTCGCATTACTCGCCTTCAAGATTCCTCTCTGATTGCAAAGCGCTTGGCGCCTTTCCACGTGGTGCTTTGCGGCGCACCTTCGCTGATTGAGCGTGTCGGAATGCCCGAGCGCCCGGAGGATTTGATTGAAAAACCCTGTATAGTCGATACCAATTCGCGTTCGCGCAATAATTGGCACTTTCGTAATAGCGACGGGTCTCTGATGACGGTAAATGTTCGGGGTTCGATGGAAATTAACAGTCCTGTAGCCACCAAACATGCGGCAATTGCTGGTTTGGGCTTTTGCTCTCTTCCCGGTTTCATTGCCGATGAAGAAATCGAAAAGGGCAGTTTAGTGCCTTGTCTAGACGAATTCACCATCAAAGATGGCGGCATTTACGTGGTTTACCCCCATCGGCGATATTTGCCAGCGAAAACCCGGGCGGTGGTCGATTTTCTTGCCAAATGGTTTAAAGACCGAGCGAACGGGTAAATTGCCGCGTATACCAATTTCACCCTCTGTATTTTTACGATTTTAATCGCGCTTTCTTTGATTCAATGCTCGCAGCCAGAACACTGCAAAAAAGCTTAGAACAAATATGATCGGAAAAATGACAGCGAGTATCTGGGAATATTCACCAAGTGCCAGCATAATCATCGGCACGAAATAAGCGAGAGTGCCAAAGCCAAGCAAAATAAGGATCGCTGCAAGAGCGGGACTTTTGTTGTTGGTTTTATCGGCCACGATGTCTGAACTCCCCAAGCCGTCGAATTTGCTGTCCGTTTTCATCGAAATTTTCAGGCGCAAGCCATACCTGATAATTCTGTTTTAGATCCGGCCATTCACTATCGATAATCGAGAACCATGCCGTATCGCGGTTCTGACCTTTGACCACCATATGATGCCTAAACACGCCTTCAAAGCGAAATCCAAAACGTTCGGCAGCGCGCTTGGACGGACCATTTTCATTATGGCATTTCCATTCGTAACGCCGATAGCCCAATTCATCAAAAACATATTGCATGAACAAAAATTGCGCTTCAGTAGCGGCAGGCTTTCGCGAAATTGGCGGGCCCCAATAGATGCTGCCAATCTCGATTACTCCATGCAGAGGCTCAACCCGCATCAGCGCCTGCCGTCCGGCAACCTTGCCACTGTCTTTGTCAATGACAGCAAAAAAGAGCGGATCATCGCTTGCTTCTGCTTTCTCAAGCCAAGGCTGCATATCAGCACGGATTTTTGGCGGATATTCAAAGAGCCATTTGAACCGCTCATCGGCGTCTGATACCGAAGAAACTTCAAAAAGTTCGTCACCGTGCCGCGCTATATTGAGCGGCTCAAGCCGCACATAGCGCCCGTCAAGAATTTTACGTTCTGGTCGTTTGCGCGGTGACCATTGGCTCAAATCACGCATCCCTTCTCCTCCGCCCTTGTCCTCCGCCGCGAAGATGAGCATAAAAGCCTATCCGCGAAAACCAGAATCTTCGTTTCAGCCATGACGCATCGACGCACGGTCAATCGACACCGCTTTGACAAGAGCAAAGACTTGTTCACCTTCGCGAAGCTGAAGTTCATCGACGGATCGGCAAGTCAGCCGGGCATAAAGCTGCTTTTGCTGAAATTTAAGTTTTAGCAGAGCGTCTGCGCCGTCACTTTTCTCAATAGCAATGATCGTTACTGGCAAAACATTCCGGATACTAATCTGATCGGGGAGGACACAGGCGATAGAGACATCGCGAGAGCGTATACGAAGCCTAACCAACATATTTTCATGCAGATCTTGGTCGCTTAGTTGAAAAATCGCTCCCCCAAGATCAACCTCGGCCAAATGATATTGGGGATCGCGAGAAAGAACCCTGCCCTCAAAAAGCACGCTCATTTCATCATCCTCACCAAGCAAGGTGAAAAGATCAACTGTCTTTCCGCTGGCCTCTATCACTCCATTCTTGAGCAAAACGAGCTTATCTGCCAGACGTGCCACTTCATCCACTTCATGGCTGACATAGAGGATCGGTAGCCCGCTTTCATCGCGAAGCCGTTCGATAAAGGGCAAAATTTCTTGGCGTCTGGCGTGGTCTAACGATGATAATGGCTCGTCCAGCAACAAAAGCGATGGATCAGACAGCAAAGCACGACCAATGGCCACGCGCTGTCGCTCCCCGCCGGACAGCGTATCTGGTCGCCGGTTTAGCAAATGCCGGATGCCGAGCATCTCTATAACTTCGTCAAGATCTCGCTGTGCGGATCGCCGACCAGCCCAGCGGGCATAGGTTAAATTGCGCAGCACGGACATATAGGGAAATAGCCGGGAATCTTGAAAAACATACCCTATCCGTCGCTGTTCGGGCGGCAGGTTGATCCGGCGTTCAGAATCAAACCACGTTATATTGCCAATCGTTATGCGCCCATGCGTTGGACGTTGCGTCCCGGCAATCATTTTAAGCAAAGTGGTTTTACCCGCGCCGGACGGGCCGAAAATTGCAGTTACGCCAGCATCTGCCTCAAAAGTTGCGTTAAGCGCAAAATCGCCGTTTGAACCGGTAATCGCAACTGCAAGACAGCTCATCGCGCAACCCTTGAAAGCTTGCGCTGAAACCATTCTGAAAGCACCACCGCAATAATCGATATGCTGACAGAGATAAATATCAGGCGTAACGCGATATTGTCGCCAGAAGGGGTTTGCAACAAGGAATAAACCGCCAATGAAAGGGTTTGCGTTTCGCCTGGAATATTGGATACGAAGGTAATTGTCGCTCCGAATTCGCCCAGCGCTTTGGCAAATCCCAATATGGCTCCTGCCAAAATTCCCGGCAACAAAGCCGGAAGAATGACTGTGCAAAAAACGACGATTCGGTTGGCGCCAAGCGTTCTTGCCGCCTCTTCCAGCCCCCTATCAAGCCCCTCTATCGAAAGGCGCATTGGTCGTACCAGCAAAGGAAATGCCATTACACCTGCGGCAAGTGCAGCGCCCGTCCAGCGAAAAGCAAACGAAATACTCAGCCATTCCTGCAAAACCGAACCCAATGCGCCACGAGTTCCAAACAACACCAGCAGGAAATAGCCGGTAACCACCGGCGGCAATACCAAAGGCATGGTAACCACTGCCTGAAGAAGCGATTTTCCAAAAAAATCATACCGTGCCAGCACCCAGGCCACAGCAAAGGCCAATGGCAGGGCGATGATGATTGCTGCACCAGCAATGCGAAGCGATAAGAGCACAATTGGCCAGACGCCAGCATCCAACATCACTGGACAGCCTCACGCGATTTAACAAAACCATTATTTTGAAAAATCGTCTGACCCGCTTCGCTGGCAAGAAAAGCCAGAAATTCTCTAGCAGCCTTTGTTTCTTGACCGGCCACTAAGGCTGCCGGATAAAGAATAGGCGGATGGCTTGAGGCGGGGAAGCGATAGGCTTCGACGAGCTCGGCAGCATGGCTACGATCAGACGCATAGACAATAGACGCATCCACTTCAGCTAGAGCAGCATATTGCAGTGCGACACGAACATTTTCCGTGAAAATCGCGTGATTTTTCGCCTCCGCCCACAAACCGAGTGTTTCTAACGCAGTTTTTGCATATTTGCCCGCTGGAACATTGGTGGGATCGCCCATCGCAAAGCGTCCCGAAGTCAGCAGCGACCGAATATCGGATTTATTCTGTCTTGGCTGCGTTGCAATGATCAGCGCATTTCCGGCGATAAGTTTTCGCGAATTTTCAACAAGCAGTTTGCGATCTTCGAGATAATTTATCCAATCAAGATCGGCAGATATGAAAATTTGTGCTGGCGCGCCCGCTTCTATCTGTTTGGCCAAAACTGAAGAAGCTGCAAAGGAAGCAACCACTGGCGCGCCGCCACGGATCTTGAACTGGCTGGCCGCCTCTTCAATGACATCTTTCAGGCTCGCAGCAGCAAAAACTAAGATTTTTTCAGCGGAATAGGCGGTGGACGGAACCATCATGGCTGCCAAAAGGAGAAAAGCCGCCATCCGTATCATTATCATCTGCTGCTAATCATCGACTGTTTGGGGCCCCTTGCTGCTGCCACTCTTTAGCTACCAATATGCTTCGGCAAGCCACGTAATTTCGCTAATTTGATCTGCTTTTGCCTCTCGGCATAGCGTGCACGATCTTCCGGTGTGCGCTCATCATAACATCCCGCGCAGGAAATTCCTTCCTCATAATATTGCGAAAGCTTGTCTTCCGGCGTTACTGGCCGGCGGCACGCACGACATAGTTCGACATCACTTTCGGTCAGGCCATGACCAACCGCAACCCGTTCGTCAAAAACAAAGCATTCGCCATTCCAACGGCTTTTTTCCTGAGGGACCTCTTCGAGATATTTCAAAATACCGCCTTTGAGATGATATACCTCGTCAAACCCCAAACCTTTGACAAAGGCAGTAGCCTTCTCGCAGCGAATCCCCCCGGTGCAGAACATGGCTATTTTCTTGCCTTCCAGCGCTTCACGATTTTGCTCTACCCATTCCGGAAACTCCCGAAACGTCTTGGTTTGTGGGTCGAGTGCCCGTTCAAAAGTCCCGATTGCGACTTCATAATCATTGCGCGTATCGATCACGACCGTGTTTTCATCGGCGATTAAATCATTCCATTCCTGCGGAGCCACATAGGTTCCCACGCTTTTCAGCGGATCAATCCCATCCACGCCCATGGTGACAATCTCACGTTTCAAACGAACCTTGAGACGATAGAAGGGCATTTGGCTTGCATAGGAATATTTCAGTTCCGGCTGGGACAGCTCGGGAATGGAAGTGATGAAATTCACTAATTTTTCAATCGCTTCAGCACTTCCGGCAACAGTGCCATTAATGCCTTCATTGGCAAGCAGCAGCGTGCCTTTGATGCCATTTGACGAGCATAATTCCGTGAACGGCTCGCGCAGGCTCTCAAATTGAGGCAAACGGGCAAAACAATATAGTGCGGCAACTTTAAACGGTAAGTTATTCATAGGTTCTATCTCTGGAAAAGTTCCAATCGGACTATCCCCCTCAAATGGCAAATTCAAGTCATTTATCCCCGTCACTTCAAACCGGGCGACAATCAGCCTGTTTGAAACGATTCCCGGAGATATGAATGTTCGATAACCACACACAGAATACAATAATCGAAATGGCGATCAGATCCGATATTGAACCGGCCGCCTTACTTGCCGTGGTTGAAGTCGAAAGCGGTGGACGTGCATTGTTCGACGTTAACGGACAAAAAGAACCCGCAATCCGCTTTGAAGGGCATTATTTTGACCGTCGTCTAAGCGGCAGCTTACGCGAAAGGGCGCGAAAAGAAGGCCTCGCATCTCCGCATGCGGGAAGAATACCTAATCCACGATCCCAATCAGGCCGATGGTTGTTGTTAAATCGCGCTATGAAATTAAACCGCATTGCCGCACTTGAATCCACGTCCTGGGGTCTTGGGCAAGTGATGGGCGCTCACTGGGAATGGTTGGGTTTCGAAAGCATCGATGCATTAACTGCGCAGGCACGCAATTCGATCGGCGGTCAGGTTGTTCTGATGCTACGCTTCATCCAGAAAGCTGGATTGATCAGCGAGCTTCAGGCCAAAGACTGGCGAAATTTTGCTCGCCGGTATAATGGCCCGGCATTCGCACGCAATCAATATGATGTAAGAATGGCTGTAGCCTATGATCGCTGGATGCAAAACCTTAGCCAACTTCGCGTCGCCTGATCACTTCCACTGCGCATCGGTCTTGATGTTGCAGTTTTCAGCTCCCAGTTTTTCAACGTCACTTTCCTCACTGTAGACAAATGCACTCCGTGGCTCTAAATCGATTGTAACTTCAACATTTACAATCGAGCCCAATATGTCTCAGAAAACCGACCTCCTCGTCCCTGTCCTCCAAGGTCAATCGGTTATCCCGGTTTTACTGATTGATAAGGTGGAACATGCGGTCCCGCTTGCTCGTGCTTTGGCAGAAGGAGGACTTCCTGCCATCGAAATCACTTTGCGCACTACCGCAGCCTTGGATGCTATTCGCGCAGTCGCTGCGGAAGTCCCAGAGGCTATTGTCGGTGCGGGCACCATTCTAGACGCCAAACATTACGAAGAAGCCGCTGCTGCCGGGTCTCGTTTTATCGTTAGCCCAGGCGTGACCAAAAATATTCTGGCAGCGGCGCAGAATAGCGAAGTTCCGCTTCTTCCTGCTGCAATCACGCCCGCTGAAATGCTCTCGCTGCGCGACGAAGGCTATCGGTATATGAAATTTTTTCCAGCCGAACAGGCAGGCGGCGCGGCCTTCCTAAAAGCTTTGTCCTCACCACTATCGGATATTTTCTTTTGCCCGACCGGTGGCATCAGCCTTTCCAATGCTGAAAACTATCTCGCATTACCAAATGTAGTTTGCGTTGGTGGCTCATGGGTCGCACCAAAAAATCTCGTAGAAGCGGGCGATTGGTCCGGCATCACGCGTCTTGCACGCGAAGCAGCCGCGCTAAAAGCATGAACCACATGGTTTAATTCAAAAAAGGGGCCTTCGCGGCCCCTTTTATTTTGATCCTTAATTCGTTTCCGAGAATCTCGCGACAGCGAGGAAAGTAACCGCGTTGCCACTGAACTGATGAACGCGCTGTCTTGGCAATTCTCCGCGCTGGAAGCCGGTTGTATAGACCATTGTCGGGGCCGAACGCAGCGCGTCATTACGCAGATGCGGGCTGGTTTCCGGTGCCCTTTGCATCATGGACTGCGCCATAACCACATCGGGTGTTGGCAGAAGCGGTGGCTGCACAATCGGTTTTGGGCGCGAAGAAGATTTAGCTGCATAACGTGCGCCCTTCGCGGTCGTCCGCACGCCGGTGTCGATCTTCTCGCCCACAGCAGCTGTCTGCTCACTCACCTTACGCGCAATTGGCGCCATGGAAGCAGTTTGCACCGGGGCAATTCGTTCAGCCAATGGCTTTGCGGGCTCTGGTTTTTTGGCGACCGCTACAGTTTCGTCCTCAAAATCATCTTCGGGAGGCCCAATCAGCTCACCAATCTCGTCTTTTGGCGAGACCATAGCAAGTTGAGTATCCCGACGAGGAGCCGGTTGAGGCAATGGATGTTTCAACGCATCCTCTGCGCTCATGGGTGCCGGAGCGCCTGCATCGGCTAAGACAGCCATATCCTCGGCTGCATTGTTTACGATTTCGGCAATCGCATCCTGCGCGGCGGGTTGGTCGTCAATTTCGGGGCGCGCTACAGGAACCGCAACGGAAGCCAATTGGATTAAATCCGCTTGAGCATGCGGCCGCGTTCCTGGAACAGGGACATAACCGGTTAAGAGCGTCGATGTGGAAGCATCCGCCACCTGTTGGATCATATCAGCATCATTATCCACCGCCGCAACGGTAGAGTCAGCCAGTTGACCAGCAATTGTCAGTGCGACGGGATCTTGCGCTGCAATGGCTGGTTTAAGAGCCGGAACCGGAATGTTGAGCGCGACAACCGGAGCTTCAACCTCCGCTGGCGCTTGCTCAACAACCGCATCGGGGCGCGGAGCTGCCACCGGACGCGGCACATCGCGAGCAGGCAATGCTGCAATCAAAGTCTCGGGCTGCTGCTGGATAGGCTGCGCAGGAGCAACTGTTGGAGCTCGACGTGCCGGGGCGGCACGCGCAGGCGTGGCGCGAGCAGGCCGAGCGCTATCATTATTATCTTCTTCCTCATCGGCGCCGCCGCCAAATATCGCGCCCAATAACGTCTTTTTCTTTGGACTGCTGGAAGAACTACTAGCGATCATGATTTCGCCACCGGATGCTTTACGCTTTTCCAGCATTGCCAATGCTTGCTGATAGCCGGGCAATGGCTTTCCGTCGCTAGGAAGATGCACTGTTTTGCCGTCGGGGAACAATGCCAATAGCTCACGGCGGCTCATGCGCGGCCACGACCGGACATTGCCCACATCCAGATGCACGAAAGGCGAGCCGGAGCGGGGATAATAGCCGACGCCGCCAAGCTGATAGCGCATAGCAATGCTACGCAGTTTCGCAAGAGGCACGCCAGGTATGAAAAAGTCCATGGCTCGCCCTAAAGTATGCTGGCTCTTCTTGGCCACACCGCTTGATCTGGCGCGCAGCATATTATTCGTCGCGGGAGAACGATAAGCCGAAACGACGGTGATATATTGGTTTGACCCGGTCGCGCGGTAAACCTGCCAAATGAGATCAAAGAGTCTTGGATCCATCTTGGTAGGTTCGTTTCGACGCCAATCACGCAGAAACACGTTCAAACGCTTCAGCCCATCAGACAGATAGCGACCGTTTTTCTTGAATGTGATCTCTGCCTTTTCACCCGTATGGACATAATAGAGCTTGAGAGAACGGGTTTCAGCCGTCGCTTGGGACGGCGAAAACATCGTTAAGGCTCCTGCCGCCAAAAGCGCGGCGACGGTGAAATTACCGAACCGGCGCATGGATGCAGACATTCCTGTCCTGATTTTCGCGATCCGCGCTTTTAGGGTCGATATGCTGCTCATTGAATCGTATCGCCTTACCGTTAAGAGCCTCTATGGCCTCGTCAGAGGTCTGCATTAAAAATGCGTGATCTCCGATTATCCGATTTAATGGTTAATGGACGCTTAGTGAACAACAAATGCGGAGACACCATGGCAAGAAAGCCACACATATGCATCTATTATTATTTATAATGAAAAAATTGTTAACAATTTTTGGCTTTGCTCAAATACTCGCAAACTTAACAGGCGGCTGTAAATTGACGTATTTTCAACAGGTTAATGGAAAAATTGGCAGAAAAATCATTCGGATTT
This sequence comes from Falsochrobactrum ovis, assembly GCF_003259955.1. GTDB lineage: Bacteria > Pseudomonadota > Alphaproteobacteria > Rhizobiales > Rhizobiaceae > Brucella > Brucella ovis_A. Next base: position 22,078 of record NZ_QLMK01000015.1, read on the forward strand.
GCACCCAGGCGCTTCCTCTGTCTCGCGTTTGCATCGCCCGCTCATATTCGCCACATCGATGCCGTATTCCTTGAGTTTGCGATATAAAGTCGTTCTGCCAATGCCTAAACGGCGCGCCACTTCACTAAGTTGACCCTCATAATGGTCAATGGCGAGGCGAATTGCATCTTCTTCGATCTGCGCAAGCGATCGCACCTGACCGTTATAATCAACACCGCTAATCGTCCCGCCGCGAGCATAAGCGGGAGCGTTTGGCAATGAAAGGTCAAAACCTATATCTGTCGTCTCGAGATTGCCTGATGAAATATTCGTTCGAATCCCGGTAAAGCGAAAATCCCGCACGGTCAGCTCGGTATTCTCACACATCAACACCGCCTGATATAGGGCGTTTTTCAATTCGCGCACATTATCAGGCCAGTAGTATTTTTTAAGTTGTTCTAGAGCAAAGGGCGAAATACCTCTGATATGTCCGCGCCGTTCTTCGCTGGAAAAACAAAGCAGAAAGCGATGTGCGAGATAGGGAATATCTTCAATCCGATCGCGCAAAGGCGGCATTTTGATTGAAAAAGATGAAAGCCAATAATAGAGGCCGGCATGGAACCGCCCCATATGCACCAGACCTAACAGCGACCTGCTGCTAGATGCAATAATGCGAATATTCTCGACCTGATTTGAATGAACCAATTCAAATAGTTTTCGCTGTATCGAAACGGATAAAAAGCTAATTTCATCAAAGTAGAACACGCCGCCATGACCCGCGCAAACCGTATCTGCAAGTTTCTCGGAAAGGGGGGAATCTTCACAAAGAGAAGCCGTGTCAGAACCGCTGCATAAAGCGGCTTTCAGATTTTCAAGGGTGAGTGTGCGGCAATCGAGTGTAAGAAAGCTTTCTGGACCAGCCGTTTCATTATAACAGATCGCGCGTGCTAGGGTCTTTTTGCCCGTACCCGGCTCACCTTCGATAAGAAATGGCGCATCAAGCGCGGCAATCCGACGGGCAAGCCTGATAACTTTCTCCATTTCCGGACTTTTGGTCACCATATCGCACAATTGCATCTGGCTCTTAATCGATCGTCTCTGACGTCGGAGCTCATTGGCAAGAGCGTCGAGCTTAAGAGCATTTGCTACGGAGATTTGAAGCCGTTCACACGCAACAGGCTTGGTGACAAAATCCACCGCTCCCAACTTGATGGCGCACATGGCCATATTCATATCATCATTGGGAACCAGTGCTATAACAGGTGTATCAATCCTTGCCTGCGCGATCCGCTTTAGCAATGTGTAGCCATCCAGATCATGCATGGCCACATCAAGCACGATGAGACCAATATCCTTGCGACTTTGAATGGCTGATAAGGCCCCAATGCCGCTATCAGCAAGTATCGTACGGTGGCCCATACGAAGAATTGACGCTTCCAGGCAGCGAAGCTGGGACGAATCATCATCCGCTATAAGGATACGCGTACTCATGGTGAATTTGTTACCAGCAGGCCCAGAACCCCAACAGCCCAATTTATTGTAGGTATGGTTTTGGTTTTGCCCGCACTTGAAAAAGTAACCCGCCAAGCGCAAGAACGCCACGGCACGCATAGGCTGATCATCCGCCTCGCAAGTTCTGCCTCACTTGGCCCCTTGGCCTCATGCAAAAGACGTGCGAAAAGAACGGCAACAGGAGAATATCATGCAATTGTTTTCACCAGCTTGTTCAATCCATATGTCAACCTCCGCGGGAGAAGCGGGTTCAGCGCCAAAGCTCGTTCTTGACAATTTGCCAGAATGGGACCTCAGCGATCTTTATCCCTCGCCCGATAGTGAAGAGCTTTCCCGAGATATTGAAAAAGCTGCGCAGGATGCAGCGGATTTCGAGCGGCGCTGGAAAGGCAAGCTCGGTGAAGAACTCGCCAAAGAAAAGGGCGGTAATTTTGCCGATGCCATCCGTGAATATGAAGCATTGGGCGATCTCATGGGCCGTATCGGCTCATTCGCAGGGCTTTATTATTATAGCGACACCAGCGATCCCGAAAGGATCAAGCTATTTGGTGACATCCAACAAAAGCTGACGGATGCAAATACGCCGCTTATTTTCTTCGGTCTTGAGATCAACAGAATTGATGATGACACGCTTGAACGGGCGATGAACTCCAATCCCGATATCGGGCATTATCGGCCCTGGCTCGAAGATCTGCGGATAGAAAAACCTTACCAGCTTGACGACAAGCTGGAGCAGCTTTTCCATGAAAAATCGATCACCGGTTACAGTGCATGGAACCGGCTATTTGACGAAACCATATCCAGCCTGCGCTTTGAAATTGACGGTGAGCAGCTGCCAATCGAGCCGACGCTTAACCTATTGCAAGATCCAAAAAGCGCCGTCCGCAAAAAAGCTTCGGAAGCGCTGGCAAAAACTTTTGCTGCTAATCTGCGCACTTTTACGCTCATCACCAATACTTTGGCAAAAGATAAAGAAATCTCTGACCGCTGGCGCGGTTTTGAAGATATTGCCGATAGCCGCCACCTGGCCAACCGGGTTGAGCGCGAGGTGGTGGATGCTTTGGCAAAGGCAGTCGAAGACGCCTATCCGCGCCTGTCGCACCGCTATTATGCGCTAAAAGCAAAATGGCTGGGCCTCGAAAAGCTAGAAAACTGGGACCGCAACGCGCCATTGCCAGAAACTTCGCAGACGCTTATTCCCTGGGATGAGGCACGCGAAACCGTTCTCACTGCCTATAGTAATTTTGCGCCTGAAATGGCCAAAATTGCCCAGAAATTCTTTGATAAGAACTGGATTGATGCATCCGTTCGTCCGGGCAAGGCACCCGGTGCTTTTGCCCATCCGACGGTGCCTTCCGCTCACCCCTATGTTCTTGTCAACTATATGGGCAAGCCGCGCGATGTTATGACATTGGCTCATGAATTAGGGCATGGTGTGCATCAGGTTCTGGCCGGTTCACAAGGTGCGCTGATGGCTTCCACACCGCTGACGCTGGCTGAAACAGCGTCGGTCTTTGGCGAAATGCTCACCTTCCGTTCCATGCTTGAGCGCACCGGCGACAAGCGCGAACGCAAGGCCATGCTAGCGCAAAAAGCCGAAGATATGATCAATACGGTGGTCAGGCAGATCGCATTTTACCAGTTCGAACGCCGCGTTCATACCGAACGGCGTGAGGGCGAACTCACTTCTGAGCGTATTGGCGAAATCTGGATGGATGTTCAGCGAGAAAGCCTAGGCGACGCTGTAAACCTTAATCCGGGATATGAAACCTTCTGGACCTATATTCCGCATTTCATCCACTCGCCCTTCTATGTCTACGCCTATGCTTTTGGCGATTGTCTGGTCAACTCGCTTTATGCAGTTTACCAAAATGCAGAAAAAGGCTTTCAGCAAAAATATTTTGACATGCTGCGTGCCGGCGGCACCAAGCATCATACGGAATTGCTGGCACCCTTTGGGCTTGATGCTACGGATCCAGCTTTCTGGAGCAAAGGCCTATCGGTGATTGAAGGCATCATCGACGAATTGGAAGCAATGGAAGACTGAAATCGCCGTGAGCCAGTCGGGCAAAGACCAGCCACTTATTCTGTTTCGCGATGATAAGGCGGGGCGTGAAGTTCTCTTCACCTCGCCTTCATCGATAATCTGTGCAAATAATCCGCAAGAATTTGAAACAGCATGGGATAGGCTACAAGACGCCCATGAGAGCGGGAAATGGCTTGCAGGCTATCTATCCTATGAGGCCGGTTATCTTCTAGAACCAAAACTCAGGCCGCTTTTACCTGATGGCCGAAAGGTTCCGCTCTTATGTTTTGGGGTTTTTGATGGCCCGCAAGAAGGAACTATCACCGCAGGCGGTGGTCGATCTTTTCTGCGCAATCCTGTTGCTCAATGGAGTTTTGATGAATACCAAACACGCTTTGAGCGCTTGCATCGACATTTACGCGAAGGCGATTGCTATCAGGGCAATCTGACTTTTCCTGTTCATGCAGAATGGGGCGGTGACCCGCTGACGCTATTTGAAAATCTGGCCCAGCGACAACCCGTGCGCTATGCCACTTATTGCAGCCTTGGGGGCCCGCTCATACTGTCGCGGTCGCCTGAACTCTTTTTCGAAGTGGATAATGCTGGCTGGATCGAAACCCATCCGATGAAAGGCACAATGCCCCGGGGCGAAACACCAGAAGCAGACGAGAAAAATCGCCAATTTTTGCTAAATGACCCCAAAAATCAGGCGGAAAATCGAATGATTGTCGACCTGTTGCGTAATGATATTTCGCTCATCACAGAGGTGGGAACTCTGGAAGTGCCTGAGCTTTTCCGGGTTGAATCCTATCCAACTGTACATCAAATGATCAGCCGCGTACGCGCCCGGCTGAACAAGGGTCTGAGCCTACGGGATATTTTTGCCGCACTTTTTCCCTGCGGTTCAATCACCGGTGCGCCAAAAATCAGCGCAATGGAAATTCTACGTCGTCTAGAGAACGCCCCACGCAATATTTATTGCGGATCTCTGGGATGGATTGAACCGGGCGGGCGTATGCGTTTCAATGTAGCAATCCGGACACTATCGCTTCACGAAGAGAATCGTGCGATTTTTGGCGTCGGAGGCGGCGTTATCTTCGATTCAACGCCGCAGGAGGAGTATGAAGAATGTCTTCTGAAAGCGCGTTTCGCGACGGGAAAGAAACCACAACAACCCTAATCCCGGAAAATCCTGATTTTCAGCTTATCGAAACCATGCGGTGGGAGCCCGAGACCGGGATTTTACGAGGGAAACGTCACCTAGATCGGCTTGAAAATTCCGCCCATATATTGGGTTTTCAATTCAATATGGATGCGATCAAGCAGAAATTATCACAAGCACTGCATGGCACAAACCCGCTGCGGGTGCGGCTGGCGCTGGCACCAGACGGAACAATTGATCTCAATAAATCCGAATTTATTCCAACACCGCAAGGCAGCATATGGAACATCGCCATAGCAACAATACCGCTTTCATCAAAAGATCCGTTACTTCGGTATAAAACTACCCGACGTCAAACCTATCTGGCCGCAAGGGACGAATTTTCATCTACCGAAATAGATGAAGTCATTTTGCTCAATGAAAAAGGCCAAGTGTGCGAAGGCACGATAAGCTCGATATTTATAGATCTGGGCGGTGATATATTGATCACGCCACCATTAGATTGCGGATTGCTGGATGGTGTTTTGCGTCGCGAACTTTTGGATGAGGGAACCGTTAGAGAAGGTTCATTTACGTTGCAGGAACTTAAGGAGGCGCACAAAATCTATGTCGGCAATTCGCTTCGCGGGCTTATTCCGGCAAAACTGATTTGCTGACAGGCGGTTATTTGCAACGGATAATGTACCATGTGCCCAGATCGCCAATTCTGGGCGCGTGGTCAACCAGCGCTCATGCGACCGCCTCACCCGTGCCAATTCCTATGTTCATGCCAATGCCCAGCCTGTGAACTACGAATTGTCAGCGCTCATTTGTGCATTTGAGCACGCAATTAACAGCAAAGTTTTATGCTAACGATTGCAGCAATTTAACAAAAGTGGTGTTATAAGTCCCGGAAAATGCTTCTTGATGAGTTCTGATTCATCGTCTGTGTGATTAGATTAAGGAGAAATGGACATGAAAAGCATGCGCATAATTGGTCCGCTGATGGTCATGTCTGTTGTACTTAGTGCATGTGTCGCTACAGGTCCCGGTGGCGGCGGCAATGTGCCGGTGGTTTCGCGTACTCCAGCAGGGATCAATGGAAACTGGGTGGATGCGAACGGCATTGTCTCATCCTTTAACAACGGTTTCTTTGAAACCAGAACGACCGATACCAATGAACGTCTCGCCGAAGGAAATTACCGCAATATTTCGCCCCAACTGGTAGAAATCGATCTGCGTTCTATCGTGCGCGGCACCTCGTCTAAGGTTAATTGCGCACTGGTTTCACCATCGCAACTCAATTGCACATCATCGGCTGGCTCGCACTTTACGCTGACCCGACAGGCAAGGGGATAATCCCCACGCCCTGCGGGGTGCGCTGCCGTGTCCGAATTGTAATTTGTCATATTTACTCTACTTTCCAGCCAACAGGAATCGAAAGTGAGTGATATGAACAGGACGGAAACTGTTATGAGCGCGGCGCATGATCAAACTTCTTCGGTGAAAAAGCCGAAGGTGGGTGTTCTTCTGGTCAATCTGGGAACCCCAGATGGTACTAGCTATGCGCCTATGCGCCGCTATCTGGCGGAGTTTCTATCTGATCGCCGCGTCATCGAATGGCCACGCCTTATCTGGTATCCAATTCTTCATGGCATCGTGCTGATGTCGCGCCCTAAGCGTTCTGGCAAAATGTATGACCGCATCTGGAACCGTGAGCGCAATGAATCGCCGCTGCGCACCTATACAAGATCACAAAGTGAAAAACTTGCAGAAGCCCTGAAAGAATATCCAAATGTGGTTGTGGATTGGGCTATGCGTTATGGGCAGCCCTCAATCGAAACGGTGACTAACCGGCTTTTGCAGCAAGGTTGCGAGCGGATCGTGATGTTTCCGCTTTACCCGCAATATTCGGCAACCACCACTGGTACTGTAATTGACAAATTCTTTGAAGCGCTGATGAAAAAGCGCTTTGTGCCAGCTGTAAGAGTGGTGCCGTCTTACGAAGTTGAGCCTGTTTATATTGAAGCAATTGCGCGCTCAATAGAGGAACATCTGGCGACACTTGATTTCAAACCTGAAATCATACTCGCTTCCTATCACGGCATTCCGAAAAACTATTCCGATAAGGGCGATCCGTATCGACAACAATGTCTGGAGACCTCTCGTTTGCTGCGGGCACGATTGGGGATGGACGAGAAACAATTCCGCTCTACATTTCAATCCCGCTTTGGTCCCGAGGAATGGCTCAAGCCCTATACGGATGATACCGTTGAAGAACTTGCCAAGCAGGGTGTAAAATCCATGGCGGTTCTCAATCCGGGCTTTGTCGTCGATTGCCTTGAGACAGTGGATGAAATCGGCAATGAAGCGGCCGAGGAATTTCTTGAGAATGGCGGCGAGAATTTCAGCCATATTCCATGCCTGAACGATACAGAACTGGGCATGAAAGTGATTGAGACATTGGTACGTCGCGAATTGCAAGGTTGGGTGTAATAATCATACACTCATAATGTAATCTTCATGCCAGTGAAGAACTGGCCAGCGCAATGCTGACCAGTCAGCTGACAAAGGATCAGATGATGAGCGGTTTTGATATTACATTACTCATTCTTGTAGCGCTTGTTCTTCTCGCTCTCTTTGCTGGCATTAAAACCGTTCCGCAAGGGTATCATTATACGGTTGAGCGTTTTGGTCGTTATACCAGAACGCTCTCGCCCGGATTAAATCTGATTGTTCCATTTTTCGATCGTATTGGCGCTCGTTTAAACATGATGGAACAGGTTCTGGATGTACCAACTCAAGAGGTTATCACCCGCGACAATGCCATTGTCGGCGTTGATGGTGTGGCGTTCTATCAGGTGCTGAACGCTGCGCAGGCCGCCTATCAGGTTTCAGACCTGCAATATGCGATCCTCAATCTGACCATGACCAATATTCGTACTGTTATGGGTTCGATGGATCTCGACGAGTTACTTTCCAATCGTGACGCAATTAACGACCGGCTGCTGCGTGTGGTTGATGAAGCTGCGCATCCGTGGGGGCTTAAAATGACCCGGGTCGAGATCAAAGATATTGATCCGCCGGCAGATATCGTCGCCTCCATGGCCCGACAAATGAAAGCAGAACGTGACAAACGCGCTCTTGTGCTTGAGGCCGAGGGCGACCGCAATGCGCAAATCTTGCGGGCGGAAGGGCAAAAACAATCTCAGATTCTTGAAGCTGAAGGTAAGCTTGAAGCTGCAAAACGCGAAGCCGAAGCGCGTGAACGGCTGGCCGAAGCCGAAGCAAAAGCAACCACGATGGTTTCTGAAGCGGTTGCAGGCGGCAATGTGCAGGCCCTCAATTATTTTGTGGCGCAAAGATATACCGAAGCTCTCGGCAATATTGCCAGCGCCAATAATCAAAAAGTCATCCTTATGCCGCTGGAAGCAAGCGCGCTGATTGGCTCTTTGGGTGGGATTGGAGCAATTGCCAAAGAAGTCTTTGGCGATGGCAATAATCCCGTCAATCCGTCGGCTACGCAACCTGGCCCCAGTCCACGCACTCGCAGCGTACCGCCTACAAATCGCAGCTAGTTTTAGGATTCCGGGATGATATTGGATTTTCTTGTCAGTTTGGGCATTTGGAACTGGATCGTATTTGGTCTCGTCCTGCTCATTCTGGAAATCCTAGCACCCGGCATTTTCTTCATCTGGTTTGCTCTGGCGGCACTCGTGACCGGATCAATCGCGTTGCTTGTCGGGACAGACAGCGGTTTTAGCTGGCAAGTTCAAAGCATTATATTCCTTGTTCTTGCTGTAATTTTTGTTTTGATCGGACGCAGAGCATTCGGCGTGAAAAATTTACCCGGTGATCCTCTGCTCAATCAACGTGGACAACAATTGATTGGTCAAAGAGCCACTCTGACGGAGCCGATTATCAATGGTCGTGGCCGCATCAAAATTAACGACACATCTTGGCGGGTCAAAGGCCCCAATCTTCCTGCTGGCACAGAAGTAAGCGTAGTGGCGTTTGACCCCAATAATTTGGAACTGGCTATTAATACGGTGACGGATGAGCAATAATATTGCTATCCGCTATGCCGCACCAATACGCAACAAATCGTGGAAATGCACGATCCCGACAGGCTTTGAGTCTTCAACCACGAGCAATACGCTGATGTGGTGTTCTTCGAGCAAACTCATCGCAGCGCCAACCAGCGTTTGAGGTGAGACCGTCTTGGGATTGCTCGTCATCACCTCATCAACCGACAATTCCGACAGGTTGCGGTGCAGATTGCGCGAAAGGTCGCCATCCGTAATGATGCCCGCGAGATTTCCCGCTTCATCAACCACCCCAACACAGCCAAAACGCTTATGCGACTGAACTTTCATCGCTTCGGGCATAGATGTGCCAATTTTTACCAACGGCACCCGATCATCGCGATGCATTACCTCGCGAATATGGGTAAGGCTTGCCCCCAGTGATCCACCGGGATGGAAGGTGCGAAAATCCGTCGGCGAGAATCCACGCGCTTCCAACAGCGCGATAGCGAGCGCGTCACCCATGGCGAGTTGCAATAGGGTCGAAGTTGTCGGCGCAAGGCCATGTGGGCAGGCTTCGGCGACCTTTGGCAAGATCAGAGGGACCGTGGCAGCTCGACCCAAGGCCGAATCTTCGCGCGAAGTAACGGCAATCAACGGGATGCGAAAGCGTTGCGAATAATTGACCATTCCCCGCAATTCCGCTGTCTCACCAGACCATGACAGAGCGAGGATAACATCATCGCGCCCGACCATGCCCAGATCACCGTGATTGGCCTCGGCTGCATGGACGAAAAAAGCAGGTGTACCGGTGGATGCAAAAGTGGCGGCAAGTTTTGCGCCAACATGCCCGCTTTTGCCAAGACCGGTCAAAATCACCCTGCCCTTTGCTTCGGCAATCGTTTGTACCGCTTGGGCAAAGGGTGCAGCAAGCCCATTGCGCAGAGCATCCTCAAGCGCTTCTAGGCCGGCATTTTCGGTCTTGATCGTACGGAGAGCTGAAGCAATAGCTGCTTGAGCTATATCTGGTGTTTGGGTCGGGTCAAGCTTTGTCATGGGGCATACGGTTAGCGTTTTCAGAAAGTAAAGTCCAAAGATTTATTCCTGAATAAGGCGGACAAATGGTTTCGGAAATAAAGAATTAACCATGTCCGTTTACTCTCCAGCTACCACGTTGCAACAGTTTGAAGTCACAATGCTTTTTGCTCTGAACCCCAATGATGGCTGCGCATATCAACCCCGCAGGTTAAAAACCCTGCTTTGGGCGGGTGTCGTCATGGCAATAAGCACATTCCCTCTTCATGCACAGGAAAGCCTTCTGCGCGGCAGTATTGACGACAATTTCAATGCGATAGGTGGCGATTTTTCAGCAAATCAGAGCGATTTAAGCGGCGACAGCGGATTTTCCCAATCTGACGGGAATGATAGGTTTTATAATGCTGATCCTGATTTGACGCCCGTCGACAATATTCGGACCAGCGCAATTGGTCCCATTTCGCCCCCCGATCGGGAAAGCTCAACGCGGGAAAATCTGCCGCAACCGGCTGAACAAGGCCGCCAGGTCAACGCAGATGAAGATCCTTTCGCGCCTATTGGCATCCGGGCCGGCAGTTTCATTCTGCGTCCCTCACTGGAGCAAGGCATTCGCGCCACCTCAAACGGCAGTAATGGCCCTAATGGCTCAAGTGCTGTTCTATCAGAAACCACATTGCGAGTTGATGCACGCTCTGACTGGTCTCGTCATGAGGCGAATATCAACGCCTCCGGCACGCTAAGTGAATCGATTTCGGGCGAGAATGTCTCGCAGCCCCGAATGGATATTCAAAGCGGGCTGCGCCTCGATATAACCGAGCAGACAGCAATAAGGGCCACGGGAAATTACCATTTACGACGTGAAAGCGCATCAAATCCCAACAGCATTATTGGTGCTCTAAAGCGCCCGATCGTTCAGACCATCGGGGGCAGCTTGGGTGCAGAACACGATACGGGCCTGATATTTGGCAGTGCTGACGCTCGGATTCAACGCAATATTTATGGGAATGCTAAGCTCGCCTCTGGCGGTTCTTTAAGCCAAAAAGATCGCGATAACACCTATGCCAGCATATTGTTACGCAGTGGCTTTGCTATTTCGCCAGCCCTAAAACCCTTCGTTGAGCTGGAACTTGGCAAACGGAAATTCGACGAAACAATTGATCGCAATGGCTATGAACGCAGTGGAACGCAATATGCGTTACGCGGTGGCTTGATGTTTGATCGGGGTGAAAAATTTAATGGCGAGATCGCGGCTGGCTATATGCGCGCCAATTTTGATGACTCGCGACTTTCCGATATTTCCGGCCCATCGATTTCCGCACGGATTAATTGGTCACCGCTGCGCGGCACTGATGTAAATCTATTTGCCCAAACTGTGGTCGATACCTCCACCTCCCCCGACATATCCGGATCACTGCTTTACTTTGCCAGCATTGATGTCACCCATCGGGTGCGGTCAGACCTGAGCCTGACCGGAAGGCTTGATCTGGATATGCGCGACAACAAAGATGGAAGCGGTCATGATTATACAATCGGAGCTCAAATCGGCGCCACCTATTGGATCAACCGTTTTATGGGGATTGATGCAAGGCTGCGGCATGAATTTTTGAACAGCCAAGTTGCTTGGCGTGAATATCGCTCAAACAGCATCTATGTTGGAATGAAACTGCAGCGCTGAAAAATACCCCGCCTGAATGACGGGGTATTTCTCAGATTATTGTAGCAACTTATTCCGGCTTGATCGTTGCCAAAAGATTGCCAATAGAATCTTCCACCGATGGTCTAATATCTTCACGCCAAAGCGCGAAAGCCACATTGGCCTCAATGAAACCAGCTTTTGACCCGCAGTCAAAAGTCCGGCCTTGATAGTTAAAGCCGTAGAATTTCTGCTGATCCGCCAGTTTCAACATAGCGTCGGTGAGCTGTATCTCATTACCTGCGCCTTTTTCTTGCGTGCTCAAAAGATCAAAAATCTCCGGTTGAAGAATATAGCGTCCGTTAATATAGAGATTGGAAGGTGCAGTACCTTTCGCGGGTTTTTCAACCATGCGATTGATTTCAAAACCATTGCCCACGGTTTCGCCCTTACCGACAATACCGTATTTATGCGCTTCCTCTGGATCACATTCTTGCACAGCTACGATATTGCCGCCAGTCCGCTCATAGAGTTCGACCATTTCGGCAAGGCAACCTTTTTTCGATTGCATCACCATATCCGGCAGCAACAGCGCAAAAGGTTCGTTGCCCACAAGCTCGCGCGCACACCAAACCGCATGGCCAAGGCCTAGCGGCACCTGCTGGCGGGTGAAACTGGTTGTCCCCGGCTCAGGCTGTAAGCGCTGCATATGTTCCAGCTCGTCGGTCTTGCCGCGTTCAGCAAGGGTTGAATACAACTCCACCTGCGCATCAAAATAATCTTCGATAACAGCTTTGTTGCGGCCAGTGACGAAAATTAGATGTTCGATTCCAGCTTCACGCGCTTCATCAACCACATATTGAATGACTGGCTTGTCAACGACGGTCAGCATTTCTTTGGGGATTGATTTTGTAGCAGGAAGGAAGCGGGTCCCCAGGCCAGCAACGGGGAAAACAGCCTTGCGGATTTTACGAATCGAACTCATTCCTCTCCTCAAAATTCAAAATTGTTAATGTCTTTAATCGGTTTAATGACACTGGGGCTAGATACCACAAAATGATTGAAAGCTCCCAATTGTGCCATCACATTACATTATCTCGTCGTAATGCTGCTTGATCAGACGTTTTCTGATCGCAAAAGCGCGAACAGACCAACATCATTGAGATGGTAAACCAAATGCTAACCTGCAAGGCGTAATATACGTTCCAGTGTCGGCCTCAAATTCATCTCGTACTTCTATTATCATATTTGTACGCTATCGAGGCCTAAGAAAGACTTTAGCCGCAAGGCAGTTAACGCTTGCAGAAGGGAAACACAGAATGCTGCGATTTCCACACCCACGCCGCAGAGGCATAGGCGTCCGTTTTACGGCTGCGCTCGCCGTCGCCCTCACCATATCTGGATTTGGCGTCAGTTCCGCTTCTGCTGATGCCAATTTTCGTAAATGGGTGGCCGGTTTTCGCAATACAGCTATTCAAAGCGGCGTGACCCCATCCACATTTGACCTTGCTTTTAAAGGTGTGACAGCACCCGATCCGGTCGTACTGGAAAAAGCGCGCTACCAGCCGGAATTCACCGAGCCAATCTGGAGCTATATCGATAATCGTGTGAATGAAAATTCGATCTCTGTCGGTCAAAGCATGGCGCGCAAATGGGGTCCATGGCTGAAACGTATCGAACAGCGGTTTTCAGTCAGCCCGAACATTCTCTTGGCCATCTGGTCTATGGAAAGTAATTACGGCGAGGTTCTCAAACGCGATGATGTGATGCGAGATGCTATTCGCTCGCTGGCAACGCTGGCTTATGCGGATAAGCGCCGCGCAAAATTCGGACGCACGCAATTAATTGCGGCAATGAAAATTCTTCAAACCCGCGACATTGACCGTAGTCATCTTAGCGGCTCATGGGCGGGTGCAATGGGCCATACCCAATTTATTCCGACCAGCTATCTTGCCTATGCAGTGGATATGGACGGCAATGGCAAGCGCGATATCTGGAACTCAGTTCCGGATGCTTTGGCAACCGCCGCAAACCTGCTTCATCGCAATGGCTGGCAGCCAGGCCGGACTTGGGGGTATGAGGTGATCTTACCTGCCGGACGCAAATTTCCAGCCGGAAATTTGACAATTGCTGAGTGGCGCAAACTCGGCCTCGTCCGAGCCAATGGCCGCGCTTTCCCTGATCCAAATGAAGTCGCCACTTTGAAAGTTTTTGACGGACGTGAAGGCCCGGTCTTCCTGATGACCAAAAACTTCAATGTTTTGAAGCGTTATAATAATGCCGATAAATATGCATTGGCCGTGGGCCTGCTGGCCGATCGTATTGGCGGGTATCAGGGGTTAGTGCGCGATTGGAACCGCCCATTCACCCCCATTACCATGAATGAACGCCAAGAACTGCAAAACCGTCTTAAAGAGCTGGGTTATTATGATGGCAAGATTGATGGGCTGATCGGCTCAAGCTCGCGTGCGGCAATTGAGGCTTTCCAAAAGCGCAATGGATTGCAGCAAGACGGACATCCGAGCAAAGAAGTGCTCTCGGTTCTGCGCCGCCGCTAAGTTTTGAAATGTCAATCAGGGTGCAAATTGTACCCTGATTTCCTTTTTCTGCTGCTGGCTCTATATTCTTAAAAACCATGAGGCGCAAAGGATGCTGGCAAGGCTAATCATTCGCAAAACAACTTCTATCGCTGGCATATTTTTTGCCGCGCTAGCGGTCTTTTGCCTGATGATTACCGATGCATCCGCCCAGCAAAGACCGAGAACGATCTTTGATTTGTTATTTGGCCAGCGTCAGGCTCAACCGGAACCACAAAAGCAACAGCCGCGTCAGCAACAACAACGTCCCAGACAGCAAAAGCGAACGCCCAAAGCAGCGAGCCCTGCGGCTCGAACGACTGCGCCGGTTGCGGCAAAGCCTGAAATACCTGCGGTTGTAAAAAACCCCGACGCCAAAAAAGTGCTTGTTGTGGGTGACTTTATTGGTGGCGGTATGGCGGAGGGTTTGGAAACCGCCTTCGCTGCCGAAAGTAATATTCGCATCGTCAACCGCACCAATGGATCGTCCGGCTTTGTTCGTGATGACCATTATGATTGGCCCGCCAATATTTCAAACATTCTTGATGAGGAAAAACCAGCGGTCGTGATTGTCATGATCGGCTCAAATGACCGCCAGGTCATCAATATAGAGGGCCAAAACCACGCCGCCTTGTCCGCAAAATGGAATGAAGAATATCAACGCCGGGTTGCAAATTTCACAAATCATATTGCTAGCAAAGGCCTACCGCTGATCTGGGTGGGCCAGCCTCCATTTCGCCCCCGGGGCATGTCGCAGGATATGCTGGCGCTGAACGAAATCTATCGCAACCACGCGGAAAAAATTGGCGGGAAATTTGTCGATGTATGGGACGGTTTTGTCGATGAAGACGGTAATTTCAGCCAAACCGGTTTTGACATTAATGGTCAGACTGCCCGGTTGCGTGCCAATGACGGAATCAACACCACATCTGCGGGTAAACGAAAATTGGCCTTTTATGCTGAAAAGCCGTTAAAAGCTTTGCTAGGCGAAAGCAGAGAAAATATAATGGTTTTGCCCAGCGCGGAAACAGCGGACTCGTCAAAACCGATTGACCGGATAGCGCCTGTCAGTCTTCGTGACATAGGCCATGATAATAGTGGAATATTGCTGGGTGCTGGCGTTTCTTCAAGTAAATTAGCGAACCGTGAAAAGCCGATTGAGTATAAAGCAGCTCCTGGTCGAGCGGATGATTTTTCATGGCCGCGCGATAGGCTGGCAAACTAAATTGCCAGCCTGATTGGGAAAGCTTCTGGAAATTCAGCGCGGCAGAACGGATGCTCCCATCAAGTCTGCATCAATCGCACGGGCTGCCTGCCGTCCTTCACGAATAGCCCAGACCACGAGCGATTGACCACGTCGCACATCGCCCGCTGCATAGAATTTTTCGATGCTGGTGCGATAGTCTTGATCATTGGCTTTTACGGCAGTCGCGCCGCGTCGATCAATGGAAATTTCCAATCGGTCGCCCATCTCCCGCAGGACACAATTTTCTGCCGGACCGAAAAAACCAATAGCAAGGAATGCCAAATCCGCTTTGATGCAGAATTCGCTACCTTTGATTGGCTGGCGCTGCTCATCGACCTGACAGCATTTAACATGTGCCAAACGGCCATTTTCGCCGATGAATTCTAGTGTTGCCACCTGAAATTCGCGGGCTGCACCTTCCGCCTGACTGGACGATGTGCGCATTTTTGTTGCCCAATAGGGCCAGACGCTCAGCTTATCTTCTTTTTCAGGTGGCTGTGGGCGAATATCAAGCTGGGTGACGATAACAGCGCCCTGACGGAAAGCAGTTCCCACACAGTCCGAGGCGGTATCTCCGCCGCCCACCACCACAATATGCTTTCCGCCCGCAAGAATGGGGGCCGCTGGCCAAGCAACAGATTCGATAGCCTCACCTGCAATGCGGCGATTTTGTTGCACAAGATAAGGCATCGCATCATAAACGCCTTCCAGATCCGAACCCGGAATACCCGCCGGACGCGGCTTCTCTGAACCGCCACAATAAAGCACCGCATCATAAGTATCGAGCAAACCGCGCAATGGTTTATCAACCCCGATATTAACCCCGCAAAGGAAGCGAACGCCCTCACCTTCCATCTGCGCTATGCGGCGATCAATCAGATGTTTTTCCAGCTTGAAATCAGGAATGCCATAACGAAGCAAACCACCGGGACGGCTTTCACGCTCATAGACATCGACCATATGACCCGCACGCGCGAGCTGCTGCGCGGCTGCAAGTCCGGCTGGGCCAGAGCCGATAATCGCAATAGATTTGCCAGTCTTTTGCGCAGATGGTTGCGGAACAATATGGCCTAATTCATACGCCTTATCTCCCAGTGCCTGTTCAATCGTCTTGATTGCCACCGGCACGTCTTCAAGGTTGAGTGTGCAAGCTTCTTCGCAAGGTGCAGGACAAATGCGCCCAGTAAATTCGGGAAAATTATTGGTCAGATGCAGATCGCGGATCGCCTGATCCCAGTTGTTATTATAAACAAGATCATTCCAATCCGGTATCTGATTATGGACCGGGCACCCGGTTGGCCCATGACAAAATGGAATGCCGCAATCCATGCAGCGTGCAGCTTGTTTGCGCACATCACTATCGCTTATTGGTAGCGTAAATTCGCGAAAATGCCTTATACGATCAGCAGCCGGCTGATATTTTGCCACCTGCCGATCAATTTCAAGAAAACCAGTTACCTTACCCATGAAAAAACTCTCCCTCGAAATTCGAGGCTGAAATTTGATACTGCATCACGCGCATTCTGCCGGCGCACCATTGTGCATATATTCCATCTCTTCCAGTGCACGGCGGTACTCGACAGGCATGACTTTAACGAATTTTGGCCGATAGTTTTCCCAATTATCGAGAATGTTTTTGGCGCGCGTCGAGCCTGTATAATGCAGATGATTGGCGATCAATTGTGCTAGCCGCTCTTCATCATGAAGGGGCATATTGGCAGAAATATCTACCCGACCCTTATGCATAAGGTCACCGCCGAGATGATGCAGTTTTTCGAGAATGTCATCCTCTTCCGGCACGGGTTCGAGTTCGACCATCGCCATATTGCAGCGTTGAGCAAAATCGCCCATTTCATCAAGCACATAGGCAATACCGCCCGACATGCCAGCTGCGAAATTGCGTCCCGTTTCACCAATGACAACGACGACACCGCCGGTCATATATTCGCAGCCATGATCGCCAACGCCTTCAACCACAGCCACAGCGCCTGAATTACGCACGGCAAAACGTTCGCCCGCTACACCGCGGAAATAGCACTCACCTTCCAATGCGCCATAAAGCACCGTATTGCCGACGATAATTGAATTTTCTGCCGCAATTTGGGAGCTTTCCGGAGGGCGAATGACAATACGTCCGCCGGATAATCCCTTGCCAACATAATCATTGCCATCGCCGATTAGCTCAAACGAAATACCACGCGCCAGAAATGCACCAAAAGATTGACCCGCCGTTCCGCGGAAGGTCACGGAAATCGTATCGTCAGATAGTCCGTTGTGGCCGAAGCGTTTGGCTACTTCACCAGAAAGCATTGCGCCAGTCGAACGATCTACATTCTTGATGTCAACCTCGATCTTGACCGACTGCCTGTCTTCCAATGCGGGCTTTGCGCGTTCGATCAACTGGCGATCAAGCACATTATCAATCGGATGAACTTGGCGTTCAGTCCAATAAATCGCTTTCTTTTCGGCGGCTGGCTTATAGAAAATGCGACTGAAATCTAGCCCTCTGGCCTTCCAATGATCAATCATAGCCTGCTTTTCAAGCAGGTCGGTTTGTCCAATGATTTGCTCAAGCTTTGTAAAGCCCATTTCCGCCAGCAAGGCGCGTACTTCTTCCGCTAGATAGAAAAAGAAATTGATCACATGTTCAGGCGTGCCCTTAAAGCGTTTGCGCAACACCGGATCTTGCGTTGCAACCCCGACCGGACATGTATTGAGATGGCATTTGCGCATCATAATGCAGCCAGCCGCAATCAAAGGTGCTGTGGAAAAACCAAATTCATCAGCACCGAGCAGCGCGCCAATCACCACATCGCGGCCTGTACGCAGTCCACCATCCACTTGTAATGCGATACGTGAGCGCAACCCATTTAAAACCAATGTCTGATGGGTTTCAGCAAGACCAACCTCCCACGGAGAACCGGCATGTTTGAGCGAGGTAAGTGGCGATGCGCCAGTGCCGCCATCATAGCCTGCAATCGTAATATGATCGGCCCGCGCCTTGGTAACACCTGCGGCCACCGTGCCGACGCCAATTTCTGACACTAGCTTGACTGAAATATCAGCTTCCGGATTAACATTTTTTAGATCGTAAATCAGCTGCGCCAGATCTTCGATTGAATAAATATCATGGTGCGGCGGCGGTGAAATCAGCCCGACACCGGGTGTCGAATGGCGGGTTTTGGCAATGGTGGCATCAACCTTGTGACCCGGCAATTGCCCACCTTCGCCAGGCTTTGCACCTTGCGCAACCTTGATTTGAATGAGATCTGCATTGACAAGATATTCAGCCGTTACGCCAAAACGACCCGATGCCACCTGCTTAATAGCCGAACGTTCGGGATTGGGTTTGCCATCCGGCAAAGGATAGAAACGATTAGGTTCCTCTCCGCCTTCACCTGTATTGGACTTGCCGCCAATCGCATTCATCGCACGGGCAAGCGTGGTATGTGCCTCTCGTGAAATAGAGCCAAAAGACATGGCGCCGGTCGAAAAACGTTTGACGATTTCAACTGCCGGCTCCACCTCGGCAATGGAAACAGGCTCACCCCCCCGATCTTTTGCAAAGCGAATATCAAACAGACCACGAATGGTTCTTGCCTGCTCCGATTTTGCATCGATCATGGCTGTATATTCGCTAAATCTCGCTGGATTGGCGGTACGCACCGCATGTTGCAGCTTTGCGACCGCATCCGGAGACCACATATGCGCCTCTCCGCGCATGCGGTAAGAATATTCGCCTCCTACATCAAGAGCAGCCAATAAAACCGGATCATTGCCGAATGCATCTTTATGACGACGAACGGTTTCCTTGGCTATTTCTGCAAGCCCAACGCCCTCAATGCTGGTTGCAGTGCCGGTAAAATACTGATCAACAAATGATGTTTTGAGGCCAACAGCATCGAAAATCTGCGCACCACAATAGGATTGATAGGTCGAAATGCCCATTTTGGACATGACTTTCAAGATGCCCTTACCGATCGATTTTATGTAGCGTTTGACTACTTCCTCCATGTCAACCTCCGGCGGAAATTCACGGCGGCGATGCATATCAAGCAGCGTATCAAAAGCCAGATAGGGATTGATCGCCTCGGCGCCATACCCCGCCAAACAGCAGAAATGATGCACTTCGCGCGGCTCGCCGGATTCAACCACCAATCCAACCGATGTGCGCAAACCTTTGCGGATCAAATGATGGTGCACCGCAGCGGTGGCCAAAAGCGCGGGGATCGGAATACGATCAGCGCCAACCTGACGATCAGATAGAATAACAATATTGTACCCGCCATGAACGGCAGCTTCTGCGCGGTCGCAAAGACGCTCAACCGCACCTTGCATACCAGCGGCACCCTCGCCAACATTATAGGTAATATCGAGCGTTTTGGTGTCAAAGCGATCTTCCGTGTGACCAATTGAACGGATTTTTTCCAGATCGCCATTGGTCAGAATGGGCTGGCGCACTTCCAAACGTTTGCGACGTGAGGTGCCAACCAGATCAAATATATTTGGCCGCGGCCCAATGAAGGAAACAAGGCTCATCACCAGTTCTTCGCGGATCGGATCAATCGGCGGATTGGTAACTTGTGCAAAATTCTGCTTAAAATAGGTGTAAAGCAGCTTCGATTTGTCCGACATGGCCGAAATTGGCGTATCAGTTCCCATCGAGCCAACAGCTTCCTGCCCTGTGGTTGCCATTGGGGCCATCAAAAGCTTGGTATCTTCCTGCGTATAGCCAAAAGCCTGTTGCCTATCGAGCAGGCTAACATCCGTGCGCAATGCGCGTGGGTCCACAGGGTCGAGCTCTTCCAGAATAAGTTGCGTATTAGCAAGCCACTGCTTGTAGGGATGTTTCTGAGCTATTTGGGACTTGATCTCATCATCAGAAATGATGCGCCCTTCTTCCATATCAATCAGAAGCATCTTGCCTGGCTGAAGGCGCCACTTCTTGACAATCTTCTCCTCTTTGACCGGAAGAACACCCGCTTCTGACGCCAGAATGACGAAGTCATCATCTGTTACGATATAACGTGCAGGTCGCAAACCATTGCGATCCAAAACTGCTCCAATCTGGCGGCCATCGGTGAAAGCGACCGCTGCAGGCCCATCCCAAGGCTCCATCAGAGCTGCGTGATATTCATAAAAGGCGCGGCGCTCATCAGACATTTGCTGATTGCCAGACCAGGCTTCTGGGATCAGCATCATCATCGCATGGGCGAGACTGTAGCCACCCTGATGCAGAAATTCGAGCGCATTATCGAAACAGGCCGTATCAGACTGGCCTTCATAGGAAATTGGCCAGAGCTTGGAAATATCATTGCCAAAAAGCTCAGAGTCGACTGAAGCCTGTCGCGCTGCCATCCAATTCACATTGCCGCGCAATGTGTTGATTTCACCATTATGCGCAACCATGCGATAAGGATGGGCAAGCCGCCATGACGGGAAGGTATTGGTTGAAAAGCGCTGATGAACCAGCGCAACCGCACTTTCAAAACGCGGATCTTTCAGATCTTTGTAATAAGAGCCAACCTGATAGGCCAGAAACATGCCCTTATAGACGATGGTCCGCGCCGACATAGAGACGATGTAAAAGCCTTTATCGTCGCCGTCATTTTCCTGATGGATGCGGTTAGAGATCACCTTGCGCAGCACAAAAAGACGGCGTTCAAAATCATCATCTGTTTCCAGCATCGCATTGCGTCCGATAAAGATCTGAACGTGAACAGGCTCAGTCGCAGCGATATGAGGCGCTTTGGAAAGGGATGAATTATCGACCGGCACTTCACGCAGGCCGATAAAGTGCTGACCTTCTGCGGCAACCACCTCTTTTACGATCTGCTCGGCATGAGCACGCAATTCAGGATCGCGCGGCATGAAAATATATCCGACGCCATAAGATCCGGGCTGCGGAAGATCAATGCCCTGGCGTGCCATTTCTTCGCGGAAAAAACGATCTGGAATTTGCACCAAAATACCCGCACCATCCCCCATAAGCGGATCGGCCCCAACTGCACCGCGATGGGTGAGATTTTCCAGCATAAACAAGCCGTTTTTCACGACCTTATGGGATTTTTCGCCCTTCATATGAGCGATAAAACCAACTCCGCAGGCGTCATGCTCATTGCGAGGATCGTAAAGGCCCTGGGCAGGCGGAACACCATGTGTCTGCCGTGTGGTTTTTCGTACGGAACCAGTGGTTGTCGTGGCAGCCTTGAGCGTTCCGTTCTGTACGTTGTGAGACATCACATGCGATACAGATGGCGTCAAATGCGTCATCGTCAATTCCTCCGGTTGTCCCCGTGGGGCGGCGCGATCAGATATGAGACGAAACGGAAACCGTTTCGAAATTACTATTTTGATGTGGAGAGCCTTCTGGAAAAGGCGTTGGACGATGTTCCAATACGTACGAGCGCAACCCGCCGCGGGAAATTGTTTAAGCGCCTTATTCCTGTCAGGCCCGGACAGGATTACCCCAGCCCGCCGACAAGGCGCACTAAAATTCCTGCCTTATTGCGAATGTCTAAAAACGGCGTTGCAGTCCGATTTCAGAACATCTCTGCGACGTCTCGATCAATTGAACAGATATTCGATCAATCACAGCGTTTATGGGACAGCCTCGGGCAACTGGTCAGCACTGCTGTCCTATTTATCTATGACAGGTTTTAAAAAGCCTCACAAGATGGAAAGGCAATTTTTTTCGACAAAAAGCGCAACAAAACACCATTACTGGTATGTAATTAATCACTTAATTGCAGCTATTAGTTTTATCTAAACCGATCCCCTATCAATTCAGGCGCTCTTTTGAAGCGCAAACCGGCTCCCGTTTTTCGTCGAAACGGGGTTTGCGGGTGAAACACAAGCGGCTATATAGATTTCATTTTATGCGCATAATTTTCAATACGCATAAGCCTAAGCGGCCTGTGGCCCAATGGAGATAGATTTGCATTTTGCATCAGACAATTGGGCGGGCGCCCATCCTAAAATTGCCGAAAGTCTTTCAACTCACGCTTCTGGCTTTGCTGCCTCCTATGGGGCCAGCGAACTCGACAAGCGGGTTGAGCAGCGCTTCAACGAATTATTTGAACGCGAAGTGGCCGTCTTTTTTGTGGGCACCGGAACCGCAGCCAATTCCTTGGCGTTGGCGAGTGTAAACCGTCCTGGCGGTGTCTCGCTGGTTCACCGCGAAGCCCATATGATTGAAGATGAATGCGGCGCTCCTGAATATTTTACGGGAGGCGCTCGGCTCCATCCTATTGACGGGTCGCTGGGGCGGATTGATCCTGATCTTTTGAAACGGGAATTAAAGCGTTTTAATCCGGATTTTATTCATGCGGGCCAGCCGATGGCTGTTAGCATAACACAGGCTACCGAAGTGGGCACGCTTTACCAGCCTGACCATATTGAACAGATTGCCAAAATCTGCCGCGATAACGATCTGCCTTTGCATATGGACGGCGCACGCTTTGCCAATGCATTGGTTACGTTGGGCATATCACCAGCCGAAATGAGCTGGAAACGGGGCGTGGATATTGTTTCATTTGGTGGCACGAAAAATGGCTGCTGGTGCGCTGAAGCTCTGGTTTTCATGAACCCTGAACGCGCACGGGATCTGCCATTTATCCGCAAACGTGCGGCGCAGCTGTTCTCAAAAACTCGTTTTATTGCTGCTCAGTTTGATGCATATCTGGCTGATGATCTGTGGTTGGACCTGGCCCGCCATTCGAACGCGCTGGCGGCAAGCCTTGCCAGTCACATTGACGCGTCAAGCCAGATGAAACTGGCCTGGAAGCCCGAGGCGAATGAAGTTTTCGCGATTATGAAACAATCGGTCTATGATCGTTTGCAGGAACAAGACGTTGTTTGTTATGACTGGAACCCGCCGCATTCGGAAGTTAATAGTTTAGACGAAGGCGAGGTTTTTGCCCGCTTTGTTACGAGTTTCGCTAATACGCAGGAAGAAGTCGACAGGTTCGGCGCACTAATTGCCTAAATAAACGGCGGCGCATCAGCGCCGCCCTCATCCAGTTGCCCAGTTAATTAATGAGCAGTTTTGGTCTCAATCTGCTGTGGCACGACCGATGGTGCAGTAGCCACTTCAATTTTACGTGGCTTCATCTGCTCAGGGATTTCACGCTTGAGGTCGATGTGCAGCAAACCGTTTTGCAAGCTCGCACCAGCCACTTCCACATAATCCGCAAGCTGGAAGCGACGTTCAAAAGCACGCGACGCAATACCGCGATAAAGCACTTCCGCGGTTTCTGACTCGTCGTTTTCCGCTTTTTGGCCTTTAATGGTCAAAAGATTACGATGAGCTTCAATTTCAAGCTCATTTTCAGCAAAGCCCGCAACAGCCATCGTGATACGGTAAGTATCCTCGCCGGTGCGTTCGATATTATATGGCGGGTAAGACTGGGTTCCTTCCGGCGATGCGAGCGTATCGAGCATCGAGAACAAACGGTCAAAACCAACCGTGGAACGATAGAGCGGGGAAAAATCTACATGACGCATAGTTAGCCCTCCTTAAGAGCGACAAGTTGCATGATTGGCGGCAGAATTCCCAAACTTGGCGAATTCTTTTTGCCGACGGCCCCTTCATCGGCGACCGTATCCAACATTTGGTAACGCTGTTTTTTGATTTCAAGTCCCCCGTCATCTCGAAATAAAACACGTTTTTAAATCCAAAAAAGAATACTACCCGCGGCTCGTTTCACATTTCATAGAAGCGGGAACGTTGCGATATGCCGTCGATGATATTGATCGCGAGCCTACGCAACGCTGTTATTCGCGAAAGTGCGATCATTGGCTAAACATTGATGTTGGGCTCAATTTTTGCCGGACCGGTTTCCCGTGCCCGCAACCTCAAGCTGGTGGCTTGAAATCAGAATTTCGGTTAATTTCTTTCAATGATTTGATGCTAATGTGGGCTGTCCCATAGCTTATGCCTGCAGGAGAATTCATGCCCCAATTGCTGTTTGAAATCGACTCCAATCCAATTCCCGAAGGGATGAAGTCTGGATTTTTTACAGCTAAAGACGGGAAAAAACTGCGTTATGCAATCCTCAAACCGCAGACGACATTGCGGCAGGGAACAGTATTGCTGCTACATGGCCGCAACGAATATATTGAGAAATATTTTGAAACTGCCTCGGACCTATCTTTGCGGGGTTTTTGTGTTGCAACATTTGATTGGCGCGGTCAGGGCCGGTCTGATCGTTTGTTGAAAAACCCTTTACGTGGCTATGTAAAGAAATTCAGCGATTACACCGATGATCTGGATCAATTTCTGAAAGAAATTGTTCTGCCCGATTGTCCTCCACCCTACTTTATTCTTGCACATTCCGCTGGCGGGTTGATCGCATATTCGTCAATGGCATGCCTTACCAATCGGATCAATCGAATGGTCCTGCTTGCACCCTTGCTGGGTATTGATAATCCGCGCCTGAGCGATGATGCAATGCGGCGCGTGATGCGAATTATGTGCCGACTGGGCATGGGGCGCTCGTTCGCCACGGGTGTAAGAAAGCTGGCGAAACGCCCTTTCGTCAATAATGCGCTAACCAGTGACGCCGAACGCTTTATGCGCAATCAGGAAATGGTACAAAAATTCCCGGAATTGGGGCTGGGCGGACCCACCTGCCGATGGGTTTCTGGCGCTCTTGAGACTGCATATCGCATTAATCAGCCAGACTATCAGTCAGAACCAAGCATTCCCGTTCTGATAGTCGCAGCTGGTGCCGACCGTGTGGTTTCAACCCGAGCGATCGAACGTTTTGCATCTCGTACACGCAATGTTTCGCTGGCCGTCATTAACGGTGCCCAACATGAATTACTGCAAGAATCCGACTTTTACAGAGAACAGGCTCTGGCGGCATTTGACGCATTTATACCGGGAACACCCGGCGTCGACTCAATGCCGCCTATGATGGAGCCACACTTTCTCGTTTAAAATCAGCTGCTTAGAAGTTTAATAGCAGCCTCATGCAGCTCAGGCGTTGCCGCTGCAACCACATCCCCGCCCTGCTCCGCCGGTCCGCCATCAAGGCGAGTAACAACACCGCCCGCATTCTCAATAATTGGAATAAGACCAACAATATCATAGGGTTGCAGACCGGCCTCAATTACAATATCGGCAAATCCACTTGCTAACATCGCAAAAGCATAACAATCGACACCATAGCGTGAAAGTTGGACATTGGATTCCAGGCGGTCAAACCCCTCACCCAGTTTGCTCTTAAAATGGCTTGGGGTTGTGGTGAACATTGTTGCTTGTTCGAGGCTTACACTGCGCACTGACAGGCGCTTTGGCTCAGTGTCTCCGCCATGTCTTACCAAATAGCTTCCCGACCCATCGCTATAGTAAAGCTCGCCGGTAAATGGCTGCGACATCATTCCGGCCTTAGCGTCGCCATCGATCGTCAGCCCTAGAAGAGTTCCCCAGACCGGCAATCCAGAGATGAATGCGCGGGTGCCATCTACAGGATCAATCACCCAGACATGGCTGCGATCTGTATTCTCAGGCCCATATTCCTCGCCCAATATGCCGTGATCGGGGAATGTCTTATTGATGAGCGCGCGTATCGCCCGCTCTGCCGCACGATCGGCTTCTGTTACCGGATCAAAACCGGTTGTGTACTTATTATCGATTTCGTTAAACTGCCTGAAACGCGGCAATGTCTCAGCCGCTGCCGCAGCCGCAACTTCCATGAAAAACCCACGATCAATTATCAAACCTAACTCCTGTAAGAGAAACAGCGCCAATATCAGAAGACTATTCGGCCGCAAGCGGAGGCATGGTGAACAGCTCGTCCGGTAGCGAGGTGAGATCACTTGTAAACTGATAGAGATCGGCGCAAAGCGTGTCAAAACCGGCCAGTTTTTGCAGGCTGTATTCATCCATATAGAGACTGCGGTTTATCTCGATCTGCAAAGCGTAACAGGCAATGGATGGCCGTCCGTAATGCTCAGTAATAAACCCACCTGCATAGGGCTTGTTATGCGCTACCGTATAACCAAGATCCTGCAACAATTCGATTGCTGCCATTGTCAAACGCTGGCTGCAGGATCGGCCAAATCGATCTCCGATGATAAAGTCCGGTCTCTGCCCCGCATCGCCAAGGCGCGCTCCGCCCGGCATCGAGTGGCAATCGATCAATACAGCATAGCCGAATGTATCTCGGGTAATCCGGATCAATTGCTCTAATGTTTGATGATAGGGTTTATAGAGATCTTCAATTCTATAAAAGGCCTCATCAAGCGAAATTCGCCCCGGATAGATCAGCTGACCCTCACCCACCATTCTCGGCACAGTCCCCAATCCGCCAGCTACACGTGTCGATTGCGTATTGGCATATGGCGGAACCGGTTCGATGAACATTCGCGGGTCAAGCTCATAAGGTTCACGATTTACGTCAACAAATGCGCGAGGGAAATGCGCTTTTAACAAAGGTGCGCCCAGTCTCGGAACTGCCGCAAAGAGTTCATCGACGTAACAATCCTCTGAGTAACGAATCGAATGCGGATCAAGCCGTGAGCTGCGAAGAAACGAATCAGGATAATAACGACCGCTATGGGGTGAATTAAATACAAACGGAATGCGCTGCTGGGCAGGCGTATTGACCTCGAAAGGAGGCAACAGTGGGAAATCCCGTTGCAAACTCATATCTACGCCCACCTCCACGGATGACGGAGCTTAAGCATCCTGATACCGCTCGGACACAAGCCCACTCCGCTCTAATTACGATCATCCACCATAAAAGAGATTAGGTTGACCTTGAAATCCTGTAACATATCTTAGCTTGTTGCCAAAGCAGAGCATTTACATGAACATTTACGGGAAAATTCATCTCATATTTACCAAAAAAGCGTTTTCTAGCGATAAAGCGGAATCGAGATTTGCCGTTGCAGCGACCAAATGGCGCTGCAATGGGAACATAGACGAGCGATTTATAATTCGGACGGAACAATGAAAAGAATTCTTCTAGCTGAAGACGATAATGATATGCGTCGTTTCCTTGTAAAGGCACTGGAAAAGGCTGGCTATCACGTCACGCATTTTGACAATGGCGCAAGTGCTTATGAAAGGCTGCGCGAAGAGCCTTTCTCTTTGCTTTTGACCGACATTGTCATGCCGGAAATGGACGGTATTGAACTTGCACGTCGCGCGACTGAACTTGATCCGGATTTGAAGATCATGTTCATCACCGGATTCGCGGCGGTGGCTCTTAATCCTGATTCGGAAGCTCCTCGCGATGCGAAAGTGCTTTCCAAGCCGTTTCACCTGCGCGATCTTGTAAATGAGATCGAAAAAATGCTGATCGCCGCCTAAGGCGATCGGTGTTTGGCCTGCCAAATGCCCGGCAGATGAACTTTCAACAGAAATTTGCAAAAAGGGCATTGACGGACACGGCGCTATATGGTGTATGCGCCACATCGAATGGGCGTGTAGCTCAGCGGGAGAGCACTACGTTGACATCGTAGGGGTCACAGGTTCAATCCCTGTCACGCCCACCATTCGA
>NZ_QLMK01000016.1 GCF_003259955.1 Falsochrobactrum ovis
AGCGCCGCTACAAACGGCGCAACCGGATCGAGATCATGTTCGGGCGTCTAAAAGACTGGCGACGTGTCGCTACGCGCTACGACAGGTGCCCTATGACCTTCTTCTCTGCCATCGCTCTCGCCGCAACCGTTATCTTCTGGCTATGAGCAATGAGTCCTGAGCCTAACCGATGGTTCCAGTTCAATTCCAGAGGTCAGAACGACGGTTACTTAATTACGATTGCATTTAATTGCAATAGTTTTTACGCAATTAAATTGCTCGCCCAATGGAGGAGGTTTTGTCAGCATCTAATATAAGCGAGGCGTGAAATCAGCCATTCACGACAATACAATTTGTCGGCATGCAAAAGTACAAACAAACTCAAAGAATGAGAACTTCGTTGATGCAATCAATCTGACGTAAACTTGAGCGTTCTGGTCTCAGCCCCAAAGCTTATAATATGTAGAGAATGGACTGATCTTCGTGGCTTGCACTGTCGAGCGACACTCGAAGCGGCTTAATTTTTGCGTTCGACCCTCATCGCTTCACCTTATCAGAAAACACACCAGCCTGATCATAACTCGCTGGCTGCTCCCTTTGGTCGTTAAAAACTGTGATTGCTATGACGCAACATATCAATACCATGCTGCCGGGCATTGCTGAATTACGACAAACTTGAACGGGTTTTTCTGATCAGAGCTACATGTAATCCTAAGTAAATCAAACAAGCGCAGGAGGATATTAATGCGTCAGGGATGGAGATGGTTTGGGCCTCATGACAGTGTATCACTGGATGATGTGAGGCAGGCGGGTGCGACAGATATTGTCTCGGCATTACATGAAGTCCCGATTGGCGACGCATGGACAAATGAGCAAGTGGCCGATCGTAAAAATTTGATTGAAACGACGCCTTCCGGACGCACACCGCTTATCTGGAGGGTAGTAGAAAGCATTCCTATTTCGGATAAAATCAAGCGAGAAGGACGTTCTGCGCGCCAAGATATCGCCGCATGGATCGCTTCAATGGAAGCTCTAGCCAAGAACGACGTTAAAATTATCTGCTATAATTTTATGCCGGTTGTTGATTGGTGCCGAACTGATCTTGATTATGAAATTTCCACTGGCGCTACTGCCATGTATTTTGATCAAAATCGATTTGCTGCGTTTGATTTACATATTTTACAGCGACAAGATGCGGAGCGGGATTATTCAGAAGAGGATCGCATTGCCGCTCGGGCAAGTTTCGAAGCTATGAGCCAGGCTGATATCGATCAGCTTATTTTCAATATTGCAAGCGCTCTTCCTGGCTCCACAACCGAGCCTTTAACGATTCCGGCCTTTCGAGACAAATTAGAAACTTATGCCCAAATTACTCCGCAAAAACTTCGCCAAAACCTCATTGAGTTTTTGGAAGAAGTGACCCCCGTTGCAGAAAAGCTTGGCGTATACCTGACTTTGCATCCTGATGACCCGCCACGCTCACTATTTGGTTTGCCACGTATTGCCTCCACTGAAGCAGATTATGCAGCTATCTTCGATGCGGTGCCTTCAGAGGCAAACGGCATGTGCTTCTGTTTCGGAAGCCTTGGTGTGCGCGCTGATAATGATCTGCCTAAAATGGCGAAGCGCTTTGCATCACGAATTTACTTCTCGCATTTACGGGCAACGACGCGACTGGGCGATGGCCGTAGTTTCTACGAAGCAGCCCATCTGGAGGGCGATGTTGATATGGTCGCTTTGTTACGTGTTTTGGTCGAAGAAGATCGTAAACGTGACAAAACCCGAAAGATAGTTTTCCGTTCAGACCATGGTCACAGAATGCTCGATGATCTTTCGAAAAAAGTTACACCGGGCTATCCAGCGATCGGACGTTTGCGAGGGCTAGCAGAATTGCGCGGCATTATTACGGCCTTAGATGCAGATGCTTTGTGTGATGGGTGAAACTAACGAGGCTGTGCATCCAATTTGATGCACAGCCCAATTTTTTAGGCTGTGTGATGGTTGGGCCTACAGGCCCGACCGCAGATTTAAGCGATCAAAACTATTATCTGAATAAGATAAACATACTTATTTTAAAGTTATCATGACAATTATCATTGATAATCGCGATTTATCATGATGATATATTGCCAACCCAGATAATGCTTAATGAAAAGAGGGGGGCTTATGTCGCTAAATCCTGATCGCTTATTTCCCATTGAAGCCGATGCTCGTCAGATTGCGCGCCGATTATACAAATCCGTAGAAAACTTACCGATTATCTCGCCCCACGGCCATACTGAGCCGGTATGGTATGCTAGAAATGAACCATTTCCCGATCCTGCCAGCTTATTTGTTAAACCGGATCATTATATTTTCCGTATGCTTTATTCTCAGGGGATTAGCCTTGAAAGTCTTGGTATTCCACGCAAGGACGGCAGTTTAGTCGAAACTGATGCTCGCAAAATTTGGAGAATTTTTGCAAGCAACTGGTACCTATTTCGCGCCACACCATCACGCATGTGGTTTGAGCATTCTATGGAAACGATTTTTGGCATTACCGAACGGTTGACCGCCGATAATGCTGATGTGTTTTTTGATCGTATTTCAGAGCAGCTAACACAGCCGCATATGCGTCCAAGGGCGCTCTATGAACGATTTAACATTGAAGCGATCTCGACGACAGATTCAGCGACAGATGATCTCAAATATCACGATGAAATTTTAGCATCGGGCTGGAAGGGGCGTGTGCTGCCCGCTTATAGGCCAGATGCTGTTATTGATGCTTCGCGTCCTGACTTTCAGACTGAATTAAAAAAGTTTTTTGAACTTGCCGGCACCGATCAAACCTATCAGGGATATTTGGAAGCACACCGTATCCGACGTGCTTATTTCATTGCCCGAGGCGCAACTTCTACCGATCACGGCCATCCCACCGCGCGCACAGCAAATCTATCGCCATTGGAAGCAGAGCGACTTTTTAATCGTATCCTCAAAGGTGATGTATCTCCAGAAGATGCTGAATTATTCAGGGCGCAAATGCTGACTGAAATGGCAGGGATGAGCATTGAAGATGGATTGGTCATGCAAATACATCCAGGCTCTATGCGCAATCATAATCCCATAATATTTGATAAATTCGGGCTAGATAAAGGTGCGGATATTCCACGCCCTACTGGCTATGTGGAAGAGCTAAAACCCCTGCTTGATGCTTACGGCAATGATCCGCGTTTAACGCTTATTATCTTTACCTTGGATGAAACCAGCTATAGTCGTGAGCTTGCGCCGCTTGCAGGACATTACCCGGCTTTGCGCTTGGGGCCCGCCTGGTGGTTCTTTGACAGTCCCGAAGGCATACGTCGCTATCGAGAACTGGTTACTGAAACGGCTGGTTTTTATAACACAGTCGGTTTCAACGACGATACACGAGCTTATCTTTCCATTCCAGCAAGGCATGATATGGCGCGTCGCGTTGATTGCGCATATCTCGCACGACTTGTTGCTGATCATCGTTTGGATGAAGATGAAGCTTATGAGGTGGCTCAAGATCTCAGTTACCGATTGGCAAAATCAGCATATAAAATTTAGTGGATCTGCTTGAAATGAACGAGGCAAATTTGAAACTATCAACTGCCACGCTAGCAACATTACCACAAAGCGTTGAACGTCCACTTTATAATCGAGCTGAGATTACAGCTGGCATCGTTCATCTGGGAGTTGGTGCGTTCCACCGTGCCCATCAAGCAGTTTATACGGATGATATTCTGCAAGAGGGACCGCCAGGTTGGGGAATTATTGGCGTCTCCTTGCACAGTCCTGCAACGCGAGATGCTTTGGAACCGCAGGATCATCTTTATACCGTCACAATCCGCTCTTCCAGCCAGGAAAAAGTCAGGGTCATTGGCAGTATTTTGAAACTACTCGTGGCTCCGGAAAGCCCGCAGGCAGTACTGGATGCAATGTGTGATCCACATGTCAAAATTGTATCTCTGACAATCACAGAAAAGGGCTATTGCTATGCATTTGCGTCAGCGAGCCTTGATGAGGCACATGCGGATATTATCCATGATCTGCAGAATCCTGAAAAGCCTCGATCTGCGCTTGGCTATATTGTTGAAGCATTGCATCGACGTCGCGAAGCTGGGCTTATGCCTTTCACGCTCTTGTCCTGCGATAATCTGCCCGATAATGGCCAGACGTTGAAGCGCGTCATTCTACAGTTTGCCAGTTTGCGTGATAAAAACCTGGCCGATTACATTGAGCACAATGTTTCTTTCCCCTCCACCATGGTTGATCGAATTGTACCGGCAACGACGGACGAAGATCGCGCTGCGATTACTGAAACGATTGGCGTGACAGATGCCTGGCCGATTATGACCGAAGCTTTTAGCCAATGGGTGGTGGAAGATAGATTTTTGTCTGGTCGCCCGGCTTGGGAAAATGTCGGCGTTACCTTCGTGGATGACGTCAGT
The DNA here is from genome assembly GCF_003259955.1 of Falsochrobactrum ovis. GTDB lineage: Bacteria > Pseudomonadota > Alphaproteobacteria > Rhizobiales > Rhizobiaceae > Brucella > Brucella ovis_A. The sequence continues at coordinate 4,431 of NZ_QLMK01000016.1, forward strand.
GCTTTCGAATTGATGAAGCTTCGTCTTTTAAATGGCAGTCATTCTACAATGGCTTATCTGGGCTATCTTGCAGGGTGTGAAACCATTTCGGATGTCATGCAGAATAAAGATTTTGAGCGGTTCATCAAAGAGATGATGGATCAGGAGATCAGCCCGACACTAGCACAATTGGCTGGTTTTGATCTTGAATTTTATAAAAATGAACTCATTGAACGCTTTCAAAATGCGGCTTTAAAACATCGTACTTGGCAGATTGCCATGGACGGCAGCCAAAAACTACCCCAACGTTTACTGGGCACGATCAAGGATCGTTTAGCGCACGGTCAGCCGATTGATCGTTTGGCTTTAGGTGTCGCTGGCTGGATGCGTTACGCTAGAGGCGTTGATGAAAAAGGCGCTGTGATTGATGTTCGTGATCCACTGAAAGAGTTGTTTCAAGCACGTGTCCAGCCATATAAAACAGCTCCCGACATAGTGGCGGCCTTTTGTTCGCTTGAAGAAATATTTAATAGAGAACTGGCTGACGATAACCGCTTTAGAACGACTGTCTCGGCAGCTCTGTCACGTTTGCTAGAAGTCGGTGCCGCAAACGCAGTGGCAGAATTTATACCGCATAACTAATAATATTATGCTGCTTTAAGCTGGGTGGGGGATATGACCGTTGCACGAACTAAAAAAGCAGTGATCATCGGCGTTGGTATGGTCGCGCAAACGCATTTAGATGCAATAGCCGCATCTAATGCAGTCATTTTGCATGGTATTATGGGACGAGATAGCCAACGCGCGCTAGCATTTCATAATAAAGCAGAAGCTCAACTCGGTTATCGCCTGCGGCATTATAATAGAATTGATGAAATCGCGGGCGATGAAGCCGTTGATTTCGGCATCATCTTGACCCCGCCAAATGTCAGAGAGGAAATAATCACGCCTTTAGCCAAGGCCGGTAAGCATATATTGCTAGAAAAGCCGGTCGGCAGAAATAGCGATGAGGCCAGACAAATAGTCGATATTTGCCAGAAGCATGGCGTGTCTCTTGGCATTGTATTTCAAATGCGGATGCGTGAAGCTTCCAAAATTGCTGCAGAGATCATTCGTGATGGTGCATTGGGTAGGCTTGCTCTTTGCGAGGTCTCGGTTCCATGGTGGCGTCCGCAGACTTATTATGATGAGCCGGGTCGCGGCACCTATTCACGCGATGGTGGTGGTGTTTTGCTAACGCAAGCTATTCATATAATTGATTTAACCTTGAGTTTAACCGGGCGCGCGGAAACGGTTCAAGCTATGGCGGTTACGTCACGCATGCATGAGATGGAAGCGGAAGATTTTGTCACTGCCGGTATTAAATTTGCAAATGGAGCGGCCGGCTCGTTTATGGCTTCAACTGCGAGTTTTCCTGGATCTAGCGAGGTAATAGCTCTGCATTTTGAAAAAGCCACCTTACGGCTGCATTCAGGGCAGTTGGACATTCATTGGCATGATGGCCGCACAGAAACGATTGGTTCACAAGGGCAATCAGGAACCGGTGCTAATCCTATGGCTTTTTCACACGATCTGCATCAAGCGATCATTGAAGACTTTGCCGAATCTTTGGTCAAATTGCGCAAACCAGCCATTAGTGGAACAGACGCTTTGCCCGCCCATGCCTTGATTGATGCAATGTTGCTGTCGGCGAAAACCGGCTGTAAGGAACCGGTTATTGTTCGCTGATTAAGCAGAGCTCTATTTATTTATACCGATCAATCTATGCTATGGACTGATGAAATAGGTTATAATGGGTTACAAAGTACATAAATTATGTGCAGGCTTTGGATGTGTAGCCCCTAGGATGAATGACGGTTTCTGATATGGAAAATGTTCATAATAAGTCTTTGGCTCGTCATCGCGATGGAAGCTTGACGCGTAATCTTACCAATATTTTACGTGAAAATATTTTGGCCGGAAATCCTGCACCTGGCGAAAAACTGCCAAGTGAAGCCAAGTTAATTAAACAGCATAATGTGAGCCGAACCGTTATACGAGAAGCTATTTCAGTGCTGCGCGAAGAGGGGTTAGTTGAGCCTCGTCAAGGCGCTGGAGTTTTCGTGCTTGAGCCATCTTCAATCGCAGGTCCCATACTTGAAGGAATTGACCCTAAAAGAATTTCATCCGTTGTTGAAGCGCTTGAACTACGCACAGCGATTGAAGTGGAGGCTGCTTTTCTTGCGGCCTCACGTTGCTCGCCCCAACAAGAAGAAAATATTATCAGAGCGTTTCAAGAAGTTGGCAACTGTATTAAAAATGGACGTTCAACAGCTAAGGCTGACTTCGCTCTTCATCTTGCCATCGCTGAAGCAAGTAATAATCGACGTTTTGTTGATCTAATTAATTTGCTGGGTGGCGATATGATCCCTCGCGCAGCTTTTGGTCAGCGTGCTGAAATTGCTTCAGCCTCTTATTTGGATAAATTGCACGAAGAGCATCGCCGTATTGTGACTGCGATTTCCAATCGCGATCCCCTCGCAGCGCGAGAGGCTATGCGTGATCACCTTGCAGGCAGTCAGCGGCGATACCGGGCCTATCTTAATACACAAGCTGCCAACTTGTAATAATAAGTAGTTGACTTATTATTATGGCCACCCTAGCCTTATGATGAATGTCATCATAAGGGGTTATGGATCTATGAAGCCGGAAGAGTTGAAATACGCACTTGGTGCGGGTCTTTTATCGTTTCCTGTCACGCATTTTGACAAGAACGGTAAGTTTAATGCCGATAGTTACGGTGAGCATGTTTCATGGTTATCTGGTTTTGAAGCTGCAACATTGTTTTCGGCCGGTGGTACTGGTGAACTCTTCTCGCTAACTCCAGATGAAATTCCAGAAATTGCACGGGTCGCTAAGCAGGCAGCCGGCAATACACCCATTGTTTCTGGGTGCGGTTATGGTACGGAAATGGCAGTTTCTATTGCTAAAAATGTTGAAAAAGCGGGTGCGGACGGCATTTTGCTTCTGCCGCATTATCTGATCGACGCGCCGCAGGAAGGGCTTTACCAGCACGTAAAAAAAGTTTGCCAATCCATCGGGATTGGCGTGATGGTTTACAATCGCGATAATTCAGTTTTGGAAGCCGATACACTCGCTCGGCTTTGCGATGAGTGCCCAAATCTGGTTGGCTTTAAAGATGGTACTGGTGAAATTGGTCTGGTGCGAGAAATTACCGCTAAAATGGGCGATCGCTTGACTTATCTTGGCGGCATGCCTACGGCAGAGCTTTTCGCAGAGGCGTATTTGGGAGCTGGTTTCACCACTTATTCTTCGGCAGTCTTTAATTTCGTGCCCGCTTTAGCGCAGAAATTTTATAAAGCATTGCGGGCTGGAGATCGCGCTACCTGCGAACAAATTTTGATTGGTTTTTACTATCCATTTATGAAAATTCGCAACCGTGCGAAGGGTTATGCAGTGTCCGCGGTAAAAGCAGGCGTTAGATTGCAAGGCTTCAATGCTGGCTCAGTGCGGGCGCCTTTGACCGATTTGACGGCCGAAGAAGAAGAAATGTTATCGCAGCTTATTGGTGAATATAAGCGATAATTTATAGTACCTTGAATAAGCCCGATTACTAGGTCGGGCTTATTTTAATTCAGTAAGTTGTGTCTGACTATATCGGCGATGACTACGGGTCAGGTGCGCATGCATTGCTTTTTTAGCGGCCTCATTATTTTGTGCACTGATCGCTTCACAAATGCTTTGATGCTCATCAATAGTCATTTGAATGTAATCTCGGGTAATAAGATCGGGAAAAAGTTTTTCGGAAAAAGCCGGTTGTGGAATTATTCTTAAGCTCATGAGCTGAAAAAACTCAAGAAACGCATTATTATTTGTCGCTTCAGCGATAGATTGGTGAAACGCAAGGTCCAATTGATCCAATTTTTCTTTGTTATCCAGCGATTTTTGGAAGTTTTGATGTATTTCCCAAATCTTGGCTTCTTGCGCCCATGTGTGGCGTCTAGCAGCTAGTCCTGCGGCATGGACCTCAAATGCGAGCCTTAATTCAAGCAAGTCAATTGTTGACGCCTTCATTTGTGTTAATGGCGCGAGCGAGCTAATTTCTTCTGAATAAGCGGGTTGTAGTGGGCTTTTTTCACTTATAAATACGCCCACGCCGTGGCGTGAAATTAAATGCCCTTCGGTCCTTAAAGCGATCACCGCCTCACGGATAATGGTGCGACTAACGGAAAATTGCTCGGCAAGTTCGTGCAGTGTTGGAAGCTTTTCGCCAGGTTTGAGTTTATTTTCTGAAATATAATTCTTAAGCGCTTCAATTGTGCGGTTGGTGAGAGTCTGCGACATAGAATGCTCCGCTATTAATATAACGTAGCATGGGTCAAGGCGCGAACAGTCCGGCCAATCTTGCTACATTTATTTTAGATCCAAAAGGCATGCTTAATGGGTGCCTTTGAAGAGAGATATGATCTCATTGTCAAAGCCAACATTCAAGGTCAATTGTTAAACCGCTTAGCTCTGCCAAAATTGTCGAGAGCCCGACAAATCTTTGTTCTTACATCCATTTCTTGGGGTCCACGACAATAAGTGATATTATCTTATGTTTTTTAGCTTGACATGAGATAGTACTTCATAACTTATTACGATGAGTTAATTGCGCGCCCGAGGCGGCAAATCAGTGTCACTAATCCGGCCAGGCTTCTGTCAAGTTAGATTAAGGCCAAGACTATCGTCGCAAGAACTTATGCATATGGGGAGCGTTTGATGACAATAAATGGGGAAATTGTTCGGGTAGGCGTCGATATAGGGGGGACATTTACCGATGTCGCCATGGAGGTTGGTAACAAGCTCCATTCAACGAAAGTTTTGACCGATTATTCTTTTCCAGAAGAGGCGATCGTAAAAGGTATTGGGCAGGTAGCGCAGACTGCTGGCGTCGCTTGGAGCCAGATCGACACTATAATTCACGGAACAACGCTAGCGACCAATGCTTTAATTGAGCGCCGTGGCGCTAAGACTGCTTTCATAACCACTAAAGGTTTTCGTGATGTGTTGGAAATGCGCACGGAAAGCCGTTTTGAGCAGTATGATTTGAACATCACTTTACCCGCTCCTTTAATTTCTCGTGATGAGCGTTTTGTGCTTGATGAGCGTATCGGCGCAGATGGAAAAGTTCTCAAAGAAATAAACCCGGCAGAACTTTCTGACCTATGTGACCTGATCATAAGTCGCAATTATGAAAGCGTGGCTGTTGGTTTCATCCATTCTTATTTGAATGCAAGCCATGAAAAACAGGTTCTGGACTGCTTATTGGCTAAGAAACCGGATTTGTCTGTATCGATTTCGGCTGAAGTATCGCCGCAAATGCGCGAGTTTCAGCGTTTTAATACTGTTTGTGCAAATGCTTTCGTTAAGCCCTTGATGGCTTCTTATCTTAATCGATTGGTTGGTAGGTTGCAACGTGAGGGAGCGGATTGCCCTGTCTTTATGATCCATTCCGGGGGCGGAATTATTAGCGTTGAAAGCGCAATAGAGTTTCCAGTGCGTTTATTGGAGTCAGGACCTGCAGGAGGCGCAATTTTCGCTGCCGATATAGCTATGCGCTATGGCATTGATCAGGTCGTCTCATATGATATGGGCGGGACAACTGCCAAGATCTGTCTCATCAAGAACCAAATACCTAAAACATCTAAGACCTTTGAAGTGGCGCGGACTTATCGCTTTAAAAAAGGAAGCGGCATGCCAATTTCCATACCGGTCATAGAGATGGTGGAAATTGGTGCCGGTGGAGGGTCGATAGCAACTGTTGATTCAATGCAGCAAATCCGCGTCGGCCCGCATAGTGCAGGGTCAGAACCCGGGCCAGCCTGTTACGGACGTGGCGGCCAACAACCAACCGTGACAGATGCAGATTTGATGCTTGGGCGACTGGATCCTGATGCTTTCGCTGGGGGCGCGATGAAACTGCATGCATCAGCGTCTAGTCATGCAATTCGCGAACATATTTCTTCAAGTCTCGAGCTTGATGAAGTGACTAGTGCTTATGGCATCAGTGAAGTTGTTGATGAGAGTATGAGCAATGCGGCGCGTATGCATGCGGTTGAAAGCGGCGAAGAATTATCTGAATTCACCATGATCGCTTTTGGCGGCGCAGCACCACTCCATGCAGCACGTTTATGTGAAAAACTAGCTATTGATGAACTGATCATTCCACCGGGGGCCGGTGTGGGTTCAGCCATTGGTTTTTTGCGTGCGCCATTCGGTTATGAAAGTGTGCGTAGTGCTTATTGTAAGCTGAGCGACTTTAACGCAGACACAGCAAATCATATCATTCGCAGTCTTGTCGATGAGGCGGTTTCTTTTGTCAGACAAGGCGCGCCCGATGCCGAGCTGGATTTAGAATGCACCGCCTATATGCGCTATGTGGGGCAAGGTTGGGAAGTGCCTGTTACCATTGAGGTGCGCGATTATTCGCCTGCAGATGTTACGCACATTAAAGCGCTTTTTGATGATGCTTATACACATATGTTCGGACGGATTATTGACGGTTTGGATATCGAAATCGTCAGCTGGTCGCTACGCGCAACCTCCAAACTAATCATGCCGCAGCCACGTGAAAAAGTGGCAAAGAAACAGCGAGCGACAGCGGAAACTACCCGCCAATTGTTTGATGCACATTTAGGCCGCTTCCTAGAGGCATCGATCATCGCTCGCAGCGCGATGCAATCCGGCGACTTTATCCCAGGTCCGGCAATTATTACCGAGCGCGAAACGTCGACTATTATTACCGCCAGCCGTGAGGCCGTGATGCAGCCAGATGGCAGCCTGCTCGTGCGTAAACAAAATCAAAATTAATGGGGGCATGATATGGTAAACAACGCAGTCTCTGATGTTCACATGCAAATCATGTGGAACCGGCTGATTTCAGTTGTCGAGGAGCAGGCTTTAACCCTGATCCGCGCGGCATTTAGCACCAGCGTGCGAGAATCGGGCGATTTATCCGCAGGTGTTTTTAATCAAAGCGGCCAAATGATTGCACAGGCTGTGACCGGTACCCCGGGCCATGTGAATGCTATGGCCGAAGCGGTAGGCCATTTCATCCGCGATATCGGTGTTGAGAATATCTATGAAGGTGATGTCTATATAACCAATGATCCCTGGAAGGGCACCGGGCATCTTCATGATTTCACTGTAGTTTCGCCCAGTTTCCGTAAGGGCAAGCTTATCGGTTTCTTTGCCTGTACAGCGCATGTGGTTGATGTTGGCGGACGTGGTTTTGGACCAGATGCCAATGAAGTCTATGAGGAAGGGATTTTTATCCCGATAATGAAATTTGCCGAACGGGGTGTCGTTAACAAGGATCTCGTTAATATACTGCATAATAATGTTCGGGAGAGCGATCAGGTTGTGGGTGACGTTTATTCACTCGCGGCCTGTAATGAAATCGGCCAGCGTCGCCTGATGGAGATGATGGATGAATTTGCACTTGCGGATTTAGAAGATTTAGCCAAGTTTATTTTCAAACGTAGTTATGATGCTACTATAGAAAGAATTACAGCGCTGCCTCGAGGTTCTTTCAATAATATTATGCGGGTGGATGGTTACGATTCACCGATTGATATTGCCGTGCGGCTGGATGTGAACGAAGATCATATCCTTGTTGATTTTGATGGGACATCAGCCCCAAGTCCTAAAGGAATCAACTGTCCGCTGATTTATTCCGCAGCCTATGCTTGTTACGCTATAAAATGTGCAATTGCGCCAGAAATTCCTAATAATTATGCGTCGTTATTGCCATTCCGAATTAGTGCGCCCAGCGATTGCATATTGAACGCACAGCGCCCAGCTCCGGTATCTGTGCGCCACGTATTAGGGCATTTGGTGCCCGATGCGGTTTTTGGCGCAGTTCATAAAATGTTACCCGGTTCGGTGCCGGCCGAAGGTTCGGGTGCATTATGGAATTTGCATGTCAGCGTACGGCCATTGACGGGTGAAAATGCGCCGCAAGATGGGGGCAGAAGGGCTGAGGTTCTGCTGTTTAATTCTGGCGGAATGGGCGCGCGGCCGTTGCAAGATGGATTACATGCAACCGCTTTCCCAAGCGGTGTGCAATCAATGTCGATCGAAGCTACCGAACATGTGGGGCCTGTCATTTTTTGGCGTAAAGAATTACGCGATGGCTCGGGTGGCGCAGGCGAATTCAGAGGCGGCATGGGTCAGATTGTTGAAATTGCTCCGGCAGCAGGCCACGAGTTTTATTTTAACGCAATGTTTGACCGTGTGGATAATCCCGCACGCGGCAGAGAAGGTGGCGGCGATGGCGCGCCGGGTGCTGTGTTGCTTGATGACGGTAGCGTACTTGCAACAAAAGGCCGCCAGCATGTGCCTTCGGATCGTCGGCTTGTGTTGAAACTGCCGGGTGGCGGCGGATATGGATCTCAGTCCAATCGTTCAGAAGAAGCAAAACGGCGTGATCTGAAGCTTGAATATGTCAGTAAGGCCTAAACCCATAATATGAGGATTACACTAGGCTAGTGGGATCGGCTGAGAGAGCGATTGGCAATTAAGCATAGAATCTATGCGAATTTTCTTTCGCTCTCTTCACTATGATGCGTGATAATACGCCGACTTTGCAGGTAGAATTACAAAGCGGAAATAGTGATTTTAAACTACCATCTTTATTTACTGGTTTAGAAAATCAGTTCGAAGGGGAGTAAAGACATCGATTAAACGTCCAGCTTCGAGTGCAGTTACTCCATGGGTAACACCGCTTGGTACTATAAAGCTGCCCCCGCTTTCCATGATTTGCAACTCGCCGCCAATGGAAACTTCAAAGCGGCCCTCTGCGACATAGCTCACCTGCACATGCGGGTGTGAATGAAGAGCCCCGACAGCTCCTTTTTCAAAGCTGAATTCAACTTGCATTAGCTCATCTGTATGGATGAGGACACGGCGCTTTGTCCCCGCACCTGTGTCTGTCCAAGGTGTCTCATCAGGTTGAGAAAATAGTTTCACAGACATAATTCACCTCGCTAACCAACCACCATCGACTGGTATTACGGCACCATGTATATAGTTTGCAGCATCGGACATTAAAAATACCGCGGTGCCACCAATATCAGCCGGTTTGCCCCACCGACCAACCGGAATACGCGCCAAAATTTCGGCAGAACGATGCGGGTCATCACGGATGGCTTGCGTGTTATTGGTTTCAATATAGCCCGGCGCTATGGCGTTGACATTGATACCTTTAGCGGCCCATTCATTAGCTAAAAGTCGAGTAATACCCAGCACTCCGCTTTTCGAAGCCGTATAGCTGGCCACTCTGATGCCGCCTTGAAAGCTAAGCAGGGAAGCAATGTTGACTATCCGGCCTTTGCGTCCGGCTTTGATAAGCTGACGACCAAAGGACTGGCTGAGGAAAAACAGTGTTTTAAGATTGATATCTATCACACTGTCCCAATCCTCCTCTGTAAAATCAATGGCATCCACCCTTTTGATAATACCGGCATTATTTATGAGGCCATCAATGGGCCCATATTTTTGCCAGCAATCATCCAACATGGCCTGCGCATTTTTTGCATTGGAAAGATCGGCTTCAACTTCTATCATTTTACCGCCAGTTTCTTTTATCATTTGAGCGGTTTCAGACATTGAAGAACGAGCGAGACAAATCACCGTTGCGCCAGCTTGTGCCAATGCAACCGCAATACCTTGCCCTAGGCCGGTATTGGCTCCAGTGACAATAATTTGCCGATTATCGAGTGAAAACAGCCTGTTAGAAGAAACGACCATTACATTAAATCTTCCGGTTGAATGAAATCCATATCCGTATAATCAACATTATCCCCCGCCATAGCCCAGATGAATGTGTAAGAACCAATTCCTGCGCCGGAATGGATTGACCAGGGCGGTGAAAGAACTCCCTCCTCGTTGGAGACAAAAAGATGACGGGTTTCTTGCGGCTCACCCATCAAATGGAGAACGCGCGATTCTTTGGCCATGCCATAGTAAAGATAGGCCTCCATTCTGCGGTCGTGGATATGAGCAGGAATAGTGTTCCATACAGAGCCTTCTTCCAGCGTCGTGTAACCAAGCACCAATTGACAGCTTTCCATCACCAAAGGATGGATAAATTGATTAATTGTGCGTTTATTTGATGTTTCAGTAGAGCCAAGTTTTACTTCTTTGCTTTCTGAAACGGTTATTAATTTGCTTGGAAGGCTACGATGAGCCGGGCATGATGTAATATAAAAACGCCCCTGACCTGTGAGGCTTATTGGGCCGGTGCCAGCGCCCAGATAAAGAACGTCACCGTGGTTTAATATATAGGTCTCATTATTCGCGGATACGGATCCGGTCTCGCCAATATTAACAATACCCATTTCACGTCGATCTAGAAAATTCGGAGTTTTGGTTTCTTCCACTTTGTCCAAAATCAGTGTGTTACCATTAGGAACTGCACCGCCAATGACAAAGCGATCATAATGCGTGTAAATTAGATTTATTTCGCCTTCACGAAACATATTTTGAGCCAAGAAATGCTTGCGTAATTCTGCCGTATCTAATGTTTTAGCATATTCCGGGTTCACGGCCTGTCTGGTCGTAACAGCTAGCATTGACTTCCCCTGATTTGAACTTTGATTATTTGGTAAAGCCAACATCAACATGTTTGTTGCTATTGACCTCTACTAGATTCTTTGGCGACCTTTGCTTTGATTATTTAAATAGACTGGGCAGCCATAAAGAAAGCGCAGGTATATAAGTAACCATACCAAGCACGATTAACGCGGCTGTATAAAACGGCCAGATCGAGCGCATGGCCTCCCAGATAGTTATTTTGCCAACCGCCGCGGCGACATATTGCACAGCACCCAATGGGGGCGTGTTCAGACCAATCCCCAAGTTCAAAATCATTATGACACCGAAGTGTACAGGATCGACACCAAATGCGATCACCAATGGCAGAAAAATAGGTGTAGTGATGATCAGTAGCGGCGCCATATCCATGAATGTACCGAGCAGTAAAAGCAAGAAATTGATCAAAAGCAGGGCGATGATTGGATTTTCCGACACTGAGCGCATCGCTTCAACCAGATAAAATGGCACCTTCATATAAGCCATAAGCCAGCCGAAAGATGACGCTGCACCAATGATGAAAAGGACCATAGCTGTGGTGCGGATTGCACCAACCGTAGCCTCAACAAAATCTCTCCAATTCATCGTGCGATAAATTGTAATGGTGACCAGAAATGCATAGATAACTGCTATGCAAGAGCTTTCAGTTGCGGTGAAGACCCCTGAGCGGACGCCGCCAAAAATAATGGCGATCAACAACAGGCCTGGTATTGATAATAGGAGATAATATCCAACTTTTCGAAAGCCCTGAAACGGCTCGGTCGGATATCCGCGTTTGATTGCAACAAGATATGCAGTGAGAGCCAAAGCGCCAGCTAATAGCAATCCTGGTATAATGCCCGCAGTAAATAAATCTGCGATAGAGATATTGCCGCCACCTGAGATGGAGTAGATGATCATATTGTGGCTTGGTGGCAATAAGAGCGCGATGAGAGCAGCCATGGATGTGATATTGACCGCATAATCGGCCCCATATCCGCGTTCTTTCATTTGCGGGATCATAATGGCGCCGACTGCTGCGGCTTCTGCAACCGCTGAACCTGAAATGCCTCCAAACAACGTTGAGGCAGCAATATTAACTTGCCCAAGTCCGCCCCGTACATGGGCTATCAATGAGCTTGAAAAGGCAATCACGCGAGCGGCAATTCCGCCTCTTACCATCAGATCACCCGCATAGATGAAAAACGGTATTGCCATAAGCGTGAATACAGAAACACCTGAAGAAACGCGTTGAAAGACGACCAGTGGAGGCAATCCGAGATAGGCAACAGTGGCTAAGCTGCTTAAGCCCAAACAAAATGCAATCGGCGTGCCAATCACCATGAGACCGGTAAAGACCCCAAATAATATGAAATATTCCATCGCTAAATCACTCCGCAACTTCAGAGTTTATGCTGATTTGATCCACTGGCTCGCCGGCAAAACGTAAGGCAATGCGCTCTAAGATAAAAAGGCAGATAAGAAAGCCGCTTACGACGATCGGTAGATAGGTAACGCCCGTGGGAATACCGAGAACCGGAACGCGAGCCGACCAGGTTTGAACCGTCAGCTGTAAGCCATAGTGGAACATGCCTAAGCCAAAGATCAAAATCGCTAAATCTGAAAGGCTTCGTAGCCAAGGGGTTGCGGATTGAGGCAAGAAATACAGTAATACATCAAAACCCATATGGAATTTTTCACGCACGCCAACTGCAGCGCCGAGAAAAATAAACCAACTCATAATAAGTATAGATGTGCCTTCCGTCCAAGAGGGCGAATTATTCAAAATGAAACGAGCGAAAACTTGATAGCCAACAATAATCGTCATGGCCATCATGCCGATCGCTGATATAAAGAGCGCTATAGTTGAAATATATCGCAAGATTACACTGGCGGCGAGCAAGCGTTTTTTCATAATCAATCTCCGGCGGAACTTGGCCACAGCAGTTTGAGTGCTGTGGCCGTGCAGATTATTGAACCGCCTGGATACGCTTCAGTAGATCTTGCAATTTTGGATCTTGGAGATGCTTTTCATAAACAGGCTTCATTGCATCAATGAAGGGCTCTTTGTCGATTTCTACAAACTGGCTGCCCGCGGCTTCGACTTTCTTACGCGACTCAATTTCTTTCGCAGCCCAAAGCTCACGTTGTTTTGCCACAGAATCTTTTGCTGCTTTACGAATAGCTGTCTGATCTTCAGGGGATAATTTATCCCAAGATGACTTAGCCATAACCAGAACTTCTGGAAGCATCAAATGTTCGTTGACAGTAAAGTATTTAGCAACTTCAAAGTGTCCGGCTGTATCATAGCTCGGTATATTGTTTTCAGCGCCATCAATAACCCCGGTTTCCAAGCCAGAATAAACTTCCCCATAAGGCATAGGAGTGGCATTAGCGCCAATCGCATTGACCATATCGACGAAAATATCAGACTGCTGAACGCGGAATTTCAGACCTTTGAAATCTTCCAATTTAGTGGCCGGATGTTTGGTATTATAGAAAGAACGCGCGCCACCATCATAATAGGTAAGGCCGATCAGACCATGATCTTCAAATTTTGAAAGAATTTCGTCGCCAATTTCACCATCTACAACTTTATGCATATGGTCGACCGAGCGGAAAACAAATGGGAGCTGCATAACCGTCAGCTCAGGAATTTGTGTGCCAAAGGAACCGATTGATATGCGGTTCAAATCAATCACACCAAATCTCGTCTGTTCGATTGTGTCCTTTTCTTCACCCAGCTGGGCTGAGTGAAAAACTTCCACCGTATAACGACCATCGGTAGCTTTATTGAATAGTTCACCAAAGTGCTTCACGCCCTCAACGGTTGGATAACCATCCGGATGGGTGTCCGATGAACGCAATATAGTCTGAGCGCTGACACTACTTACAAAAATAGACGTCGCCAATGCAGCAACTGACATAAATGACATGTACTTCATCTGATAGATCTCCCATATGCCATTTTACCAATCTGATTATTTTTCAGTTGCTGGTAAAAGGCTCCCCTTTAATCGTTAAGCTTGTCTTTTAACTCGACAAAATCGAACCGATTGAAAAAGAATATGGAAGAGATTTACCTTAGTCAACACACAAGATTGTAAACTTGTATGACCTCTTGACCTGTTTCTGGGTAAAATATTGGAATTAATATCTATTTTATTTTGCAATCATAAATACATTTGAGAGCGAAGTTTTCTATAGCGTTGCTGGCTGGCTGTTAGATGTTGGCGCATTGCCTGCCTTGCACCTTCTGGATCGCCTTCGGTGATCGCAGACATGATTGCTTGATGCTCGTCGCGCAATTTATTGAGATAGCCCTGACTTAAAGTGCCGGTGTCATTTTCCAGCAGAGTTCTTGGAATTGATCTTTGCCCTAAATTATCAATGATTTCAGTGTAAACTGGGTTGTTTGTAGCCACAGCTATGGCGCGGTGAAACGCAAAATCCAGAACCGCAGTTGATTGGCCATCTTCGATTGCTCGCGTAAAGGCAAGATGCTGCTGATGGATATCTTCTTCTTGCAGCGTAGTGCGCCGAAGCGCCGCTAATCCTGCGGATTCAATCTCAACCGCGATTCTGAGCTCCAGTATATTCAGGGCCTCATGTATGCCGCCGGAAAGTGTTTGAGCAGATAAAAGCGATGATGGATGCGAGGCGGATTTGATATAAGAGCCTGCTCCATGACGAGTATGCACAAGATCTTTGGCAACTAAAGTGCTAATTGCTTCGCGAATGACGGTGCGGCTGACCGCAAATTGTTCACATAATTCCTGCTCACTTTTCAATTTGTCGCCGACTTTTAATGTTCCAGCGGCAATTTGCTCTTGCAGAGTGTCGGCTACTTTACGAGCAAGTTTACGCGTATCCCTCATTGTTAATCTTTCTGTTTGGAGTCGTTCACAGTTGTATAATAACAGGAAGCGGTAATTTAAAAAAGCGTTTTGAGTACTGATATTATGGCGCTTTATCGGCGCAGCTTGTTGACTAAATCTTATTATCTTACTAGTTTTGGCCGAGCGACAACTAAAAGTCATCATACAAGATGGGTTTTGTGCTGCCTAAGCTGCATAATCATGTGGGTAGTAGGCCTTGCAGTTAAAACTATCACATTACAATAAGTGGGAACCGCTATGAGTTTGAATTACCAGACAGCTAGAGTGGCGCAAATAAAACCATCACCCTCGATTACGATTTCAGTAAAAGCGCGTACATTGGTAGCCCAGGGGCGCGATATCATTGACATGAGTCTAGGCGAGCCTGATTTTGATACGCCGGAGCATATAATTGAAGCGGCCTATCAGGCTATGCGTAAGGGAAATACACGATATACCGCGCCAGATGGCACAGCCGAGCTAAAGGCAGCAATAATCCATAAGTTTAAAACAGAAAATGGTTTAAATTTTACCCCACAGCAAATTTCCGTAGGTAATGGCGCAAAACAAGTTATTTATAATGCGCTGGCTGCAACATTAGATGAAGGTGACGAGGTCATCGTTCCGGCACCTTATTGGGTTTCCTACACTGATATGGTGTTGCTTTTAGGTGGCAGGCCGGTCGTAATTCCTTGCTTATATAGTGAAGAATTCAAACTCACACCGGAAAAATTGGCCGCATCTTTGACTCCCAAAACCAGATGGCTACTCATTAATTCACCGTCCAATCCATCAGGTGCAACCTATACTCGCGACGAGCTTGTGGCACTTGGTGAAGTTTTGGAGAAATACCCCAATGTCTTGATTATGTCGGACGAAATTTACGAGCATATTCTCTATACAGACGAAAAATATTGCTCATTTTTAGAAGCTTGTCCGAATTTGCATGAGCGTATGCTCATCGTAAATGGCGTGTCTAAAGCTTACGCCATGACAGGGTGGCGTATTGGTTATGGTGCAGGTCCGGCCGGTTTGATTTCGACGATGGGTAAGCTGCAATCGCAAATTACGTCCAATCCATGTTCAATTTCACAAGCAGCAAGCATCGCAGCTTTGACGGGGCCGCAGGATTTTCCAGCAATGGCTTTGAAAGAATATCAGAAGCGTCGTGAAATTGCAGTGGCCGGTTTTGAAGCTATTCCTGGTCTAAATCTGGTGCCCCCATCCGGAGCTTTTTACGCTTTTCCAGAAATTACTGAATTATTGGGTAAACGCACACCTGCCGGACACGTCATCACCAATGGTACTGATTTTGCAGCCTATATGCTTGATCAGGCTGGGGTTGCTGGGGTGCCGGGCGGAGCGTTCGGGCTGGAAAATTACTTCCGCATATCTTTCGCTTTATCACAGGAAAAACTTGAAGCGGCGCTCAACAATATGCGCACGGCTGTTGCTCAATTGGTGTGAACCATTATCGGATTGAAGTGAAAATGAAATATAATCGCATAGTTTTAACCGGCGCATCTGGTGCTTTGGGCAGCCGTTTGAGGAAAGATGTCGCAAAATACTGCAATATTTTGCGGGTCTCCTCATTAGATAGTTTAGGCGAAGCAGCGCCTAATGAAGAACTTTTTGAGTGTAACTTGTCTGACAAAGACGCCGTTAAAGAGCTTACACGGGATGCCGATCTGATTTTGCACTTTGGTGGCGTTTCAACCGAGAGCACTTTCGACAATATTTTGAATGGAAATATTATCGGCTTTTATAATGTCTATGAAGCTGCGCGCCAAAACGGTGTTAAGCGTATTATATGGCCAAGTTCCGTACATGCGGTGGGGTTTTATGATCGATTAGATCTGCTTGAAACCGATTGTCCCGTCCGCCCTGACAGCCTTTATGGTGTTTCCAAAGTGTTCGGCGAGGGGCTCGCGCAATATTATTGGGACAAGTTTAAACTTGAATCTGTTTCCATTCGGATCGGTTCTTGTTTTCCTGAGCCAACGAATTGGCGCATGATGACAACGTGGCAAAGCTATGCGGATTTATTGCGTCTGATCGAGCGCTGTCTGATTGTGCCGCGTGTGGGGCATACTATCGTTTGGGGTATCTCAAATAATGATCAAGCTATTTGGGATAATCGTAAGGCTGGCCATTTAGGCTACAAGCCGCAAGATAATTCTGAAGTATATCGTGATAAAATTTTGCAAACCACCGATTACCCTGAGCACGATTTCCCGGGATTAGTTCTACAAGGTGGTCATTTTGCAACAGACGGGCATTTTGAAGATAAGGTCTAAACGCAGAATCCCTGCCAACAGAGATATATAATCATATGAGGGAAGAGATGGTTGATCAGGTTATTTTAATTACTGGCAGTTCGTCCGGTATTGGCGCGGCATTAGCTCGGCGTCGGGCACAGCCCGGTGTTGGATTTGTTTTGCATGCTCGCCACTCGGGCGAAGCGCTTGAGCGTGTTGCGGCTGAGTTGCGCGCAAAAGGCGCGGAAGCCGTGACATTGCTTGGTGATTTAGCCGATCCGGCCACGCCGTTAGCATTGGTTGAACTGGCTAAAACAACCTATGGTCGCCTTAATATCCTTGTGGCAAATGCCGGTTTTCCGCTATTGAAAAGCTTTGAAGAAGGCACAGAAGCCGATATCGAATATGCCTTCCGTGGAAATCTGTTTAGCCTATTTGCTTTGGCAAGGGCTGCACGACCATTGATCAATCAACAGCCGAACGGCCGTATTGTAGCGCTTGGTAGTTACACAGCGCATGTCTTTCGCAATGATATGCCGCTTTTCCCTATGTCAGCGGCGTCCAAAGGTGCCGTTGAGACTGCAGTTCGCAGCCTAGCAATTACATTCGCAAAGGAAGGGATCACTGTGAACTGTGTTGTGCCAGGGCATATTGATAAAGAAGCCGGCACAAGTGACGGAGTTGATCAGGAAAAAATTGATAAATTTAAAAATCTTATACCATTGCAGCGTACCGGCAGGCCAGACGAGGTCGCTGCGGTAATAGAATTCTTGATATCACCGGATGCATCCTATGTGACGGGTCAAGTTATCCATGTGAATGGCGGTTTGATTTAATAAATTCCTTATAACGGCTGCTAAGTCCGTTGAACCAATCTGCAACCCCTGACTGACGTTAGGGGTTGTCACATCAGACCGCAATTTTACGCTTGATCAGGCAGGCTTCCGGTTAAAACATAACGAAGGATTTGAACAACTTGTTCAGGTCGTTCCGCAACAGCCAGAGCAGCCGCATCAATCTCTTTCAAAGCGTGCTGATGCTCAGCTTCATGCAGCACGATAAGCGACTTTCCTAATGCCGACGCTATGCCTGCGTCAAAAGCGGCGTTCCATTGGCGATATTTTTCGCCAAACCGAACCACAACAATATCAGCCTGAGCAATGCCGTGCCGGGTGCGGATAGCGTTGATCTTAGCGCCTTTATGATCATGCCAGAATTTGCTGTCCTCACGGCCCAATATCGCAACTCCGCAATCATCACTCGCGTCGTGATCAGTCACCGGACCTGTGAAGCTGACATCCAGTCCTTTTGCGCCGTCGATAATTTGATCGCGCCAGTCGGTATGAATTTCTCCGGAGAGATAAACTTTCAAAGTCAAAGTTCTACTCCTTTTCCCGTTATCTTCGATAGCCTCTCATAAGGCCCGAGCGAGTTTCAACGTCTTTAACATATCTACGGATGGTATCAAACCATCAAAGACAAGGCTAATCGATCGACCTGCGGTCTATCGAACTCGCTATTATTGATCCCAATTATACTCTTGTAATTTTGATAATACATCTGTATTTTAGCCCCGTCGCAATGGATGGGCCAGGTATACCTTTCCGGAGCGAATTGAATATTGCTGTTTGGAAATGGATGGTCCGTTTTCCAAGGGAGGGTTCCATGAAGAAGCTTGCAACAGCAGCGGCGCTCGCTGCATTTTTGTTGCCGATGCCAGCAATGGCGCAGGATGCGCCCGGTACGATTAAAAAAGATAGCTATCGTTTTGTAATTGTGCCGAAAGTCGTTCATCCCTGGTTTGACAAGGTAAATGAAGGTGCGCAGCAGGCTGCAGCAGCTTTGAAAGCCCAGACCGGCGCGAATGTCGAAATCATATATTCGGCCCCACAAAGCGCGGATGTTGTTCAGCAAAACCAGATTATTGATAGTGCGATTGCTACCCGTCCTGATGGTTTAGCGCTCGATTTGCTCGATCCATCAGGAAATCGCGCATCTTTGGAAGAAGCGCAGTCGCAGGATATTCCGCTGGTACTTTTTGACTCTGTACCACCAGAGGGCATGTCGATTACCTATATCGGCTCCGACTTTTGTGAGCAGGCAAAAATAGCTGCGCGTCGTCTCGTTGAAGTTTTGGATGGCGAAGGCGAAGTTGCAATTATGATGGGCGTGCCGACGGCACCTAATCATTCAATTCGTGCTGAATGCCATCGCGAAGTATTTGCCGAGCATCCAGGCATCAAAGTCGTTGCCGAAGGCATCGACAATGACAGTATCGAAATCGCACAGCAGCAAGCTGCCGCGATCATGCAGGCGCATCCAAATCTGAAAGGCTGGGTTGCGTCCGATGCCGCCGGTCCGATCGGCATTGGTCAGGCAATCGTTGAAGCTGGCAAGGAAGGTGAAGTGGTCCTTGTGGGTCTGGATAACCTGCCGGAAATGCTCGACATGATCCGCAGCGGGGTAGCTGATAGCTCGTCAGCATCGCAGCCCGAATTGCAGGGATATTGGTCGGTTATGACCCTTTGGGCACAGGCAACGGGCGCGCCGGTTCCTGGTTACATCGACACAGGCAATGCTTTCCTCACCAAGGAAAATATTGGCGAATAATCACCCGACTTAATGTTGCTGGGGCACGGGATTACCCGTGCTCCGATTTTTTCGTATGCTTGTATGGTTCAATTGAAACCGACCCATACGGCAGCAGCCAAGGTGTCCATCATGGCATATCTTGAAACGGTTGGGTTAGGTCGTGACTTTCCAGGTGTTACTGCGCTTGACGGCGTTGACCTGAAAATCGAACTTGGCCGCACTCATATTCTTGCCGGCGAGAATGGTGCCGGAAAATCCACACTGGTAAAAATCTTAACCGGGACTGACAATGCTTCGCGCGGTCAGGTGCTTATCGACGGTCGTGATCCGGTTGCAGATCCCGAACTTTACAAGAACGTGGCCTATGTGCCTCAGGAGCTAACGCTCTTCCCGCAAATGAGCGTTGCTGAAAATCTTTTCATGCCGTTCAGCCGAACCGGACATGGCGGATTTCTTGTTAACCGCAAGTCGCTCATGGAAGAGGCAAAGTCCTATCTGGAGCGCTTTGGCATTGAGGCGAGACCAGACGATCTGGTCGCTAATATTTCGGTATCGGATCAGCAATTGTTGCAGATCGCCCGCGCCTGTACGAATGAGCAGATGAAAGTGCTCATTTTAGATGAGCCCACTTCCTCATTGACGAGAGTGGAGGTTGAACGGGTTTTCCGGGTTATCCGAGGTTTGCTCGACCGAGATCACGCTATCGTTTTCATCAGTCACAAAATGGAAGAAGTATTCCAAATTGGTGATGATTACACGGTATTGCGCAATGGCTCAAAGGTCGATAGCGGCAAGATCAGCGATATTACAGAGGCTGATCTCATCCGCGCCATGTCTGGGCGCGATCTTTCCTTTGATGAACATTTCCGTCCTGCTCACCCGACTGCTGACATTATCATGCAGGTACGCGGGCTTTCAGGCCCGCGTTTTGAAAATATAAATTTCGATCTTCGTAAGGGTGAGATTCTCGGCTTTGCGGGGCTTGTGGGCGCAGGACGCTCGGAAGTTATGCAAACGATTTTCGGCTTTCTGAAGTCTAAGGGCGGCGAGGTGACAGTTGAAGGCAAAAGCTGGAACCTCAACGATACTTCAAGCTCGGTTTCCAACGGTATGCTCTATCTTTCAGAAGAGCGTAAACATCACGGAATTCTGCCGCTTTTATCTCTACGCGAAAACATTGGCATTTCGATACTGGAACTAACAAGCGGAAAGTTCGGAGTATCTAATCGTCGCGAACGCAATATTGTTCAGAAAATCATTGATGATTACGGCATTCGCACTTCGGGTATGGGCAAGCGTATCTCGGAGCTTTCAGGTGGCAACCAACAGAAAGCTATTATTGGGCGCGCTATGGCCACCCGGCCTCGTGTTCTGATTTTTGATGAGCCAACCAAAGGCATTGATATCAGGACAAAGTCCGAAATCTACCGAATTATGAAAAATCTGGCTGAGGAAGGCGTTGGCGTCATTCTCGTATCGTCCGAACTCAATGAACTGCAAAAGTGCGCGAGCCGCATCATTACCATGCATAACGGCCACATAACTGGTGAATTTTCCACCAGCGACACAAACAATGAAACTCTTGTGGGCGCGATCTTTGGAACAGAGGTAAAAACCGATGCCAACTAACCCCCTCTCCAATCTCATTCGCACGCCGCTTGCCGGTGTGTTCGTTGCCCTTTTGGTGATTTTTGCCCTTTCGGCAATCATCTCGCCTTATTTTCTAACCCCTTACAACCTGTCGGTGGTTGCGCGTGGTTTGGCATTTGTAGGCCTGATCACCATTGCCCAATCCATGCTCATGGTGCTGGGTGAACTGGATCTTTCGCTCGGCGTGATTGGCGGTTTATGCGGTGTCGCATCGGGCATTTTGATGGTTCGTATGGGGTTTGAACCATATTCTGCCATGCTGATGGCCATTTTGCTGGGTTTGGCGCTCGGTCTGTTCAATGGCTTTCTCGTTACCTTCTTGCGCCTTCACTCGCTTGTTCTGACCATTGGTACGGCCGGGATTTTTGGCGGCGCTAATCTGGTACTCACGCGAGGTGTGGCAATCACCGGAATCCCAAGGGATGTCCAATATCTTGGGCGTGGTGATCTCTTTGGCATTCCTGTGCCATTCATCATTATGTTTGTGGCTCTCCTTGTTGCTACTTTCGTAATGCTGAAAACCCCATTTGGTCGCTATATGTACGCGATTGGTAATAATCGTGACGGTGCGCGTATGCTCGGCATCAGGGTTGACCGTGTGCGTTTGCTGGTGTTTGGCGTTGCCGGGGCGATTTCCGGACTGGCGGGCGTACTGATGGTTGCTCGTTTGGGCACCGCACAACCTTCTATTGGCGATGGCTGGGTTCTGGCTCCAATTGCTGCCTCTGTCATTGGTGGTGTCGCCACAACAGGCGGTATCGGTAGCCCTATCGGCGCAATTTTTGGCGCGGGCATTATCGCAATCATTGAAAACATTATCGTTCTGTTTGGCGTCTCGCCTTACTGGCAAGGCATTGTCTCTGGAGCGATTGTCGTCCTGGCTATTTCGTTCGACTCCATATCTCGTCGTTATTTGCGACGGGAAACACAGTGAATTGAGCGCCATTGGGACCTTATTGGGGACCTGGGAGAACAAAAAATGAATGAACAAGTGAAAACAAAAAAGCTGATAAATTCGCCTGAAAATATCATTGCAGAAATGATTGAAGGCATGGTTGGCGCACATCCCGATATGCTGCGTGTTGAAGGTGAGACGGGCCGCGCAGTTGTTGCCGTGGATGGCCCACGCGATGGTAAGGTCGGTATTGTTGTGGGCGGCGGGTCCGGTCATGAGCCAGCTTTTGCAGGCTATGTTGGGCGCGGGCTGGCGGATGCCGCTGCGGTGGGCAATGTCTTTGCTTCACCGTCTCCGGCACATATTGCTGAAGCAGCACGAGCAGCCGATGGCGGCGCCGGCGTATTAATGCTCTACGGCAATTACACCGGTGACGTGCTCAATTTCACTATGGCTGCAGAAGAGCTTGCACAAGCAGGAATGGATGTTCGCCATGTTGCTGTGGCGGATGACGTGGCGTCAGCTCCGCTAGACCGCAAATCTGAACGCCGGGGCATTGCGGGCGACTTTTTTGTATTCAAAATTGCAGGTGCTGCGGCTGATATTGGCGAACCATTGCCACGTGTTGAAGCGCTTGCCCAAGCTGCCAATGAAGCAACCCGCTCCATGGGGGTGGCGCTTAGCCCGTGTTCGCTTCCTCACACAGGCAAGCCCAATTTCACCATTGGTGATGACGAGATGGAAATCGGCATGGGCCTGCATGGCGAGCCGGGTATTCGTCGCCAAAAGCTTGCCCCGGCGGACGAGGTCACCGACCAACTCATGGCACCAATTGTCGAAGAATTGGCATTGAAAGATGGCGACCGGGTCGCAGTTTTGGTAAACGGACTGGGCGCGACTTCTCAAATTGAGCTTTATCTGATTTTCCGTCGCGTGAAGCAAATTCTCGATGGTCGTAATGTAGAAATTCACGCTTCGTGGGTGGGCGAATATGCAACTTCGCTCGAAATGGCTGGCGCGTCTGTCACGCTGATGAAACTCGATGCAACCTTACAAAAGCTATTAGATCACCCTTGCCGCACGCCTGCGCTTACGGTTGGCGCTGTCGAACCGGGCGAGCGAGAGCCAGCGAGCCAGCGCAAGTCAACGCGTCAGGCCGAAGCCGCAGAAACTGTATCAGATGCTCCGCGTGATCTGATAACTGAGGGCGACGTGTCGCCTGCTGTTTTCAAGGCGATGATGATGAATGTCGGCAACCATATCATCGCCGAAAAGAACTGGCTTTCCGAACTTGATGGAGTAATTGGCGACGGTGACCACGGCATCACTATGGAAATTGGCTGGAAAGCGGTTCAGAGCGCATTGGCCGATGAACAGGCCGATGATACTATCGAGGCGATCTGCAAACGGATGGCGAAAGCATTTCTGGACGCTGTCGGAGCTTCATCTGGTCCACTTTACGCAACTGCGTTCTTGCGTGCAGGATCTGCGGTCAGTAATCGCCTAAATTTAGACGGCAATGGAATGGCCGAATGGCTATCTGCTGCAAGTCAGGGTATTCGTGATCGTGGTCGTGCCGAGCCTGGCGACAAAACCATGATCGATGCTTGGGTTCCAGCGGTCGCCGCTGCCAGTGAAGCGGCACGCAACGGCAAATCAACACTCGAAGTGTTGATTGCAGCGCGTGACGGTGCTGAAGCGGGTATGAATGCAACAGCGGCAATGGAATCTCGCCGCGGCCGCTCCGCTAAGCTCGGTGAGCGATCGATTGGTCATATCGACCCCGGGGCTGCATCGACCTTTGTTACTTTGCGCGCTATGGCGCAATCGCTTCAGAACAAAGCCTGACGAAAAAAATTCCACTTAAAATCAGCGTGGCCCCTGCAGCAGTGCGCGGGCCACGCTTTCATTTGTAACGAGGCGGTTAACATAACCTCCGCGCAAAATAGATCTGATAATCGGTATTTTTTCGTTACCGCCAGAAACCAGAATTGAAGTTGGCTTAAGTTTTAGCTTATCAAGCGGTAGAGCGATGGTTGACGTGTTCAAAAAATGATCGACAAGATTGCCATGAGCATCAAGAAAATAACCAAGAAGTTCGCCCACAGCGCCAAGACTGAGCAATGTATCGAGATTATCTTTCACAACGCGAATATTGGTCAAAGACGTATCTGAATTTATCGAACTGCAAGACATCAAACCGATATCAGCAATTTCTGCTCGGGCGAGCACATCAGTAAGCTCATCACTTAATAATAGCGCATTGCGACTTTCCCGGTTGGCGCAATAAATAGGAGCGGTCAAATAATGGCATTCAATACCGAGCAAGCGAGCGAAATCGGTGGCAACTTCAAACGTATTTGTTACCGAACCGCTTGTAATTCCCCCGGTGAGGCCGACCACCCAACTCTCAGCCTTAGGTCGGGCGCGAATTGAGCGGGCGGCAAAGCTTAGCGTGCGTCCGGATGCAACCCCAATTCCAAGATCTTTTCCTGAAATCAATTCACCCGCTAATTTTGCAGCCGCTTCCCCTATAACTCGCTTTTGCTCAAGATAATCATCGAGATCGGGCACAACCATTGCGCCAATAAGCCCATATCTGGCGGAAATTCGGTCGGCTAGCTCAATGCAATCAATAAGCGGGAGACTTACCTCAATTTGTATCTGTCCGGATTCCCGAACCTGACGAATGGTTTTGTTGACCTTGAGACGGGTTATGTTCAAGCGCTGCGCGATTTCCTGCTGTGTTTGCCCTCCGATAAAATAGAGCCAAGCGACCCGCGCGCGCTCTTGTTCTTCATCGACTGAAACATAAATTTCGTTCATCAGGAGCCCTTTTGCGCTTGAGCGCGATGCCGTATTTGTTGTGAAAGCCACAGTTTATTCAAAGTTCAACATAATGGCAGAGTTAGCTCAATTTAATAGGCTTTTGCCAGCCTGGTAGTCTCCTTAGACACTATATCTGTTTTGGCTCAGCGTTCACTTTATTTGCATGAGTTCTGCCGTCGCTCATATAATTATATCTCGGAGTTTCCAACGTGGAAAAACTCCGCACGAGGCGGAGTTCTTTCAAAAGCCAAAACTTAATAAGATAAAATACTATCGCCTTAGTCGCCGAGGCAGGCTTGTTTTAAACAGCTTGCCGAGCAGGCCTTGTGTGCAAAGAACCTGCTCTTTAGCACCGCTTATCTCATTCTGATGCTCACTTTTCCTTAGCGATCATTTGAATTCCAGAAAGCAGCTTTTCCCGCGAAATCTCACCCACGTGAATGGATCGCAATTTGCCGTCGCGGCCAATAAAAAATGTCGCGGGCAGGCCGGAAACCTCATAGTGCCGTCCGAATTCGCCAAGGGTGTCGAGCACAGGATTTAGCTCAAGCTCTTCTGCCGCCAGATAATCCCTGATAATCTCCGCACCTTCGCCCTGATTGACGAAAACAAGCCGAGCATCGTCAGTGCTTGCGGCAACGTCTGCCATCATTGGCATTTCGCGCCGACAGGGCGGACACCAACTGGCCCAGAGATTAATAACAATTGGTTCGCCTGCAAGCGTATCAGGCTGAAATGGCTCGCCCGCGAGTGTGTGGAACATTTTTCCTGAAGGCAGCGGTATGGCTGGCGTGCCTGCGGTCAGTTGCAAAATAAAGAAAGCAATATAAGCGGAAATAATTGTCGGCAACGCCGCCCATAATGCAAGGCGTAATTCGCGCCGAAAGCGGAAAAGCGTATAAGCCAGCGCCACCACGATGCCAGCCTCGATCATAAAGCCGCCTTGCCAAATATAGAGAGCCCGCAGCGGCTCGGCCAGGAAACTATCGGCGTGTTGGATCACATGGCCTGCGCGAGCGCCAACAATGAAAACCAACAACGTGTCCCGAGCCCAGGATGAGAAGCGGCGATCGACTTTTCGTGCAAGGATCTCGCTGAAAAACAGGAAAGCGATGATCGCCAAGATAGCGGCAAGGCGATCGGGTGCAAAAATGAGTGGGCCAATGGCTACAGCATTCATATCAGCGCCTCGCCAGTTCGAGAGAGGTCTTCAACGTGTCCATTGTCACATCCCCGATCAACCGCGATCCGCTCGCTTCGTTTGATTTAGCATCAAAGAAGATCATGGTTGGCGGACCGACGACGCCCATATCGCGCATTATCTTTTGATTGGCCTCATCAAGCTTGGTCAGGTCGACCCTGATGCGGTGGAAATCATCAAGTCCGGCAATGACATCAGTTTTCGAAAACACGTCACGCTCGATCGATTTGCAGATGACGCACCAATCGGCAGTAAAATAAACAAATGTCGGGCGTCCATCCGCGGAGGCGATTGCATTTGTAAGTTCTGGCATCGAACGGACGTCCTGGAAAGTCATCTTGGCATTGGTGATCTGTGGCAACGAGCTTCCTGCCCCGACGCTTAGATGCGCAAGCGGTCGCAGCGGGTCGCTACCACCAGAAGCCGCGCCGATTGCTAAAATCACGCTCATGAGCGAGAGCGCAAGCCCCGCAGCCTTACGAAATCGTGGTCCGGCTTCTGCGCCTTCCTTTAACGGGTCAGCAACGCCGATGAACACGGCTGCCATCAACAGCAGAATTGACCAAAGCGCAAGCGTGGCCGGTGGTGGTAAAATTCGCCCGATCATCCAAATGGCTGCGCCGAGAAAAACAAAGCCGAACACATATTTGACCTGCACCATCCATGCGCCAGCCCGTGGTATCGCCTGGCTACCAATGGTTCCGAATGCGATCAAAGGAATTCCCTGTCCAAGGCCGAGCGCAAACAAGGCCGCGGCTCCCAGCCAGGCATCTCCGGTCTGAGTGATATAAAGCAATGCCGCAGCCAGTGGTGCGGTTACGCACGGACCAACTATCAGCGCGGAAAGAAAGCCCATACCAGCGGCTCCCCCGACTGATCCCCGCCTGCCGGTTGAGACGCCCGCCAACTTGTTGACCCAAGCGCTTGGTAGTTGCAATTCGAACAGACCGAACATCGAGGCCGCCAGCACGACAAACAGAATCGCGACTGCGCTGATCGCATAGGGCGATTGCAGCACTATTTGCAGATTTTGACCCGACTGGGCGGCAACGATCCCAAGGAGACCAAACGCGCTGGCCATAGCGAGTACATAAGACGAAGACAGTACAAACCCTCGCCGCGCGGACAGTACCTCGCCCTCTCGCGCCAATGTCGCGCTTAGGATCGGATACATTGGCAATACGCATGGCGTGAAGGCGAGGAGCACTCCGAAGGCAAGGAAGCTGACAACCACCCAGACAGTACCGCCGCTTGCCAACAGCGTCCCGATCATCCCGCCATTTTGCGACTCTTCGGCAAGTGTGAAGCTAGCGGTTTCTGTATTATCGGCAGCAGTCGACGAGGAGGCCGCAACAGCAAAACCGACAATAGGATCGGAAAGCTCTAAGCTCTTCGTATCCAAGGTAACTGTCATCGGCGGATAGCAGATCGAGTTTTTCTTGCAGCCTTGATAAGTAACGGTAATCCTGTCTGGTGCGCCAGAACTCAGGCGAGCAGTGGCCTGAAGGTAATAGACTTCGGATGGCCCGAAATTGATGTCGTTTTCCACGGTCCCTGCATCCGTATGAAGATCGACTATTTCGCCTGTATCGGCGCTTTTGGCTTCAATATGATCGCGATAAAGATAATAATCGTCCGCGATTTGCCAATGAAACTCAATATTATCGTCCGCCGCGCGCTCTACTGATAACCGAAAGGCTTCTTCGGCTTTCAGTAGATCTTGTGGCTGAGCGGAAGTTGAAACTGACCAAAATGTAAGAAAGAAACCTATAATAAGTCGCAGGGCGGTCATACGGAGCATAGTCTCACTTAGGCTGTTTATAATATTCTGTAATGATATTAGGAGCTTTCGCGCGCATCCTTAACGACCTGCCTGAATCCATCTTCATCAAGCGCTGAAGCGACAAGAAACTGCCCGATCAGGAAAACCGGCGTGCCGCGCAGACCTAGCCCTTCCGCTTGTGCGTTATTGCGCTGAAGAAGAGTGGTGATTTTGCTATCATGTCGTTTTGCATCCGCTTCCAGACGCTTTACATCAAACTTCGCACGTTGCAGTTCCTGCCGCATCCGGCTTTCCGGAACGCGAGACCCGTCAATACGCATCAGCGCCGAATATGCGTCCTCATAGCGCCCTTGATATTTGGCGGCAAGAGCGAGCTTCGCGCCATATATCGAGGATTTAGTGAGGATCGGCCAATCTTTGTAGACATGACGAATTTTGCCGTCGGAGGCGAGAACAGCGTTCAACGGGTCAACCGTACGTTTGCAGAATGGGCAATTATAGTCGAAGAATGACACGATCGTCAGATCGCCCTTGGAGTTGCCGCCGACTGGCGCATCGGGGTCATTGAGGATCATCTCGGCAGAAAGATCATCAGCGCGGACGCGTGTGGCGAGCCCTGCGCCAATTAGTGCGGTCAATCCAGTTAAAACGGCCCGCCGGTTCATAGCGGGCGATGGAATACATCTAGCGGTGGAAAGACGGACGGTTGCACGGTCGTGCCAGTCGTTCATGGCCAAGCTCCTTTTGTATAATTATGCCAAATTCGCCTGCGGAACTTAAGGCAAGCTTAAGAGGATGCATTAGAACCGTGCGTGTGTTGAGGTGGGCTTTGTCAGTCACATCAATGGACAGACCGATTTATTGCCAAAATTAGTACGATTGATGGCGTGTTAAGCGAGAGGTTAACATGCTGCCGTTGGCTATAGAGGCACGTGACCCTATATCCGACGAATAAACAATAATTGCCTCATTTTTGATGCTTTAAATCGGAGGGTTTCAGTCCTTTACGGATGAGAGGCCAGGCATCTTCATATCTCAGAATATCCTGATGGTGCGCTCTCCAGTAGGCGTCAATGCCGCCCCAGCCCTTACCAGAAAATCTATGTCCGCATTCTGGACACTGGCGACGCTCTGTCACTTTGGATGAAATGATTGTTTCTTTACACTCCAGTACCGTTGCAATGATATGGGGCTCTGGATCGGTAATTGCCTCTGGGGCCGGACGTAAAGCATCTTGCGCAAAGTCTCGATTATAAGCGACCTGTAAGCGGTCTGCGGGAGCCTTGAGGTGTTTTTTAATTTCCGATGACGCGGGGGCTACCATGTAGCCGCTATATTCATCGCCTATGACGATTGATTTTTCCGGATCGCCATAACGCCAAATATAACCAATCATCAGACTAATGACTGCATCAAGCTTGTCCTGATCGCCTTTTCGCGGTGCAGGAATATTGTTAAGTGCGCTCATCGTCTCCGCAATTTCAACCAAACCATGTTTTTTGGCAAGATCGGCCATCCCAGCTGTGACCAGTTTCCAGTCCAAAGGGGAAAAATTTCGAGCAACGGGGTTGTATTTCGCTGCTCGTTTTCGCTGCCAAATTTCAGGAATCAAACTTGGTAATGCTAGCGCGGGAAATACTTCTATAAGAAAAACACCTTGGTTTGCGTTTCTCGCTACTACCGGGTTTTCTCTCGCGTTTATTGTATCGAGAAAGCTCCATATTGGAGCACTTCTGCCGAACATTGAGACTTTAGACGTGTTTGTAGGCTGAACACCTCCGCCAATACGATTTACTATAGCTCCTGCCACTCGCTCTACGGGCCGAATGCCGGAACTGTTAGGCACAAGGGTTGGTTGATCCAGTGCAATTAAAACGTAGGCCGAGTGGTTTTTTGCGGTTTGAACAAACAATGCAGCGTCCGAAAACCTCACAAGCCGTGGCTTGAGAAATTCAACGATTTTCCCCTTATCAAGAGTTAAGGAGCAGATGCCGCCGGGTGAATTATCGGCCCAAGCTGAATCGAAGCCTATAATTGTTTGTCTCATTTATGGATTCATAAGCATAACCATGAATAGGATCGTATATCTTGAATTGTTTCTATAATATATTCAACCAATTTACTTTTTTCCTAAATTTACGTTATCTCTAATCTCCAGAATATAGTGCCGCGCATTGGGATTGATCTGATGGCAAAGGCATTTTGCGTGAGAGAGGAGTAGGGCAGGGAGCTTAAGGAAAAGAATAAGAACTGAAGCGGCTATATTATCACTTCCGATAAAGGGCGCGTAATTATCCATTTATCAGTTTCATTGCGGTATCTTCATCGGTAATGAGGCCGTTGATGAGCTGCCCGCGTAGCGCAGACAATAATGGCTGCACTTTCCGTTCGCCTGAAGCCACACAGATACGCTGCCTGCTGACATTTATCTGTGGCGAGACACTGGTGATACGCAAATTTGTGGGGCTTTCGATGATCTTCCCGTCGATATCGAATGCCCAGCCGCAAATTTCGCCAATACCGCCGAGCCTATTGAGTTCAAAAAGCTCATCGCGCGAGAGAAAACCTTCTTTAGCGAGGGACGAATCTGCTGCCAAATCGCTGATACCCGTTAGCCAAAGGTCGGCGGTTGATGCCAGTTCATGGACGCGCCGTACCGGTTCAATTCCTAGCAACGCATCTCTTTCTTGCGCTGACGAAAGATAAAGTGGCAGCAGAAGAGGGAAGTGCTGCGCATTGACCGTTTCCGACAGTTTGATCAAAGCATCGAAAGGGCTTGCCGATCCGTTAATACCTATATGCCCCACCAAGGATACTAGACGATGGGCGGAACCGTTAAGTGGAGAAACACGCTGGACGCTTGCACGCATTGTGCGCCCCGTGCCAAGCGCCATTACGATGGCAGTTCTGGATCGCAGTTGTCGTTCTATAAAGACCGCTGCGGCTTCAGGGACCGTCGTTGATCCCTCGGGCCATGCTCCATCCGAGGGGACAATATCGCAGTAAGCCAGATCAAATTTCTCCGACAGCCTTTCTGCAAGCTCCACGCAGTTTGCAATCGGGTGGTTCATGCGAAATGTAATCAGTCCTTCAGACCGACATTGCGAAACAAGTCGCTGCGCTGTCGGACGGGAAACACCTAGCATTTGGGCGATTTCGTCTTGGGTCTTGCCGGATATATAATAAAGCCATCCCGCCCTAGCGGCGTCGTCCAGTCTCGGTTTGTCATTATCGGCCATAGTCGGAAATTTCTCTTAGTAAGGATGGCAGTTCGGCAGCATCCTTTAAAATGTAATCCGCACCGGCATGATGCAATGATTCAGTATTGTCTACTACCGAAAAATGGCTACCGCCGGTAAATCCGATGGTTGTCATTCCCGCAGCTTTCGCCGCTTTCACGCCGCTAGGGCTATCCTCAATGACAACGCATCGCGACGCAGTTGCGCCCATTTGTCTCGCCGCAAAAAGAAAGAGGTCAGGAGCGGGTTTGCCGTTTTTTACCATTGTTGTGCTGAAGATATTACCCTCAAATAACGCCAGCAGACCTGTCTGCCCCAATGAAATTTGAAGCCGCTCCTCGTCACTTGATGATGCTACACAGCGAGGAAGCGGAATAGCTTCAATTGCCGAACGGATTCCTTTGACCGCAACCAATTCCCGTTCGAAACGTGCGAAAAGATGCTCCCGCCAGCTTGAAACAAAGGTGTCAGGAACGGGCTTTTTGGTTTGTTGGGTAAACGCATCTGTCACCACCGACGCTGGGCGCCCCAGAAAACTGCGCAAGGCATCATCAAGCTCCGTCGGCACGCCGTGCCTCGTCAGCACCTCAGCCACGGCACCGCAGCTGATGATTTCACTGTCGACCAATACGCCATCACAGTCAAAAATAACGAGATCGAAAGCGAGTGGAGGGGAATTCGTCGGGTTGGTATCCATCATACGCTCATGAGTAAATGATTATATCATGAGCTTATGATAAGCGCGAACCCATTCGACAGCAACGGCGCTTAAACACATGGGCGGTGAATATTCTACAATATTCGGCATAATTTATATTTCTGTCATCTTTAAATTATAGGCTGGACAAACCGATGTCAGAGCCTATGCTCGAAACAAAAGCACTTGATCGATAGGGGAGGGTACAATGAAGCGTCTTTTGGTGGCTTCTTTGATGCTGGGCTGCTCAATGCTTACCAGTATGACGGCCGAGGCGAAAACGCAGATCGAATTTTGGCATGCAATGGGCGGCGTCCTTAATGATCGCGTGACTGAGCTGTCAGAAAAGTTCAATGCATCTCAGGATGAGTATGAGGTTGTCCCAGTCCACAAGGGCAATTACGAAGAGCTCATCAATATGATGATCGCTGCCTATCGTGCGAAGCGCGCGCCTGTCATCGTTCAGACCAATGAACGCGCGTTTCTAACCATGCTGAACTCTTCAGCAGTCATACCTGTCGCCGACTTGATGGAGAAAGAAGGCTACACCATTGACTGGAGCGCGGTGATTGCGCCCGTTGCAGCTTATTACTCTGATCAAGGCAAGCTGCAGGCGCTGCCATTCAATTCTTCAACGCCGATCCTTTGGTATAATGAAGATCATTTCAAAGCAGCCGGCTACGAAGCGCCGTCTGATAATTGGGATGAATTAACGCAGCAGTTGCACGCCATCCATGATAAGGGTGTTTCGAAATGTGCAATGTCTTTGCCCGGCGATTACGAATGGAGTTTTCTCGAAAACTACTCGGCCGTGAACGATTTTCCCTATGGAACAAAGCGCAATGGCATTGACGGTCTCGACACTGAGTTCGTTTTCAACAAATCTTTGGGACGTCAAGTCGAGCGCATGCACGATCTCGTTTCGAGTGGGGTCATGGAAATCGCGGGGCAGGGAATACAGCCGGTCCAGCTATTCACCTCGGGCACTTGCTCGACAATCATAGCGTCAACGGCATCCCATGCAGCGGTTGAAGCTTCAGCGCAGTTTCCCTGGAATGCAACATTTCTTCCTCATGAAAAGGACCGTACCGCGCATAATAGTGTTATTGGTGGCGGTGCTTTGTGGGCAATGAAGGGTCATTCGGACGAAGAGTATAAAGGCGCCGCTGCGTTTTTCGATTTTCTAGCTAAGCCGGAAACTCAAGTGTGGTGGAGCAAAAACACCGGTTATGTCCCCGTCACAACGACGGCGTATGAAGCACTTAAAGAAGAAGGTTACTTCGAAAAACATCCCACTCGCGCTATTGCAATTGAACAGCTTATGCGCAAGCCAAATTCCGACAACTCGCTGGGCTTCCGCTTCGGTAATTCCAATCAAGCCAATGTCTTCATTATGGAAGAGGTAATGGCCGCTGTTTTGGGTCAGAAGCCGGCGCAAGAGGCCTTGGATTCTGCTGTCACGCGGGGCAACGAAGTGCTCCGTCGCTTTGAAAAGCTAAACGCAGGAAAGTAAGGTGGTAAGCTTACAACGCAGAAGCGCGTTCCGCCTGCGCTCCCCGAAAGGGGAGCGACAGGAAAGTGGCCTGAAACGCGCTCATTTTCGAGAATGGAAAACGCCCGTTCTATTGCTGGCCCCACAATTGCTGGTCTTGCTGTTCTTTTTCTTTATTCCCTCATTCAGGGCTCTCATCCAGGCGTTTCAACTGAATGATCCGTTTGGCGGCTCGGTACAGTGGGTAGGGTTTTCAAACTTTGCGGCGCTGCTCTCGAGCCCATCCTATTGGATGTCTGCCAAAATGACACTTTGGTTCACGCTGGCGCAGAACGCGATCACATTGTCAATCGCGTTGGTGTTTGCCTTTGCGACCAATCACGTCATCCGCGCTCGGGGCGCTTATCGCACGATCCTGCTGCTTCCCTATGCAATTGCTCCTGCTGTTGCAGGTATCATGCTGGCATTTCTGTTTAACCCCCGTGTTGGTCCCGTCGCTCACATGTTGCACATGCTCGGCATTGGTTGGGATCCCACCAGGAACACCACAGACGCAATGATCTTAATCATTGTCGCGGCGTCTTGGAAACACATCTGCTACAATTACATCTTTCTTGTCGCGGCACTATTGGCTGTACCTCGTTCGATCCTGGAGTCTGCGGCTATCGATGGTGCTGGGCCGCTTCGGCGTTTCCATCGCATTTCCCTGCCGATGATCGCTCCGACGCTTTTCTTTCTGATCGTTATCAATTTCGTTTACGGTCTCTTTGACACTTTTGCGATCATCGATGCCACCACGCGGGGCGGACCGGCAGGGACAACTTCGATCCTTGTCTACAAAGTATATCAAGATGGCTTCGTCAATCTGGACATAGGTTCATCGGCTGCGCAATCAGTTATCTTGATGATACTCGCTCTCGCTCTCACATTTACGCAATTTCGTCTGATCGAGCGGCGTGTAAACTATTCGGTGTAAAGCCATGAATGAACGGACACCAATCCTTGATGTCGTTTGCCACACGGTGCTTATAATCGGCATTGTTTTAATTTGCCTGCCGCTTTATTTCGTAGTGGTCACGGGGTCCTTAAGCCAGCAAGATGTGTTGAAGGTTCCCATGAGTTGGCTACCGGGCGATCAGTTCTTTGCCAATTCGCTGGAAGTTTTGACAACCGTTAATTTCGGACGACTTTTGTTGAACACGTTTATTGTGGCACTAGGCATAACGGTCGGAAAACTGGTTTTGTCGGTAGTTGCTGCATTTGCGGTCACTTATTTTCGCTTTCCATTCCGAATGACCGCTTTTTGGCTGATATTTATATCGCTGATGCTACCCATTGAGGTGCGCATTGTCCCAACTTATGAATCCGCGGCCAATATGGCGCTGCCGTTAAACATCATCTTTGCCTGGCTCGGTATTTCGGTCGAGTTGAATTGGAATATGGTGAATACCTATCCGGGGCTTATCCTGCCAATTATTGCCTCTGCAACCGCCACATTCTTATTCAGACAGTTTTTTTTGACGATACCGGATGATCTATGTGAAGCAGCGCGAATTGATGGCGCCCAGCCGATGCAATTCTTCTTCCGGATTCTGCTGCCATTATCGCGATCAAATATTGTGGCGCTGTCCATAATACTCTTCCTGATGGGCTGGAACCAGTATCTGTGGCCATTGTTGATGACGACCGATCCCAATATGGCAACCGCGGTTGTGGGCTTGAAACAGGTCATGCCACAGGCGGACGGCCTCCCGACATGGCATCTTCTGATGAACGCCTCACTTTGGACCATGCTTCCGCCAGTGCTGGTGATCCTCATCATGCAGCGATGGTTCATGATAGGGCTGGTGGATAGCGGTAAATAGTGAACAACTGGAGAATATCGAAATGGTGAAGATCATTGGTCACCGAGGCGGGCGCAATCTATGGGCCGAAAATAGCATAGCTGGTTTCCAGAACCTGCTTGCTTTGGGTGTTGACGGTGTGGAACTGGATATTCATCTGAGTTCCGATGGTGTGCCTGTTGTGATCCACGACCCGCTGCTTGATCGCACCACCACTGGCCAAGGCCCGGTTCAGCGGCATAGTGCGGAAGCGCTTGGAAAAATTCTCCTGAACGATAGTCGCGGCCAAACCATACCTACCTTGGCCGATGTTTTAGATATCTTCGCACCCACCAATCTTGAGCTCGAACTGGAGATTAAGATTGATGAGCGTGGGAATCCATATCCCGGTATGCCGGAGAAGATTATCGCGCTCGCCAGCGAGCGCGATATATTAGATCGCGTCTTCCTGACTTGCTTCATTCCTGAAGTATTGGAAGACGTCCGTATGAAGTTTCCAGATCAACAGTTGCTGATGTCGATAGATCGGCGCTCGGCGGAGTTCTTCGGAGGATTTGAAAAAGTGCTCAAACGTGCCAACGATGTTGCCACGGTTTTGGCTTTTGAAAAGAGCCTACTGGAGACCGTATTGGATCAATGTGTAGCGGAGGTCGGCACACCGAGATTAGGATGCTGGGTGCCCAATACTGAGGCCGAGCTGGAACATTGGTTCAACAAGCCAATCGGACAATTGACAACCGACCGACCCGATCTCGCTGTACTCGTCGCTGGGCGGCAGCCATCACCGACCAATCAGCAGAAAGGGTGACATTATGGCCTCGGTTGAGCTTCGTTCAATTCACAAGACCTATGGCAAGGTCGAAGTCATTCCATGCATTGATTTATCTATAGCGGATGCCGAATTTGTTGCAATCGTCGGACCTTCTGGATGCGGCAAGTCGACCTTGCTTCGGATGATCGCCGGTCTTGAACAAATAACTTCCGGAGATTTGTTCATCGGCGATAGGAATGTGAATCGCGCCAATCCAAGCGAACGCGACGTGGCCATGGTCTTTCAAAATTATGCGCTTTATCCGCATATGTCGGTTTTCGACAATATAGCCTTCAATCTGCAACTTGCGGGCCGACCAAAAGCGGAAATAAGGGAACGGGTGGGTGAAGCTGCGCGGATGCTGGATCTCACTTCTCTATTGGAGCGCAAACCGCATCAATTATCGGGAGGACAGCGCCAGCGTGTCGCAATGGGCCGTGCGATTGTTCGAAAGCCGTCAGTCTTTCTGTTTGACGAGCCGCTTTCCAATTTGGATGCGAAATTGCGCGTCCTGATGCGCGCAGAGATCAAGGAATTACACCAGAAGGTGAAAATCACTTCGATCTATGTCACGCATGATCAGATTGAGGCGATGACATTGGCCGATAGAGTTGTTGTGCTGAACAAAGGGCGGATCGAGCAACAAGGCACGCCAATGGAGCTTTACCATAAGCCTGCCAATGTTTTTGTTGCCGGCTTCATCGGTACGCCAGCCATGAACTTCCTTGACGCGACAGTTGAGGATGGTTCGGCGGACGTTACAATTCGCCTGAAGGACGGTTCGAAATTAGAAATAAGCAATAGCGACATCAATAAAAGGGGAAAAGTTGTGTTGGGTGTGCGCCCTGAACACTTGGAAGTTCGGAGCGAAGGCGGCATTCCCGCGAAAGTGCGCCTGATCGAACCAACCGGCGCACAAACACATGTTGTGTTTGAAGTCGGGCACGAGAAATTGATGGCTGTCGTTGATAGCGAAATGCCGCTTTCAGCGGGAGAGGTAGTTTCCCTTAGTGTCTCCGGCGAACGAATCCATTTGTTCGATCCGGCCAGCGGCAACCGTATCAATTAACAACGCCGCTAACCGTTCGCACAGGAGCCAGCAAGTCGCGACATATTTTTAAAGGGTCGGCGGATCGAATATGCTTCCAAATTATCTGTCTTGGCAGGCAAACATAAGCGGCTTTGATATTGAGACGATACAACGAAACGGGGCTGCTGTTTTCTCTGCTAGAGGAAATCTCATTACTCATGAAACTGTCGCCTGGCGGTAATTCCGCATCGAAGCTTTACCGGCTGAGGTTTACGTTACGAGTAATAGCTGGCAGCGTCAGGCGGCAGCATGGATATGTTTAGTTTGAATAGGGCCGCGGCAGTTCATCCAACTTTCCGGACTGTTATAATCTGAGCCGGTGATCAGCGCACGCCTGAACTTCTCCGTTAAAATTCAATAATATTGATCGTGGCACTCGTCTTGGACGGTTCGGTTATCGCATTCCGACATTGAACCGGCGGAGTATGGCTCAATGATAGTGGAGGGGGCCGCATTGAATGCTGAAAAAATCGAAAATGAGGCCTCATCCACCGTTTTCACACAAATAAAAACAGCCTTTCAAGAAAGTTAGCGCGGGTTCTACCCTTGCATCAGTGTGATGAGACCGTTGCGGCTGCAAGCGTTTTAAGATCGACCTGTCCGATTGGAGCTCCAGCTTCATTGATGATTACAAGTTTGCCGTATTCGCCATGCGCAAGAATTTTGATGGCTTCTTCAATGGTCGTGCCAGCGGCAATACTGGCATCGCCTATGAGTTCTTGCCCATCGTGATCATGCATAATGGAATCGACTTGGATTACGCGGCCACGGTTCACTTCTTTAACGAAATTAGCCACATAATCATCGGCCGGGCGCAGAACGATATCCTGTCTCGTTC
Source organism: Falsochrobactrum ovis (assembly GCF_003259955.1). Lineage (GTDB taxonomy): Bacteria > Pseudomonadota > Alphaproteobacteria > Rhizobiales > Rhizobiaceae > Brucella > Brucella ovis_A. Next base: position 42,121 of record NZ_QLMK01000016.1, read on the forward strand.
CCTGTTGAATGACTTCGCCATCACGTAAAATGGCGATCTGATCACCCAGCCGAAGTGCTTCATCCAGATCATGTGTAATGAATACAATTGTTTTGCGAATTTCTTGTTGGAGATCAAGAAGTACCGATTGCATATCCATCCGAATTAAAGGGTCGAGCGCAGAATAGGCTTCATCCATTAGTAGAACCGGTGCGTCATTCGCCAACGCGCGAGCAAGCCCCACGCGTTGTTGCATACCGCCTGAAAGCTGGTTTGGATATTTCTTTTCAAAGCCAGCCAAGCCCACCCGTTCGATCCAACGCATGGCAATCTCGACAGCGCTGGCACGGGGGACGCCTTGTATTTCCAGCCCGTAAAGAGTGTTATCAAGGACATTGCGATGCGGTAGAAGCGCAAACTTCTGAAACACCATTGCTGTTTGATGCCGACGAAATTTACGAAGTTCGGCATCGCTCATTTTCACGACATCTACTCCGTCAACAATAACTTCACCGACGGTTGGATCAATAAGGCGGTTGATGTGCCTGATCAGCGTGGATTTGCCAGAACCTGAAAGACCCATAATGACCTGGATAGAGCCTGCTGGCATATCGATATTGATATTCTTTAACCCCAGAATATGTCCGAACCGATCGTTCAGTTCCGCCTTTGAGAGGCCATTTTGGACGGCTTCCACGTGTTTGACCGCATCGGGACCGAATATTTTATACAGATTTCGAATGCGGATCCCGTCAACACCTTGATCAGCCATGAAGGATCTCCTGATGCTTTTGTAGTCTTTTGCCATAAGCTTGGCTGACGCGGTCGAAAATGACAGCGATACCTACGATTGCCAGTCCATTGAAAACGCCGAGTGTGAAATATTGGTTTGCAATTGCTTTGAGTACTGGCTGTCCTAGTCCCTGAACGCCAATCATTGATGCAATTACTACCATTGCGAGTGCCATCATTATGGTTTGATTGATGCCGGCCATTATCGTGGGAACGGCAAGCGGCAGTTGAACTTTAAATAATTTCTGCATGCCAGAGGAGCCAAAAGCATCGGCTGCTTCAAGCACATCCCTGTCTACAAGACGGATGCCGAGATTGGTCAGTCGAATAATTGGCGGAATGGCATAGATCACAACCGCGATGAGGCCAGGTACGCGCCCGATTCCAAGCAACATGACGACAGGGATCAAGTAGACGAAGCTTGGCATAGTCTGCATAATGTCGAGAATAGGGTTAATGATCCGTTGCAGCCGGTCTGATCGTGCCATTAATATTCCGATTGGCAACCCGATAATAATTGAAAGAACCGTGCAGACAAAAATCATTGATATAGTGCGCATCGCGTCCTGCCACATATCGAAATAGCCGATAAGTAACAGAATGGTCATTGCTCCAAGAACAACCTTGGCGCTTCTGCTCGCGCCCCAGGCTATGGCCATAATGATAGCAATAATGATGGGCCACGGCGTCTGAGTCATAAAGCGTTCAGAGATGAGCAGAAACTTTTGGAGCGGGATGAAGAAGTCTTCGATCATTCCCCCATAGGCACGGGTAAAATTACGAAACCCACCGTCAATGGTTTGCTTTAGCGTGCGTAGTGAATCGTCATCCATGTGTGGAAATCGGTAAAACCAGTCCATTTGGCTCCCCTTTTAATTTGGCCGACATGCGCAGCCATTTGCGGACTGTTTCAAATGGCGCACTCCTGCTTAGCCGGGTAAAGATGCTGGCATCCTTTCCCGGTTTTTGCGTATGAAGTTGCGCCATGTCGTGATTATTGCAGCCGTTTTACAGCGCGGCTTTCACCTTTTCCGCGACTTCTGGAGAGACCCATTTGGTCCAAATCTCCGGATAAGTTTTCAGAAATTCGCGGGCGCCGTCCTCGCCGGTAGCCTGATTATCGGCCATCCAAGCCAGCATTTTGTTGACTGTCGCATTCGGCCATGATCGAGCTTGAATATATTCGTAGGCAGGGCCAGCATTTGAAGCGAACTTGTCGGTCACAATGGTATTGACGATATCCGCGGGCCATTCATTTGGCTTAGGATCAGGGCAATTTTCTACTTTGTTGCAGCGCTGCCATTCTTCATCATCGTACTCGACCCCTGAGGGCAGGCGCACCATTTCATATTTACCGAGCAGCGCTGTTGGTTCCCAATAATAGCCTATCCAGCCTCGGCCTCGTTCATAAGCGTTAATTATAGAGCCATCATGACCGGCTGCTGATCCCGTATCGATAAGATCAAATCCTGCATCCTCGGCATTATATGCTTTATAATATTGGGAGGCGATGATTGTGCCACCCCAGCCTTGCTGTCCTGCTGACCATGCTCCACGGGAGGGGTCTTCTGGATTGGGAAAAAGATCGGGACGCTTGACAGCATCGGCGATTGTTTTGATTTCCGGGTTCTCATCCACGATGAATTTAGGAACATACATTCCCTGAATTCCACCATCTACGAAGCCTCGGCCTGCGATACGCAGCTTGCCTTCTTCGATATTTTTCACCGTAGCAGGCGGAACAAGACTGTCCCAAGCCTCGGGTGCGATATCTGGTTGGCCTTTTTCTGCCATTGAAGTGAGAGTGGGAACAGTATCTCCCAATACTATGCTGGAATCACAATCATAACCATTTTGGAGAATGAAATTATCAACATTGGCAAGTAGCTCTGCGGAAGCCCAGTTCATGCTGGCGATTTTAACCGTACCGCACTCATCGGCATGGGATGACGAGACGCTGCCGATTAGTCCGAAGATTAGGCAAGTAGATGCGAGAAGATTTTTCATTTTGTTCCCTTCTTTGCGGCAAATTTATGCAAACGGACGCCGCTTATAACCGTTCGCTGAAAGTTATGAGTTTTGCCCCATGGTTAAAGCTTTCGAAAAGCCTGATGAAATTCCGCTCGCTACGGCTTTATCGAAGCCTTCCGCGCGCATGGTTTCCAATGCTGCCGCTGTGGTTCCTTGATATTCCATGAAGCTGTTGAGAATTTCGGCCGCTGTTTGGTTATTCTTTTCCAGAAGACCCGCCGCACCCATTATGACCGCGCGAGCCGCTTTATTGGCGCGCTTTGGGGAGATGCCGAATTCAATCGCGTGTTTGGTCATGGCTTCGGCTAAAAGGGCGGGGAAGGCTGGGCCTGACCCCGTCAGTGCAGTGAAATAGTCGATTTCACGCTCATCTTTCGCCTCATCCTTAGTGCCGCATGCGTCAAAAATTGCTCTTACCAATGCACGATCATTGTCATTGAGCTGATCGCTTGCGTACCAAACTGTGAAGGATTTTTGTATTTCAGCTGCGGCATTCGGTAAGGCACGCACAACACGATTGGTATTGTGGCGTTCTACGAGCGCGTTTATACCAATGCCAGCCATTACCGAGATGACTAATTTGCCTTTGGCATCAAGGGAGATTGAAGGCCAAACTTCTGGTCGAACGGAAATGATGATGACATCAGAATTATCTGCTAGATTTTGATTGTTTTGGGTCCAGTTAACCCCGTTAAGACCGTCATATTTATTGCTTCGGAATGATAATGTGAGATTGGAAGGGTTGATCAGGTTGGCTTCAAGCATCGCTGAAGCAATTGCTTTTCCCAGCCAGCCGGCCCCGCCAACAATTCCTATTTTTTCTGCACCTGCCAACGGAACCTCCCTTTTGTCTTCTTTTAAGCTGGCGTGTATCCGTGTCTTGAGTAGAAACGGTCCAACTCCCGTTGTTCAGGCGACTGGCCTGTATAAATCCTGATATATTCGGGTATGCGTCTCATGCGGGTGGGCAAATCTTCTTCCGCCTGCATCGAAATATAGCCAATCTGGACCAGATAAGTGGTTCGTGCCCTGACATCTGAGGTCAGTTCAGATTCCCCAAAACGTTCGAACATCCGCTTGATTGCTTCCAGCCTCAGATGATCAGCTTTGCGAACTTCTTCCAGCAGGGTGTCGGACTGAAGAGCCCAGCTTCGAACGGAAAATTCAAACCGGGAATCGAAGAGATCTTTATCTATCCAACAGTCAAAAACATTCAGCATAGCCTCAGCAATTGACTCGGCATAGGCTTCAGTGCGTTTGATCAGAGCGCCAGTATTTTTATCGCGCCACTGAGCGATCAGCGCATCAAGCAGTTCTTCACGGTCTTTGAAGAACCAATAAAAGCTCGTGCGTGAAAGATTAAGCTTTTTTGCAAGCGGGAGGATTTTAACGGAATCAACCCCCGATTCGAGCAAGGTTTGGTAGGCTGCTTCAAGCCACCCCTCTGCCGATCCTCTCCATCCGCTATCGTGCATTGTCTGCTCCATAATTTAAAACCTAACCAAAATTTAATTCACATTACAAGAGGAAATGTACAGGCATGTCGATTTAGTAATCCGTGCTGTTTTCATTGTTGACAGTTGTGTACATTTGGACCTAGCGTGTCCCAAAATATCCATAAATGGGAACTTTGGCATGTCGAATGATCCGCTGTTACAACCTTTCAAACTCAAGCACCTGACTTTTAAAAACAGAATTATCGTCACCGCTCATGAGCCTGCCTATCCAGAGGACGGCATGCCCAAAGAGACTTATCGTGCCTATACTGTAGAGCGCGCAAAAGGCGGTGTGGCCCTTACGATGACGGCGGGTTCTGCGGCGGTGTCTCGTGATAGTCCTCCGGTTTTTAACAATCTTCTGGCGTATAAAGACGAGATTGTTCCGTGGATCAGAGAAATGACAGATGCCGTGCATGAAGCCGGTTCCGCCATTATGATCCAACTCACCCATCTTGGCCGACGCACACGCTGGGACAAGGCCGATTGGCTGCCAGTTGTTTCGCCATCGCATCATCGTGAACGTGCGCACCGCGCATTTCCGAAAAAAATTGAAGATTGGGATATTGAGCGCGTCATTAAAGATTTTGCCGATGCTGCCGAGCGCATGAAGGCAGGCGGAATGGATGGTGTGGAGCTGGAAGCGTATGGTCATCTTATCGACCAGTTCACATCACCTCTGACCAATGAGATGGATAGCCCCTATGGTGGCTCGCTGGAAAACCGCATGCGTTTTTGCTTCGATGTTTTCCGGGCTATGCGCGAGCGGGTAGGCGATGATTTTATTCTGGGCGTTCGTTATACGGCCGATGAATGCCTTCCTGGCGGTACGGACAGAAATGAGGGAATGGAAATTTCCCGTCGTCTTCGGGATAGTGGGTTGATTGACTATCTTAATGTCGTTCGTGGTCATATTGATACGGACGCTGGCTTGACTGATCTGATACCTATCCAAGGGATGGCGAGTGCGCCGCATTTGGATTATGCGGGAGAGATCCGCGCGGCCACCAATTTCCCTACTTTCCATGCGGCCAAGATTCAGGATGTTGCCACAGCACGTCATGCAATAGCTTCCGGCAAGGTCGATATGGTGGGCATGACTCGTGCCCATATGACCGATCCGCATATTGTGCGCAAAATTATCGAAAAGCGAGAGGACGATATTCGACCCTGTGTGGGAGCGAATTATTGTCTTGATCGAATTTACCAAGGCGGTGCGGCCTATTGCATTCATAATGCTGCAACTGGGCGTGAGCTAACCATGCCGCATATTGTGGAAAAAACAACGAAACGCAAGAAAGTTGTAGTGGTTGGAGCTGGCCCTGCAGGACTTGAGGCAGCGCGTGTGGCAGCGGAACGAGGACATGAGATCATCGTTCTGGAAGCAGCACCTCATGCTGGAGGTCAAATTCGTCTAACCGCTCAGAATGAACGTCGTCGCGAGATGATCAGCATTATTGATTGGCGCATGGCACAATGTGAAAAATATGGTGTGGTTTTTCATTTCAATACATGGGCTGAAGCCGAAACTGTGCAGGCACTCAACCCCGATGTAGTGATTATCGCAACTGGTGGTCTGCCGCATACGGAGATTCTCACCCGGGGCAATGAGCACGTTATATCAACATGGGATCTTATCTCTGGCGATGTGAAACCCGGCGCAAATATACTCATATTTGATGATGCTGGTGATCATTCGGGACTACAAGCTGCTGAGGTTGCAGCACAGGCTGGCGCGAAGGTGGAAATAATGACACCCGACCGCTCTTTTGCGCCGGAGATCATGGCTATGAATCTCGTGCCTTATATGCGCTCTTTGCAAAAACATGATGTGACTTTCACGGTTACTTTCAGTCTCGAAGCCGTGGAGAAGAGCGGTAATCAACTGATTGCACATATTGGCAGTGATTATGGCGGGATTGCGCAACAGCGGGTGGTCGACCAAGTTGTGGTCAATCACGGAACGATCCCACTGGATGAGTTATATTTCGAACTCAAGCCATTATCTTCAAACGGTGGCGAAATTTCTTATGAGCAATTGCTAGCAGGCGAGGCACAATCGGTGGTGCGCAATCCCGAAGGGAAGTTCCAGCTTTTCAGGATTGGTGATGCTGTCGCTGCGCGCAACACTCATGCTGCCATTTATGATGGGCTTCGTTTGGCAAAAGACATCTGATGGTGTTGTCACGTTAAGTTTCTCTGACCGGAAAGGCCCGTGGCTCGTAGATATTCAGGCGAAACAGGCCGCAATTTTCCATGCATCGAAAGCTTC
>NZ_QLMK01000017.1 GCF_003259955.1 Falsochrobactrum ovis
TCAGTCCAGGCCATCTGATCCTCCGTAGTCTTGGTAAACCACAGAGAATCATAAACCCATGAAATCGCTCAACTTAATTTTCGGTTAGACTCTCAGGCACGCACCGAGATCAAAGCATGGAAGGATGATTATAACATGTAGATCAGATTGTGCTGACGCCGGTCGCGGGCAAAGTGGAAATCGACGTTCAGGGCGATCTCGCTGGAATCCTTACGATTTCTGTACAAACGCAAAACCCCGCCTCGAGGGCGGGGTCTTCGCAAGTAAAGATGGTTGCGGGGGCCTGCAACTACCGATACCGACAATCGCTTGAAGTAGAGATATAGCAGCATTTCTTAAGGACGGCACATGATCTCTTCTGGCAGCTCATCGCGGTTCATAGAGGGTGATGACCCTATACAAAAAGGCGGGAAGCGGACAGCCACGACGAGATTCCGCATACAGGTGAACGTCAGTTAGCCCACAGATCGGTAACAAGCCTGGTTGAAATCAGGCCTCCGGCGACAACTCGCGCGCGTCGCTGCTCTTGTGAAAATTCACTCATCCGACCTTGCATAACGTTACTCTCGAGTGTAGTTATGTTATAACATATCGCCGCAAACTGCATGCTCTCGACATAACATCAAGGGGTCAATGATGAACTGTCACCGCCTTTTGCAACCCCGCTCGCTCCTTCTTGCTGCTTCCGTATCCCTTCCCGCGACAGGTTTTGCGCAGTCGGCCAACGAAACCACCACCATGCTTGATCCGATCGTGATCACCGCAACTTCTGGCGAGCGATTCCTGAAGGACGCACCGGCAAGTGTGACGGTGGTGACCGGCGAGGAACTGCGCGAACGGCCGGTCCGCGATCTCGCCAGCGCCATCGAGAGCACACCCGGGGTGCAGCTCACCGGCATCGGACTCGGACGACGCGGCATTTCCATTCGCGGCATGCAGCCGGACCATAGCCTGGTGCTGGTCGATGGCATGCGGGTTAGCAATTCGGCATCGGCCGTCGCCCATTCCGACTACGAACTGGGTTGGGTTCCGGCGGAAGCCATTGAGCGGATCGAGGTGGTGCGTGGTCCTATGTCCTCGCTCTATGGTTCGGAGGCGCTGGGCGGGGTGGTCAACATCATCACGCGCCGCGCAACCGACGAATGGCGCGGCTCGTTTTCGACTTTCGGAGCGCTCACCGAGCACGGTCTCGGCGGCAACGGCTACAATTTTTCCGGTTATGCCGGTGGTACCATCATTCCTGGCGTGCTTGGCCTGAATGTCTGGGGTGCCTTCAAGGGACGCACCGAACTGGCATCGCCTAGCAATGAGCGCGTCTCGTCCCTTGGCGACGAGAAGGCGTTCATGGGCAATGCGACATTGACCTGGACGCCGGACGAGCGCCAGCGCATCGACCTGTCCTACGGTGCCGGTTTCGAGGAGCGCTGGAGCGGCAATCAGGGCTCGGGCGCCTTCCCGACCTACTACCGCTCGGAGAACGACATCTGGCGGCAGCGCGTCTCGCTTTCGCATGAAGGTAATTGGGATTGGGGCAGCAGCCGCGTGCGCCTCTACAGTTCGATCCTGGACCGCGAGAACCGGCGGAGCGACGGTGCCCCGGCGTCGGGACCGCACAAGTTCATCGACACGGTGGGCGATGGACAGGTCAGCTTCTCACCCTTCGAGGGACACAAGTTCACGATCGGCGGCGAGGTACGGCAGGAGCGGTTGAAGGATCCGACTGTCAACGGCGCGGGAAGCGCGGAGCAGATGCACTACGCCACCTTCATCCAGGATGAGATTGCCTTCGGCGATCGCTGGGAGCTGGTGGTCGGCAGCCGGTTCGACCATCATGTGGATTTCGGATGGCATGCGAGCCCGCGAGCCTATCTGCTGCATCATTTCAACGATGCTCTGACATTCAAGGCAGGCGTCGGCACGGGCTTCAAGGCGCCGACGCTCAAGCAACTCTCGCCTGATTACCGGGCCGTAGGCGGTGGCGGCGCTTTCGACATCGTCGGCAATCCGGATCTCAAGCCCGAAACGAACCTCTCCTTCGAAGCCGGTCTCGAGTACAGCCAGGACATCTGGTCGGCTCGCGCCATGATCTTCCAGAACGATCTCGAGAACCTCATTCAGGCAAGCTGCGTGGTCAATTGCGGTGGCCGTCCTGGTACTGGGCCGCGGCCGGAATGGACCTATCGGAACATCAACAAGGCGCGCATTCGCGGTGTCGAAATCGGCGGCGGCGTCGAACTGCCGTGGAACCTGCGGCTCGATGCGAACTACACTTTCCTTGATCCAGTCGACAGAATGACGGGGGAACGGCTGCCGGACCGCTCGCGCCATGCGGCCAACGCGACACTCGCCTGGACACCGCTGGAAAATCTCACCACCTCGCTCCGCGTAAACTATGTCGGCTCGCAGGATTATGTCGAGTCGATCCGTGGCGTCGATGTGAGAGGGAAACGGCCTGCCTATACAATGGTCTCGGTCTATGGCGATTACGCCTTCAACGAACATACAACGCTTCAGTTCGGGGTCGAGAACATCACCGATGTGCGGCTTGCAGATGAGAACGGGGAGTATGCTTTCGCTGATGAGGGGCTGCACTATTTCCTCGGCTTGACGGCGAAGTTCTAGGCATGCGTGTGGTCGCCTTTTTCCTTATCGCTCTTGCGCTCCTGGCACAGCCCGCCTTTGCGCAGAGCCCCAAGCTCGATGACCGGCCACTTGTCAGAGTCCTGACGAGCAGTTTCGTGCTGCCGGAGAAGTTCCGCACGCTGGAGCCGATCGCGGCCGAGGCCGGTGTGCGGCTCGACTCCGTCCATGTCGAGACCTCCGCCTCGTCGCCCGACGAATGGCTCGCGGACGCCGATCTCGTGATCCTCGACGTGCCGCGTCCCGGCGACCGCGCCCGGGTGGGAACGGCTCTGGGCGACCGGCTTGCGTCCTCCGGGGTCGCCAGCATCACGATCGGCGGCGGCCCGCCCGCCTCGACCGCCGTCGAGTCCGCCGATGCCAGGACGCTTGCGGCCTATTATGCCGCCGGCGGGGTCCGGAATTTCCGCAACTTCTTCACGGGCGTGCGGACATGGAAGCAGGGCGGCGATCTGTCCGCCCTACCCCCGGTCGAGCGCTCGCCCGAGACCGGCTTCTGGCACCCCGACGCCCCGCACGTTTTCGAAACGATCGATGCCTATCTCGCATGGGGCGAGGACCGCTGGCGCAACGCAGCGGGCCGGGTGGGTTTCGTCACCGGCTCCGGCGCGATCGGCGATATGCAGACCACACTTCTGGAGGCGCTCGTAGAGCGTGCCGAAGCGGCCGGGCTGATACCCGTGATATTCTGGTTCGACAGCAGGGACGCGGAGGGCCTGTCGAAGATCGCGCGGCCCGCACGGCTCGACGTGCTCGTCAATCTCACCCACATGATGAACGGCGAAGCGCGCAGCGCCGAGTTCCTCGATCTCGACATTCCCGTTATCCAGACTGTCGGCTTTCGTGAGGGCGGAGTGAAGGAATGGGCGGCGGCAACGTCCGGCATTCCGGCTCGTACGACCGCCGTCTTTCTCGCGGTACCGGAAGGCTGGGGCATGATCGACCCGACGGTGCTGACGGCGGTTGAGGACGGCGCCGAGGTTCCGCTGTCCGGGCAGATCAATGCACTCGTCGGAAAGCTCACGAAGTTGGTTGCGCTTCGTCGTAAGCCCGCCTCTGACAAGCATCTTGCCATGCTATTCTGGAACTATCCGGCCGGCGAGAAGAACCTTGGTGCTTCCAACCTCAACGTGCCGGCGAGCATAGAGAACATCACGCGGGCGCTCGACGGGGCCGGATACGACGTGCCGCCCCTGTCCGAGCACGAGATGATCGACGCCGCGCAGGCAATGCTCGGCGGTCTCTACCGCTCCGTGCCGCTCGATGACCTTCTCGAGCGCAACCTCGCCGAAGCCTTCCCGGTCGCCAACTATGAGCGTTGGGTGAACGCGCTGCCGCCGGCAAAGCGCCATGCCTTCTCCCATGGCGGCGAGCCAGGCAAGCACTGGGCCGTGCGGGAGGTAGATGGCATGCCGAGCTTCATCATTCCGCGCCTGAAGCGCGGCAAGCTCATCATCATGCCGCAAATGCCGCGCGGCGAAATCCTTGGCGCCCATTATCATGACACATACGCCCCGCCCGACCATCTCTACCTGGCCGCCTATCTCTATCTGCGCGAACAAGCGGGGGCCGACGCCATCATTCATCTCGGAACGCACGGCACGCAGGAATGGCTGCCGGGCAAGGACCGAGGGCTGGCGGCCGACGACGATCCGTTCCTGGCGGTCAGCGACATTCCGGTCTTCTATCCCTATATCCAGGACAATGTGGGCGAGGCCTTGCAGGCAAGGCGGCGCGGCCGCGCCGTCACCGTCAGCCATCAGACACCGCCCTTCGCGCCCTCGGGTCTTTATGACGGGCTGCGCGACATCCACCATCTCGTCCACGAATACGTCCAGCTCGACGAGGGCCCGGTGCGCGAGAAGACCGAGAAGGAGATCGCGGATGCTGCCGTCGCCGCCAATATGAATGCCGATCTCGGTTGGAGCGAGGAAGCCGCCCGGGCCGATTTCGATGCCTTTCTCTCCGTCCTTCACGATCACCTGCACGAGCTAGCCCGGACGGCGATGCCGCTCGGCCTGCACGATTTCGGGAACTCTTCCGACCCGGACCACCGGCTTGCGACCGTGATGCAGCAGCTCGGCCAGACCTTCTACGAAGAAGTCGGCAGCGGCGGCGATGAACTGTTCGTCGACGACTTCGGCAAGCTGAAGGAGACACCACCCTTCGTCACCCTCCGGAAGTATCTGCATGAGGGAGCGGATCGATCCGCGCTCGGCAAACCGTTGCAGGAACTGCTGGAACGCGCCGATGCGCTGGACGCCAACCTTTCCGCGCCGGGCGAGATCAAGGCGCTGCTCGCCGGGCTCGAAGGCCGTTTCGTCGCGCCGGGGTCGGGCGGCGACCCGATCCGCAATCCGGACGTGAAGAGCGGAAAGAACTTGTATGCCTTCGAGGCCGACCGGATCCCGACAAAGGCCGCTTTCGAGGCTGGCGGCGAAGCCTTCGAACAGCTCCTTGCCGCGTTCCGCGAGGACAATGCCGGCGCCGTCCCGCAGAAGATCGCTTTCAGCCTGTGGTCGTCCGAAGCGATCCGCCACCTCGGCGTCACCGAGGCGCAGGTGCTGCACGCGCTGGGGCTACGGCCGGTCTGGGATGAAGGCGGACGCGTGCGTGAACTTGAGATCGTCCCGGCGAAAGACCTCGGCCGGCCGCGCATCGATGCCGTCGTGCAGGTGACGAGCGTCTATCGCGACCAGTTCGACAGCTTCATGCGGCTTCTGGCCGACGCCATCGAGCGCATCACCGCGCTGGATGAGGAGAACAATCCGATCGCCGCCAACAGCGCCCGCATCGCCGCCATACTGGAAGAAAGGGGGCTTTCGCGAAAGGAGGCTCGGGAACAGGCCAGCTTGCGCATTTTCTCGAATGAGCCTGGTAACTACGGCACGGGCCTTCCGCACATGGCGCTCGCTTCCACCACCTGGGACGACGACTCAGCACTGGCGGAACGCTTCCTGGAGAGCACGCAGTTCGCCTATGGCGCGCACACGTGGGGCACCGTTTCGCAGGCCGGCAATCTCTTCTCGGAGCAGTTGAAAGGCTCACAGGCGGCGATCATGTCACGTTCGTCCAACCTGCACGGCGTGCTATCCACCGACCATCCGTTCGAGTTCCTCGGCGGTCTGTCGCTGGCGATCCGCCATCTCGACGGTAAGGCGCCGTCCCTCTACATCTCGGACCTGCGCAACGCGGCCACGACGAAAACTACCTCACTGGCGCGCTTCCTCTCCGACGAAATGCGCGTGCGCTATCTCAATCCGCACTGGATCGAAGGCATGAAGGCGGAAGGCTATGGCGGCACGCTGGAAATGCTTAATGCCGTCAACAACCTCTTCGGCTGGCAGGCCGTCGATCCTTCGACCGTTCGGGCCGATCAGTGGCAGGCCATGTTCGACACCTATGTGGTGGATGCACACGACCTCGACATCAATGCTTTCTTCGAGGCGCACAATCCGACCGCGCAGGCCCAACTCATGGAGCGCATGGTCGAAGCGATCCGCAAGGGTTATTGGGATGCTGCGGAGGAAACCCGCCGGCAATTGGTCGAACGCTGGCAGGAGCTCGCCTCGCAGCACGAGGTGCATGTCGGCAAGGATGCTACGCAAGCCTTTGTAGAGGAGATGGCAGTGGGCTTCGGTCTAGCTGCAGCCGTCACCACAGAAGCCGATGCCCAAGCACCGATCGACGCACCCGAGGATGCAAGTACTGCTTCCACCGCCACCGCGCAATCCGTTCAGGGACAGGTGCTCGAAGAGGTGCAGTCTCCCAGCGAGCCACAGGACGACTGGCGGCCGTGGGTCGCCCTCTCCCTCATGCTCGGCCTTATCCTGCTCGGCGCCGGCATTCAGTGGCGCGCGAATGCCCGCCACAGCAACCCTTGACCATTCCATCGGATTTCCATGAACAGTCTCGAATTCAGCCTCTATGAGGCCTCCCGCCTTTTCCTTTTTCCCATCCTGCTGCTGATCGGCCTGGCGCTTACCTATGCTTTCGTCGCGCTCGGCATGTTTCTGGCCGAGGCCGTGCAGCGCTGGCGCGGCAGCCGTCGCACCGCGCTCACGGAGGGCCTTCATTCAGATGATATCGAACTTTCGATCATGAAGCGGCTGGAATGGCTGCGGATCGTCTCTCGAACCGCGCCGATGCTGGGGCTGGTCGCGACCATGATCCCGATGGGTCCAGCACTTCTGGGCCTGAGCCGCGGCGACGCGAAATCAGTCGGCGAAAACCTTGCCGTCGCCTTCTCCGCCGTGATCCTCGCGCTCGTCGCCGCCAGCATCACCTTCTTCGTGCTGACCATCCGCCGTCGCTGGCTGCTCGAGGAACTGCGCGCGGTCGAGCGTGCGAGGGAGACCGGCTGATGCGCTTCCTAGATCACGACGACGCCGACGATCCGATCCTCTCGGTGGTCAACCTGATCGACCTGTTCCTGGTCGTGATCGGCGTATTGATGATCGTCATCGTCACCAATCCGCTCAATCCGTTCTCGTCGCAAAAAGTTACCGTGGTAGAAAACCCCGGTGAGCAGGACATGCGCATCACCATCAAGGACGGCCAGGAACTGACGCGTTACGAATCAAGCGGAAAGATCGGCGAGGGCGAAGGCGTGCGTGCCGGCATCACCTACCGGCTCAACGACGGCCGCATGATCTATGTGCCAGAGGCTGCCGACGCCACTTCCAACTGAACATGGCGCGGGATGCAAGCCCGTGCTGATTCATATAAGTGGTACGGCCTCATGCCGGCTTGTCCGCATCAGGGCCTGATCACGATCCGGCCTTCGAGCTTTGCCATCTCGAAGTCGCTGATCAGCACGTCGACGCGCACGGTCCATGCGCCTGGCAGCGGTAGGGTAATGCCGTCTACCCGCCATGTGCCGTCTCCATGCTTCTCGGCCTTCCGTCGGAACGGTTCGATGCCGGCGTCCGGATTGGAGAAGACGAAGGTGACTTCCTTCGCGTCGAGGGGTCCGAACTCACCTGTCATGATCATGGCAGACACGCTGACCGGACCAGCGCGGCCGGGCGTCACGGCCAGATCCGCCATCACCTGAGCGGTATGAATATGCGTCGCCGCTGGCGCGGCTGCGGCAGCGGCCAGTGCGCGGGGCGGTGGTGTGAAGCGCCATGCTGCCGCTACGCCGAAGATCAGAAGAACGACGAGCGTTTCCGTCGCGATGGAGCGTACAAGACGACGTGTCGCGGAAGTATCGCCGGCTTCGGTCTGGGCGGTCAGGAACCAGCGATTGGCGGCGGCGAGCAGAAACAGGCCGACGAGCAGCGCCAGTTTCACAAGGAAGACCTGCCCGTAAGCGGTATCGAGCAGCGCCGCCGGCTGCTGGAGCTGAACCACGGCCAGAACGATGCCAGCCAGGATGAGCGCGGCGACGATGAGCGGAATCGCGCGCGAGAAGCGTCGTAGCGCCTCGAGTGCGCCGGGCCGAGTGTGGCGCAAGGCCAGCCCCAGTGGGGCGAGCGCGCCGATCCAAATCGCGATGGCAACGACATGCAGGAACACCGCCGGTCGCATCAGCCATTGCGGCGAGGCAGCGCTCGCATGGCCCGATAGCGCAAGGGCGATGCCGGCCAGTAGCCATGCGGCAAGAGCGGCCAATTTCGCGGCAAACCCGTTCAGGGCGAGCGCGCCGCCCGCCAACAAGAAGGCAATGAGGGCAGTGACGATAGTAGGGCCGTAACTTGTCCCGAAGCCCGTCATCCAGATGACCGGCTCTGCCAGGCGGCCGGCCTGAGCGCCGAGCGCGTCCAGTCCCTGGAAGCCGAGCGAGACGATAGCGCCCATAGCGCCGACAGCGAGAGCGATGATGATGACGCGATCTGCGGCATCGGCATCGGGCATCAGAATGCGCCGGGCGAAGACGCCGCCAATCCCGATGAAGAGGCCGACATAGAGCGCGACCTTGCTGGTCCCCAGCCAGCCCCGCACCGTCCAGTCGATTTCTTCCTCGACGACCGGCGCCTGCGCACTCGCTTCGCCGATCGAGAAGACGACAGAGCCTCCGACCGGATGACCGTCAGCCGATACGGCGCGCCAAGTCAGCACATGCGTGCCGCGGCCGAGGTTTGGCGGGGCTTCTATCTCGACGCTGTTGCCCTTGACCGCGAAGCGATCGAGTTGGACGGCCGAGCCATCCGGCTGCACCAGCTGCAACGAGAGCGGCGAGACCGGCTCGCTGAAGGTCAGCGAATAGGACTGCGGCGCTGCCTCCACCACTGCGCCGTCCGCCGGTTGGCTCGCGTTCAGCGACGCATGCGCCCATGCCGCGCCCGCGTGGATTAGTGTCGCGAGAATCGCGAGCGCCAGCAGTCTGATACAGCGATGCAGGCGAAGCGGGAATGCAGGCGTCATGTCGTTCCTCCAATGCCCGACGGCAGCGCACCGCAACGATGCGCCGCCGTCGGTCGATCAATGGCCGCCGGTCTTTTCGAGCAGCTTGAGGCCGGGCGCAGGCATTTCGAGATCGTCGACCGACTGGCCTTCGGCCGGAATCTCGATCCAGCGTTCCGCAGCCCCATCAGGGCATTCCTGTACGACCAGGAAGTGAAGTGTACTGCCGACTTCAAGGTCCGCGCCGAGCGAGCCGCGCACAACGAACTCGTCATACTCATCGTCGAGCAGCTTGCCGCCGCTCCACACGACCTCGGTGACGCCCTCGGTCATCTCCGTGCCGTGGTTGTTGTAGGGCTTCTCGTACTTCCCGATCACCTTCGCCAGCGTCCAGCCCGGCTTCGGCATCGGCTTCACGGCGTAGTAGCCTTGCGGCAGCTTCACCCGCACGACATTGGTCGACTTGCCCTCGCAGCCATGGGGCACGCGCAGCACGGCCTTGTAGGTCGAGCCGACCGGGGCCTCGTTCTTCTCCAATGTGACGTGGGCGAATGCTGTGCTGGCGGTGAGGCCGACAGCGGCGGCGGCAAGCATGAGTTTCTTCAACATGGGCTCTCTCCTTGGTGTGCCGGCATCCCCCGCCGGCAGGGTTTGACGGATCTGGCGTCGTGCTCGATCCGGATTGGGATTCACGGTCGCGGCAGGCGCGGCCGTTGTCGTTGTGCGCGCTCAAACGCGCGCGATGCCGGGCAAAATGTGGTGGATCAGGATCGCGGCATGGCCAAACAGCCAGGCGAACACGAGCGCGTCCTTCACGTCGATGCCGTCACGATACAGGTCGAGCAATGCCGCCGCAGCTTCCGGCGAGGCGGCCGAGGCCCCGATGAGGAAGACAAAGCCGGCCAACGCGCCGGCGAAGAATGTCCGGGCCAGCACGTTCAGGGGATGGCCGCCCCTCATGATACGCCCCCGGCGAGCAGCTTCTTCAGCTTGGCGAGGCGCATATCGGCGTGTTCATCGTAGCTGATGGTGCTTGTAAACTCTCCGTCCGCATCCATCAGGTAGATCGAGGCGGTGTGGTCCATCGTGTAGTCGCCGTCCCCGGTTGGCACCTTGCGCCAGTAGGCGCGATAGGATGCGGCAACAGTCCCGATCTCCTCCTCGCTTCCCGTCAGGCCGACGATCCGGGGGATCGAAGGACTGAAGATACAGGGCCAGCGCCTCGGGATCGTCGCGTGTAGGATCGATCGAGATGAACAGCACTTTGAGCTTGTCGGCATCCGGGCCGAGCGCCTTCAGCGCTTCCGACATCTCCCACAGCGTCGTCGGGCAGACCTCCGGGCAATGGGTGAAGCCGAAGAAGAGCGCGAACGGTTCTCCCTTCAGGTCCGAGTCCGAAAGTTTCGTGCCTGACTGCGTGGTGAGCGTGAACGGCCCGCCGATCTTGACGGAAGCCACGGACACAAAGTCCCTGCCGCCCGCTGCGAAGGCGTAGACGACGATGGCCACGAGGAGCGCGACGGCAGCCAGCGTCGCGGAGATGGCCAGCCTGCGCCGCCACACGCTTGCCTCAGCCGCCATGACCGTCATGCCCCGACTTGCCGCCCATCGCCTCGACGGCGAATTCGACGTCGACAGTGCCGGCCTTCTCGAAGGTTAGAGACCCCTTGAAGGTCTCGCCTTCCTTCACGTCCTGCTTCAGGTCCAGGAACATGATGTGGAAACCGCCGGGCTTCAGTTCGGCCTCGCCCCCGGCTGGAATCTCCAGACCATTTGCCAGCGGCCGCATGGTCATGACGCCCTTGTCGTCGACGGCCATCTCATGGATCTCGACCCTGCCGGCGATCTCGCCGGTTGCGGACACGAGCCGATCGGCCTGCGAACCGGCATTCTTGATAGCAAGATAGCCGGCTGCGACCTTTGCGCCGGCCGGCGTGGCGCGCGACCAGGGATGGACGACTTCGATGTCGCCGGCTTTGAACTCGTGCGCCCAAAGCGGCTGGCACAGGGCGAACAGCAGCATCAGCATGAAGCCGGCGATGCCCAGCCGTTCCTCGAACGAACGAAAGCGGGAAAGCGGATAGGTGTTGAAAGCGACGCGCGCGGCATCGCGAATGGAATTGCGCATAATTGCATGCTCCACGGTCGCCCGGCGCGGCAAGCGCGCAGGCGGAATCTGACGGGAATCGGCGTACGCGAGAGCGCGACGCCGGTCGGATCAGGTCGTCAGAGGGGGAGCGCGAGAACTGCCCGGATCATGGTCCGGGCTCTGGATGTGAAACGTCTTGTGAACGTGGAACCGGACATCGGTCGAAGACAGCGGCTTCAGCAGGCCGACGCCCTGGGCCGGCTCCGCCGCATGCAAAGGCGACGCCAGATTACAGCCGAAGGTGCAGCAGTCCGGCAGCTTCGAATGGTCGTCGCGGGGCACGTCGCCGTCATGGTCGACGCTGGTGATGCAGAGCGGATTGCCGAACGCATCCAGCATCGGTGTCACCGGCATCGCGCCGGCAGCCCACGCCGTCAGGAAGGATTGCAGGACGAGCACGGCCGCCGCGACAAACGCGACCGCCGATCCTCGTCTGTGCCTTACCTGATGCAAGAGCCACCTCCAGTACTTTTGATAACATGCTTGTGATCTTGAAGGAACATGATCGGCGTGCGGCAAAGCGTGGCGCTTCGCGAACGCACGCCGTTTCCGTAAATCGCAACGAAATGGGATGGTCTCGCGAGGGCTCATCTTGGCAATTGGATCGCAGTTCGATGCAATTCAGGGTGATGACAGCGTGACAGCAGTGATGTGCCGATGCTGCCGCCTTTATTGATCTGCGCACTGGATTGTCAGGCCTTTCCGAGAAGCGGCACAGCCGGAACGATGACGACAGGATGGCCCCTTGTAGGCTTGCCTCAGGCCGCGTGTCGTTCCCAGATTGGGAATGGGTCCGCGAGATCACGCCATCGCGAAGGCATGAAGTCGCGTTCGGGAACAAGGCAGGCGTCGAGCTCGACCCGAATTTGCAGCTCGTCCATTGGATCACAGCCGATGAAGACGATCTCCTGTCGCCGGTCACCCCAGATCGGATCGAGATAGGGCTTCATCGCCGCGCGCCATTCGGGATGGTCGGGCCATTGATGCTTCGGCACCGATGCCCACCACAGTCCGCGCTTTCCGGTACGGACAAGCGTGCCAGCCTGACTGATTTCGCCAACATAATGCGGGCGTGTGGCGAGCCAGAAGAAACCCTTCGTCCGCACGACGCCCGGCCACGACCTGTTGATGAATGCCTTAAGCTTCATCGGGTCGAACGGCCGCCGCTCGCGGTAGACGAAGGATCGAA
The DNA here is from genome assembly GCF_003259955.1 of Falsochrobactrum ovis. GTDB lineage: Bacteria > Pseudomonadota > Alphaproteobacteria > Rhizobiales > Rhizobiaceae > Brucella > Brucella ovis_A. The sequence goes on from NZ_QLMK01000017.1 coordinate 12,327, forward strand.
TGCCGTATTCCTCGGTCTCGGGAACATGGTCCTTGAAGCCGTTCAGTTCCTTGAACCAGAGCGGATGCTGCTCGGCCTTCTCGAAGTCGAAGCGACCAGTGTCGAGCACCTTATCGAGAGGAACCTTGCCGAAATCCGTCTCGATCAACTCGGCGTCCGGATTGAGGGCGCGCACGATCTTGCGCGCAAGATCGAGGTCGTGGGCGGGTGTATCGGAGACCTTGTTGAGCACGATTACGTCGGCGAACTCGATCTGCTCGACTAGCAGGTCGACCAGCGCACGGTCGTCCCCGTCGCCTGCGGTCTCGCCGCGATCGCGCAAGAAATCCTGCGAGGAATAGTCTCTCAAGAGGTTCGCCGCATCGACCACAGTGACCATGGTGTCGAGACGCGAGACATCGGACAGGCTCTCGCCGTTCTCGTCGCGGAAGTCGAAGGTGGTCGCGACCGGCAGCGGTTCGGCGATGCCTGTTCCCTCTATCAGCAGGTAATCGAAGCGACCTTCTTCCGACAGTTTCCGCACCTCCTTGAGGAGATCGTCGCGTAGCGTGCAGCAGATGCAGCCGTTGGTCATCTCGACCAGTTGCTCCTCGGTGCGCGACAGGTTGGCCCCGCCGTCGCGCACGAGCGCGGCATCGATGTTGACCTCGCTCATGTCGTTGACGATTACCGCAACGCGTCGGCCTTCGCGATTGTTGAGGATGTAATTGAGGAGCGTGGTCTTGCCGGCGCCGAGAAAGCCCGAAAGAACGGTGACGGGCAGGCGGTTCGAGGGCCTGGCTGTGTCAGGCATGGAGACCTCTTGATTTGATGAAAGATGGACAGAGAGCGCCCGGACGATGAAGCCGGGCGCGTGCGAAGAGAAGCGCTGCGGTCAGTGCGCGATCATCTCTTCGACGATCTCTTTGGCGCTCAGAGCCGACGGATAGTAGGTCGGCCAGTTCGTGACTTCTTTGAGCAGAGCCGCGCGATCATCGCCGAAGTACAGGTGGAAGTGATCAGCCTTCGCTGGTGCGATCTTGTGGTCGCTGAACTGGATGTAGTCTGGCGCGTCGGCATCTCCCTCAACCTTCTTGAAGATGAAGCGTACGCCGCGGTTGCCCTTCTCATAGGTCAGCGTCTCGCGGCCGTCGCTCGCATACCGGGCTTTCAACGGCCTTCCGTCCTTGAAGAACGTCACCGTGTCGCCTTCGATCGTGATCCGCTCGACGTCGGTTTTATAACCGATCTCGTAATAGGCCTTGTACTCTTCGACAGTCTGCGTGCCGCTTTCCGCCTTATGCGCCATGACTGGGTCGAGCGTCCCGTCCTGCAGATAGCCGTAGACGGACTGCCAGTCGCCTTCCCAGTCCAAGAGAGCACGATCCTTGACCTGGCTATCCTCGAAGTATCCCTGGTAGATCTGGTCATCGCCATGATCGTGGGCGTGGGCATGATCGTGAGCCTTCTCACCATCATGGCTGTGGTTGTGTGTTTCGTCGCCCCCGTGAACTTTGCCGGTTCCGCCGACGGCGACGATGTTGAACGGCTTGCCTTCCACGGCGATCTCGCCAGACTCTTGGAAAGTCTCCGCGTTAACCAGATGAAGCTTGCTATTGAGTGGGTCGGTCACGATGACGTTGTCACCAGCCACTGCGATGCGCGGGCGCGGGTCACTCCAATGTCCGTCCATCGAATAGGGATCGGTCACCTTGAGTGACGCGACTATTCTGCGCTCCAGGACGTCCACCTTGTGAAGCTGGCCATCCTCGGTGAACACATAGGCGAATTTCGCGCGGATCGGGTCGACGGTAAAGTGAACGCGACGTGTCGGAAGCTGCACCAGTTGGAAGCCGTTCTCACCTTCCGAGGGGTCGATGACCACGATTCGGTCGGCACCGTAGTTACCAATGAAATATTGCAGACCCTTGCCGCCGATGAGAGTCGAGGAACTCCCCTCGGGCAGGGACGAGGCATAGGGCAGATGCTCGATCACGGGCGCGCCATCCTCCTGCCTGATCAGAAGCAACCCGGTATCGCAGGCGAGCGCGTAGAGGCTGCCCGAGCCGGCCGAGCCGTGCAGGCCGGGGCACGCGACATCCTCACCTACCGTATTGCCGCTAAAGTCGACCACGCGGGCGCCGATCGGCCGCTTGGAGGCGTCCTCGGAGTTCGGGATCGAGACGACCACGTGGTTCTGGTAAGGCACCGCGACACCGTGATGCGGAGCGCCCACGCCGACGGTGCGAACCTCGAGCTTCTCGTCAAGGACGGCCTTCTCCGCAAAAACACGCACCTTGTCCTCACCGTCGAACCACTGCGCGATATTGCCCTGAAGCTCGACAAAATGGGCCGGCTTGTCGCCGTCAATATGAACGTGCAGCAGTTCGGCGTCATCGACGTCGATATCGCCGTGATCTCCATGGTCGTGGAAGGCTATGCCGCTCTTGATCGCATTGACCTTGCCGGCAGCGCCTTGCACCGCGAACACGGTTTCTCCGCTCGATGAGCGATGGAGCGTGGCTGGCCCTTCAATCTTGAACGTGTGGATCAGGTCGCCATTAAGCGCGTCGATCACCTTAACCACCGGATCGGCATGGTCAGATACGAACAGCCGCCATGCGGTGACGTCACCCTCATCCGCGAATGCCGCAGTTCCTCCTAACGTGGCTGCCAGAGCCAGCGCGGAAACACCAAGTGTCAATCGTCTCATCCTACTCTCCTTTGATAGTTTATTACATAACACCGTGGAGCGAAGTTCGCTTCTGTTCGTCGCCTCGTCAGCCGCCGTTGAGCGCTTTGCCGAGTGTATCGACATTGTGCCGCATCATGTCGGCATAGGTTGGCGCCGGCCCGTACTCGTCCGACAGCGCATCCGAGTAAAGCGTGCCGCCAAGCGTCAATCCGGCTTCTGAGGCGATCTGCTCGACAAGCCGCGCATCGGCGATGTTCTCGGCAAATACGGCAGCCGCGCGCTTTTCGCGGATCTGGCGGATAAGCGAAGCGACATCGGCGGCAGAGGCTTCCGATTCCGTCGACACCCCCTGCGGAGCGAGGAACGTCACGCCGTAGTCGCGCTCGAAATAGCGAAAGGCGTTGTGGGCGACGACGGCCACGCGCCGGTCTTCTGGAATCGCGTCGATCTCCTGTCTGATCTCGGCGTCGAGAGCCGCTAGCTCATTAAGATAGGCTTGCGCATTCGTCTCGTAGGTCGCGCAGCCTTTTGCGTCGGCAGCGCAGAAGGCGCGTGCGATGTTTTCGACATAGACCTTCGCGTTCGCTACCGATTGCCAGGCGTGCGGGTCGTTCGGCGCGGCGTGGAAAATGGCTTCGCCGTTGACGTAGTGGTAGTGGCCGCCATCCGGGTCATGCAGGATGTCTGCGCCATCGGTCAGGATCGCCATGGTGGCAGAGGTTCCGCTTGCGTCGATCAGCCGCTGCAGAAAGCCCTCGAACAGGAGACCGTTGACCAGGATCACGTCGGCGCGGGCAAGCGCAATGGCGTCGGCCGGCTTCGGTTCGTAGACATGGGCGTCACTATTCGGCCCCACCAGCGTCCTCAGCTCGATCCGGTCGCCGCCGACTTGCTTCGCGAAATCGCCAATGATCGAGAAGGTCGCCACGACCGAAAGCTTGTCCGCTTCGGCGTGCGCCGGCAGATCCAGAAAGGTAAATGTTATAACGATCAAGGTAGCGGCAAGTCTCGTCAGTTTCGTCATGCTCGTTCCGATGCTTCTTGAGTTTAGGCAGTCCGATGTGACGCAAGGGGGCGCCGGGTCCGCAACACACCCCGCGGGCTTGCGATCACCGACACGAAATACGCCAAGCCTGCCGACAGAATGATGGCCGGGCCAGACGGCAACGAGGCGTGGTAGGAAACCAGCAGGCCGGAGATCGACGACAGCAGCCCAAGTCCGATGGCGAGCAGGCACATGATTTCCACCCGCTGCGTCCAGAAACGAGCGGCGGCGGCAGGCAGAATCATCAATCCGACGGACAGCAGCGTGCCGAGCGCCTGGAAGCCGGCGACAAGGTTGATGACCACTAGCCCGAGAAAGACGAAATGCACTGGCGTGCCAAGCCGCGACACCGAGCGCAGGAAGAGCGGGTCGAGGCACTCCGCGACCAGCCCGCGCCAGAAGATGCCGAGCAAGGCGATCGTGAGCGCGCAGACAAGACCGATCAGCGTCAGCGCGTCGTTGTTGAGCGCGAGCACCGTTCCGAACAGGACGTGCATCAGGTCGACGCTGGAGCCGCGCAGCGATACCATCAGCACGCCTAGCGACAGCGAGATCAGATAGAAGGCAGCCATGGAGGCATCCTCTTTCTGGATCGTCAGCCGCGCCACGGCACCGGCGCCCAGCGCCACGATGACGCCGGCGATCAGGCCGCCAATGGTCATCGGCACGATCTGGAGACCGTAGAGCAGGAAGCCGGCAGCCGCGCCCGGCAGGATCGCATGCGCCATGGCGTCGCCGGTCAGGCTCATGCGGCGCAGCATCAGGAACACGCCGACCGGGCAGGCACTGACCGACAGCATGAACGCGCCGAACAGCGCCCGCTGCATGAAGGCGAACTCGACGAAGGGGGCAACGAATGTCTCGTGGAGCGAGCCCATCACGCCGCTCCTCTCGTGCCCAAAGACTCGGACGCGACGTCGCCACCGTCATGTGCATGGGGATGACCGTGCGCTTCGCCTTGGTCGTGACCGCCGTCTCCATGCGGCCCGCACCATGGCGCGTTCTCGTCCCACGCCTCATGAAACTGTCGGGCGCGCAGGAGATTTTCGGCAGAAAGCGTCTTGCGCGCCTCGCCCCATGCGACCGGCTGTCGTGCCAGAAGCAGGGCTTCCGGGAAATGCTCACGCACGAGGTCGAGATCGTGGACTACGACGAGCACCGTGCGGCTCTCTCCGTGCCAACGCTTTATCAGCGCGATCAGGTCAGTCACCGTCCTGGCGTCGATCGCGTTGAACGGTTCGTCGAGCAGGATCAGGTCGGCGTCCTGCACCAGCACCCGTGCGAACAGGGCGCGTTGCAACTGGCCGCCCGACAGCGTATCGATCGGACGCTTCTCGAAACCTTCCAGACCAACTCCCGAAAGTGCCTTGGCGACCGCTTCGCGATCCTCCGGCCGGAAGCGGCCGAGCAATCCGCGCCGCGGCCAAAGCCCGAGCGAGACCAGATCGACCACGCGAGCGGGAAAGGAGCGGTCGAGCTCCGACTGCTGCGGCAGATAGGCCAGCCGCGTCCCGGGCGCGACCTTGCAGACACCCGCCATCGGCCTCAGCACGCCGACGATGCCCTTCATCAGTGTTGACTTGCCCGAGCCGTTAGCGCCGACCACCGCCATCAGGGAGCCCTTGCGGACCACACCGTTCAGGTGATGCACGGCGGGATGGCTGTTGTAGCCCAGCGTCAGATCACTAAATGTTATGCAAGCTTTAGGCATTGGGCGGCGTGATTCCGTTGACGGCGAACGCTCGATCTTGAGTGTGAACGGATGTAATGTTATTACATCTATCATCCAAGCTGCGACATGGCAAGGGAACCGGAGCGCCAACGATGGCTCAACTGCACGATCTGACGAAGAACCAGACGCTGGTGCTGAACGCGCTTACGCGGGTGGAGGGGCCCGCCAGCGCGTATACGCTACTCGACCAATTGCGCGAGCACGGTTTTCGCGCGCCACTTCAGGTCTATCGTGCGTTGGAAAAGCTGATCGACATGGGCCTGGTCCACAGGCTGGAATGCCTCAACTCCTTCGTCGCCTGCGCCCATCCGCAAGAGCACGCGCATGGGCACAAGCACGGCATTATCGCCTTCGCGATCTGCGAGAACTGCGGCCAGGTCGACGAATTTTCGGACGCCACGGTCGAAAAACGCCTCAAGGGCTGGGCGCACGACCACGGCTTCAAGCTTTCCAAGACCACCATCGAACTGCGCGGCACCTGCGCGGACTGCGTGGCCCGGTAGCGCGGGTCGTGTCAGTGCTGACGGGATTCCTTGCTCGCACTGAACATGTAACGGTATAACAAAACAAATGTACGCAGCTCTTGAGAAGGCAATTACCTCGTCCACGTCCGCCTCATCCCGCCTAGTCGTTGCGGACGACCAACGGACGGTTCCCGTCACGCTGCTGACCGGATTTCTCGGTTCCGGCAAGACGACGCTGCTCAACCAGATGCTGGCGGACAGCCGGATGAGGCACGCCGCCGTCATCATCAACGAGTTCGGCTCGGTCTCGGTCGATCATGATCTCGTCCACAAGGGCTCCGAACGCTATTTGGTGACCACGACCGGCTGCCTCTGCTGCACCGCAACCAGCGACGTGCGGACCTCGCTGTTCGAGTTGCAGGAGATGGTGCGCCGTGGCGAGGCTCACCCGTTCGACCGTGTGATCGTCGAGACCACCGGTCTCGCCGATCCGGCGCCGATCGTGAACAGCCTCATACCCGGCGGTGCGCCCTCTCTCGGCTTTCGAGACCATACGATCGCGAAATCATTCAGGCTGTCGAGGCCGCGCTCGATCAGCACATTGAAGCATGGAAACAGGTCGCCTTCGCCGACGATGTGGTGATCGACGGCGGACGAGCCACTCGATCCAAAGGCCGTCGAGACGTTCCTGACAATTCTCACAGGACAGACACAGTCCGGATTGCTGCGCCTGAAGGGCTTGCTCGGGCTTGCCGACGATCCGGCGCGGCCAATGGTCGTCCATGCCGTCCAGCATCGTCTTTATCCCTCACGACGGCTTGATTGCTGGCCGGATGCTGACACGACCAGCAGGCTTGACCTCATCGGGACCGATCTTCCGGTACGGCCGATCCGCCAGCTCTTCGCCACACTCGCCAGCCGCAGGCACCCATGGTGGAGAAGAAAAGGAAAGCAATGAAATTGAACCTTGATCCGCTCGGCCGGAATCTGCTCGGAAGGAACCCGCGTCTCCTCGCGGCGACAGCCGCGATCAAGGCATGGGTCCGGACCGCATTTGAACTCAATGAAGAGGCCGTGGTTTCGATCAACTGTCAATAACCACAGAATCGGGCCCCTGTTTTTTCTTCCAAAAGGGACCCCCTCAATGTGATAGAGGCACGGCAGTGAGCACCCGATCAGGCGTAGCTGGTCGGGGTTGCACAGCCTGATCGGGTGCGACTGAGTTGTTTTTCGGCTTTAGCTTTGAGAGCGGCTCTTGAAGCGCCAAGACTCATTTCCAGTCTCGATGATTTCGCAGTGATGGGTGAGACGGTCAAGAAGGGCAGTCGTCATTTTGGCATCGCCAAATACGCTTGGCCATTCGCCAAAGGCGAGGTTCGTCGTGATGATAACCGATGTTCGCTCGTAGAGCTTCGAGACGAGATGGAAGAGCAACTGCCCGCCAGCTTGAGCGAAGGGGAGATAGCCGAGTTCATCGAGCACGACGAAGTCGAGCCGGGTCAGGTCAGGTGGTCGGCGATACGACCCTGGCGACCGGCGCGGCTCTCGATCTCGAGGCTGTTGACCAGATCAACGACATTGAAGAAGCGACCACGCGCACCGTTGCGGATGCGCGCACGAGCTATGGCGATGGCCAAATGAGACTTTCCCGTTCCGATTCCACCGACCATAACGACGTTGCGCTGATCGGCGATGAACGCGCCACCGGTAAGGTCGCGGATCAGGTTTTCGTTGACGGGTGTACCGGTGAAGTCGAAGTCATCGATATCTTTTGCCAACGGTAGCTTGGCGACAGTGAGCTGGTATTTTATTGATCGGGCCTGCTTCTCCGATACCTCTGCCTGCAAGAGATCGCCGACGATCCTGGGCGGTTCATGCTGCCGCTTGATGGCAACGCCCATAATTTCGTCATAGGCTGACCGCATTCCGTAGAGCTTCAGCGTCCCCATCAAGTCCAGAACCTCGGTTCGTTCCATGGCTGCTTATCCTTCTTAGAGTGTCATAGCGGGCGCAATCGGCGATCGGCTCATGAGCCCGTTTCAGCGCCTGTGGAATGGAAAGGATCGGGTCCGGCGCAGGATCGCGGCTACGGGCCAGGATGTTGAGGATCACTGCAGCTGATGAGACGCCATGATCGAGAGCTTCCTGACAAGCCGCCTCGACAGCGTTCAGCCCATCAGTCAGGACACAGGTACCATCCGTCACTCCCAACTGAGTGCGCCACCATTCTGATATTCAATGACACGGGTCTCGAAGAAGTTCTTCTCCTTCTTCAGGTCCATCGCCTCGGACATCCATGGGAACGGGTTCTCCGTTTCCGGAAACACCGGCGCAAGGCTGAGCTGCGCGCAGCGGCGGTTGGCGATGAAGTGCATGTATTGCTCGCAAAGTGACGCGTTGAGGCCGAGGAAGCCGCGCGGCATGGTATCGCGGCCATAGGCGGCCTCCAGTTCGGCGGCGTCGTTCAGCATCCCCCGCACCTCGTCCTGGAAGGTATTCGTCCACAGATGCGGATTCTCAAGCTTGATCTGGTTAATGACATCGATGCCGAAGTTCAGATGGATGGACTCGTCGCGCAGGATGTACTGGTACTGCTCGGCGATGCCGACCATCTTGTTGCGCCGCCCGAGCGAGAGGATCTGCGCGAAGCCCGTGTAGAACCACATGCCCTCGAACACGACGTAGAAGGCGACGAGATCACGCAAAAAGGCCTGATCGGCCTCAGGCGTGCCAGTGGTGAACGACGGATCGTCGAGGCTCTGCGTGTGTTCAAGCGCCCAGGCTGCCTTGTCGGTAATCGACGGCACCTCCCGGTACATATTGAACAATTCACCCTCATCAAGACCAAGGCTTTCCACAATGTACTGGAAGGTATGGGTATGCACCGCCTCCTCGAAGGCCTGCCGCAAGAGGTACTGCCGGCATTCCGGATTGGTGAGGTGGCGGTAGATCGCCAGCACGATGTTGTTGGCGACGAGACTCTCTGAAGCGGCGAAGAAGCCGAGATTGCGCTTGATCATTCGCCGCTCATCTTCGGTGAGCCCGTCTTTCGACTTCCACAGCGCGATATCTGCCTGCATCGACACTTCGCTTGGCATCCAATGGTTGTTGCAGCCGGCAAGGTACTTTTCCCATGCCCAGCGATATTTGAGCGGCAGCAGCTGGTTAACATCGGCGCGCGCATTGATCATGCGTTTGTCATCAACCGACACGCGTGCCGCGCCGCGCTCGATCTCGCCAAGGCCTGTCGCATCGGCGACAGGAACCGCAGCGGGCTCGGAAGAGACCGCGATTAAGGGATTGGTTTTCGGCTCAGACCAGTCGAGCATGATTTTCTCCTTTCTTTTTTCCCGGTTGTTCACTGGCAGGCTTCGCATTCGGGATCGTCGATGGCGCAGGCCTTTCTCCAAGCGGAGTTCGTGGCGATCGCGACCGGTCCTGTGGCAGGCACCGCAACGACCGTCGCGGAGACGGCGTTAAGCTTGCCGTCGGTAACCTTCAGCGTCGATTTCTCGACATGGGTCGCCGAACGCGAGCGCAGGTAATAGGTAGTCTTCAAGCCCTTGCGCCACGCCAGGCGGTAAAGCTCGTCGAGTTTCTTGCCGCTCGGATTGGCGATGTAGAGGTTGAGCGACTGCGCCTGGTCGATCCATTTCTGACGGCGCGAGGCAGCCTCGATCAGCCACTTGGCGTCGATCTCGAAGGCTGTGGCATAGAGCGCCTTCAGATCGTCCGGGATGCGGTCGATCTCGCCCACGGATCCATCGAAATATTTGAGGTCGGATACCATCACCTCGTCCCACAGGCCGCGCTCCTTGAGGTCGCGGACGAGCTGCGCGTTCACAACGGTGAAGTCGCCCGACATGTTCGACTTGACGAACAGGTTCTGGTAGGCGGGCTCGATGGACTGCGACACGCCGCAGATGTTGGAAATGGTCGCCGTCGGCGCGATCGCCATCGTGTTGGAATTCCGCATGCCGACCGTCTTCACCCGTTCGCGCAGAGATTCCCAGTCGAGGGTCGATGACTCGTCCATCTCGACGCCGGGCCGTGCTTCCTTCAGCAGCCGGATCGAGTCGACCGGCAGGATGCCCTTCGACCACAGCGAGCCCTCGAAACTTGAATACCGCCCGCGCTCCGCCGCAAGGTCAGCCGAGGCCGATATGGCATAATAACTGATCGCCTCCATTGACCGATCGGCAAACTCTACGGCGGCATCCGACGCGTAGGGGATCCGCAGCTTCTGCAGCGCATCCTGGAAGCCCATTAGCCCGAGACCCACCGGACGGTGCTTCAGGTTCGAGCGCCGCGCCTCGGGGATCGTGTAGAAATTGATGTCGACAACATTGTCGAGCATGCGCATGGCGGTCTTCACCGTCCGCCCAAGCCGCTCCATGTCGAGCCCGTCCCCGGCGATGTGGTTGACAAGATTGATCGAGCCGAGGTTGCAGACCGCCACCTCGTCCCGCGAGGTATTGAGGGTGATCTCGGTGCACAGGTTTGACGAATGCACCACGCCCGTGTGCTGCTGCGGCGACCGGATGTTGCACGGATCCTTGAAGGTGATCCATGGATGCCCGGTCTCGAACAGCATGGTCAGCATCTTCCGCCAGAGCTCGACCGCCCGAACCTTGCGGAACACCTTGATCTCGCCCCGCCCCGCTTTGGCCTCATAGGCCTCATAGGCGTTGCGGAAGGCGGGGCCGTAAAGTTCGTGCAGATCCGGCACCTCGTCGGGCGAGAACAGCGTCCATTCAGCGTCCGCCTCGACACGTTCCACGAACAGATCCGGCACCCAGTTGGCCGTGTTCATGTCGTGGGTGCGACGGCGGTCGTCACCGGTGTTCTTGCGCAGGTCCAGGAACTCTTCGATGTCGATGTGCCACGTCTCCAGATAGGCGCAAACTGCGCCCTTGCGCTTGCCACCCTGGTTGACGGCGATGGCGGTATCGTTGGCTACCTTCAGAAATGGGACAACGCCCTGGCTTTCGCCGTTGGTGCCCTTGATATGCGCGCCGAGGCCGCGCACCGGCGTCCAGTCGTTGCCCAATCCGCCGGAGTATTTGGCGAGCAGCGCATTGTCCCTGATTCCCTTGAAGATGGCGTCAAGGTCGTCGCCGATCGTCGTGAGAAAGCAGGACGAAAGCTGCGGCCGCGTCGTGCCTGAATTGAATAGCGTCGGGGTGGATGCCATGAAATCGAAGGAGGACAACAACTCATAGAATTCGATGGCGCGCGCCTCTCTGTCGATCTCGCGGAGCGCCAGACCCATCGCCACGCGCATGAAGAAGGCCTGCGGCAGTTCGAAGCGCTTTCCCTTCGTGTGGAGGAAATAGCGATCGTAGAGGGTCTGGAGACCGAGATACTGGAAGTTCAGGTCGCGCTCGGGCTTCAGCGCCGCGCCGAGCCGGGCCAGATCGAAGCGGCCGAGTTCCGGGTCGATCAGTTCGGCCTCAATACCGGCTTTGACAAAATCCGGAAAATAGCTCGCATAGCGCGTCGCCATCTCTGCCTGGATCGCCTGCTCCGGACGGCCGGAAACGAAGGTCAGCGCCTCGCGCCGCAGCCGATCAAGCAGCAGGCGGGCCGAAACGAATGCGTAATTCGGCTCCTGTTCGACCAGCGTGCGGGCGGCGAGAATTGGCGCAAGCGACAGTTCGTCGAGCGTGATGCCGTTGTAGAGATTGCGGCGCGCCTCGGCGAGAATGGGCTCCGACGAAACCCCCTCAAGGCCAGCGCAGGCTTCCTCGACGATTGCGGCCAGACGACCTTCATCCAGCGCGATGAGCTTGCCATCCTCGGCCCTGACGTGCAGCGCTGGCGCTGTGTCTTCCGCTGTGCCCCGCCTCTCAGCCAGGCGTTCACGCGCACGCTCCTCGCGATAAAGCACATAGGCGCGGGCAACCTTGTGATGTTCGCCGCGCATCAGCGCCAGTTCGACCTGATCCTGGATGTCTTCGATGTGGAAAGTCCGCCCGCCATCGGCTCGCCTCGTCAGGCCGGCGACGATCTGCTCGGTAAGCTCCTCTACGATGTCGTGGACGCGGCGCGAGGCGGCGGCGCTGTTTCCCTCAACGGCGAGGAATGCCTTGGTGAGCGCGACGGCGATCTTCGAGGCGTCGAACGGTGTGACGGTGCCATTGCGACGGATCAACTGATAGACTGGTTCGGTAGCCGGCCGCGATGGTCGCTGCGCGGTCGGCGGCTCATCTGGTTCGATCCGCAACGCGGCTTTGGCGATTAAGGACATCGGCTTGAGACCCCTTGTGTTTTGGGGGCAAAGGCCGAGTGGGCGCGTGCGTAGTCCGGCCGGGGGGGCCGGCAAGACGGCAGCGACCACCGGGACACCCCGCCCGAGGACGTTTCATGCTGTCGCGGCAGGTCTCCTGGCTCGCGGGTCACGGCCTTCATCCTGCCTTCCCGAAGCCGAGGGCTTCAGTGGCGCAATATGGACGAAGGCTCGCCGCCTACAGTTGCGGGGGCAGCTCCGGCTTTGCCTTTATTTGGCGCACCGGATTCCCTCTTAACTCTCGATCATCTGATTCGAGAGACCGTGACCACTATATTTAGTATTCTACGCACTGCCGATGTCAATGGGTGGTGCCTGCATGACCCGTTAATTCCAGAAGCAGTTACCCCATGGCTGCATAAGGAGCAAAAACACTGCGGTTCTGATCGGCATTCAGGGGCTGGCCGATCGGTGGAAATGCACGCTGTGGGCAGGCAGGGCGTTCGCAGATTTCGCAACCTGCACCGATCGGCGTTGCCGCCGCCGGATTGCCGAGATCAAGGCCATCCGCGTAGACAAGCCGCGACGCATGGCGGATGTCGCAGCCAAGCGCAACTGCGAAAGTTTTTCGAGGTGCGCGATACCCGCCTTGTCCGCTCGAGACACATCGGGCGATCCACAGATAGGTTCGCCCGTCCGGCATGCTGGCCACTTGCGTCAGGATGTGATCCGGCCGGGCGAAGGCTTCATAGACGTTCCACAAAGGGCAGGTGCCGCCGAAGCGTGAGAAGTGGAAGTCCGTGGCTGACTGGCGCTTGGAGATGTTGCCGGCACGATCCATGCGGATGAAGAAGAAAGGAACACCGGGCGCGCCCGTTCGCGCGTCGTATGCCGGGGGTGCCGTTGCTTGCCAATATGACCGAGTTCGGCAGAACGCCCTTCTTCACGGCGTCTGAATTCGAAGCCATGGGCTACCGCATGGTGATCTGGCCGGTCTCGTCCCTGCGCGTCGCCAACAAGGCACAGGAGAGACTCTATGCCACGCTTGCCCGCGACGGCAGCGTGAAGGCCTTGCTCGACGACATGCAGAGCCGCGCGGAACTCTACGAACTCATTGGACTGGCTGACTACGAGCGACTCGACGCTTCCATCGTCGGCACCGTGCTTCCGCCCGCTGCCTGACTGCCAAGTTATAGAAGGATATAAAGATGTCCTTATATCTCGCTTGACATCGGATAGGTAGTCGTCATTATTGTACCGTCGTGGTTCTCTGCGCCTGTCTTTAGCCAGAGCTAAGAGGGAATCCGGTGCGCCCATAGGCTATACCGGAGCTGCCCCCGCAACTGTAGGCGGCGAGCCTTCATCCCAATTGCGCCACTGAAGCCCTCGGCTTCGGGAAGGCAGGATGAAGGCCGTGACCCGCGAGCCAGGAGACCTGCCGCGACAGCATGAAACGTCCTCGGGCGGGGTGTCCCGGTGGTCGCTGTCGTCTTGCCGGCATTCTCGCCGGAGTACGCACGCGCGTCCGCACGGCCTTTGCCCCCAACATCATGGGGTTGAGCTGATGTCTCTACTTTCACTTCCTGTCAGCACTCTCGGCGTGCCGCGGATAGGTCCGCGCCGTGAGCTCAAATTCGCACTCGAATCCTATTGGTCCGGTAAGTCCGATGCCACTGCGCTCTTGGACGCCGCTGCCGGTTTGCGCGCCGCGCACTGGGCTCGCCAGAAGGCGCTCGGTGTGACCAACATCCCGTCGAACGACTTTTCGCTCTACGACCATGTGCTCGATACGAGCGTCATGGTTGGCGCCATTCCCGAGATTTACGGCTGGACGGGCGGCCCCGTGCCGCTCGACACCTATTTTGCGATGGCGCGCGGCAGCCAGGGCAATGACCATGAAGGGGCGTGCTCCCACGGCGGTCACGGCGAGCCTCGCGGCGTTCCGGCACTCGAAATGACCAAGTGGTTCGACACCAACTACCACTACATGGTGCCGGAGTTCACGAAAGGGCAGCAATTCACGCTGGCTTCGAACAAGCCGGTGGAGGAGTATCGCGAGGCCAAGGCGCTCGGCTACGAGACACGTCCCGTCCTGCTCGGTCCCGTCACCTATCTGAAGCTCGGCAAGAGCAAAGATCCGACGCTCGACCCTCTATCGCTCATCGGCAACCTGCTTCCAGTCTATGTTGAGGTGCTTCGACGTTTGGCGGCGAACGGCGCCGATTGGGTACAGATCGACGAACCTTGTCTCGTACTTGATCTCGATGAGGCGACGCACAACGCACTCCGCGAAGCTTATAGCTTCTTCGCGCACGCGCTGCCGAAACTGAAGATCATGCTGACGACCTATTTCGGGGGGCTCGGCGACAATCTCGACGTGGCGCTTGGCTTGCCGGTCGCTGGCCTCCACCTTGATCTTGTCCGCTCGCCGGAGCAGCTCGACACTGTGCTCGCGAGGGCGCCTCAAGGGCTCGTGCTGTCGCTCGGTGTTATCGACGGGCGCAACGTCTGGCGTGCCAACCTGCCCGCCATTCTCGACCGCCTGGAGCCGGTCGTGGCCCGACGTGGTTCCGACCATGTCGAGATCGCGCCATCCTGCTCGCTGCTGCACGTTCCGATCGACCTCGAACTGGAAACAGGCCTCGATCCCGACCTGAAGGAGTGGTTCGCCTTCTCAGTCCAGAAGATGGGTGAGCTCGCCGTCCTGGGGAAGGCGCTGGTCGAGGGCCGAGAGGTTGTAATGCAGCAACTCACCGACTCTGCCGTTGCGGCCGGTCGGCGCGAGGCGTCGGAGAAGGTGCATAACGCGGCCGTCGCTGCTCTTATCGCCTCGATCACCCCGGCAATGGCGAAACGAGCGACCCGCTTCACCGATCGCGCCCGCCTGCAGCGTGCAGCGTTGAACTTGCCTTCGTTCCCGACGACGACAATCGGTTCCTTCCCGCAGACCGAAGACGTTCGCAAAGCCCGCGCGGCACATGCAAAGGGCGCAATCACTGACGCTGATTACGAGGCCTTTCTGCGCACAGAGATCGAGGCGGCCGTGCGCTGGCAAGAGGAGATCGGCCTCGATGTGCTGGTTCATGGCGAATTCGAGCGCAACGACATGGTGCAGTATTTTGGCGAGCAACTCACTGGCTTCGCCTTCACAAAACACGGTTGGGTACAGAGCTACGGCTCGCGCTATGTCCGGCCGCCGATCCTGTTCGGCGACGTGTCGCGGCCGAAGCCGATGACGGTCGAATGGTGGCGCTATGCACAGTCCCTCACGAAAAAGCCGATGAAGGGCATGCTCACCGGACCGGTCACGATTCTCAACTGGTCATTCGTGCGCGATGATATTCCGCGTAGCGTCGCCTGCCGGCAGATTGCCCTTGCGATCCGAGACGAGGTGCAGGACCTCGAGGCGGCCGGGGCACGGATGATCCAGATCGACGAAGCTGCGTTGCGCGAGGGCCTGCCACTCAGAAAGGCCGACTGGAAGGGCTATCTCGACTGGGCGGTGGAAAGCTTCCGTCTCACCTCTTCTGGCGTGTCGGACCTGACTCAGATCCACACCCACATGTGTTATTCGGAATTTAACGATATCATCGATGCCATCGCTGCGATGGATGCCGACGTCATCTCGATCGAGACTTCTCGCTCCAAAATGGAGTTGCTCGATGCATTCCGGACTTTCAAATATCCGAATGAGATCGGACCCGGCGTTTACGACATCCACTCTCCGCGTGTGCCGAAAACGGTGGAGATGACACAACTGCTCAGTCTTGCGCGGGAGCGCATCGCCGAGGAACAGCTCTGGGTCAATCCGGATTGCGGCCTGAAGACCCGCAAATGGGAAGAAGTGCGCCCTGCGCTTGTCAACATGGTTGCTGCGGCGAGGCAACTCCGCCTGGCAGCGGCCTGACCCTGTTCAGGAATGGCCGTGTTGCTGAGGCTGCGATGTGCGATACTTCCCAACGGCAGCGTGGTCCTTTGCTGCCAGGAAAGCACTGGTTCGAGGGTGGCGCGATGAGGCGCCACCCTTGCAACCACCGGCTCAAAGCTAATGCTCCTCATGGAGCACTACATGAACTTATGGGTACGTGCATCCTGCTCATTGCGCTTATCCAAGCTGTCACGGTCGGAGAGCACCTGAACTTCCGGCATGCGGCCGCCGCCCTTGGCATTAGCCAGTCGTCGGTCAGCGAACGGGTTCGTGCGCTGGAAGAAGCCCTCGAGGTTCGGCTCTTTGAGCGGGGACATCGAGGAGTTCGACCGACTGAAGCCGGACGCTATTTTCTTGCGCAAACCACCGACGCGATCGATCCGCTCGACTGCGCGGTGAAGACAGCCGGAATAATTGGTGGCGGCGAGGTTGGCCGCATCAGGATCGGCATACCAAGAATGATCGCAGCAGGGTTCCTTACCGAGCTTCAGGATCGCTACCGCCAACGATGGCCAGGCATCGACATCGAACTGTTCGATGGTCGTGCCCGCGATGCCATCCTCAAGATTCGCGAGGCAGAATTGGATGTCGCCTTCGTCGCTGGGATGACCGATATCCCTGATTGTCACGCCAAGCATCTCTGGACAGAATCACTGGTTATCGCGGCACCGGAAAGCGATCCGCGGGCTAACTGCAGTGCCTTGTCCTGGCGCAACTTCGCAGATGATCTGTAAGGACAGGTTCGGCCCGGAACTATTGAGCGGGTCAAACTGCATAGATATGAGGACAGGAAACGATGACGGGATCGCACCGAATCAACATCAGCCCGAAAATATACATAATGGGGGCGTCCTGTTCGGGCGTCTCGACACTCGGTGCGGTATTGTCAGAGTGGACTGGCACACCGCATATAGATGTCGACGATTTCTACTGGATGCCGACCGATCCGCCGTTCAGTATCAAGCGCCCACCCGGGGAGCGCGTGCGGCTGATCGCCGAACGGCAAAAAGCGTCTGACGGATGGATTTTGACCGGCTCCTTTATGGGATGGGGAGACGGCCTGATCCATGACATCGACCTGATCGTCTTCCTTTACACTCCTGCAGCCATCAGGTTGCAACGGCTCGACCAGCGCGAGGCGGCGCGCCACGGGAATCGCATCCTGCCTGGCGGCGATATGCATGAAGCGCATTTGGCCTTCCGGGAATGGGCATCGGGCTATGATGATCCGCAGTTCTCCGGACGGAGCCTTGCCCAGCATGAACGCTGGCTCGGTCAGCAATCGGTTCCGGTTCTCAGGCTAAAAGGCGAGAGGCCGACGGATGAGCTGGCGGCTGCGGTAGTCCGCGAGATCCAGCT
Source organism: Falsochrobactrum ovis (assembly GCF_003259955.1). GTDB lineage: Bacteria > Pseudomonadota > Alphaproteobacteria > Rhizobiales > Rhizobiaceae > Brucella > Brucella ovis_A. The sequence goes on from NZ_QLMK01000017.1 coordinate 29,758, forward strand.
CATTGCCCAGAGGGCTGGACGTTAGCCGGGTTCAATTGCGGTTCTGACGCCGGGGCTTTGGATTCTTCGCCGGGGACATCCCGAGACAATTCCCTAAGGAACCTGTCGCCCGCCGCCAGCCGTCGGCCGAGCGTCTGCATGAAGCCCTCGAACCGCTCGGTACCCTTGGCACGCGCTGACTGTCGCGCGCTTTCCGGCAAAGGCGGTGTAACCGTCATCCAGTAATGGATAAAGAGCGCCAGGGTCTCGCCGAGGATGGCGACATCGATATCGAGCGCGTCGATCTGGCGGCTGATCCTGTCCAGGCGGCGGGACATGGCCGCTTCCAGATGCTCGGCGGTATCACCAGAGAGAAAAGAGGCAACAGCAGCCTCAATGACGGCGGATTGCGACACCCTGCGGCGCAGAGACAGCGCCTTGACCCGCCCGAGCAGTTCCGGGTCGAAATAGACATTCATGCGAGTGCGTTTCGCCATGGCGCTGCCTCAAAGTTCAATTCCGTCATCTGGGTTCATGGCAACCTGCCGCGCCACCATCCGCATGCGCTGGCGCAGGGCGCGGGCTTTTGCCGGATCAATATCCGGCTCGTCGTCCAGCAGCTCGAATGCCTGTGCGGGTGCTGCCTGCGGAGGAAGTATTTCCTCATGGTCCGGCAATTCCGGCTCGCGGCGGATGCCGGCATTGGCGGGGTCGCCGCCTGAGCTATCCGCGAGTTTCGCGGCGGACTGGAGCACCGGCGCGACGACGCGGCTCGTCCAGTCGTCGGTTGACGCAGCTGGCGCCGCCGCCTTGTCGGTGGTCAGATCAGGCGGCGGCAAGATGCGCTCCATGAAGCGCGCATCCTCGAAATAACGCGCCTTCTTCGCGCGGATCGGCGGCGTGCCCGCGACCATGACTATTTCGTCTGTCGGCGGTAGCTGCATGATTTCGCCGGGCGTGAGCAGCGGCCGCGCCGTCTCCTGCCGTGACACCATCAAGTGCCCTAACCACGGGGCTAGGCGGTGCCCTGCGTAGTTGGTGGAGTCGCGCAGCTCGGTCGCGGTGCCGAGCGCATCGCTCACCCTTTTGGCGGTCCTTTCGTCGTTGGTGGCGAAGGCGACGCGGACATGGCAGTTGTCGAGGATCGCGTTGTTCGGCCCATAGGCGCGCTCGATCTGGTTGAGGCTCTGCGCGATCAGGAAGGATTTGAGGCCGTAACCGGCCATGAACGCCAAGGCGGACTCGAAAAAATCCAGCCTGCCGAGGGCTGGAAACTCGTCCAGCATTAACAGCAGCCGATGGTGCTTGGCCGAGGTGTTCAAATCCTCGGTCAAGCGCCTGCCGATCTGGTTTAGGATCAGGCGGATGAGCGGCTTGGTGCGATTGATGTCAGATGGCGGGACGACAAGGTAGAGGCTGACCGGTTCCCTGCTCCCGACCAGATCGGCAATACGCCAGTCGCATCGTGCGGTGACGCGCGCCACCACGGGATCGCGGTAGAGGCCGAGAAACGACATGGCGGTGGATAGCACGCCGCTGCGCTCGTTCTCGGACTTGTTCAACAGCTCGCGGGCCGACGACGCGATGACAGGATGAACGCCTGCTTCGCCGAGATGCGGCGTGTCCATCATCGCGCGAAGCGTCGCCTCGACGGGGCGGCGGGGATCGGACAGGAAGTTGGCGACACCCGCCAGGGTCTTGTCCTTCTCCGCATAAAGGACATGCAGGATCGCGCCGACCAGCAGGCTATGGCTGGTCTTTTCCCAGTGATTGCGCTTGTCGAGCGAGCCTTCGGGATCGACCAGTATATCCGCGATGTTCTGCACGTCGCGGACTTCCCATTCCCCTTGCCGGACCTCCAGCAGCGGGTTGTAGGCCGACGATCTGGCGTTGGTCGGATCGAACAGCAGCACGCGGCCATGCTTCGCGCGGAAGCCCGCCGTCAGCGTCCAGTTCTCACCCTTTATATCATGGACGATGCAGCTTCCCGACCAGGTCAGCAGCGTCGGCACGACCAGTCCGACCCCCTTGCCGCTGCGGGTCGGGGCGAAGCAAAGGACGTGCTCCGGGCCGTCATGGCGCAGATAATCGCGTTCGTGCTTGCCAAGCACCACGCCATCTGGGCCAAGCAGTCCGGCGGCGCGGATTTCCCTGTCCTCCGCCCATCGTGCCGAACCGTAGGTGGCGACGTTGCGCGCTTCCCGCGCCCGGATGATCGACATGAGGATGGCGGCGGCGATGGCGAGGAAGCCGCCGGATGCCGCGATGATCGCGCCCTCGACGAAGATCGCGGGCGCATATGCATCGAAGGAAAACCACCACCAGAAGAAGGCCGGCGGATAATAGACCGGCCAGCCCGCCAGCTCGAACCACGGCTTACCAAGCTGCGGCTGGAAGCCAAGGCGGAACACGACCCATTGCGTCGCCGCCCAGGTCATCGCCAGAACGATAGTGAAGACGACGGCAATTTGACCCCAAAGGATTCGGCCTCCGCGCAATACAGGCTCCAACCAGCAAGAGAAATGGAGCCAATCAAAGAATTGCCTTCCCTGCGGAAGGCAACCGCCAACAATTCTACGGGTGGCTGCCGGATGCTATGGGCGGCAAAAAGGACGGGTTGCGGTGTCGTCACTGAAAGCAACAGGCTGCAGCGTAGCGAATCGGTGGTCTGTGTGAGACCGCCCCAATCTCCCGGCCAGACCGAGCAGTTTCCGAAGCGCCGGATTGCGGTTGTGCGGAGACCAGACCGCAGAGAAGGCGATCGTCCCGGGCTCGTCCAGAATGGAACGGAAGACAACACCTGGCGGTGCAGCTGCCTCATTCTCTCTGGCCAGGAGAGAAATGCCAAACCCGTGAGCAATCATCGACAGCAAGGCGTCGCGCCCTACATTGAACTGGCGAATGGTCGGAATTTGCCATTCGCCAGCAAAGCGTATTACGATCAGATCGTGCACCTGCGGGCCGGTCCCTCCCTCGCGGACGATGAAGGTTTCGCCTGACAGGTCGTTCCATTTGACGTGCGTCTTCGCAGCCAGGGGATGGATGTCCGAGAAGGCCGCCATAAGCGCATCACGCCAGATCACACGGGAATGGAGGCCAGGACTCCTACATTCCCCGGCCATGAAGGCCAGGTCGAGCCCTGCTTCGGGCACCATGACCTGCGTGTCGCGTGCAGTTCCCGACAGATCGCTTTGATCGTTTTGCCCTGCACATGAGCAAGACGTCGTATCTTCGAAATAGTCTCCACAATAAGCATCCAATAGAAAACCTCCGATTGAAATCGAAGGTCATGTTACCCTTTAAATAAGGGGTCCCGTTTGGATGCCGATAACCCCTCAAATGGGGTCCTTATTCCATGCTTAATGACATTCAACCTCCGCGACAAAGCGGCGGCCAGCCTCAGTCAACCGGACGCCACGTGTGTTGCGCTCGAACAGGAGAACACCAAGGTCTTCCTCCAAGGCTTTGATCCGGGCGCTGACGCTGGACTGGGTGACGCCCAGTGCCAAGGCCGCTTGTCGAAAACTCAGATATTCGGCGACAGCAAGCGCTTGGCACAGAGAAGCAAGAGAAATTCTGGCACTAAGGAGATATTTTGCACCAGACTTCCCGGATTTCAGGATGGTATTGCGTTTCATCGAGGCGGACGTTTCAAAGACATAAGCGGTGGCGAACCAAGGGCGGTTCACATCGCTGACGCTTGGCCGGCTTTGGTTAGGAGCAAGGCCATATTGAAGATGGAACGTTGAGTACCATCACGAAGGTCGTGGTGATAATGGCAGCCAATGCGATCCAGAATTCGAAGCACGCTCAAAATGGGAAAAATGTCGGTCATACTGACACCGGTCCTCATAAGCGGCGGAGAAAGATGACATTGTCGACAACCATTGCAGTCTGCTGGTCCGGCCCATTAGCGAGACGTTCTTCCGCAGCGACATGAAGGCGCTCCCAAGCTTCTAGTTGGAGATTGCAGGCGGTTAGCGTCTCTTCGGCCGTTGGGTATTGCGTATCCGGTGCAGCCCACGACCACGGAGCGCGCGACGCATGCTCGACAAGGAGGAGATGGCCACCGGAAACAACGGCGGCGGCTGCACGTCGAAAAACTTCCGCGCGTGGAAGCTCAACGGGAGAATGAAAGAAGCTGGCGGTAACTAGATCAAACTTTCCGCGTGGCAATGTCCGGGAAAGGTCGTGTTGCTCGAATATAATAAGTTCTTCGACACCGGCGCGTCGCGCGTTTTCAGCCGCGTAGCTAAGCGCCGTCGCGGAAATGTCCGTTGCTGTGACTGTCCAACCATTACATGCCAGCCAGATGGCATCGTCGCCCTTGCCGCATCCCAGCTCGAGGGCGTGGCCGGGCGGAAGCTTCTCCGTAAACCGCTTAAGCATCATGCCGGGCTCGCCGCTGGTTGTTGGCTTAGCGGCGCGATAGATGTCTTCCCAAACTTGTTCAGCAGTCTTGTTCATATCGATCTCCTTCACTCTCATCGCCGCACCAGCCCGGCTTTGTCGAAAATGATAGACTGATGGGCGCTGCCAGCAGCGACGACACCTGCAGCCGCTGCGAGTGTGGCTTGCGGCATCGGACTCGCAGCGTCTCCAGCGGCGAAAACACCGGATACGGAGGTTTGGCGGAGTTCATCAGTCCAGATAAACGGCCCTGTCGGCCCCTTCTCAAAGGCGCATCCGAGCCTCTTCGCTAAATCACTGGCCGGGAGCGTTTGCGGGAGCGTGAAGAGTGCTACAAGTTCGATAGTCCTGCCATCGGCGAGGCGAACCCCGTCAAGCACTGGTGCGTTTCCGACAAGTTCGACGATCGGCGTATACTCGACCTTTACGCCACGCTCAGACAGTGCCTCCAGTTGCTCAACAGACGGATCAAACAATCCTTGGGTAAAAAGGGTCGTTGAACCCCAATCCTGCACAAGCATAGCTTGATGAAAGGCCATTTGATCGCGAGCAAGCACCCCCAAAGGCTGTTGGTTTAGCTCGTAGCCATGACAGTACGGGCAGTGAAGGACAGTGACTCCCCAGCGTTCCTCAATGCCAGGCAGGTCAGGAAGTATGTCGCGAACCCCGGTTGCGAGGATTAAACGCTTTGCGTTGTCTTCCCTCCCATCGGCAAACAACACGCGAAAACCGGCATCAGTGATCGCTGCATCTACGACCTCTCCTTCGCGGACTTTTACCGTTGCGTAGGCCGCCAATTGGCGGCGTGCAGTGGAGATGATGACTGACGGCGCCACGCCATCCTGACCAAGAAAGCCATGCGAGGTGAGTGCAAAGCGATTGCGTGGAGAGCCTGCATCCACCAGCAACGTGCGCCGCCTCGCACGCCCGAGCTGTAGCGCTGCTGCCTGACCCGCGAAGCTACCGCCGATAACGATGACATCAAACGCCATGAGGTGCCTCCTTATGTATCCTTTAAAGTTACAAAAAACGCGACAGTTCGTCAACTCAGGAAAGCAGTGTGATACACCTAAGGAACCATAGCGAATCGATGCATGGCGACAGATGAAAGTCCATGAGCTATGGTCAAGAGGCGAATTTTTAAGGGGGATAAATTACCGTTGCGAACAGACAGCCGATTATCGAGGATGCTCCATGTTCTCTTGCACATGGCACGGTACGATGGCTCATTGACCTCTGAGCAGATCGCCAACATGCTCGGCACTAACCCTGTTCTGGTCCGAAGGACGATGGCCGGCTTGCGGCGCGCAGGATATGTGCGTTCGGAAAAAGGGCATGGCGGCGGATGGTCGCTTGCGCGAGACCTGAATGAAATCACGCTGCTTGACATACACAATGCCATCGGCGGCCCAAAGATATTCGCTATAGGAAACATGAGCGACAATCCGCACTGTGCAGTTGAAAGGGTCGTCAACGCCACAATTGATGATGCCCTTCAGAGCGCGGAAGCCCTGCTGCTTAAGCGTCTCAGCTCCGTTCGGCTATCCGACCTTGCAAATGAATTTGAGCGTATTTGCTCGGCGAGCGGATGGGATGACGACCATTGGCCAACCGATCTCGATCCGGCAGAAAGTTCTGAGGGGTTGACTTAACAACTGTATTTGCCAAACTCGGTGGGCGGAACCTTTCTCACCCACTGCACACGGGCCATTTAAGCCGCTCCGGTTTGCCGGAGGTTCCAACTTCAAAATGGGATGGAGCCATGACGAGCAAAGCGGCGAAGATGTTTTCCCCGAGATACGCCAAGCGTGCAGTGCGGATGGTGTTGGATCACGACGCTGATCGTTCTAACGGCTGTGCTGCTTGCTAGCCGATCTTCGTCAAGATCGGCTGTTCGGCGCACACGCTGCCGGATTGAGTGAAGAAGCCAAGGCCGATGCCGCCAAGCGGGCCGGTTTATCGACGGATGTGGCAGCGAAGTTGAAGGCCCTTGCGCGGAGGAACCAGGAGCTTCGGCAGTCCAACAGTGGCGGGACTAGCGGATCGGACCGCCCCGCGTCATCTCCTGATATCAAAGCGCTAGATACCTACTGAGTAACATAGACTGCATCGCGGATATTCTTCGCGAACTTGCCGTAAATGCCTTCCCAGGCCGTGTTGGTCATCGATACGATGATCAACTCATTCTCTGGATCTATGAACCAAGTGTGGCCATAGGCACCGCTCCAAGCGAAGGTACCGGAGGGCTGCGGTGTCTTCTCCTTATCAGCATTCAAAAGAACTGCACCACCAATGCCGAAACCCCAAGCGGCCTCACCTTCCTGCAAGCCCGCGTAGATATCCATCATGAGGTCCACCATGGGCAGGGGGGGCGTCTGGGGCGTCATCATCGTTTCGATAGCCATCCCGTCTAGAAAACCGTCTTCGGAAGAGAGAGCCAGCAACAGCCGCATCATGTCACCGGCTGTGCCGGACATGCCGGCACCAGCGGACGGCCAGGCATCGGGATCAGTGTTGCGCGAGGGCTCAAATCGAGCCGACATTCCCAATAGAGGAACACGTTCGTCGTCCTCTATCCGAACTGGACCTTGCTCTCCATCTCGATAAGTGGCGGCCAGCCTGTTCAAATCCCAAGCCGGGACATGGAATGTGGTATCCGACATCTGCAGAGGTCCCGTCACAAGATCCCGAACTGCGACCTCAAGCGGAAGAAGAGTTGCACGTTCGATCACGCGTCCCATCACGTCGATGCCAAGTCCGTAATTCCAGTCTTCGCCGGGCGCAAAGCGCAGCTCAACTGAAGCCAGACGGTCGAGGTTCTCCTGTAGAGTGATTCCCCTACCGAATCCACCATCCTGGACCCCAACCTGATTATAGGGGCCTGTACCACCTTCATCCGCCGCATAGCCAATTCCGGAAGTGTGGCTCAGTAGCTGGCGAAGGGTAATCGTTGGGGTTTTACCTTCGTATTCCGGTCGAAAGCCCGGAATCCAGTCCGTGACCGGCCGATCCAGATCGAGCAGGCCCATTTCGACCAAGCGCATGGCTGCTGCGGTGACGACGAGTTTGGACAGCGATGACAGGCGAAATATTGTTTTCTCATTCATTGCGCGGTTAGCCTCGATATCGGCCAAACCATCAGCGCGACGGTAGACGACCTCGCCATCCTTAGCAACGAGAACCACCGCTCCGGCAATACGATCTTCCGCAATCGCTGTCTGGATCGCGCTGTCCAAATGCGCAATCGCCGCAGCACTGAGCGGTTCAGCGGCCGTTGGGGTGATCGCCAAGGCCGACGTTACAAAGACAATGGACGTCAAAACGAGGGATTTCACGATTCTAGCTCCTTTCCCAAACGGTGCCCTGGGCTTCTCCCTACGCTACCGTTGCCAGAGCTGGCGTGCTAGATCGTAATTGGTTATGTTTTCGATCTATTCGTCTAAGTAGCCTGCCTTGGGGGACAAGCGATCGATGGACGTCTTGAGCAGCCTCGTCAGCTTCCTCCGTTTGCGCGGGGATCTTTACGGGCGACTTGTACTTGCCGCACCATTCAACCTCCGATTTCCATCGGAAGTCGGGCACTACCTCCTCGTCCTTTCCGGGCGGGTTCGACTTGCGATGTCAGGGACGGAGCACGTATTAGTACCCAGTGATTTCGTCTTCATACCGAGTTCGGACTCTTTCTCGCTGCTCAGTGATACACCCGACCGCGTGCCTGTTCGCGACTTTACTGAGGATGAGGGGCGAGCTTATCAACAAAGGGGAATCATCCGCACCGAGGGTGACGAGAAACAAGGATGCGAACTGCTGTCGGGGTGTTTCCACTTTGCTCCGCACGAGATTGATCTGCTGATCGACCAGATGAGCGCTCCACTCATTCACAATATCAATGCCAACAACTCCGCCCCGTGGTTGAGCAGCGTGTTCGATGTCATCAATAGCGAGATGTCCACAGCCCGACCTGGATCGTTCTCGATCGTTGACCGGATGCTTGAGACGATGCTGATCGAGGCTTTGCGACACCGATTGCAAGCGTCTTCCGTAGGTTCAGCCAGTTGGCTTAGAGCATTGCAGGACCAGCGAATAGGGCGCGTGCTGCACAAGATCCACTTCTCGCCGCAGGAGAACTGGACAGTTGCACGGCTTGCCAAAGTAGCGGGAATGTCCCGCTCTAGCTTCACAACCCTGTTTCACACACTCACGGGGCGCACCCCGATGGAACACCTCACTCGTTGGCGGATCCAACGTGCAGCCCATTTGTTGACAGACGGACAAAGCCGGTCCGTGAGAGAGACCCTTGAACAGGTCGGATATCGCTCGGAAGCTGCCTTCCGCAGGCAATTCGCCGCAGTTTTTGGCCAGTCGCCTAAGGCTTATCAAGCCGGGAAAAGACGTCAAAGACCAGCTTCTAAGCTCGACAAAACTCCGAGGGATTAGTTGCAGAGATGGGACATTACTCTCAGTTTTCGCGTTGAACTATCTAAACTTGGAGCTGTTCCATGCTCTTGGGGTCGACGAAATACATGGTAGCCAAGCTGCGATTTCAGCGATCAGCTCGAGGACTCGTCGCATTGAAACGCCGAGATCATATGCTTTCGGCAGAAGCTCCACGTTTCTTTCGGTCGCCAATGCAACCCCATTCCCGCATCCCTGGACAAGATGACCTTCTCCATCCGCGTCTGGTCAGATGATCGTCTCATCCGCTATGTGCTGGTGAAGCTCGCCGCGCCAATTGACTGTGATTTCTTCGAACGGGAAGGCCTGCTTCTTTCCCTCGCATCACGGGCGGCTTGAAACATCGCCTCGCTTGGTCGCGGGGCTGATATCTGCAGCACGCTTTCAAGCTTTCGGACAAAGCTGTAATGTCCGCGGGATCAAGCATCCCTAATATTTGCACTTCACCGGCGATACGTTCCTCCAGCATAGTCGGTGACATGAGCGATGGGTCGGGGTCAATACTACTGTTATGGAACAATTTATTGCCCACCCAACGGATGTCCCGCTATGCGCGCGGGCCCAGCGCTGCTTGTCGGATTGGTGAAGGAGCGGCGAGTCTTTGGCAGAAAAATCTTCGCTTGCCCACAACACTCACCGCGTGAAAAGTTGTTTAGAGCGGTCTACGTATCCGATGGCATGGTAATCTTCACCGTTCTTAAGGCTGGAACGGTAGAACACACGCGACCACTTTCAGTTTTTGAGTGGGTGTAATACCGTCAATGCCTGTATCCGGCCGTTCACGATTTGCACTCCTGCAGTCCAGCAGGGATCGCATGATCCGATCAGCGTGCCAATTCATCGGGTGAACACCGCATCAGCAAAATCCGCAATCGCCGTCGCTGTCGCCACTGGCTCTTCTTCGGAAACCCAATGACCAGCATTCGGAATGACTTTAGTCTGGATGTTAGTCACCCCTAGTGCAGCAAGTGATGCTTCCATGACGGGAAGTGCTGACGCCGTCGAAAACTCAGCTCCCAAAATTAGTATTGGCACCTGAAGCTTCGATTTCTGTTCTGCAAAGAACGCTGCGTCCGTGTCAAAAGCGCGATAAAATTCGAAACCTGCACGTAAACTGTCCGCTGATCTATATGCTTCAGCGTAGGTTTCCACATCATCATCCGAGATCGCATCCGAATTTCCAGATACTTTGTCGATGAAATAGCGGAAATACTCCGCTTGACGACCTGCAACGAGAGTTTCTGCGAGTCCATCCTGCGCATGGAAGTCGAAGTGCCATGCATGCCGGCTCGTCGCAACATCATCCCACGGAGCAAGTCCCGGAATGGGAACATCAAGAATAACAATCCCGCTCGCTTCGTTTGGATAAAGCCGACCATAAGCGTAGGCTACCATGCCGCCGATATCGTGGCCAACAATCAGAGGAGATTCTAACCCAAGCTGGTCTACAAATCCCTTGATATCATTCGCCAGGGAGGCTTTATCCCAGCGCTGTTTCGGCGCGTTGGAGCCACCGATGCCGCTCAAATCCGGGGCATAGACAATATAGTTCTTTTCAAGATAGGGTATTATGGAGCGAAACTTATCCGCGCTTTGCGGCCAGCCGTGAAGCAACACGATGGGAGGACCGTCAGTGCCAGCAGATAAATATCGGAATGTCTGCTCACCAACCTTTAGCGTTTGGTCGCTGATCGAAGGTGATTGTGCCCAAGCCTGGAAGGCGAGAGCTATTGCGAAAAACGCGGACAGAACGACTTTTGTCACCTCATTTCGTGGTATCATCTAAATCTCCTACGAGTGAACGGGACCATTAGCGCTCGATTGAGACCGGATCTCGTGAACATTAGGCACGTTCAGCGATTCATGTAACTTCATATGTTACATCAAGTGCCCCTTGTCAACCTGGTATGCATGGGGCTGCATTTCCTATAGCAGCAGGAGGGACCCCTTGACAGTGAGGTGGTCCCGGTTTCGGAGACAGGGGCATAAGGTGGATTTTCCGATGAGAAGGACGATCCAGCATGAAGACACGCAGACGGTTTACGGCCGAGTTCAAGGCCAAGGTTGCGCTTGAGGCAATCCGCGGCGAGCGGACGATTTCGGAGCCGTTCCACGAAACACCAGCTTCACCCGAACCAGATCACGCAGTGGAAACGGCAAGCCGTCGAGAACCTGGCCAAGGCGCTCGACGACAAGGCTTCAGATGCGCAGGTCGGCCGGGAAGCCGAGGTGACGAAGCTGCACGCCAAGATCGGTCAGCTCGTCGTCGAGCGGGATTTTTTGGCCAAGGCCTTCGATCGCTGAGCCTGGATCGGAGGAGAATGATGATTGACCCCGATCACGAACGGCTCTCGATCCGCCGCCAGTGCGAACTGGTCTCGATCTCGCGGGCGTCCTTCTATCGACAGCCCGCCGGCGAGAGCCCGGAGAACCTCGAACTGATGCGCATCATCGACGAGGCCTTCATGGAGATGCCCTGGTATGGCTCGCGCCAGATGGCACGGCACCTGCGCCGTCAAGGCTGGTGCGTGGGCCGCAAGCGGGTCCGGCGGCTGATGCGCAAGATCGGCCTGTCACCGATCTACCAGGCTCCGAAGACCAGCGAGCCGCATCCCCAGCACCGCATCTATCCATACCTGCTGCGGCATCTGGCGATCGAGCGGCCCAATCAGGTCTGGTGTGCCGACGTGACCTACATCCCAATGCGACGCGGCTTCCTTTACCTCGTCGCCATCATGGACTGGTTCAGCCGCAAGGTGCTGTCCTGGCGGCTGTCGAACACGATGGAGGCCGACTTCTGCGTCGCTGCTCTGGAAGAGGCGATTGCCCGGCACGGCAGGCCCGACATCTTCAACACCGACCAGGGGAGCCAGTTCACCAGCTTCGCCTTCACCACGACGTTGAAGGACGCCGGTATCCGTATCTCCATGGACGGGCGCGGCCGCTGGATGGACAATGTCTTCATCGAGCGACTATGGCGCAGCCTCAAATACGAGTGCGTCTTCCTCAATGCCTTCGAGACCGGCAGCGAAGCCCGGGCCGGTATCGGTTCCTGGATCGACTATTACAACCGGCGACGTCCGCACTCGACCTTCGGCGGCAGGACGCCCGACGAGGTCTATGATAAGCAAGAAATGACGGAGCAACTGGCGGCGTAGAAACCAACCCGATCCACCTTAGCCAAGCCGCCAAACTGTCTCACCAGGCGGGTCCACCTCTGTTTCAGGAGGCATCTTCAGCGCCCTCTTAGGCTCAGGACTCATTGCTCATAGCCAGAAGATAACGGTTGCGGCGAGAGCGATGGCAGAGAAGAAGGTCATAGGGCACCTGTCGTAGCGCGTAGCGACACGTCGCCAGTCTTTTAGACGCCCGAACATGATCTCGATCCGGTTGCGCCGTTTGTAGCGGCGCT
>NZ_QLMK01000018.1 GCF_003259955.1 Falsochrobactrum ovis
ATCGCCCTACGCTGCGAGAAGACAAAGCGAAACTTTGCTTCCTTCGTCGCGCTCGTCGCAGGCTTCATCTTGGCCAAATCCGTCCACACGGCCTAAGGTCCCGACATTGGTCTTTTCAACCACTTTGCGCTTAAATGACAAAAAACAGTTGAGAATCGCATAGAGGCATATTCCGGCCAAGGATATTAGGGATGAACGAGGTTGTGATCGATAAAACTCTGATCGATATTACGGTCAGCGGCAGTGGCCCCGCTGGCATGATGGCAGCCCTTGCGCTAGCTGCCAAAGGCTATAACATCGTCTTGCTTGGGCCAGAAACAGACCTCAGTGACCGTCGAACTACGGCCCTCATGATGCCTGCTATTCGTTTTCTCCAAAAACTCGATGTTTGGAGCGCTATTGAGCCACACACGGCACCGCTCAGGTCTATGCGGATTATCGACGGGACAGAGCGCTTGATCAGAAGCCCGACGGTAACTTTTCACGCAAGTGAGATCGACGAATTCGCGTTTGGCTACAATATACCCAATGCCACACTCAATCAAAAATTGGTGGACGCCGTCGCCAATAACCCGAATATCTCGCGTATTCTGCTGCCGGCTATCGAATATAGACACAATAGCGATCATGTCACCGCGACGCTATCGAATGGGGAAACTCTTCATACTCGTCTTGTGGTTGCTGCTGACGGACGCAATTCGCCCGCTCGCGAAGCGGCGGGAATTCGTACACGGCGCTGGAGCTACCCACAGACGGCGGTGGTCCTTTCCTTTAAGCACACGCTGGATCACCAGAATATTTCAACCGAATTTCACACCGAAGAGGGACCGTTCACCCAGGTGCCACTCAAAGGCAAGCGCTCTAGCCTTGTCTGGGTTGTAAATCCGAGCCGTGTGGATGATTTGCTGGCTCTTGATGGCGAGCAATTAGCTACTGCGATCGAAACCAAGATGCAGTCTATGCTGGGTAAGCTGACGATTGAAACCCTGCCGCAGGCCTGGCCCTTAACAGGGCTTGTTCCGCATGCATTTGCAGCCAAGCGCACTATATTGATTGGTGAGGCGGCGCATGTGTTTCCGCCAATCGGCGCACAAGGTCTCAATTTAGGAACCCGAGATGTCGAAACGCTGCTTGATGCAATTATGCAAGACAAGCAAGATCCCGGCTCAAATCGTGTGATTAAAGCCTATGACCGGAGTCGGCGTCCCGATATTCTGGCGCGCACTGGTTCGGTTGATGCACTCAACCGCTCGCTTCTCTCGCCAATGCTGCCTGCGCAAATTATGCGTGGGCTGGGCCTTGAAATGCTTCGATCCTTTGCTCCATTACGGGCATTCTTTATGCGAGAAGGTTTGCGTCCCGGCAGCGGATTTACATCCTTATTGCCGTCTCTTCCGTCCTTCACACAACGCAGAGATCGCCTAAACAGAGGCTGAAGCGCACCGAATTAAATCAGCCCAGACCAGCCTTTATTTTGCTGCGTTGTGAGCTACATATGCAGTATGAGCATGGCACAGATAAAACACGCTAAATTCCAGATTGGTCAGGTGGTAAAACACCGCTTGTTTCCATTCAGAGGAATTATATTTGATGTCGACGCGGAGTTTGCAAATACCGAGGAATGGTATCAATCGATTCCCGAAGATAGCCGCCCGCGCCGCGACCAGCCATTTTACCATTTGCTGGCTGAAAACTCTGAATCGGAATATGTCGCCTATGTTTCGGAACAAAATCTTGTTGCCGACTCAAGCGGAGAACCGCTGAGGCATCCGGATATTGAAGGCTTTTTTGAATTGCAAGATGATGGGACTTATCGCGTAAGAGCCCACGCAAATTAACAGTTTACATCAAACTTCATAATCTGCAAAACAGGCAACAAACAGGGCAGAAAAAAGGGCGCTCAACGCGCCCTCTTGAAATAGTCGAACGGGGATCAATTGCCAGTTTTGGCTTTTTCCTGTTCGGCTTTCATTTTTTCCTCAAATTCCTTCTGGCGCTTTTGTACCGCTTCCTGAAGTTCTTTCTGTCGCTCTTCAAGCTCAGATTGCTTCAGGCCAGGACCTTCAAGCGCCTGAGTAAAGCCCGTCAGCGACACCGGAATGGGGTTTTGTGTATTCTGATAATTGACCGATGTCAGCATCAGCTTGCCGCCCTTTTTGAGCGCGTTTACAAGCTCGTCCGTCAATGGCGCTTCAGCGATACAACGATCAGGGAAGCAAATGCCATAATCAAGCTTCGTTGGCTTGTTGCTGTCGATCTGAAGCCCGACACCTGGCGAAATAAGCCGGCCGATTGGTACAGTCACCTGAAAGATTTTGCGGTTAATCTTTCCTTTGATCTCAATGAGATTGACCGCGGTCAAGAGCTGGCCAGAATCAGCAGTGATGATATTCTGCGTGTTGCAGATGTCATTATCTTCCTGCTTTGAGCAAACCTTGAACCAACCTTGCGGTGGCTGCTGCGCCGATGCTGGCATCGTCGCGGAGGCAAGCAAGGCGACCGCGCCAGCAAATGCAGATGCGGCAGCAATTGTCTTCGTGCTGGACATGATCAACAGGTTCCTTTCAACGCTTTGATCTTTTATTCCCGATCTGTGGATGTATCCGCGATCAACCGTCAGTGATAAAAAAATACGGCGACAGCATGACTTCCCGGAATTTCCATCTCTATAACCGCCGTGTTACAACGACTGAGCTTACGAATCCAGATGCCGAATTGATCACTCTTGGTGAATCCATCAAATTTCTTGCCTAAAAACTTTATTATGGCCTCTTTGCCATGTTGTTTATCCTCACATATGTTGAACCACTATGATTTAAACACGAATCGCATTTCCATAGTCATCCATAATCTCACTATTGGGATTAGAGCGGGGATCGAGAATTTTGTTCAGATTGAACGCCGTTAAACGTCGGATAATTTTTGCGGCATGCGTGGCCTTGAATTTAGGTTTCATGCAAAACGCCAGCTTTGCACAAAATCAACGCAGTCTCGCGACACCGACGGATGCATTATCCACCCATGCACTATCCATGCATGGCGATGTCGCCCTATCCGCAGATTTCCCCCATCTTCCTTATGCTAATCCCAACGCACCTAAAGGCGGGTCTCTGACAATCGGCGTTGTGGGCACTTTTGATAGTCTTAATCCCTTTGTGCTTAAAAGCATGCGCACCACTGCACGCGGTTTATTTAGCGATGGCGATTTAGGCAATTTGGTCTATGAAACTTTGATGTTTCGCTCGCGCGACGAGCCTTTCACACTTTACGGTCTATTGGCCGAAAATGTTGCGATTGATCCCGACCGTACTTGGATCGAATTTACTCTCAATCCTCATGCGAAATGGTCTGACGGCCAGCCAGTAACCGTTGAGGACGTTATTTTTACCTATGACATTTTGACCGAAAAAGGCAGGCCTCCCTATAGCAGCCGCATGAGCCGCATAGACCGCATTGAGAAAACGGGTGAGCACTCGGTTCGATTTATATTTAATGATCTAGCCGATCGCGAGTTTCCTCTCTTGCTTGCGGGTTCAATGCCGGTGTTACCAAAACACGCAATTGACCGCGCAAGTTTTGGAAATTCAACTCTTACTCCGCCGGTAGGTAGCGGGCCTTATCTTGTTGACAGGGTCCAGCCGGGAGAAAGGATCGTTTATCGGCGCAACCCTGATTATTGGGGAAAGGATCTTCCCATTCGTCGGGGGTTTGACAATTTCGATAGTCTGACTGTCGAATATTTCCGTAATGAAACCGCTCTTTTTGAATCCTTTAAAAAGGGGCTGCTTGATGTCTTTATTGAAGGCAATCCGACGCGCTGGCAAAAATCTTATAATTTTCCGGCGGTGCAACAAGGTAAGGTCATCAAGGAAGATTTCACTAAAGGAACGCCGGCCAACATGTTCGGCTTCGTATTTAATACGCGGCGCGCTCAATTTGCCGACCAACGGGTAAGGCAGGCTCTCAGCCTATTGTTTGATTTTGAATGGGCCAATCGCAGCCTCTTCGCAGATAGTTATCAGCGCACTGAAAGCTTTTGGCAAGGAGCTGAACTTTCCGCAGTCGGCAAGCCCGCCGATGAACGCGAGCGCGAATTATTGGCAAAGTTTCCAGGTAGCGTCCGAAAAGATGTGATGGATGGCACTTGGCGTCCTGCAAAAACAGATGGCAGCGGGCACGACCGAACCCCAGCCCGCAGCGCTTATGAACTGCTTTCGGAAGCGGGATTTTCGTTTAAGAACGGAAAAGCATATGATTCAAGCGGTGCCCCGTTTCAATTTGAAATCATGACCCGATCTGCGGAAGAAGAGAAAATTGCGCTATTTTACACCCGCAATCTGGCTCGATTAGGCATCGATGTGAGCGTGCGCACCGCAGATGATGCACAATATCAGCAACGTCTTCAAACCTTTGATTATGATATGATTCTGGGATCGTTGAGCGCGTCCCTTTCCCCTGGAAATGAGCAGTGGAATCGCTGGGGCGCGGCATCACGCGACGCTCAGGGAAGCTTTAATTACGCAGGTGTTTCTGAACCCGTTGTCGATGCAATGATTGATGCGATGCTTGACGCAAAAGAGCGCGACGAATTTGTTAGCGCCGTGCGTGCGCTCGACCGCGTTCTGATTTCAGCAGATTATTATATCCCGCTCTATCACTTGCCGCATCAATGGGTAGCACATTGGGATCGAATAGCGCATCCAGACAAGACACCTCTTTACGGATATCAGCTTCCCACCTGGTGGTATCAAGGCGGCTAGGGTTGCCTTCATATTACTCTCTCTACATTTCACATTAAGATCAAAATAGAGCGTAGCTATTCCCACAAAGGCAAGCTACGTGCGCAGCCCAGCGGAGCTAATTCATGACAAATAAAACAATCACGATTGACGTCATTTCGGACGTTGTCTGTCCTTGGTGTTTTGTCGGTCGCAAGCGGTTGCAGCAAGCCCTTTCTATGTTGCCGGACATCGACGCGCGTGTGCAATGGCGTCCTTTCATGCTTGATCCAACCCTGCCACCGCAAGGAAAAGATCGACAATCCTATCTGCGCGAAAAATTTGGTACCGGATCCAAAATTGATGAAATTCACAAACAACTCACGCAGATGGGTGAAGAAAATGATATTTATTTTGACTTCGATGCCATTTCCCGCTCGCCCAATACATTGAATGCGCATCGGGTGATCTATTGGGCCGCGCAGGCCGCTCCCGACGCTCAAGATAAGGTCGTAGGCGAACTTTTCTCTTTTTATTTCGAGCAGGGACTGGATATCGGCAAAGAAGACGTGCTTGTGGACGCCGCAACTCGGGCAGGAATGGAAGGTCCAGTCATTGCGCGGCTTTTACAATCAGACATAGACGCCGATACAATACGGGAGGAAATTGATACCGCCAATCGCATGGGTGTGCGCGGCGTCCCGTGTTTTATTGTTGATCACAAATATGCGCTTATGGGTGCGCAAAATGCAGAAGTGTTGGCAGACGCCATTCGGCAGACTGCGGAAGGTTTTGAGCCGGGAATCACAGAAGATAGATGAGCAGCGCGCATATGCTCGCTCAAACTGAGAATGTGACGCTGGATGGAATCAGCGAAAAGAAGAAATCAACAGGCCCAATCCCGCTAACCAATAATTGTTCGTCAAATTCGGCTATTTTTGCGCCGAATTTGCGCCAAAATGGAACAGAATCTTTTGAATTTTCAGGAATTACCGAAATTTGAAAAGATTTTCTGTTTAGGGCTTGAACTCCGGCGTCAACTGTTCCATATGATAGGTACTTACTGCGGCGTCTCCTCCCATTACGTGCGGTAAGTGTTCCCCTCTGGAGGTTTGCCTAAGGG
This sequence comes from Falsochrobactrum ovis, assembly GCF_003259955.1. GTDB lineage: Bacteria > Pseudomonadota > Alphaproteobacteria > Rhizobiales > Rhizobiaceae > Brucella > Brucella ovis_A. The sequence continues at coordinate 5,842 of NZ_QLMK01000018.1, forward strand.
CACCTTCATAACTTAGCCGGACTTTTAGTCCGGCTCTTTTTTGCCTAAATCTTCCTAATTCTCAAAGAGATGGTGAATGTTTTTCGTCTGCTACCTTAACGCAGGCTTCCCAACTAGCATCCATATTCGCGACTTGCCTGAACATCTGCACGATCAGAAAATCAATGATCAACCGAGGCTCGAATTGGCATGAAAATATTCAAATCTTGCATTAAAAAACGCCGCGAAATCGCGGCGCTTTTCTCGATTTATTGCGCTCAAGCTCAGCCATATGAAGCGACAGGCGGACAAGAGCAGACAAGATTGCGGTCGCCGCCGACATTGTCCACACGGCTCACCGGTGGCCAATATTTTGCTGTCGGGTCGCAATGACCGCCGGGAAATACTGCTTCCTCGCGAGTGTAAGGATGCTCCCATTCACTTGCCAACGTATCCACTGCGGTGTGTGGCGCATTGATCAGCGGATTATCATCAGCTGGCCAAACACCATCCGCTACTTTTTTGGCTTCGTCCGCAATGGCAATCATCGCATCGCAAAACCGATCAATCTCGGCCTTAGGCTCCGATTCGGTAGGCTCGATCATCAGAGTACCCGCAACCGGCCAAGACATGGTCGGCGCATGGAAACCATAATCGATCAGACGCTTGGCAACATCCTCAACACTTATACCTGCTTTGTCTTTAAGAACCCGCGTATCCACAATACACTCATGGGCCACGCGGTCATGCGCGCCAGTGTAAAGCACCGGATACGCGTTTTGCAGACGGTGGGCGATGTAGTTGGCGCTCAGAATGGCGTTTTCGGTTGCCTTTCTCAGCCCTGCACCGCCCATCATACGAATATACATCCATGTGATGACCAAAATCGAGGCGCTGCCAAAAGGTGCAGCCGAAACCGCATGTTTTGAGCCGATTTCCACGTGACCCGGCAGATAGGGCTTGAGATGCTCTGCCACCCCAATTGGACCTACACCCGGTCCACCGCCACCATGTGGAATACAAAAGGTTTTGTGAAGGTTCATATGGCAAACATCAGCGCCCATATCGGCCGGACGCGCCAATCCGACCAGCGCATTGAGATTTGCGCCGTCGAAATAGACCTGACCGCCATTTTCATGAACGATTTCACAAAACGCCCGAATATTTTCCTCAAACACACCATAGGTCGAAGGATAGGTGATCATCAGCGCGGCTAGATTGTCGCGATGTTTTTCTGCCTTAGCTTTGAGATCATCCAGATCAATATCGCCATCTGGACGACAATTGACCACCACAACGCTCATACCCGCCATTGATGCACTGGCGGGATTGGTGCCATGTGCCGAAGACGGAATAAGGCAGATATTGCGATGCCCTTCCCCGCGTGAGCGGTGATAATGACGAATAGCCAAAAGGCCCGCATATTCGCCCTGACTGCCAGCATTTGGCTGCAGCGAAACACCGGCAAACCCGGTTATTTCACAAAGCCATGCTTCCAGTTCCGCAGTCATCTGACGATAGCCGGCACTATGCTGTTCCGGCGCAAAAGGATGCAAATTGGCGACCGTGTTCCAGCTCACCGGCATCATTTCAGCGGCGGCGTTAAGCTTCATCGTGCAGGAGCCAAGCGGGATCATCGCACGATCAAGCGCCAGATCCTTATCGGCCAGACGACGCAGAAAACGCATCATTTCAGTTTCCGACCGGTGGGAATGGAATGCTTCCTGAGTAAGAAAACCTTCGCCGCGCGCTTCACCCTGACCCGGCACCAAAAGCTCAGCTGTTTCTGCCACTTTTGCACCAAACAGGCCCGCAAGCTCAATCAAGTCTGCTGCGGTCGAAGTCTCGTCAAAAGCAATGCCGACCGTATCTGCATCCAGAATACGGATAAGGCGTCCGGTTTTTTCTGCCTCAGCCGCCAAAGTTGCCGCTTTGCCCGGCACTTTGGCAGTAACAGTGTCAAACAGGCTCTCACCAGCAATCTCAATGCCAGCATCTTTTAGCGCTGATGCAAGTCGTGCAGCAAGTCTGGAAATGCGTTTTGCAATTTCCTGCAAGCCAGAAGGTCCGTGCCAGATTGCATAGGCCGCCGCCATATTGGCAAGCAGCGCCTGTGCCGTGCAAATATTGGATGTAGCCTTGTCACGACGAATATGCTGCTCGCGTGTTTGGAGCGCCAAACGATAGGCTTCGCGGCCATGAGCGTCGGTTGAGCGCCCCACAATACGACCGGGAATGATGCGGGTGAGTTGGTCAGACACTGCCAGATAGGCTGCATGCGGGCCACCAAATCCCATCGGAACGCCATAACGCTGCATTGAGCCAACTGCCATATCCGCGCCCCAGTGTGCTGGAGCCTCGGTGATGGTCAGCGCCAGCGGATCCGCAACCGCGATCACCAAAGCGCCCTTTGCCTTTGCATCGGCAATAACAGCGGTAAAATCACCATAAATGCCGCGTGTATCGGGCCAGGGAACTATAATTGCCGCAGTGTTGTCATCGACTTCGCTACCATAGGCGATTTCCCATTCAAGCGGTTCCGCACGGGTATTTACCACATCAATCGTCTGCGGATGCAATTCGCCCGCAAGGAGAATGCGATTGCGCTTATCGCGGTGATGGCGACAGGCCACACCGATAGCCTCAGCCACAGCGGTTGCTTCATCAAGCAGAGATGCACATGCCACCGGCAATCCGGTCAATTCTGTAACAAGCGTTTGGAAATGAAAAAGCATTTCCAGACGCCCTTGACTGATCTCAGATTGATAGGGCGTATAGGCCGTATACCAGGCGGGGTTTTCAAATAAATTTCGCTGGATAACTGGAGGTGTGTGCACACCATGATAGCCAGCGCCGATGAAACTCTTTTTCACCACGTTGCGCGCCATAATGGCGCTGAGTTCTGCAAGAGCATCGGCTTCTGTCAGCGGTGCTGGCAGCTCAAGCGCCCGGTCAAGACGGATTGAAGCTGGCACCGCCTGGGTGATGAGTGTTTCCATGGATGGAATGCCGAGCGCTGCCAACATGGCGCGCTCATCTTCTGCTCTTGGTCCGATATGTCGAGAAACAAAAGGTGAATATTTCGTCATTTAACTATCCTACCAATGCGTCGTAACCGGCTTTGTCCAATAGGCCGGATAGTTGACCTTCATCGCTCAACTTGAGCTTAAACAGCCAGCCTTCGCCTTCAGCAGCCTGATTGATCAGCGACGGGTCACTGGCTACCGCATCATTGACTTCAACAATCTCACCATCAATCGGTGCATAAACGTCGGATGCTGCTTTTACGGATTCAACAACGACAACCGCTTCGCCTTTCGACACGGTGCGACCGACTTCAGGTAATTCGACAAATACGAGATCGCCAAGTTGTTCCTGAGCGTGGACGGTGATGCCAACAGTGGCAACGCCATTTTCATTATTGATCCATTCGTGATCTTCAGTGAACAGAATATGGGCCATGGAAATCATCCTTTGCGATAGCGATGGGGTATAAATGGAAGTGTAACGACATCTACCGGCACTTTATTGCCGCGTATCTCTGCAAAAATGCGTGTGCCCGGGCTGGCGAGCGATTTCTCGACATAGCCCATAGCGACCGGGCAACCAGCGGTTGGACCAAAGCCGCCGGACGTTACAGTGCCAATCTGGTGCCCGTTTTCATCAATCAGCTCGGCGCCAGCGCGAACAGGCTGGCGTCCTTCCGGTTTAAGCCCCACACGCTTGGCCAAAGTGCCATTTGCGATGGCGGCCAAAACGGCTTGAGCACCCTTAAATTCTGCTTTTTCGCGAACCGGCTTTGAAATAACCCAACTAAGCCCGGCTGAAACCGGATCAGTTTCGGGGGTAATATCTTGCCCATGTAAACAAAGGCCAGCTTCAAGGCGCAGACTATCGCGCGCTGCAAGTCCAATCCACGCCACTCGCTCATCAGCCAGCAGCTTTTCAACCAGTTCACGCCCTTCCTCAATAGGAAGACCGATTTCAAACCCATCTTCACCCGTATAGCCCGAGCGGGTCATGAACCAGCCTTCTTTCGGCTCGACCCCAGTCATGAAGGAAAGCTCATCCGCAGGTAGATCCAGATTGGAGACAACCTCTTGCGCCTCGGGCCCTTGAATGGCCAAAAACACTCTTTCAAGCGGTTCAATCTTAACCGTCTTGCCAGAGACCGCTTCATTTAAATGCTCAATATCGGCATCCACATTCCCGGCATTGGCCACAATTATAAAACGATCATCGCCTAAGCGTGTGACGATAATATCGTCCAGAATTCCACCAGAATCGCTTAGAAAAAAAGTATATTTCGATTGGCCGTTTTTGAGGACACTCGGATCAAGCGGGCAAAGCTGCGCCAGCAGGGTGATGGCATCAGGGCCCGAAATCTCAATCAGTTTCATATGGGAAATGTCGAATAGGCCAACATGCTCACGCGTGTGAAGATGCTCCTTCATCACACCAAGCGGATAGGTGATTGGCATATTCCAGCCAGCAAAAGCCCCGAAGCGGGCTTTGGCAGCTTCATGAAAATCCTGCAAAGGCAGGGTTTTAAGTTCTTGGGTATCGCCCATAACAACTCCAGAGTCGCACGTATGCCTTCCGCGGGATGCGGCTGCTTCGTGCCCCTCTGTCTTAAGCCTGAGAGACTCGCATGGCTGTAATAATGAGTCGCTGACAGTCACAACTGCCGGACAGCTTATAAAGCCACACTTACACCTTCGGCGCAGGGTTTCCCCCGACTTTCCAGAGTTGTCTTGCCTGCCTGCGGTTCCATTTACCTGAGAGATTTCGGGCGATTTCCCCTTCGGTGGCTGATATAAACCAGCTCTCTCCCGCAGAACGGCGGCGTAAAATAACGACTATTCCACGCCCGACAATTAACTCTTTAACCCAATCGGGCTTAAGTGTCATGTCTAATTGTTGGAATAAGCCGATAAACCACCAGGGCTTTGCGACAAATAGTAGGGATTATGCATAAAGAGCGTCAGCAAAAAGATTTTGCTGACCGCAAAATGCGCGATTCAATCTCTCAAACAGAATAGACGTTGAGATAGAAAAAGCGGGTTCCCCCAATTGATCAGTCAATTGTGATGGCATGATGGCAGATTTGAGCAAAAGCCGTGCAATTAACAGGCGTTAGCGCAAGGCAGCTATGCATTAATAGGCCTCCAATTCAGCGTTGGCCGGACCTATATGCTGTATGCAACAAGAGATTAAATTTCTGGTGAGAGAAATGAACCTTATCCGCTCATATAATAATTGGCGCCGTTACCGCAACACTGTAAACGAACTGAGCCGTTTGAGCCCGCGTGAACTGAATGACCTGGGCATTATGCCTTCGGAAATTCCTTTCGTCGCTCGCAAGGCTGCATCCCGCTAATTTCGCTGGCCACATGGCACGCTATGTGGCCCGCTATCAAGATCACTCTGTAACCCACCCGCCTCACGTGTTCTATGTGATCTTCAATAATTTCAGTTTCGCCAGGGTCCTCCTCCCATATCCTGGTGATTAAAGACCGGACCCCCGTCCTCCCAATCCGGTCTTACCGATAGACCCCCATTGCCCCTCCCGCGATGGGGGTTTTATCTTTGCAGACTATTAACGCGCTGCCACCACTTCTATCTCGACTTTAAATTCCTCACGCGTAAAACCCGATACGATCATCAAAGTCGAAGCGGGTGCAGGCTGCGGAAACAATCGATCCCGCACATCCATATAGGGACGCATGTAACTGCGGTCGGTTACATAGGCATTAATGCGCACGACATCCGATAATTCCATCCCGCCATCACGCAAGATGCGTCGGATATTATCAAAACAGAGTTCCGCCTGCGCGCCTGCATCTTCAGGCACAGACGCGTCGGGCGCAATTCCCAATTGCCCAGAGCAAAAGATTACGTCCGCTCCAGCTTTGATCTTTACGCCATGACTATAAGCGGCAAAAGGAGCCGCCATGTCTTGTGGCAGAAGATGTTTTAAAACCATCATAGCCTCACTTTTTTGAAGCGCTTATCAACAATTCTTTCAGTCGCGCAGTCCCGGCTGCAATATCATCTTCTGTCGGGCTGATTCCTGCGGCAAGAAGCCTACGCGCAATCATGTGATCCGCCGGGCGATTGATTGAATCAACCGCGATCAGGCGATCACCGATAAAATGAAACACCGAGAAGGAATTTTCCTCTGGTTTGCCAGCAAGAATATGCCGGTCTGCATCAAATGACAGGCCAGCTGTCTGGAGTTTCATATCGCCCTGATCCGACCAGAACCAAGCGATTTCACGGAAAGGTGCCGCACGACCGACAATGATACGCGCCACATGCTTGGCTTGATCGGTCGCATTTTGAACCGATTCCAACCTCACCCGCCGTCTTGCTTGAAAATGCTCATAGCTGACACAATCGCCAATGGCGTAGACATTGTCAGCATTTGTTCGCAAATGATCATCAACAACAATGCCATTGTCGATCATCAACCCCGCGTCTTGCGCAAGCTCTACATTGGGCACTGCACCGGTCCCAATCACAACCATATCAGCCTTATGGATTGAGCCATCGGCGGCTCTAACCGCTGCGACAACGCCGTGCTCCCCTTCTATGGCGGCAACGCCCATTCCGGTAAGAACTGCAATATTTGAGGCCCGGCTGCGATTTTCCACATGCCAAGAAATATGTGTCGCCACTGAGCGGCCAAGCACCCGCGGCGCGGCTTCAATCAGGACCGTATTTTTACCCAGACCAACCGCACTATGCGCCATTTCAAGGCCAATAAAGCCGCCGCCGATTATAACAACATCCTTAACACGCGGCATGATTTCGGCAATGCGGCGAGCATCCTGCATGCGACGCAACGTATAGACGCCATTAAGATCCACACCGGGAATATCTGGAATACGTGCTCGCGCGCCGGTGGCAAAGATCAACTGAGACCATCTCAGACTGTGGCCATCTTGGAGAGTGACAGTTTTATCTTGGATTGAAACGGCAGAAACCCGGCATTCCAACAGCAATTCAATATTATTGTCCCTGTAGCTGGCCTCGGGACGCAGAACCAGACCACCAGTTTCCGGAGCTTTGAGATAGGATTTAGAAAGCGGAGGCTTATGATAAGGAAGATCAGGCTCATCATTGATTAATACAATCTCACCTGCATATCCCTCTTGTCTCAAGCTGATTGCAGCCTGCGAACCTGCATGGCCCGCGCCTATGATAATGCATCTGTCGTCCATAGGACCTCCGGAAGTTGCGCCGACTAGCTGCGAATGCCGTCCGTGTCCATTTCGCCACGGATTCACACCTTAATTGCACGCAACTTTTAATTTTTAAACATTTAGTTTGACCGATCGGTCAGATTGGTTAGTAAGATTAGCGCTTATTAAAGCAGTAGGCCCCCGGAGCGCAATCTTGAAAAGATATTGGTCAGAATACACCAGCGAAGCATTTTCGCGGCTGGAACGCGATAAAATCGTGGCAGTGCTGCCAGTTGGCGCGATTGAACAGCATGGTCCCCACCTACCTCTTGCAGTCGATGCAGCGGTCATTGATGGTATGGTGAAAGAAGTTGCGGCTCGCCTACCCGAATCAAGCAATGTGTTATTTTTGCCCAGCCAGGCCATTGGCAAAAGCAATGAACATAATCGCTATCCCGGCACTTTAACATTTTCTGCTGAAACGCTCATTCGCATGTGGTGCGAGATTGGCGCCTGCGTGGCAGCCAGCGGTGTGCGCAAAATGGTACTGTTTAACAGTCATGGCGGCCAGATCACCATAATGGATATTGTAGCCCGCGAGCTGCGCGCAAATCACAATATGCAAGTGTTTAGCCTTAACTGGTTTGGGCTGGGATTGCCCGAGGGTGTCTACACCGATCATGAGCTAAAACATGGCATTCATGCAGGCGATATGGAAACATCGGTAATGCTTGAAATGCATCCTGACCTTGTCGACATGTCAAAAGCTCAGGACTTCAAAACGCTCACAGAAGTTTTTGAAAAAGATTACAAACATCTTTCCTTGGGCGGCGGTGCAAAGCCTGCCTGGCAAATGCATGACATTAATCCGCATGGCGCTGCGGGAAATGCATCAATAGCGACAGCCGAAAAGGGTCGTCGAACCATCGACTTTTGTGCAGATCGTCTGGTGGAAGCGCTAGCTGAAATTGAGCGGGCTCCCCTATCCTGGCTCGAAAACAATCCCGCTTGGTAAGGAAGATGAGCGTGGCCCCTAATTTGCATCCATCCTCACTGATCGAAATTAATAGTGTCTATAAACAATATGGCACCGGGGTGATCGCGGTCAGCGATATGTCACTCAAAATCGAACAAGGTCAGTTTGTTAGCTTTCTCGGGCCTTCCGGCTGCGGAAAAAGCACAGCGCTGCGCATGATCGCCGGGCTTGAATCTGTCTCAGCTGGCAGCATAGAAGTTAATGGTCATGCCCCAGGCAAGGGGACCATGAATGCCCAAGAAATTGGTTTTGTGTTTCAAGAACCGACCTTGATGCCGTGGGCAAGCGTTTTTGACAATGTCTATCTTCCGCTTCGGCTATCGGGAATTTCGCGCAAAGATGCACGTCCGCGGGTGGAAGAAGTATTGGCGCAGGTAGGTTTGACCCGTTTTGCCAATTCATACCCGCGTGAGCTTTCCGGTGGAATGAAGATGCGCGTTTCTATCGCCCGCGCCTTGGTGACAAAACCAAGTCTGCTGCTGATGGATGAACCCTTTGCAGCGCTTGACGAAATGACGCGTTTTAAGCTGAACAATGATGTGCTGCGCCTATGGGAAGAGCATGGGCTAACGGTCGTTTTCGTTACGCATAGCGTTTATGAATCCGTCTATCTTTCCAATCGCGTTATCGTGATGGCAGCGCGCCCCGGGCGAGTTGTGGCGGATATTCCCATTATCGGCAACTATCCCCGCGCTGAAAATTACCGCACCACTGAAGCCTATGCCAATTATTGCGCAAAAGTCTCCGACGCTTTGTCGGCTACACTCTCTTCCGAAGACATAGATCATTGAGGGCAGAACAATGACTGATATTCACAATGAGCTGCCTACCCTCAATTCTCAGCAAGATCGTCTTGCCCGACGCGAACGCCGCCTGCGTATAATCATGCCGCTACTGGCTATTGGGATTGTACTGGCGCTGTGGGAAGGGCTGGTCATCTATTATGAAGTGCCGCACTATCTGATCCCGGCCCCGTCGCTGATTGCTGAAACCCTGATCAAAGACGGTCCATCCCTTATGACCTCGATGGGTTTCACTGTTAAGCTGACTCTGATTTCCCTGCTTTGTGCGATTATTGGCGGTGTTGCGCTTGGAATGGTCTTTGCCCTTTCGCGTCCTTTGGAAATGGCCTTTTTTCCGTTTGCCGTCATTTTGCAAGTCACGCCTATCATTGCCATTGCCCCACTTATTTTGATCTATGTGCGCGATACTTTCACGGCTTTGCTTATCTGCGCCTGGATTGTCGCTTTCTTTCCAATTCTTTCCAATACGGTGATAGGGCTACGCAGTGCAGACCATAATCTGCGTGATTTGTTCAAACTTTATGGCGCAACCCCATGGCAGCGTCTGCGATATCTGCTTGCGCCCAGTGCCCTGCCCTATTTTATGGCAGCGCTCAAAATCGCTGGCGGCCTATCATTGATCGGTGCAGTTGTTGCAGAATTCGTGGCCGGCAGCGCTGGGCAGAATACAGGCCTAGCTTCGCGCATTCTGGAATCGAGCTTCCGCAATGAAATTCCCCGCATGTTCGCCGCGCTGATACTCGTTTCGCTCTTGGGAATTGCTATTTTCTTGGCAACGAGCTGGCTTTCGCGCATCGTTCTAGGCCATTGGCATGAAAGCGAAATACGTCGTGATCAATAAGATGCTGAAAGCTGTTGCAATAGCCGGACTTGAAGGCAGCTACGATATTTCCCTTGAAGGAGAGCGGATTTCTGCACTCACACCTAGCAATGCGAGAGGTGGCGGCATTATCACGCCTTTGTTCGCTGATATTCATGTGCATCTCGATAAAACCTATACATTTCCACGGATCGCGGCCAAAGGCCCGGCCAAGGTCGAATGCCTGTTTGATGCTATTGATCTGATGAGCACGGATCGTGAGCATTGGAGTGCCGATGATATTCGCGCCCGCGCCACCCGTGGCTTAGAAGCCGCATTTGCTCAAGGGGTTGTCGCAATTCGCACCCATGTGGACTGGACAGAACCCGGCATTCCCACTGCCTGGCCAGTGATGGTGGATTTGCGAAAAGAGTGGAAAGACCGGATCGATCTGCAACTTGCAGCGCTCATCCATGGCGATATTGTGCTTGATGCAGGCAATTCTATTGCCAGCCGCGTTGCGCAAGATGGCGGTGTTCTTGGTGCATTTTTCTACCGCAATGCGGATCTTTGCGCCAAGATTGAAAAAATGTTCCGCCTTGCGGTCGAACATGATCTTGATCTGGATTTTCATGTTGATGAAGGGCTGGATATTGAAGCAGATGGTTTTTCGCTGATCGTTGCCGCCACTAAAAAATTCAAAATGAATGGGCGCGTTCTATGCGGTCATGCCTGTTCCTTGTCGCTGCGTGAAGCGGATGAATTGCATCGCATTTTAAATAATGCCGCTGAGGCTGGCGTGGCATTGGTTTCACTCCCGACAACAAATCTTTATCTTCAGGATCGACTGGGCGGAAAATCACCAAATTTGCGCGGTGTTGCGCCGCTTAAAGAAGCACGCCGTGCTGGTATGGAGGTTATGATTGCCTCTGATAATGTAGGCGATGCATTTTACCCTTATGGCGACTATGATCCTTTGGGGATTCTGCGCCTTGCAGCACCTGCTTGCCATCTGGAGCCCAATGAATGGCTTGATAGCATCACGACCATTCCCGCCCGCCTTCTAAAAACAAAACGAATACACATGCCGCAGCCTGGCGCCGCTGCTGATTTTATCTGGCATGATGCCGAAAACCTAACCGACCTAATCAGCCGTCCGCAGGCCCGACGCATTATCTGGCGTAAGGGACTGCCTTCGGGCGACCATAACGGGAGTTAACCCATGAACCCTGTCGTTCCTCCACGCATTTATGACTGGACCGCCTTCCGCGCCGAGATTGACGGCATTCGGGTTTATGATGACCCCAAGCAGGTGGAATTACGCTCGCGTGATTACTTCTGGTACAGCCCCATTCTGACCGAAGATATCGGCCATTATGTTGGGGATCTTGTCGTCATTCCCAAAGATCAGGAAGAAGTAAAACGGATCGCCGCTGCAGCGGCAAAACTGCGCATCCCCATCACTGTGCGCGGGGGCGGCACAGGAAATTATGGCCAATGCGTTCCGCTTGAAGGCGGCATTATCCTTGATATGACCAAGCTGGATCGCATCATTTCCATAGAGCCTGGCAAAGTTCGTGTGGAAGGTGGTGCACGCATTTCCCGCCTTGATGATGCGGCGCGTGAAACCGGTCAGGAATTGATGATGTATCCATCGACCCGCCGCATCGCCACAATTGGCGGGTTTTTCTCGGGCGGTTCGGGAGGCATTGGCTCACTTCGACACGGAATGCTGCGCGATGATGGCAATGTGTTTTCGGTAAAAGTTCTTACGGTGGAACCGGAACCCAAAATCATCGAATTGACCGGCCGTGATATTCATAAAGTTCAGCACGCTTATGGAACCAATGGTATCATTCTTGAGCTTGAACTCGGTCTTACCAAAGCAACGGACTGGATACATACTGCTGCATTATTCGATAGTTATGAGGCAACGCTAAAATTCTGCCTTAACGCGCTCGAAGAAAAGCTAGATTGCTATTTGCTAACGACAGTTGATCGGCGTTTTGCACGCTTTTACACCAAGTTTGGCGATCTATTCCCATCCGATAAAGATGCAGTTTTCGCTATGATTGCGCCTGAAGAACGGGAGCGCTTTGCAGCGCTTGCTGCTGAATTTTCCGGCAAAATATCTTTCTCTATGACCCTTGAAGAGCTGCAAAAAGAAGGTCTGCAACCCGCATATGAATGCGGTTGGAACCACACAACACTTCAAGCGCTAAAAGCCGAAGAAGGTTGGACTTATCTTCAAGTGGCCTATCCTCGCCCGTTCGACCCCGCCCTTGTGATGCGTCAAATCGAGCGCTATGGCGACACCCAATATATGCATCACGAAATGGCCCGCCTTGAAGGTGAATTGCAAATTTTTGGCCTTCCGCTTGTGCGCTTTCAGGGCCGAGATGCCATGTATCGCTTGATTGAAGAACTCGAACAAGTCGATGGCTGCGATATTTATGACCCTCACGCCTATACTATCGAAGATGGCGGGATGAAGGAAATCGATAGCGCTCAGATTGAATTCAAAAAACTTGCCGATCCATATGGTCTTCTTAACCCGGGCAAAACCCGCGGCTGGACCGCCGATATGGCTTTAACTAATTAAACCCAGGGGAACGAAAGATGAAAAAGACACTTGCAATCGCTCTTGCAGCTTTGTCACTCGGCTTTTCGGCACAAATCGCCTATGCGTTGGATAAGGTAACGCTGGGCACCAATTGGCTGGCGCAGGCTGGTCATGGCGGTTTTTATCAGGCTGTCGCTGATGGAACCTATGAAAAATATGGTCTCGATGTGACCATTGAAATGGGTGGGCCTCAGGTAAATAACCGCCCCATGCTCGCAGCTGGACGGCTTGATTTTCTTTTAACCGGCAATCTTTTGCTCTCTTTCAACAATGTGACAAACAATGTGCCAACCACTGTCATTGCAGCCTTCTATCAGAAGGACCCGCAAGCAATTATGGCCCATGAAGGTGAGTATAAGGATTTCCAAGACCTCACCAATGCGGAAACGATCCTGATTTCCAAAGACGGTCAGTTCTCTTTCTGGCCATGGATGGTAAAAGAATTCGGCTTTAAAGATGAGCAGTTACGCCCATATGGCTACAGCCTCGCGCAATTCTTGAGTGATAGAAAAGTTGCCCAGCAGGCCTATGCAACTGCTGAGCCGCTTTATGCCGAAAAGGAAGGTGCCAAAGTCACCACATTCCTTCTCGCAGACCAAGGCTATAATGGCTATTCCAACACGATCGAAACTCGGACCGAATTGGTTGAAAACAATCCCGATCTGGTTCAGCGTTTCGTTGATGCCTCGATCGAAGGCTGGAACAATTTTCTTTACGGTGACCGCAGCAAGGCCTATGAGCTGATCCTCAAGGATAATGCCGATATGACGGCCAAAACGCTTGATGCCGAACTTGCACGATTGAAAGAGCTTGAAGTTATCGACAGCGGCCAGACGCTTGAAAAGGGCATTGGCGCGATTGATATGGAACGCGTCAAACAATTCTACGAATTGGCCCGTAAAGCTGACATTATCAGTGGTGACGATCTGGACATGAACAAGGTTGCCACGGACGCTTTTGTTAATAAAGGCGTCGGTCTCGACATCAAGGCGAAACTCTCTCAATAAAGGAGAGATCGGTAGCAAACCATAATGTCAAACGGCATGAAAAATAACGAAATTGGCGCTCGGGATAAGGTTCTCGAGCGTCGCCGCCGTATTATGGATTCCATCCGTGCGGCAGCAATTGACGAATTTGCTGAAAAAGGTCTTGCGGGTGCATCCACACAGAGCATTGCGCAACGCGCGGGCCTCACCAAACCGCAATTGCATTATTATATCACCAGCAAAGAACAGCTCTATGAAGATATACTCCTGCTCATACTCTATGAATGGGAAGATATTTTCTTAGGCGCTTCCGTTGAAAATGATCCGGCTAGCGTAATCCGGCATTATATTCGTCGCAAACTTGAATATAGCCAAAAAAATCCGAAGGCTTCACGTCTTTTCACCACTGAAATTGCTAATGGTGCGCCATTTTTAAGCCGCCACTGGGCGAAGCATGTTTCAGCAACTGATAATGCGGTAAAACTCATACAGACATGGGTGGATGAAGGCCGGATCAAACCGGTTGATCCATTGCTGTTTCAGATGCATATTTGGGCGGTGACCCAACATTATGCCGACTTTGAAGCGCAGGTCCGCAGCATGATGAAACTTGGTCCCAATGACCCTCTTGATCTCGAGCGCATAGAAAAAGAAGTCAGTGCACTTTTCCTTCGCGCTTGTGGGCTTGAGTTGTAAAAACGCTATACTGTTTCCTACTCAACAATCGACGTCAAATAAGTTTTCGGTTGTGTAATCCTATTGCATTTATACTAAAAATTGCGTTAGAGTTAAGCTAGATTAAAGTATAGGACAATGCATCGACCACCGTTGGCGGGGACGATGCACTTAGGAGGCAGGTTCTTTGGGGGAGGAGCCTGCCTCCAAATGATTTAATATTTCCAGAGCAGATTAATTAGAATAATATTTCAATCTTTTGAAGTAGTTATCAAGCTCGTCACCATCTTTCGTTAAAAAGATAAGACGGCTAGATAAAGATAAGCGAGTAAAGCAAAGCAGATAAGCGAAGCGAATAAAAGCGCCAAACTGCCGCGACAGTCTGGCGCTTTTACTATGCTTTAAGGCTTAAACTTTCCAAAAATTCTTTCAGCCCTATTTTGCAAGCCATTCCTTGATACGGTCTGGATTATTCGCGATATATTTTTCCACTGCCTGCTCGTAAGAAGTTTCTTGTGCTTCGAACATTGCAGTTTCCAGTTCTGCAATCGGAATACTCATATTGGTAAGCAAAGCTACAACTTCAGGATTATCTTCCTTCAAGCCCTTACGAGCGATTGCATCAATATGCTCGGCACCGCCAAGCGCTTCTTGCGGATCATCAATATAGCGCAGCTTATATTTGCCAAACATCCAATGCGGGCTCCACGATGTGGCAACAAACCATCCATCCGTGCGTGTCGCCCGGTCCACCGTTGTCAGCATTGCGGCTTCACTGGAAATATTGAGCTTGTAATCAAGGCCATATTTTTCAATCGCTTCCTGAGAAAGACGGGTGAGTCCTGCCCCCGGATCGATGCCTTGAATTTCCCCCTTTAGCTTTTCGCGAATTTCCGGCTTTTTCAGATCTTCAATAGAACTGATTTCACTCTCCGGAATATATGTAGGCACAATCCAGCCAAGCTTTGCGCCTTCGTAGAGAGGCCCCAGATTGTCTACTTTATCTTCAATCCGCTTATAATAATCCGCATGCGTTTCGGGCAGCCATGCCATCATCATCGCGTCAATGTCACCACGGCTCACACCTTGATAAAGCGGCGCAACGTCAGTCTGTACCAGCTCTACTTTCTGACCGAGATTATCTTCGATCAATTTGGCGGCGAGTTTAGTCACGAATTCGGCATCCGACCAAGGTGCCCAACCGATTTTTACCGTTTTGGTTTCTTGCGCAAAAGCTGCGCCTGCGGTTATCGCACTCGCCACTAGAGCAGTGAAACCGAGTTTTGCTATTTTGGCTAACATAATTTCTCCCTTCCTAATTTTTCCAGTTCCCATTTTGTCAGACTTGTTGTTTCCGTAAGGGCGAATTTGGTTCTTTGTCCGAAACTCTGCGCGCGGGAACCAGTTTTTTGAAGAAACCCATTAGCCCGCTAGATCCCCCTTTGCCGAAGCTTTGTGTGATGCGATCAATGATAACGGCGAGAATGACGACAGCGAGGCCACCTTCAAAACCTTTGCCCACATCAAGACGCTGAATGCCTGTAAGAACCGTATTGCCAAGGCCACCCGCACCAATCATCGATGCGATAACCACCATTGAGAGCGACAACATGATAGTTTGGTTCACCCCTGCCATTATGGAAGGCAGCGCATTGGGAAGCTGCACTTTGAATAGAAGTTGGCGAGACGTACAACCAAAGGCGAGACCCGCTTCCACAAACTCATTATGAACTTGACGAATGCCTAAATTCGTTAGCCGCACCACCGGCGGCATCGCGAAAATAACTGTCGCAATGGTGCCCGGCACTGCGCCAAGCCCGAAAAACATGGCTGCTGGAATGAGATAAACAAAAGCCGGCATTGTCTGCATTAGATCGAGAATTGGCCGCACGATTGATGCGACCGAATCGTTTCGCGCCATCGCAATTCCAAGCGGAATCCCGATCACCACCGCGACAATCGTCGAAGCCAGTACGAGCGATAGGCTTTCCATCGTCCCGTTCCACAGCCCCATATGGATGATCAGACCCAGAGCCAGTGCTGTAAAAATTGCAAATTTCCAGCTAACGCGCCATAGCGCCAGCAAAGTTAGAATAGCGACACCTAAAAAAGATGGAATTGCAATCAGTAAGTTTTGAATACCATCAGTTAAAAAACCGATGATAGCTGCAATCGTATCAAGCGCAGGGGTAAAATGATCAAGAGTATAATTGACCGCTACGTCTGCCCAATCGCCGATATTAAAATTCAGTTCCATGGTTACTGTCCATTCGGATCGTGTGTTCTTGACGAGCTAGTTGTATGTTTCCAACAACTGGAAATTCTCGCCGGATAACCGGCAAATCATTACGCAGTCAGACCGCCCGTCCGAGCGTTTCCAATAGGGCAGACTTGCTGATCGCCCCAATGTAACGATTACGCCGATCAACCACCGGAAGCGGCCAAGGGGTCTCCGCCACTCGAAGCAGAAGCTCCGAAAGTGGCGCATCCGCGGCTATGGTTGCGCTGCTGACTTCTGCCTTGCTTGGCGAACCGCCTGCAGCAGATAAATCTTGCCGCGAAACAACGCCCTGGTAAATTTGATCAGAATCGACCCACACACCATAGTCTTTTCCGCTAGCATTCAGCCGATCCAGGGCGGTAGTTTTTTGCGAAGGATCAAGCACAATCAGCTCGTCCGGGCTTGCTACGTCAGCGGCTGTAAAAACCCGCGAAACATCGACATTGCGAAAAAAAGATCGCACATAATCCGTTGCCGGAGCAGACACAATCTCGCTTGGCGTGCCGATCTGAATGATCTTGCCGTGCTGCATAATGCAAATCCGGTCGCCAATACGCATGGCTTCATCAAGATCATGGCTGACGAATATAATAGTGCGGCTTTGCTGTGCTTGTAGTCGCTTCAGCTCGTCCTGCATTTCCGTGCGGATCAAAGGATCAAGCGCAGAAAACGCCTCGTCCATCAAAAGAATGGTCGGCTCACTGGCAAGCGCACGGGCCAAACCTACCCGTTGCTTCATACCCCCCGACAATTGGTCGGGCATGCTATTTGCATAGGGTTTGAGACCAACAGCATCCAATGCTGTCAACGCTTTTTCGTACCGCTCGGCTTCACCTATTCCGGCAACTTCAAGCCCAAACGCCGCATTATTCAAAACGGTACGATTGGGAAGCAATGCAAAGGATTGGAAAACCATGCTCATGTCACGACGGCGAAGATCAATTAAATCGCGCTTGGACATTTTGACGATATCACGACCGTCGATTTCAATAGAACCGCAGGTCGGTTCAATAAGCCGGTTGAGCAACCGTAAAAGAGTGGATTTACCTGAACCAGACAAGCCCATGATGACGAATACTTCACCCTCGAATATATCGAAAGCCGCGTCATCTACACCAATAGTCGCACCATAATCACTATGAATTTGGGCTTTTGATTGGCCTGCGCGCAATTCCTGCATTGCACGATCCGGGTCGTCGCCGAAGACTTTATAAACGCTCTTTAAGCTTATCTTTGTCTGAGCAGGCGACTTCATACTGTTATTCCCGTATAAATTACCATGCATTATGTTAACCCCGCTGTGCTGGCGGACTTAATCTCCTTTTGTTGAACAAAAAAACCCTCCTCTCGAGCCATGAGCCCGAGAAATACTTGTAACTCAACAAGCCCTTGAGGGTGATGATTGACGATTGATTGGTTTTTATATCTAGCATTTCGCGACATGTCCACCCGCAGCCGTGAATTCAGTCATTATGCACCGTTCCCATATTATATTTTCTAAGGTGCACGACGAACGAGAAATGGAAGTAGCATCGCTTCCCCACGAAATTACCCATTCTAACTTTGATACTATTCTGTTCGGAGAAAAAGACAGCGGCAAGCTGCGACAAATAAGGTACTAGCTGCGACATTGGCCCCTAGAATTGGCACCAATATTATCGATCAATTATGATCTTATTCGGCATAAACTGCGGAATTTAATTTTTAATCAGATCAGACTTAAATAAAGAAACGGCGCAAATATTGATCCGCGCCGCTTACTGCTCAAACGTTTTTCAGGCTTGATCTAACGATAAGCCATATAGCCGACAAAGCCGGTGATCTTCCATTTGCCATCATTTTTCCGACAGAAATAGAGCGTTTGCCAATTCAGGCGATCCTGCGAACCATCTGCTTTTGCTACGGTTCCATCGAATTTCTTTCGTGCCACGGCCACATCGCCGTTAATATCGATGACGCTAAGATTGGTAGCGCGATAAAGAGCTTCTTCTAAAGGTTCTGCATATTCGGTAGCAGCGGTTTCAGCGGCCTGGCGCAACCATTCATCACGATAGGAAGTAAGAGTATTAAAGGTCGCATCCCATTTGTCCGGGTCACGCTCTCCATGCGCATGGATACCAAGAAATCTTACCTCATCAAAATCATCGGCAACCATCGACCAATCTTGATTGAGGAATGCTGAAATATCTCGCTTTACAAGCATATCCCAGATTTGC
The DNA here is from genome assembly GCF_003259955.1 of Falsochrobactrum ovis. Lineage (GTDB taxonomy): Bacteria > Pseudomonadota > Alphaproteobacteria > Rhizobiales > Rhizobiaceae > Brucella > Brucella ovis_A. The sequence continues at coordinate 24,427 of NZ_QLMK01000018.1, forward strand.
TCTCGGTCCGGATCATTCGTAAATGGATTAGAATTCGTCAAACTAGCCTCCTCTATTTTAGTTTCCCGCGAGCTGCGACTGGCAACACATCAATGACATCCTCACCTGAGATCAGATGAACTTCATCAAATAAATTTGATACCACGCAGACATGATCTGGAACGATGCGGACACGATCACCCACTTTCAAACCCGCAACATTGCCTTTAACAATTCCATGCTCTTCACTCAGGCTCGTCACATAGGCTCCCGGCTGTTCAAGAAGTTCGCCATAATCTGGTAAGCCCAAAGTATCACTTGAGAGCGACTTTGATCCTGCATCGAGCACTACGCGATCTTGTGTTGGCTGGCTTATGACCGTGGAAAGTACAGTAAGCGCGCAATCGTCAATGCTTGCTGCACCTTTGGAAACCTGAAAACGGTCAAAGTAAATATAGGTACCGGGCCGATATTCCGTGATGACAGTCGCATCCGGTTTCCGCCACATATCCGGCGTACCACCACTGGAAATTATTTCACAATCAATATCATGAGAAGCGAGTAAATCACGCGCCTGACGCAACCAGTTTTCCGCTTCTTGCGGCTTACCACTTGCGGGATAGGTCATAAGCCCTCCAAAATGGAGGCCTTCACTGGCTTCTATCAACTGCGCGAGGGCCAAAGCTTCCTCTGGGGTCTGCACACCGCAGCGCCCCATGCCTGTGTCGCATTCAACCAACACTTTTAGTGGCCGGTTTTTATTGGTAAATCGACCCGCCAATCCTGCAATTGTAATCGCGCTGTCGGCAGTTACGGAAATGGTTATGCGTTGATGAAGCGCATAAAGTCGGTCGAGTTTTTTCTTACCCAAAATATTATAGGGAAGAAAAATATCAGCTATGCCCGCATCCGCCATGACTTCCGCTTCGCCCAATTTCTGGCAAGTAATGCCCACCGCTCCCGCCTCCAATTGTCGGCGTGCGAAAAAGGGCAATTTGTGGGTTTTGATATGAGGACGAAGCTTTACCCCGCAAGCATCCGCATGGGCCTGAGCTTTTTCAATATTGGACTGGACCCGATTTACATCAATCAGAATTGCAGGACTATCCACATCATGGATGGTTTTCGGCATTGTCATTTGTTTAATCTCCCAGCGGCAACCGCGGATTGTCGACTTTCAGCGTATTTAGGCTGTGTTTAATTCGGCGCAGACTTTCCAGCACAGCCGGGCCCTGAGCTTCAGCCGTAGCAGTGGCGATCATGTCTAAAATAGCAAGCAGTGCAAAACGCGAGGAAGTGGGCTTATAGAGGTTTCCATCTTCACGCGCTTCAAACGGTATGACGCAAGAAGCAGCTTTTGAAAGTTCTGAATCTGCGGCAGTGATAGCGACCGTCTCCGCGCCATATTGGCGAGCAACACTCATTGCCTCCACGACAGAACGCGCAAAACCGGAGATCGAAAACGCAATCACCGTAGTATCGGCATCCACAACAGCCGCATACATTCGCTGCAATTGCCCATCTACCTGCGCTACCACCGGAATGCCTAGACGAAACAGGCGGTTTTGCAATTCCACTGCCATCATCGAGGAAGTCCCGCCCGAGCCAAGACAAAGTACCGAGCGTGATTTTACAATCCGTTCCGCAACATTCATCACCACCGACATATCAAGATCGTCGCTGACCTGCTGAATAGCGGCAAGCGCATGATCGCGCACTGCCGATACGATTCGGCTTTCACGGACATCGCGTGCCGTCGGCTCATCGGATAAATATTGCCCGCCAATGGCCAGTGCTTGAGCAAGAAAAAGCTTGAAGTCTCTTATTCCCTCACAGCCGAGACGGCGGCAAAAACGCGTCACTGTCGGCTCACTAACTTCAGCGCGCGCCGCAATTTCTGAAATTGCCGCCTTCGAAGCATAATCGGGATCTGCCAACACCAACGCAGCCAAACGGCGGTCAGATTTTGACCCCGTCCGGGCAACCGAATGTATTCGGGAAATAATGTCGGCAACTGTATTCATGGAGCTATAACGGCAAACCGCTTTCCTTATCGAACAGACGAATATGCTCAGGCCGGGCTGTTACGCGAACCTGCATTCCCGGCTCTACATGAACGCGCTCACGGAAAATGACACGAACTGCCTCACCTGCAATCTGCCCATAAATATGTGTTTCGGGTCCAGTTGGCTCCACCACTTCCACTGAAAGCGTTACGCCTTTATCACCCTCCGCCAAGATAAAATTCTCAGGCCGGATACCTGCCTCAACCGCGCGTGTTGAAACCGAGCCGCCGCTTATTTCCAACTCTTCGCCTTGAATAGTACGAAACACCTGACCATCAATATTTCCGGGAATAAAACTCATAGAAGGCGAGCCGATGAAACTTGCGACGAATTTATTCGCCGGGTGGTCATAAAGATCAAGCGGCGCACCGATTTGCTGAATTTTCCCCTGATTCATCACCACGATACGGTCGGCCATAGTCATGGCTTCAATCTGATCGTGGGTGACATAAATCACCGTGGTTTTGAGCCGCTGATGCAGGCTTTTAATCTCCGTACGCATTTGCACCCGCAATTGCGCGTCAAGATTTGACAGAGGTTCATCAAACAAAAATACCGAAGGCTCTCGCACAATAGCGCGGCCCATTGCTACGCGCTGGCGCTGCCCGCCTGATAATTGTCGCGGATAATGATCAAGATAAGAGTGCAAATTCAGGATCGAAGCTGCCTTATCGACTTTTTCGCCGATTTCGGTTGCATCTTCACCCCGTATGCGTGGACCAAATGCAATATTTTCTCGCGCGGTCATATGCGGGAACAAAGCATAGGATTGGAAAACCATCGCAATATTGCGTTTTTGTGGTGGCGTGTCATTGGCTCGCTCACCACCAATGAGCAGATCACCACCCGAAATTGACTCTAATCCCGCGATCATGCGCAAGAGAGTGGATTTGCCGCAGCCAGATGGCCCGACAAGCACGAGAAACTCCCCGCTTTTAACATCCAAATCAATATTATTGAGAACATTTAACTGACCGAAGCTTTTGGTCAGGCCGCGCACAGAAACATCCTGCATCGGTTAATTTCCTCCAAGAATGTCTTTGATAAACGGTCGGCAGCCTGCGGTCAGACCAGCATCAACCGGCAAAACCGTACCTGTAATGCCCGATGCACGGTCAGATGCTAAAAACGCAACTGCCTCTGCCACTTCCTTGACATCGACAATCCTACCCATCGGATAAAGATTTTTCAGTTTTTCCAAGATAGCCGGGTCTTGCGCGATCCGATGATCCCATGCTGGCGTGCGAATCGATCCCGGACAAATTGTATTGGCGCGCAAACCTTTTTGACCATATTCAACCGCTAATGCCCGCGCAAATGCGTTAATTCCAGCCTTGGCAGCCGCATAAGCGGGGTTGCCAAAATGCGCAAGCGCATTGACGGAAGAAATAAATACAAACGCGCCCCTGCCCCGCGCAGCCATCGCCTCGGCCAATAATGTGGAAAACGCCGCCACACCGGTGAGATTGAGATCTATTTCTGTGCTTATTTTTTGCTGATTAAGCCCTTCAAAAGACTCAGCCCGCGTCCATCCGGCATTGTTTATGACAATATCTGGCGCACCGTTTTCCTCGATAATGCGCTGAACAACCTCGTTTAAACTGTTGGAATCCGTTAGATCAAATTGATAGCGGCTTGAGAATTTGCTCGCTTCCATCGCCGCAAGCTGAGTGTCACATCCGATAAGCATCGCGCCACGGGAAGCAAATAATTCCCCCAACGCATTACCTAGCCCACCACCGGCGCCAGTTATTAATACGGATTTCCCAGCGAACTCGCTTTTAAGCTCCACCTGATTTCCCCTTGAAGATGCGCTTTCCGCGTCTGTTAATTTCTCCAAGGTAAAATTGTAAATGTAAGTTTGCAACAAAACTTTTTGCTTGAAACGCAAGAAATAGCGGATAATGTAAGAAAACAACAAAAATAATGTTCAGATCGCATTGCGAAAAACGAGGGAACTGCAAATGGCTATAAGCAAATGGAAGGCTGGCCTTCTGGCTGGATTGAGTATTTTGGCACTTGGTGCCGCCGCACAAGCTGGCGAAGTCCGGATGACGGTTGCGGAATATAGCTCCAAGACTGGACCATATTTCGAAGAGGTGAAAAAAGCTTTTGAAGCTGAGAATCCCGGCATCACACTTAATTTCGAAATTGTGCCATGGGATGTTCTACTTCAGAAACTGACCACGGATATTTCTGCCGGCACCAATGCGGATCTTTCCATCATCGGTACACGCTGGTTGATTGACTTTGTCGATCAAGATATTGCCGAACCGCTAGACGGTTATATGGATGATGATTTCAAGGGGCGCTTTATTGAGACTTTCCTCTCGCCTTCCGTGATGAATGGCAAAACCTATGGCTTGCCCATCGCTGCGTCTGCGCGCGCCATGTATTACAATAAAGAACTCTTTGAGAAAGCTGGAATTGAAAACCCGCCGGCGACATGGGACGAGCTTAAAGCCGATGCTGAAAAGATTAAGGCTTTGGGGGGCGAAAATTACGGTTTCGGCCTACAGGGCAAAGAAATTGAGACCGATGTCTATTTCTATTATGCCATGTGGTCCCAAGGTGCGGGAATTCTGAATGAAGATGGCACATCTGGGCTTGGAACGCCCGGCGCGCTCGAAGCAGCCAAGCTTTATAAAACATTGATCGATGAGGGACTTACCCAGCCTGGCGTTACTTCTTATTCCCGCGAAGATGTGCAAAACCTCTTCAAGCAAGGCAAAGTCGGGATGATGATCACCGCGCCGTTTTTGTCCAATCAGATCAAAGAGGAAGCCCCAGATCTTAAATATGGGGTGGCGGCCATTCCGGCCGGGCCAACTGGCGCACGCGGCACCTATGGCGTGACCGACTCGGTCATCATGTTCCAAAATTCGAAAAACAAAGAAGAGGCCTGGAAGGTTCTTGACTTCTTGTTCCAGACGGATTGGCGCGCCAAGTTTACGCAGGGTGAAGGCTTTTTGCCGGTAAACAAAGAAGAAGCGAAGATGGATTATTACGTTAATAATGCCGATCTTGCTGCCTTCACCGCACTACTGCCAGACGCACGTTTTGCGCCAGTCATTCCAGGCTGGGAAGAAATTGCTGATATAACATCCAACACGATGCAGAGCATCTATCTGGGACAGGTCGAGCCAGAGGCTGGACTAAAAGATGCGGCCGCTAAAGCGGATGCCATCCTGAAAAATTAAATTTCCCGCTAGTCCGGCAATGTCATCTGATATTGCCGGACGCTTTTGATGGGATTTATGTTCCATGCATAGTCGCTCCCTGCCTTATTTTCTGATCTTACCCAGCCTTCTGCTCGCCGCAGTGGTGATTTTCTGGCCGGTTGTTCATCTGGTCGAAATTGCCAGTCATAATGTTAACCGGTTTGGTCAACTGCGTGACTTCAATGATGGCGCAAATTTTGCCGCTCTTTTTGCCTCGCCTGACTTTATGAATGCTCTTTGGCGAACGGCATTTTGGACCATCGCCGTTGTCGGCGGAGCTCTGTTGGTTTCAATCCCGGTAGCTATTATTCTCAATATGGATTTTTATGGCCGCTCGGTCGCGCGTGTTATTGTCATGTTGCCATGGGCTGTTTCGCTCACAATGACTGCCATAGTTTGGCGATGGGCGCTGAATGGCGAAAGCGGAATGCTCAATTCCGCTCTGCGTAATCTTGGGATTATCGATACCAATATCCAATGGCTTGCCAGTGCTGTGACTGCATTTCCCATGCAGATTATGGTTGGTATTCTTGTCACTGTGCCGTTCACAACAACTATTTTTCTTGGGGGACTATCGTCCATTCCCGACGATCTTTACGAAGCGTCATCCTTGGAAGGGGCTAATCGCTGGCAACAATTTTGTGAAATTACCCTGCCCTTGCTCAAACCATTCATCAATATAGCGATCGTGCTGAATACGATTTATGTGTTTAACTCTTTCCCCATCATCTGGGTGATGACGCAGGGCGGACCGGCTAACTCTACCGATATTCTGGTGACGCATCTTTATAAGCTCGCTTTTCGTCTTGGAAAATTGGGCGAAGCGTCGGCGGTGTCCTTAATAATGCTCGCAATCTTGCTGGTTTTCACCGCCATTTATATCCGTATATCGATGCGGAGCGAAAAAATATGAACACGCTCAAGATAAAACGTACAATCATCGCATGGGCAGTACTGTCACCGCTTATTGTTTTGACGGTGTTCCCATTTGCCGTGATGTTTCTTACCGCGGTCAAACCCGCTCAGGAAGTGCTTTCTCCGCATTGGTGGCCGACCACTTTCCGTTGGGCTAACTTTTATGAAATGTGGGTGACGACCGGTTTTGGCACCGCTTTACTCAACTCGTTTTATGTTTCGCTCATAGCATCATTAGGCGCTATCATAGTTTCGATCCCTGCCGCCTATGCTATGTCGCGGTTTCGTTTCGCGGTCCATGGTGCGTTCCGGCAGTTTTTGCTGATCTCTCAAATGATCTCGCCCATCGTCTTGGTGCTCGGATTATTCAGATTGCTTGCTGCATATGACTTAATCGAAAGCGTAACAGCGGTAGGCGCAATCTATATGGCGTTCAATATCGCGTTTACCGTTTGGATGTTGCAAAGCTATTTCGATACGATCCCGCGTGATCTTGAGGAAGCTTCTTGGATGGAAGGTGCGGGGCGAACGCGCACACTCGTTAAAATTTTCCTGCCCCTTTGCCTACCTGCTATCGCTGTCACGGCCATTTTCACCTTCATCAATGCGTGGAATGAATTTGTTGTGGCTTTGACCATGCTGCGCAGCCAAAGCAGCTATACGCTTCCAATCCAGGTTTTCTCGCTTGTCGCAGGCCGTTATACGGTCGAATGGCACTATGTTATGGCTGCAACACTTGTTGCAACGCTTCCCGTCGCAATCCTTTTCGTCTGGTTGCAACGCTATCTTATCAAGGGATTAGCGCTTGGCGCCGTCAAATAACTGGAGAATATAATGTCTAAAAAACAGGTCTACGGTACTTCTCAGGTTCCACTTTCGCCAGCAGTACGTGCAGGCGATATGGTCTATATTTCGGGACAAGTACCAACCGGACCAGATGGACAGATCGTCGATGGCGGAATTGAAGCGCAAACGAAACAAGTTATGGAAAATGTAAAAGCCGCACTCGCGCTGGCGGGCGCGTCAATGGAAGATGTTGTTAAAACAACGATCTGGATCGAAGATGCCCGCGATTTTGGGCGGATGAATGCAGTTTATGCAACCTATTTCCCCAAAGATCCGCCAGCGCGTACGACTGTTGAATCCCGGCTGATGCTCGATATCAAAATCGAAGTCGAAGCAATCGCCTATGCGCCTTTGAAATAGTTTCTCTCTCAAAGCAAAAAACAAAAAAGCGCGGGAATTCCCGCGCTTTTTTTTTACTCAGCCTATTTTATCAATTGGCCAGTAATGTCGAAATAAACGGTACGTAAGTAACAAGACCAAGCAACAGGAACAGAGCAGCATACATGCTGACTGCCTGACGTGTGAAATCACCCACTGTGACCTTGGCAATATTACAAACCATCAGCATCACAGTGCCAACCGGCGGGGTCAGCGTTCCGATGGAAAGGTTGATGATCACGACAATACCGAAGTGAACCGGATCAATACCAAGGGCATGGACGGTCGGCATCAAGAGCGGCACCAGAACAATCATCAATGCAGTGCCTTCGATCAGCGCGCCGAGCAGCAACAAAATAACGTTAACTGCCAGAAGGAATGCATAAGGATTGTCGGTGAACGAGGAAATTAGGTTCATCAGCGCGACGCCGGCCTGTTCAAGTGAAAAGACCCACGCAAGTGCTGAAGATGCCATGATAACGAGCATTACCGAAGCAGTGGATTTTGCTGTTTCAACCAGCGAATCCACAACATGCGAGATGCGCATCTCACGATAGATAAAGAAGCCAATAATCAGCACCAGCGTAACAGCAACCGCACCCGCTTCCGTGGGCGTGAAGATGTTCATGCGGATACCGCCAAGAATTGCAAAAAGCAGCAAAACGGCAGGCCATGCAGACGCAAGTGTCGAGGCAACTTCTTTCGCTGGCATACGATACGTACGGCTTGGCTTATAGCCACGCTTGACTGATGTCAGATAGGCAGCAACCATCAGAATGGCCGCACCCAGCAGGCCAGGAATGATGCCAGCCATGAACATCTTGCCAATCGAAACGTCAGCAATCAGACCATAGATGATCAGCGCGATGCCGGGAGGAATAATCGGCGTGATCAGGGAGCCAGCAGCGGTAACGGCGCAGGAAAATGCCTTGTCATAGCCACGCTTGACCATTTCCGGTACCATCATGCGGGTAAGCATAGCGCTGTCTGCAAGGTTCGACGCACTAACGCCGCCCATCAGGGTAGATACCATGATGTTGGTAAGTGCCATGCCACCGCGCATGCGGCCAACAAGAATATCAGCAACTTTGATCAGACGTTCGGCGATGCCGGTATGCGACATGACCGTACCAAGCATAATGAAGAACGGAATGGCCAGAAGCGAAGTGTTCTGCGCTGGACTGATGAAGCGCTGCACAGCAATTGCGATTGGCATCGGGTTGAAGAACAGAAAATATGTAAATACGGCAATAAGAATGCCGACATATAGGCGCATGTTAAGCGCGATAAGCGCCAACATGATAAGGACGATTGTGGTCAGGCTCATGCCTTGTCTCCCGCAAATGCGGCGCGCAAGGTCTTGAAAGCGCCGGAGAACATGTAGAATGCAATGATGACGAAACCAACAGGAACGGCAATGTCGATCCAGAAGTAGGAAACGCGCAGTACGCTGGTCACCTTAAACTGTGCCCCAATCGCCAGTTTGTATCCGGCATAGGAAACATAAAGCAGGAACAGACCGGAAGCGATACCAACAATTGCGTTGATCAGATCGCGGATTTTTGCCGGAAATGCATCAACCAGCATAGGAATATGCAGATGCTGCTGGTCGCGCTCTGCGGCAACGCTACCGAGCATCACAATCCAGATCATCAACAAACCGGCAATTTCTTCGGTCCATTGTATAGGCTGATTAACCCAGTAGCGCATGACGACCGCTGCATTAAACAAAGCAAGCAGAACGAAAAGTGGCGCTGATGCCAACCAGTCTATCAGTTTTTCAAAAATTTTCATCGGAACAAATCCATGAAGATGCCATGCCGCAGACGAGCTGCGCCATGGCAATATCCGAATTAAAGTGAATTATTTCAGTTCGGCCTGAATCTTCTCATAGAGACCCGGTGACCACTCAGGGAACTGGGTGTAGACATTTTCAGCCAAGGCTTTGAAAGGAGCGCGATCGACTTCGATGACTTCGACGCCAGCTTCTTTCATTTTTTCGATCATTTCATTGTCTTTTTCGATCGTCAGCTTCTGGCTGTAAAGACCTGCATCATAGGCAGATTCATGGATCATCTTCTGCTGCTCTTCCGTCAAGGTCGAGAAGAAAGCTTCACCACCGATGATCAAAGCAACGTTGGTCAGATAACCAACCATGCTGAGATATTTGGCTTCTTCTTGGAATTTCTGGCCATAGAGAACGGAAATCGGGTTCTCAACGCCATCAATCACGCCTTGCGCCAATGCCGGGAAAGTTTCGCCAAGCGGCATCGGCGTTGGGGTTGCGCCCATAGCTTCAAAAGTCTTGATCTGCATGACATTGTTTGGCACGCGGATCTTCATACCCTTGAGGTCATCAGGGGTGCGGATCGGCTTTTTGGAAATGATATGACGAATGCCGTAGAGATAGTTCGGCATTACAACGCGAATGCCTTTCTTTTTCAGCTCTTCAGCCTGCGCGTTAAACCATTCGCCATCATATGCCTTGAAAAGCTCGGCCGGATCATCGGTCAAAAACGGACCATAGAGAATGCCTAGATCTGGCTGATATTCAGCCAAAAAGCCCACATCAGAAATGGTGACAACATTCAGACCCATCATGGCCTGTTCAGTCACGTCTTTCTTTGAACCGAGCTGCGAGCTGGGATAGAGTTCGAGGATGATTTCACCGTTTGAACGCTTCGCCAGATCGTCTTTCCAGTAATGCATCACTTCATCAAAAGGTTCGCCTGGATTATTTTCGTAAGCGACCTTGATCGACACATTGGCAGCAAGAGCTGCCATGCTGCCGGCAAGCAACATACCCGCTGCAACGACACCGGTAACAAATTTCTTCATTACTACTCCCTCCCTTCAGGGTGCTAGTGGCCAATTGGCCTGTTTTGGCTGAAGCCCCGTGCATTTCCTTCCCTGCACGAAGCCTGTTCATCACGCTCGTTCGATCACGATTTTTAGAACGTTACGGTCCCCATCCCAGAAAGGAAGCGCTGCTTCAGCCTCCTCGAACGGAAAAACGCGTGAAATCAATTGGTCGGCATCAGCACCGAGTTTTTCCAGATGCTTGATCACCGCCTCAAAATCACTCAGCGTCGCATTGCGCGAGCCCATGATGTCGAGTTCCTTGAGATTGAAAAATTGGGTTTGATAGGTAACCGGTGCCTTGGAATAGCCAACATAGACAACACGGCCCGCAAAGCCCGCCATATCAACGGCTTGTGTGAAGGTAATTGGCAGGCCCACCGCTTCAAAAGCCACATCGACGCCATCGCCATTGGTCAATTCCTGAACCTCAGCCACTGCATCCTCGCCGCCTGCCAGGACATGGGTTGCACCAAATTTCAAAGCAAGTTCGCGCTTTTCTGCGCTTGGATCAATCGCAATAACTTTGGCACCGCGCGCAACCGCACCCAGCAAAACACCCATGCCGATCATGCCACAGCCAAGCACCACAACCGTGTCATCCGCATCCACACGCCCACGCTCAACCGCATGAAAGCCCACAGAAAGCGGTTCAACCAGTGCCAGATGGCGCGGTGGGAGGGTCTCATTGATGATGAGCTTTTCAGCCGGCAGCACGATTTGTTCTGCCAAACCGCCATTTTGCTGCACACCGAGGGTTTTATTGTAACGGCAAGCATTGAGCCTGCCCTTGCGGCATGAAGAACATTCGCCGCAATTGGTATAGGGCATAACGATAACGCGCTTACCCTTGGCAAAGGCTGCATCGACCCCCTCGCCTGCTTCAATGATTTCGCCACCGATCTCATGACCAGGAATACGCGGCAGCTCAGCCAGTGGATTGAGGCCTTTAAATGTATTCAGATCACTGCCGCAAAGCCCGACATGCCGCACATCCACGCGGACATGGCCCGGCAATAATGGGGCTTCGTCAATTTCCGCAAAGCGCGAAACGTTTTCGCTCTCAATACGCAGAGCTTTTACCATTGGATTATTCCTGTCGGTTTCATGCTTGTCTAGGCGATCAAGTAACAGCGCCCACTTGCCAAGGAACGAATTCGTTGTCCCCGTAATCGAAGATTTCACTCAGCGTCTTTTCGCCCGAGGCGACTGCAATAATCTGTTCAAAAATGCGCTCGCCCGCCTGTTCGATGGTTTCTTCACCGGTGACGATACTGCCGCAATTGAGATCCATATCTTCCTTCATGTGTTCATACATTTCGGAATTGGTCGCGATCTTAATGCAAGGTGCGGGCTTGAAACCTGAAACGGAACCGCGCCCGGTGGTAAAGCAAACGACATTGCAACCACCTGCGACCTGACCCGTTACAGCAACCGGATCGTAACCAGGCGTGTCCATAAAGACAAAACCCTGCTCGGTGACAGTCTCCGCAAATTCGTAAACAGCTTTCAGTGGCATTGACCCGCCTTTGGCGACAGCACCCAGAGATTTTTCTAAGATCGTCGTCAATCCGCCAAGCTTATTGCCATGCGATGGATTATTATTGAGCTCATCACCATTGCGCGCGGTATAATCCCGCCACCAGTCAATACGCTGCAAAAGCTTTTCCGCTACAGCCGGTGTGACGGCCCGACGCGTTAAAAGATGTTCAGCGCCATAGATTTCGGGCGTTTCCGACAGCACAGTAGTGCCACCATTGCGCACGATCAAATCCGATGCATAGCCGAGCGCCGGATTGGCCGATATGCCTGAATATCCATCCGAGCCACCGCATTGCAGTGCAACCTTTAGCTTTGATAGCGGCTGCTCGGTACGCTTTGCAGCATTGACCATTGGAAGCATTTCTTTGATCTGCTCAATAGCCGCTTCGATGGTTTTGCGCGTACCGCCATGCTGCTGAATTGTCATCGTGCGCAGACGGTCGCCTTCCTCCATCCGATAATGCTCAAGGATCGGAGCAATCTGGTTGGTTTCGCAACCCAGACCGATCATGAGAATGCCACCGAAATTTGGATGTTTGGCATAGCCCTGAATAGTGCGGATCAGCAGGCGATAGCCTTCGGATTTGGTATTAATCGCACATCCTGTGCCGTGGGTCAGCGCGACCACCCCGTCAATATTATCAAATCCGTCCAGACCACCCATTTTGTTGAAATAGTCTGCGATATAGCGTGAAACGGTGGCTGAGCAATTCACTGATGCAATGATCCCGATATAATTGCGCGTACCTACACCGCCATATCCGCGATCAAAGCCCATGAAAGTGCGGCGCTCGGCTTCCGGCACCATTTCGCGCTCTTCAATATCAATCGAGAACTGATGTTCATGTTCTGAAGGTAGCATTGCGAGATTATGAAGGTGAACAGCTTCACCAACCTCAATATCCCTGGTTGCGACGCCGATAACCTGGCCATATTTCAGCACTTCCTTGCCTTCGGGTATCGGGTGAAGGGCAACTTTATGGCCACGGCCAATCAACTCGCGCGCAATGACATCATTGAGCCCGATTGAATCTCCCGCTCTGATAGAAACCCGCGCGACTGCAACATCATCCGATGGATGCAGCAAGATTACCGGGCTAATTGTGGATACGACCTTCTCATTCATTTTCTGATCCCGATCCGAATTACCTCTTGGTCAGATTTCAACTTCCCTCTCCGACCGTAAAGGCTCATTTTCCATCCAGCGCTGTTTGGACATATCAAGATGCATTCGCATGGCGGCTTGCGCCATGAATGGATCTTTAGCCTCCAGTGCCGCATAAATTTTTTCATGCTCCTCAAAAGCGAGAAGCCATGTGTCGTCTGTTTCAAACCGGGTTCTCATCTGAGCAGTTAATGGCTTGTGCCGCTCATCAAATAGATCCCTCACCATTCTGGTTACGACCGAATTTCCAGTTTGTTCTGCGATGATTAGATGGAATTGCCGATCGAGTTCGATGGCTTTGCGGCTAAGCGAGATCTGAGCCTGCATCGCGTCAAGATTGGCGCGCAGCCGCTCAAGCGCTTCAGAGCTCATCTGGTGACACGCAAGAACAATGGCACTGCCTTCGATAACCGACCGGGCCTGAATGATTTCAAGCGGGCTTTCACCCATCGATCCGCCCAATATATTGGGCCGCTCTTCCGGCTCGGCGGTGGCATAAATGCCCGACCCCATGCGAACTTCGACATTGCCCGCAATTTCCAACGCAATGAGAGCTTCACGCAATGATGGACGCGATACGCCCAGCAAGAGCGCAAGCTCACGCTCAGCGGGAAGCCTGCTTCCAGCCGGAAAATGCCCATCCCGGATCAGCTGCCTGATCCTGTCTGCGATCTGCAGATAAAGCCGCCTCGGCTCCATCACACCAATCATTTCGTTCATAAGTTCTCCCAAACTGGCCTTACCATATTTTGATATGGTTTAAAGCGCAATATGCCCTAACATGTTGTTATTGCTATATTTTGAAGGTCGGTGCACTTTTGTCGCACCCTATATTAGCCTCGTTGAGAAGACTGGCTTGACCAATTTTCAGGTGAGGATTAGCTATTCTCAACTCAAAATAGGAGGGAAAATGAGCGCTCAGCCTTCGATTCTGCAATTTGGGACCAGTCGTTTTTTGCTCGGTCATGCAGATTTTTTCATATCAGAAGCACTGGAAAATGATCGTGCAATCGGCACGGTGGCCATTGTGCAAACTACCAATAATCCCGATAGTGCAAAGCGCATTGAGGCGCTCAATAGTGGCGAAGCTTACCCGGTAATCATTCGCGGCCTGTCCAATGGACAGCCTATTGATAAGCAGTATCAGACCAAAAGCGTGTCAGCAGCCTATATCGCCAATCGCGACTGGGAGATGATTCGCCAGCTTGCGACAAGCGTTAAAGCGATTCTCTCTAACACCGCTGATAAAGGCTATTTGCTCAACGAAGCTGATGATGCCAGCCTTATCGATAATCCACATATTGTACCGGCCAGTTTCCCTGCCAAACTATTGGTGCTGCTCTATAATCGCTGGGAGAAAAACCCCTCCGAACCGCTATCAATTTTTCCATGTGAGCTGATTTCTCGCAATGGCGACATATTGCGTAAAATCGTTCTTCAGCTGGCGCAGGAATGGAAACTTCCGGCTGATTTTGTCAGATGGATGAATAATCAATGTGTTTTCGCCAATAGCCTTGTGGATCGCATTGTTTCAGAACCGATTGATCCTGTTGGCGCAATCGCCGAGCCCTATGCTTTGTGGGCTATTGAAAAGGCACCGGGCCTCACCCTGCCTTGCGAGCATCCCGACATTGTGCTGACCGATAATCTCACAGTTTTCGAGCAGCTGAAACTTTATATTCTCAATCTTGGCCACACATTCATTGCCGAACAATGGCTGAAAGATAATCGCCCAAAAGAAGAAATTGTTCTTGAAGCCATGCAGGATAAATCTATCCGCGATGAGCTTGAAGCCGTATGGCGGGAAGAAGTTATACCTATTTTCATCGCGGATGGACTGGAAAAAGAAGCGCAAGAATATGTCGTTTCAGTGCGTGAGCGTTTTCTCAATCCGTTCCTCAAACACCGCATTGCCGACATCGCGTCTAACCATGAGGAAAAAAAGCAGCGTCGCTTTGCGCCTGTTATTGCCCGAGCTGGCGAACTTGGTCTGAATTTACCGCAAGCACGCTTAAAAAAAGCGCTCGGCATGACATGAATTCAACATAGTATAAGATGAATTAAATTATGTGCGAGAATTACTGCGGCAGCTTTCAGAAGAAAGCTGCCGCAGATTCTTTAATATTTTACATTTAAATTACTTTTCCGTCACGAATTCACACCGATTTACATCGAAATCAATCGCGGCGATAATATTTGGTAATATAAATATCTGTCACTATTCGCAGCACGAATAATAACAACTCCCATCAGCCTGAAAACTGCGTGCGGACGGGATAAAGTGATATAATACCAGCCTCTTGATTTTTGAAGCATATTGTAAATTAAACAACTTCACTTTGTCGTGAGTTCATAAGATACCCTCTGCTTATGTTCATCATTATATCTGTAATACTTTGTAAGATATACTTAACAATACCCCTATTTATTATTGGCATATTATTATATTCTATACATCTTACCTAACCTGACCGCGTGCACAATCCACGTGAAGTAAATCGATTTGTATTTATCAAAAAGCATCAGTGCATTGTTTGCCGGTTAAGCGATAAAATATCGCGCGCGTGAATGGCTGGTGGGTTTATTAGCCTTCGATTAATAGCTGTGTTATTGTTGTCGTTCCACAAAATAAAAGAAGGACATCACATGACAATCGGGTATGAAGATCTGAATTCTCCGTTCATTGCTGGACAGTATTCTTATAAAGATAAACTTATTGATGTTGGGCAATCACAAATTTTAGACTGGGAAACCGATTCAACGATCCGATTTAGGCCGTGTGGACGAATTGACTCAGGTATTGGCCTGAGGATTCCACGAAGGAATCCAGTGTGATTCATGGATTGCCGACTGATTCTGGAGGTCGGCATGTCCACGAAGATGACGG
>NZ_QLMK01000019.1 GCF_003259955.1 Falsochrobactrum ovis
GCATCCGCGTCGGCATCAGCATCGGCGTCCGCATCAGCATCTGCGTCGGCATCCGCATCCGCATCGGCGTCGGCATCCGCATCAGCATCCGCGTCAGCATCGGCGTCGGCGTCGGCATCCGCATCAGCATCGGCGTCAGCATCAGCATCCGCGTCAGCATCAGCGTCGGCATCAGCATCGGCATCCGCATCCGCATCTGCATCCGCATCCGCGTCGGCATCAGCATCGGCATCCGCATCGGCGTCGGCATCCGCATCTGCATCCGCGTCGGCATCAGCATCGGCGTCCGCATCAGCATCTGCGTCGGCATCCGCATCTGCATCCGCATCCGCATCGGCATCGGCGTCGGCATCCGCGTCAGCATCCGCATCAGCATCGGCGTCAGCATCCGCATCAGCATCGGCATCCGCGTCAGCGTCAGCATCAGCATCGGCGTCCGCATCAGCATCTGCGTCAGCATCCGCGTCAGCATCCGCATCGGCATCCGCGTCAGCATCCGTATCATCTGGGTCCGCGCCAACATCTACATCTATATCGTCGTCATCGTCCGAAGCAGCAGCGATAATAGCCGCGCCTGCCCCCAGTCCCAAAATGCCAAGAAGAACCGGACCGAGATCACCCGCTCCACCGGCCAACTGATCTACGGATTGAATTTCTGCAAAATTGAAATCGGCCAGCCCTTCTGAATGCTGACCGAGCCAGAGCTTGCCGTCATCATCTTCGATAACAATTTCGCTGTCATGTGCATAAAAATTTACTAAACGGATCGACTGCCCGTTATGAAGCTGGATTATAAGATCATTGCCCAGCCGCTGATAATCAGCGATCGCACTAGGATTTAGCGACAACTTCACCACACTCGGTGCGGAAAGAACAATGTCGCTTCCAGAAATCGTGCTTGAAACACCACTCTGCTTGTTAGTTACGACCGCCACCATATTCCCTCTCCTAAACAAACTCTAAGCAATGAGAGGCGTGCGGAAGCCAGCACTATATGGCCGTCAGAACAAACCTAAAGGAACACGATATTCCATAATATTACGCGCGAATAAACCAGTAATGAGTGCGCATAAACTTACCGTTTATGCTGACAAACATCCGCTATATTTGCCGTTCCGGTTTGTTTTGCTAAGCCACGCCCTCAAAGTTAAAATTACCCAGGACGAAGCTGATGCATTCAAAAATCTATTTCTATGCAGATATCAACGTTTTTTGTATAAAACGGACATATGGGACAAATTAATTTCCCTATCGGCGAGCACTTTTGCTCTTTCGTCTGAAGGAAGCGGGACTCGTGCCCATTATACGACCAAAAAATCGGGTTAAATGAACCTGATCGGCAAAACCGCATTCTTGCGCAATCTCTACGATCGGCATGTCGGTTTCCGTTAGTAAGGTGCGGGCCCGCTCTATCCGACTTCGGATAATATATTGATGGGGCGTCATATCCATCGTACGTTTGAATAAGCGTCCAAACTGAGCCGCACCAACTCCCGCCAAATCAGCAAGTTGTTCATTGGCAATTCGTTTGTGAAGATTCAGATTAATAAACTCTATGGTTTTCTGAACAACGCCCGGTGGCAGGCCATTTTCAACCGCCTGTTCTTTGGAAGCGGGCGAGGAATATCGCGTGATGATGCGCCCGACCAGAACGCGCGCGAAATATTGCGCTTCAACACCGGAAAAAGTGCCGCCATTATGTAGTATTTCCTTTATCGAAAGGACGGATTGCTCCATAAATTCGTCAACCACAAAAAGATTAGAACGAATATTAAACGTGCTGTCAGCCATAGAAGAATATTCTTCAATAACCTGCTCCAACAAAGAGCTATTAATATAAATATTGATTAGCTCAGCGTTAGAGATTACCTCGACAGCGAATGAAATATGCGGCGGTATTATGAAAATCGTACCGGGACGCAGGTTCAGATCGGCATATTCTGAACCAATTTTCCACCGTCCGCATAGGCTACCGCTGGTAACCATCGACACCAGAAGTGACCGGTTCGATAAAAAGCTTTTAGAAAATGGCCCGATGCGAGTGGTGCAGACCAATAAATTCGGCCAATTCCATTTTGCACTGGAAGCCAAGAGTTCAGCCCCGGGAATCTCTTCCAAACGGTTTATAGAAATTGAATTTCCGTCCAATTGCGAACCGCCTCTCATCGAGTCACAAAAGCTAAATTAGCTATTTTAGAAACAATAGATTAAGACAGTTCTGTCAATACTCAAATCTATATGCCAAGTTCATTCTTGGGTATATCTCAGCGCATTAGCTACTTACTTAGCATCTAAAGACGCTTATTAAGTTTTAGACAATAAAAAGACGCGCCGGTAAGAAATAATCCAGCTATTGTAAAAACAGATGATACACTCAAATAAATCAAAAGAATCGCTAGAATGGCCGAGGGTGCAATCTGGGCTAATTCACGATAAGTATTATAAAGTGGGACCATTTTTATTCGTTGATGGGGGCGTACTGCCCGTAGGAAAGGTGCATTTCCTCCGCTATCAACCGCACTGATTGCAACAGCGCCGCCTACCAATAAAGCGACAGACAAAAGTGGATAATCCTTTCCGAGAAGTCCCCCTGCAATTGTCATCAATCCACAGCTCAAATATCCGTAGAAAAATGTTAAACGCAACCCATATTTGCGCGAAAACACTTGCCAGAAAGGCGCAAGCATCAGCATAGCCGAACCGATAGCGATAATAAGACCGCCAGCGGCGGAGCCAAGACCGGCTTTAACTGCGAAGATGGGTGTGTAGACCCCATATATTTGCCACCAGGATGACCGCGTAACAGCCAAAAACCACGCAAGAACAAGCCTTGGCTGCGCCGCAAACAATGCCACGTCCTTAGTGCTAGGCGTTGAGAGCTTAGCGGATTGCTTCAGCGTTGCAGCGGCTGGAACCAATGTGATCAGCGAGATTGGAACGGCCACCGCACAGACTGCACTTATGGTTAAAACAATCCAAGTCGCCTCCATATAGATTGCCCATCCGCCTAATAATGGACCAGCTAAATAGGAAGCCCCAGAAAATAGAACGCGCCGCGACTCAAAATATGAAAGCTCACGCCGTGGGATAAGTTGGGTCGTATAAATGTTGATGGCGCTTTCAAAAACCGTCAACATCATGAATTGAAACAATAATCCCGGGAAAAGAAAGTCAGCATTATTTGCAAAGAACGAGGCTGCCGATAGCAAACCGAATAGTGATGCTAGAAAAAGCGATTGCAATAAGCCAAAAGTTGAAATGAGTTTCGGCAAAAATATGCTGAATATGAGACAGACAAGGCTCGCCGCCAGATAGAGCGCACTAATATGGCTTGCCTGTGCTAAAAAATTGAGCGCAAGAATTGGAATTACTGCCACGACAGATGTTCGTGCCAGTACCATAATTGCATAGACGAAGGACAAGCTCCACTCTACTGAGCGGGAACCGGAATGGTTATTTATGACGCGCTCCGCAGAAATAATGATTGTGGTGTGGTCAATCGGAGGCCGATTTTAAACCAACACCACAATCGGGGGACCGTCGGACCTGCCCTTAGCCGGGGGGCTGGCAAAGACGCGATCCGACGGAAAGTCGTTAGGCGGCCACTTTCATCAGGCGGTCGCGCAACGAAATCATGATATTACAGACCTGTTCGAGGTCTTTTGCTTCGAAACCTGCGGCAAACTCAAATTTTTCTTCTTCCAACAGGCTTTTAAGCTTGCCATGATAATGAATGGTTTGATCTTTGACCACCAAACCATTGCTTTGTTCGAACCCGGCATTCCACGCGATTGCTTCACCGCGCGTGATAGATTTTGGCAGGTCAAGCATGAGTTCATTATTTTCTAGCCTCACAGGATAGCCGCCCGGAAGGCCGTCTGGCCCTGGCGCATGTCCGCTCCAAGATGTTTTTGCAACCAAAGCCAGAATAAGAGTTACGCCCGATGCGCCCGATATTTCAATCGCGGGCTCCGGGGTAAGCTGACACTGTTTGAAAGTCTCAAACACGTCATCGATTTTTTGTTCGCCTACATAGACCAGAGGAGCGATCGCACCTTCACGCTCTTCCGGCGGTTTACGCCAAGCTGAAAGACACTGATAATGCGCAATGGTTCGCAAAGGACCTGAACTCTTGTCGTAAGCTCCAGCGAAAACATTGGAAAGTATTGCCACATTGCCGGTGCCGCACAGCACATCATAACCCATGGCTTTGATGATACCGTTGACCACATCTGGGAACGAACAGTTGATGAGTACCGGACGGTTTTTACGTTTGGAAATTGCTGCCGCCATCCGTGAGGAAATCAACGACTGAAAGACTGCTGTCGCGCTCAAGCCGCCTTCGGCGACCAACTCCGTCCAGCGATTGCCCTTGTCAGATATTACGGTTGAGGTCTGGATTGATGCGGCCTGAACGACAATGCGAGGATTGCATTTATCAAGCAGCCAGTCGCTAGCGCCTTCGGCGACCATATCGACTTCCACCGTTGAAAACCGAGCTGGTGTGGAGAACATCGCTGCTCGCGCATTGCCCGCGGTTTTGAGCCAATCAAGCCGCATTTTGTTTCGGCCAGCGATAACTACATTGATGGGCGTTTTCGCGGTTGACGCAATATCCAAAGCGATGCGCCCTGCAAACATCCCACTGCCAGTAATCAAAACATCACTGCTCATATTATTTACCTTTCACCAATTGTGGTGCCTCCCAGCGTGTTTCAGGTCTAGTGTCCAGAAGATGTTTTTGTATCCTCTGGCTAGGTGTCCGCGGAAAATGCTCAACGAACGAGATATATCGAGGGCGTTGAAAAGGCGCCAAACGACTGGAAAGCCATTCCCAGATTTCTAACGGGTTTGGCTTTACGCCGGCGCGTGGTTCAATAAAAAGGTGAATATCATACTCACCGATTTCGGCCTTGACCCCAACCAAGGCAGATTCTTCTATATCCGGGTGGCGATTGGCGACGCTTTCGACCTCATAGGCCGAAACATTTTCGCCTTTGCAGCGAATGGAGTCGCCCGTCCGTCCGTGGAAAAAGAGATGTCCATCCTCATTCCACGAGCCTAAATCGCCGGTGTAAAAACCATCGGGCCGCACTGCCTTCGCGGTTGCTTCCGGGTTGCGATAATATCCAGCGGTAATCGCGCCCGGCAGAGTGGTGGTCACGACGATTTCGCCATTGCCTTCGCCGGGGCCGAGAATTTTTCCGTTTTCATCAACCAGTCTGACGTCGAAATAAGGAAGTGGACGCCCCACCGAACCGAGAACATTTTCGTCATTATAAGTGGTGAGCGATGAGCATTCGGTCATGCCATAACATTCACGGATCTGAACGCCGAAACGTTCTTCAAAAGCGCGCCATACGGAAGGTGCGCAGCCCCCACCCCACGCGACTCTTACCTTGTGATTTTTGTCATATTGGCCTTCGGGCTGCTTGAGCAGAATCTGTATGATGCCACCGAGGTGATGAATATGGGTGGATTCTGTCTCGCTGACTTGCTTCCAAAATTGGGAAGCGCTGAAACGCTCTGTCATTGACAGTGTGATATCATGAAACAGAGGCAATAAGATAACTTGCGCACCGCCAATATGATAGAACGGCTCCCACATGAAAAATTTGTCGCCGGGCTTTAAATCCGTGCAAAGGGCTACCGAATGGCAAGCAAGTTCCAGCATCATATGCGTGACCATCACACCCTTGGCAGGCCCCGTGGTGCCAGAGGTAAACATGATGGCGGCCAGATCCTGCGGCTGCGGTAAGTCAACCACAGGCGCATCTCCCCTATATTCGGGAAAGCTGGTATCTGTGACAAGTTCAATCGCGGTCCCAGTCAACTCTGCGCTTTTGCGTACAGTTTCGACGATGTTTTCTTCACAAAATGCCAGCTTGGGTTGCGTTGTCTCGAATACATTGTCGAGCGCATTGCCGATAAGTGTTGGATTTACCGGAACCCAAACCAAGCCGCGACGCAGCAAAGCGAAAACCAATGCCAACGAATATGGGCTATTGGGCATCATCACAACGACACGGTCGCCCGCCTGTATACCGGCATCCGCCAGAACCTGACCGATAGCTTCTGACGCTCGGTATAGGTCGCCAAAATTGCACAACTGACCGTTCAATGTCGCATAAGTATTTTGCGCGCTGTTATGCGCGCGGTCTAAAAACGACCGCACCAATCCATGGATATGCATCTTGCATCCTTAGTATTCAAAGTCAGAAGGGAGGTTTCTTTGAATTATCTTTCAAGTTTACGCGCGAGCAGCAGAATGACCGTCACGATCAGCAACACAATGACGGAGACCGCAGCCAGCGTAGGATTGAGTTGTAGGAACATGTCGTCCCACATCTGCTTCGGTAATGTCGATTTCAAACCACCCGAAACGAAGATCGCTATGGTAAGTTCATCCAATGACGTCACAAAGGCGAACAAAGCGGCAGAGAGCAGCCCCCCGCGTAACAGTGGAATGGTAATCAACCGCAACACAGTGAATTTGCCCGCGCCCATGGTTTCCGCCGCCTGATTGAGACGCCAGTCATAATTTTTCAAAACTGAACCAATGGTGATAAACGCATAGGGCAGCGCCAAGAGCGTATGGCCAATCACCAAGCCCGTATCGGTTGCTACAAGGCCGATCTGCGCCATCAGGTAAAACAGGCCCACTGCAATCACGATTCTGGGCACAATCATCGGCGCCAAAATCAGTCCGAAGATCAAACCATTCAACCGTGACGAACTGCGCGACAGCGCCAACGCCGCCAGACCACCCAAAATGGTTGCAAAAAATGCGGTGGCAAAGGCAACCCCGAAGGAACGCATCGTCGCGCTCATCCAAATCGTCGAGTTAAAATATTGCTCAAACCAACGTAAGGAAAAGCCGGGAGGTGGGAACGCCAAACTTCGACCGGAGGTAAAGCTCAGTGGTATTACAATCAGGCCTGGCAGCATAAGAAAAGCAATAAGCACGACCACATAAATGGTTCTTACCGGACTGCCGCTGCCATTTGACGGTAAAATACGGTCGAGTGGGCGGAGTATCCGGGCAATGAGCGCCAATATTCCGTAGCCAAGCCTTCGTAATGCACTATCGGGCGACAAAGCTTTTTTGCTTTGCACGCCATTTCCAGAAGATAGCGACGAAAGCCCAAAAAGCTTATTATAAATTCCGATAACCACCAAGGCTGCTGCAACCAGTAAGGTTGCAAGTACCGCTGCAAACGGCCAGTTAACGATTTCCTGTACCTGCGTGATGATAGCCTGCGCAAGCATGGTCTGCTGGCGCCCACCCAGGAAAGCCGGGACAATAAAAAAGCCAAGCGAGGTAATGAAGGTCAATAGACCAGCAGCCACCACGCCGGGCATTGAGAGCGGGAAATAAACCAGCCAGAAACGATCTGAACGGCTAGCGCCCATGGTTGAGGCGGCAAGCGTCAGACGATTGTCGATTCCAGACATAACCGGAAGCATCGAAAGCACGGCAAGTGGTATCATGGCATGAACCATACCAATCAAGACGCCGAGTTCATTGTACATCAGATTGGCAGGCCGTTCGGAAAGGCCGGAACCCACGAGGATGGAATTGAAGACGCCATTTTTGCCCAGAAGGATCATCCAAGCGAAGGTTTTGACCAGATAGGATGTCCAAAAAGGCAAAAGTACCAGCATCAGCATATTGGCGCGCTTTCGGTCTTCAAGGCCCGATAGCCACATGGCAATTGGATAGCCAAAAAGCACTGAGAAAACAGCGGTCCAGGCTGAGATTTTGAGGGTAATCCCTAAAATTCGCCAGTAAAGAAGACTGTCGCCCAAGCGCTCATAATTGGCGAGCGAAAAACTTCCCTGCGCTTCATCGGTGAAACTCAATCCCAAAAGTCGAAACATTGGGAGCAGAAAGAAAATGGCAAGCAGCAGCAAGGCTGGCGTTGCAAGCCATATTGGGTCGGGTCTCCAGGCTCTTGCTGAATTCGTCATGATACGATCCTCGCAACAGAACGATTCCAGTGAAGGCAGATTTTATCACCAGCAGACGGCAAATTGGTTGCAAGCGGGTCGTGACGCACACTGAACTGGCTTCCATCGGACAATTTGACCAAAAGCCTCACATCGGACCCGATATAGACGGTATCTTTCAGCACACCTTCAATACTGTCTTGATCCGTGGATTGCGGTTTTCCTACAAAAATATGTTCAGGACGGATGACCAGAGCCAACTTTTGGCTTTGCCTGTCACGGGCAGTGAGACGACCGGTAAAACATCCGACAGCTGTTTCAATCGTCGCCGTATTGGCGTCGGCCGAGATCCGTTTTCCCTCGATGATATTGGACTGGCCGATAAATGACGCGGCAAACACGGTCTCGGGATTAAGATAGATTTCCCGCGGTGGTGCAATCTGTTCAATCTGTGCGTGGTTCATCACACAGATACGATCCGACATGACCAGAGCTTCTTCTTGGTCGTGGGTTACGTAAATGACCGTCGTCCCAAATTCTTGATGGAGACGGCGGATTTCGAGCTGCATATTTTCGCGCAACGATTTGTCGAGCGCACCCAGCGGCTCGTCCATGAGAATGATTTTCGGACGATAGACAAAGCAGCGAGCCAAGGCCACGCGTTGTTGTTGCCCGCCGGAAAGCTCGCGTGGGAAACGATGGCCAAACGCACCCAACTGAACTTTATCCAGCGTTTCAGTGACTTTTTGGGCGATTTCCGTCTGTCTCATTCCGCGCATTTTGAGAGGAAAGGCAATATTTTCAGAGACAGTCATATGCGGAAACAAGGCATAATGCTGGAACACCATGCCCATACCACGCGCATTGACCGGACGGTGCGTCCAATCTTCGCTCTCAAAAAACATTCTTCCGGTCGTAGGCTTCACCAGTCCAGAAATGATTTGAAGAAGTGTTGTTTTTCCTGATCCCGACGGTCCAAGCAATGTGAGGAACTCTCCATCCATAATGGTGAGCTGCGTCGATTTCAGTGCAGTGAAATCGCCATATTTCTTGGAGATACCATCGAGCGACAGTTTCTCAGAGCGGACGTCCTCAGTCATTACTACTCCGTAGTATAATATTTTTCGCTAAGCCGCGTCGGCCTAGGAGCACTTTTCAGATCGGGGATAACAGGAGAGCGAACAAGCACCCTCCCGTCTAACTTGCCTTACTGGAGCAGCCAGCCGTTGAAACGTTCGGTCACGGCATTGCGATGCTCAAGCCAATAGGGGTCAGAAGCCAAGGACATCTTGCTCAGATTTTGCGGAGCGGTCGGCAGAATCGTCGCACGCTCTGGCGGAATGAAGTCATAGGCTTTCAAGTTGGTTGGGCCATAAGCAAGATAGGGCGTAAATTTAGCCTGCTGCCTGGCCTGCGCACAGAATGCAACAAATTCACGCGCTAGATCAGCCTTTGGGCAGCCTTTTGGTACGACCCAGCCTTCAATTGAATAAAGTCCCTGGTTCCATACGATTTCTGCCGGAGCACCATTGTCAATCGCAGCTTGGAAACGTGCGTTCCACCCGGCAATCATGTCGACTTCACCACTTTCAAGAAGCTGGGTCGATTGTGCCCCACCCGTCCACCAAACGTCGATATGATCTTTGATCTCATCAAGCTTGCGGAAAGCACGATCCAAATCAAGCGGATAAAGATCTTTAGGCTCGACCCCGTCAGCCATCAATGCGATCTCAATCGTATCAAGCGGGTTCTTGCGTAAAGAACGGCGGCCCGGAAACTCTTCGAGATTCCAAAAATCAGCCCAGCGCGTTGGAGCCTTCGGGCAAGTCTCTTTATTATAAGCGAGTACGGTTGAATAAACGTCAGTACCGAGCATATTGGAATGAACTGCTTCTGGCATCACATCAATCACCGCTTCAGCCGGAATATTGAGTGGCTCAAGCAGATCGTCGCGCTCAAGAATGAGGCGAGCTGATAAAGTCGCCGTGCAGACATCCCAAATATAGGAACCCGTTTCGACAATTGATTTAAATTGTGCAGTCGGCTCTGCGTCGCGAGCCACTCCTTGAATTTCAATTCCGGTTTCAGCCGTGAAGTCATCGTAAAAAGCTGCACGATAACCTTGCGTGAACGGACCACCTGGATCCGCGACAACCAAACTTTCCTTCGCCCAAGCTTTGCGATTGATCATCGGCATAGCAAGAGCGGCAGCTCCTCCAAGAAGCAGCGTCCGACGACTAATTTCAAATACAGATTTTTTCATTTCATCCCCTTTGTCATTCGACGAGCGTCCCGGATCGCCAATTCTCCCAATCGTGGAAGGGTCTCGTCCTGTGCTTAATGGCCGCGAATTATCGGGCCCCTGAATGTGGAGACTTATGTCCCCATTTTACGAGCAGCTCTCTCCGCAAAGAATTTCTCCATCATTGCCTGCGGTTCACCTGTCGCGTAGGCTTCAGTTTGAATGCGAATGCCTGACTGCATGGCCTCGTCAAAACCTTGCTGGGTTACTTCAGCAATCCTCTGACGGTTAAGACGCATCGCAACCGGAGGCTTAGATGCTAAAAGATTAGCTAGCTCCATCGCCTCGCCTTGGACTTTCTCTCTGTCCACCAGACGCGAAATCAGACCGATAGAATAGGCTTCTTCAGCGTCCAGCATGCGCCCGGTCAAGGTCAGATCGATCGTGCGTGAAAGGCCAATCATTTCACGCATAATCCAGTTGCCTGTTACGGTCGGTATGCCTGAATTGATTTCAGGCTGACCCATCGTCACGCCTCGATGCGCCACACGCAGATCACAGAGCAGCGCGATCTGAAAAGCAGAACCGGCGGCGACACCGTTCAGGGCTGCAACAATCGGCTTAGAAGAATCACGGAACAGCGAATAAAGCGTCTTCCATTCAGCCATCCAACCTTCTGCGCTTGATGCATCAAAAGTCTTGCTTTCGCTTAGATCCTGACCCGCACCGAATGCGCGATCACCAGCACCGGTGAGAATGACAGCGCGGGCAGCATCATTCTGTTCGGCGTCTTTTAATGCCGCAATGAGCTGATCGCGCATGACCTTGTTCCATGCGTTGAGCTTCTCCGGCCGGTTCAAAGTTATTCGGCGAACGGCCCCAATCGTTTCGGTGAGAATAAAGTCGCTCAACTGCGCCTCCGTTATTGTATTGCAATACTTATTATTATATAGAAACAAGGAAGTCGGCCGTCGTCAAGGGAAAGTTGCGACTCTTTTGGATTTTTTCGTCGTAAGAGGAATGAAATCAGTAAGAATTTTGCTTTGGCGGGTAGCGGATTGTTATTTTATTATTGAGATGCAAAAGCAGGAGTGGGGTGAAATGAGCAAAACAGCGACCAGCAAAAAAAGATCGAATCCGCTAATGGTTCAATCCGTCGCTAAAGCGTTCAATATTCTTCGGTCTTTTGACCGCTACAACCCAGCTATGACGCTGTCACAACTTGCTCAGAAAGCTGAAATCGATATCAGCACGGCGCAGAGATTTGCTCATACATTGCATGAGTTGGGATATTTGGACAAAAATCCGCAAAGTCGGCAATATGAGCTCTCAATCAAAGCTCTTGATTTGGCTTACCACTTCATCGGAAGTTCAAAACTCGTTGATCGAGCAATGCCGATACTCCAGCATTTAAGCAAACAGACGGAAGAAACCGTCAACCTGACAGTGCTGGATAATCATGAAATTGTATTCGTAACGAGGTTTCTTAGCAGGCATTTGCTGAATACGGATGTGATTATCGGGTCCCGGTTGCCGGCTTTCTGTACCGCGCCAGGCCGCGCCATTCTTTCTCGCCTGCCCCGCGAACGTGTCCTAGAAATACTCGCCGCCTCGGATATTCGAAGCTATACACGCGACACGCCGACGGATCCGGAACGAATCATGGCTATGATTGCTGAGGCACGTGCCGCAGGTTTTGCAACTGCCTATGAAGAAATCTATCACGCTGATGCATCTATTGCCGCCCCTATCGTGCAGCCTAACGGGCAAGTCATCGGCGCTGTAAGCGTGGCCGTCACCCTTGCGCGTTATAAACGTGAAGATGTGCCCGCACAGTTCGCCAATCTGGTGATTGCGGCCGCGCACTCCATGTCGGCAAGCTAATAAAGCCCTTATAGCTATTTCAATTGACAAACGCAAAAGCTTCACCTTACCATTATGCCATACTAATTATTGCAGTACGATAACAGGGGCCCATTATGGGTGATAGTCAGTTTCTCACTCTAAGGTCGGAGGATAAGTCTGACCTTACGATTTATTTTGACAACCGCCCGATTCCGGCATTCCGTGGTGAAACGATAATTTCGGCGCTGCTGCGTGAGCAGTCGTACCTGTCGTTCTCAGAATTTGACGGTGCGCCGCGTGCTGGCTTTTGCCTCATGGGAGCGTGTCAAGATTGTTCTATTTGGACGCAAACGGGTGAGCGCCTACGCGCCTGCCGGTCATTGGTGGAAGAACATCAGAAGCTTTTAAGCCGCGCGCCGCTATACGGGCTTTCATCATGACGTGCAATCAATCCGTTTTACCACCGGTCATTATTGGGGCGGGGCCAGCCGGATTAGCTGCCGCCAAAACCTTTGTTGAAGCGGGAATCCGTCCGATTATTTTGGAAGAAACCAACTTCCCGGGAGGACAAGGTACCCGTCGACTTCATCCGGGAATTGAGAGTTTCGGCGATAAAATATTCGGGCGCAGACAATACAAAAAAATTCGCAAGCGCCAACAAATTGAAGACCAAGTTCTTTCTCAGTGCGATTACCGCTCCAACACTATGGCTTGGGCGATTTACAATAATACGATCTCCACCATATCGGATCGTTCACAAAAAGAGATCCCCTATCGACAATTATTAATTGCCATTGGGGCAACTGACCGCATCATGGCCGTCAATGGTTGGCAGTTGGCCGGAATTTATTCACTCGGAGGAGCCCAGGTTGCGCTGAAAACTCATGGCAGCGCGATCGGTCAGAAAATAGTATTTGCTGGCTCTTCGCCGCTTCTTTATCTGGCCGCGGCACAATATGCGCGGTTAGGTTTTCGCGATATCACTATTTTAGACACCACCGCCGCGGTCGCCAAATATAAAGCGGCCTACCATATGGCACGCTACTCCTTAAAGACGTTGGCGGAAGGAGTGGGGCTGATCGCAGAGCTCAAAGCCTGTGGTATCAAAATCAGAAACGGTGTCCGCCTTGTGCGTTTCGAAGGCGAGACAAACGTTCGTTCGGTGATCTATACCGATGGCCGCGACCGCTTACAACAAATTGAATGCGACGCCGTCGCATTTGGCTTCGGTTTAAAACCCGAAACGCAATTGGCAGAACTCGCCGGCGCTCAATTTCGCTTTGATGCTCGTTTTCGCCAGTGGTTGCCATGCATAGACAGTCAGGGACAGGCAACCCAAGATCTTTGGCTCGCCGGAGATTGTGTAGCTATCGGCGGGGCGGAAGCGGCAGCAGCTTCTGGACGTTTGGCCGCGCTTGCTATGCTTGGTCAACGAAATATCCACCCGAACCAACAGGAATTCGCGAAATTACGCAATAAGGTTGAGCGTTTACGGAATTTTCAACGCGAAATGTCGACAGCCTTCCATTGGCCAGCAGAGTGTGCATCGTTAATTTCCGATGACACCTATATTTGCCGTTGTGAACGCGTAACGGCAGGCGAAATACACCAAGCAATCAAAGCGGATATTGCCCATACGGAAGTAAACCGGATCAAAGCGATTACCCGTTGCGGAATGGGCCGCTGTCAGGGTCGCTATTGCAATCAAACTCTTCAGGAAATCGTAATTTCTGCATCAGGCAAGACACCCTACTCTGTCGGAAGATTGCGCGCTCAGGCTCCCTTCCGCCCCATACCCATTGGTCAAAGTGAGAGTGCTGAGACATTAGGCGAGCAAGATCATGCATAAGAAGCAAGATGTTATCGTCATCGGCGGTGGAATGTTTGGCGTTGCCACTGCTTATTTTCTCGCAAAAGCTGGTCGGAGCGTTCAACTCATCGAAAGCAGTTATGTCGGGGCTGCGTCAAGTGGCGCGAATTTTGGCGGGCTACGGCTACAAGGACGTGCGAAGCAACAATATCCGCTCTCTCTGTTAGCGCAAAAATATTGGGATAATTTCGAGCAGGAATTCGGCGGGTCTTGCGAATATGAACGCAACGGCATGGTCTATTTCGCTCATAATGAGCAAAGCCGTGAAAAGCTGCTTCATTACGCGCAGAACTCTCGTGAATGTGGACTTTCCATCGACATTTGGAAAGGGGATGCTTTAAAGAAAAACGTGCCCTGGCTCAGCGATGACGCGCTAATTGCATCTTATTCACCCGCTTGCGCGGTCGCCAATCCGCGTCTTGCTACTCCCGCCATAGCCCGCGCTTTTAAAAAGCTTGGTGGCCACGTGATCGAGAATTGTAAAATTGTTGAACTGCGCAAATCTTCCAGCGGATTTGAGTTGACGAGCCAGAAGGGGCGTCGATTTACATCAGAAATCCTAGTCAATGCTGCGGGAGGCTGGGCAGACAAAATTTCTGAAAATTTTGGCGAAAGCGTACCGATGTTTCGTGCCGGACCGCCTCAATTCGTTACAGAACCACTGCCTTATGTCCTTACCCCTTGCGTTTATAGTATCGATGGCGATTTGATTATCCGTCAGATATCGCGCGGCAATTTTATTTTTGCAGGCTACCCTCGCACCATGTCGAATGAAGACGGCAAGCACACTTTCGTACCCCCTGCAAAAACACACAATGGGATGAAGGCTATATCACGCTATATGCCCGCGTTCAGTAATGCAGAGATCATCCGTGTCTGGTCAGGCGTGGAAGCCTATCTGCCAGATATGTTGCCGATTATCGGCCCTTCCGACACGACGGCTGGGTTATTTCACGCCTTTGGCGGTAGCGGAGGCGGCTTTCAAATTGGCCCGGCTGTTGGTCTTTGCTTGTCCAATATGATTTTGGGCCGGGCAAACGAAGTGCCTTTAGAGCCATATGCCATTTCCCGTTTTAAATCAGTTGTTCACGCAAGCGATAAACTGAAATCGGAATTCGATGGTGTCCAATCTTCGCATGAACATCGTTTTGGGGGAGGATGAATGAAGCAAAAGCGCGCAATGGGGGTGGAGCCAGGAGTTTGCGTGATCGGCGGTGGGTTGATTGGATTGTTCTCGGCGCTTGCACTGCAAGATCAAGGCAAACAGGTCTGCCTGATCGAACGAGAGGAAATTGGCGGACGCCAGGGAGCATCTTTTGGCAATGGCTGCTGGATCAACTCCGGAGCAATTATGCCAATGTCTCTCCCAGGACTTTGGCGAGAAGTGCCAGGATATCTTCTGAACCCCAACGGGCCTTTTACGATCCGATGGCAATGCCTACCGTCTCTGGCAGGTTGGCTGTTGCGGTTTCTTTGGTCGGGGCGGAGTTGGAAACATGTCGAGAAGCAGATCGTTGAGCGGCTATCACTGCTGAAAGACCCTGTGGAACAATATCAGCTTCGCGCAAATGAAGCGGGCGTAGAGCACCTTATTCTACCGACCGGTACCATGTATATTTACCGAGACCGCAAAGAACTTGAAGCGGATAGTAAAGGATGGGAGCTCCGCAGGCGGCACAATATTAAGGTACGTCTGATTGAGCGCCAGGAGCTACGACACTGTGAGCCAGCGCTTGCTTCAGACTATCGCTACGGCATGTTGATTGAAGGAGCAGCGACACTGGCTGACCCTTCCGCTTTTTGTCGTGCTTTGGGCGATTTGTTCGTCTCGCGCGGTGGACAAGTTTTAAAAGCCGAAGTCAATGATTTCGAATTAAAGAGCGGAAATCTCACCGGTGTGCTCACAAACCTAGGCAAAATCAGCTGCAATCAAGCCGTTATAGCAGCCGGCGCGTGGTCAAAAACACTGGCCGCAAAACTTGGCGATCATATCCCGTTAATTTCTGAGCGCGGATATCACATCACCATTAAGGACCCGGGCTTTACAATTAACCACGGCATGATGCACGCCGAAGGAAAAATGGCGATTGTTCCCACCCTGTCCGGGCTAAGGCTTGCCGGACAGGTTGAGTTAGCTGGACTTGACGCTGCACCTCGCTGGCAACGTGCGCAAATTCTTTTAGAATATGCCAAACGTTCATTTCCCCAATTAAGAGACAAGATAGAACAAGGCGAGCATGACATGTGGATGGGGCATCGGCCATCAACACCAGACAGCATGCCTGTGATCGACCGTGCAAGCCGTTGCCCGAATATCGTCTATGCCTTCGGACACGGGCATACTGGCGTTTCTATGGCGCCTGCAACGGCTGTGTTCGTGAGTAAGTTGCTAAATAACGTCCATTTTAGCGATGAGACTATCCGGCCTTTTTCAGCGAAGAGATTTTGATGACCGAGAAACTTCTTTATCTTTCACGAGCACAAGTCGAGCAATTGATTCCGGCACGAAATGCATTGCGCGCCGCACTCGCTCAAGCCGTACAAGACACTGCAGCGCAGCGTTTGAAATTCGAGCCTAAAACCACTCTGACATTTGCTACCGGGCATAGTTTTCAGGCCATGCCAGCATTAGTCAGCGATGAGCACGGTAAGGGCCTGGCCGCGGTAAAATGGGTATCCGTTGTCCCAACGAGGGCCCAATCCAAGCTCGACAACATCCATTCGGTCATTTGCGTTAATGATCTCGCGACTGGTCAGCCGCTCGCTATCATGGATGGGAACTATATAACGTTGGTGAGAACGGCCGCGCTATCCGCTCTGGCTGCACAATATATGCTGGTGTCTAAACCGCTTTCAATTGGTTTCGTAGGATGCGGACAGCAGGCAAGGGAGCATTTGCTCGCATTCCTTGATCTCTATCCGTCATTACATCAGGTTTTTTGCATCAGTCGCAGCGAGGAATCCGCTCAAAAGCTCGCCACTTTCGCGCAAGATAGCGGATTGGAAGCGCAGGTCACGTCACAAGCTGACGATGTGTTGGCAAATTGCGATATTATCATAAGCACAGTGCCTTCAGCCCCAGGCTTTACTCCCTTTCTTGATGCAAGAAAAATGAGAGCCAATGCGCTCGCGATCATGGTCGATTTGGGACGAAGTTGGCAGCCGGAAGGGTTTAGCGCGTTTGACCATATTGCGACTGACAGTTTGCTTCAAAGCCAACACCCTTATGATAATGAGGGCAAAGAACTGTCATCGGTCCAAGTGAATTTGGACCTCGAAATATTGTTGGCACAACCGCTGAATTCTGTCGGTAGAAAAGCATTCTTCTTCAAAGGCATTGCGCCTGCAGATCTTGCAGTGGCTGCGCTCGTTTATCATCGGGCGATTGAACAAAATTGCGGTTCTTTCCTTGAACGCTAAGCGTTCGTGATGACAACCCAAAAGCTCACAGCTGCACGGGTGGCCATTTGCCAGCATAAATCAGCCTTCACTTAATTAATGTGAAACAAGCGCGGTTTTTAATCGTTAGGTCCATTCATCCTTACGCAATCAGGAATGGAGGATCTTAGAATGTTGAATGAGGAAATGAGAGCATGCATTGATAATTGCATTGCTTGTTACAGAATCTGCACTGAAATGGCGGCAAACCACTGTCTAGAACGTGGTGGCGCACATTTGGAGCCCGACCATTATCGAACAATGCTTGCCTGCGCAGAGATTTGTCGTAGCTCAGCCCAATTGATGATGCTTGGTACCCCGTTGCATCAATATAGTTGCGCGGCTTGTGCTGAAATTTGTGAAACTTGCGCAGATAGTTGTCGGGATTTAGACGGAATGGAAGATTGCGTTTCTGCCTGTGAGGCCTGTGCTGCGTCATGCCGGAAAATGGCAAATGCTTAAATACGAGCATCCAAATAAGTCAGCCATTTGAGGGTTCGCCGCTCGGCTTGCGTCAATTTAGGGGCGATAACACGCAAAGTTGACGCGGCTTGAACTTCATCTGTTAGGCTACCTGCTGCCCAATGTTCAAATATTGCCGGATGAATATAGGAGTTGCGGCAGACCGCGCGTGTATTGCCGAGCGCATGCGCAACTTTATCAATTTCGGCGTTAAGAATTCTACGCTGGGCTGCGTCGCTTGATGGTGGTGAAATCGTGCTTAAAGCATTCAGCGCCATCGCAGTTGCAGCCCAGGTTCTAAAATGTTTTGAGGTAAAGTCAGCCTTCATTGCTTCACGCAGATATTCGTTGACATCTTGTGAGCTAATTGGCCGCCGATGACCGTCCTCATCTGTATATTGAAACAGATGCTGGCCCGGCAATTCATGGATCGAGCGAATTATGCGAGAAATCCTTTTATCATCAATGCTTAAGCTCCACATCTTGCCCGATTTTCCAGTGAAAACGAGACGAGGCTGCCCGCCATCTATTTTAAGATGTCGGCTTCGCAGCGTGGTCACGCCAAAGCTCTTATTATCCCGGGCATAGGTCGAATTACCGATACGCACTAGACGCCGGTCCATGAGCCAGATTACCGTGGCTCTTACTTTCTCCCGGCAAAGGGTGCGTCGGCGTAAATCGGTCTCAACCGCCTGGCGCAGTGGGCTAAGCGAACGGGCAAATTGTGCGAGGCTGGAAAACTTAGTTTCCCCTTGCATAGCCATCCAGACCGGATGATAGCGATATTGTTTACGTCCACGCGCATCGCGTCCTGTCGCCTGCAAATGACCGCGCTTGTCGGCACAAATCCAAACATCTTGCCACGCCGGTGGTATGGCCAGCATTTGAATCCGCTGTCGATCATCGGCGGTGACAGGTTCACCATCGCTACGAACATAACGAAACCCCCTGCCCCATGGCAGACGTCTTATACCGGGGTCAGTGTCGCTCACATGAACCAACTCGTCAGATCTAATAGGGTCACTAGCCATAACGGTTGAGAAAGCAAGCAAGACACGCTCCTGCGCAGTTTTGACAGCGAAAACGAGTGAATTAAATTCTCACCTAGATTTCACAGCACGAATATTTGTCGGACCGCACTAACTTTCCGCTTTGAATTTTTTGGCCTCTTCCAGCAGTTTGTTTCGATCCCGACCAAATCGCGCTATGAGCTCTCGCGCTTGCAATGGCGAAAGGTCGGTCTTTTCTGCCAAAAATTTGATGTCTTCATCTTCGGTCAGAGGCGTGGTGTTATCATCACTCATAACTCTCTCCATGCTATTACGGTGAGATCTCTAATGGGCTTGCAGCAATGACGAGAAAACCTGTAAGTGGAACTAGTTAGCGCCTATTAAGTGCGATTGCTTGATCATTGGAATAGCCGAGTAGCGGCGAAATAAGCGATCAAAACTAATCCGACTATCAGCAGCAACCAGACCAGATATGGATGGCTTTCGCGTCGTAACTTATCATCTGATCGAGGTTTCATGTCATTTTGCAATTCCCGCATGCCAGATGCAGTGCTTGAGGCATTAGCATCATTAGGCTTGGATGAATGAGGAGGCGGATGTTGCGTAACCGTGCTCGCCTGACCGCCCGCTTCTGAATCAGTTTCCATCGGTGCAGCAGCAGGATCAAAGCCAGGAACCTTATCACCGGTTTGACCTTTTTGAATTGCGCCCCGTTCGCGAGCGCCCGCGCTTTTATCGTCAGATTGCATATTCATCCTCATCAACCTTTTATATCCAACAGCGAACTTGGCTGATTGTTCCGCGACTAATGGGTTATTTAATCCCGGCATGGGAAAAAGTTTCGACCCGTTCGAAGCCAGGTTTTCCGTCGAATAGTTTTGCTGAAAATAAAGTGGGAAGATTAAAGCTCGTGGCTGCTCCATTTTTGCCACTTTCGGCCATTAATCAGCCCGCATGCTTCGCCTATGCGCATTGTTTTTTACTTTTGCCTGCTGCCTGACAACCTTCGTTTCGGCGCATGCTTCTGCGTCTTCAGAATTGCGCGATCCGCAATGCAGAGCATTGCGGGAAATGCTGGTTAAGCAGATTGATAACCAGTCACAATCAGGCGAAATCGATGTGGCTCTTGGTTTGTGCATGGACTTTTCTGCGATCCAAAATCCCGGAAATGAAGAGCTGATAGCGGTTTCTCGTCAACGCTTTAAACCGGCCGTTAATGCCGAATTGGCGATTGCAAAACGCTCCGACAGCATAGAGCGTCCCCCGCGCGCATAATCTCATACATTCTGAAACATGTTTGATATCTGAGATTAACTCGCATGCACTGCGTGCACATTTTCATTGAGGAAACTATGAAATTATCTGCTTTGAGCGACGCAAACCGCGTTCGTCTCACTCGGCGCATGTTGCTTTTAGGGTCAGGCTCCCTAGCCCTTACCGGCTGCATGTCGACCCCCAAGCCCGAGCCAAAACCTGTGGAGCCACCGCGTATCAGACCTGCTATGTATGACGCAGTGCCCGGGGAACGCTTTGAAGTTCCAGCCGTGGATGTATCGCAAATGGCGCCTAAATGGTGGCGAAAAGAAGTTGATTATTTCACCGATGAAAAGCCCGGAACGCTCGTCGTTGAGACCGGTGAAAAATATCTCTATCACGTCATGCCCAATGGCCGCGCGATGCGCTATGGTATTGGCGTTGGGCGGGATGGGTTTTCGTGGCAAGGACGTGCTACCATCGCTTATAAGAGGGAATGGCCGCGCTGGACTCCGCCAGATTCAATGGTTGCACGTCAGCCGGAATTGGAGCCCTATTCCATCGCAAATGGCGGGATGGACCCGAGCGCGACCAATCCTATGGGCGCACGCGCACTCTATATCCACCAGAATGGGCGTGACACTCTTTATCGGGTACACGGCACCCACCAGCCGTGGTCAATTGGCCGCTCAATTTCTTCAGGCTGCATCCGCCTAATCAATCAAGATATAATCCATCTCTATAATAATGTCAGAGATGGCAGCACATTGGTGGTCAACCATGGCGATGCACCCGATCTTTCGGTGATGGCGGGATAAATATTCAATAGCTATTCATGTGTCCGCGGTCTAAATGCGCAAACCGGTATCACGGTCAAAAATATGCAAATTCTTCGCGGACACATTAACAGCAATGTTCTCGCCCGTCCCCAACTGGGTCGAGGCGGGTACAGAAACGTTAAATAAGTGCCGACCTGAGCGGACAGTGATCAAGCGGTTTTCTCCGTGAAACTCATTGCGCTCGACCCTGCCCTGAATGTCTCCACCATCGCTTGCAAGAGTGAAAGCCCCTGGCCTTATTCCTATCGTAACAGGACCGCTGGGAATGTCTTTTGGCAGAGCTAGTGACATTGTTTCATCACTGATTAGTGCATCTCTTGCTTCAAACTCAAAAAAGTTCATGTTTGGCGTACCGATGAACCCTGCTGCAAAAAGCGTCGCGGGTGCTTCGTAGATTTCTTCCGGTGTTCCTATCTGCTCGATACGACCATCTTTCATCAAAACAATACGATCAGCCAGCGTCATGGCCTCCAGCTGATCATGCGTCACATAAATGCTCGTGGTTTTAAGTTCATTATGCAGACTGGCGATTTCCACCCGCAGGCTAGCACGTAATTTTGCGTCGAGATTTGAAAGCGGTTCATCAAAGAGGAACACATCGGGGGTTTTGATCATGGCGCGCGCAATGGCAACACGTTGTTGCTGGCCGCCCGATAATTCGGTCGGCTTGCGCTGCAAATAAGATTGAAGACCCAGCGCATTGACCACCGGATCAAGCCGCTCAGCAATTTCTTTTCGAGACACTCCAGCCCGCTCGAGGCCAAATACAATATTCTCTCGCACACTCATATGCGGATAAAGCGCGTAATTCTGGAAGACCATTGCGATACCGCGATCTCCCGGATCACGATCATTCACCCTGTCCCCACCTATCAGCATGTCACCGCCGGTAATCTCCTCTAATCCAGCGATCATGCGCAGCAATGTTGATTTACCGCAACCAGACGGACCAAGGAAAACGACAAATTCCTGATCGTCAATCGAGAGATTGAAATCCCGGATTACTTCTTGCTCTCCATATCGTTTAAGGATGGAGCGGCATTCTACCGTTGCCATTAACTTGCCTCCTCATCCACTATAATTTGTAGCTTTATGTCGCTTGGACGCGCTTCTGCCGCCCTCTCAAACGCTGCTATAGACTGATCAAACGAAAATGTATCCGAAATCAAAGGCTTAAGATTGACTTTACCTGCAGCAATCAAAGCCAGAGCCCGGTCGAACACATTGGCATAGCGGAAAACCGTTTCAATCCGGCATTCGCGTGCGGTTGCGCCAGATACATCAAAGGGCACCGGTTCTGGCGGTAAACCCACGAGCACCACAGTACCACCTGGGCGGACAACCTTGAAAAGATCACGAATGGCTGAAGCAGCTCCCGAACATTCAAAGACAATATCCGCCCCCCAATTTTCAGTGGCTTCGTTAACGGCATCAATCAGATCGACTTCGCGCAGATTAATCCCCGTAATACCGTCATAGGTTTCAGCAATTTTGAGCTTCGCTTCCGAGAGATCTGAAATTAGTACACGCGAACATCCACCCGCCAGCGCGGCAATTGCGACCATGATCCCGATTGTCCCACACCCGGTTACCACTGCCGTATCGCCAGGGGTAATTTGTGCCCGGGCTGCTGCTTGCATGCCCACCGCAAAAGGTTCCACCATGGCTCCTTCTGCAAAGCTCACATTATCAGGTAATTTATAAGTAAAATTGGCCGGATGAACCGTTTGAGGGCAAAGAACGCCGTGCACCGGTGGGGTTGCCCAAAACCGCACCTCAGGATCGACATTATAGATACCCAATTTCGATGCACGCGACAGAGGATCAGGAATACCGGGCTCCATGCAAACCCGATCTCCTACCTTAAGATGCGTCACATTGGCACCGATTTCGATCACTGTGCCTGAAGCTTCGTGACCAAGCACCATTGGTTCATTGACAATGAAATCTCCAATCCGTCCATGGGTGTAATAATGAACATCGCTGCCGCAAACTCCCACAGTGTGCAGCTTAATGCGCACATCATCCGGGCCCATATCAGTTGGAAGGTCAATTTCGCGCAAATTCAATTCGCCGATGCGTTCCAGTACAAGTGCTTTCATCGGATTAATCCTGATTTTGTTTTTTGGTAAAAATGGCGTTCAGACCGCCGGCCAGCAATCCAAGCAGAATGAGCGGCGGCAGCGACAGAAGAACAACGGCTGCATTCAAGATCCCCCAAGGCACATTCATGCCGAGCTGCGACATTTCCGAAGCGATTATCGGCAGCGTTTTAGCCCGCGAGGTCGTAAGCATCATTGCCAAAAGAAACTCATTCCAGACGAGCACAAAAGAAAAAGCTATTGCGCCAAAAATCTGAAAACGAGCAATCGGCAAGGCGATACGGAAAAAGGTCGCGTAGTGTCCGAGACCATCGACGCGGGCAGCTTCTTCTACATGCAGACTGACCCTTTCAAATGCAGGCACTGAAAGCCAGATCGTAATAGAGGCTGTGATGATCAAATAAGTCACAATAAGCGAAATGCGACTGTCATAAAGATCAATAGAAAGCCAGATCACGAGCATAGGAATAGCAATTGCAACCGGTGGCAAAAACCGCAATGAAAGGAAGAAAAACTGTGCTTCCGCTGTCAGGCGATTTTTATACCGTGCAATTACATAGGCCGCGGGGATTCCAATGATTGCACCAAGGACCACGGCCGCAGAACAGATGACTAAAGAATTAGTTAAAGCACGGGCGACCGAACGCCGATTCAGCACATAGCTCATATTATCCCAGACCGGCTGAAAAAAGATTTTTGGTGTGCTTACCAGTAGATCCGCATTGGTCTTGAAGGCGTTGAGAAGCGTCCAGAATAGCGGCAACACAACAAGAGCTGCAGCGAAAAATAATACCGCTCGCAAGAGAATGGTTGATATTTTCATCGGTTCAGCGCCTTCCATGCAACGCTAAAGAAAACCACTGTGAGTATCATCATGATTACAGCCATGGATGAGGCGTAAGAAATCTTACCCGACTCTATAAATCCTTGCGAATAGGCGTACATATCGAGTGTTTCAGTAGAAATTCCGGGGCCGCCGCGTGTCATCACATAAACGAGATCAAAGGAGCGCAAGCTTTCAATAGCTTTGACAAGCAGCAAGCTGATCAATGGAAGCTTAAGCATGGGCAAGGTGATAAAGCGGTGAATCTCCCATCGCGATGCGCGATCAATACGCGCAGCTTCCAATGGCTGACGGGGCAGCGCTTCAAGCAATTTCACGATAATTACTGCAAAAAACAGTCCCCATTGCCATACATCAACAAAGGCAACAGCTAAGAGAGCGCCAACGGGCGTAGACAGTATATCAGGTGTTGCGCCGGTGAGTTCTCGTATTGGCCAGACCAGCACGCCATAAAGTGGATGAAAGGCGAATTTCCAGACAAAGGCTGCACAAACGCGCGGCAACAGAACCGGTACGATGAACAGAACGCAAAGCATATTGCGCATTCTCGGGCTTGCAGCTTCAAACATTGCAATGCCGAGCCCTACCCCTACCAGCATGGTCAGAGATACGGTGAGAATTTCCCATTTTAATGAAACCCATAAGGCATTTAGGAAGCGCGGGTCAGAAAACAGCGCGACATAATTGGCCAGCCAGATATAGTCCGCTTCCGGTTGCATAAGGGTTCGGTTTTGCAGCGAAATCGTAACTGCAAAAATAGTTGGAACCAGTGCAAGGATGACGAGGATGAGAAACGTTGGCCCTAGAAATACATAGGGAAGCGATCTTCCGCGTTGCATATTATATTCCTGAAGAAAGTGCCCGAGGAGAGACGCAGCAAAATGCGCTCTCTTAGGTTTTATGAGCAAGCGAGGGCGGCATAGGTTTAAAAAAGCCGCCGCCCCTTTGCATGCGATTAGAGTTTTTCGGCGAAAGCCTGCAACTCGTCCAGCGTTGCTTTGATGTCTGTGCGGCTACCGGTGATCAGCTCTTCGAGCATGATACCCCATTGGTTGCCCAGTTCTTGCCAGCGTGGATCTTGCCAGAAAGTTACCTCGGTCCGCTCTCCAGTTGCAGCCATGGCATCGGCCAGGTTTTGGCCAAAGGTTTCTGCATATTTAGGGCTTTGGTAGGTGCTGGTACGTGTGAGTTCACCCGGCTGTCCCGCTTCCAGACGTCGGGCTTCCTGCTCTTTAGAAGTGGCCCAGGCCACAAACAATCCAGCACAGGCTTTATCTTCATCGGTAGCGTTGGCTTTAGAAGCAATCGCAAAACCATGTGCATAACCAGCGCCTGGAAGAGGTGTTGGCGGCACCGCAAATGCTACTTTGTCAGCGACTTGGCTTTGAGCACGATCTACCGACATGCCGCCAAGTGGGGCAGATTCCACAATAAGAGCCACTTTGCCAGCCCGGAAAGCACCGGTAGATTCATCCCATGAACCAGTTTGCGTACCGGGCGCGGAATATTTGAAAAGATCAAGATATTCCTGGGTGGCTTTAACAGCTGCGTCGGAGTTGAAAGCTGGTTTGCCATCCTTAAACCACTCACCGCCATTAGCTTTGAAAAGGGGCATCCAACGCCAAACATTGGCACCAGAACCGCGCTGTCCACGCAATGCGGTTCCGTAGATTCCTTCGTCAGGCGCATGAAGTTTTGCGACGGCTTCTTTATATTCTTCCCAGGTCTTGGGGGGTTCAATGCCAGCTTTTTCTAGCAGATCGGTCCGATAGACCATCAGATCTCCACCGCCCTGAATAGGCGCAAACCATTGTTTGCCGTCATAGGTCGCGGCTGCTCGCATACCAGCGTCAAAATCATTGTAGTCATATTCTTCAGGGTAAAAGCCCTCTAGCGGAACCACCCAGCCAGAAGAAGCAAAAAGCGCAAGATTTGCCTCGTCTATATAATAGACATTGAAGCTTCCAACAGTGGAAGCATCGGCTTGCGATTTTGCGCGCCGATCATTTTCGTTTAGGTAGCTGATTTCGAAACCAGCACCGGAAAGCTCTTCAAACTCGTCAGCATATTCTTCAAGTAGAGTAAGTCCATCACGTGGCTGAGCCAGTACGCGAACATCCTCGCTGCAAATCGCCGTTGCCGTGGCGTTGGACGCGGCGGTGAGTGCGACAATAGCACAACCAGTACGAAGAATTGCACGTATCATTCGATCCTCCTAAACTTTTAGGCAGGACATTCCTCATCCCGTATCCTGCTGCAAACAGTGTTGGAAATATTACAATGAGCGACTAGGTTAGTTTTTATCACAAACTGATACTATTTTGACCTTTTAACAAAGTCTAACACGGTATAATATGGCAATATCATCGGACAATTCCTCCTCTTTGCCCAATGCTTATGCCGCCACACGCGAGAAAATCACGATTCCCGGCGGCAAATCCTATTTGATCCGGCGTGATGATTATCCCAATCCTATCTGCATCTGGAACTATCATCCTGAATGGGAGATCCATTATATCCCTCACGCACAGGGTCTCGCATATGTCGGTGATTATGTGGGCGCTTTTCAGCCGGGCCATCTGGTTCTGACCGGCACCAATTTACCCCATAATTGGATCACTCCGGGCGTTACATATATTCCCGGCCGTGATTATGTTCTCCAGTTCGATGCGGACGCATTGATAAAAATCCGTTCGACCTGTCCGGAATTTGACGTCCTTCATCGCCTGAAACAATTATCCCGCCGGGGGATTGAAATTATCGGCCAAGAGGCCTCTGAAATAGGCGTGAAGATAGAGGAACTGCATCGTTGTCATGATGTTTCCGGACTTGGATTATTCCTTGAAATATTGGAGGGGATTGATCAGGCCCCGCACAAACGTCTTCTCGCAAGCGAGCATTTTGCGTCCCATTATAGTCAACTAACTGATAAACGGCATCGTCGTATCGACCAGGCCATCCAAATTTTACAATCAAATCCGGGTTCTCAGATGCAGCAAGTGGCAGAAGCCGTTGGCCTTACTCCGGCTGCTTTCACCCGCGCTTTCAAACGACTGACCGGAATGAGTTTTTCCACCTATAGTCGCTCAGTGCGTGTTTGGCGGGCGCGAACTTTATTGGTGGAAACTGACATGGCCATAACAGACATTTGTTTCGA
The DNA here is from genome assembly GCF_003259955.1 of Falsochrobactrum ovis. Taxonomy (GTDB): domain Bacteria; phylum Pseudomonadota; class Alphaproteobacteria; order Rhizobiales; family Rhizobiaceae; genus Brucella; species Brucella ovis_A. Next base: position 27,014 of record NZ_QLMK01000019.1, read on the forward strand.
AGCAGGATTTAACAATCTCTCCAATTTTAACCGCTATTTTTTACAGGAAACCGGCCTTAATCCGCGCGCCTATCGCAATGCCGCCCATATTCGCGACAGCTCTATCGCGCCGCTTAGAACGGTTGTCTAAGACGTCAATTTAACGCTGAGTTTAGCAACCGGGACCCGCTACGCACTGCGCAGCGTTTGCCGCCGAGTGTGGGAACCTTGACCTCTCTCCACCGTTTGCATACGACCATATTGATTGGAAATCCCCAAAACAATGGAGAAGCGGATGTCTCTTGCAGATAAGAAAATCGCAATTCTAATAGCACCGCGCGGAACTGAGGAACCAGAGTTTACAAAGCCTAAGCAAGCTGTAGAAGCCGCCGGAGGCAAGGTAACTGTTATTGGACTGGAAACGGGAGAAGCGCACACAAATAACAATGATCTTGAACCTAGCGGGACTTATAAGGTCGATCAAGTTGTTTCAGACGTCGCGGCGGACAATTTCGACGCATTAATCATTCCGGGCGGCTCGGTCGGGTCCGACAAGCTTCGTGCCGATGAAAGCGTCATTTCTTTTGTTCGCTCTTTCTTTGAGCAGAAAAAACCCGTCGGCGTTATTTGTCATGGACCGTGGTTGTTGGTCGATGCTGGCATCTTAAATGGTCGAACGGTTACCTCTTATCCATCGATCAAATCAGACCTCACCAATGCCGGTGCAAACTGGGTTGATGAGGAGGTTGTTGTAGACAAGGGATTGGTTACCAGTCGCAGCCCGGATGACCTGCCAGCATTTTGCGCAAAGATTGTCGAAGCCTTCAAAGATGGCAGACAAACGCCATAAACCAGTGATGCGGGCCCTCCGGACAACACATCCGGAGGCAGCATAATCTATATGTAGGCTCGCACGGCGCCATGCGTGGTTAATAAGTAGCCCGGCCACCGGAGAGATCAAAAACCGAAGCGGTGGTGAAGCTGTTCTCTTTAGAGACGAGCCAAGCTATCATGCTTGCAGCCTCGTCAACTTCGAGAAAACGCCCACGCGGAATGCGGCTTAGCATATAATCAATAAATTCTGGTTTGAGCTCGTCAAGGATTCTAGTTTTCGCAGTGGCAGGAGTGACCGCATTTACCGCGATGTTATATTGAGCCAATTCTTTTCCGACTGCTTTCGTCAAGCCGATAACACCGGCTTTCGCGGCGGCGTAAGCGGATGCATTGGGGTTGCCCTCTTTACCGGCGATTGAAGCAATGTTGACAATCCGCCCGTAATTACGCGCTTTCATGCCGGGCAAAACAGCGCGATTGACATAAAAAGTTCCATTCAGGTCAATTTCGATCACGCGGCGCCACTCATCCAGCTCATATTCGTCTAACGGCGCGTTTTTTCCCGCGATACCGGCGGAATGAACCAAAATATCAATACGACCCAATGTCGATTCTACTTCCGCGGCTGCTGAATTGATTGCATTGGGGTCGGTGATATCAACGGTAATGACCGAACATGCGTCGCCAAGGGATTTTTGCGCTTCGTCCAGCTGTTGAGCATCAATATCCCAAAGGCTTACTTTTGCGCCTGAACTGACCAGACGCTGGGCAGAGGCAAAGCCTAGTCCTTGTGCCCCTCCTGTAACAACAGCAATCTGATCATGTAAGTCGATTTTATTCACAATTACTTCCCCTCATCGCATTGCGCGGCTTTTTGCAAAAGCACAGTATGAAAATTATTTCAGTTTCGCAATAAACGAACACCCAACCGTTTCAGGAATAGAAAACGGCACGCGACCATTTTGAAAGAATAATGCAATCAGGAACACTTGGCGTCGAAGGAATCCTGACCCAATAAAGTGCAACCGCATCGCAACACGCTAAAGCGCACGGCTTTACCGATATTATTCACCTCATCGAAGAGTGAGCGGCTCAAGAAAAATGACGAGGCACCTGTTACGGATGCCTCGCCTCATTTCTAACTGCCAATATTATGGCTGGACATATTCCAGTGTGAGTGTTTCCACACCGGCGGAAAACGCGGTACCTTTTTCGGTTTCGACGGCCACTGGCTGCAAAGTAAAGGCTTGTCCGGAACCACCAACAAGAACCTGCGCGCCAGCTCCCTGCCCCAGGCTTGCATCGACTTCTGCCCCAGCATAGGTTCCCGCCAATGCACCGGGCTCGACAGTCGTAGTCATAGCAAGAACGGTCCAGGTCATATGGCCGCCGGTGACTTCTCCCAGCTCCAGCCCATAATCATTGATGGTCCCCTGATAGCTCTGATTGAGCCCGTTGCCGTTTGAAAGTGTGCAATTGATTTTCTGCTTTTGCTCGATAATCAAACCGATACCAGCAGAAACATCACAGGACAGCACACCAACTTCAGCGCTGACCTGCGCAGAACTGATGACGGTCGTTGCTAAAAGAAAGGAAGCACCAAGCCCCCAAATCGTCTTTTTCATCCAATTTTCCCTTCAGGAACCAAATCTGCATATTTTCTTGCAGATAAGTTTCAATAATCGGAAAAAGGTAATTTAGACGTAAACAAAATAACGCGTTTTGAGAGCTGACTTATCTTACCAAAGTGAAACTTCGTCGCATTTATTTCCTTAAAAAAATAAAGCTGAGATTTCAGCTCATTTATCTCTTGCCAGTGAGTGTTGAATCGAAAATTCTCGCAATAATGCCGGAATATTCGTTACAATAAGCATAAAATGCCTCCCGGGCCTTTTCCTTATCCGGTGCCACTGCCAAGCCAGACAATGCCAGTTTCTGATAGAGATCATCAAATTCCTGAGCGTCAAGCGGTGCGCTGGAAACAGACGCCTGCGAGTGGTTGCATTTCACATTTTTCATCTGCTCTGCAATAAGCATCACCGCATCTACACCGGTTTGGCGACTGAGCCGTAAAGAATCGGTTTCTTCTTTATCGAGGCAACTCAATATCAGCGAGGTTGTATCCAGCACTGTTTTGGTTACCTTTACCCAATTGCTGCCTTCATAAATCGAAGGAACATAAGCCAATATGGGTGACAAAGAGTGGGTCTCATGAATTCCCCGAAACCAATTCTCCCACTCATACCACATCTCGTCCTTACCGATCTGCCCGGACTTAAGAAGCGCTTCAATCAGGGTGTTTACATTCGGATTTTTGCCAGTGCGAGCATAAAGCCAGCCCACTTTGCGTTCACGCAGCTGAATGGCGGACTGATATCCGGGAACGAAAGTAAAGATGAGCATGACGATCGCAAGCCCGATTGCAGCTTCATAAACAGCCAAAAACTTGCCCATAAAAGACACTGGCGTGAAATAACCCAAAGTGGTCAAAGCCGAACCGCTTGCACTAAATGCCGCGTCCCAGCTTGGCTCTGCATGAAGCCCCCAAAGAATAAATGTGAAAGAAAACTGGACCAGTAAAAACCACGATATCACCATTGAGATAAGGTATATCGGCATTACCCATGCTTGGATTTTTTGCACCGCCTCGTAATTTGCGCGATCTTTTGCCAGTCTATGAAAAATTCTCAAAACAAAACGCCTGATCACTGTTTCGATAAGATCAGGCTGAGGACTATTGAGCAGAATAACCCGGGCTATAGAACGAAAATAGCAAATAACGCCAGCAACACCGACTAATAGCACGATAATTTTAATCGTCGTGATGATCATTCCGCCCCCCTATTATCGCCCGGAACCGCAAATATTGTCTGCAATCTTGAGGCTCGCCGACGTCCTATGCGCTTACAGCTATGCTCATTTGAAATCGCATTTGGCCATCAGAATGTCCATCTGTTTGACAGACTTCCGCCTGACAGGACGCCTAGCAAGATCGTACAGCAGAGATTGACAGGAAAGAAGTGCGGAAAGCTCAGGCTAGTTGGGGCGTTGTCGGCGCAATTAAACGGTTAGCTTCAACAAGTTGGGTGCCGAAAGTTATTGTTTTCTAAATTAGTTCCAAATAGCTTATAGGCGCAGGTAAAGCTGCTCATCAGAATGGGGTTAATATGTGTACTTCTCTACTTTATAGTGATCAGACAGGGTCTTTTTATGCGGGGCGGACCCTCGAACTTGCAATGGAACTGCCCTATCTGGTGTCTTACCTGCCCAAAGGTACACAATTTGGTTCTGAGACCGATCAATCTCACGTTTTAACCTTTGAAAGCAAATATGATATTTTCGGCGTGACCGTTCCGAACGGAAGCGTGAAAGATTTAAAAATCGTAGAAGGTATTAATGAAGCCGGGCTTAATTTCAGCCTATTGGCTTATTCCGGTGCAGAAGGCCCGCTGAGCAAGCTGGGCGATAAGGAAGCCCCCTTATCTGCAATTGACCTTGGTGCATGGGCGCTCTCGCTTTTCAGCACAGTGGCAGAAGTAAAAGCAGCGCTGGAGACCGAAACTGTTCTGGTGATGCCGTTTGCCGCTCTTGGGGGAGCTAAACCGCCATTCCATTATACTATCCATGACCGCAGCGGAGCGTCGATTGTTATCGAATTTTCCGACGGTGAAAGACGGGTTTACGACAACCCGCTCGGCGTTATGACCAATGGTCCACGGTTTGACTGGCACTTAACAAACCTCAACAACTACACTTTCCTTTCCAATATTGATCAAACTTCGACGCAGTTTGGGCAGGTCTCACTCACACAACCCGATTCGGGCATAGCCACCGCCGGACTTCCCGCTTCAGACACATCAGTCGGGCGCTTCATCCGGGCGGTTTATTATTCACAATTTGCCGAGAAAGCAGCAAATGCCGAGGAATCAATTCAAATTCTTGGCCATGTGATGAACAAATTTGACCGCCCCAAAGGCGCGTCGAAATATAAAAGTGAGCACGCCAGCGTGTTGAGTGCTTCAGCCGCAAAATTAACCAATTCGCCCGCCGCCGAGAAGCCAGAATATATTAGCGAATATACTTCATGGACGACTTTGATCGACCTTAATCAAAACAAGTTTTACTTACGCACCTACGATAGTCTCAATTATGTTTGCTTTGATCTGAACGCAATGGCATCGGGCAAAGCACCGCAAAATGCACCTTTAAAGGCAGTGAAAGCCGAAACTGGCGATGCGACGGCGAAGTTTTTGTCGCTGAAAATGAGCTGAACGTAAAATTCTACGAAAGGAAAACAGAAATTGTTCAATGCTTTCAAGGGTAAAAATATGCGTATTTTAAAACTGGCCGGCATCGTTAGCGTGCTTTCTATAGCGGGTATAGTTAATTCACACGCGGCTGAGGGGCTGATATGCCCTGTTCCGCAAGTTTCTGCCGAGCAGATTGAAGCCGTAAACAAGATTTTGCCTGACTATGAAGATTTTCGCGACCGAGCAAAAATTGCTGGTGCCATAGAAACCATGAAAAATGATGGCGATGATCTGATCAAGATCGTAAACAGCCTCATCGGTGCTTATTGCCCGCTGGTAGAAAAACAACAAGGCTTGTCGCTCGCTCAACAAACCAACGAAGTCAGACATCTTGGCCTGACCGTGACGCGGGAGGCATTTTCTTTATCCAGCGAAAATTCCGTGATTGTGGATGTAGAGCTTCCACAAGCAGTTTTTGAAAAGGTGCAAGAACAATCCAAAGCAAAAGGCGTATTACCGGCGGAATGGATAGAAAATAATATTGAGAAACTGATCGCCGAGTAGCCCAATCAAACCATATTTTGAGAGATGCAGCATACCATCAGGCAAACCATCTCTCGGGAGGAACAAGCATGTCGTTTATCCTAGGCTACACAATATTTATTGATGCCATTGCTCTGCTGGCGCTGATTTTCCTAGCAGGAATGGCGGTTTATCAACAAAAAAGCGCCGGATTAGCAATTCTTGCGCTGGTTGTATCATTCTGGGCGGTCATTCGACTGTTCAACTTCATTTAATCTATCAGATTGATGAATGTCGTCGCGGAACTAAGGGATCATCCCTTAGTTCTGAACCTCTTAATCGGAACTTTGAAAACAAACAGGGCGTTCCTTAAGGTTACGCCCAGTTTCCACTTTGATAGCTCACAATATAGAACCTCATCGCTTCTGCTATGAGAGAAGAAGTACAATTACTGTCCCGCCAACTGTGAGCAATGTATTACCGACCGCACAGGTAACGCTGAAACCCAATGCAGGCACCTGACTTTTGGCCACTTGCGTAATCAGGCTTAAAGATGCGGTTGAGCCGCGCGCTCCTGCACAGCAGCCTAACAGCAATGCGTCATCAAAACGGAATATATATTTTCCGATATAGAGCGAGATTATCAGCGGCAGCGTTGTAACCAGTGCGCCCCACGCAAATACGCTTAAGCCCAACTCTTTGGCCCCAGCCATAAAGCCAGGTCCGGATGAGAGCCCAACAACGGCGATGAATACGGTCAGCCCGACATTATTCATGAACCAGATTGCGGCCGAGGGAATTTGCCCAAAAGTCGGATGCACGGATCGCAGCCAGCCAAAGATAATGCCAGCAAGCAGCACCCCGCCGGAAGATGACAATGTGAGTGGCGCCATGCCCGCATGAACGACGAGCGAGCCAATTAGCGCCCCAAGAACAATAGCACTTGCCACCGAAACCATGTCGGTTTGATCGGACACACGATCGGCAACCCCGAAAATTTTTGATGCTCTGGCGATTGATTGCGACCAGCCGATAACCGTCACCACATCCCCACGATGAATTTCCGTTGTCGGCAATATCGGAATTTGTACGCCTGTCGCACCACGCCTAATGCGACGTAAAAAGATCCCGCGCGCACTGGGCAGTTTTGCAAGTTCAGCCAAGGTCTTGCCATCCATTTTGCGATTGGTGATCACAATATCCACACCTGAGACCGGCACATTCAGCAATTCGGGATCATCGATCTCTTGCGCCTCGTGCCCAAGAAATTGCAGCAATTCTTTTCGACCACCAGACGCGGCAATTATGTCACCGGCCTGCAATATTGTTGAGCCGTCTACATCCAAAATTTCATCGCCGCGCCTTAAACGTTCAATAAAAATCCGTGAGCTCGGAAAAAGTGCTTCGGCCTCTGCCACGGTTTTCCCAGCGATCTTTGTGCCCGGATCGATGCGATAGGCTCTAGCCACAAATCTATGCCAGGCATGCGGCGTATCCGCATCTTCACCCGCGCCGCCCATGCGTTTTTCATAATCCTTACAGACGGCAGCAAGATTAATTCCGAGCAGCTTTGGCGCGACAAATGCCAAAATCAAAGTCGTTCCGATAGTGCCGAAAATATAGGTCATTGCAAAGACTGTAGGAACGCTGTTCGCAATGGTTTGCATTCGCTCTGTGGACATGGGCAAATGCTCAATAGCGTCAATGGCGAGCGGCAACGCGGATGAAATCGTATATGCGCCAGCAAAAATTCCGGCAGCTTCGCCTATTTCGAAACCTGCTAATTTCGCAACTACCACGACTGTGCCGAGACTGAGAATACAAACGATAATCGCATAAATGGCTTGTGGTAACCCGTTCTTGGCCACACCCCGAACAAATTGCGGGCCGACGCTAAAGCCAAGGGCAAAAAGGAACATTAAGAAAAATACGCTCTTAACATCGGTTGAAATCTTTACGTCGAGTTGCCCAACAATAAGCGCCACGATCAAGGTTGCGGCGACCGAGCCAAGTCCAACCCCTCTAAAGTTCAACTTTCCAATGAAAAAACCGCCAGCAAGAGAAAGAAATATCGCAATTTCGGGATACGCTTTTAATGTGATTACAAACCAATGCCAAATAAATTCCAATACACTGGTCATTCTCGATCCTTCTCATTGCGTTGAGGCAATCATAATGAACTTTCGAACATAGAATCCGAAAGCGAAACTTGGAACCGGCGCTGTTTTAAAAGCTTCTCGACGTAGAAACGGCCAAGAGCGTTTCGCCTCTCAAAAATGAGAAGATCCGCTTCCGCAAGTTTCCCTGCCTCATATATCAACGTTAAAATAACTCTTACCAGTTCATTTGTTCTGCGGATGGGCTTATGAAAGCTTTTATGCGCAAAAGATAAATTATCTCTTCGATCTTCACATTAGGGCTTAAACCCGTAGGTGATCGCGCTCGAAGGAATTTATTGAATGCGTTCCAAAACTAGCTCGGCCTTGGTCCCCCACCGGAAAATTACGATGTTATTATTCGCGGCTCATTTCTTTGTAATCATAATTAGCGCTGCTCATATTTTGCTCAGACCAAACCGGCAGCCGGAATCGCGGGCAGCTTGGTTAGTCTTGGTTTTCGCGTTGCCATTCATTGGCGCATTAATGTATTTTTTCTTGGGCCGCACCAATATTGGCCACGAGCGCTCTCAAAAGCTGCGACAGGCATTTTCCGCTCTTCCTCGGCCGGATACTCCGCAGGCGGTGAATTTAGCCGAAACACAACCATGCGCGGACCGGTATGCTGCTCTATTTAAGGTTGGCGAATCTATTAGCGGCTACCAAGCGGTGAGCGGAAATTCTGCGGAATTAATGGCCGATTCCGACGCTACGATTTCTCAAATGATCGCGGATATTGATGCCGCACAAGATCATGTTCATCTGCTTTTTTACATATGGCTGGCTGATAATAACGGGACGAAAATGGCTGAAGCGCTCATGCGTGCCGCGCGGCGCGGAGTCGTCTGTCGTGCTCTTGTCGATAATTTGGGATCTCGTGAATTCATTCAATCGAATTTATGGAAAGAATTGTCAAATGCGGGGGTAAAAACACTGACCGCGCTGGGTGACGGCAGCCCGTGGCGGAGCCTTTTTAAAAGCCGGATCGATTTGCGCAACCACCGGAAAATCTTGGTTATTGATAATCAAATTACCTATTGCGGCAGCCAAAACTGTGCTGACCCGGCATTTCTTCCAAAAGCGAAATATGCTCCCTGGGTCGACGCGGTCATGCGATTTGAAGGCCCGGTCGTGCGGCAAAACCAGCATCTTTTCGCCAGTGACTGGATGGGAAATGGCGGAGACGATATCACCGATATATTGCTACAACCGGCAAAACAAATTTCCAGCGGTTTCACAGCGCAGGTGATCGGCACAGGACCTACTTTTCGCAGTTCGGCCATGCCCGAATTGTTTCAGACTTTAATTTACGCAGCGCAAGAAGAATTATGCATAACGACACCTTATTATGTGCCGGATGCCGCACTGCAAAGTGCTCTACGCGCTAGCGCTAATCGCGGTGTCATTACCACACTCATTCTTCCCGCCCGCAATGACGATTTTGCTGTCGGCGCAACCAGTCGCAGCTATTATGAAGATCTGCTTCTGGCCGGTGTTCATATTTATGAATTCCAGCCGGGCCTGCTCCATACAAAATCAATTACCGTCGATAATGAGGTGGCGCTGATCGGATCGGCAAATATGGATCGTCGGAGTTTTGATCTCAATTATGAGAACAATATTTTGCTGCGCGATAAAACTGCCACAGCCCAGCTAAGAGAACGCCAGCGATCTTATTGCGATCAAAGCCGCAAGGTCACTCTTGACGATGTGAGAAGATGGAGCAATTTTGAACGGATAAAGAATAATGCACTGGCCATTCTCAGCCCGGTCCTTTAGCGCTCGCGACCAGATCAGCTCTCGCAGAGTGGAAATACTGCTCAAATTATGCCCATCGCTTGCGCGAGAGGTAGATGCACGCCACGCTGGCCGTTTATGACCGTCCTTGATAAAAGCCCACTCTGACAATCACGATCATCATCCCAACCAAGGTGATCAATGATCGGATAATAACAAATTCCTTCTACCGGAATTCCGACATTTCGTGCAGCCTTTGCCTCTGCCGCTATCATCCTAAACCACGGTCCGCGATTATCTCCCTCCGCCCCTGTTTCAGAAATTAAAATTGGCCGTCCGTAACGGGCGTAAGTTTCCGTAAGCATTGTCCGGAACGGTCTATATTGGGCATGAGTGGAAGAGATTGCCGGCCCATCCAAAATCCATTGATTGTTTGGATAATAGTTCAACCCGATTATATCCAATAGCTTTTCTTCTCCCCCCAATTGCGGCCACAACCGCCCAGCGATCATGTCGAACGCCTGAAATTGTGCGACCCGCCTTCCTTCCGCTTCCGCCCGCTGCGCTTTGTTTGATGGAAATTCTGGAACAATATTGATAGCGGGTTCGCAGTGGACAAACCGTGCGCGTGGGTCCACCAGCAGGATCTCGTTCATTGCGGCAATTGCCGCACGAGCAAGCTGGCACTTTAATTCAAAGCCTCGGCCACGTGCATGCGGTTTAAAATAAGCAGCTTCCCCGCCCGCCCAAGCGTGAAATGAAATCTCATTAACAGGGCAATAAAACGGCACATCATCCATCTCATCACGAATGATTTTTGCAACTGCTCGCGCAAAACCAGCAAATTGATCAACAAATTTAGCAGTCCAAATATCGATATCATCAGGCCAGCCATAATGAAGAAGGTCCCAAATGACTTGCATCTGGCATGATTTAGCCGCACGCAGCATCGGCAAAAATGACGACCAATCATATTGACCAGCCCCGCCCTCAATTAGATGCCATCGCAAGCCATCACGAACGGTTCGAATATGATAAGATGCAAGCTGTCTATAATCGGCTTCTGCATGGGTTGAATGACCTGTCGATACGAGCAAGTCCAGGCGACGCCCGTCAGAACGTTTATGTGTCGAACATTCAAAGCCACCTTGAAGAAAACTCTGGAAAATTGAAACCGGCGGCGGCGATTGCCGGTCTTCTAATACTTCATCCAGAAGTTTTTCCCACAAAGTGATAATCCGCGCATCTGTAGGAAAATCACGGGCTGACGGTATTAAGATCGCGTGCTGTTCCCGACCTGCCATCCGACTTGCCGCAGCATCTCGGACCTCGCTGCTGGTGCCGACATAACGCCGCGTAAAATGTTTCGGGCCAGCGAGTGCATGCGCTACCAGCCTGCCATATTCTATTAAGGGAGGCTGCCAATATAATCTATCGAGCGCAGGATAAATATCTGCAACGTTTTGACAGGATATAATGAGCGCAAAAGAGGGAATTTTCTGAGCCAGATAATTGACCGTCTCATCAAAGGAAAGATCGTAAGGCGCGGGATCTATGTCCACACCAAGTGCTTCTAACCGAGCGTGATGCTGCTCAGATGTGCCAGCTTCATGAAAGCAGGCAATCACATGAATACGATATTCGTTCGGGTCAAGATGGCGGGCAAGTAAGCTAACAGTGTCCAATTCGTCATCTGCATCTGCCAAACAAGCAAAAACAAACAGAATATCCAAAGCTCCCCGGCCTCGTTCCATCATGTTGGCGCCACGTCCTAGGCCCTTAGAAATTTTGTCATCGTGGAGTGCCCCCGTTTCACCGGACAGATCGGCTAGTTTGATTTAGCCCTGATGAACTGCCGAGGGGAAGCCATCTTGAGCGCGGAATGAGGATGT
>NZ_QLMK01000020.1 GCF_003259955.1 Falsochrobactrum ovis
TGCGGTTAACGAAGATGATCCCGCTCAGAACGCGCCGATCATCAACGCGCTGGCGACCATGGCTCTTGGGGAAATAAGGACGAAGACGAGCCATTGGCTCGTCCGTCAGCCAAAATAAATTGCTCATGATTCAGGCTCCTGCACTGCCCTCTGAATCATAGACATCACGTCAAATCAATGGGTCCTGAACCTAGAGTAAAGGAGATCAGGGCTTCTTCATTCGCGGTGCACTTTCAACAATCCTTAATTCTGCGTCTAGCTCCTCGACCTTAGTGCTGCTTCTTATTAAAGAGCCGGATAACCCAGATAAGACTTATGGCCAGCGCGCGATGAAACGCGTGAGGTAAGCTTCGTAGTGTTAACGCGCTTTGCGACAGGCGCCACGCTCTCAGCCTTTCGGGACCGATGCTCTTACCCCACATCAGGCTGCGAGCATTATGGTCGCCCCTATACAAACCGCTATCTTTTCCACGAGCAACGGCCAAAGTTTAGCTAGGACCACCACAGAGCAACATTCAGAATTGGATATACAAGGCTGTGTGAGGCGCGCAAGAATTTCCTAGCGGGCTATCAATTTATTACTGATTTTGATTTAAGCGGGCCGATCAATGGAGGTACGAGGCGCATTTCAGCAGCATTGAAACCAACCAACCGGGCCAGCACATTGCGCGATCGTTCGGGCCGGGAGCAGAGCAAGCGCTCAAAGCCACTCTAAAGGAACAGGGACGCATTCATTTGACGAGGTGCGCTTGCGCAGGAGACACACCAGCGCAGCGCGCTTCTGAGACACGGCTGGCGACGCTCCGATCAGGCGACCCATGCAGGTCGGAATACCGGAAAGAAAACGGCCTGATCGGACGCACCCGCCTCAAATGAAGCAGCACGTTACGCTAGCCGATATATAAACGCGCGAACGGACAAGAGGAATCTCGCCGGCAGCAGCCAGTAAGCCTTGCCCTCAGGCCCAACCCTTAACGGCGCAAAGCAAGAGGTTTCCAACTGGGAACATCCTTCAACCTTGGCCTCGAGGCAGCTGCTTGATGAGGTTGGAGCTGACCGTTGTTCCCAGCTGGGAACTTTGCCAATTTTCGCGCTGGCTGACCCAGCTTCAGCCGATTTCCCTATGGAGTTGTGTGTATTGTCTTGTCGAGGAGTTGATTGGGCGACTCCGTTAAGGTTTAGGCGAGGGGCGGCTTAATGACAATACGACTCCGCTTGGCGGTTGGTTGTCGAGGAGTACAAGGTGTGACGTAGTTAGGACTGCACGTGCTTGGAGTAGCAGGGTCTGCCGAGGTTCGCATGTTCCCAGCTGGGAACTTTTGTGAATTTAGTGCGACTCATGGTCGATCAAGCTTGTTAGAGGGCTGGATGAGCGGCTCTCGCTGCACTCAAGGGTGTATTGGTCTGCAGGCCCGTTTGCCGGCTCGTGTAGGTTGTTTTTGCCATAGGGGAAGATGTGGCCTATGGGAGATCGGGGTTCTTTGAAGATGTTGGTGTCTCAGGGGTTTCACGCGTTTTATCGAGTTGTCCTTTCTGTGCTCGTGTCGTCGTGCTCCACGATCCGGAGGGTTGAGCAGGTCAGTGGTTGGTGTTGGATTGTTGGTGTTTGTAGGGTGGGGCGTCTTCGTGCTTAATTCAGACGTATCGTTGCGGATTGAGCAGTCAGGATTCCCGCGCCTGGCTATCGTCGCAAAAATCTGCTATGGTTTTGGTAGTAATCGAATCCGATTGGGTCGTTAATTCGTTTTTTTCAACGGATCGTCGTGACTAAACTGAAGTGCCGTTTTGCTTTAGGTGGTGGAATTTCATTAATTATATTCAGTTGTTTATGATCTCAGCAATTCGCCCGCGGGACGGTGAGAGATGGGCCGGTGAGCCGGGTAACGTTTGCGTCGCGGGTTTACTGGTTGAGGCTCCGGCGCATTCTTGATTGAAGTTTCATGACGGCGGCAGCTTTCCCGGATTTTGTTTCTTTTAGCGCGGCTATTCTGATGGGGTTGGGTAAAGGTGGGCCTTTCGTTTCTGGTTAGTGCGGGTCTAGCTCTGCTTCCGGAGGGGGCTCCGGAGCTTTAATTGCGCCCAAAGGCGGGTCTCGCAAGTCAGTATGCCGATGCTTACTCTGGAGTTTTGAGAGGTCGGGAGCGAGGGTTTCTCCATGGGGTCGGTTTAATTGTTGCACGGCAGCAGCCCTTCGATAGCGTAGACGCGGGCAGGGGATCCGTCTGCGTTAGGTAATTTGAGCGGGGCCGCGCTGAGGAAGCAATGTGTTCCGTTAATTTCCGATGTGTTGATCAGATATTCAATGAGCGTAATGCCAGAGCGCAGGCAGACGTCATGGGTCACATGTTCGGAAGTGGGTGCTATCTCCCCGTCCAGCAGTAAACGAATGGAGTAATCCTGCGGGAAGTCGAATGCTATGGCTGTCGGTCTGCGAGCTTCCAGCCATTCCGCGGCATCGCGTGACAAATAGGGCGCGTCGGCCCAAAAGTCGCGGGTTCGATAATCGCGTTGCTTGTCCCATCCCGTTGAAAGAAGCAATATTTGGTCTTCTTCTCCGCCTGGATCGGCGGCGGCGAGGCGCCGGGCATCGATTTTCTCATTGGGGACGACGTCGCGGAGGTTAAGCACTCTACAGTGGCCAACCACATGATTAAGCGGCGTCGCTTCGATAGTGGGCGCGTCGGCGATGAAATGCGCCTGTGCGTCGACATGGGTAAACCCATGACAGGTCGTGGCAAGCCGAGAGACACGGAATTGGTCTCCCTTGGCTATGTCTCCTTTGACGTCCACGTCTACGGGCCAGCGCAGATGTGGTTCGATGGGCATGCTCAAATCGATTATTTTCATTCTCCAGCCGCCTTAATTTTATCCAGAATGTCGGAGCCGTGCTGTGCGACAAACTCTTGTTCAACAGGTTCAGCAACCAAAGCGGCAAAGGCCGCATGATTGGGTTCGTCCACTACCTGAATGCCACGTTCCTTGAGCTGGTCGAGATTGTTTTTCTCTGCGTCAACATTCATTTGCCGCTGCGAAATAGCCATCTCTTTGCCAAGCTTAAGGAAAAGATCCTGCACTTCCTTTGGGAAGGCTGCGAATTTTGTGTTGTTCATGCACAACGGAGCCGAAGTGAAAGCATGGCGGGTCAGAGAAAGATGGTTTTGAACTTCATAAAACCGGGAATTCAAAATCAGTGTGACCGGATTTTCCTGACCATCAACCGTGCCCGTTTCCAGTGCTGTAAACAGCTCAGTGAATGCCATCGGTGTTGGCACTGCGCCGAGAAGCTGGAAGGCTCGCAAATGTGCCGGGTTAGGCGTGGTGCGGATCTTCAAGCCTTTTATATCGTCGGGGGTTACAACAGGCCGACGGCTATTGGTTAGATTGCGCCAGCCAATATCCAAAGTACTGATTGCTTTGAGATTGGAAACTTCAAGTTCTGCGCGCAACGAATCGCCGACGGGACCATCAATGACTTTTGCTACGTGATCGCGATCCTTAAAGAGAAAGGGAAGATCGAGCACATTAAGGGCAGGAGCCAGCCCGGTGAAAAACGGGTTTCCGGTTAAGCAGAAATCGATCTGACCGCCGCGCACAGCGTTAATCGTCTGCGGATCGGAGCCAAGCGCGCCGTTAGGGAAAACTTTAACCTCGAACTCACCGTTGGTTTGGCTTTTGACCTGTTCGGCAAATTGAAGTGCCGCAGTTTGAAAGCTGTCAGATGCGGGATGAGGATGGGCAAATCTCAGCTGGGTTGTCTGTGCGGAAGCTGGCCGTCCGATGGCAAATAGCGCCACGCCAGCAACCGCACCTTTTAGTGCATCTCTGCGAGTGGATCTCATATTTTCCTCCATTTGTTTAATTCTTTTGCCGAGATTTGCAGCATTTCCCCTAAGGCCACATCTCTATCGCCCCATCAGCCATTTGCCCGGAGCCGTAACGAGTTCAGGGAAAATGATCAGCAAAGCGATGACGATGATCTGTGAGAGAATGAACGGTAATGCGCTTTTGATGACCTGTTCCATAGGCGTTTTAGCGATCGCGCAAGCAACATTGATGACAGTGCCAACCGGTGGCGTCATAAGCCCCACTGCGGTTGCGATAATGAACATCACGCCAAAATAAACGGGATCAATGCCGACCTGCTTCACGATGGGCATGAATACAGGCGTCAAAATCAAAATAGTCGGAATGAAGTCTAAAACGGTTCCGATAACTAGAACCAGCAACATCATAACGATCAGGAGGAGCGTTTTATGTTCAATGAGTGGGCCAAGGAGACTGGCCGCCTGGCCGGGTACGTCCGCAATAGTGATGAGCCAGGCCGACACCATTGCTGCGGCGACGAGGAACATGATAGCGGCAGAGGTTTTAAGCGATAAAAGCAGGACGCCGCGTAAATCGGAGAATTTTAGCTCCCGATAGATGAATGCGCCCACAAAAGCCGCATAAGAAGCAGCTACTACAGCAGCTTCCGTAGGGGTGAATACACCCATCCGCATTCCACCGACGATTATAACAGGCATGCCAAGTGCCCATAAGCCATCAAGTAACGCTTTGATGACTTGCTTGCTGCTGGCTTTCTCTCTATGGGCAACAGGCTCGTCGCCAGCAACAAGCCACCACGTCAGTGTTAAAGCGGTTGCCATAATGACGCCGGGCACAATACCCGCCATGAAGAGCTGCGTTATCGAAACGCCTGCGGCAACGCCAAAAACCACGAAGCCGATTGATGGTGGTATTACTGGAGCGATAATTCCGCCGGCGGCGACAAGCGCGGCAGCACGGGGAACATTGTAACCGACATTGCGCATCATCGGCAGCAGAATGGCAGCTAAGGCGGCCGTATCTGCGACGGCAGAGCCGGAAATACTCGCCATAATGAGTGCCGCAACAATCGCGACATAGCCCAGTCCGCCACGCTTATGGCCCACCAGCGTGATAGCAATATTGATGATACGGCGGGATAGGCCTCCGGCATTCATCAATTCGCCAGCCAGCATGAAAAACGGAACGGCCATGAGTGCGAAACTATCCGCGCCGCCAATTAGGTTTTGTGCTAAAATCTGAGAATCCAGCATGCCTATATGAAGCATAAGCGCAATTCCGCAGATCAACAATGCGATGGCAACCGGCGTGCCGATAGCCATTGATCCGAGAAGAGATCCTACGAAAATGACAATAGTCATTTGCTTGGCCCCTGTTTTGGTTCGTGTAATTCTGCATGTAGCAAGGCTTGAATGTTTTCAGAGCCATCGTTCAAGTCGATCGCATTGCCGGAAAACAGCAGAAAAATGTTTTGTAAGCTAAGTGCGCCGATGCCGAGGCCGCTAACCACACCGGCCATATAGGTGACGCCCGTGGGAATGCCCGAAGCCGGTGCATAATTGCTCATATTGATTGTCATCTGCTTCCAGCAGCCGATGACCAGCAAGCTCATACAGAAAAGCGTGGCAAATTGAACGGCGAGTTGGCACACTAATTTGCCTTTAGGGCCTAGCTTATTGACCAGACTATGCATGCCCAAATGGCCGTTTTCCCGCGCGACGAGAAAAGCGCCGCCCAATGTCAGCCAAACGAAAATGATCCGGGAAACTTCTTCGGATATGATAATTCCGGAATTGAACGCATATCGCAGAACAACATTGCCGAAAACCATAATCCACATGACTATCAGTCCTGCGATCAGGATATTTTCGACACCATGCAGCAACCATTGCCGTAAGCGCATGAAGTCACCTCCTCCTTGGTATGTGACGCAGGATATAGCTATATCATATATTATGCACCATATATTTAAGTGTTTAACGTTGTCTCATTTTCCGCAATAAGTAAAGCGTTCTAAATTGTCCAAGAAGACTCTGGGCCTGCATATTGAACGTCGTTCTCTGATTTATCCGATCGGGAAAATGTATAGATCTGACTGCTGAATTGTATAAAGACAAATCATAACAAACGGTTATAGCGACTAATCCACGGGCAAGTCTCTAACGCTTAACTAAGCTTGAAGCATTCAGAATCTTATTTTTAAGACGACTTAATTACAGTCTGGTGCAACATATATAATCTCAAAGGCCACTGGCTCGTTGAGGAAATGCTTGACAGAAGGCGCAAGCGCATTTTAAACATCATATATTGTATATAATATGTGGCGGGATGAGTGGATGAAAGTGCAGGCCTCACAACTGCAAAAAACTGCGGAAGATCTGCTTGTTCAATATGGGGCGCCGGAGGAATATGCGCGAATTCAGGCCGAAGTACTCATAGAAGCCGAGTTACGCGGAACTTCTTCACATGGATTGCAGCGCCTTCCTCTTATTTTGTCACGCATGGAAAAAGGACTTATTCAGCCAGCAAAAAGCGGCAAAGGCGAATGGGCGCGGCAAGCGTTTTTGGCCGTAGATGGTCAGAGGGGTTTAGGTCCTGTTGTGGTGCTGGAAGCGATGCGGGCTATGAAAGAGGCTGTCGCTTGCTCCGGCCTTGCTATGGCTGCGATCTCAAATTCAAATCACATCGGTATGCTCGCCTATTATGCTGAGGCAGCGGCAAAAAGCGGACTGATCGGCATTATTCTTTCCACAAGCGAGGCTCTGGTCCATCCCTATAATGGCACACAAGCCATGCTTGGAACCAACCCTATAGCGATTGGTATTCCGACAGAAGGCGAGCCTTTTATTCTCGATCTTGCAACCAGTGTCGTATCGATGGGTGAGATCAATCATCACGCTTTGCGGGACGCGCCGATTCCGTTGGGATGGGCCGTCGATGCAGAAGGCAATTCAACCACAAATGCGCAGGCAGCAAGAGAAGGTGCGATTGCGCCATTTGGCGGGGCGAAAGGCTACGGGCTCGGGCTTGCGTTTGAGCTTTTGGTTGCAACTCTTGCTGGATCAAGTTTTGCGCCTCAGGTGCGTGGGACGCTGGATGACCGCAATCTGGCGAACAAGGGTGATCTTATTATCCTGATAGATCCGGCAGCTGGGTCCGGGGAGGCGGCATTTTTAAGCCAATATTTGGAGCAGCTGCGCCTGTCTCGGCCTAGTGATCCGGCTCGACCGGTGACCGTTCCCGGTGATGGGTCGCGTGCGCGGCGAGCCGAGATGCTTGCGACAGGAATCGAATTACCTCAAGCACTTATGGATACATTGAAGGCGCTAAAAGCGGCTTGAATTGATTGGAGGAAGTCTCACGTGAATTTGTTCGGGACGATCAGGGCGCCGCGGGAATTGGTTTTTGGTTCAGGGCAGCGTCGTGCATTGGGCAGGATCGCCAATACATTAGGCAGTAGAGCATTACTGGTGACAGACGCTCGTCTGGCAGGAGATCCGCATTTTTTAACGATGGTTGAAGATCTCAGGCAAACAGGTCTCGACCTTAAAATCGATAGCTCCGTTGAGCCCGATGTACCTATTGAAAGAGCGCTTGCGAGTGCAGATGCTTTTCGTAGTTTTGCACCGGATCTTATCATAGGCATTGGCGGCGGGTCCTGTCTCGACATGGCGAAATGTCTCGCCGTTCTGCTCACGCATGGGGGCAAGCCGCAAGATTATTATGGCGAGCATAAAATTCCTGGGCCTGTGCTTCCACTCATTGCTGTTCCCACCACTGCAGGGACCGGCTCCGAAGTGACGCCAGTGGCTGTTTTGTCAGATGCACAACGCAGTCTGAAAGTCGGTATTTCAAGCCCATATCTTGTTCCCACTGTTTCAATTTGCGATCCGGAGCTCACGCTGACATGTCCTGCAAGCCTGACTGCAATCGCCGGCGCGGATGCTTTGATCCACGCGATCGAAGCTTTCACCGCTATTCGCAGAGATGCAGTTCCGGGCATTGCACAAGACAGGGTGTTTGTTGGCAAAAATTCTTTCTCTGATTATTTCGCTTTGCAGGCCATCGCTCTGCTTTGGCAGGGCCTGCCAGCTGCATGCAAAAATGGTGCAGATCTGGCCGCTCGTGAAAAGGTTATGATGGGCGCAACGCTTGCTGGTCTTGCTTTTGGTGTTGCCGGAACGGCTGCCGCCCATGCAATACAATATCCGGTCGGAGCTTTGACCCACACAGCCCATGGTTTGGGTGTCGCATGCTTAATGCCTTATGTGATGACATGGAATGCACCTGTGATCAGAGCGGAGCTTGAGGAGATTGCTGCAGTCGCGAGGCTATCTGATGCAGATGAAGTGATTTCAGGCCTCACTGCTTTATTTGCAGAGATTGGAATTCCCTCAACCCTTCGAGAGTTGGGCCTTGAAGAGGATCGTATTGACTGGGTGGCGGAACAAAGTTCCGGGATTGCACGCCTTATCGAAAATAATCCGCGTCCTCTTTCGCTGGTCGATCTCCGCAAACTCGTTTCATCTGCCTATTTCGGCGACCGCGCTGCGTTAAACTGACCCCCTAAAGGATTTGCTAATATGACATTGCAAGGAAAAATTACCGGTTACGCTGATCCCAGTCTCCACGCAGGCCATCTCTATATTGGTGGTGAATGGCTGGCGGGCAAAGGAATTCCAGTTCAGGATCCGGCGACTGAAAAAATTTTAGCGGAAGTGCCCGATGCAAGCGTCGAAGACGCGATGCGTGCGGTAGATGCTGCCGAAGCCGCGGCAGCGCAATGGCGGTCGACACCTGCGCGCCAGCGTTCGGAAATTTTACGCCGTTGGTATGAGCTAATGGTCGAGCGTTCGGAAGAATTGGCCCTGCTTATCGCTTTGGAAAATGGAAAAGCCTTGCCCGATGCGCGCGGTGAGGTGGCCTATGCGTCAGAATTCTTCCGTTGGTATGCGGAAGAAGCAACGCGTATCCCCGGCGAATTTCGCCATACTCCTTCGGGATCGCATAATATTCTTGTCGATAATGAGCCGATCGGTATTTCTATATTGATCACTCCGTGGAATTTCCCTGCTGCTATGGCGACACGAAAGATCGGCCCGGCGCTGGCTGCAGGATGCACAGTCATTTTGAAACCCGCGTCCGAAACTCCGCTCACTGCCTACGCAATGGCCCGTTTGGGCGAAGAGGCTGGCGTGCCAAAAGGGGTCGTAAATGTTTTGACCACAAGCAACCCATCTAAAGTGGTCAACGCGATGTTGGCCGACGAACGTGTTCGCAAACTCTCTTTCACCGGTTCAACCGGTGTTGGCAGGATTTTGCTTGCTGAAGCTGCAAAAACGGTTGTCAGCTGTTCGATGGAGCTAGGCGGCAATGCGCCGTTCCTCGTATTTGACGATGCCGATCTTGATGCAGCTTTAGATGGCGCGATGGTTGCCAAAATGCGCAATGCGGGTGAAGCCTGCACTGCGGCCAATCGTTTTTATGTGCAGGCCGGTATCCATGATGCTTTCGTCAAGGGTTTGACGGAACGCATGGCAGCACTAAAAATCGGGCCCGGCTCTCATCCAGAGACACAGTGCGGTCCGATGATTACCAGTAAAGCCGTTGAGAAAATTAATCAGTTGGTGAGTGATGCCGTAAGTCGTGGTGCTCGTATTATGACTGGCGGTGCGCCGCTTGATGGTGAGGGATATTTCTATCCTCCTACGGTACTGGAAAATGTGCCGATTGATGCGATCATTGCAAAAGAAGAAATATTTGGTCCCGTCGCGCCGGTCTATCGTTTTGAAACCGAAGCCGAAGCGATCGAACTGGCCAATCGCACAGAATATGGCCTGGCCGCTTATATTTATACTCAGGATATGAAGCGGGCAATGCGTGTCGGAAGAGGTATTGAGAGCGGAATGCTCGGGATTAATCGGGGTTTAATGTCGGATCCGGCGGCGCCTTTTGGAGGGGTAAAGCAAAGCGGACTGGGGCGCGAAGGCGGCGTCCATGGTATCTTCGATTTTATGGAAGCCAAATATTACGCAGTCGAACTTTGAATTTTGAGTTGCCAATTTCCTTGTCGTTTTGGAGGGCGAATGACGTGTTAGCTTACGCAATTCAAATTCTGGACGGCCTCTGGACGGCTTTTGTACGACAGGGGCGTTGGCAATATTCTTGCGCCATCAACTTAGATCAGACATGAATGCCATTTAAAAAGTAAGATTCACGCACTTGGTTGCAATCGCGAGCTAGAACCTAATGCCATTTAATATGCACGAACCGCCTTTCTCACGCCTGTTGACCTCGAATGATCCGCGTCGGGATCATCCCAAGTCTCTCGTGGAGTTCGCTTATGAGCAATTGCTTTCCATGCTCATGACTATGAAACTCGAACCGGGCGCGCATATTGGTATTGAAGCGCTAGCAAGAGAACTTGGCATTTCCCAAACGCCCATTCGCGAGGCATTAACGCTTCTGGAAGCGCAAAAGCTGGTGCATAAAATCCCGAATGTAGGGTTCAGAACAGCTAATTTGCTCAGTCGTGAAGATGTAAATGCGCTTTTCGAAATTCGCCTTCTTTTGGAGCCAGCAATGGCAGCGCTGGCCGCTGAACGTGCGAATGATAGAACACTCAAACACCTGACATTGATCGCGAAAAAACTGGAACTTTCTTCGAAAGGTAATGAGACAGCTTATGCGCAATTTGCAGAAGGTGACGCCCACCTTCACCAGTTGATCGCTGCGGCAACAGGCAATCGTTTTATTGCGGATGCAAATGAAAGTCTGCATGTTCATCTGCATATTTTCCGCCTTCTCTACAAAACCAATTCTACCGAGAGGGCGGTGACCGAACATGCGAAATTGATTGAGGCCTTGAATGCGCGAGATCCTGCGGCGGCCGAACAGGCTATGCGGGAGCATCTGATCGCTTCGAGAGATCGGCTCGATAATGCGATGCTAGCACAAGAGGCAGATAAGTAATTTGCCACAAAAATGACGGGAGCCAGCAAGGTGGCTCCCAGCACAGCCGGATTTAATTATATCAAACGCGCTTTGTTTAAATATCATATATGATATAATGTATGCGCGAGGATCATATGCTGGCCACAGCATGAGTGATAGGGAGAGTAGGATATGGCGCTGCCATTAGAAGGCATTCGGGTACTGGATATTTCGCAAGTGATGGCGGGGCCTTTTTGCTGCATGCTCTTGGCCGACATGGGAGCGGATGTAATCAAGATTGAGCCGCCCGTTACTGGCGATTCAACGCGCCATTCGATGGGTTTTCGACTGAAAGGTAGTGATAGCCCCGGCTTTCTTGCGCTTAACCGCAACAAGCGCAGTATCTGCCTTGATCTTAAGTCGGAGGAAGGGCGCAAAACGCTTTATGCGCTGGTCAAGACCGCTGACGTTTTGGTCGAAAATGCGCGCCCCGGAGTTTCAGCCAGATTGGGCATGGATTATGAAACCTTGCGCGCCATTAATCCACGGCTGATTTATGCAAGCATTTCTGGCTTCGGGCAGACCGGCCCATGGTCGCAGCGCCCCGGTTTTGATCTGATCGCCCAGGCGGTTTCCGGTATTTTGAGTTCCAACGGGTTCCCCGATATGGAGCCAGCAAAAAATTCTATTGCCGTTGCCGATCTTGGTGCGGGGCTTTTTGCTACCTACGGTATTTTGAGCGCGGTAATCGGTCGTCAGAGCTCGGGCGTAGGACAATATATTGATGCCTCACTTTTTGAGGCTGCACTTTCCCTTTCCATCTGGGAGACAACCGAACTTTGGGGGACGGGAAAATCGCCTGTACCTATTGGTTCGGCCAATCGCATGTCCGCGCCCTATCAGGCGGTGCGTGCATCGGACGAATGGTTTGTTATCGGCGCGGCTAATCAGGGACTGTGGCTTAAGTTGATTAAGGTGATGGGGCTTGAGCACCTACAGGATGATGAGCGCTATTCCACCAATGCAGCACGCGTTCAGAACCGTGTAGCATTGATTGAGGATATGGCACCGGCTTTCCTGACGCGCACATCGGAAGAATGGATCGAAGCGCTGCTTGAAGCGGGGGTACCTGCTGCGTCAATCTTGGATTATGGTCAGGCCGTTGAGAGCGAGCAGGCGGCTGCCCGTAACATGGTGCAAATGATCCCGCATCCCGTGGAAGGTGAATTTCGCGCCCTTGGATTTCCGGTCAAGATGAGCGGTACGCCGCAGCAGGTCCGCATGCCTCCGCCATTGCTCAATGAGCATGCCGACGAGATCCTGGCCGAACTTGAGAGCAAAGGTCTCCTTGATACGACAAAGGAGGCGGCCCAATGACGACCCCCGGCATCATCTATGAGAAAGCGGGTAATATTGCGCATATTCGCTTCAACAATCCGAAAGCCTTTAATGCATTGACCAGCCAGATGTGGCTGGATCTGCGTGACGCAGCGCGTGACGTGGCGCAGGACCCCGATATTCGGGTTGTTCTGTTTCGCGGGGAGGGCGGGAAAGCATTCGTCTCGGGAACGGACATTTCCGGTTTTGCCAAATTTACCAGCGGAAAAGACGGCGTGGGCTATGAAAGCGGAATTGACGACTGCATGCGTGCACTCGACGACATTCCTGTCACTACGATTGCTGTTATCGACGGCTGGGCGGTTGGCGGTGGTTTGAACATCGCTGCTGCTTGCGATTTTAGAATAGCCAGCAAAGATGCCCGCTTTGGCTCACCCATTGGTAGAACTTTAGGAAATTGTCTGTCGGCCATGAGCCTTGCCCGTATTGGCAATTCGATTGGTGTCAGCATCGCACGGCGTATGTTGCTGCTGGGCGAGATTATCTCGGCGGCAGAATTGCAGGAAAATGGCTTCTTGCTGGATGTGGTTGAGCGCGACGAACTTGATGCAAGAGTGGCAGAAATTACTCAGCGCGCGGTCGAAAATGCTCCTCTGACCACTCGTGGTATCAAGGAACTTTTGCGACGGCTGTCGCTGAGCAATTTGCCGTCGGACGAAGACGTTATCGAAGAAGTTTATGGAAGCGAAGACTTCAAGCGTGGTGTTGAAGCGTTTTTGGCGCGGACAAAGGAAGTGCCGCGCTGGAACGGACGATAAAACGTCACAACATCAGCAAACGGTTTGGGAGGACAGTTAATGGTACAGGTAAAGCGTCCGCGCATTGGCTTTATAGGTATTGGCCTGATGGGGGAGGCGATGGTGCGCCACCTGCTTGATCTTGGATATCAGGTCAAGGTCTGGAACCTAGAGCCTGAACGGTTGGAAACAGTTGTTCCTTTTGGCGCAATAGCCGCCGCATCGCCCGCCGAAGCGGTCGAAGATACGGATATCGCGATGACGTGCGTCCTCAATATGGAAGCGGTCGAGCGTTGTGTTTTTGCGGATGATGGAATTGTTGCTGCGAAGAATGGCCCCTCAATTGTCATTGATTTATCTACTGCCGACCCCGATGGTACTCAACGAGCAGCAGAAAAGCTAAAGGCCCTGACGGGGGCGGGATGGGTCGACGCTCCTGTATCAGGCGGACCACAGCTCGCTCGCACCGGCGAAATGACCGTGATGGTCGGCGCGTCTGAAGAGGATTTTGAGACTGTCAGGCCGATCCTTGAGGAAATGTCGGGCAACTTAACGCTGATGGGCCCAGTGGGTAACGGTCAAAAGACCAAAATCCTCAATCAGGCAATTGTCTGCATCGGCTTTGTGTTAATGACAGAAGCGCTTGTTCTTGCTGAAGCTGCTGGCATCGACGCGTCGCGGCTTCCGGCTTGTTTGGCGGGCGGTCACGCAGACAGCCAATTATTGCAGCGAATTTATCCGCAAATGCAGCAAAGAGCGTTCGAGCCGCCGACAAGCTATGCGCGTCAGGTCCTTAAAGATCTCAATGCAGTGTCCAAGTTTGCACAAGATCTTGGGCTGGATCTTAAACTCATTGAACAGGGGGTTGAGCGCTACAAAGACTATGTCGCGCTCGGCAATGAAATGACTGATTCTGCGGCGATCATTAAACTTTACGAATATGAAGCCGCTCAGCGTTCTTCCGGCAAGATGGGCTGAGGCTGATGGACCCGCTTCACAAGGCCGATAACCAAAAGCGGCCAAGGGCCATTATAGATGCCCATCATCATTTATGGGATCTAAACAATGACTTACCTTGGTTGAAAGGGGAGCGTATCCCTTTTCGCTATGGCGACTATTCGGCGATTTGTCGAGACTATCTGACGCAAGATTATAAAGCTGATACTGCTGCATGGCCGATCAAAGGAACGGTCTATGTGGAGGCAGAGTGGAACCGCGCTTTAGCGCTTGATGAGGCTCAGTGGGTTTCAAATATTGCGAAGGAAACCGGCATACCATCGGTGATGGTTGCGTGGTGTGATTTTGCGGCCCCCAATGCAGCGGAGCTTTTAGCAGGACTTTCGCAAAAAGAAATTGTGCGCGGCGTTCGTCACAAACCTGCCGCAGCGAATTCTGCGCAAAGTGCCCGCCGCGGAGCGAAAGGATCGATGGACGATCCCATTTGGCGGGAGGGTTATTCGCTTCTTGCATCTTATGGCTGGTCCTATGACTTACAAACGCCTTGGTGGCATCTGGATGCCGCCCATGATCTGGCGC
The DNA here is from genome assembly GCF_003259955.1 of Falsochrobactrum ovis. Taxonomy (GTDB): domain Bacteria; phylum Pseudomonadota; class Alphaproteobacteria; order Rhizobiales; family Rhizobiaceae; genus Brucella; species Brucella ovis_A. The sequence goes on from NZ_QLMK01000020.1 coordinate 14,430, forward strand.
GAGACTTTCCCGATATTCCCATCATTATCAATCACACAGGCCTTCCGGCAGACCGGAGCAGGCAAGGGTTGGCGGGATGGCGAAAAGCGCTCGATGTCGTGGCTGATCAATCGAATGTGTTTATCAAAATTTCGGGCCTCGGACTGCCGGAAAAAGAGTGGCTGGCGGAAGAAAACACCCCGATTATACGGGATGTAATATCTATTTTTGGGACGGACAGGGCTTTTTTTGCCAGCAATCTTCCAGTCGATTCCCTTGTGGGCAGTTTCGACAGGATTTTCTCCGGTTTTGTTACGGCGACAGCGCATCTTCAAGAGGAGGAGTGCGCCAAGCTTTTCCATGACAATGCAGCACGCGTGTATCGAATATAGAAGGTATATTAGCAGAATTAAATATAAGGGAGGAACTTATGAATATACAGAACATCTTGAAAGTGGCAGCCGTCGCGCTGGCCATGTCTATGGGAGCCCATACAACGGCCTATGCCCAGACCACCCTTCGCTATGCGCATGTGGGTTCAGAGGGCGATATCCAATATTGGTATGGTGAGGAATTCGCCAAACGGGTGAATGAGCGAACCGAAGGCCGTGTTAAGGTGGACGTATTCCCCAATTCTCAGCTTGGGGGTGCGCAGGAACTCGTTGACGGTGTGCGCAGCGGTGCCATTCCGCTGGCGCATCATGAATTCGGATCACTTGCCACTTTCATGCCCGAAATGGCCGTTTTCGCTGCGCCCTTTGTTTATCGTGACGGCATTCATGCCATGGCGGTAACAGATCCTGAAAATTCAGAAGTTATGAAGGATCTTTCCGGCCAGATGATTGAGAAAGCCAATGTCCGTATAATTGGACGCCTTTATCGCGGTGCACGGCAGATGACGGCCAATATGCCGGTCTATTCTCCTGCGGACCTGAAAGATAAGCGGTTCCGCGGTGTGCCGATGCAGCTCTGGACCACGATGATCAAAGGAATGGGTGCAGTACCGACCCCTGTTGAAGTGGCAGAATTGCCCACTGCACTGATGACAGGAATGGTGGTCGGCCAGGAAAATCCGCTTACGATGATCAATGCCAATAAGCTTTATGAAGTGCAGACGCACGTCATGCTGACTGGCCATATGCAAAATGTGCTGCCAGTTTTCATCAATGAAAAGGTGTGGCAGTCCATCCCGGAACAAGACAGAGCCATTATCGCAGAAGTTGCAGCCGAGGTAGGTCAGGAAACTTTGGAGCTGGGGCTGAAAGCGGAAACGGATCTCATTGACGAACTCAAAGGCAAGGGGATGACCTTCATCACCGAGGCCGATGGGCTCAAAGTGGCAGAATTCCGTGAATCGGTTGGCGCTCAGGTTGCGGAAGATTTTCCAACCTGGTCACCGCTTATCGAGCGCATTCAGGCTGTGCAGTAACAGGTAAATTCAGAGGCCGCGAGCCGGCCTCTGGTTCTTTGACGGAGGCTCTTTGTGTCCAAATCCGAAACCGTGCCTCATTTGGCCGATACTGTTGTGCACGCTAATAATCGTGAGTACCCTATAGACCGGCTTCTTGAGCCATTGCGATGGATATTTCGTTGGGGCAGTCTCGTCATGCTTGTGGCGATGATTAGCCTGTCTTTTATCCAAGTCGTATCTCGCGAAGTTTTTACATCGCCTATTATGGGTGCTGAAGAGCTGACCCGGTTTATGCTCATCAACGCTGTTTTTCTTGCTCTTCCTTATGTGGTTTCTTCTGGCGCGAATATCCGGATGGACGAAATAGTTTCCATGGGTCCGTCAAAATTTATACTTCCACTTAAATTTGTTGCCGCTGTTACCGCTGCGGTCACTTTTGCCATTTTGGCGGGTGCTAGCGGAGTTGCGATTATGGCCAATCTTGACAATTCTACCCCAACATTGGGCATCCCTTACTGGGTCTTTCTTGGTTCTGCGCTGGTGAGCTTTTCAATGACTACGGTCGAATGCGCCGTTCAAGCTGTAAAAGTACTGCAGCGTCGTCCTTTATTTATCACCTTCGCACAGGAACGAGAGCCCGAAACAGACCTCGATTTTCTTGAAGATGTGTTGAGCTAAAGGGGCGAAAAATGGCACTTACAATTATTGTGGCTTTTATGGCCCTGTTTATTCTGGGATTCCCGGTCGTCGTGGCGATTGTGGTTCCTGCCTTGATCTATGTAGTTTACGCGGGATTTCCGTTAGAGTTGATGGCGCAGCGCATGACCTATGCGCTGGATTCATTCCCGCTGGTCGCAGTCCCAGTGTTTATCTTCGTGGGTTGCCTGATGAATCAGGCTGGCATTACCAGTCATATATACCGCTTCGCGCAGACTTTGGGTGGGCGCGTTCCGGGCGGATTGGCGCAGGTGAATGTTATCGGATCCTTGGTCTTCTCGGGCACATCGGGCGCGGCGCTTGCCGATATAGGTGGTTTGGGCCGGATTGAAATTAAAGTAATGACGGATGCAGGATTCAGCCGTCCCTATTCGGCGGCGATTACTGGTGCTTCAGCTATTGTCGGTCCCATTTTCCCGCCTTCCATTCCTTTGATTATTTACGGCTCGGTCACGAGTGTTTCGATTGTTCAGCTGTTGATCGCAGGGATTTTACCTGCACTTTTTTATACTGCCATATTGATGCTCACGGTTGCATGGCTGGCTAAAAAGTACAATCATCCGCGATCCAAGCGCTGGCCAACTCTAAAAGAGCTTTGGGGTGCCTTTCTGCCCGCCGCACCAGCACTTATGACGCCGGTTCTCCTGATAGGAGCGATGTTGAACGGGTGGTTTACCCCCACTGAAGCTGCATCCATTACAGTCGCTTATGTCCTTTTTATCGCCACGGTTTTTTATGGCGGCATCTCTTGGGAACGGCTTCGTTTCGCATTGTTTGATACGGTCAAGACAACCTCGGCAGTGTTGATTATCGTTTCTGCGGCCGCACTATTTGGTTGGGTAATGGCGGTGGAACAATTGCCGCAAATATTTACCCGTGGACTTCTATCGCTTTCGACAGATCCTTTGATTTTGCTTTTGCTCGTCAACGTGCTCTTGTTGATCGTGGGCATGTTCCTGGACAGTACGACGGCAACGTTGCTGGTGGCGCCACTTGTAGCAGCGCCGCTCGTGATGGCAGGCGTGGACCCGGTTCACCTAGGTATCGTTTTTGTCTTCAATCTGATGATCGGACTAGTGACACCGCCTCTTGGACTGGCATTATTCATGCTTTCCGACATAGCTAAAGTGTCAATGTGGAGCGTGTTGCGGGCATTTCTGCCATTTTATTTGCCACTATTAGTATCGCTCCTGATCATTACCCTCTGGCCTGATCTAAGCCTTTGGTTACCTAAAATGATACGATAGTAAGATCGGACTTACTGGCCCTTGCAGAAATGCAGGGGCCAAGCCTCCTCTGGGTGCGGCTGATGGCGTATTCTGGAAGATAAAACCGACAAGCACGGCTTTTCTGGCGTGACTATATTAGTTCCGACTATCCGGTCGATGCGGGCTGCGACAAATGCTAAATTTGGATACAATGGGGAAGGGAGCCGGCCAAGAAAGCTTCGAAGCCGACGCTCTTTTTCAAGCGCACCGGTGTGCGAGGTCTCATAATCGTCTCAGGCCGATCGGTGCCTATTGAGAACTCCGACAAAGAGCCAGCGTTCTTATCGCCCTGCACGTTGAAGAGACCGGATTTATTGCCGTAAGTAAGGTAACGAATAGGTGTTTTAATCGCGGAACATTTACTTGAGCCTCGCCCACGCTAGCGCCTTACCCTGGACGCTAAATGGATATGGCTGGGGAACAGATATAGCGACAATATCAACTTGTTAAATCTTGATGTCCGAGACGAAGCCTATACCACTTGCGTATTGTTGTGGCACCGGGTGGGCAATCTCTATCTTGTTTGCAGAAGGCGCCAGAGCAGGGTTCGCCTGCTCTGGCGCCACAGCCTTTTACTCTTTGTCAGCCGCGGCCATAGCTGCTCGCGCTTTTTCGACAAGATCAGTGCCGATCTGTGCGCTATACTCCTCGACAACAGGCGCAACGCGCTCTCTCATCTCTGCAAGCGCTTCTGGCGTTGGAAAGGTAATCTCGAAACCCTTATCCGCGAGTTCCTTTTCCAGATCCTCTGCAGCCTTACGGGAAATCTCCCGCTGGAATACTGCTGACTCCTTAGCCGCCTCCATTACAGTTGCCTTGTCTTCCTCGGAGAGACTATCAAACCATTTCTGGCTGGCGAGCAAAACGAAGGGCGTATAGACATGCCCGGTTTTGGCCAGATGGTCCTGCACCTCATAGAATCTGGCGGTGTGGATGAGAGCGTAAGGCGTTTCCTGTGCATCGACTGCGCGATTTTCAAGAGCGCTGTAAAGCTCCGGCCATGGAAGTGGTGTCGGATTGGTTCCCAAAGCAGACCAGGTCGCCAAGAACAGCGGGTTAGGTATAACTCGGATATTCAGATTGGCCATATCCTCAACCGTGTTAACCGGGCGGATTCCATTGGTCATGTGGCGGAACCCATTATCCCACCAAGCTAGTCCTACAATGCCGGTCTTTTCTTTCAGCAGTGCGAAAAGCTCCTCGCCAACCTCACCGTCCATGACAGCGTCCACCGCGTCAAAGTCCTTGTAGAAGAATGGAAGGTCGTAGATCATGAACTGCGGAACAACGCCGACTAGATTCGGGGTAGGCCCGACCATGATGTCGATGAAACCGGCCTGAACCGATGCCTGCATGTCGGGCTCGCTGCCGAGAACCCCATTACCGAACGTGTCGATTTTGATACGCCCATCGGTTTTCTCTTCCACAAGTTTCGCAAAATAGCGCGAAGCTTCTCCAACCGGATGTTCTTCCACAGGCACATAGCCCAAGCGCGCGTTCTGAGCCAGGGCAGGAGCGGCAGCAATAAGCCCTCCTACCAAAGCCGCAGTTAGAAGAAGTGATTTCATAGTTTGTCCTCCCAAGGATGGTTTGCTGGAACCAAGATGCAGGGACCGTCACCCATAAAGCAAACAGAACCTGCGGGTAGTATGAGAATTGCCCCCCTGACCACTATTACATTGTATGTTTTTATTATTGGATTATCGTGTTGGCCCGCCCTGATCATTGAGGGCGGGCCATTGGTTAAATTACTTCAGGTATTCCTTGCCCGAAATTGGAGGCGTCGCCGGCTGATTGTTCACTGGCCAATGATGCGATCCACCCGGATAGCCGTTGATAGCAATCCGCGTATCATAGCCCGGGCAGTAGTTAGCCGCTGAGTGCCAACGACCGGCCGGAACATAGACGATATCGCCTGGCTCGGAAACGAAAGGCGTCAAGCCTTCAATATTGTACTGGATCTGCCCTTCCATGATGAACCAAAATTCCGCATAGTCCACATGGAAATGTCCAAGTGCTGTCGTGGGCTGCATGTTGCAGTCACGTGCCTGACCGCGGATGCGGTTGACGAACATGCGATCGTCGCTCACAAAAGCACCGGCGGAAGGAGCTGCGAAAAAGTCGACATAGATCGGCTGAGGCTGACGTGTCAGGCTATCAGGTGCATCTAATCGACTGAGGTACCAGTCCGTTCCGGGTGGTGATTTAGGCAGAGTTGCCGAGTCTTCTTCATAGAGAATCGTAGCGTCTGCGTTGAAGATCTCAAAGTGCAACGATGGCACCGTCCCCACATTTTTCAGCGAGAACGCCCGACGGAATGGAACCCGGACCATGAAGCCCTTACTGGCAACAAAAGGCTCCACACCCTGGATGTTAACTTCGATCTCTCCTTCCCACACGATGAATGCAGTCTGGTGATCTGCCACGCGCAAAGTCGGTGTCGAATCCGACACGGCTAGCTGATGCCATGCCGCCCGTAGGTGCTTGTCATCGACGACCGGTACGCGCCAGGTCTTAAGCTTGTTGGGTGTCGCAATCTTGGCACGCACATCCGCGATTGTCGTACGCGGCTTATGCGGAGCCTTGTAGGGCGCTGCCGCCACAGGTTTCGGTGTCCAGGCATTCACTGTCTGTGCAGCGGCGCTGGTAACGCCCACCCCTCCGATTGCTAACGCTGCCAATAAGGCCAACGAGCTTTTCCGTACATTCATGAGAGTTTCTCCTCCAAACATAAGGCAATCGCGATCCCAGCCTGAAAATTAATATTCCCTCCCAAGCCCCCCCGCTTGCCCACAATGTGGATACGTTGTCCACCACTAGATAGTGCTCAGCTTATCACCGGTTGTCAACTCTCTGGTTGGCTCCGTCGTGACGGTGTTTTCCGCTAGCGGAAGAGAAGGGTTCCAAAGGTTGGTTGGATCGCTCAGGCACGGACGTGACGGGGGTGATTGGGGCTCCATTCTGGAACCAACTAATGACGTTCTGCGCCACGAGGTCTGCCATTGCGGTGCGCGTGCTCTCCGATGCGGATGCGATATGGGGCAGAAGGGTGAGGTTATCGAGCTCCAACATCTCCACTGGAACATTGGGTTCATCCGCGAAAACATCGAGTCCGGCGGCGGCTATCGTTCCTGTGCGTAATGCGCTGATCAACGCATCCTCATCCACGACGGTGCCCCGGCCCGCATTGATGAAAACGCCTTCGGGTCCGAGTGCAGACAATATTTCCGCATTTACGCTGTTTGCAGTCGCTGGCCCCCCAGGCACGATCGAGATGAGCACATCGACGGCGCTAGCAAGTTCCAGCAGGGACGGAAAATAATTATACGAGACCCCCTCTGCCGGGCGCCTGCTGTGATAGGCAACTGGAAGTCCAAACGCTTCGATCCGTCGAGCGATGCTGCGACCAATTCGGCCCATCCCATACATGCCGACGGTGCGGTTGCGCAGCGTCAGTCGGGTGAGGGGATAGTTTGAGACTTTCCATTTGCCCTCGCGAAGGTAAGCTTGCGCCTTAGGAATTTCGCGCACGACGCTGATAAGCAGCCCTATTGTGAGGTCGGCCACCTCCTCATTCAGTACATCTGGCGTATTTGTAACAACGATATTTCGGCTGTGTGCATAGGTAGCATCGACCGAATCATATCCGACCCCGTAGCTGGCGATAATTTCCAGATTGGGAAGAGCGTCAATAAATTGACGATCAATCCTAGTGTTACAGGCTACGCCAGAAATTGAAGCCCGTATGTGCGGAGATAGACGGGTTTCAACGTCGCTGTCAGGAATTTCTATAAGATTGAAATGCGTTCTAAGCATGTCCCGAGCATGCTCGTGCATCCAGCCCGGTATGAGCACGGTGGTGGTTTTCGACAACGGTTTTCCTTCCGATTCAGGTGTTACTGCTGGCGATGATGAGATGGCAATTCAACGTGGGCGGGGCGGGGTGGCAATCCACCCCGTCTCCTCCCAATATTAGTTTGATCACAATATGGTCATCCTGTCCACATTGAGGGCCTTGCTCGCATGAAGGTGCTTGACAAATGGGCGGTAGCGAGGATTTACTTGGATGCTGCGTCCATATTGTGGGCAGGGAGTGTCGCAACGTGAATATTATAAATTATCTTACAACCGTTAGATTCGGGATTGGAGCAAGCGAGGCGCTCGCAGAAATTTTGCATGAACTCGGTGTTTCGCGACCATTGGTGATCAGTGATCACGGTATCAAAGCTGCCGGTCTCTTGGATCGTCCAGGTTTTGCATTTCTGAAAACAGCACCGATTTTCCTTGATGTTCCGACCAATCCGACGGAAAGCGCGGTTGCGGCTGGTCTTGAGCTTTACGGACAACGCGGCTGCAATGGCATTGTCGTGATCGGTGGAGGGTCTCCAATGGACCTAGCTAAGGGCGTGGCGTTACTTGCTACTCACGAGGGCGAACTCGAACGTTATGCGGCGATTCTTGGCGGTGTAGCACGCATTACTAGCGCGGTAGCACCACTCGTCGCGGTCCCGACCACAGCAGGCACCGGATCCGAAGTCGGGCGAGCGGCGCTTATTACGCTGAATGACGGACGGAAGCTGGGTTTCATCAGTCCGTATCTCATCCCGCGCGGAGTGGTCTGCGACCCGGCATTGACGATGGGGCTGCCAGCGGGTCTGACAGCAGCAACAGGGCTTGATGCGCTATCGCATTGCATTGAGACATATCTCTCCCCCCGTTACAATCCGCCAGCAGAGGCGATTGCCACCGATGGTTTCCAACGTATCTGGAAGGCTCTGCCGGTTGCCTATGCAGATGGCACAAATGCGCAAGCGCGGACCGAACTGATGATGGGCGCCCTCGAAGGCGGCATGACGTTTCAGAAGGGGCTTGGCGCCGTCCATGCTCTCAGCCATGCACTGGGTGGTCTCCAAGAGGTGAGCCTCCATCACGGAACTCTTAACGCCATTTTGATGCCGGTTGTCCTTCGCTGGAATGCTGAAATTGATGCTGCGGCCAAGAAGATCAGCCAGCTTGAGAAGTTAGCTGGGCTCGAAGGAACCACGCTGGCAGACGCGCTGGACGATTTGAATCGTCAGTTGGGCATTACGTCTAAATTATCCGAATTGGGCGTTTCTCATGAGGTCATCGATTGGGTGTGTGAGCGAGCGCTGGAAGACCATAGCCATCCGACCAATCCTCGCCCGCTGAGCAAGGAAGACTATGCCGCGATTCTTGAAACTGTCTTCTAGGCTTTAAACACAGAACTAAGGAGGAGTTCATTTCGTGAGACCAATTGTGATCGTAACGGGCGCGAGCCACGGTATCGGTGCCGCAACCGCTCGTATGTTTGCGGCCGAAGGCTACGATGTCTGCATAAGCTATCTCTCAGATACTGCAGCGGCAGCCGAAGTTGTTGCAGATTGCGAGGCCAAGGGAGTTCGCGCTCTTGCAGTACAGGGCGATGTGGGCAAGAAGGAGGATATTGAAGCGCTGTTTAGAGCCTGCGATGAAGAACTTGGGCGCGTAACTTGCCTAGTCAACAATGCCGGGATCATTGGAAAAGCTGGAAAGATAGAAGACTTGCAGCCGGACGTGCTCGAAACCGCTTTTCGGGTCAACGTTTTCGGCGTCATATACTGTATTCAGGAAGCCGCAAAACGCATGTCCACACGCCAGGGCGGGCAGGGCGGGACAATCGTGAACATGTCTTCACTGGCCGCATTCCTTGGCAGTCCCAACGAATATGTCCACTATGCAGCAACTAAAGGCGCAGTGGAATCCATCACATTCGGCGCAGGCAAGGAGCTAGCGCCCGAGGGCATCCGGGTGAATGCCATACGGGTCGGGACCACTAATACCCGCATACACACACAGGGAGGGAATCCTGACCGGCCTGCCCGAATTGCGGCGGTGACTCCGATGGGCCGTATCGCGGAGCCTGAGGACATCGCTCGCGCGGTTCTAATGCTTGCATCTCCCGGTGCTGGATTTATGACGGGCACCCTCATCACAGTGGCCGGAGGCCTCTAACATCAGCGCACTGGATTGGTTCCACGCAATTGAGGCCGGTTTGGTATCCTTACTCAGACCGGCCACGTATCCATTCTAGCATTCATTTAAGTTCGTCTGATGCGCGCCGCCATTCAAGCACTCTATAGGGAGCCTGGTCAGTGGTTGATACAAGTATCAACGCTTCGAAAGATTCACTGTAGCCCGATTGCAGATTTGTTCTGACAACGGCACGCCAGCTTTGTGCAGATGCAGCTGTGTTAAAGTTTACCGCTGCAAGTGCGCGGTTGAGTTCTTCGCGTGACAACCGACCGACATTAAAATCCGAGATTGCTTTTCGTGCCGATGGAGGGAGGCCGGGAATGACCGCCAGCAATTGATTATCCAGCGCTTCAAGGCGAACGCCAGTCAAACCGGATGAAACGGTAAGATAGCGTTCGATTGCAATGGCAATCTCAGGCGTTATTCCGGGAAAGGAAGCGAGTTCTGAGACGGTTTGAAACAGTTTTTTGTTGTTTGCTGGTTGCGGAGCTGCAGGACCCGTCGGCTGTCCGCTTGGAACCCCTGAGCGATGGTCGACAATCCTTTTGGCCAAATTTTCAGCGATTGCGGGGGCGGCGCCAGCAGCGCGCAACGCGCCCACAATCAATGGCTGTTCGGCGGTATTAAGGTCGATCCGTAAAGCTTCATTTGTCGCAAAAACGGAAGCGACGCCCGCGGGAAGGGTAATCGTTGAGGAGATATGGTCGTCGAGCGTGTCCTCACCGTCAGACGGACCTATGCGAATTTCGGCTACAGCTAGCGAGAGCCCAGCTTCGGCTAGAATACGTGCTCTTGCCTTGTCTTCTGTGACACGCACACCAGTCACGACACCAGACATCTGCACACGGAGGATAACGGCAAGAAACCCTAGAAAAATCATAATCCACAGCACGCTGACTAGGATTGTGCCTCGTTGGTTTGTTGATGAATTCTTGCTCGCTTGCCGCCATGAAAAACGGTGCCATCGCCTCTGGCAAATCAAGTTTTTTCTCTCCTCTTTCCTATCAATTTGATTACCATGCAGCGGGTAACCATGCCCAAACGATAACCAAGGCCGGAGCAAGGAAGGTGCCGAACGGAACCTTCGCCACCGCACGTAATGGTCGGCCCAGGCGTATCGCTCGCAATGAGATAAACGTCAGCGCTGCTGCCGCGGCAAGCAAGGTCTGAATGCCGGTACCGGAAACACCGACAAGCAAGGCTGATACGCTAAGCAGCTTAATATCGCCCATTCCGAGTCCGGTTTGTCCGCGCAGCCGAGCGTACGATATATCGAACAGATAAAGCGCTCCTCCCAAAAGTAGAGCGCCGCACATATATAGAATAAGCATCTTGACGTCTCCTGAAACGAGCAGCCATTCCGCAAAGCCGACAAAAAGGATGCCCAGCGTATACCGGTCAGGTATCAGCATTGTCGCGAGGTCATGAATGGCAATCGCTGACGCCACGACGCATAATGCGGCCCAAATAGCCCATATGTATGCAGTTTTGCCGACTAATGGCGGCAACGTCACTGCCATGATGACGCACGTCACGACAGCGATAGCTTGCCGCCGTGCCTTGAAAATCTTCATTCGATCAACGTCTGGGCTGGCCTCCGCAGCGGCAGGTTCCTGGATGGTCCGTTCATTAACCGCAATTGTGATCGCATCTGCTCTGCCACATTTTGTGCATCGAGACTGTCGCGGATGACCTGTGGCCGAATAAGGATGATAAGTTCGGTGCGCATCGCGGTATTCTGGTTGGACCGGAATGCATCGCCCACCAGCGGAAGATCGCCAAGGATCGGCACGCCATCGCGGCCACGTTGCTGGCTTTCGCTGATCAATCCGCCCAGCATCACCGTCTGGCCGCTGGTTACCGAAACGGTCGAACTGACTCGCCTCTGTGAGATCGTCGGTGTCAGAGACTGCGCCTGACTTCGCTGCACAGAGCTAATCTCCTGCTCCACGACCAAACTGATAGTGCCATTTCCGGTGATACGCGGCAAAACCTTCAAGATGACGCCCGTGTTGCGGAATTCGACATTGTTGACAATCGGCGCTTGCGGATCGGTCACCGATTGTGCGGTGCGCGTCACGATGGGGACTTCGTCGCCAACTTGAAGCACGGCAGGTTTGTTGTCCAAAACGACGACGGATGGTGACGATAGCACCTTGACCTTGGTGACACCGCGCAGCGCGTCGAGGACGAGGCGCGGCTCTGTTTCGGGGCCGAGCAGCAAGTTGAAACCGGGAACGGTCCGCGAAAGCGCGGCACTGCCTGCTTCCCGGAATAATCCTACTGAACCATGATCGCGACCTAAGCCAAGGTCGCGGGATTTTAGGAAAAATTGTACGCCATAGCGTAAGTCATTAGTCAGCGTGACCTCGGCAATCGTTGCTTCAATAGCCACCTGATCCTGCGGTCGGTCAAGCGCGGCGATGGCTTGTTCGATCGTTCGTTGTTGGTCGGGTCGGGCGAAAATAAGAACGGTGTTGTTTTCCGGGTTCGCAGTTACACGCGCGCCACTATTGGACGGGTTCGTACGTTCCGCGCCAACGGAGGCGGGTATTTCACCGCCCATACGCTGCTCCATTATCGCTTCCGCTGACTGTGAGCTGTCGGTGCTTTGACCCTGATCGTCAGCTAGCGATCCGGGCGGGAATTGTGAAGCTGGCTCTTCGGAGGCTGACGATGCTGAGGCACCGTTAAATATCTCGTTCACATCGTTGCAAGACGCCGAGCTGGCAGGTGCTGGGCCTTGTAAACGCGCAAGTTTGAGGCGCTCGCACCGGCCTGATCAAGCCGCTGTATCCAAGTTGCCGCCCGCTTCAATTGCTCGCGCGTTTTTGCAACTACCAGTATAGCATTGCTGCGCTCGACCAATTGAAGACTGATTGTGTTATGCCCGCGGCCACCCTCTCCGAGGTCGAGCACGCGATTAAGCTCCGGCATCATGGCGGCAGCGTTTGAATTGTGAATGGGAAAAATGCCAACCGATTGGTTTGCCAGCCAATCTTGGTCGAACGAACGGGCTGCTTCGATTGCCGCCGTCCGCTCCGCAGCCGTCCCTTGGAAGATCAACGCGTTACCGCTTGGATCCTCCCTCACCATGCCGGGACGAGCAACAAAGTTTTCCAGCAGGGGCAGGATCGTGTTGGTGGACACATTTTTCAGAGGATATACCGTGACAGCATATCCGGGCTGAATGGTAGTTCCCTGATCAAGCTCGGCAGTTCCGAATACCTCACTTACAGGAACCAGCCGCAGCCGATTGCCTTCACGCATCATAGCCGCGCCGCTGTTGCGCAGTGCAGATTCAAACATGGTCAGTATCTCTGCAGCCGGCGTAGGCCTCGACGTCGTAATAGAAACGCGTCCCGATACTTTTGGATCAAGTGTATAGCTTATGCCAAGCACTTCGCCGAGAACATTTCGTGCGGCTACCTTGATCTCAGTTTCCTCAAGGTTGACCTCGAACAGTTCTCCACTTAGCCGCTCCAGCGACTTTCGCTCGCCAGAAGTCAGCCGCTGCTGATAGCCGTAATATACTTCACCTTGCTGGTTATTCTGCTTTCGACCGAAGCCAAGGCCAGATAAGAACCCGCCCCCGGACGGCTTGCGCGCACTCAGGTCAGCGCTCGAGACTTTGCTAACGGGATCCGACACATCAAGATAGTCGGTAGTGGAAGTACAAGCAGTTACAACTGCTAAAACGCCGGCCGTTAAACCTCTACGAAGCCACATCGTATAGGAGTTTGGGGCAGCGTCCTTACGACTGGTCTTCACCTGTACACCCCCACGCAAACTGGCATCTTGCCCCAATAAGCGGAGCGGCACCTATCAAACGCATAACTACCATTAAGCAACCTTTTTGCTTCCCATTCGGGCAGCGGATACCTTTTTAGAGCCAGGGGCCCACCGTTCTTGTTGGGACCCTGCATAGCGTAGGGAGAAAGCCGTCATTGAATAGACTATCCCACTCCTTGGCGGCTTGAACTCAATGGAACCAGGACGCTGGTACGGTGATCAATGCGGGGAACAGCACTAAGAGCACAATGAGAGCCATTTGGGCCAAAAGGAACGGCCAAACCCCTCTTATAGCTGAACTCATCGGAACCTGGCTGATACCGCACACCGTATTAAGGACCGTGCCCACGGGAGGCGTGATCATGCCGACGGCCGCAGTCATGATGAACATAACTCCAAAATAGACAGGGTCGATCCCAGCCGCTTTTACAAGAGGCATAAGGATTGGCACCAAAATAGTGATTGAAGGTGCAAAATCGAGCACCATGCCGATGATAAAGACCGCCAGGACAATCATGCCCATCAGTAGGATCGGCATATCGATAAAGGGAGCAAGAAGACTGACGAGCTGTCCGGGCAGATTGGTGATGGTCATCATGAAGCCAGTCACCATAGAGGCTGCCACAAGAAGCATGATCACTGCTGTCATACGTCCAGCGTCAAGCAATGCCCGATAGAGCCGGGGTAGCGTCAGTTCCCGATATACAACCAGACCCACAAAGAGAGCATAAGCGGCAGCAACAACACCGGCCTCGGTAGGGGTGAAAAGTCCAAAACGCAGTCCAGCTAGGATAATCACCGGCAGCATCAATGCCCAACCGGCGGTTATGATGGCTTTGGGTATGTCTCTGCGTGGCAATTTAGGTTGGACCGCAGCCGTTTCCTTTTTCGAAACAAACCACCAAGCAATCACGAGAGTTAGAGCCATCATGATTCCTGGTACGATTCCCGCCATGAATAGGCCAATGATGGAGACATTTGCGGTAACGCCCAGAATGATGAATCCGACAGAAGGCGGGATCACGGGGGCGATAATGCCAGTCGAGGCTATCAGGCCCGTGGCTCGGTCCATATTGTAGCCCGCTTGCCGCAGAAGGGGGATCAGCATGACCGCCAGTGTTGCCGTATCCGCGATGGCGGATCCAGAAAGGCTGGCCATTATCAATCCCGTGCCGATAACCACATAACCCAGACCGCCACGTAAGTGACCGACAAGCGCAAGGGCCATGGTCACGATGCGGCGAGAAAGCCCGCCGGCATTCATGAACTCGCCAGCAATAAGAAAAAATGGGATCGCCATCAGCGGATAGCTGTCCGCGCCATTGACGAGGCGCTGGGCCAAGATTTGTGCATCCAGACTGCCCATCATCATCATCAGCGCGACTGCCGACAGCATCAGGGCAAAGCTAATGGGTATCCCGATACTAATCGCACCAAGGAGAGAACCGAGAAATACTAAGCCGCTCACTGAGTTCTCTCCTCTGTTTGCGCAGAGCCTACGGACACTGAAGCCTCATCGGGCTTTTCGCCTGCCCATATACTGGGCAATGTGCCGCGTAGCCCGCGCCATAGCTGAATAAGGAGAACAAGGGCCATGATAATGGAAGCCACAAGCGCGGCAGCGTAAGTTAGGCCCACGGGAATTCCAGTCAGCGGAGTAATATTGCTCCATTCAATGACAGTAAGTGACCAACTGCCTTGGGCAACAAGCCAACAACACCAAAGCATCAGGCCGTGTGCAATAAGAAAGCAGATGAAACGCGCCTTTTGAGGGAGCCGAGCGAGCACCGCGTCAACGCTCAAATGCACGCCCTTGACCAAGCCCACAACAGCACCTAGGAAGATGATCCAGACGAGGATCACCCGGGAGATTTCAACAGAAGCCGAAATACCTGAGCTGAAACCGTACCGAAGTACGACATTTGTAAAGATCAGGATGCTCATGACGGCCATGCCGATAGCGATAAGGGCGTCGAAAAGATTGAAAAGCCATTTTAACGGGGTGGGCATGACTGCTCCTAAAGCTGTGTGTGCATGCAACAATCCTCGCGGCACTCGATGAATAGCCAGAGACCATCAGCATGACCTGCTCACCCGCGTGACCAGCGTTCAATGGCAAGATAATAGTCCCTCAGAACAGTTCGATCGAGGTTTATGCGATAATTCCGATGCTACACGCCTTCAACCACGGCAAGATGTACCTTGGCATGCGGCTCGCGAGCTTTGATAGCCTTCTGATATTCAGGAGAATTGTAGCAGGCTAGCGCGGTCTCGTAATCCTTGAATTCGATTACGGCCAGACGGTTTGCAGCTGGGCCTTCCATGACCTGACTCGTTCCTGCTCGAACGACAAAGGACGCCCCGTATTTGTCAAAGGCTGCCTTATTGAGGGCGATGTACTCTTTATATCCCTCCTGGTCTGCAATATCGACCATTGCAACCCAATATCCCTTTTTAGTCATTTTATTTCCTCCCATTAGACTCGCGTATGATATTGACGGTCGTCACATTCACATTTGGTGGTCGTAACGGCGCCGTTGATCCTCCTCGATCATACGACTAAGTTCCCATATTAAGCTAACTGCAATAAGCTGACTACATTATGGACACTGTGCCCATAAATGTGTATTATTCATATAGTCGGTTGTCAAGACGCAAGGAGAGACCCATGACGAGTAATGTTCAGGATAATGTGGGACCCAAATTGCGCACTCACGTGCCGGGAGCGGCATCATTTTCGAAGTTCATGACCGGGCTGCAAATCATTGCCGACTCCCCTGGAACATTGGATATGGCCCAGCTAACCAAACGCGCACCATATCCTCGTGGAACAGTCTATCGTATTGTGTCCGCACTTATTGCGGAAGGACTTGTCATTCAGTCAGCAGAGGACGGAACCTTTCGATTGGGGCCACGGCTCCTTCAGCTCGCTGCCCAATCTTGGGAAGACTCTGACCTTCGGACGATTGCACGAGATTATTTAGTTTCGCTTCGCGATGCTACCGATGAGACAGTGCATCTGGCGGTGCCGAGCAACAATTTGATGGTCTATATAGACAAGCTGGTTGGCTCCAACAGAGTGCAGATGAAAACGAGCATTGGTGGTCAGGTCGAGCTTCATTCCACATCGGTAGGAAAGGCGTGGCTGTCGGGATTTTCGGACCAGCGGATCATGGAAATTCTTAAAGGCTTGGAGCTAAGGCGCCATACGCCCAAGACGTTCACCACGCCTGCGGAACTGTTGGAAGAATTGAAGCGGACGCGTGAGCAGGGATACGCATTCGATGATGAGGAGAACGAGCCGGATATCCGCTGTCTCGGTAGCCCGATTTTTAATCGTCTAAAAGAGCCGGTAGGAGCGATAAGCGTCAGCATGCCGCTGTATCGGCACGACGCGCGCAGCCACGAGCTCTGCGCACGATTGGTACGTGAAACAGCCCAACAAATCAGTGCCGAATTATCCCGAGTGGTTTAGCCACATCTGGCCCGTCCCGTCCTTCCTGATGGCGGACCCTCAGCTTATCTGCGAGCATAACCAAATCTATGTAACGGCTTTCTGATAGCCGGAGAAGCTGAACCCCATAATAGGATGAGAGAAAGCTCGCGAGGGCGTCGGCGTCGACGATTTGCGCTTCGATCAGGCGGTGGAGGTCCGAGGCCCGCAAGGCGGAACGATCACCAAAAAGTTCCTGCGTCGCCTCACGGCTGGCCAGTCCGGCATCGGCCATGGACGATAGAAGTGAGTCGGAGTGTAGATTTGTAGGCAGTGGGTTCATTCAACATACCTGTGGCACTTGACCCTTGATCACGATGAAGGTCGGCTTCCATATGCGAAAGCCGACAATTCTCCAATATCTACACTAGACCAGAAGACGGCGTGGCATTGATGCAAGAGAGTCCGTTTCCTTCCGCTCTGCCGCTTCATCGCTTGCAAGGCGTATCAATTTAATGATCCATCGCCTTGACGATTTCCTCCGTCATCTTCTTAGCATCGCCGAGCAGCATCATGGTTCCATCCTTATAGAATAGTGTGTTGTCGATGCCGGCATAGCCTGACCCAAGCGAGCGCTTGACGAACAGACAGGTTCGCGCCTTGTCGACGTCGAGAATGGGCATGCCATATATCGGCGACGACTTGTCATCGCGCGCGGCTGGGTTGGTTACATCATTGGCGCCAATGACATAGGCGACATCTGCCTGTGCGAATTCAGAATTGATATCTTCCAGCTCGAATACGTCATCATAAGGTACGTTGGCTTCAGCGAGCAACACATTCATATGGCCAGGCATACGGCCTGCGACCGGATGGATCGCATATTTTACCTCGACTCCTTTGTCTTTGAGTTTGCCTACCATCTCGCTCAGCGCGTGCTGCGCCTGTGCCACTGCCATGCCATAGCCCGGCACAATAATTACCTTCTGGGCATTCGCCATCAGATAGGCTGCGTCTTCCGCCGAGCCTTGCTTTACTATCCGCTCAATGCCGTCATCTGCCACGGCAGCGGTCTCGCCGCCAAAGCCACCGAGTATCACCGAAATGAACGAGCGGTTCATGCCCTTACACATGATGTAACTCAGGATCGCGCCAGATGAACCAACCAGCGCTCCGGTAATAATTAAAGCGAGATTGCCAAGTGTGAAGCCTAGCGCTGCCGCTGCCCAGCCCGAATAGGAGTTGAGCATGGAGACCACGACCGGCATATCCGCGCCACCAATGGGGATGATCAAGAGAATGCCCAGCAAAAGCGACAGCGCAACTATGATCCAAAAGATGGTTGTCGATTGGGTTGTCACCATCATCACCACGAGCACAACTAGCGCGATCAGAATGCCTGCATTGATCACGTGACGCGCGGGAAGCATGATTGGCTTACCCGACATGCGCCCATCCAGCTTGAGAAAGGCGATGATGGAACCGGTGAAAGTGACCGCACCGATGGCGACGCCGAGTGCCATCTCGATGATCGCCTGCGTATGAATGTGACCAACAGTACCGATGCCGAAGCTTTCCGGCGCATAGACGGCGGCGGCGGCCACGAGCACAGCGGCCAAGCCCACCAACGAGTGAAAAGCAGCGACGAGCTGCGGCATGGATGTCATGGCGATGCGTTTCGCAATGACGGCACCGACCGCGCCACCCACGGCGATACCGATGACGATCAGCACGAAGCCGCTGAAAGACGGTACGGTCAGCGCCAGTGTGGTGACGACCGCAATCGTCATGCCGATCATGCCATAAATATTGCCCTGACGGCTAGTCGTGGGATGAGATAGACCGCGCAGCGCCATGATGAATAGCACGCCGGATACGAGATAAAGGAAGGAGGCGAGATTCTCACTCATCAGTCAGGTCTCACTTTTCTTTTTTCTTGTACATCGCCAGCATGCGCTGTGTGACAAGGAACCCGCCGAAGATGTTCACCGAGGCAAAGATCAAGGCAACAAGACCGAAACCGGTAGCCAGGCCGGACGCCGAAATGCCGACAGCGAGCAAGGCACCGACTACGATTACCGAGGAAATTGCGTTGGTTACCGCCATTAATGGCGTGTGTAGCGCTGGTGTCACCGACCACACCACGTAGTAGCCAACAAAGATTGCCAGTACGAAAATTGCGAGGCG
Organism: Falsochrobactrum ovis; assembly: GCF_003259955.1. GTDB lineage: Bacteria > Pseudomonadota > Alphaproteobacteria > Rhizobiales > Rhizobiaceae > Brucella > Brucella ovis_A. The sequence goes on from NZ_QLMK01000020.1 coordinate 33,250, forward strand.
AAAGACAAACGGATCAACGCCCGTCGCTATGCCGGCACCGTCCGCGACTGTATCTGCCATCTGAGCGGTCCGCTCGTCTTGGAACGCCAGCCGGACAGCTTCGGCAGCTCGCTCCAACTGTTCGAGCGCCTGTTCCAGTGTGGATCTTGCATTTTGTTCCATCATACTCCTCCCTGCGCCTTCGATGCGGTGGATTTTTTCGGCGCCGTCGGCTGGGGCTGATCCAGTTCGGCCTTGGCAAAGGCTGGATGCACGACCCGACCGCCATGCGTGAGCAGAGTGGCTTTGACGAGTTCATCCTCCGGGTCAACGCTCAGCGTCTTCGTTTCCTTGTTCACCATCGTTTCAAGGAAGGCGAAAAGATTTCTGGCATAGAGCAGCGAAGCAGATGCAGCCACGCGGCCCGGCACATTCAGGTGACCGATGATTTTCACACCATTGGCTGTTGTCACGACTTGGTCTGGAACCGATCCCTCGACATTACCGCCGCGTTCGACCGCAAGATCTACGATCACCGAGCCTGCTTTCATCGACGCGACCATATCAGCCGATATAAGCTTCGGCGCAGGTCGGCCCGGAATGAGTGCAGTCGTGATGACGATGTCCTGCTTTGCGATATGGTCGGCGGTTAACGCAGCCTGCTTTGCTTGGTATTCTGCCGACATTTCCTTGGCGTAACCACCTGCGGTCTCGGCAGCTTTGAACTCTTCATCTTCCACCGCGATAAACTTCGCGCCGAGCGAGGCAACCTGCTCTTTAACGGCTGGGCGTACGTCCGTTGCCGTAACAACCGCACCAAGACGACGCGCCGTGGCGATAGCTTGAAGTCCTGCAACGCCCGCTCCCATTACAAATAATTTGGCCGCGGGCACGGTGCCCGCGGCCGTCATCATCATGGGAAGCGCGCGGTCATATTCTGCCGCTGCATCAATCACCGCCTGATAACCGGCAAGATTTGCCTGTGATGATAAAATGTCCATCGACTGGGCACGTGTGATGCGCGGCATAAACTCCATCGAAAACGCGGAAATGCCAGCTTTCGCCATCGCCGCAATCGCGTCGTCATTGCCATATGGATCCATCGCGGCGAGGACAATTGCACCCGCTTTGTAAGTTTTGAGCTCATCGGCGCTGGGGCGGCGAACCTTCAAGATCACATCTGCACTGGCGGCCGCGGATGTGGAGCCAATGGTGGCGCCGGCCTTCGCATAGTCCTCATCGATGATGCGGGACAATTGGCCCGCTCCGCTCTCAACCACTACGTCAAAGCCAAGGGCGGCTAAGAGTTTCACAGTATCGGGCGAAGCCGCGACACGGGTTTCGCCTGAGCTACGCTCAGTTGGAATAAAGATAATCTGGCTCACGCTTGCCTATCCCTCCCTCGGCATTCAGCGCATCTACACGCCTGTTGTATCGTTCATGTTTTACTATATTCCACAAAATGGACAATCTGTCCATATTTAAGTAAGGTACTTGCCCGACGTTTGACGATGCCATATCCATATGCATGGAGGACACGACTGGGAGGTATAAATGTCCAAGATTATTGGCTCGAAACGGATGCGCTCACGCGAGCGGTTCGACAATCCCGGCAGCTGCGGCATGACGGTGCCCTATCTCCATCATTATCTGAACTATGGGTTGACTCACCGGGAAGCGCAATCCGAAAAGCCAATTATCGGCATGGCCCAGATAGTTTCGGTCCTGTCGCCCAGTAGCGGGCATCATATCGAACTGGCTATTGGCGTGCGCGAATATGACGGCATTGTAGCCGCCAAAAATGTTTATGCGCCGCGGAACTTCGGATTTAACGCCCGGTTCTGTTCTGAGGTTTGACCGCAATGGTTTCTTCTTTCACTGCGGCGATCCGTGGGTTGAATGATTGGATTGCAGGGCCAGCCTCTTTGCTGGATGAGATCATACGTATCAAATCCGGTAGCCGCATTATCGCGACGGTTTCTGATGACGGAAGCGTTATTGAAATTCAGCCAGCCTCTGGTCGAAAGCCATCGGCCCCCTTGTCGTTACCGGTTTCTCAGAGCGAAGAGCCGCCCGCCGCATTACGCAGCGTGGCGAATGGAAAGACCATCCATCTCGGCATCCCAGCAAGTTGGGTGATTGCGCGCAGGCTCGAACTGCCGATGGAGGCTGCCAGCCACCTTGATGGAATTGTGGCGTCGCGTATGGGTGCGCTTTCGCCATTGACTATCTCTGACATTTATTTCGGCCATAGGGTGCTTGAGATCGATCGTGAAGCTCGGCAAATGATAGTGGCTGTGGCAATCGTTCCGAGGGCACGCGTCGCTGCTGCCCTGGCCTGCTTGGCGGTCACCGATGCCCGCCAAATCCTAATTTCGGCACCGTTTCCCGAATGCGATGAAGTGATTGTTTCGACATATCGGCAACAAAGATCGGGAACCCGAGGCCGGATAAAATTTGTGCTCGCCGGTATTTTGGGGGTCAGCCTTGTCGCGGCCATTACGGCATTAGCGGCGCAACCGTTGATCAAAAAGAGCTATGCCGAACGCCGCGCTGCTGTGGAGGTCCGTGCCGAACGGGCGCGACGGGCGATAGCGCTTGCGGAGGTTCCCGAGGCAGAAACCGCACCTGAACAGGCCGCGCTAGGTTCAGGACCCATTGATTTGACGTGATGTCTATGATTCAGAGGGCAGTGCAGGAGCCTGAATCATGAGCAATTTATTTTGGCTGACGGACGAGCCAATGGCTCGTCTTCGTCCTTATTTCCCCAAGAGCCATGGTCGCCAGCGCGTTGATGATCGGCGCGTTCTGAGCGGGATCATCTTCGTTAACCGCA
>NZ_QLMK01000021.1 GCF_003259955.1 Falsochrobactrum ovis
AGCGCCGCTACAAACGGCGCAACCGGATCGAGATCATGTTCGGGCGTCTAAAAGACTGGCGACGTGTCGCTACGCGCTACGACAGGTGCCCTATGACCTTCTTCTCTGCCATCGCTCTCGCCGCAACCGTTATCTTCTGGCTATGAGCAATGAGTCCTGAGCCTAGTGCCTTGATGCTGTTTGCAGCTTTGCCTTGGCACGCCGGCGATCTTTCTTGATTGTCGGCCAAGCTATTACGAAGAATGCAATTACTCCGCCAATAATTGGTGTGGCGACTGCTAGTAAAAATAGCGTGTTCATTTGTCGCCTCCTTTCAAGACATGCTCTCCAGCATAATATAAGGCAACCGACAGGACGATGCAAATGCTTGCCACGATCGCCATATTGATTTCGGTGTTATGTGAAATAACGGAAGAATGTGCGTTGTTTTCGGGCTGCGTTATTTCAAAGTTGATTAAATAGCCGACAATGGGTGCGAGAATACCTGCAATGAAGGCACCTGCGGATATCTGACCCAGGATGTTCGCTTTGTACCGTCGGATCTCCCAGTCCAGATCCGCGCCGGTTGATGCGTCTATCTCTATTGGCTTTTCTTCGCTCATAAACTGCTTTCCTTGTTAAACAACGCATTTAACATGAGCATGGAGGAGTTTAAAAGAGACAGTCAGCGTCGGGTGCCGGGCGCGAAAGTGGAAGGCAGGTGAGGGATAGATCCAAGTTTTAAACGCTGTCGAACGCCCCCTTTGAAACAGCTTTTTTTGGTCTAGTTGAGTTTTCGGAATCTTGGGTGCGTTCGGTCAATACTAGTGCTGCCGCGCACCTTACACGATGATAATTTTTATCACATGCACGACCGGGTAACAGCGGCAACCGCAAGCTATAACTAAGTCAAATAAGTGAGCATAGTATTAATGTAGGAGCCTTTGACTAAGCGATGGACGTGGCTGCGAAAAAACTTTGGGTGCGACTAGCTCAGCTAAATCAGCCTTGGCGGAAGCCTCGTGTGCTATCATAAAAGAGCAAATTGCAACGTTGGGAGGGAAATGTCTAGGTTTAAGTTCTACGGCGTTCTAGGAACGTCGCTAACGCTCACTGCATGCCTATCCGCAGATAGTGGAGTGCCGCCTATCGGGCCCAACACGTATCAGCTCACTGTGGGTCGGGCGCGAGCTGTTGGTGGTGGATTTGAGGCCAGAAAGGTCGCTCTGTCAAAAGCTTAGGGAAACTGTGCTCAGCAGGGACGAGAGCTTATGGTAATTGGAACCAGAATATGGGGTGAAAACAGAGGCGGATATGACGTTGACTTCCGCTGTCTAAACAGAGGCGATCGCGACCTGCACCGCGCTACGCTAACCAACATCCCGAATAGGGTCATTGAAGTTCGCAGGTACTAACGCTGTCGGTTGTGACGCCGATTAGGGAATGCAGTACTTCCCCTATTTCCGCGAGGTTTCATAGCGACTTTGTTTTCGTTATTGGAAGATTTTAGTAAGGGTATTAGCGAGAAAATAGCATCAACTGTCGGCGCGCCTGAGATTGAGCGAGATCGCTCAAAGAAGATTGTAATAGCTCATTATCGTTTTGCATTCCATTCCTCTAAAGCGGTTAAACAAAGATCGAAGCTATCTGATGTCGCCAAGTGTTGGTACTTCAACATTGATTTGTAATCCCTATTGCCGAGCCACTTTTGGACGACATGAAGATTTAAACCTTTAATTATAAGGCGGCAGGCGCAGGTGTGCCGCAGAACTGTCGGAACGATGGCAGCATCATCCGCGAGGTCCAGATTATTTCTAACTTCGTTCCAAGCGACGCGGAAGGGGTGTTGATCGATGCTATTAAAAGGTCCTCGTGGCTCACCTTGAAGATTCTCGAGTAAATGGTAGGCGCGCGTCGTGAGCGGTAAAGTTCTGGCCAATCCCATGCTTGACTCGGGAATGCGCACTGTCCTAGCATCTATATGATCCCATTTTATCGCAATGGCTTCACCAAGCGTCACACCAGTGTCAATTAGGAACGCCGCCAGAGAATTATAATGCGGTGATTTCCTGTTCAGAACGCTTAAAAGTAGTCTTTCTTCGTCTTTAGATAAAAACCTTACAGCGGCGTGATCTTCCGACAGCCGACGAAACATTGGTACGTGAGGAATATGTCCGCTCGTTTGCGCTGCTCTTAGCAATTTGGTGAGGGCGTTGATTTTCCGATTGACAGTTGAATTTTTGTTGTTTCTGGCTTTCAGAGCCTCTACGATAAAGTCAAATCGATCGGCTTCAAACTTGGTGAACTCTTCAGGAAAAATTTCTGCAATTTCCTCTAAATAAATAAGCGCGCTCTTTTTATGCGAGCCATTTTGCCAAAGCGAGTCCGCGTGCAGGTCTATCAAATTGCGTAGAGAAAAGCGTTCGCTCATCGTAATTTCCGACTTTGGAATCGAGAACCGGTTTTTATGTGCGTCAAAGCTGTTTACTTTTTAGTAATAATTTGACGACTTTGAGAGCTAAATTGGCTAGATCATGGCCGTTTTGTGTTAATTAAGCAACAGTGTTCCAGCGGAAAAATTGCAACTGTCAAAACATGGTTGCAGGAGTTGTTCATTACAGTTTATCCATTGATCGTTAGTTAAAGCGTATGAATTAACTGCGCTTGTATAATTGGTTGATCTGGAGGTCAGATATGAACATTAAGAGCCTTCTCCTCGGCTCCGCTGCAGCACTCGTAGCAGCAACCGGCGCTCAGGCAGCTGACGTAATTGTCGCGCCAGAGCCAGAAGCAGTTGAATATGTCCGCGTTTGCGATGCTTACGGCGCTGGCTACTTCTACATTCCAGGCACCGAAACCTGCCTGCGCATTCATGGTTACATCCGTTACGACGTTAAGGGCGGTGACGATGCATACACTGGCCGTGAGCGTGGTGGCTGGGACAAATACGCCCGTTTCGCACTTCGCACTTCGACCGCTTCGGAAACCGAATATGGTACACTGAAGACCTACACCGAAACCCGTTTCAACTACAGTGCTGATGCATCGGGTGTAGACGGCGAATATGGTTATGCTGATTCAGGAACTGCTCTTCAGTTCGCATACATTGAGTTGGGCGGCCTGAAAGTCGGTATCGATGAATCCGAGTTCCAGACCTTCACTGGTTACCTCGGCGACATCATCAACGATGACGTGGTCGATGTTGGTGCATACCGTACCGGTAAGATCTCTTACACCTTCACTGGTGGAAACGGCTTCTCGGCTGTTATCGCTCTTGAAGAAGGTGGCGACGGTTATATCATCGACGAATATGTACCGCACATCGTTGGTGGTCTGAAATACGCTCAGGGCTGGGGTTCGATCGCTGGTGTTGCAGCTTACGACTCGGTCATCGAAGAATGGGCTGGTAAAGTTCGTTTGGATGTTAACCTGACCGATCAGTTGTCGGCTTGGGTTCAGGGCGGTTACGCTTCCGAAGGAACCATTTATCAGAACTACGGTCGTTGGGGCGGCGATTGGGCTGTCTGGGGTGGCTTCAAGTACATCGCAACCGAAAAAGCAACCTTCAACGTTCAGGGTGCTTACGACGATTGGGGTAAGACCGCTGTTTCGGCTAACGTAGCTTACCAGCTGGTTCCTGGCTTCACCATTACGCCAGAAGTCTCCTACACTCGCTTCAGCAATGAATGGCGGAGCCACTATGCTGGCAGAAACATCACAGATGTTAAGAAAGACGCTTGGCAGGGCATGATCCGCTTCCAGCGTACGTTCTAATCCTTTAAGGATTGGCTGCAGAAAACCCGACAGCTTGCTGTCGGGTTTTTTGTTGACTTTTCCATTAAAGGGTGATTATTAAAAATAGAACTCAACTAAAATTGTTGATGTGCTGATTAGTCGACCTCCAGTCGCTTAGGCAGGGCAGCAGAGTTGTTTGCTGCCCTTCTTTTATTTGAAACAATACTTCTTGAAACAAGAGCAGTTTTAATACTACTTGTCCGTGTTGTTGCTAATGTTCAAAAGGATCATAGTTTCAGGAGGGGACAAGTGAGATCAAGCAAGTGGCTGGTAACAACTTGGCGTGGTTTTTGAATGGGGGCCTACGAAGAAGTGTTTTGATTCAAAGTCTCCACCATTTATTATCACAAAAGTTCCGCCGGAAACTAAAACTCTAACGTTCCGCATGGTGGGTCGTAATGCACCTAGTTATAATCATGGTCGCGATAAAGTCGCGTATAGAGGCGAGTCGCAGGTATCATATGGGGTCTTCCGTTACAAAGGTCCATGCCCTCCGTCCGGATCTCATACTTGTTCTTGGACTGTCAAAGCCTTAGACGCAAAAGGTAAAACTGTTGCAGAGGGTAAATCGAGTAAAAAGCTTCCTTAGTGGCCCGTCGCTACGGGTGGTACGTTAATACAGAATAAGCCATTTAGGGTTCCTTGAAAAATACTGGAAGCAGGGAGGCATAATCTAGCCCCTGCTTTTTTCCCTTTGTGGTACTTTACGCGAGGTGCTTCATTTTTTGTCAACGACCGCGTTTACCAGAATTCAAAGATATTGATCGTATCTCTATCTCCGAATTTGCTGAAACACCTGCGACTGCTCATACCCAAGAATAGTCCTCCGGATATCCCAAGTTCCCCTGGTGATTAAGCTGATTGTGCGGGACATCGTATTTTGCGGTTATCGGCCAATTCAGCAGGCGAGACAATGTACTTCAATATTAATGATTAAATCCAAGATCACACACTGAAGGTTTGCAGCGGCGACAGTGTTGAAATTCACGAAGAATTTAGCTTTCGTTATCACCCCCGATAAACGCTACTTATTCAGCGGGCGTGCGAGATCCTTTTTTATCGCTCAAAAAGTAGCAGCTGCGCAGCTTCAGATCAGCTTGTCTACCATGACGATAGATCCGGTCAATGAATGCGATGCTGATATACGCGCTGGCACGACATGCTCAGGCTCATATTGTTGTGATCCGAAATGACGAGAAGTATCACCAATGAAATGCTGCTTTTAACGCAAGGTGAAGCTTTGTTAAAGTCGCTCATTGTGAGGCATGAGCTTGAAACCTGCTGCACTTGCTGCCGCTTCTCGACCTGAACAAGTTATCCGAATTCGCGACTACGTTCTGACGGGACTATCGCTTTATGCCGGATCTAAAACAGAACTATCAGGCGTGGCTTGCGCCTGAAAATTTCGATGAAAACGGGCAGCAAATTCGACGGCTTGAGGAGTTCAGACATCGTGGTTGATAAAACAAACAACAAAAGCCCCGCACTTGCAGCTATCCTGATTTTGCTTGGTTTTGGCATTCTCGCTTATTTCGTGCCGATGATTATGCTGGCACTTGGTGAATATTCCCAGATACTCGCCGTCATCTTTCCGATCATATTTGTTTTAAGCTTTTTTGCAGTGTTCTGGCTGCGAGCATTGAATCAAAGAAAGCGTGATTAAAATCGCAAAGCGGCACTGAGAAGCAGCGCACCTGTCATCGTGATGAAAAGCGCTGCCGCGACTTCGATACCAGCTTTTAGGCGGTGGGATGTGCCGCTGCCTCCCGCAATGCGTAATGCTAGATTTTTAGCAGTTACCGCGAGAGTAGCCAGCGCAGCAACCGTTAAAAATGTGCCAAATGCCATTGCAAAAGTGGAAAGCAAGCCACCGAGCAGCAGGCCATTAAGCAGCGAAAAACTCAGCACGATCAGCGCGCCGGAGCAGGGGCGTAAACCCACCGCCACAATGGCAGAGCAGGCAGTTTTCCAGCTAAAATCTCCTGCGAGTGCGGTTGGGTCTGCAATATGGGCATTGCCGCAGGCATCGCAAATATCACTATTGCCAATGAAGGTATGATCAGCCTTGCTGCCTACAGGTTGATAGTTCAACCCAAACGCTTTTGGCCGAGCCGCTGAACGTGTACCTTCAGAAATCGTGCTCTCAGCCAGCAGAGGTTGTTCTATAGTGATGAAGCTGAATTTGGGCGTAGTTGCCGAGGCGGAGGTGCCAGAAGATAATGTATTTTCATCCGTTTTGCGAAAGAGCAGCGGCAGTTTTCGTGCGAGTAATGCTAGGCCAAAAACCAAAATGAGTGCAAAACTGGCGATTTCCATATAGCGCGCTGTTTGGTTCATCGAAATGCCCGTTCCGCGTAGCGCTAACCACGCGACGCCAACGATGACGATGGCCGATATTGCCTGTAATAGCGACGATGCAAAGGCCAGAACAATGCCGCGGCGAAGTGCGATTTCATTGGCAATCATATAGGAAGAAATGACTGCCTTTCCGTGTCCGGGGCCAGCAGCATGAAATATTCCGTAACCAAATGATAAGCCGACCAGCATGGATGCGGCCCACGGGTCCTCACGCATGGCCCGCAAGGCATTGGTCATTGCAAGATAGAACTCACGCTGCTGCTCGTTCAGCCATAGGATGATATGAGCAAACGGGCCAGTTGGTTTCAGCGCCAGTTCATTTGACCCAATACCAAGCGACGACTGCGCGATCGCGCTGGATGCAATCGCCACAAAACATGCGGTCAAAATTAACCCGGCGAAACTTCTATTCAACTGACGACTCCCCTTGGAGGCAATCTATTTCAAGGCGGGTGGCGAATATTTTTGACATGTCATTAGCCGACGGGTCTTCAAAAAACGCGGCTGTCAAAGAGGTTTGGTTTTGGGCAAGGGCCTCATCGGGGTCAGGGCGGACGACTTTTGCTGTGCAACTGTTTGGAAGGCCGGAAACCGATAGATCATCATCCGTCTCATAGTCGATGGCCGTATAGAAAGTTGGGTCATAAACACCGAAGCTAATTTTATGGCCCGGCGTGATCTTAAGTGGCTTTTCAGGTTTGCTGGAAAAAATGATCAAGAGACGATTATCAATAAAATCGGCCAGTAAGTCATCGGGTGGCACCATTTTTATTTCTTCACCATCCGAGAGCACTGTTTGAAAATATTTAAACTCAGCGATAGAGCTGTTAATCACCTGAGCAAGGTCGTCTAGCTCATTCCTATCGAGAATGAGATCGCCGCTGTGGTCGAATTCCATCAGCACATTTGATGAGAAGAAGTCGTCAAAGCGCCAAATATGTGCAAGTTTTTCCACGGTGCCATCGAAAGAAATGGCGAGCTCTAGACGCGCTTGCGCAAAAACGTGCGGATGGGGCAATGCGGTCGCGGGAGTGAAAATCGCCAGACCGACCAAACTTCGCATGAAAGAGTTTATCAATGGTGATAATTGTATCAGCATGTGACCTTCTTCTTACAGACGCTTAGACATAAAGATGAAGAGGACAAAATTAGGGCACTGTTACGTTAATCTCCGCGTAAACATGCGGGATAACGGGTTATGATCGACTCTTTTTCGTCGCTTCATCAACGCCATCTTTATCCCGCTCCGCGCCGAGACCATTTTGCTAGGCCCTCAAATCGTGCAATCTGGTAGAGCACGACATAAATATGATGACGTCGCCTTGTTCATGCTGACCTGAGCCCCAAGCTCCCTCCAGTTTTTGGTAGAGTCTTGGGTTTATGTGACGGACTCTACCAAATTTTGGAGGAAACTTAGGGGCTCAGGTCAATCAGTACACACGTTTATTGACACGACCCTCAATGGGGAAGACCCATTTGCTTGGCTGTTGCTGGTTAGCCGTGCCAAGGAGACGCAAATGATGACAGCTGCGTGTAGCAGCCGCCATCCCAGAAATCAAAATTCTCACCCCGGATAAGATCATCAGAACTTAGCTTTGAAGCCAGCATAGGCAGCAATGCCAGGTGTATTATAGCCCCTTACAGTCTGATAGTCTTGGTCGAGGAGGTTCTCTCCGCGCAGATATACTTCGGTATTTTCAGTGAGCTGGTACGCAATTTTTGCGTTAAGCAGAGCGTAGTCGTTGAGTTTGCCTGAGAAGTCGACGGTATCCGTCACCAGCTTAATGTCACTACTGATGGTCCACTTTTCAGCAGGCTTCAAAGAAGCAGACAACACCGCCATGTGACGTGGTATGTTAGGACGACGATCGCCTGTCTCAAGTTCGGAATGGGTATAGGTATAGGAGCCGCCCAAGTCTAACCAGCTGGTTGCAGCATATATGAAAGACGCCTCTATGCCTTGCGCGCGAGTAGTTCCAAGTCTTTGATTATAGCTATAAGTATCATTGTCCCAATCAATAAGGTCCTCGATTTCTGTCCAGAAATAGGTAACGTCGGTTGTCAGAGTGTTATTTAGGAACTTCTGCTCGACGCCAATGTCAAAGCTGCGGCTGGTTTCCGGCTGAAGATTGGGATTTCCCATATCCCATGGGGCGTAGAGTTGGTACAAGCTTGGTGCACGAAAACCTGTTCCATAGGATGAATGGAGACGTGTATTTGTTTGTTCAAATAAGTAGGAGAGCGTTCCACGACCTGTTGTGTACCCTCCGAATGTAGAGTGCTCATCGTGGCGAATTCCAGCGGTTAGCACAAGATTGTCAATGGGTTCCAGCACAGCCTGGGTCCAAGCACCTGTAAGATCTATTCTGCCGATTGGATCATCGACCTCAGCTTTTTGTCGCTCATGATCGAGCCCATATTGTAGCAAAAATCTATCCGTGGCTTGGAATGAACCTTGGTAATCAAATTTCTGCCGGTGACCGATGAACGTGGTTGTATAACCGCCAGAGTTGTCTTCACGATCAGTCTTAAATCCTTGAAACGAAAATGTATTTTTTAACCGACCTTCCATGAGGTCCACGTTAAATCCTATGCGACCTCCCCTCATTTTTGTGCGTTCGTAACTATCTGCGTCATCTGGGTCGGGGGCGTAAGGAAAATAAGGTTCGGTACCGTCATATTCAGCTTTAGCGTCGATGTAGAGCAGCGACCCAAATACAGAAAACACTTCGTTGATACGATGTTGCGCTGCCAGATCGATTTTTAGATTTTCATAACCGTCGCGTTCCGAACCGCCGGCACGAGCTGAGATGCCATCCGTATGAAATCCAGAGATATTGGCCGCAATCTCAGACCCATTCTTGGCTGCTGTAATGCCGTAATGCGCCCTCGCAGTACCAAAGGAGCCGCCCTCCGCATTAAGCGTGTGGTTAATGCCATCCGGAATGTTGCCTAGGGTAGCAATGTCAACAACACCAGCAATCGCATTGGAACCATAAAGTGTGCTTTGAGAGCCTTGAAGCATCTCAATGCCTGTGATGCCGCCGGTCAGTATATGCTGGTATTGGGTTGCAACTTGAGTGCCTGTGGTGTCTGAGATATCGATCCCATTATAAAGTGTTTTGACGTAGCCCCCCGGCAATCCGCGAATGTAGATGTTGGACTGTGTGCCTATTCCACCATTTGCGGTGAAAGAAACTCCAGGTAAAAGAGCGAGATAGTCGCGTATGGAGATGAAGGAATTTTCTTCGATCTCGGCTTTAGTCACTGTTTCGACAGTCGATCCTATCTTGCTGCCTTCAAATGGAGCGCGATTGGCGACGATAGTAATAGTATCAAGAGTTAAGCCATCAGAAACCGCGAGGTCCTGACTATGCGCTGAAGCTATCGTGAGTGCGAGCGCACTAGCGTTCGAAATTAAAATTTTATGCATCTAGTCCCCAAACGTGGCCAAATCACAAGTCTATGGCCGCAAAGAACCGCATCGATTGGAGGTCAGGCATAAGCACCCAATTGCCAACGCGTATACGGCAACAAACAATATGTCACCGCTACGGTAGCCGCGCTTAGACACCCCTCGTGCCCAAACATGGGTGACTGAAACGGCAGGTCTCCTGACTTCCGGGTCTAGGCACGTCATCCACCTTCCCAGCCAATGGCCAGTGGTTTTAAAGATGCGGCTCGCCGGTTACAGTTGCGGGGGCAGTTGCGGAATAGACCAATGATCTCACCGCATTCCCATTTTAATCAGCGTTGAAGCTGAACCAGTTTCATGGGGTAAAAATATGCGGCGCTTTTTATGAAGTCAAGCAGCGTAATATATAGGGTTTCGACATTCTTGTTCGTCAAAATACCTGTACGCATGTCGCGATGGCAGCAGCGATCGCGTCGAGTTGTTTGGCCGGCTCAGAATTTGAAGGGACGGGAGTTAGCGTGGTCAATAGAACGATGTTTATTGCCTTAAAAGTCACGGCAATTTTTTGCTGCTGAACACCATGCCGCTTTGCGCGATCCGTCCATCTGAGTAGCCCCGACTTTGTTCGACACTCTTCATCTTCATTTTGTAATTTTGATCAAATTGTGCGGGTGACATCATTGATCATTGCTTGGTTAAACTTAGGGGCGAAGGTCAGCTGAAAGGAATAATAAATTCGTCTTACTCGTCAGACGAATTATGCCATTCGCATGCTTATGTATCGTGCGGTTGACGGCAATCTGAGCCGCGTCCCTGAAATCGCACGCGCTTACGGCGTATCAAAGCTTTTTCAGTTTAAGATTTTGCAGCCACTAGCCGAGCATCAGCTTGTCGAGACTGTTCGGGGACGCAATGGCGGTGTGCGCCTAAAACGCGCTGCAAAGGATATTTCATTATTTGATGTTATTCGCGTAACAGAAGTAAATTTAGCCATGACTGAATGTTTCGAAGACGAAGCAATAGAGTGCCCGTTGGTTGATAGTTGTGGTCTTAATTTAGCTCTGCGCGAATACAGCATCCCTGATTTGCTCAGTCACGGACGAATGTTCGTACGTTGCTTGGGCTTGATGAAGATATTGAGAGAGAACGCGTCGCCAGCTGACAAGCTAATGATTTAATGCTGCCGAAGGTAATAAATAGCGATGATCCGGACCGATGCTCAGGCGCAGAAGGTGTGGCAAGACGATGCCGATAAAGCCAATGCCACCTGAAATGGCGACCGTTGCCCCCGTTGCAGCCGCAACGGAAACTGAGCACGATCAAGTCGCCAGGCGGCTATTTGCGATCCCTGACACAGAAGGCAAGGGCAGGGGACTTCGCCATCAATAAACTTCTATATGCAGGATTAAAGCGAATTAAGCAGCAAACTGGGCATACTACCGAACTGCGAGCGCTGAGCAGAATCGGGGACTCGCTTCCTCTAGGCAGTCTTGATTGGGTTCGGTGAATATATCTAACGAGTCGCAAATAACATGTTTTGGTGTTCCGTCAACCCGGTATGCGTGCCAGCTAGAAGAGGTGATTTTCAATACTGAACGTTGGACTGCATCGGTTTCCTTAAATAACGCTGCCTTTTCCGCTATCGAAAAGTGCGAAAAAACCGGCGATCACAATCTGGGCTTTATCCTGTCTCGCTTTATTTCGGTCTCAGGCCATGCATTTCAATATTATTGGAACCATCGGTATTATAATAACGCTTGTTCCCGTAGCGAATACAAGCGGCCGTAATTAAGACAGCGGCTGTAGCGCTACAACGTGAAACTACTAGACCGCCAAATAAAATAAGGGCCGCCAGAGCTAAGATCGTCTCCGCTTTCTCTACGTTTTTTGGTGCTTACAATTTTTGTCTCGTCTTTATGGATAAGACCATCCATCATGTTCTACACGGAAAATGCGGAGGGGTGCCCCGGGTTTGGAAGGGTCGGCGCGTAGAAAAAAGACTGCGCGCTGTTTCTTGCCAAAATTAGTGAAATCAACATTGATAGTGATCATGCCCCTTAGCATAGGCTGTTGAGGGTCGGGCATTGGATCGCTAATCGCGCCATCAAAATCTTGAGCTCCATAAAGCGGATGCGCACCAATATTGCCGGAAGCCAACCATGCTACGATATCGTCAGTGAAATAGTTTCTCGCCACCGTTGGATCAAATGCACTGGGCAAGACACTATTTTCGGACTGAAACTCACGTTCGTAAACCTCGCGCACAAGGTCTTGCGCCTGGGCAACTGGATCGATACCTTTTTTGAGTATGTATGGATCAGGCTCCTGCGGCTTTTGGTGGGAGACCATGACAGAACCTGATTCCTCCCCTTCTGGTGTGATATAGTTTTGCGCCACCCATCCGGCCTTGCTCATGGCCTTGTTGCGCATCAGGCACCAACGGGGTGGAAGCGCTTTGATCTGTGTTTGGGTCATCGCCATATAATGGGCAGCGGTATAGAAAGGCACACAGGTGATCTGCTGCATGTTGCGTTCATTGTGAGCAAATGTATCAATCACTGGATAGTTGGTTCCCGGTCCCATACGCGCGTTGAGAACGTCATTCGCCGAAACACCCTTTACGCGCCACGCATCGGGGCCATGTCCGTCGATTTCGGCTTGTGCAGTCAAAACGGTGTTTCCAAGAAAAACCAGTGCAAGCGCTATCTTGACTATGCGGATGATATTCATTTCACCTCCACGATCGAACGACCAAGAACTTTACGGCCGCTGACATCGAGAAAGCGAACCTCATAGGTTCCGCCTTCTGTCGGCATCTGCAATTCTAACATTTGCTCTGCACCCACTTTGTAGGCGGCGATCCAACTAAAGTCGGCTTGATCTTGACGAGCTATTGAAATGCGCTGATCGGCGCTGTCCGCACCTCCACTCCACGTCACCGTGATGGTTTCGCCGGCACGAGCTTGCGTCGGTGCGCTTATTCCCGCACCTTCGTCTAAAGGAGCATCCTCGGGTACGACCTCAAGTTGGTAACTAGCAAGGGTACGTCCGCCTTCACGCAGCACATAGCGGACCTCATAAAGCCCTGTTTCGGTTGGAGCTTTTATATCGCCCTCAAATTTGCCGTGAACCCGAATGTAAGTGCCATATTTTCCTTCATCGGCACCCACGGCTACGATGGTGATATAGTCATCAGGGTGAATTGAAGCAGACCAGTTAATACGAAGATTACTCCCCGCCCGCGCCGCTCGGGGCCCGTTGACAGTTACATCGGCTGCCACGACTTCCACCGGAGTGGAAGCTAGTGTCCGCCCGCCTTCTTGTAACACGTAACGCGCTTCATATAGACCCGGATCTGCCGGCGCGATGAGCTTGGCTTCACGATTATCATGTACGCGTTGGTAATTTGTATATTTTCCTTCGTCTGCTCCGGCAGGCACGATCGTGACATAATCATTTGGGTTGACGGTGGCTGTCCATGAGACGGTAAAGCTCGCCCCTGTTGTGACTTGCTCTGGCGCAGCTATCCCGACTTCTGCCGCGACCACTTCCACTGGAGTGGAAGCTAATGTCCGCCCGCCTTCTTGTAACACGTAACGCGCTTCATATAGACCCGGATCTGCCGGCGCGATGAGCTTGGCTTCACGATTATCATGTACGCGTTGGTAATTTGTATATTTTCCTTCGTCTGCTCCGGCAGGCACGATCGTGACATAATCATTTGGGTTGACGGTGGCTGTCCATGAGACGGTAAAGCTCGCCCCTGTTGTTACCTGTTCTGGTGCTTTTATTTCAATCTCCGCATCGCTTTTGGGTACGGGGGTTGGGTCCGGCTGCGGTTCAGCCATGGGTTGCAGATCCATAATAGACTGCACATGTGCAAGAGCGTCTTTTAATTCGGCAGCATTTTGCGCCGGGACAAATACGCCACCCGTATTTTCGGCAATGCAAGCAAGCCTGGCATGGGCCGCATCTTCCAAGTCAAAACCAACTACATGAGCGGTAAATTTTACACCTTGCTGCGCAAGTTGCTCGGACAATGCGCAAGGATCGGCCTGGCAGGTTTCCAACCCGTCGGAAATAAGCACCACTGTGGCGGGGTTATCGCGATAGGATAGTAAGTCTGCAGCATGTTGGACAGCAGCAGAAATGGGGGTTTTGCCCTTTGGGCGAATATTGTTGACCGTATTTATGAAACCGTCTCGGTCTAGCCGCTTGGGTTCGATCAGGGTTTCGATATCGCCGCAATCACCTTCAGAACGGTGACCGTAAGCGACCAGGCCGAGATGGGTGTCCTCCGACCAGCCATGGACAAGATCCGCCATGACGTCGCGCGCGATCTCGATCTTGGTTACACCGTCAATCTGGCCCCACATTGAACCAGAAGCATCATAGACGATCACCACATCATCTGCTGCCCCGGCGGAGGAAAGGGGTATCAGGCTTGCTATGGTTGCGATCAGTGCCGCATTCAACGGGTTCATTATTTTCTCCTGCGCAGGAATGCTTATGACGGGCGTGCAACGCTATCGAGCTCTACTTCCCGAGCACCTGGCGTGCTCATTGCGCGCGCTTTAAGTTTGCGGAATTTAGCCGACATCTGCTCCAGTCTTGCATCCCATTCGGGATCTGGTTGCTGGTACTCGATGGTTCTGAAATAGACTTGCATCAAGCAGGTGATTGCGAAAGGCTCCAGAAGTGCGGCTTTGAAGCTCCAAGCAAATAGCAGAGCAAAGACGAAACCGCCCGCCGCCCATGCGCCGGGCATCAGGTAAACTACCAGCGCTGCTGGTGCGAGCATGACCACGAAGACGAGAAAGCTTAGGAGATAAACAATTACCGCCAGCCAAGCGGCGTTTTTAAGCATGACCTTATAGTTTTGGCCATACAGAACCAGTGCTTCCCGTGCAGAGCCCCAAGGGTTGGTCGACCTGGTCCGGATTGCATATGCGAGGATAACCTCGTCAATAAAGCCCACGGCGACCCGTAAAAAGGCGTGCAAAATACTTGCAATCTGCTGCATGCCCGGTATGGGCAGAAAGGACAGAATGCCACGAACTAGCCCTGTAATCGCACCAATCACGCCCTTGACGAGCTGATCTATGGCAAAAAGTACACTTGCCTGGGCGAAGCGCTCTTTCACCACTCTGGTGGCATAATTAACCTGCGACTTGCCCTCCGGCATCGGCTTACCGTCGATCAATTCAACAAGAACCGCGATATGGCCCGCCTTGACGAGGTAAAGGATGTATTCCCGCGCCCAATACATGAACACGCCAAATAAACCGAAGCCAACGATGCCGCCCCACATTGTGCTGCTGGCTTGGAAACTATCGTCACCTAAACCACCGACTCCATAACCGATGCCAGCGCCTGTCCCGGTCACTAGAATGTAACCCACGGCAATTCCGAAATAAACTGCCATTCTTAAAATGATAAACGGCATGGTCCGCGCCATCATTACTAGCGCGCGACCGACGCTAAAATCCCACATGGTTTCTCCACCCTTTGCTCATATTTGGAGAACGTAGCAGAAGAAAAGCAAAAACACCCCGTTCATTTGAATAGGGACAAATGAAAAAAAAGCGAGTATATTGGTTTGCACTACCAAAACCTGAAAAACAAATAAATAACCGGTTACAAAAAACAGAATAAAGCGGGGGAGACGAGTTGAATTGAATATCTTTTTCTTTTCTATTCTGACCATCTCATTCTTTTACTTTGTTCCCGGAGCCAACGGTCAGGATCAATCTTTACTGCCATCTCCCAAATCACCTCCCATGCTTGAAGTGCGCGGCGCCATCTCGAAGACAAATGTAAAAGATGGAGCGCATTTCGACATGGAAATGCTTAAGGTTTTGCCTGTCGCCGAATTGGAAACGAGCACAGCGGTCACCGATGGTGTGCGTCGCTTCGAGGGATTTCTGATGAGAGATCTTCTGGCATATGTTGGTGCTCAGGGCACGACCGTGACCGCGAAAGCCCTCAATGATTATACGATTAAAATTGCAATCGCCGAATTCGACCGGTTTGACGTTCTCGTGGCTTATGAAATGGACGGGGAGCCGTTATTACCCAGCGATAAAGGGCCTCTATGGCTTGTCTATCCACGTGACCAGCATGTAGAATTGCAAGATATCCGCTTTGATTATCGCTGGGTCTGGCAATTGCGATGGCTAGACATACGATGAACCAGACTGTGAGGGCATTTGTCGGCGTTGCTCTGCCGGTTTTGGTCATCATTGTGTTTGTCGCGTTGTTGACATTTTCACTCTTGCGTCTGTTGAACACCGAGCGGGATATGCGCTTCGAAGCTACCCAAAACATGCTGTGGGTGATCTCTCGGGCCCATATTTCCAGTCTCCTGCTAGGAGAAGCCGTAGCAGGCGGAATCGCCGGTGAGGTTGATCTTGCGCAGCTAGAATTACGTTACAACGTGTTTCTCAGCCGATTTGCCTTACTTGATGACGGACCACAACGCCGCCAGATGGAAGCGCTTGGCGCTGCCGCGGCACTCGACGCCCTGCGTGAAAGTCTGCCCCAGCTTAACGCACTGCTAAAGGATGTTAAACAGGAGACGCTGCCCAATCTCAAAGCCCTGCTTGAGCCTTATAACGCAGCTCTTACTGATGCGGCAAACAAGGCAATGGTAGCCGAATGGGAAGGCTTGGGCGCGACACTTGATGCGACGCGTAAGCAGCTATGGCAAATCATTATCTCGATGATTGGCATCTCGTTGGCAGGTGCAGTGCTGTGCATCCACTTTTTGCTAGCAATCCGCGACGCACAACAACGAACGCGACTTCTCAACAAAGAAAAAGCCTTTTCAGAACTGTTGATTGCTTCGAGTGGCGAAGCCATTGTCGCCGTGGATAGGGATCGGCGTTGCACGGTTTGGAATGAAGCCGCCGAGCGACTATTTGGCCTTTGCATTAATCCTGCCGTCGGTGCATTGCTGAACGAACTCTCTGGCTTTTTTGCGGTAAACAGGGTCGAGCAAGCAATTGGAAATGCATTTCAAGGGCAAGCGATCACATTGCTGGATCAACCGTTTTTTCCATCTCATGACTCCGAACCTCTTTATGTCGATTTGCGTTGTTTCGCGCTGCGTGATGCGGAGCGTATAATTGGTGCGATCTTGCTGATCTCGGATGTGACCGAACGAAGAGCAGCGCAGCGCGAGATTGCCAACCACCGGGACCATTTGGAGCAAATGGTACGGGCACGCACGCAGGAGCTTGACGCAGCTCTGATACGGGAGCGGACGACGGCCGAGCTCTATCGCAACTTCGGCACGATGATCTCGCATCAATTCCGCACCCCACTTGCGCTTGTCGATTCTGCACTTCAGCGCCTGATGCGTCGGAGTGACATGCTTACCGCCGCAGAAGTAATGGAACGGTGCAAAGAAGCCCGTGGTGCAATTGCACGACTGGTTAAATTGGTTGAAAGCACTCTTGATGCGGCGCGCCTTGATGCGAGCCAAATTGAGGTTCGCAATCAAATCTGCAATCTCGGCGATCTTGTAACTGAGATCTGTTCCCGACTAACAGAAGACGACGGTTTGAAACGTATTAAGGTGATGTTGCCGGATGGGTTTACTCCCACCGCCTGTTGTGATCCCGTACATGCGGAACACATTCTCACCAATTTGCTTTCCAATGCCGTGAAGTATTCCCAAAACGCTACGCCGATAACCATTAATTTTGCCAACAGGGAAACGCATATTGAATGCGTCGTGACCAACATTGGGTCATCAGCGGGTTCGTTCGAGCCAGAAGCCTTGTTTGACCGTTATTATCGCGGCCGTAACAGTGAAGGCCGGCCGGGTATCGGTGTTGGACTTTACATGGCGAGAATGTTGGCTCGCTTGCAGGGCGGAGACGTGCAACTGCAAAATTCCGATCCGAACCTTATCCAACTGGCGATGTTGCTGCCCCGTAGCGTTGCTGATTCCGGCTTTGTAGCGGCTATGAAACACCGGAAGGAAACAGCATGACGCAAATACCAACTTCGGGTCAAGAGCGTATTACCATTCTCTGCATTGAGGACGAGGCGCAGCTGCGGCGTGACATAAGGGATGAATTGATCGAGGCAGGTTATGAAGTGTTTGAAGCCGATAATGGTCAGCAAGCGCTTCAGAAGTTGACCGAGGTCTGCCCGGATTTAATTCTTTGCGATATTTCTATGCCAGGCCTCAACGGTTATGACGTGCTCAAGGCGCTGCAGGACAGAGGAGGGGATTACGCTGAAATTCCGTTTGTCTTTCTCTCGGCGCTTGCCGATTCTCGCCATATCGTCGAGGGGAAGCGACTGGGAGCCGATGATTATCTTGTAAAACCCATCGATTATGATCTTCTGCTCGCGACCGTTGATGCGCGTTTACGCCAAATTGATCGGATCCGCTCAGCGCGGCCAACGGAACCGGGCGCGCCTGATGTCACTTTACGATCTCAATCATATGGTCTTACTCCCGCGGAAATTCGGATAGCTCAGGCGCTGACAGAAGGCAAAAGTTTGACTCAAATCGCGTCTGAACTCGGTATCACAAGGTCGACGGTTGCTTTTCATATTCGCAATATATTTCAAAAGACCGAAACTCGCAGACAAGTCGAAC
Source organism: Falsochrobactrum ovis (assembly GCF_003259955.1). Lineage (GTDB taxonomy): Bacteria > Pseudomonadota > Alphaproteobacteria > Rhizobiales > Rhizobiaceae > Brucella > Brucella ovis_A. The sequence goes on from NZ_QLMK01000021.1 coordinate 18,165, forward strand.
TGGTCGCTCTCTTGCTTAAAAATGATAATTCATAGCTGGTGAATATCGATTGATGTGTAGGGTTCTCAGGGTCGGGTCTAAGACCGCTAACCCTAGTATTAAGTATGACCTTAAAAAAATACCGAGCAATCTCCCTATTTTGCACTTCACCTCATCAAAGTTATCCTTTGTTTCGAAGTAAAGGAGGTCGAAAGATGCGGGCATTACAAGGATAATATCTTTTATCTGCAAAGAACGGGGGGCGGTTTTTATCTTTTTTATTTTGAAAAACAAATATGTAAACGGCAAGGTCATAAGTTCTTCAATGTAATTCATGGCTCAAATTTTTAAGTCTGTTTTACATTGTTTTAGAGACTTGAGATTCTGGGGTCAGTGAATTTGGCCTGAGCCCCAAGCTCCCTCCAGTTTTTGGTAGAGTCTTGGGTTTATGATCTGACCTTATGCGGCTCGTTTTCCAGAGCCATTTTCATTGCGAACTCGTTGGGCGTGATGTTACCCAAAGAAGAATGTGGCCTGCTGCAGTTGTAATCTGAACCGTACCGGGTTTGCCGGAGGCTCCAACTTCTGAGAGATTGGGGCCACTATGAGCAAAACTACGAACAAGTTTTCACCTGAAGTCCGTCAACGTGCTATTCGTATGGTGCTGGATCACGAAGCAGAGCACCCTTCTCGGTGGGCTGCCGTTTCATCAATCGCTGCCAAGATTGGTTGTTCGCCAGCCACCCTGCATGAGTGGGTCAAGAAGACCGAGGTCGACACTGGTAAACGAGCAGGCCTGCCGAGCGATGTCGCCGAGAAGATGAAGGCTCTTGAGCGAGAGAATCGCGAGCTTCGTCAGGCCAATGAGATATTACGCAAAGCGTCTGCTTATTTTGCCCAGGCGGAGCTTGTCTTATGAGATTCCGGGCTCCTGAGGCAAAAGGGAGCCGCTGCCCAGCATCGCAAACTGCGGGGCAGCGACGGGGGTGGCGTCGTGCGGAGCTTGGTCTTGAAGGACCGCGGTCGAGTTTGACGAGCCCCCGTCTTTTCTAACGACCTGAACGGATACGTGGGCTGCGGTCCCGAACGACAAGCATAGGTAGGAAGAAAAGATGGCCAAGGATACCATCGGCATCGACGTGTCGAAAGACCGTCTTGACGCGTTCTGGCATTCCCGGACGGAGGCATGTTGCCTGCCCAATACGCCCGAGGGTTTCGGGCAATTGTGCGACTGGCTGGGAAAGGAGGAAGACGTTCTCATCGTCTTCGAGGCGACTGGTGCCTATCATCGGGGGCTCGAGCGACATCTGAGTCTGACAGGGCTGCCCTTCATCAAAGTTAATCCAAAGCAGGCGCGGCGCTTTGCGCAAGCTATTGGGCGATTGGCAAAAACCGATAGCGTCGACGCCAGAATGCTGGCACGCATGGGCGTTGTGCTTGAACTGAGGCCTCAAGTCGTCGAGGGCGAGGATGTTCATGATCTCAGAGAGTTGCTGACTGCCCGCCGCGCTTTGGTCAAAGATCAGGTGACCGCGAAGACGCGGCTTGCTACTGCACGGAACCCGCTTGTACGAGAACAGCTTGGCCGCCGCATTGAGGACATCGGTGCCGATATTCAAGCGCTTGATGAGGTCATTGCGCAGATCGCCAGGCAGCGAGGCACCCTTGAAGAGCGCATCCGCCGATTGATGACCATTCCGGGGATTGGTCGTCTGACCGCAACCACCATGCTGATCGACATGCCGGAGCTTGGGCACCTCGAGGGCAAGAAGATCACCGCTCTCGCCGGACTTGCGCCAATGACGCAGCAATCTGGAAAGTGGCAGGGCAAGGAGCGGATTACCGGCGGACGCTCATCCATTCGGCGCGCGATCTACATGCCCGCACTTGTCGCCATCCGTTTCAACCGGGACCTCCACGACAAGTATCAGCAGTTGCTAAAGGCCGGCAAAGCGAAGAAAGTCGCCATTACCGCCATCATGCGGCGCATCATCGTCCTTGCAAACACTTTGCTGCGTGAGAGGCGAGATTGGCTGCCTGATCGCCCTTGACCAAGACGGATACTCGACCGCCCCTTCAAACGATGATTTCATTCATCGACGAATACCGTGGCGTGTTTGGGGTCGAGCCGATCTGCAGATTATTGCCGATTGCCCCGTCAACCTACTACGAGAACGTTGCCAAGCGCCTGGACGTCAACCGGCTGTCGGTCCGCTCCCGCAACGATATCAGCCTGAAGATCGAGATACGTCGTGTCTTCGAGCAACACTTCCGCGTTTATGGCGTTCGCAAGGTTTGGCGGCAATTGAAGCGTGAAGGCTTCGATGTTGCCCGCTGCACTGTAGCTCGACTTATGAGGTCTATGGGTCTTCAAGGCATCATTCGTGGTAAACCAGTCAAAACCACGGTGTCAGACAAAACTACGCCGTGCCCGCTTGACCGAGTGAACCGGCAGTTCTATGCGCCCGCACCGAACATGCTGTGGTTATCCGATTTCACATACGTGGCGACCTGGCAAGGCTTCGTCTATGTCGCCTTTGTCATTGACGCTTTCGCCCGCCGCATCGTTGGCTGGCGAACCAGTCGGACGGCGCATACGGATTTCGTGCTCGACGCTCTTGAACAAGCAATTCATGATCGTCGGCCTGTCCATCGCGGAGGGTTGGTTCATCATTCCGACCGTGGTTCACAATACCTGTCGATCAAGTACTCTGAGCGTTTAGCGGAGGCGGGCATCGAGCCATCTGTCGGAAGCGTCGGCGATAGTTACGACAACGCGCTCGCCGAAACAATCAACGGTCTTTACAAGGCAGAGGTCATCTACCGGCGAGGGCCATGGCGCAACTTCGAAGCTGTGGAGTTCGCCACACTGGAATGGGTAGATTGGTTCAATAACCGCCGTCTTCTGGAGCCAATCGGCAACATACCGCCAGCCGAGGCCGAAGAACGATACTACTCCATGCTGGACGAACCAGCATGGGCAGCATAACTTAAAATAAATGGCCTCCGGCAAACCCGGTACGGTTCAGATCTAGTACCATACGAAAGGCACGTTGACGGACTTCAGACGAAACTTGATTGTTCACTTGCATGTCATAAGCTTAATTCTCTCGAGTTTGGGGGCTCAGACAAACGCAGGGCGGTTTACCCGACAGTGGCACCGAACTTACTCGTATGCCATCCTTGCCTAGTCGAAAAATCACAAGTCAAGTAGCACCACATCGCAATAGGGCTGCCGATGCAGAATGGCCATGTCGAAAGCTTCAGCGAGCGCAGGCGACGAACTGTGCATCGATAATCTGTTCTTCGGCCTCGACCGTACCCACAGAGCCATTGTTTCATGCTGAACCATATGACGTTTGAATTTTTGCATTGCCAACCATCGCATTCTACCTCTCTCCATAAGCCAAGACTTCATAATCGTGTTGAGCTTACTCCCTGGTACGCTTTAATCCTGCATATAGAAGCTCATTGATGGCGAAGTCCCCTGCCCTCGCCTTCTGTGTGAGGGATCGCAAATAGCCGCCTGGCGACTTGATGGTGGAGAGTTTCTGCAAAATCCAGGCAATGGCAGCCGAAGCGGTTGTTACTCCCATATATTGGATAGCTTCCTGATAGGCTGAGTGGCTGATGCCTAAGAAACCCGAGACTATTTGAGTGACATCGCGAAACTCTCGCCATGAACCAATGCCATTGGGGCTATATTCACGAATATCCGGACATGTGCGCAGCACGTGTTCAAGACAAAGTGCAGAAGGTCGCTGATGAGACTCTTTTACTTCGGATTTCTTAGTGACTGGGCTTTCCGAAGAAGTTTCCTTCAAAGCAATCAATTCATGTTTATTAGTTTCAATATGGGATTCTGTAAGGGATTCAATATAGCGCCGCTCATTTTGAGCGTCGGTGGCGCTCATTTCATTGGTATTGTCATTGTTATTCAATGCTTTATCGAGTTCTAGTACTAAAGCGTTCAATTCAGCCTTGATTGCATTGAGCTCGGTCAAAGAAGGTCGGCGCGGGATGGCATCCACCACAGCGCGAAAGCCTAAAAACAAGGCTTCAAACTCAGGCGACCGAGGACTATTGGTTTCCTCATTGAAAAACGCTGCTATCTCACGACGAATGATCGAGACTTCATCACGCAGCTTTCTCAACGCGCGTTGTTCTGCCTGGATACGCCCTGCTGCCTGTGCGATCTCACTGGCCTTTTCCAACAGAGGCGCAAAGGAAAAACCAAAAGCCAGCTCTACGACCCCTTCCGAGTTCTTATGAGCATAGCGTTTGCGTGTAGGACTGTCCTTGCGCAGGATGATCCCTGCCTTGATGAGTGCGGCAAGATGCCGACGCAAGGTCGACTCTGGCATGCCGTGAGCCCGTAGGGACAATTGCCGATTAGACGGAAACACCACCAGCCCATTTTTATCATTCATCTCGTCTTCCGGAAGGAAAGACAGAAGTGAGCTTAAAACCGCAAGGCTGCGGTCATTGAGGCTGAATTCTGCTTTTGCGAGACATAACTGCTTGTAGATTTCCCAGCGATTGATCCCCCTGGCCTGCTCTGCCCTTGCAGCGGCATTCGACCGTGCTGAATTTTGACCAAGTGGTTCCGTTCGCCCATTCACAATGGACGTTATTCTCTGAAAACTGCGCATTTCCTCTCACCCTTTCATGAGGCAAAAGAAATCCACCCGCCAAAATGACGCCAAAGGACTTGACATGAAATCATGGAAATGCGATTCTCTAGGTGTCTAATCTGAGATCGGCTTCCACGACGGCAACGTTCTGGGGGCCTTTTTCTTTTGTATTGAACTTTCTATTTGTTATCCTTATCCTTTTGATATTGCTCATACAGACGGTCGATTCTTGCCGAGATCCACTCTCCAAAGGCCTTACCCTCAGCCTGACTGAACTCAACTGCATAGGCTTTGTTTTTGGTTCTCGATCTAACACGCACTAAGTCATCTGCAGAATCCCAGTTTAAAACTTTTGGTGGCGAAGTTTTCTCTCGGAGTGGCCTCAGTGCAGATAAAATAATTTCAAATCGTTGGGCACTATTACACCGCAAAAAAGCTTCCGATTCCAAAATATCATCTAGTTGGCCTCCATAGCTTTGAAGCAGAGTTGCTAGCTCATCCCATTTGGGCCGTCCAACACCGGGCGCTGAACCAACTTTATGAACTATGTTTTCTGGAATTTTCCGGGCAAGGCTGATCATCTCGGAAAGAACACCTCTGGAGGAGGTGCCGAATGTCGCTAAAATGACTGATCTGGCGGTCCCTCGGTCTTCTAACTTTTTGGCAAAAAACGCTTTCTCTATGAAAGTAAGATCTTTTCGCTCCAAATTTTCATTACCTTGAGCAATAATAAGCTCGTCATCGGTAAGGTTTCTGATGAAAGATTTTACTTTTTTGCCAAGCTGTTTCAGTGCCGCGACGCGTCGATGTCCGTAAGCTATTTGATATCGGCCCACTTTTTCCGGATTGGGGCGGAGAAGCACCGGAACCCCCTGACCATTGGTGCGGATGCTCTCTACCAAAGCCTCAAAATCGGGGCCAGAAAATTCATCAAGTCGGTCCTTAACAAAGGATGGGTCGATTAATGCAGTATCGACCTCAATGATCGAATAACCACCTGCGACAGCTTCACGAAGTTCGTCTGCCTCTCGAGACAAGCCAGTGATTGCGTCATTCATACTTTGCAGTGCACCAGAAGTGATTTGAGGCTTCTTGAGATTGTTCTCAGCTGAGAACAATTGCTCAGATGTCACCGGTGTTAAAAGCTCACGTAACACATCACGCCGTTTGTTCATGGCCGTCCCCAGGCACTTCTAATTAGTTCTTCCAGTTCTTGGTTTACCGCATTGAGCGATTCCATTGCCCTATCATAAGTCTGGCGATGAAAGTTCTCCCTACCCACTTCATACAGGGTTTGCTTGGTTATACCGGCATCAGAAATGGCGGCGGATTTCACCATTGAACTTGTAAGAACCCGATCGCCAAACAGTCCGCGAAGAAGACCGGCAATCTGAGACTGGGAACTATCGTTAGGTTCGAAACGAGTTAGTACATAACGAAACCAATCATAATTAGCGTTGCCGCCAGCTTTTTCTACCACATCAAATAACCCGGCGGTCATCTGAAGGAACTGACTCATGGATGCAACGTCCAGCATTTGAGGATGGATCGTGACCAGAACTGATGTTGCGGCACAAAGAGCCGATAGCGTCAGATAACCAAGTGAGGGAGGGCAATCGAGAACTACAATATCATAATTGTCTTCTACGCTTTTTAGTGCAGATGCAACTCTAGTAAAAAAGAGTTTATCTGCTGAGCGTGAAGATGAGGTCAGAGCCCGAGGCGTTTCATGTTCAAACTCCTGCAATTCAAGATTGCCAGGGATAATGTGAAGGCCGTTAAAATAAGTGGGCTGAATTATGGAGCTCAAAGGCTGCTGATTTTCATCATAACGAATTGCTCCATATAATGTTTGGTTCGGTTCAAGATCAAATTCTGGTTGAATGCCGAAAAGAGCAGATAAAGATGCCTGCGGGTCAAGGTCGACAGCGAGTACTCTGTATCCATGAAGAGCAAGGAACTGAGCCAGGTGAGCCGCTGTTGTCGTCTTGCCAGAGCCGCCTTTAAAATTAGTCACGGCAATTGTTTGAAGGCGGTCCGCTGATCTACGGTGCTTGTTATAACTTTGTTTGTTTTTGCTAAGATGTCGGCGGATTGTGTGTATTTGCTCAAGTGTATAGAGACGGCGACCCGCTGCGTTTTTTTCAGTACCACTAATTACGCCATCATTCGCTAAAGTCCGCAAATACGCATCACTGATTCCTATGAGCTTTGCTGCTTCCCCAGGTGCAAATTTCCGTAATTCTTTCTGAGCTAGAGGCGGAAAAGCGCGCGCTCGTAATTGTCCGAGCTGAGCGCTAAGAATATCGGCATCGGTCTCGATCAAGCGGGTCAGCGACTTATCGTTATTATTCGTGCTATTTATAATATTGGCGGTGATGACCATTAAAAACGCTCTAACCAGTTATTTGGCATAATGAGCGTTAGAATGGCTCGAATAAGGTGAGTCGTCAACTGATTTAATGTTAATGAAAAGTTAACAGTAATATATCCCGTATATAAACTGAAAAGCTTTGGGAAGTCCCCCTTAATTGTGGCGAGCATCAGTTCTCAGATGAGAACAAACGGGCCATTATCTTATTAATGATTCCGTTGAAGGTGGAGCAATTCTTCCACCTAGAGTCGGGAATTAAGCTCCAAAGCGATTACAGCAGTCTCGCTGCCCGTCCTGAGCGTCTTTGGGCACTGTTGTAATAATCGGATGCTTGCTGAACAGAGCGATGGCGGGATTGTTCCATGGCCTCGGGAAGAGGAATGCCGCGATTGGCAGCTTCCGTGAGATAACCCGCCCGTAGGCCGTGTGCTGAGAAAGCTCGTGGTTCAAGTCCGGCTAGTTTGGCGCGTTGTTTGACGATCGCATTAATAGCGCTGGGTTCTAAGGCGCGTACCGAAACATTGCCCCAGCGATCAATTTTGCGAAACACAGCACCGTGAGCAATGTTGGCAGCTTTCAACCAAGCTTGCAGTGCTTCAACCGGTCTGCCAGTTAAGTAAACCAGAGCATCTTCATCCGCGGAGCTGGTTTTGGTCCGGCCCAGATGAATGGCCAGAGAGGGCAGGGAAGGGCTGTTATCGATTGTAATCGGTTCTTGTTCAATGAGCTGACCGACGCGTAATCCGGCTATCTCACTTCTGCGACGGCCACCAGAGGCAAAGGCCACCATTAAGATGGCGCGATCCCGCAGAGCGCGAAGATCGTTGCCATCACAAGTAGCAAGCATTTTTGTTAAAACGTCGGCGGTGATGGCATTGGCGCTCTTGCGGGTTCTAGGCTGATTGATGGCTCGGACAGCAAGGCGGATCGCAGACTTCAGGGAAGGGGCAGTAAAAGAACCCTCAAGTCCACGCCAGCGAGTAAGGGTTGACCAGTTGGCCAGTCGACGCCGTACGGTGGAAGAAGCATGGGGTCCTCGGACACGCAAAAGACCCTGCTGGCGCAATTCCTTTTCCACATGGGTTGGCATGCCATGGTTGGGATCAGTTTCGCGTTGTTCTGGTCGCCACAAATGATGGGCGACAAATTTGAGCAGTAGTGCTTCTGGTGCGGGCCAGGGGAGGGGATGTCCCGTTGCAGCGCGGGCCCACGCTTCCAGATAAGCTAAATCAGAGGTCAAAGCGCGCAGACTGTTCTCGCCAATGCCTTGCTCTGCAAGGTGACGCAATGTTTCCACATCTTGATCAGTTAACAGCTCAGCCAGCCGATCGCGGCGATCTATGGGTAGGATTGCAGCCAATGTATCGAGCGCTTGGGAACGTTGCTGGTGATCAGAACAGTCAGCTTTTAGGATGCTCATTAATCGTTAATTCCCGTTCCCCGAAAACACCTCAAGCAGGTGATAATGTCATCAATATCAAAAAAACCGCGGCCTAGGTACAGTTCTGTTTACGTACTCAAACTTACTTTTAAGATTGATCTCGTCAGTTAATGACCAAGTTAAAATACTACCGTTCCCAGAAAACAAAAACGGACCGATCCGAAGATCGATCCGCTCTTGGGGGTGCAGTTGAGGCTGGATGGTTAAGCCAGGCCCATCTTTGATGCTATATGACGAGTGGCGGGTCCGTCAACAAGTTGCCATACCTGGGCCCTGCCTCTCATTCCGGTCTGCTTTGCCAAACCGGGCGCTTCCATCGCTCTAGGCGTTGAGCTGGATTGCGCTCTGGACCTGCCCGCGGGCTTGACCTATGCGCTGTATTCTTGGGCGGCCCGTCGCCTGATGCAGCGCCGTATCCCCTCGCGGGCAGCAATGGGCGCGATCTTCGGCATTGGCGGACTGCTGCTGATGCCAGTGCTGTTCGCAACGGGTGCGCCGTTCCTGACTTCATGGAACAACGCCGCCGTAGGCATCTACATGGCCTTGGTGCCGATGTTCCTGGGTTATGTCTGCTTCGGCCACGGGCTGGCTCGCATTGCGGCCAGCACGGCCACCACGATCACCTTGTTGGAGCCGGTCGTCGCGGCGGCGCTTGCCGCTGTCATCGTGGGCGAGAAGCTGCCCCCAATGGGTTGGGTGGGCGTTGCGCTCATCTTCGCCTGCCTGGTGTGCATCACCTTGCAGGTGCGGGCGCGCAGTCGAACGAATCCGGTGCCTTCAACAAACCCGGCCTGAGGGCGCAACACCAGCCGCGGTCAGGAATCACATCACCATCTTCCAACGCTCTGGCAGTAACCATCATGACGACAATTTCATGGGATGACTTCGCAAAGGTCGAACTGCGCGTGGGACACATCATCGAGGCCGAACCTTTTCCCGAGGCGCGCAAGCCGGCCTACAAACTGCTGAACGATTTCGGGTCAAAGATCGGACAGCCCAAGTCCAGCGCGCTGACCTTGTGATGCTGGCACTTATACGCTCAGCTTGGTCTCTTTCAAATGGAACTTACGGCAGTCCGCGCTCGACTATATGAGCCCAGCTCACTTCGAGAGAACGGTAGTTTAATACAAAAACCTCTCCACTTTTACGAAGCAAGTCCAAATCGAAGGCCTCATGCCTTGGAACGAATTTGAGAAAAAGCGGGTGAAGTAGCAAATTTGTATCAATTCACCCATTTCCTGATTAGCCTAATTCTGAGCTTGAATGTTCCGGTGCGCTGTGAACCAGTTGGGTTTCTGGGGTGTGAACAAGAGCCAGATAACGTTCGAACTGAACTAAAATATCGGCAATCAGCTGCTCTCGGTTAAAGCCCATTACATCATAGCCACGACCGCCACTGGAAAAGTAGGTACGTGCTTCATATCGGTAAGTTGGCTTACCGACACCTAATGTTGAATAGGCTGGGGCGACTTGCTGAACCGGCATGATACCATAGATAAAATCGCGCATGCCTTCAGCCGTGGAACGCAGGGTAATCGACCCATTCTCATCTTCGTCCACGATGGTTTCACGGCCGCGATTGTTCAGCTCTTTGGTAACGGCATTGAGTGCGTCTTTGGCGGTGCCATTTATGAAGTTGGCTACTTCTTGTTTAGACGGTGCGTGCAAAATTAAGGACAATCTGCGCTGCCATGTCAAACCAGAGGCTGGTTGTACACTTGGTGGCGATGGAATGGTTGCCTGTGCCTCTCTTTGTGCCAAGTCGGCTTTCATACCTTTGAAAAGCGACCAGACAAGTGCAAGTATAACGATGCTAAATGGTAAGGCACTCGCAATTGTTGCTGATTGAAGCGCATTTAAGCCACCAGCAATCAACAGACTAGCAGCTACGACACCTTCTAATGCACACCAGAAAACACGCTGACCTGTAGTCGTTTCGGTCTCGCCGCCTGCCGCAATTGCATCGATAACCAAGGAGCCGGAATCCGCTGATGTTACAAAGAAAATTGCCACCAAAACAATCGCTAAAGCGGACGTGAGTGTTGGCCATGGCAGATATTCGAAGAAATAAAACAGGCCGACTGACACATCGGCTGTAATCTCCGCACCCAACTTACCGCTGGCGACTGTGGTGTCGATCATGATGGCTGAATTGCCAAAAACCGTCATCCAGAAGAATGTAAAACCAGCCGGAATAAAAAGAACGGCTGTTACAAATTCGCGAACCGTGCGCCCACGTGAAATACGGGCAATAAACATGCCTACAAAAGGTGACCATGAAATCCACCATGCCCAGTAAAATAATGTCCATGCATCAATCCAAGGCGTTGGTTCATAAGCATAAATATTAAAAGTGCGCAGCACGATTGTATCAAGATAAAGGCCGATATTTTGTACAAAATCACGGAAAATTTCAGTTGTTTGCCCTACAACCAAGACAAATAACATTAACAAAACTGCAAATAGCAGATTTGTTTCGGATAGAATTTTAACGCCTTTATCAAGCCCTGTAACGACAGAAACTGTAGCTAGGCAAGTAACGGCTGCAACCAATAGCAATTGAATTTCCAAGCTGATAGGCACACCGAGCAGGTAATTCAAACCGGCATTCATTTGCGAAACACCGAGCCCCATTGATGTTGCAATCCCGAACATAGTGCCGACAATGGCAAAAATATCCACGGCATGACCAATCGGTCCGTTAATGCGTTCTTTTAGCAATGGATAAAGGCCGGAGCGAATGGTGAGTGGTAAATTATATCGATAACCAAAATAGGCCAGTGAAAGGCCAACCACAGCATAAATTGCCCAAGCGTGAATGCCCCAATGGAAAAAAGTAACCGCCATCGCTTCACGGGTTGCGGCAACCGAGCGTGGCTCTGCGGTTGGCGGAGCCATAAAATGCGTCATCGGCTCACCAACTGCATAATACATCAGACCAATGCCCATGCCAGCCGCAAACAGCATTGCAATCCATGATATAAAGCTGAAATCCGGCGTTGCATCATCAGGTCCAAGTTTTAAGCGACCATGGCGCCCTAAACAGATGAGCAAAACACTGATAAGAAAAATGCCGACTGATAGCAAATAAAACCAGCCGAAATTGGTTAGGATAGTTTGCTGAAGTTGCGCGAAAATAGTGGCAGCGCGATCAGGGACAACAACACCTACAGCTAAGAATATTCCGATGATAATAATAGCTCCGAAAAATACTGGAGGATTTATTATAAATTTAGCAGGCATGGGGGCTCTCTGAGGTTGATAGTTTTAGAGCGGTAGTCATAATTGTCTGAGCTATAATATGATTGCAAGGTCAAGGGTAAATGAAATTTGCCACGTGTTAATGTCGTTTAACAAAAATTCATATCGGTAAAGCAAGATCAGGCTTGACCCTATTCAGAATAATGATCGTCCGATAAGATATGGCCAAAAAGACGTGCGGTTTGACCTGAGCCCCAAGCTCCCTCCAGTTTTTGGTAGAGTCTTGGGTTTATGATCTGACCTTATGCGGCTCGTTTTTCCAGAGCCATTTTCATTGCGAACTCGTTGGGCGTGATGTTACCCAAAGAAGAATGTGGCCTGTTGCAGTTGTAATCCTCCTTCCATGCTTTGATTTGGGTGCGCGCCTGAGCGAGCGATGAGAACAAAGTCTCGTTCAGGCATTCGTCGCGGAAACTACCGTTGAAGCTTTCCACAAACCCGTTCTGCATCGGCTTGCCGGGTGCAATGTAGTGCCATTCGACGTGATTATCCTGACACCATTTCAGGATGGCCATGCTGGTCATTTCCGTGCCGTTGTCGGAAACAATCGTTCGGGGCTTTCCCCTTTGCGTGATGATTGCATCCAGCCCCCTGCTGAGCCTTCGGCCCGACAGCGATGTATCCGCAACCAATGCCAAGCACTCACGCGTGAACTCATCAACGACCGTCAGCACGCAGAACCTGCGGCCATTAGTGAAAGCGTCGCTGACGAAATCCAGGCTCCAGCGTTCATTGGGGCGTGATGGCATGGCAAGCGGTCGTCTGGTGCCCAAAGCTCGTTTACGGCCACCACGCTTGCGAACAGTCAGCCGCTCTTCTTTGTAAAGTCGCCTGAGCTTCTTGAGGTTCATAACCAACCCTTGCCGTTCGAGCATAACGTGAATGCGGCAATAACCGAAGCGACGACGCTCAGCGGCCACCGTCTTCATAACCTCCCGGATATGAGCATCGTCAGGACGGATGCTGCGGTATCGCATGCTTGACCGGTCAACCGACAACACAGAACACGCCCGACGTTGGCTCACTCCATGCGCTGCACAGGCATGAGCCACTGCATCTCGCTTCGCGTCGGGCGTCACCATTTTTTTGAAGCGACATCCTTCAAAATGGCAATATCCAACATCGTCTCCGCCAGCAGCTTCTTCAGCTTAGCATTCTCATCTTCTAGAGCCTTCAGCTTGCGGGCGTCAGATACATCCATCCCACTATATTTGGCCTTATATTTGTAGATGCTCGCACTGCTGATCCCGTGCTTGCGGCAAACTTCAGCAGTCGGCAAACCTGCCTCCTGCTCTTTCAAGATTCTGATAATCTGCTCTGCAGTGAACCGTGAACGCTTCATACGTCCGTCTCCTCATTGTCGTGACGGACTCTACCAAAAAAAACTGCAGGAAACTTAGGGGCTCAGGGCACCCGTAGGTTGGTCATGGACAGAGTTTCTTGGTATTTTAAGTGGTTCTTTATAGCGCCGCCTGTTGGATCTCTCACAACCGTTCATCGCGTTTTCATAGCCACGAATTATCATAGAACTTGTTCATGTACCAAATATTGGTACAATGGGGTAAAGGAGTTAGTTATGGTTCGAAATACGTCTGTTACCCTTGGTGATCATTTCGTCAACTTCATTGATACCCAAGTTAAGGGCGGACGCTATGGTTCCGCCAGCGATGTCGTCCGCGCTGGACTTCGTCTTCTAGAGGAGCATGAAGCTCGCGTTAAGTCTTTACAGGATGCTTTGATCGCGGGTGAAGAATCAGGTGAACCACAGCCGCTTGACCGAGAGCACTTCTTGAACAAAATGAAGTCAAAGCATGCGCTTTGATGGGTATAGGCTAACTCCGCTGGCAGAGGCTGACCTCGAAGAGATCTGGCTTTACTCTTTACATAAATGGTCACTGGAGCAGGCTCACAGGTATATTCACGATGTGATCGATACGTTCGAAGGATTAAAGGAGGGCAGCAAGCGGGGTCGAAAGACCGATATCCGCGCCGGTTATTTTAAATATGCTGTCGGGTCACACGTTATTTATTTTCGCGAGCAGGGGAGGGATCTGCTTATTGTGCGTATTTTGCATGGACGTAGGGACGTTAGGCGCCACTTGTAAGGTGGCATTTGTATTGAATATCACGTGAGCAGCTTTATCGTTCTTTTAGTGAGCGCGGCAATCCCACTTTGAAGACGACTTTGGCGGTGATGCGCGCGCTGGGAGTTGATCTGACGGCTAAACCGCATCATGTGTGAGTGATGAGCAGGGCAGGGGTATCAAAACAAGGTTGATCCTCTGGGCCTTTATAACCCCCGATAAACATTACTTATCGGGGGTTGAGGACTCATATGATTGAGGTCATGGTAGCGAAAACAATGACTATATTTGGTTTCGTATCGCGAAAATATGTGTTTACTAACAATACGTTATTTATGTCCATGTGGCCTCCAGTTCAGGGCGTATCGGGTGGATCGAAGCTGACCGCTGCGCGTCAACGCACCCTTGTCGACCAGATCCTGCAAATCGCGGGTGGCGGTTGCGCGTGAGGTCTTTGTTATGGCCAGATAGTTGTCGGGGCGATGTCACGGTAACGGCTTGTGAGTAGCATTGTGATATACGCACCTGGATGAACACCTCATCCATCAGCTACAAGCGCCATCGTTTCCCTCCCCAGGTCATCGCACACGCAGTGTGGCTCTACTTCCGATTTCCGCTGAGCCTGCGTCTTGTCGAAGAAATGCTGCTGGAGCGTGGCATTGTCGTCTCCTATGAAACGATCCGCCGCTGGGTAAAGAAGTTCGGCCCAGACTATGCACGTCGCCTTCATCGCAAGAAGCCCAGCCGGAATGACGTGTGGCATCTCGACGAGGTGGTCATCACCATTGCCGGCAGGAAACACTGGTTGTGGCGCGCTGTTGATCAGGATGGCTATGTGCTTGACGAGATCGTCCAGGCCCGCCGCAATACCAAGGCGGCCAAGCGATTGCTGGCTCGACTTTTGAAGAAGCAGGGCGTCGCGCCGAAGCGGATGATTACCGACAAGCTGCGCTCCTATGGTGCGGCGCATCGCCAGATCATGCCAAATGTCGATCATCGATCACACAAGGGCCTTAGGCTCAGGACTCATTGCTCATAGCCAGAAGATAACGGTTGCGGCGAGAGCGATGGCAGAGAAGAAGGCCATAGGGCACCTGTCGTAGCGCGTAGCGACACGTCGCCAGTCTTTTAGACGCCCGAACATGATCTCGATCCGGTTGCGCCGTTTGTAGCGGCGCT
>NZ_QLMK01000022.1 GCF_003259955.1 Falsochrobactrum ovis
GAAGCTTTCGATGCATGGAAAATTGCGGCCTGTTTCGCCTGAATATCTACGAGCCACGGGCCTTTCCGGTCAGAGAAACTTAACGTGACAACACCGTTCAGACACTTGAGAAAGTGTGTCGTCGTGCTGGTTATCCGAAGACAATAAGGGTTGATAATGGAAGTGAGTTTGTTTCGCGTGACCTCGATCTGTGGGCCTATGCCAACAAGGTCACACTGGACTTCTCCCGACCCGGAAAGCCGACGGATAACGGGTTCATCGAAGCCTTCAACAGTAAGCTTCGCGCCGAGTGCCTGAACGCACACTGGTTCTTAACGCTTGAAGATGCGCGCGAAAAGTTGGAGAATTGGCGTCGACACTATAATGAGGATCGTCCTCACTCGGCAATCGGATATAACGTGCCGATTGCCTTGCATAATCCCGATGGCGTCATCAGCCCGCCATTGGCATAAGAGCCGGAAAATTCTAATTCCCGGCGGTCCAATCTTGGGGCTCAGTGCACAGTGACTTATCTGACTAACGATAGTTAGCGCAATATTTGGGCGCATCCACACCGCTCGTAGCACATCCTTGCCGGATTTCCTCAATCATCATGTTGCAACTATTTTCAACATTGCATGGGGGATGACTGGAACCCGAC
The DNA here is from genome assembly GCF_003259955.1 of Falsochrobactrum ovis. Lineage (GTDB taxonomy): Bacteria > Pseudomonadota > Alphaproteobacteria > Rhizobiales > Rhizobiaceae > Brucella > Brucella ovis_A. Next base: position 641 of record NZ_QLMK01000022.1, read on the forward strand.
ATGTCGAGACAGCGATCGACGATTTCTTTGGCCTTCTGAAGGCCAATTGCCTGACTGCATCCCCCTTGATCCATATTTCCGTGCGACGACGTCTTTTTCTGCGCGGATTTGAGCGGAACTGTGCTTTTTGCCCCATTCGTATGAGGAACGCAGGAAAGATCGCCTTCCTCGCAGTTCATCTGCTGGCGCAAGTCAACAACACGTCGTGCTGTAAGAGCCGCGACGCAACTTGCCGCCAGCGAAGGCGCGACCGATCCATCAGCATAAGGTGCCACGCGAAATGTGCATTCCTTGTCTCGAAAGCTGATCCACGCTCTCTGGGCATCCCGGAGACGTTGCTTGTCAGCATCGGATAGCTCGTGCATGAGCGATTGGTAAAGCTTGTTTAATGTGGAATCCGCTGCTTTTTCGTCATCATCAAAACAGGCCGTGATTTCACTTTGTGTCTGACTTGTATCGCAGTTGTCGGCACGCGCTTCCGTCACGGCACTGACGCTGAACATATAGGCAGTCGTTAGTATCCCGGACAGGAAAAGACCACGCCAAACCATTGGCTTCATGCTTAAATACCCTAACCTATATCGGAGTCTCCTCCAAGTACCGCCATTCGCACACACATGTCGTTTCTTGATGCGTCTTCGCAGAGACGCCATCGATGCAGTTAAAAGTACTGGCAATCTTTACCGGGGCAATATCAGGATCTTGATCTTTATAACAAAATAACCCTATTCCCAACGTAGTTCACCGTATTCAATTAGCTATCCCGGCGCTTTTTTATATAGGGCTGATTAGTAAAATCTGAATAGAGCCATTGTGGCGATGACGACTTGCAACACGATAACGGTTCGATGGAGACTATAGTGATGCGGAGCTGGAGAATTCAATTTGCTGGTTTGCTGTTCGCAGTCATGGGTCTGAATACCGCCGCCATGGCAGCTGGACCCGACATGGGATTCGATGTCACCATCGCGCTGTCCGATAAAGCGGCAGCAAAGTTGGCCGCTGACCATGAAACGATCATTGCCTTTGCCATCTACTATGGTGATCCGAAGAAGAGTGCCGCAAATCATGTCAATGAAATCGGGCTGATCAGTCTTTCTTCAAGTGATGAAACAGTCGAGATTGTCGGCAGGGGCCAAAAGGTGCACATTTCGGGCGATAACGTGGAAGCAAAGCGTATCGATTGGGTGAATGGACCAGTTAAAGTCAATCTGAACGTCGCATCAGGCCGCAAGTCTGGACCGGACAATATTCTGAGTTGCGACTTCATTGACGGCGCTCTTTCGCAAGTGCGAAAGAGGCCCATTACGCTGCACTGCTCGCTTATCTCTGAAAACGTCGAGACGAAGCTTTTTCCTTGAACTCTTCCGACCAATGCCTGAGCAAGGCGATTTCGCGTTTTCTACGACTAGCTGCCTTTGTTTGCGGGGCGGTTGCCGCGACTGCCGTATCCGGCTGCCAGACACTAGAGAAAATGGAACGGGAAAACTATCAGCGAGCCTGCGACAAACTCGGCATCAAGAGTGGAACACCGACGTATGAAGAGTGCATGCTAAAGCAGCGACGCATGGACAACGATGACATTCAGCGCCCCCTAGACGGTTCGAATGAAGAGCATATCGTGCAGAAGCTGTAAACTACTTTTGTCTTCGCTCGCTGCGCCGAGGTGAAATCATGATCAGGCTCGTTTTCCTATTGCTAGGCGCACAAGCGCTCAAGCCAATGTGGTGGATCCTGGCAACTGCCGGTGGCATCTGGATACTGTTTGGTTTTGGTATTCTCTATGATCTCGGCGACGGTAGACTTTCAGTTGTGCTCGACACGCTGGCGATATTCCTGATCATTGAAGGCGTGGTTGAAATTGCGGCTGCCTGCGCACGTGGCGCTCGGGACCACTGGATTGACATCCTCCGCGGCATGGCATTCTTGTTTGCCGCATTTGTTGTGTTCGATGTGCCCTGGGACAATAATATCGCCGCATCAATTCTGTTTGGTCTGGCATTTCTTACCGATGGCCTGTTCCGGATGGCATCGGCCTTTGTCGTCCATAGCAAGCGGTGGCGTGTAGGTATCACGGCCGGTCTGATCGAGGTCTGTCTTGCGGTTATGATCCTCGCATCAAAACCCCTTCCTCATCGTCTCACCGTTCCTTTTTGTTTTGCGCTTCTCCTCCTTACATCCGGTTATGCATTGCTGCGCATGGCGGTTCAGTTACGTGCACTTCCCGACGGGGCCTCCGTCACAGCCCTGCCACTTTACATGGCTCGTAACTGGCAGGGGGGAGATTGTCAGTCCACATTGATAGAACGGGGCCAGAATAAATTCGACAACAATGGCATTCTCAATGTCTATGTCTGGACAGCAATCGGCTCGGTAACCGATCCCGAAAGACGAATATTGATTGATCGGTATGTTGCTGCCGTCGACAAAAGAGGCGTTATCTCGACCGGCCACAGTGCACTGGAGATGCCTCCTGATCTTTATATTAGTCACTACCCTCTGGACGACATTGACCACAGGCCGGACGACTTTCGCGCCCTTCTCAATGCTGGCCATCAAAATGATGTAGCGGGACGATTCAATGAATCCCTGGCAGCGGAAGCTGCTGCATGGTGCATGCCGGATCAGATAATTACCTTTTCACGCTTCAATCCTGAAGCGCTTGGCATGTTCTGGAACGCCTATTCTCAGGACAGAACCTATAATCTGACCGCGCGCAACTGCTCGACGACGGTTATCCAGGCACTGGATGCAGCACTCGAAGGTTCATGCTTTACCGGACGGCCCTTGCGTGATTTTCTTCGCATTGTAAGTGATCCACATTTCTGGATGATGCGTATCATACGCGGACGGGCAGAAGCCATGACCTGGACACCAGGAATGGTCCTTGACTACACACGTCTACTCTTTCAGGTGGTTGAACACAACAACCGCCGCTGGCGCAGGAAGCTGAAGGAAGCATTCCGCGACCGAAGCCGATTGGCTGGACCACACGTTCTGCCACAGGGCGAACGGAGCGAAATGTGACCAGACCAGATATGACCACATTCGTTGTTGTTCTGACCGCCGCCATCTTTGGCCTTACCTATGGTCTGAGCGCACCATTGATCGCACTTGAACTGGTGGACGCAGGATATTCGGGAACGATCGTCGGAGCAAACAGCGCCATGCATGCTATCGGCGTTTTGCTGATAGCTCCCCTTTTGCCTGGACTGTCGTTACGACTTGGTTTTCGTAAATTGGCCACAGGGGCGCTTCTTCTCGCTGGCGTTCTTTTTACTCTTTTCCCTGTCGTGCCGGCATTTTTGCTGTGGTTTCCATTACGCGCGGCTCTGGGTGCCGCCTCGGAAACCCTACTGGTGGTTTCTGAAACTTGGCTCAACCAGATCACAAGCGAGGCCAAACGGGGTCGCACGATTGCGATTTATATCGCTGCACTGTCAACGGGCATGGCACTGGGCCCGGCAATACTAGCACTGGTTGGCCGTCAACAATCCCTTGCCTTTCTCATCGGAGCGGGCCTTGCCCTGATAGCCTGCCTCGCTCTTGTTCTGGGCCACCCTCGCGACGTCATGCCCGAACGAGATGACAGTGGTAGTCCCTTCCATTATCTGAAATTAGTCCCAGTTGCAGTGGCAGCAGCGGCATTGAATGCCGGGCTGGAAACGGCAGGACTGAGCCTCCTGCCCGTTTATGCCGTCAATCTTGGCTGGCCCGAAAAATCAGCAACGATTCTTCTCACTATTCTTCTGACCGGTTCCATTGTTTTGCAACTACCCATTGGCTGGCTTGGGGATCGCATTAGCCGTCCCATGCTCATCATATTCCTCGCTTCGTTTTCTGCATGTAGCGCAATGATCTGGCCGATCGCGCTCGCGCACCCCTGGTTTGCCTACCCGCTCCTTTTTGTCTGGGGCGGGGCATTTGCGGGCATCTACACAATGGTGATCGCAGCGCTGGGTGATCATTACAACGGTGGAGAACTTGTCAGCATCTATGCGTTGCTTTCCGTAGCATGGGGTACGGGAGCACTCTTTGGTCCGTTGCTTGGTGGCCTCGCGATGGAATATTCCTTGCATGGACTGGCAATCCTTGCTGCCATTTCCTGCGCGTCATTCGCAATTTTTGCTACAATTCATGGACGGAAAAGGCAATCATCAGGCAGATTGGGATCGTCTGAACTTGAATTATGAATAAAATCTACCTGTCTATATTCTAGCGATCATTATATATTAAGAGTAGTAATCAATCTTATCAAAGCATTTATCTGATGTCAGAGAACGATCAAAATATTAGATTCTGACCAAATTACATCCGATTGCAAAAAACATAATTGCGATTGTCTGCCAATTTCGCGAGATGACATTAACGCGGAAATTGGGGAAGCTTCGTGCAATCGGTTGTCAGCAATAGCAGAGCTTTACAAGCTTATATCCTTACCGTCGACGCCGACGATGGACCACGGCGCAAGAGTTCGATGCAGACATGGGCGGCGACTGGAATTTCCCATCAGTTTATTCAAGGCTACACTGCGGAAGAAGTTTCGTCGTCGGACTATAATGGGCTGACCAATTTTTTTCGTTATAAACGTCCTCTAACAGCCGGTGAAATTGCCGTTTATAAAGGACACCGTAAAGTCTGGCGGCACATTGTCGAGGATGGGGTTTACGTTGGCTTGGTTCTTGAAGACGATGCCATGATCATCGACAATGAGCACTTGAAGACATTCCTAACCGATGTGCTATTGCAGCTGGATTATAGAAGCTGGGATATCATCAAACTTTTCAACTTCACGGCAAAGAATGTCATCTTAACCAGACACGTTGGAAATTCCAAACTTGTATGCCATAAACGACCGGCCAATGGTGCCGTAGGCTATCTTATTAATCCACAAGCAGCAAAACGGCTGCTTTCCAGGAAGCGAGTATTCAGGCCCATAGATGAAGACCTATCTCACCCCTGGGAACTAGGTCTCCGGGTCTGGTCCGCCTCGGCAAACCTCCTGTCAGAGGTAAGTCACGAACTGGGTGGTTCGTTGCTTGAAGGCGAACGCCATCTGTTAGATGTAGCCAGTCGACGACAAACTATCAGATTTGCGGCGAAGCGGAACATTCTTGAGCTCGAAAAGCAACTTCGCTCAATTCTATATGCGCGTAAGATCCTGGCCGATGAACGGAGCTTGGTGGATGGCTGGTCTTGAACGCATTCAGCAACGGGGATTGCGCCGTTCATTTCACATGCGAGTTAGTAGTATATCGAAGGTTTGTATTCTTGTTATGCTGGTCGCGGCTGGCATCCGTGCTGTATACGTTATTGCGAGCGGGAATTTTAATGAAGTAATTCCAGGAGTCCTTTATCGATCGGCCCAACCCGCCGACGCTGAAAGCAAGTATATAGTGGAAAATTTTGGCATAAAAAGCATTCTAAATCTTCGCGATGAAGCTAAGGGGGATTGGTACCGTGAAGAGTCAGCTGCAGCACAGCGCGCAAATGTCCAACTGAAAGATTTTCCTATCAGCTCTGGCCACACACTTTCAAAAACAAATCTGGAAAAATCGATTGCCATATTGAATAGCGCGCCCAAACCGATGCTTGGGCATTGTGAGCACAGTGCAAATCGCACTGGCCTGATGTCAGCAATTTTTGTGAAGTTGACTGGCTCTGGAAGCTGGTTAGCAGAGCTTCAATTATCTCCTTCCTATGGACACGTCCCAATACCTAGCGTTGGTCGCTTTGCGATGCAAGAATCCTGAGAGTTGTTCAAGAGAATCCAAAACTAAATGCTGTCACAGCAAGGCAAGCACAAGATTAGAGTAAAAATCAAATTGGTCCAGGTAAAATAATGACAACTTCTTCAACCCGGAATTATCAGGCCGACATCGACATTGCTCTTCGTCTGAAGCGCACATCAGAAATTGTTTCCGCCTTTATTTCCGGAAATCCGATAACGAAAGAAGAGATTCCTGCACTGATTTCGTCGACTTATGAGGCACTCCTCAGCCTCCACTTCCACAACAAGGCGTATTTTTAGAGAATGGCGAAAACTGTCCTTATGTATCATCAAATCGCCAGCGTTCCGAAAATTGGCGCACCCTTTCGCGGGCTCAACGTCGCACCTGAAAACTTCAAATCCCAGATGCAGTGGTTAGCCCGGCTTGGTTACCAGGGATTGTCGCTCCAGGAACTTGCCCCGTATATCAATGGCCAAAAGCAAGGCCGTGTCGTCGGTATCACGTTCGATGATGGCTTCGAAAATGTCCACAAACACGCGCTTCCCATTCTCAGCGAACTCGGCTTTACCGCCACCTGCTTTTTCGTAAGTGGCGAGATTGGGGGCTATAACCGATGGGATGAGGCTATCGGGATCCCGCACACACCTTGCATGTCGACAATGCAGGTTCTGGAATGGGCGCGAGCGGGAAATGAAGTTGGGGCACATACTGTTGACCATGTTTCTCTCACCGACGTCGACCCGGCAGAATCTTTCAGGCAAATAAAGCGTTCAAAGCTACAACTGGAGGATTTGACGGGCCAGCAGGTGCGATCCTTTTGCTATCCTTATGGTAATGTCTCGCGCAACATCCGAGATATGGTCGCCAAAGCGGATTTTCGGCTCGCGACAACAACACGCAAGGCGAGAGCGTCTGCTTCAGACGATCCTCTCCTTCTTCCTCGACGTAACATTCGGCATTGTAATGGATGGATAGCAACGCTCCGGAAAGCGGCGTTCGGATGAATTCTATGGAGCACGCGGATTGTCATACTTCACAAAAACGAAGGATCGCCGTGGGTACGGTGACACGCAACCGACCGCAAATGCTCGAAAGGCTTTTGTTGAGCTATAGCAATTTGAAGCTGCCAGAAAACGCCTGCATCGATTTTGTCATCGTTGAAAACAATTCGGTTACAACGTTGACCGAGATAATTCGGAAGTTTGCCGATCAAGTAACAGACCATAACGTTACGTATCTTATCGAGCCCGTGCTGGGGATCGCAAGCGCCAGAGATCACGTTCTCCGTTTTGCAACCGAGAACGGCTTTGATATTCTGACATTTGCGGATGACGACGAGGAAGTGGACGAGCATTGGCTGGTCGAGTTGCTAAAAGAACGTGATTTGCATGATCTCGACATTGTAGGCTCGCCGGTCCGATTGGCGCCGCTGAAGCCGTCCTACTCCTGGTGGCAGCGAATGGTCTGGGCCGCTGTCAATGACAACAATCAGCGCGTGGAAAAACGCTGTATCAAGCGGCGTAATGAGGGGCGAGCCGATGCTCTGAAAATTGCGACAGGCAGTTGGATGGGGAACCTTCATTTCTTCCGCAAGACCGGGCTAAGATTCAACACCGCCCTTGGGTTGGCAGGAGGAGAAGATTGGCGTCTTTATGAGGATGCGAAAAAATTGGGGGCCAGAACCGGTTGGACTCCTCATGCTATTGCATATGAGACTCTGCCTGCCGCGCGCTTGTCGCTTGCATATTATTACCGCAGGGACCGAGATCACGCCTGTATGGTCTTTATTGAACGGTATCGAAAGGATCCTTTTATGTCCTTACTTCGGCTGTTTGGATCAATATTCGTCAGAATTTATAAGACCATTATAGCGCTCTTTATGCTTCCGTTTCGCCCCAAGCGGGCGCTTTTGTCATGCGTTTATCATATCGGAAGTTCCATGGGATTAATTCGCGCATGTCTGGGAATCGAATCACATCATTACCTGAAAACTGATGGAAGTTGACTGATGATGTTCGACCGCACCGAAATGATTTACGAAGATGTTAACACACGAAGAACTAAGGGATTTGTTGCGATAATTTCAGCTAGACAAAGCGTGGTGAAATGCTGGACGCAACTATCAACTCTCTACCGGGGAGTGTGATGCTGACAGCGACTTCAGCATTGATGTCGAGCATGGATCGTATCCGTCGTTGGACACGGCGAAAATCTCCTCGATGGTGTTGTTCGTGTATTTCCTTGACGGATGATGATGAGCTTGCCACCTTATCGCAACCAGTTCTCAGCAGCACATTGCATGATTGCAATCCGATTGGTCTGGCTGCCGTCCATTGTGATTTTCTTTGGGCCGCCATGCCTGGCCTGCCCCTTCCGGATAAGCCAGCTTTCAATAACCTCTACTTGAAAAACTGAAAGGATGTTGCATATGTTTCGCTTGATACTACCTTCGGCTTTTGTTGTAGCGAGTGTTCTGTCGGGTTGCCAGACGCTCGATGATTTGGACCGGGAAGCTTATCAACGCGCTTGTGATAGTCTCGAAATTCCACGCGGCACGTCCGAATATTCCCAATGCATGTTGCAGCAACAACAGATGGACAATGAGAATATTCAGCGCTCCATGGATCGCCAGACAGAAGAGCGTCTTATCAAGAGGTTGTAGCAGACTGGCGTTTACATCGTGCACGCCGATCTCACTGAAATGAATGAACTCCCCATGAGACGATGAAATTATCTAAACCGAAAACCCTGCTCGCCGCGTTTTTCATTTTGCCGTTTTTTTTCAGCGCGGTGAGCAATAGCCTGGCACAGCAACAGGCCACCCCATCCGGACCGTTGATCGCCGGGGTCTACGTCAGCGCGCCTTTTGTAATTAAGGACGGCCAGAATTATTCCGGCATGGCTATCGAGCTATGGGAAAAATCGGCCAGGGCCCTTGGCCGTCAATATGAGTATCGCGAATATCCTTCTTTTGAAGCCCTGATTGCGGCCGTCGAAAGTGGCGAGGTACAGGCCGCGATATCGAACCTGACAATCACGAAGGAACGTGCGGCTCGAATCTTGTTCTCTCAGCCCTGGTACGATGCCGGTTTGAGAATAATGGTCGCCAAAGACAGCGGCGGTGGTTTTTGGCAAGTGATCAGCGGTCTTGAACAGGCAGGCCATTTGCGCGCCATGCTGTGGCTTGTGTCATTCATCGTCATCGCGACGGTTTTTCTCGCATTTTTCTATCGCAGGTTCGACGAAACGTTTCCCCGTCAGTGGCATGTCGGATTGGCTGAGAGCTTCTATGAAGTCATGTCAGTTGCGACTTCTGGAAAGATTACCCGGCCTAATGTTCTTGGCTGGCTGGGCCGCATTTCTGGGGGGCTTTGGATGGTGTGCGGTGTGGCGGTCATTGCCTATGTCACATCGTCCGTTTCAAGTGTGATGACTGCGTTGTCACTAACGCACCAGATCAACTCGGTTGCCGACCTGCCCGGACGAACAGTTGGTGTTCTCGGTGGCAGTGTGGCAGAGATCTATGGTCGTGAATTACGCCTCGATCTTCGAAGCTATGAAGGTACCCAAGACGCTGTTGACGCTCTTCGGAATGGAGACATTGAGGCTATAGTCGGGGATGCACCAGTGCTTGAATATTACGTGCACTCAAATCCGCGCAGTGTGCTGTCGGTTGTTGGACCGATATTCCATCCTGACAAATATGGTTTCGGCTTTCAGCATAATGATCCCATCGCGCATGAGGTGACACTGCAGATCCTGGCCGAACAGGAGACAGGAGAACTTGGCGTTCTCCGTCGCAAATATTTCGGAAACCAATAGTAATAATCGGAGAAGGGTAATGATCAGAACCATCGTGGCGGCAAGTGTCGCACTTTCTGGAACAATGTTTGTGCCGCAATTTGTGGGGGACGCACGGGCCCAGACCACAGTTGAATGCCGCTCCCGCAATTATCAGTATGATGAGTGTTACGCAGGCCCACTTTCCAAGCCGCAACTCATTCACCAGATCTCCGGGTCGCCCTGCATTCTTAACAAGACTTGGGGCTATAACCCGAATAGCAGATATGTGTGGGTCGCACAGGGTTGCTCCGGGGTCTTTGCAGACGTAACTGGTTATCACCATGGTCGAGGGGATGGTTTCGATACGGGTGCCCGGATGTATGACCATCGGGGACATGATGTTGGCGCCGTTGCCGCGGGCGCCGTGCTTGGCGCAATTATCGCAGGCGTGGCGGAAGATGACAAACACAAGCGTCATCACACGACCAGCAACTATCGCGATGATGGCGGCTATAATGGTTGCCACGGTATTGGATGCACAGTGGATAATCCCGATGACGAAATAGATGATCGTCCGCAGTACGACAAAAACGGCGAACCGAACTTCGATACAGAGGGCAATTATATCGGTTGTCACGGGATCGGTTGCTTGGTCGATGACCCGGACAACCCGGACTAAGCCGAGGCAGATAAGCGGTGGACGCGGTTTGGGGTAATATTAGGCGGGGTGAACCATTTAAGGCTCCGCATCCGCCTCCAATGACTGGGACCGCTTTGTTGGCAACGAAGGATGTTACCAGAATGCGATGAACCCGTTTGGCGTTGTCAACAGGCTTATCGGAGGCTCGCCTTTCGCGATTGAGGAGCGTGGCAAACCGCCGATAGCCATAGGTTTGCCTTCGATCCACCAGCCTGCAGATGATGGACAAAATCTCTGCATCCTCGACCGTGTTGTATGGCCCAGGCGGCTTTGATTTGCCTTTCAGCCGCTCGATGCAAGCTTGCTGCCGATCCCAGACATCTTGGCGCAGAGATCGGCTTCATTGCGGTGCTGCACTTCTGGGGCCAGAACCTCCATTATCACCCGCATATCCATTGCATCGTGCCGGTGGGAGGTCTATCGCTCGACCAGTCCCGTTGGGTTGCCTGCTGGCAGCGCTTCTTCCTGCCCGTGAGGGTTATGTCACGCCTGTTCCGGCGCTTGTTTCTCGAAGAACTGAAGCAGGTCCATGATCTGGGCAAACTTCGGTTCTTCGGCGATATCGCCGAACTAGCCAATCCGGTCGCCTTCAATAACCCTTAAAGCAACGCGACGCATCGAATGGGTGGTCTATGCCAAGCCGCCATTTGCCGGACGCCGACAGGTGCTGGCCTATCTTGGCCGCTACAACCATCGCATTGCCATCTCCAATTCAAGGCTCGTCAGCATTGATGGCGATCGCGCCGCATTCCGATGGGAGGATTATCGAGCGGGCCGCAGGCAAAAGGTTATGACGCTCGATGCCCACGAGCTCATCCGCCGTTTCCTGCTTCACACCGTTCCGGACGGCTTTCACCGCATTCGTCATTATGGTCTGCTTGCCAATGGCCATCGGCAACTGAAGCTGGCCTTATGCCGAAGCCTGCTCGACGTCCCGCCGCCGGAACACCTGATCGTAGAACCGGACGCAAAGCCGCCAACTTTGGCGCAGAGCTGTCCGTGTTGCAGCGGTGCCACGACAATCATCGGCGCGTGGACGCCGTTCCAGCCGGCCTGCCGATCGGTATGGGAAAACAGTTCATGATCATACCACACGCACCATCAGCCCAACCATCAGCGTCTGCATGCCGAGCAGCCGCGAAGCTGGTGCTTTGGCCGATCGTCCCTGAGCGAGGCAAAGCGCAACACCACCAGTCGTTCCATCGACGCAAAACAGCCGACAGGAGCGTCGAAAACACCGCAATGACCACCAACAATCTCCTACCAAACCTGTTAACACGTTCCGGCAGGGCTCGATCTTCCTGAACACATCCGACGCTTCGGCTAAATCCCCATATCGCCAAAAAACCGCGCCTTCGCTCAATCCGGCTTCAATGAGGTCCGATCAGCGAATGCCGCACACATAGCCCTACCGACCTCACAGAACCCTCCAGATTCAGCCTTCAAAGAACATGCTCTAAAAGCGTAACAAGCTTGGCGGCACGGAATCGTCTTTGGCGGCGCCGGACTTTCTCGCCGGTCCAGTCGTAAGGGGTATGCCGTCTCATTGATAGGTGAACTCGGCTTCGAGGATCGTTCGGTCCAACACATGCGGGGCGGCGATATTCAGCAACGCATAGACGACCTGCTGATGATCCCAGCCGGCTTCGATTGCCAATTCGATCAATCGGATCACTGACGGCTCGAGCGCGAACTGGCATTCTTCCTGATACCTCAGGCCTTCATTGAGGCTCCGGGTCGGGCCGTTGATTTTTTTGATCTTCTTCATCATTCAATACTTCCGTTAAGGTAACCGCGCTGAGCGTTCGCGCAGTCGCCTGATTTCTGCGTCGAATCGGGAGTGGCAAGTGAAAGGAACGCCGGGACATTTTTGTTGATCTAGACCAAGGCGCTTGCGCGTCCCGCTCCGGACGAAGCCAGGCGGGCCAGAGTTGCTACTCGATTAAGGTGTAACCGGCCTGGTATCTGGAAGGGTCCCAGATCGTCTGCCGAGTATTCGACCGATATAATATCCGATTTCTCGGGCGCCTTCCCAACCGCCAGTTTCTGCCAGTAGCCGGCGCGGGGCCTGACGATGTCATGGTCGTCGCATGCGCGAGCGACCTTCACAGCGGGGATGCCATAGAGTTTTGCTATCTCAGTTATCGGGTGAGACCAAACAAGGTCATAAAGGGCCGATCTGCTTATCTCCATTGTTCCCCCTGTGGCCACGCGGTGTTTTCCGAATACCAAATCTGTGGCTTCTCCAAAGTTGCAGATTTCTTCGTGTCGGAGACACGTGTGCAAACCGATCTCGTCGACAATTAAAGACCAAGGGCGGAAAGGCCCGAGAACGGTGTGCGCGTGCCTCACTTCCATTGGGAGCATGGAATTGGTACCCGAGCTGCCCAGGTCATCACGGATGTGACCAACGACTTGATGCCGCAGTGCATCAGCGGGTCTACTGCCTCCACCCGGATCATGATCCCGACCTCACCAGCTCGCAGAATGGCGCGGCAATCATCAAGCATGAGAACAGTATCGCCGTCATTATATTCTTCCATCTTGCTCAAATCTGCGATCTGACGAGCAATTGTGGGCATAAGCTGCCGTTACCGATTTGTTCGGCGCGAAGGCAGGTACGCTCGAATAGTGCGGTCAATGTGCGGATTGGCAAGAGCGCCCAGCGACCGGTGCACCTGGCGGATGAGGTCTGGCAGATCTTTGGGCGGAACATTATTGTGACCGACATACGAAGTCACAATGTCCGCTGCAGTCCAGCAAAGTGCACGCCGACTTCCGATGATGCCTGGTTTGTTCTTCAATCGGCACAGGTTTATCCTTCACCCCAAATCTCACATCACAACTGCAAACTCCGCTGCGTGATCATGTGCAGACCCACTCGCGAATGTCGCATTGCCTACCGCTGGCTTCACAGGCAGATAGCGAAAGATCCTCTGCCTCTTTTCGTGTTGAAGCGGATTTTGCTCCCCATGCCGACATCCCACCGGCCGGCTCGGTGCTTACAGCCAGGGCGCCGCAATGATTGTACGGAAATCCGCTGCCATCATCGTCGTTCCAGTGCCGGTGGTTCCGGAATACTGAGACGATCGTGCATGACGCGCCGCCCGCCTTTTCGCAGTGCCGTAGTGCCGCCCGCTCGGCCTCCGGCCGCTTGTCTGCTCCCCAAAAGAAGCCATGCCTGCCATCGCGTTCTGAATAGGCGATTGCCGCCCAGATCCCCTTCTGATCGCCACTGCCGGATTCGAATTGCACCACGGGAGGCTCAGGGATTTCTGAGATGGTCGCGGGAAGATCCGCAGCACGGACCGTCGAGATACCGGCGACGGCAAACAGACCCACGGCGGCAAGAACACTTCGTATGGTCATTGCTGATGCTCCTTCTGTCTGGTCTGCGACGCGGGCTGTTCGGACGAACAGGGTGTTTGCGGAGCCTCTCGATGAAGACGCGGCCGGCAATCCGGAACCCGGGCCTGCTGGTGGGCGGTGCTCGACGCTCCGGCCTCTCGACCGGGCGCTGCGGTGCTGACTGCCGTGCCAAAAGCGACTGTGAGCATCGCGAGGAGGGAAAGTGTCGTTGCAGCCCGGATCGCATTTCGATTTGCACTTGTACGGCGAAAGGGAGTGGAACGTCTCATGAGCTCAGCCTGCCGCCTGGGTGACCGAGATCACGATGCACGATTGGTCCGAGGGCAGCAGAAGAACCTGCCCGCCATTGTTTGCGACGTTGTAGACCGGGATCTGACCCAATGTGCTGGCGAGCGTGCTACCCGCCGGTAAGGTCGCAGGCATCTCGGTGCATTTTTTCGGGAACGGCGCGATCCGGACCATTGCCCCTTCACATGCCGTTCCATTGGGGGAGGCAAAAACCAGACCTGCCGCCGGACCTGAATACGTTGAGGTGGCATAGTTCATGCCGACGAGCGCCTGCACGGAATGCTTGTCCGGCTCGGCATTGTGCCATTGCGACTGCACATTGTATTGAGCGCCGTTCGCCAGCAGTTGGCCGAGAACCGGGAATACGGTCCCGCAGGTCTTGATGCCGGCTTGTTTGACGTGCTCGACAAATGGGGTTGTCGGCAAAGCCGGATCTGCTTTCGGTGTCTCTGCCGTGGTGCCTTGTGCAAATACGCTGACAACGGCAGGAAACTGGAGCGCCGCAAACCCGGCGCCACCGAGGACCAGAATACCCATAGTGGCGACGAGCGCTGTCCGGCCCCAGCTCCTCCCGGGCTTGACGGCAGGCTCCGCTGCAGGGGAAGGACTGGTTGCTCCGCCATCTCTGGACATTATTCGGTCGTGGATAGATTGCTGCGTCATCCTGGTGCTCGTTTCAGTTGATTGCGGACAGGGCTGTAGCCAACCCTTTGAGCGACGCGGTCACGGAGATGCTCTCTCCGGCCGTCGTCGAATAGGAAATTTCCGGGCTCGATTGCTTGCCGATATGCTCGCGTAGGATCGGCCCGACGGGAACCTTGCCGACGCACACAATGTCGTTGCAACCCTCGATGGCGACAGCGACCGGGTTCGCGCGACCGGGGAATTTCAGTGAAATCTTGCCATCGCTCTTTGCGTTCGGTGACGTTCGCAGGATCATGAATGGCTTGCCATCCTGTGTCGCCGCCAGCGACCAGCTGAACACCAGCTTGTCGCTCTGATCGACGATAACCTGGCTGACATTGCATACCATCTGCTTGGCATGCAGGTTTTCGTCGCAGATCAGGGTCCAATTCTCGAACGGTCGAATGCTCCGACGATATTGGCCTACCGGTACATCTGCCGGGACGACGATATCAGACGGTTTGATCCGGTAAATGTTTGTGGCCGAATGTGAAACCTCCTGCCCAGCAGCGGGCGGGCTGCCGGGCAGGAGAAGGCAAGCCACGAGTATGAGGGCGGGGGTTGTGGCTTGCCTGAGCATGGCGGCCTCAGTTCAGCGTGAAGCTGAGGCCGGCACCAACACCCCAGTTTCCGCCGGCGGTAGTGGCAGACAGGTTGCTGCGCAGGCGGCCGTCTTCACTGGTGTAACCGGCACCGAAGGCGAGCGCGCCTTCGCCACGCCAGAAGCCGCCACCTACAGCCACGCTCGCCTTGCCGGGACGGTCGTCGTAGCGCAACGACGCTGCCGCAAGGCCGATCGCGGCTGCCTGACGAGCTTCCGTGCGGATCTCACCGATTTCCTGGTTCAACTGGCCAAACTTGTAGTCGGTGTAGTTGTTAGCCTGGTTCAGCGTCGTCACCGCCACCTGATCGGTGTAGGTGTTTGCCGTTTCGATCGCGTAGTTGACTCGGTTATCGGTGTAGTTGTTCGCCGTCTCGATGCCATCCTTGAGCTGGCTGACGTTAACGGCGTCCGTGTCGGCTTGACCCGCGGCAACGTTGGAGATCAACACCGGCGCATTCGGATCGCCGCCCTCGAGGGTGATCGAGTTGAACTTATTCTCACCGTCGTTGTCGTATTTGACAGCAAATTTATCCAGCTCCCCAATACCTTGATCAAGGTCCTCTATCGCCTGATTGGTGGCGTGAAGCTGTGAACCATTGACGGCGTCGGTAGAGTCTTCAGAAACCCGGCCGGCTGCGACATTGGTGATCGTCCGCTCTGCGCCTTCGTCACCAACGCTGACAGTACCGACAGGCTCGGTCCCGGCAAACTCATACTGCTTACCATTGATCGTCGTACCGGTGGTTGCGACTGCTTCCTGGGTCACGGAACCCGCACCCAGCGCCACGTCGTTGGCATTGTTGGCCTTCGCTCCTTCACCGATGGCGACGGCGCCATCGGCTCCCGTGGCCGTCGTCGCGCCATTCCCCATGGCGATGCTGCCATCGCCGTTGGCAACAGCCTCAGGCCCGACCGCAACGCTCTCCTGGCCGATTGCCTGACTGTCCGCGGCCGATGAGTTGGCGTGGAAATACTTGATGCCACCGCCATTATCGATGTCATCGATACGCGAATTGACGTTGGTCACGCTCTGGCTGAGCCCGCCCAGCGCATCGCCCACATTGTCATGAGTGATGGTGGTTACGTTCCCAGCGGCATCGATCGATGCGATATCGTAAGCGGGTGCCGTGAGCGTGCCATCAGGATTGACCGATATGCCATAGGCAGCGCCACCGAGGTGACTGGCGATGCTGTTGGCTGTACCCCAGAGCTGCGCGCCGTTGATCGCATCCGTCGAGAACTGGTTGATCACTCCTTGCGACAGGTTGGTTATCCGCGTTCCGCCCGTCAGGCCACCATCTGAAGACAGATCGCCTTCGAGCGTGATGAGGTCCTTCGGGTCGCCAATAGAGCCGTCATATTTGACGGCGCGATCATCCAACTCGCCGACAGTATCGTCGATAGCCTCTATCGCCTGATTGGTGGCAAACAGCTGCGAACCGTTGATGCCGTCGGTGCTGTCGGCCGCGATGCGTCCGGCTGCGAGATTGGTGATGGTGCGTTCGGCGCCTGCCGATCCTACACTGACCGTCGAGACCGGATTGATGCCGGCAAACATGTAGTTAGTACCATTGATCGTTACCCCGGTTGTAGCGACAAGCGTGTCCGCAATGGCGCCGTGCCCCAGCGCCACGCTATCGGCGATCGTGGCCTGCGCGCCCTGACCGATGGCAGTGGCGTAGTCGGCACTGGCGGTGGAAGCATGCCCCACGGCAAGGCTGTTGGCATTCAGTGCTTTGCTGAATTGCCCCAGGGCCGTGGAATTCTCGCCGTTGGCATTCGCTGCCTGCCCCACGGCGGTGGCATAGGATGCGTCGGCAACGCTGAATTGACCGAGGGCCGTGGAATAGGTGCCCGACGCCAATGACAGTTGGCCTAATGCGGTGGTGTTTTCGCCACTGGCAATTGCGCCCTCGCCCACGGCGGTGGACCATACTTGGGTTGCCTTACTATTCTGGCCCAATGCCGTGGAATGGTCGCCCGACGCTTCGGCGACCTGCCCGACAGCCGTGCTGGCCAGGCCGCTGGCCACGGTGCCCATCCCGACAGCCACCGACATTTCTCCGGTGGATTGGGCTTCCTGCCCCAGCGCCGTGGCGAAGTTGCCGTCAGAGCGCGACGCCATCCCGACTGCTGTCGAGCGCTCGCCAATGGACTGGCTGAACTGCCCTACAGCAGTTGAGTACACCCCCGTTGCCTGGGCAGCCTGACCTACGGCGGTGGCGTTGTAGTTGTTGGCAAGAGAACCCTGGCCCACGGCGGTTGAATACTGTTGTGTAGCCTGGCTGAACTGACCGAGCGCGGTAGTATATCCGGCGGTGGCGTGACTGTCTTGCCCGAGCGCGGTTGCGTACTGCTGCGAGGCTTCGCTGAACTGGCCCACGGCGGTCGACTCACCGCCGGTGGCGCTGGCTTGTTGCCCCAACGCCGTGTCCCGATAATTCTGGGCCAGCGAACCTTGTCCCAATGCCGTCGATTCGGAGCCATAAGCACGGCTGAACTGGCCGACCGCCGTGGCGTGCCATTCAGCCCAACTGGCCGACCCCACAGCCGTACCCAGTTCGCCAAAGACGGTTGAAGCTTCACCTATTGCCGTCGACGCAAATCCTGCCGCCTGTGCGCCGCGCCCCAAAGCGGTCGCGGCAACTTCTGATGCGGCGGCATCTGCCCCGACTGCCGTGCTGCCCCACATCGCCGCAACGGCGCGCGTGCCGACGGCTGTCGAAACATCGCCGCTTGCCTGAGCGTCGAGCCCGGCCGCCAGCGAGTCGATGCCCGTGGCGCCATCATTATTATAGTTGCCACCCGGCGTGCCGCCGTCGTTGACGCTATAGTAGTGCGTCTTGTTGGCAACAACGGTCGCATCCAGCGCCTTCAATTGGCTGACGTTGACCGCGTCGGTATCGACACTGCCAGCCGCGACATTGGTGATCTGGCGTAACTGACCGTTCGCCACGTTGCCCACTGACACCGCCGCCAGCGTGCTCTGCGTCGCGTTAATGCCCGCCGCGCTCGCACCTGCCGGCACATAGCCCGCAATGCCCGCAACAGTGCTCGCCACCGAGCCGGAGCCCAGTGCAACGCCGTCAGCGACTGACACGGATGAACCCGTGCCCAGCGCTGTTCCGCCAGAAACATCGGAGGATGCATTCTTGCCGACCGCTGTGCCAGCGACTGTACCAGATGTCGTTGTTCCACCGAAGTAAGTCGCAATTGCTCCATCGCCGAAGGCAGAGCCACCATTGCCGGCGCGAGCAACCGCACCCATGGCAACCGAACCTGTTGCGATGGCCTCACGGCCGATGGAAATGGCGTCGACGCCAGTTGCCGCACTGTCGGTGCCGATTGCCACCGCGTTATCGGCCGCTACATAGCTTCGGGTGCCGAGCGCCACTGTGTCGTTCAGTTTGGCTTGAGGCACGTCAGTGACCGCGAAGCCATAATTGGTGCCGTCCCGACCGACGTAATTGGAACCAATGTTTGAAATACCCGTGCCGGCACTTGTACCGAACGCGAGATTGCCATTCCCCTGCGTGCGCACTCCTGCCAGCTCGCCCGAAGCAACATTCCGGTCACCGTCAAGGCCCTGGCCCGCATTCCGGCCTGTCAAAACGTTCCGGCTGCCTGTTACATTGCTGCCCGCCAAATATCCGACACTGACATTGGATCCTCCTATCGAAACATTTCCAGCGCCGACTCCCAATGCCGTGTTGCCGGTACCATTGACGTTCATGCCCGACTGATCGCCGAGAAATGTGTTTAAATTGCCGACGCTGTTCGAGCCGGCTAACTGGCCGATGAAGACACCTTGAATGCCCGTTGCGCCCTGCCCGGCAAAGCTGCCGATCGCCACAATGCGGTCGCCCAAAGCCTTCGCTCCGTCGCCGATGGCAATACCATTAATACCAGAAACGTTGCTTCCTTTGCCTATGGCGACAGCTGCCCTCGATGTGGCGGAAGTTGCTGCATTTTGTCCGATCGCGATCGAATCACCGCCCTGTGCGCCGTCATTGTTATAATTACCGCCGCCTGTTGAGTTGATGCTGAAATAATGCGTCTGGCCGGCTGAAGTGATGGCCTTCAATTGTTGGACATTGACGGCATCGGTGTCGGCTGCGCCGGCTGCAACCCCGGTGAGGCGGCGAGAGCCGATGTTCATTTCTCCCTGTGCGGACCCGCCGACCAGATAAGCCTGCGCACCCAGCGTGGTGCCGGTTGCGGCAGATCCTGCGCCGATCGCTATACTGCCAGCATGACTGACCGCCGCGCCCTGCCCGATCGCTGTGCCACGATCAGCCGTGACCGTTGCGTTTTCACCGGCCGCAGTGCTGTTGTTGCCCTGCGCACTTGCTCCCTTGCCCAAGGCGGTGGCGGACTGTCCTTCTGCGCGAGAACTGGTTCCCAAAGCGGTGCTCTCGTTCCCAGTGGCTTGGGCTCCCGTTCCGACTGCGACGGTGCTTGTCCCGGGCGCTTTGGCGCCAAGACCGACGGCAACCGCATTCTGACCGCTTGCCGAGGTCGAGGTGTTACCGAGTGCGATCGCGCCCGTGCCCAGATTGGAAGCAGACCATGCGTTCAATGCTGCGAGGTCGACATCCATTGGAGACACCCCTACTGGTACGTTGGTAACAGTCGCAAATCCCCCTTCCTTCGCCACCTGGCAGGTCCAACTGCCGCTGCCCGCAACAGGCCGATCGCAGGACGCGCCATTGGGCAGAAACGTGCTTTCGGCAAATACCGGGGACGAGAAACCAAGGCTCACGGCAAGCGCACCCCCGACACCGAGCGCACCCAGTCCCAGCCGCTTCCGGCCCATGCCCAACGACATGGAGGAAAGGCGAAGAATCGCCATCAAACGACGCCGAAGCGAACGGGTATCTCCGTCGCCAGTCACCCAGTTATTGACAAATCCCCGGCGACCATTCGTGATGATTGAACCCTTAACAACAGTATTGTCAGTCATGATGTCTCCCCTGAGCCGCCGGCTTCCGTGGCGGGCGTCAACTCAATTGCATTGATTGTTTGATTAGATTTCGGTTGTTGTTCGAACAGGGCTTGCCCGTTTTTGGTGCCCAGCTGTTCAATCGACAGATAGGCCTTTTCGACCCAGCCCTGAGTGGCGGTCGGAACGGATCGCAATGCCCGCTCGACGCGATCGTCATCGAGTTTCTGCGACATCAGGGTCCGGCAAGCATCAAGATGCGCTAACGGGCGTTCCTCCGCGTAGAAGGGGCTCGTCAGTCCAAGCACAAACAGAGCGAACAAGTGGTCCAGCTCATCCTGTGTAACTTGAGACGCATATCGCGTCTCAAGTGCGTTCCAGGCCCCTGAAGCCTTGGACGAAAGCAACGTGATCGGATCACTGCCCGTGATTGGAAGGAGAGCAGCGTTCATAGCTGCGCTCCTTCTGCTTCGTAGGTCCGCCAGTATTCCCGAAGCTTGTTGCGGATCGTCCTCAGCGAGATACTGAGCATGTTGGTTGTGCGTGTCCGGTTGCCATGACAATGGCGCAGCGTCTGAAGAATGAGCCTGCGATCCACATCGGCGAGTGTCTGGCCAACCAGCATCTGAACGGCTTTGTTCGCCGTCTCTTCGCCCGGAGCATTTCCGCTCGCCGCGAGGCGGCACACGACATGATCAATCAGCCGTTCCTCGCTTGCGGTCACCACGATCACGCCGGCATGCGAGGCGAACTCGGTGAAGACGAGGTGTCCGGTTTCGCCGTCGATGGTGACGACGGCGCTGTCCCTGAGAAGTAGGCGCGGGTACCCCCTTTCGAGTCCTAGCACAAACGGTAGGGTGTCTTTGGGAAAAGCCTGATCCTCAAACAGGACGAGTAGTTCCGAGCACAAATAGGAAAGCCGCGCCTCCTGCATGGACACGCTTTGATCAGGCTGCTGCATGCGTTTCCCGAAAACAGGTTCAGCAACGCCACCGGCCGCCGTTTGCGCGCTCTTGTTGCGTTTTCCGAATAAGCGCAGCGCCGAGCGCACGCCGTAGGAGCCGAACAGGGGACTACGATCGGTCATTAAGCCCCCTCGCCCACCAGCCGACCCAGCCGGCTACTAGAACTGAAATCAAGAGGCAGCCACTAGAGTGGACATTCCCCGCAAGAAGGAACCCGACAATAGCGCCGGAGATGGCAGAACAACCCGAAAGCACCAGAGCCGGTGAAGCCGGTTTCTCGTTTGCGGCGGCGTCGTCGCGAGAAGGCTGGATCGAGGATGTGGAGCTGAAATCTTCGCGCAGGCTCATGAACCATCCTCAATGCGTGGCACACCAACGGTGGCAGTGACCGGCACCGAGAAGAAATGGCCCTGAATATGGGTCGCACCGGCTAGCTGCGCGGTTTCAACTTGTGCTACGGTCTCGACACCTTCCACCACCACGATCGGAGCAAAGCACGATGCAAACGCCACGATATGTCGTAGGCTGTTGGAACCGTCATGAGAACGGCGGATATCGTGAATGAAAGCTCGGTCGATTTTCACGATGTCAAAATCGATTAGTTGGACGATCCTTGGCGAAGCAAAACCTGCGCCGAAGTCATCCAGCGCAACGCGACAACCCAGACCTCGCACCTCGGCGATCACGTCCGCACAGAATGATATATTGGTCCATTCGCGCGTTTCGGTCATTTCAAGGATAAGCCGACGCGCGAGATACGCCCGATCAAGAATTTGCACAAGAATGGCATTCCAAGCCGGTGTGTTGGACACATTCTCGGCAGAGAGATTACACCCGAGAACCAACTTCGGGTCTACCTCAAGCAGATCAAGAACAAGCTTGAGCATGTGACGGTCGAGCATGGGGGCGTCATGTCGAGCCTCAAGGTATGGGACAAATTCGCTCGCCGCATAGACCTTCCCGTCCGGATCAATCAGCCTGGCCAGGCACTCGCCATAGAGAATCTCATCAGTAGCAACTGCAGAGCGGATGTCCTGGACGGAGCTACGGATACGATCATCCGCGATCGCCTTGGCGACCATCTCCAAATGCTTCTCATCGAGGATATTGATATGATCAAGCATAGCGCCTCAAGCGTTGGAGTATTTCTATGTTGTGGATGAGGTTGCCGGTATGCCGCACGTCTTGAATAGATAATGCAAGTGCTCCTCCACTCTACTTGCCGCACGAATAAATAAGCACTATCAGGCGTGTCGAGTGCCTTGTCGGCCATTCCACAATCAGTTCCAAAAGCGAAAATTACTAGAGAATAAATATCGGATGCTCTCGTGTGATGGCGAGTCACACACCGTTCCGCAACAGTGGGCGTAACTGCACAAACGGTTACAACGGTATGTTCGATAGTTGCGCAACCGTTTGGCATCATCTCTAATTGGTGGCGCGCCATTTAGAGTTTAGTGATGCTTGGAAGGGCAACATCTCTGTCTTAGAGAGTAGAAGCAGCTTTGGCAAAGATTTCCATAATATAACTGGGGGGCAAATGGTCGATCAGCAAGAGGTACGTGATCAGCTTGCGCGAATCTTGGAATCGAGAACATTTCAGAAATCTGAATCGATCAAAAGATTTCTGAAATATGTTGTCATCGAAGACATTGAGGGGCGCGCGAATACGATAAAATCATACACGATCGGCACTGAAGCGCTGGGGCGCCCAAGTGATTTTGATGTCGCCAGCGACGGCATTGTACGCACAACCGCAAATAGGCTGAGATCTTCTCTGGAGAAGTATTATCTGACGGAGGGTAGAAACGACCCCATTCAAATATCGTTGCCTCTGGGGGGATACATTCCGGAATACTCAGAGAAGCCGGATTCCATGTTGCTATTAGCATATGACGAAGGCGACTTGGGGAACGATGACCCACCCGATTCCTCGATCAAATCGGAGCCGACCGTAGCTACGCCTCGGAAATTTCGACGGCTGTTTCTATATGTGGCTAGCGCGATTCCACTTTTAGCCGCGGCAGTTTACGGTGGACTGCGATTCATCGATCAATGCGCTGACGTTGCATGGCAACCACCAACGATTCTAATTCCCTCAGCGAGTGCGCTAACGGCCGACGAGCACGCGATTCGCTTTGCGCGCAGCCTACCTACACGTCTATCAGACGCCCTGACTTTCTACGACATAAATAGTGTGGTCCGAGTACAGGATTTTTCTGAAGCCCAAAACTATGTAGGCAGACTTCCCAGCAATCAGGGTGCTTACGTTGTTACAGCCGAGGTAGATACAAACACCGCCGGAATTGGCGTGTATTGGCAATTGGTAGACGCACGAACCGGCGCCGTACTTTGGTCTTCCGAAATCCTGAAAGGAGACGGGTTTCACGCAGTGGACATTATAGTTCATGAGCTCGTTGGCGAGAATGCCGTCATTCGTTCGGTTGAGCGACGCAAGCTCCCTCTTGATCCGATCGCCGGCTATGTTTGCGTGACGCACACCCTCAACGAAATGATTACCCTCACGGAAGCCAAGCGCGAATGGATGTCGAAGTGCCTTAGTGAAACAGTTGGCGCGCAAGCCGATTACGCTCAGGCTTGGGCCCTCCTTGCCTTAATGCGTGTCGAGGACTCTATAGCGGCAGCCGATGAGGGAGATCATGAGGCCAGCAAAGCTGCTCTCGAAGATGGCTGGAGAAGCTTCCGCAACGCGGAGAGATTGGCACCCGGCTCGTGGTTTACCCTTCGCGCCAGAATGGCCCTTGAATTCCAGGAGGGAGACTTCAAAGCCTTTCGAGCCTCTATAGCAAGGGCTATAACTCGTCTTCCTGAGAATGCGCGAGAACGGATCGCCATCGGCGAACGACTGTTTGCGCTTGGTGAATACGAAGAAGCCTCAACCATTATCAAGAACACAATCAATTTAATGACGGTCTCCGCCCCCTCCGACTACTTGTTTCTGGCGGCCGCTCTCTATAGGCGCGGGGAAAATCGCGACGCCCTTAAACTTCTGCTGGATCAACCTGTTCCACAGAACGCCTTTTACTGGAGTCTGGTGGCGGCCACCGCCGGTGACCTTGGTGACGCAACTACTGTGGGATTAGCCATGCGTTCCTTGGTGGCCATACGCCCAACAGAATCAAGAATTCTGGAGGCTAGCTTACGCAATCGACACTTTCGAAATGAGTTCATTGAACAAATTCGGAGCGACTTCAACCGCGCATCAAGAATGTGATTGGACAGGAAGCAACTCTATGCCAGTCTAAAGCGCGTCCACTTTACTCGGGGTCATATCCGCAGGATTCGAAGTAGTTGGCGCATTCTTGTGGTTCGAACAGCGTGACGATCTGGCCGACGGTATTCTATTAGCCCTCGACGGTCCGCTCGGCTTTGGCGCGCAAGACGGCCTTGAGCTTGGCGAAGGCCTGGGGTTGAAGTCTGGACTGTATGGAGGAAGGTAGAGCAAGCTGCACCCCACACCTTCGATTGCGAGACGCACGCCCTGCGCCTTATGTGACGGCAGGTTGTCCATGATGACGATGTCGCCGGTCACCAGGGTTGGAATGAGAACCTGTTCGACATAGGCCTGGAATGCTAGCCCGTTCATCGCACCGTCGAGAACCATGGGCGCGGTCATGCCGGATATCAAGTTTAAACAAGCCCCGACTGGAAACCCAGCGCAGAGGTCGGAAGCGGAACCCGAAGGTGCCAGTGGAGAAGGGTGCCACCCCTAACCCAACAGCAATGGAACGACCGCGATGCGCGAGATGATGTCCGCTCACCGCAGCTCTCGCTTCAACAGCGTCTCCAGCCAGTCTGCAAAAACCTGAAGCCTGCGCGAAAGGTGCTGACGGTGCGGGTAGAGCAGCGTCATTGGCATCGGCTCGGCGCGGTGACTGGACATCACCTCAACGAGCTCGCCCGCTTCGATGTGATGCCTGACGTCATAGGCTGGGATCTGGATCAGGCCAAGACCGGCCAGGCAGCAGGCGATGTAGGCCTCGGCGCTGTTGACAGTGACACGACTGCGCATGGGCGTGGATTGCAACGCTCCTCCCTCTAGCCATTCCCATGATTCAACTCTTCCGCTCGAGGGCGATGCATAGTTGACCGCGACGTGGCCCTGCAAATCGTCAGGCGACTTGGGCATCCCATGTCGTTTGAGATAGTCAGGACTCGCCACATTGATGAGTTGGAGTTCCCCAATCGCACGCGCAATCAGGCCGGAATCGGCAAGTGGCCCAACCCGCAACACACAGTCGACGCTCTCGCCGACGAGGTTCACTGCGCGGTCGGTAACGCCCAGATCGATGTCTATCTCCGGGTATTCGTCCAGGAAGGCTGACAGCGCCGGGGCAATAATGAGGCGCCCGATACGGCCGGGAACGTCGATACGCAGCTTGCCCGCCGGGGTCGCGGATTGACGGAAGATGTTCTCGGTCTCCTCGACGTCGGCGATCAGGCGCACGCAGCGATCGTAGAAGGCCGAACCATCTTGCGTCGGCGACACCACTCTGGTTGTCCGATGCAGAAGTCTCGCCCCGATCCGAGCCTCCAACTCCAGCACCGCGGCCGACACCGACGATCGAGGCATACCAAGCGTATCCGCTGCACGGGTAAAGCTTGAGCATTCGACAACACGGGCAAAGATGCGAAACAGATCGATGCGGTCCAAATTAGAATACCTTTTATTGTCCAGACTTTCTGACAAGTGATGTCAGAATGATCAACTTTATAGGATAATCATAGACGATACTATGTGCTCTCGAAAGCGGCGGCATGACGCGGTCGCATACAAGCAAGGAGACCGACATCATGGCTGATCACAGCATCAAGGGTAAAACTGTCATTATCGCCGGAGGGGCGAAAAACCTCGGTGGTTTGATCGCTCGCGATCTCGCCAAGCAGGGCGCGAAAGCTGTCGCGATCCACTACAACAGCGCAGCAACGAAGGCGGAAGCCGATGCGACGGTTGCCGCCGTCAAGGCTGCTGGAGCCGAGGCGGTCGCGATCCAGGCTGATCTCACGACAGCCGGCGCGGTGGAAAAGTTGTTTGCCGACGCGGTCGCCGCTGTTGGCAAGCCCGACATCGCCATCAACACCGTTGGCAAGGTGCTGAAGAAGCCGATCGTCGAAATCTCGGAAGCCGAATATGATGAAATGAGTGCGGTCAACGCCAAGTCCGCATTCTTCTTCCTCAAAGAGGCTGGCAAGCATCTCAATGACAACGGCAAGATCTGCACGCTGGTAACCTCGCTGCTCGGCGCATATACGCCATTTTATTCGAGTTATGCCGGCACCAAGGCGCCGGTCGAGCATTTCACGCGTGCAGCCTCCAAGGAATTCGGTGATCGCGGCATCTCGGTGACGGCGATCGGCCCGGGCCCGATGGACACGCCCTTCTTCTATCCGGCTGAAGGCGAGGATGCCGTCGCCTATCACAAGACGGCCGCGGCACTGTCGAAGTTCTCCAAGACCGGCCTCACCGACATCGAGGATATCGTCCCCTATATCCGCTTCCTCGTCTCGGACGGCTGGTGGATGACCGGCCAGACCATCCTCGTCAATGGCGGCTATACCACCAAGTAAAATGACCGTTCAGGGGCGTGACAGCGACGTGCCGTTCTGCCTCTGAACGCTCCCCCCGGACAACGGCTGGCGCTTTTCATGAAGCGCGCCGGCCGATCCGAAGAACATGGATCATCACGGGAAGAACGCACGCCGATCCCCGATGGGGATCGTTACTATTTTCTAAGGAGAAACCGATGTCGGACGCATCCGATGAGTTGCGGCTTTTCGTGACGCTGAAAGTGAAGCCGGAACAATTGGCCACTTATCTGAATGCCATGAAAGACGAGGCAGCAGGCGCTCGCAGCGAGCCGGGGAATCTCGGTTTCGATCTATTCGAAGACGCGGGCAATGTACAGACCATCTACCTTCTGGAGCATTGGGCAAGCAAGGCGGCGCTTGAACATGAGCATGCACGGCAACCCTATTACATCCACGTTCGCGGACTTGAAGCAGACGCCCTGACCGGCGAATTTGAGGAGCGCCGGCTGCAGGAGGTCGAACCACAGCACCCCCGTCTCCGTCAGAGCGCAAAAAGCATCGGTGGTGGCAAGTTCCGCGCTGTCATTCTGAAATCCGCCGACGGCGACGCATTCAAAGTCTTGGAAGAGGCCTTCGCCGACCTGGCTTCGCACATGCGCAACGCCAGCGGAAACCGGGTCTTTTCCTTGTTCCGGAATCTGGAAAACGCGAATGAGCGCCTGTTTTTCGAGGCCTGGGACGACAACGATGGGCGCGATCAAGGCTGGGCGGCAGCTGCAGCACAGCGATTGACCACGCTTCTCGATGCCTCGTCCTGGGCAGAAAAGCACAGCATTGTCCTGATCGACCGCGGCAACGACGCTGCAGCCTAATTGGTGGCCCCGGTTTCAATCAACTTTTCGGTCACGCACCGAGGATGGAGGAAAATACGCATGCACATGCTTCTCGTCATAGCAGGCGGAATCCTTCTGCTCGGGGTCTTTTTGCTCTTCGGCAAACTCTGGGGCGGAGATCTCTCCGGGGTCGTCGCCGCGGCCAAGTTTTTTATTCCAGTCTGGTTTGCAATCGCTCTGACGAATATGTGGGTTGGCGTCACGCGGGCCGGCTATACAGTGGCTCAGGAATTGCCGATCCTTCTTGTCGTCTTTGCGGTCCCCGCAATCGTGTCGGCGGTTGCCATATGGCAACTCGGGGGAATCGCCCCGCCGCATTTGCCTCCTCACCAACAAGAAAGAACAACCATGTCGGTCACTCTTCCGCCAGCCCTTCAATCCGCCGTCAATGCGATAAACGCGGGCGACGAAGATGCCTTCGTTGCTGCCTTTTCCCCGGATGGCATCATCAATGACTGGGGACGCATCCTCAGGGGGGCCGATGGAGTGCGGTCGTGGGCACGTTCAGATGCGATCGGAGCTCAGGCCAGAATGGCAGTCCTTGAAGTGGTTACCAAGGCTGATACGACGCACATCGTTTTCGACTGGCAGAGCCGCGTCTTCAATGGCCGCAGTCAGGCCTATGTGACCATCCTCGACGGACTGATTACAGAATTCCGCATTCCGTCAAAATAAGAGAAAACCAGGCCATGGCCGCTGAAACTGTTACCCAGGCCGCCGAAGCGGCCAGTCATGGCGGCATCGACCTGATCGCCGTCGTCGTTCTGCTTGCGGCCGCAGTCGTTGCCGTACCGCTGTTCCGCCGGGTTGGGCTCGGTTCGGTTCTCGGCTACCTGGCCGCTGGACTTGCAATCGGCCCGTTCGGTCTCGGCTTCTTCCACGACGCGCAATCGATCATTCATGTCGCTGAACTCGGCGTCGTGCTGTTCCTATTCATCATTGGTCTCGAAATGCAACCATCGCGCCTGTGGGCCATGCGTGGCGAGATCTTCGGACTCGGCTTGTTGCAGGTTGGCGTCGCCATTGCAGTGCTTGCATGGGTCGGTATAGCGCTTGGCTATCCGACTGCGGCGAGTTTCGTCGCCGGCACAGGCTTCGTACTGACTTCCACGGCCATTGTTATGCAGATGCTGCAGGAGCGCGGCGAGATGGGATTGCCCAAGGGCAGACGCATCATCGCCATTCTCGGTGTTGTCACGTTAACTGGGCTACAGTTGCCTGCCTGACGGGTTGGGCGTAAATTTTGGCGATGCAGACATCAGATATCATCTTCAAGCGTCACCGTTTTCCGCCACAGATTATTGCTCATGCGGTGTGGCTTTATCTGCGGTTCAACCTTAGTCTGCGTGAAGTTGAAGAAATGCTGCTTGAGCGTGGAATTGACGTATCATACGAGACAGTTCGTCGTTGGATCGCCAAGTTCGGCCCCCAGA
>NZ_QLMK01000023.1 GCF_003259955.1 Falsochrobactrum ovis
TGCGGTTAACGAAGATGATCCCGCTCAGAACGCGCCGATCATCGACGCGCTGGCGACCATGGCTCTTGGGGAAATAAGGACGAAGACGAGCCATTGGCTCGTCCGTCAGCCAAAATAAATTGCTCATGATTCAGGCTCCTGCACTGCCCTCTGAACCATAGACATCACGTCAAATCAATGGGTCCTGAACCTAGCTCTTGCTTCAGAAACCGGGTTATTTCGGCTTTCGTACGGATGAGCTTGCGTGCAAGGCAGACGCCCGGCGGCTCACTTCAGATTTCTGCTGCCATACGCTGAAGCTGGCAACTTAATACTTTCGCACTTTCCGGAGAGCGATCCGGGGGCTCATCTTTGGACCATGAACATCTCATGAAAAAGCTGTTCCGATCTGACGATCCCCTTGTCCGTAAGCCAGACGGATTTCGCTTTGTTGACCGGATTGCCGATGAAGCCCTTCTCGTGCAGTCGGTTCATCGCGCTCCAGTCGAATCCCTTCCATGCTCGGCCGTCCCCGTCGAGCGTCAGGTAGAGCAGCGCGAGAATCGCATCGTCGATCCTGTCCTTGTCGATCTCCATTGCGCGATGTTCTCCCGATTCCAGAGCATCCTTATTATACGCTACAGTATCCCATATGCCGCACGGGTGCGACGCGGGGCTTTCATTTCATGCACGAGCGGTTCTTCGATGGTCCCTGCCCCCTCCGGGCAATGGGATTTTTGGAGACGATGGCGCTCAAACGCAGCAGGATCAACATTGAGGTCTTTGGACCTCCGACCTCGTCGGAACCGGCGCGGAACGGCGGCAGTCGCGCCGACGAAGCGGTCATGATCCTCACCCGGCTGCTCGGCTGCCAGATCGCCCGCGAGCAGTTCGAGCGCAAGCTGGCGCTGGAACGCAGGGTACAGAAGAAGCGCCCAGCAGGCGAGGATGCGTGATGCCTATGGTTTCAGGCACCGGGTTTGTTCAGGATGCAGCCATAGCCATTGTCGATTCCATTTCTTTCCAGCGCAGTCACGAAGAATTCCTACATCAGGCGCCACACAAGCCAGTAGAGATCACCCGACGCGGCCGCCGCGAGTTCGTCCTGATGAACATCGAACACCATGACTGGTTTCGGACAACTTCTCTGCGACGTCACCGCACAGCGGAAGCTGCCGATATCGTCATCGACGCGGTGGAGCGCGCAGCGATGAACGCCGGTCTCATGCCGCTGGACGCCCCGCTCGGATAGGCGATCAGAGCGCCCCGCAGGTCGGTCATCGCCTCGTCGCGACACCCGCGCCGGGGCATTCACATATTCTTCTTGTGACCGTTTTGGTCCCGTGATATAGGTACGCTATGAGGATCATTGCCCGCCGCACCTTGCGGCAGTTCGTCGACAGCCTCGCGGGGCAGAAGGACCAGCCGGCGGTCAAGGCCGCGCTCGACGCCTGGTTCGACGAAGTCAGCAAGGCGGACTGGAAGAGTTCGGCGGATGTGAAGCGGCTCTACGCGACGGCCAGCATCGTCAGCGCCGAACGCATCGTCTTCAACATCAAGGGCAACGATTATCGCCTCGTGGTGGCGGTCGACTTCGAGAAGGCCATCGTCTGGATCAAGTGGATTGGCACGCACAAGGCATATGACGGGATCGACGTGACGGAGGTCAGACATGGCGACTGAGCTGAAGCCCATCCGAACCGAGGCGGATTACGATGCGGCGCTTGCCGAAGTGGAGCGGCTGTGGGGCGCGAAGAGCGGCACGCCGGATGGCGACCGGCTCGACGTGCTGGCGACACTGATCGAGGTTTATGAAGCGAAGAACTATCCGATGGATCCGCCCGACCCGATCAAGGCGATCCGGTTCCGCATGGAGCAGCAGGGACTGACCCGCAAGGATCTTGAACCGATGATCGGCCCGCGCAACCGGGTGGCCGATGTCCTGAACCGCAAGCGGGGACTGTCCATCGAGATGATCCGGCAGTTGCACGACCATCTGGGCATCTCGGCCGAGGTGCTGATCCGGCCGAGCCGCTTCGACAAGGTTGCCTGAAGGAGGCTATGCCATGACGCGCGTCGCCCTTTATGCCCGCTATTCCTCCGACAACCAGCGCGAGGCGTCGATTGAAGACCAGTTCCGGATTTGCCGGGAGCAGGCAAAGCGCGAGAAGTGGAAAGTCGTTGGCACCTACAAGGATGCGGGGATTTCCGGGGCGAGCATGATCCTGCGGCCCGGCATTCAGATGCTGTTGCAGGACGCGCAGGCAGGAAAGTTCGACGTGGTATTGGCCGAGGCGCTGGACCGTATCAGCCGCGACCAGGCCGATGTGGCGACACTGTTCAAGCATCTGAAGTTCGCCGGCGTGCCTGTCGTCACGCTGGCCGAGGGCGAGATCAGCGAGTTGCACGTCGGCCTCAAGGGGACGATGAACGCGCTGTTCCTCAAGGACCTTGCTGCCAAGACCCGCCGCGGCATCCGTGGACGTGTCGAGGAAGGCAAGTCGGGCGGCGGGCTTTGCTATGGCTACAGGGTCGTCAAACAACTCGATGCGCGCGGCGATCCGATCCGGGGCGACCGCCAGATCGACGCGGCCGAGGCCAATGTCGTGCGACGCATCTTCCGCGAGTTTGCCGCTGGCATCGGCCCGCGCAGCATTGCGTGCAGGCTGAACGAGGAAGGCGTGCCCGGCCCGAATGGCAAGCCGTGGAGCGACACCACCATCCGCGGCCACGTGAAGCGCGGCACCGGCATCATCAACAATGAACTCTATATCGGCCGGCTGATCTGGAACCGGCTGCGCTACGTCAAGGATCCGTCAACCGGCAAGCGTGTCTCCCGGCTCAACCCCGTGGCGGAATGGATCGTCAGGGAGGTGCCGGAACTGCGGATCGTCGATGACCAACTCTGGCAGGCCGTCCGCACGCGTCAGGGCGAGATCGCCGAGAAGTTCGCCAATGTCACTGAAGCCGTCCGCGCGCATCACAAGAAGAATCGGCTGAACGGCGCGCGGCGCCCGAAGTCGCTGCTGTCCGGCCTGGTGTTCTGCGGCTGTTGCGGAGGCCCCTACTCACTTCGCGGGGCCGACCGCTTCGCCTGCTCGAACCACATCAGCAAGGGCACCTGTACAAACAGTCGCACGATCCCACGCACAGAACTCGAAGCCCGCGTGCTGACCGGCCTGAAGGAGCGGATGATGTCGCCCGAGATGGTAGGGGAGGCAATGCGTGCCTACGCTGAAGAGACGAACCGTCTGAACAGGGAACGCCGCTCCAACAGCGAAGCATAGAAAGCCGAACTGGGCAAGGTTGTCAGACAGATCGAGCAGATCGTCGAAGCCATTGCAGACGGCATGTATCATCCGTCGATGAAGGAGAAGATGGATGCGCTGGAGGCGCGCAGAGCGGAGCTGACTACACTTCTCGCCGAAGCCCCGGAAGACCCCCCCGACATTCTGCCGAGCGCAGCAGCGATCTACGCGAGGAAGGTCACCCGGCTTACTGCCGCCCTGAATCGCCCCGAAGAGCGCCAGCAGGCCGCCGATGCCCTGCGCATGCTGATCGAGAAGATCGTGCTGACGCCAGGGCCGGAACGGGGGGAACTCTACGCCACACTGCATGGCGAACTGCGCACGATCCTCGAATGGACGGAGCGGCAAGCCATTGGAAAGGCTGGGAAAACGACAAAACCCGCCGCGGGTGCGACGGGATTGTCGGTATCGTTGGTTGCGGGGGTTCGCCTTGGTTTTGGCCTGCTTTTTAAGGCCCCTGACCTCACAAACGCGGCGTAGAAACTCGTAACCCACTGATTTAACTGAATTCTGCCAGTGGGAACATTGAGAAAAACACTACGCTGATGTTGCGGGTCGTGGGCTGGAAAGCAGACCATGACACGATCTTTTGGCAACACTCCATACGGCAAGCGGGAAGCCCCTTTCTCGCTTCGCCTTACCTTCGAAGAGCGCGAACGCCTTGAACGCAGTGCGGGCAGGATGCCGCTGGCCGCATACATCAAATCTCTGCTGTTCGCAGAAGACGCACCACGATACCGCCGCGCACGGCGTTCCGTGATTGCCGATGAAAAGGCCTTGGCGGAACTGCTGGCAACGCTTGGCGCGAGTCGCGTTCCGAACAACCTGAACCAACTGGCGAAGGCTGCAAACAGCGGCAACCTGTATTTCGACCACGATACCAAGCTGGCGATCAAACGCGCCTGCGGTGACGTCGCGAATATGCGCCTGTTGCTGATGCGGGCGTTGGGTATCTCCACCCGCAACGAAAATGCGCCGCCGGAAAGCACGTCACAGAGCTTCGCGCGCGCTGCTGCACCGAAGAGGACATTTTAGATGATCCTCAAGGGTTCGCAACGTGCGGGCGCAAGGCAGCTTGCCGCGCATCTTCTGAATGATCTGGACAACGATCATGTGGCGGTGTTCGAGTTACGCGGGTTCGTGGCTGACGATCTGATGTCCGCATTGGAAGAATGCCATGCGGTTTCCACGGCAACGCGCTGCAAGCAATTCCTGTTCTCGCTTAGCCTTAATCCCCCGCAAGGGATTGTCGCCAGTGAAGAGGAATTACGGCAAGCGGCGGATCGTGCCGAAAAGGCTCTCGGCCTTGATGACCAGCCGCGCGCCATCGTCTTCCACGAAAAGAACGGCAGACGCCATGCCCATGTCGTTTGGTCGCGGATTGACCCTGAACGCCTGACGGCCATCAACCTGCCGCACTACAAGAACCGCCTCACGGCGCTGTCGCGCGAACTATACCTTGAACACGATTGGCCGTTGCCGAACGGCTTGCGGCATGACGGCGGCAAGAATCCGCTGAACCTGACTTTGGCGGAATGGCAGCAGGCGAAACGTCTGGACGCCGATCCCCGCGAAATCAAACAAGTCTTTGTCGAGGCATGGAGCCGATCGGACAGTGCCAAGGCGTTCGGGAATTCCTTGGCCGAACGCGGGTATTTCCTAGCGCGCGGCGATCGGCGCGGATTCGTCGCTATTGATGTTCATGGCGCCGTGTTTTCCGTCAGTCGATGGACGGGCGCGAAATCAAAAGATGTCCGCGAGAAGCTGGGCGATCCACAAGCCATCCCTGCCCTGCGAGACGTGCATCGTCATGTGCGCGGGCTGGTGAACGATCAGCTTCGGGGCTTCATCGCACAATTCAAACAACGTCAGAAAAACGAGATGCACCCGCTGATCGAAGAGCGGAACGCTATCAAACGCGCCCATCAGGCAGAACGCAAACTGCTTGCCGAAAAGCAGGACGAACGGTGGCAGGCGGAAAACGCCGCCCGTTCGGAACGGCTTGCCAAGGGATTGAGTGGATTCTGGCAGCGCGTGTCCGGCAAAGCCAAGGCCATCCGCGAACAGAACGAACGCGAAGCCATAGAAGCCATGCGCCGCGACCGCGCGCAGCGTGACCGTCTGGTGTTTGCCCAGATGGATGAGCGCAGAGCCCTGCAATCCAGATTCGACATCTTGCGCGAACGGCAGGTGCGTGACCGCCGCCTGATGGCGCGCGAGGTCGTCCAGTCGATGCGCCAAGCATCCCAGCTTCAAGAAAAGGAAATCCGCCGAACGCAAGAGCGGCGGCATGACCCTTCGCTTGTCCCCCGCCGCAATCGCGGTCCCTCCCATGATCTCTAGCCAGAAAGGAAGATCAATGAAGCTCGATCAGAAAACCATCCGGCTCGCCGTTGCGATAGCCGCGTCTATCTTGGTCATTTTCCTGTCGATCGCCATGAAGTCATCATTGCCGCCTCCGCGCGATATGTTCGGCTACAGAGTGCCGGACACTACACATTGGCGGATGCTGGCAATCATCGCATCCGGTGCCGCCGGGTTCGGGCTTGGGTGGTTTATCTCCCCCCAAGGACGCCCCTTCCGGTTATTCGTCTTCGCCCTTCTGGCGATCGGGCTTTTCCTTGTCGTCTATCTCGATAACGGGGCGGTCGGATGGGGACTGACGCCCATTGCCAGTGTTGCCGCTTTTGCAATCGGGCTGGGGTATTGGCTGCGCTCCGTCGTCACCCGCCTGACCGAAATGCCGACCACGTTCGGATCAGCGCAATGGGCCGACAACGATCACCTTATCAACAATGATGTTATCGGAACGGACGGGATTCGTCTTGGTCATCGTCATGAAGACGGTGCCAAGCTGCCGCTTCGTTACAAGGGCGACCGCCATATCCTGACCTGCGCCCCAAACCGATCGGGCAAGGGTACGACCGCCATTGTTCCGAACCTGCTGACCTATCCGGGTTCGGTCATCGTCATCGACCCCAAAGGCGAAAACGCCATGATGACCGCCGCGCGGCGGGAAGACATGGGGCAAGATGTCCATGTCGTTGATCCGTGGGGTATCACGGTGAGCGCAGGCCTTTCCGTTTCCCGGTTCAACCCGCTCGATCTGCTGGTGCCGGGGGATATCGATCTGGCCGAAAACGCGATGTTGCTGGCCGATGCCATCATCATCCCGTCCGAGAACGGCAACAGCTTTTGGGACGAAGAAGCCAAAGGCAAGATTCAGGGCATCATCGGCCATGTGGCCACACATGAGGATGAGGCCGGGAACCGCCACCTTGGCCGTGTCCGCGACCTATTGCTGCTCGACGGCGACGATATGCAGACATTGCACGAACTGATGCTGCAATCGCCCTACCACTTCATCAAGAGCGCGGGCGCAAGAGCTTTGCAGCAAGATGACAAGCTGCGCGCCAACATCACGGCCACGGTGCAATCGCAGACGCATTTCCTCGATAGCCCACGCATCCGCGAAAGCCTGTCGGTGTCGGATTTCCGGTTCGAAGAACTGAAATCCAAACCGATGACGGTCTATCTTGTCCTGCCTTCCGATCGGCTGAATGCGTTTGGCCGATGGCTGCGCTTGCTGATCCAACTGGCGATCACGGTCAACGCTCGCAACATTGAAGTGCAGCCGGAACATCCTGTGCTGTTTGTCCTTGATGAGCTGCCCGCCCTTGGCCGTCTATCGATGATCGAACAGGCGTTCGGGCTGATGGCAGGTTACGGCATCCAGCTTTGGGGCGTGGTGCAAGACCTTTCCCAGCTCAAGCGCATCTACGGTGACGGGTGGGAAACCTTCATCAGCAATGCGGGCCTCGTCCAGTATTTCGGTTCCCGTGACCGGATGACGGCGGATTACTTCTCTGCCCTGTGCGGACAAACAACCGTCTGGAACGTCAGCTCGGCAATCTCGCGGGCGATCGGATCGACCAGCGGTAAAAGCGCCAGCCATTCGGAGACGACGACCAGTTCCGACACCACGGCGGCGGCCATGCGCAAGCTGGCCTATCCGGACGAGCTGATGCGCCTGCCGCGCGGCAAGCAGTTGCTGTTCATCGACAATTTGAACCCGATCCAGAGCTATCGGACGCCGTGGTTCATGGATGAGAACCTGCGCGATCTTGGTCGGAATCTCCGCACCTGACCTATCGGGAAGCGGTACGCCGCTTCCCTCCCCTTCACTATGACACGCAACACCAGCCAGAAGGAGAGTGCAATGTTGCACATGCCTGACAGGGATTATCCGAAGTTCAAAGTCGGCCTGCGTTTGACGTTTGACGAATTGTGCAAAGCGGCGGCGGTCGGCGGGTATTTCATCCCGACGAACTATTATCGCGACCATTTCCGGCACATGCAGCGGTGCGACTACGCGGCCACATTGACCAAGGATTATGCCCGTATCGGCCTGCGCCAAGGACTGCATCAGGCCTTTGACTTGGAATTTCCGCAGCCGTTTGCCGACGACATTGCCTATAGCGCAGCGGACAACATTCTGCGGTTGCCTGTCCGCGAATGGAAGGAATGGTGAATATGGCAGAGCATCCGAAGAAGCCGTTCACCCTTGCGGCCAATCCAGAACAGGAATTGGAAAATATCCGCGACAAGGACAACGGCGATCCGAAACCGCCTCCGCCACGCATCGTCAAATTCCCGCGTCGGAATCTCGCTCCATCGGGAATGCAGGGGATTAAACGGGGTTTGCCTTCGCCTGCCCCGCAAAAAGCAGAAAAGGAACCGCCGAAATCAGGCGATCTGACAAGGGCCTTCACATCGTTGGTGCGCTCGCAACAAGACAAGGACCGCGACATAGACCGATAGCATGAAGCCGTTGGGAATATGTTCCGATACACGTAACAGTCCATGACCTGATATATTCAGGTCATGGATCATCATAAATTTATGGAATATCTGCGCCATGTTCCGAACCATCCGTCAAACAAGGTCGTGGCGCGCGTTTACAAGAATGCCAAAGGCGTCGATGAATTCATCTGGCTACACCAATGTTATTGGGATTATGTCGAATGGCTTGAGGCGAGAGGCGACATCAACTTTTCCGAATGGGTTGTCCATTGCGACAATAATCCGTTCGAGGATTGGACGTTATCGCACCTGTTGATGTACTGGCTCTGGCTTGATGAATGCGGACGCTTTCGCCAAGGTCTGCCGACACCGAATCCATATCCACCGATGGGATATGAAGGTTGGGCGGATGAGTACCACGGAAATCAAGCGTGATCTCTATTGGCCTTCACGAGTTCGTTGAAGATCGTCACGTTTCACGTCTTCTCTTGCGGTATTGACCACATTTCTGCTCGTTCCGAAAAAGAGGCGCATCACCTTACCGCCTCTTTCGACGCGTCTTCCCGCCTCATTCGCGGGGTTAAACAATATGTCATCACCGAATTTTTGAAATGCCGCTTCTGCCCGTTCACGATCTGACGTTCCTCCCCTAATCGCATCAGAAGGTGAGGAAAATGCGGGGTAAACGAAAAACGCGTTGAGAGCCAACGCATATAGGGTTCTATAGGCCCCTTTTTGAACGCTCGGCCTACAAAAATAGGGACGCAAGAAAATTCTATCGTTTGCAAGGCGTTTGATGTGCCGGCGATGCGGCTGTGTCGGCAGAGAATGAACAGGTCCCTATCAGGAGAACACTCGATCAATCACCGTTCCGCACCGCCGGCACATCAAATGCCTCTCATTCGGAAAAGAAAAATTCCGCACACGCCTATTCTTCCGCTTCCCCAACAAGCGCCTTTTTCTCATCGGCAATCCCCTCAAGGGTCAGCCAGAGAAACACTGCCTCCCGATATGTGACGTTTCTGAACTGGCTCGCGGCCGTGGCTACCGCTTCGCGCGCAAGGTGCCGTTCATGCGGTCGCGCCTCGCGCCTTTCTTTCATCAGCACGGCCAGGACGGCGCGCAATTCGATCAGCTCGTGCGGGTCGTTGACCGTTGGTGGAGCCATTTCGCATTTGGAGCGCATCGCTGCGGGAAGCAGGATCCGTAATCCCGTTTGGAATAGTCGCGCTGCCGCGGGTTCGCCGCCGACCTCATTCAAAATTTCAATCTCGTCCTCAAGAGCTGTCCGAAATAAGTTAAAGGGCATATTCCTCCTAAATATTAAGACATGGATACTTGATGTGACGGCGGATCGGACTGTGGGTAGAGTTCAAAAGGACTAATTATGAACTTCCTCACCGCCGCCACATCAAATTTCCTAGGTACATTGTTTCCATTATTCAAAAATCTACTGGCAATTATAGAGAAAACCCATCCGGGGCGCACCGCCGAAAGTCCCACATGGGCTGGGGAAAACGGAGCTATATCCCTTTTGCCCAATAGGAGAACAGGACGTCCCATTGAAGACTGTGGAATGTCCATTTCCAAGATTTACGGCTCCCGGCGGGGGCGAGATGACTTTTATGCCAGAGTCGTTCCCACCAGTGCACCCAGAGTCATAAGCCGCCCACACTCCTCCTGTGGGGCAGGCCTGTGTGTTACAAGATTGTGCCGTGGCGGGCTTTGGATTGGTACAATAGCTGTCGGCCACCATGACACCGTCGCTGCGCCTGCACGTCACGGATCGG
Organism: Falsochrobactrum ovis; assembly: GCF_003259955.1. GTDB lineage: Bacteria > Pseudomonadota > Alphaproteobacteria > Rhizobiales > Rhizobiaceae > Brucella > Brucella ovis_A. The sequence goes on from NZ_QLMK01000023.1 coordinate 9,881, forward strand.
GTTTGTGTGCCGCCGCCGCAAGTCGCGCTGCAACTTCCCCACCCCCCGATTTGCCAGCTATAGGTATAGGTTGGCGGACATGCTGCCATTGTCAGGCCATTTGGATTGTCGATCACGCTTTGCCATTCGCCCGCCGTCTTGGTGGGGATCATGGCGGTGTACGGCGCGGCGGTCGGGTTCGTCACCTGACGGCACTTGCCATGCTCGTTGATCGTTTCCGTTGTGCCGACGGCAACAAGATAGCTGTCGGCCGCGAAAGAGTGGGCCGGGACAAAGATCAGCAGCAGAAGTGCCAGAAGGCCAATTCTCACCGCGCCTCCTTGGTCAGAGCGCGAATTTCATGGCGCAGATTGTCGTTATCCGCCTGCAAGGTTCGCACAGCTTCGGCCAGGTCGTCATTGTCCGCCTTGAGTTGCTTCACTGCCTCGATTAACGGGGCGACAAGCTGATCGTATTCGACCGTCTTGAAGCCCTCTCCGTTAATGCCGATCGCATCGGGCATGACGGCTTCGACATCCTGGGCGATCACGCCATAGGCTGGTTTGCGGCTGTCCTTCCAGACGAACCGCTTGCCCTCGATGCCGTCGAGCAATGCGAAAGGATCAGAGATCCGTTCGATATCGGTTTTTAGATTGCGATCGGAGGAATGATAATAGGCCGCGGCCGTTATAGGGCCTCCCGCATTTACCCCACCCGACAGGGTTAGATTTGCATTCACAGGCGTCGCTGAATCTGACCTTGCGGTAAGGTGGAGGGTATCGTTGCTATCATTCCAAGAAAGGCGCGCGTATCGTCCGTCAGGATACAAATCAGGATATGCGGAGAAATCGATAAATCCGTTGGTGTTAGGGCTAGTTGTGGCTGTTCCCGGACGGATCAAACTCAAACCACCCCCGGTCCTGAGAATGGCGCTTGTGCTCTCTGATGGATCTGTCACCCGGACACCCTCTGCCAAACCCGCTGAAGTTGTGTTTGACGCTTCCAGATGCATTTTATGTGTGGGGTTATTGGTCCCAATCCCAACGTTTCCATTGGGAAATGATACGTAAGTTATTGCAGATGAGGCAGGCTGTCGTTTTATCTCTATAGCTTGGGTTGCAACGGTTTTATCGTCGGTAATAGCTTCGAGAAGCCACGTCCAACTAGCAGTGCGGGCTCGCCAATAGCGAGCTCCGGAACTGTGTGTCCTATACCAAGTAATCGTCGGTGATAATGCTCCCTCGGCCTCTACGGTCAGACCGACCGGCGTCTTACCGTTAATAAGACCCTTTGCCTTGACGTGTAGGTAATCGGCAGGTTCCGTAATGCCGATTCCCACACGGCCGTTAGAGGCGACAAATACACCTTCGTTCCCACCATCACCTGACAACCAGTTTCCATTAAGCCGAAGATTCTGTGTTGCAGTGTGGTTGCCGAGATCGTCGTTACCGCCGCCCGAATTATCGCCCGCACAGACCCAACCGTCGGAACTGTGCCATTTTATGATCTGACCGGCCGAGCATGACAGATCTCCGATATCGCTCAAATTCCCCAGGCCCGCGGACGTGATGCAATTCGCGCCTGTCTGGTCGCAATATTGTGGCGCGTTGACCTTGCCGAGCCGTACGGAAAGATCACCATTGAACACCTGAACATTCAAACGGCGGCTCTGATCCCCGAGAATCCGTAGTGTGTTGGTGCCGCTATTCGCACCACCCCCAAGGCCAAGGGCAATATCGCCGGCGTCCCACCCGTTCGCCGTATTCACAGAATCTGGAAAGATGCCAAAAAACATCGCTCTATCCTGTGCATTTTTGTCGATCGGAGGGCGTGAAATGAACCTGTCGTCCGTTCGGACGACTCCGGCGACATGCAATGTGTTGGCCGGATCAGAGCGGCCGATTCCGACGCGCCCGGTAGCAAAATTCCCTTGGATGAGCGGGATCGCTCTCACGTTGCTTTGCTGGACGATGAACTGATTGGCGAGGGTGTTATCACGTCCGGCTCCGTAGCCGATAGCAACGACATTATGACCCGTATTGTTACGCCCCGCGTGTGCACCAAGAGCGGTTAAAAAATTTCCTGTGTTCTGTGAACCCGCGATATAGCCGATGGCTGTCTGAAAACTTCCTGAATTCGTATTCCCCGCCTGTCGGCCAAAAGCCACCTGATAATCGCCTGTGTTGTTAGAACCTGCGGTGTATCCGAAGACGGACTGATGGCTTCCGGTGTTGTTCTTTCCAGCGTTCACCCCAAAAGCCGATTGGCCGAGCGTGGTATTGTCGGTTCCGGCTCCGCTTCCGAAAACGGATTGATTGTCACCCGTATTGCGTCGTCCGGCATTATTGCCGAAAGCCGATTGAGAATTTCCCTCATTCTCATATCCGGCCCGCGCACCGAAGGCCGATTGGGTAGACCCTTTGTTGTAGCGTCCGGCTTCCACCCCGAATGCGGATATGGCATTGAGATTCCCCGTCGTGTCACCTCCGGCGCTCACTCCAAAAAAGGAAAGACCGCCCCCTGTTGTCGCCGCGCTTCCTGCGCGGAATCCGACAACCGTCGAAGAACCCCGATGTGCAACTGCGCCCAGTCCCAGAACAGTCGAATCTTCCTGACCACCGACGCCGAGGAAGTCCTGTCCGTCGATCTGGTACGTTTTGCCTGCGGCGATTCCGACATTGCCGTTGGCATCGACGTAAAGCCCCTCGTCCTGACCGTCACCTGAAAGCCATTTTCCGGCCAGGGCGATATTGTCCATGAACTCGACCGGTGTGCCGCCGCCCGACTTTGAGGCAAGGTAATCCGCCTTCACATAGGGGAATTCTCCCGTTCCTGTGCCTGTATCGAAGGCAAAGCCGGTGCCGCCGGCGACGTCGCCGATCTCAAGCTTTTTGTCGATCACCGCCGTTGTCGGCTCGCCGTCTTTCAGCTCCCACAAGCCGCCCGACCCCGCGACGGCGGCGGCATAGGTGTAGATTTGCACCAGATCGTCACCGACACCTCGCGGGTCGATGGCGATGTCGTTGGTTTCGGGGTCGCCGTCATACGGCAGACAGGGGGTTTCAAAGCGTTTGTTGGGTCCGGCCGATATGATCGCCAGGACCGCGCCTGATGTGCTGTCCTCGCCGTCGATGCGGTTAGCGGAACTGGCAGGGTCGCCATGATCCCACACGCAATAGGCATATTGAGATCCCCACGGGTCGGTGAGGATTGCACCGATATCCGCAGGAAGACATCCGCCTTCTCCGCCTGTGGGCAGGGTTATACCGCAAACAGAGTCGGAAGCCGGAACAAAGGGAACCGGCTCGATATAGCCATCGCCGTCCTCGTCACCCATTTGCGGGCGGGTTGAGGCGTTCATGACGACGACCTTGGCATTCATCAGAAGGTCATTCTGGGCCATGTTCTGGTGGGTCACTTTGGCCGCCGTGGTGATCGGCCCGCCGATCATGTTCATGGCCGAAACCCCGACGATGCCGACCATCGCGACCGTCCCCATCAACATGGCAACGATGTTTCCGTTCTTGCCGCCGAATGTCCGCATCATCGCTCTCGATCTCTTTCAGCACGGCGATTAGCGCAAAATTCCTGCACGGCCAAAGTTCTCATCACTCCGAGAAGACATCCCCATGCAGCAGCACCGATAATCATCATCCATATTTTATTAAATTCAGAAGTAGTAATTAATTCCAATAAATATTCGTTCATATAATTATAGTTCAAAATCCGTCATTTACTTATATACTATATCATATTCAATATATTGCTCAATATTGAAATAAACATCGAAGCGACGACTATATGTTGTGTTACCCATTCCCCAATCAGTGAAGCAACCATGCGTTCAAAAACAACCCATTTTGAACGGTTGCTCCATGCGCATCGGCTATGCCCGTGTATCCACCACCGAGCAAAATTCCGACCTGCAACGCCGCGCCTTGCGAGAAGCCGGTTGCGTCCAAATTTTCGAGGATCACGGCATTTCAGGTAACAAGGCAGACAGAAAGGGTCTGGCCGCAGCACTGGCTGTTGCAAGGTCCGGCGATCATCTAATTGTTTGGCGGCTGGATCGATTGGGACGATCCCTTACCCACCTGATCGGGACGATCACAGTGTTGCAGGATCGTGGCGTGGGGCTTTCTTCCCTGCGCGAGCAAATCGACACGACAAGCGCGGGCGGACGGTTCTACGTCCATATTCTTGCCGCACTGGCCGAGTTCGAGCGCGAACTGATCCGCGACCGGACGAAGGCGGGATTACAGGCCGCGAAGCTACGCGGGGTTCGGCTGGGCAGGCCGCGCAAGTTGTCGTCCGTCGATGTGGCGGAAGCAGCGGCGATGATCGCAGCGGGACAATCCCGCCAAAGTGTGGCCGCCACGTTCAACATCAGCGCCCTTACATTGCGGCGCGCCATGAATCGCCCTGCGCCCGCATCGGACGGCCTTGCGCCCTGCAAGACCGATCGGAATTTCAGAAAAGTGTGAGCTGCCGCGTTTCCTGATCGATACGTTGCCATGCCGTCGTGTGACCGGCCTCGTCCAGCCATGCCTGCACATAGGCCGTCGCATCACCGTATCGCCTGATCTCGTCACCATGCAGAAAGTGCGAGCGATAGCCGGTTTCCGATATCGGAAAGGGTGCGCGGTTCCGACTGGTGATTTCGATGTGGTCGAAGCCGCAGCCCGTCCAGTTCGGCTTATGCAAGACTGTCAGACGAATACCCTGCCAATCGATCATGGTGGTGATGGGGGCGATCATGATCGCCCCGCTTTTGCAGAAGTGTTTTCGGCACTGTCCTGCGGATGACGAAGAACGATGCGCCCGCCCAAGGGGATGACATCAAGCTGTAGCGTCATGCCCTTTTGATCCTTGTGCTGCCATGAGGCTCCGACCTTATGCCAGACAGATTTGTCGCCTTTCTGGATGACCTGCCACGCGATGAAGTCGGGGGCTTTGGTTTCGGAAGATTGATTGTTGCTGTTGCGTGCCATGATGTTGCTCCTTTGGTTTGGGTTGGCTCGTTACGCCTTTCCGAAAGACCGGCACATAGGGGCGGACGTCATGCACAACACGGGTGAGCGGCACGCGAACCGGCGCGGGCAGTGCATTGACGGCTGAACCGTGGTGGTCAGGAATTCAGGCGGATCGAAGGAAGCCACTCAATCCCATACGGGCGACATTGCGCTCCAATAGATGACAAGAAAATCGGGACCATCAGCCCCTCTTCGTCACGGCGGACGATCCATTCAGGCCAGCGATCGATATTGGCACAAGCCGGAAGATTCCGACGCGCAAGGTCATGGTCATGACCTGCTCTACTGACGTGACGCCCCAAGGGTGCAGCACCATTCGTTTGCGCCTTTCCGATCGGCCAAGGCCCGAAATGGTTCGTGCCGGTAGCCGAAAGGAGCTTTCATGCACCCGATCATCACCATCATCATCTTGGAAGGAATGTCCGATACGGACTTGCTGACGTTGTACGACGCGCTGTGGCGCGCCCTGATCCAGTCCGACATCGGCAGCGCCGACCGTCGGAACATCCTCGCCTCGATGGAAAACATCGAAACCGTGCTGCATCGCCGCCGAACATGGTGGCCGTCACCGGGGCGGTAACGCTGACCGCGCCTACCGCACCCCAGCACATAAGATGCCCTATTCGACATCGTATGCGCCAAATGATGCCGTTTTCGATATCGAAACCGACAAAGCCTTCTTGTGTTTCGATGCATTATGCGATATCATACAGCAGAAATGATGCTGAAAGCGACATCGCATGAACTATGAAGCCCAACCCATCGCCGAACGGCTGCGAGAAACGCGACAGGCCAAAGATTTGAGCCAGCGCGTCCTGAGCAAGCTTGCCGGTGTGCCCCAAGCGCAGATATCGCGCATCGAATCCGGTAGTGTTGACCTGCGGCTGTCCAGCCTGATCGCCATTGCGAACGCCCTTGATCTGGAAGTCGCATTGGTGCCGCGCAAGGCTCTGCCAGCGGTTCATTCGATTATCCGTCAGACATCCGCCGTGACATCGCCATCGGAAAAGCCGGATGCACCACGGCCCGCATACTCACTGGATGAGGACGACGATGCCTGACGTTTCCGTTCTTACCGTCCGACTTTACGATCAGGAGATAGGCACCATCACCTATGTTGGTGGGGAGCGGACCCTGTTCGCATTCAATGAGGCCTATGTCGGAAACCCCGATCGCCCGACCCTTGGCCTGCGGTTCAAGGACCAGTTCGGCGACCTGCTGACGGATTTCAGGCCGTACAAAATCAGGCTGATGCCATTCTTTTCCAATCTGCTTCCGGAAGGGCATCTGCGCAAATACCTCGCGGAGAAGGCAGGGATTCATGCCGATCGCGAATTTTTCCTGCTGTGGGTCTTGGGGCAAGACTTACCCGGCGCGATCACGGTAACGCCAGCCGATGGCGAAGCATGGCCGGACGCCGCCTATGACGAGCCGGAAGGTGAGATTGCGAAAGCGGCGGCGGAAGATGCCTTGCGCTTCTCCCTTGCCGGAGTGCAGCTTAAATTTTCGGCGGTCACTCACCCAGGCGGCGGACTGACAATTCCCGCCAGCGGCGTCGGCGGCGACTGGATCGTCAAACTTCCCTCGCGGGAATTTCCGAAAGTGCCGGAAAACGAGTTTTCGATGATGTCGCTTGCCAAGTCGGTCGGCATCAATGTTCCGTCGATTGATCTGGTCGATGTCAGCGCCATAGGAAACATGCCGGAAGGTATCGAACAGCTAGGGCAGAAGGCTTTTGTCATCGAACGGTTTGACCGGAATTCCGAAGGCGGCGTCACCCATATCGAGGATTTCGCACAGGTGTTCGGCGTCTATCCGGAAGACAAATACAAAAAGGCCAGTTTCCGGAACCTGATTTCCGTCGTCGCCGCCGAATCTGATCACGATGACATTGCCGAATTCATCCGCCGTCTGACGTTCAACGTCCTGATCGGAAACGGCGATATGCACCTTAAAAACTGGTCGCTGATCTATCCTGATCGGCGTCATGCGCGGCTTTCGCCCGCCTATGATTTCGTTTCAACGATCCCGTATATTCCGAACGATCAATCCGCCCTGACATTCAGTCGGACAAAGGATTTTGCGGGCTATACGATTGACGAGTTGGAACACCTTGCCGCAAAGGCAGCCCTGCCCCGCAAGCTTGTGACCGATACTGCAAAGGAAACGGTTTCCCTGTTCATGGATCAATGGGCATCGGAGAAGTCCCATCTGCCGATGGATGGGAAAGTTGTCGAGACAATCGACAAGCATCTTGAGAAGCTGCCGATCGTAACGGGCGCTGCATAGGGGATGGATGCGGCCTAAGCCGCATCCTCCACGATGTCGCTGACGGCCAAGGATTGCAGCCAGTTGGCGGCTTCGGACGCTTTCGACGCGGCGGTGAAGATCGCCTTTTTGTCCGATTTCAGGACTTCAAGCCAGTTCTTGATGTACTGCGCATGATCGGCGCGCGGCTCCGGCGTGATGCCAAGATCACTGCACAGGAAGGCTGCGCCAAGTTCGGCCACCAGTTCCTCGACGGCATAGGCTTCGGAACCGAAGCGTCCGGACATATCCCGATCGAGGCGGGATTTTGTCCCCGACCAGTGGGTCAACTCATGGCAGATGGTGCTGTAGAAGCCTTCGGCGGGCGTGGTCGTATCGGTGCCGGTGAAGCGGCGACGTTCCGGCATACGAATGATGTCGAGCGAGGGGATGAAGCAAGCCTTGTCGCCAGTTTCCTCAACAACCGCACCAGTGGCACGGACAAAGGATTCGGCGCGGGCGATCGGATCGAAAAGCGGCGCATCCGGAATATCGTTTTGCTCGATCGGAAAGCCGTCAACCTGCGTGGCGTTGAAGACCCAGCTCGCGCGGGCGAACATGCGCTCGGCCTGTTCGGTTTCGCCTGTACGGTCGTTGACCTGCTCGACATCGATGGTCTTGTAGAAGACGACGAGGGAAGATTTCTCGCCCTTGCGGACTTGGCATCCCTGCTCCTGCCATTGGCGGTACGTACCCCAGATATTTGAAGGAAACTCGCTGGAAAGAGCAGATACCCAAAGGCTGACGATGTTGACGCCGTTATAGGGTTTGCGCGATGCGACATTGACGGGGCGGGCGAAACTTCCCGATTTGTTGCTGACCCAAGGAAGGCGGAATTCCCCTGCGGTTTCGATTGCATCAACGATGCGGTTGGTGATCTCCTGATGGACATCGAATTTGGTCGTGCGTGACATGGTTTCTCTCCTTTTGCCGGTTGAAGCCGCGACCATCGCGGCCTGATGGCGTCCGGAGAGGCAGGCCAAAACAGCCCTTGCACCCCGAAGGGGCGGGCAAAGCGGAAAGACGGCGCATGCCGTTGCAAGGGATGGGAGGGACTGTCAGGAAAGCCAGAAAGAAGGCCGCAATGGGCAGCGGCGACCGGCTCAAGAAAATGCCCACGCAGAAAAAGCGCCGGTATCAGTCAGCGTTCATCCTGCATCGAGCCTTCAAAGTAGGCTAAGACAGCTGGGATAAGTAAGGGTGGCGTCGCGCCTATCGTGTTAGAGCCGTGTTTCTTGAAGATTATGGCAGGTACGCCACTTGAAAAACCGCAGTGCTATCTTTCTCTCCGTTTAGGCGTATCGTCTGATAACAAACTCCCAAACCCGATTCACTTTGGCATCCCAAATTGCTTGCGGATACGGGGTTTCCGGCAGTTCATTGAGGCGTTGCCTGATTTCCGTCCAGACAACGCCGCGCGTTTCCTGTCCTCTGACCCAATCAATGGCAGCAGTTAGTTCACGCAGCTTTTCCAGTAAGGTTCGCGCCACCCGCTTCACCTCCTTTTCCTCGGCCTTTGTGAGCTTGGGCTCGGGGGTTGTTAGCAGATCGAAGATTGCAAGCTCTTCGTCTGTCAGCTCCTCGCGTGCGGCGCGGTGCTCCTCCTCATCCATGTCACCGATAAACGTTTTCAGCGCCTCAAAAAACTGTTCGGCATCGACCGAGCCAGTATTGTAGTCAGCGACCAGCTTTTCCAGCCGCTCAACTAGGTGCTGCCGCGTTGGATTGGCCTCAGCCATTTTTCGGACTTTGTCTTCCGCTTCGTCGCGAAGCTTTTCAGCAGTGACTTTTGGACTGCTAGCAAAGAGGTCGGCCAGCTTGCCGAAGTCAATATCCGAGAGATCCACGCGCCCAGTTGCCGTTTCGCCTTCGACAATGGGCGTTAGGATCGCAACACCCTCCAGCTTTTCATCGAGCAGCTCAGCGATGCGGGCAGAGATAGCAGATATATCGACCGGACCTAGCTTTGCTTTCACCGCGTCGGACAGGGTGTGAAATACGGCAACCGGCTTGAGATAGGGTGCGGCCCGCTCATCGGGCAGAAGCGCTTTGTAGGCTTTGGTGACAGCTGTGGTCAGGCGGAGGAATTCGCGACGGCGTTCGTCTGGCGCGATCAGGGTTTCCACGGCCTCACTAATAAGCCGCAGTCTGGCAAAATCGCGCACCTCCATGATGGCATCCACTTCGACTCCCAGCGGCTGGACGAAGGCTTGCGCCGTTTCCAGAGTCTGTTCTAGGGCCGAGACGAGTTCGTCTTTCCCCTTGATCGGGCTTTCTCCGTCACCAGTACCGCCCCCGCTGCCTGCATAGAGAACAAGCGCCTTCTGCAGATTCTGGAATACGCCGATATAATCGACAATCACACCGGATGTTTTGCCCTCCGAGCGGCGGTTAGCCCGCGCAATGGTCTGCATCAGCGTGTGGTTTTTCATCGGCTTATCCAGATAGACCGTGCCGATAGTGGGCACGTCAAAGCCGGTGATCCACATGGCGCAGACAAATACCAATCGCAGCGGATCATCAGGGTCTTTGAATTTGGCTTCCAAATCCTCTTTCTGCATTCGCTCGCGGTGGGGAAGAATGTCGAGGCTTTTCTTGCGCAGGTCGTCAATCTCGTTTTGGCTCTGGCTAACCACCACTGCCATGTCGAGTTCACGCAGCCACATTAGCCGTTCGGCTATCGTCGCACCCTCTGCCTCATGCGCAACCGTTAGCCGCTCCTCATCCTGCGCGATCAGGCGCGCGATAGCAGCTTTAACCCTATCGTGCATGGCGACGGCGGTTGCCTTGTCGATGGCGACGAACATCGCCTTGCCGCGATAGCCCCGCATGGCGAAATGCAGCGCCACGTCCTCGGCCACCTTGTCCAATCGGTCGGATGCAGTGATGAGCGTGTATTGCCGCCCAAATTGGTGCCTGAGTTTATTCTCTTGCTCCTCGTCAAGCATGGCGTCATCAAGCAGCTCGTCCAGCTCTTCACGCAGCTCATCTGCGTTAAGCTGTAGTTCTGGTTTTCGCGCCTCGTAGAATAGGGGGACGGTCGCCCCGTCGCGCACGGACTGAGCAAAATCATAGACAGAGACGTAATCACCGAACACCTCGCGGGTGCGGCTTTCCTCACCCTGGATCAGTGGAGTGCCGGTAAAGCCGATAAAGGAGGCGTTGGGCAGCGCCGCCCGCATATTGGCGGCAAGTTGGTCATACTGGCTGCGGTGGGCTTCGTCGGTCATCACGATGATGTCGGATCGTTCGGACAGCACCGGCATCGGCTCCCTGTCGGCCGTGCTGAACTTCTGGATCAGGGAGAACACATAGCGTTCATTGCCCGCAAGAAGCTCTTTCAGATGGGCGCGGCTTCCCGCCTGCGCCTGATGAATATCCTTGGTGAGCGCGCCCGCCGACGCAAACTGCCCGGCAATCTGGTCGTCCAGCTCGGTGCGGTCGGTGACAATGACGAAGGTGTAATTCCCGCCCAGCCGCCTCAGCACCTTTTCCGCGAACATCACCATGGACAGGCTCTTGCCTGACCCTTGCGTGTGCCAGAACACGCCCAGCCGCCCCTGATTGCTCTCGATATGGCGGACGGCTTCGATGGCGCGGTTGACGCCCAGCACCTGATGATATTTTCCGACGATCTTGCGCAGGCCCCCGCGTGCCTCGTCGAACAGCACGAAGCTCTCGATCAGGTCGAGGAAGCGGGCAGGTTCGCAGGTTGCGCGCAGCAGGGTTTCAAGGCTGGGATCGTCCGGCCCGTCTTCCTCCAGCCGCTTCCACGGCGCGAAGACCTCATAGGGAGCATTTGCTGCACCCATGATAGCTTCCAACCCATTCGACAGGATCACGAAGCCATTGGCCGGGAACAGGTGGGGGATGGTGTCGCGGTAGTCGCGCAGGTTGTTATCGTAGGCGTCCGCCAGCGGGCAGGCGGGAGCCTTCCACTCCGCCAGAAGCAGCGGCAGGCCGTTGACGAAGCCGATGGTGTCCGGCCGCCGCCGGTGCAGCACTCCGTCGATCCAGACCTGGCTCGCGACAAGGAAGTGATTGGCCGCGATGTCCCGCCAGTCGATCACGCGCACCAGCAAATCGTCGAACTTCCCGTCATCGCGCCGCACCTGAACCGGGACGCCGTTGCGTATGAGTGAAAGCACCTCGCGATTGGCGGCCACCGGCAGCATGGCCGAACGGTCGCGGGTCAGTTCCGCTTCGGCCTGCGTGAGGGCCTCCGCTGGCAAGGCTGGGTTCAACTTGCGCAGCGCCGCCTTCAGATGGGCGGGGAAATAGGCCTGATGAAAGCTGGTGCGCCCTGTGGGGTTGGCAGGTCCCGGCTGTTCGCCATGCAGATCGACATGCTGCCAGCCCAGTTTCTGCAACAGGGCAAGGGCTGGCTTTTCGACAATGCCACCCTCGGAAGCGACGACGCCGGTAAGCCCCCGTGCCATATCAGGCAGCCTCTTCCAGTTCGCGTTCCGCCTCGGCGACAGAAAGCTCACCAGAGATCAGGCGCGGGAGAAGGAGGTCGCGGGAAGACACTAACCGCTCGTTTTGCAGTTCAATTATCCGGCTCCCTTGGAGGTTTGCCAATGCAAATCTCTCAAATCTGTCGATCAATGACTGAGGGGCGGCGGGTAGCTTGATGTTATGGATGTGATTGCGATTGAGCGTGGGAACAGCCGAACCGCTGCTGTGTTTGGCGAGATCCATGTGGCGGAGCAGGAATAATCCATATGCGGGGCCTGCCCGTCTGAATTCCCGCACATAAAGGGTGGTGTTCAATGGCCAGAAATTTTCCATGACAAGGTGAACTTGGCCAATAGTCCCGGATCGTCCCGTTACTAGGCCAGGACCATTCACTTTGTGTTCGTTATGTCCCCCATGGAACCCGCTGGCGGAGTAAACCGGGATGTCCCCATCGACCCGGCTCGATTTCGGAAGGTCAAAGCCACGCTGAAGCACGACAAAGCTATCAAGAGGGGCAAATCCCCACCCCTCCGGCAGCGGGCCATCTTGTGTGTCGTGGATCGATACCGATTCATGGCCGGGGAAACGGAAGCGGACGAACCATTCCTCGAACAGCCCCCGCGCCATCTCCTCCAGCACCGCGATCCGCCGCCGGTTGACCTCGATCAGATCGTCATACGCCCCAAGGATCGACGCGATGCGGCGCTGAGTTTCGAGTGGAGGAACTAATAGTTGGATGTTGCCGAAAGAGGTCTTATTGATGATCGGGGTGGCTGCTCCAGAGGCAATCGCAGAAATCTCTTCACGCATTGCCTTTAGCGCGTAAAATGCCCAGCGAGGGACAACGCGGGAATGATCTACTATCAGAGAGTTGATCTGCTGATTTGTAAGAGTTGGTTCACTCGTTAAACACATCTTCCCGATTGATGCGATGCAGGTGAAGCAGACACTATCAGGAGGAAGTATAACACGACGGAACTCCGCATCACCCGTCGACGATAGTCGTCGCTGGGGTTCAGCATAAATGCTTTGTTCTGAAATATCAGTAGGCGTGACGAAAGCTGTTCCGTTTCCCAGAAGTTCGGGTCTGTTAGTGGCAGGCGTCCTCCCCGTTATAACCTGCCCTAGATCGGCAATACGGTAAGCTTGCCATTCACTCACGCTAGCACCTCTACTACATTTGCCGCGATCACAGACTGCAAGCGCGCCGCCTCCACATTCAGCCTTTCCAGTTCCTCCTGCAATGCTTCCAGCCGCTCGCGGAAGTCCTCATCTTTTACCTGCTCGCCGGGTGCGACGCCGACATAGCGACCGGGGTTGAGGCTCCACTCCTGCGCGGCGATCTCGGCACGGGTAGCGACCTTGCACAGGCCGGGCACGTCCTTGTAGCCATCGTCTCCGAACGTGGCCGTCATCGCCGGGCCGCTGCCCGCCTCCAGTTCCTCCTTCTGCCCGCGCCACAACCGCACGATGTTGCCGATAAACTCGATCTGGTCCGGCGAGAAATCGCGCTGAGCGCGACTGACCTGACGGAAGATATGCCGCGCATCGATGAACAGCACCTCGTCGGCGCGGGGCGTGCCCTTCTTTCCCTTGTCGAGGAACCACAAAGTCACCGGCAGGGTGACGGTGAAAAACATATTGGGCGAAGTGCTGACGATCACGTCCACCGCGCCGCTCTCGATCAGCTTGCGGCGCATCTCGCGCTCTGATCCGCCCGCATCGGATGCGGAATTGGCCATGACGAAGCCAGCGCGCCCATTGTCATTGAGCGCGGCAGCGAACAGACCGATCCATAGATAATTCGCATTGTTGACCGTGGGAACGCCGAGCGAGAAGCGCGCCTCGACATGCCCGGCATCGTTGACCAGCCGCGACCGATCGACCTCCGACTGGTTGAACGGCGGGTTCGCCATCACAAAATCGAATGCGCCCACCATCTTGTGCGGGTCTTCATAATAGCTGTTGGCCACCCGCACGTCGCCGCTGAGGCCATGCACGGCGAGATTGAGGCGGCACAGCTTCTGCGTGTCCTCCATCTTCTCAGCCCCGTAGATGCTGATCTCACGAGATGGGTTCTTGTGATGCCGCTTCACGAACTCGGCGGAATGCACGAACATGCCGCCTGATCCACAGGCAGGATCAAATATCTTGCCGTGATAGGGCTCGATCACCTCAACGATCAGCTTCACAATGGAACTGGGCGTGAAATACTCCCCGCCCTTTTGCATGAAGGCGGATGCGAACTCGCCCATGAAATACTCGAAGATCAGGCCGTAGGCGTCACCCTCGATCTTCAGCGGGGACAGCAGGCGCAGCACTTCGCGCAGCACGCTGTTGGGCAGTGCGCCGTAACCACGCGGCAGCACACCGGCAAGGTCGGGATTATGCTCGGTGATGGCCTCCATCGCCGCATTGAGCGCGTCGGCAAGGTTCTCCGTTTCAGGCAGGCTTAGGAGATAGGAGAAGCGAGCATGATCCGGCAGAAACACCGCGCCGTGCCCGTGGTAATCTTGCGGCGTAGGTATCAGGCGGCCAGTAAAGGTTTTGGATAGTTCAGCATGGACGATATCAAATTGCGCTTCCATCTGCCTTAGGGCAATCAACGCAAGAACGGGTTGGGCATACTGATCAGGACGCAGCGCGGTGTTGGTCCACAACTGCTCTGCGGTCTTAAATAGACGCCGTGATAAGTCCTGAAGATCAATTGCCATTAGGTTCCCCCGATTGTGTTTTGTCAGTCGTCAGGTCGGGGGCAGCCCCACCCGTCAGCCGTTCATACTCTTCTACGCTGATTGCCACGATTACCGGCCGATTATGCTTCTCGACCAGCACAGGTTCGCGACGGGCAAGATCCATAAAGCGACCAAAGCCATTTTTTGCCTCGGCGGCGGAGATGCGCTTCATTTGTCTGTCCCTCAGCTCAAGCGCATATATTGGCCAAAATAGCCAAAACTTGCAACCCGATTATTACTATCGAGTTTTGCTGGCCGAGTAGCTTGTCTATTGAAGTAACTGAAGAGGAAGTGCCACGCCCACTCGATTTGGTGAAGCATAGCTTTTTTTACGCATTCCAACCGAGACAATGGTGGCACTCGCCTCTGCATGGAGAAGGCGTTGTGGTCCAGCGACAAACACGCATGGCCATGGGGTCACGGGGAGCTTGAAGGTTCTCCGTGTGGTGGTCGGGCGACCAAACGCTTGTCCAGGGTTCGGTGCCGGTGGGGCAGGAAGGCTCCAAGTCCGGCGAGTGGGTGCCATGAGGGGCGGCGATACGCTCTTTATGTCGTGGTCCAGCTTCGAGAAGATGGCGCTCATCCAATCTGCGTAAGGTTGGTCTGGATTGCATAAGGGCAGGAACGCTCTTTGCTCGATGGGGTGCAGGGGAGCGCCGAAGGCTCCCCGCGAGTGCTCAAGCGGCGAAACGCTTGGATGGTGCAATCAGGCTCGATGCCTATGATTGCGCCAAGGCTTGGGGGATGCAACGGGGGCGGGCTACCGGCCCCCTTGCCAAGATGTGTGGTACTACCACACACATCTTGCGATCATCGTGAACGATGACGGGGCTGTGGTGTCCGACTAGCCGGACAGCTTTTCCAGTATGGCCGGATCGAGTTCACCCACGCCAAAAAAGGCGGGGCTGGCCTCGCCCTCCTCGACGCGCTGCGCAAAGGCGCGGAAGCCCGGATGGGGGCCTTTGCTGTAAACGGCGATGAAGTTGCCTGCGATCGTATGCACAGGCTGCACCCCGTCAGGGTACGGGAAGAAGTCGTGCAGCGAGAAGAATTTCAGCAGGTCTTTCGATTCGCTGTGGCCTAGCAGCACGACATTCATACCGTAGGGCAGGACGACACCGCTGTCTGTCTCGTGGACGGGAACCTTGGCGATCGGGTCGTGGAACCGCTGTTCCTCGGTATAGAAGAGCGCATCCCCGATCCACTCGAAGCGCAGGACGCAGCGGATATAGGTGTCATGGTTCGGCGTTGTCCATGCCTTCCGGTACAAATGGAACGTCCCTTCAAGGCTCCGTAGGTCGTCAGAAGTCAGCGGTCCCCGCTGCGCTCCCAGATGCCGCTGCAACGCTTCCAGCAGCGGCGCGTGGGAATGGGCAGAATGAACACGCGTCCGCGCGTCATACAGTTCCGTCCCAAGCTCTTCCGACTGGCACAGGAAGTTATAGACCATCGCCATGGTGCCGTGCCGCATACTGGCTAGCCGGTTTTCGTCGGCCTCGCGGATGCGCTGGATGGTGGCGCGCGACAGCGACGCTCGAGACTGCTTTGGAAAGCCGGGAATGCGCCCCTGCGCCTTCGCGTCCAGCAGCAGCGTAGTGACGCGCTGGTCACTAACTCTCTGCTCGTTGAGGTCTTTCAAGGCACGACGCAGCGCCAACCGCTGCACCATGCTTCCGTCATACTCACCAACCATCCGGCCCTGCCTATTTCTGCTCACTTGCTATTATGTAAAACATACTTAATCAAAACAAGCATACGCATGCATTCTACACTAAGTTCCATCCAAATATGCAGCTTGTGAACAGGAGAAGCAGCCATGCCCAACATCATCAGCATCATCATGCCTCGGCACAGCATAGTAGAAATTTGCGAAATGGCTGTTTTCTGCGGTAAACTTGAAGATATGAGGGGCTGTGATGGTAATGGCGGACAATTTTTCGAAGGCGCGAAAGGGCGATCTAACCAAGCCCTTTAACGCGGCTTCGGGAACGGCCCACCCTCATGTGAAGGAATTGGTGAAGCATTTGGCTCGCATCAGTGCGGCACGGGACTTTGAAAAGTTGCAAAACAAGAGCAATCCCAGCTACAATTTGCCACCAACAAAAGGAAAGAAGACATGAGAAGGGTGGCAATTTACGCAAGATATTCAACGGACTTACAGTCCGACACGTCCATTGAGGACCAAGTGCGCATCTGTATGCGCTTTGCAGAATCAAAGGGTTGGCAAGTCGTCCAGACATATTCCGACCATGCTGTGAGCGGCGCGAACATGATGCGCCCCGGCATTCAAGCCCTTATGGCTGATGCTCGTGCCGGACAGTTCGACATCATCGTAGCCGAAGCGCAGGATCGCTTGAGCCGCGACATGGAAGACATGGCGCGCCTCTACAAGCACCTGACCTATGCTGAACAGGCCATCCATACGGTCAGCGAAGGCCACATTACGCAGATGCACGTCGGTATCGGCGGCATGATGAGCGAAATGTACATCAGCGAGCTGCGCCGCAAGACCCATCGTGGGCTTGAAGGCCGCGCTCTCGCTGGAAAATGTGCGGGCGGCAAGGCCTATGGCTACAACAATGTCCGCAAGTACGATTCCGCTGGCAACCTTATCCCCGGCGACCGAGAAATCAACACAGACGAAGCTGCGATCGTCGAGCGGATTTTCCGCGACTATGTGAAGGGCAAATCGCCGAAGAAGATCGCCTTCGAACTGAACAGGGAAGGCGTCCCTTGCCCATCAGGCAAAGCATGGGGCGCAACGACGATCTATGGCAACCGTCAGCGCGGTACGGGCATCCTGAACAACGAACTCTATATCGGTCGGCAAATCTGGAACAAGCAACGCTATGTGAAGAACCCCGAAACGGGCAAGCGCGTGGCGAAGCCGAACCCACAAGACAAGTGGGTCGTGGCTGAAGTGCCGGACCTGCGCATCATCGACCAAGCCCTATGGGATGCCGTGAAGGAGTATCAGGGCGAGCTGGATCGGAAATTGACCTATCAGGAAAAACAGCGTCCTCCGAAGCTGCTGTCCTTCCTGCTCAAATGCGGCTGCTGTGGTGGCGGCATGTCGATCGTCGCCAAGGAACGCTACGGCTGCTCGACGGCACGCAATAAAGGGACATGCGACAACCGGATCACGATCAGCCAGAACGTGCTGGAAGAGCGCGTCCTAAGCGCACTTCGGGACAAGCTGATGAATCCCGAACTGACCAAACTGTTCTGCGACGAGTATGTCGCGGAAATGAACCGTCTGCGCATGACCGCCAACGCGGATATCGTGAAGAATCAGAAGGAGCTTGAGAAGACGGAAAAGGCCATTCGCAAGCTGGTCGAAGCCATCAAAAATGGCATTGATCCGCTGCTTACCAAGGATGAGATAAACGATCTCTCCGCTAAGAAGGATGCCCTAACGGTCAGCCTGAATCAGAAAGAAGAGGTTCCGGCCTTCATCCATCCACGTATGGGTGAGCGCTACGCTACTGCTGTGCGCGAACTTATCGCATCTTTGAACGACCCCGATCACCGCGATGAATCGGCAAAGATTCTGCGTGGCCTGATCGACAAGATTATCCTCACACCGAACGGGGATAAGAGCGCCCTTGTCGCTGACCTGCACGGCGATCTAGCAGGTATCCTGCAAATCGCCCAAGGCGGCAAAGGGATTAAACTGAAACCACGGGAAGAGCTGAACAGGAAGCAGATTTCCGAAATCGAGCAGGTCGAAGCCCTGACGATTGCCTCTGAAACCGTTGATTTCCAAGGGCTGCACGATGTGCAGGTCAAGATGGTTGCGGGGGCAGGATTTGAACCTGCGGCCTTCAGGTTATGAGCCTGACGAGCTACCGGGCTGCTCCACCCCGCGATAAATTGTTGAGCTTTGGGCTATCAGCCCTATTTTTTTGTTTTGTTCATCCTCGCCAGCTTTGCTGTCTGCGGTTGAACAGGAGCTGCTCGGCTCCTGAACATGGTATTTAATCACCAATGTAGTATTTTGCGCTTTATTATGCGTATTGTTTCGCCTATTGGCGATTATTCTGTCTGTTTTGAGAAAATGTTTTGCTTTTGTGTGCTTTGCAGACCTGGCAGCGACCTACTCTCCCGCGTCTTAAGACGAAGTACCATTGGCGCTGGAACGTTTCACGACCGAGTTCGGGA
>NZ_QLMK01000024.1 GCF_003259955.1 Falsochrobactrum ovis
TGCGGTTAACGAAGATGATCCCGCTCAGAACGCGCCGATCATCAACGCGCTGGCGACCATGGCTCTTGGGGAAATAAGGACGAAGACGAGCCATTTGCTCGTCCGTCAGCCAAAATAAATTGCTCATGATTCAGGCTCCTGCACTGCCCTCTGAACCATAGACATCACGTCAAATCAATGGGTCCTGAACCTAGAAGACGGGTTTTTCGAAATTCGCGCTCCGGCAAGCTGCTGTGAGCGTATTTGCCATAAGCATTGCAATAGTCATTGGACCCACGCCACCGGGAACCGGAGTGATTGATCCTGCGACTTTTGCAGCTTCATCAAAATCGACATCACCAACAAGTTTTGTTTTGCCTTCACCCTTTTCAGGCGCAGCAATCCGGTTAATGCCAACATCAATAACCGTTGCGCCTGGCTTTACCCAATCAGCCTTGATCATCTGCGGACGTCCGACCGCCGCAACCAAAATATCGGCATTTTTTGCAATAGAAGGCAGATCTTTTGTCCGGCTATGGGCGATAGTTACTGTGGCATTTGCGGCAAGCAAAAGATTAAACATTGGCTTGCCCACAATATTGGAACGTCCGATAACGACTGCGTTCAATCCTGATAGATCGCGACCATGAACGCGCTCAATCATGATCATGGCGCCGGCAGGGGTGCAGGGCACAAAAGCATTTTCGACCTCGCCAGTCCCAAGCTTGCCCACATTGATAAAATGGAAACCGTCTACATCTTTTTCAGGCGAAATTGCCTGAATGACCCGACCGGAATCCACATGTTTCGGCAGAGGAAGTTGCACCAAAATTCCATGAATTGCCGGATCCTGATTGAGCTGTTCAATCAATGCCAGCAATTCCTCTTCCGACGCGCTTTCGGGCAAATCATGCTGAACAGAATGAAAACCGCATTCTTTCGCTTTCCGGCTTTTTGATGCCACATATACCTGACTGGCTGGATCTTCCCCCACGATAACAACTGCAATACCCGGTACGATACCGGTGGCTGCTACCAGCTTTTGGGTCTGGGTTTTCACCGAGGTGACAACATCTTCGGCAAGTAATTTACCATCGATCAATTGGGCCATTGGGAGTGCTCCATTACCAGTGATGTGCCTTTAGATAAATGAGGGTGTTCGCTACCCCCATGCCCATAAGCATCATAACCGGTTCTGACAATCGCGAATTCTGCTGATAATGAACTTTAAGTCAATTTGAGCGGAATGTTGATCAAGTTAACGTAGCAAAATGCCTCAGAGTGTAAGCCAACTCGAAAATAAGTGCTCCTGATATGAAAAAGGCGTGAAATCGAGGATTCTCAATGATCATAGCGATCAGACTCAGAAGTAAGAAAAAACCCACTCGTAATGAATATTCGGGGCCGAGCTGGTCAAAATATGTACGTCCTTTGATCATCGTGTCGACGACATCGACACAATAGATGAAAAACAAAAGCCCGAAAAACCATCTGCGACGAGACATGAAATAATCTCGATATCCGGTATAACCATCGAGCTTCTCAGGAAACAAAATGGTACAGAGCAGGAAGTGAAGCCCTGCGTAAAAAACAATGAAAAGATAAATTTCAAAACCCCAGATTGGGACCAGTCGGAGATTGAATTCAAACCACCAAAAATGGATGACCATCAGCAAAATCAGCATAACCCAACCAAGATGGACGGGATAAAGCAATTGTTTTTCGGGATGCTGAATGAAGCGGGCTACCCCTGTTAATAGGCGGGAAATACAAAGACCTAATATGATGGCGATGATAATACGGACGTGTACAAAAGCTTCGGCGGGGGGAGAGTCGTAGGCGAGTTCGAGCTCCATTTATGTCCTCCTGCGGCAGACCAATATGCTGGTGGTCAGGGCCAGCTCGAAAAGCAATCAATTTATTTTGTTTTAAAAAAGGTGAGAGAACAATAAAAAGGCTCACAATCAATGGCGATTACTCAATAAGGAAAAAAAGACAGCGGTTGCATATACTCAGCACTACGCGCTAAACCCAATCACGCGTCTCACAATGATGGAAGAATCAGATGGAAAACACGGTCATTCTGGTAGGTTGCGGGAATATGGGCTTTGCTATGCTCAAAGGCTGGCTTCAGAGCGGTATTTTACAGCCCGAGAATGTCCATGTGGTCGAGCCAGATGAAGTGTTGCTGCAACGCGCTGCAAGTGCCGGCGGCAACGCTTATGCCAGCGTACAATCACTCGCACCTGATCTTAAAGCGCGTATGATAGCGCTTGCCGTAAAACCGCAGGTGATGAGCGAGGTTTTACCCGATTATAAACGCTTTGCGCCGGATGCGACTTTTGTAAGCATGGCAGCGGGGATTCCCGTAGCCGCTTTTGAAAATCAATTAGGAAAAGATGCAGCCATTATCCGCTGCATGCCCAATACGCCAGCAGCGATTGGCAAAGGCATGTTAGTGACCTATAAAAACGCCAATGTTACGGCAGATAATGAAGCTTTTATCAAACGCCTTTTAAAAACATCGGGCAAAGTTACCAGCATTGACGATGAAGCGCTCATGGATGCGGTCACAGCCGTTTCTGGCTCGGGTCCTGCCTATGTATTCCATTTCATCGAAGCGTTGACAGATGCAGGCGTTGCGGTTGGCCTACCACAGGAAACAGCTTCGCTTTTAGCCAAGCAAACCGTGATGGGTGCGGGCGCTCTTGCGGCTGCAAGCGGTGAAAGCCCCACAACTTTGCGTCATCAGGTTACCAGCCCTAACGGCACAACCGCCGCGGCACTGGATGTGCTAATGAGCGACAATCGTCTTAAAATTCTTGTCGAAGAAGCGGTTGAAGCTGCGCGCAATAGATCGATTGAATTGGGAAAAGCTTGAGCGGCCAAGCTAGCTAGAAACCTTGACCTCTGCCCTCGGACGAAATCGCGGCGCAGCTTCAATTAGAGCTTTGGTGATCAAAGCCTGTGGCGAAGCAATAAGTTGGCGCGTTGGCTGACACTCGGCAATCTTACCGCTTTGCATCACCGCAATATGATGGGCAAGCTGGCTCGCCACCGCCAGATCATGGGTGATGAAAAGATAGGCCGTGTTGTCACGATTTTGCACCATCTGCAGCAGATTAAGAATTCCAGCGCGCACAGTCACATCTAGCGCGGATACGGCTTCATCAAAAACGATCAGTGATGGTCGAGTTGCTAAGGCCCGGGCGATCGCTATGCGCTGACGCTGCCCTCCGGAAATCTCATGCGCGCGGCGGAAAGCGAGCGATGAATCAAGCCCCACCTCTTCGAGAAGTTGCCCAATATCGCGTTTGATCCCATGAATACGAAGTGGCTCTTGCAGCAATTCTTGCACCCGGCTGCGCGCATTGAAAGCTGATAGCGGGTCCTGAAACACCATCTGCATTCTGGCGCGACGTTGCCGTAAGGCTGCGCCTTTCAATGACAGCCAATTCTGACCTTCAAACCTGATCTCGCCCGATTGGACCGGTTGAAGGCGTAACAATGCTCTCGCAAGGCTCGACTTTCCACTGCCCGACGGGCCGACAAGCGCCAGGGTTTTTCCGGGAAATATAGTAAGATTGACCCGGTCAAGCACCAGAGCCCCGCCATAGGAAAGCGTGATATTATGCGCATTTAGCAGCGGCTCAGTCATGCGACGCTTCCAATTGTGGTACGGCATCAATCAATGCACGTGTGTAAGCATTTTGCGGGTTTTCCAACACATCTGCACTACGACCCGCTTCAACCAACCTGCCCTGCCGCAGCACAGCAACGCGATCTGCCAGACCTGATGCCAACGCAATGTCATGGGTGATGAACATCATTGCCAGTCCATCCTCACGCTGAAGCTTTTGGAGAAGACTAATTATTTCCCGCTGAACAATCGTATCAAGCGCGCTGGTTGGTTCGTCGGCAATCAACAGGCGCGGCGTTGCGGCTATCGCCAGCGCTATTGCGACGCGCTGTTTTTGTCCGCCTGAAAACTGATGCGGATAGCGGAAGAAACTTTCACTCGGTGCAGGAATATGAACGCGTTCAAGCAGTATAATTGCTTGCTCTTTCGCCTTGGCTCTATCAATCTTTTTGTGCGCTCGGATGACCTCCACCAGCTGCGATCCGATAGTGATCACCGGATCAAGGCTCGACGAAGGGTCTTGAAAGATAAAGCCTATATCGCGACCGGGCGTTGCGGATTGGGCTTTAAATTCTGGCCAGAGGATTTCCCCGCCTATGCGGGCATTAACAGGTAACAGGCTAGCCATCCCCAGAGCTAAGGTGCTTTTTCCGGACCCGCTTTCACCGATAACAGCGAGAGTTTCTCCGCAATTAATATCAAGATTGATTTGATCAAGTGCGGGGATGTCCGAATAATAAACCGTAAAATTCCGAATTTGTGTAAGCATCCTCATAATCCCACCTCACGCGAATGCTGCGCAGTGGTGAGCGCTTCTCCGATCAGATAAGTCCCCACGACGGTGAGCGCCAGCGCTAATCCAGGTAAGACCGACAACCATGGTGCAGAGCGCAAAACCATTCGCCCTTCGGCAATCATTCCACCCCAGGTCACCCGGTTGGGATCGCCTAATCCTAAAAATGATAGTGCCGCCTCGATCAAAATTGCCGAGGCAACGATGATTGGAGCAAGTGCGAGGACGGGAGGAATTGCATTGGGAAAAATCTGGCGAAAAGCAATTTCAAGAGGATGCATGCCAATCACGCGTGCGGAAGCCACATAATCGCGTTCACGTATGGAAAGCACCTGCCCGCGGGTCAATCGCGCCGCCTGCGTCCAGCTTGAAAGCGCAATTGCCGCAATTAAAACTGGCATTGACGGCCCGGCAATGCTGATCAGCGCAAGAGCAAGCAAAAATCCCGGAACTGTTTGAAAAGCTTCGGTTATACGCATCAAAGTTTCATCGACCGCGCCGCCCGCAAACCCTGCTAATGTACCGATAATGCTGCCTGCGATCAGCGCCGCTGCTGCTGCCACGAGCCCCACCAATAACGAAGTGCGCGCGCCGTAAAATATCCCTGCAATGACATTCCGGCCCAAGCGATCCGTGCCAAAAAGCAAGCCCGGCTGCTCAAATGGCTCGATCAATGGAGTAGAAACAATCCGCAGTGGATCACCGGGAAACAAGATCGGTGCAAAGAGTGCGGCCAGCACGAGCAGTCCTAAAATGAGCGCGCCCGCAATCCCCTCGCCTGTTTTAAAAAATCTCTTAACTCCGCTCATGTTTTGCTTCCCACTAAAATGCGCGGATCTAGCCAGAAATATATTAAATCAACCAGAAAATTGACCAAAATCACCATAATCGCGCTGGTCAGGATCACGCCGAGCAAAAGCGGTGTGTCGCGGGCTGCCACAGCCTCTTGAGCCAACCGCCCAAGACCTGGAATGGCAAAAACACTTTCAATCACAACGCTGCCACCAAGCATTGCAGCCGCTTGCAGGCCAAGCATGGTAATGAGTGGAAGCAGCGCATTTCTCGCCACATGGCCTAACACAATGCGAGGACGGGAAATGCCGCGCGCACGCAGCGCACGCACAAAATCCATTTGCCAGATTTCGGCCATGGATGCGCGCATGACCCGCAAATAAAGCGCCAGATAGACCAGCGACAAGGAAGTCACCGGCAAGATCAGATGGGTGATTATATCGGCCACCCGCTCAAGCCCTTGGCTATCTGATGCAATAGTTTCGATACCGCTTGAGGGAAGCCAGCGCAGCTTAATCGAGAAAAAAATCACGAGCACCAGCGCGAGAAAAAAGCTGGGAATAGCATAAAGGATCAGCGAGCTTACCGATAAAAAGCGATCGCGAAAGCTACCTGGTCGTGACCCTGCGACGATGCCGAGAACAGAACCGACGCTAAAGGAAACCGCTGTCGCCATTCCCATCAGCATGAGCGTTTTGGGCAAGCGTTCAAGAACTACATCGAGAATAGGGCGCGAAAAACTAACCGACCAGCCAAGATTGCCTTGGGCAAGTGCGGCAAGATAGGCCCAAAGCCTATGCCAGATTGATTGATCCAATCCCCAACGGGCACGCATCTGAGCCATAGCAGTCGCATCGCCGCCAAATGTTATAGCATAGGCGTCAACAGCGTCACCGGGTGCCGTTTCCAGCACTAGAAAACAGCCCACGACAACAATCAGCAGCACAAATAAGCTGCTGATCATTCGTTTTCGTAAAAGGGTTAGAATCTGCGCCACGCTGGACGGTACTGCTGATAAGCATCTTAATTCAAGCGCGATTTAATTTTCACGCGAGATCCAAGTATCAGCCCAGTTTGAAACCGCCCAACGAGGATTATTAGCTATATTCTTCACCCGCTCATTGGCAACCGTGACAAAACCCCATTCGGCAACATTGATCAGCGGAAGATCTTCCGCCACTTTCTGCTGAAATTGGTGATAAAGTGCGGTGCGCTCTTGCTCATCAATTGTGTGGGCGGCCTTTTTAATCAGCGCATCCATATCGGCATTGGCATAGCCGCCTTGATTGGAGAATGGCACTCCTGCGGCAATGCCGCTTTCTACTAAAATAGTGGTCGAAATAGCCGGATCCCCACGATATACGGTGGGAGCAATGGCGAGATCAAACTCATGGTCGGTATAGACCGCTTTTTGATGCGCGGCAGCGTCATTATTCACAAGGCGAGCATCAATGCCAATCGCCGCCAGCGCCTGCCGCAAATAATCGCCAAACTGCTTGGTTTCATTGAAATAAGGCGCGGGCAAAAGTTTTAACGAAAAGCGGATGCCGTCACTGCCTCGCTCATATCCAGCCTCATCAAGCAGCGCATTGGCCGCCTCAATATCAAATGGGTAAGTTGAAACATCCGCGGTATAAAACTGGCTATCATAGCTGGGCACAATCCCGGTAGAGCGCTTCGCATGCCCAAGGAAAATCGTGTTGATTACAAAATCTTGGTCAATTGCATGGGCAATAGCCTGCCGCACTTTTAGATCAGCCAGTTCCTTGCGGCGATGGTTGATTTCCACCACTAGCTGATATGTTAAGGCTTCATACCCCTGCGTGATTACCGTTAACCCCGGGACTTCGGAAATACGTTTAAGATCAGCAAGGGGAACCGCTGAGAAGGCAGCTAGATCAATCTCTTCTGTCTCTAATGCTCCGGCCGCAGCAGCGCGATCCGGTAGGACGCGGTAGATAATTTCATCAAGATAGGGCTCATCTTCCGCCCAATAATCATCATTTTTCACCAAGCGATAATATTGGCCGTTTTTATGTTCTGCATATTTAAATGGCCCGGTGCCGATAAGCTTTTCATTGGCCGGATTGGACATGATATCCGTGCCTGCAAATATATGTTTGGGCAAAACCGCAGTGAGAGCCGGCAGCCCATTACGAATAAGCTGGAACGGAGTTGGTTCGGAAAAATGAAAAATAGCCGTGTGATCGTCTGGCGTTTCAACCCTTTCCAATGCGTTGAAAACAACACGCCCAAGATTTTGTAATGGCTTCCAAACTTCCATCGCGGAAAAAGCCACATCTTGCGAAGTGAACGGCGTGCCATCATGCCATGTGACCTCTTCCCGCAAGCGGAATGTGGCAGATAGACCGTCACTTGATCCTTCCCAAGCGACAGCTAAACGCGGCGCAAGCCCGTTCTCACCGTCATATGACGCTTCTGCTAGCGGCTCGATAACTTTGCTGGCAACGAAAAAAACGCCATTTGAAGCGACGATTGCAGGATTGAGGTTAGGCGGCTCAGAATCGGCCGCGACCACAAGTCGGCCGCCTTTCACCCGCGCATTTTCCGTATAGGCCCGGCGCGGCAGCAGCGATATGGCCCCAAGCGCCGTGGTTCCAGATAAAAACGCTCTGCGTGAAATTATAATGCCGGGCATATCCTACCTCCGGAAGCTAAAACTGTAACCGCTTCTACACCGCTCGGGCTAAAAATGCAGCCATATTAAGCCAGCGATTTTCATGGATGAAGAAATAAATTTTCTGCTTGCCAAACTAGGGGTCTTGCATGGATCATGGTTAATTATGTGCTACCGCTCCCAGGTAGCGAGCATAATCGACGAAGACCTGAGACTATGGGAAGAGAGGAAACAGAAATGACGAGTTTGCTGCCCCCACTCCACGACGGTCATGCGCCGATCTATCTTCATCAAGCATTTCAAGACGCCGTTAATGCTTATGAGGACTGGAATTTAGACGTGGACGAGCCGGTCGTGGAGATTAATGGCAAGACCACACGTATTGGCGTGATCTTCCGTCGTTTGTGGAATTGTACTGACCTTGTACCCCACCATACGCTGGAAGCATTAAAGGACAATGTTCCATCCAATATGGTTCATGCAGAACACTGGTCGGAAAACGCCACTTTTGCCGAGGCTGCCCGTATTATGCGCAGCGTGCTTGAATGGCGCAAAACGAGACGTCTGCCAGTTGTTTGCTAAAACTTTTGAAAACCGTTCGGGCGGATAAATCCGCCCGTTCCCTTAAATATTCAGCGATCAAAGCTTTCGAAAACGCACCCGCGCGCTGCGTTCAATTGCCGCTACAGTCAGCTCATCCAGCGCCCATCGATCACGCATCATCTGCAGAAATTCAAGCTCTTCCTGCTCGACATGAAGATCAGCCGCAGCAACCTCAACCGCCAAAGCATAGGCCGTATCGAACAAAGGTTCCGGCAGCGCAGCATGGGCGAGATCAAGAATTTTATCCAATCCATCTTCGTCCGCTAATAATGCATAGCAATCGCTCGCAAGCTTAGGAAGGCGCGCCCGGTCAAACCCGCGAAATACCGGCAAACGCGATACAACATTACCGATTGAAGCCAGTTCGGCATCGGTCATGGTGGTATCAGCCGCCGATATTGTCACCATGATGTAGACGAGAGCGTCCTGCGGCGAAATTTCTTTCATCAACGGCTCCTGCATGGGGCATAGAATCAGACCTGCCCGATCAATCTTATATTCACACAGACAAAATTAGGGGGCCAGATAGGCTTGCGCAAGTGATTTTGAGCAGCATTTGCGACGCAAAGATTGACGTCAGCGCCACGGCGCGCCATAGAGCATGAGTGCATCTGAGATGCTAATCTATCGGAATAACCCCTTCATAGGATATTGATACCATGACTTCGCACCGTCTTCCCGAAATTACGCTGACCCCGGAACTGACCGCGGCGGCTGCGGAAGCGAAAGCGTGGCCCTTTGAAGAGGCACGAAAAATACTCAAACGCTATGCCAAAACGGGCCTGCCCGATACGGTCATCTTTGAGACCGGCTATGGTCCCTCCGGCCTTCCGCATATTGGCACATTTGGCGAAGTGGCCCGCACCACGATGGTGCGCCAAGCCTTCCGCGTGTTGACTGAAGACAAGGTCAAAACCCGCCTGATCTGTTTTTCTGACGATCTCGACGGAATGCGTAAAATTCCGGACAATGTGCCTGACAGAGCGTCGCTCGAGCCATATTTGCACATGCCTTTATCAGCGGTGCCAAATCCGTTTGGCGGCGAGCACAAAAGCTTTGCAGATCATAATAATGCAATGCTTTGCCGGTTCCTCGACACGTTTGGCTTTGACTACGAATTCGCCAGCGCTACGGAATATTATAAATCGGGCAAATTCGACGCCGTTCTGCTGCGCGCTGCCGAACGATATGACGACATTATGAAGGTAATGCTCCCGACCTTGGGCGAAGAGCGGCAAGCGACATATAGTCCTTTCCTGCCGATTTCTCCTAAAACCGGTCGCGTGCTTTACGTGCCGATGAAGAATGTCGATGCCAAGGCTGGCACGATCACTTTTGATGATGAAGACGGTGAAGAAACCACTCTCCCCGTCACCGGTGGGCATGTAAAGCTGCAATGGAAGCCAGATTTCGGGATGCGTTGGGCTGCGCTGAATGTCGATTTTGAGATGTTCGGAAAAGACCACCAGACCAATGCCGGCATTTATGACCGGATCTGCGAAATTCTTGGTGGCCGAGCGCCTGAACATTTCGTCTATGAGCTGTTTCTCGACCAGCTTGGACAGAAAATTTCTAAATCCAAGGGCAATGGAATCTCCATCGATGAATGGCTGGCCTATGCTCCGACGGAAAGCTTGGCTCTTTATAATTTCCAGAAGCCCAAAACCGCAAAGAAGCTCTATTTCGATGTGATTCCAAAGGCGGTGGACGAGTATTTCTCCTATCTCTCCGCTTATGCGCGTCAGGGCTGGAAAGAGCGACTTAATAACCCGGTTTGGCATATTCATTATGGCAATCCGCCATCGGTGAATCTGCCGGTCCCGTTTGCGCTGCTGCTTAATCTGGTTAGCGCGTCCAATGCAGAAAACCCAGCCGTGCTGTGGGGTTTTATCTCACGCCACGCGCCAGGGGTTACGCCTGAAAATAATCCGGAGCTTGATGCGCTGGTCGGCTATGCAATCCGTTATTTCAACGATTTTGTGAAACCAACCAAGAAATTCCGTGCGCCCGACGATATTGAACGTCAAGCGCTCGAAGCATTGGATACGAAACTGGGCACACTTCCCGCACAAGCCGATGGAAGCGAAATTCAAAACGCTATTTTGGATGTTGCTCGTTCTATTGAGCGCTATCAGGATCATAATAAAAAGAGCCCAGAAGGCGGGCCCGGCGTGTCGGTGGCTTTCTTCCAGATGCTCTATGAAGTCCTGATCGGCCAAGAGCGCGGACCGCGTTTTGGCTCATTTGTGGCGCTATATGGCATTAACGAAACTCGTGCACTGATAAAGCAAGCGCTTGATGGCAAACTCGCCTGATAGCTATTAGGTCAGGTCATTAAACCTGCCTAACCAAAATTCCAGCGCGTCATGTGAAAACCTCACACGGCGCGCTTTTCTTTTCTCCGGACAATGAGAGTGATGGCAACGAGCGTTGCCGTTGTGTTACGTGCGTTCGTCTAATGGAGCGGGCGGAAACTCACCTTCAAGATGCGGCAAAGGCTGTTGATCCAAAGCAGGACTTGAATCTAATTGATCTGGTTGCCCTTCTAGCCCCGATTGTGACTGCAAATCGGCATTAAATTCCGGCACAATAGTTTGCGGTTTTTCGCCATAAATGCCGCGCTTTTCTTTGGAAGCTTTTTGTCCGGCTTCCTCGTAAGGACCGCCAGGGATTGGCCTTGCCCAACCCATTTCTACCAGCCACAGCGCGGGATCTTGATTAGCAACCGTGCATTGAGTGGTCACCCTATCAATCGCATCATCGTCAGGGACCCGGCACATGATCGCACGCGCACGCAACCATTGCCGAAATGCTGTTCGGGCATGCATGCCACAAGGCCAAGTTTCACCCATACTAGACTGACAGGTTTCATCAATTGAAAGCGGGTCTATGCCTTCTAGCATAATGGTCCGGCCATGGCTTTCCAGCTTACCCGCCGCAATGGCAACCGGACGCGGTATCAATCGAACCGGATCATCGCTATTTGAAGTTTGAGTTGAGGCTGCCTCAGCCGGATCAGAAGAGCTTTTAGAACCTTCCTCATCAGAAATTAGCGCTCCCTCCTGCTCCGTGTCTTTTTTCTCCGTGTCATTTTCCACCCCTTCAGCCGCATTGGGTGCTGTGGGGGTTTGTGATGAAGTATCCAATTCCGGTTCCGTATAATCAAACTGCTCAACCGCAATATTATTTTGCGACGCTATATTCTCAGCGGCGTTTGCTCCATCTGCGTCGGGTAAGGTGGTCGTTTCGACCATTGGCCCGCCTCGCTCCAGTCCGCCATAAAATGGTGCTACAAAAACGCCGACCAGCGCTGCACCAACTATGATGGCAAGGCCTCTAAAAAGCGCAACAGAGTGGTTTTTTCTTACCTTATTCATTACTGGCTTGCCCAGAGAATACGGGCAATCCATTCCACCTCGTGGGTTTCAAAGGAGCGGTTGGGATGTTCCTGATTGAACGAATGAAGCTCAATTGTGCGCGGCGTATGCCGATGCAGAATTTTTGCCATGACTTCTCCCTCCTTGGTTCGCACAACCACACGATCACCACGGCGCACAGCCGCATTCGGGGCGACGATCAGAGTATCGCCGTCACGGTAAAGTGGCATCATACTTTCGCCAGAAACTTCCAACGCAAATACGCCCTCGCCCACCCGCGCCGGAAATTCCACAATGTCCCATCCTTGGCCTGCGGGAAAACCAGCGTCATTAAAATAACCGCCAGCCCCCGCCTCCGCCATTCCCAAAAGAGGGATCGGCCGGGCTTCTTGGGTGTAATCACCAAACATTTGCGAAGAATTATCCTCGCCCTTGATCAGTCCGGTAAACTCTTCAATAGTCGCACCGGTGGCTTCCATCACCTTGGCCAGTGACTCGGTTGAAGGCCAACGCGCGCGCCCATCAGCGGCATAACGCTTGGACTTATTAAACGTCGTAGGGTCAAGCCCTGCGAGCCGCGCAAGGCCAGATGCTGTCAAGGA
Source organism: Falsochrobactrum ovis (assembly GCF_003259955.1). Classification (GTDB taxonomy): domain Bacteria; phylum Pseudomonadota; class Alphaproteobacteria; order Rhizobiales; family Rhizobiaceae; genus Brucella; species Brucella ovis_A. The sequence continues at coordinate 12,425 of NZ_QLMK01000024.1, forward strand.
ATTGCGTTCGGCCAGGGCATCGATCGCTGCCCAGACAGTATCGTGAGAAAACATCACCATAATCCCTCAAAGAGGATTTTAACCCTATATTCGGGGCCATATTCCGACGTAACTTAACGATAAATGCCATTTTGCGCAAGATGTGCGTTCTGACAGGGAAAATTTTCTTATCAATAAGAAGTTACGACCATCCTTTTTCGATGAAAATCACGCTGCTTCTTGTCTTGAGGGATCAAAACGCTGATAGAAGCTCTCGCCTTTTTCGGCCATATCCAGAAGCAATTTTGGCGGCTGGAACTGAGACCCGAACTTTTGCTCCAATCTATTGGCAAGCTGGACAAATTTCTTTGTGCCCATTCCATCAATGTAAGAAAGAGTTCCGCCGGTATAGGGCGCAAAACCAAAAGCCAGGATCGACCCAACGTCAGCCTCGCGCGGATCGGTCACAACGCCTTCTTCCATCACCCGCGCCGCTTCAAGCGATATCACCGCAAGGAAGCGTTGCTTGAGCTCATTGACGTCAATCGTCTCGGGATCTTGCTGCGGATATAGGTTTTTTAGGCCCGGCCAAAGATGTTTTTTCGCGGGCTTTGCCGGATAATCGTAAAAGCCTTTGCCGTTCTTGCGGCCCCGGCGATCAAACTCATCAACAAGCTTATTGACCAAGGCCAAATGGCGCGGATCGATCGCGTTAGGGCCTAAATCTGCAAGTGTCGCTTTAAGAATTTTTTGTGCCAGATCAATGGCGGTCTCGTCAGTTAGCGCCAGTGGCCCGACCGGCATGCCAGCCATGCGGGCTGCATTTTCTATCATTGCAGCCGGCACACCTTCAATAAGCATATTGAACGCTTCGCCCATATATCGCAACACGCAGCGATTAACGTAAAAGCCCCGCGTATCATTGACCACAATCGGCGTTTTCTTAATCGCCCTTACATAATCAAGCGCAACGGCCAGCGCCTTTCTGCTGGTCTTTTCGCCAAGAATGACTTCAACCAACCTCATTTTATCGACCGGCGAGAAAAAATGAATTCCGATAAAGTTTTCCGGTCTCATGGAGATTTCAGCAAGGCTGGTGATCGGTAATGTCGAGGTATTGGACGCGAAAATAGCTGCTTGACCCAGATGTTTTTCTGCCGCTTCTGTGGCCTGGCGCTTTATATTTCGCTCTTCAAATACGGCTTCAATAACCAGATCTGCCCCGTCTAAGGCAGCATAATCGTCAGTCGCGACGATCAGGGAAAGAAGCTGTTCTTTGTCCGATTCCGTTGCGCGACCTTTCTGCATTTCCTTCATGATCAGATCGGCAATGCGGGCTTTGCCCTTATCAGCTGATGGCTGATCGCGATCGATCAACACGACCGGGATTCCGGCTTTGGCCGTGACATAGGCAATGCCTGCCCCCATGAAACCAGCGCCGATAATGCCGACTTTTTTGAGCGAAGTCGGCTCTTCGTCTGCGGGGCGGCGAGCACCTTTGTTAAGCTCTTGCAAAGACACAAAAAGCGACCGGATCATCATCCCCGCTTCGGTGGTTTGCAGAATTTGCGTGAAATATCGCTGCTCGATCTTTAGGCCCATATCAAACGGCACCAGCAATCCTTCGTAAACGGATTTGAGGATTGCCAAAGCAGCCGGATAATTTCCTGATGTTTCCCGCCGCAAAATAGCAGTCGCCGCCGGCCATAGATTGGCACCGGCTGCGGAATAAATCGCGCCACCAGGAAGCTTAAAACCTTTCTCATCCCAAGGCTGCACCGGTTTTAAACCATTTTTTATGAGCGCCTTGGCAGCTTCAACCAGCGTCTTTGCAGGTGCAATCTCGGTGATCAGCCCCATGGCTTTGGCACGAGACGCGGTGAGACTAGACCCCGACGTCATCATCTGAAGTGCGTCCTGCTGATTGGTAAGACGCGGCACGCGCTGCGTTCCGCCAGCACCGGGGAAAAGCCCGACTTTGATCTCCGGCAGGGCCATTTTTACGTCCGGAGCATCGGAAACCACGCGAGCATGACAAGCCAGCGCCATTTCGAATGCGCCGCCCATGCAAATGCCGTTAATCGCAGCAACCCATGGTTTGCCGCAGGTCTCTAGTTTTCGAAACAGTCTGCTCATCTGGCCAGCCTGATCAAAGAGCGACTGGACAGCATTTTGCGGATCACTCACCTTTTGCTTCTGAAAAGTTTGCAGAATTTGTTGCAGCATGGTGAGATCAGCACCACCGGAAAAACTTTCTTTACCTGAGGTGATGACTACGCCTTGAATATCCTCCTCCGCCACAACAGCATCGATAATGGCATCGAGCTCTTGCATCACTTCCATGGTGAAAACATTCATCGATCTATCGGGCATGTCCCAGATAATGAGTGCAATGCCATCGGCGTCGGTTTGAACTTTGAAATTCTTGTAAGCCATTGATGAGCCTCCCTTACACACGCTCGATGATCGTCGCGGTTCCCATGCCGGCACCGATGCAAAGTGTCACCAAAGCAATATTGAGATCGCGACGCTCCAGCTCATCCAGAACCGTACCAAGGATCATGGCGCCAGTCGCGCCAAGGGGATGGCCCATAGCTATTGCACCACCATTGACGTTAATCTTGTCATGCGGAATATCGAAAAACTGGCAATAGCGCAGAACCACCGCGGCAAAGGCTTCGTTGAGTTCAAAGAGGTCGAAATCCGAGATTTTCATCTTAGCTTGATGAAGAAGCTTTTCCGTCACATCGACAGGCCCGGTCAGCATCAGCGCAGGCTCAGACCCAATATTAGCAAATGCACGAATACGCGCGCGAGGTTTGAGGCCGAAAGCCTGTCCAGCCTGTTTCGATCCGAGCAACACCCCGGCTGCACCGTCCACAATGCCCGAAGAATTTCCCGCATGGTGAACATGATTGATGGTCTCAATTTCTGGATGGGCTTGAATGGCAACAGCATTAAAACCGCCCATCTCGCCGGGCATAATAAAGGATGGATTGAGCTGTCCAAGCGCCTGCATATCCGTTCCGGGACGCATATGCTCATCTTTGGCAAGGATTGTCAGACCATTCTGATCTTTGACCGGAATGACCGACTTTTCAAAATAACCTTTTTCCCAAGCATTTGCTGCCCGTTTTTGGCTTTCGACCGCGTAGGCGTCGACATCGTCTCGCGAAAATCCATATTTCGTCGCAATCAAATCTGCGGATACGCCTTGCGGCATGAAATAGCCCGGAAAGCCAACCGACGGGTCCATATACCACGCACCGCCGGACATCCCCATGCCGACACGCGACATGCTTTCGACACCGCCCGCAATGACAAGATCATCCGCGCCGAAAGAGATTTTCGCGGCCGCTAGATTAACCGCGTCCAGACCCGAGGCACAAAAGCGCGAGATTTGCATACCCGGCGCCTTGAAATCATAACCCGCTTCAAATGCTGCCGAACGTGGGATCACCGCTCCGGCTTCACCAACCGGATCAACACAACCAAAAATAATGTCATCAATCTTGGCCGTATCAATCCCATTACGATCCCGCAAAGCCTCCAGAACCTTGGCCCCAAGGCGCACGGCTGGAACTTCGTGCAAGCTGCCATCTTTTTTACCACGACCGCGCGGGGTGCGAACGTGATCGTAAATATAAGCGTCTGTCATCTGCTTTCCTTCTCGCTTGCACGTTCGGCGGGCTGGTCGCTTGAGCAGCCCATTTAGTCAAAATGCGGTGGCATCAAGCGCCATCATCGAATCCGCTCCGGATTGAATGCGTGCCAAATGGGCTGAACTTTCCGGCATGATGCGTTCAAAATAATAACGCGCCACAACCAGTTTTGCCTCAAGGAATTCCGTGTCGGCGCTTCCAGCTTTCAGCCCAGCCTGCGCGGCCTTCGCCATACGCCCCCACATCAAGCCCAACGCCACAAGACCGAAAAGATGCATATAATCATAGGATGCAGCGCCAGCATGATCAGGTTTAGCTATCGCATTTTCCATCAGCCACATGGTTGCGACTTGAAGATCGTTCAGTCCTTTTTTCAAATGTTTTGTATAGAAAGTGAGAGCTTCATTTGCGCGATTTTCTTCACAAAACTCGCCAACTTCATTAAAGAATGCCGTCACCGCACGACCACCATTGAGGGCCAATTTGCGCCCCACCAGATCTAGCGCCTGAATGCCATTGGCACCTTCATAAATCATAGCAATACGGGCATCGCGCACATATTGGCTCATGCCATGCTCTTCAATATAACCATGGCCACCAAAGACCTGTTGGGCCATTACGGCATGTTCGAACCCTTTGTCGGTCAGCACGCCTTTGAGCACAGGTGTGAGCAAACCAACCAGATCACTGGCAGCCTCGCTTTCCGCTCTGTCAGCTGAGCGGTGGGCAATATCGACATGAAGCGCCACCCAAAGTAAAAGCGCACGACCAGCCTCGGTATAAGCTCGGATATTCATCAAATTGCGGCGAATATCCGGGTGCACAATGATGGGATCAGCCGGTTTTTCTGGTTCTTTTGCACCGGAAAGCGCACGGCCCTGCAGTCGCTGCTGCGCATAAATAGCTGCGTTTTGATAGGCGGTTTCCGCCAGAGATAATCCCTGTAGCGCAACGCCCAACCGCGCCTCATTCATCATGGTAAACATAGCGCGAAGGCCCTTATGCTTTTCACCAAGCAAATAACCGGTCGCTCCGTCATAATTCATAACGCAGGTCGCACTGCCATGGATGCCCATTTTCTCTTCAATAGAACCGCAAAATACCGCATTGCGCTTGGAAGCCTCGCCCTGCTCGTCCAAGAGAAATTTGGGCACGATAAAAAGCGAGATCCCCTTTACCCCCTCCGGCGCTCCGTCAGCCCGGGCCAGCACCAGATGAATAATATTTTCCGCCAGATCGTGCTCACCTGCCGAAATGAAAATCTTCTGTCCTGAAAGCTTATAGCTGCCATCGGGCTGAGGCGTTGCACTGGTGCGCAAAAGCCCCAGATCGGTGCCACAATGCGGCTCGGTCAGGTTCATCGTACCCGACCAAAGACCTTCGATCATTTTGGGAAGATAGGTTTCTTTCTGCTCATCGCTGCCATGGGCCAACAATGCAGTAATCGCACCTTGAGTTAGCCCCGGATAAAGCATCAGCGCCATATTGGCGGATGACATATATTCCGCAACCGCAGTATGAAGCAGATAAGGCAAACCTTGCCCGCCATATTGCTCAGGCGCTGCAAGGCCCAGCCAGCCACCTTGGCAATAAAGATCATAAGCCGCCTTGAAACCCTGCGGAGTTTTTACCGTCCCATCCGCATTACGAATACAGCCTTCGCGATCTCCACTATGATTGATCGGCAATAAAGTAGTTTCCGCAAGCTTGCCACCTTCGGCCAAAATAGCTTGGACCACATCCGCCGAAGCATCAGAAAATCCCGGCAGATTATTGTAGCGCTGAAAATCGAGAACGTTGTTGAGGATGAAAAATGTGCTTTCCACGGGAGCGCGATAGCTCGGCATTCATTCCTCCAATCTGCCCGTCAAAGCGGGCCTCCAGTGCAGTTAGAATAGTATAGGCTGCGATCTGAGCACGTCGAAGATTATCCGCTTCGAAGCACCCATCCTCCGGTTTGCTTACCCAGCTATTCAACTCAACTAAGGCTACTCTATTCTAACCTTTCCGTAAACGTCAATGTAAACCTTGCGGTGTTTTTAAGTTGGATCCTTTGGCGAGACTTTACATAAAACTACGCTAAATTCTGCAACGCATACATCCAACAAGCAGGAAGAGCGATGAAACAACAGTTTTCCGGCGGGTGCCTTTGCGGCGCACTTCGCTTTTCAGCCACTGTAAGGCCGATCCGAGTGGGAATTTGCCATTGTTTGGATTGCCGCAAGTTGCATGGTTCGCCGTTTCATGCATCGGCAATTTTTCCCAAAAACGCAGTAACGATCGATGGCGAGAGCCATACCTATGCGGGCCGAAGCTTTTGTCCTAAATGCGGTTCAAGAGTTTATGCACAAACTGCGGACGAGGTCGAACTTAGCCTTGGCTCATTTGATGAACCCAATCAGTTTACTCCATCCTATGAATTGTGGACGATACGGCGAGAAACATGGCTTCCGCCCTTTCCGTTCAAAAATGCATATGAGCGCGACCGCGATGAGATGACCCCATTTGAAAACTAAGTGCGGCCTGACAACCCATCTGCGTGGCGGCTGTTACAATCCTTATTACGGTTAAGCCAAGACCGTCAGAAAAGTTAAAAATGAAGCACCGTACGGCATAATTAACTGATTTTAACCAGTTGTTTACCACGTTTGTAAGATGATTGGTTAAGCAAATTACCTCTGCGCTTCGCAAATTTGCTTTTGGCAGTTTTACCGATGGAAAAGTGACTACATATGGCAAATTCCCATCCCGCATCTCATGCGCATTCGATCATCAATGAGCTTAACGCCCTGCGGGAACGCCGGTCGAAGGTTTCTGCCATGGAAGAGTTACAGACCACATTGGCAGAGCTAGAGGAACGCCTATCAGGTCTGGATTTACTTCAAGAAAACGACAATATCGCGCCTGCTGCAAAGCCGCAATCTGCGCAGCGTTGGTCTGTGCCTGAAACGCCGCGTTTTGACGTTGCGATGGAAGAACCCACGCAGCCCCCCTTTTCTTCGTCGCAAACCGCAAGCGTGCTGGAAAACGCTTCGCTGCGGCAGATCGATAGTCGCTTAGACGAAATCAGTCGGGCACTGGTTGCCGCTACCCGCCATAATGGCCAGCAAGATGCGGAAAGGTTAGACCGTATCGAACAACGGCTTCAAGCTCTCACTGGGCAGCTTGATCAAAGTTTGGCAGAACAGAATTCAGGTATTTTATTGCGCCGTTTGGGAGAAATAGCCCAGCGTGTTGATGTTCTTGATCAAAGCTCGAAGCTGCCGCAGGATGCTTTTGAGCCGCTTGCCAAGCAAATCAACCTGCTGGCAAACCATTTGGGCCGATTGATTGATAATCCGCGTCATTCCGACTTCTCAGCCATTGAACGCCGAGTGGATTTTATCAGCGAAAAACTGGTCGCGATGGAAAGAACGACGGCGGCAAATCGTTCGGCTGTGATTGCACAAATGGATGCTCGTTTTGCCGAGCTTGCAGATCGTCTCGACGCCCGCAGTGACTATCATCTTGACCGCAACACAATTCAAAATCTTGAGCGGCAACTTGCGACGATTGCGCAGCATCTCGCTCAGCCATCGCCTGAATTTATTGAACTAAAACCGCGCATTGAAACCATTGAGCGCAGGATCGAGAATAGCCGGGAAACGGTACTTGAAGCAGCTCGCGAAGCAACAGAAAATGCGATAGAGCGGTTGCTTGAGCATGAAAAACTAAATGACAGCGCCATCGCGCAGCAATTCTCTGCCGATTTGAAATCGCTCGAAGCCTTAGCGCGGTCTGCCGAAGAGCGGAATGATAAATCTTTTCAAGCTGTTCATGAAATATTGGTGAAGATCGTCGATCGCCTTGCCGATCTCGAACAGCATATCAATAGTAAACCCCAAACTGCTCCCAAAGCTGGTCTTAAAGCGGGGCCTGCTGCTCGCAACGCGTCGCAATCTTCGAAAAATTTCTCGCTTAATTCCTTGTCAATCGCTCCGGCACGGACTGTTAGTCACGACAATCCGGCAGACCGTCGCCACGATGGTCCGGCATTGGGCGAAAAGCTGGGTGTACTCAAAGCAAAGTCGGTTGTGCTTCCGCAAGAGGAAGCGCCAATCGCGCCCGAACATGCCGACACGGAAACCGCGCTGGATCTTAACGCCATCATGCGCCGGGTTCGCGAAGAGCGCAAAGAAAAACACGCAGCCGGAGATAATGCGGTTAAAGCAGATTTTATTTCTGCCGCACGTCGCGCAGCCCAGGAGGCGGCAAACGAGACCAAACAGCTTGAGCAGGAGCTAGAAATTGAGCTTGAAAGCCAGTCCGGTCCCATTGAAAGCTTCTTAAATCGCCGACGCAAACCGATCCTCATGGGGATTGGAGCGATCATGCTGGCTGTGACGGGAATGCAATTTGCGCCGGATATTTTGAAATCATATGCGGTGGACGAAACCACGTCACAACATGCACAAATCCCTGAGATCGACCCATCGATCACCGGATCTGTCGAACCGCAAACGGAAGCCAATTTGCCCGCGCAAGCATCAATAGAAGCGCAGGATTTACCGCAGGAACCCGCTCAAACCATCGAAGAAGTGATTGCCGTAACTCCAGAAACAACGCCCACGGATGCCATCAATACCGCTCAGCCCAACATTGAGCAGTCCGTTGTTGAGCAGCCAGTTGAATTGGAAGAAATTCCGCAAGATATTGGCCCGCAAGCTCTTCGAGACGCGGCAGCAAACGGCGATGTCAATGCATTTTTTGAAATTGGCAATCGTTATATGGAAGGGCATGGCACTGCCGTAGATTTTGCGAAAGCCGCACATTGGTTCCAAAAGGCAGCAGAGCAAAATTTTGCTCCCGCGCAATATCGTCTGGGCAGCTTCAATGAAAAAGGTCTTGGAATGCCCCGAGACCTTAACAAGGCAATGCACTTATATGAATTGGCAGCCAAGCAAGGCAATGCAAGCGCTATGCATAATCTGGCAGTGCTTTATGCATCCGGTGCAAATGGCACGCCGGACAATGCCGCCGCTGTTGAATGGTTCCTTGAAGCAGCGGAACTCGACGTGCGCGATAGCCAATATAATCTCGGCATTCTTGCCGCCCAAGGCTTGGGCATGCCTGCTGATTTGGAAGAAAGCTATAAATGGTTCTCGCTTGCTGCCAATTCTGGCGACAAGGATTCCGCCGATAAGCGCGATCAGATTGCAGCAGTCCTGACCCCAGCGCAGCTTGCTAAAGCCAAAGGTGCGGTTGAACTGTGGAAGGCCAAACCACTGAACGAAGCTGCGAATATTCCCAATATTCCTGAAAGCTGGTTAGAACAATCCCCTGTAACGACTGCGGCTGTCGACACCAAGAAAGCAGTCCGCAATATTCAGCTTATATTGCAAAAAAATGGCTATGATGTCGGAACCGCTGACGGGTTGATGGGAACACGCACACGCAATGCAATTATGGACGTTCAAAAAGCGCACGGTCTGGAGCCAACTGGCGAAATCGATCGTAAGCTAGCGGATCTTCTGCTCTCTATGAACAGCTAAAGAAGCAACTGGCTTTTTCTCTTTGGTAGTCAGCGATTGATTGCAAGAAAGTTACAGCTTAGGACCAAGGTAACTCTATTATCAATCAGGGTTTGACAACCCGGTTGTGAAAGCGCAAGACCTAAGGACGGTGCTTGTGGCGAGGCGCAACCGCAAGCAACTGCGTGTCATGCGTTGTACAACCGGGTTCGGACTTGGGTATTTATCTTCCCATTGCGGAATTATCGGTCAACATGCTGGTTATACTTGGCATGGGTGCTGCCGTTGGGTTCCTTTCTGGGCTATTTGGCGTCGGCGGTGGCTTTCTCATAACGCCACTCCTGATATTTTATAATATTCCTCCTGCAATCGCGGTCGCGACCGGTGCAAACCAGGTTATCGCCTCTTCTGTGTCCGGAGCACTCGCCCATTTCAAACGCCGAACTCTCGACATTAAGCTGGGGCTATTTTTAGTTGCTGGCGGCATGGTCGGGTCGCTGCTGGGAATTTACGTATTTTCTTGGTTGCGCGATCTAGGCCAGCTCGATCTGATTGTATCCGTTCTTTATGTTTTCTTTCTGGGTACTGTCGGCGGGTTAATGTTGATTGAAAGCATACGTTCGTTGCGCCGGTCCAAGAAAGGACAGGCACCGGCTGCGCGTCGATCCGGTCAACATACTTGGATCCATCGACTGCCTTTCAAAATGCGTTTTCGCACCTCAACCATTTATGTCAGCATCGTGCCTGTGCTCGCCATTGGCTTTTTTATTGGGCTCTTATCATCGGTGATGGGCGTGGGCGGCGGCTTCATCATGGTCCCCGCATTGATTTATCTGCTGCATGTGCCCACAAATGTGGTCGTGGGAACATCGCTATTTCAGATAACTTTTGTAACAGCCTTCACCACCATATTACAGGCAACGACGAACCAATCCGTTGACATTGTATTGGCATTTCTGCTGATGCTCGGCGGTGTTATCGGCGCACAATATGGCGCAAGAGCCGGGCTGAAATTGCGCGGCGAACAATTGCGGCTTTTGCTTGCTTTGATGGTGTTGGCGGTTGGTTTGCGGCTCGCTTTTGGCCTGTTTGTCCGCCCGCACGACCTGTTTACAATCTCAATTGCGGGCACATAATATGAGATGGCTGGCGCTCATATCAGCCATGATGCTGAGCTTTTCTATCGGGTCGGCAGCTTCGCAAACGAATGCGAGCGGTGAAGGCAACGACCTGCCCCAACTGCGCAATCCAGCGGAAGAAACCATTGAGATTGGCCTCTCGACTGAGACCATTGCCATAGCATCCAATTTTGGCGGCACTCGGCTAACTATTTTTGGCGCTCTCGACAATGCCGATCCGCTGATCCAGCGCCAGGGACGTTACGACATTATAGTTGTACTGCAAGGCCCGGCGCGTGATCTGGTTGTCCGCAAAAAAGAGCGTTATCTGGGTGTTTGGATCAATGCCATTTCTGAAACTTTTTTAAGCGTGCCCCTTGCTTATTCGCTGGCTTCGACCCGCAACCTACAGGATATTGCCGATGAAAAAACCTTTCGCCAACTCTCGGTAGGCGTGCAGAATTTTTATCTAACGCCGGAGGAACCCGCTGACACTTCTGGAAATATTCCGATATTTGCCGAACAATTACGCGAAATGAAAATACGTGAGGGTCTTTATACGCAAAATATCGGTGCGGTCGAATTTATTTCGCGCACTTTGTTTCGGGCCTCGCTGAACCTCTCCACGAACACGCCCGTGGGCCGGTATCGCGTGCGCGCTTTATTGTTTCGCAATGGAGTTTTTTTGCGCGAAGCCAATGCCAGCCTTGAAATTGTCAAAGCGGGCCTGGAACAAAGCATTTATGATGCCGCCCATAAACACAGCCTACTTTACGGCCTTTTCGCGGTGTTTTTAGCCATTATAACCGGATGGATTGGTCGTTTCCTTTTTCGTAGAGATTAAACCTCACGAAACCTCACTCTGCTACGGCGGCCACGCGAATGGCGTAAATATCCACTGGTTTACCATTACCGCTCAAATCCGAATGGATAGTAATAATGCCGGAACCGGTGGGTTTTTGGCCCGATGGCATGTCAATATCAAACAGAAAATCGCTGACAGAATCGTTAACATCGTAACGTCTGCGGCCACAATCACCCAAAGATCCAAAATCACAGCTCACAGATATTTGGGTTGTCGCTTCACTGCTTGCGACAATATCAAAAGTCGCCTTTTTACCCGCCAATTGGTCTAGCAGGCCCACCCCGACTTCAAAGGTAACTGTGTCGTTATTGCCGAAGGATTCCACCCGAACAAAGCTTTGATCTCCCTCGCGCATGATCCGGGCCTGTGCGCGGCCATTTACGCCCATTCGGGTAGCATCTTGAGGCGTATAAATATCAATCCAGTTGCGGCCTTCTGGATCTTCCCCTTCTCGCAAGGGCGACATGATGCTATTGGCATGCAAGGGCGATGTGGAAGCGTTTCGATTAAAATTCGCAAAACTATTGAACAGCGAATATCCAATTATAACCAGCACCAACAAAATAAGCAGCGGAAGTCCCAGCCGCACTATGAGCGGTGAGCGCTTTGCCGTTCCGTTACGTGGCAAAACACCTCTATCATATTCAGAATTACGCGCGCGCCGACGTCCCTTAGTGGACGAACCCTGATCTGAATGATCCGAAGCGACCCGTGACGAGGCCGTGACGCCTCCTAATATGGGATCGATTGACGGCGTTTGTGGCGCTTGTGGCTGAGGCTGCGGCGTCATCTTATATTCTCGCTCAATCCGCGAGATTGTATCTTTTACTTTTTCACGACGCTTTTGCTTCTGTTCTTCGCTCAAACTAGTATTTGCCGCCAAGGCGCGCTCATGCGCACCCCAAGCGGCTTCATATATCCGTTGACGGGTCGCCGGATTATGCGCTTCCGTTTTTGCGAATGCGCCCCTGATTGCGCGATCGATACTTTCCAAAAGGCTTCTTCCCTTTTTGCCTATTTAGAAATGCTGGGCCAGATCGTTTTCTGACAGCATTAAATAAGCCTCAACGAATTTATTGTCTGAATCAAGCTATTATCCGCTCAACCCCTGCTTTGGCTAGCTATTACCTTTGCCATCTTGGCTTTAAATGTCTTTTTGATCTCCGTAATCCTTCAGGGATCGCGTCGATCACTCGCTCATGTCAAGAAACCGATGACGGCCTGCCGTCACTCTACCGGTTAAGTTAGGCTTTTACCTCCCTCTGGCAACACGATTTGCGAGGAAGAACGCGGTCAAAGAGATTATCCGCGTGGCAGAACCGATAGAAGTCTGACATAGCAATATGTAAGCGACGGCAGCATAGCTTACGGCCAGAGCAACTCGGTTGAATTAATTTTCTTGCCGATTGCCGGTTATAAGATGGTCACTTTACCTTTTTTGACCTTGCTTTCGTCTGCGGATTTAGCTATCAGCGCAGCGTCTGGTGACATACTGGATAATTTGAGATCTATTCACGCATCTCAGGGCCGCTTTAGCTCAGTTGGTAGAGCACATCATTCGTAATGATGGGGTCGTAGGTTCGAGTCCTATAAGCGGCACCATAGCTCAACAAGATAACGGATAGCTTAAACGCTGCCAGCGTAAAATCTGTTATCGGTAAGTTTCAGGTAATGGCGGTTTCGGTTTACTATCCCCAATCCTTAGCTTTGGCCAAAGGTTGAAAGCAACACGATGTCGGGATTGGAAATGTCCAGTATTCTGGTTTAATACAATGTTATGATCTACAGTCGGGGGGGCTCAATGATCGATGAAGATTTGATCCAATTTTCCATAACTGATCTTAATCGCCGAGCGGAAGCAATCGGAGCAATCCGAGCTATCATCTGCCCGGAGGTAAAGTCATATACATACTCATTTTCACAAATAAAGGCTGGCGTAGCCACTCAGGTGCTACGGCAAAATTTTGGACTGGTAGGTAAAATACCAGCAATTTATCGGATATCAGTGGATGCCAAAAATGCACCCCTTATCAGAAAAGCATTTGAAGAGACGCGCTCCGATAAAAACCGTGGTTACAATCTCCCACGCCTCAATGAGATAGCTGACATCACTCCAACTATTTATATCGGCAGTTCAAATGATGTAATAACTAGACTACGCCAGCATTTATACAGGGTCTCAAGTACTTATGCTCTCAACATGAGCCACTGGATAGGTAAGTTGGACGATGGGTCCGTGACTGTTGAAGTGCAACTCTTCGACACCGACATAATGAACTGCCCCCCATTTCGACCGGACAGGTCGGCATAAGCAGAAAGGCTCAAGCACAGGCTTGAGGACAGGCTTATGTCTAACGAGTATCGACACGTTGAATTGCTGACGGGTGATGTTCGCCGCAGGCGGTGGACAACCGAGCAAAAGCTGACGATCATTGAGCAGAGTTTTGAACCAGGCGAGACGGTATCGTCTACCGCTCGCCGCCATGGCGTTGCGCCCAATCTGCTTTACCGGTGGCGCAGGCTCTTGAGTGAGGGAGGTGCTGCAGCCGTGGATT
>NZ_QLMK01000025.1 GCF_003259955.1 Falsochrobactrum ovis
AGCGCCGCTACAAACGGCGCAACCGGATCGAGATCATGTTCGGGCGTCTAAAAGACTGGCGACGTGTCGCTACGCGCTACGACAGGTGCCCTATGACCTTCTTCTCTGCCATCGCTCTCGCCGCAACCGTTATCTTCTGGCTATGAGCAATGAGTCCTGAGCCTAAATCGTAAAATTTACAACTGAAATTGCAAAATTTCGTAATTTCAGCTGTTAAAAATGCAAAATAAGCCGCCTAAAAAGCAAAATTTCTGCGTTTTTAGGCGGTTTTTTCGGTTTATTCTCAGAAAACCGAGGCACCTTGATCGGCACGACCCGCAATTTGTCGAAATGCTCGGAAAAGTTCGCGGCCCATACCAAATTCATTTGTCGAAAGATCCGGCCGCACGATTTCCCGTTGCGCAAGTTCAGCATCGCTTAACAATAATTCAAGTCGGCCATTTTTTGCATCCAACCGGATCAGATCACCTTCATGAATTTTGCCAATCACTCCGCCGTCAAGCGCTTCGGGTGTGACATGAATTGCTGAAGGCACCTTGCCTGATGCGCCCGAAAGGCGACCATCGGTCACCAGCGCAACACGTTGCCCACGATCATGCAAAATGCCGAGCACTGTCATGAGTTTGTGTAGCTCCGGCATGCCATTGGCTTTTGGCCCCTGATAGCGCACCACAGCTATAAAATCCCCGGTGAGCTGGCCCGCCTGAAAAGCGCTTTGCAATTCCGATTGATCATGGAAGATTTTTGCAGGTGCTTCAATAATATGACGGTCAGGTTTGACGGCAGAAATTTTTATGATGGCGTTGCCAATATTCCCGGTGAGGAGTTTAAGCCCGCCTGTCGGTTGAAAAGCTTTGTTGAATTTGGCGATGACTTTTTCATCTCCGCTTTGCGAAGATACGGTTTCGCGTATAACTTTACCATCAGACCCCAATTTAGGCTCTGTTGTATAAGGTTTTAGCCCTTCGCCCCAGACAGTGCGCACATCTTCGTGCAGCAGCCCAGCATCGAGCAATTCGCGAATGAGAAAGCCCATGCCGCCAGCCGCATGAAAATGGTTCACATCCGCCAGCCCATTTGGATAAACCCGAGCAAGCAACGGAACAATGTCGGAAATTTCCGAAATATCTTGCCAGGTTAGTTGAATACCCGCGGCTGCCGCCATGGCTATGATGTGAATAGTATGATTTGTCGAACCGCCCGTGGCGTTAAGACCCACTATCCCATTGACGAAAGAGCGCTCGTCAAGCATTTCTCCCACGGGCGTATATTCATTGCCGAGCGCAGTAATAGCCAGCGCGCGCTTGGTTGCCTCACGGGTGAGCGCATCGCGCAGCGGCGTGCCGGGATTGATAAAAGATGCGCCCGGAATATGCAGGCCCATAATTTCCATCAGCATCTGATTGGAATTGGCAGTGCCATAAAATGTACAAGTACCCGGGCCGTGATAGGATTTTGCCTCGGATTCTAGCAGTTCGGTGCGTCCTATTTTGCCTTCAGCGTAAAGTTGCCGGGTACGGGCTTTTTCGTCATTTGGCAGACCCGAGGTCATTGGCCCGGCAGGAATGAAAACCGCAGGTAAATGCCCGAAAGTTAGCGCACCCGTTATAAGACCGGGAACGATTTTATCACAAACTCCCAGATAAACGGCAGCGTCAAACATATCGTGGGACAGGCCGATTGCGGTGGCCATCGCGATCACTTCGCGGGAAAATAGCGATAATTCCATCCCCGCAAAACCTTGTGTGATGCCATCACACATTGCCGGAACACCGCCCGCAACCTGCGCTACGCCACCAACTTCGCGAGCGGCTTGTTTGATGATTTGCGGAAAATGCTCAAACGGCTGATGCGCCGACAACATATCGTTAAAAGAGGTGATAATGCCCAGATTGGGCACTGTCTCGCCTGCAAGATCGGCCTTCTCGCTTGCAGAACAAGCGGCAAAACCATGGGCAAGATTAGCGCAGCCTAATATTGTGCGATTGGGTTTGGCGGAAGCGGCCTGACGCACACGGTCGAGATAGGCTTCTCGGGTTGGTCGCGAGCGTTCTTGAATACGTTGGGTTATTTCATTTAAATATTTATTTACGGACTGTTTTGGCATGGCGATACCTGTGCCGTAAGGCGCAAATTTTTTGCGACCGTTAAGATCAAAATGCGCATAGCAGTTAATGATATTCCAGTTTGTGCTTCAAACCGAAATCTTACCCGATATGCGCTGCGAACGGGAGCAGGCGGACCTGCTCCCAGAAATTACGCATGCCCTAACGGCGAACAGTTTCGCTATTTACCGACATGCATTAGCTGGACCAATATAATTGTATCGGTGTGCGCGCATGTTTGAAAACTGCGCGAACCGGCATTTCCATTTCATCCGTCCCGGCAAGCGCTTTTTCCAAAGTCGCCTGCTTTTCTGCCCCCTCAATATGAAGAGCGAGCATTCGCGCTTCGATGACCAGAGGTAGGGTGAGTGTTAGGCGCTTTTCACCCGCACCTTCAGCGTGGATCGGCAGAACGACAGCGCGCGTCTTTGGATCAATTGCCTGATCCAGACGGTCAGCATTTGGGAAAAAAGATGCGGTATGGCCATCATTACCCATGCCCAGCACCACGACATCGAAGGGGCGGGGCAGGGCATCAATACGGCTCGCCGCTGCCAGCGCGGAGGTTTCAACCGTTGCTGTCGGATTATAAAGGCCGACAAAGCGGGCCACGCCTGCATGGTCGCGAAGCAAGTGGTCTCGCACCAGTTTTTCGTTTGAACGATCGCTTGTGGGCGGAACAAAACGCTCATCCACAAGCGTGATTGTCACCGCCGTCCAGTCGATCATTTGTCGAGACAAAACCTCGAACAGCTTGAGCGGTGTGGTGCCACCGGAAACCGCTAATGTGGCTTGTCCCCGCTCAGCGATAGCTGCGGCCAGCTTGCTTGCTATCACCCCAGATAGCTCTTGCGCCAGTTCCGTTCCGCTGGTGAAATCATGCCGTTCGATGTTCATGCCATTCCTTTCAAGCTTTAGTCAGAGGCTCTCGTGCCAAGTTCTACCGTCGCGCTCGATAAGCGCAATGGAAGACGAAGGCCCCCAGGTGCCTGATGTGTAGCCCTGAACCTGCTGGTTGTTCAACTCCCATCCCTGAAGGATCGGATCAATCCAGCGCCAAGCAGCCTCAACTTCGTCACGGCGCATGAAAAGCGTCTGGTTTCCACGCACCACATCCATGATCAGCCGTTCATATGCATCCGGATTGCGTTCATTGAATGATTCAGCAAAGCTCATATCAAGCGGAACATGGCGCAGACGCATGCCGCCCGGGCCTGGATCCTTGATCATCAGCCATTGCTTGACACCTTCATCGGGCTGCAGGCGGATGACAAGCGCGTTAGCCGTAACTTTGCCTGCGCTTTCGCCAAAAATTGAGTGAGGGATCGGTTTGAAAGTAACAACGATTTCAGAAACACGCGTGGCAAGACGCTTGCCGGTGCGCAGATAGAATGGCACGCCCGCCCAACGCCAATTGGCGATTTCTGCTTTGAGCGCGACAAAGGTTTCCGTATCGCTGATCTCGCTGCCAAGATCTTCAAGATACCCGCTCACAGGACCACCTGAAGACGCGCCAGCGCGATATTGGCCCCGCACTGTCAGCTCTTCGACATTCGAAGCGGTAATGGCTTTAAGCGAACGCAAAACTTTGACTTTTTCGTCATGCACCGCATCTGCCTCAAGCGAAGCTGGTGGCTCCATGGCGACGAGGCAAAGAAGCTGGAGAATATGGTTTTGCACCATATCGCGCAATGCACCAGCGGTGTCATAATAGCCTGCGCGACCTTCCAGCCCAACAGACTCTGCCACCGTGATCTGAACGTGATCAATATGCGCTGAATTCCACAAGGGTTCATAAAGCGCATTGGCGAAGCGCAACGCCATCAGATTTTGTACAGTTTCCTTGCCCAGATAGTGATCAATGCGGAAAATCTGATCTTCACGGAAAACACTGCCGAGCGTGTCATTGAGTGACATCGCCGTTTCAAGATCGCGGCCAATCGGCTTTTCAACGATTATACGCGTGTCATCGGTAATCAGATCATGGCTTTTAAGGCGACTTGCAATATCCCCAAAAAGACTTGGGCTGACTGCGAGATAGAAAGCGCGAATTTTTTCCGGCTTTTCTTCAATGACTGCCTTAAGCTCACTCCAACCATTATCGGACTTTGCATCCACCGCGACATATCTCAAGCGATTGAGAAATACTTCAACTTCCTGTGGATCAACTTCTTCCGCTTTCACATGCTCGCTGATCGCATCATGGGCAAATTTGCGATAGTCTTCATCGCTCATCTCACTGCGTGAAGCGCCAATAATACGTGTAGGATCGGTAAGTTGACCGGCGCGCTGGCGCTGATATAGAGCCGGGATCAACTTGCGCTCCGCAAGATCGCCCGAGCCGCCAAAAACGATATAATCGAAGGGCTCTACCGGAATAATCTGGCTGGTCATCTATTGCTCTCTTTTATTTGACGCAAATCAGTTTGCCATCAGTGTAGCGATAAAAATTCGCCTTTGCATGAAAACTGTCTATAATTTAATCGATTTAAATTCAACCGGGGCCGCGCATATTTTGCGTAAATGTTACTCATTAACGTGTTTAAGACAAGAATGATCTATATGCACAGGTGACACGCGCTTAAGAAGGCAATATTCGATGGCAAATTATGCATCGGAGCAACAAGGAGAACAGCATGAAAAGATTGCAAGATAAGGTCGCGATTATTACTGGGGCAGGGTCTGGCTTCGGGTCAGCCATAGCGCGCCGTTTTGCAGCCGAAGGTGCCAAAGTTGTTTTTGCCGATGTCAATCTTAAGCGCATTGAGAATGAAATTGAGAATTTGGGTGATCAGGCAATTTCCGTTTTGGCCGATGTCACTCGCAAGGATGATGTTGAAAACCTGGCCCGACAGGCTTTTGAGAAATTTGGCCGCATAGACATTATGGTCAATAATGCAGGCTTTACGCATCGCAATAAGCCTTTGGTTGATGTTGAGGAAGATAAATTCGACCTCATCAGTGAAGTGAATATGAAGGCGATTTATTATTCATCGACGATCGTGGTGCCAATTATGGAGCATCAGGGTGGCGGGGTAATTATCAACACAGCGTCTGCAACCGCTTTGCGTCCACGTAAAGGACTGGTTTGGTACTGTGCATCCAAAGGTTGGGTGGTCAGTGCAACGAAGGCTATGGCGCTTGAACTGGCCGATAAAAATATACGGGTGAATTGCCTCTGCCCATCAGAAAGTGATGGCGATTCACTGGCATTTTTCCTTGCTGAAGATAGTCCCGAAGCTCGCGAACAGCTCAAATCAACTATTCCACTCAATCGGTTTTCAAAGGCAGAAGATGTGGCTGATGCAGCCCTGTTTCTTGCCTCGGATCAAGCAGCGATGATCACCGGAACCGCTCTTGAGGTCGATGGCGGTTACACGATCTAATTTATAGAATATGCAATTGTGCGGAGAAGTCTGTTGCACGTCGATGTTTTGGTGATAGGCGCAGGCGCCGCAGGTATGATGTGTGCAATTGAAGCTGCAAAACGCGGTCGCTCTGTGCTGGTTATCGACCATGCCAAGCGACCGGGTGAGAAGATACGAATTTCTGGCGGCGGACGTTGTAATTTCACCAATATTCATACCAGCCCTAAAAATCTGCTTTCGCACAATCCGCATTTCTGCAAATCAGCGTTAAGCCGGTATACGCAGCATGATTTCATCGCGATGGTGAAATGGCATAAAATAGGTTTTCACGAAAAAACGCTCGGTCAGCTATTTTGCGATGGATCTGCGGTTCAGATCATTGAAATGTTACTCAGCGAAATGCAGCGCTATGGCGCGCAATTGCAGCTCGCAACGTCAATTGAAGCGGTGGAGAAAACCGATAATGGTTTTCTGGTGCGCCATTCAGCTGGCAACGTAACGTGTCAATCATTGGTGATTGCAAGCGGTGGCAAGTCTATTCCCAAAATGGGCGCCACCGGCTTTGGCTATGATATTGCCACGCGTTTTGGCCTGCGTCTGGTGGAAACGCGGCCTGGGTTGGTTCCGCTGACATTTGAACCCAATTTACTTGAGCGGATAAAACCGCTCGCAGGTGTGGCAGTGGATGCGGTGGTTGGGTGTAAGAAAACCCAATTTGCTGAAGCCTTGCTGTTTACCCATCGGGGTATAAGTGGACCGTCGATCCTGCAAATCTCGTCTTATTGGCGCGAGGGAGATGAGATCGTCATCTCACTGTTGCCGCAGATTGATGTGTTTGAAATTTTGCGTAAAGAGCGCTCGCGCAATGGTCGGCAAGCATTGCAAACCCCGCTATCGGCTCACCTGCCCAAAAAGCTGGCGCAGCTTATAGCAGCCGAAAGTGGTGGGGATAAAAACCTTGCCGATTATTCTGATACAGCACTGCGACAGGTCGCCGCCCGCATTAATGAATGGCGGGTGAAGCCAGCGGGATCAGAAGGATATCGAACGGCTGAGGTCACATTGGGAGGTGTCGATACGCGTGACCTTGATTCCAAAACCATGCAAGCGCGCAATGTAGCGGGCC
This sequence comes from Falsochrobactrum ovis, assembly GCF_003259955.1. GTDB lineage: Bacteria > Pseudomonadota > Alphaproteobacteria > Rhizobiales > Rhizobiaceae > Brucella > Brucella ovis_A. The sequence goes on from NZ_QLMK01000025.1 coordinate 6,600, forward strand.
TATATTTTATCGGGGAAGTGGTGGATGTCACGGGCTGGCTTGGTGGGTATAATTTCCAATGGGCGTGGTCGTCGGGATGGTGTGCCGGACAAGTAGCTTAACGCCCGGCGCATCTCACAGACAGTTCGTCAATCAGGATTTTTTACGGCTGCGCAGCTCAGGATTAAGTTCCAATTCGCGATCAAAAGAAATCTTTGCGGTGGCGTAAGCTTCCTGCCGGGCAACACTCCAATATTTGAGTTCATCCAACGGAATTTGCACACCCGTAACCGCGCAAAGTACAAAGGCACCGTGTTTTACAATCTCAAAATCGCCATCGAGATAGCGCAAAACAGCTTGAGATGAGCGAGGTGATTCAAATGGGTTCATAGTATTAAATCCTTGATTTGCAAAACTTATCAAGTTTCGTCTATTTCGTCTATTTCGTCTGGCGGCTGAAACGCGCAAATCTTTTGATTAACGTCTTCCGAACAAACGTTCAATGTCGCTGAGTTTAAGCTCAATATAGGTTGGACGGCCATGATTGCACGTTGCGGAGCCAGGGGTTGCTTCCATTTCGCGCAGGAGCGCATTCATTTCTTCAGGTTTCAGCCTGCGGCCCGAACGCACAGAACCATGGCAAGCCATAGTGGCCGCAACATGATGAAGCATGGCCAAAAGCCCGTCGGATGTATCATGTTCTGCCACTTCATCGGCAAGATCGCGAATAAGTTGCTGCACATTCATTTCACCCAGCATGGCCGGCGTTTCCCGCACAGCAATAGCGCCCGGACCAAAGGACTCGATCAATAGGCCAAACCGGGCCAGTGTTTCCGCATGGGTCAGTAAACGTTCGGCATCATCTTCTGCAAGGTCAACAATTTCTGGCAGCAGCAGCATTTGTCCGGCAATCGGGCGAGAGTGAAGGGCGTTTTTCAGAGCTTCATAGACCAGCCTTTCATGTGCTGCATGCTGATCAACGATCACCAGACTGTCGCCCGTCTGGGAGACGATATAATTTTCATGAATCTGCGCACGGGCCGCACCCAATGGTTTTTGCAGCAGTTCTGGCGAAGCCTCGATTTGCGTTGCGCGTGCATCGGCAGCGGGTATGATCACATCACCAATTGCTGTTTGTGCCTCTTCGTGAAATGCAGTTTCGTGCAATGGAGAGGCGCGATCAACGTCAAGCGGTCTATGTGCCGGATGGGCAGTGTATACCGACCATTCGTCCCGCCTTATATGCAAAGGTGCTGGCCGATAGCTGGATGGCGGGTAATGGGTCGGCGTGGTGCGGGGCGACAATCCTTCCGCTCGAAATGATTGCAACATAGCTTCTGCGCCGCTGGTCGCAGGACGAATGCCGGATGTATGCAAAGCCTGTTTTATCGCACCGACAATCAATCCACGCACGAGCCCTGGATCGCGAAACCGCACATCGGCTTTTGCCGGATGCACGTTCACATCGACAAGGGCTGGATCAAGGGTCAGAAACAGCACCGCCACCGGATATCTGTCACGAGCAATCACATCAGAATAAGCGCCACGCAAGGCGCCAAAAATTTGCTTGTCGCGCACTGGACGCCCATTCACATAGGCAAATTGATGTTGTGCGTTGCCGCGATTAAATGAGGGCACACCGACAAAGCCTGCAAGGCGGATTCCCTCGCGCTCGGCATCAATAGCAAGCGCATTATCGCAAAATTCTTTCCCGAGAATTTGGCCGATGCGCTCAAGTGTGGCGTCGGGACCTTTGCCGGTTATTGGCAGATCCAGCGTTGTGCGATCTGGAACGGAAAGTGAAAAGCGGATTTCAGGAAAAGCAATAGCAATACGCTTGACCACATCGCTGATAGCGGTTGCTTCAGCGCGATCAGTTTTCATGAATTTTAAACGCGCAGGCGTTGCGTAGAAAAGATCGCGTACTTCGACAATGGTCCCACGATTAAGGGCCGCAGGGCGAGGGCCATCGACATGACCGCCAGAAACTGCAATCTCAAAACCCGATTCTGCATCATGTGGCCGAGATTTAAGGGTTAGTTTTGCCACTGAACCAATAGATGGCAGCGCCTCGCCACGAAAGCCCAGTGCACGAATATCATGCACATCATTGGCAAGCTTGGATGTGCAGTGCCGTGAAATGGCAAGGGGTAATTCATCAACCGGAATGCCGCAGCCATTGTCGGTGACACGCATCAGCGTCTTGCCGCCACCGGCTGTTGCAACTTCAATGCGTGTTGCCCCCGCATCAATGGCGTTTTCGACAAGTTCTTTGATGACGCTGGCGGGGCGCTCTATCACCTCGCCTGCGGCAATCTGGTTTATGATGGTTTCGCTAAGGTGCCTTATCGTCATAAATATCTTATAGGCGGATTCGGGCGCGTAAAGAACCGCTATTTGCCTGTTTCATGTTAGCCCGTTTTCTGTTGGCCGATTTCCTGCTCACCTGTGCAATGATCAGGAACGACCATAAATATCATCGTAGCGCACAATGTCATCTTCGCCCAGATATTCACCGCTTTGAACTTCAATCAAAACCAGCGGAAGGATGCCGGGATTTTCCAGCCTATGTTTGAAACCACAGGGAATATAGGTGGATTGATTATTGGTGAGTAGAATTTCACGCTCCCCATTGGTCACTTTTGCAGTGCCTGAAACAACGATCCAATGTTCGGAGCGGTGATAATGCGCCTGAAGGCTCAGCCTTCTGCCGGGCTTAACTTCAATACGCTTGATTTTAAAACCTTCACCTTCTTCCAGCACCGTATAAGTGCCCCATGGGCGATGTGCGGTGCGGTGGAGTTTTGCGGCTTCGTGCCCCTGTTCGCGCAAGCGATTAAACACATTGCGCACATCCTGCGCCTTGTCGCGATGGGCAACCAATAATGCGTCTGGCGTATCAACCACTAGAAGATCGTGCACGCCGATCAGGCTGACCAGACGATCCTCGGACAGTACAAAACTGTTTGTCGTGTCCTCAATAATGGTTTCGCCATGTAGGCGATTGCCTTGAGCATCAGCCTTCATCAAATCAGCCATGGCCGACCATGAACCAATGTCGGACCAGCCACAGGAAACAGGCACACAGGAAATATTTTGTGCTTTTTCCATAACTGCATAGTCAATGGAAATTGCCGGAGTTGCCGCAAATTGCTCACGCGGGATTTCCAGCGTTTGAGTTTCTCCGTTAATCCCTGAGCGAGACGCTTCGAGCGATTTTTTCGCGCCTTCCAGCACTTCGCGCGCGTGCTGATCAAGGGCCTCGATCATCGTGCCAGCTTTGAAGCAGAACATGCCGGAGTTCCAGTAATAGCGGCCACTTTTTACATAAGTCTCTGCTGTTTCTAAGTCCGGCTTTTCGACAAAGCGCAACACATCTTCGCCCATGGTTTCGATATAACCAAAACCCGTTTCAGGATGATCTGGGACAATGCCAAAAGTTACAATGCGATTTTCTTGCGCGAGTTTACGCGCTTTAGCCACTGCCTGAGCAAATGCTGCTTCATCTTCAATCAGATGATCAGCGGGCATAATCAAAAGAATGGCGTCTGGCCCATGGGTCGCGGCAGCTTGCAGGGCAGCAAGCGCGATTGCGGGCGCTGTATCACGGCCTATTGGTTCAAGCAGGAATGTATTTTCAATTTTTCTTGCATCCGCGCCGGCATAGGAATCCAGCGTCAGGAAAAGAAAATCTCTATTTGTGACGGTCAAGATCTGCTGCGCGCCTTCAAGACGGGACGCGCGGGCATAGGTTTTGCCAATCAGTGTTCCACCTTCTGGCAGCTCAATAAACGGCTTTGGATGCGCTTCGCGAGAAAGGGGCCACAAACGTGAACCTGAACCGCCGCTGATGATCACTGGAATAAAGCTCATATTACGAGACGTCCCTTATCGCGTTGCGGGCAATATCAAGGCCCAATAATAATAACCTGTCTGCCTGTTCTTGCGTTTCGGCTTGAACATAGCAGCGCAATTCTGGCGCATTACCGGATGCGCGATAATGAACTGTGTTGCCCGAGGCAAAGAACAGTTTTAGGCCATCAATATTTTCAGTTTCAATGATTGGATCATCCGGAGGAAAATATTGTTGCTGCATTTGCGGCTTTGCAAGTGATTGGATAAAGTCAGCGCTAGCAGTTTGCGGGATATTTTGCAGCCGGTCACTCAAAGCAAATTTGAAGTGATAGCTCGCGCCAATGGCAGAAAGCGGCTTTTTGGCCTCAACGATAGTGTCAAGACAGGCGAGAATGGGCAGTAAGGCATCGCGAGTTGGTAATGCCGATAATTTTTGCCCATTTCGCTCAATGTCGCCACCAAGCAGGACGCCGCCATTTGCCTCAAATCCGACAGTGATTTTCGCACCATCGTCATTCGCCTGTTGCATGGCTGAAATCACATAAGGAGACCCGACGCGAGTACGCAATATACGGTTGAATTTTCCACATTCTTCCAGTGCAGCATTGGAGGTAACAGGGGTAACGATCACATCCGCACCCGACCATGCCGCCGCTATTGCGCCGACCAAATCACCCCGCACAAATTGGCCATTCTCATCCGCAATCAGCGGACGATCGGCATCGCCATCGGTTGAGACAATCGCATCAAACTGGTCTGATTTTGCCCATTGAGCGAGAAGCTCAATATCTTCTGGGCGCAAAGCTTCGGTATCAACGGGCACGAATTTATCGGCGCGGCCAAGTGCAACCACTTGAGCACCAAGATCGGTCAAAATCTTGACCAGAAGATCACGTGCAACTGACGTATGCTGATAAACGCCTATTTTAAGCCCGGAAAATCGGCTCTCACCCAGAAAATCCGTATAGCGTTTGGCATAGGCGGCCATTGCTTCGTTGGAAACTGGTAAATTCTCTGCTTTGCGAGGTGAAATATCCGACGCCAAAGCCGCATAGGCAGCATTAATTCCAGCCTCATCTTCCTTGTCGATTTCACCATCAGGACGATAGAATTTAAGCCCATTGCGATCATCCGGAATGTGGCTTCCGGTTATCATGATGCAAGGCGCATTATGGGTGATGGCAAAATAACTCAAAGCAGGGGTGGGCAGCACACCGCAATTGATTGGGCTATATCCCGCATCCTCAATCGCACCCATGCAGAGGGCTGCAATGTCGGGGCTGGATGGGCGTAGATCTTGCCCGACATAAATTGGCTGACCCTTTTTAAGCAGGTTTTTTTCGTCAAGCATATGAACGAAAGCAAGCGTATAGGCATAGGCTGGTTGCCCATTTAGCTCGCTGGCTAGGCCGCGCAGCCCACTGGTGCCAAATTTTAATGAATTGCCTGCCATGCCAAATATCAACCCGTTCTGATGGATGATGCTAGTTAACTGTGCTTGATGCGTCCAGCAATGGGCTGGAATCTATGAGAAAATTCTCTGATAGGAACGCCTTAGATAGTATTTTCTTCTTTTATCCAAATCAAATGCGGTTTCAACATTGAGCTTGGACCTGGGGTATGAAATCGCGATAAGCGGGGAGGTTGAATTGAGGCAGGCTATCGGCTTCAATAATTGCGCGTGCAACTGCATGGGCCATCACATTGGCCGCAATGGCGCCAATTGTGGTTACATCGGCTTTTGTCTCATTTGATGACTTATCCGTCGAAAGCGCAAAAATCGTATCGCCGTCCCACATTGTGTGCACGGGATTAATAGTTCTGGCAAAGCCATTATGCGCCATAGCAGCGATTTTGGTCAGCTCCGCTTTTGAAAAGCGCGCATTGGTGGCAATTGCGCCAATTGTGGTGTTGCCGCCGGGCGATTTATTCACCGTTTCCCCGCGCATGAGTGATTCCATGCTATTTCTAAAGCCTGTTCCTTGGGCATTTCGTGCGCCCGCAATTATTTGCGCTTTGTCGGGGGCGTAAATGTCGCCCACCGCATTCACGGCAACCATGGCCCCAACAACAATGTCCGTGCCGGGTATCTGGTGGCTCGCAGTGCCAAGCCCGCCTTTCATGGCATAATCCATGCCAAAGATTTTGCCCACCGTCGCGCCCGCTCCGGCGCCAATATTGCCCTGTGGGCTGGGTTTGGTTGTAGCGTTTATGCAAGCCTGATAACCGGCGTGCTCGTCGGGACGAATTGAAAAATCTCCGACAGCAAGGTCCATCAAAACTGCTGCCGGGACAATGGGAACTACGCCTCTATCAATGGCAAAGCCGCGGCCTTTTTCTTCTAGATAGCGCATAATGCCGGTGGCTGCGCCCAGACCATAGGCGCTACCGCCTGAAAGTAAGACCGCATGGACCTGATCAACTAAATTTATGGGATCAAGCAATTCGGTCTCGCGAGTGCCGGGCGCTGAACCGCGCACATCGACACCAGCACAGGCACCATCGTCAAACAAGAGAACCGAACAGCCGGTCGGACGAGCGTCAAGAGTATGATGCCCCAGCCTGACGCCGGGCACGTCTACGATGCAGCCACCCATCAATTCGACCATAAATCCCCTCTACAGGCTTGTGCGATCTAGTTGTTACGAGGGCTTATCATGGAAAATGCGCCTCAGTAACCGAAACTTGTATCTAAAAGACTTTCCATCTGGTCATAACCGTGTTACCAGCCAGTGCCAATTCAACCAACTAACCTATTCTAGTCTCTGCACCGGATTTAATCCGAGTTGCGGTTTTTATTCATTAAAAGGAATTGGCAATGGCAAAAATCGTCGAGTCTCCCACCGGCGCTCTCGCTCTCACTTTCGACGACGTGCTTTTGCAGCCGGGCCATTCCGAGGTCATGCCCGGACAGGTCGATCTGCGCACGCGCATCGCCAAGGATATAGAGCTTAATCTTCCGCTTCTCTCTGCCGCTATGGATACGGTTACGGAATCGCGCCTTGCAATCGCTATGGCGCAAGCAGGCGGTATCGGCGTTATTCACCGTAATCTGACGCCGGAGCGGCAGGCCGAAGAAGTGCGGCAGGTGAAAAAGTTTGAATCGGGCATGGTGGTTAACCCCGTTACTATCGGTCCGGATGCAACTCTCGCCGACGCTCAAGCTTTGATGGTGGCGCATGGAATTTCCGGTATCCCGGTTGTCGAAAACACCAGCAAAGGCCCCGGCCGCTTGGTCGGCATATTGACAAACCGGGATGTTCGCTTTGCTTCTGATCCCAATCAGCGCATCTATGAGCTGATGACGCGCGAAAATCTCATCACCGTGCGTGAAAATGTGAGCCAGGACGAAGCCAAGCTGCTTTTGCACCGCCATCGCATTGAGAAACTATTGGTGACTGATGATAAGGGGCGTTGTGTTGGCCTGATCACGGTTAAAGATATTGAAAAATCTCAGCTTAACCCGAATGCAGCCAAAGATATTCAAGGTCGCCTGCGTGCGGCTGCGGCCACAAGTGTAGGCGATGATGGCTATGAACGCGCTGAACATCTGATTGATGCAGGCGTTGATCTCTTGGTGGTGGATACGGCCCACGGCCATTCGCAGCGCGTGCTTGATGCGGTTGCTCGTATCAAGAAAGCCTATCCAGATATTGCTATTCTGGCTGGCAATGTTGCCACACAAGACGGAACACAAGCTTTGATTGATGCTGGCGCGGATGCGGTCAAGGTGGGAATTGGCCCCGGATCAATCTGCACAACGCGCATTGTGGCCGGGGTTGGCGTGCCGCAGCTTTCTGCCATTATGGCAGCGGTTGAAGCTGCGCATAAGCAGAATATTCCCGTTATTGCCGATGGCGGCATCAAGTTTTCTGGCGATTTTGCCAAGGCGCTTGCCGCGGGTGCATCGGCCGCTATGGCGGGTTCGCTATTGGCCGGAACCGAAGAAAGCCCGGGCGAAGTTTATCTGCATCAGGGCCGTTCGTTTAAATCCTATCGCGGCATGGGTTCTGTTGGAGCCATGGCGCGGGGATCTGCTGATCGCTATTTCCAAGCGGAAGTGCGCGACGAACTTAAACTGGTGCCGGAAGGTATTGAAGGTCAGGTTGCGTATAAAGGCCCAATCGCCGCGGTGCTACACCAGCTTGCCGGAGGGCTGCGCGCATCTATGGGATATGTTGGTGCCAAAACGCTGGAGGAATTCCGCGAAAAGGCGACTTTCGTGCGCATTACCAATGCCGGACTGCGTGAAAGCCATTCCCACGGCGTAACGATCACGCGGGAAAGCCCCAACTATCCGGGCACGGTCTGATCGCTTTAGATATCCATTATCAGAAGATATCCGTTATCAGAGGGCGCGCCATTCGAGCGCGCCTTTTGTCTTTTAGCGTGACTTCTTTTTTGGGCGCGGCCATTGGCCAAGTGCCGCAATCTCATCGGCACTGAGCTTCCAGCTTTGTGAGCATTCGATGATGGTTTCGGCCAAGGTTTCAAAGTCTTCTGTGCGCTTGCTTTGTTTACGCCAGATCAACCCGATTTCACGTTTTGGCTGTGACCCATCAAAAGGAATAATTCGCATTTGCGCACGAGCGGATTCAGCCCGCACCGCGATTTCTGGAATGAGCGTCAAACCCATGCCGTGGCTTACCATCTGTAATAGCGTGGACATGCTGGTTGCGCCATATTTGACCAGCTGGCGCTGCGATGGAAGCGAGCAGATTTCCAGCGCCTGATCGCGCATGCAGTGGCCTTCTTCAAGTAAAAGCAATCGATCCAGCGCAACGTTTTCCTGCGTCATAGGCGAGGCCAGAACCGTGTGATCATTGCTTGAAGTGGCAATTAAAAAGCGATCATCAAAGAGTTTAACGGCGGTTAGCCCGTCATCTTCAATAGGAAGGGCTGCGACAACGGCGTCGATTTCACCCTGCAACAATTCATCAATCAAGGTCGCTGTCATGCTTTCACGTAGATGAAGGTGCAATGTGGGATGTTGTTCGCGAAGCAATGGAATCATTGCAGGCACCAAATAGGGCGCGACAGTGGGAATTATTCCCAGACGAAATTGGGATTGAAGCATGCCTTGGCTTTGTGCTGCAATCTCTTCGAGCGCTTGCAACTCAGCCAGAATGGCGCGTATACCCGGTAATAACCGTCGGCCCAATTCCGTCATCAAAACTTTTCGCTGTGATCGCTCAAATAGCGGGCCGCCTGCCAGACTTTCCATTTCTGCAATCTGTGCGGAAAGTGCGGGCTGGGAAATATGCACAAGCTCTGCCGCTTTGCGAAAGTGCAAAGTGGTGGCAAGAGCATCGAAATAGCGCATTTGTCGCGTGGTAAACATGATAAGAAAACCTTATCAAGAAACCAATTAAAAGCAATTGGAGATTATAACTAGAAAAGGTCTAAACTAATCCCAATAGTTTAAGGCTATAGGATGCGAATCATATAAACGGATCCTGAAGTCAGTATTTATGGAAGGAGTTTTCTATGGCAGATCGCCCCATTATGACGACGACAGCGGGTGCGCCCATTCCTGATAATCAGAATTCGTTGAGCGCTGGTGAGCGTGGTCCGCTGCTTTTGCAGGACTATCAGCTGATTGAAAAGCTTACCCACCAAAACCGCGAACGTATTCCGGAGCGCGCAGTTCATGCCAAGGGCTGGGGTGCCTATGGTACGCTGACGATCACTGGCGATATCTCCAAATATACCAAGGCAAAAGTTTTGCAGCCCGGTACGCAGACACCGATGCTGGCGCGCTTTTCCACCGTTGCCGGTGAATTGGGCGCAGCCGATGCTGAACGTGACGTCCGCGGCTTCTCGCTGAAATTCTACACCGAAGAAGGTAACTGGGACCTGGTTGGTAACAACACCCCCGTTTTCTTCGTGCGCGATCCGGTCAAGTTCCCCGACTTCATCCACACACAAAAGCGCCATCCTAAGACGAACCTTCGTTCGGCTACGGCGATGTGGGATTTCTGGTCGCTTTCACCTGAAAGCCTGCATCAGGTCACAATCCTGATGTCTGACCGTGGTTTGCCAACCGACGTTCGCCACATTAATGGCTATGGCTCGCACACATTCTCGCTGTGGAATGATGAGGGTGAACGTTATTGGGTGAAGTTCCACTTCAAAACCATGCAGGGCCATCGCCACTGGACCAATGAAGAAGCTGAAAAGGTCATCGGCAAGACGCGTGAATCCACGCAGGAAGACCTGTTCACTTCTATCGAAAAGGGCGATTTCCCGAAGTGGAAGTTCCAAGTGCAGATTATGCCTGAACTTGATGCGGACAAAACCCCATATAATCCATTTGACCTGACCAAAGTCTGGCCGCATGCCGATTATCCACTTATCGATGTTGGTATTCTTGAGCTGAACCGCAATCCGGAAAACTATTTTGCGGAAATTGAAAATGCGGCCTTCTCGCCATCCAATATCGTGCCGGGAATTGGTTTCTCGCCCGATAAAATGTTGCAGGGACGCATTTTCTCCTATGCAGATGCTCATCGTCATCGTCTGGGCACGCATTATGAAAGCATTCCGGTCAACCGTCCGAAATGCCCTGTGCACCACTATCATCGTGACGGTCAGATGAATACTTTTGGCGGTATCGCAACCGGCAATCCGGATGCTTATTACGAGCCAAATTCTTTCAGCGGACCAGTTGAGCAGCCATCAGCAAAAGAACCGCCATTGCGCATCAGCGGCGATGCCGATCGTTACAATCATCGTATTGGAAACGACGATTATTCGCAGCCACGTGCATTGTTTAATCTGTTTGATGACGGCCAGAAGCAGCGTCTCTTCTCCAATATTGCCGCGGCAATGAAGGGCGTTCCGGGCTTTATCATCGAGCGTCAGCTGGGTCATTTCAAGCTGGTGCATCCAGACTATGAAGCAGGTGTTCGCAAGGCACTCAAAGAAGCTCATGGTTACGAAGCCGACACGATTTCGCAGGGCGAAGAAGCAAGCACTGCTGCTGAATAAGCGGTTCTTGATCGAATAATTGAAAGCCGGGGCATTTGCTCCGGCTTTTTGTTTTGTTTGCCGATTGCCTTTTGCCTGCAAGGAAGGCTATGCCCGTCATAACGAGTGATAAGGAGTGACAATGCGGCTTGGCGGACGCCTTCAGGCGGCAATCGAAATTCTGGACGATATTGAAACCCGTAAACGACCAGCCTCAGATTCCTTGAAGGAATGGGGGGCAGCACACCGTTTTGCCGGGGCGGGTGATCGCGCGGTGATCGGCAATATCGTTTATGATGCTTTGCGCCGAAAACTCTCCATCGCTTGGCGCATGGATGCGGATGATGCGCGTGCGCTGGCGTTTGGTGCACTGCTTTGTGAAAGCGGTATGGATATTGCGGCGATTGATGCGGCACTTACCGGCGATAAATTTGCTCCAGTTCTGCTGGAGCCTGCAAGGCGCGATGCGTGGTTAAGCCGTGATCTGGCCAATGCACCGGCGGTTGTGCGGGCGGATGTGCCAGAATGGTGTGTGCCTTCGTTCGAAGCGTTGTTTGGTGAAAGCTGGGTCGATGAGGCTGCCGCACTTGCGACAAGGCCGCCAGTTGATCTTCGCGTCAATCTTCTTAAATCCCAGCCAGAAAGCGTTCTTGAACAGCTTGAAAAGGCGGGCGCAAAGCCAGCGCCTTTGCTTAAGCAGTCTCTGCGTATCCCGCCAATTGAGGCACTTGGACGACATCCGAATGTGCAAACGGAGCCGGCATTTCTTGATGGCTGGTTTGAGGTTCAGGATCTGGGGTCGCAAATTGCGGCACAGATGGCTGGAGCAAAACCGGGCGATCAGGTGCTTGATTATTGCGCGGGCGCGGGTGGTAAGACCTTGGCCTTGGCGGTTTCGATGGAAAATAGCGGGCAAATCCACGCTTACGATTCAGAGTGTGCGCGACTTTCACCTATTCACGAGCGGTTGCAACGTGCAGGGGTGCGCAACACCCAAGTCCACAGCAATCTTGATGCCTTGGCGCCATTGATAGGGCGGATGGATCTTGTTCTGACCGATGCACCCTGCACCGGCTCTGGCACATGGCGACGCAGGCCCGATGCAAAATGGCGATTAAATGAACAGCAGCTAGAGCGGCGGCTTCAGGATCAACACGAAGTGCTGGATGCGGCTAAACAATATGTCAAACCGGGTGGCCGGCTGGTTTATGTGACGTGTTCGCTGTTTGCCGAGGAAAATACAAAGCAGATTGAGAAGTTTATTGCGGAAAATTCGGAGTTTTCCGAAGTTTCGGCTCCTTCGATTTGGAGCGCGATCATGGGCGGTGAGGGTGAGTTACACCCTGCCTATCCATCGCATGGTGCTGTTTTCTCGCCGCTCTTGACTAAGACCGATGGTTTTTATGTGAGCGTTTTGCAGCGGCAGGGCTGATCTGCGAGTGGCGGGAAAAGGCTGCATGAGCGCAGCGAGATAGACGAATTTTATCAAATGAACTGTGAGTTTTCAGGCTCACTGAATAATAACATTGTAGAATATGGTGGTGTGGCACTTCTTCCATTGCATTTCTGGCGTTTTTTATCTAGATGCTGCGCATGAGCACGGCACATCCCGATACTATTCTGATCATCGACTTTGGCAGTCAGGTTACGCAGCTTATTGCACGCCGCGTACGTGAGGCCGGGGTCTATTCTGAAATCGTTCCATTCCAGTCTGCGGCAGATGCGTTTAAGCGCATTCAGCCAAGGGCGGTTATTTTGTCGGGTAGTCCGCACTCGACAACGGATATTGGCAGTCCGCGAGCGCCGCAGGAGGTCTTTGAATCGGGCATCCCGGTTTTGGGTATCTGCTATGGCGAACAGACAATGTGCGAGCAGCTCGGCGGTAAGGTAGAGGCTGGCCATAATCGAGAATTTGGACGTGCATTTCTGGAAGTGCAGGAAGAAAGCGCGTTATTTGATGGCGTCTGGGCCAAGGGTACGCGCCATCAGGTCTGGATGAGCCATGGTGACCGTGTGACGGCATTGCCGGAAGGTTTCAAAGTCATCGGCACTTCGGCCAATGCGCCCTATGCGGCCATTGCCGATGAAAAGCGTAAATATTACGCGGTGCAGTTCCATCCGGAAGTGGTGCACACCCCGGATGGCGCAAAGCTGTTGCAGAATTTTGTTCATAATATTGCAGATATCAAGCCAGACTGGACCATGTCGGCCTATCGTGAACAGGCGGTCGAAGCTATTCGCAAACAGGTTGGCAAAGGCAAGGTTATTTGCGCGCTTTCGGGTGGCGTCGATTCATCCGTTGCAGCTCTTCTGGCGCATGAAGCTGTTGGTGATCAGCTGACCTGTATTCTGGTTGATCATGGTTTGATGCGCAAGGATGAGGCAAAACAAGTCGTGGAAATGTTCCGCGAACATTATAATTTGCCGCTGATTTTGGTCGATGCTTCCGATCGCTTTATTTCGCAGCTTGAAGGCGAAGTGGATCCGGAAAAGAAGCGCAAAACCATTGGTCGTCTCTTTATCGAAGTGTTCGAAGAAGAAGCCAAGAAGCTTGGCGGCGCCGATTTTCTGGTGCAGGGCACACTTTATCCAGATGTTATCGAGAGCGTTTCCTTCACCGGTGGCCCCTCGGTGACAATCAAATCTCACCACAATGTGGGTGGCCTGCCTGAACGCATGAAGATGCAGCTCGTTGAGCCGCTACGTGAATTATTTAAGGATGAAGTGCGGGTATTGGGTAAGGAACTGGGCCTGCCTGATAGCTTTATTGGCCGGCATCCTTTCCCCGGTCCTGGTCTGGCGATTCGATGCCCCGGCGGGATCACGCGCGAGAAGCTTGAAATCTTGCGTGAAGCAGATGCGATTTATCTGGATGAAATCCGAAAAGCAGGCCTTTACGACAAGATTTGGCAGGCATTTGCTGTTTTACTGCCTGTTCAAACAGTTGGCGTTATGGGTGACGGGCGCACATACGAATTTGTTTGCGCGCTGCGTGCGGTTACATCTGTCGACGGCATGACTGCTGATTTTTATCACTATGACATGGACTTCCTTGGCAACGCCGCGACCCGCATTATCAATGAAGTGCGCGGCATCAACCGAGTTGTCTATGATGTGACTTCAAAGCCGCCCGGTACGATCGAGTGGGAGTAATCAGAGGAATTGCGTGATCGTTTCTGGGAGCAATACTCCCTCGGCGAACTGAACAATAGGGAATGGGAAGCGCTGTGCGATGGCTGTGGCCAATGCTGCCTGAAGCGTCGTGTTGAGGACGGCGAGGTGACCGTATACAGCGTGGCCTGCGAGCTGCTGGACATCGACACGGTTCGCTGTCGCGACTACCCCAACCGCCTGAAGCGCGTTCCCACCTGCCACGAGCTGACGCCCACCAACCTGCCCAGCTATCAGGAATGGCTGCCTGACAGCTGTGCCTATGTGCGCCTACACCGCAACCAGCCGCTGCCGGATTGGCATCCGCTGCTGGTAGGTGATCGCAGTCGCATGGTGAAAGAGGGCATCACCATTAGCGGCTATGCAATTCCCAGCGGCACACTCTCTCGCAGGCAGAAAGAACGCCATGTGATCTCGCGTTGGTCCACCGCCAGAAAGCGCCAAAAGTCGGCGCAGAAGACGCGACGAGACCGCCGTTGCGATCACAAGCGGGGAGCGGCCGCCTGCTGCTGCTCATGATGCAGTTACGCAGACATATTCACATATTCTTCTGGGGGCTGGCGCGCCGGGACTGGGGATGCTCGCACTCCCCAATTTTGAATAATATTTGATTAAATTGCGCGTGCTTATTCGGCAAACCGGTAGCACGCGGCCCGCTAATAGACAGGCCTAGTGTGGGTGGCAGATAGTTTAGGCGACTATCACGCTTAAGCGGTCAATGCATTTCATTTAAGCTCTTTACCACTGAAAAATGGCAGCAGCCTTACATCTCTAAAGAGATCAGTTTCGGATCCAGAGAGGCCCGCATGATAGATCAAGCTGCACCGAATGAGCATGTCTACCACAACCGCCCTGCGAGTTGCGGGGCGGTGCATACGGTAAATAATTAAGCAGCGGGTTCTACTTTTTCGCCAAGAAAATAGCGGTTATTGTAACTATGAACAATTTTAGGCCGTGTGGACGGATTTGGCCAAGATGAAGCCTGCGACGAGCGCGACGAAGGAAGCAAAGTTTCGCTTTGTCTTCTCGCAGCGTAGGGCGAT
>NZ_QLMK01000026.1 GCF_003259955.1 Falsochrobactrum ovis
TGCGGTTAACGAAGATGATCCCGCTCAGAACGCGCCGATCATCAACGCGCTGGCGACCATGGCTCTTGGGGAAATAAGGACGAAGACGAGCCATTGGCTCGTCCGTCAGCCAAAATAAATTGCTCATGATTCAGGCTCCTGCACTGCCCTCTGAATCATAGACATCACGTCAAATCAATGGGTCCTGAACCTAGTTAAAGCGTGTTTTTTAAACCGGCTAGTTGACGCCTTCCCAATCTTATCATACTGCTCAACCTATCATACAGGTTTGCAGGAATCGATAAGTGCCATCCGTTAATGAAATGTCAGCCTCATTGGTCAGCACGGTTGTTGGTGCATTGACAGAGCGCATCCGGCAGGAGGAACTCAGCCCTGGTGATCGTTTGCCAAGCGAAGGCGATATTGCACGCGAGTTAAATGTATCTCGCACAGTTGTGCGTGAGGCGTTTCAGTCGCTCGCTGCGCTCCGATTAATCGAATTGAGTCCGGGCAAGCGCGCAACTATTGCTGCACTTGATTTTTCATCAATGGCACCGTTGATTGATCACGGAATTTCCACTGATCAGATTACCATCCAGCAGATTTACGATGTCCGGCGGACCATCGAAATTCGCACCGCAACGCTTGCGGCATTGCGCCGGACAGATGAGCAAGCCGACCTCCTATGCGAGTTGGCTGCTCAGATGGCGGCTGATATCAATACGCCTGTATCTATGATGGAACGTGATTTGCAATTTCATCAAGAAATTGCACATGCCAGTAAAAATCCGGTGTTCTCACTCATTGTCGGTGCTTTTGAAGGTGCGACGCGACAGACATGGCCTATCGGTTGGCGCAGTCGTACATCAGAAAATGAGCAATCATTCATGCTCAATATTCATCTCAATATCGCTGAAGCAATTAAGGCTGGCGATCCGCAGGCCGCTCAGACGCATATGGCAACACATTTCGACGAAAGTGTACGCGCTCTGCTCAATGCAGGCATTTTGTAAGGTATCTGAAATGAAAATTACCGCAATTGAAACCATTCGCATTGAAGAGCGCCCAAATCTTCTTTGGGTTCAGGTGCATACGGATGAAGGCCTGATTGGTCTCGGCGAAACCTTCTTCATGTCAAAAACCGTTGAAGCCTATATTCATGAATATATTGCACCGCGGGTGATTGGCCGCGATCCGTTGCAGATTGATCTGCTGGCCAATGAACTGGTTGGCTATCTTGGGTTTCGTTCGACGGGCGCTGAAGTTCGCGGAAATTCGGCCTTTGATATCGCCTTATGGGATTTGTTTGGTAAAGCGACCAACCAACCAATCGCGCAATTGCTGGGCGGTTTCAGCCGTCAGGAAATTCGTACATATAATACATGCGCTGGCGTTGAATATATCAAAAAGGCAACTGGTCAACAGTCGCAAAATTATGGTCTTTCCGGCGCCGATGACAGATATGATGATCTAAACGGCTTCCTGCATCGCGCTGACGAACTCGCCCATTCGCTGCTTGAAGATGGTATTACCGCGATGAAAATCTGGCCATTTGATATGGCGGCAGAAAAAACGCGCGGTCAGTATATTTCGGCACCCGATCTGCGTGCAGCACTTGAACCATTTGAAAAAATCCGATCTGCCGTTGGCGATAAAATGGATATTATGGTTGAGTTTCATTCCATGTGGCAGTTGCTGCCTGCCATGCAGATCGCGCGAGAACTGAATCAATATAAGACGTTCTGGCATGAGGATCCGATCAAAATGGACAGCCTCAGCAGCCTGAAGCGTTATGCAGAAGTTAGCCATGCGCCGATTTCAGCATCTGAAACACTCGGTTCTCGCTGGGCATTTCGCGACCTACTTGAAACCGGTGCAGCGGGCGTGATGATGCTCGATATTAGCTGGTGTGGAGGCTTGTCTGAAGCGCGTAAAATCGCATCCATGGCTGAAGCATGGCACCTGCCGGTTGCACCGCATGATTGCACCGGTCCGGTTGTCCTTTGCGCTTCAACTCATCTGTCGCTAAACGCTCCAAACGCTCTTGTTCAGGAAAGCGTGCGCGCCTTCTACAAAACCTGGTATCGCGATCTGGTAACGGCTCTGCCAGAAGTGAAAAACGGTATGATCACCGTCCCTCCGGGGGCTGGTCTTGGCATGGAACTAAACCCTGAAATGGATAAGGCCTACACGGTTGTTCGCCAGACAACCAACAAGGCTGACATCTGAGCGGAATGGAGCACTGACAATCAAGGATGGGATCGGATTCCCGTCCTTACTGTCGTGGAAGGCTTTTAAATCGGTTGAATTCTAGTAGAAAGAGCTTGAAATTCGCATCGCTTTGGAGCATAGCTCAAGCGAATTTCAACTTTAAAGCTAAATTAGCTTTGTTGGTGTCACCAAAATATTTGCTCCGAGATTATGTTTAACACTACAGTAGAGACTGGAATAACGAGTTAACATCGTCTAGGAAGCGAGATCGACAAACTGTCAGTCATTCTGACAGTGCACATTTACCGATGTGCGGGCTTGGCATATTTATCGGGAGGGTAACCGTTGACGAGCAAGCATGCGTTGACCGCGCGTTTCGTTTTGCCTGAAGACAGCCAGTCGGCACCGTTGATCGGTCACGTCTGGTCAAAGGAACAGCGCGGGCCGTGCCCCGTCATTGTCGATGGTGATCGATCAGCCGCGCCCCGGAAGACCTTATTTCCCACATGATGAATTATAATCATCAATACCTGCATGGCGCAGCTGTTTCCCCCAGCACTATGTTTACACCGGTTAAGGATCATCGCGATGCTGGGTTGGGCTTTACACATGAAATCGGCGATCATGTTGAAATTTCGACAGTAATATTTGGTCGTCTTTTGAATTGGGTTGATCGGACAGATAACTGTCCGGAATGGACTTTTGGCATTCGTGCCCTCATCCGCAATCTCCAGTCCCGTCATCTTTTAGATCGGGCCTGATGGAGGCTTCATGAAAAAAGCTATCGATCTTTTCTATAGTTTTATCGGAGCAATAATGGTGTTCTGCCTGGCCGCTATGGCGGTCATGGTATTCGTCAATGTTGTGCTTCGATATACGGCTAATTCTGGACTGAACGTTTCAGACGAGTTATCGCGTTATTTCTTTATCTGGGTCAGTTTCATTGGCGCAGTTCTGACTTTCCGGGACAATAACCATCTTGGTATCGAAACCTTAGTCGCCAAGTTTTCCAGAAATGGCCGCATCATCTGCATGATACTCGTTAATCTGATCATTATGCTCTGTGCGGCTGTCTTTTTCTGGGGCACCTGGAAACAATCCGGCATCAATGCCAGCATGCACGCGCCGGTCACTGGTCTGCCAATGATCTATGTTTATGGCGTTGGTATGTTTACGGGCGGCGGTATTTTTATCATTTCAATGGAACGGCTGTGGCGCCTGCTGACGGGTCGGGTCACCGACGACGAAATCGCCCGTTTCGCCGGTGAAAATCTTTCTATCGAAGAGATGGCGGAGCGTTAAGATGACCCTACTTATATTCGTCGGCTCGCTTCTGAGTTCGATGGCGATTGGCGTGCCAGTCGCGTTTGCTTTGATGTTCTGCGGCATCGTTTTGATGACCTATATGGGCATGTTCAATACGCAAATTATTGCGCAGAACATGATCGCAGGTGTTGATTCCTTTACCTTGCTCGCCATTCCATTTTTCATCCTGGCAGGTGAATTGATGAATTCGGGCGGCTTGTCTAAGCGTATCATCGATTTTGCTATCGCTTGTGTCGGCCATATTCGTGGTGGGCTTGGTATTGTTGCGATTTTGGCTGCCATCATCATGGCCAGCGTGTCGGGTTCGGCGGCTGCCGATACGGCCGCTCTTGCAGCAATCCTCGTTCCAATGATGGCTCGCGCGGGTTATAATGTGCCGCGCTCAGCCGGGCTAATGGCTGCCGGTGGTATTATTGCGCCGGTCATTCCGCCTTCAATGGCCTTTATCGTTTTTGGTGTTGCTGCAAACGTCTCGATTACCAAATTGTTCATGGCCGGTATTTTCCCCGGGCTTCTGATGGGGCTTGCTCTGACGGTCACATGGCTCTTTATCGTGCGTAAAGACAATATCGAAATGTTGCCAAAGCAGTCAGCTGCACAACGTTGGGCGGCCACTGGGCGCGCTGCCTGGGCCCTGGGCATGCCAGCAATCATTCTAGGCGGTATCCGTATGGGGGTCATGACACCTACGGAAGCTGCAGTTGTTGCTGCCATGTATGCTCTGTTTGTCGGCATGTTTATTTACCGTGAACTTAAGCCAAAAGATCTCTATGGTGTATTTTTTCGCGCAGCAAAAACAACATCCGTGATTATGTTCCTTGTGGCTGCAGCTCTGGTTTCTTCGTGGCTGATTACGGCTGCTAATATTCCGGCTGAAATCACCGGTTACATCGAGCCTCTAATCGATAATCCGAAACTGCTGATGTTGGCGATCATGATTCTAGTCCTGATCGTGGGAACAGCGCTTGATCTCACACCGTCGATCCTGATCTTGACCCCTGTTTTGATCCCGATCATTACCAAGGCTGGCATCGATCCGGTTTACTTTGGCGTCATGTTCGTTATGAACACTTGTATTGGTCTGATTACTCCACCAGTCGGTGTTGTATTGAACGTGGTGAGTGGTGTTTCACAAGTACCATTGGGAAGAGTGGTCACTGGAATTTGGCCATTCCTTGTGTCACAGGTGGCGCTCCTGCTCCTATTGGTTCTTTTCCCAGAACTCGTCATTGTTCCAATGAACTGGCTGTACTAAGGACCGCGGAATTGAGGCTACTAATAAAGGTGCCCTTACCTTCATTAAGAGCCTCAAATCCGCCCTTGCAGCCTGAATTTGTCTAACCAAAACTAACTTTATCCTCAGGGAGGCTACTATGAAAAAACTAGCATTGCTCGCAACTTCAGCTTTGATTTCATTTGCTGTAACTGCACCAGCTTTGGCTGAATTCAAGTCGCGTAACATTCGCGTTTCCAACGGCATCAACGAAGACCATCCAGTCGGTAATGGTATCAAGGTCATGAATGCGTGTTTGGAAGAGAAGTCCGGCGGCAAGATGAAAATCACTGCATTCTGGGGCGGCGCTCTGGGTGGTGATCTTCAGGCAACACAGGCGCTGCGTTCGGGCGTTCAGGAAGGCGTTGTGACATCGTCTTCACCATTGGTTGGCATTTTGCCAGCACTCGGCGTTTTTGACCTTCCCTTCCTCTTTGCCAACGCAGAGGAAGCTGACGCCGTCATGGATGGTGAATTCGGCGACATGATAAACGAAAAGCTTGAAACTGTTGGTCTCGTTAATCTTGGATACTGGGAAAATGGTTTCCGTAACCTTTCCAACTCCAAGCGTCCGGTTAACAAGTGGGAAGATTTCGATGGAATGAAAGTTCGCGTTATGCAGAACAATATTTTCCTCGACACCTTCCAGAACCTTGGTGCAAACGCGACACCAATGGCTTTTGGTGAAGTTTTCTCAGCTCTGGAAACCAAGGCGATTGACGCTCAGGAAAACCCCTATGTGACGATCGACACTTCGAAATTCTACGAAGTTCAGAAATACGTTACCGAAACCAATCATGCTTATACGCCGTTTCTGTTCCTCTTCTCCAAGCCAATCTTTGATAGCTATTCGCCAGAAGAGCAGGCTGCATTGCGTGAATGTGCAAATCTGGGCCGTGATGAGCAGCGCAAAGTCAGCCGTGAGTTGAACCTTGAGTCACTTGAAAAGATCAAGGCGGCGGGCGTTGAAGTGAACCAGCTCTCACCAGAAGAACAGGATCGCATCCGCGAGAAATCCAAGGTAGTTTACGAAAAGCATAAAAACGAGATTGGTGCGGACGTCGTTGACCGTGTACAAGAAATTCTTGCAGAAATTCGCAAGAACTAACAGTATCATTATTGTTTAGAAATAAAGCCGCGTAATTCGTTTTACGCGGCTTTATTCGTTCTCTGGCTGGTATTTCGCAATGAACGCTGACTGGGTTCCTCCTTTCCGGTAGTGAAACGAGTGAGAAAATGCCTTGTAGTATTTCCAGCCAATCGAGCTTTCATCAACTTACATAAAACTGTCACGTGATTGCAGCACAGCTGTAACAGAACGCTCCTAATAACCGTCCCGAAGATTGGAATGCCCGTG
Organism: Falsochrobactrum ovis; assembly: GCF_003259955.1. Lineage (GTDB taxonomy): Bacteria > Pseudomonadota > Alphaproteobacteria > Rhizobiales > Rhizobiaceae > Brucella > Brucella ovis_A. The sequence goes on from NZ_QLMK01000026.1 coordinate 6,147, forward strand.
GAGAGCGCGGCATTTCTGATCCTGCGGCTCGCGCAATTTCCCTGTGACCGCAGATTTAAACGGACATAAGGAACGGACTCGTGCGGATTATCCAGATCTCCGATACACATTTGAGCCCAGGCAAACCCCATTTTAACAATAATTGGGAACCGCTTGTCGAATGGGTAAAAGCGCAAAAGCCAGATCTCATTATCCATACCGGTGACCTTGCGGTCGATGGTGCAGATATTGAAGATGATCTTATATTCTGTCGCGCGCGGCTCAAGGAATTACCCATCCGTGTGATCGCCGTTCCCGGCAATCATGATGTAGGACATCTGCCGGAAAGCCATCAGCCGGTCAATGCGCAGCGCCTGGCGCGCTGGCAGAAGCATATCGGGCCGGATCGCTGGGCTGAAAATTTTGGCAACTGGCTTCTGATCGGTCTCAATAGCTTGATTATCGGCTCGGATTCTGAGGAAGAAGCAGCGCAATTTTCCTGGCTAGAACAAGAACTTGCACGCAGTAATGGCAGGCCCATAGCGGTTTTCGCGCATAAGCCGCTTTTTGTGGACGATCCAGACGAAGGCGACACCGGATATTGGGGCATTCGCCCGCGAGCGCGTCAGCAACTCTATGATTTGTTCACCGCATATAATGTGCGTCTTCATGCAAGCGGCCATTTGCATCGCGCTTTTACAACCCGTTTTGAAGCTATTGATTGTGTGTGGTGTCCAGCAAGCAGCTTTATCGTGGGCTCTATGGAGCGCGATCTGCCGGGCCAGCGTATTGTCGGTGCGGCGATCCATGATTTTGATGAGACAATTACCACGCGGATCGTCGAATTAACTTCGCTTACGCCACATCTAATTGATGACGTGGTTCATGAAGTCTACCCGGCTCACACCGGTGATGGTGTTCAAGCTGAACTTGAGGAGACGAACTGATGAGTGCGCTCTCCATCCAAAATATCAGCAAGCATTATGGCTCAAACCATATTCTCAATGGCATTTCAATCGACGTTGAAGAAGGTGAATTCATCGCCCTGGTCGGCCCTTCCGGCTGCGGCAAGAGCACGCTTTTGCGTATTCTTGCAGGGCTAGACCATGCAGATTCCGGCCAAATCCAGCTAGGAGAGCGCGATATTACCGGTGCGCATCCGGCCGATCGCAATATGGCGATGGTATTCCAATCTTACGCGCTTTATCCGCACCTTACGACATCGCAGAATATTGCTGTGCCCCTTGCCATGCGCGAATTGAGCGCTGCCGAGCGCCTGCCCTTGATAGGAAGTTTGATCCCGGCGCGCAAAGCCAAACTCGCCCACATTAAAGCGCGGGTGGAAACAACCGCGCAAAATCTCAAGATTGATCATCTTCTAGATCGTAAACCGGGCCAAATGTCAGGCGGGCAGCGTCAACGTGTGGCTCTCGCCCGCGCACTCGTTCGCAAGCCTGGCGTTTTTTTGATGGACGAACCACTTTCCAATCTCGACGCCAATCTGCGGGTTCATACCCGCGCAGAGATTGTCGATCTGCACCGACAAGCAGGTGTTCCGACAATCTATGTCACTCATGATCAGGCCGAAGCGCTCAGCATGGCTGACCGTGTGGCTGTGATGATGGACGGAAAACTATTGCAGATTGATGCACCCGAGACGCTCTATAATGACCCACGTCATATTGATGTCGCCAAATTTATTGGGACGCCGCATATCAATATTCTCGATTGTCTGACCAGCGATCATGGCATCGTGCATTTTGCTGGTCGCCCAATATTATTTAACGTGCCAGCCCATGCTGCCACAACATTAAAGATCGGTATTCGGCCTGAGCATTTTAAAGTTACCCATGACGTGGAAAACGGCGTTGCGGGCATTATTTCCCGTATCGAATTTCTGGGCTCTGAGGTGCTAGTTTATGTTAAGGCCAAAGGATCCTCAAGCGAACTTGCCGTTAAGTTAACGCCAGAAGAGACAGCAGAATTTAACCCCGGCATACCAGTCGGTCTGAAATTTGAAGCCGATAAGGCGCATATTTTCGGCGAAGATGGACTGCGTCTGCGCCTGCCAATGGACACCAAAATTTCCACGACCAAGGATCAGAAGGTAGCGGCCTATGTCTGACACGGTCTTGCATTCCCCGATCCTCGTTCCTGCGCGTTCCGCTGCGGATAATGCCCGGGTGAGAGAAGAGCGACAGGCATGGAAGCTCGCAGCCCCCGCCATCACGCTGACATTTCTGCTGATCTTACTGCCGACATTTGCCGTCATCATTCTCAGCCTAACGAATTTCGAGCTTGGATATGACGGATTTGAATTTATCGGGTTCGAAAACTATCGGGAGCTTTTCAGCGACCGAACCTTTCTGACTTCGCTCAAAAACACGGCCTTTTATACCGCAATTGTCGCCCCAGCTTCCGTGTTTCTCGGCTTGGGCGTGGCGATGCTGATTGAAAGCGAAACCCGCGGAAAGTCGTTTTTTCGCACGGTCTATTTCATGCCGGTTGTTTCGCTGCTGGTCGCTATGGCAACGGTTTGGCAATATATGCTTCATCCCACGCTTGGGCCGGTCAATGCGCTTCTTTCTTTGATCGGGATTGAAGGCCCCAACTGGCTCGGCTCCAGCAATACAGCCCTTATTAGTATCGCAATCATCGGCGTCTGGCAGAGTGTTGGCTTCAACATGGTGCTATTTCTTGCCGGGCTCACTTCAATTCCACGCGATCTTTATTCTGCGGCGGAAGTCGATGGTGCGAAAAGCAGTTGGGAGCGTTTTCGTCTGGTGACTTGGCCCCTGCTCGGCCCGACCACACTTTTTGTGACCACTATCAGTGTGATCAATGCGGTCAAAGTATTTGAGACAGTCAAAACCCTCACCGAAGGTGGGCCGAATAAATCGACCGAAGTGCTTCTCTATACGATCTATCAGGAAGGCTTTGTCTATCTGCGTGTTGGCTATGCTTCCGCACTGACGGTCATTTTCCTCGCTGTGCTTGTTGTTTTGATGCTGCTGCAATTCCGCGTGCTTGACCGCCGCGTCCATTACTGAGGTCAACCATGACTTTCGCCCGCTCTATTCGGTTGTCGCTGCTTTCTATTGGCGCGCTGATTTTTCTGGCTCCTTACATTTTTATGCTGTCGACAGCCGCAAAATCCCAGCAGGATATTTTCTCTTCCTCGCTCATGCTGATACCCAAAAACTGGGCGCTGCTGGAAAATCTGACCACTGCATTAACCCGCGTGCCGATGCTGCAACTTCTGCTGAACGGATTTATCGTTTGTGCGATTATTCTGACAATTCAGGTGATTGTGGCCGTGCCCTGCGCCTATGCAATGGCCAAGCTCAAATTTCGCGGCCAACGGGCCATGATGGTTTTGGTTTTGCTGGGCCTTCTCGTACCCGTTCACGCAACCGCGCTGCCCTTTTATGTAAGCTTTAGCAAGATGGGCCTGTTGAACACATTTTTTGCCCTGTGTGCGCCGTTTTTCATCACGGTCTTCGGAATATTCCTGTTTTTGCAATTCTTTCGTTCCATGCCGGATGATCTCATCAGCGCAGCGCGTTTGGATGGCATGTCAGAGGCAAGCATCATCGCGCGCGTGATTGTTCCAAACGCCTGGCCTGCTATCACAGCCTTTGCCATTTTTTCGGTAGTCGCGCATTGGAATGATCTGTTCTGGCCGCTGATCGTGGTCAACAGTATGGAACGCTCCACCCCGCCTTTGGGCCTTCTATATTTCCGAGCGGCGGAATCGGGCGACGATTACGGAGCGCTGATGGCAGCCACACTGATCATCACCCTTCCGCTTCTGCTTGCTTTTCTCGCAGCACAGCGTCGCTTCATCGAAGGCATCACCCTTACCGGACTGAAATGATGATTTCGGCCCAGCCTCTTCCCTTCTCCTAAACCTCTTGAAAGGTGACACTATGAAACGGCTCCCCAGCATTCTTGCTGCCGCAGTCTTTACCGCCGGGCTTGTTACGCCCGCTTTAGCTAACACAACCCTGAATGTGCATTACCCGATGCCAGGCTTCTTTAAAGATGTGATGGCCAACATCTCTGAGAAGTTCATGGAAGAAAATCCGGATATTAAGATCAATTTCGTCAACCCTTCCGCGACATATGAAGAGGGTATTCAGACAATCATGCGTCAGGCCGGATCGCCGGATATGCCAGATATCACCTTTACCGGCCTCAACCGTCTGCGCGTTCTTGCCGAACGCAATATCGGCCTTGATCTCAAGCCACTGGTAGATCAGGAAGCGGATATGGACGCGCAGGGTTTCTCAGAAAATATTCTTAAGCTTGCACAAGTCGGCGACCGTCAAGTCGGGCTTGCTTTCGCAACATCCAATCCGATCATGTATTATAATGCCGATCTGGTGCGCGCCGCCGGTGGCGACCCAGATAATCCGCCCACCACATGGGACGAGGTGATCGAACTTGGCGGCAAGATCAAAGCCCTTGGCGATGGCAATGAAGGCATTGATTTCCGCTGGCAGGGCGATGACTGGATGTTTTCAGCTCTGCTTTTTGGTGCTGGCGGCACCATGCTTTCTGAGGATGAAAAGCAAGTCGCTTTTGCCGGACCAGAAGGTCTTGAAAGCCTAAAGCTGATTGATCGCATGGTTAAAGAAGGCGGCATGCCGGTATTTACCAAACAGGCTGGCGAGCAGTCATTTGCTGCGGGCAAAGTCGGTTTCGCTTTTCAGACGACCGGCGCCTTGCGCAACACGATCAACAGCGTTGGCGACAAGTTTGATCTGCGCACAGCAAAAATTCCCCTTCTGGATCCTGAAAACGGTCGCCTGCCAACCGGTGGCAATGCGGTCATCATCCTGACCGAAGACGAAGCCAAGCATGATGCGGCATGGAAATTTGCCAAATTTGCTGCCGGACCTTATGGCGCTTCCGTTGTTGTTCCGGGCACCGGTTATGTTCCTAACAACGAACTGGCTGCCAAATCTGACGAATATCTGGGCAAGTTCTACGACGAAAATCCATTGTTCAAGGCCGGTCTTAGCCAGATGCCAATTATGATCTCTTGGTATGCTTTCCCCGGCTCGAATGGTGTGAAGGTTACTCAGACCATTGTCGATAATCTTTCAAGACTCGTTGAGCAAACCGCGACACCTGAAGAAGCGCTTGCTGATATGGAAAAAGAAGTGAAGCGCCTGCTACCACGCCAATAAAAGCGACATTGCAAGCAAGATTAAAGAGGGCCGTGCGAATATCGCGCGGCCTTTTCTTTACCGAGAAGTTGAAGAGCCTTTATTAAGAGTGGCGATAAGGCACCGTTCTTGCTAGTGAGTTTTTAGTCGGGAGGATGGGAATGCAAAACAACGCCAAAACATCACAAATCATAGATTGGGATCTGGCATATTCCAATTTACAGCATGTCGAAAATTCAGACCAATATCCGCCAATGTGGCTCGAACAATCTGCGGAATTGCGTCGTGAAATGGAGGCCGAAGGCCGCTTTATCAGCAATGTTTCCTACGGCTCTCGTGCACGCAATTTGCTTGATATTGTCATGCCACAGCAAGGGCCGCGCGGTCTAGTGGTTTTCATTCATGGCGGTTATTGGCGGCGTTTTGACAAAAATCATTTTGCCCATATGGCGCGCGGTCCCATAGCCCACGGTTATGCTGTCGCCATTCCGTCCTATACACTTTGTCCAGAGGCACGCATTGGCGAGATCACTCTAGAAATCGCTCAGGCAATCAAGCAAGCCGCTGCGATGATCGACGGTCCGCTATATATTACGGGCCATTCGGCAGGCGGTCATTTGGCTGCGCGTATGGTAACGACCGACACGCCACTTGGGCCAGAACTGTTAAAACGCTTACGGAAAGTGCTGCCTATCTCTCCGGTGAGTGATTTGCGTCCTTTATTGCGGCTTGAGATGAATGCGGATTTCAAGCTCGATCTCACGCAAGCACGTAGCGAAAGCCCGGCCTTGCTGGAGCCCTTGGCGGGGATCGACGTGACGACCTGGGTTGGGGCGGATGAATTGCCAGAATTTGTGCGGCAAAATCATATACTCGCTGCCATGTGGCAGGGTTTTGATTGTGAGATTGAAGAATTTGTTGAACCCGGCAGGCATCATATGAATGTGCTTGACGGATTATGCGATCCGGATCATGCGCTGACCCGCAAACTTCTCCGCCTCTAATAACCAACCACACCGCTGAAAGCTGCAAGTAATACCAAAGTCAAAGATAACTTGTGGCCAGCCAAAAGTTTATAATTCAACACTATAAAAAGTGAGGGAACACAGATGAAACGTTTTACCCTTTCCCTGTCAGCGGCTTGCTTTGGCCTCGGGCTGGCATTTTCCAATGCAGCCACAGCAGACCCCGTGAAAATCGGCATGATTACGACGCTTTCCGGTGGCGGTGCGGGCCTTGGTATTGATATTCGCGATGGTTTTATGCTGGCGATCAAACAGGCCGGTAATCCAGATGTAGAAGTCATTATTGAAGACGATGCACAAAAGCCAGAACTCGCGGTTCAGATCGCCGACAAAATGGTCCAAAGTGATAAAGTCGACATCCTGACCGGTATTGTCTGGTCCAATCTGGCCATGGCAGTGGTTCCAAGCGTTGTCGCGCAGGACAAGATCTACGTTTCAACCAATGCCGGTCCTTCAGCATTGGCGGGCGCGAGGTGCAACGCAAATTATTTCAACGCAGCCTATCAAAACGATAATCTACACGAGGCCGTGGGTAATTACGCCAATGATGCGGGCTATAAGAAAGTCTTCATTCTGGCGCCCAACTACCCCGCGGGCACTGATGCCTTGGCCGGTTTCAAGCGCTTTTATAAAGGTGAGCTGGCGGGTGAAATCTACACTAAGGTTGGCCAGACTGATTATGCCGCGGAAATCGCGCAAATCCGCGATTCCGGCGCGGATGCCGTTTATTTCTTTCTGCCCGGCGGAATGGGCATTGCTTTCATGAAGCAATATTCGCAATCGGGCGTTGCAATACCAGTTACCGGTCCCGGTTTCTCCTTTGATCAGGATGTATTGGCCGCCATTGGTGATGCGGCAATCGGGGTGAAAAACTCATCCCATTGGTCAAAAGATCTCGATAATGACGCCAATAAAGCCTATGTCGAAGCATTCCAAAAAGAATATGGCCGTTTGCCTTCGCTCTATGCAACACAGGGCTATGATGCTGCCAATCTGATCTTATCTGCGGCAGCAAAAGCTGACGTGAACGATAAGGAAGCCTTCCGCGCGGCAATGAAAGCCGCAGAATTTGATTCCGTTCGCGGCAAATTCTCCTTCGGCAACAACAATCATCCAATTCAGGATATTTATATCCGCGAGGTTATCAAAGAAGACGGTGTTCTGACCAATAAGATCATCGCCACAAGCCTGACAGACCGGCAGGATGCCTATGCTCAGGATTGCAAGCTCTGATCCAACTATAAGTGGAACGGCGAGAATAACGCCGTTTCCCACTGTTTGAGCCAACCCAACAATCAGCCGCAAGTATCGAACGGAAATATTTTGTCGTCTGCACTTTTCTTTGAGCAATTACTCAACGGGCTGCAATTTGGCGTCATGCTGTTTTTGATGGCGGCTGGCTTGACCCTGATTTTCGGCGTAATGGGCATTATCAACCTAGCACATGGCTCGCTTTTCATGATCGGTGCATTTGCCTGTGCTGTGGTGGCGGCCGCCACCGGCTCTTTCTGGCTTGGGCTTTTAGCAAGTCTTATTGCTGCTGCGGCGGCTGGCGCTATTATCGAAATAGCGATCATTCGTAAGCTTTATAACAGCTCCCACCTGGATCAGGTCTTGGCAACATTTGCGTTGATCTTGATTTTTTCCGATGCAACGCGCTGGGTTTTTGGTTCTTTTCCGCTTTACCTCGACATACCACCCATATTGCAGGGCGCTGTAACCTTACCGGGCGGGTTCAATTATCAGCTTTATCGCCTCGCCATTATCGGCTTAGGAATTTTGATTGCAGTGGGGCTTTACCTGCTTATCTCAAAAACGAGACTGGGAATGCGCATTCGTGCCGGAGAATCCGATCGTGAAATGATTGGCGCGCTCGGAGTGGATATTGCAAAACTCAATACTATTGTTTTTGCCCTAGGCGCAGCCTTAGCAGGCCTTGCGGGCGCGATGATCGGCGCACTTCAATCAGTACAGGTCGGTATGGGGGAGCCAGTTTTGATCCTCGCTTTTGTCGTGATTGTAATCGGCGGCATCGGCTCGATCAAAGGCGCGTTGGCAGGTGCAGTGCTCGTCGGATTAGTCGATACGATGGGGCGTTTTCTATTGCCTCGATTTTTCGCGTTTTTTATGGAGCCTTCGCAGGCTGCAACGGTGGGCACAGCCTTGGCTTCAATGCTGATTTATATTGTGATGGCCATTATTCTCACCATTCGGCCAAAGGGACTGTTTCCGGCCAATGGTTAAATTTGCAATGTTAAACCACCTCAAACAGAAAAATTCGTCGGCCTATCACTCTGAGGAACAGCCCTGATGAACCGCGAATTATCCATAAGCCTGATTTTTGCGCTAGCCTTACCGGTAGTCGCGCTTATCGCCAATCATCTTGGTGAAATATTCTATATTTCTCTGGTGACCCGAATAGTTATTCTGGCGCTTGCAGCCACGGGGCTTAATCTTATTTTGGGACTAGGTGGCATGGTATCTTTCGGCCATGCGGCTTTTTTTGGCATTGGTGGGTATGTTGCGGGCGTCATGGCCACCCATGCACTTGATCAAAGCGCCATCATAAGCTGGCCTATAAGTCTTTATGGCAGCGATCAAATGCTGATTATCTGGCCGGTGGCAATGCTGGTTGCCGGGCTGGTAGCCTTATTTATAGGGATCATCAGCCTGCGTACTTCCGGCGTTTATTTCATCATGATCACTTTGGCTTTTGCACAGATGATCTATTATTTCGCCATATCATGGCCGGCCTATGGCGGGGAGGATGGGTTGTCGCTTGCCATGCGCAACAGTTTCCCCGGCCTAAACACGATGAAACCGCTAAACTTCTTTATCATATCCTACGGTTTGCTGGCGGTTGTTCTTTTCCTCTTTGCGCGAATCCGCAATTCACGCTTTGGAGCTGCACTCGAAGGCGTAAGGCAGAATGAGGTTCGCCTTGCCGCACTGGGGATCGCACCATTCAAAATTCGGCTAGTTGCCTTCGTCCTTTCTGGAATGATTACCGCTCTTGCGGGTGCGCTTTTCGTTGAACTCAACCGCTTCGTCAGCCCATCCATGTTTTCATGGCATATGTCGGGCGAATTGATTGTGCTGATTATTCTTGGCGGTACAGGTCGCTTATTTGGTCCATTAATCGGTGCAACATTCTATGTGATGTTTGAATTTGCGCTGGGAGGAATAGTGGAGCATTGGCAGCTTTTCTTCGGGCTGATCCTGTTGGGCGCGGTGCTATTTGCACGCGGTGGTATCATCGGCCTAGTTGCAGGAAAATACCGCTATGGGTGAGATTATTCTGCGCATAAAAAGCCTGCAAAAAAGCTTTGGAAAGCTCAAAGCAACCGACAATGTCAACCTGGATTTACGTAAGGGCGAAATTCATGCGCTGATCGGCCCAAACGGGGCTGGAAAATCAACACTAATTGGTCAGATTGCCGGAAATATCCAACCCGATAGCGGCAGTATCCACTTTGACGGACGCGATATTAGCGCGCTCGATGTGGTAGAAAGAGCGCGATTAGGCCTTGGTAGATCCTTTCAAGTCTCATCGCTGATGCTCGAATTTTCGGCCTTGCGCAATGTGATGCTCGCCTTGCAGTCGCGTCAGGGAACAAGTTTTCGCTTTTGGAAACCAATCATGCGCGACCAAACGCTTCGTGATGAAGCCAGTGCTATTCTGGAAAGGGTCGATCTTGCAGAACGCCAACAGGTTCCTAGCGCGGAACTCTCGCATGGTGAACGACGCAAGCTTGAAATCGCTATAGCTCTCGCTCTGCGCTCTAAAGCTTTGCTGCTGGACGAACCCATGGCGGGCATGGGGCCAGAAGGCTCAGCTCAGTTAACACGTTTTCTTGATGAACTTCGCAATCAAGTGCCGATCCTCTTGGTTGAACACGATATGGACGCGGTGTTTGCTCTTGCAGATCGTATTTCGGTTTTGGTTTATGGTCGGATCATTGCGCAGGGCACCAGTGATGAAATTCGCAAAGATCCACTGGTGCGCGAAGCCTATCTTGGAGAGCCGGGGTGATGTTACTGGAACTTGAGCAGGTCGAAACATTTTATGGTGCATCCCAAGCCCTATTTGGCATCGATTTACAAGTGAAAAAAAGCCAAGTCGTAGCACTCATGGGGCGCAACGGCATGGGTAAAACCACAACGATCCGCTCAATTTTTGGTCTAACTCCAGCCAGGAACGGTCGCATCCGCTTCGTGGATCGAGATATTTCAAGCATGGCGCCCTATCGCATTGCCCGTCTTGGGCTGGGTCTGGTACCGGAAGGAAGGCGCTGCTTTCCAAATCTTAGCGTTGCTGAAAACCTCCTTGTATCGGCGCGACGGGGGGAATGGTCGCTTGATACAGTCAATCGGCTGTTTCCGCGTCTCGAAGAGCGCCATAACCAACTTGCCAATACATTGTCTGGCGGCGAACAGCAGATGCTGGCAATTGGGCGTGCTCTGATGACCAATCCGGAACTTCTGGTTCTCGACGAGGCCACCGAAGGGCTTGCGCCCGTCATCCGTCAAGAAATCTGGAATGCTGTGCGCGAATTGAAACATCGTGGTCAATCGCTGTTGGTTGTCGATAAAACCTTGTCGGAGCTGCTGCCGGTAGCTGATCATTGCGTGCTCCTTGAGCGCGGTAAAACCGTCTGGCATGGAAAGCCGCATGCTCTGAGCCGAGATCTGCAAAACCGCTATCTTGGCGTCTAATTGCATTTTCAACACGCTGCTGCTCCCGCACAGGAACGAGCTTTCAAGCTACTCATAAACATGGCGCTGAGCGAAAGCTCCCCTGCCCTCGCCTTTTGCGTGAGAGAGCGTAAATATCCCCCGGCAGATTTGATCTCGGCTGTGCGTTGTAGCAGAAAAGCAATCACCGCTGCGCTTTTCTGGTGCCCCATAGTCGCAATGGCTTCCCGATAGGCGGATGGGGTAATGCCTAGAAATTGCGCAACAATTTCCGTTGTATCCAACAAATCACGCCAGCTAGTGATGCCATTTGCAGCATAGTCTCGAATATCCGGACAAGCTCGCAACACCATTTCAAGAGAGGGCAATTCAGTCTTAGAAACAGGTTTCACTTGTGCTGAAGGTCTCAGAATGAGTGCTTCTTTTTCAACCAAATTCAAACTTAATGAATTATTAGATTCAAAATGGGATTCAGGTAGGGATTCAATATGCTGCCGCTCATTTTGAGCATGATTGGTGCTTAAATCACCATCATTATGTAATGAATTCAACAGCTTATCCATTTCGGACCGTAAAGCTAATAACTGATCAAGAATAGCCTGTAATTGCGCAATCGAGGCGCGGCGTGGAATGGCTTCTACAATTTCCCGAAAGCGAACATAGGCGGCTTGCCACGAATGAACGGCATCCCTTTCCAGACCGGCTTCGATAAGTTGGGAGAGTTCACGCCGCTGCAATGTTACGCGTTCACGCATACGTTTGAGCATCAAAGCTTCTGCCTGAACCTGTTCCGCAGCTTGAGCAATTTCAGATGCACGAACGAGCAGCGGTTCAAAGGAAAAGCCGAAAGCCTCTTCGATCTCCCCTCCCCCGTTTTTATAAGCGTAACGTTTGCCGTTGGGGCTATCGCGCCGCGCGATCAATCCTGCTTCAACCAAAGCAGCAATATGTCTCCTTAAAGTTGAGCCAGGCATTCCATGTGCACGCAAAGATAATTGCTTATTCGATGGAAAAACCACCAGACCGTGTTTCTCACAAATTTCATTCTCGGGATAAAAGGACAGCAAAGCGCTAAGCACTGCCAGCGCACGATCATTCACTCCAAATCGCGCTTTAGCGACGCATAATTGCTTGTAAATTGCCCATCGATTGACGGATTTGTCTAATTTGGCTTTGGGCTTTACGGGCCTAAAATCGGCAAGACTTCTCCGCCGCCCGCGAAATGCGGACGTTATAGTCTCCAGAATCTGCATTTCCTCTACCTTTCAAAAGGCAAAAGAAATCCACCCGCCAAAACGACGCTTAAAAAGCTTGACACTGATTCGTGAAAATGCGATTCTCAGACTGCTTAGATCAGAGGAAGGCTTCCACGACGGAAACGTTTGGGGGCCTTTTTCTTTTGCGGTTTTCTCTCCAGTTGTTATTCGAGTTAACTCTCAGCCTCACTAGGCCATGATTATTTTTCTGCGGTGTCTCGCGCCTGTTCTGAAGATTTGAATTCTTCATAAAGAACATCGAGCCTATCCGCGATGAATTCTGCAAATCGAGGCCCGTTTTCAGCCTCCAATGCAATCGTTGCTTTTGTGTCTGTTCTTCTCACCTGCACACTCACAGCCCTATCCATCGCATGCCATCTACGGGTGTGGGATAAGTTTTTCGGAATTATTTTTGCAGGCTTCTGCGAAATTTCCGGCAAAGCAGCGAAAACCGCAAGAAAGCGATCATCTGAAGCGGCAACGGCAAAGCCAGGACTTTCTATAATATGCTCAACCTGCTGTGCGGCACCGGGCAATTGCCAACGGCGGGCAAAATCCTCCCAACGACCACGGCCAATGCCGGGCGCTTTGCCGATTGCAAACAGCACCTTTTGCGGAACGGATGATGCGATCTTGATCATTTCGGAAACATGCGATTTTCCGGTTGAAAGGGATGCGCAGATCGTATCTCGCTTATAACCCGCCTCTTCCTGAGCAAGCGCAAACATGCATTTTTCAATAAAAGAAAGATCTTCACGGGCGGTGTTTTCTTCACCCTGAAAGATAATTGCTTCTTCATCGCTCAGTTCACGAACCGCGGCCTTAAATTTAATCCCGAGGCGTTTTGCAGCCGCTAGACGGCGACGACCATAGACGATCTGGAAACGATCAGGCTGACCAGGGATCGGGCGCACCAAGCCGGGTACAATCTGGCCACGTTCTTGAATAGATTGGGCAATTTCCGCTATAGCGGCGTCATCATAAGCATTGTCAAAGCGGTCGCGGATGATTGAAGGTTCGATAATTTCAGGATCAAACTCAACGACCGTTGCCCCTTCTTTGAGCAACTTTTCCGCTAGTTCACTTCGTTCTTGCATCTGCCGCACACCAGCGGCAACCTTCATAAGGTGAGGCGAAGGAGAGCGCGGGGCCGATTGTTCTTCCTTTGCTTCCTTATCAAGATTGCCGAGCACGGCGGCAAACATTCCTCTGGAATCTTTACGGCTCATATTTCACGCCCCCATGCCTGAATTATCAGGCTTTCGATTTCCGCATTGGCGGCATTGATGGATTCAATCGCCCGATCATAAGTCTTGGGCGCTGAAAAACGAGAGCGCTGCACCTCATAAAGGCTCTGCTTCCAGGTCAGCGCATCGGCGACAGCTGTCGATTTTGTGACGCTGTTTAGCAACAAATCTTCTCCGAAAACCTGACGCATTAGCGCATGCATATTGGCTTGCGGATGGTCATTGGATTCAAACTTGGTAATCAGGAACTTTGCAAAATCCCAGCGCGCACCCGCCCCTGCCTCGTCAAGGATTTGCATATATGAAGCAGCGAGCTCAAGAAACTTGGCTGTGGAATCGACATCAAGCATATGCGCAGGCACAGGTATCAATACTCCTGTTGCCGCGGTCAGCGATGAGAGCGTGAGGAAGTTAAGCGATGGTGCGCAATCCAGCAGAATGACATCATATTGATCAGCCACCTGTTCGAGCGCTTGAGAAACACGTAGCAAAAAGCCTGTGCCACCGGTCTTACGCATTTGAAGAGCAACCGCAGTCTCAAATTCTGTTAGCTCAAGGCCAGCACAAATAACGTCAAACCCCGTAATATGGGTTTGTTGGATAATCTCCGCCGTGGGGACTGGCTCTTCAAAACGAATTGCAGAATAGAGCGTATCACCGTTGCGATAGTCAAAACCCGGCAATGCGCCGTGCAGGCTGGTGAGCGAAGCTTGTGGGTCCATGTCTACTGCCAGAACACGATATCCGTGTAGTGCAAGATAGTGACCAAGATGGATTGTTGTGGAAGTCTTTGAGGAACCACCTTTAAAATTAGTAACCGCGATAATCTGGCAGTCCTCGCCTTCAATGCGACGGGGATTGATCCATTTCTTACGTCCCTTTTCGGCGAGGAGCATTCTTAGTTCTTGTACCTGCTCCAGAGTATAAAGCCTACGACCATTGGAAGTCGTCTCAGGCTCTGGCCCCTGCCCTTTTAAAGATAGCTGCCTTATATAGGCTTCCGTAACACCAAGAAGGGCTGCGACTTCAGTCGAGGAAAACTTACGCATAGTACGGACTGCGTCTGGCGGATACTGCGCGAGCGACAAATTATTAAGTGCCTTTTCGAGCTTTCCCGAAAAGGTATTCATGAAATGCAGACTGCTTAAATTACGAGACACTTATTTCTTCCCTCTGTACCATGCTTATTCTTATGGCCATACATGGTTAACAAGCAGTGAACACCATCCAAAATACGCAAAATATGCGAATTGCGAAGTTTTACCGTAGCTTCAATATGTCCGATTCGGATTAGGCTGGCAAATAGGGATTTTTTGCCCTTGGCCGCCGCCAAGAAAAAGGGAAATATCTAGCGTTAATAATCTCGATGGCGATGATGGAATGGGTAGCCCGATGCATGAGCTTGGGGCGGCCGGATCAATGTATAAGACTATCGCTATGTATTGAGGTGATATACAGCCTTCGCACCTTCGGAAGTTGCAAATGAGTTTGCCTGTTGCAACAGTGAGACTTGTTAAGCAGACCTATCGGCGGGCAACGACCTTAACGATTTTTCATTTGAGCATTTGAGCATTTGAGGGCGTGAGTACTAAATTTCGGGCCGTAGGAATTAGACTGAGATCCGAAGATTGCAGTGACTGCCACGCGGGCACTAGGCTCAGGACTCATTGCTCATAGCCAGAAGATAACGGTTGCGGCGAGAGCGATGGCAGAGAAGAAGGTCATAGGGCACCTGTCGTAGCGCGTAGCGACACGTCGCCAGTCTTTTAGACGCCCGAACATGATCTCGATCCGGTTGCGCCGTTTGTAGCGGCGCT
>NZ_QLMK01000027.1 GCF_003259955.1 Falsochrobactrum ovis
TCAGTCCAGGCCATCTGATCCTCCGTAGTCTTGGTAAACCACAGAGAATCATAAACCCATGAAATCGCTCAACTTAATTTTCGGTTAGACTCTCACATGAGGAGAAAATGCGCCTTTCAGAATACTCTGATACTGTCAAGAAACGACCATAATATACATATACTATTCTGACGTGTACCAAATCTGCCTTGAGAGCCTGTTCCAAAAAGGGTTGAGCGATTACAGTAGGTTATGATTCAATCGGATTGGTTACATTCGATGGAGATCACAATGGCCTGGACAGTAACCGCTCGCCGCCACTATGTACGACGCAATTCGCGCTATGCAACTGATTTAACGGATGCGGAATGGTCAGTGATCGAACCGCTGATGCCTTCGCCCAGATACCTTGGTCGCCCTCGCAAAACGGATCTGCGTGAGGTGGTAAACGCGCTTCTTTATATCGCATCTTCTGGCGGTGCGTGGCGGCTTCTGCCAACCGATTTCCCACCATTCTCGACGGTACAGAAATACTTCTACCGCTGGCGCGATGAAGGCTTGCTGCGTACCATCAACAACACGCTTGTGATGCTGGCGCGTGAGCAGGCTGACAGGCAGCCCAGTCCAACGGCTGGCGTCATCGACAGCCAGTCAGTTAGAACCACAGAAAGTGGCGGAATACGGGGCTTTGACGCGGGAAAGAAGATTAACGGACGTAAGCGTCACATTGTCGTTGATACCCTTGGCTTGATGGTTGGTCTGGTGATCCATTCTGCGGGTATTCAGGATCGCGATGGCGCACCGGACGTCTTGAAAACCATACTCAAACGATGGCCGTGGCTGCGACATATCTTTGCTGACGGCGGATATGCAGGCCCCAAGCTCAGAGGCAGGCTGGAAAAGGTCGGAAAGTTTACATTGGAAATTGTCAAGCGCTCCGATCAGGCCAACGGTTTCGAAGCCCTGCCACGCCGATGGGTGGTCGAGCGAACATTTGCATGGCTGGGAAGGTGCCGCAGACTGGCCAAAGACTTCGAGAAAACTATTGCTTCTTCCGAAGCGTGGATATACATCGCAAATATCCGCTTCCTCACACGGCGTATCGCAAGAGCCTGATATCATTACATTCATTATGATTCAGGCTCTTGAGTGACACTTTAAATAGTTCCATAACTTATAATTGTGCAACCTTTGATTGGTAACGGCCCGATTGCTACCGCCTGTTGGATCAAGGCCTCGTGCCGTAAGGCACGTCTTTAGCGGCGTCGTTAATGACGTGTCTTGAGATTGAGGTATACGATGCGGATGGAGATACTGGGCCACGAGCGCCGCCGTCGGTGGCGAGCCGAAGAGAAGCTTGCGATAGTCAATTCGGTTGGGGTTGATGGCGCGACAGTAACGGAAGTTGCGCTACGTCACGATGTATCGCGCCAGCAGATTTATATGTGGCGTAGCGAGTTGAAGAGGAGGGGGCTCCTGCCTCCCTCGCCGGAGCCCTTGTTTCTTCCCGTTGACATGACTGCCGCTCCGCTTGGTTCTGAGGCGAACAGTTCCGTCGATGCTTCGCCCTCCATGATTGAATTGCACTTGCGCTGCGGCCGCCGTCTTTGTTTTGGCAGCCAAGTGGAAGGTGCGGTTCTGACACGGCTGATCCGGGTGGTGGAACAGGCATGATTGGACCGGGCACCGGCGTTCGGGTTTACCTGGCCTGCGGCGTCACAGATATGAGGAAGGGTGTCATTCGGCGTGGAATAAGATGGGGTGGTTGCCGCCCTCCCCAGACGGCATCGCAATGTGCCAGAGTGTGATCGTTGGAGATCATGTAGCGGAGAGGATGGCAATGAAGTATACAATGATCGGGGTTGATCTGGCAAAAAATGTTTTCCAGCTTCACGGCGCGTCGCTGACGGGCGAAGTGCGGTTCCGCAGGAAATTGTCGCGCGGTCAGTTTCTGCGTTTTATGGGAAGCCAGCCCGCTTGCATTGTCGTCATGGAGGCATGTGGCAGCGCCCACCATTGGGCGCGGGAGATGGCCGGCGCTGGGCCACGAAGTCAAGCTGATCGCGCCGCAATATGTGCGACCATTCGTGAAGCGCCAGAAGAATGACGCCGCCGACGCAGAGGCCATTGTCATCGCGGCGCGTCAGCCGGAAATGCGGTTTGTCGAACCCAAAACTCCCGATCAGCAAGCGCGCGCTATTCTGTTCCGGGCAAGAGAGCGCATTGTCCACCAACGCACGGAGTTGGTGAATGCCCTGCGCGCAATGCTCTATGAATATGGCCATGTCGTTCCTGTGGGCATCGGACATATCAAGCGGCTGGAAGCGGCGCTGAACGACGTGGCCAATAATTTGCCCGATCTGGTGCGCGAGGAAGGCCTTGATCTGCTGGCCCAGATCGGTGAAATGACCGCCAAGATCGATAGCAAGACGCAGAAATTGGCCTCACTTGCCAAGCAGACCGATGTGGCGCGGCGTCTTCAGACAATGCCTGGCATCGGGCCTATGACAGCCGTGGCTGTCGAGGCTTTTGCGCCGGCAATGGAAAGTTTCAAGTCGGGCCGTGACTTTGCAGCCTGGCTCGGCCTTGTCCCGAGGCAGTTCTCATCCGGAGGCAAGGAGCGGTTGGGCAAGGTCTCAAAGGCCGGGCAAGCGGACATTCGCAGGCTGCTGATCATCGGCGCGATGGCGCGTGTGAATTGGGCGAGCTGCAAGGAAGCATCAGCGGATCCCTGGATGATGCGTATGCTTGGGCGAAAGCCCCGAATGCTGGTGGCGATCGCGCTGGCGAACAAGATGGCACGCATGATTTGGGCGATGTTGATGCGGCAGGAAGATTATCGAAATCCGACGTTGACGACGGCGGCATGAAGGCTGCTATCACCAACGTTGGCAAGGAGGTGTGAGAAGTCGATGACCTGAATGGGCGCAAGATCGAACGATCCGGATCAAGAAAACCAGTGGGAGTCCTTCGAGCGTCATAGCTCGGGAATAAGATTTGGACCTGATCCGCTGATCACCATCCCGGCCAGCGGCTTCTGAAAGCGCCGCAAACGAAGGCCTGACAGAAGACCGCATTCGATCACACGTCCAAAGGCTCAGAAACAACTTGCACAACGGGCGGCAACCACAGAAGGACCCCTTTGTTGGGGTTATCAGCATCCAAACGGGGCTCTGACGCAATCTCGATGACATCAGGGCGCTCCGACAATGCGTGCCTCGAGCAGATCGAGCTTTCCGCGACCGTACATTTGCCGTTTGATGAGCTTGAGCTTTGTGATCTGGCCCTCTGTTTGGCCGTTCGACCACTGTGAGGTTATCGCATTCTGGACCGCTGCCTTGTCTCGGATGACGCCGTTGGCGAATGAGGCGACCAAGCTTTTCGCCGCTCGGTCAATCCAGGCTTCCAGATCAACTGAGGACTTTTGGCGCAACATTTCGTGGAAGTTCTCGACGACATCCCTGGCCTCGACAAGGTCCGGCAGCCTCTCTTCGATGGCGGCAACCGTCATCGTTTGAGCCTTGGTCAAGTTGTTCCGCTCGAGGGTCATCAGGCGAACGACGGTGCGTGCGGCCGGCGCATGTCCGAGTCCGTTCTCGGCTTTTTCGGCACGCCTTCGCCGCGCTGCCCATTCGGTGACAACACGCAGACTGCCGCCAAAGCCAACCACTCGAAGCTGTCTCCACAGTTCAGCGCCGTTTCGTAAACCGGCGTCCCACTGCGTTTCAAGCCACGGCAGATGCGGTTCGAGAGAGGTTTGACGGACCCTGAAGATGTCGGTCCGTTGACCACGAACGACGCTGCGGACCAGCTTTCGGCTATGCCCGGTTCGGCGCACGATTTCCTTGATCGATAGGCCCTCGCTGACGAGACCGCGGATGGCGGCATTTGCCTCTTCGCGCCGCAGATATCCCTCGTATTGCAGCCGCTCGGCGGCAGTCAGCAGCTTTGGATTGACCGTTGCAGTGCCAATTGCCATGCGGACCTGCCGCATCGATTGGCGAACGGCGTCGAGAAAGGCGTGACTGGCGTTTTCCATCAGATGCCAGCGGTCAGCGACCTGTTCGGCATGTGGCAGAGCTTGTGCAGCGGCCTGCGCATACCCGCCGCCGCGGTCTCGCGCGATGATCGCGATCTGGCGCTGCTGGACCAGCCAGGCCACGGCGGTCGCCTGTTCCCTGTCGGGCAACAATGCAATTGCCCTTCGGCGTTCAAGATCGCAAATGATGGTGCCGTATCGATGATTACGTCGCCAGGCCCAGTCATCGATACCGATGACGTTCGGTGGCGTTGGCGGCGGGCGATCATACCGGCGAACGGTTCGCAGCAGCGTATCATTGCTCACCGGGAATCCGAGACGATCTGCAAATCGGGCCGCAGGGCGACCACCCAATGCGAGAGCCAGATGGCGAACCAGACAGTCCAGGCGTGCTGTCCGGCGAGCCATGGGGCGAATTACATCGTCGCCGAAGCGCTCGGCGAAAATCTTTCGACGGCAATGCGCGGCAGTACAGACGAAACGCCGAACGGTCAGGTGCAATTCAATCCGTCGCCCCGAACATGGCAAATCACCAATCGACCGAGGATAGCGACTATGAACGCGACGGGACACCGTGCCGCATTTGGGACATCTGCAATCTGCAGACTGGCCATATACGGCGACCACGATCGCGTCGTGGCCATGATGGACTGCCTCCACGCTCAACTCGGCGGGGACCAGATCAGAAAGCCGAAATCGGGTTCGCATGGCGCTGATTCTCCTTTGAAACCAGGCCAATTGAACCCAAAACATCATCGAGATTGAGTCAGAGTCCTTTTTGGACGCCGATAAGGGGTCCCGTTTGGATGCTGATTGACAGACGTCGTTAAACACGTGTCTTATGCCAAAATTACGAACTCAGGCAGGCGGTAGCAATCGGGCCGTTACGGAAAACCGATGGATCAATACAGATCCACGCGCGCCGTCATGCTCGCGTCCTCATGATCGGACTTGTCGCCGCAATTGTTGCTGTGAGCGGCGCAACCCCGTTTCTTGAATCTCGTTATTATGAGCGCTGGTTCGGCTGGCCGGGTGTGCTCGCGGCCGCCCAAATGCCTCTTCTCGTCGCCATCGTTGCATTCATTCTCTGGCGATCGATCGACCGCAGCCGCGACTGGCTGCCGTTCGTAATGACGCTTGTTCTGTTCGGGCTCTCGATGGCTGGGCTGGCGATTTCGATCTGGCCTGATGTTATCCCCGGCAGAGTGTCAATCTGGGATGCCGCAGCACCCGAACGCAGCCAAATCTTCATGTTGGTCGGCGCCGGGGCTCTCGTGCCCATCATCCTCGCTTACACCTCCTGGGCATACTGGGTATTCCGAGGGAAAGTTGATGAAATCGGATACCATTGAGAAGGCCTTGCCGGCACTCTGGAAACGTTTGCTGTGGTTCGCCGCCATTTGGTTGGCTAGCGTCTTCTCGCTAACGTTGGTTGCCTACGCGATTCGCATGGTGCTTAAGGCTTGACACGCTGCTGCCAATCATGACCGGGGAGCTCCGATCCAACCTTGGCTATGCCGCCGTTCGAAAAAGCAAGTTATGATTTAATCCAGCCCCCGCAACCAAAACAAAAAATCTATATCAACTGCTTATGTAAAAGCCCCGCTCACAAGAGACGGGGCTTTTTGTGTTTAAGGGGCAGTTTAGTTCGAGAATATATTGCCCAATCATCGTATTCCGCTAGGATTTTCTCACTCCCAGCTTTACGAGGCGCTGAACATACCCAATTGCTTGATCGCCTGACTCGTCTCAGCGTTAGCTGCTCCTATTGAGGTTAGGTCAAGCACGCATATTGGTGCTTAACGTGCCGCCCAATTAGCGCCTCGTCGAAAAATCGTCTGCATCTGCGGCACCGAGAATTCTTTGGCTTGATGGCCAAGGGCTGAATAGAATACCCGGCCATTGCCATATTTTCTCTTCCAGACGATCGGCATTACCACTCCATCGATCCACCAGGCATGGTCGCCAGTGAAGGTCGTGGTTGCCAGCACTTCATTGGAAGGGTCCACATGCATATAATATTGTTCGGAATGGTATGGAAAACTCGAAATGCCCTCCATTATCGGATCGTCCGGCCGGGTTACATCGACCTTATAGTCAATGATATCACCGGGATGCGCGACCCACTGACCACCGATCATGAACTGATACTCAACACATTCGCGAAAGCTATCACCAGCTCCGCCGTGAAAACCCGCAAGGCCAACGCCATTTTCAACGGCTTTGGTTAGGTTTTTAATTTCCTCTTTTTCGATCTTGGACATCGTTATAATTGGAACGACGAGGCTAAGATCATGTACGGATGGATCAGCGAAAGCCTCCGTGCTCTTCTCGACATAGACCTTGAATCCCTCTTCTTCGAGGATATCTTTGACGATTACCGAACATTCTTGTGGTTCATGTCCGCTCCAGCCGCCCCAAACGATCAGCGCTTCTTTCATTGCTTCCTCCTCAGGATTAATTGGCAATCTGGTTATTAACCAGAGATTTTTCGAGTGGGGCAGGCCGCTCCACCTCTGTCGTGATAGATATGGTTTTGCCTGTATCAGACGCTGTCTGGAATGCTTCCATAACTTCAAGCACATGCAGCGCAAGCGAACCATTCGCGCGGTGCGGTCGGCCACTCCGAATGGCATGGGCCATGTCGGCAATTCCTAGAGAACGATAATTTCCATCAGCATAAGGTTGAGAGATCGCTTGTTCTTCAAACTCTCCGCCCTTTTTCAACAGCAGAATATCCCCACCAAAATAATTTGGATCCGGAACAATCAGCGTGCCTTCGGTGCCATAAATCTCAATAGGCACATGTTTATGCCCGGCCACATCAAAGCTCATTGAAACTTGTACGATCGCGCCGTTTTTAAATGCGAGAATTCCTGCAACATGGGTGGGAATATGGACCGGAATACGTTCACCATTTCTTTCGGCACTGGTAATGATGCGTTCTTGCCGAGGTGTGATTGCAAAGCCCGCCACTTTCTCAACAGGTCCGAGCAAGTTGACGAGTTCTGTAATATAATAAGGCCCCATATCAAGCATCGGTCCGCCGCCAATTTCGTAGTAAAAGGCAGGGTTTGGATGCCAGCGCTCATGGCCAGGACACATAAATGTCGCGGTGCCTCCGACAGGAACCCCTAACACACCTTCATCAATAAGCGCACGCACGGTCTGATGGCTTCCGCCAAGAAAAGTGTCGGGCGCTGAACCGATGCGAAGGTTCTTTGCCTTGGCTGCCTCAAAGAGTTTTTTACCTTCGGCAAAATTTATGCCCAGCGGCTTTTCGGAATAAACGTGTTTGCCCGCTTCAAGCGCTTTTAAACCAACCTCAACATGGGCTTTTGGAATCGTGAGATTAACGATTATTTCGACTTTGGGATCGGTGAATAATTCTTCGACAGTGCGAGCCTCAACGCCGAATTCTTCAGCACGACTTTGCGCCACTTCCATATTGATATCTGCGACACCGCGGATATCAAGTATCGGAAATGAAGCCATTGCTTTGAGATAGGCGCTGGAAATGTTTCCGCAGCCGATAATGCCGATGCCGACCTTGTCCATATATTCCTCCCAGAAATTCCTAGCTATAGATGAGTTAAACTGCTGGCCCCGTCGTGCTCCATGGGGACTCGTAAAGTTCATGCAGCGCAACAGCCGCAGCGCCCTGTGCCCATAATTCGTCACTGGCAATATCAAAAACCAGCTCAGCAACGCCGGTCAGGGCTTGGGGGACCGCAATATTGTAACTTTCGCGAATGCTGCTGATAAAAGGCTCTCCAAGTTCAAGACTGGTGCCAGTGATGATGACGCGTGGCGGCGCAAACAAAGTCACGATATTCGCCAATGTCAGGCCGATGGCGGTACCGGCGCGTTTGGCTGCATTTAAGAGCTTTTCATCGGAAGCATTAATGAGCGAATGTGCATATTTCATACCCCTTCCGAGGCGCATGGCCTCAGCAAAACGGGCATCATCGGGACGTGTCCCAAGAATTGAATTCTCACCGGCCTGGCTTGCCAGCCTGATGATGGCGCCAGCTCCGGTGGCATAGCCCAATACGAGATCGCCCAGATTATGGCTCAGCCCATCTGCGCCGCGAAATAGCTGATTTTTGTGCAGAACGCCCAAGCCAAGCGTTTGCTCAAGCGAAATTAAAACCATGTCTTCGAATTCGCGAGCGTGGCCAAACCAATGATGCGCAAGCGTTATTGCGTGTGCATCACTTTCAATAATCGTTTTTACATTTAGACGGGTTGTCATTTCTGAGGCAAAGTTAAAATTATGCTCTCTAAGGATCGGCGTGCTTCGAATTATACCAGTACGATGCTCTATCACGCCGGGTATACCCAGGCAGATCATGTCGATATTTTCTAGCGTTTCACCGGCATCCAGCACGCACCTGCGTACCCCGTCTTCAATAAGATCTGCTATGACGCTTATGGGCTGACGATCGACCCTTATCGGAAGCGACAGGTCGGAAAGGATCTCGCCACGAAAATCTGTGACAACGAAAACCATGCGGTTAGATGCTATTTTTGCACCCACGACACGCGCCGCCTGAGGGTTAAGCTCAAGCATTACGCGAGGCCTCCCGCGGGTTGCTGCGTTGCGGATATCACCTTCATGCCGGGTTAATATCAGCCCATCATCCAGCAGCGATGCCGTTATTGCAGAAACAGTGGTGGTCGAAATTTCAGTCCGTTCGCTGATCTCTATGCGCGAAATCGGGCCATGGAGGCGGATCGTATCTAGTACGTTCAGCCTATTGATAGCGCGCATCAGTTCGGGGTCAGCGGTTTTCATGGGGTCCTGTGAATGTCCATGCTGAATTAAATCGGAATGCGGATTAAATAGGGCTGCTTCTATTGTTTATGTCAAGTCCGAATTGAGAAAAATGCGAAATAGCCTTGACATCGACAATCGTGTCAGATGAATTAATACGCACCAGGGAATAAATGGAGAGGACCGGGGAGGGTTTCAAACATGACCTATTGGAAAACAGGTGCAAATCTGAGCGGCAAGCTAATGTCTTATGCCGCAACGGCAAGCATAGCATTGGCGCTAAGCACCGCAAGTGCTTTGGCGACGACGACTGTGAAATGGCTCCATGTTGAGCTGGATCCCAAAGCGGTGGCGGTCTGGGAAGAAATAGCGCGAGACTATGAAAGCCAGCATCCGGACGTTAAAATCGAATTACAATTTTTGGAAAATGAGGCTTTCAAAGCCAAGCTGCCGACTTTGTTGCAGTCGAAAGACGTCCCAGATTTTTTCTATAGTTGGGGCGGTGGCGTGCTTGATGAGCAATCAAAAACCGGCACTCTTAAAGACCTGACAGAAGAATTTGACGCCAATGGTGGCGAGCTTCGGCAGTCCTATAATAGTTCTGCGGTCGATGCTCTGTCGTTCAACGGTGGCGTCTGGGCGGTTCCTTATAAAGTCAGTCTTATCAATTTTTATTATAATAAAGAGCTTTTTGCCAAAGCCGGTCTAAACGCGGATGACATCAAAACATGGGATGATCTGGGTGAGGCGGTAAAGAAGCTCAAAGATGCAGGAATTGTTCCGATTGCGGGCGGTGGCGGGGAGAAATGGCCGATCCATTTCTACTGGAGCTATCTGGTTATGCGCAATGGCGGTCAGGCGGTTTTTGAGGCTGCCAGTAGAGGTGAGGGCGAAGGTTTTCTGGATCCGGCCATCATTAAGGCAGGCGAACAGCTTGCCGAATTTGGCAAGTTAGAACCGTTTCAGCCGGGCTATTTAAGTGCGTCTTGGCCGCAGGCACTTGGTGTTTTTGGTGACGGAAATGCTGCGATGATTCTCGGTTTCGAAAATATCGAAGCCAATCAACGCAAAAATGCAGGTGATGGTGTAGGGCTCGCATCAGACAATATTGGACGCTTTCCATTTCCAGCTGTTGAAGGCGGGGCCGGGAAAGCCACCGACACGCTCGGAGGCGTGAATGGCTGGGCCGTTACGAAAAATGCATCGAAAGAAGCTATCGATTTTGCAATTTTCCTGACCAATAAAGCAAATCAAGAAAAGATGGCTGCGGCGGAAATGATTTTGCCGGTTGCAGTGGGTGCTGACAGCGCAGTTACTGATCCGTTGCTGCAGGCTGCTGCCAAACAATTGGCGTCATCGACATGGCACCAGAATTTCTTTGACCAGGCATTAGGCGCGGCAGTTGGTCGTGTCGTCAACGATGTATCGGTCGACATTGTGTCGGGACAAATGAGTTCCGAGGAAGCTGCCCAGCAAATTCAGGATGCTTTTGAGTTCCGTTAGGAGCGTTCTGAGCGCATGCCAGAATATGGCATGCGCTCTTGATAATTAATCATTTGCATTATGAAAGCGGAAAAGATGACGGACATGTCTATGTCGCCGGCCTCCTCGCCTCCACGTAAAGCACGCAATATCAGGAAGAAACGCAGCTCTATTGCCCATGATCGCACTCTGACGCTTCTTGTGTTTTTGCCTCCGGCTCTGCTGCTATTTACGCTCTTTGTTATTCTGCCGATGGGGGAAGCAGCGTGGTACAGTCTTTATCGCTGGAATGGTTATGGCACGCCAACAGAATTTGTGGGTTTAAGAAACTTCCAGATCCTGTTTAACAATGCGGCTTTCTCGCGAGCTTTGTTTAATAACGGACTGATTATTGTCATATCCGTTCTTGTGCAAATTCCCTTAGCGATCTGGCTTGCGATGATGCTGGCTCACCGTATTCCCGGTGTGGTGGCATTCAGGCTGATTTTCTTTCTGCCTTATGTTCTTGCAGATGTTGCAGCCGGTTTGATTTGGCGCTTTGTCTATGACGGCGATTATGGCCTGTTTGCCGCAGCATCAAATTTTTTCGGCTTCGCAAATCCTTATGTTTTGGCGGATAAGAATGTAGCGATTTATGCTGTGCTCGCGGTCATTGTCTGGAAGTATTTTGGCTTTCACATGATGCTTTTTATAGCGGGGCTGCAATCGGTAGATAAAGCTGTGCTTGAAGCAGCTGAAATTGATGGCGCTACTGGCTGGCAAAAATTTCGCTATGTAACGCTGCCCATGCTCGGCTCGACGGTTCGCCTATCCATATTTTTTGCGGTCATCGGCTCGTTGCAGCTTTTCGATATGATCATGCCTCTTACCGGTGGCGGGCCGTCCAATTCAACGCAGACTATGGTCACATTCCTCTACACACACGGGGTGATGCGGATGCAAGTGGGGCTTGGTAGCGCCGTGGGCGTTATCCTATTCGTTATTTGTGTGACACTTGCGTTTGGTTATAAAAGGATTTTCATGCGCCATGACTGATACATCGCAAACTGTCCGCATGACGATACAGACCCGGCTTTATCTCTATGTCTCGCTTGGGCTTATTGCCGCTATTGTTCTGGTGCCGCTTTTGACAACGGCTTTGGGTGGATTCAAAACTTTGGGGGATCTGCGCGTTAATCCTTTTGGCCTTCCTGCGGAATGGCAATGGGCTAATTATGGCGATATTCTGCTTGGGCATCGTTACTGGATGCAAATATTCAATTCGTTGATTATTGCGGTATTAACGGTGTTTCTGACTCTGGTCGTATCGGCCATGGCGGCATTCACCTTTGCCCATGTCAAATTTTTTGGCTCGGCTTTCCTGCTCAACTATTTTTTGCTCGGCCTGATGTTTCCAGCCGCAACGGCGATCCTGCCATTATTCATCCGCATACGTGATTTGGGTCTTCTGGATACATATTGGGGGGTCGTGTTACCTCAGGTCGCATTTGGCCTTGGCATGAGCATATTGTTGTTTCGCAACTATTTCCGCAATTTGCCGGAAGAGTTATTTCATGCGGCAACGGTGGATGGCTGCGGCTATCTGCGATTTTTCTGGCACATTACTATGCCGCTTTCCCGCCCCATTCTGGCAACGGTTGGCATTGTCTCGTTTGTCGGCAGCTGGAACAGCTATCTTTTGCCACTGATCATGCTCAATTCGGAATCTAAATATCCATGGCCGCTCGGCATTATGGTTTACCGGGGCGAGTTTGGTACCGAGTGGCAGCTTGTACTTGCCTTCATAACACTGACGATTCTGCCAACTGTCATTGTGTTTTTCCTTGCACAAAAACACATCATCGCCGGTTTGACGGCAGGTGCGGTAAAATCCTAATCGGAGATGCGATTATGGCTTCTGTAGAGCTTATCAATATTCATAAATCCTACGCTTCTCTTGAGGTGATACACGACATTTCACTGGCGATTGATGATGGCGAATTTATCGCGCTTGTCGGGCCATCTGGTTGTGGAAAATCTACACTTCTGCGCATGGTTGCCGGACTTGAAGAAATAACGGAAGGTGAAATCGCCATAGGCGGCCAGGTCGTTAACTTCATGACACCGCGCGAGCGCAATATTGCTATGGTATTTCAGTCTTATGCGCTCTACCCGCATATGACTGTTGCGGAAAATATGGGCTTTAATCTCAAGCTGGCGGGACAGCCCAAAAATGTCATTGAAGAACGGGTGGCTGAAGCCGCACGAATGCTTGACCTTAGCAACCTATTGGACCGCAAACCGTCGCAGCTTTCCGGTGGTCAGCGTCAGCGTGTTGCCATGGGCCGGGCGGTTGTGCGCAATCCTTCCGTTTTCCTTTTTGACGAACCCTTATCCAATCTTGATGCAAAACTGCGCGTGCAAATGCGCAGCGAAATCAAAAGCCTACATCAGAAAGTAGGGACGACCTCCATCTATGTAACGCATGATCAGATAGAGGCAATGACATTGGCAGATCGTGTGGTCGTTCTTAATCAGGGACGGATTGAACAAGAAGGAACGCCGTTGGAATTATATAAAACTCCAGCGAATGTGTTCGTTGCTGCCTTTATTGGGTCACCTGCTATGAACCTTATCGATGCGGTGATCGATACAGAAGCCAACGCGCCGGTAGCACGACTGAAAAATGGGACCGCGATAAATATTTCAGCGGAAAAGCCAGTAAAGCGAGGGCAGGAGGTCACGATTGGTCTCAGGCCAGAACACATAACATTGTCGCTTTCTGGCGATAGCTGCTTTGAGGGTCGAACGGTTCTGGTAGAGCCGACCGGTGCGCAGACGCATGTTGTTTTTGAACTGGGTGAAGATCAGATCACTGCTGTGGTGGATGGCGAACAATTTGTGGGTCTGCATTCACAGTTTCCAGCCACGATCAATAATCAGCGTGTGCATGTGTTTGATCGTGCTAGCGGGCTGGCCCTATGATTACGGACGGACCTTGTGATTACGGGCTGGTCTTGTGATTGCAGTGCAATAGCCGAAATCGCGGACAGGCTTTTATGTTAGCAGTTTCGTTTAGCGCTGCCGTTTGATTTTCTCTCCAACGAAGAGAAATCCCCAAATGGTTGGATAGCTGAAGCCAGCCTCCTGGTGGCCTGATGGTCTGGTGGTCTGTGATCTGATCGTCTGATAGCCAGATGGGCCAAAGGCTGGTTTCACCCCAATGAATTGGGTGGTTAGAATAGTATAGCTGATATTGCCGGGTAAGGGACTTGCTGGTAAGATGTTACACAGGTCACTCGAAGGCGATATGGCGGACATATCTGCTCAATGCGTGAATATTGCGTGCCCGGCGACCGATATAACGGCCATGATAGAGGTGGTTTGTCCACTAACCTATGGGCCAATCGTCGGTTTTGAATTCTTTCACAAGAAGTTACTAAGCATTTATCGTTGAAAATTCGTTGGTTGCCTTAATTGTTTTGGCAACTATCTCACATTCTTGTGTTAGACAAAAATTAAGTTGCACACCAAATTAGCAATGTATACATGCTCTGCTGTATGTCGCTGATAGCCGAACTCTCTGGAGACTCAAGACTAATGAATTTTCGATGCACTGCACTCGTTTTAGCCGGCGTAGCGTTGCTGGCTGGCTGTCAGAATGAGGAGCAATCCCCAGCAGCTCAGTCCCTTCCGCCGATGGAGGTTGGTGTTGTAACGGTTAGCCCAGAAGCTCTACCGATTACCAACGAACTTCCTGGCCGTATTGCGCCCACGCGGCTTGCAGAGGTACGCCCTCGCGTATCGGGAATTGTTATTGAGCGGGTGTTTGAGCAGGGCACACAGGTTGAAAAGGGTGATGTACTCTATCGTATTGATCCCCGTCCGTTTGAGGTCAGAGTTGAGAGCGCCGAAGCGAACTTGCGGCGGGCAGAGGCCGCGCTGCTACAAGCGCAGCAAAATGCCCGTAGGCAAGAGCAGTTGCGCAAATCAAACGTTGCTTCGCAGCAGGGTTACGACAATGCAGTAGCGGAAGAAGCAAAAGCTCAGGCCGAAGTTGCAGCGGCTGAAGCAGGTTTGGCCGAAGCACAACTCAACCTTGATTATTCCAAGGTGACAGCGCCAATTAGCGGGCGTATCGGTCGCGCGCTGATTACCGAAGGCGCATTGGTGAGTTCGACGAGTTCAGAAAATCTGGCCACGATCCAGCAGCTCGACCCAATTTATGCAGACTTCACGCAGCCTGTTACGGAGCTGATCCGCTTGCGTCAGGCGTTGCAGGATGGTCAGCTTATGACCGGACCTAATGAAGCCGAAGTGCGGTTGCTGCTTGATGATGGCACTGTTTATCCTCATACGGGAAGGTTGCTATTTTCGGAAGCAGCAGTGGATGCAAATACCGGACAGGTAACGCTTCGCGGTGAATTCCCTAATCCTGATGGCGACTTGCTGCCGGGCATGTATGTGCGTGTTCTTATTGAACAGGGTATTCAGAGGGCTGCTTTAACTGTTCCACAGCAGGCAGTGCAAAGAGATGTTAGCGGTGCCGCTCGCCTTCTTGTTGTTAATGACAATAATCAAGTCGAACAGCGCGAAGTAAAATTGGGACGTAATGTCAAAAATCGCGTTGTGGTAGCCGAAGGGCTAAAAGAGGGCGACCGGGTCATAGCCGAAGGTTTCCAGAAAACGGGTCCGGGTGCAACAGTCATCCCGCAGCCTTGGGAGCCACGAGATGCGACGGCGGCACCAGCTGGCGACGCTCCTAAGGCTGATGAGGGGGAAGCTGTCGAGCAGTAAAGCCGGGTGGAGACGTAACAGTCTCCACGAATACATAGCAAGTTAAGTTGTTTAGAGTGCGATCCGATCTTCATTGGGTCGGATGCGCTCTAACTTAGGCGGATAACGAATGGCACAATTTTTCATCAGCAGACCGATTTTTGCCTGGGTGGTGGCGATTTTCATCATGATTGCCGGAATGTTGGCAATTCCGAATCTCCCGGTTGCCCAATATCCAAACGTCGCACCGCCGCAAATTACGATTTCTACGACCTATGCGGGTGCGTCGCCAGAAGACGTGTATCAGAGTGTTACATCTCCGATTGAGCAAGAGCTTAACAGTGTTGATGGGCTGATCTATTTCGAATCTACCTCAAGCTCTACCGGGCTTGTGCAAATCAATGCGACCTTTGAGCCGGGAACTGATTCCGCGAAAGCCTCGATTGACGTGCAAAATGCCATTCGCCGCGTCGAAGCAAGATTGCCGAGGGTGGTCACGCAGCAGGGTGTTCAGGTTGAGGAAGCGGGTACGAGCTTCCTGATGATGGTTGCGCTGATATCTGAAGATGAGAGCCTCGATGTAGTTGGTTTGGGTGACTATCTAAACCGCAACGTTTTGGGTGAGATTCAGCGTATTGACGGTGTCGGACGTGCGCAGGTATTTGCGAGTCAGCGCGCAATGCGTATCTGGGTCGATCCAGATAAAATGGTTGGGTTGAACCTCTCAATTGCCGATATTAATAACGCGATCGCGTCACAGAATGCGCAGGTTGCGGCCGGACGTATCGGCGCGCGACCCAACCCTATTAATCAACAAATCTCCGCGACTGTTCTGGTTAAAGGACAGCTAACTTCGCCTGAAGAATTTGGCGCTATTGTGCTGCGTGCCAATTCGGACGGTTCATCCGTGCGCTTGCGTGATGTTGCTGAGATTGAAGTTGGCGCGGAAAATTATAACTTCTCGACCAAAATCAATGGCAAGCCTGCCGCTGCTATCGGTGTCCAGCTTTCACCATCCGGCAATGCGATGGAAACGGCGACGGCCGTTCGCGCTAAAATGGCCGAATTGGCGGAGTTTTTCCCGCAGGGAATTGAATATCAAATCCCTTACGATACTTCGCCTTTTGTTGCGGTTTCGATCGAGAAGGTTATCCATACGCTGCTTGAGGCGATGGCTCTCGTTTTTGTGGTGATGTTCATCTTCCTGCAGAATTTCCGTTATACGATCATTCCTTCTTTGGTCGTACCGGTTGCTTTGCTGGGAACATGCGCCGTAATGTATGTGAGCGGGTTCTCGATTAACGTATTGACCATGTTCGCGATGGTTTTGGCCATCGGTATTCTGGTGGATGATGCGATTGTTGTCGTTGAGAACGTCGAGCGGATCATGGCCGAAGAAGGCTTGTCCCCGCGTGATGCCACTCGAAAGGCGATGAAGCAGATTTCCGGCGCGATTATTGGTATTACTCTTGTTTTGACTGCTGTGTTCATTCCGATGGCCTTTTTCCCGGGCGCGGTGGGAATTATCTATCAGCAGTTCAGCTTGACGATGGTCGTGTCGATTCTGTTTTCGGGCTTGCTGGCTCTGTCGCTCACACCGGCGATGTGTGCTACTTTCCTAAAGCCGATTTCGCCGGACCATCACCAGAAGAAGGGCTTTTTCGGTTGGTTTAACCGCCGCTTTGATGCAGGTACCCGTAAATATGCTGGCAGTGTGAACTGGATTGTTCACCGCGCTGGACGTTTCATGATGATTTATGTGGTATTGGTCGGCGGTCTGCTTTATCTGTTCATGGGATTGCCATCATCGTTCCTGCCCAACGAAGACCAGGGCTTTATCATCGTTGATATGCAGACCCCCGCCGAAGCCAGTGCTAACCGTACAGAGGTGGTGGCTTCTCAGGTTGATCAGTTATTTGCAGAAGAGCCGGCAGTTGATAATCGTACCATCATCGGTGGGTTCAGCTTCTCAGGCTTTGGCGATAATGCTGGTCTTGCATTTATCACGCTGAAAGATTGGAGCGAGCGTGACGCTGATAATTCAGCCCAAGCTCTTGCACAACGTGCGAATGGAAAGCTGTTTCAAATACGCGATGCGATGGCCTTTGCGCTTTCACCACCGCCAATTCAGGGGTTGGGTAACGCAGGTGGCTTTAGCTTCCGTCTGCAAGATCGCTCGGGACTGGGCCAGGCAGCGCTGGCTGCGGCAACGCAACAATTGCTTGCAGCCGCTAATGAAAGCCCTGTGCTGGCAGGAGTCCGTATTGAAGGCATGCCTGCTGCGGCACAATTGGTCGTCAATATTGACCGTGAAAAAGCCAATACATTTGGTGTCACTTTCGCGGATATCAATTCGACCATTTCGGCCAATCTCGGTTCGACCTATATCAATGACTTCCCCAATGCGGGCCGTATGCAGCGTGTGACGATACAGGCTGATGAAAACAAACGCATGTCCGCTGATGACATTCTCGAACTCAACGTTCCGAATGCTCATGGGGGCATGGTTCCGTTGCGGGCCTTTAGTGATGTGGAATGGACCGAAGGACCGTCTCAGGTCATTGGATATAACGGCTATCCAGCAGTTCGTATCGGTGGTGATGCGGCGCCGGGCTATTCTTCCGGAGCGGCTATTGCTGAGATGGAACGGTTGGTGAGCACGCTTCCAAGTGGCTTTGGTTATGAATGGTCTGGCCAGTCTTTGCAGGAAATTCAGTCAGGAAACCAGGCACCGTTTCTGATGGGCTTGACGGTGGTCTTTATCTTCCTGCTACTGGCGGCACTTTATGAAAGCTGGTCTATTCCGCTCTCTGTTATGCTCGTCGTTCCGCTTGGCATTATCGGGGCTGTCTTGGCTGTCATGATGCGGGATATGCCCAATGACGTTTATTTCAAGGTGGGCATGATAACCATCATTGGTCTATCAGCGAAAAATGCTATCTTGATCGTCGAATTCGCCAAAGATCTTTATGCTGAAGGTATGCCGCTCATTGATGCAACGGTTGAGGCTTCCAGGCTTCGCTTCCGTCCAATTCTGATGACCTCGCTTGCCTTTAGCCTTGGTGTGGTTCCATTGGCGGTGGCGAGTGGTGCTAGTGCTGCCAGCCAGAACGCGATTGGAACTGGCGTTTTGGGCGGGATGATTTCAGCAACTGTTCTGGCAATCTATTTCGTTCCGGTGTTCTTTGTCTTTGTGATGAAAATCGCCGGCGGGAAAAAGGATGCAGATACGGTGCATCCGCAGGAGAATATCTCCAGTGCGGCGAACCAGGGCTGAAGCGGCTGAAACACGCGAAGAGATCCTTTCTTGTGCAGAAAGGATCTTCTTCGAAAAGGGGGTGGCTCATACCTCTTTAGAGGAAATTGCGACGGCTGCCGGCGTCACGAGGGGGGCGATTTATTGGCATTTTCAGAACAAGACAGATATTTTTCTTGAGCTGTTTGATGCCATTCGTTTGCCCCACTTCAACCTGGCTGATCTAGACGGGGCAGACGGGCAGTTTAAAGACCCGCTTATTTTTCTGGAGCAAATAGTCGGAGATTGGCTGGACAAATTCGTTGTAGACGAGCAGCGCCAGCGTCTTCTTACCATACTCGTTCGCACAAATTTTTCGGATGGTTTTGAGGAAGTTTTGGCCGCCAAAGAGGCTTTTGAGCAAGAACAGATGCAAGTACCACTTGCGAGCATGAAAAAAGCCGAGTCGTTAGGGATGCTTGTTTCGCCGTGGAATGCTCATTCGGCAGCGACTGCTTTTCGTTGGTTGATGAAAGGCATGGTGTGGGAATGGCTTTTATCATCTTGTTGCTTCGATTTATCGAGCCAAGGGAAACAAGTGCTCAAAACCTTTTTAACGACATTGCGAAAGCCTGAGCAACAAGCCACTTAACCCGCAGCATCAGATCCCAATTTTCCGCTAGTGCTAGGCACTAGCAACACGCCAGCACCCAATCCTAGCAAGGAAATGGTTTCTGATAGTCGGGGTATGTTTAATCTCGTTGAGTTTAGATGAATTGATCAAAGCTAATTTCGCAGCGCTATCGAGTCGGTCAGTTCAAGTGGACAATTTCATTCTGTAGAGGCGCCGCAAAGAATATTGTAACCACGGATAAAGATATCGCTATTGCAGATGCCATAGTTCAAATCGGCGTCTCTCTGATCACATCAGCAGCCGGAACTTGTGCATCAGAAACCTGCTTATCTAGCTCGCCAAATGTGGCGACACTTAATTTCAATATTACACCATTATGGCTTGGCCGATATCAGGTTCGATCTGAACGGTAACTTTAATGACAGCGCTTATCTCGTCGATGAGATTCGATTGTTTAAAACTCATTGTCTTCGTTACTCACTACCCCCCAAGCTTAATCCAAAGCTAAGGCTGGAGGGAGTATAGTTTGCGGTCGAGCTTATCAACGTGCCCCACGTCTTCCAAACAATGGGGTATATCTAGACCATAACGCGTCTTCAATATCCTGAAGTACCTGTTTCTTTATGTGGAGTGCCCCCGTTTCACCGGACAGATCGGCTAGTTTGATTTAGCCCTGATGAACTGCCGAGGGGAAGCCATCTTGAGCGCGGAATGAGGATGT
>NZ_QLMK01000028.1 GCF_003259955.1 Falsochrobactrum ovis
GAAGCTTTCGATGCATGGAAAATTGCGGCCTGTTTCGCCTGAATATCTACGAGCCACGGGCCTTTCCGGTCAGAGAAACTTAACGTGACAACACCTTCCATTGCTTTATCTGGTTCGCGTGCACGTCAAACTGCTGGGATAATTCAACTAGCGTCTGCTCGCCTCTGATCGCAGCGAGCGCAACTTTTGCTCTAAAGGCTGGGCTATGGTTCCGGCGTGGTCGTCTCGTCATGGTATCTCCTGTTCACGGCATCTAAGCCGAAATTAGGCAGAACTTCCACTTATCCTAGCTGTGCAGATTTCACGAGCCACTTCTAACTTTAGTAAGAACGCTGCCATTAGAAACTGGTAAGCTGATAAATTGATTTAGACTGAGTTGCTCGATCTGAAACTACAAATTACCTATCAGAAGATAGGCATTATTCAAGGGCGAGCGCGTTTCACACGCGCTCTCCCTGCCGCATAATGGTTTTCCATATTGGGGGGAGGGCATACCATCCTGCGGCAGTGTATCTTAATAGTTTTAGAATTGAAACTGAGTTGCAACGAGGAAGGTACGTCCGCGTCCTCCACCATAGATACTTAGCGCAGGGGTGTAATTTTTGTCTGCTACGTTAAGTACTTGAAATGATAGATCTGCATTCTCAGTAAATTTATATTTCGCAAACAAATCTACCAATGTGTAGGCTTCACTTTTATCGCCATCGAGCGTTTTACCGCTTGATACGTGATGGACACGAGCACCAGCTTCCAGTTTGCGCTCAAAGAAACGACCACCACCCGTGAAGGTTACAATATTTTCTGGTAGGTACTGATTTCCACCTAGATAATTCTGTTCGGGCAATTCAGATTTTGCGTGAGTGTAGGCAAGCGCCGCAAAAACTACACCAGCATCATATCGTGCATCCAGTTCAAATCCACTGACTTTTGAAGTGCCTTCAATATTGGCAAAAGAACTGTAGTCACGCGCCAAAGTAATATAATCTTCTACGCGCATTGTGTAATAATTGGCTTTAATGCGCAGACTGTCTTCAGTGGTGAATATGCCATCTTTAGCCACATTCAACCCAAATTCCCAACCGCGCTGTTTTTCAGGCCGTAGATCAGGGTTGCCGTGCATTGTACCGGCACCAGCATGGGCTACACCGCCAAGAAATGACTCCTGTAGTGTTGGCGTACGCATTGAATGAGCATAAGTTACATAGGGTTGGAGCCAATTTGTAACGTTATACGCAAGAGTTATTTTAGGGCTTAGTTCGCTATCGCTGTTTGTAATTGTGCCATCTTCGTTTTCAAGCTTGAAATAATCATAGCGAAGACCAGTTATCAACTCGAAGTCTTTATAGTTCCAGGTAGCTTCTGAAAATGCTGAAAATTTATTGGAATTTGCATCAACTGGATTAACGCCTACTTCATTACCTCCAGCTTTATCGTGAGCATATTCAAGGCCATTCACCCAGCTAACATTCACTTCACCGAGATTAAAGCGTGATCTATTGGCTGCATTCACACCAGGCGTCTCAGTTTTAACCTGACGACCAACCGCTGATCCATTGCCGCCAGTCCAGTTCTGTAAGGTGGCATTGTAATAAGCATTCACATCAAGATTGATGAGGTCATTACCAGTAGGATTATAGTTGTACTGTGCGAACACTGTTCGGTTTTGTAAAAACATGTCATAAAGAACTGGCGCGCGAAAACCGGCCTGATAAGTGCCGTAATGGTTATTATAAAGAACGCCACCTAAAGTCAGGTTATGATCTTCACCAAATCCAAATTCAGCTTTAAACAGTCCTGAAGTAAGTTCTTGTCCAGTTTTTTCGACCGTTACGCCGTCGCCATTTTTAAAATTTTTGGAATCCCTACGACTGATTGCAGCAGCAATGCCCACAGAATTCATTCGGGTTGCACCTGCAAGCATTTCAGAGAAGCCAGTACCGTTGCTACCCCAGGACGCGCGCCCAAGTACACCAGTGTTTTTGCCTTCAAGTAAAATATCATCAACGCCTAATGTGCGGAAATTAACACTTCCAGCGTGTGCGCCCCCGTTTGTTGTTGTTTCAGCGCCACGCTGTATGTCAATTTGAGAAAGTAAATTAGGGTCTACGTAAGTATAACCTGCAGAGCCATGGTCTGAATTTCTATAATTTTGTGGAACGCCGTCGACCATCATTTTTACTCGGCCGGAGCCTTCAAAACCACGAATATTTACAGCAATACCGGGGTTGGATTCATTAATTGCAGTAAAAACCCCTGGGGTACCACGTAATACATCGTCAAGTTTAACGGCACCGACACGATTAATGGTGTCGTGATTCACGACATCAACTGGGGCTGGTGTGGAGGTTGGGGATTTCGTCGTTTGAAGTATGGTGATAGTCTTTAGGTCTACGCTTCCCGCTTCAGGATTAATTGATTGCTCTTGTGCAGATGCTGAGAAAGCTGTTGCCGAAAGTATGGCAACGAGCCCGGTAGTTGAAAATAGAAACGTACGTCTGTCCCCGCTTTTTGCCCACATTGCCGTAATTCTCCTGAGTGTTAAATTTTCATGCCCGTGGATGAAAATCATTATTTTCAATAAGTTAGGAGGCTTCTCATATTCAGAGCGCATTGCTGGCTAGGGGATGATCCCGTGGCTGGCTCGTAGAATTATCGCAAGATTAAACTTGACTAATATCGTCCAGTAATACACAAAATAATAAACATGACTCAGATTGTCAACTAATGACTCGCAATATTGACTGGGGTGCAGGAAAATTACCGAGGTGGGAAAGTGAATAGGCGGATCCATATCGATATGCAGGTAAATCTGCCGCGAGAACGCTCTGAGATAGGTACCGTTAAGTGGTCAGGGGGCTCAGATGAGGGTGAGGGAAGGGTGCACAACTCACAAGTTTCACTCAAGACAGTGAATAGTAGTGATCTTTTTAAAGGTTCTCGGGAAGTAGCTATCGAGCATGCAGGCGCACTCTATCGCTTGAAAATCACGCGCCAAGGCAAGTTAATTCTTAATAAATAGGCGAAGAGCATGACACTAGGGACTAAGCCATCTCCAGAGCAAATTTTACAAGCCCGTGCAGAAAACCCTAAAATCAGAGAAAGGGATTTTTCTTCCAAGCTTGGTATTTCAGAAGCTGAATTCGTCGCAGCTCATTGCGCTCATATTGATAGCGCTGCGATGTCCGCCCGGCGAATTGATATCGATATTAAGGCACTTTTAGATCGTGCGCCCGGCTTCGGTGAGGTCATGACATTAACGCGCAATGAAAGCGCAGTACATGAAAAAATCGGAACATTTGAAAAGACTTATTACAGTCAACACGCCTCTATGGCGTTGGGTCCGATAGATTTACGCATTTTTCCAAAGCACTGGGTTTATGGTTTTGCTGTGAATAAGCAGGATGGAGAGCTTACACGCCATAGCCTACAGTTTTTTGATGCAGCCGGTGAAGCTGTTCATAAAATTCATTTAAGGTCTGCATCTAATGTTGAGGTCTATAAGAAATTTGTAGAAGAGTTTCTTTCCGAAGACCAGGGTCCTTCAATAGAGGTCAGTCCTTACTTTGATAATCCGAAAACGCAACTTGAAAACGTGGATGTCACATCCTTTCGGGATCGGTGGGCTGCATTAACAGATGTACACCAATTTGTAGGGTTGCTTAAGGATTTTAGCATAAATCGTCATCAGGCAGTTCGACTAGCAGGAAATGAATTTGCTTGGCGGGTTGATCCCTCAAGTGTCGAAGCAATGATGCGACATGCTGTTGATCAAAAACTTTCAATTATGTGTTTTGTTGGAAGTCGTGGATGTATTCAGATCCACACTGGGCCCATCTATGAAATTAAATTAATGGGACCATGGATTAACGTTTTAGATCCAACATTCCATCTGCATCTCCGTGGTGATCATATTAAGGATGCATGGGTTGTACGTAAGCCTACTAAAAATGGCCATGTAACATCAATAGAAGCCTATGACAGCACGGGCGAACTGATTATTCAATTTTTTGGTGAGCGACATGAGGGCCAGATAGAGCTACAAGATTGGCGCATGATCGTGGAAAACCTTCCGCGCTTACCTCTCTCAGATGCTGCGTAGGGAGGATAGATGTATCAGCTGTTTTCTTTCCAATGTTCTAAAGTAGCGTATGCCGCTTTAGCATTGTTCATTGCGTCAACTGATATTGTTTTCGCAAGCCCCTTTCAAAAGTTTGAAGACACATCACGCATCGTATCTATTGGTGGTTCCATAACAGAAATCATTTATGCGCTAGGCGCGGAAGAACTGTTGGTTGCACGAGATCAAACTAGCACTTATCCCGAAGAAGCTACAGCTTTAGCTGATGTGGGATATATGCGCCGCTTATCCCCTGAGGGTGTGCTTAGTGTTAATCCTAGCGGGATTCTGATGTTAGAGGGGAGTGGGCCGCAAGAGACGATTGATGTGCTCAACCGAGCATCTGTACCTATTGTCACGGTACCTGATGCGCACTCTGCTGAGAGTGTCATTCAGAAAATTGAGATTGTGGGCCAAGCATTAGGTCTTGATCAAGAAGCTAGGAAACTAGCAGATAGTGTAGCAAAAAATCTTAATGCCGTGCAAAAGCTTATTGAAAATAAAAAAGAAAGAAAACGCGTTCTATTCATTCTTTCAGCGCAGGGCGGTCGTATTAACGCAGCGGGTAAAGGGACTGCTGCGGATGGCATTATTAGACTTTCTGGCGGTGTGAACGCGATAGACGCTTTTGAGGGCTATAAACAGCTCACAGATGAAGCAATCGATAAGGCAGCTCCTGATGTGATTCTAACCATGAATATAGGCGCTGATAGTGTTCTAAATGAAGATCTTCTAAAAAATCCTGCCTTGGCTCATACTCCAGCTGGTCGCAATAATAAAATAATTCAAATGAATTCCCTTTATTTATTGGGCTTTGGACCTCGTACTGGCGCTGCTAGCCGAGAATTAGCCCAGAAGCTTTATGGTACTGGCGATGAAAAATAGGCCTGTGTCTAAGTTTATGTTTATAAAGGGATTTTTTTATGAGTAGCCGGCTGGTTGCACGCGCTGAATTAGCCCAGAGCGAAGACAAAAAAGATATTTCGATGGGAGATCGTGCAGCTCGTGCTCGCGTGGGCATTATATTACTTGGGCTTGCTCTACTACTGACTTCGATATTTAGCCTAACTGCAGGCGCCTCAGATGCATCTGCACTGGCGGCATTCCGTACATTGATTTTTGGGCTCACTGAGGGAATAGAAGAGTTTAGACGCGACTATCTTATAATCATGGAGATAAGATTGCCGCGTATAGTATTAGCAATATTGGTCGGATCGGCTCTTGCTGTCTCTGGCGCAGTGATGCAGGGGCTATTTCGTAATCCTTTAGCAGATCCAGGTCTTGTTGGTGTGTCAGCCGGGGCTGGACTTGGTGCTGTTGCTATGATCGTAATTGGCGGGACAATTTTGGCGCCGCTCTATACATTATTTTCAATCTATGCTTTGCCTTTAGCGGCGTTTGCTGGCGGCGTTGCCACTACATTTTTGCTCTATAGTGTGGCCACGCGCCGAGGACAAACCTCTGTTGCTACGATGCTATTGGCAGGGATTGCCCTCGGGGCATTAACAGGAGCGGCAACAGGTCTGCTTGTGTATATTGCTGATGATCGTCAGCTTCGCGATCTTACTTTTTGGGGCTTGGGATCTTTAGCTGGCGCAACATGGACTAAAATAGGAGCCGCTGGGCCAATCATTGCTGTTGTTTTGATTGCTACACCATTTCTTGCACGAGGACTAAATGCGCTTGCCTTGGGCGAGGCAGCTGCCGGACATTTAGGCATTCCAGTGCAACGTATAAAGAACGCAGCAATCATTACAGTGGCGGCTGCAACGGGAGCGACGGTTGCTGTTTCTGGAGGTATTGGATTTGTCGGCATTGTCGTGCCACATATGTTACGCTTAAGTATTGGGCCGGATCATAGATATTTGCTCCCTGCATCTGCATTACTTGGGGCAATAATACTTTTACTCGCAGACGCAGTTAGTCGAACTATCGTGGCTCCTGCTGAGTTGCCAATTGGTATAATTACAGCCGTCTTTGGTGCGCCCTTTTTCCTCTGGATTTTATTGCGGCAACGCAGCCTTCTGGACCTTTGAGGCATAACGATGATCGAGACTAAAGACCTTAGCGTGAGAATCTCTGGCAAAAAGATTTTGCACGAGGTAAATTTTATTGCATTACCTCGTAAGTTAACAGTGATCGTTGGCCCTAATGGTTCAGGAAAAACCACTTTATTACGCGCTCTTTCAGGTGATTTCCCTTATTTAGGGCAGATCAGTCTTGATGGTGTTGATTTTGCATCAATTAAGCCATGGCAAATGGCAGCGAGAAGAGCTGTTTTACCGCAAGCAAGTGCCCTTTCATTTCCTTTCACGGTGCGGGAAGTTGTCCGTATTGGCCTCACGGGAGGCTATAGTGGCGTCCCGGCACGAGAACAGGAGTCTTTGCCTGAACTTGCTCTAGAGAAAGTTGATCTTGCTGGCTTCAGCGGACGTTTTTATCAGGAATTGTCGGGAGGTGAACAGCAGCGAGTACAGCTTGCACGTGTTCTATGTCAGGTTTGGAAGCCCGTTATTGATGGTAAGCCACGGTATCTGTTTCTAGATGAACCTATATCAAGTCTAGATATTCGCCACCAAATTGTGGTGATGGAAATCGCTCAGGATTTTGTTAGGTCTGGGGGAGGGGTGATAGCAGTTCTGCATGATCTTAACTTAACCTCAATGTTTGCGGATTGCGTCGCAGTAATGCATAAAGGTAAGCTTGATGCTATAGGTTCTCCGCAAGAAACGCTCACTAATGAGCGTATCGCTCGAGTATATGAATGTCCACTTAGAGTTGGTGTTCAGCTACCCAGCGGGGTGCCGTTTATTCTACCGCAGTCAGCCTATTCATAAGTGAATTCATAAAAAGAATTTAAATAAGGCGAGCCATCAGCTCGCCAGTTGTTCATTTTCAATATCTTCTAGACCGAGCAGTGCACGCACATTAGGGTGTAGTTGCCCCCGAAAGATCGGCCATTTTTACTGGTTAACTTGCTCCGCGATAAACTCACGGGGTGAACGATATCCTAAAGCTTTATGTGGGTGAAGCTCATTGTAATGCTCGAACCATAAAGGCAATGATTTGATAACGGTTTTTGCGTCTGGGGTGGGATTAACGCTGACATAGTCGCGCTTGAAGGTTTTGACAAATGCCTCAGCCATACCATTTGATTCCGGGCTTCTGACAGGCGTTGTTCTGGCCTCCATACCGATATCCCGAAGTAGCGATTTTGTGTCTTTGGCAATGAAACAGGAGCCATTGTCGGTTAGCCATTCAATTTTGTGCGGCAAAATATTGACTGAGCCAAAACGATACTCAACGGCAAGGATGGCTAAATCCTGAACATCTTGGCTCTTGATACCTTGTGTCGTTGCGACATGACCGAGCGTTTCGCGGTCACAGCAATCGAGAGCGAATGCCACGCGAACTTTTTCCTTGTTATCACAGGCGATCTCAAAACCATCTGAGCACCATCGAAGATTGGATTGCCCAACACTGACCTTTCCATCATGTTTCCGGCTTTGATGATCACCGGTATAGCGCTGAAGCAAGAGGCTGTGCTCTTTCATAACCCTGTAAACAGAAGTGGCTCGTGAAATCTGCACAGCTAGGATAAGTGGAAGTTCTGCCTAATTTCGGCTTAGATGCCGTGAACAGGAGATACCATGACGAGACGACCACGCCGGAACCATAGCCCAGCCTTTAGAGCAAAAGTTGCGCTCGCTGCGATCAGAGGCGAGCAGACGCTAGTTGAATTATCCCAGCAGTTTGACGTGCACGCGAACCAGATAAAGCAATGGAAAGATCAGCTTCTTGAGGGGGCGACCGGAGTTTTCGGCGATGAGACCAAGGCGGAACCAGCAGGTCCTACCGTCGACGTCAAAACGCTTCACGCTAAGATCGGCGAGCTAACTCTGGAAAATGATTTTTTATCCGGTGCGCTCAGCAAGGCGGGATTGCTGGGCGGAAAGAAATGATCGACCGCACGCACAAGTTGTCGGTCACACGACAAGCCAAGCTTCTCGGCTTTAGCCGCAGCAGTGTTTACTATTCACCACGCCCGGTATCGGATGGCGATCTGGCACTCATGCGCCGGATCGATGAATTGCATCTGGAATATCCATTCGCGGGAAGTCGCATGTTGCGGGGGCTTTTGAAGGGAGAAGGGCTTGAGGTTGGTCGGCTGCATGTCGCTACGCTGATGAAAAAGATGAGCATCGAGGCGATTTACCGTCGCCCAAACACCTCGAAGCCAGCGCCAGGGCATAAAATCTATCCTTATCTCCTGCGCAAGCTAGCGGTCACCAGGCCCAATCAGGTGTGGGCAATGGACATAACCTATATTCCGATGGCACGTGGTTTTGTCTATCTGTGCGCTGTCGTCGACTGGTTCAGCCGCCGGGTCCTGTCATGGCGACTGTCAATCACGATGGAGGCTGACTTCTGCATCGAAGCGGTTGAGGAAGCGATAATCCGCTATGGAAAGCCTGAAATATTCAACACGGATCAAGGATCACAGCTCACTTCCATCGACTTCACCAACGTGCTGAAAAAGGCAGAGATCGCCATCTCAATGGATGGCAAAGGCGCGTGGCGGGACAATGTCTTTGTCGAACGGCTCTGGCGGTCAATCAAATACGAAGAGGTTTATCTTCACGCCTACAAGACCGTGTCCGAGGCCCGCACTGGCATCGGCAGATATCTAAAATTCTACAACAGCCGACGGCC
Source organism: Falsochrobactrum ovis (assembly GCF_003259955.1). Classification (GTDB taxonomy): domain Bacteria; phylum Pseudomonadota; class Alphaproteobacteria; order Rhizobiales; family Rhizobiaceae; genus Brucella; species Brucella ovis_A. Next base: position 8,831 of record NZ_QLMK01000028.1, read on the forward strand.
ACATTCATCGCTTGACCGACAGACACCGGATCAGGTTTACTTCAACGAGCTGACACCAATGATGGTGGCGGCATAATTGCGGCGGAAATCCACTTAACAAAACGCCCGAAACTGTTCAGACAAACCGAACCACTTCTAAGTTGAAGAGGAAGATGAATACCATTTCTATGCACTTGATACAGCCGGGAAGGAAACAGGCCTTATCGTTTCGGGTAAACAGGAAGCTTTCCAATGAAGTTGCAGGGCTCTAGAATAAAAGCAGGCCAATGGTTTGATCCTGGTTTGTGTGAAATTCGTACGCATCAATCTGTTATACAAGAAATGGCGCAGAAGCGGGTCGTGCTTTTAGGAGAACGACATGACCGCTATGATATTCATCGCTGGCAGCTATATGTGTCTGCGTCGCTTCTCGCATTGCATGGTGATCTTGCTTTGGGTTTTGAAATGTTTCCCCGTAGGCTCCAGCTGATACTTGATGATTGGGTTGCCGGTAAGCTAGATAAAGATCAGTTTCTCAAATACACTGAATGGGGCAAGGTATGGGGCTTTGCTGCTGACCTCTATTGGCCATTGTTCCACTTTTGCCGTGAGTTCAACGTGAAGATGTTGGCACTGAATTGTCGTCGAGATCTGGTGACTCGAGTTGGAAAAGAAGGCTGGGAGGCTATTCCAGAGGAAGATCGTGATGGTTTGACCCCAGCGCGGGCAGCCAGTTTGGCACATCGTGAGCATCTTTTGCATCTCACTAATGGCGGCCCCCCATTTATGTTAGGAAAATCTGCAGATGCACCAGAATTTGATCGTTTCGTCCGTGCACAGCAAACCTGGGATAGGGCTTTTGCATGTAATATTGCGACCTATCTGGAGAATAGGCCAGAAGCTTTAGTTGTTGGTATCATTGGACGCGGGCATATGGAATATGGTTTTGGTACGCCGGACCAGCTCGATGATCTAGGAATTGATAGGGTTGGAATACTGCTAACTGAAGATATTTCTGACAAGCATGGTTCATGGAGACAAACTAAAATAGCTGACGCATTATTTGGATTACGTAGCTACAGATAAACGGCTGTTACAAGTACATCCTCTTCACGGTCCTGAAAAGGCCAAGAGCCAATCGTGGAGAGAGTATTTGAAATTGACCCGGCTCTGAACGTTAGTCCCTTATGGCGTTTGTTTGGAATTACACTAGATTCTGAAACAGAAGAGATTATTCGGCACTACCAGGCCCTACCGCCAGAGCTGCGTCAAATCTTTAGGGATATTCTTAACGCAATTGCCCCAAAGCCAGATACACTTGCGCCCAATCATCCGATCCCAGCTTTTCAAGCGAATGCTGAGGTTTCCCAATTACCAGATCCCACGTGACCTGAGCCCCGCAAACACCTCCAGATTTTGGTAGAGTCCAATCCTTGGTAGGAGATGGACAATGAAACGCTCACGGTTTTCAGACGAACAGATAATCGGGATGATTAAAGAGCAGGAAGCTGGAACGCCGACTGCACAAGTGTGTCGCAAATATGGAATTAGCAGCGCCAGTTTTTATAAATATAAAGCCAAATTTGGTGGTTTGGAAGTTTCCGATGCGCGCAAGCTGAAAGCATTGGAAGAGGAAAACGTTAAGCTAAAAAAGCTGCTGGCCGAGACGATGCTTGACAATGCTATTTTGAAAGATGTTGCTGCAAAAAAATGGTAACGCCCGATGCTAGGCGGGACGCAGTTGTTCATGTCTGCCGTGAGCCAGCGTCGGGCGTGTGCCGTTTTATGTATTGATCGATCAAGTGTGCGCTATCGTCGTAAGCGTCCTGATGATGCGTATATTCGTGAAGCAATGAAACAAGTGGCCTCCGAACGACGGCGCTTCGGTTATCGGCGTATTCACGTCATGCTGGAACGACAGGGGATCATCATGAACCTGAAGAAACTGCGTAGATTATATCAGGACGAGAAGTTGACTGTGCGCAAGCGTGGTGGGCGCAAACGAGCTCTGGGAACGCGCAGGCCGATAGTTTTACCATCGCGAGCCAATGAACGATGGAGCCTGGACTTTATCAGTGATGCCTTCACAGATGGTCGTCGATTTCGGGTTCTTGCTGTCGTTGACGATTTCACGCGGGAGTGTCTGGCTTTGGTTCCCGACACATCGCTATCAGGTCTGCGGTTGGCACGCGAGCTGGATTACCTGATCAGTCAACTCGGCAAGCCACGAACGATAGTTTCTGACAACGGGACAGAAATGACCAGTCATGCCATTCTAAAATGGTGTCAGGAAACAGGCATTGAATGGCACTACATCGCGCCGGGCAAACCAATGCAAAATGGCTTTGTCGAAAGTTTCAACGGTAGTTTCCGCGATGAATGCCTAAACGAGACCTTGTTCTCATCGCTTGCTCCGGCGCGCACTGAGATCAAAGCATGGAAGGATGATTATAACAAAAATAGACCGCACTCTTCACTCGGCAATGCTACGCCGAATGAGTTCGCCATAAAATGGCTCTAGAAAAACGGGCCGCTTAAGGCCAATATTAAACGCTAAGACTCTCCTGAAAAATGGAGGAGTGTTGGGGCTCAGGTCACAGGTTCTTGATCCTTCAGAGTTTTAGCCCTCTTGTGGAACGACTAAGCGCTGAGTTTGGCCAGATAATACGCCTATTTTTTACTTTGATTCACCGGGATATATAGGCAAATTGACTACCTAAACACTCGCTTGGAAGGTGTCCTGGAACTTGCTTGCTCTATGGCCTTCATCACAAGTTTGAATCCAATCGGCAGTTACGATTCATAAAACTGATTGGACGCATATCGTATAAAACATAACAATGGGTCCATGGAGAGAGAACCCACTGTAGTGCATCTTCGGCGCATTGATCGAAACAAGAACATGTCCCGCTATTATAGCTTGGGGTGTTGTCACGTTAACTGGGCTACAGTTGCCTGCCTGACGGTTTGGGCGTAAATTTTGGCGATGCAGACATCAGATATCATCTTCAAGCGTCACCGTTTTCCGCCACAGATTATTGCTCATGCGGTGTGGCTTTATCTGCGGTTCAACCTTAGTCTGCGTGAAGTTGAAGAAATGCTGCTTGAGCGTGGAATTGACGTATCATACGAGACAGTTCGTCGTTGGATCGCCAAGTTCGGACCCCAGA
>NZ_QLMK01000029.1 GCF_003259955.1 Falsochrobactrum ovis
TCTGGGGTCCGAACTTGGCGATCCAACGACGAACTGTCTCGTATGATACGTCAATTCCACGCTCAAGCAGCATTTCTTCAACTTCACGCAGACTAAGGTTGAACCGCAGATAAAGCCACACCGCATGAGCAATAATCTGTGGCGGAAAACGGTGACGCTTGAAGATGATATCTGATGTCTGCATCGCCAAAATTTACGCCCAAACCGTCAGGCAGGCAACTGTAGCCCAGTTAACGTGACAACACCGTCTCGCTTCCATCGAGGGTAATGCGCGCTGGCCTGCCGTGGCGGGCCAGGGCCTTGCGTATAAAGCGTTTAGCAGCGGGCAGATCACGATGTTTGCTGAAATAGAACTCAACCGTATCGCCATTGCTATCAATCGCACGATATAAGTACAGCCACTCTCCTTTGACCTTGATGTAAGTCTCATCGAGGTTCCATTTGCGTGTGACCTGCCGCTTCTTCCGATTGAAACATTCAAGCAGTTTTGGACTAAAGCAGATGACCCAGCGATGGATGGTTGAATGGTCCAGATCAATACCGCGCTCCGCCATCATTTCCTTCAGATTGCGAAGGCTCAAATTGTAAGCCAGATACCACCGAACACAAAGCAGAATGACGGATTTATCAAAATGGCGACCTTTGAACATCTAAAATACTCAGCTGATTAAAAGCCGAGATACTATCAGACCATCCGTTGATGAAAAGTTTGCAACAGAACCTTTTTAAATGCTCAAACGCTCCATCCATCTTCTTGATGAAAAGTTTATAACAGTGCCATTAAAAGCTGGTCAGTCTGTGAGCGGATGTTTAATCAGAATTATATCGTTAAACCCGGATGCAAAAATGGCTAACACCCCCGATCCCCATCTGCTGAATGATCTTTCATCGTTCGTACAAGAGCTCACTAACGAAATTGAACCACATTTGATCGAAGTCCGTCGTGACATTCACGCACATCCGGAAACCGGGTTTGATGTTGAACGAACCGCAGGCGTAGTTGCTCATGAGCTGGCAAAGCTAGGCATCGAGCATCAGACAGGCGTTGGGCGTACAGGTGTTGTGGGTCTGATCAAGGGTGGTCGCCCCGGGCCGACTTTGATTATCCGCGCCGATATGGATGCACTGCCTATCGAAGAGCAAACCGGCCTCCCTTTCGCAAGCCTTCATCAAGGCAAAATGCATGCCTGTGGTCATGACCTGCATACTGCTACGTTGATCGGCATCGGTAAGGTCTTGAAAGACATTGCTCCGCGTCTAAGCGGCAATGTCAAGCTGATGTTCCAGCCAGCAGAAGAAACGCAAGAGAGCGGTGCGCGTGCAATGATTGCCGATGGTATTCTTGATGGCGTTGACTATGCACTTGGTTTTCACAACCATCCTGATGAGCCAACAGGAACATTTACGTTCGTGGAAGGTGTGGCGAACGGCTCATCTGACGAATTTGATATTACGGTTCATGCTGCCTCCGGCCACGCCGCGCGTCCCCATCAGGCTGTCGACCCTATCGTTGCGACAGCGCAGCTTATTACCCAGTTGCAAACAATCGTATCGCGTGAAGTTGATCCCATGCTGGCCGCAGTTTTGACCATCGGCTCGATCCACGGCGGTCATACGCATAATATCATCCCGGATTCAGTGACGATTATGGGAACTGTGCGCTGTCAGGATCGAGACGCTCGCGACATCATCGAAGCTGCTGTTCGTCGTATCTGTGGGGGCCTTGAAGCCGCATTGCGCGTGCGATGCTCAATCAATTATGTGCGCGGGGTACCGTCAATGGTGTCTGATCCCTATCTGATCGAGATGACGGGTGCGGCCATTCGTGAGCATTATGGCGATGTGTTTTTTAAACGTAACGGCAGTTTAGGCTCAGAAGATTTTGCACTGGTCGGTGAGAGAGTGCCATCATTCCAGCTTGGTATAGGCGCAGCACAGGAAGGCCGTAACGACAAGTTGCACAATTCGGATTATCAGCCTGACGAACGCTCTATTGCAAATGGTGTCGTCGCACTGTCACTGGCAGCAGCACGCATTCTGTCATGAAATGAAAAGGGCGGCTAAAAAGCCGCCCTTTTTTGTTATTCGCAGAGATATTGGTTCGATAATGCATGAATGTGGTTGGTGCCAATTCCGCAGCAGCCGCCAATGATACCTGCACCGCTCTTGACCCAACGCTGTGCCCATACCCCGTAGGCGTCAGGATCGAGGTCAGCGCGAATTTCAGTAATAGTAGCGTTCGCCTCATCAGCGCCCTGTTGTGAAGGAAATGCATTGGCATAAACGCCAATTGGAATATCCTTGCCCAGCTCATCGAAGACCTGCTTTGCTGCAAGAATGGCTGCATCCATAACTTCAGGCATTGCACAGTTAAAGAGGAGCGCTTCCGCTCCGAGCTCGGCGGCAAGCCGTGCACCTTCAGCCACCGTTTCTCCTGAACGAAGCTGTGCCTCGGTGATTGCTCCGCTGGCTACATCATCGCGGAGCGTGTAGGAAATCCAGAGGGGCTTTCCCGTTGAACGAATGGCCTCATGTGCGGCTTTGACTTCAATCAGGCTGCTTTGCGTCTCGGCAAGCCAGAGGTCAACGGATGGTGCCAGCCCATCCACAAGCACATTCAGCAATTCGCCTGCTCTGGCAGGATCAAAAAGGTCAGGCTGATAGGATCCAAAGACAGGCGGTAAGGATCCGGCTACTTTAACTTCACGGGATGCTGAATCTGCTGCTTCGCGAGCAATCCTGCCAGAAAGGCTTGCGAGTTTGTGGCCTTCAGCCGCAAAACGGTCTTCTCCGATGTGGAAAGGGACGACTGCATAGCTGTTTGTGGTAATGACATCGGCGCCGGCTGCGATATAGCCGTCATGCACTTCGCGAACGTATTGAGGACCTTCGATAAGCGCGAGTGCGGACCATTCCGGTTGACGGAATGGTGCACCAACGCGTTCCAGTTCACGTCCCATGCCACCATCGAGAATGATTGTCTTTTTGCTCATATTTTAATGTCCTTATCGGTATCTGCGATAGTGAGGTCTGCACGCTGCGCCATAATGTCATCCAGCCAACCTGGCTTCATTTGTGGAACAGATGCCAGAAGCTTTGCGGTATAATCGTCATAAGGCGGACTGAGTACGTCTGACTTCAATCCATAACGCACGACTGATCCCCGGTGCATGACAGCAATTTTGTCGGCTATGGCTCGAACGATTGCGAGATCGTGCGTGATAAAGAGATAAGAGGTCTCTGTCTCGTTTTGAACCCGACGCAACAGCTCCAGAATGCCCTCTGCCACCAATGGATCGAGAGCGGAAGTTGGCTCATCGCATACAAGCAGTTTGGGGCGTGCAGCAAGCGCCCGAGCAATACAGACACGCTGTTTCTGGCCGCCTGACAACTCAGCCGGATACCTTTTGAGAAGGCTTTTAGGCAGTCCGGTGAGCTCCATCAACTCGTCAACAGCATTGCGTCGCAAATCACGCGGCATCCCAAAATAAAACTGCAATGGTCTGCCGATTATCTCCGCTATGGTCCGGCGCGGATTAAGAGCCAAATCGGGCAACTGGCTGATCATCTGGATATTGCGCAGCGTCTCTTTTGAACGACGTTCCAGATTTGCAGGCAAAACTGCGCCGTCAAAGTGTATGTTTCCGGCTGTCGGTGCGAGGAGGCCGCTCACCACACGGGCCAGTGTCGATTTACCGGAACCAGACTCACCCACGATAGCCAGTGTCTGACCTTTTGCGAGATCAAGCGTGATGTCGGCAAGCACAGGTGTCGCCGGACTATAGGAAGCGGAAATGTTTGCAATGGAAAGTAAGGAAGCAGACGTTTCTATGCGACCTTCAATTTCCTTTTGACGAACTGCCACAAGCTGCCGGGTATAGTCTTCCTGCGGCGCATCAAAAATTTTGCGAACAGAACCTCGTTCCACCATTTTTCCATGGCGAAGCACCATGATCTCATCGGCAATCTGAGCGACAACTGCCAGATCATGCGATATATAAAGTGCGGCTGTTCCAGTGGTTGCGATTGCTTTCTTGATGGCAATCAGCACCTCGATCTGCGTCGTTACATCGAGAGCGGTTGTTGGTTCGTCAAACACCACAAGATCAGGACTGGTACAAAGCGCCATTGCGGTCATGGCGCGTTGGAGCTGGCCTCCTGAGACCTGATGGGGATAACGCTCGCCAAAATTCTGTGGATCCGGTAGACCCAGCAGGGTGAATAACTCAACAGCGCGGCTTCTCGCTTCGCCACGTTTCATGAGACCGTGCCAGACGCTGGCCTCCGTAACCTGATCAATCAGCTTATGGGCAGGATTGAATGCCGCAGCTGCAGATTGCGCCACATAGGCGATCCGGCTGCCGCGGATTCTCTGCCTATTCTTGCCGGATAAGGAAAGTATGTTTTGCCCATCCAGCGCAACTGATCCACCAGTGATCTGAAGGCCGTTGCGTGCGAAACCAAGAGCAGCGAGACCAATGGTCGATTTACCTGCGCCGGACTCCCCGATCAGGCCGAGTACGTGGCCTTTTTGCAAAGTCAGATCAATGCCGTCAACGATCAAACCTTCATCGGAGCTTATCTGGAGACCATGGATGTTCAGAAGTGGTGCTTTATTCGGATTATCCATTGTTTTGCGCGCCTCTTTTAAGGCTGGTTGTGCGCTGTAAAATCCAGTCGACGACAAAGTTCACACTGATAGCAAGCAAAGCAATGGTTCCGCCGGGAATAAGGGCGGCAAACACGCCAAACATCAACCCATCCTTGTTTTCTTTGACCAGGCTTCCCCAGTCGGCAATAGGCGGCTGAACACCGAGTCCGAGAAAGGAAAGAGTCGAAAGAAACAGGATCGAAAAGACGAAACGCAGTCCGAACTCTGCAAGCAGCGGTGACAATGCATTGGGCAGCACTTCGTGGAAAATGATCCAGCTTTTGCTTTCGCCGCGCAGGCGCGCGATTTCGATATAGTCTAGCACGACAATATCGCAGGCAATCGCACGGCTTACTCTGAAAACACGTGTTGCTTCCAGCACTGCGATTACTACTATCAGGATGAAGACATTTTTAGGCAGAACGGCCAGCACAACAAGAGCAAAAATCAGTGTCGGAATTGCCATCAGAAGATCGTTGCCGCGCGAGAGAACCTGATCCGGCCATCCACGCGTCAAGGCAGCAAGAAAGCCTAGCGGTACGCCAATCAAAAATGCGAGGATTGTAGCTGCGGCGGCGATCGAAAGCGTTAACCGCGTGCCCCAGATAACACGAGACAGAAGATCTCGGCCAATGTTGTCGGTTCCAAGCAACGCCTCGCGTGAGGGACCTTGCCATACGCTGCCAACGATTTCCGATATGGGATGCGGTGCGAGCCATTCTGCAAAAATTGCAACAAGCAGAAAGAAGGCTATACCGCTAAAGCCAATTGATGCGAGAAATTGTGAGCCTTTGTTGCGTTTTCTCATGCTGAATGTCTCAGCCGCGGGTTGGTCAGAATGACGATGACATCGGCAATGATGTTAAGGCCAATGTAAACGGACGCAAAAATAAGCCCGCACGCCTGCACCACCGGCACATCGCGTTTGGAGACATGATCAACCATGTATTGACCCATACCCGGATAAACGAAAATCACTTCAACAACGACTACACCTACAACCAGATAGGCGAGGTTCAGTGCGACGACGTTAATCACCGGTGAGAGTGCATTGGGAAGCGCATGTTTGAGGAGAATGCGCCAGCGGGGAAGACCTTTAAGCTGCGCGGTCTCGATATAGGGTGATGACATAACCGCAAGAAGCGAAGCGCGTGTCATGCGTACCATATGTCCGGTAACGGCAATAACTAGCGTCATGCAGGGCAAGGCAATCGCGGTAAGGCGCTGCCAGCCACTCATTCCAGGGTTTACAATGGCGCTCGATGGCAACAGACCAAGCGAAATCGCAAAATAAGCAATCAGAATATACGCTACGAAAAACTCTGGCAGCGATATGGTGCTGAGTGTTGCAACCGCTATGCCGCGATCAATGATAGTACCGGCATATAAAACGGAAATGAGGCCGAGCAGGATCGCGATCGGAATTGCAAACAGTGCAGCCATTGCAGCGAGATAGAGTGTATTGGACAAACGGGGCGCAATGCTTTTCGCAATGTCCTGCCGGTTAGAATAGCTGCGGCCCAGATCTCCCTGTGCAGCATTGCCAAGCCATTCCACATAGCGTTGTAAAGCCGGTCGTTCGAGTCCGAGTTCCTTGCGAATGTTCTCGACAGCCTGTGGTGTTGCCTGTTGACCCAGCATTGCAGTCGCGACGTCGCCAGGCAGGATTTGAGTTCCAGCGAAGATGACAGCCGAAATGGCCCAGAGCAAAACGATACCAAGCAGGAGACGCCTTAAGATCAGCCCCGAAAGTGAATTGCCACGTAAAAGACCGAAAGAATGTCCACGGTCAGAAATCGCAGCTGCCTTGCTATCGTGTGGAGACTGGTCTGGTAGAACGTCTGTCATTGGCTGTCCGGAAGTGGGCGTCATAGCTGGGAGGCACCGCCGGTTGTTACCCGGTCAGCACATCAATGCCAAGTCCCTTGTTAGAAGCATTTCCCCAAAACTGGAAGCCAGCTTTGGGGATGCAGCAGCAAGCAGAAATAATAATCAGTAAACGTTTCTGCTATTCTTCTAGCCAGACTTTTTCAGCCAGACGATAACCGCTCATATCGCCGCCACCTGGCACAGAAATATAGCCCTTAACCTTACCATTTGCGGCAGCAAGATTATCGGTGAAGACTGGAATTAATTCTCCGCCATCTTCTACGATCAAAACCTGCATGTCGTGATAGATCTGTTTACGCTTGGATTCATCCAGTTCAACGCGGGACGCAGCAAGCAGTTTGTCAAACGTCTCGTTGCTCCAGCCGGTTTCGTTCCATGGAGCGCCGGTCTGAAGCAGCATTGAAAGCATAGCGTCAGCGGTCGGGCGAACTGACCAGTTAGAAGCGACAAATGGCTTCTTCAGCCAGACTTCATCCCAGTAACCATCCGATGGTACACGCTCGACATCTATCGTAATGCCCGCCTTTGCCGCAGATGCCTGATAGAGTTGAGCTGCATCAGCCGATCCCGTAAAACCGTTATCCGATACGCTGAGCGGGATTGAACCGGAGAAGCCCGATTTCTTCAGATGAAATGCAGCTTTTTCCGGGTCGAAGGCACGCTGCGGAATATCTTTGGAATAAAGCGGATTCCATGAAGGAATCGGATGGTCATTGCCGACAGCGCCTGTGCCAACCAGCAAACTTTTCTGTAACTCTTCGCGGTCAATTGCATATTTGAGCGCAAGACGCAGATCATTGTTCTTCAGCAGCTCTGAATCCGTGCGCATCGGAAAGCAATACATCGAGTTTTCCGGTGTACGCAGAATCTGGATGTCGGGACGCGCACTCAGATGGCTGACCAGACGCGGCTCAACCGCATTGACGATATGCGCCTGACCGCTCATCAACGCTGCCATGCGCGCAGTTGTGTCATCCATGGCGATTGTTTCAACGGAGTCCACATTGGCGCGGTCTGGATGCCAGTAGTTCGGATTGCGACGAGTTAAAGCACGTACGCCCGGCTGAAAATCTTCCAGAACAAATGCACCGGTCCCTATACCCTTGTCGAAGTCTTCACCGTCAGGCCCAATGCCGAGGTGATAGTCTACAAATGCTGCTGGAAAATCGACATTACCAGCATTCAATGTGACTGTGACTTCATATGTGTCGGATGCAACGACATCTTTGACAGCGAGAAGTACACCCTTGCCGCCCGATTTGGTGTCGTCGCCTCGATGATGATTGAGCGAATAGACAACGTCTTTGGCAGTCAACTCTTTGCCGTTGTGGAACGTCACACCCTTGCGAAGACGGAATATCCATTTGCTGGCATCTGCATTTGCGGGCTCCCAGCTTTCCACCAGAGCGCCTGTAAGTTTTCCATCCGGGCCTAGTTCCAACAGCGTGTTGAAGAGCTGGAAGCCGACGGTATACATATATGCCATCGTGTAAGATGCTGGATCAAGATGATCCGAACTTGAAGCAGAATGCATGGCAATAACCAGATGCCCACCCTTTTTTGGCTTCGCATCTTGTGCGCGGGCCTGTGCGGGCAGCAGCAATCCGGATGCAGACATTCCTAAGCCAGCTGCAATGGCTGCTCCGGCTGACATGCTGAGAAACTGGCGCCGCGAAGGCTGCAGCGAATTAAGTGGGCTCTTCTGGTGGGGCATTTTTGCACTTTATCGATTAACAAGGTGAATATGGGTTTTGAGCCTTGTTAATCTCATTAGAGAAAATCATCAACAAGCAATAAAACAAATACTTTCTTTCTGATTTTAGAATATTATTCCGCCTCGTCGTATCAAGCTATCAGCTGACAATTGAAACGTCCGCAAACACGCCCCCAGTTCGATGAATGTTGACTTGAACCTTGGGCTCACGACCCATTAATTTGCCGGAAATGGTGCGAGGCCATCCGTTTGGATACGAGAAAAAAACCGAAGAAAGTATGTTTCATTTTCGAGGATTTTTGACAAAGGAGCTGAACGATGGGCCGCATCCTCCAGACATCGAAATGAACAGCAGATCTGCTGCGTCAAGACGATCAGACAGGAAACGGCATCCTTTCTTCGCCTCTTTCCTTGCAATCTGGCCGTTTCAGGCGCCATTTCCATTAAATTAATGAGTCTCGAGCCCAGGACGCGCAAACGAACGGCGACCAATGGTTGGGTACCAGTGAGCCAGAAAATCGCGTCACCGGCCCGTAAAACGGCTCAGTCGGCTTTCATGGCGATATTGACATTTGAGGGGCGCTGCCCCGCCTCTGGGGAGCGGTACAAGGTACCTAATAGACGGTGCCGAGATCTTTTCCGGCAGGAATCAGTAGAAAGTGAACCGTTATTACCGGCAATTACCCCTGAAATTGCATCGGGCCTGTAGATAGACCGTCTATTAGCCACCTCCGGTTATCTGCCACACCGTCTATTGGGTACCCGCTGTCGTGGCGGATGGTGGGCTTCATGAGCTGCGGAAGGCGGGTCAAGGCTCGCGTAGCGACCGCATAGCGGCTTGGCCTTGACGCGACTGGAGCGGCCAGCCTTCCAGCGAGGGGCAGGCATAGCGCAGCGACGTCCTGCCCCTCGAGCCTCCCGGCGGCGAGGGCAGGGTGTGCAGAGGGGCAGCGCCCCTTGCCCAAGCCCGAAGGGCGCGGAGTGCATCACGCCGGCATCATCACTGCATCATTGTTGTCCTACCGTTGCATCACATCTGGCTATGTGTGGGGCTTTTCCGGGCTTCGTAGTGCTGCCGTAGTGCATCAAAGCCAGCATTTATGCGGGTTTGCGGCCGTTTTGTAGTGGTCGAACACTACAGCGGTTTTTTCGTGGTCGCGTAAGTCATTGAGAATCAATGACTTACGAGCACTGAAAGGTGCGTATGGTGTATAGCCAATTTAAGGCTAAGGCTTGGACATTTTTATGCAACGTCCGGGGCATGCATCACATCGAGAAGGTCAAACTTTGGGACCCAATGCGCAGCATTGGGTGATGCAGCGATGAGGCAAGTATTGTGCAAATGTGATGCAGTATTCCAGCAGTAAAACTATTGTCAGCTATTGACAAGCCACTGATTTATAAAGTCATTTTTGTTGACCAATACTGAATGTGCCTTCATAATCCTTCCTAAGACTTGGGTATTCTGGGAGGCATGTATGAAGATGCACTTCATAGTCATGACCGCCTCAGACGAGGCTTCCGGATGGCGGTTTTTTGCTGGGATGAGTGACGCCCGGCTTCCGATCTGGGGCGGGTCAGACAAGGCCGCCCATTTCCCCACATTTCAGCAGGCCCTTCGCATCGCTCGCCGTGTTGGTGGTGCGGATATTTGCGCTGCTTTTCCCCACCACCAAGACCAGGAGGCGATCTGATGAAAGGAAAAGGAAGGTTGTTCGCGCTGTGCGTCGTGGCCGGCGTGCTGGCTGGTTGCAATGACCCGGCGACCGCACAGGAGAGCCAGAGCAAGCAAGAGACGGAAGAAGCGCAGAGCGTGGAGTTTTACCGGAAAAATTTCAGTAAACGGCTGCTGGTGGAGGCGGAATGCAAGAAAAAACCGGAGCTGGCCGAGACGCAGAAGTGCATCAATGCCCGTAAGGTCGCGAATGAGATCAATAAAAAACTAGGGCTGCCCCTAGGTTCAGGACCCATTGATTTGACGTGATGTCTATGATTCAGAGGGCAGTGCAGGAGCCTGAATCATGAGCAATTTATTTTGGCTGACGGACGAGCAAATGGCTCGTCTTCGTCCTTATTTCCCCAAGAGCCATGGTCGCCAGCGCGTTGATGATCGGCGCGTTCTGAGCGGGATCATCTTCGTTAACCGCA
>NZ_QLMK01000030.1 GCF_003259955.1 Falsochrobactrum ovis
GAAGCTTTCGATGCATGGAAAATTGCGGCCTGTTTCGCCTGAATATCTACGAGCCACGGGCCTTTCCGGTCAGAGAAACTTAACGTGACAACACCAGCGAGACCAACAGAATAGCTATAGTGCAATGCGATGCAGAGAGCCGGCTCAGCCAGACTGGAAAACCTATTGCCATTCGTTGCAGTAAATATATGAACAACACGATTGAGCAGGATCATCGTCGCATCAAACGACGCACACGCTCCATGCTTGGTTTCAAGTCAGAAACCGCAGCGGGCATCACGCTTGCCGGTATCGAACTCATTCACATGATGCGTAAACAACAAGGCATCAGTTCAGCAGCAAATGCACGCTCAATCAAAAAGCAGTTCGAAGCACTCGCGGCATAATTGCGTCTAGAGCTAAGCAGTGCTCCGTGCAAATAAAATTTTTGCAACAGAACCGCTCAGGCCACAATCAGCATGTGCTTCTAACAATACCCGGAATTTCATTGTCATAACCTTGACATCCAAGCAGAAGTGAGCAAACGCAAGAGGACGCTCTTTCCACACCGACGAAGTTTGTCACCCCTTGTGCCTCGGTATTATTAGGCCGAAAGCTCTTTTCTGAGGATTTCTGCACCGGCACTTAAGGCGTTCAATTTGCCACGCGCCACTTCTCGCGACAATGGAGCCATGCCGCAGTTCGTGCAAGGGTAGAGCTTGTCGGCATCGACGAACTGAAGCGCTTTTCGCAACGTGTTGGCAACTTCCTCTGGGCTTTCAACGGCATGGTTTGCGACGTCTATGGCTCCTACCATCACCTTTTTGCCGCGAAGCAGTTCAATAAGGTCTATTGGTACATGAGAATTTTGGCACTCAAGTGAGATGAGGTCGATATTGGATTTTTGTAGCTTGGGGAAAGTAAGCTCATATTGACGCCACTCTGAGCCCAAAGTTTTTTTCCAATCCGTGTTGGCTTTAATACCGTAACCATAACAGATATGAACAGCTGTTTCGCACGTGAGACCTTCTATTGCTCTCTCCAGAGTTGCAATACCCCAATCATTAACCTCGTCAAAGAAGACATTAAATGCAGGCTCGTCGAACTGAATAATATCCACGCCAGCGGCTTCTAATTCCTTCGCTTCTTCATTGAGAATTTTTGCGAACTCCCAGGCCAGTTTTTCGCGGCTTTTATAATGGGCATCATAAAGCGTATCGATCATAGTCATCGGTCCCGGCAAGGCCCATTTGATGGGCTGCTGAGTTTGTTGACGCAAAAACTGCGCATCTTCGACAAAAACCGGTTTTGGACGCGATACGCTACCAACGACTGTTGGTACACTTGCATCATAGCGATCCCTTATTCTGACAGTCTCGCGCTTCTCGAAATCGACGCCGTCGAGGTGTTCGATAAACGTAGTGACGAAATGCTGGCGCGTTTGCTCGCCATCGCTGACGATATCGATGCCCTCCTGCCGTTGATCGTCGAGAGCCAAGCGCAGGGCATCCTGCTTTCCCGCAGTCAATTCCTCATCCTGCAGTTTCCATGGCGACCAAAGTTTCTGTGGCTCCGCAAGCCAGGAGGGTTTTGGCAAGCTGCCGGCGGTGGACGTAGGCAAAAGTGTTTTCAAGACAGATTAACTTTCTGGTTCAGTTGATCAACGAGCGTAGTTGGCGGACCATTGCGCAAGAATGTTCTTGTATGGTTTGATAAAGCGCTCCTCGGCGAATTTCCCCTGTTCGACCGCAAGCTGGCTGCGTTCTTCTCGATCATAAACAATTCGGGTCAGTGAATGGTCCTGATGTTTCAAACTTGGCTGATAGCAGGTGCCTGCCGCAGAATTGGCATTGTAAATTTCGGGCCGGTAGATTTTCTGAAAGGTCTCCATAGTGCTTATAGTGCTGATCAGCTCGAGATTGGTGTAGTCTCCAAGCAGATCCCCCACAAAATAGAAGGCTAGGGGCGCAACGCCGCCCTGAGGCATGAAGTAGCGAACCCGCATCCCCATTTTCTTGAAGTACTCATCGGTAAGTGAGGATGTATCTTGTTTATATTCAACACCTAGCACGGGATGCCGGTTTTCGGTTCGGCTGTAGGTCCTACTGCTTGATGCGCTCAGGCAAATGACCGGCGCCTTCCTAAAATGCTCGTTGTAAGTCTCAGATTTCAGAAAACTCTTAAAAAGATTCCCATGCAGATCACCGAAATCGTCGGGTATGCTGAAACCAGACCGGTTTTTGTTGTGCTCCGGCAAGACTAAGCTGAAGTCATAATCCCGAACGTAAGAGGAGAAATTGTTGCCGACGATTCCCTCGATCCGGTCGTTGTTTTTCCGATCCACGATAGTCGTATTCAGGATTTCAATCAGCGGAAAGGCGTCAATATTGCGACTAGAATCGATATTCAATTCAACGGCAATGATATCAAGCTCGAGTGTGTAGCGATCACCTTTAGGATTGTCCCAGTGCGCCAAAGCATTGAAACGATTGTCGATCATCTGTAAGGCGTTGCGCAAATTCTCCTGGCGGTTCTCGCCTCTGGCCAGATTGGCAAAGTTTGTCGTGATGCGTGTGCTGCTCGCGGGGCGGTAATCCTCATCAAAACGAATGCTCCTGAGGCGGAACGTGAAGCTATTTCCCGTTGCGCTCGACCGGGAATCGCCGAGAGACACGCCTGGGGCGGCAATTCGAGTTGTGATTTGAGACATGGATTACCCAATTGAGTTGGGGGCAAGGATCAGCGAACACATAGCAAGATCAGCCGCTGTGGCCTCCGCTATGGCACACCGGGACACCCCGCCCGTGGACGTTATTTTACCGAGGCAGGTCTCCTGGCTCGCGTGTCATCGCCAACGTCCGTCTTCCCAGAGCAAACTCCAGTGACATTCTAGACATCGGCTAGCCGCTTACAGTTGCGGGGGCAGCGTCGGTTTTCCCAAATTAATCGGGGCACCGACTTCCCTCTTAGCCCCGGGTGTCAATGCGACAACCGGAGAACCTTGGCAGAAACCATATTCCTGCATCAGGCAAACAATGTCAACACCATATAAAGAAATGTTTATATCTTTAAGTTGCAAATTGTCATTTCGAGCCGACCCGAACGTTTTGTGACGTGAGCGACGTATCGCTTAACCCTAACAATTTTCTGGCTATCAGGTTGTCATAGAACCAACTGCTACTACGGCTGTGGTGGGTTCGCCATTCTTACCTACGCTTGACCCTAATTAACTGCGAGTCTAATGCGAAGACGTGAAGCTGATGACTACCGGTGGAAGAAGAAGGTAATTTTCGACGACTTAGCGACTTTTGAGCCATTTGCCAGGTTCTTGATCCTTCAGAGTTTTAGCCCTCTTGTGGAACGAACTAAGCGCTAAGTTTGGCCAGATAATACGCCTATTTTTTACTTTGATTCACCGGGATATATAGGCAAATTGACTACCTAAACACTCGCTTGGAAGATGTCCTGGAACTGGCTTGCTCTATGGTCATAATCACAAGTTTGAATCCAATCGGCAGCTACGATTCATAAAACTGATTGGACGCATATCGTATAAAACATAACAATGGGTCCATGGAGAGAGAAGCCACTGTAGTACATCTTCGGCGCATTGATCGAAACAAGAACATGTCCCGCTATTATAGTTTGGAGATGAGACCAACCTTATTTGGTGAAGTGTCTGCTATCCAGTATTGGGGAAGGATTGGGAGCTCAGGTCAAGGCATGCAAGAGACATTTGACAGCTTAGAAGAGGCCTGGGGGAAGTTTCGCCGTATCAGACAAGTTAAAATTCGGAAGGGCTATTGCCGGACTGACAAAGAAGTGGCGCTTCCATAGGCTGACGATAGCCACGAAACGCGCCAACGCCTGAATATTGAGCCTATCTTGTACACCGCTTGTACACGCTCAAAACGTGGCCTTTCAACGGTGTTGAAATTACTTATGAAACGCCCGCCAAACACTCCCCCGCGCTCTATAGGATATATTGTGGGGTTAGCGCATTGAGAAAACTTTACGTGTGTTTGAGCGCTTTTTAACCGTATTCCATCCACCATAAAGTGCAGAACATTGCTTGTACAAAAGGGCAGAAATTTGCGTCAAAAAACCACGCCGAAAATCACGGAAAATTCGGACAAAAAAAACCGAACATTTTTCTGTTGGATCCAGCGGCAAAAGAACCGCTTCAGAGAGTATAGAAAGTTTGGCAATAAGGCACCAAACGGCATCATCGTCTATTGTCGCGCGTTAAAAACCACAGGTTTACCTGTTGAAATATATTCGGCTCGTGCACACGGACGATGAGATCAAGTCAGGATCAACGCTGCAAATTCCGGCAAAAGCATGGAACGTCGTGCTTGCTTACATGTCGACACATCATCACCCGCAACTTTTTTGAAAATCGTATGGCTGCGCTACCAGCAAGGTGCATTGATGCGGTTTTACGCGTCCACTGTTTCGTGAGCCGACTGCTCTTGAACGCAACAGGATACTGCGCGCATAACCGGGCTTGCTGTCGCAAGCTCGAACGGAGCCTTGTCGTTCCTCTGAATTGAATTAGGTAACCGTTCGGAAAGCCATACGGAAATTTGCCGAATGTTGTCAAGGAACAAGCCCGCCAAGTGGATTTATTCCGCATAAGTGAAAGCAGCTATTTAATCCGGCGGTTGTTCATAGCTGATGGTCTGGAATGAATGAGAAGGGCAGGGGCGTTAGGGACTGCATGTTATTCGATCTCTAAGCCGTCCATAACTAAGCGTACTCCTCTAAAGAGCCTTTTTGTATGAGTTTGTAAGAATGAATCCATTTCAAAAAATGTAAACAAATGTAAACAGCAGATTTAAATTACTCAATAAATTCAATGGTCCTTAAATTATGGCCCTTTGCTCAAATCGATAAGAAAACCGACCTTTTTCTGAATTGATAAATGCTTCAAAACAAACCTGTCCGATCCATTGTGTGGGTCTTCCGGTATGGAACCGTGGCAGGTGAGTTTTTCTCTGCGGTGATCCAAACGCAGGATGCCAAGCTATTTTTTATAGAAATTCATCTTCCAAATCCTTGATAGCGGCCTCTTGACGATCAGGAAAACTTGGCTAATCTGACAGCATTATAGAAACTTAGCGCATGATGTGCACCCAACCTGAGGGCTTCAGGATGAGGACACACATGGCTAATGTTTTAGCTGGCACGTTTGCCCAAGCGCTTCACTCCCCCCACAAAACGACATCCAGTAAAAAACGCCCACCCTACCGATCTTATCGGCGTCGCACTTGGCCTCGAAGCAAAGAGATATGGCTCAATGGTCAATATTGGTATGGACCTTTGAAGATCAACGAGCATCGCCGCATTGTTGACGCCTTCGATGTGGGCGACGGAATGGCTGTCGTGGAAGCCGTGCGCCAACATCTGGAAGGTGACAGACGAAAGCTGCTGAAAAAGGTTGTGACGATTTAAGATTATTTGTTGATTCTCGCGGAGAAATCCCCCACTCCATCAGTTCTTAGCGGCAATCAGCACAAAGTCATCATGTGACTGTTGGGGTCGGTGCCGGAGGTCGGGCAAGAAAAAAATTATGCCGCCAGCTCTTTACTTGTACGTGATATTGTACGTATATAGTCGCAAAAAAGAGAGGATGTTCCCATGGATGTGATGACTTACTCCGACGCGCGTGCTCAACTGAAAGACGTTATGGACCGTGCAATCAACGACAAGCAAGAAGTTGTAGTAACGCGTAAAAAAGGTGAGTCCGTCGTCGTTGTTTCCCTGGAAACATGGAACGCCGTCAATGAAACACTTCACCTCTTGTCTACGCCGAACAACGCTGCACGTTTGCGCTCTTCAATTGCTCAGCTGGATGCCGGCAAAGGGGGAGAACGTGAGCTGATCAAGTGAAGCTTGTTTTTTCAGAGCAAGCCTGGGAAGACTATCTTCACTGGTCAAACACGAACGACAAGGTGCGTGATCGTATCAACGAGTTGATCAAACAGTGTCAGAGAACCCCTTTTAAAGGAACGGGCAAACCAGAGCCACTGAAGGGAGATTTGAACGGCTGGTGGTCAAGGCGTATCTCACAGGAAGATCGGATGGTTTATCGTGTCAGTGGCGCTGGCGACGCTCAAAGTCTTGAAATAGCTCAATTGCGGTTCCACTATTAAGTTTGTTGCAATTAACTCTAGCGTTTAGAGCCGTCCCGGTAAATTCTGGAACGGCTTTTCCATTCCTCTTAGCGTCGTCAATCGGACGTCGCAATTCCTTAATCATAGGATTGTAGGGAATTTCATCTTGATCTAAGGGATGAAGCAGCCGACCCGCAAGTGCAAGTTAAAAGTCACTGCCAGCATCGTGCTTGTTGGCAGTGTACAGATTCACATAAAACGCGACCGACAAGACATATTTGCAACAGTGACGGTGTTTTCATTCAAACAGTAATACATGGCATTCAGTAAACTACGTTCTTTATTAGCTAATTTTTTGCAACTCAACCGCAAGAACTGGCCCCCCAACGACCCGATTTACAATCTCCACCACTTCCCCCGCGACCTTCTCACCTCAGCAGACCATCGCGAGCTGCGTCAGGCAGCCACAAATATGTGGCGTGAAATCGCTTGCCTAAAAACCGCATAAGATCAGCATCATAGACAAAATTGCGAACTTACTCAGGTTAAAGTATCGGTGCCCGCCAGTCTTCTATTTCTGCTTTTCCTGCCAGAACCGATATAGCGCTGAATTTCTCTCTGGGTCGTCTGGTGAACAATGTTCAAAATGAATGCCGGTTTGTTTTCCGACCGGTTTCATCAGTTCATTCGTAATTTGCGCTGTTGAAAGGCCAAACGGTTCAGCTTGTTCGTTGGAATAGGCAAACTTGATTTTATTGATGCCAGACATTCGCATGGCAGCAAAACACATGGGGCAGGGCTGTCCGCTTGCATATACGCTGCAATCATCCAGTCGGGGTGACTGCAAAACCTTGCCTGCGGCACGCAATGCCAGAAGCTCCGCATGTGCTGTCGGGTCGCAATCGGCTTGCATGCGATTGGGTGTTGTCACGTTAAGTTTCTCTGACCGGAAAGGCCCGTGGCTCGTAGATATTCAGGCGAAACAGGCCGCAATTTTCCATGCATCGAAAGCTTC
>NZ_QLMK01000031.1 GCF_003259955.1 Falsochrobactrum ovis
GAAGCTTTCGATGCATGGAAAATTGCGGCCTGTTTCGCCTGAATATCTACGAGCCACGGGCCTTTCCGGTCAGAGAAACTTAACGTGACAACACCACAAATACTGTTGTCGCTATGGCCGAATTGTGGAGGATTGAGGATGAAGCACGCGGCAAAAGTGCCGACATCCGCGGTGCTTTGCGTCAAGATCAGTCCGCAGCCATTGTTACGCGTCTTTTTGATATGTGGGAAAAGGAGCTGGGAAAGGTCTCCGGTAAATCCAAAACTGCTGAAGCAATCCGCTACGCTCTCACCCGGCGCGAAGCGCTGCAGCGGTTCCTCACAGATGGCCGGATCGAAATCGATAGCAACATTGTTGAGCCGCCATCAGACCGCAGACAATTACAAGGAAAAACAGCCTGTTTACCAGTCGTGAGGGCGGCGGTCGGACTTGGGCCACGTTGGCAGCGTTTCTCCAGACATGCAAACTGAACAATGTCGATCCGCTTAACTGACTATCCCAGACCTTAGAGCGCATCGCTCAAGGCTGACCTGTAACTGAAATCGAAGATCTCATGCCTTGAAACTACAAGTCCAACGCCATCAGCTGACCGCTTACGTTGATGTAATCCAGTTTTGGTGACATAATTACAACTATAAGTACTATTCTTTTTGAAAAAGTGAGAGGATGTTGCTGTTTTAACAAATATGTTGATATACGAAAGTTAATAATATTACTTTAATGCAGCTACTTTTGCATCCGCTTGCTCAGGGGAGGCTATAATGCAGAAATTACGCAATTCGTTATTATCACAAACAGCGCTAATATCGGCTTTGGGCTCTGTACCAGCCTTCCTTTTAGCTACGGCTGGACCTTTAATTGTGAGCACAACCACTGCTCTGAGTGCCTCTTGCACAGCCAACTCGAATGGCACCTATAGTGTCGGGGCTAATAGTAGTCTAAACACTGCAAGCTGTGAAATTACTTCAGTCGCACCAGTGATTGGTAATACAAGTATTTGGAACCTAGGGTTTCAATTGTATAGCCAAAGCGGGAAAAGCAATGTTCTGACGATTGAAAATGATTTTAGTACTATTTTGAAAGGTAGTACTGGAATATCCGTTTCTGGTGCTGGGCCGACAACCCTTTCCACTTTTGATGCAGCTGGCAAGGTCATAGACTTAACTATTCAGAATATTGATGCGAGCGGCACTCAAAACGGCGGTGACCGGGTTGCAAAAGTGGGTGTTGGTGTATCGAGTGGTGGCCAGGTTGAAATTGGCACTTTAAATCTCAAAATGCCCAACCTGCCGAATACTGACGGCTCTTTCCTTGGTGCTCAATTTGAGCATTATGGTGTTGTCGCCGGCTCATCTGTAAGCTCCGGTGAATCTGCAGCTTTTAGTGGTATGCAATCAACCGCAGCTTTTGATAGTCTTGATATTCAAATGAGTGCAAACAACTCTGGCCTTCGCAGACAATTAATTAATGGTATCCGCGCTATTCAGGGCGCACCAAATAATAGTGGCAATGGCTCTGCAGGCTATGTTGAAGTCAGAAATGACCTGAAAATTGATATTGATGCCGGAAATAATGACGCTATCGGTATTTACGTTTCGGGCAGTGAGCACGATGGCATTGTGCCGGAAGTTAAAATTCATAATAGTGATATTAAGATTAAGAGCACTGCCAGCCGTGCAAATGCCATTCGTCTGGGTAAAACTGCGAATGTAGGTACGGGTGAAGGTCGTTTGACTTCAACTGGGCATATGGAAATTGATACACTCGCTGCAGCCAATAGCTCTGCCATTGCTGTGATATGGCAGGGTGCTACTTTAAATGCTGACGCGGATACCTCTAGCACCACAATCAAGGCTGGTCGTGAAGCTATCACGATTAGTGGTAACTCAAGCCAAGCAACAGATCAAACAATAACCTCATTCAACAACCTGATTGTAACCACTGCATCGCAGACTGCTAGTCTAATTGATGTTGGTACGGGCCAAAACGATTATCGCCTTAATATACGTGGTGCAGATAGTAATTTGACTGCTGCCGATAATGGTTGGCTTTTGGATGTAAAAGGTGGTGCAACCAATGCCAGCACGACGACCTTTGATTTTGCCGATGGGGAATTAAATGGGCTTGTCAATAAGACGGCATCGTCCACTCTGGATATGACCGTTCGTAATGACGCCGTTTGGAACTTGCAGGAAAAAGGTGGTTCGGCCAACTCTGTAACGTCCACGTTCTCAAATCTTGATCTTTCCAGTGCTGCGCAAATTAATGCTTTTGGCGATTTTGTTTTGGCTGGAAATATTCAGAGTACATCTGGCATTCTGAACCTTTCAGATGGGATTGCAGGAAATACACTTACCATTAAAGGTAATTATGCTGGCATCAGTGATGCTGCTCTGCAGTTGGATACCTTCCTTGGTGCGAGTGGCTCCCTCAGTGATCGTCTTATTAATGATGGTGGAACTATTTCAGGGTTAACACTTGTTCGCATTAGCAATACAGATGTAGCGGATGCAGGAGCGGCAACCGATCCAGGACATGGTATCAAGGTTGTCCGTTCAATCAATGGCGGCACCACAACTGATGATGCATTTGCCTTAGATGTAGAGGCAAGCAATGCTTATGAATTTCGAGGTCGTACGGTAGTTGGAGCAGGCGCTTACGCGTATGGCCTCTATAAAGGTGCAAACCCATCTAGCTCAACTCCTATTGATGAGTATGGTGAAGGCGATTTGGAAAATGATTGGTATTTAAGATCTCAGTTGGATCAAGTTGACCCTACTGATCCGACTGGTCCAACCGACCCTAGCGATCCGAAGGTGCCTGTGGTTCCGACACCTCCAACCGATCCACTTTATCAGGCGGGTGTTCCCACTTACGAATCCTATGCGCAATCCCTTCTCGGCCTAAATGGCGTTAGTAGTTTACAACAACGTGTTGGCAATCGCTTCTGGGTTGGCAACGGCAACCGTGTTATCGCCCAAGGCGCAGATATAATCGAAATGCCCTATGCGCCACCGCAGGAAGCCGGAGCGCTTGTGAATGGCAACGGTGTCTGGGGCCGCATTGAAGGCGCGCATAATAAGGTCGAGCCACGCACTTCCACCTCTGACACTGATTACAATCAGAATGTCTTCAAGTTCCAGGCCGGTGTGGATGGCATGCTCCACGAGAATGAAAACGGCACTTTGATTGGTGGCGTGTTTGTTCAATATGTGCATGGCAAGACCAAAACCAAGTCAGTTCATGGCGATGGTGAAATCTCCACCGATGGCTATGGCTTTGGCGGCACACTGACCTGGTATGGTAATGAAGGCTTCTATGTCGACGCGCAGGCGCAGGCGACATGGTATGATTCTGATCTTTCATCCCGCATCGCCAATCTTGGCTTTACCTCTGGCAATGATGGTTTTGGCTACGCACTTTCGCTTGAAAGCGGCAAACGCTTTGCCATTGATCCGCAATGGTCGGTAACGCCACAGGCACAATTGGTCTATTCGCATGTGGATTTTGACAGCTTCACCGATGTGTTTGGTGCAGCCGTTAGCCTTGATCGGGGTGAAAGTCTGCAAGGCCGCCTTGGCATCACGCTCGATCATGAGAACTCATGGCAGAATGCAATGGGTATGACGGATCGTGCGCATGTCTATGGTATTGCCAATCTTTACTATGAGTTCTTGAGTGGAACCCGCGTTGATGTTGCCGGTACCAGCTTTGCCTCAGAAAAAGATCGGCTTTGGGGTGGATTGGGTATTGGTGGATCGTACAATTGGAACGATGACAAATACTCGATCTATGGTGAAGGTATCGTCAATACCAGCCTCAACAACTTCGGTGACAGCTATACACTCAAGGGCAATATCGGCTTTCGCGTGAAGTGGTAGAAATAATATAATCTAAAATGGAATGAGAAGAGCCCCGGCGAGTCCGGGGCATTTTTAATTAAAAAACCTACTAAACACTGCCAGGCTAGTCTCTCAAACATACCTCAGCTTAACCAAGCAATGATGACCTGAATAGAAGTGGCTCGGTTTGTCTGAATATTTTCGGGGGAGGGGGGGTAAGTGGACTTCCACCGCGATTATGCCGCCACCTTCATTGAAGTAAACCTGATCCGGTGTCTGTCGGTCAAGGGATGAATGTGGCCGTTGGCTGTTGGCCTTGACCATCAGTTGGGAAATACAACCTTTCTTAGGCTTAATGCAAGTAGCTTTGCCCGTATTCTTGATCTTGAGCCCGCATTCTCTTTTTGCGATATAGCCGTTCATCCGCGAGTGCCATTACTTCAGCGAAGGTTTGCTTCGGTTTGCAAACAATGATGCCAATCGAAGCAGATAAAACCGAGCCTTCAGCTTTGACGGATTCTTTAAACAGCTTAGCAGCAAATAAACTCACTTGGGTGTTGTCACGTTAACTGGGCTACAGTTGCCTGCCTGACGGTTTGGGCGTAAATTTTGGCGATGCAGACATCAGATATCATCTTCAAGCGTCACCGTTTTCCGCCACAGATTATTGCTCATGCGGTGTGGCTTTATCTGCGGTTCAACCTTAGGTTCAGGACCCATTGATTTGACGTGATGTCTATGATTCAGAGGGCAGTGCAGGAGCCTGAATCATGAGCAATTTATTTTGGCTGACGGACGAGCCAATGGCTCGTCTTCGTCCTTATTTCCCCAAGAGCCATGGTCGCCAGCGCGTTGATGATCGGCGCGTTCTGAGCGGGATCATCTTCGTTAACCGCA
>NZ_QLMK01000032.1 GCF_003259955.1 Falsochrobactrum ovis
ATTACGCAATAGCCCATGCTTTCGGCCCACCTCAATCAAGAGGCGGGTATCGCCAAGATGCATATTCATGTTGGATTTTCCTGATTTTATGCGATGATGCTTAAGCGATTAGCGATCAATCGATCAATATGCGCTGCCCCAGCCTACCCCCCCGGGTGCTGTGGCTTTCTTGCGCGTAAAACTCTTCCCAAAATTTACTAGGTTGATTTATTTGAATGATTGTATCAATGCTTGACTTAATCGAAGGCAGGACATTTAAAACTTGATATCGCAGCTCGTCAAATTCGGACTCGTAGGTGTCCTGAATACCGTGATAACTTTTATAGTTATCGCGCTTTTGACCCTATGGGAGATAAACCCCTACCTAAGTAACGCGGTCGGATTCACTGCGGGACTTGTGAACAGCTTTTTAATGAATAGTCGGTTCACCTTTAACCAGTCCTACTCGGCTAAAGCCGTTGGAAAATTCGGCATTTCGTTCGCGCTTAGCTACGCCTTAAACATATTTGTACTTCACTATCTGATGAACCTATCGACAGTCCCGACGATAGCAGCTCAATTTTTGGCTATGGTATCCTATAACATCACTTTCTTCGTTCTCATGAAAGCATGGGTGTTCGGACGTGACTGATAAGCTTTATAGCATTGATGTAGTTATCCCGTGTTTTAATGAAGAAGACACAATCCCCCACACGATCCCGCGACTTGCATCCTTCTTAGACAGGCTGTCAGAGAACTCCGAAATTTATATGAAATCTTACCGTCTTATCCTCGTAGACGATGGCAGCCAAGATACAACGTGGCGACTTATTGAAGAGCTTGCTGCATCGCATCCAATTCAAGGGATCAAGCTGAGCAGAAACTATGGTCACCAGAACGCCATGCTAGCCGGGTTAAGTAACTCTGATCGTGAAGTTGTATTGACTATTGATGCCGACCTACAAGACGATTTAAACGCTATCACCAATATGCTGAAGGCGTACCAGGGCGGTGCGGACCTAGCGTTAGGAGTTAGATCATCAAGAGGAAGCGATACTAGCTTTAAAAAGAACTCTGCGTCAGGCTACTATAAGCTCATGAGAGTTTTGGGCGTGAACATTATAGAAGATCACGCGGATTTCCGGTTAATGTCACGGAAGTCCTTGAGCGCCCTTCTCGCACATGAAGAAGTGAATCTTTTTCTGCGGGGTATAATCCCTACTATCGGTTTCCCCACGTCAATAATATATTACGAACGTCAGGATCGAGAACACGGTGAAACTAAATATACGCTCCGCAAGATGATGGCCCTTGCAATAAATGGCATTACATCTTTCTCGGTTACCCCCTTAAGACTGGCTACAGCGCTAGGACTGGGCGTCAGTGGAGCGGCCTTTATTGCTGCCTTTTGGGTGGTGTTTGTAAAAATGTTTTACTACGGTCAAGCAGTGCCCGGATGGGCCTCGACCGCTCTCCCCATCCTGTTTTTAGGCGGCATTCAGCTACTATGCCTAGGAATTATCGGTGAATATATCGGCAAGATATATCTGGAGGTTAAAAGACGCCCACGCTTTATTATTGAGAAAATGACTTAAATCATGTTCCACAAATTAGCACCTGGCAAAGGCATACTCCTCAAACCCTGGCTCGTGATTTATTCATTATGCGCCATAATTATACTTTCAGTATATGGGAATTACTTTGACTTTAATGTTTATGGACATGATGAAGTACACTATTATCAAAATTTTCGCTTTAAATTGATTGAAGAAGGTCGGTGGCTTAATTATTTGTTACACGACGTGCTAAGAGCAATTCCGTTGCACGTATGGAGTATTGCACTTGTAGCTACAGCATTTTTATTTTTCTACTTACTCTTGGCGGATACAAATATATCGAAGGTTGTATGCGCTCTTTTTGCCACGTGCTCAGTTTCCAGTATCCCGTTTGTTTCTCAAAGTCTTTGGCCTGCCACATTATTTCCTTCGATGTTTTCGCTGCTCTTTCTTTTGAACATCAAGGATAAAATAGGATATAAAAAAACTTATATACTCTCCGGAATATTACTGTTCGGAGGTTTGCAAAATTTATATTTTATAACTCCGCTGCTATTCATGAGCTCTTTTCTCAGCTCGAATAACAGTTTAAAATCAATTTTTCGTCACGGCTTATGGTGGCTAGCAGGTTGCATCGTTGGAATCACTACTTCTTTGGTGATGGTTTTCGTTATCACCGGGCAAATTGGACTTGAAGTTGCGGAATGGCGACAGACCAAACCTGTCCACGACTTACACAGTGCTATTAATAACCTCACCTACATCATAGGCTCATTCAATAAGCATTTCGATGACCTCACTAATCAATTTGGGAGATACACTTATTACATCCTACTGTTCTTGGCAGCTCTGTGGAATTTCAGATTAAGTCACCAGTACATTTATACGCTCTTAATTCTCATTGCGGTTGCGGTTTCTTATTTTGCTTTCTCTCTTCCCCTCTCACCGGTGATTGAAACACGAACATTATTACCCCTCTACCTCGCAATGAGTCTGTCTCTCGTTGTATTTTCGAAGGTTAGGTTTTTCACGTGGGTTAATATTTTCAACTTGTTCATTTTATGTATTGTAAACTTGATTAACGCGTCTACGTACATGAACAGACATCAAGAAATAACTGATCATTATTATTATAGCATTTACCGCACCTTAGATCGTGACGCCAACCAATATACGAGCATCGTATTAAAGGGAACGTTGCCTGCTCAACATCCATATGCATATTTTTTTAACTCTGCTCCGCAAATGCATTCAGTAGTACATGCATTAGGTGCGTCTTCTTACTGGGATTGCAGGATAGGTATGCGACATCCGAAATGCGACGTGAAACTCAACACGACCCTGATAAATGTCACCGCAATGGACGGCGGGGAGCTTTCACTTCTTGTGGATGAGGACCAAAACATTGCCGTTTTGGAATTTTCACCGCACAATAGTCGCAGCAGAGATCCCGAAAAATTCCGAAGTTCATATCGATCCTCTGACGGACGAATATAGAAGTGATATAGCGATAACTAGAGGCGGCAACGCCCCTTAACTAGCATAATAACCATCCGTCGAGTGATCACATCAAACAGTAGTTACCTTTTTTCTGTTGCGTAAGCGACAAACCCAAACTCTGTATCTGTATCATCTCCAGAAATATTTGCGAAACCAACAGTAATGCTGGATGCGTCATGAGTCAGGTTATACGTAATTCTTGCCGATCCGGGTTGCGTTAACGCAAATTTACGACCAGCAACAGGACTGGCTAAATTTATTTTATATTGACCCTCAGCAATCTTTGTGACTGAGGCAACATTAACGGAGTGACCTGCGACTGCTCCTGCGGCTGAAATGTATCCCATTGCAATAGGTCGCGTTTGTTCACAATCAGCCTCTTTGATGGCGCGGGCGGCGAAGATGTGCGCCTGCTTGTGGGCCATAGCCGCTTGCCCTCATCTGTATCAGCTAAATGATGATGTTGACCCAGACGCAAGCGTGTACTTGGTTGTATAACCATAAGCCATATTCGCGCCGCCGTTATTGGTTGATGTTCCCGCTTCTTCGAGGAATTTTTGAGCAAATTCACTCGATGATTGAGACCCGTTATTATTGGCAAAAACACATCGCTGTGTATTAAATGCGTAAATAGACGAGTAAGATGGTCCTAACTGTCCTGTGTCATACAGTACGTTATTTACTATATTACAGTTCCAGCCTTCATTTATGCTAATTGCCGCTCCTCTAGAACCAAATATTGTATTCGTGCTTATAGTTGTTGCCTCTGTGTTTTCAATAAGAATTGGCACCTTGGTGCTTGCCCCGTTGTCAGACCCGACATACCTACCACCCGATTTATTGTTTGAAACATCACATGCGTTTCCGTACTTAAGAGAGACTATATGATGGTTGGAAAGAAACCCCCCTACCGAGGGAATAGTGTGATTACCTATAACTCGAATACGTGACATACTATTAGTAGATGTACCTTGAGCGTATACGCCAAAATCCATCCCACAAAACTCATTATCTTCTATAGTAACATCTCTAACAGCCCCGTTAGCTGGCGTTATATTAACCGCAATAGGGAGGTCAGAGGAAGTTAAGTCAGCATCCTGTCGATTGAATGTATTTCTGAAAACCCGAGTATTACCCCCCGCCGATCCGATCAAAACAGAATTCGAGGGTGAACTGCCCCCCATTTCGACCGGACAGGTCGGCATAAGCAGAAAGGCTCAAGCACAGGCTTGAGGACAGGCTTATGTCTAACGAGTATCGACACGTTGAATTGCTGACGGGTGATGTTCGCCGCAGGCGGTGGACAACCGAGCAAAAGCTGACGATCATTGAGCAGAGTTTTGAACCAGGCGAGACGGTATCGTCTACCGCTCGCCGCCATGGCGTTGCGCCCAATCTGCTTTACCGGTGGCGCAGGCTCTTGAGTGAGGGAGGTGCTGCAGCCGTGGATT
>NZ_QLMK01000033.1 GCF_003259955.1 Falsochrobactrum ovis
TGCGGTTAACGAAGATGATCCCGCTCAGAACGCGCCGATCATCAACGCGCTGGCGACCATGGCTCTTGGGGAAATAAGGACGAAGACGAGCCATTGGCTCGTCCGTCAGCCAAAATAAATTGCTCATGATTCAGGCTCCTGCACTGCCCTCTGAATCATAGACATCACGTCAAATCAATGGGTCCTGAACCTAGATTTCATTACTTCTACCTCGGAAAATCAGCGCGGAAACCGCTGACTTTCTTCCAGCACATTCAGGTCCATATGATTGCGCATATAACGTTCGGATGCTTTCTGGAGCGGCTGGTAATCCCACGGATAATAGGCCCCATTGCGAAGCGCCGAATAGACAATATGCCTGCGGGCTTGGCTCGAGCGTACATCCTGATCGAAGCGATCCAGATCCCACCTTTCGAGCGAAAGCTGCGAAAGCCGCTTAAAAACATCGCTGTATTGATGTTGATTTGCCAGATTATGCAACTCGTTGGGGTCCTGCGCCAAATTGAAAAGTTGCGGCGGGTCGGCACGGCAAAGATTGAGCTTCCAATCGCCTTCGCGAAGGGAAACCATCGGAGCAATCGTGCCTTCTGCCGCGTATTCGACGGGTACTGCTTCCCGCAGCTTATGGCCTGCCGCCACCCCGACGAGTGAGGTTCCATCCGTCCATGGCTCAATTTCACGCAGATCAATATTGGCAAGATCCGCGAGCGTTGGCACTACATCGAGAGTTGAAACCGGTTGCGTGATGCGGCCGGGGGTAACTTCCGGTGCCGCAATCATCAACGGAACACGCGCCGATCCTTCGAAGAAGCTCATCTTGAACCACATGCCGCGCTCACCCAGCATATCGCCGTGGTCAGATGTGAAAATTACCACGGTATTCTCAGCCATTCCACAGCGATCAAGGATGCCGAGGAGATTGCCGATCTTCTCATCCACATAGGAAATATTGGCAAAATATGCCTGACGTGCCGTCCTGATCTGTGCGCGGGTCAGCGTATAATCTTCCGCTTTGGCCGCCCTCAGCAACCTCTCGCTATGGGGATCGAGCTGTTCTGGCGGCAGGGACCCGACGCCTAGATCGAGCTCCGCAATATCCTGATAAAGATCAAAAAATCGCTTGCGTGCAACATAG
Source organism: Falsochrobactrum ovis (assembly GCF_003259955.1). Taxonomy (GTDB): domain Bacteria; phylum Pseudomonadota; class Alphaproteobacteria; order Rhizobiales; family Rhizobiaceae; genus Brucella; species Brucella ovis_A. The sequence continues at coordinate 1,136 of NZ_QLMK01000033.1, forward strand.
GGATCGTGCGGATGGGTAAAGCTGACAGTCAGGCACCATGGGCGGCTGTCATGTCCACGGGCGAGGTCATAGAGTTTAGCTTCCGCGTGATAGGCGACTTCGTCGTCATATTCGAGCTGATTGGTGATTTCGGCAGAACCGGCCTGCGTGACAGAGCCCAGATTGTGATACCACCAGTCAATGCGCTCACCGGGTTTGCGATAATCCGGAGTCCAGCCGAAATCGGCCGGATAAATATCGGTGGTCAGGCGTTGCTCAAAACCATGCAACTGATCAGGACCGACAAAATGCATTTTACCGCTCAGACTGGTTTGATAACCGGCATTGCGTAAGTGATGCGCATAGGTGGGAATCTCCGACGAGAACTCTGCGGCATTGTCATAGACTCGCGTGCGGGAAGGCAGTTGCCCTGACATAAAGGAAGCGCGCGCCGGCGCACAGAGGGGGCTGGCCGTATAACAATTGGCAAAACGTGCGGACCGTGCTGCAAGCTTTTTAAGGTTCGGTGCATGCAGAAACTCAGCCGGTCCGTCCGGAAACAGCGTGCCATTGAGCTGATCAACCATCAAAATTAGAATATTTGGCTTGTCCATTGATAAATTCCGACAATTGAAAACGCGAAAACAGGCGGATGAACCGCCCATATTTTATCATTTCAGGGTCTTTGCGAATGGGTGTCAAAGGCCGAGATGCTTTTTCACAGCAGCAGGGCCCGGTTCACCGCTCAGGGTCGTCACGTTCTCCAGCCATGTGTCGATCTGTCCGGGATTGTCCTTGAGCCATGCTCTAGCCGCTGCCTGCCCATCGGCACCTTCATTAAGAATCTTGTCCATCAGCTCATTTTCCATATCGACAGTGAAGACCAGATTCTTGAAGAAACCGGCGGCATTGGGGCAGTTCTCCGCCCAGCCGGTTCGTGCCAGCGTGTTGACTTCCGCACCGCCATAATTGGGGCCGAAGTAATCATCTCCGCCGGAAAGATATTCAATTTCTAGTTTCGTATTCATCGGATGCGGAGCCCAGGCCAGGAACAGCACCCAATCCTTGACCCGGTTCTTGCGGTCGACCTGCGCCAGCATGGCCTGCTCACTCGATTCCACGATTTTCCAGCCATCGAGCTTGAATTTCTCATTATCGATAATGCGCTGAATATTCTGATTAGCTGGGGAACCGGGGTCGATTCCATAAATTTCCTTGCCGAATTTATCTGCGTGAGCAGCAACATCCGCAATGTCCTTGACGCCTTCGCGCGCGACATAAGCAGGAACGGCCAGAGTGAATTTGGCACCTTCAAGGTTCTTTACGAGGATTTCTGCCGCATTATTCTTGTCGAGATCATCGCGAAATTTTTGCTGCGCGGGCATCCAATTGCCAAGGAAGACGTCGATATCGCCATTTTTCAGCGCCTCATAGCCGATAGGGACCGACATGGTTTTCACGTCAGCCTTATAGCCAAGCCCCTCCAGTAACACACTGGCAATACCGTTGGTCGAGGTAATGTCGGTCCAGCCCGGATCGGATAGCCGGATCGTTTCGCATGCAGCGGGATCCGCTGCCAGTGCGGTCGACGATAGAGCTGCGTAAACTATAAGGGCCAGTCCTGCCTGTTTGAAATGACGCATGCTTGTTCCCTCCGTTGGCATTCGATGTGTCCGATCGAAAACTATTATGACTTTGCTTCGATGGCTTTTAGCAAAACAGCTTTTGGTTTAAAGAAAAAGACCTTCAATTTTTATTGAACCCATAAAGGCTATTTATGATTTCTTCGTCGTGGAACTTAACCAGCCTGTCTATTTTCGAAGCAGTTGGACGGTTGGAAAATCTGACCCTTGCCGCGCGGGAATTGGGAATGACCCAACCGGCAGTCAGTTATCAAATAAAACGCATGGAAGAAGGTTTGGGCATTATTCTTTTTGCAAGACGCGGTCGCGGAGTGGAAATTCTGCCGGAAGGGCGCATATTATATGAGGCAGTGCGAGCGGGCCTTGTTGGTATTGATGAAGCGATTCAACAGATCGAGCGGCAGCGGCGCCGACCAAGTTTGCGCATTTCGACCGACTACGGCTTCGCTGCCTTTTGGCTCATGCCGCGCGTGGGCCGTTTCCGCTCCAGATACCCTGAAATGGATGTCCGCATCACCGCTTCCTCCATGATCGAACCGCTGGCGCAGAAAGAGGCGGATATTTCCATTCTCTTTGGCGCCCGCGAAGATTTTGGAAAAGGGGCTGTTGTTCCCTTTCTGGGCGAAAGCGTCGTCCCGGTCTGTTCTCCCGCTTTCCTCGAAAGACATGGACCTTTTCCGCAAGGCAAGGGACTCGGTACCGCTTCATTGTTGCATCTCGACAGCTTTCAAGGTAACCGTTGGTACACTTGGCATGACTTGCTGGATTCAATCGGGGACGAGCTTGCCGAAAACAATCGTGGGGTTGTTTTCAATACCTATAATCTGGTTATTGAAGCCGCGATCGCGCATCAGGGGATTGCGCTTGGATGGGACGGCTTGGTGGATATAGCTATCCGCCGTGGCCAGCTTGTGGAAGCCTGCGACGTGAAAATCGCAAGCGATAAAGGCTATTGGCTACGCTTTAATCCCGAAATTTCCGAAGCCTCACAAACACTGGCCATGGAATTGATTGGCATGGAGCCATCCCTTTAACCTCGATCAAGGTGTTGTCACGTTAAGTTTCTCTGACCGGAAAGGCCCGTGGCTCGTAGATATTCAGGCGAAACAGGCCGCAATTTTCCATGCATCGAAAGCTTC
>NZ_QLMK01000034.1 GCF_003259955.1 Falsochrobactrum ovis
TTTTGTGTGCTTTGCAGACCTGGCAGCGACCTACTCTCCCGCGTCTTAAGACGAAGTACCATTGGCGCTGGAACGTTTCACGACCGAGTTCGGGATGGGATCGGGTGCAGCCGCTCCGCCATAACCACCAGGTCGGCGAAGAACACAAATTCGAGAAGCTGTAGTAGTTGGTTGTTTTGTCCTGACGCTGTCGCGGCTTTCGCCGCTTCGCTCCGGACCGGCCGGCCAATCATGGCCGACGGTCAGTCGACCTTGCGAAGTTAAAACTTCGATTGCTCGACTATTGCTGATAATATTCAGCATGCGACTGTATGTTAGCGCTGATGCGCCGCACCGTCCGTAGGCCTTTGGCCATGAGGACAGGTGATTAATCTTTACTGCTGTATAATCTAAGATCGCTATAATTCAGCACACGACTGTGTGCCGCCGATAGTTCGGCGCCCCGTCCGGAGCGTAGCGGTGATAACCGCGACAGCGTGAGGACAGGAGAACAATCTTTAAAAGCGCGACTGCGCGTCGGCAATTGTTTTGCCGCCCTCGCGGAGGATCAGCAGCGCAGCTGCGTGTGATCCGTGAGCGCTTTTAATCATCAAGCTTTGCTTGATGGATATAGTCAATGAGAATGATCAAGTCGATCGAGCTATTAGTACCGGTCAGCTACATGCATTGCTGCACTTCCACATCCGGCCTATCAACGTGGTGGTCTTCCACGGCTCTGATAGGGAATACTTGTTTTCAGGTTAGTTTCCCGCTTAGATGCCTTCAGCGGTTATCTAGTCCGTATATAGCTACTCTGCTATGCCGCTGGCGCGACAACAGATCCACCAGAGATACGTCCATCCCGGTCCTCTCGTACTAGGGACAGATCCTGTCAATATTCCTACACCCACGGCAGATAGGGACCGAACTGTCTCACGACGTTCTGAACCCAACTCACGTACCGCTTTAAATGGCGAACAGCCATACCCTTGGGACCTGCTCCAGCCCCAGGATGCGATGAGTCGACATCGAGGTGCCAAACAACCCCGTCGATATGGACTCTTGGGGGTCATCAGCCTGTTATCCCCGGCGTACCTTTTATCCGTTGAGCGATGGCCCTTCCACGCGGGACCACCGGATCACTATGACCGACTTTCGTCTCTGCTCGACTTGTCAGTCTCGCAGTCAGGCAGGCTTATGCCATTGCACTCAGCGAACGATTTCCGACCGTTCTGAGCCTACCATCGCGCGCCTCCGTTACTCTTTAGGAGGCGACCGCCCCAGTCAAACTACCCACCATACACGGTCCTGGACCCGGATAACGGGCCGCAGTTAGACATCCATAAGATTAAGGGTGGTATTTCAAGGATGACTCCACAAAGGCTGGCGCCCCTGCTTCAAAGTCTACCACCTATCCTACACATAACGTCACGAATGCCAGTGTAAAGCTATAGTAAAGGTGCACGGGGTCTTTCCGTCTAACCGCAGGAACCCCGCATCTTCACGGGGAATTCAATTTCACTGAGTCTGCGTTGGAGACAGCGGGGAAGTCGTTACGCCATTCGTGCAGGTCGGAACTTACCCGACAAGGAATTTCGCTACCTTAGGACCGTTATAGTTACGGCCGCCGTTTACTGGGGCTTCAATTCAAGGCTTGCACCTCTCCTCTTAACCTTCCAGCACCGGGCAGGCGTCAGACCCTATACGTCGTCTTGCGACTTCGCAGAGCCCTATGTTTTTGGTAAACAGTCGCTACCCCCTGGTCTGTGCCACCCCCAATTGGTTGCCCAAATGAAGGTCACGCTTCTTCCGAAGTTACGCGTGCATTTTGCCGAGTTCCTTCAACGCAGTTCTCTCAAGCGCCTTGGTATTCTCTACCAGTCCACCAGTGTCGGTTTAGGGTACGGTCTAGATGCAGGAGCTATTTCCTGGAACCGCTTCACTGCAAGATCAATCCAATAAGACCTCACAATACACACGATCCGTCACTACCTGCAGGCCCACGAATATTAACGTGGTTCCCATCGACTACGCATTTCTGCCTCGCCTTAGGGGCCGGCTAACCCTGCTCAGATTAACTTTAAGCAGGAACCCTTGGACTTTCGGCGAGAGTGTCTCTCACACTCTTTATCGTTACTCATGTCAGCATTCTCACTTCTGATACCTCCAGGAGCCCTCACGGGTCCCCCTTCACAGGCTTACAGAACGCTCCGCTACCACGCACATAAAATGTGCATCCACAGCTTCGGTGTATGGCTTGAGCCCCGGTACATTTTCGGCGCAAAGACCCTTATCTAGACCAGTGAGCTGTTACGCTTTCTTTAAATGATGGCTGCTTCTAAGCCAACATCCTGGTTGTTTTGGGATCCTCACATCCTTTCCCACTTAGCCATAACTTAGGGACCTTAGATGGTGGTCAGGGTTGTTGCCCTCTCCACGACGGACGTTAGCACCCATCGTGTGTCTGCCCAGTAGTACTCCTCGGTATTCGGAGTTTGATTAGGATCAGTAAGACGGTGAGTCCCCATAGCCCATTCAGTGCTCTACCCCCGAGGGTATTCGCTGGACGCTCTACCTAAATAGATTTCGCGGAGAACCAGCTATCTCCAAGTTTGATTGGCCTTTCACCCCTAGCCACAAGTCATCCCAATCTATTGCAACAGATACGGGTTCGGTCCTCCAGTACATGTTACTGTACCTTCAACCTGCTCATGGCTAGATCACTTGGTTTCGGGTCTAATGCAACGAACTAAACGCTCTGTTCAAACTCGCTTTCGCTACGCCTACACCTACCGGCTTAAGCTTGCTCGTTACACTAAGTCGCTGACCCATTATACAAAAGGTACGCTGTCACCCAGAACAAATCTTGGGCTCCAACTGTTTGTAGGCATTCGGTTTCAGGTACTATTTCACTCCCCTCGTCGGGGTGCTTTTCACCTTTCCCTCACGGTACTGGTTCGCTATCGGTCATGCACGAGTACTTAGGCTTGGATCGTGGTCGACCCATATTCAGACAGGATTTCACGTGTCCCGCCCTACTCAAGGACTAAAAACAGAATTACGTGTACGGGGCTATCACCCATTCTAGCGCAACTTTCCAGATGCTTCCACTTGTCTCATTCTTAGCCACTGGCCTGGTCCGCGTTCGCTCGCCACTACTAGCGGAGTCTCGTTTGATGTCCTTTCCTCCGGGTACTTAGATGTTTCAGTTCCCCGGGTTCGCTTCTTACACCTATATATTCAATGTAAGATACCTTATAACGATAACTAGAAA
>NZ_QLMK01000035.1 GCF_003259955.1 Falsochrobactrum ovis
TGACACGCCGTATCGCAAAGCTTGAATTTTGAGTCGGGCTCTGATATTCAAAAAGTCAGATTTTTTGAAATTACTGTGGGGAATTTATTTGACAGGCTTAAAGCGAAAAGTGTTGATAGGCACGATTACTCGAAATCGACCTATTATGCTTCAAAATCTACTCAAATCGTATACAAACCTTATCGTTCCAGATAATATCGATGTGAGTTTTTTAATAACCGAAAATAATAATGAAAAAACATTACACAATGTAATCGCCGAGTTTCAGCGATATAACATAACATCAGAAGTAATTTATACTAATGAGCCAGCTCTAGGTATAGCATCTGCAAGAAATCATGTGCTTAACTATGCTATAGATCATAAATACGACATTCTTACATTTGCCGATGACGATGAACAAGTAGAGCCTGATTGGTTGTTAGAGCTGCTCAAAGAGCGTGACTCTAAAAACCTTGACATCGTTGGTTCACCGGTCAGATTTGCAGCACCGTTAGATAAATTACATTGGTGGAAAAATATTATTTGGCGAGGAGTGAACCAAGTTAATCAAGGCGCTGAAAAGCGCGCTCGTACCTTATATGATCAAGGGAAAGCGTCTAAGTTAAAACTAGCAACCGGTAGTTGGATGGCTAATCTTGATTTTTTCCGCTTAACAGGGCTGCGGTTTGATACTTCACTTGGTCAAGCAGGTGGGGAAGACTGGCAATTATGGCAAGATGCTAAAGAAGTAGGCGCTCAAACAGGCTGGACGCCTTATGCTATTGCTTATGAAACTATTCCTCTTTCAAGACTTAAGCTGTCTTATTATTATCGGCGGACACGTGATCACGCCAGAATGGTTTACCACGAGCGACTAAAAAAAGGAAAAGCTGGGCGTACGTTCGGTTCAGTTTTATCTCGTATATATAAAGTTTTAACTAGCACATTATTACTGCCGCTCCAAAAAGAGAGGGGACTGATAACAATTGCAGCGAACTTGGGAGGTTTAGTCGGATTTATTGAAGGTGCATTTGGTAAAAAATCCGCGCATTACATCAATATTGATGGAAATTAATACTCCTCGATTGAGTTACTGAAATTACGAGTATGAATAATGGCTATCCCAGTTCTTGTATATCATCACATCGCCCCTATTCAACGCAATGTACCTTTTCGTGGGCTTTTTGTTCATCCTGATCGCTTTGCAAGCCAAATGAAATGGCTAAAAAGACTTGGCTTTAAAGGCATGTCAGTGAGAGATGGCATGCCTTATCTAAAGGGGGAAAAAAGAGGTAAAGTCGCGATTATAACTTTTGATGATGGTTTTCTTAATGTGTTGGATAACGCAGCTCCAGTGTTAGCTGAATATGGGTTTACTGCAACGAATTATTTCGTTGCCAACCAAATTGGAGGCAGCAACGTTTGGGACAAGGCTGTAGGCATTCCAGAAACAACATGCATGTCACTTTTTCAGATGAGAGAATGGGCGGATTTAGGTCATGAAGTTGGTGCACACACTCTCGATCACGTTAACTTAAACGATATGGACGATGAAGAAGCTTTTAGGCAGATTAATGAGTCTAAGCTTCGGCTCGAAGATATGCTTGGTGGTGAAGTACTTAATTTTTGCTACCCTTATGGTGCTAATAGAAAAGAACATCGCACTATGGTGCGAAAAGCAGGTTTTTTAAGCGCTGTTACAACAATTCCAGCTAGAACTAAGCCAAGTGACGACATATATGGAATACCCAGAATATACATACGACGCAATCATACTTTACCTGAATTTATATGGCGGATTAATTTCCGTTAGCTCAGATGGCTGAAAGCCGAAGGGTATCGCTGGATCGCGCGTGACCTCGGTATCAGCAAGAATACGGTTGCCGATATCGCCAAGCACCAGCAGTTACGGATATGAATACGCAGAGGTTGCCATCATGCTTATCACCCGCTCTCTCACCGGCCTCCCTGCATATGGGCCGCCGGCGATCTCGTTCCCGAAGCCCAATGCTTTCAGAGAGGGCTTTGTCGTTGAATTCACTACGAATGAAGGCGAACGTTGGATTGGGAACTTTTCGGAAGGGTGGCGGAAACGCCTGAATTCTGTTCATCCGGAACCCGATGGGCGTTCAGTTGTCGTCGTGGCTGGTGGCATTGGATATTTTGTAGGCGTAGAAGCAAGGCAGCTTATTCGCGAGTTTGATGTTGAGGATCTATGGTACCTCGACAGTCAACGCATTTTCCTCGTCACAAACGGCCTTTGGTTTGAAGCGTTTGATGTAAACGGTGTGCATTGGCAAAGCCGTCGGATTTCGTGGGATGGTATGCGACAGTGCGAATTATTGAATGCCAGCATGCGCGGTGAGGCATATGACCCGTTCTCCGAGGATTGGGTCCCATTCGAGCTCAACCTTCATACTGGTGATGTTGTCGGTGGCTCCTACTTCGAGGCTTGAGTAAGTCCGCAATCGCCTTGATGTTGTTGTATGCCGCTTAGGGGCGTCATTTCGCCCCTAGCCGGAACCGACCCCAGAAAAACTTACTAGGTATAGGATTGAAGTATCACCATCACATGCTGGGACCAAACATCTTATGTGTCTCGGAGATGCTATAACGTCGTCATCGCCGATCCCGGCCAGGACCGGCGATGAGGTGGGATACAGGCTTAACATCTTGTGGCTTGACCACGTTCGCTAGCAGGTTGATCCCGCCTCTCTCCACCATCTCGAACAGTTGACGGCGGCCCGTTTCCGGGACCGCGAAACATAAGGAAGAGAGAGTGAGATGATAGCAGCAAAGGTGCTTATCGGAATAGATGTATCTCGTGATTGGCTGGACGGTTTCCT
>NZ_QLMK01000036.1 GCF_003259955.1 Falsochrobactrum ovis
AGCGCCGCTACAAACGGCGCAACCGGATCGAGATCATGTTCGGGCGTCTAAAAGACTGGCGACGTGTCGCTACGCGCTACGACAGGTGCCCTATGACCTTCTTCTCTGCCATCGCTCTCGCCGCAACCGTTATCTTCTGGCTATGAGCAATGAGTCCTGAGCCTAACGCTGTCGCTTATCGCTTATGGCATGCTCGTTATCCGCGGCGCTGTTGATATGCCGGTGGCTGATTTCCTGCACCGCTGTTTACGAATTGGCATCATCGTTTCGATTGCCCTGGCCGGTGGTCTGTATCAGTCACAAATCGCAGACGCGATCATGGCTACCCCTGACGGATTAGCGCAGGCAATTTCCGGGAATGCAGGTGGCGCATCTGCAGCCAACATCATCGACAATGCTGCGGGTCAAGGCGCGGAATATGTGTCCAAAGCGTTTGAGGAATCGGGCTTCTTCAGCTCTGACGGTTTGACCTATGCCGCGATTGGTATTGTGTCTGCGATTGCTTTGACTGCGGTGGTCGGAGTCGGCGCTGTTTTTCTGATTGTTGCCAAGGTCGCTTTGGCAATTCTGGTTGGTCTCGGGCCGCTGTTCATCCTCGCCCTCCTCTGGCAGCCAACCGCTCGTTTCTTCGAGCTGTGGGCGTCTCAAGTGCTCAACTATGTGCTGACGATTGTGCTGTTTGCGGTGGTGTTCACGCTGCTAATGCAAATCTATGGCGGGTACATGGAACAGGCCGATTTAGACGGGGTGCAAAACGTCGGGTACACGCTCATTGGCATGATGGTGATTTCCGTCGTTTCGGTAGGTCTGTTGCTTCAACTTCCGAACATTGCAAGCGGTTTGGCTAGCGGTATTGGCATCAGCTACTGGTACGAATTGCGAGCCATGCGAGGCGGGGCATCAAGTGCCTATCGCGGCGCTCGTGCCGTTACTCGCGGTGCTATGGCCGCTCCCCGTGCAACCGCCAATGCGGCGCGTGGTGTTGCTCAGATGGCAACGGGTGCAACCGGTGTGACTCGCGCTGCTGTGGGCTACTTCCGAGGCCGCAAAGCGGGGTGAGACACATGCATAACTGTTGCATCACCCTCGCATCATTTCCGCTTCATGGTTGCATCATCCCAATGCGCGGAGCGCATTGGGGCCAAGGTTCAACCCTCTTGGGGTCGGGCCTGCCCAGGACAAAGCGGAAAAGAAAAAATGACCATCTGTTGGCCCTTAACCCGTCTATAGACAATACGCACCTCCAGGTGCGGCGTAATACATTGATTTGTAAAGGGATTTTGTGGTTTGCATCATGGGCCACTGTAGTGTTCGACCACTACAAAACGGCCGCAAACCCGCATGAATGCTGGCCCGCCAACACTACAGGGACACTACAAGAGGCGTTTTATGGCGGGTGAGATGCAGATCATTAAAGCCGTTATATCGCCCGACCTAAAAACGCGGTTTAGGCGGGCTGTTGAGCGTCAAGACCGAGTGGTAAGCCAAGTTTTGCGAGACCTCATCCGCGAATACATCTGGCGGGCGTCCAAGAAGCGCCTGAACTATGGCGCGGTCTATTCGCCTTCTGGCGGCGACATCATCAGAGCGGCCATTGACCCGGAATTGAAAGCTCAATTTGAGGCGGTCGCCCGGCAAAACAACGTCATCCCCAGTCGCGTGCTGCGCGATCTTATCCGCGAGTATGTCGAGCGGCACGCGAAGGGCGATATTTGGGAACCGGGAAAGGAAATCAAGCGAAAGCAGACACTGAAAACAGGAGGCGGCAATGGCCGATAAGTTCAGGGCCAGATTCACCCGTATCAACCGGGCGGTTCAGAAGGGCCTCGCGGCGTTATTTGCGGTGATGGGGGTGCTGCTGTGCCTTGCATTCTTGCTGATGGTTCCTGACCTTTTGACCGCAGAAAGGCCCTTGGAAACCATCATGAACGCGGCGGCGGCCGTTGGCTTGTGCTGGCTGCAATGGCGTTATCGCCATATCGTCTATCCGCAGCTTCGGCGCGACTATCTGGCTGAAAAACGGGCCTGATTAGCGATTTCACGTGCTGACCTGTCGCAGAAATCCTGATCGGTGACGGCCGCCAGGTGGCGACCGTCGGGCATGTTCTCAGCGGCACCGAGGCGGTGCGCGTCAAGCTGGCATCGGGCGAATGGCGGCCGGCCCGCGTGGCCGGGGTTGATCCATCCCTGGACGTGGCCTTGCTGCGCATCGAGGGCGAGCCAGGCCGGCCGGTGACGCCAGCGCCTGCCATGCCCCGGCAGGGGCAGGCCATCGCGGCCGTGGGCGCGCCCAACGGCTGGGGCTTTTCCCTGTTGGCCGGGATCGTGAGCCGCTACGGCGAGGCCTCCGGGATGTTCCAGACGCAGCCCATGATGCAGATCGACGCCCCTGCGACTGGCGGTAACTCCGGCGGCCCGGTGTTCAACACCAGAGGCGAGGCTGTGGGCATGGTCAGCTTCGGCAAGGGCGCATTCAATCAGGCCGTGCCCATCAGACGGGTGCTGGAGATGACGGATAGGATCAGGCGTTCTGCCTTTGCTTCACCAGCCGGGTGAATGACTCCACATCCATGAGCCAGACCTGCTGTGCCGCCGTGTAGGTCGGGTGCAGGCTCCTGGGCAGCACAAGCTGAACCCGTTCAGCCTTCATCTCGTCCGTCGGTGTTGTCACGTTAAGTTTCTCTGACCGGAAAGGCCCGTGGCTCGTAGATATTCAGGCGAAACAGGCCGCAATTTTCCATGCATCGAAAGCTTC
>NZ_QLMK01000038.1 GCF_003259955.1 Falsochrobactrum ovis
TCTGGGGGCCGAACTTGGCGATCCAACGACGAACTGTCTCGTATGATACGTCAATTCCACGCTCAAGCAGCATTTCTTCAACTTCACGCAGACTAAGGTTGAACCGCAGATAAAGCCACACCGCATGAGCAATAATCTGTGGCGGAAAACGGTGACGCTTGAAGATGATATCTGATGTCTGCATCGCCAAAATTTACGCCCAACCCGTCAGGCAGGCAACTGTAGCCCAGTTAACGTGACAACACCACAGTAAGAACAGATTTACTGGCATAAGCGATCAGTATCATGTCCGCTGGGACCGTGTTCTTCACTGGCTCGAAAACAGTCTGATGCTCGCGAATCAAATGAGACTAAGCGTAAAAAGCTATGGACGGAGCTGCTTAGGGGTTACTCCCCAATATTTTCTCATAAGAGATGTCATATGGCTCTGGCTGGCGAAACCACAAAGTGCCGCGATAGTGCGTAGTTCAAGTTGATTGTCTTTGATCATTTGTCTCGCGTGCGCCAAACGCCGCTGCAATATAAATTGATGCGGGGGTATACCTTTTGTTTTCCGAAACGTTCGCACGAGGTGGCTCGGCGAGCAACCGGCAATAACTGCGAGCGTGTCTATGGCCAGAGAGCTACTGATATTGGTGTCGATGAACTCCTCGATTCTGCGCACAACTAGCGGAGGGAGACCACCCTGGTGGCGCATCGATCTTTGCTGCACAGTAATGGAGGAGCGAGCGCGCAACATCTGCAGCCAGAATAAGACGTTCAAGGGTTCCATCGCATTCGCACTCGGTCCTTCAGGACGGATAAACTCCTGATGCATAAGCTTAGCGATTGCTGACGAAACGGGATCTGTAGTTCCTGGCTGTGTTGGAATCAAGTCAATATCGTCGCAGCCAAACTCCAAACCTGCCAATTGCTTGAGTCTGCATGGAGTTATCGTAGTTAGCATGCACTCTTTTTGTGCGTGCCAGCGCGCAAACATGTCGGTACTAGCTGGAATGAGTTCGATCCCACCGGCAGGTGCATCGAAAACGGTCGTGCGATTAGTGCCTACGGCTACCTCGCGTCGTGGCTGTGGTGTTGTGAGAATAAGTGCGAATGGTTCGGGTGTTGTGAATCTGATTTGGTTCGCGCCTGTCAAAGCACGCATAATCCCGCCATCTTCGACTTCATGTACTTCGCCCCAGCTAGGCAGTGTCTGCAACCAAGACATGTAGCCCCACACTTCAACTCTATTAGCGAGCTTCACGCATACGTGTCATTCCAGTCAGAATTGGTTATAACGATCAATATTTTTTGAAAAAGGGAAAGGCACGGGTTATACACAGTTTGTGCCACTTGATTGCCCATGCGGCTGGCATGCTTCGACCACGGAAAGCGGCGGAATACGAGGTTTTGATGCGCGGAAGAAGATCAATGGCCGTAAGCGTCATGTTGTAGTTGATACTCTCGGCCTGATGGTTGGTCTCGTGATCCATTCTGCGGGCATTCAGGACAGAGACGGCGCGCCGGATGTCTTGAAAAGGTGTTGTCACGTTAAGTTTCTCTGACCGGAAAGGCCCGTGGCGGTGTTGTCACGTTAACTGGGCTACAGTTGCCTGCCTGACGGGTTGGGCGTAAATTTTGGCGATGCAGACATCAGATATCATCTTCAAGCGTCACCGTTTTCCGCCACAGATTATTGCTCATGCGGTGTGGCTTTATCTGCGGTTCAACCTTAGTCTGCGTGAAGTTGAAGAAATGCTGCTTGAGCGTGGAATTGACGTATCATACGAGACAGTTCGTCGTTGGATCGCCAAGTTCGGCCCCCAGA
>NZ_QLMK01000039.1 GCF_003259955.1 Falsochrobactrum ovis
TGGAGTGCCCCCGTTTCACCGGACAGATCGGCTAGTTTGATTTAGCCCTGATGAACTGCCGAGGGGAAGCCATCTTGAGCGCGGAATGAGGATGTATTTCGTTGTAATCTTCGATCCATCCGTGGATGAGCCGGAGCGCAGTTTCGGCGTCCGGTAGGGCTGATATGCGGATATAATCCCGCTTCAGGGTTTTGACGAATGCTTCTGACATGCCGTTCGACTGGGGGCTGGCGACCGGCGTGAAGCAGGGCGTCAGATTGAGCGCTTGGGCAAACAACCTCGTGTCCCGCGCTGTATAGGCTGAGCCATTGTCGGAGAGATGCTCGATAGCATGCGGAGCTCGCGTTGCTCCGAAGCGTGTCTCGACCGCCTCCAGCATCATGTCGCGCACGTCGGAGCCGGAGATCCCCGCATTGGCGACTACCGTCCAGGCAATGATCTCCCGGTCGAAGGCGTCGATGATGAAAGCGAGACGAATGACCTCGCCATTCCAGCAGCTGAACTCCAGCCCATCTGAGCACCAGCGCAGGTTCGAGCGCATGACCATGACCTTGCCGTCGTGAATGCGGCCTTTGCGAACGGCCGTATGCTTCTCCAGCAACATGCCGTGGTTGCCCATGATGCGATGGACCCGTTTGGCGTTAACGACAGGCTTATCGGCGGCTCGCCTCTCGCGATTGAGGAGCGCGGCGATCCGCCGATAGCCATAGGTTGGCCTCTCATCTACCAGCCTGCGGATGACGGGCAGGAGCTCCGCATCCTCGGCCTTATGATAGGACCCGCGCGGCTTTGATCTACCTTTCAACCGCTCGATGAGGTTGGAACGGGAGACGCCCAAAGTTTCGGCGACAGCCTTCATCGGGAACCGTCCTTCGGCAACAAGATCGGCCGCGATATCCGTTTTTTTGAGTCCGCTTTGGAAAGGGCTTCGCGGAGGATTTCGACCTCCATCGTCTTACGGCCGAGCATGCGCTCCAGCTCGCGGACGCGATCCTCCAGTTTCTTCACTTCCGAATTGCCGACAACCGGCTCGTCAGAATCCACGGCTGCAGCACCTCCCTCACTCAAGAGCCTGCGCCACCGGTAAAGCAGATTGGGCGCAACGCCATGGCGGCGAGCGGTAGACGATACC